>NZ_CP076656.1:0-2287254 GCF_018968665.1 Pasteurella sp. XG20
ATGAAATTTTTTATGTTAATTAAGCGATTTTTTACCAAGCCTTCTGCCAAAATAGGTTTGGGTATTTTAGTGAGTATTGGCTTTATTGCAGGTGCGATTAGCTGGCAAAAATTTAATGATTTAATGGATCACACCAGTACTGAAGAATTTTGTATTGGTTGTCATTCTATGCAGCAACCATTAGAAGAATTAAAGCAAACGGCACATTGGTCAAATCGTTCTGGTGTCACTGCCACTTGCTCAAGCTGCCACTTGCCGCATGATAAAACCGCCAAATATGCCCGCAAAGTCCAAGCGGTGCGTGAGGTATTTGCGGAATTCACCGGCAAATATGAGGAAGAAGGCGCCTTTGAAAAGCACCGCCAAGAAATGGCAGAACGAGAATGGGCTCGTTTTGCAGCGAATGGTTCGAAAGAATGTAAAGCCTGTCATAGCTATGAGCGCATGAACTTCGACAAAATGTCTGAGGCAGCGAGAAAAGCCATGATTCCTGCCGCAGCGAAAGATCAAAGCTGTATGGATTGCCATAAAGGCGTAGCACACCATTTACCAAAAACACAAGTGAGTGAAGGCAGTACTTCGAAATTTGATCAATTTGTGGCAAAAGCACCACAGGCGGATAAAACGTATTACAGTAAAGCCAATATCGCGCTGTTTAAAGATGAAGCTATGCAAGCGCAAATTGGTCAACTGGAAACGGCGGTACCAGTACGTTTTGTTAAAGCAGGTCAAGGCGCGGATTTAGTGGAAATGACCATGTGGCGTAAAGACAAAGGTTTTGGTCGAATTTGGTATCACCAATTTGGCAAAAATATTACAGATGCCGTATTAAGCAAAGAATTTATGCAAAATGCACCGCACTTTACGGTGTTAGCGAAACAAGAAGATCCTTTAACAGGTTTAACGTGGCAACAAGTCAGCATGCAAGTGTGGATTGCTAAATCACAGTTAATTGAGGACGTGAAGCCAGTATGGGCAGCGGCGGAAAGCATGTACAAAACCCAATGTAGTACCTGTCATAGACAGCCAGAAGTGGCGCACTTTGACTCGAATACATGGATCGGTTTATTCAATGGTATGGTGGGTTTCACCAACATGGATAAACAAACGAGTAAAGAAGTTTTACGCTATTTACAACTGCATTCATCTGACTTTGAAGCCCATTCTGACAGCAAGTAGGAGAGAACACCATGAAACAATCACGTCGTCAATTTTTGAAAAATATGTCTGCCATGGCGGCGACATTTGCGATGCCTAATTTCCTTATTGCTCAAAACGCGTTTGCACAGTCTGCAGAAAACGTCAGTGAATGGAAAATCACAGGTTCACACTGGGGGGCGATTCGTGCCAAAGTGCAAAATGGCAAAGTAGTTGATGTTAAACCCTTTGAATATGATCAATACCCAACGGAAATGATCAAGGGGATCAAAGACTTAATTTATAGCGAAGCACGTATTCGTTACCCAATGGTGCGTTTGGATTGGTTAAAAAAACGTCATAACAGCAATACGGCACAACGGGGTGATAACCGCTTTGTGCGTGTGACTTGGGATGAAGCATTAGATTTATTTTATGAAGAATTAGAACGTATCCAGCAAAATTACGGTCCATGGGCATTACACACCGGTAACGTAGGGTGGCGATCTACCGGGCAATTCCATAGTTGCGGTAACCATATGATCCGTGCTGTGGGGATGCACGGCAACAGTGTCAGTACCAGTGGGGATTATTCCACTGGGGCAGGACAGGTGATTTTGCCTTATGTCTTAGGATCAACAGAGGTGTATTCACAAGGTACTTCTTGGGAAATTATTTTAAAAGAAAGTGAAAATATTATCTTCTGGGCAAGTGATCCGGTGAAAAACTTACAAGTGGGTTGGAACTGTGAAACTCACGAAGCCTATAAATATTTAGAACAATTAAAAGCAAAAGTAGCAGCAAAAGACGTGAATGTGATTTGCGTTGATCCCGTGAAAAGCAAAACCCAAAATTATTTAGGTTGCGACTTCCAATACATCAACCCGCAAACAGATGTTGCCTTTATGTTGGCGCTTGCCCACACCCTTTATGTCGAGAATTTGTACGATAAAAAATTCATCGAGATGTACACCGTAGGTTTTGAAAAATTCTTGCCATATTTACTGGGTGAAAGTGAAGATAAAGTGGTTAAAGATGCTGAGTGGGCAGCAAAAATTTGCGCTATTCAAGCAGAAGACATTCGTCAATTTGCTAGAATGCTAGCGGGTAAACGTACCCAGTTGATTTTTGGTTGGGCAATCCAACGTCAACAACATGGCGAACAACCCTATTGGATGGGCGCGGTGCTTGCTGCCATGCTCGGGCAAATTGGTTTAGCGGGTGGTGGCATTAGCTATGCGCACCATTATAGCTCGATTGGTATTCCAAGCTCGGGTGCCGCCATGCCAGGCGCCTTCCCATTAAACTTAGATGAAGGGCAAAAACCGAAATACGATAACAAAAATTACAACGGCTACAGTGCCGTAATCCCTTGCGCTAGAATAACGGATTCGCTATTGCAACCAGGCGAGACCATTCACCACAATGGTCAAAAAATCACTTACGCCCCATATAAAATGGCGATCTTTACAGGTTGTAACCACTGGCACCGCCATTCTGAACGTAACAAGATGAAACGGGCTTTCCAACGGTTAGAAACCATTGTGTCGATCAACTACAGCTGGACAGCCACTTGTCGCTTCTCGGATATTGTCTTACCCGCCTGTACCCCATTTGAGCGCAACGATATTGATGCTTATGGTTCGTACAGTAACCGTGGCGTGATCGCCATGCAAAAACTGGTAGATCCGTTGTATGACTCGCGTTCTGACTTTGAGATTTTCAAAGATCTTTGCCGTCGTTTTGGTAAAGAAAAAGAATATTGTCGCAATATGGACGAAATGGAATGGGTCAAACACCTGTATGAAGCCTGTCGGCAAGAAAACCAAGGCAAGTTTGACATGCCACCATTTGCTGAATTTTGGCAAAAGGGTTATGTATTATTCCCAGAAGGGGAGCCTTGGGTACGTCATGCAGATTTCCGTGACGATCCTGAATTACATGCGTTGGGTACACCGTCCGGCTTTATTGAAATTTTCAGTAACAAAATTGCCAGTTATGGGTATGCAGATTGTAAAGGTCATCCAATGTGGTTTGAAAAAGCTGAGCGTTCGCACGGTGGACCAAAATCAGACAAATATCCGTTCTGGTTACAATCGGCACATCCTGATAAGCGCTTGCATTCCCAGTTATGTGAATCGAAAGCATTGCGTGAGACCTATGCCATTCAAGATCGTGAGCCTTTGTTTATCAATCCAGAAGATGCCAAACGTTTAGGCATTGTTCATGGTGATTTAGTGCGGGTGTATAACGATCGGGGACAAGCGATTGTTGGTGCGCATGTGTCAGATAATTTCCCACAAGGTGTACTACGTTTACAAGAAGGTGCATGGTATTCACCTTTAGACGAAAAAGTCGGTTCTATTGATACCTATGGTGATCCGAATACCATGAGCTTAGATATTGGCAGTTCAAGTTTGGCGCAAGCGGTATCTGCCAATACTTGTTTGGTCAATATTGAGAAATTTGTGGGACAAGCACCTGCGGTAACGGGTTTCCATGGTCCACATGAGGTCGCCCTATGATGCCGTTTTCCCGTGAAGAACGCCAATTTGTCTATACCTGGCTGAGCAATATGCTTGGTCATGAGCTTTCCGCTAGCCAATTAGCGCAATATCAACAAGGTCTATTTGATGATTTCTTTGCGTTTCTCACGGAGCAAGGCTTTCAAGCACAAGTAGAAGGTATTCAACAGCAATTACAGCAGTTAAAAACAGTTGAATTGGCACATTTGGAATTAGCAGCGGATTACACGCAGTTATTTCTGTTAGATGGTAGCAGTAGTGCGTTACCTTATGCCTCTGCGTATTTACCCGAGGCACAGCTGACTTGCCATTTTACTTTTTTGGAGGCATTGCTCGTGCGTTTTCAGTTACAACTGAATCGGGATAAGCCTGAGCCTAGCGATCATTTGTGTGTCTATTTAGAATTACTACGTCAGCTTGCTGAAGTAGATGACATGAAAACCTACCAGCAACTGATCCAAAATGCACTGTTACCTTGGTTATTACCGTTCAATGACAAAGTACAGCGAGTAAAAACATGCACCACGTTTTATCAACAGGTCGTCGTGTTGTTGATTTTGTTATTACAAGCAGATTGTCAAAATTAAAGGATGCCTCATCAAAAAGAAAGCCCGGCATGTGTCGGGCTTTTTTCTTATGAATATTTATTGCCAATTCGGGCTAGGTTTTATTTAAAATAAGCTACGAGCGCAATGATGAGTGCGGCAAGTAAAATGAGCGGTAACCAACGTGCTACACCACATTTTAACTGACAACATTCGCTGGTTGTGCTTGTTGAACAACAAGCATTTTTAGACGCTTCTTGCTTCGTATGCGTATAAGGAGTCGCTTGCATGAATGCTTTATCAAACTCTTGCGCAATGTTTTTTAAAGTTGCATGCGTTGAAGTACGATAAAGCGGTTTACCTTCAAACTTCGATAAATCAATCTCTATATCCGTGGCGGCAAAGACTAAGTCAGCGGCTGCGACTTCTTCAGCTGTAATCAGGTTATCTGCCCCCATTTGTCCGTGTGTTTCGACTTTGACACACCAACCTTGTGTTTTCGCATACAACATGATTGCTTCTGCAGACATAAAGGTTTGTGTTACCCCTGTTGGACAAGCAGTAACTGCGACAATCTTTTTAGTGGCATCACAGGTCGCAAAATCATTGTGGTAGTCACGTGGTGGTGGGGTGATAATGCCGACATCATCCTCTTTCGGCGCATGATAAACTGTCGCCTGTGTTAATGCTTGTTGGAAAGTGCTTTCTGTATTGTTGAGGACTGCGCGTGTTGATGTACGGTATAACATCTTTCCTTCAAATTTTGACAGATCGGTTTCCACATCCGTTGCCACAAGAACAAGATCAGCCTCTGCAATATCTGCTTCGGTTAGAATATCTTTCACGCCAATCTGTCCACGGGTTTCGACCTTAACATCCCAACCTTGTTGTTTCGCATAGTTCATAATGGCTTCGGCAGCCATAAAAGTTTGTGTGACGCCTGTTGGACAAGCCGTAATCGCAATCAAGCGATTCACGTTATAAGGCGTAGAGAAAGAGGGAGTTACACTTTCGGCATGCTCGTTTAAAACATAGGGAGTTGCCTCTGCGAAAGCCTTAGTTAAAGTATTTTCGGGAGCATTGAACGCCTCTTCTGCATCGACAATAACGCATTTTTTACCTACAAATTGAGGGTTGTGTATTGCTTCACCGAATACAATCACCAGATCTGCCTCATCTAATTCGGTGATTTGGTGACCTTGTTGATGGGCGGCTGCTGTGATAACTTGATGCAATAAGAATACTTTTGCATTGCCAATGTCTTCTTTTTGTGTGAGAAAAATGTTCATGAAATTATCCTTAAATGAATGTGATTTTTATTTTTTCTAAAATTGGGTTGAGTAACGTCAAGTCAGTGATGCCTACATTACTTTGTGAAACTGCTAAGCTCGAAAGTGCGGTCGCAAAAGCCAATGTTTTTTCAGCAGAATATGCATTAAGCATACCATAAATTAGACCCGCCACCATGGTATCTCCCGCGCCTACGGTACTGACGATAGGCGTGTCTTGTGGGGGTTGGGCGTGTAACACTGTATTTTCATTTAGCCAAATTGCCCCTTCTTCCCCCATTGAAACGACGACATGAGGGATACCTTGTCGTTGTAATTGTGTTGCCGCGCGGATGATGTCTTGCTGTGTCGCTAATGGCGAACCATGCCAGCTTGCAAGCTCATCGCGATTAGGTTTGACGAGCCAAGGTTTGGCTTGTATGCCTGATGCGAAAGCTTGTTGACTGGTGTCTAATATGAGCTTGATGTTATTTTTATTAAGTTGGCTGAGCCAAGCTGTAAAGTCATCTACGCTGATTCCTCGAGGAAGGCTGCCACAAACTGCAATCACATCAAATGTTTGGCATTGTTGCAATGAAAAGTCCACAAACGTTTGCCAATCTGTCTTACTCACATGATAGCCTTGAAAATTGAGGTCAGTGACGACGCCATCTGATTCTGTCAGTTTCACGTTGATGCGTGTTGCTCCGGTAATACGATGAAAATGATCAGTGAGCCCCAAACGCGAAAACAATTGTTGAAATCCCGTTTGATTTTCTTGCCCGAGAAAGCCAGTTAATGCCACGTCTACCCCTAAGTCATGCAGAACTTTGCCAACATTAATCCCTTTGCCGGCAGGGTAAAGTCCTAAAGAATCCACTTGGTTTACCGCACCTCGTGTTAGGTGAGGGAGATGCCCTACTAAGTCGTAGGCAGAATTTAGTGTAATGGTCAGTACTTTTGTCATGCTGTCTCACCTAAATGGTTGTCAATAAGCTCACCTACACATTGTATGGCTTGCTGTGCTTCTGCACCAGTGGCAACAAAGCGTAAACGATGTCCTTGTTGTGCACCCAGTGCGATAACTTTCAGCAAACTTTTTGCGCTGATCAGTTGACTGTTGGTTGTTAAATTTTGCACGGCGATAGACGCATTATATTTTTTGAGATGACTGACTAAGATTGCGGCAGGACGAGCGTGTAACCCATGTAGATTACGCAGTGTAAAAATCGCTTCAATAGGTTCAATCTGTTCATTTAAACCCGCAGTCCCTTCCGTTTGGTTTACGTGCTTGTGCTCAAGATTTAATAAGGAGGCAATTGTTTCTTTTGAGCCGGTGAGTAATTGTTGTTGAACTTCTGGTGCTAATAAACGGGTTAGGACGGGATGAATGTTATCATCAATTGCTGCAATGGTGAGTACGGCATGGACGCTTTTACCATTATGTAAGAATGGGTTTTTAGCACGACTAAAAGCACAAGCATTTTTTTGATTGCCGAGCGTAGCATCCGTCAACCAAATCCCTTGCCCTAAAGGCAACGCAGGGCTAGCAAGTACTTCACGAACAAATTCGTTATTGACGGCTTGGTACTGTTGTAATTTTTCGGCATTACGTGCCGTCAAAGTTAATAGGCTAGTTGTATCGAGATCTAAGCTAATTAAATCAGGTTGGTTAGTCGCACTTTTCCCCATTAAGCGCGCATAAAATTCGGACACATCCTGTGTTGTGATTAAGTGTTTGACCGTTTCTTTATCGTGAAGCAGACGAGCTAATTGACGCAGGAGAGCTAGATGTCCATCTGAATCAGCGGCAAGCCCAATCACAAGGTAGGCGATATTATCTTTATCCCAAGCGACGCCTTGTGGAAACTGAAAAATTTTCACGCCTGTTTTTTTGACTAAAGCGCGGGTGGTCACAGAACCATGTGGAATCGCAATACCATTGCCCAAATAGGTAGTAATTTGCGCTTCACGTTCAAGCATGCCAGCTAAGTAGCCTTCTTCTACATAGCCTGATTGTATAAGTGCTTGAGCAACCATTTCAATGGCTTGATCTTTATTGACGGCTTGAGAGGATAAGTGAATGTCGTTTTCGGTGAGTTCAAACACGGCGACTCCTGTACTTCTTCATTATAGATCATGCATATGTCGAGAAAATGTCATCTTTCTCTTTATTGCCAAAAGCGAAAAAAACTGCTGATTTTCACATCAACAGTTTTTCACTTTATTGGGCACAACGTTTTAATAATTGTTCAGAACCTTGGACAATATAAGGGTCATCTTCAGCCCTTTGTTTGCCTTTTTGGAGATCTTTCATTGCATCATATATGCCTTGTGTGACACTAGGCGCATCTAAATATGACCAACAATTTGGGTTAAGCTTGTTAAAGTTGCTTTGTAAAGCGGAGGCAAACACGACACCACTATAGTAAGCGTGAATATTCGAGTCATGCCCACCTTGATAGAGGTTCTCTTTGATTTTGTCAATCGGCAATAAAATACGATTTAAATACCAATCATTTGCACCGCTACTAAATGAGTGCACATCATAATCTTGATTCACTCGTCCTTTATAGGTAGCAAGCGTCGCTTCATAGGCTGTTGCATAAGATTTTTGATCAATTTGTGTTTTATCTAAATCAATCACCGCTTTTTTATCATTCATAAAAGGCACATAAGAAGACATTGAACACGCGCTAAGTAGCGTGATTAAGCTGATAAGAGAGAGTGACTTTAACATAATGAGTTCCTTGTTCAGTCCAGTGCATTGATCGTTGATTATACTGTGAAAGTCTATATTAGCCAATCTCTTGCACATCTTTTAGCAGATAAAGTATGGGGATGAGGTTTACGTCTGCAGATCGACTAAGTTGTTGATATTTTTAAAGGCATCTGGCGTCGCTGAGAAATCGACCGCTATGGCGTGCTGTTGCTGCATAAATGTTAACATGCGTCGCTCACCTGTCGCGAGATATTGTGCTAAAGCCGGTGCGAGTGAGGTGGAAACTAAACAAAAAGTGGGATGTTCTCGTTCGCCGTCATGGGCGTAGGCAAGTTGCGCGTGTTGCGAAATGACAGCGTGTTTGAGTTTGGCAAACAGATCCATAGGGAAAAAAGGACAATCACAAGGCACAAATAACACAAAGTTGCTTTGGGCACGCTGTAAGGCAGTTAAGATCCCACTTAGCGGTCCTTGAAAGCCGGCTAAGTCATCAGAAAAAACCGGCAATCCACTTTGCGCATATCGCTGTTGGTTACGGTTAGCATTAATCGCAACATCAGCAATTTGTGGCTGTAAACGCTGGTAAATATGTTCAAAGAGCGGTTGATTTCTAAAAAGTTGTAAACCTTTATCCACGCCGCCCATGCGACGCGCTTGTCCCCCTGCTAAAATTACCGCACTAAATGTGATTGTCATGTTTTCTTCTTTCTCTAATTACAGTATGATTCTTGCAAATTTTTTCAATCATAAGGAAAACTTTATGAAATGTCATCGTTTGAACGAGGTTTTGGAACTTTTACAGCCTTATTGGTCTAAAGACCCGGATTTGCATTTATTACAAATTTTGCAGAAAATTGCCGATGAGGCAGGGTTCGAGAAACCTTTAGCTGAATTAACCGATGAAGTGATCATTTATCAGCTAAAAATGGATGGGACGGATAAAAATGCGCCGATCCCGGGTATCAAGAAAGATTACGAAGATGATTTTAAGACTGCGTTGCTGAAAGCGCGTGGCATTATTAAATAAGGATTTGCAATGAAAAAATTAGTTTTAGCGGTGACGTCATTCCTTTTTGCTGTTTCTGTACAAGCGACAAATTTAACCGAGGGTAAGCAGTATGTAACGTTAAATCAGGCGCCTGTACAACAAGCAGAAGTCATCGAGTTTTTCTCTTTTTATTGTCCACATTGTTATTCGTTTGAATACGAATACCAAATCCCAAATAAAGTGAAACAGCAGTTGCCAGAAGGTGTGAGCTTGAAACAATATCATGTCAACTTTTTAGGCGGCGAAATGGGGAAAAATCTTACTCGTGCATGGGCATTGGCTATGGCGACCGGTGTACAAGATAAAGTAAAAGAACCTTTATTTTTCGCGGCACAGCAAAATAAATTACGTAGTATGGATGATATTCGTCAAATCTTTTTGGCTAATGGTCTCAGTGCAGAACAATTTGATGGCGGAATTAACAGTTTTGCCGTCACAGCGTTAACCAATAAGCAAGTGACAGCGGCTGAACACATGAAAGTGCGTGGTGTGCCAGATTTTTACGTAAACGGGCGTTATCGTGTTAATCCTGAAGGACTGAAAAACGACAGTCATGAAGCGTTTGTTGCTGATTATGTCGAAACAGTAAAAGGTTTATTGCAAAAATAACAAAAAATTGGTTTAATGCTTCGTTTTTTGAACGAATAGCTTATTGTAGAGGATATTATGGCAGAAAGTTTTAGTGTTACACGTCGTTTTTTTGATGATAAAAATTACCCGAGAGGCTTCTCACGTCATGGCGATTATACAATCAAGGAATCACAAGTCCTTGAACAATATGGACAAGCCTTTAAAGCATTAGAATCAGGCGAACGTGAACCTGTGACAAAAGAAGAAAAAAACTTTGTTGCATTCTGCCGTGGTGAGCGTCCAGCAGAAACCTTTTTTGAGAAAACATGGTCTAAGTATCGTGCGCGTATCTCGACGACTAAACGTGTTTATACGTTATCAGGTGTAGTTGGTACCGATAATTTAGACGATTTCTCAGCAGAATAATCTCGCGTCATCTTATAAAAGGCTTGGACAATGAAACTGAGCCTTTTATCTTCATTTCATACAGACATCATTATAGAACTCATCTTATGCAAGCGTTGCTTCCTATTGAACAATATGACAGCTTATTGGCGGAAAAACAGAAAAAACTGACCGCACTTTTAGCGCCTTTTCATGCTCCCGCATTGGCGGTTTTTCCTTCACCTGTACAGCATTATCGTATGCGTGCAGAGTTTCGTATTTGGCATGACAAAGGGGATTTTTACCATATCATGTTCGATCAACGGACTCGTCAACGTTATCGTGTCGATTGTTTTCCGATGGCAAGTCAGCTTATTAATCAGATGATGGATACGCTCTTACCGTTGTTAAAAACAAACAGGGTACTACATCATAAACTGTTCCAAATTGATTATTTAAGCACTTTAAGCAATAAGATCATTGTCAGTTTGCTATATCACAAAACCCTTGATGAACAATGGGAACAGGTAGCAAAACAATTAAAAGCAAGTTTGTTACAACAAGGCTTTGACTTACAACTGATTGGGCGTGCTAGCAAACAAAAAATCTGTTTGGATCAGGAATTTGTCGATGAAGTGTTAACGGTGCATGGAAAATCTTACGTGTATCGTCAAGTGGAAAACAGCTTTACTCAACCCAATGCGATCGTGAATCAGAAAATGCTTGAGTGGGCGGTGGACTGTACCCAAAACAGTGAAGGTGATTTGCTTGAGCTTTATTGTGGCAACGGTAATTTTTCTATTGCGCTTGCACAAAATTTCCGCAAGGTTTTGGCGACAGAAATTGCCAAACCCTCGGTGGCAGCCGCCCAATTTAATATTGCCGAAAATAGCATTAAGAATTTGCAAATTATTCGGATGTCCGCAGAAGAATTCACGCAAGCGATGAATGGCGTGCGTGAATTTCATCGCTTAAAGGGCATTGATTTAAACGCCTATGAATGTAATACCATTTTTGTGGATCCGCCTCGTGCTGGTTTAGATGAGGAAACGGTGAAATTAGTACAGAATTATGATCGTATTTTGTATATTTCATGTAATCCACATACTTTGTGCGATAATTTACAACATCTTTGTCAAACACACCGTATTGAAAAAGCTGCCTTGTTCGATCAATTCCCCTATACCGAACATATGGAAGCCGGTGTGTGGTTAATTCGGAAATAAGCTATGAATATTCAACTGATTTGCGAAACGGAAAATCCTGAAAAATTCACCGCACTTTGTACACAATATGGTTTAGTGCACGATCCGGAAAGTTATTTGGCACTGGTACAAACCTATGATGAGCAGGGACAAGTCCGTTTAGAGTTACGTAAATTAGATGAAGCAAAACTGGGCGCGGTGTTTGTAGATTTTGTAGCGGGCGCGATGGCACATCGGCGTAAATTTGGTGGCGGACGAGGGGAGGCTGTGGCAAAAGCGGTAGGCATTAAGTCAGGCTATTTGCCGACAGTGATTGATGCGACAGCGGGACTTGGACGAGATGCGTTTGTATTGGCATCGATCGGTTGCCGAGTGCGTTTAGTGGAGCGTCATCCGGTGGTACGTTTATTGCTACAAGATGGCTTACAGCGCGCTTATGCTGACAGTGAGATTGGCGAAATGTTGCAACAAAATATGCAATTATTACCTGTGAGTCACATTGCGCAATTAAATCCTGCATTGGATTGTGTTGATGTTGTCTATCTTGATCCAATGTATCCACATAAACCCAAAAGTGCTTTAGTCAAAAAAGAAATGCGTGTGTTTCAGCATTTAGTTGGGGCAGATCTGGATGCCGATAACTTACTCGAACCCGCCTTAGCGTTGGCAAACAAACGTGTGGTGGTGAAACGTCCTGACTACGCGCCATTTCTTGCGCAACAATCACCGCACTTTAGTCGAGAAACGAAGAATCATCGTTTTGATATTTATTTAACTGGGTAAGCTGATGAATGAAAATGCCCAGCTACGCTGAGTAGCAACGTTGAGTCGTATTTGAACCGCACGATATTCATGCAAAAACCGCACATGTTTTTAATGTGCGGTTTTGTTTTTCTGCTTGCTATCAAGATTAAGGTTGTGGTGGTGGACCATATTTTTGCATTAATTCGTCATTCATTTGCGAAAATTCATTACTTATTTTAAGTAAGATATCTCTTTTCTGTAATAACGCCATTGAACCTTCTGGCGAAGGATTATGATGTAATTTTACATTATCACTGATCAGTTCAGCGGACGTAACCAGTAAAACCTTGGCTTTCTCTTTGAGTTTAAGAATTTCAGCACTGTAAATAGGGAGTGTATCGAGATCTTTTACAATCGCCTTAATTTCCGTTGAAAATTTGTTCACGAGAGGTGCTAAGCTGGCGATATCGCCAGATTGTGTCACATTGGCGATCTCATGATTGAGGGCGGCGATTTTGGCATTATTGGCGTTTTGAAAATCAATAAAAAGATGGAATTCTGCTTTAGGATCCAAGGCTACCGCGGGGGCTTTCGTTTGATTTGTGCTGTTGGATGTGGTTGTGAATTGGGTTATCTGGTCACAGGCGATTAGACCAAAAGATAACAAGCACAAAAAGCCAAGTTTTGAAAATGTCTGCATATTTACCTCTTAACATCACATGAATATGGTTAGCATTGAGTCCTCACTATACACCGCTTTATTTGCTGTTTCAATTTACTTGCTTTAGCTGGCTTGTTTTGGGTGATGTGCGTTTATTTTTATTGTAAAGTTAGATTATAATTTTGAGCAGTTATTTTTTTATTCATCAAACAAGAGAAGATTATGAAAGAGAAAGCATTAAGTATCGTGATTTTAGCGGCCGGTAAAGGGACGCGGATGTATTCTGATTTACCAAAAGTGCTACATAAAATTGCCGGAAAACCGATGGTAAAACATGTGATCGATACGGTGAAATCCATTCATGCAAAAAATATCCATTTAGTGTATGGACATGGTGGGGAAGTGATGCAAACTCGCTTGCAAGATGAACCTGTGAATTGGGTCTTACAAGCCGAGCAATTAGGTACGGGGCATGCTATGCAGCAAGCAGCCCCGTTTTTTGCAGATGATGAAAATATTTTGATGCTTTATGGTGATGGACCATTAATTACTGCAGAAACTTTACAAACATTAATTGCGGCAAAACCTGAACATGGTATTGCATTATTGACCGTCGTATTAGATGACCCAACTGGTTATGGGCGTATTGTGCGTGAAAATGGCAATGTGGTGGCGATTGTGGAACAAAAAGATGCCAATGCAGAGCAATTAAAAATCCAAGAAATTAACACAGGCTTGTTAGTAGCAGACGGTAAAAGTTTGAAAAAATGGTTATCACAGTTAACCAACAACAATGCACAGGGAGAATATTATATTACGGATGTGATCGCCTTAGCGAATCAAGACGGTTGCCAAGTAGTGGCGGTACAAGCCAGTAACTTTATGGAAGTAGAGGGCGTGAATAACCGTCAGCAATTAGCGCGTTTAGAGCGTTATTATCAGCGCAAACAAGCAGACAATTTATTATTGGCTGGAGTGGCATTAGCGGATCCTGAGCGTTTTGATTTACGCGGGGAACTAAGCCATGGGAAAGACGTGGAAATTGATGTGAACGTGATTATCGAGGGCAAAGTCAGCTTAGGTCACCGAGTTAAAATTGGAGCTGGTTGTGTGTTAAAAAATTGCCAGATTGGTGATGATGTAGAAATTAAACCTTATTCTGTGTTGGAAGAGGCGATTGTTGGACAAGCTGCGCAAATTGGACCCTTCTCTCGTTTGCGTCCGGGGGCTGCATTAGCCGACAACACACATATTGGTAATTTCGTTGAAATTAAGAAAGCGCATATTGGGACGGGCTCGAAAGTAAACCATTTAAGTTATGTGGGAGATGCCGAAGTAGGGATGCAATGTAATATTGGTGCCGGCGTGATCACTTGTAACTATGATGGCGCAAATAAATTTAAGACCATTATTGGTGATAATGTGTTTGTAGGGTCTGATGTACAACTCGTGGCACCGGTTACCATCGAAACGGGTGCAACCATTGGGGCGGGGACTACGGTAACCAAAGATGTGGCTTGTGATGAGTTAGTGATTTCACGTGTTCCTCAACGTCATATTCAAGGTTGGCAACGCCCTACTAAACAAACGAAAAAGTAGCCGCACTTACGAACAGTATTTATGTACTTGCTGCCCACCTGTTGGTGGGCGGTTTGTTTAGTTAAACGTGATATCTAATCCCATTTCATTAAGCACGCGTTTTTCGGCTTTTAGCTCGTTACAGATCAGCGGTGTATGCGTCAAATAGCCTTGTGCAAACTTGAGTGTCCAATGGGTTAAAGCACGGTTGAACGTCAAGGTGATTTGCTCGGTTTTCTCTGTAGCTTGACGGGATTTGTTTAAGATAATGGCTAAGCGTAATAAACGTACTAAGGCTAACACATCTTGCTCATCATACCGTGCAAATTTACTTAATTCAGACAGTTTAAACAGGTTAATTTGATAACGCACTAAGGTGGCTAATAAGCGTTGTTGTTCTTTATCGAAACCCGGTAATTCTATATTTTGTAAAATATAGGCGGAGTGTTTTTGCATCCCTTTATGGTTAATCACAATGCCGACTTCATGTAAACGTGCTGCCCACAGGACGATTTCGATCATCTCTGCTGCCAGTTGCGGTTTTTTCCAATGGCGATATTGTTGGCTAAGCAGTTTAACACTTTGATGGACACGTTCTGCTTGGGCTTGGTCTATGGTAAATTGTTCTGCTAAACCTAACGCCGTCCGCTCACGAATATTGCTCACTTGAAAGGTCTTTTCGAGGCTATACATGACTCCTTCGCGTAACGCCCCATCAGAATAACGCATTTGTTGAATACCAAATGTTTCAAATACAGCACTCAAAATAGCCAATCCAGGCACAAAGACATCAGCACGTTCTTCAATCAAGCCGGATAATTTCAGATCTTCAAAATGGGTATGCTGTAATGTTTGTTTGATTAATTGTTGTAGACGTTCAGGGGTGATAAGACCGTTTGGATCAATATTTGCCATGATGACTTGATGTACAGTTTTAATTGTACCAGAGGAGCCTAACACCACATCCCAGCCCAAATGCCGATATTCATAGGCTAAGTCTTCAATTTTCATTAATGCGGCTTGACGAGCATTTTCAAAATGTAACTGACTTATTTCACCTTGAGGGAAAAATTGTTTCGCAAAGCTGACACACCCCATATGTCGACTTTCAGCTAAAATAGGGGTGAAATTTTCCCCAATAATCATTTCAGTCGAGCCACCACCAATATCAATGACAAATTTTTTTCCAGTTTCAGGTTGGGTGTGTGACACACCGGCATAAATAGTTTGCGCTTCGGTTTTCCCTGTAATGATATTGATTGGATAAGGGAAAACAGCTTTGGCTTGGCGTAAAAACTCGTCATTGTTCACTGCACGACGTAAAGTATAGGTGCCAACAACATTGACATTTTCTGGTGCGAACCCCTGTAAGCGCTCCGCAAACAAGGCTAAACAATTTACGCCACGAGTAATTGCCGCTTGGTTGAGAACATTGTTTTCATCTAAGCCCTCTGCGAGCTGGACTTTTTGCTTTAAACGAGAAAGAATCTGAATAGAGCCATTCATAATACGTGCGACAATCATATGAAAGCTATTTGAACCCAAATCAATGGCAGCAATTTCCCTCGCTTCGAGACGCGAGGGAATGGAAAGTGCGGTGCCTTTTTCCATGACATTTTCACTCTTCATATTCTTCCTTAAAATTCAAATTGATATAGCAAATCCACCGCTTGGGTGACACCGGAAACAGATTGTAAATATAATTTAGGGATTAAGCGATAACGTACCGTAAACTCCGCCAGTCCATCAAACAGACCCACACCATATTTGACTTGTAAACGTGGTGTGATATTGCCACTGACCACCACTTTCGAGCTATCGCCGACGCCTTGGGTACCTAAGTTTAGATCTTGAATACCAAAGGCTTGTCCAATTCCGCCAACGGCTTTACCACTTTTCGCGAGCCCGAGTCCAAGTAAAGCAGCACCAATAGACCCACCAGAGCCAGCTTCGCCGCTGTTTTCTAATGAACGCCCTGTCAGCACATAAGATAAAGCTTGATCTTGTGACATACCGGGTTCGGAGAAGACCTTGATCTCAGGACGTTCGGCGAGCCCAAGGACTTTAATTCCAGCGACGACCCCAGCGGTATCCATGGATTCAGGATTACGAATTGCTTCAATGTTTAGCATGGGTTGTGAAGGTTGACCAGAAAAGCTGATCATGCCTTTGCGGATCAACAGATCTTGCCCAAAGGAAGCATAGCGACCATTGGTTAAATGAATTTGCCCAAAGAGACCCAGATTGCCTTTTTCTTGACGTACACTGAGTAACCCATTGAGGTTGGTTTTCAATCCATACGCGTTCAGATAGACATCTTGTCCAATATTAATTTTTAAGTCGGACAGAATCTCCATTCCGGATTTGGTTTTGCTTGGCAGCTTGGCGGTGATTTTTTGTGTTGTCTGATTGTCTAAGATGACTTCATCAGGACTGACGGAGACCGCACTTTCCGGTAAGCTTTCAATTTCAATTCTTGCCCATGGGATATCAATATTGCCCGTTAACTGCAAGCGTTTTGGACTGGCGGTGATTTCCACATTAGGACTGATTTTAAGTTTCGCCATCGCAGGAATATCAACTTTAAATTGGTCAGCTTTGGCATGTAAGCGAGATGTCCAATTATCTAAGTTCTGCCAACTGGCATCACCCTCTAAATTTAAGCGGCTGTCTGGTGTTTTTATATGACCATTTAATGTTGAACGGTTACCTGCAAAGTTTAACGCCAGCTCCCCGCCTTCAATGTCAAAGGGTAATGATTTCATTTTGGCATTTAAGCGAGAAAGCTTGAACTGACCGTTTAAGTTGGGGGCATTGAGGGTACCCGCAAATTTCAAGTTAGCAACAATATCCCCCGTGATGACCTCATTATTGGATAACAACTGATTGAAAATATCTAAATTCAGTTTATGAATTATCAAGCTTCCGCCCAATTGGCGTGCTTGTGCTAGATCTTTGACCTCGAGATTCGCACTGATATTGCCTTGGTCTTGCAGTAAGAGATTACTGTTGAGCACGAAATGGTTATTCTGTAGATCCGCGTTTAATGTGAGTTTAGGGATATCTAAGCCAAAAGTACGGTAGTCTATTTTTTGTGTGAAGCTTAAATTATCCCCTTTGACTTGGACATTCAGCTGGAGCGGTTTGTCACTAAACCAAGCAACTTTTCCTTCACTTTGTAATTGTCCTTGTAGCAGATCTTGTTCGAGGAGATCATTGACTAACGCTAAATCAAATTTCGTTATTTTAAATGGTACTTCGCCACTTTTGCCGACACGAAATGCCTGTGGAAAGCAAAGTTCCACATCGTTATTTTGCCAACAATGTGCAGAAATCTCAGTTTGCATCGTCGGATTATCATAGGCTAAAACAACGTTTTTATCGGTATGCCAATGTCCAATAACTGAGGCAATCGACACTTGTTTTAATGCACCTTGCCAACGTTGTGTCGCACGATCAAATTGCCCTTCCAAACTGAGTTTAGGTGCAACGGGCTCACCTTGAGAAACTAAGGTCAGATTATGCTGCGCTTCATTACCATGTAAGGTTAAATCTAACGTATCCAGTTTTACATCGCCAGATTGGAATTTATTTACCTGTAATGCCAGTTCACCGGCGGTTTGTTTCGCCATATCCACATGACCTTTCAAGGTAACTTTATTGATATTCAAGTCATTAAGTTTGATCTGATTACCGACTAAGTCTAGGGCGACAGTAGGCTGCACAAGTTGTCCATTTAGCTGGAGATGACCTTGTAAATTCGCGCTTAAGTTTGGCATTAAACCACGTAGGTCAGGGGCGTTAATATCGAGTTTGAGATCTGATTTTTCACCAAGAAAACCGGTGGCGACAATCTTATTTTCTCCGTAAGTTAACACTAAATCAGGCACTTTTAACAATAATTGATGAAGCCATGTTTCTGACCCCACACTCAAACTGCCTTTGAGCGCTAATGGACGTTGTGATAGCGTACCTTCTAAGTCTAAATGTGGGATATCAAACAGCCATTGCTGTTGATTAATTAATCCTGTCGAGAACAATTGCCCTGATAATATGGTAGGCAAACCTGCCAAATAGTCACTCAGATTTAATTTATCAAGCTGTAAATTGCTATACCATTGCACCCCATTTTGCCAACCAATTTTCCCTTGTAGATCAGCGCTGCCTTTTAGGGTATCAAGATGGAGTTGAGTAATATCAAGTGATAATAATTCCCCTTTTGCGTCAAATTGGAGTGCTGTTTTGGGAATATTCGCGCCTTCTGCTTCGGTGTTTAGCTGTAATTGATAGTCCAGTAAATTACCGCTCACTTGTAAATTCAACTGAGGAATATGAACAAGAGCCGGTTGTACTGGCTGAAACGGATAACGGAAGTCTTGGCTACTTAACTTGATCTGGAAGGGGGTCTTTTCTTGAGACAGCGCAAATTGTCCGTTCAAATTTGCATTTAATGCTCCACGGCTTTGTAACGTAAGTGCGGTCTGTTTTTTCAAATTTCCAGACAAGGTGACATCTACTTGACTGGCGGGCAATAAAATTGCTTCGCCTTCGTTTAAAGCATGCATTTCAGCATGTAGTGCAACATGCAGGGGAAAATCTGCGTCAAGTTGCAAGTGTCCGCTACCGTGTAAATTTGCTAAGTTACTTTCTACATTGAACTGGCTGAGTTCAATCTGCGCGCCAGTGGCGTTTGCTTGTAACTGAAACACGGGGATATCAATCACTTGCGTGTGTTGGTCGTTGACTTGTTGATATTGCCAGTGCTGTCCTTGAATGTGTTGAATATGCATATCAAAAGGCAAAACGATATTTTCCAATTTTGCTAATAAAGGCGCACTCAACTGTTTTTCTATTTGAACCCAATCAATCGGGGCTTTTTCTGTCTGAGACGGTTCTTTCACAGCTGCCGTTGGTGGGACAACCTTGACTAATAATGCTTGAATTGTCGTTGGTGCAATGGTTAAGCCTGACTCATTATTTAAACTGGCTGCTGTTTGGAAGTGGGCTAAGTCCACGGCATTATCATCAATCACAAGACGTAATTGCTCTACTACCATGTTGTCGACATCAACAGAAATAGGCAAATGGATACGTTGCATTGGTGCACTGGTTGGTTTCTCTTTTGCTTTTGGAGGCAGCAGCGCGGTATTCACTTGAATATGCGGTTGGTGTAAAGCGATCTCTTTAACACAAATATGTAAGCGCCATAGACAGCTTAAATCCAGTTGTAAACGAACTTGTTCTAATTGTGTTTGTACCCCTTCTGCATCAAAACGCACTTGATTCAGGACAAGGCCTTCTTGTAAGCCACCATTTACTTGTGCAATCGAGAGCTGAGGTAAGGCTTTATCTACGAATTCAATCAGCCAGCGTTGACCCGCACTGGTGCTGAGTGTGATGAAGAACGCTAAAATTGATAAGAAAATGACCGCACTTAGACCACATAGCAGTTTGCGCCAAAACGATTTTGGGCGCTTAACCGGTGGGGTCTGGTTTTGTTGTTCAGGTGAAGCTGGTTGTGCTGCGATATGTTCTGTCATGTTGCGTGATCCGTCTTTTTTAGCTACATATTTTCTTTTAGCTACGTCTTCTCTTTTTTGCGGTGATGCTGTGGTGATTAAAGTTCCGCGCCTAGTCCAATATAAAATTGGATATTTTTACTGTTGTCTTTATCTCTGACTGGGGTGGCAATATCAAACTTAATTGCCCCTACGGGTGAGGCCCAACGTACCCCCATTCCTGCGCCATAGCGTAATTCTTTTGTTGTAAACTGGTTAGCAGCCAGTCCCGTATCCGCGAAAGTGGCTAACCACCAGTCAGGATACACTTGATACTGATATTCAAATGACCCGGTTAATAAGCGAGAGCCACCAACTAATTTGCCTGCATTGTTTTTTGGCGCAATTTTTTTATAGCCATAACCACGAATACTGCGATCGCCCCCCGCAAAAAAACGCAAGGCAGGTGGAATGCGTTCGATATTTTTGGTATGTAACCAGCCGAGTTCTAGTCGGGTAACGATACGATGGTGCTGTAAATAAGTTCTGACCCATAAACTCGACCCTTGCATTTTGAGGAAATCCACATCAGACAGCCACCATGTACGACCTAAATCGATGGTGAGTTTTTGTGTATCCCCCCAAGTCGGGAATAGCCCGCCTTGTAAACGGGTTCGTCTGACAGAGGCAGTTGGGAACACAAGCAATGTTTTGTCTTTTACATTCGCTTGAATAAAAGAGTCATAACGGACACGTAAGCCTAAAGAATGTTGCCAACCTGCTTCATGATTCCAATAGCGAATTGCAGATAAGGAAGAGGCAAAGGATTCTGTGTCATTTTTATTTTCATTTTCTAAACCCGCCGAGTACTCGTAATAATAGTTGAGCGGGTTTTTCAATAAAGGCATTTTGTAGGTGGCTTCTAAGGTCTGTTTTGGCGCAGAAACATATAAATTGGTACGGAAACTGTGACCACGATTGTTAATCCAAGGCTTTGTCCAACCTAATTGCAAGCGAGGTCCCACATCAGATGCCCAGCCAATCCCCACTTCCATGCTATTTTTTTTGCGTGGTTGGAGCAATACATCGACATTCACAATTTTGTGTTCTTCATCTAAAACAGGTTGCATTAAAACAGAGCTAAACCAATTTGACGACGTGTAATTGTTGGTTAAGGTAGAAAGATCATTAATCAGGTAGGGCTGACCTTTATTAAAATTAATCATGTTACGCAAATAATCTTCGCGTATTTGCGCATTTTCAAAGGTAACTTCACCGAAGCGGTAACGTTCACCACTATCATAATTTAAGCGCCACCAAGCTTGTTGCGTTGAAGGTCTGACTTCTAAGCGTGATACTAAAAAATCACCGTCGAAATAGCCTCGACTCAATGCGATTTTTTGGATGTGACTTTTATAATTATCATAGGTTTCGTGATTGAGTATGCTCCCTTTTTCTGGGATATTCTTGGTCACGGCGATAAATTCAGGATCTTGTGTGGCTTCACCTTGCAGAACAAAATCGACGTCTGCGATTTTCACAGGTTCGCCGATCTTCACATGGGCGATTAATTGATCTTTTTTAGGGGGTTTTTGGCTTTCGATTTGAAATTCCACTTCACTTTGATAATAGCCGTATGCCCGCAATGCTTTATCGATTGCTTCGCGTACCAATTGCTTATGACGCTCGGAACCGTCGGCTTCTTCTTTATCAATCATACCGACGTAAATACGCACATTATTATTAAGCTGAGTATTCTGGATACCTTTTACTTGTAGTTCTAATTGTTGTGCCAAACTGACTGTACTCAAAAGTACACTGCCGATAAAAAATACCGTTTTTGTGATCAATGATGCCTTTGTATTACTTAATAATTTCATAGCCGCCTCAAATCAAAGATTAGTTTAGTGTACCTTTTAAGCAAAGGCTTTGGCAACGCAAAGTGCGGTAGTTTTTTTGAAAATTTTAGTAAATTTTTGCCAAAAAAAAAGCCAATTATAAAGATAATTGGCTTTTTAACGGGGGAAAGACTAGCGTCCTTTATGCTCAAAATAAAGCACCGTTGCTGCAACACGCGAATGCACATTCAGCTTACGGAGCAAATTACGAATATGCACTTTAACGGTTTCCTCTGAAATAAATAACTGACCAGCGATCTGTTTATTGGAGAGTCCTGTCGCAATTAAACGTAAGACATCCATTTCGCGATCGGTGAGAGAATAAATAGGATCTGCATTCATCTGGCGTTCAATTAATGCATCTTTAATTGAATCGCTTAGGATAACTTCCCCTTGTGCGATACGTTGAATTTGGCTTAAGAGCGCGTCGGGTTCCGTATCTTTTAATAAGTAACCGTCTGCCCCAGCATCAATTAAGGTAAAAATATCACTTTTTAAATCAGACACCGTCAAAATCAAAATGCGTGCATCAATGCCTTCTGCGCGCAGTGCTTTTAATGTATCCAGTCCTGATAACCCTTTCATATTCAAATCAAGAATAATCAAATCAGGTTGCGTTTGTAATGCGAGGCTAATACCTTCACTGCCGTTACCCGCATCCGCAACCACTTCAAAATTTGGCGCTAATTCCATAAGTTGTTTGATTCCTCGACGCATCAATGGATGATCGTCGATAATCAACACTTTCATTTTTTCTGACATATAACCCCCAATATGTTATGACATCGCTAATCGACTGTGGAATGGTACGATTTTTACGCCATTCTCTTGTAATAATAATTGATAGAATTGCGGATAGTTAAAATCACGCTGCACAATTTTATACGGATTGTTATTTTCATCCAAGCCTGAAGATTGATAAATGTGGTTAATCTCCAAAATCTTCTTTTCTTTTTGCCCATCGCAGTTACGGTAAATTTCGATGCGATTGGCTTCATCTAAAATATAGACATTAAAGGAACCATCAGAATTATCTTCAAAGAAAAATTGTAAAAAGCCCTCACTGGCAAAGTGATCAATCTCTGGGGGGTAGGTTCGTGAGGTATCGGGTAAGGCGCTTTCTTTTTCTTCCACTTCGGTTTGTAGCGCGGTATCAAAGCCAGTGGCTTCTAATTCTTCATTTGAGTGAATTTCTTGTAAACTGATGCCACGCTCTTCAAAGAAAAACTGCCAGTTTTTACCTGCCACACGCAATAGATTATTTTGTGGTGGAAGTGCATCGCCAATTTGGATACTAATACAGCGGTTGATTAACGCGGTGACAATATTACTCAACGTCCGGCGGTAACGATGACTATAAGAAAACACTTGAATCAATTTTGGTGAAGGGGCACCACGATGAATTTTATTTGACAGCACCTTCAAGGCTAAGAGGATCGCATTCGGTCCTTCAAAATGTAAGGTTCTAATTTCATTCCAAAGATTACGGTAAGTAATATCGATACTACCGACTAAACTTTCTTCTTTCGGTCCAAAACTAAATAAATCACTGGCTTGAATGCGAGATTTGACTTGTGTGATTTTTTTGGTTGGGTCAACGGTTAAGTTAACTGCCACAATTAAGCTCCGAATTTCACAGGCATGAGTTAAGTCCTCATTCGTGACAGAGGAAACCGTGACCGGAAATGAGAGACGTAAATCGGTGACAAAATGCCGCAAGGTTGTTAAGGAAACATTGGGACTAATAATGTGTAAGTCGGTATTGGCGGTGAGAATACGATTAAAATACGCCCAAGCGACCAGTTTGTTTAAACTCTCACTGTATTCGGTATAGCGTTTTTGTACAAAGCCGGCAACACTTGGTGTTTGATTCACCACATACCACCCGTCTTTGAACGTTTTACTGCCTTTGACTTCAAAAAACAGCAAATTCTTCTCAGATAAATTGAGTGAAATTTGTGGGTTAAGTAGGGTAATTTTACCGGGTAATTCTTCAAATGCTGTATAAAGTTTGCGTGTAAGCACACTGATGTCTTGTGGCATGATACTCGAGTTCACTTTGTGTTTACGAGCAAAGGCTACTAAATTACGATAACTGAGCATTAAGAATTTAATTAAGCTGTTATGTGCTTTTTTGACTTGTTTGATTTTCCAGTTAGCGCGTTGATTTAATTCTTCAATTAAGGCGTCCGACCAATCCCACTCTTGGATGAGCTTTTGCAAATGCTGTAAGCGCCAATTATTTGTCGCATTAGGATCTTGCCAACACATACCTTCAGTTGCTTTTAAGTAAACACTGCGGCGAACAAAACCTAAACGTTTTAATTCATTGTGTTTCGTGAGGTAGCGTGTCGCTCGTTGCAACATGGCTAAATAGGGATCAAAATGATGGCTTGGGTTGAGCTTACCTGTTAATAATTCTTCTTTAAATTGGCGCGCAATTAAATAGGTATTGGGGTATTCTGATGAATACGTTTCTAACAATAAGATTTTGATGACCGATTTATAAGGCGCATCGATCCCCTTGTACAGTTGCCATAAACTTGCACCAAAATACTCGTTGGCGGAAAGTTGCCCCAAACCACCAAAATCAACCCAATCATCAAGACAAATTTGTTGGGTACGGACTAACCGCTCGACTTCACTTTCATAATTTTCTTCTTGTTCGATCAATAAATGTAGCCAGAGTAATGGTTTGCCTGCTAAGCGAATCGCAGAGCGATAGAATTCGTCCAACAGTAACATATATTGAGCTGAACCGCAGTTTTCTGCTGTTAACGGTTCCGCATAACGGAAACAACGGAACCGCTTTTGATCCATTAAATAAAAATTGATTTCAATGTTGAATTGTTTCGCCCAATTTTTTAATAAATGTGTTTTACGTTGTAAGGCTTCTTTTTCTTTTGTACTTAAATCATCACGATGGCAGACCCAAGTATCTAGATCCGATTTTGGTGTTTGTGAAATAGAGGCAATACTGCCCATCACATAGACACCTAAAATGGCATTGGTACTACGATAAGAAAAGGATGGGAGCAGTGACTGATTAGCCTCTAAGCTCGGCACGGTTGTGAGCAGATATTGTTTTTGGTAGGGGGAAATAACAAAGTCAGCAATCCCTACAGGCGCGTCAGCAACGTAGCCGGGCAGATTAGGGTGGTTAATATGTAACAACAACGTAAGTAACTGAAAAACGTGCTGAAATTCGCCAGAAGAACCAGATAATGCGCGCTCAATACGTAGCTTATCTAAATACTCCACTTTCTTTTGGGCACTAAAGAGATCGTAATTCAAATGATATTCCACTCACAGATATGACGAGATTCGCTCCACCTAAGTACTCTAACACTTGGTATAACTGAAAGCAAAAAATTTAAATGGAAACTGACATTTAAACCCAACAATGTTAGGATAGGAGCAAATTATTCTGCCTAAAATGGTTGTGATGATGACAAGAAAAAGCTTGAGAATCGCTACGCGTCAGAGCCCGCTTGCATTGTGGCAAGCGAACTATGTGAAAGCCTGTTTAGAAAAAATCCATGCTGGATTAGTGGTCGAACTTGTCCCAATGGTGACAAAAGGGGATGTGATTTTAGATACGCCACTGGCTAAAATTGGAGGAAAAGGACTCTTTGTGAAAGAGTTAGAACAAGCTTTATTAAAGGGCGAAGCCGATATTGCCGTACATTCGATGAAAGATGTCCCTATGCAGTTTCCAGCAGGATTAATGCTTAGCACCATTTGTCAACGTGAAGATCCGCGTGATGCATTTGTATCAAATTCATACCGCACTCTCATGGAATTACCTGCTGGTGCGGTGGTGGGTACCTCTAGCTTACGTCGCCAATGTCAGTTAAAGCAGTTACGTCCTGATCTACACATTCATTCACTACGTGGCAATGTTGGAACTCGCTTAGCAAAATTAGATAACGGCGATTATGATGCGATTATTCTGGCTGCCGCGGGGCTTATACGTTTAGGGCAACAACAACGTATCACCTCTTTGATTGATGTCACACAATGTTTGCCTGCCGCAGGGCAAGGTGCCGTTGGCATTGAATGTCGTCAAGAGGCAGAAATTGAGCTGTTGTTAGCCCCTTTAGCCGATCCAGAAACGACTGCTTGTGTATTGGCTGAACGTGCGATGAATCGGCATTTACAAGGGGGATGTCAGGTGCCAATTGCAGGTTATGCGATTATCGAAGAGGGACAGCTCTTTTTGCGTGCTTTAGTGGGCGAAGTAGACGGTTCCAGTATACTTCGTGCAGAAGGACGGAGTGCGGTTGCGGATGCCGAAACATTAGGTATTCAAGTGGCAGAAAAACTTTTACAGCAAGGTGCGGATAAAATCTTGCAAACACTTTATTCAAACTAAGGAAGGGAAGAATAAAATGGCGGTATTAGTCACTCGACCTGATGTGCGAGGCGCACAGTTAACAGAGATGTTGATTCAAGCGGGGATTTTTGCAATCCATTTACCGCTCTTTACGATCGAAACAGGACGAGAATTGAATGACTTGCCGAATAAACTGTCGCAACTTAAAGCGGGTGATTATGTTTTTGCAGTTTCAAAACATGCTGTTCAGTATGCAGTCGATACGTTAAAGAATACAGGGTTTTCTTGGCGAACAGATTTAGCCTATTTTGCGGTAGGACAGCGCAGTGCTGAATTTTTTGCCAGTCAAATCGAACGTGCGGTATTGTATCCTTATCGACAGGAAAGTAGCGAAGGATTATTGGCACTGGATGCCATGCAAGATTTGTCAGAAAAGCACATTTTAATTTTACGCGGCAATGGGGGACGTGAGTATTTTTCTGAACAGGCACAATTGCGTGGTGCTAAAGTGGAGACGCTCGAATGTTACCAGCGTGTACCGACTGCCTACAATAATGCAGAGCAGATCAGTATTTGTAAGCGTGCAGGAATTAATCGGCTTGTGATTAGCAGTGCAGAAATTTTGCAGTATCTTGTGGATTTTGTTCCAGAAAGCGAACATAATTGGCTAAAAAGTTGTCAGCTGGTGACGGTAAGTCAGCGTATTGCCAATTTAGCCAAACAATTGGGTTGGTGTGATGTGGTGGTTTCACCGCGAGCAGATAACGTGCATTTACTAAAAACATTGCTGTCTGCGGACTAACTAGTGTTGAATTCTAATGATCATAAAGGAAATGGGTATTATGGCTGAAAATAAAATAACCTCTTCTGAAAGCAGTACTGTACCAAAAAATGAGGGAAGTACAGTCGATAAGAAAAAGACCAGTGGAAAAGTCACGGTAGATCCAAAAGAACAGGCGGTTACACAAGATGCGCCTGCTACGCAGACGGAAACCGCAAAAAACGAGGTGCCAGAGAAAAAGGATGCAGGCAAAATGCGAGATGAGATGAAAGAAAGTGTCAAAAAAGAACCTGCTAAGCAAGCGCGTGCTGAATCAAAAAACACCGCCGAAACAGTTGTGGTGAAGAAAGGTGGTGGCACTGGTTTAGCGTTACTGGCGCTGTTAGTTGCGCTTGGTCTTGGTGCGGCAGGTTATTACTTTGGTTTACAACAAGTGGATCATATTCAACATAAACTCAGCGCCCTTGAACAGCAAACAGCCAATATCACACCCGCAAAAGTGGACCTTCCGACGTTTGAGCAAGAGCGTCAGCAAATTGCCCAATTAATGCGTTCCATACGTGATAATGAAGAAAAATTACAACAGTTAGAAAAAGAGCTTGCAGGCAAAGACCATTCTCTTTCTGCATTGCAAAATCAAGTAAACCGCATGAGTGCTGCCGCGAAACAACAACAGCCAAATGATTGGTTATTATCAGAAGCAGATTTTTTACTAAATAATGCATTACGCAAGTTAGTTTTAGATAACGATGTGGATACAGGTGTTTCCTTACTCAAGATTGCGGATGAAACTTTGGAAAAAATGTCAGATCCGCGTGTTAGCATGGTTAGGACCGCGATCAATAATGATTTAAAACAATTACTTGCAGTGAATAATGTCGATCAGAATGTGATCATGCAACGTTTATCACAGCTGGCTAATACTATTGATGAGTTGACTGTATTAGACGTGAATTTTGATGCAGTGAACAATAATGAAAAACTTACTGATTCGTTAGATGATTGGAAAGAAAACGCCGAAAAAAGCGCGACTTCTTTCTTAAATCACTTTATTCGCATTACACCAAGAAATACGAGTGATAAGGTGCTATTAGCCCCGAATCAGGATATTTATTTACGTGAAAATATCCGATTACGTTTGCAAATTGCCATTATGGCGGTACCACGTCAACAAGATGAATTGTATAAACAATCACTAGAAACTGTAGCATCTTGGATCAGAAGTTATTTTGATACTAACTCTGAAGTAGCGCAGAATTTCTTGAAAACACTAGATGAATTAGCGGAGCAATCTATCTATGTGGATGTACCTTCTCAATTACAGAGTTTAAATGTGTTGGATAAACTACTGGATCGCCCTTCACAAGATGTTAAAAAGATCGAACTTTCCGTGGATAAGGCGTTAGTTGAGGAAACAACAGAGAGTGCTCCTTCGAGTGACGCTTCGACGACAGAACAACAGTAGAGGAAATAGATTATGTTTAGAGTGCTATTTTTAATGCTGGTGTTACTAGCAGGCTTAATTGCAGGACCGTATTTATCGGGTAAACAAGGCTATGTCTTGATTGAAACGAACAGCTACAATATTGAAATGTCCATTACGATGTTAGTGGTGTTTTTTGTGATCGCCATGGCAGTAATTTATGGAATTGAAGTTATTGTGACGCGTTTTTGTCGTTTAAGTAGCGATACTTATCATTGGTTTTCTCGTCGTAAACGTGCCAAAGCACAAAAACAAACCCTCGAAGGGTTGATGCGCATGAATGAGGGCGATTATTCAAAAGCAGAGAAATTAATCGGGAAAAATGCGAAACATTCGGAAGAGCCGATCTTGAACTTCATTACTGCCGCAGAAGCGGCACAACAACGTGGTGATGAATTTTCCGCTAACCGTTATTTGTTAGAAGCAACGGAGTTAGCCGGGTCCGATAATTTAATGGTTGAGTTAGCGAGAACGCGAATTCTATTGCAACAAGGAAAATTACCTGCTGCACGAAGTTCGGTTGATAGTTTGTTAGTGATGACGAACCGTAATAAAGAAGTACTCAAGCTAGCAGTCGATATTTATTTAAAATCAAAAGCGTATTTAGCTCTAGATAAGATACTTGACCAAATTGAAAGTGCGGGATTATATACAGCGCAAGATTTTATCCAATTGCAACGTCAAGTGGAAAATGGCTTATTAGATGAGAAAATGAACGAAGAAGGTGTAGATGGCTTATTGACTTGGTGGAATGATCAGCCACGTAAACGTCGTCATGATCTTTCAGTTAAAATTGCATTAATTCAGCGTTTAATTGATTGCAATGACCATGAAACTGCTTATGAATTGACACTGGAAGCTTTGAAGAAAGTGGAAGATCAAAGCCCAGAAAATCGTTTGTTGTGTACGCAAATTGCACGTTTGCAACCGGAAGATAATAGTAAGTTAATTAAACTGATGGAGAAAAGAGCAAATAAAGCCATAGAAGGTGAGCATTGCTGTATTTATCGCGCCTTGGGGTATTTGTATGTGCGTAATAATGATTTTACCCAAGCTAGCCAAGCGTTCAAACATGTCGTTGCCAATAAAGCACAACTTGAAGCAACCGATGTCAATATGGCGGCCTATGTATTCGAACAAGTAGGGGAAAATGCTTTAGCGCAGCAAGTGCGTGAGGAAAGTTTAAAAGAAACGATGGCAGTTTCTTCACTTACACATTCTCAACTAGAAGAACCGCCGGTGCTTTTAGAAAGTAAATAAACTTGTTGATTGCTAGATTAGGTAGCCCTTCATACTGCAAATTCAGTATTGAAGGGCTATTTTTTAGAAACGATATTATTTATTTTGATGAGATTATTCTTCATACTCTGTATGCCCAACATAATGTGCAAATTGCTCAGGCTTGAAACCATGTGAAAGCATATAACGCCAGACTTTTTGTTTTAATTTTAAGTCGGTGATTTCGGCATGCTGTGGGAATTTTTTTCTCAATACGGTTAAAGCATGGTGCTGCCAATCTGGCGCCAATATTTGTTCAGCTTCAGTGATAAGTGCAGAGGAAATCCCTTTTAATTGTTGTAATTCTTGTTTGATTCTGGCAAATCCATAACCTCGCTGTGCCCGAAAGGTGAGATAATTTTCAGCAAAGCGGCGATCATTTTGCCAGTTTTTTTGTTGGCAAAAGGCAAGTGTGTCATCAATTTCTTGTTCAGAAAAGCCTTTTTCTTGCATTTTACAGCGAAGTTCAAACTCACTGTATTCACGGCGTGCTAATAAGCCAACGACATAATTTAACGCGGGAGAAGACATACGATGGTTACCTGCTTCTTTACAATGTTTAGATATCACTCAGCAAAAAGTGCGGTGAAATTTTGTTAAAACTCACCGCACTTTTTTCGATTAAACCGCTAAAAACAGATTAATAATCCGCTTCTAAGCCCGTAGAGCTTTCATTTTTTTCCGCAATGTCTGCCGCGAGTACTTTTTCTGGATTCGCGAGCAACTCATTGCGTAATTTCGTTTCTAAAGCCAATGCTTCTTCAGGATGCTCTTCTAACCATTTCATCGCGTTAGCTTTACCTTGACCGATTTTTTCACCATTGTAAGCATACCATGCACCTGCTTTATCCACTAATTTGTGTTTTACGCCTAACTCGATGAGCTCACCTGTTTTAGAAATACCTTGACCGTAAAGAATTTGGAAATCTACTTGACGGAATGGTGCCGCCACTTTGTTTTTCACCACTTTGACACGGGTTTCGTTACCGATCACTTCTTCACCTTCTTTAATCGCACCCGTACGGCGAATATCTAAACGTACAGAGGCATAGAATTTCAGTGCATTCCCCCCTGTTGTGGTTTCTGGGTTACCGAACATGACACCAATTTTCATACGGATTTGGTTAATAAAGACCACTAAGCAATTTGAGTTTTTGATTTGTCCAGTGAGTTTACGTAACGCTTGTGACATCAAACGTGCTTGTAAGCCCATGTGTGAGTCACCCATTTCTCCTTCAATTTCCGCTTTCGGGGTTAATGCTGCGACTGAGTCCACGATGATGACATCCACTGCACCTGAACGCACTAACGCATCGCAAATTTCGAGTGCTTGTTCACCGTTATCAGGTTGGGAAACTAACAGTTCATTCACATTGACGCCCAGTTTGGCGGCATAAATTGGATCTAATGCGTGTTCTGCGTCAATAAAGGCACAGGTTTTGCCTTCTTTTTGCGCTTGCGCAATGACAGAAAGGGTTAAGGTGGTTTTACCGGAAGATTCAGGTCCGAAAATTTCAACAATACGGCCCATTGGTAACCCGCCAATGCCAAGTGCGACGTCGAGGCTTAAGGAGCCTGTTGACACGGCTTCAACATCCAAGGCTTGGGTATCGCCCAATTTCATAATAGAGCCTTTCCCAAATTGTTTTTCAATCTGCCCAAGTGCTGCTGCCAGTGCTTTATTTTTTTCTTCTTTTGTTGCCATGTTTGAATCCTCAATAAAATCATCATCAGAATTTGTCGTGTATATTAACTGTATGAATAAACAGTATCAAGTGCTTTTTATCAAATTTGTGGGATTTCTCGCAAAATAAAATTGTGCTATCCGTCAAGTTGTTAGTTTGAAAGTGCAATTTTTGTTTTTTATATCCTTGATATCAATACAAATCTTAGTGCTGTAAAAAAGTACAAATTCTTTGCATTTCTGCGGCAAGCTTATTAAAATCGTGTGAATGTAGTGCAATATTTATAACGTTTTTGTATTTATTGTGATCAGGTTGAACAAGGATAATCTATGTTAAGTGCTTTATTACGTAGCGGTGATGTGAAAAATTACACCGCACTTGGACAAGATGGAACTTCCGTTTATGCGGTTGCTTCGCAATTGCGTGATGCCATTAAGTTTAGAGTCAAGGATGCGAATGACAAAACAATAGGTAAGCGTTTTGCCAATTATTTAGCCATCCCACAGCGTAATGATCAGGGGAGCCAAATTGATTGGTATGTGCCTTTTGAATCTGATCGTGCCGACGGTAAATATATGATTATTCCTTGGACATCCGCTACAGATGAAGAACGCGCGGCAGCTTTTGCTGAATTGAGTCAATTTGAGCAAGCAATGTTGCAATTTGGGCTCAGTTTGAAAAAGAGTGATAATTTGCAAGGTGATCTCTTACTTTTTTCACGTTTGTTGTGCGGTAACCAACATCCTGAGGATATTCATGATCCTGAAAATCTCAAAGCCTTACGTTTTCCTAATCCTGACTATGTGTATTTAGTGAATAATCGCCCAGTGATCACTTTCTGGGGATTTCTAGAAAAAAATACCGAAGCGTATGGGCATCCTTTCTTACGTTTAAAACCCGTTGTGCGTGAACCAGCTGCGCCTGTAATTTCTCCTGAGCCTGCGAATATCGTTGAAAAGAAACCGTGGTGGCGTTGGTTATTATGGTTACTGCCCTTCTTACTATTGGGATTACTTGCTCTGTTCTTTTTGCGTAGCTGTAGCACCACGAATGTTGATCTTGCCAAAAAAACAACGCCAGTAGAAAAAACATCCTTGAGCGCAACAGAACGCCTGATTTGTTTAGACGGGCGTTTGTATCGTTTTACGCAAAATAAGTGGGTATATCAAGACAATGGGCAGATCGTCACAGAGAAGGCATTAATTACACGCTTAACGAAAACCACGACAGCAAATTTAGAAAAATGTGACCGCACTTTTGTTGCTGAACCCGGCACAAAAGTTGTTGAGAAAGTCGGGAAAGTGACAGGTGATGTCGCACACACTGAGCTCAAATCTGTTGCAACAACAGACTCTTCTCTCGCGGATAAAACCATGCAGCCAAATTTGACCGAGAACGGGAATACAGCAGATAAGACACTTGATCCGTTAAAAGCAAATGAGCCGACCTCTCATTCTGATCGTAACTCGCCAACGGCTAAAGAAGATAAAGAAGATCCTGTCGCTCATCAGACGAAAGATCTGACAGCAACGCAAAATCCAGCACAAGATCAAACATTGACGAATAAGCCATTACAGATTCCTGCAGAAAGTAGCAAAACAGGTAATGTGGATTTCCTTAATGGGAAATGGAATGCGGGCGCTGGAATTCAAGATAAAACCACGGGCAAACCGCTTCGTCTCAACTATGAATTTGAAAAAGGAAAAGGAAAAGTCCGTGTGGAACGTGGAGATGGTGTGCAATGTGTTGGTGATGTGAACGCGGCGATGCGTGGTGGCAGTTTAAGCATTGCAAACACCGGTATTGCCAATTGTAGTGATGGTTCATTCTATCAATTACCGAGTGTTAACTGTAAACCCGATGTAGCGGGATCGGCGGACTGTGAAGGCGAATATGGTTCAGGGCAACGTTTCCCAATGTCCATGAAAACCCCTTAAATTGACGAAAAAGAGAGAATAAAAATGCTCCCAGAATTACATTATTTAGGTAAAGAAGTATCGCTAGTGATGAATAGCGGTATTCAGTTTATTGATTTTGGTTTGAAGATTGATTGGAAAGACAGGGAATGGCGTGACATTGCTAGCGGCTACTTTATTTCTTCTGGTGAGAATGGACCGTTACGTCGTTTAATTGAAGATAAAGTCCGTGATGGCTATTATGACCCCACGCAACCCGGTCGGATTGTAACCCCTGAACAAGATATCAGTGTAGAACATTCCTTTACCTTATTTGATGGCGTCTGGTTACCGATTCCTTTTTTACGTACTGTGCCTCCTGATCGTTTTGATGAAGGTCCTTATAACTGGGCGCGTGTGCGTGTTATTCGTTTAGAGAACCCAGATCAAGAAGGTCATACTCATCGTATTACCTTTGCTTTTGATACGAAAGTTTTTCCCAATAGCCAAAATGTGGCTTATTTAGCGCCGACAGAGGAGGATGTGCGTTCTGGTGTCGTATTTGGTTTCGCTCACCAATCCAATCAGATGTCCTGGTTTTTAGATTTCAAATGGGTGAATGAGTGGCTGTTAGAAATTTTCAAAGAGCAGGCGCATAGCATTCGCTTAACCGACTTTGAAGAATTGTCCGATGCGATTACGCTGAAAAATCATCAAGCTCATTATCTGAACATTTTAGCGATCTTAGGCACCTGCTTATCCATGCCAAACATTAAGGTGGTTTCGAAAAAAGCGGATGACATTGTGGAAGCGATTCCGGTGGATATGGTGTTAGATGTAGGGAATTCGCGGACGTGTGGCATTTTAATTGAAGATCACAAACAAGAAAAAGACGGTTTAAAGAAACGTTATGAATTGGAGTTGCGTGATTTAAGCAGTCCAGAGCGGGTGTATAACGAGCCTTTTGAAAGCCGCGTGGAATTTGCTCAAGCCTTTTTTGGTAAAGAACATTTTTCGGTCCAAAGTGGACGTCGTGATGCATTCCAGTGGGCAACGATTGGACGAGTGGGCAAAGAAGCGGCGCGTTTGGCAAGCCGTCGTAACGGTAACGAAGGTGCTACGGGTTTATCTAGCCCTAAACGCTATCTTTGGGACACGGAGCAGTATGGACAAGGTTGGCGCTTTAATAGTGCGTATGTGAAAACCGATCATGAACCTCACGCCACCGCAGAACCGTTGTCTGGCTTAATTAATGAATATGGCGAGGCGCTACATATTCTCGATGACAATATTGATGACGAATTTGAGCGTAAAATTCCGGTTTTCCACCCGAAATATTCACGCAGTTCATTGATGACATTTATGTTATCTGAAGTCTTGATGCATGCCTTAATTCAAATTAATAGCCCGACACAACGTGCTAAGTTAGAGCATTCTCGTACACCGCGTTATTTACGTTCGATCATTCTGACGGTGCCTCCAGCGATGCCGAAACCTGAACGTGAAATTTTCCGTAACAGCGTGTATCAAGCGATTGGACTCGTTTGGAAAAGTTTAGGTTGGGATAAAAGCGATGAAGATCTCAATTTTGACTCGAAAGACAGTCGTGAAAGTTATTGGCCAATGTTGCCTGAAGTGGTAATTCAATGGGATGAAGCAACCTGTGGGCAAGTGGTGTATTTCTTTAATGAAACCCAGAATAATTATGGCGGTCGTCCAGAAGAATTTATTGAAGCATTAAGACGTAGCGATAACCCAGAAAAAGGCAAAATTACCATTGCGACAGTAGATATTGGTGGCGGAACTACAGACTTAGTAATCAATGATTATGCTTTAGATTATGGAGGGAATTACGCTACAGGCGGCAGTAACGCACATATCGTCCCGACCCAACGTTTCCGTGATGGTTTCAAAGTGGCGGGGGATGATATTTTACTTGATATGATTCGCGATGTGGTGGTGAATTCTCTTGCCAAAGGTTTAAAAGAAAAAGGCATGCGTGAACCTGATTCCATTTTGTCTAAATTAATTGGTTCAGAAGAGCGCTCAGTACAGGATAAATTATTGCGTCAGCAATTAACCCTTCAAGTCTTTATGCCTATTGGGTTACGTGTTTTAAAAGAGTATGAGAATTTTGATCCTTATTACAGCGAAGCCAGTTTAACGGATCTGCGCTTTTCGAGTTTGTTAAGTGAGGTGGAAGCACCAACAGAAAACGTCTTAGATTACATTAATGAACCGATCAGACGGGAATTAAATGATCCGCATTTCAGTATTTTAGATTTACCGCTTGAGGTGAATTTACGTGAGATTCATAACCGCTTTGTGCGTGGCGATTATTACGATATTTGTAAAACGTTTAACGCGTTATGCGAAGTGATTAATTGCTATCAATGTGATGTTCTGTTATTGACGGGACGTCCTTCGCGTTTACCCGGTGTACAAGCCTTTTTCCGCTCGCGTTTACCACTGCCGGTAGGGCGTATTTTGCCTTTACATAATTACCGTACCGGTAACTGGTATCCTTTCCACAAACAGGGTCGTATTGATGATCCTAAAACCACCGCGTCTGTCGGTGCAATGCTGTGTTTTTTAAGTACTCATCAGCGCCTACCGAACTTCTATTTGCGTGCCACGGCATTGGTCGCCTATTCAACCGTCAAATACATTGGGTTACTGGATAACAATAACGTGATTAAAGACAGCAATATTTACTATCGTGATATTGATCTGGATAACCCGGATTATGAATTACCTGATACCCATTTTGAAGCGCGTGGGTTAGCCCGTTTAGGCTTCCGTCAATTGAATGTAGAGCGTTGGAGCGCCACACCACTGTATATTTTGACGATTGAAGATGATGCGCTAAATCGTGAGTTAGCGAATGGTGGGGTGTTGGATATCACTTTGCGTATTAAGAAAGCATTAGGTTTAGCGTCAAAACAAAAAGAACGCATTGAACATTTTGAAATCGCCAATGCCGAGTTAAAAACCTTAGATGGCAAAGTGAAAAAAATCCGCTTAAGACGTAATGATCTGGGTGAGCCACAAATCAAATTGAGTTTGAATACCATGACAGATGCCGGCTTAAAAGACAGCCTTTACTGGTTAGATACGGGCAGCATTAAACGGGAGATATAATGAGTAATACAGCAAAACAATTAGTGCAATCATGGAATGAGGTCTTTACTGCATCACAATCAGCAATTGATTGGATTGATGATGTACGCCCGAATGTTGTCCGGTTAAATAACGAAGCCGACAGTTTAATTTTAGAACTGCGCCGTTTGCGTAACACCGCAAAACGTTTAGGCGCGGTGTCGGATAAGCCGATTACAGCGGGTTTCTTTGGCTTATCCCAAGCGGGTAAATCCTTTTTAATTTCTGCCTTGGCGGCGGATGAACGGGGTAAATTGGAAACCTTATTTGATGGGCAAAAACTGGATTTTATTAAACATATCAACCCACCAGGTGGCGGAAAAGAAGCAACAGGGCTAGTGACCCGTTTTACCCGTAAAGAAACCAAAGGGGTAGCAGGCTATCCTTTAGAACTGCGTTTATTCAGTGAAATTGAAGTGGCAAAAATTCTGGTGAATGCCTATTTCAATGACTTTGATAAAGAACGGGTGGAATACGAAATTACGCAATCGCGTATTAATCAATTAGTGAAAAGCTTAAGTGGGCGAGTTTCGGCGAATTTAGTGCCAGGTGTTAATCAAGATGATGTAGTCGATTTGCAAGATTACGCCCAAGACAGTTTTGGCAAGTCGTTATCAGTGTTACAAGGCAATTATTGGGCAAATGCGACCGCACTTGCACCTTATTTAGCGATCCAAGAACGTGCCACGTTATTCTCGATTCTTTGGGGTGAAATTCAAGAGCTGACCGATATTTATATTCAATTCGCTCATTCTTTAGCACGTTTAGGTCATCCTGAACGTGTGTATGCGCCGCTTAGTGCTGTAGTGAAAGAAACTCCTGAAGGGGGCTTATCTCAAGCGGACAGTATTATGAACGTGGATATGCTAGAGCGCTTAGGTACCGCGCGTGATGAGCAAATTGATGTGCGTCCCGCACAGGGTGAAGAGGTCGGGGGAGCGGTGACAATTTCGTTAGCAGAATTAACCGCACTGACCGCGGAGTTAGTTTTCCCCTTGATGAATCCAACGCGTGTGCCTGCGGTTGAGCGTGTCGATTTATTGGATTTCCCGGGGTATCGTGGACGCTTGGCAATTACGTCCTTAGCAGAAGTGAAAGAGGGTAATCCAGTATCTCAGTTGATCTTGCGCGGTAAAGTAGCGTATTTATTTGAACGTTATACAGACAGTCAAGAAATGAACATCTTGATTGTGTGTACGCCATCAACTAAACAATCTGATGTCAATAGTGTCGGTCCTGTGCTTGAGCGTTGGATCCATAAAACACAAGGCGAGAGTCCAGAACAACGCGCGGAACGTAAACCGGGCTTATTATGGGCGATTACGATGTTTGATATGCGTATTAGTCAGGATTTAACCAAAGAGGAAGAATTATTAAAAATTTCTTGGGGTTCGGGTGGTTTATTAAAACAAACTATTTTAGAACGTTTTGGCAATTATGACTGGTTTAATAATTGGGCAAATGGCAACCCGTTTGATAATGTTTTCTTGGTACGTAAACCCGGCTTTAAAGTCCCTTTCTTAAATGTCGAAGGGGAAAACGAAGTCAGTATCAATCAGAGTGAAACTGCACAACTTGCCTTGTTAAAACGCACGTTTTGTCAAGATCCCGATATTCGCAAACATATTGCTCAACCAGAAGAAGCTTGGGATGCGATGTTATTACTGAATGATGGTGGGATGAAACGCATTAGCCAGTATTTAGAAACCATCGCCCTACCTGAAGTGAAAGCCCATCGTTTAACCGAGCAATTGAACGAACGGATTCACCACTTTGTCGAGAATCGTTTTGCGAGCTGGTATCAAAGTGATGGCGAAGAAGAAGTGGCGAAAAAACGACAATTAGCCAATGCGCTCGCAAAAGAACTACATCCACAAAATCCACGTTCTCTTTGTATGGGCGAATTATTGCGTCATCTGCAGTTACCGGAAGAAACAATACGCTCGCTGTATTTCTCTGATTTAGATGACATATTAGGCGAAGAAGAGGTTGAACAAACCTATTCACCGGCAGAAGAGTTCGATTTATTTAGTGATCCAGCCCCAGTTACCACGACCACGCCACAACGTATTGAAAAAGTGGAAGAATCACGCTTTGCACAAGCCGTGTTCAAGGCGTGGGTCAGCCATTTACGCAATTTAACTGCTGATCACCGTTTAATGCAATATTTGGGCGTGTCAGTAGATAATGTCGAAAATGTTGTCAATGAATTGGTGACAGGTGCGACAAGATTAAAATTGCAAGAGCAATTGTCGAAAATCGCGTTACGTAATGAACGTAGCGGGAGCAAACGTGATCAATTGGCTGAGCGACAAGTGTTTACCATGAATACGGCTATTGCTGATTTTATTGCTTGGTTAGGCTATTCAGACATAGCACTAGAACAACGTCCAGCCAGCAGAGTGTTGGCGGGGCAAATGATTTTTGAACAACGTCCCGTTGAGCAACATAACGGCTTACCAAAATTGAATGATCATACCAGCAATTATGATGATAATTATCGTCTAGATTGGCTTGTGGCATTTGGGCATTTTGCCGTAAATAATGCAGGACATAGTGCCGGACGTGAAATGAATGCGGCACAAAATGCACAGTTAGGGAATGTGTTACGCGCTTTCCGTGCCGCACAACTGACAGAATAACAAGAAGAGGAATTGACGGTGTTACGAATTGAATTAAGAGAAGATAGCCCGGGCTATGCACAATTGAGTGCACGGAAATGGAAAGGCAGTCATGAAGTGGAGCTTGCCGTTCAACGTAATCAAGACAGTCATTATTTTGCGGGTGAGGATAAATGGACGCCAGAACCGGTTTGGCATAAAACCACTGAACTGAATGTAGTGGGCGATGCGTTACAAGGACGAATTGGTCCTTGGCTTGTTGACGGATTAATCCGCCAAAGTGGCAATGTCCGCTTTTTATTACAAGTACGCGATGGTCAAGTGGAAGACAGTGGTCCATTGAGTTTAATTGGTAATATCTTAGCCTCTTCTGCCGGTGGTGATTCATCACGTGAAAGTGATGTGAGAGAAATGACACCTCCGGTACAAGTGGAAGAGGCACCTTCTCTGGTTGAAGCGGTTGAAATTGTTGAAACACCAACGGTGGAAACGCCGATTGAAGATGTCCCAGAAATACCGTTAAGTCATGAACCAACAGTGGACATGGCGCCAACACCGGTAGAACCGAAGAAAAGTAAGACAGGACTACTCATTGGCTTATTGGTGTTACTCTTAGGGATTGGGGCGGCAGTCGCGTATTTCTTCTTTGGTCATCAATCTGATAAAACGGCACCGCCAGTCACGGGGGAATGCAGTATCGCAAACAGTAGCGATGAACTGGCGTTTATTCAATCTTGCTTAAAAACAAAACCAAATAATCAACGCTTGTTAGACACTATTGCAGAAGCAAAAGCAGCCAATAAATGTAGCATTGCACAACGTTTATACGCACATCAAGCGCAAAGTGGCAATGTGGAATTGGCGGTTGCTTATGCCAAAGAATATGCGACAGGCAGTCCTTGTTTTGCATTAGATAAAGAGAATGCGATCTATTGGTATGAAACCGCATTGTCGATTGATCCGAATAATGACGCCGCGAAAAAAGCCTTAGCGGAATTAAAAAAATAGATCGACTGGCAGACTGAGTGCCGAATATTGAGAGGAACGTATGACAAGATTGAATTTGCTGCCCTTTTATGTGTTATGTGGCTTACTGCCCTTGAGTTTGCATGCACTGGCGGAGCAAAAGCCGCTATTGCAAGAAGGGAAAACCACCCTTTATCAACGTGTATTGAGTACACCCAGTTGTGAGCTGTTAGACAATCAACAGGCAACATCGGGGAAAAAAATTCCCGCGTTTTCTCGTTACTACGTGTATAAACGTGAAAATCAGGCAGGGAAAAGCTTGGTGCAAGTGGGTCCCGATACGTTTGGTAAAACAGTGGGCTGGCTTGATGAAAGCTGTGCAGTGCCTTGGCAGATGCAAATGACACTGGTGTTTACTAATCCCGCAGAACGTGATCCTTTACTCTTTTTTAAAGACCGAAGCGCGTTAGATCAAGTGATTAATGCCGAAGATCCTGTACAAGTGGTCAATCCAATACGTCAGGCATTGACTGCAAATAAAGCGCATCCTGCGGTGTTAGCACAAGAGCCAAGTGAATTTGTTGATTTTCAGAAAAACTTCTATTTGCTACCGATTTTACAAGGCGAAGAAGTGATGAATGCCAAAGGGTTTTATGAGCGTGCTTTAGAAGTCGCCTCAGTTAGTAAACAAGAAGGAACATTAACCACATCGCCGACTCGCACAGAGACCAACACAAAGACCGTGTCATCGGATGCGAAAAAAACGGCGACGGCGGATAACCCACAAGAAGTGACGGGTTTTCGTGCCGCAGTGGTGTTTGTGATTGACTCGACGATTTCGATGGATCCTTATATTAATCGGACGCGAGAAGCGATCAAACAAGTGTATGATCAAATTGAAAAAGAGAATTTAGGCGAACAAGTGAAGTTCGGCTTGGTGGCATTCCGTTCCAGTACTAAAGCGGTTAAAGGGTTAGAATATACTTCAAAAATGTTTGTAGATCCGACTACCGTGAAAGACGGGAAAGACTTTATGCAAAAAGTCGCCTCATTAAAACAAGCCAAAGTGTCGAGTAAAGAATTTAGTGAAGATGCGTATGCGGGGATTAACCAAGCACTGAATGAAATTCAATGGAATCAGTTTGGCGCACGTTATATGGTCTTGATTACTGATGCGGGGGCGATTGAAGGCGATAATCCGATTTCCACCACAGGATTAGATGCTAAACAATTACGCTTAGAAGCCCAACATCGCGGTGTGGCGATTTATGCCTTACATTTAAAAACGCCTTCTGGCGCGAAGAATCACGAACAAGCGCAAGCACAATATACCGATTTAGCCTTTAATCATTATTTAAATAAAGCGCTGTATTATCCAGTGAATGCCGGTGATGTAAATGAGTTTGGTGAGAAAATTAGCACCTTAGCGAAAGCCCTCACAGCACAAGTGAAATTGGCTTATCGTGGTGAAATGGCGGCAGGCAGTGCATTAAGTGCGGTCGAAAAAGAGAAAAAATCTGCGCCAGCGCCGACCTCTGAAATTGAGCAAGACGCTATGTTGTTAGGGCGTGCAATGCAACTTGCTTATTTAGGCGGCGAGAAAGGAACAAAAGCCCCACCAGTGTTTAAAGCGTGGATCAGTGATAAAGATTTTGCCAAACCAACTGTCCCGACGGCTGAAGCACGTGTGTTATTGACCAAATCACAATTAAGTGACTTGAGTGATGTGGTGAAAAAGATCGCTGATGCCGCCAATGAAGGCTTAATTTCACCCAATGATATGTTTGCACAGTTACGTTCTGTGGCTGCGGCAATGGGACAAGATCCAAGTAAAATCAAAGCAGAAAGTGCAACGAAAATTGCTGATTTGGGTTTATTAGGGGAGTATCTTGACAATATTCCTTATAAAAGCCAAGTGACATCTATTGATGAGGACACTTGGAAAGGCATGAGCGTACAGGAACAAGAAAAGTTCATTCGTGAACTACACAGTAAATTACGTCATTATCGTGTCTTTAATGAAGATCAAAGTCGTTGGATCTCTTTATCAGAAGGCAGTGATCCACGTGATTTTGTTTATCCCGTGCCTTTAGAAGCCTTACCATAACAAACAAAGGGTGAGATTGTGCTTTGTATTGAAAATATGTCTGTGACACGGGGAAAAGGGGAACAACGTTTCACCGTGTCTTTACCGACCCTGCATCTCGCGGATGGAGACGTCTTGGCGATTCAAGGTACAAGTGGTTGTGGCAAAAGCACCCTATTGGAAATGATCGGTCTGATTCTTCAGCCTGAGCAGCTAAGCGGTTTTCAATTGGGCAAGCAAGGAGCACTGTTGGATATTCATCGTCTGATTCAACAGCAAAACCAACCCGCGTTGGCTCAAATTCGCGCAGAGAAACTCGGGTTTATGCTACAAAATGGCGGATTACTGCCCTTTTTAACCGTTGCACAAAATATTGAATTGCCGAACGCGTTATTGCAGAGCTCCGTCGATCAGCAATGGGTTGCCTTCTTGTGCCAAGAATTGAATATTGGACATCTTTTAACAAAGTACCCAAAACAACTGTCGATTGGCGAGCGTCAACGTGTCGCTTTTATTCGCGCAGTTGCACATAAACCCTTAGTTTTATTGGCAGATGAACCTACTTCTGCGTTAGATCCTCATCATGCTGACGTGTTGTTTAGTTTGATTTTAGAGCTGGCGGGACAGCAGCATATTTCTGTGTTATTGGTTACTCATGACTGGGAATTGGTGAAACGTAAGCAGCTGCGAGCCTTGAGTGCCAATTTACTTTCCCCACAACACGCAATTTTTACTGACATCAGCTGAGAGAATGAATATGCAAGCAATCTCTTTTGGGAAAAAAATCCGCTTATTAAGCCAATTAGCATGGCGTGATCTCCGCTATGATCGCAACGTGTCGTTTTGTATTATTGCTTCCTTGATTGCCGTGATTGCACCCTTATTGCTTTTATTCAGCTTAAAATATGGCGTGGTTTCCCAATTACGTGCACAGCTGATGAATGATCCCCGTCACTTAGAAATCAAAATCGTGGGTAATTTGAATTTATCTTCTGAATGGTTTGCTTGGCTACAACAGCAACCCGAAACGCAGTTCGTGATCCCCTTAACCCGTTCACTGAATACGATTGTTGATTTGCGTAGTGATACACGCCATTTTGTATCTGATGTCGAACTCTTGCCTACCGCACCCAATGACCCTATTTTAGCCCCGCTTCAGCTTCAACAAAAAAAAACGGTGGTATTAACGGCCTTAGCGGCTGAAAAATTACAAGTGAGATCGGGAGATAAGATTACCTTACTGGCAACGAGAAACTATGCGGGGTTGACGGAAAAAGGACACCTCGAACTGATTGTGGAAAATATCCTACCAGAAACCCGTTTCTCACGCCCGGCTGCCTTTGTGGATTTGGAAACTTTAGTGGGCATTGAGGATTTTCGTGATGGTTTTCAAACAGACGTCTTTCCTGCTATGTCAGGGCAAGTGAGAGAGCAGACAAGAGAGACCTTTGCGAGAGCGCGTATTTATGCCAAACAGTTAGATGATGTGGCGTTGTTGGCGTTGAAATTGCGTGCGAAAAATATCGATACACGCACAGAAGCTAAAGCCATTGAAAATGTCAAAGCGATTGATGCTGTTTTAAATGTGATTTTTCTTGTCATTGCCGTCACCTCGATTATGGGCTGTATTCTGTCTTTGGTGGGGGCATTTTTAGCCAATATTGATCGCAAAAGAAAAGAAATTGCCGTCCTACGCTTGCTCGGATTTCAATCAATTGGCGTGATGGGCTTTTTGATTTTACAAGCAGTGATTTTAAGCAGTGTGGCTTTTTTGATGTCTTACTTATTTTTTGTTGTGGGAAGCCAATTGTTTAACCATATTTTAACCAACAATTTGGCGGATACGCCTTTTATTAGTCATTTGCAGTCATTGCATTTAGTGTTTGCGTTTATGATTGCTTTTATTTTATCGGCGATCGTCGCTGCTATTGGTGCAATACGAGCCATTCGGATTCAGCCCGCGGAGAGTTTACGAGATGTGTAAATATGTATATACCTTATTGAGCTTGTGTGTGGTGAGTAGTGCAACACAAGCCGCTTGGGAAGAGAAATTTTATAACCCTCAGCCGTTAGAGAATGATGTCATTTTGCCGTTGCCCTGTGAGGGAAATATGGTGTTTCGCGTGGTGAAAACCAATACGCAACAACCTTTAGAAGACACCTTAGTGACATTAGGGGGAAATCGTGAACAAGATGGTTATGCAGAATATGCCACCCCAAACTATATTGCGGGTGGATTTGCCGATAAAGACAAAGAGCGCTTCTTTTTGATGGCGAAATATGAAGTGACCGAAGCACAGTATCAGGCGGTGATGACGGAAAAATGCAATACGCCCACATTAAAGGGATTGTTGCCGATGACCAATATCACTTGGTTTGATGCCATGACGTTTACGCAGAAATACAATGAATGGTTACTGAAACAGGCGAAAGGCGCGTTACCGACAGAAGATGGGGTCGCAGGCTTTGTGCGTTTACCGACCAACGTGGAATGGGAATTTGCTTCTCGTGGTGGTGTTGCCGTGACACCATCGGAATTTCGTGAAAATACTTTCCCAATGCAAGACGGCTTAGTCAACTATGCTTGGTTTAATAATGCCAAATCGGCGAATGGTCGTTTGCAAGTGATTGGGCGTTTAAAACCGAATCCATTAGGGCTATTTGATACTTTAGGCAATGCCAGTGAAATGATGTTTGACAGTTTCAAAATGAATAAATTAAGCCGCTACCATGGTCAAGAAGGGGGCGTAATTGTTCGGGGGGGCAGCTATTTAAAATCAGAAGCTGATGTGAATAATGTCTTACGCTTAGAAATGCCTTTTTATGACCAACAAGGCGCAAAAAAAGCCAAAGATGTGGGCTTCCGTGTGGTGATTGCCGCACCGTTACTCACGTCTAGTGAGCGCATTAAATCCGTTGAAAAAGCGTGGGAGGCATTGGGCAAAGATCATCAACAACCTGAAAAAGGGGAAAATAGCAAGATTGTGGATAAGCTAGAAGAACTGGCAAATAACACGGTAGATGAAAAATTAAAACAAGAGCTCAATAACACTAAAGAGCAATTGCGTGCGGCGAATTTAGAACGTGATGAACAACGGGATTCTGCCGTGCGTTCTGCCTTACAATTGGGGGCATTTTTGTGTGCCAACGTGTCAGATTTACAAGGCGAAGTGGAGCAAAATAAGAAAATTCTCGAGGCAATGACCGCACTTTATCCCAACAGTGAAAAAGAAACGAATGCCAAAAATCGGTTAGCAGAATCAGAAAACGCACGGGATTTTGTGTTGAAGTATTATGCTGATACAATCGTGGCAAGCTCAACAACGTATAATAAACAAACAATTGAAACACAGGTTTCACGTACGAATGCTATCGTTAGCAGTAGTGGAAAAGCAAACTTAACACAATATGTTAATCTTTACTGGCGACATCTTGAGCAATATTATCAAGATAACAAGATCAGCCGCCAAGCATGGTTAGAGAAATGTACTCAAGTCAAACAGGGGAACTAATATGATGAAAATGAAACAATCACGTAAATCTATTTTAGGTGTACTCACGCTTTCAACTGCCGTGGTGCTCGCCGGTTGTCAAAATACCGGGGGCAGTTATTTTGGCTCGCAAAGTAGCCTCTCTACTGGCGAAGAAGCCGAGTTCTTTAGCGATTCAGGTTGGAATGCTTGTGCATGGGGGGCCGCAGGTGGTGCGGTATTAGGTGCAGGTGTTGCACTGTTATCGGGTAAAGATGCAGGCACGGCGGCAGCGGTCGGTGTTGCAGGTGCGGCAGCAGGCTGTGGGGCATTAATGGGAACGAACTATTATCTGGAAAAACAGCGCAAAGCCTACGCTAAAAAAGAAGATCGTTTGAATGCCTATATTGCTGAAACGCGTAAAAATTCGGACATGGTGAGAAAAGCCACTGCAAAAGCGAAAACGCAGCTAGATAGAAACAATAAAACACTCGTGAATTTAAACAAGCAATTAAAATCGGGTGCGATTCAGCAAGCAGATGCGAAAAAACAACTTGCACAAATTGATGCGGATATTAAAGCGGCACAAAACAATTTAGCCTCCATGAAAAAACGTGCACAAACATTGCGCGAGGTGGCGAGTAAAGAAAAATCCAGTGGTTTGAATGTCAGTCGATTTGAAGCCGAAATTGCAAGTCTTAATAAACAAATCGCGACTTATGAGCGTTTAGTCGATGCTTCGTCTAAACAGCGTTCTGCAATTCAAATAGGATAAACTATGAAAGGATTAAAATTATCATTATTAGTGGCGAGCTTGACGGTATTAACAGCGTGTTCCGTTACGCCAGAACAGTGCGACCCAAGTGTTGAGTCGAGTGTATGGAATAAAATGGCATGTACGACATCAGGCAGTTATGATCATCGTGTCAAAGAAAAAGAACGGACGTTGCAAAGTGAAAAAGACAAGCAAACTGCCTTGAATAAAACTTATGCAGACACACAGAAAAAAGCCAAAGCCACTGAGCGCGCTTTAGCGAAGAAGAAAGCTGAACTTGCTACATTGAATAAATCGGTCACCGATTATGCAGCGCAATTGAAGCAAAAAGCCAAAGGCAAAGAGGATGTCCTTGCTGAAGTGAGAAAAGTCGAGCAGCAATTAAAGCAAGTGAATGGTTCTGCCGCGAGTGAAGAAGCCAAACAGGCTGAAATTAAAGCATTGAAGCGTAAGCTTGAAGCATTACAGGCGGCAAGTGGTATTTAACACCTTTTAAATAGGCAGTCACAGGGCTGCCTATTTTTTATCATGTTTATTGGAAAGAAATATGCAACGTTTAGCTCGAGTTCCCCTTCAGCAAGAGAATCAAGCCGCAGTCGCGCTACTATCGCATTATGATGAACTGATGCAGATTATTGTGCGCTATTTGCCGCCGAGTACTGCTACGTTATTTGCTCGTCCTGAAGTGCAATCCGATGGCAAGATCATCGAATGGTATAGTGAATTAGAAGGACAAGCTTATTTATTTCATGCGAATCAGGTTGAAAAGCAACAACGCGATAGCGTGCTGACACGGATTACCCAACGACTGACAGCCATTGAGCAGTTAAATGCAGATCTGTTAAAAAAAGGGCTGATCAGTCCCACACAATCTGAGCGACTGAGGTTATTGGTCGAGGGCGCAAGTCATGACACAAAGCAAATCTATGTGATCAATAATGAACCCGTGATAACCGGATGGGGCATGGGTCAGAAAGTGATGCCACCAGCCTCCCCGCCTGTGGCACCAATCAATCCGGCAAGTCGCACTCGTTGGCTATGGCCTTTCTTGTTTCTTTTATTGTTATTGGGCTTATTGCTTTGGTGGTGGCTGAATACTAAGCAACCAGCAAAAACGCCTGAGGCAGTGAATTCGCCACCCGTGCTGACACAACCTAAAGTCCCTGAGCCAGTTGAAGTGGTGAAACCTAACGAACCTAAAGTGGAGGAGACGAAACCCTTGGAGGTTGTGCCGCCGCCGAAGCCTGAGCCGGTTGCACCAGAAAAAGTGGATGACCCGCCTAAGGTGACGGAGAAAACACCAGCGCCACCGGAAAAAGTCTGTTCTATCTCAACAAAACCAGGCGAGAATCCACAAATGGTGATTGTGTTTGATAATTCACGCTCCATGTTGTATTCCTTGCTTGAAAGTAAACAAACGCTCGCCGATTTTGAGTATCGTTGGGTTCGTTATTTAACCTCAGCAGAAGAAACTGCCCATATCCGTCGCTCACCGAATCGGTTAGAAGTGGCGAAGCAGTCTTCTGCCAGTATTATTAATAGCATTGCGAAAACTGTCGATATTGGACTGGTGGAATTGAAAGGTTGTCCGACAGCGAATAATCATGGTTATTATTCACCCGCGAAGCGCAAACAGCTACGTGCCAAAATTAATGCGATGCAGCCGGCACCAGATAGCGATGAAAACAGTGGCGGTACCCCATTATATAGCGGACTAAAACAAGCCGCTGCAATGGTGGATGGTAAGAAGCGCGATGGATTTATTTTACTGATTAGCGATGGTGAAGATTCGTGCGAAACGGGCGATGTTTGTGCATTAGCGCAACAAATTGCCAAACGGCAACCCCGTCTAAAAATCAATGTGGTGGATATTGGGGGGGCCAAAGCGGCAAACTGTGTGGCAAAAGCCACGAAGGGAAAAGTGTTTACTGCCAATAGTCAAAAACAATTAGTGAATATGATTAATCAAGCGGTAAAACCGATTACAGAAGTGGAAGTGTGTAAGTAATCAGAGGAAAGTATGCAACGTTTAGCCTTTTTTACTCTTCAGAATACTCATCAGGACGGGATTAATTTACTTTCTCGTTATGATGAAATTGAGCGTATATTACGTCGCCATTTACCCCCAAGCACAGTGGATTTGTTTGCACGACCAGACATCAACGCCGACGCAACAAGGGTGGAATGGTACACCGAGTTGCAAGGACAGCCACATTTACTGGGCAGTAGTCAAGCTGATCAGCAACAATTAGCGCAAGTTCAGCCCTTTATTCAGCAATGTTTAAAGGTGATTCGTCATTTGAATCAAGATTTAACGGCAAAGGGGCAGCTGACGCCCGAGCAGTGTACCTTGTTAACGCAGTTTGTCGAAGGGGCTGAACACAATACGATACAAGTGTATATGGTCAATAAGACACCGGTTATCACAGGTTGGGGACTTGGTGAGCGGAAACCTGAACCTGTGCCTGTCGCCCCTGCACCGTCCAAACCAATGCGGTGGTACTGGTGGTTACTGCCATTATTGCTATTTCTGTTAGGTGTATTACTTTGGTGGTTTTTTTGGCGGACACCAGTGGTCGAAACGGTAAAAGCGCAGCCAAAACCAGAACCGCCACCGGAAACGCAGCCGATCAAAGAAGCGCCACCTGTCGAATTACCAAAAGTGGAACCTCCTAAAGTCGAGCCACCTAAAGTTGAGGCACCTAAAGTTGAGGCACCACCTGAAAAAGTGTGTCGCCAGAAAATTATTCCCGCGCAAGCGCCACAAATGGTGATTATCTTTAATAATGCTTCTGGGATGCGTTATACCATTAAAGAAGGCATTAAAAAAATTGATGATTTTGATCGACGCTTAGAGCGTGAAGCTGTCCCGCGTAAAGAGATTGATTATATGTATCGTAAGCCGAATAGATCGACCGCATCGAAAGTCGCGGTCAATAACATCTTAGCGTCGATTGACCCGCATATTGATATCGGTTTAGTGGAACTGAAAAGTTGTTTGACTAAAAAAACAAAGGCTTCTGCCGCTGTCGCACACGGAGTATTTTCTGCGCAACAACGGGAGTCTTTGAAACAAAAAATCAATCAAATGAAAGTGCGTGAGAATCAAGTACCGGGCACCCCAATTTATGAAGGATTGGAAAAAGCCCTAACAATGGTGGATGGAATTGAACGCGATGCCTTGATCCTACTGATTACGGAAGGTAATGGCGATTGTACTTTCCGTGATCCTTGTCAGCTGATTCAACAAGAAATCCAACGCAGACCGAAATTGAAAGTGAATATTGTCAGTATTAATTCACCATGGAATGCCACAGACTGTTTAGCCTCGCTCAGCGGGGGACAGATCTTTAATAGTGAGGTGAAAAGTGAATTACAACTTACCGAACTCATTAACCAAGCAGTGAAATCGGTCCAAACGGAAGAAATTTGCGAATAGCGCTTTTCCATTCCTATTCTTCAGGCGATCAGGCGGTCGCCTGATTTTTTTGCGAGCAGAAAGCGGTATTTTGTCTTGTGATTTTATGCGAAAATAGAGCGCACTTTCTGATGATTTTTTAGAGATAAGACATGGATAATTTAGACTTGCACACGCCCATGATGCGCCAATATTTGGCGCTCAAAGCCGAAAATCCCGATATTTTGTTGTTTTATCGGATGGGTGATTTTTATGAGCTTTTTTATGACGATGCCAAGAAAGCGGCGGCGTTGCTAGATATTTCCTTGACTAAACGTGGACAGTCCGCTGGGCAACCTATCCCAATGGCGGGCGTGCCTTATCATGCAGTAGAAGGTTATTTAGCCAAATTGGTGCAATTAGGGGAGTCGGTGGCGATTTGTGAGCAAGTGGGTGATCCGGCGACTTCAAAAGGTCCCGTTGAGCGCCAAGTCGTGCGGATTGTCACCCCCGGTACCGTGAGCGATGAAAGCCTCTTACCTGAACGGCAAGACAACTTGATCGCCACGGTTTACCAAGAAAAAGATCGCTTTGGTTTGGCAGTGTTAGACATCACCTCGGGGCGTTTTCAAATCAGTGAGCCCGAGGATCGCGCGAGCTTACAAGCGGAGTTACAGCGCATTTCACCTGTAGAGTTATTGTATTGTGAAGACTTTGTGGACATGGCATTGCTTGAGCCGTTTAAAGGGTTACGCCGGCGTCCTATTTGGGAATTTGAACTCGGTACGGCAATTCAATTACTCAATCGTCAGTTTCACACCAAAGATCTGCGTGGTTTTGGGGTGGAAAAAGCCATTTTGGGACTCTGTGCGGCAGGCTGTTTGTTGCAATATGCCAAAGATACCCAACGTACGGCATTGCCGCATATTCAAAGCCTAACCTTATTACAACATTCAGAACATATACAATTAGATGCCGCCACGCGCCGTAATTTAGAGTTAACCCAAAATCTTGCCGGTGGCAGCGAAAATACCCTCGCCTCGGTGCTCGATAAATGTGTCACCCCTATGGGAAGCCGTTTATTGAAACGCTGGATGCATCAGCCAATTCGTCAGCATGAAAAACTCATGGTGCGCCAAAATCGGATTACTGCCCTTTTGCAACAGGATTTGGTAGCAGCGATTCAGCCTTATTTACAGCAAATCGGCGATATGGAACGGATTTTAGCCCGTGTCGCTTTGCGCTCGGCACGTCCCCGTGATTTAACTCGTTTGCGTACTGCCTTGGAACAAATTCCGTATTTGCGCGATATTCTGGCACAACAAACTTCGTCAGATTTGACCGCACTTTTGCAGCCAATCGGTGAATTTTCAGCGCAGTTAGATTTATTACAGCGTGCCATCATTGATAATCCCCCAATGTTAATTCGTGATGGTGGCGTGATTGCTGAAGGCTACAATGCGGAACTAGATGAATGGCGCAGTTTATCGGATGGCGCCACACGCTATTTAGAAGAACTCGAACAGCGTGAGCGAGAAAGTACCGGGATTGATACGTTAAAAATCGGCTTTAATGCGGTGCATGGCTACTATATTCAAATTAGCCAAGGGCAAGCCCATAAGGCACCGATGCACTATGTGCGCCGCCAAACCCTGAAAAATGCAGAACGTTATATTATTCCAGAGCTGAAAACGTACGAAGATAAAGTGCTGAAAGCCAAAGGCGCTGCATTAGCGTTAGAAAAACAGCTTTACGAACAATTATTTGATGAGTTATTGCCACATTTAGGGGCGTTACAACTTGCCAGTTTAACTTTAGCGGAACTGGACGTGCTCACCAATTTAGCCGAACGAGCAGAAACCCTCAATTATGTCGCGCCGCAATTTAGCGATGATATCGGGGTGCATATTCAGCAAGGTCGTCATCCTGTGGTGGAACAGGTGCTCAATGCGCCCTTTATTGCCAACCCGGTTGAGCTTCACCCGCAACGTCATTTATTGATTATCACAGGACCGAATATGGGCGGGAAAAGTACCTATATGCGGCAAACTGCCTTGATTACATTAATGGCGTATATGGGCAGTTTTGTGCCTGCGGAAAGTGCGGTGATTGGTCCCATTGATCGTATTTTCACCCGTATTGGTGCGTCAGATGATCTAGCGTCAGGACGTTCGACCTTTATGGTGGAGATGACCGAAATGGCAAATATTTTGCATCAAGCCACCGCCAACAGTTTGGTGTTAATTGATGAAATTGGACGCGGTACTTCCACTTACGATGGGCTTTCTTTAGCGTGGGCTTGTGCGGAATGGTTGGCGAAAAAATTACGCTCACTGACTTTATTTGCCACTCATTATTTTGAGCTGACGGTGTTACCTGAACAACTGGCGGGTAGTGCCAACGTGCATTTAGATGCCATCGAGCATAATGACACCATTGCTTTTATGCACGCGGTGCAAGAGGGCGCCGCCAGCAAAAGTTACGGTTTAGCCGTGGCGGCATTGGCGGGTGTACCACAATCGGTGATTAAACTGGCGAAACAAAAATTAGCGCAATTAGAAAAACTGTCGCAACAAAATGCCGATCAACGTATCCAAGACTTACGTCAGCTCAATCAAACACAAGGTGAATTGGCGTTAATGGAAGAAGATGACAGCAAAACAGCCGTTTGGGAAATGTTAGAAAAACTCGATCCTGACGAACTCAGCCCAAAACAAGCGCTAGCGTATTTGTATCAGTTGAAGAAGTTGGTTTGATAGGAAAATAAGTACAATAAAAGCCGATTTATGTATCGGCTTTTTATATGAGCCTCTAGATATTTCTAATGATGACTCGTAATACCATCCACCAAGCATAGATACAAGTATACGAGTTACTATCCCCATCATCTAGCAATCCATGAGCAACTTTATTTCTGAGGTTAGCACCTAATGGATGTGTAAATACCGCTTGGAGTTCGAACCACAGATCGTCTCCTAAAAGCTTTCTGGATTGTTCATCATCTAATAAAGAAGAAAGGCTTCTCTCATTTTCTTTTCCATCCGGATCGGTATGGGTAGTAATTACGCCATTATTTTTGAGACATTGTCTGATCATATTCTCTACTTGTGGAGTCAATAAATGTATTGCATTGCCAAAATTATATTCAAATCCTTGGAACAGTGCTTCTGCAACAGAAATGACTCTATTATCAGGCACTATGCGGGAGTGTTTACATAAAGAAATTAAGATTTCTTTAGGTATAGCATATTCACTTTGAAGTTGCATGAGTGCTGGTTTTATAAACGTAAAAACTTCAAATTTCATATCAATCACTGGAAAATCATGAATTGTTTTTAGAAAAATAACTTGGTCTTTGTTTTCCTGTGTCAAAGGTGGGATTTCTTGAATTAATCTACCATCACTAGAAAAACAAGAATGGCTGGAAAGATTCTGGAAAATTGTTTTGCTAGCTATGCCTTCTGTTCGTTGAAGTATACTATTTAAATTAAAAGGTGAGACTCCAGAAAAATATCCTAATGCTAATGATATGTCATTTTTATTTGCAACATGTGCAATAGCTACTTGTTTTAGTTTAGAAACATCTATTTCCGGTGTTTTTACAAGAGTAAACTCATCAATCATTGATTGTGCTGATGTATTTATCCGATTTATAAGATTATTTAGTTTTGTATCATCAATACAAAATTTATTCCTATATCTTTTGGGGATTTTTCTATAAAAGAGTAAAGCTTGCCTATAGTTGTGATTTGCAGTTATGTTACTGTGAGATTTATTTAGATCGCCTTGTTCTTCGTGTAATTTTCCTAAGAGGTGATCGCATTCCGCAATTTTTTCTGAATTTTGTATTTTTTCAAAGATACTTTTAGCACCTGAGATGTACTCATTTTTTGCATTAAAATAATTTTCAAATTTTTGAGATAGTGTTATTTCTAAAAGTTTTTCTCCTAATTGTTGAAGAATACTATTATCTAATCCTGTATTTAAAATGATTTCGCTAATGCGTAACGTATGAAAATCCCAATGTATTGAAGCATTTTCAACTTCTTGTAAAATTTTATTTTTTACTTCCTCTAATATTGTTTGGTCTTTTAGAGATACGCTTAAATAACTAGCACGCTCCCATAAGTCATAAATATCAAGATAAGAAAAGTTATTTGATGCTTCAATTGCAAGGTAGCTCTTAATCGCAGTAATACAGTGTTCTCTTTTCTTAGGTTTAGCATATATCCATAAAATATCGGCAATTCTTGCTTTTAAAATAGGTTGCTCAATTTCTTCTAGAATATCAGCTAAAGAATCAAGTTCTTCACTTGTTAATAATGTAGGTGTGAAAATAGGGTATGGGTTAGAACAAGATGCTATGAATGGTTCATTTCTGCTAGTTGGTTGAAGGGTTGGTGATGTTACTTTTGCTAATAATGTTAACGTCTCTGCTATTTTTTTATCTTTTTCCTTATTAGCTTGACTACTAAATGCAGAGGCAATTTCAAATACTGAATATGGTTCATTCGGTCTTTTAAGAAGTGAAAATACTTCTGTACATTTTTGTTTTAATATTTCCTTTTCACAAAACTCAAGGTTAGGCATAAACTTTTTCTCCTATTTATATAGACACACTCTTTTCCTTCGGATAAATTGCCCCTAAACTGACCGCACATTTTGCCCCTGTTACGCTCGGTAAATTGCCCGGGAGGTCATTGAGGCGTTGATAGGCGAGCCACGCAAAAGCGGCGGCTTCTACATAATCGGCATCTAAGTCGTAGTCATTGGTGGTTTGCACTTGCCATTGTGGCAGTAAGGTGGTGAGGCGTGCCATTAATAGACAATTTTTCACCCCGCCACCACACACTAATAAATGGCGATCTAATGCCGTTTCAATTTGGTTAAGCTGATCCACAATACTTTGCGCGGTGAGTTCTACTAAGGTTGCTTGTACATCTTGTGGTGAAAGTGCGGTGTGTTTTTCTAATTTTTTATTCAGCCAAGCCAGATTGAATAATTCGCGCCCTGTGCTTTTTGGTGCGGGAAGGGCGAAGAACGGTTCATCGAGTAAATCAGCAAGTAAGTCCGTATTTACTTTACCTGATTTCGCCCATTCTGCATCTTTATCATAGGCTTTGCCTTGATGCTTTTCGATCCACGCATCGAGCAACGTATTGCCCGGACCTGTGTCATAGCCAATGACCTCTTCATTTGGTAGTAAGCGAGAAATATTGCTGATCCCACCGACATTTAACACCACGGTCGCTTGATTTGGTTTCCGAAATAAGGCTTGATGAAAAGCCGGCACCAGTGGCGCACCTTGTCCACCGAATGCCATATCTTTGCGACGAAAATCTGCCACCGTGGTAATGCCCGTTTTCGCTGCGATCAGGTTAGCATCGCCAATTTGCATAGTAAATGGATAGTGGCTGTTTGGGGAATGCCAAACGGTTTGTCCGTGGCAACCAATCGCCGTGATCTGTTCTGGGGAAAGTCGATGTTTTTGTAAGAATTGTTGAATGCACTCGGTATAGAGTAAACCCAGTTGGTGATCTAACTCACCTAAGGCTTGTAAAGTGGTTGCGCCGGAGTTACATAATGCTGAAATCTGTTGCCGTATTGCGGGTGGCATTGGGTAAAAATCCGAATGGATAAGTTGTGGTTGCACACAGGAAAAATCCATCAATGCCAAATCCACTCCGTCTAAACTGGTGCCTGACATGACCCCGATATAATACATAGTTGCCTCCTTCATTTCAGCTTGCGTGAATTTCATTATAGGGGAAGGGGAAAAAATAGCCAAAGTTTAGTTTTCAAGAGCCATAAAAAATAGACGCCATAAGCGCCTATTCTTGGTTTTCTTTCGCTAAAATGCGGGTTGTTATCTTACCCACTCCACCACGTCATCAAAGGCTTGGCGTGTTTTGGCTTTTGGCTCGTTTAAACGGTAACCAAAGGCGATCATCACACTCAGTTTATAGGTTTTCGGATCATAAAGTCCTTGTTCCACAAAAATATGATCCATTTTTTCCAATGGGAAACCTTCAATTGGGGTTGAGTCGATGCCGATCATTGCCGCACTGGTCAGCATATTTGCCAGGGCAATATAGCTTTGACGACACGCCCAATCGTAAAAGGCTTTTGGATTCTCAGTTAACGCAAAATCCTGTTCGCTAAACGTACGATAGAAATTTTGGCGGATTTTGCGCATTTCTTCAGGGATATGGTGGATATCTCGCATCATATGTTGCACATATTCACCATCAGCAAGTAAGGTCTCTGGTTGGCGCACTAACACTACCACAAAATGGCTGCAATCCATCACTTTATCTTTCGCACCCCAAGCCGTATCACGAATTAATGCTTTGATTTTTGGGTTTTCAATCACTAAGAATTTCCACGGCTCGAAACCAAATGAGCTCGGCGACAGGCGACCTGTTTCTAAAATAAAACGGAAATCCTCTTCACTGATTTTTTTGCTTGGATCATAGGCTTTGCAAGCGTGACGAAAGTGAAAGGCATTGAGGATATCTGTTTTTGAAATGGACATGGTTTTCTCCCAAAGTGCGGTGGTTTTTCAAAAAGTTTGTTTAAATAATTCGGGAGAACTGTTGGCGTTTCGCCTGTTCTCTGGAATAAGTATCAAAACAAAGGCAAATATTGCGAATCAGCAAACGCCCTTTCGCCGACACTTGAATCGCCTTTTCACCGATCTCTAATAGACCGTCTTCAGATAATGGCGCAAGCAGTTTTAAATCTTCGGCAAAGTGCGAGGTAAATTGAATGCTGTATTGCTGTTCAATCGGTTGATAATCTAATTTGAAGTTACAGATTAATTGTTTGATCACATCACGGCGTAAGCAATCCTCTTCGCTCATGGCAAAACCTTTGTGCAGTGCAAGACCGGTGTTATCAATCGCCGTATAATAATGTTTTAATTCTTTTTGATTTTGTGCGTAAGTGTCGCCTAACAAGCTGATCGCCGAGACACCTAAGCCGAGTAAATCACATTCTTCTTGTGTAGTGTAGCCTTGGAAATTGCGGTGCAATACACCTTGTTGTTGGGCGATCGCCAGTTCATCATCTGGTTTGGCGAAATGATCCATGCCAATAAATTTGTAACCTGCGTCACCTAAGGTTTCGATCATTTTTTGCAAAATGGTTAATTTGGTTTCTGGTGCCGGCAATTGCTCATTTTTAATCTTCGCTTGCCCAGCGAAACGGCTTGGTAAGTGGGCGTAATTGAACACACTTAAACGATCGGGGTTTAATGCAATGACTTTTTGCAAAGTGAACATAAAACTATCGACGTTTTGAAGTGGCAGACCATAAATTAAATCGAGGTTAGTGGATTGGAAACCCAACTCACGCGCGCGTTTTAATAGTGCTTCAATAAAGTCTTCATCTTGTACACGGTTAATGGCTTTTTGCACGTCTTTATTGAAATCTTGCACACCCATACTCATGCGATTAAAACCAATGCGACGTAAATGATCGAGCATATTGAGTTCAATTTCACGCGGATCCATTTCAATGCTGATTTCCGCATCAGGGGCAATGGTAAAATGTTTGCGTAGCATCGCCATTAAACGTGCGGACTGTTGCTCTGTTAAATAAGTTGGCGTCCCCCCGCCCCAATGCACTTGGGTTGCGATACGATCTTTAAATAGCGGTGCACGGTTTTCTATTTCACGTTCTAAAAAGTCGAGATAAATATCCGCTTTGTGTTGGTGACGAGTAATGGTTTTATTACAGGCACAGAAATAGCACAGCTTATGGCAAAATGGGATATGGATATAAAGTGAAAGAGGACGATTTGGATAGCGTTTTGTCGCCTGAATAAAATCTTGGTTGGTATAATTTTCATTAAATTCCAACGCCGTTGGATAGGACGTATAACGTGGACCAGACTGGTTATATTTTTGAATAAGCGCCAAATCCCAAACAATATCGGACATGATTTCCCCCAATAAGATTCCATTTACTTCATATCAATTAATAATTGCTGTAATTCTAAGCGAATTTTCTGCTCTAATTCCGCTTCGGCGCTTTCACGTTGTAAGTCTAAACGCATACGTTCATTTTTCTTTAATTCGCGACGCTTTTCATGGGTTGGCATATCCATTACCACTTCATACAGCTGATACATGGCTTGATAATTTTTGAGCTTTTTGCCCAAGGGATCAAGCAACATTTTTAAGCGAATGACGCCTTCCGAATGATTACAATCGCCATTTTGCATGGCTTTCGCAATAATCACAATACTTTCGGTTAAGCGCTGACTACGGGCAGTACGCATATTGGCAATGGCTTTTTTCTGCTTTTGCAATGCCAATAATAAGTAGCCCGCATAGCTCGCCATTGCCACAATAACCAGCACGGCAAGAATCAATAAAATGTTCGTCCACATCATACTTATCTAAATTGGTTAATATCGATTTTTTCAAAGGTGCGTAAGAGATCTTCTTCAGGATCGTCATCTTCTGAAATGCCTAGCTCGTCCATTAATTGTGCAATACGATCTAAACAGTCATCGACAAATTGTTGATCTTCTGCACTTAGCGTTTTGCCTGCATCTAACGCATCTAATAATTGGTTAAGGCATTCATTATTTTCCAATTGTTCTAATTCCAACATTGGGTCTAGTTTCGCCACTTTTTCTTCCACTTTCATCGGTGGAATAGTCATGCCTTTTTCTGGCTTATTCACGAATTCCACAATTAAAGGCACTTTTTTACGGCTACCAAGGCGCGGATCTTTTTTCGCTAGCGCTTGATGATTGTTATTGTTTTCTGTGGCACTATGACGAGAGCCTGAGGCTAAGCCTTTGCGTTTCTTTTTCTTTTTGTCTTCACGCGCTTTGGCATCTAATTCATAGCGTGTTAATTTCTTACCAGGTTTTCCCTTTGGCAATTCGACTTTTTTATCGACTTTACGAGCCGGCATAATATCGCTGACGCGGCGTGTTTTCTTCTTACGAGCCATAATCTTTTCTCTTTCATTCATCGTTGATGGTAGATTGTACCATTTAAAATCGGTTTTACTTAATTAAAACGCAGGTGGCGCACTAAAGCTTAGCCATTCTTGCGTAATTGGGTGGCGAAATGCTAGCTGTTCTGCGTGTAAACACAAGCGAGGCGAGAGGGCTTTGGCTTGTGGTGGGGCATAGAATTTATCACCTAAAATTGGGTGTCCAAGGGCAAGCATATGCAATCTCAATTGGTGAGAACGTCCTGTAATTGGCGTGAGTTTCACTCTTGTTGTGTTGTTAGGATAGCGGGCTAGCACTTCATATAACGTGAGCGCTGGTTTACCCCGCTCAAAGCAAATTTTTTGGCGAGGGCGGTTTTCCCAGTCACAAATTAATGGCAAGTTGACTTCCCCTTGGTCTTCCTCCAGATGTCCCCACACCAATGCTTGATAATGTTTTTTCGGTTCACGTTCACGAAACTGGCGTTTCAGTTCCCGATCGGCCGCTTTGCTCAAGGCAAACAAAATCAAACCGCTAGTAGACATATCTAAACGATGGGCGGGTTCACAGAAACCGTACTTTTCTTTCACGCGCGACATGGCGCTGTCGTAATATTGGGGCTGGTTACCCGGCACGGAGAGCAAGCCGCTCGGTTTGTTGATCACCACAAAATGATCATCGTAATGCACGATATCAAGGTAAGGATCGGTCGGTGGGGTGTAACTGATTAATGCCATTTTGTTTGCTCAATGTTCTTGGCACACGCATTGTGCCTGTGCCGTTTTACTTGAAAAGTGCGGTAAGTTTTTACTCTGTTTTATTCTTTGTTACTCACAATCACACGCAAGCTGTCTAAACGCCAGGTTGCTTGTTTTAGCTGGGCGAGGGACTGGCTGCGAATGTTTTCGAGTGCATCGACTTCATCTTGGCGAATGTTTTTATTCACTGCTTGTAATGCCGTTAAACGGTTTAATTCTGCACTTAATGTCTGATCTGCAAGCTGTTGTGCATTGTGGATAATTTGTTGTGCTTGTGCAACGATTTTTTGCTCACTGAGTTTGACCAGTTGCTCAATGTTCGGACGCACCATTTTCACCACTTTATTTGCCATATTTTTGCCAATCGGCTTTAACTGTTTTTGTAATGCATTGAACGACACCTGTTCCGCTAAGTTATTGCCTTTTTGATCCAACAATAAACGGATTGGTGTAGGTGGTAAGAAACGGGTAAGCTGTAAGCCTTTCGGTGCTTGTGCTTCCACCACATAAATCATTTCTAACAATAACGTCCCTGCAGGCAAGGCTTTATTAATTAATAAACTGACCGCACTTTTGCCGATATCACCTGAAGTGATCAGATCAATACCGTGACGAATGAGTGGGTGATCCCAGCTCATAAACTCGACATCTTCGCGTGCCAGTGAAAGTTGACGGTCAAAGGTGACAGTTGCGCCTTCCTCTTTTAAGCCCGGAAAATCGGGCACAAGCATATTACTTGCCGGTGTGATCACAATAGATTTTTCGCCCAAATCTTCTTGATCAACGCCAATAATATCAAACAGATTTAAAGTGAAGTTCACCAGTTCTGTCGTACCATCTTGTTCAGCAATATCTGTTGCCAACTGTTGCGCTTGTTCGCCCCCGTTGGAGTTCAGTTCTAATAAGCGATCACGTCCTTTTTCTAAAGCCTGTTTTAGTTCATGTTGCTGTTTGCGTGTGAGGCTAACAAATTCTGCAAAGCCTTCAAGTGCAGTCGGTTTTTGTAAAAATTTATTGAGCTGTGTTTGATGTGTTTCAAACAAGGTCATACCCATTGGGCAAGTTTCTTCAAAGGCATTTAAGCCCTCATGATACCAACGCGCAAGTACCACTTGGCCGGTGTCGGCAAAGCAAGGCACATGAATTTGAATATCACGACTTTGACCAATACGATCCAAACGACCGATACATTGTTCTAAGAGATCCGGATCATCAGGCAAGTTAAACAGCACTAAATGACTCGCAAATTGGAAGTTGCGCCCTTCCGAACCAATGCTTGAGCTGAGTAATACCTGTGCACCGTCTTCTTGTTGAGCAAAATAGGCTGCCGCGCGATCACGCTCCACAATGCTGAGTTTTTCATGGAAAACCGCCGCACGAATAGCTTCTTTTTCACGCAAGGCTTGTTCTAATTGAATGGCGGTATTCGCATGTCGGCAAATCACCAACACTTTTTCTTCTCGGTGATTTTTTAAGAAGGTAATTAACCATGCTAGACGAGGATCAAATTCCCACCAGCGAGCATCAGGATTGAGTTTTTGGAACATTTGTTCTGGGTAAAAAGAATCGTTTTCGCTTTTTTCTCCTAACATCGCTAACACATTCGCCGCATTATTGTATTGTTTTGGCAACTCAAGGGTAATTTGGTTGTAAGTACGATGTGGGAAACCTTTCACCCCTTGTCTGGTATTGCGGAATAACACGCGGCTTGTGCCATGGCGATCAATCAGGTTGTCGATAAGCTCTTGACGCGCCAGGGCTTTTTGTTCGTCGTGAGCTTGTGAGTCGATCACTTTTAACATTGGTTCGACATCTTGCTCGGATAACAAATCAGCAATATGGTTTTTTTCCACCGTACTTAAGGGTTTATCCGCCAATAAACTTTGCACCGCATCGGCAACAGGTTGGTACTGTTGTTGTTCTTGTACAAAGGCTTGATAATCATAGAAACGATCGGGGTCCAGCAAACTTAAACGGGCAAAATGACTTTCTTGTCCGAGCTGTTCTGGCGTGGCGGTCAGCAAGAGAACCGCGGGAATTTGACGTGCAAGCTGTTCGACTAATTGATATTCCAAACTTGGGTTATGTTCTGACCAGCCAAGGTGGTGAGCTTCATCCACAATCAGCATATCAAAGCCCGCTTCGAGGAGCTGTTCGACACGTTTTGGTTTTTCGCATAGCCAATCTAAGGCACAAATAATCTGTGATTCCGTGCTAAATGGGTTAATCCATAAAGCAGAAGCGGGATCTTCAAAATCGGCACAGCGTTCCTCATCAAATAAAGCAAAGTGCAAGTTAAAACGGCGTAGCATTTCCACGAGCCATTGATGTTGCAAAGTTTCCGGCACAATGATTAAAACACGTTCCACTTTTTCAGCAAACAATTGTTGCTGTAAAATCATACCCGCTTCAATGGTTTTGCCTAATCCCACTTCATCAGCGAGCAACACACGAGGGGCGGTACGCTGTCCTACTTCTCTGGCAATATGTAACTGGTGTGGAATCAAGCCGGCACGAATGCCGCGTAAACCACGTAAAGGCGATTGGAATTGGGCTTGTTGGTGAGTCAGAGCTTGGTAACGTAGGGTGAAATGTTCATTACGGTCAATTTGGGTGGTAAATAAACGATCTTGTGGCTTACTAAAGGTCATTTGATGAGCAATATCCCTTTCTTGAATCGTGATTTCTTCGCCGTTATCTTGTCGTTTGAGTAAATAAAACGCCACACCGTTATTCTCAAGAATGTCCAAGACATTACCTTTCCAGCCTTCATGATGCACAATTTCATCGCCAATTTGAAATAAGACGCGCGTTAAAGGCGCAGAGTTTAAAGCATAAATACGTTGCTCTTCAGAAGCAGGAAATAGAATGGTGACAGTGCGCATATCTATGGCGACAATTAAACCTAAGCCAAGATTATTCTCACTTTCACTCATCCAACGTTGACCGACTGCAAATGTCATAATGTTATAATTCTCTTTGTTTTGATGACTTGATAAAAAATATAAGACGTGTTCTTTCATTAAAAAATAGCCGGCTATTTTAGCGATCTTGCACTCAAAAATAAAACGAAATCTCTGTTTGGATGTGAGGGAAGAAAAAATAACCTTGTATTATATCTGTATATAACAAAAAATATCTTGATTATGGGTTCATAATTGATAATGTAGCTTATCATTGACATTTGTAATCAGCGATGTAAAAATCAACCTAAATTTCATTGTAGGAGAAGAGCAGCATGAATTTACAAGCCGTAAAAAATGAATTTCTTGGAGGCTGGAAGCCTTTTGAAGTGGCGTGGTTAAGTCTGTTTTTAATTGCGCAGATTGTCATTTATATCCAAAACCCAGATTCGATTTTGGGCATGATTTCAGGTATTTCTGGCATTTTATGTGTGGTGTTTGTCAGTAAAGGAAAAGTGAGTAACTACTTCTTTGGGCTGATTTTTGCCTACACTTACTTTTATGTGGCTTGGCAAGCCAATTATCTCGGCGAGATGAATACGGTATTGTATGTGTATATTCCCGCACAATTTATTGGTTATTTCTTATGGCGTGAGAATTTACAGAAAGGCAGTGAAGGCGCAGAAAGTGTGATTGCCAAATCCTTAACCTTAAAAGGCTGGGCAATCGTATTGGGCACTATCACGATAGGTACTTTATTGTTCGTGCAAGCATTGAATGCCGCAGGCGGAAGTTCAACAGGGCTAGATGGGCTAACCACGGTTATCGTGGTCGTAGCACAGCTTCTCATGATTTTGCGTTACCGTGAACAATGGCTTTTGTGGATTGCACTGAATGTGATTTCCATTGTGTTGTGGACACAGGCCAAAGAAGGATCGCTTGCGATGGTGACCATGTATTCTGCTTATTTACTCAACTCACTGTATGGCTATTACAACTGGACAAAATTGGAAAAAGCCCATCGTCAGTCAGTACAATAAACTTTATCAATTGATATGGGAGCGATATTCGCTCCCTTTTTGTGTGTTTAAAACGCTAAATAAAAATCTTTGGTTAAGCCAATAAAATCCGGATGATAGCGATTGCTTTCATCATAAATAATCAATTGGCTTGGCTGCAACGGTTGGGCTTGCAAGGAAAATGTGAGCAGTAAACGTTGTGGAGCTTTGCCTTTTTTAGTGATCACTTCACAACGGGCAATACAATAAAGTGCGCTCTGTTTTAACAACGTTTCACCCGCCTCAAAAGGCAACACCATGCTGATTTTGCCTTGCTCGCTAAGACAATGAGATGCCCAATTTAGCCAATCAACATGACGATGCGTGGCAGTATAACGTGCGAGATCACGTTGTGGCGTAGCACAGTCCACACCCTGTGGAAAATAAGGGGGATTTGCCACAATTAAATCAAACTTATTCACAGCGTTTCGGCAAAATTCGGCGGCATCTTGTTGATAGACATGCACACGCTGTGCCCATGGCGAAGCGTGAATATTTGCCTGTGCTTGTAAATAAGCAGCCTGATCTAATTCGACGGCATGAATTTCGCTTTCTTTGGTGCTACGTTGTGCTAACATCAAGGCGATTAAACCTGTGCCAGTTCCCAAATCGAGAATCCGTTCAGCTTGACTGACATCCGACCACGCACCTAATAAAATCCCGTCAGTGCCTACTTTCATCGCACAACGATGGTGCTCAATATGAAATTGTTTAAAGGTAAAACCGTTTTGTTTTGCTGACATATTTTTCCTTAATATTGCCCGCCTTTTGGTACAAATAGCGTCTTCATTTCGCAACACGGACAAAGTGCGCTATAATCTGCCACAATTTTACAATGATAGAAAGCCATACCCATGACATTAGCCACTTTTCAAGATTTTGATCTCGCTCCTGCCTTACTGAAAGCCCTCGCTAAAAAAGGCTACACTCGTCCAACAGCGATTCAGCAAGAAACGATTCCCGCCGCTATGGAACAACGTGACGTGCTAGGCTCTGCACCAACAGGTACCGGTAAAACAGCCGCCTTTTTACTGCCAGCCATTCAGCACTTACTTGATTACCCACGTCGCAAACCGGGTGCCCCACGTATTTTAATTTTAACGCCAACTCGTGAACTCGCTATGCAAGTGGCAGAGCAGGCAGAAAGCTTTGCGGAATTCACGAACTTGAGTATCGCGACAATTACCGGTGGAGTGGCTTACCAAAACCACGGGGAAATTTTTAACAGCAATCAAGATATCGTAGTGGCAACCCCAGGACGCTTATTGCAATACATTAAAGAAGAAAACTTTGACTGTCGTTCAGTCGAAATTCTCATCTTTGATGAAGCGGATCGTATGCTTCAAATGGGGTTTGGACAAGATGCCGAAAAAATTGCCGCCGAAACTCGCTGGCGTAAACAAACCTTGTTATTTTCCGCCACATTAGAGGGCGAATTGCTGGTGGATTTCGCCAGTCGCTTATTAACAGACCCCGTGCAAATTGACGCTGAGCCAAGTCGCCGTGAGCGTAAAAAAATTCAGCAATGGTACTATCATGCTGACAGCAATGAACACAAAATCAAATTATTGGCACGTTTTATTGATGAAGAACAGGTGAGCCGAGGTATTGTTTTTGTGCGTCGACGTGAAGATGTGCGTGAACTGTCCGAAACTTTGCGTAAACGCGGTATTCGTTCCACCTATTTAGAAGGTGAAATGGCACAAACTCAACGCAATAACGCTATTGATAAACTTAAAAATGGTATTGTGACGGTCTTGGTAGCAACTGATGTCGCCGCACGTGGGATTGATATCGAAGATGTCAGCCATGTCATGAACTTCGACTTACCATACAGCGCAGATACCTATTTGCACCGTATTGGACGTACTGCACGCGCAGGTAAAAAAGGCGTAGCGGTGTCTTTTGTGGAAGCCCATGATTATAAATTGTTGGGTAAAGTCAAACGTTACACCCAAGAATTACTGAAAGCACGTATTATCGAAGGCTTAGCACCTCGCACCAAAGCACCGAAAGAGGGAGAAATTAAAACGGTCAGTAAAAAGCAAAAAGCCCGCATTAAAGCAAAACGTGAAGAGAAGCAAAAACAAGAACAAAAGAAAAAAGTGAAACTGCGTCATAAAGATACGAAAAATATTGGTAAACGTCGCAAATCCAATACACCTCCTGCTAACGCAGAATAATCACATCTAAATTGCTAACCCTTTTTTCTGGCTAGATTATTTATCTAATAAGATCAAAGGGTTATTTCTATGTCTAGAAAAAGGGTTTTTAACAGTTTGATCGGCGCCATACTTGCTGAATAAAGGGATGTCGATTAGACTGTTTTAGTTAACTGCCGTGTAGGCAGCTTAGAAAAGCATCGGAAATGGGCAGAGTTGCAGATGTATGTTAACTGCCGTGTAGGCAGCTTAGAAATTTCACTAGAACGCCTGAAAGCAATTTACCCAGTTAACTGCCGTGTAGGCAGCTTAGAAAGCGTGCTAGTTTGTCTGCTGTTGCTTTCAAGTGTTAACTGCCGTATAGGCAGTTTCAATTGACTGTTGGTATATTACTAAAACAGTTGGATATGGGGATCGGTCTGTTAGCTTATATCGTGTTTAACGATAAAAGTGCGGTCAATTTTTGGAAAATTTCATCAGCTTCAATCTTATCCATACTCTCAGCAACGAGATAATGCTGGTTTTTGCCGTAGGAGCCGATCAGTTTGGGATCCGTGGCACCATAGAGAGTCAAGTTGGTTTTATCGAGTGCGGCACTTAAATGTGCCAATCCGGTGTCAACAGAAACAACAGCGCTGGCATTCACAATCTGCTGTGCTAACTCGGATAATGTGGATTTTGGCAAAATCGTCACAAGATCAAGCCCTTGGGCGATCCTCTCTGCACGCTGTTTTTCTTGAGGATTTGACCAAGGTACGTGAATTTGGATACCTTGTGCGGTCAGTTTTTCTGCTAATGTCCGCCATTGTCTGTCCGGTAGAAATTTATCTTGGCGTGTGGTGCCATGGAAAAAGAGGACATAAGGCATCGTTTGTGCGTGTTGTGGGAAATGGCGTGCTATGCCGTAATCGCCTTGTGTATGGGGCAAGGGATAATTTAGGCTTTGTGCAAACAGCTGGCGAATACGTTCGACAGCATGTTGTTGATAGCTAATGGCGTATTTTTTATCGTAGAAACAGGCGGCAATCGGTTCACGAATCGAATGACGATCGTAACCATGGCGTGTGCCTCGCGCTAATCGAGTGGCAAAAAGGGCACTTTTAAGTAAGCCTTGTGCATCAATGACCGCATCATATTGTTCTGATTGTAATAAAGTGCGGTAAGTTTTCCACTGTTTTCGAGTTAGGGCGGTAAATGGGGTTTTACGCCAACGTCGCAGAGCAATGGGGATAACCTGTCGGACGGCGCTATGCCAATGGGGAATTTCAGCGAAACTTTCTTCGACCACCCAATCAACTTGTAAATTGGGGAGGGCGCGTTGGGCATCGGTGAGCGCAGGTAAACTGTGCAGAATGTCGCCCATTGATGAGGTTTTGACTAAACAAATTTTCATGTGTTAGCAAGTAATCCTGTGAGTTTATCGAATACCAATTCCGGTTGAATATCAATTAAACTTTGATGGTAACCTTCGTCACTGTCTTTGCCTTTACGTACTTTGATTAAGCCACCTTCAATTAAACGAATAATTACGGCTTTTTCAGAAAGTGGAGGCGTATAAGTGGGGCTCGTTGGTCCATAAAGTGCCACTAAAGGGCGTTGAACTGCGGCTGCGATATGCATGAGTCCACTGTCATTGGTGACGATAGCGGTACAATCAGCGATTAAATCCACTGCCTCATTCAAACTGGTTTGCCCTGCCAGATTTATGCAAAAGTGACGCATTGTTTCAGGTAGCGCTTGGCGGATTTCTTCGCCTACGGCTTCATCTTTGGCAGAACCAAACAAACGAATGGCATAGCCTTGTTGAATCAGCATTGCTGCCAATTTAGCATAATGATAATGAGGCCAGCGTTTTGCTGGACCAAATTCTGCTCCCGGGCAAAAGCCAATACTCGGGCGTGGGGAAATAAGTGCGGTCTGTTTTTCAAATTTTTTTAAGGTATGTTGTTGTGTGACGGGATCGACCGTTAAATAGGGAACTGGTCGTGGCAAATCCTCTGCTTTCGGCACAGCACCTTTTTCAAAAGCTAAAGCAATATAGCGTTGCACCATCATCGGATAGTCTTTTTTATTACTGCGTAAATCATTTAAAAAGAGATAGCGACTTTCGCCTTTCCAACCACGGCGAAGCGGAATCTTGGCAAAAAAAGGAATGAATGCGGATTTGAGTGAATTAGGTAGAACAATCGCCATATCATATTGGTGGCGTAATGCTTTGCCTAAGCGATAACGATCACCCAAGGCAAATGCCCCATGTCCTAATGGCATTGTAATGGCTTGTCGCACTTCAGGCATACGTTCTAAGAGAGGTTTACACCAATTGGGTGCCATGACATCAATTTCACACTGGGGATATTGTTGTTTGAGTGTTTGATACAGGCTATGCGACATCATCATATCGCCAACCCAAGAGGGTCCAATAATTAAAATATGCATACTTATTCTATCCATGTTGAAAATAACAAATCATATCGCGTATTTTAGACGATTTCTGAGGTGATTTATTAGTATTGAATAATTTTTGCCTCAATATGCATGATTTCACCGTTGTCAAAGAGTAAACGCAGTGGGAAGGTATCACCCACGTTGAGATCTTGTTCGACATTAAACACCATGATATGTAATCCACCCCGTTTGAGCGCTGTCATTTGATGTGCCGGTAGGTTAATACCAGTGACTTCAATCATCTTGCCATGTTGTGTGCCGTGTAAGACGATATCGGCACGGATATCACTTTGTACTAGCGCTAAACTCACATCTTCATTTCCCGTATTATGAATATTCATGAATATGGCACTTGGCTCACCGGCTTTGGCACTGAACATCTGGGCTTGCTCGACATGGATGTGAGCAAAAAGCGAGGTAGGTAAAAGTGCGGTAAGGATGAAGAGAAGTTGAGTTAACGATTTCATAAAAGATCCTAGACAATAAAAATGAGCATCCAATATGCGGATATCATACGCTTTTAAAAAGAAAAATGCCGTGATTTTTTTCTATCACGGCATTTTTATACACGCAACAATCGTCTTATTCTGCTTTTAGTTGTGCTCTTTTACCTAAAATGACCGTGAGAGTAAATGCAATCGATGCGGAAATAAGCATACCGACACAATACATTGCTAAACTATCCGGCTTAATTGAGGGGATCCCCGGCAAGCCCGCAGCGCCTAAAGCAATGGCTTTAACATTAAACAAGGCAATGACCGCACTGGAAATGCCAGCACCGATCATGGCAGATATGAAAGGATAGCGATAGCGTAAGTTGACACCGAACATGGCGGGCTCAGTAATCCCTAACAAGGCTGAGATGCCAGAAGGTACGGCGATCCCTCTTACTTTGGCATCTTTCATCACATAAGCGGCGCCCAAACAAGCTGCACCTTGAGCAATATTTGACATTGCGGCGATTGGGAAGATAAAGGTACCTCCAGTGCGAGCCACCTCAGCAAGCAATTGTGTTTCGACAGCGATAAATGTTTGGTGCATACCTGTGATAACAATGGGTGCGTAAAGTGTACCGAAAATGGCACCCCCCACGAATCCTAATGTGTCATACAACCAGGTCAAGCCTGTACTAATTAAAGACCCCGCTTCACGCCCGATAGGACCTATTACGGTAAAAGCGAGTAAGCCCGTTATAAATAATGCAAAAAGTGGGGTAATTAAGTTATCAAGAAATGACGGGACGACTTTACGTAGGTTTTTCTCCAAGGTTGCTAAGACCCAAGAGGCGACAAGAACGGGGATAACTGTACCTTGGTAGCCGACACGTTCAATTTCTAAACCAAAGATATGCCAATATTGAATATTGCCTTTAGCGAGTGTCAGTGCATAATTCCAGCCATCAGAAAGTGCTGGGTGCACTAATAGCATGCCAAGCGCCGCTCCTAAGAATGGATTACCGCCAAATTTTCGAGTAGCGGAAAAACCAAGTAATACAGGTAAGAAGACAAAAGGTGCATTTGCAATGGTATTAATAAAATCCACTAAATCAGCTATTGCGGGATACAGATCGACAACATTTTTTTCTTCAACGAAGAAACCTTTTGCTGTCAACATACTGTGAATACCCATTAACAAACCACCGGCAACGATGGCAGGAATAATTGGGACGAAAATATCAGCTAGACCTTTCACTAAGCGTTGTAATAACCCTTGTTTTTCTGTACCAGCGGCAGCGACTTCAGAAGTCGTCATATCACCGATACCTAACAACTTGCTTAACTCTGCATAGACTTTATTGACTGTGCCAGAACCAAAAATAATTTGGTATTGTCCTGCTACGGCAAATTGACCTTTGACACCTTCAATATTCTCAATGCCTTTTTTATCAATCAAGTTTTCATTTTTTACAACGATTCTCAAGCGGGTAGCACAATGTGCCGCAGCAGAGATATTGTCTTTACCACCGAGTTTGTCAATCACTTGTTGGGCGATTTGCGAGAAGTTCATGGTCACCACCTATAAAGTTGTGTTGATGTAGAAAAAGTGTGTAATTTTATTTTAACTAAAACGTTTTAGTTATAAAAGTGCATTTAACTAAAACGTTTTAGTTTTGTGCGCTAGATCACATTTTTTGAAAAGAAGCGATGTATTGTTTGAATGGAACAAGAAGAAAGCGTCGTTTAATAAAACAAAGGAGAATTACTTTATTCTCCTTGTCTTCAGCGTTGTGATAGCTTAATCACGATAAATGACGTCACAGTCGATTTTTTGGTTAGGGCTTTTTTTACCTGCAAAGTAACGCATAATATGTTGGAAAATCTGCTGGGCAAGCTGGGGGTGATTTTGTTTAATAGAATGTATGTGGAATGGCAGGGCATTTAAGATATCGTGATCATCGAAAGTGGCTAAATGTAACTGACGATTAAGTAATAAATCCATTTTTTTTTGCTCTGTTAAGTAACGTAACACGCCCTCTAACAAAGTATAGGAAGCGGTGAAGATCGCTTGAGGTAAACGACCTAGTTTAGCTTCTGTCTCCGCTAACATTTGATAACCTGATTCTGGTTGATAGGTGCGGTGTAATATCCATTCTTTTTTTAGGTTAAGATTGGCTTGTTTAAGCCCTTGTAAAAAGCCCGCTAAGCGTGATTCGCTAGGAGAAAGGGTACGCTGTCCGCCAAAGTACATGAATTCTGTTAGCTGATACTGGTCACATAGACGGCAAATTAAAGTCGTAATGTGTTCACTATCATTACTGATGACATAGTTCAGCGCCAAGTCTGGTACATAACGATCCAATTGTAAAATAGGAGTGTGTTGACCGATTTTCTGGTAGTAACTCGGATCTTGATGAGTAGGGGCCGTAATTAAAAAATCAATTTGACGATCCAATAAGCGCTCAATCGCTAATTTTTCTTGCTGTGGATTGTCATCTGAACAGGCAATAATAAGTTGTAAACCATTTTCACGACACTGCTTTTCTAATATTTTAGCTGTACAGGCAAAGCCGTAGTTCGTCAGATCTGGAATCACGAAACCTATTACATTAGAGCGTTGCATTTTGAGTGATTTGGCGTAGACATTTGCTCGATAACCTTGTTGTTCCGCAATGGCTTTTACGCGTTGACACGTCTCCGCTTTAATTTTAAATTCCTCACCTCGATTATTTAAAATCATACTGACGGTAGTGGTGGATAAACCACAACATTTCGCAATATCGCTGAGGGTGATACGTTTTTTATTAGTAATGCTCATGCTGTAAAGAGAAATAAATGAAAACTTAGGGTGTTAAGATAATGGGTTTTAATTCTGCCACAGAAACACAGAGCGGGCGAGAGCTATCTAACGCATTTTCTCGATCTGCAATAAAGAAACGTGAAGTCATCACTTTCTCACCTTGATTTAAAAAAATTTCCACGACAGAACGATCAAAGAATATTTCCACATGGTTTAATTGAGGCAAAATACAATGGCGTTGTTCACCAAATTGTTGCATCAAGGCGGTCTGTGTTGTGTATGTTCTATCTAGCGTCAGTATGCCATTTTGATAGCGTAAAATCAGTTGTTGTCCTCGCTGGTTTGTGAAAAAACGCAGTGTGAAAGGCTGATTTTCAGCATCAAAAGCAACATAGCTACGATCTAAATGTGGAATTTGTTGCTTGCCCTCCACCCAATATTTATGCGCAGGTAGACACTGGTCATACACTTGTGGAATTGGGCGCTGATAAAGTATTCCCTGCTGAATTGAAAATTGACGTGGCAAACTTAGCATAGAATGCCATTGGTATTCATCCGTTGGATAGGTTAAGTCTGGTAAGCCAACCCAAGCATAATAGATACCTTCCGATCCCTGAATACTTTGTGGCGCATAAAAGTCAAAGCCATAATCCAGTTCTTCGATATGCTGTGCGGAAAAGTGCAAATTGGCATATTGACCCAGCGCATAAGTGGCATGGTAGTGATTTTGGAAACAGTAGGTTTTTTGTGCTTTGCCTTGAGGGGACCAAAGAAACAGATCTTGTTCTTGAAGCTTGAGCAAATCAGGGCATTCCCACATAAATACCTGCTGGTTATCAAAATCAGGGAGTTTGAATTCACCGATAAGTTGTGGTGTGGCATCAAGATCGGTCATTTCATAGATTAACGCTGTGCCAGAAAGATCTTCACGTTGTGCACCGAGAATAAAGCGAATTTTGCCTTCTTCCGTTATAAATGGTTTGGGATCTCTGACGTGCTCGGTATAACCTGTTGGGGCTTGATTTAACAAGCAACGTTTTTTTAAGAGTGTGCCGTCTTTCTTAAAAATCGCGATGTTTTGGTGTGGAATACGTTGATTTTCTGCGTTGCGCGTGTTGCCAGTATAAAAAGCAACAATCTGATCTTGCCATAACAGTGCGCCACCCGAATAGCAACCGTGTGATTCAAATAGTTCATCTGGAATCAATGGATCTGCAGCTTGAAAATGGTGAAAATCATACGTAATAAAATGTTTCCAATGTTTCATTCCGTGTATTGCGGCGTACGGGAACCATTGATAAAAAATATGATATTTTTCGCCATCAAACACTAAACCATTAGGATCATTTAATAAGCCTGTTTCTGGCGCAAGATGATAAGTCGGGCGAAATTGTGTATCGCGTAGTACATGTTGTCGAATCTGTGCAAGTTCCCCGACTTGCTGTGCGTGCAAACTTTTGTATTTGCCTTGATTAAAAATATACATAGGTGATGTCCAAAAATGGCAGAAAAATGACCGCACTTTACTCAGCGAGAAAGGCATCTAATTGCTGTTTATTGGGTAACGCAGACATGGCGCCCTTTGCCGTTGTCGCTAATGCGCCGCATGCATTGGCTTGTTTGATGATCTCGACAAGTGCGGTTGGATTTTGCCAATTTTTTACTTGTGAGATACCAAATAAGAGTCCACTGACGAAAGCATCTCCTGCCCCTGTCGTATCAACGGGGATTAACGCTTTTTTACTGGAAACCAATTGGCTTTTGCCTTGTAAGTAATAGGTTGCGCCTAATTTACCCAATGTCACAATAATGAGCTTATCGGGATAGTGTTGGGTCAGTTTAGCGGTAGCGTCTGATAGCGTATCGCTGTCAGTTAAGAACAATAATTCTTCTTCGGAAAATTTTAATACATCAGCCAAGGCGACCACTTGATTTACAACGGTTTTCATTTCTGCTGGGCTATTCCATAACGATTCTCGTAAATTCGGATCGAAAGAGAAGAATCCCCCTTCTGCTTTAATTCGATGAATCGCGGCAAATGTACTGGAACGTGAAGGTTCATTGATAAGCGCAATAGAGCAACAATGTAACCAATCATTTGGGTTAAAATGTGGCAGATCAGAAAGTTCTAAAAATTGATCCGCACTTGGATTCACCATAAAAGTAAAACTGCGTTCACCTTCTTTTAAGTCAACAATCACGGTGGAAGTCCGTTGTTTGGGATCGAGGTGCATATATTGGGTACAGACATTTTCTTGTTGTAATTTGTTTAACATAAAGCGTCCTAATGGGTCATCTCCCACTCGTCCAATAAAGCCAGTTGTGGCGCCTAAACGCGCAATGCCTACTGCCACATTCGCGGGGGCTCCGCCAGCACAACGTAAATAAGTGTTTTCCCCTTCCGGAATTAAATCAACCACCGCATCGCCTAATACCCAGATTTTGCCCATTTTGCTTTCTCCCACAGATTGGATTTTCATCATTTTAATCCTAACTAAAACGTTTTAGTTTTACAAGCTGGATTTTTATTTTTGCGATCTAGATCAAGTTTTCAGCGGTGACATCGTTTGCTTTAAAAAAATGTTAAAAAGTGCTATATTGTCCCCCGATTTTTCATCATCCTATTTCCAATCCTATGGCGAATTACTACGATATTACTTTAGCTCTGGCAGGTGTGTGTCAAGCCGCAAAATTGGTACAACAATTTGCTCATGAAGGGCAAGCGGATCAGGCAGCGTTTGAAACCAGTCTGAATACCTTGTTACAAATTTACCCAGAAGATACTTTGGCCGTCTTTGGTGGTAAAGCGCAGAATTTAAAATTGGGGCTTGAAACCTTGTTAGAACAAATGCATGGAACAGGGTCGGATTTAAGCCGATATTGGATTAGCTTACTGGCGTTAGAGAGTAAGCTGAATAAAGATCCCCATGCAAAAGCAGAACTTGCACGCCGTATTCAATATTTACCAACGCAACTTGAACATTATGATTTACTTGATGAACAAATGTTGTCCACTTTAGCCAGCATTTATGTGGATGTCATCAGCCCATTAGGTAAAAAAATTCAAGTGACAGGTTCCACGCTTTATTTACAGCAATTAGCTATGCATCATCGTATTCGCGCCTGCTTATTAGCGGGCATTCGTTCTGCGGTATTATGGCGCCAAGTGGGGGGAACAAAATGGCAAGTGTTATTCTCTCGTCGCAAAATTATCGCTATGGCAAAACAGATTTATTCTTCACTTTAATCATTTTATTTTATGGAGCAAACCGCTATGCAACTTAATGCATTAACTGCACTTTCCCCGATTGATGGTCGTTATCAAGACAAAGTGAGTTCACTACGTTCAATTTTTAGTGAATTTGGCTTGTTAAAATTTCGTGTGACAGTGGAAGTGCGCTGGTTACAAAAATTAGCTGCCACCGATCAAATTCAAGAAGTTTCTTTATTATCTCAAGAGGCAAACGATTACTTGAATCACATCGTTGAAAATTTCAGTGTGCAAGATGCTGAACGTATTAAAGAAATTGAACGCACGACGAACCACGATGTGAAAGCGGTGGAATATTTCTTAAAAGAAAAAAGTGAAGCTTTACCAGAATTAGCCAAAATCAGTGAATTTATTCACTTCGCTTGTACCTCAGAAGACATTAACAATCTTTCGCATGCATTAATGCTAAAAACGGCACGTGAAACGGTGATTCTGCCAGAATGGCAAAAATTGATCGCCGATATTACCGCACTTGCTAATGAGTATAAGACGATCCCATTACTTTCGCGTACACATGGACAACCTGCATCGCCTTCTACGATGGGGAAAGAAATGGCGAACGTGGTGTATCGCTTACAACGTCAGTATAAACAATTACAGCAGATTGACATTTTAGGTAAAATCAATGGTGCGGTAGGTAACTATAATGCCCATTTATCAGCGTATCCTGATATTGATTGGCATCAATTCAGTGAAGAGTTTGTGACATCATTAGGCTTAACTTGGAACCCATATACCACACAAATTGAACCACATGACTACATTGCTGAGTTTTTCGATAATATGGCGCGCTTTAATACTATTATTATCGATTTTGACCGTGACTTATGGGGATATATTGCGTTAAATCATTTCAAACAACGTACCATTGCCGGTGAAATTGGATCTTCAACCATGCCACATAAAGTCAATCCAATCGACTTTGAAAATTCAGAGGGAAATCTTGGTTTAGCCAATGCAGTCATGGCACATTTAGGCGCAAAATTACCGGTTTCTCGCTGGCAACGTGATTTAACGGATTCCACCGTATTACGTAACTTAGGTGTGGGATTAGGCTATTGTTTAATTGCGTACGCGGCGACACGTAAAGGTATCAGTAAATTAGAAGTGAACGAGCAGCATTTACGTGATGAGTTGGATCAAAACTGGGAAGTCCTTGCCGAACCTATCCAAACAGTGATGCGTCGTTATGGTATTGAAAAGCCGTATGAGAAATTAAAAGCGTTAACCCGTGGTAAGCGTGTGGATGCAGAAGCGATGCGTGAATTTATCGAAACATTAGATATTCCAGCGCAAGAAAAAATCCGTTTACAACAAATGACGCCTGCAACCTATATTGGTGCCGCGGTGGAATTAGTGGAAAAACTGTAACATAAAATAAATAGAGTGAGTCAAAAAATAAGGCTGTGTGATATGTCATACAGCCTTATTTATTTTAACTAATAAATTAAATTATTTCTGATATAAAAATAAGAAATTGGCTTATATTCGTATATAAATTAATCAAACGGTTCGTAAAATATAAGATGTGTGAGTTTTGTCACAGAAAAAAATCTGATTTTTAAAGCATTTTTTTAAAATTACTTTAATATAACAACTTATTAACATTTTAAGTGGTATATTATTTGTGTAGTTTTATTTTTCATGAAAATACATACTCATAAATAGTTATTCTTTGGCGTTGATATTTTGATGTTATCTCAAATTTAATTTTTATGTAGGGTTTTTTATGGTTTTCTTTTTAAGTATTCTTCCTATTGTCTTATTGATTTATTTAATGGTAAAACGTAATAGCTTACCGTCTTATATCGCACTTCCTTTGATTGCTGTTTTAACTTATCTCTTACAAGCATTTTATTTTGGGACAGATTTAACCCGTTTAAATGCCAATGTCATTGCGGGATTAATTGCGACACAAACACCGATTACAATTATTTTTGGTGCAATTTTATTTAACCGCATGATGGAAGTATCAGGCAGCACCGATGTATTACGTAAATGGTTAGCCAATATCAATCCGAATCCAGTGGCGCAAATTATGATCATTGGTTGGGCATTTGCCTTTATGATTGAAGGCGCGAGTGGCTTTGGAACGCCAGCAGCGATTGCCGCGCCAATCTTGATGGGTTTAGGTTTTAAACCGCTACAAGTGGCAATGCTAGCGTTAGTGATGAACTCTGTACCGGTTTCTTTCGGTGCGGTTGGTACACCAACTTGGTTTGGTTTCGGACCATTAGGATTAAGCGAAGACGTAGTACTTGAAGTGGGGCAGAAAACGGCATTTATTCACTTCATTGCAGCCTTTGTGATTCCCGTCTTAGCGTTACGTTTCTTAGTCAGCTGGCAACAAATCAAACAGAATCTTGTTTTCATTTATATCAGCATTTTAGCTTGTACTATTCCTTATTTCTTATTAGCGCAAGTGAACTATGAGTTCCCTGCTTTAGTGGGGGGAGCTATCGGTTTATTTATCTCAATTCTCGTGGCGAATAAAGGGATTGGGGTGAGTAAAACAGCGCAGGCAGACATACAGCTCGAAAAAGTGGAATTTGGCGTACTGGTTAAAGCCTTATTCCCAACCATGATGTTGATTGCGATCTTAATTGTGACACGTATTCACCAATTAGGGATTAAGCAATTATTAAATGATGCGACTACCTGGTTCTCTGTATCTTTAGGTGCCTTCGGTGAATTCAAAGTGAGCCAAGCGTTAATCTTGTCTTTAAACAATATCTTGGGTCAAGGTATTAACGAAAGCTATAAAACTTTATATGTGCCTTCACTGATTCCATTTATTGTCACGGTGATCATTTCGATTTTTGTGTTTAAACTCAATGGGGCAAAAGCCAAAACCATTGCGGTGAGCACCTATCAACAAACGAAAAAACCATTCTTTGCGTTATTAGGCGCCTTAGTTATGGTAAAATTAATGTTAGTTGGCAATGAGAATTATGATTCTATGGTGATTACTATTGGTAAAACCTTCGCTGATGTTACTGGAGATAAATGGGTGTATTTCTCCTCTTATCTTGGTGCTATCGGTGCATTTTTCTCAGGATCTAATACTGTTTCAAATTTAACTTTTGGTGGGATCCAACTCTCTATCGCTGAAACCACAGGCATGTCTGTACCATTAATCCTTGCACTACAATCTGTGGGCGGTGCAATGGGTAACATGGTGTGTTTGAATAACATTATTGCCGTATGTACTGTATTAAATGTCAGTAACCAAGAAGGTTCGATTTTAAAACGGACGGTGGTTCCAATGTTCCTCTATGGTGTTATCGCAGCGTTGGTTGCAGTTGTTATTTACTAATTTATTTTTGATGTCTTTTTTTAAATATAGCTAACTTGCCCGAGTTAGCTATATCCGCATTTATTGGAGTGATGAAAATGAATGTCAATTTTTATGTGACGTGCATTGGTGATGCCTTAAAATCCAATGTCGCTAAACAGTCTGTTCTCCTTTTAGAACAACTCGGATGTAAAATTACCTTTCTTGAACAACAAGGTTGTTGTGGGCAACCTGCGCTTAACAGCGGTTATGTTTTATCTGCTATCCCTGGCATGAAAAAATTGATTGAAACTTTTGAAGTCAATGATTATCCCATCGTTGCCCCTGCTGGTTCTTGCGTGTATGCCATTAAAACTTATGCAGAATACTTGAAAGAGGAACCCGAATGGGCTGCGCGCGCTCAAAAAGTGGCGGATCGTTTTTACGACTTAACCGATTTTATTGTGAATCAGTTAAAGGTTGTCAATGTGGGGGCGAAACTCGCGGGTAACGCGGTATATCACCCTTCTTGTAGCTTATTCCGTAAACTTGGCGTGAAAGAAGAGCCAGTGAAATTATTACAGCAGGTGGAAGGATTAAATTTATTGCCGATCCATAATCAAGAAACTTGTTGTGGTTTTGGTGGCACATTCTCCGTCAAAATGGCGGAAATTTCAGGCGAAATGGTGAAAGAAAAAGTACAGCATATTATGGCGGTGAAGCCGTTGTATTTAATCGGTGCAGATGTCAGTTGTTTACTTAATATTGGCGGACGTCTCAAACGTGAGGGGCATCATGTAAAAGTGATGCATATTGCTGAAGTGTTAATGAGTCGCTAAGGGGGAGAATGATGTCTATTAAAACGAGCCACCTTAAATTTAAACCACGCATCAATGAAGAAATTCAAAATGACATTATGCGTAAAGCTGTGGTGATGGCACAAGAGCGTATCGGTGCAAACCGCCAGAAAATGGTGGAGGAATTAGGGCATTGGGAAGAATGGCGAGAGCATGCCAAAGAGATTCGTAACCATGTCATTGAAAATTTAGATGCTTATTTGTATCAGCTTTCAGAGAAAGTGACCCAAAATGGTGGTCATGTGTATTTTGCGGCAACAGCAGAAGAAGCCACAAATTACATTAAAGACGTCGCCAAGCAGAAAAATGCCAAGAAAATTGTCAAATCGAAATCCATGGTGACGGAAGAAATTGGCATGAATCATGTGTTAGAAGCTGAGGGGATCAAAGTCGTTGAAACTGACTTAGGTGAATATATTTTACAAGTGGCAGAAGATAAGCCTTCACATATTGTGGTACCTGCCATTCATAAAGACCGTCATCAAATCCGTAAAGTACTGGCTGAAAAATTAGGTTATACCGGTTCCGATACACCAGAAGAAATGACCCTATTTATTCGTGAAACGATCCGTAATGATTTCTTAGAAGCGGATATCGGCGTAAGCGGTTGTAACTTTGCGGTGGCAGAAACGGGCAGCGTATGTTTAGTCACTAATGAAGGGAACTTACGTTTAGCCACATCCTTGCCAAAAACACATATTGCAGTGATGGGTATGGAGCGTTTAGCGCCAACCTTTAAAGAAGTGGATGTGCTAATTACCTTGCTTGCACGCAGTGCGGTAGGGGCACGTTTAACGGGCTATAACACTTGGTTAACTGGACCACGTCTAGCTGGGGAAACTGATGGACCTGAAGAGTTCCACTTAGTGATCGTCGATAATGGTCGTTCAAAAATGCTCGGTTCAGAGTTTCGTGAGGTTTTACGTTGTATTCGTTGTGGCGCTTGTTTAAATACTTGTCCAGCCTATCGTCAAATTGGTGGTCATGGTTATGGTTCGATTTATCCGGGTCCAATCGGTTCAGTGATTTCACCTATTTTAGGGGGGTATGAGGAGTTTAAAGACTTACCTTCAGCATGTTCCTTATGTACGGCGTGTAACCAAGTTTGTCCTGTGAAAATTCCACTCGCCAATTTGTTATTAAAACACCGCCGTCATATTGCCGAATCAGGTATGAATCCATTAGCAGAACGGCTTTCTGTCAAAGCGTTCACGTTAGCAAATAGTCACCCAAGTCTGTGGAAAATTGGTATGAATGTAGGGGCGAAAGTGGCGAAATTGGCGATTCGTGATGGCAAAATGCCGATTCAAGTAGGTGCGATTGCTGAATGGACAAAAGCCCGTGATTTACCAGACGCTGAAGGCGAAAGCTTCCGTTCTTGGTTTAAAAACCGTTAATTAAGTGAGGAATTTCGATGTTAGATCAAAATAATAGACAACAGTTTTTAGATCACCTTGCCAAACAATTAGGACGTGAGCCTCGTACGCAAGTCGTCAGTGAATATCATCCGCTAAATGATTATCCAGTGACTCGTTTAACCGAGTTAAGTCTTGACCAGCGTTGTGATGCGTTCGTGGAATTTGCGTCGCAAACCATGTTAGTCAATTGCCAAGTGACCACACCAGAACAAGCTACTGCTGATTTGTTGGCAATGTGTGAGAAATATGGTGGCGGTCCAGTGATTTTAAATGATGATTCTCGTTTAGTCGAAGCGGGGATTACGCCGGCAGTACAAGCCAAATATGAAACTCATATTTGGTCAGAAAATGCAGCAGAAATTAACCGCACTTTTGCGAATACTGCGAATATTGGAATTGTGTTTGCAGAATACGGTTTAACCGAATCCGGTGGAATTGTGTTATTTTCTGATGCACAGCGTGGACGTTCAGTGAGCTTATTACCAAAAGTGTCGATTGTTGTATTAAACAAAAGTACGATTTTGCCACGTGTGGCACAGCTTTCTGAAATTCTTCATCAAAAAGCGAAGCAAGGTGAGCGTATGCCATCTTGCATTAACTTAATTGCGGGACCCAGTTCAACAGCGGATATTGAATTAATCAAAGTGGTTGGTGTACATGGACCGGTGGCGAAAGCCTATTTAATTATTGATGATACAAAAAATGTTTCCATTTCTTAACTGATTGTGTCGTTTAAAAAAGACCGCGAAAGTGCGGTCTTTTTTTATGTTTTTTGAATGAGAAAATATCACCATGACAGAGTGATTGACTATTATAAGATCATCTTCACGAGCTTATCCGCTTTTACACGGGCAAATTTTTTCAATAACTTTTGTACGGGGGCAGGATACTGTTTCATTTCGTCAAGTTCAGAATAATGGCGCAACACTTGCGTATGTTGGCGAATGTAATCCAGTTCTTGTTCAAATTGTGCGCGTAGCTCTTGTTTTGGATCGTAGATAAATAAACCATTCTCTGCATCCAAGCGCCATGCTCTAGGATTTAGATTATTGCCAGTGAGGAGCACATAATTGTTATCGACCCAAACCCCTTTCAAGTGGTATGAATTATCCCCATCTTTCCAAGTCCGAATCACTAACAAACCTTGGTTAATCTCATATTCAAACTTTTTGCTAAAGCGGCGTAAATTGCTTTCGTATAGATAAGGCAAGGCACCCGCCATTTTAAAGGGTTCTGAAGGCGGGATATAGAAGTCATTTGCAGTTTTGTCACCGACAATAATTTCCACTTTTTTCCCTTTATTCAGCAAGCGGCGGATTTTTTGTTGTAGCGTACGTGGAAAATTAAAATAAGGAGTACAAATCGCTAATTCCTCTTCCACAATTTGGAAGAGATCCTCGATCACTTGGTTTAATTGGTTACTGTATTTACTCAAGCCAAAGAGCGCAGAAATACTGAGTTGTTCAGGTGTTTCCTCCAAGAAACGCGCGCCTTTTAACGTATAACGGGCATCAAAAGCGAGTGTTTTACGAAATTCTTTAATCGCGGGGCGTATTTCTTTGGTTGTTGGACGAGTGTTCTGATCTAATGGGTGAACAGCTAACGGATCCAACAAATAGTCGTTGATAAAGTTCACCATGCTGTTGGCTAATTCAGGATGCGTGATTTTATGGTAGCGATCGTAACGGTATTTATTAAATTGATTTAAGTAAACATTGTTAATACTTGCACCGCTGTATAAGACCGTATCATCAAACACAAAGCCTTTAATATGTAACACACCAAAGACTTCTCGAGTGTTCACTGGCACCCCAAAAAAGAGAGGTGAATCTTGCTCTGCTTGATATTTCGCACGTTGTTCACAATACCAGTCAGCATTGGTCATACTTTTTTCCGCACCCAGTAAATTGCGTTGTGCACGGTGCCAGTCAATTAAAATCTTGATTTCTAATGACGGGTTGTTTTGTTTGGCACGGTAGATTTCATCTAAAATTTCTTGACCCGCTTCGTCATGTTGCCAATAAAGTGCGGTCACATAAATGCGTGATTTTGCTTGTTTAATGAGCTGAAGGATTTGCTGTTTGAATGCGGCAGCGCTATAAATAAATTCAACGTGTTCAGCTTGTAAGGGTAAACAGAATAAACGATTGATATTTTGTTTTGCTCGTTTGGTTTTGTTTATCAGCATAAAAATCATTCTCTATAGTTTGATTAGCTCTGTAGTTTACAATATTTACCTCGCGACTTGGTAGAAAAATGCGGTTTTTTCGTTATAATGCTCACACTTTCTTGCAACGCTAGGTGATTTTTTGCCCAGCTTTGCCTCCTCAACTCATCAAATAGGCATATCGAAATGAATAGTAAAGCGAAAGCGCCTGTCTTTCAACAAACCAGTAATAAGCAATTTCATGAACGCAGCGTTGGCGAAAAATCTGTCAAAACTGCACCGCACTTTAAAGAAAAATTTGACGGACGTGGCGAGGCGAAGACTCGCGAAAAATTGACGGGCAATAAATTTTCGGCGAGAAGTAAACCTGTGCGTCGTTCACAGCAAGTCGAACAGCATATTTCTGAAATCTCCATGCGTACAGCATCTGGCGAAGAAGGCAAAGTGAAAGTTGTGGTGAAAAGTACGGGTGCCAGTGATAAACCTCGTGAGAAAAAAACTGGGGCACTTTCGCCACGTGCACCCGAAAAAATTAAGAAAAACCGTGCAGAAGAAATGAAAGTCTATGGCGAGAATGCTTGTCAGGCATTGTTTGCACAACGTCCGGAAAGCATTGTGCGTATTTGGGCAACGGTAGAGATGGCGAAAAAGAGCGGTGAACTTTTCAGTTATTTAGCAGAGCAGAAAAAAGCCTATCATGTGGTGGACAGTGCGGAACTCGCTTTAGTGAGCGGTACCGCGCATCATGGCGGCATTTGTATGTTAGTGAAAAAAGCCCGTCCTTTTACTTTAGCCGGATACTTGGACATTCCACGTAAACAAGATTGTCTTGTGTTGATAGATGGCGTGCAAAATCCACATAATTTAGGCGGTGTTGTGCGTACTTGTGCGGTGTTTGGTGTGAAAGGTGTGGTGATTGAACAAGCGTTAGCGGATAATTTAAACGCGCCTGCGGCAATGCGTGTGGCAGAAGGGGGAATGGAATATGTTCGGGTGTTGGAAACAACCGATGTGCCAAAGGCATTAGCGCAATTGCGTCAAGCAGGTTATCAACTTATTCATGTGACGGCGAATAAACAAGCTAAGCCGCTATCGAAATTACACTTTACTGAGAAAGTAGTGTTTGTTCTAAATGAACAAGGCGATGCTTCTCTTGCACAAGCCGAAGATGAACAGGTGGTGTTGTCTCTTGGTAATCCATTAAAAGCAGAATTAAATATTGCGGTGGCAACGGGCATTTTATTAGCACAGTGGGACTATCGTTGAGGTTAACAGAATCGGGCATTTGCCCGATTTTTCATCATGTTCAGGGAAAGGGGTGTGGGATGTAACCTAAGGAGGGGCAAAGAAAAACGTATGCCTGCGATTGAGGCTCGTTTTCAGGCATTTTCAAGGTGGCTAAGAATTGTTACACTCGATACAGGCTATAATTTATCTGCGTGATGAATCAGAACAAACCGTTCCCACAGTTGCTCATTGGTTTCAATGTGGTCGGGATCGGTAATAATACAGTGATTAATGGGGCAGACTTTTTGACAGGTTGGGATGTCATAATGCCCCACGCATTCTGTGCAAAGGGCGGGATCAATGACGTAAATTTCCTCTCCCATTGAAATTGCTTGATTTGGACATTCCGGCTCACACATATCGCAATTTGTGCATTTGTCTGTGATTAAAAGCGCCATGGTGTTTGTCCTTTGCTGTGTTACAGTGAAAGCGACGAATTATAATCAATCCGCTCCAAAAGTGAAATAGGAATTTTATGAACGAGAAAAAAACACTTCAGCTGTCTATCTTTGTGGTTTGTTTTCTAATGTTTTTGTTGTCAGGCTGGTATTTCTTTTCTAAGCAAAAACAAGCTGTTGAAATTATCGTGGATCGTAATTACGACTATATTATGAAAAATGATCCGATCGGTCAAAACGCCAATGCGCCGACGGATTATTATACGTTTGTATTATCTTGGTCGCCGGCATTTTGTGAGAAGCAGCGTAATCGTTATGGTGATGACTTACCTAATTCATTGCAATATCAATGTGGTTTAACTCAGCAATTTGGCTGGGTGATTCATGGCTTATGGCCTCAAAATGAGCGTGCGCGTCGCGTCTCAGATCAACCGCGTTTTTGCCGAGGGGATTTACCAATGGTACCGCAAGAGATCATTGAGCAATATTTACCAGAATCGCCAAGTGCCAGCTTATTACAAGGTGAGTGGGAAAAACACGGTGCTTGTGCTTTTGATGATGCAAAAGCGTATTTTGACAAACAACGTGAACTGTATCGCACCTTAAAATTACCAAATTATGAATTAAGTCGGAATGAACTTTTCCAGTGGTTGCGTAAAAATAATAAGCACCTAAAAGAGGCATATTTAGGGGCAAGTCGTAATGAACTCTTTATTTGTTATGACTTAAAATGGCAGGTGATCGATTGTCCAAGAAGTCGTACAGGATATTAATTTTTATTTATTAAATAATAAAAATTATTTGATCTAACGCAGTACAGCCTAGTTAGAAAGGGGTATAATGCGTTTAGTTTTCTCATTTTTTAATTTAACCAGTAAGAGGATAAAATATGTCAGTAATCAAAATGACAGACTTGGATTTGAGCGGCAAACGTGTGTTTATTCGTGCTGATTTAAATGTGCCAGTCAAAGATGGCAAAGTGACTTCTGATGCACGTATCCGTGCGACCATCCCTACCTTGAAACTTGCGCTTGAAAAAGGCGCAAAAGTGATGGTGACTTCACACTTAGGTCGCCCAACAGAAGGCGAATTTGATGAAGCAAACTCACTGAAACCTGTAGTTGATTACTTAAATGCAAATTTAGATGTGCCTGTTCGTTTAGTACGCGATTATTTAGACGGTGTGGACGTTAACCAAGGCGAAATCGTGGTATTAGAAAACGTGCGCATTAACAAAGGTGAGAAGAAAAACGATCCCGAATTAGGCAAAAAATATGCCGCACTTTGTGATGTCTTTGTGATGGATGCCTTTGGTACTGCACACCGTGCGCAAGCCTCGACTTACGGTGTGGCTGAATATGCGCCAGTGGCTTGTGCAGGTCCATTATTAGCTGCTGAATTAGATGCTTTAGGCAAAGCCTTAAAAGAACCTGCGCGTCCAATGGTGGCGATTGTAGGGGGGTCGAAAGTCTCAACTAAATTAGAAGTGTTAAATTCCTTATCTAAAATTGCGGACCAAATTATTGTGGGCGGGGGTATCGCCAATACCTTCATTGCTGCAGCAGGTCATAACGTCGGTAAATCCTTATATGAAGAAGATTTAATTCCTGTGGCGAAAAACTTAGCAGCAAGCACAGATATTCCTGTACCCGTTGATGTTCGCGTTGGTTTAGAATTCTCTGAAACTGCAGCAGCAACAGAAAAAGCCGTCAATGAAGTGAAAGATGATGAATCCATTTTTGATATTGGTGATAAATCAGCAGAACAACTCGCGGAAATCATCAAAAATGCGAAAACGATTCTTTGGAATGGTCCAGTGGGCGTGTTTGAGTTCCCGAATTTCCGTAAAGGGACTGAAATCATTTCTCAGGCAATCGCCAATAGCGAAGGTTTCTCAATTGCAGGTGGTGGTGACACATTAGCGGCGATTGACCTATTCGGTATCAAAGATAAAATTTCTTATATTTCAACAGGTGGTGGTGCGTTCTTAGAATTCGTTGAAGGTAAAGTATTACCAGCAGTAGAAATCTTAGAAAAACGTGCAAATGGTTAATTGGGTAGGGGCAGGCTTGTGTAGTCGCCCCTCTCTATTTTGAATGAGAATAAGCATTAGGCTTATCAAGAAACGAAATTTCACTCTAATCAAATAAATAAAGGAAGTAGAAAATGGCTAAATTATTAGATATTGTAAAACCCGGCGTTGTTACTGGTGATGATGTTCAGAAAGTATTTGCATATGCAAAAGCAAACAATTTTGCGATTCCAGCGGTAAACTGCGTGGGTTCAGACTCTGTAAATGCCGTATTAGAAACCGCAGCACGTGTCAAAGCACCTGTGATTATTCAATTCTCAAATGGTGGTGCACAATTTTATGCTGGTAAAGGCTTAAAACCAGCAAGTGGTGCACGTACAGATGTACTGGGTGCCATTGCAGGGGCAAAACATGTTCACGCGTTGGCAGAAGAATATGGTGTACCGGTGATTTTACATACTGACCATGCAGCGAAAAAACTTCTTCCATGGATTGACGGTTTATTAGAGGCGGGTGAAAAACATTTTGCTGAAACAGGCAAACCATTATTCTCTTCTCACATGATTGATCTTTCTGAAGAACCTATGGAAGAAAACATGGCTATTTGCCGTGAATACCTCGCGCGTATGGACAAAATGGGGATGACGTTAGAAATCGAAATCGGTATCACGGGTGGTGAAGAAGATGGGGTTGATAACTCTGACGTAGAAGAATCTAAACTTTATACGCAACCAGAAGATGTACTTTATGTTTATGATCAATTAAACCCTGTGAGCCCACGTTTCACAGTCGCTGCGGCATTCGGTAACGTACATGGTGTTTATAAGCCGGGTAATGTGAAATTAAAACCGTCTATCTTAGGTGCATCACAAGAATTTGTTTCTAAAGAACGTGGTTTGCCAGCGAAATCAATCGACTTTGTCTTCCATGGTGGTTCAGGCTCAAGCCGTGAAGAGATCCGCGAAGCGATCAGTTACGGTGCGATCAAAATGAATATCGATACCGACACACAATGGGCATCTTGGGAAGGGATTTTGAAATTCTACAACGCAAATCAAGATTATCTTCAAGGTCAATTAGGTAACCCAGAAGGTCCTGATGCACCAAACAAAAAATACTATGATCCACGTGTTTGGTTACGTAAAATGGAAGAATCCATGTCTAAACGTTTAGAACAATCTTTCGAAGATTTGAATTGTATTGATGTTCTATAAGCAACTCAATTCAGTTACAATGAAGCCGCACGTTGATGTGCGGTTTTTTTTGTTTGTTTCTTTATTAAGTTGTTAGATATTATGCAAAGCTTAAAAAAATCTTCTTTATACGTATTGAGTATAAATTTTATTATTTTTATCTTCTTTCCCACGCTTTTTCTTGTAAAAGGTGGGCATAATATTGCCTCTGTCGGGTTATGTGGCATCGCACTCATTTACCTGATTTCTCGTCTGCTTAACAGGGAAGAGCTTGACTCACTGCCTCGTGCAGAAAAAATCTGGATGTTATGTCTTCTTTTTTATAGCGCAGCGTTTTTATTGTCTTTCTTTTGGCATGCTGAAAAGTTAAGGGAACTCGAACATATTGCTAAGTTGTGCCTGTTTATCCCATTGTTATATTTATTTGAACGTTATCGACCTCATATCAATTGGCTACTTAAGGGAATTTTATTCGGTGCGATAATTGCAGGCGGGGTGGCGATTTATGATCGCTTTATCTTAAATGTTTATGCGGCGTATTCACCGCGTATGTTACAGATTCAAGCGGGCGATATTGCCATGTCTTTAGGTCTTTTTTCGTTTGTGATTGGTTTGCATTCGTTTAGTCGACAGCAATATCGTCAGATGTTGTGGGCGATTATTGCGACGTTATTCGGGATACTTGGTAGTGTGTTATCGACGGCTCGGGGTGGCTGGATTGGCTTACCGCTGCTGTTATGTTTTGCGTTGTTTGCTTATCGTCAGTATTTATCGAAAAAAATTCTCTTTTTTGTGAGTTTGTTTTTTGTGTTTCTGTTGGCAGCTGTTGCATTCGCCCCTAAAACAAAGTTGATTTCTCGTGTGACAGAAGCATATACCGAAACACAACAATATTTTGACGCACAAGCAGAACAATCGACCTCGATTGGCGCGCGTTTTGCGTTATGGAAAAGTGCATTGCTTATGGCAAAAGAAAAACCACTATTAGGTTGGGGAAATGCGGGAGCGATGGAGAAACGTCAAGTGCAGCAACAAGAAGGGGTGATAAGTGAATATGCCGCCAATTTTACCCATGCACATAATCAATATTTGGATAACCTGTCAAAATATGGTTTTGTAGGGTTAGTTGCATTACTGGCGATTTTTAGTGTGCCATTTTGTTATTTTTATCGAAAACGACATGCCATAAAGGGTGAGGAAAAATTAGTGGCAACATTAGGTATGCTTCATATTATTTCAGTGATGTGCTATTCCTTAACTCAAGCCTTTTTAAACCATAATTCCGGTAATATTTTTTATTTCTTATCGGTTTTTATTTTCTATGGCTGTTTAAAACACAGTGAAAAGGAATAACACATAATATGATTTGTCTGCTCAATAAAAGAGCACCAGTGCCCACACAACAACCACATTGACCATGGCAATAAAAACGGAAGCGGAGCCGAAATCTTTAGCGCGCCCAGAGAGTTCATGATGGTCCAAGCTGATGCGATCAACGACCGCTTCAATCGCACTATTAATCAGTTCAAAGGCAAGGACTAACAAAAGAGAGCCAAGCATTAAGGCAATTTCAATCCCATTTTCACCGAGCCAAAAGGCTAAAGGCACCAAAAAAAGGGCGGCGAGCAGTTCATGGCGAAACGCAGTTTCAAATTTAACCGCACTTTTTAACCCTTTGAGTGAATAACCAGTGGCTTTAATCAGATGAGTAAGTCCTGTTGTTTTATACATTTTTATTATCCTTAATGGCTGAATTACAGTCGTTTTGCTTCAATGACATCGTCGAGTTTTGAGAGACGAGCTAGAATTTTACTCAAAATTTGAACATTATTCAGCTCAATTTCCATATCAATTGTCGCTAATTGTTTTTTAGTATCAGTACGACTCGATACGCCTAAGACACTAATTTTATCGTTGGCTAAAACCGTCGTGATATCACGTAATAAGCCACTGCGATCACTGGCGATAATACGAATACTGATTTTAAATCCACTGGCATAGTTATCACCCCAAATGGACTCTACCACTCGTTCGGGATGGGCTTGTTGTAGCTCGAGGAATTGTTCGCAATCACTACGGTGAATGGAAATCCCCCGTCCCATTGTGATATAACCCATAATATGATCGCCCGGAATCGGTTGACAACAACGGGCAATGTGATGCATTAAATTCCCGACGCCCTCTACGATCACATAACCCCGAGGCTTTTCTTTTTGTTGATTATTCGCCGCACTTTTATTTGCTACATGACGTAAGATTTCTTCATCAACTTCTTGAGCCGTCGTTTTAATTAACTTGTTTTGTAAGAAGTTGATGAGGTGATTGAGGCGAATATCACCGCCACCGATACCCGCGTATAAATCCTCTAAATTTTTTAGGTTGTAACGCGCTAAGGCGTGTGGTTCGATTTGTTTTAAGCCGATGTTTAAGCGTGTAAGTTCATTTTCCAGCATTTCTTTACCTGCTGGAATATTTTTCTCACGATCTTGTTTTTTAAACCAAGCATGGATTTTAGCCCGTGCTTTGGCGGTATGTGTAAAGCCTAAGTTAGGATTTAACCAGTCGCGACTTGGGTTGGCATTTTTCTGTGTAATGATGTCAATTTGATCACCCATTTGTAGCTGATAGGTGAACGGAACAATACGACCACTGACTTTGGCACCAATACAGCGATGACCAATTTCGCTATGAATGGCATAGGCAAAATCTAATGGGGTGGAGCCTGTCGGTAAATCGATAACCTCACCTTTGGGGGTAAACACATAAACGCGATCGTCAAAGACCTGACTACGCATTTCTGCCATAATTTCGCCGGAGTCCGTAATATCATCTTGCCAAGCAAGCAATTTGCGTAACCAGGTGATTTTTTCTTCATAGCCAGAACGACCGCCAATCGCGCCTTCTTTATATTTCCAGTGGGCGGCTACCCCAAGCTCGGCATCATCATGCATTTGTTGAGTGCGAATTTGCACTTCCACCGGTTTACCGCCTTTGCCGAGGACAACAGTATGGATAGATTGGTAACCATTGGGTTTCGGGTTCGCCACGTAATCATCAAATTCTTTCGGAATATGTTTGAAGTGGGTATGCACAATGCCAAGTGCGGTATAACAATCTTGCAATTTAGGGACGATAATTCGCACTGCACGAACATCGTAGAGATCGCTAAATTCAAGATGTTTTTTCTGCATTTTGCGCCAAATGCTATAGATGTGTTTCGGACGACCATACACTTCCACTTTATCAATGTTATGGCGTAAATAGTCGCTTACTTCGGAGACAAAATCGGCAATGTATTGTTCTCGATCAAGGCGTCTTTCTTTCAATAAGTTGGCAATGCTACGATATTGCTCAGGGTGGAGATAACGGAAACAGTAATCTTCTAATTCCCATTTTAATTGCCCGATACCTAAACGATTTGCCAGTGGGGCATAAATATTGGCACATTCTTTGGCGGCTAGGACTTTATCTTCTTCAGAGCAGGTTTGTTCGGCATCCCTTAAAAAAGTAATGCGTTCTGCCAGTTTGATAATCACACAACGGAAATCATCTACCATCGCGAGTAACATGCGGCGGATATTATCTACTTGTGCGTTATTGGCGGATTGGCTGGCATTTAATTGGCGAATGTTATCCATTTCCATCACGCCTTTTGCCAATTTATAGATATTTGCCCCAAAATCTTCGTTAATTTGGCTGAGTTCGACAAGCTTGTGATGAATCGTCGGATAGAGCATTGCCGTGAGTAAGCTATCTGCATCCATATTCAGACTGTGTAGAATTTCGACCATTTCTACGCCAGAGTGCAATGAGCAAGAAGAGGCGTCGTGGTGTTGCGGTATGTACTTTTGCGAGTAATACCAAGCGTTGACCAGATTTTCTCGTACTTCTGGTGAAACCTCTAAACTGGCACACCAGGTTTCAATAACAAAATCTTTTGGATTGAGTAAGTGTGATCCTCGCACTGCAACCATAATCTATCCTATTCTTTTTCAAATAAACTGATGGATTCTAAATGTCCTGTATTGGGGAACATATCGATCATTGCGACTTTTTTAAGTCGGTAGTTAAATTGTAATAAAATCGCTGTATCACGTACTAATGTAGCAGGATTGCAGGAAACATATAAGATTTTTTCTGCGCCCAATTCACATAAGGCATGTAAGGCAAATGCCGCGCCTGTACGTGGAGGGTCCAGTAAAATTTTATTAAAATGTTGGCTCGCCCAATGTTGTTGCACAAAAGGTTGATCTAAATTCGCCTGATAGAATTGGACATTATCACATTGATTTTGTTCCGCATTTCGTTTTGCTTTCTCCACCATTTCTCCTACGCCTTCAATGCCCACAACCTGATTGACCTGACGACTGATTGGGAGGGTGAAGTTTCCCATACCACAAAACAAATCTAATACGTTATCGTTCGATGTGAGTTCCAACCACTCAAGAGCGGTATCAATCATTTTCTGATTTACAACAGCATTCACTTGGATAAAGTCACGGATATCAAACTGTAATTTGGTGCCATCGCGTAGTATGTAGTAAGGTGCCTCGCCATGTAGTTGGGTGATCTGTTGATCATCTTGTACAAACAACATTAAGTTTTCTTGTTGCGCAAAATTGGTTAATAAAGTGCGGTCAGTTTGCGCTAAATTTCCTGTATGGCGTAATAACATCGCAATTCCATTATCCGCATGCACTAACTCCACATGCCCTAAGTTTTTAGGCAGGGACCATGTTGAAAACAACAAATGTAATTTAGGTAAGAGTTGACTTAAGGGGATTTCAAGCACATCACAATGCTGCAGATTCACGATTTGTTGAGTATTTCTCTGACGCAAACCCATCGCAAGTTGTTTGCTTTTGGTATGAAACCGCACGCTTAAACGCACACGACGGCGATAATGCCAAGGCGCTGCGACGATCATGGGCATGAAGGTCGCTTGAGGTTGTAATTGTTGTAAGCGTTGGAATAAGGCTTGTTGTTTAGCCTGACGTTGCATGTCAATTGGAATATGTTGACTTTGGCAACCACCGCACTGGGCATAGTAAGCACATTTTGCTGACTGGCGTTCTGGATGTGGAGTGAGAATTTTGCAGCTGATTCCATGACCATAATGGCGTTTTTCATCGACAATGCGCACTTCCACTTTTTCTTGTGGCAGTGCATTTTCAATGAACCACGTTTTGCCTTGTACTTTGGCTACACCACGTCCTTGATAATCAAGATCAAGAATTTCCGCAACGAATGTTGTGTTACGTGGGGTGGATTGATGAGGGGTATAGTGTAATACCATAGTTTATTTTTGATACAACATATATTGAGTAAATAATTCTCGGCTTTTTAAGGGCTTATTCCCTAAATACTGTTTAAGCGCGATGCGAGTGAAACGTTTAGCCGCCTGTAAAGTGGCGCTGTCGTGAAATTGTCTTGCGTCAAAAGCCAGTAATTCACGACCATAAAAAGTTAAATTATCCTTAATGAGCGATGCAATAAAGCCTTTTTCTTCACGATAACGATAAGTCATATTTTCATCAACCAGCTCGCCTGAGCCAGCACAATGGCAAAAATCGACGCCGTAGCCTAAAGTTTGTAATAATTGAAATTCAAAGTGACGCAGACTAGGCTCAATCAGATGTTCTGCGCTTGCCAAGCCAGTTAGGCAACGTAAATAGTCTTGGAACAGATGGGGATAACCAGTTTCGGGTTCAAGGACGCGACAGAGCAATTCATTAACATAGAATCCGCTATAAAGTGCGGTCTGTTGTAACGGTAATGCAATGGCAGCAGGTTCTACTTTCGTCAATGTTTTCAATTCACTGCGCCCGCTCCAACGCAATAGCAAAGGGGTAAAAGGCTGTAAGATGCCTTTTAATGCGGAACGTTTTGCTCGCGCACCTTTGGCAAGTACGGTTAGACGCCCTGTTTCTTCGGTGAATAACTCAACTAATAAGCTTGTTTCACTATAGGCTTTGCGATGTAAGACAAAACCCCGTTGCCAATTTTCGATAACTTGCCTCAACTTTTGCTAACTAAATCGCCTGTTATTTTAGCAGATTTTCACTGGATATTTGGGGATTTCTGTTTTTTCTTGCTTAAAATGAAAACAAAATAGCCCATACTTTTGTTTAACCAAGCGCTTGCCTTTCTGTTATGATAGGAATATGACAAATCGCGTAAGATAAAATAATCATTGCAGTTATGAGAATACCTCGAATTTACCACCCAGTCCTATTACAAGGCGTGAAACATTGTGAATTAAGTGAAGATGCGGCTAACCATGTTGGACGTGTGTTACGTATGCAAGCCGGGGATAAACTCGTGCTTTTCGATGGCTCAAACCATGTGTATGACGCACAGATTACGCAAATCAGCAAAAAACGTGTTGAAGTAGATATTTTGCAACACCAATGGGATGATCGAGAAAGTCCATTAAAAATTCACCTTGGGCAAGTGATTTCACGAGGAGAAAGAATGGAATTTACCATTCAGAAATCCGTTGAATTGGGAGTACATGTGATTACACCTCTTTGGTCAGAGCGTTGTGGGGTGAAGTTAGATGCAGATCGTCTGGAGAAAAAAATCCAGCAATGGCAGAAAATTGCCATTGCCGCCTGTGAACAATGTGGGCGTAATGTAGTGCCAGAAATACGTCCAATGATGAAATTACAAGATTGGTGTGCGGAAAAAGACGGGGCGTTGAAGTTGAATTTACATCCAAGGGCCCAATATTCAATACGTACCCTACCTGACATCCCAGCAGCAGGGGTACGTTTATTAATTGGTTCTGAAGGGGGCTTATCCGCACAAGAGATTGCCCAAACAGAACAACAAGATTTTATTGAAGTATTATTAGGAAAGCGTGTATTGCGTACGGAAACAGCTTCGTTAGCTGCAATTACAGCATTGCAGATCTGTTTCGGTGATTTAGGTTGAGGAAGAGATATGATGGAATTACAAGATCATTTTTTAATTGCGATGCCTCAAATGGAAGATGATTATTTTGCCCATTCGGTGGTTTATATTTGTGAGCACAACGATCAAGGCACAATGGGATTGGTGTTGAATCAACCCACGGATTTAAGTATTGCAGAGTTGTGCGCCAAAATGAATTTTATGATGAAAACTGACCGTACTTATGGCAATGATTTAGTGTTAGCCGGCGGGCCGGTGAATATTGAGCGAGGCTTTATTTTACATACTAAAACAGCACAAACATTTAAACATAGCTACAAAGTGACTGATCAGCTCAGTTTGACGACTTCGGCAGATATTATCGATACGTTTGGCACGGCACAAGCACCTGAAAAATATTTGGTGGCGTTAGGTTGTGCAAGTTGGACTGTCAACCAATTAGAAAGCGAGATTGCCAATAATGATTGGTTAGTGGTGCCAGCGAATAATCGTATTTTATTTGATGTGCCTTATGAAGATCGTTGGTTAGAAGCCAATTTATTGTTGGGGATTCAACATCATAATTTTGCACACCAAGCGGGACATTGCTAATGGGGATGACTGTTCTCGCATTTGATTTTGGTACAAAAAGCATTGGTTGTGCGGTAGGGCAAAGTATTACGGGCACGGCTCAGGCATTGCCAGCGTTTAAAGCACAAGATGGCATCCCAAACTGGGATGCGATCGGCAAGTGTTTGGCAGAATGGCAACCAGATCGAGTAGTGGTCGGTTTACCGTTAAATATGGATGGTACCGAGCAAGATCTCACAGTAAGGGCAAGAAAATTTGCTCATCGTTTACATGGGCGTTTTGGCGTGGCAGTTGAATTACAAGATGAACGTTTGACTACGACAGAAGCGCGGGCTGAAATCTTTGGACGTGGTGGTTATAAAGCCTTAAACAAAAGCAAAGTAGATGGGATATCGGCGTGCTTAATTCTAGAAAGTTGGTTTGAAAATCAACAGGTTAAGTAGGAAAAAATCATCATTTTCAAGAAATTCATAAAAAAACACCGCACTTGATAAAAGTGCGGTGCTTTTTTTTGCGATGTTATTAGCGAATTATGCTTGACCTTTAACCGCTTTTAAACCTAAGAATGGTGCTTTATCACCTAATGCTTCTTCGATACGGATTAATTGGTTGTATTTCGCGATACGGTCAGAACGGCTCATTGAACCCGTTTTGATTTGACCTGCTGCAGTACCAACGGCTAAATCTGCAATAGTGGCATCTTCTGTTTCACCAGAACGGTGTGAAATCACCGCCGTGTAACCTGCGTCTTTCGCCATTTTGATTGCCGCTAACGTTTCAGTTAATGAACCGATTTGGTTGAATTTGATTAAGATCGAATTCGCGATACCTTTTTCGATACCTTCTTTTAAGATTTTGGTATTCGTTACGAATAAGTCATCACCAACTAATTGAACTTTGTCGCCTAATACTTTAGTTTGGTAGGCGAAACCTTCCCAGTCTGACTCGTCTTGACCATCTTCGATAGACACGATTGGGTATTCTTTGCATAATTCTTCTAAGTAGTGTGTGAACTCTTGAGAAGTGAATGATTTACCTTCACCTTTCATTTCGTACATACCATTTTCTTTGTTATAGAACTCAGATGATGCACAGTCCATTGCTAATGTGACATCTTTACCTAACACATAACCCGCTTTTTCTACGGCTTCTTTGATACAAGCAAGCGCTGCTGCGTTAGATTCTAAGTTAGGTGCAAAACCACCTTCGTCACCGACTGCTGTGCTTAAGCCTTTGCCTTTTAATACTTTCGCAAGGTTGTGGAATACTTCCGCACCGATACGAAGGGCTTCTTTTAAGGTTTTCGCACCCACTGGTTGAATCATAAATTCTTGGATATCAACGTTGTTGTCTGCGTGCTCACCACCGTTGATGATGTTCATCATTGGTAATGGCATAGAGTATTGACCTGGCGTACCGTTAAGTTCTGCAATCCAAGCAAATAATGGCATACCTTTTGCCGCCGCCGCTGCTTTTGCGTTAGCTAAAGAAACCGCTAAAATGGCGTTTGCACCGAATTTAGATTTGTTTTCTGTGCCATCTAAATCGATCATGATTTGGTCGATTTCAGCTTGGTTTGTCGCATCTTTACCAACGAGAGCTTGTGCAATTTCGTTGTTCACTGCAGCAACAGCTTTTAACACACCTTTACCTAAGAAACGTGCTTTGTCACCGTCACGTAATTCTAATGCTTCGCGTGAACCAGTTGATGCACCTGATGGTGCGGCGGCTAGACCCACAAAGCCACCTTCTAAATGGACTTCTGCTTCAACAGTTGGGTTACCACGAGAATCGATGATTTCACGGCCGATCACTTTAACGATTTTTGCCATTTTTGTTTTCCTCTTTAAATGAAAATTAACCTAAAACGAATGGTTCGTATCTTAAAATAATTCATCTGCTTTGTCTTGTGAAAAATGTCGATTAATTGATTTACATCTAGTTTTTTCTTGGTAAACGAAAGCATCAAAAAGCCCCTCACACATTTCGCTCGAACTTGCATAGTATTGGCAGTGATGAGGGAGCGAAATAGCAGTCGCTTTTTTGCAAAAATGGAATCAAAAACGGAGAGTGTGAATGGAACAACATGATATTTTTTGACTAAAAAAGCCCTACAAAGTTGCTGTAGGGCTGAGTTTCTTGATAGGTAAAATTATTTCTTTTGATTGTCTTTTGCCGCTTTGACAAAACCAGCAAAGAGTGGGTGCCCATCACGTGGGGTGGAGGTGAATTCTGGGTGGAATTGACACGCCACAAACCAAGGGTGATTTGGTACTTCAATAATTTCCACTAATTTTTTATCTGCGGATAAGCCCGTGACTTTTAAGCCCGCTTTTTCCACTTGTGGACGTAAGACGTTATTGACTTCATAACGATGACGATGACGTTCTTCGATGGTTTCAGCACCATAAAGTTCACGTGCTTTGCTACCTGCCATTAAATGGCATTGTTGTGCACCTAAACGCATGGTGCCACCTAAATCAGAGGCATCGGTACGTGTTTCAATATTCCCTTCGGCGTCTTGCCATTCGGTAATTAAGCCCACGACAGGATAGTCACAAGTGCGGTCAAATTCAGTAGAATTTGCATTAGTTAAACCAGCAACATTGCGAGCATATTCAATATAAGCCACTTGCATCCCTAAGCAGATCCCTAAATAAGGAATGTGATTTTCACGTGCATATTTGGCGGTGAGAATTTTACCTTCTACACCACGATTACCAAATCCACCCGGCACTAAAATACCGTCAACGCCTTCTAACACTTCTGTGCCTTTGGTTTCCACATCTTGTGAATCAATATATTTGATTTGCACGCTAAGACGGTTTTTTAAGCCTGCGTGTTTTAATGCTTCATTGACCGATTTGTACGCATCAGGTAATTCCGTATATTTACCCACCATACCGATCACCACTTCACCTGTTGGATTCGCTTCTTGGTATAACACTTGTTCCCATTCAGACAGATCGGCTTCTGGGCAATCTAAGTGGAAACGTTGACAAATGAAATCATCCAAGCCTTGTGATTTTAATAAGGCTGGAATTTGGTAAATCGAGCTGACATCTTTCAGTGAAATGACCGCTCTTTCTGGCACATTACAGAATAATGCGATTTTTGCTCGCTCATTTGGTGGGACCATGCGATCAGAACGACAAATTAAGACATCAGGTTGAATCCCAATGGATAATAATTCTTTCACTGAATGTTGTGTTGGTTTCGTTTTCACTTCACCTGCCGTTGGAATATAAGGCACGAGGGTTAAGTGCATAAACAAGGTACGTTCACGACCGACTTGCACTGCCAGTTGACGTAAGGCTTCAAGGAAAGGTAAAGATTCAATATCACCTACTGTTCCCCCTACTTCGACAATTGCGACATCATGCCCAGCTGCGCCATCAATGACGCGAGATTTAATTTCGTTTGTGATGTGAGGAATGACTTGAATTGTTGCGCCTAAATAATCACCACGACGCTCTTTGCGTAAGACTTCAGAATAGATTTTACCTGTGGTGAAATTGTTACGTTTGGTCATTTTGGTGCGAATAAAACGCTCATAATGCCCTAAGTCTAAGTCGGTTTCAGCGCCATCTTGGGTGACAAAGACTTCACCATGTTGAGTTGGACTCATGGTTCCTGGGTCCACGTTGATATAAGGATCAAGTTTTAACATGGTGACCTTTAAACCACGCGCTTCTAAAATTGCTGCTAATGATGCTGCAGCAATACCTTTACCCAGGGAAGATACAACACCGCCCGTCACAAAAATATAATTTGTTGCCATATGAAACCTAACTATTGATATGAAAAAATGGATTGAATGAAATTATCAAGACGGGAGAGTAGTTTACAGCAAAGGCGCGTTTAACTCAATCATTGTGCTGTATTTTATCGAAATGTGAAAAATAAGTGTGCATTTTTAACGATTTTTCATTAAATGTGCTGAAATGACGATGATAAACGCAAAATTGGACATAATTTACCTCACTTTTGTAGGTGTTGATGATTTTTTATAGTAGAATGTCGCGTTTTTCTATTTTTAATATCCTAAAAAATTCTGTTTTTTAATATTTGAGGTTTTCTATGAACAAAAACACATTTGTTGTTGGCTTTATGCTATTTGCCATCTTTTTTGGGGCAGGGAATTTAATTTTTCCACCCAAATTAGGTTTTGAAAGTGGCGTCGGTTTTTGGCCAGCTATTCTTGGGTTTGTCACGACAGGCGTTGGTTTGCCTCTTTTAGGGATTTTAGTGGCGACTCGTTATGAAGGTGGCTATAAGAAAGCATTAGAAGATATTCATCCGTGGATTTCTGTGCTCTTGTTAGGTGCGATTTATTTAACGATTGGACCGTTTTTTGCGATTCCACGTACCGCGGCGACAGCTTTTGATATGGCGGTGATTCCTTTTATTGGGAGCAGCGATCCCGTTTCTTTATTTGCTTTTACCTTTGTTTATTTTGCGATCACATTATGGGTCAGTTTAAACCCGACTAAAATGGTGGATCGTATCGGGGCGATTTTAACCCCTGTTCTATTAGTTGCAATTATTGCGTTAGTCGTGCGTATGGCGAGTATTTTAATTAGCGGAGAGTACAATAATACCTCAGCAGGTATGGAAACCCCATTAATTGTTGGCTTTATCGAAGGCTATCAAACCATGGATGTGCTTGCCTCTTTTGCTTTCTCTGTCGTGGTCATGAACGCAATTCGTGCGAAAAGTGACAAAAACACCAGCTTTATTAAACAAGCCACGGTAGCAAGTGTGATTGCGGCAATTGCTTTAGCCTTTATTTATATTGCGATTGGTTGGATTGGCAACAATATCCCGTTGAGTGCGGAAACTGTTGCAGATGTTGCGAGCAAAGGTCAAAATTTAGGCGTATTTATTTTAAATGATGCGACGACACAATCGTTTGGTGAGCTAGGACGTAGCTTACTGGGCTTAATTGTGACATTAGCTTGTTTAACAACAGCGATTGGTTTAGTGGTGGCAACCTCTTCTTACTTTAACAGTATTTTCCCTGCCATTTCTTATCGTAACTATGCCATTTTATTTACCTTGATTGGATTTGGTTTGGCTAACCAAGGGTTAAATGCCGTGATTAGTAAGTCTGTGCCTGTGTTATTAGTCCTTTATCCAATCTCAATGACAGCAATGTTATTATTGTTAGTTAATTTGGTCATGCCATTACCAAAATTAGCAAAAGGCATCCCATTAGTGTTGGTAGCGATTGTGTCCATCTTATCCGTCATGGGCGCTGAGGTTGTAGCAGGCTTACCATTTAAAGCGTACTCAATGGAATGGTTACCAGTGGCATTATTTGGTTGTTTCATCGGCTTAATCATTGTAAAAGCACAAGCGCAAATGAAAGTGAAAGCACATTAAGTTTATTGTGAGTATTAAAAAAGCAGATCATATGATCTGCTTTTTTGTGCCTGAATGTTAACTAACTTAATGTATAAGGCAAGGGAAACCGGGTTAAAGCTGTATGTTCTGATAAACGAAATTGGACGTCTTCTTCAAGCTGATTGTTTAACACCACTTGTAACCATAAAGTGCCCTCAAAATTCACCGCGCTAATGATATTACCCGTTTTACGCCAATGGTTTTCCAATTGCATTTCAACTTCACTTTTGATATTTGGCATTTCTTGACTTTGAGCTACAAAAGTAAACATCGCGCGTTTATTCGCACCACGGTATTTTGCTCTGGCGACAATTTCTTGTCCAATATAGCAACCTTTTTGGAATGAAATAGCGTGTTCTAAACATTGTAAGTTTAATGCTTGTGGAATAAACTCCGCTTGCGTTTCAGGGCTTAATAAAGGGATGCCATCTTGAATATCCAATAAATCCCATACCACATGGCTAGCATTGGCTTGCAAATCTAATGCTGTTGGGTGGATTAAAATGACACGTGGTTGTTGACTGGATAAGGTTACACGTATTTGTGCGTCGATTTCATCGCAGGCATTGATGATTTTCTCTCCAGCTAAGCCAATAATTTGCCAATCACATGGGGTAAAAGTCACTTTAGAAAAAACCGCATATTTTTTCAATTGGTCAAGCGCCGTTGGCAACAGCCCTTTTTTGACCAGTAAGTAGAACGTCTGCGGAGCCGTACGAATTAAGCGAAAAAGCGAATTGATTTTTCCTTTTGCATCACAATGGGCTGCAAGAGTAGATTCTCCTACCGCTAATTTGTTAACGTCACAAGTGAGCTGACCTTGTAAATATTTTTCGGCATCTTCGCCTTGGATTTCAAGTAGCGTGTATTGTTGTAGATCGCAAACCACATGTGCTTGGGTTTCCGTTAATAATGAATAAGTCATGTCCTTTTCCCTTACTCTAAGTTTTGAATTTGCTCACGCATTTGTTCGATAAGGACTTTCAGTTCAACCGCAGAATTGGTGACTTCAGTACTGATAGATTTGGACGCGAGCGTATTTGATTCACGGTTAAGTTCTTGCATCATAAAATCCAATTTTCTGCCAACCGCACCGCCTTTTTGTAAAATGGCTTTGGTTTCTTTGACGTGTAATTGCAGACGATCGAGTTCTTCAGCGACATCAACCCGTTGGGCTAATAACACCATTTCCTGCTCAACACGTTGGGGATCCACTTGTAAATGGATTTCGTCAAAGCGTTGTAATAAACGATCTCGTTGCCATTGTAAAATTTCCGGCATTTTTGACCGCACTTTATTGGCTTCAACTTCAACGGCATCTAAACGTTGTTGAAGGAGTGTGTTGAGTTTTTCGCCCTCTCTTGCTCGCATTGCAATAAACTCGGTTAATAAGCTGTCAAACGCGCTGAGTAATTGTTGGCTAATCAAATCCAGATCTTGTTCTGGTACTTCAACGACGCCCGGATAACGCAACACGTCATTTAAGTGAATCTCGCCTTCCCCAGCTTGTTGTTTGATCCACTGTAATGATTGTATCACTTGTAATGCAAAGGCTTTATTTAAATGGATTTCTGTGGCAGCTTGTTTTTTATTATCAATACGCAATGTGCATTCAATTTTGCCACGCGTCAGTTTTTGACGCAGTTTTTCTCGCAAGGTATTTTCTAAACCACGAAATTGCTCAGGCAAGCGGAAAAAGGTTTCTAAATAGCGCTGGTTAACTGAGCGAATTTCCCACACGGCATCACCCCAATCCTGTTTGATTTCGAGGCGTGCAAAAGCGGTCATACTATAAATCATGTGAGTTCCTTAATGTGATAAAAAGAGGTCGTGTTTAACAGAACTATTGTACTGGTAAATTTCGTTTCTGTCAGTTTGCGTGCTAAAATACTGCGAATTTTTTATCATGAAGAAAGAACAATAAGGAATAAACTATGCGTCCAAATGAACGTGCAAATAATCAGCCCCGCCCGATCAAAATTACTCGTCATTATACAAAACATGCGGAAGGCTCAGTGTTGGTTGAGTTTGGAGACACGAAAGTACTCTGTACAGCGACGGTGGAAGAGTCGGTGCCTCGCTTTTTGAAAGGTCAAAATCAAGGATGGGTAACGGCGGAATATGGGATGTTGCCACGTTCAACCCATAGCCGTATGCAACGTGAGGCGGCAAAGGGTAAACAAGGCGGACGCACACTTGAAATTCAGCGTTTAATTGCGCGCTCATTGCGGGCAATGGTAGATTTAGAAGCCTTAGGCGAACGCTCGATTACATTGGATTGTGATGTGATTCAAGCAGATGGGGGAACACGCACCGCATCGATTACTGGTGCTTGCGTAGCCTTATGTGATGCGATTCATGGTTTAGTGGAAAATGGCACCTTAAAAGTAAATCCCATTAAAAGTTTAGTGGCGGCGATTTCAGTAGGGATCGTTGAGGGCGTGCCGGTTTGTGATCTGGAATATGTCGAAGATTCTGCGGCAGAAACGGATATGAATGTCGTGATGATGGAAGATGGGCGAATGATTGAAGTACAGGGAACAGCAGAAGGGGAACCATTCAGTCATGAAGAATTATTGACCTTGTTAGCCTTAGCCAAAGAAGGCTGTCAGCTTATTTTCGATGTGCAACGTCAGGCGCTAGCCAAGTAGGAAGGAGAGCGGATCATGGAAGCCTATAAATCGGAATTTATTCAATTTGCGCTAAGCCGTCAGGTGTTAAAATTTGGTGAGTTTACTCTAAAATCTGGTCGTATTAGTCCCTATTTTTTTAATGCAGGGTTATTTAATACGGGAGCAGATCTCGCTCGTTTAGGGGAATTCTATGCTAAAGCGATTCAAGCCAGTGGTGTTGAATATGATGTGATTTTTGGTCCGGCTTATAAAGGGCTGCCGATTGCCACGACAGTTTCTGTGGCATTATTTAATCATTTTCAAATTGATAAACCCGTTTGCTTTAACCGTAAAGAAGCCAAAGATCACGGTGAAGGGGGGCAGCTCATTGGCTATGGTTTAAGTGGAAAAATTTTATTGGTAGATGATGTGATTACTGCGGGGACCGCTATTCGTGAATCCATGACCTTAATTGCACAAAATCAAGCGGAACTCAGTGCCGTGATGATCGCGTTAAATCGTCAAGAAAAAGGCAAAGGTGAATTGTCTGCGATTCAAGAAGTGGAACGTGATTATCAATGCCAAGTGTTGTCGATTGTGAATTTTGATGATTTGATGACGTTCATTGAGCAAGCACCAGAATATCAACAATATTTACCAGCAATGCGTGCTTATCGTGAGCAATATGGCGTGAAGTAAGATAAAAGTGCGGTGGGTTTTAAGAAAATATTCAGAATAGGACGATATTGTATAATGCACAACCGCACTTTGGCGCTTTCGGAGGGGAAGAATGAATTTTATTGGTAAGTTTTTAGGCTTGATTATTGGTTGGAAGTTAGGTGGCTTTTTTGGCGCGATTTGTGGTGTGATTTTAGGACACCTTGGTGATAAAAAACTGTATGAATTAGGGACGGTCAATTCCAGTTTCTTTAAAAGTAAAATCACCCGTCAATCGCTATTTATGCAAACCACTTTTGCGGTGCTTGGACATTTAAGCAAAGCGAAAGGGCGAGTCACTGAAGATGATATTCAATTAGCCAGTCATTTAATGCAACAAATGCAGTTAGATGACGCCAATCGCCGTTTGGCACAAGAAGCCTTTACACGCGGTAAGGCAGCGGATTTCCCTTTGCGCCAAGTGATTCGCGAGTTTCGTTTAGGCTGTGGACAACGCGCTGATTTGTTACGGATGTTTTTACATGTACAAGTTCAAGCGGCTTTCGCCGATGCTCAACTCGATCAAAGCGAAAAAGACGTACTGTATATTGTGGGAGAAGAATTAGGACTTTCTCGTTTTCAATTTGAACAAATGTTAGCGATGGAATTTGCAGCACGCCAGTTTTCTCGTGCAGGTTACCAACAGCAAAATCGTTATCAACGTGATTATGGCTATCAACAGCATCAGCAACAATATAGTGGTTATCAACAACAGTCAGGTCCAACAGTTGACGACGCGTATAAGGTGCTCGGTGTATCTGCTACGGATGATCAACAAACCGTGAAGCGGGCTTATCGCCGTCTGATGAATGAAAATCATCCTGATAAATTAGTGGCGAAAGGCTTGCCAAAAGAAATGTTAGAGATGGCAAAAGAGAAAACGCAGCAAATTCAATCCGCGTATGATTTAATTTGTAAAACCAAAGGGTGGAAATAATGTCCTTGACCACCAAACAGGTATTTCCTTGGCTGTTAGCACTCGTTGTGCTTGTCATCGCGATTTGGTCGAGCATTGAACCTGTTTCTCGGGCGGTGTGGTATGCTGAAGTATTACCCATTTTTTTGGTCTTTTTGGCTTTAGTCGTGAGCTATTCTCGTTTTCAGTTCAGCAACCTTGCATATTTCTTAATGAGCTTATGGATGGTTTTACATCTTATTGGTGCTCACTATACGTTTGAACAGGTGCCTTTTGAGTGGGCAAATCGACTACTCGCCCCTTGGTTAGGCGAAGGACGTAATCATTTTGATCGCGTAGCACATTATGTTATTGGTTTTTACAGTTTTCCTATGGCGGAATGGTTGTTACGACGTCGATTATGTGGTCCGATCTTAGCGGGCTTTTTTGCCCTATTTTTTATTATGAGTATTGCGGCGGGCTATGAGTTGATTGAGTGGCAATATGCGGTGATTGCTGGTGGTGAAGAAGGAATTGCCTTTTTAGGATCGCAGGGCGATCAGTGGGATGCGCAAAAAGATATTTTGGCAGATACATTCGGGGCGTTAAGCGCGTTAGCACTGTTTTATCTCGTGAGAACGGATAAAACATGCGCGTAATTCTTGCTCCGATGCAAGGGGTATTAGACCCTTTTGTTCGTCAACTTCTCACACAGGTCAATCAGTATGATTTGTGTGTTTCTGAATTTGTGCGGGTGGTCGATCAGCTTCTTCCCACGAAAGTATTCTATCGTCTGTGCCCTGAATTATATCAACAAGGATTGACCGCTTCGGGAACGCCAGTGCGTGTGCAACTATTGGGGCAACATCCTCAATGGTTAGCGGAAAATGCGCAGCGTGCGATTGAATTAGGTTCTCATGGGATTGATTTGAATTGTGGTTGTCCGTCAAAAACGGTGAATGGCAGTAATGGCGGCGCGTCTCTCTTAAAACAACCCGAACTGATTTATCACGCCACCAAAGCCCTACGTGCTGCAGTACCGAAGGACTTGCCAGTTAGTGTAAAAGTGCGTTTAGGTTGGGATAATTCAGAACAAGCGTTTGAGATCGCTGATGCGGTACAACAAGGTGGTGCGACAGAGATTACTATCCATGGACGAACCAAAATGGATGGTTATCGTGCTGATCGGATTAATTGGGCAAAAATTAATGACGTACGTCAACGCTTATCTATTCCAGTGATTGCCAATGGTGAGATCTGGGACTGGCAATCAGGGCAAGCCTGTTTAGCTGAAACGGGGTGCCAAGATTTGATGATCGGGCGCGGCGCTTTGAATATTCCGAATTTAAGCCAAGTGGTGAAATTCAATCAAGCAAAAATGCCGTGGGCTGAGGTGCTTATCCTGTTACATCAATATGCGCATACGGAAAACCAATTTGATACGGGGTTTTATCATGTCGCGCGTATAAAACAATGGCTAGGTTATCTTAAAAAAGCATACCCACAAGCCGATGCGCTCTTTCAGCTCATTAAAACCTGTCATGATGGACAGGCGTTACGCATGAAAATAGACGGAGTTATGAACTAATGAAATATCAATGGATTTTTTTTGATGCAGATGAAACCTTGTTTTCATTTGATGCTTTTGCAGGATTGCAGAAATTGTTTTCAGATTATGGTGTTGATTTTCAACAAAGTGATTTTACAGAATTTCAACGTGTGAATAAGCCACTTTGGGTACAATATCAACAGGCTGAAATTAGCGCAGAACAATTACAGGTCACCCGTTTTGCTAGTTGGGCGAAGCGTTTAAATAAAAATCCAGTAGAGCTGAACGATCATTACTTAATCGCAATGGCAGACATTTGTAAACCGTTGGAAAACGTAGTGGAAACCTTAACCGTGTTAAAAGAACAAGTGAATTTAGGCATCATCACTAATGGGTTTACGACATTACAGAAATTGCGTTTAGAAAAAACAGGCTTAAGTGATTGGTTTCAATTTGTCACCATTTCGGAAGAAGTGGGGATCGCAAAACCGGATCCTCGGATTTTTGAACACAGTTTAGCCTTAGCAAAAGTGACAGATCGTCGCCAAGTGTTAATGGTGGGGGATAATTTAGATTCGGATATTTTAGGCGGGCATAATGCGGATTTAGATACCTGTTGGTTGCATTATGATCGTGAAAATCACAGTGATATTCAGCCAACGTACAGTATTGATCGTTTTGATCAATTATTGGAAATTGTGTCAGCCTAGTGTTGAGTGTATTGTTATCCAAAAATTTTTTAAAAAATGACCGCACTTTTTGCAAGAGCATGCTTTGATGGCAAAGTCTAAAAGTGCGGTGTGTTTTATCAATATTGACATGTCAAAAGGGGATCTTTCGTTCGCTTTTTGTTGAGGATTATACTTCTAAACCAAGTACTTTCCTGCCATTGATACTCGCAATATTCACCATCGCCTCTAAGTCAGGGAAGCGACAACCCGCGGCTAATAAACTGAGTTCTTGCCACATATCGCCTTCACATAATGGCACCATGTAATCGCAGATATTATCGGTACCAATCGCGACAGTAATACCTTCAGGAATCATTTCATCGGCAGGGGTGAGGGCGTTGTGGAATGGCATTAAATCTTCTTTACGATTACTGTCAATCCACGCCATTGGGCAGGCAATCATCATCATTTGTGCTTGGCGCATTTTTTCGTATAAACGGTAGCGGTAATCTTTTGAATGGGCACCGATAGAAATACCATGGATAGCAACAACACGCCCTTGCATGCCATGTTCAATGGTTTTATCACAGAGTTGTTCGGTTTCTTTTTCTTTTGGGGTATTAAATTGATCCACGTGTACATGACACATAATGCCACGCGATTTGGCGGTATCCAATAAGATATCCATTGCTTCTAAGCCACGACCATAATCCAGTTCATCGCGATACGGTAAGCCACCAATCATATCCACCATTTCTGAACCAATATCGAACCATTTTCGTGCGGTAGGCTCAATCACACCTTTTAACGTTTGGTTAGCAAATTTTAACGTGATATCGTGTTTGTACACTTCTCGTGCTTTGTGTGCCGCAATAATTGCACGGTCTTCACAGATCGGATCGATATCTACAAAAGTGCCGAAAGCAGTGACACCTTGCGAAATCATTAACTCAATAGACTGGCAAAAACGCGCATAATAGTCATCTACACTGGATGTTCGCTTGACTTCATCCACTAAATCCCATTTTTGTTGCAGATTACTTGTATGGTAAATGCTGATTTTTTCCGGGGTCATGGTAAAGGCGCGATCGGCATGCGCATGTGCATTGACCCAACCGCCTTTTTTAATGATTTCATCTCGAATATAGGTTTTAAAACTACGAACGTGGTTTTTCATAATCGCTCCGTGAGGACGTAAAAGTGAGAGGTAAGTGAGGAAGGCGAGACATAAAAAAATCCCCAATAAATGAGGATCGGTTATTCATTAAAAACAGATATGGGCTCAATGCGTTAAGACGATTGACGAGGGGGGTAACAATGTTATGAAAAATTCTCTGATTTTTAATTAATAACATTATGTTTCTATCCTAAAAAATTGCTGGCTAGTATAAAGGCTTCAACCTAAAAAATATAATTGGTTTTGGCTATTGGTTTTAGTGCAATTTTTCGTTATTTTTCAATAAATGAACGTTCTTGATTAAAGACCTCTAAGAACAAGCCAAGTGGCGGTCGATCAGAGGATTCTTTTTGATTCTCTTGATTGTATTTCTGATAAGTCCCGCGCTTATCGATATGGTACTGTGTCCCATCAGGCGTAATGATGACATTCCAGCGATAGTTCGATACTAACACCCAATCAGCAGGCTGTGTCAGTTGGAATAAATCGCGACCTTGGGAGTAGTCAGAAATCGGATTTTGTGCATGAAAAATATGTTTCATCACTGCGGGTAGTAAATCCATGTGACTGGTTAGGTTACTGACTTTTCCCGCAGGTAAATCTTTCCAATGAATAACCATTGGCACTTGAATTTCATCACGCCCAAAGTAATGCAATAAGGCTTTGGCGTTTAGCGGTTTGAAGTGATAGCCATGTTCCGCGGTAATTACCACTAATGTCTTATTTAATTCAATTTCAGGCAAAATTGTCCCTAATAGCCGATCAATTTCAGCCAGTTCCAACTGATAATCCGCCTTCGCCAAGTTTGGACGGATATTTAAACTTAAATAAGCTGCAAAGGGGGTATTTTTGTCTTTAATTTGTGCAAACCAAGTTTTAAAGCGCGCGGTTTCCAATTGATTACTGGTGTTTCGTGTGGCAAGGCTGAGCGTCGGGAACAGCGCTTGGCGGAATAAGCTAGAGTGAAATTGCGTGCTGGAAAACAAACCCAGTTCGTAGTGTTCTTGTTTGAGTTTTTCCACCAAAATCGAAGCAGTTTTATTACTTAATAAGCTGTCCACATAATGTGCACTTAAGCCATAAAAGAGTCCAGTTAAGCCAGTGTTATTATCATTGCCGCTACTATAATGATTCGTAAATTGCGTCGATTGGTTAGCAAAAGCGGTTAAGTGCGGCATATGTTTTTCATCAATGGCATCGTGACGTAAACCCGATACAGTAATCAGTACCATATTAGGTGTTTGGCTTGTCGCAAAGGTGAGCTTTTGTTTTGGGTAATTGATTTTTAACGCATCTAGGCGCCCTTGTTGCTCAATAATTTGATCATATTCTTGTTTATCTAAGAAACCATGTTTTTCTAAGAAAGAACGCGCCGTCATTGGATAAGACAGTGGGAAGTTAGAGCGTTGCATTGTAATCGGGCGGTAAATAAACGCGTCTGCCCAAGCATAAATTAAATGCGTTGCAATGAAAGTACAGACAAAGAAAACACCCACACCTTTGAGCCATTTTTGACGTTCTAAGCTACGTAATTTTTGCCATGACCAGCGTGAAAACACCATTTGTACTAATAAAATCAGTGGCATTGGGGCAAAGAAAATTTGCCAAGTCCGTGACAACTCACCATTCTCAGGATTGACCAATAAATTCCAAACAACGGTAGATAAGTGCAAGTTGAAGCGAGAAAACACTTCGCTATCGACCAGTAAGAGTGTGGCACCAATTGTGGTGAGGATGACGGTGATGCCACGAAAAGTGCGGTCATTTTTGATGAGAAAACTCAACGGAAAAATGAACAGCAGATAAAGCGCAAAGACAACAAAGCTGAAGTGACCGAGAAGGCTAATGAAAAAATACAGTTTACCAAAGAGCGTATCGGGCCAATCCATAATAAAGGCATAGCGCGCGCCAAGGATAATCGCCCATAAAATATTAAAAAACGCAAACCAGTGACCCCACGAAATTTTGCGTGAGGTTTCTTCTCGATATTGTTTGCTTGTCTTTATCCACATCTTACGATTTTTGCTTGTTAACGGAGTTTAATAACGCCTCTGAAAAGGCATTCGCCAAGGCAATACGCTGATTGGTTCCGACGCTACTGACCAATAAATTGGTGACCATATTGCCGAGCACAACCAATGATAAGTCAACTGGTGCTTGGTGTTTTTCTAATACAGCGATCATGTCATTTAAGATCGCATCGACTTGTTTATCTTGATATTTTGAGTTTTTTGCCATGGTTATTGAGATAGGGAAATGAACATTTGTGCTATATCATAACCGATAATTTTGGATATCCCAGCATTTTTTCTTATTTATCATTAAAAAAGTAGGGGTATAATGGAGCACATTTTTTTAAATAAAATAACGGATTAAACATGAGTATCAATGTGAATGAGATTGTCCTTCATCAAATTACGAAATCGATTGAAGGCGATGCGATGAAATTAAACACGATGTTGCGTGAGCGTTTGCTGACGATTACCCCAGAAGTTGAGCAAATGATGTTGCAATTACATCAAGCTTATCAAAATAAGAGTAAAGCCTATGCCGTGTTTAACGAAAACTCCCTTTTTGCACAAGATTTAAACCGTTTTTTAGAGCACGAAAGTGAATTCCTCGATTTTAGCCAAAAAGCGACCGCACTTTTAGTTAATGAACTAAGCCGATATCCTTTTGCCGACGAAGGTACTTTAGTGCTATGTCGTTATAACTTTCTTGCTACTGACTATTTATTTATTGCATTACTAGATAGTCGTGCCAGTATGTTAGTGGATGAACAGTTAGAGATTCATCGCACCAAATATTTGGAGATCAGTCAGTTTGATATTGCAGCACGTCTGAATCTGACGGAATTAAGTTTAGACGCTAAATCGGATCGGTATTTAACCTTCGTGAAGGGGCGTGTTGGGCGTAAAATTGGGGATTTCTTCATGGATTTTTTAGGGGCAGAGGAAGGGCTCAATCCACAAGTCCAAAATCAATGCTTATTGCAAGCGGTCAGTGATTATTGTGCGCAAGCCGATTTAAGCAAAGAACAATCACAAGCCGTGAAAAAACAAGTGTTTGAATACTGTAAAGGACAAATGAATGTAGGGGAAGAAATTGCATTAACGGAACTTTCTGCCACGATGCCAACTCTAAACGAGCAGGCGTTTGCGAGCTTCGCAGCAGAGCAAGCGTATGGGTTAGCAGAACATATTCCTCCTGTACGTTCAGCATTAAAAACCTTAACCAAGTTTTCGGGTTCAGGGAAAGGTATCACCTTGAGCTTTGATGCGGAGCTCATCAATCAACGCGTTTTTTGGGATGAAGCGACGGATAGCTTAACCATTCAGGGATTGCCACCTAACTTGCGTGATCAATTACAACGACAATTGAAAGGTCAGAATTGATTTGGCAATCGGGCAAAGTTTCTGTATCATCATCAATCATTTGCAGTGTATAAAAAGGTAAAAATTATGCAATTAAAATCCATGATCAGTGCCATTGTTCTTGCTTTAAGTGTAACCGCTTGTTCAACTGTAGATAAGCTTGTGTATCGTATTGATGTCCCGCAAGGCAACTATCTTGAAGCAGCGACAGTTAAGCAATTACAAGTTGGTATGAATGCGGCGCAAGTCCAATATTTACTTGGCACTCCGGTATTAGTTGAACCTTTTGATCAAAGCAAATGGTATTATGTGTTCTTACAACAAAAAGCCTATCAAAAACCAGAACAACATACGTTAGTCGTCAATTTTGATCAGCGCGGCATTGTCACCAGTTTTGACCTAGATAAACCTTTACCAGATGAAAGTAAGCCTGCAATTAACAATGCAGTGATTCATGCGGAGAAGAGTGCCTCAAAAAGCTGGTGGAAATTTTGGCAATAGCAAATAATTGTCGCGCTGTTGTTTATCGCGTTTTCTTTTTAATCAAATGTGAGGAGAGTCTGTATGCCTAAGATTTTATTAGTTGATGATGATGTTGAATTAATAGAGCTTCTTGCTGAGTTATTAACATTGGAAGGCTTTGAGATTGATATGGCAAATAATGGCTTACAAGCATTACAAAAATTAGATCTAAGTTATGATTTAGTTTTGTTGGATATTATGATGCCTGTCCTCAATGGGGTTGAGACGTTAAAGAAAATTCGTCAGGAATTTTCTGTACCCGTGATCATGTTAACTGCACGTGGTGATGATATTGATCGTATTCTCGGTCTCGAACTTGGGGCAGATGATTACATTCCAAAACCGTTTAATGATCGCGAGCTTGTAGCGCGTATTAAAGCGATTTTACGTCGTACACAGCCGGCAGCCACATTAAATACAGAAGTGAAAGAAAATCGTAGCGAATTTGTATTTTGCGATATTACACTTTATCCCGGTCGACAACAGGCGTTTCACCATGATAAAGATTTAGAATTAACAGGAACAGAATTTGCACTATTACAAAAATTGGTCTTGAATCCCGGTCAAATTCTTTCCAGAGAGTCGTTAAGTATTGAAATTTTAGGTAAACAATTAACCCCATTTGACCGTGCTATTGATATGCATATGTCAAATTTACGTAAGAAACTTCCACCGCGTACGGATGGGTCTCCTTGGTTTAAAACCTTACGTGGACGAGGTTATTTGTTAGTGTCAGAAAAATAACAGTGATGATAAAGGCTATTATCATGCATAATAGCCTTGTGTTTGAGGGCAACTATGCCATTTGCGAAAGAAAGTTTTTTTAATACTATTTCATTCCGAATTTTTGCTTTTTTCTGGTTAACGTTTTCGCTACTTTCCATTCTGATTTTTTCTATCCCTTATTTTGATTCTCGCATTTATTCTGAATTAAGCGAGAAAGAGCTATCTGCTTATCAGCAAGAAATTATCACTTCTATTCGTCATAACCAAATTGCACGTATTTTAGCTGGTGTGCCTCTCTCTCACGCAGAACGGTTTGACGGTATTCGCCCTGTGTTAGTCGATGATGTTGATGACAGCAGTATTTTAGGGGCGACGGCGACAGAAATCCCTTTATTAACTCAATTTATGTTTTCTTCTTCAGATCCCACAAGACCTTTGAAAAAAGTGTTTGGGGATGTACGTATCGTTGGTCCTTTTTCAATACATTTAGGCGGGGAAGCAAATAAATCTTATACACTTTATTTTATTGATAGAGTGAATGCGCAGAAGGAAATTATGAGCTTTGTCTTTGCTAACCCCGCTTTATTAGTCGGTTTGATTATTTTGGTGTCAACCCCGTTATTGTGGTGGCTTGCGCGCAGTATTGGTAAACCTATTCGAAACTTGCAAATGTCGGCAAAGGCAGTCGCTTTAGGGGACTTTAAAATTAATAAAGATCTTGAAACCAAAGGCTCGTTAGAATTACGTCAAGTAGGGCAAAGTTTTAACCAAATGACGGAGTCTTTGGAAGAATTACTCTCGAGCCAACAAGTGTTACTGTCTTCGATTTCTCATGAATTACGTACACCACTGACCCGTTTGCAATTAGCCTTGGCGTTATTACGCCGTAGGTTTGGAGAAGATAATACCGAAATTCATCGTATTGAAATTGAGGCACGCCGTTTAGATAAAATGATTAACGATCTTTTATTGTTATCAAGACAGCAGTTGCATAGTCATGTTTCTCGTGAGATTTTTCCGATTAATGAATTATGGGAGGAGGTGCTTGATGATGCAATATTTGAGGCAGAACACCGTAAATTGAATTTTGTTGTAAGACAAAATATTACTCAGCCTGCCCGATACTATGTGAATGGTAATAAAGCACTTTTGGTCAGTGCGATCGAAAATATTGTTCGAAATGCATTGAAATATACCCAAAGTGAAATCAGGGTGTCGATTTTCTTAAAACGTCAAGAATTGATGATTGTGATTGATGATAATGGTCACGGCTTAGATGAGGCAGAATACGAGAAAATTTTCCAGCCGTTTTACCGTGTAGATGAAACCAGAACCCGCGAAACCGGAGGAACGGGATTAGGTTTAGCCATTGTTGCTAACGTCGTTAAAGAGCATCACGGTGCGGTGTGGGCAAATGCTAGTCAGCTTGGGGGACTTTGTGTCACTTTATGTATTCCGCTTTGGATTACCAGTTAAATTTAGCATGTTAGAAAAATGCCACAATCGTTGTGGCATTTTTTATACTCCAAGTTAAGCAACTTGTGGCTGTGCATTGAGCGCTTGGATTTTACGTAAAATAAAATTGAGCACCACACCGTAAGCTGGTACAAATAAGATGATGCCAACAAACAGTTTAAATAAATAATCCACAAAGCCTAATGCCGCCCAATGTTCCGCCATAAACGGGTCACTGCTGGCATAAAATGCGATTGCAAAGAAGAGGAATGTGTCTGCCATGGAACCAAAAATCATGGAACTACTTGGGGCAATCCACCAAGTTTTTAATTGGCGTAAACGGTTAAAGACTAACACGTCTAAGAGTTGACCAAAAACATAAGCAAAGAAACTGGCAACCGCAATACGGAAGACAAAAGTATTAAAATGCGCTAATGCATTTAGACCTTGATATTGTGTATCTTGGAACAGGGTAGAAATCACATAACTTATCACTAATGCAGGGATCATGACCACAAAAATAATCCAGCGTGCTTCTTTTGCACCAAAAATACGTACAGTTAAGTCAGTGGCTAAGAAAATAAAAGGAAAGGTCAATGTGCCCCAAGTACTGTGAAAACTAAAATCTTCACGTGTACCGAGTTGACTCAGTGGAAGCGTGATTTCAAAGGGAATCTGTACCAAATAGTTACTGGCGGCGATAATCAGAATATGAAAAAAGCTCAAGAGGATTAACGCACGACGTGTTTGTTGATCATTAAAGATCGAAAATGTATTTTTCATTGTTGCACCTTTTTAATTGAAATTTGGGGTGAGGGAACCCAATACAGAAAATTGATTGTCTTTCGCCATTGGCGAGGGGCTGATCATACGGATTTCACAGCAGAATGCAAGTTTGTTTACTGATTAAACGTTTGCACTCCCCTATAATCTCGTTACAATAAGACACATTTTGATTTTTTAGGTGAGTTATGTTTGTTTTTTATACTATTATTGCATTGGTAGCGGGGGTTGCCTTAGCTTCTCAAGCGGCGATAAATTCACAGCTTGCCAAAGCCATGGGCAATGAGCCTTTGGTTGCTACTTTTATTTCTTTTGGGACAGGTACCTTATTATTGCTGGTGATTTCGTTATTAAAAACGGATTTAATTGGTCATCTTTCTAGCGCAACACAACATGCTTGGTGGAAATATATTGGCGGTGCGTTAGGCGCATTAGTCGTCTTTACCACGATTTTACTTTCTCCCAAAATGGGCATTACCAATATGTTGTTTTTTATTATTGTGGGTCAATTAATTGCGGCGATGGTGATTGACCATTATGGTCTGATTCATATGCCAGTGCGCGAAGTGAACTTGTTCAAGTTTATTGGGATAGTGATTGTTGGTATTGGGTTAATTATTTTTTTCTTTGGTGATAAATTCATGAAACTTTTTCAATAACATTGCTGTGTAAGCACAGTGTGGTCATTGTTAAAGCCGTTTTGTTATTCAATTTGCTAACATAAAAACAAGGAGGAAGACCTCATGCAAACTGTGACACTGAATATTGAGGGGATGCACTGTGGTGGTTGTGTCAAAACCGTAGAGCGCGTATTGAATGGGTTAGACGGCGTAACACAAGTGGACGTGAATTTAGAGCACGCTTGTGCCACAATTCAATATGACACCAATCGCGTGTCCATTGCTCAATTAATTGATGTGGTGGAAAATGCAGGTTTTGATGTACAACCTATTTAACCATTGATGTGATGGCGTTTCAGGGTGAGCTTAGCTCACCTTTGCTATTTGCGTTGCATGAGAGCACGCAAGTGAACGTTTTACTCGGTCCTTTTTATTATTCTTATTGAAAAACGACCGCACTGTTAGAGGAGCGGATATGCAACAAAAAATCACCCTGCACATTCAGGGCATGACCTGTCAGGCTTGTGCTAGCCGTATTGAAAAAGTCTTAAATAAAAAACCTTATATTCAACAAGCTGCAGTCAATTTTGCTAGTGAGCAAGCACAAGTCAGTTTTGATAACAGTGAACATTCTCCACAAGATATTTTGCAGCTTATTGAAAACGTAGGTTTTACAGGGAGCTTGCAATCAGAACAAGCGCCTCCTCTTGTGGAACCTAACTTACCTTCGTGGCGTTTATGGCTGTTATTACTGATTAATCTTCCGTTTATGTTTGGTATGATCGGTATGTTGCTAGGGCAGCACCACTGGATGCTCGCGCCAGAGTGGCAATTTGTCCTTGCTAGCATTGTGCAGTTTGGCTTAGCGATCCCTTTTTATAAAAGTGCATGGGGCAGTTTAAAAAGTGGCTTAGCCAATATGGATGTGTTGGTGAGTTTGGGGACGCTCAGTATCTACTTTTATTCCGTATTTATGCTGTTTACTGCCTATGGACATACTCATGAGGGCATGCCACATGTGTATTTTGAAGCCAGTGTCATGGTGCTTGGTTTTGTCAGTTTAGGCAAATTCTTAGAAGAACGCACCAAAAAACACAGCCTTAATAGTTTAGGATTACTGGTTAAACTTACTCCGCAACAAGTGAATGTACAGCGTGATGGACAATGGCAGACGTTGCCTTTGGATCAGGTTCAAATCGGTGATCTGTTACGAGTGAAGCAAGGGGAGCGAATCGCGGCGGATGGTATCGTGCAAAGTGGTACAGGTTGGAGCGATGAAAGCCATTTAACCGGCGAGTTTAAGCCTGAAATGAAAAAAGTTGGTAGCCAAGTGCTAGCGGGCGCCATGCTGAGTGACGGGTCATTAGTTTACCAAGCACAGCAACTCGGTAGCCAGACGTTATTGGGCGATATGATGAATGCGTTATCTGAAGCACAGGGGACGAAAGCGCCAATTGCGCGTTTTGCGGATAAAGTGGCAGCAGTATTTGTACCAACGGTGGTGGTTATTGCCTTACTGACCTTTGCCTTTACTTATTGGATTAAACAAGATTGGGTGAGTGCATTAATGCATGCTGTCGCGGTGTTAGTGATTGCGTGTCCTTGTGCGTTAGGTTTAGCTACGCCCGCTGCAATTATGGTGGGCATGGGCAATGCGGTCAAACATGGGATCTGGTTTAAAGATGCGGCAGCGATGGAAGAATCAGCTCGTGTGAATACAGTGGTGTTAGATAAAACGGGAACGTTAACGCAAGGAAAACCGCAAATTGCCGCTTGTTGGTTGGTGGAAAATAGTCCTTATACCGAGCAAGATGTTTATCGTTTGGCGGCCTCTGTCGAGCAACATGCCAGCCACCCTTTAGCCAAAGCGATTGTTCAGCACGCGCAAGAGAAGGGAATTGATTTGTTGCATGCAGAGCAAATTCAAACCGCACTTGGTGCTGGGATACAAGCCGAAGTGGAAGGGATTGGGCACGTGAAAGTCGGCAAAGCTGATTATTGTCATTTCACGTTACCGGCTTTAGCCGATCCGATTTGGCAGCTGGCAAGTATTGTGGCAGTCGCGGTCAATGATCAGCCCATTGGGGCATTTGCGATTGCGGATAAGCTAAAGCCTGATTCTATTGAGGGAATCAAGCGTCTGCAAGCCGCGCAGATTGAGGTATATATCATGAGTGGTGATCAGCAAAGTGCTGTGCAATATCTTGCTGATCAGCTTGGGATTAAGCATGCCTATGGTAACCTTTCACCACGAGATAAAGCGAACAAAATTGTGCAATTACAAGCAGAAGGCAACGTCGTCGCCATGGTCGGAGATGGTATTAATGACGCCCCAGCATTAGCCCGTGCTAACGTGAGTTTTGCCATGAAAAATGGAGCGGATGTGGCAGAACATACGGCGTCTGCGACATTAATGCAACAATCTGTTAATCAAATGGTGGACGGTTTACTTCTCGCGCAGGCAACCTTAAAAAATATTAAACAAAATTTGTTTTTTGCCTTTATTTATAATGTGTTAGGTATTCCTATTGCGGCATGGGGGTTATTAAATCCGATTATTGCGGGGGCTGCGATGGCATTGAGCTCCGTGTCAGTATTAATGAATGCATTACGTTTGAAACAAGTAAAATTCAATCGTGACATGTCATGACATTACAATTGGGGGATAACACTTTTTTACTATCGACCGCACTTTGCTGAGATTTTTTTGTGAGGATCCGCTGGATAAATGAAGAAAAGGGCGCTTGCTTAATGTTTGCGCCCTTTACATCGTTCTTATTTAACGTGTTACGTCATTCATTTTTAGTTTTACGCGATAAAATTAAAAAGCGACAGTCATAAGGATTTTTTTCATCGGCTTGGCGCCATGCTTCATATTCAATTTGCCAGTCTTGCCATACAATTTCAGGAAAGAAGGTATCGCCTTCTAATTCTGTTTGGATTTCAGTGAGATAGAGCTTGTCGGCTTTATGTAAATATTGCTTAAATAATTCGCCCCCGCCAATCAACAGGATTTCAGGTGAATCTTTGACAAAATCCACCGCACTTTCAAGGCTGTTTTGCCAAATCACGCCCTCATGTAGATATGGTTGACGAGAAAGCACTAAATTAGTACGTTTTGGTAATGGACGCCCAATGCTTTCAAAGGTTTTTCGTCCCATAATCACCGGTTTACCCGTGGTATTCTGGCGAAACCACGCTAAATCGGCAGGCAGATGCCAAGGCATTTGATTGTCTTTACCAATGACATGGTTTTTCGTCATAGCGACGATAAGGCTAAAGGTCATAGTGAGTTCCTGACAGGCAAACTAAAGGTGTGTTTACTATACCACAGGTTTTTGCCGATAGAACAGTAAACCCGGCAATGCGAGTCCGAAAACTAATGCACCGAGAATAAATCCAGTTTTAATAAAATAATCGATCATTTGTGCAGTGAGCGCATGGGACCAACCTTGATTATGTAATTGCACTACCGCAATCATGGCTTTATAGGCATAGACACCGGGGATCATGGGAATAATGGCTGCAACAGTAAACACTTTCGGGTGTGCTAAATAACGATGGGATAAATGCACACCGATAAAACCAATTAAGGCGGCGCCGCAAAAGGTGGCAAACACCAAGGGGAGTTCATAATGGACTAATAAAGTGCGAAGTCCATGTCCTAACGCGCCTAAGCCCGCGCAGTATTTCAAGGCTTTTGGGGGCACATTAAAGACTAAGGCAAAGCCGACTGCGGGAATCGCAGCAAAAAACATATCATCCAGTAAATTTAACATTAACATTTTATTTCCCCCATGCCGTGATACCCAATAAACTCAGCGCAAATACAATGCCTAAGCATGCCCCAAATGTGAGGATCGTCGCGAGTGCCCAACGGGCAATCCCCATATTGATATGCCCTTTTAAAATATCGGCGAGTGCATTGATCAGTGGAAAGCCGGGAACGAGCAATAATACGCTGGATGCCAAGGCAATTTGGGGCTGATTGCCGATGTTATATTTCAACGCGATACCCGCAATTAGCGAGGCGACAAAGGCGGTCACCGCAAATACAATTAAGGGGTTATAGTGTCTTGCGGCAAGTGATTGGCGAACATACATGGCGAGTGTTGCGGCGAGAAATGTAACCAATGAAACTAGTGCGTCCCCACCAGATAAATGAGCAAAACTGGCACAGGATAAGCCAATCATCAACATCACAAAATAGCGATTGTATTTAAGCGGTTTAATACGAGCCAGTTTGACATGCACTTGTTGCATATCATAGATTTTACGTTCTGCTGTAATCACAATACGTTGCACTTCGGTAACCACTTGCATATTAATTCCTTTGTCTTGGTTTTTACGGACTGTCGTGATGCAATGGTCTTGGGCTAATGTAGTAAGAATAATGGCATTTGGCGTGAGGGCACATTCTACGCTATCTACACCGAGGGCTAAGCCTAAGCGATGTGCCATTTGCACAACGATGGCACTTTCTGCACCATGTTGTAATAAGAGTTGGGCAACTTGAACACAAAGGCGAGTGATTTCTCGTTGCCGCTCCGTTTCTTGTGAAGAGGTTGAGGTCATAATCGGGTTCCTAGCTGAAAAATCAAGAAGCTTTATTATATGCCTTTTAGTGAGAAAAAATTTGTGCTAAATCATAGAAAATAGCAAGTAAACGAGATGATTTTTCTGATGATTAATGGTAAGTTAGCTTCAATTTTGTTCGACAAAAATAAGAAGATAGAGAAGATGAAAATCGACAAAACACTCGTTGTAAAATTTGGAACCAGTACGCTTACGCAAGGATCAGCGAAGTTAAATTTACCTCATATGATGGATATTGTGCGTCAGCTCGCACAGCTTCATCAAGCGGGCTTTCGTTTAGTGATTGTCACCTCAGGGGCGATTGCGGCAGGTCGTCATTATTTAAATCACCCGCAATTGCCACCGACGATTGCCTCGAAACAATTATTGGCTGCAGTGGGACAAAGTCAGCTCATTCAAACGTGGGAAAAATTGTTTGCCATTTATGATATTCATATTGGGCAGATTTTATTGACCCGTGCTGACATTGAAGATCGTGAACGTTTTTTAAATGCCAGAGATACTTTGCGCGCCTTATTAGATAATCAGATTATTCCAGTGATTAATGAAAATGACGCTGTCGCTACGTCAGAAATTAAAGTAGGCGATAACGATAATTTATCCGCGTTAGTGGCGATTTTAGTGCAAGCAGAACAGTTGTATTTGCTTACTGATCAGCAAGGTTTGTTTGATCGTGATCCGCGCAAACATCCAGACGCCAAATTGATCGCCGACGTGGACAAAATTACCGATCATATTCGCGCGATTGCGGGCGGAAGTGGCACCTCGTTAGGCACAGGCGGCATGTCCACCAAAATCAGTGCCGCGGATGTGGCAACCCGCTCCGGCATTGAAACCATTATTGCACCGGGTAATCGTCCGAATGTGATTGTGGACTTAGCTTATGGGCAAGCCATTGGCACCAAATTTAGTGTACAAGCAGATCGCTTAGAAAGTCGTAAACAATGGCTATATGCGGCGCCGTCAGCCGGTATTATTACCATTGATGCAGGGGCGGAAAACGCGATGTTAATGCAACATAAATCGTTATTGCCTGCTGGGATTGTGAACGTGGAAGGACGCTTTTCACGCGGTGAAGTGGTAAAAATTCGTACTCAGCAAGGCAAGGATGTCGCCTTAGGGATGCCACGTTATAACAGCGATGCACTCCATTTAATTCAAGGCAAACATTCGCAAGATATTGAACAGGTTCTCGGTTATGAATATGGGGCGGTTGCGGTACACCGCGACGATATGATTGTGTTATAAATCAGAAAAAGAAAGGTAACAAGATGAATTGGAAAGCAGTATTGATATTCAGTGTACTAGGTTCGCTGGTGAGCTGTGCTTCATACTCTGAACATGCGGTGCAACGTATTGAGGCAGGCAAATCTTTTGCAGTGACAGGGAATACAAAACGGATTAATACCATGGCATGTCAAGATAATGATGATTGGTATTTGGACGGTTATCGTGTGGGAAAATCGTTTCGAGAGCACCAACAAAAAATGTTGAGTCAACGAACGGCTTACTGTGAAGAACAAACGGGCAAGGCTGTGCCGGACAAGTTCCGCCATTCGTGGAACAGTGGCTATCAGCAAGGCTTGAAACGATAAACAATAGAAAAGAAAAAAGTGCGGAAAATGACCGCACTTTTTTATGTCTAGCGTTTAGCTTTAAAGAATGGCTAATAATTCGACTTCAAACACTAAGGTACTGAATGGCGGAATGGATGCACCGGCACCACGTTCGCCATAAGCGAGGTTGTGAGGAATGGTTAAACGCCATTTTGAACCCACTGGCATCATGGACAAGGCTTCAATCCAACCAGCGATCACGCCATTTACTGGGAATTCTGCAGGTTGACCACGTTTTACTGAGCTGTCAAAGACGGTACCGTCGATTAATGTCCCAGTGTAATGCACACGCACTTTGTCTTCGCGTGCCGGAATTTGCCCTTCACCAGCCACTAACACTTCATACTGTAAACCAGATTCCGTAGTATTTACCCCCGCTTTTTGCGCGTTTTCAGCTAAAAATTGTGCACCAACGGCTTCAATTTCTTTGAATTTCGCTTGTTGTGCTTCAGTGGCTTGTTGTTGCAAAGTCTGTAGGGCATGACTCACTTCATTTAACTCAAGTGCTGGTGGATTTTGATTTAACACATCAAAGATCCCTTTTGCGACGGCTTCGGCGCTCACTTCAAGTTGGCTTTCTAATAATTGTTGACCGATTTGTAAACCGATACCGTAGCTTCCTTTTGCTGAAAGGCTTTCTAATGACACTTGGTCGAAAAATTGTTGACTCATTGTTTTTCCTATTGTGGTTAAAAATTATTTTTGGTGGGCAAGAATTTCACCCATACGTACTGGACTATCCACTTGTAAATGAGATGCCAGTTGCACACGATCTTTTTCAAATAAATTGATTACCGTCGAGCCTAATTGGAACGCGCCCATTTCTTGTCCTTTCGTTAATTTGACCGCACTTGCTCCTTCATAGGTCCAGGTGGTGATTTTTTCTGGACGAGGCGGGTTGATCACGCCTGCCCACACGGTGCTCATACTCGCGGTAATGGTTGCGCCGACTAAAATTTGGACCATTTTACCAAATTCGGTATCGAATACGCAGATCACGCGCTCATTACGTGCAAATAAGTTTGGCACGTGTTCGGCTAAAAATGGATTGACTGAGAATAAGTCACCAGGCACATAAATCATTTTGCATAAAGTGGCATCACAAGGCATATGCACACGGTGGTAATCGCGTGGCGAGAGGTAGGTGGTGGCAAATTCGCCATCTTTAAAATGATGAGCGAGCGCCTCGTCGCCAGCTAACAAATCGTTCAAGCTGAAATAATGTCCTTTGGCTTGTAGCAATAAATCCTGCTCAATGTGTCCTAACTGACTAATACGACCATCTGCCGGTAAACAAAGTGCGGTAGGATTTTGATTAATTGGACGGGCATTGTCCGCTAATGGACGGATAAAAAATTCATTAAAGCTCGCATAGTCGCTGAAATTTGGTTTTGCAGCTTCACTCATATCCACATGGTATTTTTTCGCGAATAATTTAATCACAAAATGTGTGACAGCACCCCATTGCTGTTTTGCAAACCAGCCTGCGAGACGTGTTAAATAAAGTTGTGGCATCACATATTGAAAGGCAATTTTAATCCGTTGCCAGTAACTCAGTTGTGCTTTTTTTTCTAATATATTCATAGTGATAAATCATCTTTTTAAGTTAGAATAATGGGCTTGAAAAGCCGAATGCTTGGCGATTATAACAAGTTATTCCGTTTATGTAAGTATTTGCGTGAATTTACGCCAGTTGAAAGGGCGATTCACAACCGAGGTGAAACGATGAATGAGCAGCAACTTTTAGAATGTGATCGACAACATATTTGGCACCCTTATGCGGCGTTAAATGCGGATTTTCCCTTATTTGCAGTAGAATGTGCCGAAGGCGTGTATATCCAGTTAAAAAACGGTCAGCAATTGATTGATGGCATGTCATCGTGGTGGTCAGCGATTCATGGCTATAATCACCCCCGTTTAAACCACGCTGCCACGCAACAACTGAGTCAAATGAGTCATGTGATGTTTGGTGGATTAACGCACCAACCAGCGGTAGAACTGGCGCAGCAACTGGTCAACATCTTGCCGGAAAGTTTGGATAAAATTTTCTTTGCCGACAGTGGTTCGGTCGCCGTGGAAGTGGCGATGAAAATGGCAGTGCAATATCAACATGCTAAAGGCGAAACACAGCGCTATAAATTTGCTACGATTCGTTCGGGCTATCATGGTGATACCTGGCATGCGATGTCCGTGTGTGATCCCGTGACCGGCATGCACAGCTTATTTGCCAAAGGGCTACCCGTGCAATATTTTTTACCGCAACCCCCGGTAAAATTTGGGCAAGCTTGGCAACCCGAAGCGATGCAACCGTTACAGGATTTATTGGCACAACATGGTGATGAGATTGCGGGTTTAATTTTAGAACCGGTAGTGCAAGGGGCGGGCGGTATGTATTTTTATTCCCCTGAGTATTTAGTGCAAGCAAAAGCCTTGTGCGAACAGTACGGCATTTTGCTGATTTTTGATGAAATTGCCACAGGATTTGGGCGCACAGGCAAATTATTTGCTTGTGAACATGCCAATGTCGTGCCGGATGTGATGTGTATCGGTAAAGCTTTAACGGGGGGGTATTTAACCCTATCCGCTACCATTACCAACCAAGCGGTAGCAGACGTGATTTGTTCTGGCGAGGCAAAATGTTTTATGCACGGTCCGACGTTTATGGCAAATCCACTGGCGTGTGCGGTAGCAGCAGAAAGTATCAAATTGTTATTGGCAAGCCCTTGGCAACAACGTATTCAACAGATTGAACAGCAATTACGTCAAGAATTGCGCCAAGCGGAAGCCTTAGATTGTGTTGCTGAAGTGAGAGTACTTGGGGCGATTGGGGTGATTGAAATGAAAGCGCCTGTCAATATGGCAAGTTTACAACCACGCTTTGTGCAAAATGGTGTTTGGGTGCGTCCATTTGGCAAATTAGTGTATTTGATGCCACCGTATATCATCTCATCGGATCAATTGTCTCAATTAATTCATGGCACAATTCGCACCCTTCAAGAAGAGTATGCACATAAGGAATCTCTATGATCAGGTATTATCAGCAGCAGTTAGCTGATTTAAAGGCGCAGAATCAATTTCGCCAACTGCCCCAACTCATTCACCGAGGGCGTTTTATTCAACGTGAGGACAATACGATGCTGAATATGTCCTCCAATGATTATTTAGGTTTAGCCAATAACGAAGCCTTGCGTCAGGCGTTTTTCACGCAATACCAAGATCAACTCCCTGCATTGACTTCTTCTTCCTCCCGTTTATTAACAGGCTCTTTTCCGATTTATGATGAGCTAGAAAGCTTAATGGCGCAGGCATTTGGACGAGAAACTGCCTTGCTATTTAATAGCGGTTATCATGCTAATATTGGGATTTTGCCTGCTTTAGCGGACAAAAAAACGCTGATTGTGGCGGATAAACTAGTACATGCCAGTATGATTGATGGCATTCGCTTGGCACAATGTGAGTTTGTGCGTTTTCGTCATCATGATTACGCCCACCTTGAACAAATTTTGCAAAAAAATGACCGCACTTTTGAGCGGATTATCGTGGTCACGGAATCCGTGTTTAGTATGGATGGTGACTGTGCAGACCTCACCCAGTTGGTCGCATTAAAACAGCGCTATCCGCAAGTGATGTTATATGTAGATGAAGCCCATGCGATAGGCGTATTGGGGGAGAAGGGGCTAGGGTTAGCAGAACAACAAGGCTGTATCAACCAAATTGATATTTTGGTCGGCACGTTTGGCAAGGCGTTGGGCTCTATGGGGGCTTATGTGATTTGCGATCAAGTGATCCGAGATTATTTGGTTAATAAAATGCGCCCATTGATTTTTTCCACGGCACTTCCGCCGTTTAATGTGGCATGGACACATTTTGTCTTTCAACAATTACCACATTTGCAAGCCGAGCGCGCACATCTTGCTCAGCTTAGTCAACATTTACGCCAAGCGATTGTCGACATTTTTCAAGTCCCGATGCCAAGTGAAAGTTGTATCGTACCTTATATTTTGGGCGACAACGAACTGACAGTAAGAACAGCGCAACGTTTGCAACAACAAGGCTATTATTGCTTACCGATTCGCCCGCCGACAGTCCCAAAAGGTACCTCTCGTATTCGTTTTTCACTGACTGCAGATATGCAAGTGGCGGAAGTGGAACAATTTATTGCTTGTTTACAGGAGCTTGCTGAATGAAAACACAACATATTTCACAGCAAGGCGACAATCTGATCGTCTATTTTGCAGGGTGGGGCACACCACCGAGCGTGGTCGAGCACCTGATTCTGCCGGAAAATTATGATTTATGCCTTTGCTATGATTATCGAGATCTGCATTGCGATATTGATTTTTCCGCTTATCAACATATTCGCGTGGTGGCATGGTCAATGGGCGTGTGGGTAGCGGAGCGTGTGATGCAAGGTTATCCACTGCTATCTGCTACGGCGATCAATGGCACGGGCTTGCCTTGTGATGACCAATATGGTATTCCCGAAGCCATTTTTGCTGGCACGTTATCTGGTTTAAATGAAGATAATCGGACTAAATTTGAACGTCGTATTTGTGGTTCAAAAACGCTGTTAAGGGATTATCAGCACTATTCCATGCGTCCCACATTACAGGAAATTCATGCTGAACTGACCGCACTTTATACCTTTTTACAACAAGATCGCCGCACAGATTTAATCTCGTGGAGCAAGGCGATTGTCGGCTCAAAAGATAAAATTTTCCCTGCACAAAACCAGCGGGCTTATTGGCAGGATCGTTGTGCAATAACGGAAATCGCAGGGGAGCATTTGTTGTTTCCTCACTTCACCCATTGGGAAACTTGTTGGTTGTAGCACATGGATCGTATTGATAAAGGACGCATTAAACAGCGTTTTTCTGCCGCTGTGTCGAACTATGATCAGCAAGCGAGAGCACAACAGCAGATTCACCAACGTTTGCTTAGTTTACTGTCGTATATCGATAGACAAGCATTCCAACGTGCATTAGAGATTGGATGTGGTACTGGTGGATTGACGAAGCAATTAATGTCACAGTTGCAGGTTGAACACTGGGAGCTGAATGACCTTTGCGATATGCGAGAGCATCTGCAATCAGTGTTGCCCCAACCTTTTCACTTCCATTGTGGCGATGCGGAACAACTTCCCTTTCCGCAGCAGTATGATTTGATTGCCAGTGCTTCCGTGGTGCAATGGTTTGAAGATAAAGCGGGTTTTATTGCGCGTTGTAAAGTGCGCTTAAAAAAGCACGGATTTTTGTTATTCAGTACTTTCACGCCCGAGAATTTAACACAGATCAAACACCTCACCGGTGTGGGGTTAACCTATCCATGTCTTGAGGACTGGCAAAAGTGGCTAGTGCCTGAATTTGAGATTTTAGCCCTCGAACACGAGGAGATTGTGTTGCACTTTGATGATCCCTTAGCGGTGTTAAAACATTTGAAACAAACAGGCGTTACTGCCACACAGCAGCAAGGGTGGACAAAAGGGCAATTGCACGCCTTTTGCCAACAATATCAACAACATTACCGTAACGCACAACACAAAGTAGAACTCACTTACACGCCGATGTATGTGTTGGCGCGTTTAACCTAACCTTAGAAGGAAAAAGTATGGCAAAGGTTTTTTTTATCACTGGCATTGACACCGATATTGGCAAAACCATCGCCACAGGTTGGTACGCCAAGAAACTGATGCAACAAGGCGCGAGTGTCATCACGCAAAAGATGATCCAAACAGGCTGCCGAGGAATTGCCGAAGATTTACTTACACACCGAAAAATACAAGGTATTGAGCTTACAGAAGAAGATAAGCAAGGTATCACTTGTCCTTATGTGTTTGATTATCCTTGCTCACCGCATTTAGCCGCGAAATTAGAACAGCGCACGATCGAACGTAAAAAAATTGAAACCTGCACCGCACTTTTGTGTGAAAAATATGATTATGTATTATTGGAAGGGGCGGGCGGCTTGTGTGTACCTTATAATGAGGAAGAAACCACCCTTGATTATCTTTGTCAGCATCAATACCCCGTGATTTTAGTCACCTCTGGCAAGCTAGGTAGTATTAATCATACCTTATTGAGTTTACAAGTACTCAACTCCAAAAGAGTAAGTGTGCATGCTGTGATATACAACTTGTATCCGGAAACAGATCAAGTCATTAGCCAAGAAACACAACATTTTTTACGTCGTTATTTAGAGAAATACTCGCCTAATACCTTATTTGAAGTAATGGATTTGATTTCGGTCTAAGATATATTCTTGAGCAAGTTATACTTGAAATGGAGTGTTGTTTTGCCTAAGATGAAAGCGTCTCGGATTAAGACATCATTGAGTTTAGGTTGTCTCATCAATTCATCTCTTTTAATCAGGAGCTAGGCTATGAAAAAATCAAACCTTTTTGTGCTTACGTTAGGTGCATTAGCATTGACAGCGTGTACAAGCCCCCTTAAGAAAGAAGAAACGCACACGCATTGGGGATACACCGGACACGAATCGCCAGAACATTGGGCTGAACTTTCACCCAAATTCCGTATTTGTGGCGAAGGTAAAAACCAAACACCAATAGATATCAAGCATACGATTGATGGTAAGTTAGCGCCGATTAAGCTGGATTATCGACCTTCCAATGTGGAGATTATCAATAATGGGCATACTATTCAAGTGGATTTCAAAGAGGCAAGTAATCACATGCAGCTTAATGGAAAGACCTTTACCCTTAAACAATTCCATTTCCATGTGCCGAGTGAAAACTTAATTCGAGGCAAATCCTTCCCGATGGAAGCACATTTTGTACACGCAGACAATGAAGGGAATCTTGCTGTGCTTGGTGTGCTCTATGTATTATCCAGTGAAAACCAACGGTTAGCCCCAATTTGGCAAAACTTCCCGCAAAAAGCAGGGGAGAAATATACGCTTAGTACCGCTTTTGACCCAGCAACATTAATTCCGAAAAAACGCGATTACTATCGTTTCAGCGGGTCATTAACCACACCACCTTGTTCTGAAGGTGTAAATTGGTTAGTGTTAAAACACTATGACAACATTAGCCAATCTCAAGTTGAGGCGTTTGCGACTTTGATGAAAGGACACAATAATCGTCCAGTGCAACCGATCAATGCACGTGTGATTGTTGAATAACTTCTCTGTATCGTAATCCCTATCTCAGAGCGAAAGTATCACGAAAGTTTGACTGTGAATATTCGCAAAAAAACAACCGCACTTTTTTGTGCGGTTGTGTGTATTACTCGGCTTTAAAACAAGCAACAACGTGATTATCTCGTCCTTTGAGGAGCGGTTTGTCTGCAATACAGTGTTGATCTGCCAGTGGGCAACGGGTGCGGAACACACAGCCAGACGGCGGATTAATCGGGGAAGGGAGATCGCCTTCAAGCAATTGAATTTGTTTATTGCGTTCTAATTGCGGATCAGGAATCGGTACCGCAGACATCAAAGCTTTAGTATAAGGATGCTTAGTATCGTGATAGACTTGTTCATAGTCACCTAATTCCACCGCGTTACCAAGATACATGACCAAAACACGATCGGAAATGTGTTTCACCACAGCAAGGTCGTGTGCAATGAAAATCAATGATAGCCCCATTTCGCGTTGTAAAGATTTCAATAAATTCACTACTTGTGCTTGGATTGAAACATCTAAGGCGGACACTGGCTCATCGCAAATAATGAGTTTTGGTTCCACAATCAAGGCGCGCGCAATCCCGATACGCTGACATTGTCCACCCGAAAATTCATGTGGATAGCGATTGATTAAGTTAGGTAATAAGCCCACTTTCATCATCATCGCGCGTACTTTTTCTTTTACTTCTTCCGCGGTTAAATGGGGTTGGTAAATTTTTAATGGTTCTGCAATGATACTGCCAATGGTCATCCGTGGATTCAGGGAGGCTAAAGGATCTTGGAAAATCATTTGAATATCGCTACGGATCGCTTTCCATTCTTTCGCACTTTGCTGAGTTAACTCCTTACCTAGCCATAAAATATTACCGCCAGAGCTTTCCACTAAGCCAATAATCGCGCGTGCGAGAGTTGATTTTCCACAGCCCGATTCACCGACCACACCTAAGGTTTCGCCTTCGTATAACTGAAAAGAGACATGATTGACAGCCTTTAAAGTTTGGTGTTTAGCAAAGAATAAAGATTTCGTATCTTTGATGTTGAAATGAACGCTTAAATCCTTCACTTCTAGGATCACTTTTTTCTCTGTGTTCATGATGCGTTACCTCGGATTAATTGCTCGGCAGGGACAAAACAAGCGCGTAAACGTTGATCATTTAACAAGGTTAACGCCGGTGCTTTGAGGCATTGTTTAGTTGCATGAACGCAACGTGGTTGGAAAGGACAGCCACTCGGTAAGCGTAATAAGTTAGGTGGATTACCCGGAATAGTAATGAGTTCTTCTTCCTGTCCGTCAACGCGAGGCACTGCACCAATTAAGCCGATAGAATAAGGGTGGCTTGGGGTATAGAAAATTTGCTCAGCGGTGCCGTATTCCATGGTTCTGCCTGCATACATCACCAACACATTATCGCAAATTCCTGCGACCACACCGAGATCGTGAGTAATCATGATAATGGCGGTATTAAACTCACTTTTTAATTCGTTTAATAAGGTCATGATTTGAGCTTGGACTGTCACATCAAGTGCTGTGGTCGGTTCGTCAGCAATCAGTAATTTAGGACGACAAAGTAACGCCATGGCAATCATCACACGTTGACGCATCCCACCTGAAAATTCATGCGGATACATATTCATACGTTTACGTGACTCCGGCATTTTCACCGCATCTAACATCCGTACCGATTCTTCAAACGCAGTTTTATGATCCATGCCTTTATGCAACATCAGTACTTCCATTAGCTGTTCGCCGATTTTCATATAAGGGTTCAGCGAGGTCATTGGATCTTGGAAGATCATCGCAATTTGTTCAGCACGCAAGCGGTTAAGTTGTGTTTCAGGCAAGTTGAGAATTTCTTGTCCATTAAATTTTGCTGAGCCTGAAATTCGCCCGTTATCTGCTAATAGCCCCATTAGAGCAAAAGCGGTTTGCGATTTTCCTGAGCCAGATTCGCCGACAATGCCGAGGGTTTCACCGGCATTTAAAGAAAAAGTCAGATCATTGACGGCAGTAACATCGCCATCTGGGGTCTTAAAAGTTACGCGCAAATCTTGTACATCGAGTAATAAATTGTGAGTTGTCATTTTTCTCTCCAAGCGCGGGTATTAACGGTCTTTCGGGTCAAGCGCATCACGTAACCCGTCACCGATAAAGTTAAAACAAAATAGGGTAATGACTAAAAAGAGTGCGGGGAAGATTAAGAGCCAAGGCGCGGCTTCCATGGATTTTGCACCGTCATTGAGAAGACCGCCCCAGCTACTTAAAGGCTCCTGTGTGCCGAGACCTAAGAAACTTAAAAAGGATTCAAATAAGATCATGCCTGGTACAAGTAAAGAGGCATAAACGACTACGACACCAAGTACGTTTGGCACAATATGACGCCAAACAATTTGGCGTGAAGATACACCGCACACAATCGCAGCTTCAATAAATTCTTTTTGTTTCAAACTCAAGGTTTGTCCACGTACAATCCTTGCCATATCGAGCCAAGACACCATGCCAATTGCGACGAAGATTAAGAAAATGTTCCGTCCAAAGAAAGTGACTAAAAGGATAACAAAGAACATGAAAGGAAAGGAGTTAAGAATTTCCAAAAAGCGCATCATAAAGGTATCGACTTTGCCACCAATATAGCCAGATGTAGCACCATATAAGGTTCCGACTAAGACTGCAATTAAGGCACCAGCAATGCCGACTAACAGAGAAATACGTCCTCCGATCGCCACACGTACTAATAAATCACGCCCCGAGGCATCTGTACCAAAATAGTGCATGGTTTCCCACTCAGGTGGAATCGAAATTGCACCAAAATCAAGTTCGTCATAGGGGTAAGGCATGAGCATTGGCGCAAAAATGACGAACAAGCTAATGCAAAATAACACAAATAAGCTGGTTAATGCGGCTTTATTATGAAAAAAACGACGACGTGCATCTTGCCATAAGCTACGACCTTCAAGCGTGTCTAATTTTTCTGTCACCGCTTCTAGCAATTCAGTATCTTTTTGATTGTTTAACATGAGTTGACTTCCTACAACAATTGCCAATTAATAACGGATTTTGGGATCAATCACCGCATAAAGAATATCGACGATCGCATTGAATGCGATGGTTAAGGCGCCGACTAAAATAGTGAGGCTTAGGACAAGTGAGTAATCACGATTCAGTGCGCCATTCACAAACAGTTGACCAATCCCGGGAATACCAAAAATACTTTCGATCACCATGGAGCCAGTAATAATCCCCACGAAAGCGGGTCCCATATAAGAAATGACGGGCAGCATCGCCGGACGTAAAGCGTGTTTGAGTAGGATACGACGCATCGGTAAGCCTTTTGCTTTAGCTGTACGAATGAAGTTGGAATGTAGGACTTCAATCATGGAACCACGGGTAATACGTGCAATACTTGCAATATAAGAAAGGCACAGAGCAATCATGGGCATCAGCATGAATTTAAATGCACCACCTTCCCAACCGCCAGACGGTAACCATTTTAATGAAATAGAGAAAATTAAAACTAACAATGGGGCAACAACAAAGCTGGGGATGACCACCCCAGTCATAGCAAAGGTCATGATCACATAATCAAGCCATTTATTCTGTTTCAGTGCGGCAATAGTACCTGCACTGACGCCAAGGATAAGTGCGACAAAGAACGCGGAAATGCCGAGTTTGAATGACACAGGAAAGGCGGCTGATACGAGCTGATTGACGGTATAGTCTTTGTATTTAAAAGAAGGACCAAAATCACCATGCGCAAGATCTTTTAAATAGATCAGGTATTGTTTATAAAGTGGCTCATTTAAATGATATTTGGCTTCAATATTGGCGATCACTTCCGCTGGGTAATTTTTTTCACTGGTAAAGGGGCTACCTGGCGCTAAGCGCATCATGAAAAATGAAATCGTAATTAAAATAAAAAGCGTTGGAATTGCCTGTAAAAGACGGCGAAGAATTAATTTAAACATACAAGATAATCCAATCCATAGATCGCAAGGTGCGAAAACTAAAAAAGTGCGGTCGGTGTGACCCAAGTCGTGACCGCACTAAAATATATCAAAATGATTATTTGACTAAATAAACATCTTTTAGATAGAAGTTCTTACCAGGATGATTGATTGGGAATCCTTTCACATAAGGTTTCACCATACGTGGATCAACATAGTAATAGACTGGAACCAATGCAGCATCTTTAGCAAGTTGCGCTTCGAGTTTGGCATAAATCTCTGCGCGTTGAGCATCTGTTTCAGCTAAGTACGTTTCTGAAAGCAGTTTGTCAAATTCAGCACTCTTATAGAAAGCCGTGTTATTACTACTGGTTGATAAGAAGTAATTTAAGAAAGTACTTGCTTCATTATAGTCCGCACACCAACCTGCACGCGTTACTTGATAGTTACCTTGATGACGTGTATCTAAGTAAGTTTTCCACTCTTTGTTTTCTAACGTCACTTTTACGGCACCTGCGAGGTTTTTTTGCCACAATGAAGAGGCGGCTAAAGCAATTTTTTTGTGGTTTTCAGAAGTGTTGTATAGCAATGTGAAATTCAATGGATTGCTCTTATCAAAGCCTGCTTCTTTTAACAAGGCTACAGCTTGTTTATTACGCTCAGCTTGCGGGAGTGCGACCCAATCTGGTTTTTCGATTTTTTCACCACCGTTAATATATGGCGGTGTAAAGCTATACGCCGGTACTTGACCTTGTGCTGTCACTTTTTCTGTAATGATGTCGCGATCGAGTGCCATCGCAAGGGCTTTTCTGACACGTACATCATCAAATGGTGGTTTCTTGTGGTTAATTTCATACAAATAAGTACAAAGTGACGCAGGGGTATAAACTTCATTTGGGTATTCTTGTTTTAGTTTACTAAACAGCTCGACTGGTAAAGCGTGGTTGGTGATGTCTAAATCCCCTGCACGATAACGTGCCACGTCAGTATTTTCTGATTCAATTGGGTACAGTGTTACACTTGTTAAAACGGTTTTCGCATGATCCCAATAATGTGGGTTTGGCACTAATTCTAATTTTTCATTAATTGTCCAATTTTTGACCGTAAATGCGCCATTACCCACGATATTTTTTACATCTGTCCATTTGTCACCGAATTGTTCAACTAATTTTTTGTTGACTGGTGCTAAGACATAATGCTCGGTTAATTTATCTGCATAAGGCACGCTTGCCGATAAGGTCAGTTCTAACGTATGCGCATCGAGTGCTTTAACACCGAGTTCTGTAATTGGTTTTTTACCCGCTACGACATCTTCTGCATTCAATAATTTGAGGTATTTTAGATAGCTAGAATAAGGTGATGCGGTGTTTGGATCGGCTAAACGTTGGAAAGAGAAAACGAAATCTTCAGCTGTGACAGGTTCACCATTTGACCATTTTGCGTCTGGACGAAGATGGAATGTCCATTTTTTAAAGTCTGGGCTATGTTCCCATTTGATCGCTGCACCTGGGATAATATGTCCTTCTGCATCAGAGATCACTAGGGTTTCGAATAATTGACGGGAGGTAAAGCCTTCTGGTGTTCCTTCAATTTTATGTGGATCTAATGAAGCAGGATTGGAGCCAATATTCCAACGTAATTCTTGTTTGGCGGCTAATTCGGTGCCTGCGGGTACTTCTGCTGCGAAGGTTGTTTGCGTCGCAAAAAGCGTAAAGATACTTGCTAATGCCACATTAAGTCCTGTTTTTTTCATTGTGTTTGTCATAGTTTTCCCTTTATTTTATGAGTAAAAAGAAATTCTATTAATAAAGCAAAAAAATCAGACTGTAAAGTGCCGAACGTGTTATTTGTGAGCTATTTTTGATAAAATTTGAATCAACACTCTCTTTTTTCCTGTTATCTTGCATTTTTGCTACGTTTTATTAACAATTCGCCATAAGGCTTTTGTATTGAAAAGTGGAGAAAATCATTTTTCTTATACTTTCTCATGAGGTTCACGTAAAAAGTAATAATTTCCTTTGACTATTTTGTTCTCAAACGGTAATATTCACGCCCTATGCAAAAGGTAAAATTACCCCTAACTGTTGACCCAGTAAAAGATGCGCAGCGACGCTTAGATTATGATGGCTATTACGCTATTAATCAGTTGACGCGCCTTAATGAGTCAGTAAGTAAAGTGCTCAGCGATGCACAGGTTAGATTATCGTTTTTTATTGATCCACAAAAATTAGTGGTCATGAAGGGGCAAGCAAGTGTAGAAGTAGAGTTAATCTGCCAACGTTGTGAAAAGCCCTTCGTGCAAATGATTGACTGTACTTTTTGTTACAGTCCAGTGGCTAATTTGGATCAAGCCGATGTATTGCCCGAAATTTATGAACCAATCGAATTTAACGCGTTTGGGGAAATAGATTTAGTTGGTGCGATTGAAGATGAATTAATTTTAAGTCTGCCAATAGTGCCAATGCATTCATCTGAACACTGTGAAGTGTCCGTGGCTGAACAGGTTTTTGGCGAATTGCCCGAAGCGCTGGCAAAAAAACCGAACCCGTTCGCTGTATTAGCTAGTTTAAAGCAAAAGTAAATTTAGGAGTATAGCCAATGGCTGTTCAACAAAACAAAAAATCTCGTTCACGTCGTGATATGCGTCGTTCACACGATGCCTTAACCACTGCTGCAATATCTGTTGATAAAGCAAGTGGTGAAAAGCATTTACGTCACCATGTAACTGCTGATGGTTACTATCGTGGTCGTAAAGTGATTAACAAATAATTTCTAGTTTATTTAGAAAAGGTAATCACTTGAGTCGTCTAACCCTTGCGTTAGATGTGATGGGCGGGGACATTGGTCCCCGTATTACTATCCCCGCATCCCTCATTGCGTTGGAAAAAGATCCAATGCTTTCTTTATTATTGTTTGGTGATAGCCAACAAATCCTTCCTCTGCTTGAAAATATTCCTGCGTCAATGAAAGAACGTCTGACAGTCTGTCATTGTTCACGTACGATTGATAATGAACATGGTATTTCCTATGCCTTACGTCATAGTAAAGGCACCTCAATGCGTTTAGCAATTGAAGCGGTGCAGAAAGGGGATGCGCAAGGTTGTGTGAGTGCGGGTAATACCGCAGCGTTAATGGGATTGTCGAAGATCTTATTGCAACCTTTAAAAGGGATTCAGCGTCCCGCTTTGATTTCCGTGATTCCCACTGTGGATGGTGGAAAAAGTGTGATGCTTGATCTGGGCGCCAATATTGATTGTGACGCAGAAAACTTGTATCAATTTGCATTAATGGGCAGTATTTTTGCTGAAAATACCTTAAACTTAGTCTATCCTAGAATTGCCTTATTGAATATCGGTAGTGAAGATATTAAAGGACATAAGTCGATTCGTGATGCGGCGATGTTATTAGAAAAAGATCCCGCGTTGAATTACACGGGGTTTATTGAGGGTAACTTTCTATTAAATGGTCAAGCCGATGTGATTGTCAGTGATGGTTTTGTAGGAAATGTGGCATTGAAAACCCTTGAAGGTGCGGCAAAAAATGTGATCGCCTTGATTAAAGGGAAATCGAAAAATAGTCTGTTAAAACCGCTATTTTCTTGGTTACTCACCCATATTTTTAAAGAGAGTTATCAACGTTTAAAGCGAATTAATCCTGATGAATACAATGGTGCTTCCTTGATTGGATTAACGGCAGTTGTTGTCAAAAGTCATGGTAGTGCAAATAGCGATGCGTTTGCTTATGCGATTGCTGATGCAGCATTTCAAACACGTCAGCAAATCCCAACAAAAATTCTGGCTGGTTTAGAAAAGTACTAGCTGTATCAATATTAAAAAAATAATAGGTTAGAGCAACTTCAATTAGCCCATTTGGCTACGATTTTTAACGAGATTTCTTATGTATAGTAAAATCTTATCCACCGGGAGTTATTTACCCAAACATATCCGTACGAATGCCGATTTAGAAAAAATGGTGGACACCTCTGATGAATGGATTTCGGAACGTACTGGCATCAAAGAACGTCGCATTGCTGAAGCAAGCGAAACTGTGGCAACTATGGGATTTGAAGCTGCCCAGAATTGCTTAGCGGTATCGCCTATGGATGTCAATGAGATTGATCTTATTGTCGTCGCGACGACTAGCGCAACACATGCTTTTCCAAGTACGGCATGTCAAATTCAGAAAATGCTCGGTATAAAAGACGCGATTGCGTTTGATGTCGCAGCAGCCTGTTCGGGCTTTGTTTACGCCTTAACCGTTGCTGATCAATTTATCCGTACCGGAAAAGTAAAAAAAGCCCTCGTGATTGGGGCGGATCTCTTTTCCCGCGCGTTAAATCCAGAGGATCGAGGCACGATTATTTTATTTGGTGATGGTGCCGGTGCTGTGATTTTAGAAGCAAGTGAGCAAGCGGGGATCATTTCAACGCATTTACATGCAACAGGCGAAAGTGCTGAAGTCTTAACCTTAGCTAATCAGGCGCGCGGTATTGAATCCGATCCTGCCTATTTAGAAATGCAGGGTAACGCAACTTTTAAAATTGCAGTACGCGAATTAGCAAATGTGGTGGAAGAAACCTTAGAAGCCAACCAGTTAGATAAGAAAGATATTGATTGGTTAGTTCCACATCAGGCGAACTTGCGGATTATTTCCGCTACCGCAAAAAAATTAGATATGGATATGTCACAAGTCGTGGTTACACTTGATCGCCATGGCAATACGTCTGCAGGCAGTATTCCAAGTGCGCTTGATGAGGCGGTGCGTGATGGACGTATTCAGCGTGGACAATTGTTGTTATTAGAAGCATTCGGCGGTGGTCTGACTTGGGGATCGGCGTTAGTTAGGTTTTAATAGCCGGAATTGACTTAAAGTGCGGTCAGTTTTCAGTATTTTTAAAAATAAGGAAAATAACATGAAAAAATTTGCAATGGTTTTTCCAGGACAAGGCTCTCAAGCTGTAGGAATGTTAGCGGAATTAGCCACAGAATATCCTGTGGTGGAAGAGACCTTTAAACAAGCTTCGGATGTGTTAGGTTATGACTTATGGCAACTTGTGCAACAAGGACCTGCGGAAGAACTGAATAAAACTTGGCAAACACAACCAGCACTGTTAGCCGCATCTGTTGCTATTTATCGTGTATGGCAAGAGAAATATCCTCATTTGAAGCCAGACGTGATGGCTGGACATAGCTTAGGTGAATATTCTGCTTTAGTATGCGCGGGCGCACTTGATTTCCAAGATGCAGTCAAATTAGTGGAGCTGCGTGGTAAATTAATGCAACAAGCGGTTCCCGAAGGGACCGGCGCGATGTATGCGATTATTGGTTTAGATAATGAAGCTATCATCAGTGCCTGTGCCGACGCAGCACAAGGTGAGGTGGTGTCTGCGGTGAATTTTAACTCGCCGGGGCAAGTGGTGATCGCGGGAGCAAAAGCGGCGGTTGAGCGTGCCGCAGCTGCTTGTAAAGACGCCGGGGCAAAACGTGCCCTGCCTTTAGCGGTAAGTGTGCCTTCTCATTGTGCGTTAATGAAACCAGCAGCAGATCAATTAGCCGTGTCTTTAGATAATATTGCGATTAGAACACCAACTACAGCGGTGATCAATAATGTGGATGTCGCGTGTGAAACGGAAAATAGTGAAATTCGTCACGCACTTGTTCGTCAATTATATAGTCCAGTGCGTTGGACAGAAACCGTTGAATGTATGGCAAAAGATGGCGTGCAGGTTTTAGTTGAAGTCGGTCCAAACAAAGTCTTGACGGGGTTAACAAAACGTATCGTCGCTGATTTACAAGCTACTGCGGTTAATGATCTGACATCATTAAATGCGGTTGATGAACTATTCGCTTAACTCATTAAAAAAGGGGAGATTCAATGCAGGGTAAAATTGCATTAGTAACAGGCGCAACGCGTGGTATTGGTCGTGCGATTGCAGAAGAATTAAGTGCAAAAGGCGCATTTGTTATCGGTACAGCAACGTCTGAAAAAGGCGCAGAAAGTATTTCTGCCTATTTAGGCGAGAAAGGTAAAGGGCTTGTGCTGAACGTGTCTGATCTTGCCTCGATTGAAACAACGCTAGAGAAAATCAAAGCAGATTTCGGTGAGATTGATATTTTAGTCAATAATGCAGGCATTACACGTGATAATCTGTTAATGCGTATGAAAGATGAAGAATGGTTTGATATCATGCAAACTAATTTAACTTCGGTGTATCACTTATCAAAAGCCATGTTGCGTTCTATGATGAAAAAGCGTTTTGGTCGCATTATTACGATTGGTTCAGTAGTCGGATCGATGGGTAATCCTGGTCAAACTAACTATTGTGCTGCAAAAGCAGGCTTGATTGGTTTTAGTAAAGCGCTTGCAAAAGAAGTGGCTTCTCGTGGTATTACTGTGAATGTAGTAGCGCCTGGTTTTATCGCAACCGATATGACAGATGTGTTAACAGAAGAGCAAAAAGCCGGTATTTTATCTCAAGTTCCAGCAGGGCGTTTAGGTGATCCAAAAGATATTGCCAAAGCGGTCGCCTTTTTAGCTTCGGATGATGCGGGTTATATTACAGGTACTACATTACATGTGAATGGTGGGATGTATACCAACTAATAGTCATAATGCAATTACAGATTTTAGGGGATAAAAGCATAGCCAAATTTTTTGCTTAATGTTAAAATCCCCCTCGCATGTAACTTGGTTACGCCACTTTAAGCGTATATGAAGTAACGTAACTATATTTTCACTGTATGTGTTTTTTGAAAAATGCTTTTAAGGTTTGACCACCGACAAAAATCATTGTAACTTTACAAAAAATATATACACTACTAACTCATCGCAGTGAGCGAAAAACTAAACATAGGAAGAAACAAATGAGCATTGAAGAACGCGTAAAAAAAATCATCGTTGAACAATTAGGCGTTAAAGAAGACGAAGTTAAACCTGAAGCGTCTTTCGTTGAAGATTTAGGTGCGGATTCTTTAGATACTGTTGAATTAGTCATGGCTTTAGAAGAAGAGTTCGATATCGAAATTCCAGACGAAGAAGCTGAGAAAATCACGACAGTTCAATCTGCGATCGATTACGTTCAAAACAATCAATAATTCGTATTTAGGCGGTGTTATCACCGCCTAAATTTTTTCTCTTTTCTCTTCTGATTATGCCTTTTCTTATCCCTCCTTTTTTCGCCAATTTCATTTCTTTGATTTAAACCAAAAAATTGTTTAATTCTTATAAAAAATTACATCAAAGAGAATGAAAACGATTGTGTGCAAAGAGAAATCAAGTATGATTGTTTCTAGAATTTTTTATAACATTTTAGAGGTATATTTATGCTTTATTTAGAGTTTTTATTCCTGCTGGTCGCCCTTTATTTGGGTAGCCGTTTTGGCGGGATCGGGCTTGGTGTGGTATCTGGTATTGGTTTATTAATTGAAGTCTTTATTTTCCGCATGCCTCCAACTTCACCACCGATTGAAGTGATGTTAATTATTTTAGCCGTCGTGACTTGTGCTTCCATTTTAGAAGCCGCGGGCGGGTTAAAATTCATGTTGCAGATCGCAGAGCGAGTGTTACGTAGTAATCCAAAACGTGTCACCATTTTGGGACCTTTAGTGACATATACGATGACCTTTATGCTCGGTACGGGTCATGCCGTTTATTCGATTATGCCAATCATTGGTGATGTGGCATTAAAAAATAAAATTCGTCCAGAACGCCCGATGGCTGCGGCTTCTGTGGCTTCACAACTTGCGATTACGTCGAGCCCAATTTCTGCGGCAGTGGTGTATTATTTAGCACAAATCGTTGCCCTACCGGGTTTTGAACATGTCACCTTGTTAAGCATCATTTCTGTGACTGTACCGGCGACTTTAATCGGCACGATTGCATTGTCTTTATATAGCTTACGTCGCGGTAAAGAACTCGAGGCTGATCCTGAGTATCAGCGTCGTTTAGAAGATCCAGTTTGGCGTGATCGTATTTTAAATACTACGAGTACATCTTTAAACGAAACATTACCTCCAGCGGCAAGACATGCGGTTTATTTATTCTTATTAGCCTTAATTACTATTGTAATTATCGCGATGTTCCCTGAGATTCGTACTATTGGTGAAGCGAAAAAACCGATTTCTATGTCATTAATTATTCAAATGATGATGCTCGGTTTTGGCGGGATTATTTTATTGGTGACTAAAACCAATGTCCAAACTGTACCAAATGGGGTGGTCTTTAAATCGGGTATGGTTGCAGCCATTGCGATTTTCGGTATCGCCTGGATGAGTGATACTTATTTCCAATATGCAATGCCGTCGTTTAAAGCGGGTATTACAGAAATGGTACAAACCTATCCATGGACATTTGCCTTTGCCTTGTTTGCGGTATCTGTGGTGATTAACAGCCAAGCAGCAACCGCACGGATGTTATTACCAGTAGGGATTGCGATGGGATTACCAGCACCATTACTTATCGGATTAATGCCGGCAACCTATGGTTATTTCTTTATCCCGAACTATCCATCTGATATTGCCACCGTGAACTTTGATGTGACAGGCACAACCAAAATTGGTAAATATTACTTTAACCACAGTTTCATGGTGCCGGGATTAATTGGTGTGGTGACAGCCTGTTGTGTAGGATATACCTTGGCACAAATTCTGATTTAAGTATTCTTTTTCTGTTTTCCCATGCGGTCATAAAGTAATTTATTGACCGCATTTTTTTACTTGAGCATAATCAATACCTTGATATTCAGTAGGCACTTAGGAATCGACAACTCATGAAAATACTTATCAAATTGACCGCACTTTTACTATTAGGATTGAGCTGGCATGTGAATGCAGAGAACAGCGCAGAAGAAGATTGGCTTTATGAGCAACTCTTTTCACAAGCCATTGAAGGTCCTGCAACTATTCCTTTAGCGGATCAAGCCACTTTCACTTTGCCCGCAGGGATGATTTTTCTACCAGCGGAAGAAGCTAATCAATATATGGAATTAATCGGCAATAATCAGATCTTGGAACGTCTTGGTATTGTGATGGAAGATAATGAGGATTCCGAATGGATAGCAGATATTCTGTTCGATGATGTGGGCTATGTATCTGATAAAGAGGCGCGTAAGTGGGATGCTCAAGCACTTTTTACTGCTTTGCGTGAAGGAGATGAAGAACAAAATAAAATTCGTCGCGAGAGAGGTATCGCAGAAATTGAAATGGTAGATTGGATTCAAAAACCGACCTATGATGAAAAAAATAACCGTTTGATTTGGGCGGTTAATTTAAAAGAAGTAGGACCTTATGCCAATCCTGAGTTGGATAATACCATTAATTACAATACTTATGTGTTAGGTCGTGAAGGCTATATTGAATTAGGGTTTATTACAGGCGAGGATCGGATTAAAGCGGAACAACATATTGCGCAAGATTTACTATCACGGATTCGTTTTAATACAGGAAAGCGCTATGCTGATTTTGATCCAGCTACAGATGCAGTCTATGAACATGGCTTAACGAGCTTAATTGGCGGTATTACTTTAGCCACAAAAGTTGGTTTATTTGCTGTGATAACGGCTTTTGTGGCGAAATTTTGGAAAATACTGGTGGTTGTGTTGTTGGCGCTCGGATTTGTCTTGAAAGGGCTTTGGCGTAACAAAGCAAAAAAAGAAGCAAATAAGCAGATTGTCGAATAAAGAAAAAGCCTCAAAATTGATTTTGAGGCTTTTATTTCGTGATGAGGTTATGAACGTTTCATCATTTCAAAAAACTCATCATTGGTTTTGGCGACCATGAGTTTATCAATGAGGAATTCCATCGCTTCCACTTCGCCCATTGGATGTAAAATTTTACGTAGGATCCACATTTTTTGTAGTTCATCTGGGCTTGTGAGTAAATCTTCTTTACGGGTGCCTGAACGGTTGAAGTCAATGGCTGGGAAAACGCGTTTTTCGGCAATTTTGCGCGAAAGATGCAATTCCATATTACCGGTTCCTTTGAACTCTTCAAAGATAACTTCGTCCATTTTTGAGCCCGTATCTACGAGTGCTGTGGCGATAATGGTTAAGCTACCACCTTCTTCGACATTACGTGCCGCACCGAAGAAACGTTTTGGACGGTGTAACGCATTAGCATCCACACCACCAGAAAGAATTTTGCCTGATGCCGGAGTGACGGTGTTATAAGCACGTGCCAAACGTGTAATTGAATCAAGGAGGATCACCACGTCTTTTTTATGCTCAACAGAACGTTTTGCTTTCTCAATCACCATTTCAGCGACTTGTACGTGGCGAGTTGCGGGTTCATCAAAGGTCGAAGCAATCACTTCACCTTTAACCGAACGTTGCATTTCAGTCACTTCTTCTGGACGTTCGTCAATTAATAACACGATCAATTCACATTCAGGGTAATTGTAAGTAATGCTTTGTGCGATGTTTTGTAACAACATGGTTTTACCGGCTTTGGGTGGCGCCACAATCAAACCACGTTGCCCTTTACCAATCGGGGAGGCTAAATCCAAAATGCGGGCAGTTAGATCTTCCGTTGAGCCGTTACCTCGCTCCATTCTGAGACGAGAGTTCGCATGTAAAGGGGTTAAGTTTTCGAATAAAATCTTGCTACGGGACACTTCAGGTCGGTCGTCATTGACTTGATCGACTTTTAATAACGCAAAATAACGTTCACCTTCTTTAGGTGGACGAATTTTACCTTCAATTTTATCACCTGTTTGTAAGTTGAAACGACGGATTTGACTTGGTGAAACATAGATATCATCAGGACCGGCAAGGTAGGAACTGTCAGCGGAGCGTAAGAAACCGAAACCATCGGGTAGAATTTCTAACACACCACCACCAAAGATGTCCTCACCGCTTTTAGCGTGTTGTTTTAAGATTGCGAAGACAATGTCTTGTTTGCGTAGGCGAGCTAGATTTTCCAAGCCCATTTGACCTTCACCGAGTTCCACTAATTCAGAAACGGGTCTATTTTTAAGTTCTGTAAGATGCATAATATTTGAGGGTTGTTATTGATTTGATTATAAAGAATAAAAAAGGTGAATATGTGATTTTTTAGAATGTGCGTAAATTATCACTAAAACCTATGGGTGTCTAGTTTTAGTACGGTGTTTTTACTAAAAAAGTGAAAAAGTGCGGTCATTTTTTGGGGATTTTATCACTTCGTGCTATTCTTAACGCAATTTTTCTCACAGATTTATTCTTTTATGCAAAATAATTATTTATCGCAACTTCGTTTTTCTGATTTACCCTTGCACCATCAGGTGCTTGCTGCGTTACAAGAAAAAGGCTTTGATTACTGTACCCCGATTCAAGCACTTTCTTTGCCAATGAGTTTGGCGGGAAAAGATGTGGCTGGACAAGCACAAACCGGTACAGGCAAAACGATGGCGTTTTTAACAGCGACCTTTCATCATTTATTAACTCAACAAGGCGATAAAGGGGGACGTCAGCCACGCGCCTTGATTCTTGCACCAACGCGTGAGCTTGCTGTTCAAATCAATAATGATGCAGCGTTACTTACGAAAGCCACAGGATTAAAAACAGGACTTGCCTATGGTGGCGATGGCTATGAGAAACAACTCAAAGCCATTGAGCAAGGTGTTGATATTTTAATTGGTACCACTGGACGTGTGATTGACTATGTGAAACAAGGCATTGTGCGTTTAGACAAAATTCAAGTGGTCGTGTTAGATGAAGCGGATCGGATGTTTGATCTTGGCTTTATTAAAGATATTCGTTATTTATTGCGTAAATGCCCAGCGCCACAACACCGTTTGACCATGCTATTTTCTGCGACCTTATCCTATAAAGTGCGCGAATTGGCGTTTGAGGATATGAATGATCCGGAATATGTAGAAATTGAACCCTTACAAAAAACGGGACATCGTATTAAAGAAGAACTTTTTTATCCTTCAAACCAAGATAAGATGGCGTTGTTGCTCACGTTGTTAGAAGAAGAATGGCCAGAACGTTGCATTATTTTTGCTAACACGAAACATCGTTGTGAAGATATCTGGGGCTATCTGGCGGCAGATGGTCACCGTGTGGGGCTACTCACTGGCGATGTCGCACAGAAAAAACGCCTTTCACTGTTGAAGCAATTTACCGAAGGTCATTTGGATATTCTCGTGGCGACCGATGTGGCTGCACGTGGTTTACATATCTCTGATGTGTCGCATGTGTTTAATTATGATTTGCCAGATGATCGCGAGGACTATGTACACCGTATCGGTCGTACTGGGCGTGCGGGGGAGAGTGGAGTGTCGATTAGTTTTGCGTGTGAAGAATATGCGATGAATTTGCCCGCAATTGAAGAATATATCTCACATAGTATTCCTGTCAGTCAATATGATGTGGCGGCGTTATTGACCTTGCCAAAACCGTATCGGATCAAGCGTGGCAATAACAACAGCAAAAATAGTGCAAATTCAAACCGCACTTTTCAGAAAAAGCGCAGTCTAAAACGAAACTTTTAAGCTCATTGAAGTCGTGATAGAATTTGCGACTTTTTTATCATGAAGGAAAGCCTATTTTGAATACCTTAGTCGATTTTATTATTGATAAATTAGATGATTTAAAAGCCACGGATATTTTACGCTTAGATGTGCGTGGCAAATCGCCGATTACTGATGATATGGTAATTTGTACTGGCAACTCGAGTCGTCATGTGTCTTCGCTGGCACAAAATTTGATTACGGAATGTAAACAAGCAGGATTTGAAACCTTTGGCGATGAAGGACAGGAAACGGCAGATTGGATCGTCGTTGATTTAGGGCAAGCGATTGTGCATATTATGCAAGCAGACAGTCGAGAGATGTATCAGCTTGAGAAACTATGGGGCTAATCAGTGAAGATTCAACTGATTGCCGTGGGTACCAAAATGCCGAACTGGGTGACGACGGGATTTGAAGAATATCAACGTCGTTTTCCCAAAGAGATGCCTTTTGAGCTTATTGAAATTCCAGCCGGAAAACGCGGTAAAAATGCGGATATTAAACGTATTTTAGAACAAGAAGGCAAAGCGATGTTAGCCGCGTGTGGAAAAAGCCGTATCGTCACGTTAGATATTCCCGGTAAACCTTGGACTACGGAGCAATTGGCTACGCAGCTAGAGGTCTGGAAAAACGATGGGCGTGATCTCAGTTTACTGATTGGTGGTCCAGAAGGGCTGTCTGCCGAATGTAAAGCAGCAGCAGAACAAAGTTGGTCATTATCACCGCTTACGCTACCGCATCCGCTCGTGCGTGTTGTGGTCGCCGAGAGTTTGTATCGTGCTTGGTCTGTGACCATGAATCATCCATATCATCGTGAATAATGCTGTGATTCAATGAAAAAGTTAAAAAAATTGTTGGCTAAACCACAACAAGAATTGATTAGAGATAAAAAATCGGAGCGCAATTTATTTGCCCGCCGAGCATTAGTTTCATTTATTTTTGTGTGGGTGCTGACGGCAATTTTGGCAACCAATTTATACCATTTACAAATCGTCAATTACGACAGTTATCAGACTCGTTCAAATGGTAACCGCATTAAATTGTTACCTCTTCCGCCTACTCGTGGGCTTATCTATGATCGTTATGGCAAATTGTTAGCGGAAAATTTAACCTTTTTTGGTCTCTATATTGTGCCTGAAAAAGTGGAAAATTTAGAGCGCACTTTTGAAGAATTGAAAGCGATTGTGGGGCTGACGGAAGAGGATATTGAAAATTTCAAAAAAGAGCGCCGTCGCGCTTCGCGTTACACCTCTATTTTACTGAAACCACACTTAACTGAGGAGCAGATTGCCCGTTTTTCGGTCAATCAATACCGTTTTACCAGTTTAGAAGTGAAGCCGTATTTTAAACGCCATTATTTATACGGAGAACCCTTAACGCATATTCTGGGTTATGTCGCGAAAATTAATGATAAAGATGTTGAACGCCTAAAAAAAGAAGGGAAATTTGCAAATTACGCAGGCACACATGATATTGGTAAATTGGGCATTGAACGTTATTACGAAACACAATTACACGGGAGTACGGGCTTTGAAGAAGTGGAAGTCAATAACCGCGGTAAAGTGATCCGTAAATTACGCGAACAGCCAGCGATTGCAGGAAAAAGTATTCATTTGACTATTGATTTAGAATTGCAACGTTATATTACTGATTTGCTTAGCGGGCAAAAAGGGGCAGTTGTGGTGCTAGATCCAAAAGATAACAGCATTCTCGCGATGGTTTCCACACCAAGTTATGACAACAATTTATTTGTTGATGGTATATCCAGTGCGGATTATAAACGGTTATTAAATGATCCAAACCGTCCTTTATATAGTCGCGTAACACAAGGTGCTTATCCGCCAGCTTCGACTGTCAAACCGTTCATTGGTGTTGCAGCATTACATGAAAATGTGATTACACAAAATATGACCATTTTTGATCCTGGCTATTGGGTTCTACCAAATACTACCAAGCGTTTCCGGGATTGGAAAAAAACGGGGCATGGGCATACGGACTTGAATAAAGCGATTGTGGAATCGTCTGATACATATTTTTACCAAACCGCTTATAACATGGGCATTGATCGTTTATCCGATTGGATGAAACGCTTTGGTTTCGGTGTGCCGACAGGTATTGATATTCAGGAAGAAACGGCAGGGATTATGCCAAGTCGTGAGTGGAAACAAAAGCGCCATAAACGCCCATGGGTACAAGGCGATACGATTTCCGTTGGGATTGGGCAGGGTTATTGGATTGCCACCCCCTTACAAGTGGCAAAAGCCACCAGTATTTTAATCAATGAAGGGAAAGTTCATACACCACATTTAATGAAAAGTGTGGAGGGCAGTACAGTTGAACCTTATCAAGATCCACTGTTATATGAAGATATTACTGAGCCTAAAGCGGCTTACTGGGACGCGGCTAAGCGAGGTATGTATAACGTGGTCAATGCTGCGAATGGCACGGGACGTAAAGCTTTCATTGGAACCAGTTATCGTGTTGCGGGCAAATCAGGGACCGCGCAAGTCTTTAGTTTGAAAGAAAACCAAACTTATGATGCGAGTGGATTGAAAAAAGAATTGCATGATCATGCTTGGTTTACTGCTTATGCGCCTTATGATGATCCTAAAATGGTGGTGGCGATTATTTTAGAAAATGCGGGAGGGGGATCCAGTGTGGCAGCGCCTGTGGTGCGTCAAATTATGGATTATTATTTAACGCAACGATTGCCTCAAATATCGCGTTTATCTCCTGCTGACTCGTTAGCAACTGAGGACTCAGAATAATGCATAAAAAGAATATTTGGCTGTCTTTATGGCGCAAATTGCACATTGATTTATGGCTGTTGATCGGATTGATTGTAATTTCCGGTTATGGCTTATTGGTCTTATATAGTGCGTCAGGGGGGAATGAAGCGATGTTTCGTAACCGCTTGATCCAAGTTGCCTTAGGCTTTGCGGTCATGTTGGTGATGGCACAATTCCCGCCGAAGTTTTATCAGCGCATTGCTCCTCTGCTTTTTGGTGTCGGTATTATTTTATTAATTTTAGTGGATGTGATTGGGACGACGAGTAAAGGGGCACAACGCTGGTTAGATCTGGGGTTATTTCGTTTCCAACCCTCAGAAATTGTAAAACTGGCAGTGCCTTTGATGGTGGCGGTTTACCTTGGGAAACGACCATTGCCACCAACGTTAGGTCAGACCTTTATTGCACTGATTTTAATCCTCGTTCCGACATTGTTAGTGGCAATTCAGCCAGATTTAGGCACATCGATTTTGGTGAGCGCATCGGGGCTATTTGTCGTCTTTCTAGCAGGAATGAGCTGGTGGTTGATTCTGATTGCGGTTGTCGGGGTGGCTTGTTTTATTCCGATTATGTGGTTCTATTTAATGCACGATTACCAACGAACGCGTGTATTAACACTCTTCGATCCAGAAAAAGATCCATTAGGGGCAGGATTTCATATTTTACAGTCAAAAATTGCGATTGGCTCGGGCGGATTAAGTGGTAAAGGCTGGATGGAAGGAACACAGTCGCAGTTAGAGTTTTTACCTGAACCGCATACGGATTTTATTTTTGCGGTATTAAGTGAAGAATATGGCATGATCGGCTTTCTGATTTTAATGGCCATTTATTTATTTATTGTGGGGCGCGGATTGATGATCGGAGTCAACGCTCAAACCGCCTTTGGACGAATTTTAGTGGGCGCGATTACGCTGATTTTCTTCATTTACGTGTTTGTGAATATTGGCATGGTTAGCGGGATCTTGCCTGTAGTTGGTGTGCCTTTACCTTTAGTCAGTTATGGTGGCACATCTTTTGTTACCTTAATGGCAGGATTTGGGCTGATTATGTCCATTCATACCCATAAAGAACATTTTTTAAAGGGAACTAATTAAACGATTTATTATCTTAGATAGTGATTCTTAATAATTGAACTGAACGATGATGAAACAAAAAATTTTTCAAATATTGACCGCACTTTGTTGCATATTCTATGTGATGAGTGCTCAAGCAATAGATGCAAAGAAGCTTTATGGTTTACAAGGCCCGAAGTTGATCTATCAAGCACCCGTAACCAAATCACATCATTATGTGGTGAAAGGGGTGAGTTATCGCACACAAACGTCCAAAGAGGCCAGTGGCTATGCGAGAGATGGTATTGCCAGCTTTTACCATAAAAAATTTAATGGACGAAAAACGGCGAGTGGTCAAATTTACAACGAAAATTTATATACGGCTGCGCATAAAACGCTCCCCTTGAACAGCTATGTGTTGGTTACGAATTTACGTAATCAACGTAAAGTGATCGTGCGCATTAATGACCGAGGACCTTTTGTAAAAGGTCGAATTATTGATTTATCACGTGCTGCAGCGCGAGAAATCGGCTTAATTGGTAGTGGTGTTGGTCATGTGCGTGTGGAACTGATACAGTTAGATAGACAAGGGCGAATTTCAGGCGCAGCCAGTGCGACGTTGGCAAAATTAGCCAAGAACCAAGAGGCAGTCAATATGTTACTGCAAGGAGAGGATACGGTCGAATTAACACAACATACTGAAGAAAAAACAGTAAAAGCAGCGACCACTAAGCCTGAAAAATATACAACGGTTTATAAAATCCGTATACTTAATTTAGATTCAAAAAAACAAGCTGAAAAATTAATTAGTAAATTGGGACGTGAGGATATTCGTGCGGACATCACAGTAAATCAGGATAAAGTTGATATTTACTTTGGACCGTTTAGCGATAAATCTCAAGTCAATGACGTCAAAGCACAATTAAGAAAATTGAATTACTCGAAACCATTAATTGTGTACACCTTTGACGATTAACCTTATTTAAGATGGATACGGAGAGTATGTTTAAAACAGTTGTAACGAAAAGTAAAATTGCATTGATAACGGGCTTATGTATTGCCCCAAGTTTGTTGGCGCAAGATATTGATTATGGGATTGCGGTGCCACAATTGAATGCGCAAACCTTTATTTTAATGGATTATAATTCGGGTGCGGTTATTGCTGCATTGAATCCTGATCAACGCCAATATCCTGCCTCATTAACAAAAATGATGACCAGTTATGTCGTTGGTGATGCTTTAAAACAAGGTAAAATCAATAATGCGGATAGAGTGACGATTGGCGAAAGTGCATGGGGAAAGAATTTTCCTGGCTCGTCAAAAATGTTTTTAAATTTAAATCAGCAAGTGTCTGTGTCTGATTTAAACCGCGGTGTGATTATTGTGTCAGGTAATGATGCCTCTGTGGCCATTGCAGAGCATGTTGCTGGTTCTGTACCTGCCTTTGTTGACACTATGAATAAATATGCGCAACAATTTGGCTTAAAAAATACGCATTTTACCACGGTACATGGTTTAGATGAGGATAATCAATATTCCTCTGCCCGCGATATGGCGATTATTGGTGCGCATTTAATCCGTGATTTACCGGAAGAATATAAAATTTACGCAGAAAAGGATTTTACTTTTAATAAGATTAAACAGAATAACCGTAATGGCTTGTTATGGGATAAAAGCATTCAAGTGGATGGCATTAAAACGGGGCATACGGATAAAGCAGGTTATAACTTAGTTGCTTCAGCGACCAATGCAAACAATATGCGTTTGATTTCGGTGGTGATGGGTGTACCAACTATTAAAGGACGTGAAGTCGAAAGTAAAAAATTATTACAGTGGGGATTCGCGAATTTTGATACTTTTAAAACCCTTGAAGCGGGTAAAGCAATTTCTGAGCAATCTGTTTATTATGGTGACATGGGGAAAGTGTCTTTAGGGGTATTACAAGATGGATTTATTACGATCCCGAAAGGCAAACAAACTGAGTTAAAAGCCCGTTATGAGCTCAATAAAAAATACTTGCAAGCACCGTTAGCGAAAGGTGAAGTGGTGGGTCAAGTCGTTTATCAATTAGAGGGTAAAGACATCGCGAAAATTGATTTACAAGTGATGCAAGAAGTCCAAGAAGGCGGTATTTTTGGTAAGGCTTGGGATTGGTTAGTCCTAACTGTAAAAAGTTTGTTTGATTAATCAAAAACTCCCCCCATATTGAAAAGCAAGAAACCGCAATTTGATGACCGCACTTTTTAGCGAAAAGTGCGGTTCATCTTTGATAAAGAGTAGGATGTAACAATGACAGAAAAAATCATAAAACTCAATGAGATGCCACAAGCGAAATTAAAAGATCTATTGGAATTCCCGTGTGCTTTTACCTTTAAAGTTGTCGGAGCGAATCGTGCGGATCTGATAGATGATGTTGTGGTTGTGGTACAAAAATATGCAAAAGGGGATTACAATCCGCGTCAGCAATTAAGTAGCAAAGGTACCTACAATTCGGTGTCTATTGATATCATTGCAGAGCACATTGAACAAGTCGAAGTGCTTTATGTTGAGCTTGCCAAAATTGATGGCGTCAGAATGGTGCTATAACGAAAAATGCCTAATCTATCCCCACTACTTGTTCGCCAACTTGGCATACAAGATTACCAAACGGTTTGGCAACAAATGCAAACCTTTACTGATTCACGTGATGTGGATACACAAGATGAAATCTGGCTCGTTCAACACCCTGCGGTTTTTACCCAAGGGCAAGCAGGTAAAGCAGAACATTTATTGCAACAAACGACTATTCCGGTGGTGCAATCTGATCGGGGTGGACAAATCACCTATCATGGCTTAGGACAACAAGTGATGTATGTGTTGATTGATATTAAACGCCAAAAAGCCTTAGGTAATGAATTCAATGTACGGCAATTAGTGAGTGCGCTTGAACAAGCAGTGGTAAATACCTTAGCAGATTATGGCATTCACGCTTATCCCAAAGCGGATGCGCCCGGTGTGTATATTGATGAGAAGAAGATTTGTTCTTTAGGCTTACGAATCCGTAAGGGTTGCTCTTTTCATGGTCTGGCGTTGAATATTAATATGGATTTATCGCCATTCCACTTTATTAATCCTTGTGGTTATGCCGGTTTAGAAATGTGCCAGTTAGCGGATTTCATTGATCCTCAACAAGCAAGCTGTGAAAAAGTCGCACCGAAATTAGTTGCACACTTTGCACAATTATTAGGATATAATGCAACAAATTTTTAACATTTCTGAAAGTTGTTGAAAACCGACCGCACTTTCAAACGTCATTAGAAGTTAAGGAACCAAGATGGGTACACCTTTTAAAATGGAACGTGGTGTCAAATACCGTGATGCTGCTAAAACGTCCATTATCCCGGTAAAAAATATCGATCCAAATCAGGAATTATTAAAAAAACCGGACTGGATGAAAATCAAACTCCCTGCGAATTCTGCCAAAATTGATAGCATTAAAAACGGCATGCGTCGTCATGGTTTACACTCAGTGTGTGAAGAAGCATCGTGCCCGAATTTACATGAATGTTTTAATCACGGAACAGCAACCTTCATGATTTTAGGGGCAATTTGTACTCGCCGTTGTCCTTTCTGTGATGTGGCGCATGGTAAGCCTTTACCGCCGGATCCTGAAGAACCACGTAAGTTAGCAGAGACAATCCAAGACATGAAATTGCGTTATGTGGTGATTACTTCTGTGGATCGTGATGACTTGCCTGATCGTGGTGCGGGTCACTTTGCAGAATGTGTAAAAGAAATTCGTCAGCTCAATCCAAATATCAAAATTGAGATTTTGGTTCCTGATTTTCGTGGGCGAATTGAGCAAGCGTTAGATAAATTGAAAGACAATCCACCAGATGTGTTTAACCATAATTTAGAAAATGTACCACGTTTATACCGTGAAATTCGTCCAGGAGCAGATTATCAATGGTCTTTGAAATTGCTTAAAGATTTTAAAGCGATGTTTCCACATATTCCGACCAAATCAGGCTTAATGGTGGGGTTAGGTGAAACTAATGAAGAGATTCTGCAAGTGATGCAAGATCTACGCGATCATGGTGTGACTATGTTAACCTTAGGGCAATATTTACAACCAAGTCGCCATCATTTACCTGTTGCACGTTATGTACCACCCGCAGAGTTTGATGAGTTCCGTGATAAAGCACAAGCTATGGGCTTTGAACACGCTGCTTGCGGTCCATTTGTGCGTTCTTCTTATCATGCAGACTTGCAAGCCAAAGGCGAAATTGTGAAATAATGCCTTGATAAAACTTGAAAAATAAAAAATGGAAAGGGTTTAACTTTCCATTTTTTCTTACCAGATTGTGCATGTTCTCAAAGAGGGTAAGCACGATTTAAATCATATTTAAATAAAACGAGTGCGATGCCAATTAATAAAATATCTTTAAAAATAAACCCATTAAACCCTAATTGCGGTAATAGACTTACTGTGACAAGTGCTGTGATAAGGACTAAGCCACTACCTAATAACCCTGCTTTAGGCTGTCTAAATCCGATAATTAAGCCGAGATAAGCCAGAGTTTCGATAATCCCTAATAAATAACTTGTTTTATATACACCAAATAAGTCGTAAAGAAAGCTTAACCAGCTAGCGGAAATAATTGGTTTCAGAGCTTCTACTTCAAATTCAAACCATTTAGTATTAGCAAAAATAAAAAAGAGCAGAATAACGCTAAGACGTAAAAGAGTGATATCCAAATGAGATTGTTGGAAATGTTGTAACCATTTTTTCATTTTATTTTCCTTATTATGCAAATTACTGTCGTGTTATTTGGACGAGTAACCTATACTTTTCTTACAGCTTTCTTTTGTATGAAGAAGGAAATAAGACCTGTATTAATTCAATACATGTGTGTGCTTTAAACTTTTAGGGCGTGAACTGTCAAATCGGTTAATGTTGGTTTTGTATAAGAAGATGAGTGCAGTGAAGCTAATACGTTGCGATTTTAAGGTACATTTACGACACATGGCACCAAGAAAAAACAACGTCTGTTATCTACGAATATTTAAGGTATTGAAAATAAAGAAAATTAATGGCACGCCCTATTGGATTCGAACCAATGACCTACGGCTTAGAAGGCCGTTGCTCTATCCAGCTGAGCTAAGGGCGCATTTCAAATGGATACGGGGAAGAAAAGAAGTGGTCGGCGAGATAGGATTTGAACCTACGACCCACTGGTCCCAAACCAGTTGCGCTACCAAGCTGCGCTACTCGCCGACGAATGTGTAGCATTATAGTTTTCTTTTAATTCCAGTCAATGACTTTTTTCTATTTTTCAATCAAACGCTTAAATTTATCTCAATTTGACTTACATTTACAGGCGTTTTTTGCGAGAATAGCAAACGTTTTCTTTCACGTAAATAAAGGATAAAGTCATGACTGCACAAGTGATTTCTGGCACAGAACTCTCGAAAACAATTAAATCCCAAGTAGCACAAAAAATCGAAACCTATACTCAGCAGGGCAAACGCTCACCGGGTTTAGCGGTGATTCTCGTGGGGGCGGATCCGGCTTCTCAAGTCTATGTAGGAAGTAAGCGTAAAAGTTGTGCAGAAATTGGGATCCAGTCAAAATCCTATGATTTACCTGAAACCACACAAGAAAGTGAATTATTGGCATTAATTGATGAATTAAATGCAGATACGACGGTAGATGGGATTTTAGTACAATTACCACTTCCTAAACATATTGATAGCACAAAAGTGATTGAACGTATTACGCCTGAAAAAGATGTAGATGGTTTTCATCCTTATAATGTGGGGCGTTTATGTCAACGTATTCCGACTTTACGTGCTTGCACGCCTTATGGCGTGATGAAATTGCTCGAAACCACGGGGATTGATTTACACGGTAAGCATGCTGTGATTGTGGGGGCATCAAATATAGTGGGCCGCCCGATGGCACTTGAGTTGTTATTGGCAGGCTGTACTGTCACTGTCACGCATCGTTTTACCAAAGATCTCGCACATCACGTTCGTCAAGCGGATATTCTTGTGGTTGCGGTGGGTAAACCGAAGTTTATTCCGGGCGATTGGATCAAAGCGGGGGCAATTGTGATTGATGTCGGGATTAACCGTCAGGAAGGGAAATTAGTCGGCGATGTGGAATACGATGTGGCACTTGAAAAAGCGGGCTATATTACGCCTGTCCCAGGTGGTGTAGGTCCCATGACGGTGGCAATGTTAATGTTTAATACCTTGTCAGCGTATGAAATGAAAATAGCCTCTTAGAATTGGTGTAGCAAAGTGCGGTTGACTTTAAGTAAAAATTCACCGCACTTTTATAAGTGGATTGTTCTTTTGTTCTTAAAGATTGCGCGTGCCTTTTTGAGTAAGGGGATTAACCCTTAGTAATCGACAGCCAAAAATTTACTTGGTATAAACATAAGTGCTATCAACTGCCTGAAGTAGCACAGAAAATCACCTTGAAACATAAGTCGTTATCTCTTTATGATGGCGATATTTACAATTATTTAGGGTTGGAAGACCTGTTTGATATTACACAACAAGAAGAAAGCAAAACTCAGTGAGAATACGCTTCTAGTTGTTTTTGCTGCCAGTTCACCGCTTTTTATTACAGATGGGAACCTAGATTCAGGTAAATTGGATATGGATATTTTTAATCATGTCATACGCACGATTTTGTCATGAAAGGAAGAGATTGCATGTGTGTTTGAGCCATCTGGCGGATGAATTAAAACAACCCCTAACATTGCTAGGGGTTGTTTTTTTTTATGGTTAAAACGGAATATTATCTTCCTCAAAGCCCATGTCCATTGGAGGTTCGTTTTGTGGAGCGGGTTTTGTCGCTGGACGAGAAGGTTGTGCACCGTAGCCACCTGTTGGGGCATTATATTGTGGCGCAGCGGTTTGTGGGGCGTAGCCGCCGGTTTGTTGACGTTCGTTACGGCTGTCGAGCATTTGTAACACGTCGCCTTGGATTTCGGTAGTGTAGCGATCTTGCCCATTTTGGTCTTGCCATTTACGGGTTTTTAGGCGTCCTTCTACATACACTTTTGAACCTTTACGCAGATATTCCCCAGCCACTTCAGCTTGGCGACGGTAGAATACGATGCGATGCCATTCGGTGACTTCACGACGTTCGTTAGTATTTTTGTCGATCCAGCTTTCACTGGTCGCGACGCTGATATTGGCTACGGCTTCACCATTTGGCATTGTGCGGATTTCAGGATCGTTACCTAAGTTCCCTACAATAATTACTTTATTTACTCCAGCCATATAGTCCTCTTACGTTTTCTTTCAAATTGTACTGATCATTTTGACTATTTTGCCCTAAAATGAGAAAAAGATCTATGTTAAAAAATAAGATTAACTGGATATTTGCACAGTTATTTCAGAATGTGCGATAATGAACGCAATTTGGACAATTTTTGATGGCTTTTTGTATTTATGGATAAGATTGAGGTACGTGGGGCGAGAACCCATAATTTAAAAAATATTAATTTAACTATTCCTCGTGATAAATTAATTGTGATTACGGGATTATCGGGATCAGGTAAATCTTCTTTAGCCTTTGATACCCTGTATGCTGAGGGACAACGCCGTTATGTAGAATCCTTGTCGGCATATGCGCGTCAATTCTTATCCCTAATGGAAAAGCCGGATGTGGATCACATTGAAGGATTATCGCCGGCGATTTCTATTGAACAAAAATCTACTTCACATAATCCGCGTTCAACGGTGGGCACGGTCACCGAAATTCATGATTACTTACGTCTTCTTTTTGCTCGAGTAGGGGAACCGCGTTGTCCGAATCATGATGTGCCTTTAGCGGCACAAACCATTAGCCAGATGGTGGATAAGGTATTGAGTTTACCTGAAGAAAGCAAAATGATGTTGCTGGCGCCAGTGGTGAAAGAACGTAAGGGTGAACATGTTAAATTATTAGAGCAAATTGCCGCCCAAGGTTATATTCGAGCCAGAATTGACGGTGAAATTTGTGATTTATCTGATGCACCTAAATTAGAATTACATAAAAAACATACTATTGAAGTGGTTGTGGACCGTTTTAAGGTGCGGTCTGATTTAGCCACAAGATTAGCAGAATCCTTTGAAACAGCATTGGAATTATCTGGTGGCACCGCTGTAGTTGCTTCCATGGATGAGCCTGAAACGGAAGAATTGGTCTTTTCGGCTAATTTTGCTTGTCCACATTGTGGGTATTCTGTCCCAGAATTAGAACCTCGTTTATTTTCTTTTAATAATCCCGCCGGGGCGTGTCCGACTTGCGATGGCTTAGGTGTGCAACAATATTTTGATGAAAAACGCGTGGTGCAAAACCCGAGTATTTCGTTAGCCAGTGGCGCAGTAAAAGGCTGGGATCGTCGTAACTTCTATTACTACCAAATGCTCACCTCCTTAGCGAAGCATTATGAATTTGATATTGAATCACCTTTTGAGGCACTGCCGAAAAAAATCCAGCAGATTATTTTAAATGGTTCAGGTAAGGAAGAAATTGAGTTTCAATACATGAATGATCGCGGCGATGTAGTCGTGCGTCATCATGCATTTGAAGGCATTCTAAATAATATGGCGCGCCGTTATAAAGAAACGGAATCGCTGTCTGTACGTGAAGAATTAGCGAAAAATATCAGTACCTGTCCTTGCCATGATTGTGGGGGCTCACGTTTACGTCAAGAGGCACGTCATGTGTATATTGGCACCACCACTTTACCTGATGTGACAGAAAAGAGTATTGGCGAAACCTTGCATTTCTTTAGTGAATTGCATTTAAGCGGGCAAAGAGCTCAAATTGCCGAGAAAATCTTAAAAGAAATTAAAGAACGCTTACAATTTTTAGTCAATGTAGGGTTGGATTATCTTTCCCTTTCTCGTTCAGCAGAAACCTTGTCTGGTGGGGAAGCACAGCGAATTCGTTTAGCCAGTCAAATTGGTGCGGGTTTAGTGGGGGTGATGTATGTGCTAGATGAGCCGTCTATTGGTTTGCATCAACGTGATAATGAGCGATTACTGAATACATTGCTTCACTTACGTAACTTAGGGAACACCGTGATTGTGGTAGAACATGATGAGGATGCCATTATGGCGGCAGATCATATTATTGATATTGGTCCCGGGGCAGGAGTTCATGGTGGGCAAATTGTGGCAGAAGGTCCGGCAAAGGCGATTATGGCAAATCCACACTCAATTACGGGGAAATTTTTATCTGGGGTTGAGAAAATCGAAATTCCCGCAAAACGGACCGCACTTGATAAGAAAAAAATGCTGAAATTAGAAGGGGCAACGGGGAATAATCTTAAATCAGTGAATTTAGCCATTCCAGTAGGATTGTTTACCTGTGTGACAGGTGTTTCGGGGTCAGGGAAATCGACCTTGATTAATGATACGTTGTTCCCATTAGCGCAAAATGCCTTGAATCGTGCGGAAAATACGCAATTTGCGCCTTATCAATCCATTTCGGGTTTGGAATTTTTTGATAAAGTAATTGATATTGACCAAAGTCCAATTGGTCGTACACCGCGTTCGAACCCTGCCACTTATACTGGCTTATTTACGCCGATTCGAGAATTATTTGCGGGCGTGCCTGAGTCGAGAGCCCGGGGTTATAATCCCGGACGTTTTAGTTTTAATGTACGCGGTGGACGCTGTGAGGCCTGTCAAGGCGATGGTGTGATTAAAGTAGAGATGCACTTTCTGCCTGATGTGTATGTGCCTTGTGAGCAATGTAAGGGAAAACGTTATAATCGAGAGACCTTAGAGATCCGTTACAAAGGTAAAACGATTCATCAAGTGTTAGAAATGACGGTAGAAGAAGCGCGCGAGTTTTTTGATGCGATTCCGCAGATCGCCCGTAAATTACAAACTTTAATGGATGTTGGTTTATCCTATATTCGTTTAGGACAATCTTCGACCACGTTATCGGGTGGGGAAGCGCAACGAGTGAAATTAGCAACGGAGCTTTCAAAACGTGATACAGGGAAAACTTTGTATGTATTAGATGAACCGACGACAGGTTTACATTTTGCTGATATTAAACAGCTATTAACAGTCTTGCATCGTTTACGTGATCAAGGCAATACGATAGTGGTGATTGAGCACAATTTAGATGTGATCAAAACAGCCGATTGGATTATTGATTTAGGTCCTGAAGGGGGGAATGGCGGTGGACAAATTATTGCCACAGGCACACCAGAACAGGTCGCTGAAGTGAACGGTTCACATACCGCACGCTTCTTAAAAACGCTTTTACAAAAGCGCTAAAAAGCCACCATCATTGCAGTAAAATAACCCGGCGATTTAGCATTATTTTACACTCAACAAGGAGATTAATATGAAAAAAACAGTATTAGCCCTGATGTTTTCTTGTGGTATGGTGGCTTCTGCATTTGCGCATAATCATGCGGTGGAACATAAACATACCGGCGAAATGCTAGAAGTGAAAGTAGAGTTGCTGGATCCGGTTAAAGGTAATCAAGAAATCGGTAAAGTCGTGATTACTGAATCTGCTTATGGTTTGGTCTTTACGCCAGAATTGAAAAATTTAACGGCGGGTTTGCATGGTTTCCATATTCATCAAAACCCAAGCTGCGATGCCAAAGAAAAAGACGGCAAGTTAGTAGCGGGGTTGGCAGCTGGTGGACATTGGGATCCTAAAAATGCAGGTAAACATGGTTACCCGTGGTCGGATGATGCCCATTTAGGTGATTTACCTGCGTTAGCTGTGAACCAAGATGGTACTGCAAATAACCCAGTGTTAGCGCCACGTTTGAAACATTTGGACGACGTGAAAGGGCGTTCATTAATGATTCATGAGGGCGGTGATAACCATGATGATCACCCAGCGCCATTAGGTGGTGGCGGTCCACGTATGGCTTGCGGTGTGATCAAATAAAGCGTATTAATGAACAAAAAAGCGTAATGAAAAATTTCATTACGCTTTTTTATGGCAATAAAGTGCGCTCAGTTTTACTCTCAGTTTAGGCTAAACGCTGTCTGACAATTTCAAATAAGCAAACCCCTGTCGCCACAGAAACATTCAGCGAAGAGACTGAACCCGCCATTGGAATACTAATCAGTTGATCACAATGCTCACGCGTTAAACGACGCATCCCTTCACCTTCCGCTCCCATTACAAGGGCTAAGCCCCCTGTTAATTGCGTTTGATAGAGCGTATTTGTGGCTTCACCTGCAGTACCAACCACCCAAATGTTGTGTTTCTGCTGTAATTCACGCAAAGTGCGCGCGAGGTTGGTTACACGGATTAATGGCACGACTTCAGCGGCACCACAAGCTACTTTACGTGCGATAGCGGTTAATTGGGCAGATTTATCTTTTGGTACTATCACTGCACACACGCCCGCTGCATCCGCAGTACGCAAACAAGCACCTAAGTTATGTGGATCAGTCACACCATCTAACACTAATAGCAACGGATTGGACTGATTTTGTAAAAGCGTATCTAAATCTGCTTCATTCAATTCTTTCGCTGGCTGAACACGTGCCATGATACCTTGGTGTACTTCGCCCTCTGCTTTTTTATCAAGGGTTTGACGATTAACAAATTGGATAGTAATACCCAACCGATGAAGTTCATTGAGCAAAGGTTGTAAACGTTTATCGTCGCGCCCTTTGAGAGCATAAACTTCAATTAAACGCTCTGGCGCGTTGTTTAAAAAGGCACTTACTGCATGAATGCCATAAATATTTTCACTCATCTACTTTCTCTTTTTAGCTGATTTCTTACTGGCTTTTTTCGTGGTTGTTGATGGTTTAACAACGCTTGTTTTTCTTACCGCACTTTTACTGGTGCTTGGTTTACGTTTATGGCGTTGTTTTTCGAGACTTTCGGCGTAGCGTGCATTTTTCTTGAGCTTGTCTTTGGCTGTTTTGCCTTCTCGTAATGGTTTACGCTCACTCGACACTAAAGAAAAATCCACTTGGCGTTGTTCAAGGCTAACGGCTTCCACACGGATTTTTACCTTATCGCCAATGCGGTAGATCATACCACTATTTTCACCGATTAAACGTTGTCGAGCGAGATCAAATTGGTAGTAGTCGTTATCTAAGGTAGAAATGTGGACTAAGCCATCAATAAAGAGGTCATCTAAGCGGACAAATAAGCCAAAACCTGTCACAGATGAAATCACACCTGTAAATTCTTCGCCTACATGATCTTGCATATATTCGCATTTTAGCCAGTCTGCAACATCACGAGTGGCATCATCGGCCCGTCGTTCTGTCATGGAGCAGTGGTCGCCTAATACATCCATGTCATCAAGTGTATAGTGATACCCTCCCGTATCAGTGGTTCTCCGTTTCGAGCCTTTTAGTTTGGCTAACAAGTATTTAATCCCACGATGCAAAGTCAAATCAGGATAACGGCGAATTGGCGAGGTAAAATGCGCATATTCTTCGAGTGCAAGCCCAAAGTGCCCAATATTGTCAGGATGATAAACGGCTTGACTTAACGAACGTAATAACATGGTTTGCAATAACTCATGATCTGGACGTTCGCGAATTTGCTCCAATAATTTAGCGTAGTCTGCGGTACTTGGTTTACTGCCATCTTCAAGGCTTAAACCACATTCACTGAGGAACTGGCGGAAGCCTGTCACTTTTTCTTCGCTTGGACCCGCATGAATACGGAAAAGGGCTGGCTCTTGATGTTTTTCCATAAAGTTTGCCGCCGCAATATTGGCGAGGATCATACATTCTTCAATGATTTTATGCGCATCATTACGAATAACAGGCTCAATCCGTTCGATTCGCCCCATTTCATTAAACACAAACTTACTTTCAATGGTTTCAAAGTCAATGGCGCCACGTTGATGACGGGCTTCCACTAAGGCTTGGTACATTACATGGAGTTCTTTTAAATGGGGAACCAGTGTTTGATAACGAGTACAAAGTTCTTCATCGTCCTCTAAAATACGAGCAACTTTGGTATAGGTTAAGCGAGCATGAGAGTTCATGACCGCTTCATAAAATTCATAACCTGTGATTTTACCTTTTGCTGAAACATTCAGCTCACAGACCATACATAAGCGATCGACTTGTGGGTTTAATGAACAAAGTCCATTGGAGAGGATTTCCGGTAGCATAGGAACAACGCGATTTGGGAAATATACCGAGTTTCCACGCGCATGTGCTTCGGTATCAAGGGCAGTACGTAAACGAACATAGTAGCTGACATCGGCAATGGCGACCCACAGTTTCCAACCGCCTCCACGTTTTTTCTGGCAAAAAACCGCGTCGTCAAAATCGCGAGCATCTTCACCATCAATGGTAACTAACGGAAGATGACGTAAATCAATACGTCCTGATTTGGCTTCTTCAGGTACTTCTTCACTCAGTTTAGAAACTTGTTTGAGGACCGCGTCTGGAAAAACATGGGGAATATCATGATTACGGATAGCAATTTCCACCTCCATCCCTTTTGCCATATTTTCACCGAGAATTTCGCTAATCATTCCAACAGGTTGGCTAAATGTTGCGGTACGTGGTTTTAATTCAACTACAACCACTTGTCCCATACGAGCGCCTTGGCGGTGTTCATTCGGAATTAAAATGTCGCGATTAATTCGACTATCGTCAGGTACTACATAACCAATACCATCTTCTAAGAAAAAACGACCAACAATTTGTTTTTTACGCTGTTGTAAGACGCGGACAATCCGCACTTCTTGGCGACCACGGCGGTCAAAACCGCTAGGTTGGGCGAGGACATAGTCACCGTGCATTACTCGCTGCATTTGGCTGTTGGGTATAAACCAATCGCTGTCTTTACCTTCGACTTGTAAAAAACCATAACCATCACGATGACCTAATACGGTCCCTTTTAATAAATCCAGTTTTTCCGGTAAAGCGTAGCGTTTACGTTTAGTGAAAACCAATTGTCCGTCATTTTCCATCGCTCTTAAGCGACGGCGCATGGCTTCTTGTTGTTCTTCATTTTGAATAGCAAATGTGGTCAGTAATTCTTCTTTTGAGATAGGTGCATTATGTTGACGAATTGTATCAAGAATAAATTCGCGACTTGGGATCGGGTTCTCATATTTTGCGAGTTCCTCTTGATAGTTCGGATCTTGCAAATGTGGATTGTTTTTGATTTTTGCCATAATGACTCCCTTTGAGAATGGAAATACGCATTCGTTTGATGACCTCAAGTTTGACACTCTGATTTGTTGAAAGCAAGTAAAAAACCTGTTCGTGACTGAAACAATCTGTACTAGCGGGATTTGTCGTGCATGAAAGCGTAAAGACAACGCAAATTTCGACAATTTACAGAAAATTCTCTGTTATAAAGGTACATTTTTTGATACATTTAGCACAATTTTTCAATACTCAAATCAGAGTGTCCATTATTTAATTTAGTTCAGCGGAATTCTTATGTTATTTAAAAAAATTCGAGGCTTATTTTCAAATGATCTGTCCATCGATCTTGGCACAGCGAATACCTTAATTTATGTCAAAGGACAAGGGATTGTTTTAGATGAACCCTCTGTTGTGGCGATTCGCCAAGAACGTTCAGGTGCATTAAAAAGCATTGCTGCGGTTGGTCGCGATGCCAAATTAATGTTAGGCCGTACACCGAAAAGTATTGCAGCGATTCGTCCTATGAAAGATGGGGTGATCGCAGATTTCTTTGTGACAGAAAAAATGTTGCAATATTTTATTAAACAAGTGCACAGCAGCAATTTTATGCGTCCAAGTCCACGTGTCTTAGTCTGTGTACCTGCGGGAGCTACACAAGTCGAACGACGTGCAATCAAAGAATCTGCCATTGGTGCCGGTGCACGCGAGGTGTACTTGATTGAGGAACCGATGGCGGCAGCGATTGGTGCTAAATTACCTGTTTCGACTGCCACAGGTTCGATGGTGATTGATATCGGTGGTGGTACGACGGAAGTTGCGGTGATTTCTTTAAATGGCATTGTGTATTCCTCTTCAGTCCGCATTGGTGGTGATCGTTTTGATGAGGCGATTATTTCTTATGTACGCAAGACGTTCGGTTCAATTATTGGGGAACCGACAGCAGAGCGTATCAAACAAGAGATTGGTAGTGCGTTTATTCAAGAAGGCGATGAAGTCCGTGAAATTGAAGTTCATGGTCATAACTTAGCAGAAGGTGCGCCGCGTTCTTTCAAACTCACCTCACGTGATGTGTTAGAAGCTATTCAAGCCCCGTTAAATGGCATTGTTGCGGCAGTGCGCACGGCCTTGGAAGAGTGTCAACCAGAACATGCTGCGGATATTTTTGAACGTGGCATGGTCTTAACTGGTGGCGGTGCCCTTATTCGTAATATTGATGTTTTACTGTCAAAAGAAACCGGTGTACCGGTTATCATCGCCGATGATCCTTTAACCTGTGTTGCCCGTGGTGGTGGCGAGGCATTAGAGATGATCGATATGCACGGTGGTGATATTTTTAGTGACGATATCTAATATGATTTAAAAGTGCGGTGATATTAGACCGCACTTTTACTTCTCTTTTATTGCTGACAAGGCTAGCCTAATTCGTATATGAAACCTATTTTTGGAAAAGCACCTCCTTTAGGTCTTCGCTTAATTCTGGCGATTTTAGCATCCATTGCATTGATTGTTTCGGACGGTCAATCCAATGCGATGATTAAAGCACGCAGTATTATGGAAACCGCAGTAGGCGGGCTGTATTATCTTGCCAATACACCGAGAACGGTATTGGATGGGGTTTCAGATAATTTGGTTGATACCAATAAATTGCAAATTGAAAACCGAGTTTTGCGTGATCAACTGCGTGAAAAAAATGCAGATTTATTGTTGTTAGATCAACTCAAAGTAGAAAATCAACGCCTGCGCTTATTGCTTAATTCCCCTCTACGTACAGATGAGTACAAAAAAATTGCTGAAGTCTTAACGGCAGAAACTGATGTGTATCGTAAGCAAGTCGTGATTAACCAAGGACAACGTGACGGTGCTTATGTCGGGCAGCCGATTATTGATGAAAAGGGTATTGTTGGGCAACTTATCTCCGTTGGTGAAAATACGAGTCGCGTTCTTCTATTGACAGATGTGACCCATTCTATTCCAGTACAAGTACTACGTAATGATGTCCGTTTGATTGCGAGTGGGACAGGACGGAATGATGAACTGAGTTTAGATCATGTGCCGCGTTCGGTCGATATTGTCAAAGGGGATTTATTAGTCACTTCTGGATTAGGTGGGCGTTTTTTAGAAGGTTATCCTGTTGCCATTGTGGAATCCGTATCACGTGATGGGCAAAATTATTTTGCTACTGTAACAGCAAAGCCATTAGCTTCGATTGAACGTTTACGCTATGTTTTGCTTTTATGGCCGACGAATGAAGAGATGCGCAAAGTCCAGTCTATTTCACCTGCAGATATTCGACGTACTGTGCAACAACGTTTGGAAAATCAAGGAGTAGAAGCAGGTAAGGTAACAAAAACGTTGGTTAAAGAAGAAAACGACAACAATCCTGTGGAAGCAGACGAGCCGAGTCCAGTATTGGAAAATCCTGCTGAAAATCATCCATTACCGACGGTAACAGAATCACCGTCGAGAGAGGAACCGTAATGCAAAAGCGTTTTATCCTACAATGGCTAATTTTGATTTGTACTTTTATTGTGGCGTTAGTGATGGAAATTGCCCCTTGGCCAACGGACTTCCAAAATTTTAAGCCGGCGTGGTTAGTACTGGTTTTGCTCTATTGGACACTTGCGCTGCCAAATAAAGTGAGTATAGGATCGGCGTTTGTGCTTGGGGTGATTTGGGACTTAGTGCTTGGTTCTATTTTAGGGGTACATGCGTTAGTCTTATCGCTTTTTACCTATTTAGTCGCACTTAATCATTTAGTCCTACGTAATCTATCGCTCTGGATGCAAAGCTTGTTGGTCATTATCTTTGTTTTCTCGATTCGCTTTAGTATTTTTCTCATTGAATTACTTTTGCATAGCGCATCATTTAATTGGCAAGAAAGTTATGGCGCATTGGCGAGCGGGCTGTTATGGCCGTGGGTCTTTTTACTTTTACGCAAAATTCGTCGCCAATTACAGCTACATTAACCTATTTGTATTGCACGTTTTAGGCATAGTGGTCTGTTTCTTCCGCTACTTGCCCTTTACGCCATTCTATCGTACTAAATAAGCCGAGTGAATTATCCACTAAACGAACATACTCCAGTTCAACTTGCCAAACCGTGAGTTGATCAATTAAGTGATGTGAATATTCAGTTTTATATAAAGCACGGGCTTGTTCTGCTTGTGTTGAAAATAATTGACTCGAGCGACCTGTAAATTGTACACCTTGTAGAGATGGGACAAATTTTGTGGGAACAAAAATGGTACCTGCAACACGCGAGTTATTGCGAAGCACTTTCGCATGATGAGTTTGATCACCTGTAATATAAATTAATCTATTTTCTTTTTCGTCGAAAACATAATAAAAGGCATTTGCCCAAGGGAGATTATTTTCTGTACAGGCAAGAGTAAATAAGTATTGTTTCTTAATAAAATCGACTACTCGCTTATGCATATATTTTTCTCATTATTATTTTTTACGAAAAATGTTAAAAACCATTTTTATTTTGACACAATTTTGTACAGAGAGTAAATAGCTTATTCATAATAAATACAACAACATATCCATTGTATAAATGGTACTATTCTGTTCGTTTTTTGGTCTATTTTGCTTTTTATTGAGAAGAGGACATGTTTTTTACGTGAAAAAACATCTTCCTGGTTATTGAAAATAGCAAAACCTTTAGGTATTTATTTTGTACATAAAATAACAAGGAAAAATAATATGAATGGGTGGGAAAAAGCTCAAGAGATGATTGTTTCATCTCTTGAACATATTTAGCGTAAGAAAGCAGGGATGTTGCTTTCGTATTCTGCGATTTTTGCTTCGTGTTGCAAGGTTAGTCCGATATTGTCTAACCCATTTAACAAACAATGGCGACAAAAAGGGTCGATTTCAAAGGAATAGACTTTGTTATTCGCGCTGACCCTTTGTGTTTCTAGATCCACCGTAATGGTTGCACCTTCATTAGCATTGACAAACTGGAACAATTCTTCCACTTCTTCATCGCTAAGGCGAATTGGTAACATCTGATTATTTAAGCTATTGCCATAAAAAATATCAGCAAAACTGGGCGCAATAATCACACGAATACCATAATCATCGAGCGCCCAAGGTGCGTGTTCGCGAGAGGAACCACAACCAAAATTCTCACGGGCTAATAAAATACTGGCACCTTGATAACGTGGGTAGTTTAACACGAAGTCTGGGTTGGGTTGTTTTCCTTCATCATCTAAAAAGCGCCATTCATGGAATAAGTGTTGACCAAAACCAATACGAGTGACTTTTTGTAAGAACTGTTTTGGGATAATAGCATCGGTATCCACGTTTGAGGCATCAAGGGGGACGGCGATACCCGTGTGTTGTTTAAATTCTTTAGGCATGTGATTTCTCTCTTACATGTTGATTCTGTTATGCTGTACCGTACTTGCGATTTTGCTTTTCTTCGTTTAAAGATAATTTTCTTAACGGAAAGTTAGCTGTCTTCGCGTTGCTACGCTGCGTAACTTTCCTAAAAATTTTCTTACACTCAGGCAAAATCGAAGGGGCGCTTTGTCTGAGCGTTATCAATAAAGTGCGGTTAGTTTTAAAACAGTTTTTCTGTTTTCCCCTCTAGGTTTAAGAGGGGAATGTGGTTAATGTAATTCCAAGTTACGGATGTCGACAAATTTGCCGTAAACGGCAGCGGCGGCGGCCATCGCAGGACTGACTAAATGGGTGCGTCCACCACGACCTTGACGCCCCTCAAAGTTACGGTTACTAGTGGAGGCGCAACGTTCACCTGGGGCTAAGTGGTCGTTATTCATGGCTAGACACATAGAACAACCCGGTAAACGCCATTCAAAACCGGCTTCAATAAAGATTTTATCTAAGCCTTCTTTCTCGGCTTGTTCTCGCACTAAACCTGAACCCGGTACGACCAAGGCTTGTACGCCATCTGCCACTTTGCGTCCTTTGGCGATCGCTGCTGCTGCACGCAAATCTTCAATACGAGAGTTTGTGCAAGAACCAATAAAGACTTTATCAATGGCGACATCGGTCAATTTAATGCTGTGCGGTAAATCCATGTAGGCTAAGGCTTTTTCAGCAGATTGACGCTCAATCGGATCTGACATTTCCGCTGGATTTGGGATCGACTGATTAATACCAATCACTTGTCCTGGGTTGGTACCCCAAGTCACTTGTGGTTCGATTTCACTGGCTTCTAGCGTGACAACGGTATCAAATTCAGCCCCTTCATCGCTATGCAATGTTTGCCAATAGGCGACAGCCTCGTCCCAATCTTTGCCTTTCGGCGCGTAAGGTTTGTCTTTTAAGTAAGCAAACGTTGTTTCATCGGGCGCAATAATACCGGATTTCGCACCTAACTCGATAGCCATATTGCAGACGGTCATGCGTCCTTCCATGGAAAGATCGCGGATCGCTTCACCACAGAATTCCACAACGTGTCCTGTGCCACCGCCCATGGTTGTTTTACCGATGATGGCTAACACGATATCTTTCGCGCTAATCCCGTCACGTACTTTGCCACGCACTTCAATTTTCATTTTTTTTGCACGTGCTTGTTTAATGGTTTGAGTAGCAAGCACATGCTCAACTTCGGAGGTGCCGATCCCAAAGGCTAATGCCCCAAAGGCGCCATGGGTAGCGGTATGTGAGTCGCCACAGACAATGGTCATACCCGGTAAAGTTAAACCTTGTTCTGGTCCCATGACATGCACAATACCTTGATTGATGTGGTTAATATCGTAGAGTGTGATGCCAAATTGTTCAGTATTTTTGGCTAACTCTACCATTTGCACTCGTCCCATTTCGCCTGAGCCTGCTAGATCACGACTATTAGTTGGGACATTGTGATCCATGGTAGCAACGGTTTTACTCGGTTGACGAACGGAACGTCCCATGGCGCGCAAACCATCAAAGGCTTGTGGGGAGGTCACTTCATGCACTAAATGGCGGTTGATGTAAATCAATGGCGTTTCGCCATTGGCTTCGTGGACGACATGTGCGTCGAAGAGTTTTTCGTATAGGGTTTTGGACATTGTGTTATTCCTAATGATGTTTGAGCTTTAATTATTTTATTCTTCGTTACTTTTCTTTGTGTCACCAAAGAAAAGTAACCAAAAGAAAGGTGCCCCTGTGATTTTGCTTTTCTTCGCTTAAAGGCAATTTTCTTAACGGAAAGTTAGCCGTCTTCGCGTTGCTACGCTGGCGTAACTTTCCTAAAAATTTCCTTACGCTCAGGCAAAATCGAAGGGAAGTTGTCTGAGTATTAACGAAAAGTGCGGTGACAAAAACTTTAGTTTTTGAACGTTGGCTTTGCCAACGGTGGCGAAGCCATAGTAATCGTTAAGAACGATTACGTATAATTTTTTTAAAGTTTTATTCTACCGCTTGGGCGATGAGGTCGCCCATTTGTTTGGTTGAAAGTGGTTGGCTTTCATCGGCTAAATCAGCAGTGCGGTGTCCTTCTGCGAGGACGTTTTTCACAGCGTTTTCAATGGCTGTCGCGGCTTCATTTAAGTTGAAACTGTGGCGTAGCATCATGGCAGCCGATAAAATTTGTGCAATCGGGTTAGCGATGCCTTTGCCTGCGATATCAGGCGCGGAGCCACCAGCAGGTTCGTATAAACCAAAGCCTTTTTCGTTCAAGCTGGCAGAAGGCAACATCCCCATTGAGCCAGTGATCATCGCACATTCATCGGAAATAATATCGCCGAAAATATTCGAACAGAGTAACACATCGAAAAATTCAGGTTGCTTGATTAATTGCATAGTAGCGTTATCAATGTAGATATGATCTAATGTTACCTCAGGGTAATCTTTCGCCACGTCACATACCACTTCACGCCATAAGACAGAACTGATCAACACATTGGCTTTATCTACGGACGTCACGTGTTTGCTACGTTTCATTGCAGTGTCAAAAGCAACGCGAGCAATACGTTCAATTTCATAACGATGATACACTTCCGTATCAAAGGCTTTTTCATTGGCACCTTCGCCTTCACGTCCTTTCGGTTGACCAAAATAAATGCCACCGGTTAATTCACGCACAGTGACCATATCAAAGCCTTTGGCAGAAATATCGGCACGCAATGGACAGAATTTTTCTAACCCTTTGTAAAGGGTGGCTGGACGTAAGTTACAGAATAAGGCAAAGTGTTTGCGTAGTGGCAATAAGGCGCCTCGTTCGGGTTGTTGTGCTGGTGGCAAATGTTCCCATTTTGGTCCGCCTACTGAGCCAAATAAAATCGCATCGCTTTCTTCACAGCCTTTTAAGGTCGCTTCAGGTAGTGGTGTACCGTGGTTGTCGATGGCAATGCCACCCACATCAAAAGTACGATAGTTTAACTTGAATGCGTATTTTTGTTGTACCACGTCTAAGACTTTAATGGCTTCTGCCATGATTTCTGGTCCGATACCGTCGCCACTTAATACCGCGATGTTGAATGTTTGCATTTGGTTTTTCCTTTTGATCTTTTAATGAAGTTTGTCTTGGATGAATTTCTTCTTATCACATGTTGGCATCATGTTTGTTTAAAGTGCGGTGTGTTTTGAATCCGTTTTTTTACACGCCAGCAATTTTATGTAATTTCAAATCTGCCACTTTTTGCGAACGGTAAATGGCATTAATCGCATGAATCAATGCTCTGGCAGAAGATTCCACAATGTCAGTCGCAAGTCCCACGCCGTGGAAACGTCTGCCTTCGTGTTCCACCACAATATCCACTTGCCCCAAAGCTTCGGCACCTTCACCTTTAGCCGTCAAGTTGTAGTTAAGCATTTTCATCTCTAAGCCGGTGATCGCTAAAATCGCATTGTAAACCGCATCAACAGGTCCATTACCACCGTTAGACACTTGGCTCATTTTTTTGCCGTCTAATTCCACTTGCACAAAGGCAGATGCGGGTAAGTGGCTGATACATTGTGAAGTGATCACGTCTAAGGTTAAGCGATCTTCATCGCCTTGTTGCATATCAATAAACGCAAGCGCTTCTAAATCATAGTCGAACACTTGCCCTTTTTTGTCCGCCAATTTCAAGAATGCTTCATAGAGTTTATCTAAATCGTAATCACTTTCTTGGTAGCCCATCTCGCTCATATGGTTTTTCACCGCGGCACGACCTGAACGCGCGGTTAAGTTCAATTTTTCTTTTTTCAAGCCAATGCTTTCAGGCGACATAATTTCATAAGTATTTTTATGTTTTACCATACCATCTTGGTGGATACCTGAAGAATGGGCAAAGGCATTGGATCCCACAATCGCTTTATTCGGTTGAATTGGCATATTACAAAGTTGGCTCACCATTTGGCTGACACGGTGAATTTCTTGTGTGTTAATGCGAGTATCTAAACCATTGAACATATCTTGGCGCGTTTTAATTGCCATCACTACTTCTTCTAATGCGGTATTACCGGCACGTTCACCGATCCCGTTAATGGTACATTCAATTTGTCGTGCGCCATTTTGAACCGCTGTTAATGAATTGGCAGTTGCCATTCCTAAATCATTGTGGCAATGCACAGAAATAACCGCTTTATCAATGTTTGGTACACGATTCATCACATTCGCAATAATATCGCCGTATTGATATGGCAAACAGTAGCCGACAGTATCGGGAATATTGACAGTCGTGGCACCGGCTTTAATTGCGGCTTCTACAATACGGCAGATATTATCCACACCAGTACGCCCTGCATCTTCACAAGAAAACTCCACATCATCGGTGTAGTTTCTCGCGCGTTTCACGGCATTGATCGCCATATCGACCACATCTTCAAAGGTACGACGTAATTTGGCTTCCACATGTAAAGCAGACGTGGCAATAAACGTGTGAATACGGAATGCCTCCGCTACTTTCAACGCTTCTGCTGCAGCATCAATATCTTTATCCACAGCGCGAGATAAAGCACAAACGCGGCTATTCTTAATATGGTGGGCAATGGTTTGCACCGATTCAAAATCTCCAGCAGACGAAATGGGGAACCCCACTTCCATGACATCCACGCCTAAACGTTCCAAGGCGAAGGCAATTTGTAATTTTTCTTTTACCGTTAAGCTGGCTTTTAATGCCTGTTCGCCATCACGTAATGTGGTGTCAAAAATAATGATATTGTCTGCCATATTGAGATCCTTATTGTTGTTCGTGTTGTGCTATTTCGAGTATTTAAGTACAGTCGTCTTTTTTCGTTTTCATAAAAAAAGACCCGCTTACATGTGCGGGTCTAATTTGTGGGATATTTTACTGTTTTTTATCCACAACCTAGCCGCACAATGACTGTGTGAGCAGAAGGTTGAGAGATAAAGAACACATGGTAAACATAAGTAAAAAAATCCTTGTTTTGAAACTGTAACGGTTTTCATATTACCGATTAATATAAGGCTGTCAAATAAAATTTTGGTGTTTAATTTGTTTTTGTGGAGGATTTTTAGAAAGGTATAAGTATAAAAAGCTATTTCTATTGTTCTTTTTGGTTTCTGACTCTGTGTTATTACGTGAAGGGGTATTTTTATCCTGTATTTTCTATCATGTATATGAAATACCACTTTTTATTGCATAAGTGAGATGTTTGAGCACGTCTTGAGTAAGACGCGTGTTATCACACATGCCAGTGATAAAGGTTTAGCTAAGCTAAACTAAACAATTAAAACCTCAATACCTTTTTCGATGAGTTTGTCTTTCATTTCTGTCGGTAACTTATCATCAGTAACAATAGTATGGATTTTTTCTAAACCACAGACGATATTTGGCGTTTTTCGTCCAAATTTACTTGAATCAGCAAGGACAATGATTTTTTTGGCGGCGTTACACATTAATGAACTGACGCGATAAACTTCATTAAACGTCGTTAATCCAACGTCAAGATCAAGACCATCAGTACCAATAAATAACGTATCAAAAGTTGAACCAATGAAAACAGATTCTGCAAAATAACCATGAAACGACGCTGATTTTTCACGGAATGATCCGCCAGACATTAATAAGTTATAGGATTTATTGAGTTGTAGAACAGCATTAAAGATCGTTAAGCTATTTGTCATGATAGACAAGTTATCAAATGTGGTTAAATTGGGGATAATTTGTAGGACAGTACTGCCGGCATCAAAGATAATAGAATCTCCTTCGTTGATGAGGGTGGCGGCTTTTTTTCCAATTCGTTGTTTTTGGCTGAGGTTGACATTGGTTTTAAAATCAATAGGAGGGTCTTGTTCAAGATCTTTTTGGGTAACGACGACACTACCATAGGTTCTTAAGACTTTATTTTGTTTTTCCAACGCAGTGAGATCTTTACGAATTGTTGCACCAGTGAGATGAAAATGACTCGCTAATTCATCGACTTTGGTTTTTCCATTTGTCATTAAATAATTAAAAATATGCTGCTGTCTTTCAAAAGGTTTCATGTTTTGTTCCTATATCTTAGCAAGCATATTTTTGTGCTATCTTGCTAATCGTCTTCCAGTTTTTTGATCACATCTAGTCGTGTGGGTAATCGTGCATCTGCAATAGCAAACTGAGCATTTTGGTAATGAGTATTCACAATAAATGTACGTAAATTTGCTGCTTTCGCAGCAATCAGACCGACAACACTGTCTTCAATGACAAGACATTCCTTGGATGAAATACCTAATTTTGGGATTGTTTTCAAGTATACCGCGGGATGTGGTTTACCGAATTGCTCATCATCTGCACTACATTGTAGTATAAAGTAACCCCATAATTTTAATTTATCAAATACTGCCTGAATTATTTTGGGGAAAGATGAGGTAGCGACTGCCATTTTGATATGTCTTGCTTTCAGGAAATGCAGTAATTCATATAATCCTAACATCGGCTTGCCTTCTTGCAAAATAGCGTGATACGCATGATTTAAAATCGTATCCGCTAATCTTTGTGTGGTAGTTGGTAAATTAAAATGTTGGATTCAAATACTCGTAATTTCGTCAATACGTTTACCACGTGTTAATTGTTCACAGGTTTGTATAGTAATGTGAATATCAACATTTGCTAAGGCATGAATTTGTGCTTTTGCCCAGTGTGGTTCAGAGTCAATCATGACACCGTCCATATCAAAAATCCCGCTACTTATTTTCATTTATTTCTCAGCCGTATTATAAATATTTTGTGATTAAAAGTGTATCAATTGAAAGAAAAAATTTTCATTGTTAAGTATTTAGTTTCTATATAACGATGAAATTGCAATTTTTAAAGCAAATTGCGATTTTTTATCTTTTGGAAAAATGCGTTCTGGTTGAATTTGGTCTACTTTTAAGCCAATGACTTGTTCACATGTTTGTGGGCGAGCAAATACAGAAAATCCTTTCATTTGTAAGCTATCAATAACGGTGTCATTATCGTCTATTGCGAGTACAATGATTGACTTTGGATTAAAACGTCCACTGTTTCTACCGGTTAAAATTTTGCCCTTTTGACTGATCGACATAAACGCGCGATTAAATGCGGAAACTTGTTGCCAGCCAAGGATAATCTGTATAAGCCACATAAAAGCGGCAAAGAAAATCAATATTGTTGTGGTATCCATGGTTCCTCCGAAAATTGAAATAACTTTTAGCCCAGTTTTGTATCTCATTCATCTCGTAAGAAGAATGTACATTTTCTCAACTAGGCTAAAAGTCACCGCACTTTTGTTCATTTAGAACATCACTTGTCCGCCAGTGATATTAATTGACTGACCAGTACAATAAGATGCTTCTTCACTGGCATAAAATTTCAAGACATTTAGGACATCTTGATAATCACATCCACGTTTAAGTGGCACTTTATCAATGTAAACTTGCTCTACTTCTTCTTCAGGAATACCTAATTTCTTCGCATATTGGGGAATTAAAGATTGGAACATAGGTGATTTGAGTAAGTTACCTAACATTAATGAATGTACTGTAATGCCGTAATCTGCAAGATCTAATGCAAGAGATTGAGTTAAACCTACACCACCAAATTTTGCGGCACTATAACCCGAATTATGTTTACTACCGACTTTACCAGATTTTGAGTTGATTTGAATAATACGACCTTTGATACCGTCTCTGATCATTAAACGAGAAAAATGCTTCGCGCAAAGGAAGTAACCCGTTAAATTGACTTTTACGGATAAATCAAAATCTTTCAAATCGAAATCATAAATTGGTGAAGCTTTGGCGGTGCCGGCGCTATAAACCAAGAGATCAATTTTTCCAAAAGCTTGATCTGTAGCATGCACAAGAGTTTCTACGCTCGTTTCATCTGCGGCATCAACTTGCAACCCAATTGCATGTCCTATCCCTTGTTGTGTATTGATACGAGTAGCCACTTGCTTCGCATTTTCGCCATTAAGATCAGCCACGACAACACGGTATCCTGCCTCAGCAAGCCCTTCGGATAAGAAGGCACCTAATGTTTGTCCTCCACCAATAACGACTGCAACTTTTGACATAATTTTTTCCTTCTTTAAAACTAAAATAAATTATTTTTCATCACGTTTGATCGTGAATAAACTATTGATTGCCACACTTTCAGGTGGAGGACCTTGTAGATGAATGCTCCCTGGAAATTCAGCAACGACTGCACCATCAAAGCGCCAAGTGACGTGTCCAAGTTCTTTGAAGTTTAGATTTGCGACATCCCCTATCGCAGTAATGTAATAAGGTTCTTCATTAAAATTCACCAGATCACCAAGCTGTAAATTTTCGTGCAATTCGCCATGGGTGTGAATATAACAGTAATCAGCTATTTCCTCCGGCACACCTTGTTTAAAGGTGATCAGCATGCCGTCATCTAAGGCTTCTGCTGCAAAATTACCAATTTGAATAAATCTGCTTTGATAAAGAGTTTTCATAACTACAATCCTTATCTGTATCAATATTGAAGTTAAATGGGGGTAATGGACGTCTAGGCAACGTCCATTACGTTAAGTTTAGTGATAGATAAAAGCAGAAACTAACCACGCGACTAATACTGTTGGTGCTCCAGTTAAGAAACGTCCAACTAATACAGCGGGTACGCCAACGCGTACAGTATCTTGCTTGGCTTCTGCCATAGATAAGCCTACAGGGATGAAGTCACAAGCTGCCTGAGCGTTGATAGCGAATAATGCGGGTAGTGCTAAGTGTGGTGGAATATTGCCTAAACCTATCTGTGTTCCGACTAAAACACCAATCACTTGGGCGATTACTGCACCAGGTCCTAAGAATGGCGAGAGGAGCGGGAAAGAACAGATCAAGGCAAGCGTGATGAGACCTATAGGGCTATTTGCTAAAGGCGTTAAGCCATGTGCAATTACATCACCTAAACCTGAAGCAATGATAATACCAATTAAGGCGGAAACGAATGCCATGAATGGCAGAATTGTTTTTAAGACAGTATCGATAGTATCTCGTCCAGCTTGGAAAAAAACAGCAACAATAGCGCCCATGCCAATACTAATTCTCGCGAGTAAGCCATCACTTTGTTCAGTAATTTTTTTATTAGCATCATATTCTTTATATTGTTGAGCTGGCGTAGGGGTTTCTGTCACGCTTTCTGTTACGCTCAGATCGGCATCAATTAACTGTATATGTTGTGGTTTAACCGCTGATACATAAATATCTTCCACAATATATGCAGCGAGTGGACCAGATTTCCCTGTCGCATGTACGTTAATTGTTGGAATACGGCGTTTGGGATAAAGACCGCAACGTAGTGTGCCACCACAATCAACAATCGCAATACCAATTTCTTCTGTTGCAGGTTCACCTTCTTTAAAACCATCTACGGCTTCCCAACCAGTCAGCTCAATTAATCTATCAACAATAGCAGGACGAGTACCGCCTGTCATATACAGGATCTTTTTTCCTTCAACTAATGGCAAAGTTAAAGGGCCTCCCCAACCACCGTTTCCTTTTTCAATATAAATTGCTTTATTCATACTCTGTTGCTCCTTATTTTCGCAAGGTAATTAATTCGCGATTCTGACTTCTCTATCTAGTTTGATGCCCATTCTTTTTTCGAAAAGCGCAGTCGTAAAGTCAGTAATCCAACCACGGAAAAAGTTAGTTACCATACCGACTAACAAGTAACTGATTGCTAATGGACCGAGTGGTAAACCTAAAGTGGTTAAGCCACTTGCGATGCCTAAGTAAACAAAGAGTTCACCTGGATTAATATGTGGGAATAGTCCATTCATTGAATGGCAGCTATATGAAGCAGCAGCGTAATAGCTCGGTTTGTAACGCTCAGGTAAAAAGCGACCCAAACTTAATGTCATGGGATTACAAAAAATAAACGTACCAATGACAGGTAGAATGAAATAGCGAGAGATTGGATTGCCGGCACTACGTTGGGCAAGACGTTCAATACGTTCTTGTCCAATAAAATTAATTAAAGCGTTCATGACAACTAAGAGAGAAATTAATAAAGGTAGGATACCTGTCATCATACTCACTAAAACTTCCCCTCCCTTTTGAAATAACCCAATAAACCACTCGGCACCATGTGTAATGTATTCGATCATACGACCTCCTATATGAAGAGTTGATATTGTGTTGCTGTAGAACGACAACGTGTTTGATCATAGATCATTTCTGTTTTGAAAAAAGTGAGTTAGATTACAATTTGAAAATAAATTTATCAAAATGAAATAAAAATATTTCATTTTAAGTTTTTTTATTTTTCATTTTATTTCTTGGTAAGAGAAATGAATATTCAATTTGAAATATAAAAAGGTCACAGGATATGGAACGCAAGGTAATGCAGAAAGAAGATAGTAAGGAAGGGAATAAGAACAAAAAAGTGCGATAAACATGTTTTCAATGAATAGCGCACTTTGCTAAAAAAGATCAGAATGTATTACATTGATTAGGGTCGCCACTGTTTAAGCCACGTTTGAACCAATGTAAGCGTTGTGCTGAGGTGCCATGGGTAAAGCTATCGGGAACGACATAGCCTTGACTGCGTTTTTGTAGGCGATCATCTCCTACCGCCTCAGCTGCATTGAAAGCTTTTTCAATATCACCAGTTTCAAATAAGCCCGTTTTTGACGCTTGATATGCCCAAACACCGGCAAAGCAATCTGCTTGGAGTTCTACTTTAACGGAAAGTTGATTGGCTTGGGTTCGGCTTGTTTGTCCTTGCAGTTGATGTACTTTCGGTAAGATACCAAGAAGGTTTTGGATATGATGTCCCACTTCATGTGCAATTACATAAGCAAATGCTGCTTCGCCGTCAGCACCAAGTTTCGTTTTCATGTCCTGATAAAAGGATAAATCCAGATACACTTTGCGATCATTTGGGCAATAAAACGGTCCCATAGCCGATTGCCCTGTACCACAAGCGGTGTGAGTCACACGGTTATAGAGCACCATCACAGGGGCTTGATAGCGTTGTTGCTGTCTAGCAAAATAATTGCCCCATACGGTTTCTGTATCCGCAAGCACTACTCTAGATAAACTGTTTAGCTCTTGTTCTTCTTCACTCGCCAATGGACTGGATTGTTGCATGCCAAAATCGGGAGTGCCGACTAAACTGGATAAATCCACACCGTAATAGGCACCAATGAGTAAAATAATGATGCCTAAGATGCCTGTTTTCTTACCGCCACCTAAACCACCGCTTGAGGCACGACGATCTTCTACATTTGTGCTTTCTCTACGACCACGCCAACGCATAATATGTTCTCACTTGTTGTCATCAAAAGCGTATTTTAGCCTAGATTGTTCAAAGTGCGGTCAAATTTATGCAAAAATTTTCAAGTTATGTAAAGATTTACCTTAGTCGTGGACTTCATCGCATGATTCCGTTATGGTCTAGTTGATTTTTTAACAAAAGAGGAATGTATTATGGGCTTATTTGATTTTGTCAGTGATATTGGGCGTAAGCTTTTTTCTAAACAAGAAGACGCCGCAGAGGCACTCGCTAAGCATATTAAAGAGGATAATCCAGGAATTGAAGACCTCAATGTGAAAGTAGAGGATGGCGTTGCCAGCATTGAAGGGACGGCAAAATCAGCAAGTGCGCTCGAGAAGGCAGTCTTAATGGCGGGAAATGTCGCTGGGATTACTAAAGTAAAAGTGGATAAAGTGGTGATCGTCAGTGGCGAAAGCTTAAGTGGTGAAGATGAGTTCTATGTGATCCAAAAAGGCGATACTTTGTGGAAAATTGCTGAGAAAACTTATGGCAACGGCAGTAAATATACGGCGATCGTTGAAGCAAATAAAGAAGTGATTAAAGACGCGGATAAAATTTTCCCAGGTCAGAAAATTCGTTTACCGAAAGTGCTTTAAGAGGCATTGATTTTATTTTTACAAAAAGGAAGCAAAGCTAGCTTCCTTTTTTTGTTTAGGTTAAAAAATAAACAAATATGCGTTTTTAGGTGGCATTTTCTCGACGGCTGTGTTTTAAACCGCTATAATTCGTCGGTTATTTTTAACTTTAATTTTTACTAACGTGTTCGGTGCGTGCATTCGCCGAGTGCAAATTCATTTTGAGGTAACATAATGTCATTTACTATTGAAACAACTCAAGGTCTTGAGCGTCGTGTTCAAATCACCGTTCCAGCTGACACTGTTGAAGGTGCCGTACGTGAAGAATTAAAACGTGTTGCAAAAACCGCACGTGTTGACGGTTTCCGTAAAGGTAAAGTTCCACCGCATATCATTGAAAAACGTTTTGGTGCCTCTGTGCGTCACGATGTGCTAGGTGATGTATTACAAAGCCATTTCTTTAACGTTGTGATGGAGCAAAAAGTCAATTTAGCGGGTCGTCCAGCTTTTGCTGTAGAACAATTTGAAGCAGGTAAAGATTTAGTATTTACTGCAACTTTTGAAGTTTATCCAGAAGTAGCTTTACAAGGTTTAGACCAAATTAAAGTGGAAAAGCCAGTTGTTGAAATTAGCGAAGCTGACATTGATAAAATGATCGATGTATTACGTAAACAGCAAGCAACTTGGGCGGAAACAGAAGAAGCCGCAAGCGCAGAAGACCGTGTTGTGATTGATTTTGTGGGTTCTGTAGATGGCGAAGTATTTGAAGGTGGTAAAGCTGAAGACTTCACGTTATTCATGGGGCAAGGTCGAATGATCCCTGGTTTTGAAGAGGGGATTGTGGGGCATAAAGCCGGTGAACAATTTGATATTGACGTGACTTTCCCTGAAGAATATCACGCAGAAAACTTAAAAGGTAAAGCGGCAAAATTTGCGATTACCTTGAAAAAAGTCGAAGTGATGGTATTACCAGAATTAACCGATGAGTTTGTGGCGAAATTCGGTCCAAACACCAAAACAGTAGATGATTTACGTAACGAAATTCGTAAAAACATGCAACGTGAATTGAAAAATGCGTTGACCGCAAAAGTAAAAGGTCAAGTGATTGATGGTTTACTTGCACAAAATGCGATTGATGTACCTGCTTCTGCAGTAGAACAAGAAATCGAAGTATTGCGTGGTCAAGCAGCACAACGTTTTGGCGGCAACAAAGAGCAAGCTGCACAATTACCACGTGAATTGTTTGAAGAACAAGCAAAACGCCGTGTTCAAGTAGGCTTATTATTAGCGGAAGTGATTGCATCTCATGAGTTAAAAGTCGATGAAGCACGTGCAAAAACCATGATCGAAGAGATTGCTTCTGCGTATGAGCAACCGGCTGAAGTGGTTGAATATTACAGCAAGAACAAAGAGTTAATGAATAATATTCGCAATGTTGTGTTGGAAGAACAAGCTATTGATGCGGTTCTTGCAAAAGCACAAGTGACGGAAAAAGCAGCCTCTTTTGATGATGTGATGAATCCACAAGCGTAATTTGCTTTAAGCGTCATATCCCTTTTAAGTGCGGTCAAAATGTTGAATATTTTGACCGCACTTTTTTATCTTGTGTAAATATTCAATTTAGTGAAATCGGAATTTTCAGGTAGAATAACAAAACGATTTAAAAACGGATGATTAATGGATTGAGAGAGGTAGAGATGAGTGTAATTCCTATGGTTGTTGAGCAAACCGCAAGAGGGGAACGTTCTTATGATATTTATTCACGTTTATTAAAAGAGCGCGTGATCTTCTTAGGCGGTGAAGTGGAAGACCGTATGGCAAATTTGATCGTTGCGCAATTATTATTTTTAGAATCTGAAGATCCTGAAAAAGACATTAACATTTACATTAATTCACCGGGCGGTTCAGTAACGGCGGGAATGGCGATTTACGATACGATGCAATTTGTGAAACCGGATATTCGCACCCTTTGCGTAGGACAAGCTTGTTCAATGGGGGCATTTTTATTAGCGGGAGGAACCGCGGGTAAACGCATTGCGTTACCGAGTGCACGTGTGATGATTCACCAACCCTTGGGTGGCTTCCGTGGTCAAGCCTCTGATATTCAAATTCACGCTCAGGAAATCTTAAAAATTAAGCAAACTCTAAATGAACGTTTAGCGTTCCATACTGGTCAAACTATCGAACGCATTGAGCGTGACACGGATCGGGATAATTTTATGTCTGCAGAAGAGGCAAAAGCTTATGGCTTGGTCGATGAAGTGTTAGCAAGTCGATAAGTATTAGGATAAGAAATGGAAAAAGACACTGAATTACATTGTTCTTTTTGTGGTAAAGAACAGAAACACGTCAGCAAGTTAATTGCGGGTACATCAGGTTATATTTGTAATGAATGTATCGAATTATGTCATGATATGTTGTTATCGGATGCCGTAGAAACGCCAGAAGTCGAAAGTACAGAACAACAAAAATTACCCACACCACATGAAATTCGTGCACATTTAGATGATTATGTTATCGGGCAAGATTATGCGAAGAAAGTGTTGTCTGTCGCCGTTTATAATCACTATAAACGTTTACGTTCTGATAAACAGATTACCGATGTGGAATTAGGTAAAAGTAATATTTTGCTTATTGGTCCAACTGGAAGCGGGAAAACGTTATTAGCGGAAACCATGGCACGTATGTTGAATGTGCCCTTTGCTATGGCTGATGCCACTACGTTGACTGAAGCCGGTTACGTGGGGGAAGACGTGGAGAATGTACTACAAAAATTAGTGCAAAGTTGCGACTATGATGTAGAACGTGCAGAGCAAGGGATTATTTATATTGATGAGATCGATAAAATTACCCGTAAGTCTGAAAATCCGTCGATTACTCGCGATGTTTCTGGCGAAGGAGTACAACAAGCGTTACTTAAATTAATTGAAGGGACGGTTGCCTCAATTCCACCACAAGGTGGACGCAAACATCCACAACAAGAAATGTTACGTGTTGATACCTCGAAAATTCTGTTTATTTGTGGTGGTGCATTTGCCGGCTTAGATAAAGTGATCGAAAAACGTGTGCATGTGGGATCAGGTATTGGTTTTAGTGCAGAAGTGAAAAGTAAGCAAGATAAAGCCACTCTGAGCCAATTATTTGAACAAGTCGAACCAGATGATTTAATGAAATTTGGTTTAATTCCAGAATTTATTGGTCGTTTACCTGTGGTAGCACCACTGGCTGAGCTTGATGAAGAAGCGTTAGTTAAAATTTTAACTGAACCAAAAAATGCGCTGATTAAACAATATCAAGCGTTATTTAGCTTAGAAGATGTTGCCTTGGAATTTAGCCCAGAGGCGCTTACTGCGATGGCGAAGAAAGCCTTAGCGCGTAAAACTGGTGCGCGTGGTTTACGTTCGATTGTGGAAGCCATTTTATTGGATACTATGTATGACTTGCCTTCATTACAGCATCTTGAAAAAGTGATTGTAGAAGCCAGCACCATTACAGACAATCAACCGCCAACACTCGTGTATAAAGCATAATTTCTGCATGTCATCTAAAAGTGCGGTATTTTTTACCGCACTTTTTTGCCCTCAAGCTTGATTTATGATTATTTACCCTCATATTTGAGCGAAGTAGCCTAATTTTTAACTAAGAGAGAACGGAATGAGCGCAAAAAAAACACAGCAACAGAGCATTCCAGTATTACCATTGCGTGATGTCGTCGTATTTCCTTATATGGTGATGCCATTATTTGTAGGGAGACCGAAGTCAATTCGTAGTCTCGATGAAGCAATGGAAACTGGTAAACAGCTATTATTAGTGTCTCAAAAACAAGCTGATTTAGAAGAACCAACAGTGGATGATGTGTATCGCGTTGGTACGGTCGCTAATATTATTCAATTATTAAAATTGCCCGATGGGACAGTAAAAGTCCTCGTCGAAGGGCAACAACGTGCCACTATTGAGCAGTTAGACGATAATGGTGAGTATTTTTCTGCCCAAATTCGCTTAATTGAAACAGAATTTGGTGATGATAAAGAACTTGAAGTCGTCAAAAAAGCGACCCTTGCAGAATTTGAAAAATACGCAAAATTAAATAAGAAAGTGCAACCAGATGTGCATGCAGCTCTTGAACGTATTGAAGAATTTGATCGTTTAAGTGATACCTTAGCTGCGCATATGCCTGTGGCAGTCAAACACAAACAAAAAGTCCTTGAAATTGCCAAAGTAGTCGCCCGTTTTGAATATTTGCTCGGTTTAATGGAATCAGAAACGGATTTATTGCAAATTGAAAAACGCATTCGTGGACGTGTCAAAGAGCAAATGGAAAAAACACAGCGCGATTATTATTTAAATGAGCAAATCAAAGCCATTCAAAAAGAGTTAGGCGAAGGGGATAGTGCGGATGAAATTGAGCAACTCCGCCAAAAAATTGAAGAGGCGAAAATGCCTGCAGAGGCGAAAAGTAAAGCCGAAGCAGAATTACAAAAATTAAAAATGATGTCGCCGATGTCGGCGGAAGCCACAGTCGTACGTAGTTACATTGATTGGATGATTCAAGTGCCTTGGCATAAACGCACCAAAGTGAAGAAAGATCTGACCAAAGCACAACAAGTGTTGGATGCAGATCATTACGGACTTGAGCGCGTAAAAGAGCGTATTTTAGAGTATTTAGCGGTACAAACTCGTTTGAATCAAATCAAAGGACCTATCCTGTGTCTAGTTGGTCCACCGGGAGTGGGAAAAACCTCGTTAGGTCAGTCGATTGCCCAAGCAACGGGACGTAAATATGTGCGGATGGCATTAGGTGGCGTGCGTGATGAAGCGGAAATTCGTGGTCACCGTAAAACCTATATTGGAGCATTGCCGGGTAAATTGATTCAGAAAATGGCAAAAGTAGGGGTAAAAAACCCGTTATTCTTGCTTGATGAAATCGACAAAATGAGTTCAGATATGCGTGGAGATCCGGCATCAGCGTTATTAGAAGTGCTGGATCCTGAGCAAAATACCTCATTTAACGATCATTATTTAGAAGTCGACTACGATCTGTCTGATGTGATGTTTGTGGCCACCTCAAACTCAATGCGTATTCCTGCGCCATTATTGGATCGTATGGAAGTGATTCGTCTGTCAGGTTATACCGAAGATGAAAAACTCAATATTGCTACACGTCATTTGATTGCAAAACAAATGGAGCGTAATGGCTTAAAAGCGGGTGAGTTGACCATTGAAGACAGTGCGATTTTAGATATTATCCGTTACTACACCCGTGAAGCCGGCGTGCGTAGCCTTGAACGTGAAATTTCGAAAATCTGTCGTAAAGCAGTGAAAAACTTATTACTCGATAAAAAAGTGAAATCGTTGAAAGTGAATGCGACAAATTTACACGATTACTTAGGCGTGAAACGCTTTGAATTTGGTCGTGCGGATACGCAAAACCGTGTTGGTGAAGTCACAGGCTTAGCCTGGACCGAAGTGGGTGGTGATTTACTAACCATTGAAACCGCGTCAGTCTTGGGTAAGGGCAAATTAACTTATACAGGCTCTCTAGGCGATGTGATGAAAGAATCGATTCAAGCAGCGATGACTGTAGTGCGTTCGCGAGCAGAGAAATTGGGAATTGCGTCTGACTTCCATGAAAAACGCGATATCCATATTCACGTGCCAGAGGGAGCAACGCCTAAAGATGGACCAAGTGCGGGGATTGCGATGTGTACAGCATTAGTTTCTTGCTTGACGGGGAACCCTGTTAAAGCGGATGTGGCAATGACTGGTGAGATCACCTTGCGTGGTAAAGTGTTGCCAATTGGTGGCTTGAAAGAGAAATTACTGGCGGCACACCGTGGTGGTATTAAAACGGTGATTATTCCGAAAGAAAACGTGAAAGATTTGGAAGAGATTCCAGATAACGCGAAAAGTAATTTGACGATTCATGCTGTTGAAACGATTGATGAAGTCTTAACGATTGCGTTAGAAAATGCACCAACGGGGGTTGAATTCATGAAATTGACACCGGTTAGTGCGGCGAAAACGGTCCGCAAAGGGCGATCTACTTCACGTAAAAGTGCGGTCAATTAATTAATACTTTTATAAATAAAGCCAAATTGTTATGATTTGGCTTATTTTATTTTGCCAGTGCGAAAATCAGTACTTTTGATTATAATCGTACACATTTTCGGTTGATTTAAATACGTATAGGATAATAACAATGTTAATTGAAAAACTTCACGGCATGACAAACAGTTGGGTATCCAAATTTTTGTTAGGTCTGATTGCTGTGGCTTTTGTGTTAAGCGGGATTACAGGTTACGTTTTTACGCGCGTAGATACTTCAGCGGTAAAAATCAATGGTGAAGAAATTTCACAACAAACCTTTTATCAACGTTATGAATCAGAGTCAGAGCGTTTAAGACAGCAACTCGGTGCACAATTTGCCGCTTTATCGGGCTCGCCTGAGTTTGTGGCTGGTTTAAGACAAAGTGTGCTAAATAATTTAATTAACCAAGAATTATTACGCCAGTATGCTGATGAGTTGAAAATAGGTATTAGCGATGAACGTGTTAAACAAGAAATTGTGACAAGTCAATTTTTCCAACAAGAAGGAAAATTTGATAATGCCCTGTATCAGCGCATGTTGCAATTAAATGGCTTAACGCCAGATGCCTACGCCAATATTGTGCGTGAGGGGTTACGTTTAGAGCAGTTGCAAACGGGATTAGCGGAAAGTGAATTTATTGTTCCTGCACAACAAGCGCAATTAACAGAATTGTTCTTTCAAGCAAGAACAGTACGTTTAGCGCCATTTTCGCTCGATCAAGTGTTAGAAAAGCAAACCATTTCCGATGAAGAGGTTAGTGCGTATTATGAAGCAAATAAAGGGGCGTTTTTAGTACCAGAATTGGCTAAAGTGCAATACATGACATTAACGCGTGCTGATGTCGAAAAACATATTCAAGTGTCAGATGTAGAAATTGCACAATATTATCAAGATAATAAAGCCCTTTATGTGTCACAAGGTCAGCAACGCTTATCGCATATTCAAGTGGCAACGGAAGCGGAAGCCAAAGAGATTTATCAAGCATTGCAAGATGGCGCTAATTTTGCTGGTTTAGCGAGCGCGCGCTCACTCGATAAAATTTCTGCTGAAAATGGTGGTGATTTGAGTTGGGCCAGTGCAGGGACGTTCCCAAAAGCTTTTGAAGAGGCTGCTAACGCGCTTCAAGTGGGGCAATTCAGTCAACCGGTGAAAGTAGATGATCAGTTCCATATTATTTGGGTCACAGAGCGTAAAGAACCATCAACTTTACCATTAGAGGTTGTGAAAACCCAAATTGCAGATCAAATTCGTCAGAATTTAGTCAATAATCAGTATTTCTCGATTGAAAAACAACTGGCAGAAAAAGCGTTTGAACACCCAGAAGGATTAGAAAAAGCTGCTGAAGTGGCGGGATTAACCATTCAAGAGACAGACTTTTTCTCAGCAAATGATGTGCCTGCGGCGTTAAATTATCCGAATGTGATTTCGGCGATCTTCCATTCTGATATTTCACAAGGGGGTGTGAACTCTGAGCCGATGAATGTGGGCGAACAACATGCTGTGCTCGTGCGTGTTATTGCAAACAAACCCGAAGGTACAAGAAGCTTAGAGGAAGCAAAAGCCGATATTATCAGCTACTTGAAGCGCCAAAAAGCAGAAGAAATTGTATTGGCAGAAGCAAACCAAGCAGCACAACGTTTAAATGACAATGCAAGCTCAACGTTACCAGAAGGCGTTCAGTTTGGCTCAGCGGAGAAATGGGTTTTTGCTGAAAATCGCGATGCGGCATTAAATAATGTGATTTTTGCCATGTCATTAACGGATAATAAACCGAGCTATATCGCATCGAAAGCAAGCAATGGCGAGGTGGTTTTAGTGGAATTAAGTCATATTGAGCAAGGTGCATTAAGTGCAGCAGAAAGTGAATTATTCACAAAACAGCTTGCACAAGCCCGTCAAGTTGCGTTGCAAAATACTTTATTACAAGCTTTACGAGCGAAAGCGAAAATTGAAGTGAATGAAAAGTTCTTCCAGCAAAATGAAGAGCAATAAGACGTAAAACTTGTGACATGAGAGCCTAGCGAATTTGCTAGGCTTTTTTTCGTATCAGGAAAGTAGAAGGCATTATTGCGATTGCCAACCAACGCCGATAGCTTTGTATAACAAGACTAAATTCATGGCACAAGCCAGTTGATTTTCAAGCTGTTTTTCTTCTAAGGTCAAGGCATCGAGGCGCGCTTGCAATACACGATCAAAGGTATAGTCGCCATATTGAAACAATTTCTGTGTATCACGTACTTGCTGTTGCTGAGTGCGACTTGCCTGTGTTAATAAACGTGCTTGCTGAGTGAGTGAAAATTGTTGTTGATAGTGATTTTCGACTTCTGCTAGAGCTTGTAATAAAGTGCGATCATATTGAAGTAAGGCTTGTTGTAAGCGTTCATCGCTTGCCTGAATGTTCGCTTGGATACGTCCCGCAGTGAAAATCGGTAACTGGATTCCTGCGCTGACGACGTTTTGCCAAGCTTGTAATGTCGGTAAGTCCGCGTCTAATTTAATACGTCCGGTTTGCCAGAGGAAATCGAGTGTGAAGCGGGGAAATAAATCCGCTTTAGCACTGGCTAATTTAGCTGCGTGGGCTTTCACATTGGCAGTTTGGGCTTGAATATCAGGACGCTGATGAAGTAAATCAGCAGGTTGTATTCCTTTTGGTGGTCGCGGTAAGTGAGAGAGGATATCCACGTTTTGCATTTGCCCAATATCCAACTTAAAGTGTTGTGGCGTTTCTCCAATCAGCACGGCAATCGCATTTTGGGCGGCAATAAATTGGGCATCGAGTATCGCTTGTTTGGCTGCAAGAGAGTGGCGTTTTATTTTGATTTCATTGCGCTCATAAGCACTAGCTTGCCCCGCATTAAAGCGTCCCTCAATATAGTTTTGTAAGGCTTTTAGCGCCATTTGAGTACGTTGTAATAACGCTTGTTGTTTTTTGTTGTGGAGCGCTTGCAAGTAATAATGGGCAATTTCACTTGCCACAAGGATTTGCGCAGCATAAAACTGTTGTTGAGCGCCCAATACGGTGGCTTGTGCAGCATCAGTATCACTGCGTTTTTGTCCAAAAATATCAGGCTCCCAAGCAACACGTATGCCACCTAATACACCGCTTGGCGTGATATCAATTTGTTCAATATCAAGGTGAGATTTACCGCTATTGGCAAGGGCACCAATAGTAGGGAAACGCGTGGATTGTGCGATTTTCACGATTGCTTGTGCTTCTTGTATTTTACTTTTAGCGATCGCAAGTTGGTGGTTTTGTGCTAAACCTTGCTGGATTAAACGGCTAAGTTGTGGATCTTGCCAGCTTTCCCACCAATTTTGGACGATTGGCGCCCCCTTTTCTAGGCGTGCATATTGATAAACATCAGGTAATTGGATATTAGACTGTAAATCCACTTCGGTCTGCTGACAGCCCAGTAGCATGCTGCTGAGCAGAAAAGTCATCATTGTTTTTTGCATAATCGTTCCTTAGCTTTGACGCGCGAGCATGTGTCTAAAACGGAAAATCGCCACTACAATAAAAAATGCGCCCATTAGGCTTATCATCAATACTTTCGGCCAAATCACAGTAAACCCTGCCCCACGAAAGAGCACATCTTGACCAATTGAAATGAATTGGGTTAATGGGGACAGTTGCATGAGATACTGAACTGCCACAGGCATATTTTCTAATGGGGATAAACTGCCAGACAGAAGATATAACACCACATAGACAGGTAAACACAATAAGCTGAACTGCGGCATCGTAGGGGCATGGGTCGCTAAATAAATGCCAAGCCCTGCCATAGAAGACAGGAAAATGGCTTCTGTGACGATGAATAACGTCATTGAGCCATTGATTGGTACCCCAATGAATTGATGCACTACAAAATATAAAGATAAGAAGGCGGCGATGAGGATAATGAAGCCATTAGCTAAAATTTTTGAGATAACAATTTCACTCGCGCTAACAGGCATCACCAGTAAGTGTTCAATGGTGCCATGCTCTCGTTCTCGAATCACCGCGGCGCCTACTAAAATTAGGGTGAGTAAGGTCGAGTTACCAGTAATTTGTGTAATTGGCATATACCACTCGGTTTTTAAATTGGGATTAAATAAAACATTCAGTTTAGGTTCGAGCAGTGTTCTATCCAAGGGGATATGACTTAAGTATTCCGACAGTTGTTGCTGAATGATGTGGCTCAAATAGCCTGCACCTACCGCAGCTTGTGACATAGCGGTGGCATCTACTAATAATTGTAGTTCAGGTTGCTTATGCGCTAACACATCTGCACTGAAATGAGGAGGGATAGTGAGTACGAAGATAAACTCACCACTGTCCATAGCCGCATCAATGTCTGCACGTTGGATTTCAACCACTGACTTGAATTGTGGAGGGAGCATCGCATCTTGAATACGGTAAGAAAGGGGACTGCGATCTTCATTTAAGATTGCTACCGTGGCATTTTTGACTTCGGTCGTGATGCCTTTGGCGATGGAATAGATCATCACCGTAAACATAATAATCACTAACACCAATAAAGTGTAATCGCTAAAGAAACTACGTATTTCTTTACCAGATAAGAAATAAACATTTTTTATCCAACGTTTCATGTTATTTCTCCTGTTTTTTCAAAAGGAAGCATGTCAGCCCTAAATAAACAGCAAAAAAGAGCAGTAAAATCAGATATAAATGCAGAAAACTCTTCATTCCCAAGCCTTTAGTAAAGGCGCCTAAACTGATCAAGTGATACCAACTGGTTGGAAAACTTACACCCATCCAATAACCTAAACCTGTAATAGTTGAGCGTGGGTAGAGCAAACCAGAAAAATTGATCGTTGGAACGATACTGATAATCGCGGTAGCAAAAATAGCAGCGACCTGTGATTTCACAAAGGCAGAGACCAATAAGCCAAAGGCGGTGGCGGATAAGATTAAGCACAAGGCGCCTAATGTCATTGCCCAAAAAGAGCCAGTGATGTCCACTCCAATAATCCAAACGGTCATAGCAACTAGCAAAAAATAACTGGTCAAAGCTAAAAACACATAAGGGAGTTGTTTACCAAGCACATACTGCAAAACGCTTGCGGGTGACCCATAGAGGTTGGTGATAGAACCAATTTCTTTTTCACGCACCACGGCAAGTGCGGTCATCATGGAAGGAATCAACATCAATGTGACCATAATCAGACCGGGCGAAATGGCATTCACACTGCGGAACGTTTGGTTATACATAAAACGCACTTCTAGCTGTGCAAGTTGTGGTAAGTCGATGCCTTGTTGCTGATACAGTTGCGTTTGGTATTGGCGTAAAATTTGTTGTATGTAGGAAACGATATTTTCCCCTGTAAATGGCATTGAACCGTCAATATAAAAGGCAATTTCAGGTTGACGTTGTTGTAATAAATCTCGCCCAAAATGATGTGGAATTTCAATTAATAGCCGCGCTTGCCCTGTTTTTAGAAGTGTGGCTAAATCAGACCGCACGTTTAACGGCGCAATGGCGTTAAAATAAGCAGACTGTTCGAATGCTTCAATAAGTTGGCGACTCTCTGCACTTTGATCTTGATCGAGAACTGCAAAATTCTGGCTGTTGGTATCAAAAGACAGTCCCCAACTGCCAGCAAAGAGTAAAATAATCGGTCCCAGAATGATGAAAATTAAGCGGATATGATCACGTAAAATTTCTTTGCTTTCACGTCGAGCAAAGGTCCAAATCGAGTTAAACCAAAGCCAGAGTGAGCTTGAGTGTGTCATGTCTTGATTATGGGGTAACGCTACTACGCTGGAAGGTGCCTGTGAAGCGGTCGCGGGCACTTCTGTTTCGGGATAGTCAGCAAGAAATGCAATGAATGCCTCTTCTAAATTATCGGTTTGACGTTGTTGACAGAGGGATTCGGGGGTACCGACTGCGAGTACTTTACCGCGATGCATTAATGAAATACGGTCACAACGTAGTGCTTCATTCATAAAGTGCGTTGAAACAAAAATCGTGATTTTTTCTTCTCTTGAAAGTTGAATGAGGTATTGCCAAAACATATCCCGTGCAGCAGGGTCAACTCCGGAAGTCGGCTCATCTAAAATTAAGACTTTGGGGTGATGTAAACAAGCAGCGGCAAGCTGTAAGCGTTGACGTATGCCTAAGGATAAGTCACGTGGTAATTTCTCCGCGACGTCGATGAGTTGAAATTGATCAAGCGCTTGCGAAACGGCCTGAGTTGCACGTTCACCGGTGAGATCATAGAGTTTGGCATGTAATAGTAAATTTTGGCGAATGGTCAGCTCTTCATAAAGAGAAAATGCCTGCGACATATAGCCTACCTGTTGGCGTGTCTCCATTTTCCCTGAATCAATGGGTTCCCCCAACAAAGTTGCTGTGCCTTCTGTTGCATCAAGTAAGCCGGTTAGCATTTTCATGGTGGTACTTTTGCCACAACCATTCGAGCCTAAAAAACCGAAAATTTCCCCTTGTGGAATGTTAAAGCTGACTTGGTCAACAGCGGTAAAGGTGCCAAATTTTTTGGTCAGTCCTTCTGCTTCGATGGCAAAGGGTAACGTTGGATCCGCGCAGAACGGTGGAATTTGCTCGGCATGCCAATGGGTTTGCTTGGTCTCTGGCAATAATTTAATGTAAGCTTGTTCGAGGCTGTCCGATATAGTGGCTTCTAATACCTGTTGTGTCGGGGCACTCATTAAAATTTTTCCGTCATCCATCGCAATTAAATGTTCAAATTGAGCGGCTTCTTCAATATATGCAGTCGCTACGAGAACAGTCATAGCGGGATTTTCGTGGCGGAGTTCATTGACTAAAGTCCAGAATTGCTGGCGTGAAAGGGGATCCACACCGGTTGTCGGTTCGTCTAAGATTAATAAATCGGGATTATGCACCAAGGCACAACATAAACTCAGTTTCTGTTTCATACCACCAGAAAGGTTTCCCGCGGCCCGTTTTTGAAAAGGGGCGAGTCCTGTGGCAAGTAATAAACGTTGAATCCGTTGTTGACGTTGTGTCTGCGTGAGACCAAATAAGCAGGCATGAAATTCGATATTTTCATACACCGAGAGAGTCGGGTAAAGGTTGCGACCAAGCCCTTGTGGCATAAAAGCAATGCGTTTGAGTAAGCACTCACGCTCTGCTTTCTCGGCTTGGCTGAGACCGAAGACCGTGATCTGTCCTTGTTGTAGGATTTTCACGCCTGCGAGTAAGGAAAGTAAAGTGGATTTGCCCACACCGTCAGGTCCAATTAATCCAACCGTACTGCCCGCAGGAAGTGAGAGTGACACTTGATCAAGTGCGGTCGTTTTTTGGTAAGTATGGGTCACATTCACGACACGAATTGTGTTCATGCCCCCTCCTGCGCTTAATCTGGTAAGTGAAGTTGTAGCTCGGCTGGCCACTCAGTGGACGAGGAAAGCCGGATATAACCATTTCCCGTCATACCGCCTTTCAGATAGTCAGCATATTTTTGTGCGATATCTGAGGGGATCTGCAATTTGACTTTAAACATCAATTTTTCCCGTTCTGTCGTGGTTTCAACAAATTTAGGCGTAAATTGTGCATCACTTGATACATAGCTAACGGTGGCAGGGAAAACAGCCTCGAGACCGTCAAATACAAGACGTGCTTCACTTTGTAAGGGAATTTGATTGACGATAGGGGCTGGAAAAAACAAGTACATACTGGCTTCATTAAGATCCAATAGACTAACGACTTTTTGTCCCGCCGCGATCACATTGCCCACTTCAACTAATTTATAGACAACGCGTCCTGCTTGAGGCGCTTTAATCTGTAAATCTGCTAAAATAGCATGTGCTTGCCGTAATTGGGCATCCGCTTGCACCACGCTGCTTTGTGCTTCTTGTACAGCGATGTCTAATGCGTGTAAATTGGCTTGGGCAGCATCGCGTAAAGCAAGACGTTTTTCAAATTCGCTTGAGGAAATTAGCTGATTTTTGCGCAATTTATGTGCATTATCGACATCTAATTGGGCGGTGTTGAGTTGTTGCTGTTGTGCACTGAGTTGTGCTTGTACGCGTTTTACTGCTTGTTGGGCTTGTTGTTTTCGCGCGAAGGCCGTATCGACTTGGGTTTTAACCGTATCAGAAGAGAGGGTTGCTAGAAGCGTATCTTTGTTGACATAGTCGCCTTCTTTGACCAAGACTTGTTCGACGCGTCCGGCATACAAACTGGCAACATCTAATCGTAAAAATTCCAAACGCCCATTTGAAGACACAATATCGGTATGTTGGTTATCATGATGATAGTGTGTCCAGTAAACGCCACATCCAATGACAATGAGTGGAAGCATAAAGAGCCATTTTTTCATTACGATCTCCTTATAAATGAAAGATATGTAATGTGAACAAGATTGTAGCACAAATCGGACCTGTTGTGAAAAAATTGCTAGAAATTGACCGCTCTTTATGGTATAAAGCACCCCGTTATTTTGACTTTTGAAAAATAACATTCACATTTAATTTTTAACTTAGACATCACACACATATCGTGAGGGTAAATCGGGGTGCCAAACGGTCGATTTGCTTGGTATGTGGAGGCTAAACCCCAATTAAAAGGAAATATTATTATGGCACAAGTTTCAATGCGCGATATGCTACAAGCTGGCGTTCACTTCGGTCACCAAACTCGTTACTGGAATCCAAAAATGAAACCATTCATCTATGGTCCACGCAACGGTGTTCACATCATTAACTTAGAAAAAACTGTTCCTATGTTCAATGAAGCCTTAGTGGAATTAACACGTATTGCGGGTAACAACGGTAAAATTTTATTCGTTGGGACAAAACGTGCAGCTACTGAAGCAGTGAAAGCAGCAGCATTAGACTGTCAACAATATTATGTCAATCACCGTTGGTTAGGTGGTATGTTGACTAACTGGAAAACAGTTCGTCAATCAATTAGACGTTTAAAAGATTTAGAAACTCAATCTCAAGATGGTACGTTCGATAAATTAACGAAAAAAGAAGCGTTAATGCGTACACGTGAGATGGAGAAACTTGAATTAAGTCTTGGTGGTATCAAAGAGATGGGTGGCTTACCAGATGCGTTATTCGTTATCGGTGCAGACCATGAACACATCGCAGTGAAAGAAGCAAACAATCTTGGTATTCCAGTGTTTGCTATCGTTGATACTAACTCAGATCCAGATGGTGTTGATTTCGTTATCCCAGGTAACGATGACGCAGCACGTGCAATCCAATTATATCTTTCAGCAGCAGCCGCGGCGGTTAAAGAAGGTCGTCACCAAGACGCTGTCACTGAAGAGAACTTTGTAGCAGAAGCTGAGTAATTCAGGTAGATAAGGCGCAAGCCCTTATTATTAATCACAACGATTAATTGGTTAGCAGGGGGCTGAATTAAGTTCCCTGCTTTTTTATGTGAAAGTGCGGTTAAGAAATTGCACAAAATCAAGCGGACAGAGGATTAAAAAATGGCTGAAATCACAGCATCATTAGTAAAAGAACTTCGTGAGCGTACTGGCGCAGGTATGATGGAATGTAAAAAAGCGTTAGTTGAAGCAAATGGTGATATCGAATTAGCGATCGATAACATGCGTAAATCAGGTCAAGCAAAAGCGGCTAAGAAAGCAGGTCGTGTGGCAGCAGAAGGGGTTATCCTTGCTCGTATTGGCGCTGGTTTCGGTGTGTTAGTGGAAATGAACTGTGAAACTGACTTCGTGGCAAAAGATGCTGGCTTCTTAGGTTTAGCGAACGAAGTAGCAGACTATGCATTAGCGAACAAAGGCGTGACTATTGAAGCACTTCAAGCACAATTTGAAGAAAAACGTGCAACGCTTGTGGCGAAAATTGGTGAAAACATGAATATTCGTCGCGTACAATTTTTAGATGGCGATGTCGTTGGTTCATACTTACACGGTGCCAAAATTGGTGTATTAGTTGCGGGTAAAAATGCAGACGAAGATTTATTGAAAAAAATCGCGATGCATGTTGCAGCGAGCCGTCCTGAGTTTGTTAAACCAGAAGATGTGTCAGCAGATGTTGTAGCAAAAGAGCGTGAAATCCAAGTGGCAATCGCGATGGAATCAGGTAAACCACGTGAAATCGCAGAAAAAATGGTTGAAGGTCGTATGAAGAAATTCACTGGTGAAGTGTCATTGACAGGTCAACCATTCGTAATGGATCCAGCTAAATCAGTAGGTGAATTCTTAAAAGAAAGCGGTGCTGATGTGACTAACTTCGTTCGTTTCGAAGTGGGTGAAGGTATCGAAAAAGTTGAATCTGACTTTGCAGCAGAAGTTGCAGCGATGCAAAAAATCTAATTTCTAAAAAATAGGCGAGGTAACTCGCCTTTTCTTTATAAGAGAGATGGATAGCGGCACTCGCCTCTCTTTGTGTATAAGATGTCAGAGTGCAGCGGAATAAAAGATAATTTGTTGCTTACAGAATCAAAAGAGGTACAAAATGAGCCAACCAATTTATAAACGAATTTTATTAAAACTAAGCGGTGAAGCATTACAAGGTGACGAGGGATTTGGTATTGACCCGTCTATCTTAGACAGAATGGCGCTCGAGATTAAAGAATTAGTAGCAATGGGCGTCGAAGTTGGTGTTGTACTGGGTGGTGGTAATTTGTTCCGTGGTGCCAAATTAGCAAAAGCAGGGATGAACCGTGTAGTTGGTGATCACATGGGGATGCTCGCAACCGTCATGAATGGTCTTGCCATGCGCGATGCACTACATCGTGCTGATGTGAATGCCAAACTGATGTCAGCCTTTCAATTAAATGGTATTTGTGATACCTATAACTGGTCTGAAGCAATAAAAATGTTGCGTGAAAAACGCGTAGTGATTTTCTCTGCGGGGACAGGAAGCCCATTTTTTACAACGGACTCTGCGGCTTGTTTACGTGGAATTGAAATTGAAGCGGATGTGGTGTTAAAAGCGACGAAAGTCGATGGTGTGTATAATTGCGATCCCGCAAAAAATGCAGATGCGGTGCTTTATCATCAGCTGAATTATGCTGATGTTATTGAGCATGAATTGCAAGTGATGGATTTAGCCGCCTTTACCTTAGCACGTGATCATCATATGCCAATTCGGGTCTTTAATATGGGTAAGCCGGGAGCATTACGTCGAGTGATTTTGGGTGAAGTCGAAGGGACACTGATTTGTGACCAAAAGTTGTCGTGATTTTTCACCAGAATTAGATTAAACTTACAGGCAGCCGATTAACTAAGACTTATTGACTATAAAGAAGGACTTCTTGTGATTAATGAAATTAAAAAAGATACGCAATTGCGTATGGAAAAAAGCTTAGAAACCTTTAAAAACCACATTGCTAAAGTGCGTACAGGTCGTGCTCAACCAAGTTTACTTGATGGTATTCAAGTGGAATACTATGGTTCACCAACCCCATTACGTCAGTTAGCCAACGTGGTTGCAGAAGATGCGCGTACACTTGCGGTCACTGTGTTTGATCGTAGCTTAATTAGTGCGGTAGAAAAAGCGATTTTAACCTCAGATTTAGGGTTAAACCCGTCTTCTGCCGGGACAACGATTCGTGTACCGTTACCGCCATTAACAGAAGAACGCCGTCGTGATTTAATTAAAATTGTGAAAGGTGAAGCTGAGCAAGGGAAAATTGCAGTACGTAATGTGCGTCGTGATGCTAATGATCAAATTAAAGCTTTGCTGAAAGACAAAGAAATCAGTGAAGACGAAGAGCGTAAAGCACAAGACGAAATCCAAAAAATCACGGATACTTTCGTGAAAAAAGTGGATGAAGTATTGGCAGATAAAGAGAAAGAATTGCTTGATTTCTAATTCATGAGCCTCTCTTTATGGACGGATATGTCAAGCATAGTATTGATTGGTCTATCTAATCATTACATCCATTCAGATATTAAGAGGGCGCTTTATTGAATACATAAAACGGTTTATTTCAAGTGTGAAGTAAATCGTTTTTTATTAATGAGTATTAGTTATTTTATGAAAAAGATCGTTATTTTAGGTTCAACTGGATCAATTGGTACCAGTACTTTATCCGTGATTATACATAATCCTGATAAGTACCAAGTGTTTGCGTTAGTTGGTGGACGTAATGTAGAGCTAATGTTTCAACAATGTTTGACATTCCAACCGTCGTTTGCTGCGTTAGATGACGATGTCGCAGCCAAAATGTTGGCGGAGAAACTGAAAGCCCACCAAAGCAAAACAACAGTCTTAGCAGGACAGCAAGCCATTTGTGAGTTAGCGGCACATCCTGAAGCAGATATGGTAATGGCTGCGATTGTGGGGGCGGCGGGATTATTGCCTACTTTGTCTGCGGTGAAAGCTGGAAAACGTGTACTATTAGCAAATAAAGAAGCCTTGGTAACTTGCGGGCAATTATTTATTGATGCAGTGCGTGAATCTCAAGCACAATTGTTACCAGTAGATAGTGAACATAATGCGATTTTCCAATCCCTTCCGCCTGAAGCGCAAAGACAAATTGGGTTTTGCCCGCTTTCTGAATTAGGGATCAGTAAGATTGTGTTAACGGGATCCGGCGGTCCATTCCGTTATACCCCTCTGGAGCAATTTGAACAGATCACCCCAGCACAAGCAGTTGCGCATCCTAATTGGTCAATGGGGAAAAAGATCTCTGTCGATTCCGCTACCATGATGAATAAAGGGTTGGAATATATTGAAGCACGCTGGTTATTTAATGCCTCGGCAGAGGAAATGGAAGTTATTATTCATCCTCAATCCATTATTCATTCTATGGTACGTTACATCGATGGGTCCGTGATTGCACAAATGGGGAATCCTGATATGCGTACACCGATTGCGGAAACCATGGCATATCCAAGTCGGACCGTTGCTGGCGTTGAGCCCTTGGATTTTTACCAACTGAATGGATTAACCTTTATTGAGCCAGACTATCAACGTTATCCTTGTTTAAAATTAGCCATTGACGCATTTTCAGCCGGACAATATGCCACGACAGCAATGAATGCAGCGAATGAAATCGCGGTAGCGTCTTTCTTAGACAATAAGATTAAATTCACAGATATTGCGCGACTAAATCAGTTAGTCGTGAGCAAATTGCAGCCACAAAAAATTCATTGCATAGAAGATGTACTTGAGGTAGATAAAAAGGCAAGGGAATTATCTCAGTCAATCATTTTAAGTTTTTCACATCCGTAAGCCTTGTGGTATAGTGGCGAAAAAAGTGCGGTCAGAAATTTGAGAGAATATGGTAGAACTTGATCCAAATAATATCCCACAACATGTTGCGATTATTATGGATGGAAATGGGCGTTGGGCACAGCAAAAGGGCAAAATGCGCATTTTTGGTCATAAAAATGGGGTGAAAGCCGTGCGAGAGGCGGTTTCTTATGCCCGAAAAGTGGGCATTAAAGTTTTAACACTCTATGCGTTTAGTAGTGAAAACTGGAACCGCCCAAAAAAAGAAGTGAATGCATTAATGGCGTTATTTATGCAAGCGTTAGATCTTGAAGTTAAAAAGTTGCATAAAAATAATATTAAATTGAATATATTAGGGGATGTAACGGGGTTTAGTGCCAGCTTGCAGAATAAAATTCATCAGGCCGAGAAATTAACTGAAAACAATACAGCTTTAACCTTAAATATTGCAGCGAACTATGGCGGTTGCTGGGATATCGTGCAAGCTACAAAATCGCTCGCACAACAGGTTAAAGAGGGCAAGTTAGCCGTTGATGAGATTAATGCGCAAGTATTACAGCAAGCTTTGGTTACCAAAGAGCAGCCACAAGTCGATTTATTAATTAGAACGAGTGGTGAACAACGAATTAGTAACTTTTTATTATGGCAAATCGCGTATGCTGAGCTGTATTTTTCTGATGTACTTTGGCCAGATTTTAATGAAAAGGAATTTAACGAAGCAATTATTGCTTATCAACAACGCCACCGACGCTTTGGTGGTGCAGAAGAATAATAAAGAGGATTAGATTGTGCTTAAAGAACGTGTTTTGTCAGCGATCATGTTAATTGCAATAGTATTTATTGCATTGTTTTTCTTTTCACCCTTCTATTTTGCACTTGCAGTAGGTGTTGTCGTTATTCTCGCTGTTTGGGAGTGGACGCAATTTGCGCATTTCAAATGGTCTTTCTGGCGTTTAGGTTTAACGGGTTTATCCGCAGCCTTTCTATTTCTTTGGATTTATGGTGAAAGTGACTATTTAAATGCGGGTCGTGTGTTTGAAAATACGCTCTCACTTCTTTTATTCTCTTCTGTGCTTTGGTGGTTTGTCGCCTTAGGCTTAGTGATAAGTTATCCCAAAGGGGCGACCTATTGGGGAAAAAACAAATTATTGCAATTTGTTTTTGCCTTTTTAACCTTAGTGCCTTTCTTTGCTGGCGTGTTACGTTTACGCTTAGCACATTATGTAACAGATCCCTATCACGGTTTAATTTTATTACTCTATGTTTTCATTCTTGTTTGGAGCGCGGATTCGGGAGCATATTTTGCTGGGCGCCAGTTCGGCAAAAATAAACTTGCACCAAAAGTTTCTCCCGGTAAAAGTTGGGAAGGCGTGATCGGTGGCTTAGTCACAGCAGGAATTCTAGCCAGTATTTTTATTCACTTCACGCAAGAAAGTTTGCTTTCTGGTATCTCAATACCTGCTTTCATTGCCCTTTCTGTTGCCACTGTTGCTGTATCAATATTAGGTGATCTCACCGAAAGTATGTTTAAACGTCAAAGTGGCATTAAAGACAGTAGTCAGCTCATTCCGGGACATGGTGGTATTTTAGATCGGATTGATAGTTTAACGGCGGCCGTTCCGTTCTTTGCTTATTTTTACTTTTTCGTGATTTCATGATGCATTAGGAACAACAGATTTATGTCATTTTTATGGTCATTTGCGTCGTTTATTATTGTTATTGGTGTACTTGTTGCAGTCCATGAGTATGGGCACTTTTGGGCTGCGAGAAAGTGCGGTATTCAGGTTCATCGTTTTTCAATTGGTTTTGGTAAAGTACTTTGGTCGCGCACGGATAAACAGGGAACCGAATTTGTCATATCTGCGATTCCACTCGGTGGTTATGTCAAAATGCTAGATGGACGTAATGAAGTGGTTCCGCCTGAATTGAGCTCACGTGCATTTGATCAAAAAAGTGTACTACAGCGCGCTTTCGTGATTGCAGCAGGTCCTATCGCGAACTTCTTATTTGCGATTCTGGCATATTTTACGATTTATACTGTGGGTATCCCGACAGTAAAACCTGTCATTGCGGACATTTCATCAAATTCTATTGCTGCCCAAGCCCAGATTGAACCGAATACACAAATTATGGCGGTAGATGGCACAAAAGTGAGCGATTGGGAAACCATTAATATGTTGTTGGCAACTAAGATGGGAAATGATGAAATTCACCTAACGTTATCGCCTTTTGGCTCGTCTATTGAGCAACATAAAGTACTCAATACGAAAGACTGGCGTTTTGATCCTGAAAAAGAAAGTGCCATGAGCTCACTTGGTCTGCAACCTGTGAGAACTAAAGTGGACATGATTTTGTCTAAGGTCGAGGTCAATTCACCTGCCGATAAAGCAGGCTTAAAAGCCGGTGATCGCATTTATGCGGGAGAGCAGTTAATTAGTTGGCAACAATTTGTACAGTTTGTACAAGAAGGAAAACCGTTTAATGTTAAGGTTGAACGTGATGGTCAGTTTTCCTTTGTTGTTCTGACACCAGAATTAAACAAAAAAGGACGCTGGTATGTGGGGATTGCGCCGACGGCTGCCCCGATCTCTGATGTATATCGAACCGAATTAAAATATGGTATTCTTGAGGCCTTACAGAAAGGGGTTGAGAAGACGATACAGCTTTCATGGTTAACGATAAAAGTGATTGGCAAGCTCTTTACCGGTGATCTGGCTTTGAAGAATTTAGGTGGTCCGATTTCTATTGCGAAAGGTGCGGGCATCTCTTCTGAAATTGGGTTGATTTATTACCTCGGTTTTATGGCATTGATCAGTGTGAATTTAGGCATAATGAACTTATTTCCATTACCTGTTCTTGATGGTGGTCATTTAGTCTTTTTAGCGGCTGAGGCGGTCCGAGGTAAACCACTCTCAGAACGTATTCAAAATTTGAGTTATCGAATTGGTGCAGCGATATTAATGGCTTTAATGGGATTTGCACTCTTTAATGATTTCTTACGTTTATAATTAATTTTACTCACAGGATAACATTCACGATGAAAAAACTTTTAATTGCGAGCTTATTATTTGGTTCAACCACTGCATTTGCTGCGCCGTTTGTAGTGAAAGACATTCGTGTTGACGGTGTTCAAGCAGGTACAGAAGGAAGTGTATTAGCTACACTTCCTGTTCGTGTTGGGCAGCGAGCAACAGATAACGATATTGCTAATGTGGTACGAAAATTATTCCTGAGTGGGCAATATGATGATGTGAAAGCAAGTCGCGAAGGGAATACTTTAGTTGTGACAGTCATGCCTAAACCTGTTATTTCAAACGTCGTGATTGACGGTAATAAATCGATTCCTGATGAAGCAATTAAACAAAACTTAGATGCGAATGGCTTTAAAGTCGGTGATGTATTAAACCGTGCTAAATTAGAAGAATTCCGGAAAGGGATTGTCGAACACTACAATAGTGTCGGTCGCTATAATGCGAAGGTAGAGGCTATCGTGAATACACTACCAAATAATAGCGCGGAAATTAAAATTCAAATTAATGAAGATGATGTTGCGCTATTTAAAGAAATTATTTTTGAAGGTAATCAAGCGTTTAGCAGCAGTAAATTAGAAGATCAAATGGAACTTCAAACAGATGCATGGTGGAAATTGTTTGGTAACAAATTTGATCAAACCCAATTCAATAAAGATTTAGAAACCTTACGTAGCTATTATTTAGATCGTGGTTACGCGCAATTCCAAATTTTAGATACTGATATCAAATTAAGTGATGATAAAAAAGAAGTGCGTGTCATTATTAAAGTGAAAGAAGGTGACTTATATACAGTGAAAAGCGCGCGTATTCTAGGGGATGTGGGTGGCATGTCAGCAGAACTTGCCCCGATTTTAGATACGATTCAACTAAATGGTCTTTTCCGTCGCGCAAACGTATTGGAAGTTGAACAACGCATCAAATCGAAGTTAGGTGAAAGAGGTTATGCGACTGCGCAAGTCAATGTTCACCCGACATTTGACGAACAAGATAAAACGATTTCGTTAGATTTTATTGTTGAAGCAGGCAAAAGTTATACGGTTCGCCAAATTCGTTTTGAAGGCAATACAAGTAGTGCAGATAGCACCTTACGTCAGGAAATGCGTCAACAAGAAGGCGCTTGGCTATCCTCGGAGTTGGTTGAGTTAGGTAAATTACGTTTAGATCGTACGGGGTTCTTTGAGAGTGTAGAAACCAAAACAGAAGCTATCCCGGGTTCTGATCAAGTCGATGTGATTTATAAAGTCAAAGAGCGTAATACGGGTAGTATTAACTTTGGTATTGGTTATGGTACAGAAAGTGGGTTGAGCTACCAAGCCAGTATTAAACAGGATAACTTCTTAGGAATGGGATCTTCTATTAGTTTAGGTGGGACGCGTAATGACTACGGTACTACAATCAATCTTGGTTATAATGAGCCGTACTTTACCAAAGATGGTGTGAGCCTCGGTGGCAATGTTTTCTTTGAAGAATATGATAGTTCCAAAAGTAATACCTCTGCGGCTTATGGACGGACTAGCTATGGTGGTAATTTGACACTAGGCTTCCCAGTGAATGAGAATAACTCATATTATCTTGGTGTGGGCTATACGTATAATAAATTGAAGAATATCGCGCCAGAATATAATCGTGATTTATATCGCCAATCAATGAAATATAATGACTCTTGGACCTTTAAATCGCACGATTTTGATTTGTCTTTTGGTTGGAATTATAACAGTCTTAACCGTGGCTATTTCCCAACCAAAGGGGTACGTGCCAATATTGGTGGACGAGTGACCATTCCGGGCTCAGACAATAAATATTATAAACTCAATGCAGAAGCACAAGGGTTCTATCCGTTAGATCGTGAACATGGTTGGGTACTTTCAAGCCGTATTAGTGCCTCTTTTGCTGATGGATTTGGCGGTAAGCGTTTGCCGTTCTATCAATATTATAGCGCAGGCGGTATCGGGAGTTTACGTGGCTTTGCCTATGGTGCGATTGGACCAAATGCAATTTATCGTACACGTCAATGTCCTGACAGCTATTGTTTAGTCAGTAGCGATGTGATTGGGGGGAATGCAATGGTCACCGCCAGTACCGAACTCATTGTCCCAACACCATTTGTCGCAGATAAAAATCAAAACTCAGTAAGAACTTCTTTGTTTGTGGATGCCGCAAGTGTGTGGAATACGCGTTGGAAAGCAGCGGATAAGGCAAAATTTAGTCATATAAAATTACCAGATTACAGTGATCCAAGTCGCGTTCGTGCTTCAGCTGGGGTGGCGCTTCAATGGCAATCGCCAATTGGACCGTTAGTGTTCTCTTATGCGAAACCTCTTAAGAAATACCAAGGCGATGAAATTGAGCAGTTCCAATTCAGCATTGGTGGGACGTTCTAATAATCGATTGGAACTTATGTAAAAAATTGTAGTCTAAACAGCCATCTGTGCCGTCAGCGTTCGGCACAGTATTTATTCATATCTTTATTGAAATAGGAAAAGAAACCAATGAAAAAAGCAGTCAAAGTTACCGCACTTTCTTTAGCATTAGCCTTTACTTCGTCTTTAGCCATGGCCACAGAAAATATTGCATTTATCAGTGGGGATTATTTATTTCAAAATCACCCAGATCGTAAAATGGTGGCAGAAAAATTAGAGTCAGAGTTTAAAGCCAGAGTAGAAAAACTCACTGCAAATAAAAAAAGCATTGATGAAAAAATTGCCGCTTCTCAAAAGAAAGTTGAAGCTAAAGTTGCTGCATTACAAAAAGATGCCCCGAAATTACGCAGTGCAGATATTAAAAAACGTGAAGAAGAAATCAATAAACTCGGCAATAGCGAGCAAGAAGCGATCAATAAGCTCGTTACTGCACATGATGAAGAAGTCAGTAAATATCAAGACGATTATGCAAAACGTGAACGTGAAGAAACCGCAAAATTAGTGGATAGCATTCAAAACGCGGTAAATACGGTTGCAAGAGAGAAAAACTACACATTAGTACTGAATGAAGGGGCAGTCGTGTTTGCTGCAGATGCAAAAAATATTACTGAAGATGTTCTAAAAGTCATTCCTGCGACACAGGCGAAATAATGCAAGTTTATTCCCTCCAAGAATTAGCACAACAGATCGGCGCTACCATTCGTGGTAACGCCGATGTTGTTGTAGAAAGTATTGCGCCTTTAGATAAGGCGACAGAAAAACAGCTTACCTTTATTTCTAATCCTAAGTTCCGTTCCTTACTGGCACAATCTCATGCCGGGATTTTGGTGGTGTCAGAAGCGGATGTGGCGTTTTGTGCAGAGCAAAGTAATTTATTGATTGTAAAAGATCCGTACGTGGCTTATGCCGTTCTAGCACAATATATGGATAGCACGCCGAAAGCTGCGAGCGGCATTGCCGCCAGTGCGGTGGTATCGGCTAGTGCTGTGATAGGAAAAAATGTCTCAATTGGTGCCAATGCGGTGATTGAAGACGGGGTAACGCTTGGTGATCATGTAGTCATTGGTGCTAACTGCTTTGTCGGCAAAAATAGCAAAATTGGTGCTTATACCCAGCTATGGGCAAATGTCAGTGTTTATCATGAGGTTGAAATAGGGCAACATTGTTTAATTCAATCTGGTGCAGTGATTGGTAGTGATGGTTTTGGTTACGCCAATGATCGTGGGCGTTGGATTAAAATTCCACAAGTTGGACAAGTCATTATTGGCAATCATGTCGAAATTGGCGCTTGCACTTGTATTGATCGAGGTGCGTTAGATCCAACGGTCATTGAAGATAATGTGATTATTGATAATCTTTGCCAAATTGCGCATAACGTCCATATTGGGACCGGGACTGCAGTTGCTGGTGGGGTGATTATGGCTGGTAGCTTGACCGTCGGACGCTATTGCTTAATTGGTGGTGCCAGTGTGATCAATGGACACATGGAAATCTGCGATAAAGTGACGATTACAGGCATGGGGATGGTGATGCGTCCAATTACTGAACCCGGCGTGTACTCTTCGGGTATCCCATTACAAACGAATAAAGAATGGCGTAAAACCGCTGCATTGACGTTAGGCATTGATGCGATGAATAAACGGTTAAAAGCCTTAGAAAAGAAATTCGAGAAGAAATAAGCGTGAAACGAACCGCACTTTTTTGTGGTGCGTTTTGTATTCAGCACGTAAATACCGTATAATTTTGAATGTTTTATCGTTTTATTTTTATTGGAAGGTACTATTGTGACAACTGAAACTACCACAACAAAAATCATTGAAGCAAATGAAATTATGAAATTGCTTCCTCACCGTTATCCTTTTTTATTAGTGGATCGTGTGGTGGATTATGAAGAAGGTAAATGGCTTAAAGCTGTAAAAAATATTAGCGTAAATGAGCCTTGCTTTACGGGACATTTCCCAGAACAACCGATTTTTCCGGGTGTGTTGATTTTGGAAGCCATGGCACAAGCGACGGGGGTGCTCGCCTGTAAAACTTACCGTCAATTAGAAAATGAAATTTATTATTTTGCTGCAATTGATAATGCGCGCTTTAAACGTCCTGTGTTACCTGGTGATCAAATGGTGTTAGAAGTTCACTTCTTGAAAGAACGTCGCGGTATTACGCGTTTCACTGGTGTGGCAACCGTAGATGGTCAAGTGGTGTGCGAAGCAGAATTAATGTGTGCTCGTCGTCCCGCATAATAAGCAAGGAGTAAAATATGATCCACCCAACCGCACAGATTCATCCTACCTCAATTGTGGAGGCCGGAGCAAAAATTGGTGAGAATGTTGTTATCGGTCCCTTTTGTCTTGTTGGTGCAGAAGTCGAAATTGGTGCAGGTACGATCTTACATTCGCATGTTGTCGTCAAAGGCATTACTAAGATTGGGCGCGATAACCAAATTTTTCAATTCGCCAGTATTGGCGACACCAACCAAGATTTAAAATACCAAGGTGAGCCAACCAGAACGATCATCGGTGATCGTAACCGCATTCGTGAGAGTGTGACGATTCACCGTGGTACAGCGCAGGGCGGTTCTGTGACGGTAATTGGTGATGATAACTTATTGATGGTGAATGTGCATGTAGCACATGATTGCCGCATTAAGAATCGTTGTATTTTAGCCAATAATGCAACATTAGCTGGGCATGTTGAGCTCGATGATTTTGTGATTGTTGGTGGGATGTCTGCGATTCATCAATTTGTCATTGTCGGCGCACACGTGATGCTAGGTGGTGGTTCAATGGTCAGCCAAGATGTACCACCTTATGTGATGGCGCAAGGCAATCACGCAAAACCGTTTGGTGTGAATATTGAAGGCTTGAAACGTCGTGGTTTTGATAAACCGACCCTACATGCGATTCGCAATGTGTATAAACTGATTTACCGCAGTGGCAAAACGTTAGAAGAAGTGATGCCCGAAATTGAACAAGTGGCGGCAAAAGAATCAGCGATTAGCTTCTTTGTTGAGTTTTTCAAGCGTTCAACACGCGGAATTATTCGTTAATTAAGCGAAATTTGACTCAAATCGACCGCACTTTTTTCCTGAGAAGTGCGGTTGTTTTTTATCTAGGATTGAGAGATGAAAGAAATACATAAACAGCCGCCGACGATTGCCATTGTTGCCGGCGAAGTGTCGGGTGATATTTTGGGTGCTGGGCTTATCCGCAGTTTGAAAGTTCAGTATCCTCATGCACGCTTTATTGGGATCGCGGGGCCTCGAATGTTGGCAGAAGGCGCGGAAACCTTGGTAGATATGGAAGAGCTTTCAGTCATGGGATTAGCCGAAGTGGTGAAACACTTACCCCGTTTATTGAAAATCCGCCGTCAATTAATTCACACCATGTTGCAAGAAAAGCCAGATATTTTCATTGGTATTGATGCGCCGGATTTTAATATCGACGTTGAATTGAAGTTAAAAGAAAATGGCATCAAAACCATACATTATGTCAGCCCTTCCGTTTGGGCTTGGCGTCAGAATCGTATTCATAAAATTGCCAAAGCGACGCATCTCGTTTTAGCTTTTTTACCTTTTGAAAAAGCATTTTATGATCGTTTTGAGGTGCCTTGCCGTTTTATCGGTCATACGATGGCAGATGCGATCGCATTAAAACCAAATCGTCAGGAAGCTTGTGAATATTTAAATCTTGATGCAAGCCAGCGTTATGTGGCGATACTTGTTGGAAGTCGTGGTTCAGAAGTTACCTTTTTAGCGGAACCTTTTTTGCAAGCGGCTAAATTGTTAAAACAACAATATCCCGATATTCAATTCTTGGTTCCATTGATTAATGCTAAGCGTCGTGAACAATTTGAACAAATTAAAGCGCAAGTCGCGCCAGAATTAGAGCTGATCTTGTTAGACGGAAAGGCTCGCCAAGCCATGATAGCCGCAGAAGCAACCTTATTAGCGTCAGGGACGGCAGCGCTAGAAGCCATGTTATGTAAATCGCCGATGGTGGTGGGTTATCGTATGAAAGCAACCACTTACTTCTTAGCAAAGCGCTTAGTGAAAACAGAGTATGTTTCCTTACCGAATTTATTGGCGAATGAAATGTTGGTACCAGAGCTTATCCAAGAGCAATGTACAGCAGAAAATCTTGCTGAAAAACTGGCGCTTTATTTAAGCCAAGAAGAAAGCGCGTTACAACAACGTCATGCATTAATTCAACGCTTTACGGATTTACACAAGTTGATCCAATGTGATGCAGATAAACAAGCGGCACAAGCTGTGATTGCATTACTCGAACAAGAGGATAAATAACATGGTATTTGAATATCCCAAAGGGGTTGAACTCATTGCAGGTGTGGATGAAGTCGGGCGCGGACCTTTAGTGGGCGCGGTTGTGACGGCAGCGGTGATTTTAGATCCTCATCAACCTATTTTAGGTCTCAATGACTCGAAAAAGCTGTCTGAAAAAAAACGCCTTTTGTTAGCCGAAGAAATTAAGCAAAAAGCCTTAGCTTGGAGTTTGGGGCGCGCAGAAGCAGAGGAAATTGATCAATTAAATATTTTGCATGCCACCATGTTAGCGATGAAAAGAGCGGTCGAAAATTTGAAAATTCAACCGCACTTTGTGTTAGTGGATGGCAATCGTGTGCCAGAGCTTATGATCCCCGCACAAGCGATTGTGAAAGGTGATGGACTGGTGGCAGAAATCAGCGCTGCTTCCATTTTGGCGAAAGTCGCACGCGATCAAGAAATGGCTGAGTTAGATAAACGCTATCCGGAATATGCCTTTGCGCAACATAAAGGTTACCCAACGGCGTTGCATTTAGCCAAATTAGCCGAGTTGGGACCTTTAGCCCAGCATAGACGTAGTTTTGCGCCTGTGCGAAAATTACTCAATACTTTATAATTCATCTATTTATTTTGTGAGGAGTTTAACGTGGAGCTCAGCTTACAAGCACCTTTCTGGACAAGTTCGTTATTTTGGGTCTTACTGCTCTTATTTGGCGCGATTGTCTTATTTGTACGTAATAAAATCCGCATGGATGTGGTGGCATTATTAGTGATTGTCGCCTTTGCTTTAAGTGGCATTTTAAGTGTAAATGAAGTTTTAGCCGGCTTTAGTGATCCTAATGTCATTTTGATTGCATTACTTTTCATTGTCGGAGAAGGAATTGTACGTACCGGGATTGCTTATCAAGTGAGTGAATGGTTATTAAAAGCCTCGAAAAATAATGAAACCAAAGTGCTAATTTTGTTAATGCTCGCGGTGGCGGTACTCGGTTCGTTTATGAGTTCGACAGGGATTGTGGCGATTTTTATTCCAGTGGTGTTAGTCATTTGTCAGCAAATGAATATCTCACCGAAACGGCTTATGATGCCACTGAGTGTCGCTGGTTTAATTAGTGGCATGATGACCTTGATTGCCACTGCTCCTAACTTAGTCGTCAATGCGGAATTGATTCGTAATACGGATTTTCGTTTTCACTTCTTTGATTTTACCCCTATCGGTCTAGTCGTACTGACCATGGGGATTTTATATATGTTAGTGGCGCGCCGTTGGTTAACTGATCCTGAAGAACAAACCAAAAAAGATACCAGTCGACGCTCAATGAATGATTTGATCGATGAGTATGGGCTACGTGAGCGGACCAAACGACTGGTTGTCAAAAAAGGCTCGCCATTCATTGGGAAAAATTTAGACGAACTTCATCTGCGTTCTAGTTATGGCTTAAATGTGTTAGCTATTGAACGTTGGAAACGATTTAGACCGATGTTTATTGCCGCGCTAGGCACCTCTGAGATTCGTGAGAAAGATATTTTAATGATGGACAGCAGTCATCCTGAATTCGATTTAGAGCAGTTTTGCCAAGAAAATCATTTAGAAATGGCGGAAATTCGTAGCCAAAGTTTCTCACAACAAGCGAAATCCATTGGCATGGCAGAAATCACACTTGTACCAGATTCCGATTGTATTGGAAAAACCACATCGGAGTTGCGTTTTCGTTCACAATTTGGTTTAAATGTGGTGGGAGTGAAACGTGATGGTGAAGTCTTAGTCGGTAATTTTTCGGATGTCAGTTATGCTTTAGGGGATTTGATTCTCGTCGTCGGGGATTGGAAAGCCATTGCACAGATGCAGCATCATGCGAAAGATTTTTATGTTTTAAACTATCCGCTTGAAATGGAAAGAGCTGTCCCCGCCGCCACACAAGCACCCCATGCGGTATTTGCGATTTTAACCATGGTGGTATTAATGGTGAGTGGGGTTGTACCGAATGTGATTGCTGCCCTGATTGCGTGCTTAATGCTCGGTTATTTCCGTTGTGTCGATGGGAAAAGTGCGTATGAATCGATCCATTGGTCAAGTTTAGTGTTAATTGTGGGCATGATGCCTTTTTCTATCGCTTTGCAAAAAACCGGTGGTGTAGATTTAGCGGTGAAATTAATGTTAGATGCAGTGGGGGGATTAGGTTTACATGCGGTGTTAATGAGTTTATTTTTACTCTGCGCAGCGGTGAGTCTATTCATTTCTAATACCGCAACGGCTATTTTAATGGCTCCCATTGCGATTACCATCGCCCATCAATTACAAGTATCACCGATGCCATTTGCGATGATTATTGCAGTCGCAGCCTCCGCTGCATTTATGACGCCAGTGTCCTCCCCTGTGAATACCATGGTATTAGGTCCCGGTGGGTATAAATTTGCGGACTTTGTTAAAGTTGGTGTACCTTTCACTTTATTAGTGATGATCGTAAGTGTCTTTTTAATTCCTTTACTGTTCCCATTCTGAGTAGGAGCGTGCGCATGAGTATTTATGATTTAAAACCTAAATTTCAGAATCTATTACGCCCAACGGTTGTCAAACTGGCGCAACGTGGGATAACAGCGAACCAAGTGACCCTATTGGCGTGTGCGATTTCCATTGTGCTAGGGCTCTTTCTCACAGCACTGGCTGAAGTACATTGGTTATTTATTTTGATCCCTATTTGGCTGTTTATTCGTATGGCGTTAAATGCGATTGATGGCATGCTCGCACGTGAGTTTCATCAAAAATCACGCTTAGGGGGGTATTTAAATGAAATTACTGATGTAGTTTCTGATGCCGCATTATATTTACCTTTTGCTTGCATTTTTCCGTTTGATCCACTACTGATTGGGTTGATTATTTGGCTTGCTGCGTTGACGGAATTATGTGGCATCTTAGGGCAAGTACAAGGTCAAACTCGTCGTTATGATGGTCCACTGGGAAAAAGTGATCGTGCGTTTTTATTTGGTGTATTAGGGCTGGCTTATACCTTCTACGCTCCTTTGCCGGAATGGTTGTATTGGGTAGCATGGCTCGTGGTGTTATTATTGATTTTGACCTGTATTAAGCGTGTGCGTGCGGGGTTAGCTGAGTTACCTAACCAAGTGGAACATAGCACTGAAAAACCAAGCACGGATATCTCATCCTCTGAATAAGGAGAATTTTATGCTCGCCAAACTGATTGATTTTCTTTTATGTCGTTTTACTTCCTTTATTACGGGTGTTCGCCCACAAAAGAACGTTACGCAACAATCTACAGGAAAAAATCGACTGTATTATGCCAATCATAATAGTCACGGGGATTTTATATTACTTTGGGTGTCTTTACCCTATGAAGTACGCCAAAATACCCGCCCTGTCGCGGGTGCAGATTATTGGCTAAAAGGCAAAGTCCGCCGTTTTTTAGCGAAAAAGGTCTTTAATATGCTCTTGATTGAACGTGGTAGTGATGATCCTAAGGTGGCAACTAATCAAATTAGCGACGCACTAAAAGACAGTTCATTAATTATTTTCCCAGAAGGCACGCGTAAAACTGATGATGATCTTGCCTTACAACCTTTTAAAAGTGGGTTATTTCATTTAGCAAAACAAAACCCAACGCTAGAATTGGTCCCTGTTTGGATTAGTAATATGCATAATGTGTTACCGAAAGGGTTTATTTTACCGATTCCACTACTTTGCGATCTGTATTTAGGTGAACCGTTAAGTTACCAACAAGGGGAAGAAAAAGCCGATTTTCTTGCTCGTGCGCAAAACGCCTTATTACGTTTAAATCCAAAATATCAAGGAGAATAAGATGGAAATCTGGACACTCTTCTGGGGCTTAATGTTCACCCTAATTCTCGCTTCCGCCATCGGTTATACATTAAAATGGAAAGTGGGTTTTTCTACACCTCACGCTGTGATTGATAATTTAAATGCCCGTATTAATGCGTGGTGGGTCATGATTTTGATTATTTTTGCCGCGGCATTTATTGGTTTTTACGCGGTGATTGCGTTATTTTTTATCATTTCTTTTATGGCATTACGCGAATTTTTATCATTAATTTATATCCGTCGTGGTGATCATCTTGCGTTAGCTGCCTGTTTTTATGTCATTCTCCCCGTACAATATTATTTTGTGGCAATCGACTGGTTTAGCATGTTTACGATCTTTATTCCGGTGTATGCCTTCTTATTTTTACCGATTTTGTCTGCCTTGCTAGGTGATGCCTCACATTTCCTAGATCGTTCCACGAAAGTTCAGTGGGCAATTATGATTTCAGTATTTTGTATTTCCCATATTCCCGCTATCTTAACCTTGGATATTGTGGGTTTTGAGAATAAGAATTTATTGTTAATGATTTTCTTAATTTTAGTCGTGCAATCAAGTGATGTGTTGCAATATGTGTGGGGCAAATTATTCGGAAAACATAAAATTGCGCCGACATTATCACCTTCTAAAACAGTGGAAGGGTTTGCCGGTGGGATCCTAAGTGCCTCAATTCTTGGTGGTTTACTGTATTGGTTAACCCCGTTTAGTCCGTTACAAGCTTTTCTGATGAGCTTACTGATTTGTTTAATGGGCTTTTTAGGCGGATTAGTGATGTCGGCAATTAAACGTAGTATGGGCGTGAAAGATTGGGGCAATATGATCAGTGGTCATGGTGGCATGTTAGATCGCATGGACAGTTTATGCTTTGCGGCACCTATCTTCTTCCATGTGGTGAGATATTATTGGGTTTAGTTGGCAATAAAAAATAGAGGAAAAAATGACCGCAGTTTTAAAAATTGGTTTAGTTTCAGTCTCTGATCGTGCTTCACAAGGCGTGTATGCTGATCAAGGGATTCCTGAATTACAAGCTTGGTTAGAAAAGGCATTATGTGAGCCCTTTGAGATAGAAACTCGCTTAATTCCTGATGAGCAAGATCGCATCGAACAAACCTTATGTGAACTCGTTGATGATTACCATTGCCACTTGGTGTTAACCACAGGCGGAACTGGACCGGCAAAACGCGATGTCACACCTGATGCGACTCTCGCGGTGGCAGATCGTGAAATGCCGGGATTTGGTGAACAAATGCGCCAAGTCAGTTTGCATTTCGTCCCAACGGCGATTTTATCGCGTCAGGTGGGCGTCATTCGCAAAAACAGTTTAATCCTCAATCTGCCGGGGCAACCTAAAGCGATTAAAGAAACGCTAGAAGGGGTGAAAGATGAAAACGGTCAGGTTATTGTGAAAGGGATTTTTAGTGCGGTGCCCTATTGTTTACAACTGATTGACGGGATTTATATTGATACCCATCCCGACGTGATTGAAAGTTTTCGCCCTAAATCCGCCCGTCGTTAGACGAGTTAGCGGAGATAAAAGTGCGGTCAAAAAAGGAAAAATTTATGAAAAAGATTGAAGCAATCATTAAACCTTTCAAATTAGATGACGTACGTGAAAGTTTATCTGATGTGGGTATTACCGGGATGACGGTTACAGAAGTGCGTGGATTTGGACGTCAAAAAGGACATACTGAACTTTATCGTGGTGCCGAATATATGGTGGATTTTTTGCCGAAAGTCAAAATGGAAATTGTCGTGACTGATGAGCAAGTGGATCAATGTATTGAAGCCATTATGGAAACCGCACAAACTGGGAAAATTGGTGACGGCAAGATTTTTGTGTATGACGTTGAACGTGTCATCCGAATCCGTACTGGGGAAGAAAACGAGGACGCAATCTAAATGCTCAAAGTTGAATCGCCTATTTTAAAAGTGTTGGTCGCTTTAGCCGCCATTGTGATCATTTTGGCTGGCGTCAAAGTCGCAAGCGAAATTGCGGTACCGTTTTTATTATCGCTTTTTATTGCTATCATTTGCTCGCCGATCATCCGCTTTATGACTAGCCGTAAAGTCCCGCACTGGCTTGCCATTACCTTATTACTGTTGATGATTTTAGTGGTGTTTTTCTCGGTGTTAAGTTTGATCAATAGCACTGCGCGAGAGTTTACCCAATCGATCCCACAATATCGTCTTTTATTATCAGAACGGATTAATGCTTTAGTATTATTGGCGAAGAAGTGGAATATTCCCTTGGATTTGTCCACTGAGCGAACGATGGAATATATGGATCCGAGTGTGATCATGAATTTGGTGAGTAGTACATTACTAAGCTTTTCCGGCGTCGTCACCAACGTATTTGTTCTGTTCCTTGTGGTGATTTTTATGCTGAGTGAAGCGCCGTTTGCGAAACATAAATTGGCGCTCGTATTTAGTTCTGATGTACGTGATGTTCACCGTGAAGAACATTATATCAATCGGATTTTACAAGGGGTAATTAGTTATCTTGGCGTGAAAACGCTGACCAGTTTATTAACCGGTGTCTGCGTTTATATTCTGCTTGAATTAACTGATGTGCAATATGCTATTTTATGGGCAACTTTGAGTTTTCTGCTTAACTATATTCCCAATATTGGTTCGATTATTGCCGCCGTGCCAATTGTAGTGCAAGCCTTACTATTAAATGGTTTTCCAACAGGTCTTGGGGTAGCGATTGGTGTAGGTGCGGTGAATATGATTGTGGGTAATATCATTGAACCGAAAATGATGGGGCGCACCTTAGGCTTATCGACACTTGTCGTTTTCTTATCCTTATTATTTTGGGGATGGCTACTGGGTACAGTTGGGATGTTGCTGTCTGTGCCACTGACGATGGTGCTAAAAATTGCCCTTGAAGCCAGTCCAGAAACGGTTAAATATGCGATTTTGTTAGGCGATGTGAAAGACATTAACCGCGAAATCATCGACGCCAAACAAGAAGCCGCAGAACGCATCAAAGAACAGGCTGAGTGGGAAGAAAACGCGGAGCAAATCGCCGAAGCCATTGCCACGGCCAAAGAAGAAGCGAAAAATGAAGCCATCGCTGGCGTCATTGCAGATGCGAAGGCAGAAATTGAAGCGGAAATCCAAGCAATTGCGAAAGCCGCGGATCAAAAATAGCAACAGGTTATAAAAAAACACACCGCACTTTTTTCTTTCTCGATCAAGATCGCAAAAAGTGCGGTGTTTTTTTACAGAGTTTGGCGAAATTGCTAGATTAATGCGCACTAACTCTGTACAATCGCAACTCATTTTTTAAAGGCGATTATCTAGGCCGCAATGTGTAACAACGAGGCGTTATGTTAGAACAACAAACCTGTGCTGAAAAAGCATCAAATACAGTCAACACGGTTGAATTATCAACTGATCCAGCAAAAAAAATTAACTTAATGAATTTAACTCGCCAGCAAATGCGTGAGTTCTTTAAAGAATTGGGCGAAAAGCCGTTTCGTGCCGATCAGTTAGTGAAATGGATTTATCATTTTGGCGAAGATAACTTCGACAATATGACCAATATTAACAAGAAGTTAAGAGATAAATTAAAACAAGTAGCTGAAATTAAAGCCCCTGAAGTCGCGGTGGAGCAACGTTCTGCTGACGGTACCATTAAATGGGCAATGCAAGTGGGCGATCAGCAAGTGGAAACCGTGTATATTCCAGAGGCAGATCGCGCTACCTTATGTGTCTCTTCACAAGTAGGTTGTGCGTTGGCTTGTACGTTCTGTTCGACTGCACAACAAGGGTTTAACCGTAACTTGACGGTGTCTGAAATTATTGGTCAAGTTTGGCGCGCCTCAAAAATCATTGGTAATTTTGGGGTAACCGGTGTGCGTCCGATCACCAACGTGGTGATGATGGGCATGGGTGAGCCACTGTTAAACGTGGCAAATGTGGTGCCTGCGATGGAAATCATGTTAGATGATTTTGCGTATGGTTTATCAAAACGTCGAGTGACGTTATCCACTTCAGGTGTGGTACCTGCGTTAGATAAATTAAGTGAAATGATTGATGTGGCGTTGGCGATTTCGTTACATGCACCGAATGATGAACTGCGTGATGAAATTGTGCCAATCAATAAAAAATATAACATCAAAATGTTGATGGATTCGGTAAACCGTTATTTAAGCGTGTCGAATGCGAATCACGGTAAAGTGACTATTGAATATGTAATGTTAGATCATGTTAATGATGGTGTGGAGCACGCACATCAGTTAGCACAGGTGTTAAAAAATACACCATGTAAGATCAATTTGATCCCTTGGAATCCGTTCCCAGAAGCACCTTATGCGAAAAGCTCAAATTCGCGTATTGATCGTTTCCAAAAAACCTTGATGGAATATGGGTTCACCGTGATTGTACGTAAAACCCGTGGCGATGATATTGATGCCGCCTGTGGGCAATTAGCCGGTGATGTAATTGACCGAACAAAACGTACTGCACAGAAAAAGCAATTTGGTCAAGAAATTGCAGTGAGAAATCATTAAGACAGTCATGATGGCTGAGGACGTAAAAAGGAGAAAAAATGAACCGCACTTTTCGATTTGGGATCGCGAGCATTTTTTCTCTTTTGCTTTGTGCTTGTGTGAGTCAAGAAGGTAACAATACGTTTGATTCACATGAGGCGGCAAAAGCCAGAATTGAATTAGGTTTAGGCTATTTATCTCAGCATGATTTTGCGCGAGCAAAGCAAAATTTTGATAAAGCTTTATCCCATGCCCCAAATTACTATTTATCTCATGCGGTCTTAGCGTATCTCTACCAAAAACAAGGTCATCTTGATTTAGCCCGTCACGCTTATGAAAAGGCGATAAAATTAGATAAAAATCAAGGCGATGTATTAAATAATTATGGTACCTTTTTATGCCAACAAGGTGAGTTTGAACAAGCTTACAAACAATTTTCTCAAGCATTAAATGCCCCACATTATTATCAACACGCCGATACTTATGAAAATTTAGTTTGGTGTGCGTCTTTTGCCAAAGATGCTGTCCGTTATCAACAAAATTTGCAATATTTAACGCAGTTTGATCCCAATAGAGCAAAAAAATTTCCGCCACATATTGAGTAACTCAGGATAAAAAGACAGAAAAACACTTTTTCACATAGCTTATCTAGCGAATAGCTATTGCAAAAGCCCCTGTACAACTTTAAACTTTACCCTTTGGATTTTGTGTAAATAGATGGTGTGAAATGAATACTGCGACAAATAATATTGAGGAAAAAGTACTCACTCTCGGCGAACAATTCCGCCAAGCACGCGAGGCGCTTAACCTTTCCATTGAAGATGTTTCTAAAAAAATCTCTCTTAGACCCTCTATTTTACAGTTGATTGAAACGAATCAATTGGCTCAAAAGTCAATTCCAGCCACTTTTATGAGAGGTTATGTTCGCAGTTACGCTAAATTTCTCAAATTACCTGAATCCGTATGGGTACATGCAAGTTTTGGTGAAGATCATAAGAATGATCTAGGTAAAAATGCACGTGCAACCAGAGCGGTTAACCATTATTCCTCGCATAACCACTGGATTGGTTGGTTAAGTTTACTTGTTGTTCTCATTGTGGCGGGGATGACGGGTCTGTGGTGGTGGGAAAACTATACTCAGTCTAATGCCGAGCGCGAGAGTTTAGTACAGCATTACGTTGATACAACACCGCAAAGTAGCGTCGTACAAAGCACGCCAATAGCGAGTTCTACTGCATTGACGGATACCACACAAAATGCGACAGTGCTCAGTGCCTCAAGTGTAGTGATACCGACGACACAAACCACCTCTTCTACTGATCTTCCTGTGACGATCAGCCCAGTAAGTGACCAGCCGATCACGTCTGCGGATGTGTTAAAAGCGGAAATGGAAAAATTAGATGAAAAAAGCGAGAAAAATCTTCTTTCACATGAGACGGTGGTGACCCCTTCTCATGAATTGCACATTGAAGTCACCGGTGGTTGTTGGATTAGTGTGCAAAATGAGAGTGGAAAGATTCTTGCACAAAAAGAATATAAACAAGGTGATGTGTTGACGTTTAATGAAGGTGTGACTTATTCACTGATTATAGGTGCGCCAGCAAATGTTAAGATCACATATAAAGGCGAGGACTATCCGCTAAAAGTAGATGGTCGTGTCGCTCGATTTAAATTACCACAGTAATGTGGCTGATAAGGTAGCAAACAATTATGTTAGCCAAACCAACGATTAAGCGTAGAGAATCAACCAAAATCTATGTGGGGAACGTGCCGATTGGTGGGGATGCACCTATTGCAGTGCAATCCATGACCAATACTAGAACAACTGATGTAGAAGCCACTGTGGCGCAAATTAAAGCGCTGGAACGTGTTGGTGCGGATATTGTTCGTGTTTCAGTCCCGACAATGGATGCAGCTGAGGCATTTAAGCTCATCAAGCAGCAAGTGAATGTGCCTTTAGTAGCGGATATTCATTTTGATTATCGTATTGCGTTAAAAGTGGCGGAGTACGGAGTGGACTGCTTGCGAATCAACCCGGGTAATATTGGTCGTGAAGATCGTATCCGTGCAGTTGTCGATTGCGCCAGAGATAATAATATTCCGATCCGTATCGGGGTGAATGCCGGATCTTTGGAAAAAGATCTACAAGAAAAATACGGTGAACCGACGCCCGAAGCGTTATTGGAATCAGCGTTACGTCATGTAGAAATTCTAGATCGCCTTAATTTCGACCAGTTTAAGGTCAGTGTGAAGGCATCTGATGTGTTTTTAGCGGTCGAATCCTATCGTTTATTGGCAAAAGCCATCAAACAACCCTTGCATTTAGGCATCACCGAAGCCGGCGGTTTTCGTGCTGGGGCAGTAAAAAGTGCAGTGGGGTTGGGCATGCTTTTGGCGGAAGGCATTGGCGATACATTACGCATTTCGCTTGCGGCCGATCCTGTTGAAGAAATCAAAGTGGGCTTTGATATTCTCAAATCATTACGGATCCGCTCTCGTGGCATTAACTTTATCGCTTGCCCAACTTGTTCACGTCAAGAGTTTGATGTGATTGGCACGGTTAACGCCCTTGAGCAACGCTTAGAAGATATTATTACACCCATGGATGTGTCGATTATCGGCTGTGTCGTTAACGGACCGGGTGAAGCACTCGTCTCTGATTTAGGTGTCACGGGTGGTAATAAGAAAAGCGGTTATTATTTAGATGGGGAACGCCAAAAAGAACGCTTTGATAATGATGATCTAATCAATCAATTAGAAGCCAAAATTCGTGCCAAAGTGGCGGCGCAAGATCCCAAAAATCGAATTATTTAAAATAACAAAAGAAAAAATAGGATAGTATTGTGGCAAAAACAATTCAAGCAATTCGTGGTATGAATGATTGTTCCCCAACGGAAAGCCCATTATGGCAATGGGTCGAAGGAAAAGTGCAGTCAGTTTTACAAAATTATGGTTATTCTGAAGTGCGTATGCCAATTGTCGAAAGTACGCCATTATTTGCTCGTGCGATCGGTGAAGTAACCGATGTAGTATCCAAAGAAATGTACACTTTTTGGGATAACGATGAGCAATTAACTTTGCGTCCAGAAGGGACAGCAGGTTGTGTACGTGCAGCGATTGAACACGGTTGGATTTATAACCAAGAACAACGTTTATGGTATATGGGACCGATGTTCCGTCACGAACGTCCACAAAAAGGACGCTATCGCCAGTTCCACCAAGCAGGTGTTGAAGTATTCGGTATTCCTAATCCGGAAATTGATGCTGAGTTAATTATGCTTACGGCACGTTTATGGAAAGAATTGGGCATTGCTGAGCATGTCACCTTGCAACTGAATTCAATTGGTTCATTAGAGGCACGTAAGAACTATCGTTCTGCTTTAGTCGCTTTTTTACAGCAACATGTTGATTTATTAAGTGAAGAAGAAAAAGAACGTTTAGAGAAAAATCCACTGCGTATTTTGGATACAAAAAATCAAGCGTTACAAGAGGTGCTAAATGATGCGCCGAAACTGTTAGCGTATTTAGATGATGATAGCCGTGAACACTTTGCCCAACTTTGTGCTTTACTGGATGCGGTGGGGATTCAATATGAAGTGAATCCAAAACTGGTGCGCGGTTTAGATTATTACAACAAAACTGTTTTTGAGTGGGTGACTTCTGCGTTAGGAGCACAGGGCACTGTTTGTGGTGGTGGTCGCTACGACGGTCTTGTTGAGCAATTAGGTGGTCATGCGACGACAGGTGTAGGCTTTGCGATGGGGCTAGAACGCTTAGTGTTATTGGTGCAAGAAGTGAATCAAAGTATCCGCTTGCCAAGTGCGGTTGATATTTATGTGGTTTACCAAGGCGATGGGACAACATTAGCGGCATTTCAGTTAGCTGAAACTCTCCGTACTGAATTGCCACAATTACGTGTGATGACCCACTGCAGTGGTGGTAACTTCAAAAAACAATTTAAACGCGCAGATAAAAGTGGTGCGGCATTGGCGTTAGTGATTGGTGAAAGTGAAGTGCAAAATCAACAAGTTGTGGTTAAACACTTACTTGGTGGAGCCGAGCAACAAACACTTGCATTAGATGATATTGTTGATTACATTAAGAACAATTTTTAATCGAGAAGGAAGAGGAAAATGGCTTATACTGCGGAAGAAGAACAAGAGCTAAATGAGATTAAAACATGGTGGAAGGAAAATTATAAAACTTTAATCGCCTCGGTCATTATTGCATTTGGTGGTGTGTTCGGTTGGAATTACTGGCAAAGTCATCAGTTAAATAAAATTCAACAAACTTCAGCTCAGTATGAACAGGCACTGTATAGTACAGCAGATTTTGCTAGCAAGAGTGCGCAAATTGAGCAGTTTGTACAAGCGAACAGCAAAACCAGTTATGCGGTTTTAGCCTTGTTAGAAAAGGCAAAAGTTGAAGTGGAAAAAAAGGAGTTTGCCCAAGCAGAGCAATCCTTAAAACAAGCCCTAGCGCAGTCAACAGATGAAAACTTATCCTCGATTACAGCATTACGTTTAGCATCAGTACAATACCAACAACAAGCCTTTGACATGGCATTAGACAGCTTGAAACAGGTGAAAGAAAGCAGTTGGGATAGTCGTAAAAACTTACTGATTGGTGATATTTTATTAGCCAAAGGGGATAAGGTGGCGGCAAAAGCCAGTTATCAACAAGCGTTAAATAATGCCTCACCATTAGAAGCACAGTGGTTACAAGTGCGGTTGAATAATTTATAAATTTACTTGAAAGGCTTGGAAGGTATTTTCCAAGCCTTTTTTCTTTCTCTTTTTTGTTAACTCAAGGCATATTTAGGGTAAATAAGCTGTTTGTGTTGATGAAAATGCTGATTATGTTCGTGTCGGGTGGCATTGCCCAATCCGCCCTTTTTTGATAAAACAAGTAGTACGATATTGGCTGAAACAAACCACGATAAATTAGGAGTTTATGATGACAATCCGCATTCCACCTCCCGTGATTTTTCTTGCTTGTGCGGCTGTGATGTGGTGCCTTCCCCCGATTTATCAATTTGCTCGTCATACGTGGCTAGTTGGGCTGTTTATTTTGATGAGTGGGATTATCGGTTCAGGCAGTTTATGGCAATTTTGGCAAGCTAAAACCACTGTGGATCCCATTCGGCTAGAGAAAAGCAGTGCTTTAGTCGTGAGTGGTATTTATCAATTTAGCCGCAATCCGATGTACTTAAGTTTAGCGTTACTATTGCTAGCTTGGGGATTATGGCTTGCGAGTTTAAGTGCGGTGCTTTTTTTAGTAGTTTTTGTGTTTTGTATCACACAATTTCAGATCAAGCCAGAAGAGCGGCAGTTAGAAAAATTGTTTGGCGATGCCTATTTAGACTATAAACAGAAAGTGCGACGGTGGTTATAACTTTTAGGGAAAACTGACCGCACTTTTGCGGATGGAGATAAACCTGAGACTAGACAAAAAAAGCAAAGTACTTCACTGCACTTTGCTTTTTTATTATCGGATGAAAGCGTGATTATTGACTTAAATCCACTTGATATATCGCGAATCCCACTTCATCAGTTCCGACTTGAACCATTGGATATTGCGCGCTTTCTTGGATAAATTGTTTTGCTTTTTCATTTGGTGAGGTTTCAAAACGGATATCCAATTTCACTTTGCTTGTGATCGGGGCAATACGCCAATTTTTATCTGCACTTGGATTGACGTGACCATGGGTTTTGCTTTCAGATGAAATATAATTTGCCAAAATTTGACGGTTTTCATCAGGGGCAGCAAATACAATATGGCTATCGCCAGTGCCTGGGAATTTCGCACTATAAGCACGGTAGTTATTGGTTGCAATTAAGAACTCTGCTTTTGGATCCACTGGTTTACCTTGGTAGGTCAAATTAATCACACGTTCAGATTGCGCGTTGATTAATTTACAATCGCCATCATAACGCGCTGGCTTCGTGATGTCGAATTGATATTGTACGCCATCAATCACATCGAAGTTGTAAGTACGGAAGCCTGTCCAGTCTAATAAGCTTTGTGGTTGTTCATTGCTTGGGTCAATTTGTTTGAACATCCCCGCACTACACTCCAACCATTCTTTTAATTCTGCACCGCTGACTTTGACAATCACTAAGGTGTTTGGATACAAGTATAAGTCAGCTGCATTGCGGAAGGTTAATTCTCCTTTATCGACTTCGGTATAACCCGTTGGATCATTTTTGCGTCCACCCGCTTTAAATGGGGCGCCCGCACTGAGTACAGGCAAGCCCGCCAACTCAGGTAAATTTTTCACCACATTTTCCGCATAAGCACGTTGCGCTTGGTTAACGATCTGTACTGTTGGGTCATCTTGTACTAGCGCAAGATAGCTGAACATATTATCGACGGCTCGACCAATCGGTTGTGAAACAAATTGACGCGTTGCATCATGAACAGGCGCAAGTAAGGCGTTCATCTCATCGTCAGGTTGTGCAATCGCCATTTTTTTCTCGTTGTCATAAATTGGACGCAGTTCGGCTTTTCCATTCACAACAACCCATTTATCATCATGTCGTGCTAATTCTAAATCGACTACGCTGATATTGTTCCCCCAATAGCCCGCCATACTTTCTGGGACGCCTTTGACTGTCCCTTTCTCAATGTCCACATTTGGGGATTTGGCAAATTCTTTATTTGGGAATAAGCGGTGTGAGTGACCAAAAATAACGGCATCAATGCCTTTGACATCGGCAAGATAGAACGCCGAGTTTTCTGCCCCTTCTTTATATGGCTCATCGGATGGTCCAGTGTGCGCAAGAGCGATGATGATATCCGCGCCTTTTGCCTTTAATTCTGGCACATATTTTTCAGCCGTTTTTTTAATATCATGGGCTAAAACATGTCCCTCTAAATGGGCTTTATCCCATACCATCACTTGTGGTGGGACGAAACCGATATAGCCAATTTTGATCATTTGTAAGTGACCATTAGCATCTCTGACCCCTTTCTCTTGAATCACATAAGGTTGATAGCGTGGTTCACCAGAATCGGCTTTGACTACATTGGCATTGATGATCGGGAAGTTGGCTTCGGCAATAGCATCATCTAAATATTTTAAGCCATAATTGAATTCATGGTTACCTAGGGTGCCTACGTCATATTTCATGGCATTAAGCACTTCAATAGCAGGGTTCATTTTACCTTCTTTATACCCTTTTGCCGCTTGATAGTCGGCAATTGGGTTACCTTGAATTAAATCACCATTATCTACTAATACCGAGTTTTTGACTTCTTTGCGAGCTTGGCGAATTAAAGAGGCGGCGCGTGTAAAACCAAATTTCTCTGTTGGTGCGTCTTTATAGTAATCAAAGTCAGTTAAGAAACTATGTAAGTCCGTGGTGGCAATAATGCGCAATGAGGCTGAATTTTGTGGGGTAGCAAAAACATATTTCGATGCAGTAAACGTTAAAATACTGCATGCGCCTAATTGTAGAAAACGTCTTCTATCCATAATTACTCCTTTCTTGGAAATATAAATACATTAGGGGGAATCCATTCTAGAGAAAGTTACGTGCTAGCTCTAGTGATTTCTTTGTATAGATTGTGATCTCTCTCATAAATTTGAAAAAAAGTACAGTGAGGGAGAGAAAAGGGAGGAAGAAAGAAAAATCCCCTCGATTGAGGGGATTGAGAGATTATTTTGTGCAGTTGCAATGTTCAACTTTTTTCTCGAAGCGTTCTGCCACGAAATCCCAGTTTACTACGTGCCAGAATTCTTTAATGTAGTCTGGACGGCGGTTTTGGAATTTCAAGTAGTAAGCGTGTTCCCAAACGTCTAAACCTAATAGTGGGTAACCTTCACAACCCGCAATAGCTTTACCCATTACAGGTGAATCTTGGTTCGCGGTGGATACGACCGCTAATTTACCGTTTTCTTGTAAGACTAACCATGCCCAACCTGAACCGAAACGGGTTGCTGCCGCTTTTTCAAATTCTGCTTGGAAGGCTTCCACAGAGCCAAAGTCACGCACGATGGCATCTTTTAGTGCGCCTTGTAACGTGGTACCTTTTTTCAGGCTTTTCCAAAATAGCGAGTGGTTTAAGTGACCACCCACATTATTGCGGATAGCTGTCAATTTATCAGCAGGCACCTCTGCTAACTTAGTTAATAATTGACCTGGGCAACCTTGTGCTAATTCTGGTAAATTTTCCAATGCAGCATTGGCATTGTTGACATAGGCTTGATGATGTTTTGAATGGTGAATTTCCATCGTCATTGCATCAAAATGGGGTTCTAATGCATCGTAGGCATAGCCTAATTCTGGTAGTGTATAAGCCATAATTATTTCCTTTATTGAGTGAAAGTAAGGGGGCATTATTGCCAAAAAGTAACAAGATTTTAACAGGAAACTTGATTAAGATCATTATTTCTCTGCAGTTAACACCAAAAATCTCAGGGCAGATTTTTACCTCTGCCCTGATTTTGCTATCCACTACTTGCAAGTGGGTTCAACATTAGCTGCCGCAATCGCGACCATATTAATGATCCGGCGTACAGAAGACGCGGAGGTGAGAATATGAACAGGTTTATTCATCCCCATTAAAATTGGTCCGACTGTAATTGGGGTGGCAGTGCCCTGTAATAGGTTCAAACTGATCCGTGCAGCTTCCATATTTGGCATCACCAATAAGTTTGCCGCACCTTTTAATGGACTGTCTGGCATGATGTCCTGACGCAATTTCTCATTTAAAGCGACATCACAGTGCATTTCGCCATCAATGATCAAGTCTGGTGCTTTTTCTTTCACTAAGCGTAAAACTTCGCGCATTTTGACCGCACTTGGATCATCAAAGGTGCCAAAATTAGAATGGGAGACTAAGGCAACTTTAGGTTCAATACCGAAACGGCTTACTTCATTGGCTGCCATAATGGTGATCTCAGCTAATTCTTGTGCGGTTGGGTTGTGGTTAACAAAGGTATCTGTAATGAATAAGTTACCTGTTGGCAACACGAGCCCATTTACTGTCGCGGGCGTTGGGACACAAGGTTGGACACCAATCACTTCTTTAATATTGCTTAAATGCGAAGCATAAGGACCGACTAAACCACATAACATGGCATCGGCTTTACCGAGTTGGAGTAAGGTTGCACCAATCACAGTCGGATTATGTAGCATTTTACGTTGCGCACCGGCTGGCGTAATGCCTTTGCGTTTAAGCAAGTTGTGGTAAGTTTTATAACATTCCTCAAAATAAGGGTTGTTTTCGATGTCCACTAATTCAAAATCACGCCCTTCTTGAATGTGTAAACCAAGCTGTTTAATTTTTTGTGCGATGACACTTGGACGACCCAATAAAATTGGGGTTGCAATACCTAATGTTGCGATTTCTTGCACAGCATGTAAAACACGAGATTCTTCACCATCGGTGAGTAAAACACGTTTTTTATTTTGCTTCGCTTGAGCGAACACCGGTTTCATGAACAAGTTTGTTTTGTACACAAACTGCGTGAGTTTTTCAATGTAAGCATCAAAATCTTTAATTGGACGCGTGGCGACCCCCGAATCCATGGCTGCTTTGGCTACCGCCGGGGCAATTTTGACAATTAAACGGGGATCAAACGGCTTAGGAATTAAATATTCTGGACCAAAAGATAATTCCGTTTCGCCATAAGCTGAGGTAACCACTTCACTTTGTTCAGCAAGTGCAAGATCCGCAATGGCATGCACTGCCGCGAGTTTCATCTCTTCGTTGATTGCTGTTGCACTCACATCTAATGCCCCACGGAAAATAAATGGGAAACAGAGTACGTTATTGACTTGGTTTGGATAATCAGAACGTCCCGTGCAAACAATTGCATCTGGACGAACGGCTTTCGCTAAAGGCGGTAAAATTTCGGGATCAGGGTTAGCTAACGCAAGGATTAACGGGTTGGCCGCCATGGTTTTTACCATGTCTTGGGTTAATGTTCCCGCCGCAGAGCAACCTAAGAAAATATCCGCATCGTTGATGACTTCCGCTAACGTACGTTTACCATTGTCTTCAATTGCATATAATTTTTTAGTTTCATCCATGCGTTCATCGCGACCATGGAAAATCACCCCTTTTGAATCACAGACGATAATATTTTCACGCGGTAAACCTAAACTGACCAATAAATTTAAACACGCAATCGATGCGGCACCCGCGCCCGAGGCAATCAATTTAACCTTGGCAATGTCTTTTTTCACGATACGTAAGCCATTCAAAATCGCAGCAGCACTGATAATAGCGGTACCATGTTGGTCATCATGGAAAACAGGAATTTTCATCCGCTCACGTAATTTTTGTTCAATATAGAAACATTCTGGGGCTTTAATATCTTCCAAGTTAATGCCACCAAAAGTGGGTTCTAACGAAGCAATAATATCGACTAATTTATCTGGATCTCTTTCGTCAATTTCGATATCAAATACGTTGACACCGGCAAATTTTTTGAATAATACCCCTTTCCCTTCCATTACCGGTTTTCCCGCTAATGCACCAATGTTGCCTAAACCTAAAACCGCCGTACCATTGGAAATCACAGCAACTAAATTGCCTCTGGAGGTATAACGATAAGAGGCAGCGGGATCCGCTTGGATTTCTAAACAGGGGACCGCAACACCGGGGGAATAGGCGAGCGCTAAATCACGCTGTGTTGCCAGCGATTTGGTCGGGGTCACTTCTATTTTTCCCGGTGTTGGAAATTCATGAAAATCGAGAGCAGCTTGACGTAATTGTGCATCCATAAAACAGTCCTCTTGTGAGTAAATAAATTATCGTAATAGACAAACCATTATAAATAAATTGAGAATAAAAAACGTGACCTAAAACACAGTATTGGGATTTTGTTTTTCTCGTCAACTTGCTTATTTTTTAATAATTCCCCCTCTTGTGCTGAAACATAGTAGAATGCGTAAGTTAATGAATGAAGGACAACGTAAATTAGCATGCGATTAGATAAATTTTTAGCCGAAAATACAGGACTAACCCGCTCACAAGCGAATAAAGTCTTAAAGCAAAGTGCGGTCACGGTAAATGGACACGTTGAGAAAAATGGTGCACAAAAAGTCAGTCAAACAGATGAAATTTGTTTAGAAGGCGAGCATTTACCTTGGGTATCTGCAGGACAATATTTGATGTTATACAAGCCGCAAGGCTATGTTTGCTCTCATGAGGATGGGGATTATCCAACGATTTATCAATTCTTTGATTATCCGTTGGCAGGTAAATTGCATAGTGCTGGACGATTAGATGTGGACACGACCGGGCTCGTGTTATTAACTGATGATGGAAAATGGTCACATCGTATTACGTCCCCAAAACACCATTGTGAGAAAACCTATCTGGTGACACTTGCCGATCCTGTGGAAAGCCATTATCAACAAGCCTGTGCAGAAGGTATGCTATTGCGTGGTGAGAAAACCCCAACGAAGCCTGCAACGTTAGAAATTCTTGATGATTACAATGTGAATTTAACGATTAGTGAAGGACGTTATCATCAAGTCAAACGGATGTTTGCGGCGTTGGGGAATAAAGTGGTGGGCTTACACCGCTGGAAAATCGGTCAGATTGAACTCGATGATCGGTTAGCAGAAGGAGAATACCGTTCTTTATCTGCCGAAGAAATTGCAACATTTAATAAATAAGGATAAGTATTTGAATCAACATAAACGCAGTACAGTCAGTGGGCTGTTCATTATGACATTAGCCCTTTTATCCATGTTACCACCATTGGGCGTGGATATGTATTTACCCGCATTCTTATTGATCGCTCAGGATTTGTCGATTACACCTGAACAAGTTCAACACACCTTAACGCTTTTTGCCTTGGGTATGGCGGTGGGGCAATTGTTTTGGGGACCTTTTGGGGATAGTTATGGTCGCAAACCGATTATTTTGCTCGGTGTGAGTATCAGTGCGATTGCTGCGTTGATGTTAACTGCCACTTATTCTATTGGGCACTTTACCACTTTGCGCTTTTTACAAGGTTTCTTTGGTGCAGCCCCCGTTGTGCTGGTTGGGGCAATTTTGCGTGATTTATTTCATAAAAATGAATTGTCTAAAATCATGTCAACTATTACGTTGGTATTTATGATCGCACCACTTTTAGCCCCTATTATTGGTGGTTATCTGGTGTTGTGGTTTCATTGGCATACGATTTTCTATGTCATTGCGGTAATGGGGATCTTGTGTTGCCTCTTAACCTTTTTTGTTGTGCCAGAAACACACCAAAAAGGGAATCGACAACCCTTACACTTACGGATTATTAGCCGAAACTTTTTCAGTTTATGGCAACAAAAAGAAGTTTTAGGTTATATGTTTTCCTCCGCGTTTGGTTTTGGTGGACTGTTTGCTTTTATTACCGCAGGGTCGATTGTATATATCGGATTATACGGTGTCGCTGTGGAAAATTTTGGCTATTTCTTCATGCTAAATATTGGTGTCATGATTTTCAGTTCTTTTTTAAATCGCAAATGGGTGACAAAACTGGGAGCAGAAACGATGTTACGTTTGGGGCTCAGTGTACAGTTTATTGCGGCGGTTGCCTTGGTGTGCATTTCGCTTTTTGACCTCGGTTTTTGGCCAATGGCGTTGTGTTGTGCTATTTTTGTCGGGCAAAATCCCTTGATCTCCTCGAATGCGATGGCATCAATTTTAGAAAAATTTCCGACCATTGCCGGTACCGCAAACTCAATGGTGGGAAGCGTCCGTTTTGGTACTGCCTCCCTCGTCGGTTCTTTAGTGGCTGTAATGGAAATGAAAACGGCAGCACCCATGTTATTTACCATGGCATTTTGTAGTGTCATGGCAATTGGGTGTTATTACTTTTTGACTTATCGCTCGCTGAAATAACGTTCGCTTTTTCTCCTTTTATTTGATTTACCTATCAAAGAAATAGGTCATTTTTTAGTTAAAAATCACAAGATTTGTTCTAAATCAATAAACCCTATAATCCACCTCTAAAGAGGTAGGATTTTAACCGGCTAATCACTACGCCACGGTTATGCCTTATGATAGAATGCGAGCCATTAACTTGGCTTATTCCTGAAATGATGTCTATGTCTTATCAATTAAAAACCGAAAAGCTTGCTTGTCAACGAGGCGATAATGTCTTGTTTACGGACTTTAATTTTGTCTGGAACAGCGGCGATTTTGTGCAAATCGAAGGGCACAATGGCATTGGCAAAACTAGCTTATTGCGCATTTTAATTGGCTTGGCGCAACAACGCGAAGGCGAGGTATTTTGGAATGGTATCCCGATCCAAAAGCAACGCGAAACCTTTCAGTATGATTTGTTGTATTTAGGTCATCATTCCGGTATCAAACCGGAATTAACCGCGTGGGAAAATTTGAAGTTTTATCAACAAATGAGTGCCTGTGAGCTCGGTGAAGATAAGTTATGGCAGGTATTAGAAACGGTTGGACTTTTGGGGCGTGAAGATATTCCTGCCGCGCAACTTTCCGCCGGTCAGCAACGGCGTATTGCGTTAGCACGTTTATGGCTTTCTAAAGCACCTTTGTGGATTTTGGATGAGCCGTTTACTGCGATTGATAAGCATGGTGTTCAAGTGCTCACCGCCTTATTTGAACAGCATGCTACGCAAGGGGGGATCGTGATTTTTACCAGCCACCAAGATGTACAAAGTCGATTATTGAAAAAAGTGCGGTTAGAAAATTATAAATTTACGGAATAGTTCCTTGCAGAAAGAGCAGCAAATAGCATGATATTTTTAGCCATTATCAAAAGAGAGTTACAAATTGCGATGCGTAAGCAAGCGGAGATTTTAAATCCGTTATGGTTCTTTTTGCTAGTGATCACCTTATTTCCCTTAGTGATTGGACCCGATCCGAAATTACTTGCGCGTATTGCACCGGGGATCGCTTGGGTCGCGGCATTATTATCCGCGTTGTTGTCTTTTGAACGTTTATTCCGAGATGACTTTGTTGATGGTTCTTTAGAACAATTAATGTTAACGGCTCAGCCTCTGGCATTAACAGCCTTAGCTAAAGTGATTGCGCATTGGTTACTGACAGGCTTGCCACTGATTTTATTATCACCCATTGCGGCGCTGTTACTTTCTTTAGAGGTTGAAATCTGGTGGGCATTGGTGCTGACATTATTGATTGGCACCCCTGTGCTCAGTTGCCTTGGCGCGATTGGTGTGGCGTTGACCGTTGGATTACGTAAAGGCGGCGTGTTATTGAGTTTATTAGTTGTGCCGTTATTTATTCCCGTTTTAATTTTTTCGGCTTCTGTGTTAGAAGCTGCCAGTTTAAGCCTACCTTACAGTGGGCAATTAGCCATTTTAGGCGCTATTTTAGCCGGCTCTGTAACATTATCGCCGTTTGCTATTGCGGCTGCATTACGAATTAGCTTAGATCAATAAAAGGAAGGCATTATGTGGAAATGGTTACATCCTTATGCAAAATCAGAAACACAGTATCACTTGTGCGGTAAATTTTTACCCTTAACGGCGTTACTGAGCGCACTTTTATTAGGCGTGGGCGTCGTGTGGGGACTGGCATTTGCCCCAGCAGATTATCAACAAGGCAATAGTTTTCGGATCATGTATGTGCATGTACCCACCGCAATTTGGTCGATGGGTGTGTATGGTTCGATGGCGATTGCGGCTTTTATTGCGTTAGTGTGGCAAATCAAACAGGCGCACTTAGCCATGATAGCGATGGCACCGATTGGTGCATTGTTTACTTTTTTAGCTTTGGTTACTGGTGCTGTGTGGGGTAAACCAATGTGGGGCACTTGGTGGGTATGGGATGCCCGTTTGACCTCAGAATTGATTTTATTTTTCTTGTATTTAGGGGTGATGGCACTTTATTCAGCCTTTCAAGATCGTGCTATTGGCGCAAAAGCAGCAGGTGTCCTGTGTTTAGTGGGGGTGATTAATTTACCGATCATTCATTTTTCAGTAGAGTGGTGGAATACCCTACATCAAGGGGCGAGCATTACGAAATTTGAGAAGCCTTCAATTGCGACCCCCATGTTAATTCCACTGATTCTCTGTATTTTTGGTTTTATGATGTTATACGTTTGGTTGACGCTAATCCGCTATCGTAGTGCGCTGCTGAAAGAAGACCATAAGCGTCCTTGGGTACAAGAATTAGCCACAAAACTCAAATAGGCTGGGGGAGAGTTAATATGTTTTTTGCAACTTGGCAGGATTTTTTCAATATGGGTGGCTACGGTTTTTATGTGTGGCTAGCCTATGGCATCAGCTTGTTAGCGATTGTTGTATTAATTGTACAAAGTGTGAAGGAGAGAAAAGCGATTTTGCGTGATGTACTGCGTGAACAGCAACGCCAAGCACGTTTACAAAAGAATAAAACAAGAGGTGCGCTATGACTCCAAGACGTAAGTCAAGAATGACTGTGATTTTATTTATATTACTTGGGATTTCCATTGCTTCTGCCTTAGTGCTCTATGCATTACGCCAAAATATTGATTTATTTTATACCCCAACAGAAGTGGTGTATGGTAAGAATGAAGACGCAACTCAGAAACCTAGCGTAGGACAACGTATTCGTGTGGGGGGCATGGTTGTGGCTGGTACAGTAGAACGTGATCCAAAGAGCTTGAAAGTCAAATTTGATCTCAATGATATTGGACCTTCCATCAGTGTGGAATATGAAGGCATTCTGCCTGATTTATTCCGAGAAGGACAAGGGATCGTGGCACAAGGCGTATTAAAAACACCAACTTTACTGGAAGCTACAGAAGTATTAGCTAAACATGATGAAAATTATGTGCCACCAGAATTAGATGCACAAATGCAAAAAGTACATAAACCTATGGGGGTCGCTGATTTGAAAGGGGAAAGCGAGCGAGATCGTCAAGAAAAAGCTTACCAGAAAACATCGATGCAAGAAGGTCAAAAATGATCGCTGAATTAGGAAATTATGCTTTAGCGTTAAGTCTTGCCATCGCGATGCTAGTGGCAATTTTTGCCTTGTGGGGCGCAGAAAAAAATCATATACAACTGATGTCGTTAGCGCGCCCCATGACTTATGGGCTCTTTATCAGTTTAACGGTGGCTTTTGTTGCGTTGTTTTACTTGTTTGCGGTGAATGATTTTTCCGTGCAATACATCGTCAATAACTCAAACACGAATTTGCCTTTACATTACCGTTTATCCGCGGTTTGGGGCTCTCACGAAGGGTCTTTATTATTGTGGATTTGGTTGCTGACGTTATGGGGGGCTGCGGTGGCTTGGTTTAGCAAACAACTCCCTCAAGAAGCCGTCGCTCGTGTATTGGGGATCATGGGGATCATTAGTATTGGTTTCCTGATTTTTGTATTATTCACTTCAAATCCATTTGACCGCACGTTTCCTGATTTTCCGGTTGATGGGAAAGAACTCAATCCCTTATTACAAGATGTAGGGTTGATTTTTCATCCTCCGTTACTTTATATGGGTTATGTTGGTTTTTCGGTCGCCTTTGCCTTTGCAATTGCCTCGTTAATGACCGGAAAACTGGATACCGCTTGGGCAAGATGGTCACGTCCTTGGACAATGGCAGCTTGGGTTTTCTTAACCTTAGGGATCGTGTTAGGTTCTTGGTGGGCGTATTATGAACTCGGTTGGGGCGGTTGGTGGTTCTGGGACCCAGTAGAAAATGCCTCACTCATGCCTTGGATTGCCGGCACTGCATTGTTGCATTCATTAGCAGTCACAGAAAAACGTGGCTCTTTTAAAGCTTGGACAGTGTTATTAGCGATTTTGGCTTTCTCCCTTTGCTTGCTTGGCACATTCTTAGTGCGTTCGGGTATTTTGGTTTCCGTGCATGCGTTTGCCTCCGATCCTACTCGTGGACTGTATATTCTAGCGTATCTCGTTGTGGTCATTGGCGGATCCTTAGTCCTGTATGCGTATAAAGGCAGCCAAATTCGCTCACGTGAAAATGCCGAACGCTATTCGCGTGAAACTGCATTGTTACTCAATAATATTCTTTTAATGAGTGCACTTTCTGTTGTGTTGCTTGGTACGCTCTTACCACTGGTGCATAAACAATTGGGGTTGGGTACTATTTCAGTCGGCGCGCCGTTTTTTGATCAAATGTTTTTAATCATCATGGTGCCTTTCTCACTTTTATTGGGTGTCGGACCGTTAATAAAATGGCGTCGTGATGAATTTTCAGCGATTCGTAAACCGGTTATCCTGAGCTTAATTGTTATGTTAGTCGCCGGTTTCGCCTTGCCTTATCTCTTACAGGATCAATTGACGGTGAGTGCAGTATTGGGCACGATGATGGCGGTATTTATCGTGTTGTTAAGTGTGTATGAGTTGCAACAACGCGCCACACATCGTTCAGCTTTTTGGTCTGGATTAACGAAACTTTCTCGTTCTCATTGGGGCATGGTGTTGGCACACTTAGGTGTGGCAATGTCTGTGTGGGGGATTGCTTTTAGTCAGAACTACAGTATTGAGCGTGATGTACGTATGAATGTGGGAGATAGCGTACAAATTGCGGATTATCAATTTACTTTCCAAGGCATTACAGAGGCAAATGGACCGAATTATTTGGGGGGCAAAGCACAAGTCGATATTCGTCGTAATGGACAAGTAGAAGCCATCTTATTTGCCGAAAAACGTTTCTATACGGTGAGTAAAATGACCATGACTGAAGCTGCGATTGACTGGGGATTTACGCGTGATATTTACGTCGCATTGGGGGAAAACTTAGGACAAGATGCTTGGGCATTACGTTTATATTATAAGCCGTTTATCCGCTGGATTTGGTTCGGTGGTGTCTTTATGGCATTAGGTGGATTACTCTGTATGTTTGATCGTCGTTATCGTTTTGGGAAGTTATTTACTAAGGGGCAGGCATGAACAAAAAATTGTATTTTCCCTTAATTTTATTCTTAATTTTAGTTTTTGCGTTTGCTGTTCAGCTCCTGCGTAACGCGCAAGGTGATGATCCTAAAGCATTAGAATCAGCCTTAATTGGTAAACCTGTTCCGCTGAGAACATTACAGGATTTGTTTGAAGAGAAGCAATATGGCATTGAAATTTTTCAGCAAGGTAAACCGATTTTATTAAATGTTTGGGCAACGTGGTGCCCAACCTGCTATGCCGAGCATCAATATTTAAATAAGTTGGCACAACAAGGTGTGACAATTATTGGTATTGATTATAAGGATAAGTCAGCACAGGCGATAAAATGGCTAAAAGATCTGGGTAATCCTTATCAGATTGTTTTAAAAGATGAAAAAGGCTCAAATGGTTTAGATTTAGGGGTCTATGGCGCACCAGAAACCTTTGTCATTGACGGACAAGGTATCATTCATTATCGTCATGCGGGGGATTTAAATCAGAAAGTGTGGGATGAGAAAATCCAGCCGATTTATCAAAAGTTGGTGGAGAGAAAATAATGAAAAAATTGACCGCACTTTTTTTGTTATGTTTGAGTTTCTCGAGCCTTGCTGCGATTGAAGGAGTGCAGTTTTCTTCCACGCAACAAGAAAAAGATTATCATGCGTTGACACAAGAATTACGTTGCCCACAATGTCAAAACAATAATATTGCCGATTCGAATGCGACGATTGCAGTCGATATGCGGCATAAAGTCTTGGAATTGTTACAAGAAGGCAAATCGAAACAAGATGTTGTCAATTTTATGGTTGAACGCTATGGGCATTTTGTGACTTATGATCCCCCGTTAACCGTTGCCACGGTCTCACTTTGGGTCATTCCCGCGTTATTCGTTATCTTGGGTTTTCGGCTTTTATTTCGTCGCCATACTAAGCAAGTCGTGACCGCGCAGGCGAGTGAACCTCGTTTGAGTGATGAACAAAAACAGCGTTTACAACGTTTATTACAAGAGAAGAAAGAATGAGTTTTTGGTTAAGTGTGATGTTATTCACGTTATTTATCGCCTTCATTTGTTTTTATCCGTTACTTAAATCCAGTACGAACTCGTCTTTAACAAGACAGACCGTGAAACGTGATGAATTAAACAAGGCGTTATATTTTCAACGTTTAGCCGAGATTGAGCGTGATGAAGCACAGGGCTTATTAGAAAATGCCACGCAAGTCAAAACGGAATTGCAACAAACGCTATTAGAAGATATTCCAGAATCGGTACAACAACATGAGAATGAACAGAAAACCTATGGCAAAATCTGGTTTGTGTCGGGTTTGTTGGCATTAAGTATTTTATCGCTGAGTGCTTATTTAAGTGTTGGCGCATGGCAAGCTGAAGCTATGTTGGAAAAAACCTACCAAAAATTACCGCACTTTCACGAACGCTTGAAAGAGGAACAACATCATCCTTTGAATGAGTCAGAATTACAGCAATTTTCTACCGCACTTCGTTTGCATTTACAAAAGCAGCCAAGTGATGCGAAAAGTTGGTGGTTACTGGGGCAAATTGCGATGAATACGAATAAAGGGCAATTAGCACTCGATAGCTATGCTAGAGCGCATCAACTTGAACCTGACAACATTGAATATAAATTATCTTATGCACGAATTCTGATGTTTTCAGAAGATACATCGGATAAAACTAAAGGGGATATGCTGTTAAAAGAAGTCATTCGGAAAGATCATAGTAATCTTGAAGCATTAGGCTTATTGGCGTTTCGTTATTTTGAAACAGAAGACTATAAAATGGCGGCTGTCACTTGGTCGATGATGCTACGTCTTTTACCTGAAGATGATCCACGAGTGACATTAATTGAACGGAGTATTCATTCTGCTCTGGCATCGCAAGAAGCACAAGAAGAGGCAAAGCGTAAGCCAGAGTGAGTAAGCGGTCACGAAAATGTCGCGTTATGTGCTGATAAAGTCGATAGTGAGTACTTTCTTTGTTGAAACGGGAGAGGGTGCTATTTATTTTACATTGATTTTAAAATGTGTATAATTAGTCCTCAATTTTAGATGGGGAGTGAAATTACGTTGTCAATCGTAGGCTTTCATCATGTTGCTATCATTGCGTCTGATTATTTAAAATCGAAAGATTTTTATACGACCATTTTAGGTACAGAAATTATTCACGAAACTTATCGATCTGAACGAAATAGCTATAAATTGGATTTACGTTGTCGCGATGGTAGTCAGATTGAATTGTTTTCTTTTCCAGATTCTCCTACGCGTTTAACTTATCCTGAAGCTTGTGGTTTACGTCACTTAGCTTTCCGAGTAGAACAACTTGATCGTTTTATTGATTTTCTACGTGATAAACATATCGAATGTGAACCCGTTAGGGTTGATCCGATAACAGGTAAGCGTTTTACGTTTCTACGGGATCCTGATGATTTGCCTTTAGAACTCTATGAAATGTAAGAGATGAAAATATGCGTTTTAATGTATCGTTCTTATTAAGTCTGTTATTACCAACGTTGGCTTTTGCTGAGTCTTGGTCTATTCGTATTTCTGAGGACGAGGTGAGTCGGACTTATGGTTATCATGACACAGTAGAGAGCGAACACACAATGCCTCTATTGGAAAGCTCTCCTAAGAGCGAGAAAAATACAAAAGTAACTTATGTGAATCGTGATTTTACTCGTCAATTAAATCCTTCTGCAGATGAGCAAGATGCGAAAGCATTAGGAAGCAGTATTGAGTTTGAAGTATTTCAAATTAATGAAACGAAATCTTCGCATACTATTTTTGAGTCTGGTGCAGGCATTTGCCAAGGTTTCCACTCAAGACTAGGTGTGGAAGTGACTGATGCAACAACATATTATGTGATCCCTGTGAATAAAGAGGAATATTACACCAATATTGCAACAGCCACCGTGTTGTCTAATGAAGATTCAAAAAATATGCAGTATGTACCTGTTTTTTATATTCAAAATCCTGAATTAGCGAAAAAAGTGCAGGATGAAGAAAATAAGAAAGGGAAAAATTTAGCAAGTAAAAATATTGAAAATAGAAAAACGATTTTATCCCATGTGATATGTCGTAAAGTCATTTAGGCATAGTTTATTAAGGAAAATCTATGAAAAAATTAATCTTATTATTACCAGCTTTATTTCTTGTGGGTTGTGTCGCACAAAAAAATGTGGAAAGTGCACAAATGGATTTAAAAACATTAGAAGAATATAACCAACGCGTGAAAAGCGGAAATACAGTTGACCCATCGCAAAAGCAGGCGTATTCAAAAGAAGTTGAGCATCAAGCTAACTTAAGTGATACTCAGCCAAAAGTCGTAGAACGTCGTTCTAGATTACACCCAGTGCCGTTGCTTTTCTTACCAACAGTAAGTTATCAATATAGCCGTCATTATATTAAAACAAACTAAACAAAATACGTTTAGTTGACAAGAAAAGATCACCTGATAAAGAGGTGGTCTTTTTTTATAGCTTTAAAATTTCTTTCACAAAGGGAATCGTTAATTTACGTTGGGCTTGTAATGATGCTTTATCTAATTTACTTAGTGCTTCAAATAACGTTTTCATATCGCGCTCTAAGCGTTTCAAAAGAAAATTAGCTACTTCATCGGGGAGTTCGATACCACGTTGATGTGCATTTTTTTGCAAGACATGGATTTTTTGTTGATCATTTAAGGGGACCAGCTGATAGCTTTCTCCCCAGCGTAAACGTGAAGCTAAGTCAGGTAAGCTTACAGGTAATGCAGTTGGGGATTGATTTGCACTGATCACAAGCAGGGTATTTTCAACAGATTTTATGCGATTAAATAAATCAAAAATCGCTAATTCCCATTCAGTATTGCCTATAATCGCCTGCAAATTATCTAAACAAACCAATTGTTGTTGTTCTAAGTTTTCGAGTACCGCCGGTGAGAAATATTGGGATTTTTCTAAGGGCACATAGATAGCGGGGCGCTGTAAAAGGAAAAAATGATGAGTAATGCCTTTTAAGAGGTGACTTTTACCACTGCTTTGCTCGCCCCAAATATAAAAAAATTGTTGTGTTAGACAAGTAAAATTTTTGCGTAGCGAATTGAGCAACAATAAGTTATTGTCGGGATAGAAATTATCCAGCGTTTCATCATCGAGTTGATGAATAGGCAAAGGTAATTGGAAATTTTCTAACAAAAAGCAACCTACAAAATCGAAAAAAGGAGAATAAGGATAAACGAAAAATGAAGGGTTAAGCAAGACTTAACCCTTAATTTTCTCTTATCGATTTTCTTCTATTGGGGTGTTTTTGGCTTTGGGTAAGATTAAGTTGAGTAAAATCGCGACAACGGCGCATAAACTAATCCCTTTTAAGGAGACTTCTCCAAAGTTCACAAACATACCACCGATGCCAAATGTCATCACAACGGAAATAATACACAGATTACGCGCTTCTGTTACATCCACTTTACCACGGATCAGTGTACTCATACCGACTACGGCGATAGAGCCAAACACTAACATCATAATGCCACCCATGACAATAGTTGGAATGGTAGAGAGGAAAGCCCCGACTTTACCACAGAAGGAAATCGCAATTGCCCAAACGGCTGCCCATGTCATGATTTTAGGGTTAAAGTTGCGCGTAAGCATGACAGCACCAGTGACTTCAGCATAAGTTGTATTAGGTGGTCCTCCTAAGAATGAGGCGGCACTCGTTGCAATACCATCCCCTAATAAAGTGCGATGTAATCCTGGTTTTTGTAGGAAGTCTTTCCCTGTCACCGAACTGATTGCCATGATCCCACCGACATGCTCAACTGCTGGGGCGATAGCAATCGGCAATAAATAAAGAATAGCTTCTAATTTAAATTCAGGGGTAGTAATTTCTGGCACACTAAACCAAGGTGCATCAATGACAGGTTGGAAATTAATTAAGCCTAAGAATAAGCAGAGGATATAGCCGACGACAATACCAAACATGATAGGAATTAATTTCATCATGCCTTTAGCAAACACCGCAACACCTAACGTTGTCAGTAATGTTGCCATCGAAACGAATACGGCATCGTTATATTGATAAGTGCTGTTTTTACCTAATGCCATGTCCACGGCAACAGGGGCAAGTCCCATACCGATGATGATAATAACGGGACCAACAACTACTGGCGGAAAGACTTTTTGTAAAGCACCAGCACCTTTAATTTTGACTAACGTACTGAGGGCAAAATAAACCAGCCCAGTAAACACCAGACCCCCCATAGTGGTAGCAATGCCCCATGTTGCCACGCCATATTGAATTGGTGCAATAAAAGCAAAGGAAGAGGCTAAGAAAATTGGGACTTGGCGTCCAGTACAAAGCTGGAATAAGAGTGTCCCAATCCCTGCGGTCAATAAGGCAGTATTGGCATTTAAACCTGTAATCAGGGGAACAAGGACTAAAGCACCGAAGGCAACAAAAAGCATTTGTAGCCCAACGAAGGCTTGTTTTGCGTGATTTTGTTCTAGAAGAACAGGGGGATTTTGATTTGTCATGTTAAGTTTCAACTCTCTGTCTGAATTAACTTTTCATTTTATAGTGTTCAAGCTGTTAAGATTGTAAGCGCTATAAATTGAACGGAAAAAGCGGCATAAGATGCCGCTTGTGTTGGGATTATTTAGTGCCAAAAATTTTATCACCGGCATCACCAAGACCTGGAATAATATAGCCTTGTTCATTTAAGTGACTATCCACTGATGCGGTATATAATTCGATATCAGGGTGCGCAGCTTCTAATGCTTTAATGCCTTCAGGCGCGGCGACTAACACGAGCACTTTAATGTGTTTACAGCCTTTCGCTTTTAGAAGATCGATTGTCGCAATCATAGAGCCGCCGGTGGCAAGCATTGGGTCAACCACAATAGCTAAGCGTTCTTCTAAATCACTGGCGAGTTTTTGGAAATAGGGAACAGGTTCAAGGGTTTCTTCATCACGATACATCCCCACGACGCTAATACGGGCGCTTGGCACATGTTCTAAAACCCCGTCCATCATCCCTAATCCTGCTCGTAAAATAGGAACAACAGTGACTTTTTTCCCTTTAATTTGATCAATTTCGACGGGACCGCACCAACCATCAATGATCACTTTTTCTGTTTCTAAGTCAGCGGTAGCCTCGTATGTTAATAAACTGCCTACTTCTGTTGCTAATTCGCGGAATTTTTTCGTATTAATCTCAGCTGAACGCATTAGACCTAATTTATGTTTGACCAGCGGATGCTGTACTTGGACTAATTTCATGGTAGGCTCCTTTTGGGTGGGTGAAAAATAAAATCATTAAATTTTAAAACATAATCTAAAAAATTGATAGTTAGAGACTTGGCTAATTTTATATTTTTTAAGCATAAAAAAACGGTCTGAAAACAGACCGCACTTTTTTTAAACAATTTATTCTTCCATCGCATACCCTTGTGGGGGCAATTGTTTGCCATCAAGGAAGGCATGTTCACCGATCAACGTTAAACGCTCCTCTACAAACCATTTGACGACTAAAGGATAAATGCGTAACTCTTGCGCTTTGACACGTTGCTCTATGTCTTCAATACGGTCTTCAGCAAAGATAGGCACTTTCGCTTGTAAAATGACGGCACCTGCATCCACCTCTTCATTCACAAAATGGACTGAGGTACCATGTTCGCGCTCACCTGCATCGAGGGCTTGCTGATAAGTATTGAGACCCGGGTATTTAGGGAGAAGCGAAGGATGAATATTGAGAATTTTGCCAGCAAAACGTTGAGTAAACGCAGGACTTAAAATTTTCATATAGCCTGCGAGTACGATCAAATCGGCTTGGACAGATTCAATATAATGACCAATTTGTTCATCCATAGCACGGTTATTAGCAAAATCTTTGCGTAAAAACACTTTACTTGGAATGGACGCGCTTTGAGCTCGCTCTAAGGCATAAGCCTCCGCTTGATTACTGATGACAGCAACGATTTTACCTGCAATCTGTCCGCTATGACAGGCATCGATTAATGCCTGTAAATTACTGCCATGTCCTGACACTAAAACAACAATTTTTTTCATTAGCGAATAATCACTTGTTCTTCGCCATCAGTGGCGTGTTCAATTTGACCAATGACCCAAGCTTTTTCACCTGTTTGTTTTAATAAGCCAAGTGCCGTATCCACATCTTCTTGTGGTAATGCAATAATCATGCCCACGCCACAGTTGAAGGTACGATACATTTCATGGGTGTCAATATTGCCTTTTTCTTGTAACCATTTGAAGACAGGTTGCCATTCCCAGCTGCTTTCATCGATGACAGCTTTAACATTTTTTGGAAGGACGCGTGGAATATTTTCCCAGAAACCACCGCCAGTTAAATGACAAATTGCATGGACATCGGCGTGTTTAATTAATTGTAGAATAGATTTGACATAAATTTTAGTTGGTGCAAGCACTTGATCCGCAAGTGGTTTACCTGCGAGTTGTTCTTCTGCTGGATTGATGCCTGCTACCTCAATGACCTTACGAATTAAAGAATAACCATTTGAATGTGGACCACTTGATCCTAAGGCGATTAATACGTCACCTACGCGGACTTTACTGCCATCAATGATCTCTGACTTTTCGACGACACCGACACAAAATCCTGCTAAGTCATAATCACCAGCATGATACATTCCCGGCATTTCAGCGGTTTCTCCCCCTACCAATGCACAGCTAGATTGTTCACAACCGTTAGCAATGCCTTTAATCACACTGGCAGCAACATCTACATCTAATTTACCGGTAGCATAATAATCTAAAAAGAATAACGGTTCTGCGCCTTGCACTACAAGGTCATTAACACACATCGCGACCAAATCAATACCAATACTATCATGACGATTTAAATCAATCGCTAAACGCAGTTTGGTTCCCACACCATCTGTGCCAGAAACTAAAATCGGTTCTTTGTATTTTGTTGGTATCGCACATAAAGCACCAAAACCGCCTAAGCCACCGATGACTTCAGGGCGGGTTGTGCGTTTGACATCGGCTTTGATTTTTTCGACTAAAGCATTACCGGCATTGATATCAACGCCAGCATCTTTGTAACTTAATGATTGTTTGCTCACAATGATTTCCTATAAGTTAGAGAAAATAAATTTAAATCTGCTAAATTGTAGCATGCCTAAGCAAACGTTTGCGATAGTTGTTTAAGAATTTTTACGCGTCAGGTTGTTTTGTCTTTTGCACAATAAAAAGCGATAAAAAGGCTTTTGCTCCTTTGTTTCTCTCGTTAGAATAGTGGGCATCGTATCAATGTGTACTTTTTTATCTCGCAAAGCACTCGCAGGTAGTGTCAAAGGAGTCAGTAATGAAGAAATGGGGATTTATGATGATCAGCATGTTTGGCTTAGTTGCTTGTAACGCGCCTGTGCCTGTCGAGAAACCACAACCACCAGAAATTGTATTGACTTTGCCTACACTCATTGAGTCTGGTTTTGTCAGACTAGAACAAAATCCTAATCAATTTATTGATGCGCAGCGTGTGAAAAAAGATCCTTTAAATCCAAACCAAGTGCATTTTGATGTTGTAGAGAATTTTGAAAAAGCCGTTTATGCTTATCCTGAGCAGCCCGAACGTTATGCGAAATCATTGCGACAAGTGTATTTTGTCAATTGTGAAAGTCATGGTTTAGCCTTAGTCAGCGCGACCTATCATGCAGATTTTTGGGGAAAAGGCGAGGCGTCACCGACCCAAATACAGCATCTTTCTTTAGCAAAACATTATATGCACTCGCCACACAAGATTCTCGGACAAGTCATTTGTAAAGGGATTTATCGAAATTAATAGGCATTCACGGAGAATTAATGAAACAGTGTCCCCTTGATGAGGGGACATTTTTTATTGCTTTTAGTTATATTATTTTATCCCCTCTCTTTTCTTTTTTATGTAGCATTGTTATCAAATAACTCTAAATAGGTATCTTTTTCGTTTCTCACCAAAATTGTTACCTAAACGCCTTTTTTTATTTGGGTTTTAAGGCTTTTTTCTACTTATTTAGAGGTATTTTATATGCTACACATTTCCATTTTTGATTGCTTTCTGAATGAAATTTTGATCAAGCGCAAAAAAGTGCGAAATACCTCAGCAAAAAGTATGGTTATTTGCTATTTTTCGACATTAAGGAACTCTCTTTTTATCAGCTAGCTAGTTGTTTTTAATGATAAAAATTATCATTTAGGATGATGAGCAGGTCTGGTCGTTTTTTTATTCATTTTATATAGGCAAAGTGATTTAAAGTTTAAATCTATGAATGGAGTGATTATCGTGAACACATTGAAAAAACGCTTATTCGTTGCAACGACAATGATCTGGGGACTCTCAGTGACATTGCCCGTTCTAGCGGAATATAAACCGATTGAACAACCGGTTGAGCCAGCAAATCCAAGTTTAAAAATTGAATCGCGTAACGATTTGTTCAAAGAAAAATATCCAAAGCAATATCAAACTTGGGCGGATACCTCAAAATCGACGGATCTTGATTCGGTTAACTATGAAGATCCTCGCGTGATTGTACTATGGGCAGGCTATGCGTTTGCCAAAGATTATAAAAAGCCACGTGGACATTTCTACGCGGTAACCGATGTGAGAGAAATTTTACGTACGGCAGCGCCTATGACGCCTGATGCCGGTCCAATGCCAATGGCATGTTGGTCTTGTAAAAGTCCCGATGTGCCTCGCTTAATTGCTGAGCGCGGTGAAGCGGGTTATTTTGGGGCAACATGGGCAAGTGGTGGTTCAGAAGTCGTGAACCCGATTGGCTGTGCAGATTGTCATGACACTACCTCAAAAGACTTTGCGGAAGGCAAACCTGCCTTGCGTATTGCGCGTCCTTACGTGTTACGTGCCTTAGAAAAAATTGATCATAAATTTGATACCTCAGACCGGACAGATCAGCGTGCTGCATTGTGTGCAAACTGTCATGTGGAATACTATTTCGCGGGTGATTTAAAACAAGTGACGTTCCCATGGGATAACGGTATCACCGTGGACGCCATGGAGAAATATTACGATAACATCGGTTTTGTGGATTGGACACATGCTGTTTCGAAAGCACCAATGTTAAAAGCACAACACCCTGATTATGAAACCTGGATGCTCGGTGTGCATGGTAAAAATGGAGTGACTTGTATTGACTGCCATATGCCAAAAGTACAGGGCGCAGACGGTAAAGTCTATACTGACCATCAAATCGGTAACCCTTTCAATGCCTTTGAACACACTTGTGCAAACTGCCATGACCAAAGCAAAGAAAAATTACAAGCAATGGTCAAATCACGTAAAACCGAAATTAAAGATGTGATGTTACGTCTTGAAGATCAATTGGTTGCCGCACACTTTGAAGCGAAAGCAGCTTGGGAAGCCGGCGCGACCAAAGAAGAAATGAAAGAGGCATTGCAAGATATCCGTCATGCGCAATGGCGTTGGGATTATGCAGCAGCAGGACATGGCGGACATATTCATGCACCAGATGTGTTGTTGAAAGTGATTGGGACAGGCTTGGATAAATCCTCTGATGCCAGAACTAAATTAGTGCGTGTCTTAGCCAAACATGGCATTACCGATCCTGTGCAATTACCAGATATTTCAACGGCAGAAAATGCGTGGAAAGCGACAGGCGTAGATATTGAAAAAGAACGTAAGGCAAAAGCCGAATTCCTCAAAACTGTTGTTCCTCAATGGGATAAAGAAGCCCGTGAAAAAGGCTTACTTCCTGCGGAGAAATAAACAGAAACTTTGTCAAAAATGACCGCACTTTGAGGTTATGACGATCAGTGCGGTGCGTTTAACACTACATTTTGAGGTAATAAACATGCGCTTACATTCCCTAATCAAACAAGGAATCGCTATCACGGCAGGATTGATTGCGTTTAGTGTGGCGACTTTCGCGCAGGCAGAGAAAGCCAACAGTAACGAAGTCAGTCAATTAATGTATGAGCCACAATTGGAACATCAACGTGATCCGAACCAATATTGTGCGAAATGCCATAAATTAGAAGCTAATGATAGCCAATCTGGTGGGGTGTTCCATTTTGGAAAATTCCACGGAACTCATTTATCGGAAAAAAATCCGAATACCGGTAAACCGATTACCTGCGTGAACTGTCATGGCAATCTTTCTGAAGATCACCGCCGTGGTGTGAAAGATGTGATGCGTTTCCATGGCAATATTTTCAGCGATGAAAAACCAATGTTCACCGTAGAGGAACAAAATCAGGTTTGCTTTGCGTGTCACCAACCGAAAAAATTACGCGAAACACTTTGGGCGCATGATGTACATGCCATGAAGTTACCTTGTGCAAGTTGCCATACTTTGCATCCCGCACAAGATAAAATGTCAGGTATTGCGAAGAAAGACCAAGTGAAACTTTGCGTGGATTGTCACGGTGAACAACAAAAACGTAAGGCAAATTTACAACCACCGCATATTTATGCTCCGCAACAAAAGGATAAACAATGACAGCTTGCTCACGCCGAAACTTTGTTTCCGGCATGGGAGCGTTAATCCTCATGACGGGAACATCAATAAAATCAGTGGGACAGAACGCAAGCGAGGCGAAAAAAACAATTCGTTATGCGATGTTACACGATGAAACCGCTTGTATCGGTTGTACTGCTTGTATGGATGCGTGTCGTGAAACCAACCAGGTCCCAGAAGGGGTTTCTCGTTTGGAGATTATCCGTAGTGAGCCTTATGGTGAGTTTCCAAACGCAGAATATGAATTTTTCCGCCATTCTTGTCAGCATTGTCACAATGCACCTTGTGTGCATGTTTGTCCAACAGGGGCGTCTTTTGTTGACAAGGAAACAGGTATTGTCGATGTGCACAAAGATCTTTGTGTCGGTTGCCAATATTGTATTGCTGTCTGTCCATATCGTGTTCGATTTATTCACCCCGTGTATAAATCAGCCGATAAATGTAACTTCTGTCGCGATACCAATTTAGCTAACGGCAAATTACCGGCTTGTGTGGAATCTTGCCCAACCAATGCGTTGACCTTTGGGGATCTGAATGATCCTGACAGTGCCATTTCACAAAAAGTCAAATCGCAGCAAGTGTATCGGACGAAGGTGGAATTAGGCACCGATCCACAGCTGTATCATGTACCAGCTAAAAGAGGGGAGCTAAGACGATGAACAGTCCATTTCATTTCCCGTCTTTAGTATGGGATCATACCATCGCCGTTTATTTGTTCTTATTGGGGATCTCTGCCGGTGCAACCATGTTAGCCGTTTTGTTAAAACGCGCAGGGCTAGCTGGCGCAGAACCGTCAAACAATCATGTGATACGTTGTACGGCATTTTTGGCGCCATTAAGTCTGATTATTGGCTTGGTGATTTTGATTTTCCATTTAACTAAGCCATGGACCTTTTGGTACTTGATGTTTAATTACAGTACCACCTCTATTATGTCGATGGGGGTTATGTTATTCCAAGTATATATGGCATTTTTACTGGTCTGGCTAGCGATTATTTTCCATCAGCTTGTGGCAACTTTAATTGAGCAATATGCCAAACCGTTACGATTTGTGAATAAATTGATTGCCTTTGCTGCCAAATTCACCGGGTTAATTGAAATTATTTTGATAATTCTCTCTGTGTTATTGGGCGCCTATACGGGCTTCTTATTATCGGCTTTGATTAGCTACCCAATGTTGAATAACCCAGTGTTACCAATTTTATTCTTGGCATCAGGGACATCGTCAGGTATTGCGGCATTAATTTTCTGTACCTTGCTCTTTACTAAAGAAGACCCCCATTCACCTGCGTTAGGCTTCTTGCATAAGTTTGAATTGCCGGTAGTGTTGATGGAAATCTTTTTACTTGCCGCCTTCTTTATTGGCTTGTATTTAGGGGGCGGTCAAAAAACGGTGGCATTTGAGACCGCACTTTTAGGTGGATTCTGGGCAAATGTCTTCTGGATTGGGGTAGTTGGTATTGGTTTAATCTTGCCATTACTCCTCAATGGCATAGCCACTCCGCAGTTAAAACACCGCAAAGGCTTTATGCTACTGGTGGCTTGCTTAGGCTTAATTGGCGTGTTATGTTTGCGTTTCTTTATCCTCTATGCAGGACAAATGACGCTAGCATAAATGCTTCATTTTATGAGAAGGCGAACCTAAGTTCGCCTTTTTGATACAACTTTTCAGATTTGTTTATATTCACTATGATCCCAGAACTTGGTTTTTTGGCTTTACTGATCGCTTCTTTGTGTGCGTTCTTGCTTGCGCTAGTGCCACAAGTCGGTATTTTTTTGCGTAAGCCGTATATGATTGGTACTGCGTGGAATTTGAGTTATCTCTTTGGGATATTTACCTGTATAGCGTTATTCTGCCTTGCCTATGCCTTTGCGCTCGATGATTTTTCTGTGCAATATGTGGCACATCATTCTAATTCACAACTGCCAATTTTCTTTAAAGTGTCTGCTACTTGGGGTGGACATGAAGGGTCGATGCTATTTTGGTTGTTTGCTTTAGCACTCTGGTTGATGCTCTTTGCGTTTTCCAGTCGTCATAAAGATCCGATTATTTGTGCGCGAGCACTTTCAGTGCTTGGGCTCATTTGTTTTGGTTTTTGTCTCTTTATTTTATTTTTATCAAATCCATTTGAACGCAGTTTTCCACAAGCATTTGAAGGGCGTGATTTAAATCCGATGTTGCAAGATGTGGGGCTGATTTTTCACCCGCCTTTATTGTATTTGGGCTATGTGGGCTTTGCAGTCAATTTTGCTATTACTATTTCTGCTTTAGTGAGTGGGCATTTAGATGCCGCCGTGGCTCGCATGATGCGCCCTTGGGTTTTGCTATCTTGGTTATTTTTAACTTTAGGGATTGTGTTAGGGTCTTGGTGGGCGTATTACGAACTAGGCTGGGGCGGCTGGTGGTTTTGGGATCCGGTCGAAAACGCCTCATTGATGCCTTGGTTATTAGGTTTGGCACTATTACATAGTCTATCTATCACAGAACAGCGTGGCATTTTTAGTTACTGGACGCTGCTATTTTCACTTTTGGTATTCTCTTTCAGTTTACTGGGTACCTTCATCGTGCGCTCGGGCGTCTTAACTTCTGTGCACGCGTTTGCAGTAGATGGTGATCGGGGAATTGCCTTACTGATTTTATTCTTTTTGTTGACTGTGAGTGCATTCACTTTATTTGCATTAAAGGTTAACTTGCCACAAAGTGCGGTACGTTTCCGTTTAATTTCGAAGGAAAATGCCCTGTTGCTTCTCAATATTTTATTGACGATTGCCACGGTCAGTGTCTTTTTAGGCACTTTTTATCCGATTGTCTTTACCGCATTACAATGGGGATCTATTTCAGTCGGCGCGCCGTATTTTAATACAATTTTTCTGCCACTGTTTGTGATGGCAATGCTTGCTATGATTTTGGTGTTGTCTTTACGTTGGAAAACACTGAATAAAAAACCGTTTATTCAACGTACGTTATTGTTATTTCCCGCGCTTATATTGGCTTATGGATTAATCCGTTATTATGTAGATCATAACCAAGGGTTGCCTTTCAATTTCAGCGCTTATGGCTTGTTAAGCCTGTCGATTTGGTTAATTCTGGCGACGTTATGGCTCCCATGGACGCAGCTGAAACTGAAACAGCTTGCCATGGTGATCGCGCATTTAGGTGTAGCGATAACGGCAATTGGGGCGATCATGAGTAGCTATTACAGCAGTGAGATTGGCGTGCGCTTGGCACCGCAACAACGCCAAAAACTCGGTGATTACGAGTTTCACTATCAGGGTTTTCAGCATGTGTTAGGTCCGAATTACACCAGTGAAAAAGCCCATTTTGTGGTGACAAAGCAAAACCAAGCTTATGCTGAGATTTACCCAGAACGCCGTTATTATGATGTGCGTACTATGAACATGAGCGAAGTTGGGATTGATTGGGGGTGGCTTGGTGATGTCTATATTGTAATGGGCGATAAATTGGGACAAGGCGAATTTACTTTCCGCTTGCAATACAAACCTTTTATCCGTTGGTTATGGTTTGGCGGGCTTTTAATGGCACTGGGCGCTTTGCTTGCCATATTTTCCTTGTGCAATAGCAATGAACCAAAACCACGTCGTCAGTCAGATTGAATGAACAGGTGAGAGTATGAGTATGCTACATCAGCAAAAAAGAAAAAATCACTTTGTATTTTTACCGCTTGTGATCCTGTTAGCCGTATGTGCTTTATTATTCATCGGATTACAGCAGGATCCGCAGAAAATCGCTTCTGCCTTAATTGGTAAGCCTGTACCGACGTTTTCGCAAGCCGATCTTTTGCGCACAGAAAGACGTGTGACTCAGCAGGATTTACCTCAACAGACCTTTTTACTCAATGTGTGGGGCAGTTGGTGTGCGTATTGTAAAAAAGAGCATCCTTTTTTAATGCAATTAGCCAAATCGATGCCGATTGTGGGCTTAAATTACCGTGATAACCCTCAAAATGCGTTGGCAATGTTGAATCAACTAGGTAATCCTTTTCAGCTTGTCATCAATGACAGTCGCGGGGAATTAGCACTGAATTTAGGGGTAGATGGCGCCCCTGAAACCTATTTGATCGATCAATACGGTGTGATTCGTTATCGTTATTCAGGTCCATTAACGCCAGAGGTGTGGCAAGAAATGTTTATCCCAGAATGGCAAAAATTGGAGGCTGAAAATGCCAAAGTGCGGTAAGTTTTTACTGAGTTTTGTCTTTGTGATCAGTGTCTTTGCGCGGGCGGATATGGTGGATACTTACTCATTTAACAGCCCTGAAGAACGGGTTCGTGCAGTGGCGTTAGCAAAGGCGCTGCGTTGTCCACAATGCCAAAATCAAAACTTGGTCGAATCCAATTCGCCAATTGCTTATGATTTGCGCATTGAGGTGTACAACATGGTGAACGAAGGAAAAAGCAATCAACAAATTATCGACGCGATGACGGCACGTTTTGGTAATTTTGTGTTATATAAGCCCCCGTTTCAGTGGACAACCCTGTTGTTGTGGCTTTCGCCAATCTTTTTAACTGTGTTAGCGTTTGGTCTCATGTGGCGCTATGCTAAAAAGCGTGAAAAACCGCAGCACACTACCGCGTTAGAGCCGGCACAACAAGCGAAATTAGCGCAATTACTTAAACAAACGGAGCACACAGGAAACAAAAAATGATGGGATGGGGATTAGCACTCTTTGGGTTATTGATTGCGGTGTTCCTGATGTTGCCTTTGGCAAAATGGCAAGCATGGCAGACACACTATCGCCAACAACAAAATGTGGCACTTTATCGTGCACAAGTAGCAAGACAATCTGATCCCGAATTGGCGAAAGAGTTAGGACAGCGCTTACTAGAAGATGAAAAATTTTTCCAAAATAGACCGCACTTTGAGCAACAGTCAGGTGAAAAAAGTGAGCGCTTTTCGTTTAAATTTCATCTGTTTTTAATTGTCTTATTGTTGACTGTTCCAACGCTGTATTATTTTTCTTTACCACGTTATGCAGCTGTTGAGGCTGGTGAACAGGCTTTTTTAGCGCAACAAATGCAGTTAATGGAACAAGCCATCTCACAGCAACATGAAGATAAAATCACGCAACTTCAGCAAAAATTACGTCAAGATCCTAATCATGCAGAAAATTGGTTATTGCTTGGGCAAGCTTATCTGGACAATGCCGAAGTAGAGCACGCCTTAATTGCCTATGGCAATGCCCAACAATTATTAGGCGACAAACCGGCTATTCTTGGTGCGATAGCAACGGCGTATTATTATCAAGCTGGACAAAAAATGACAGCTAAAGTGGATGCACTATTAACGCAAGCCTTAACGGCTGATCCTTTTGAAACCGCGAGCTTGTCTTTGATTGCCACAGATGCTTTTGTACAAGGAAATTATCAGAAAGCCGCACAAACCTGGCAAAAAATGTTAGACTCCGACCGACCGAATGTCGAACGTCGCCTACTGATTCAGCGAATACAAATGGCGCAATTTAGACAGCAATCCAATTAAATAACTTGAAATCAGGTGGGGGAACCATGCCTGATTTTATTTAACCGCAATACGGTGATCAAACAAGCTTATGAACAACTATTCTGATGTAATTATTCTCGGTGCGGGTGCAGCGGGATTATTTTGTGCAAGCCAAGCCGCCAAGTTAGGCAAACAAGTCACCTTACTCGATAACGGCAAAAAAATTGGACGAAAAATTTTGATGTCAGGTGGTGGATTTTGTAATTTCACGAATTTAGAAGTGACGCCACAACATTATCTTTCGCAGAATCCTCATTTTGTTAAATCGGCTTTAGCTCGATATACCCAGTGGGATTTTATTGCCATGGTGGCAAGCTATGGTATTGCCTATCATGAAAAAGAATTAGGTCAACTCTTCACCGATGAAGGCGCCGAAAAAATCGTGGACATGCTGGCGACAGAATGTGCCAACTATCAGGTAAATATTCAGTTACGCCAACAAGTGAGCGACATCCGCCAACTGAACCAAGCAGATGCTGAACAAGGAAGAAAAAGGCGTTTTGCATTACTTGCTAATGGAACAACTTGGTATTGCGATGCTTTAGTGATTGCGACAGGAGGGCTGTCCATGCCGGGCTTAGGGGCAACACCTTTTGGCTATCAAGTGGCAGAGCAATTTGGGATTAAGGTTTTGCCACCAAGAGCCAGCCTAGTGCCTTTTACTTGGCGTGAAGCAGATAAAGCGTATACCACCCTCTCTGGCGTGGCGTTACCGATAGTTGTTACGGCAAACTGTGGCAAATCCTTTAGCAATCAAATGTTGTTTACTCACCGTGGTATTTCTGGTCCTGCTATTTTGCAAATTTCTAACTATTGGCAACCGAACGAATCCGTGGAGATTAATTTATTGCCTCATCAAGATATTGCGGAATTTTTGCAGCAATTACGTACCACTTCACCTAAATTACAGCTTAAAAATGCATTAGCAAGAGTCTTGCCTAAAAAATTAGTCGAAGTTTGGAGCGAACAACAACTCATTCAAGACGAGCCGATTGCACAACTCAGCAAAGTCCGTTTACAGCAATTAAGCGATTTGATCCATCATTGGCAATTTTTACCGAATGGGACGGAAGGTTATCGTACTGCGGAAGTCACTATGGGTGGGGTGGATACCCGTGCTGTTTCGTCGAAAACCATGGAAGCACAAAGCGCAAAAGGCTTGTATTTTATTGGTGAAGTGCTCGATGTCACTGGCTGGTTAGGCGGTTATAATTTTCAATGGGCATGGAGTTCGGCTTATGCTTGTGCTATGGCATTAGTTGACGACAACTGATTTTACCTCTTCATAAACTGAGTAAAGCGCCTTTTACGCAAGAAAATATTTCACGTTGTCATTTTTTTTGTGTTAGGTAAAACCTATCGAAATAGGTATCCTTATAGGTTAATCTTGCTATTTTTCAGCTTATACAATGTGTTGAAATATTATTTTTCAAGCTAAATTCACTCATATAAAAAATAGCGAAACGTGTTATGCAATGACATTGTTACGAGTAATACTGATAAGTACAACGAAATAACACCTGATGTGATGAAATGTGATAGCTGCGGAGAAAATTTGTTTAGAAAAAGAGAGAAATCTGCTTTTTCAGTGATGTCTATTTTTATTTCTTTTCCTTTCCTTGATATTTAATGTTATAGTGCATTCATTGCAATATTTTCTTTCTTTAAAATAACATTATCATGAATAATGATATTTGTTTTCACTTGGTCCTGCAAAATAAGTATTTATTTTTGTAATCTATATTCTCTGTTATATAGCTTGCCCATTTTTATTTCCAAATAGGTTAAATGTATTCTTGATTATTTATATTATAGCAAGCACATTGTTTACTTTATTTTGTATAAACAATGACAGCTAATAGGATAACGGAGTACATTTCCTACTAACCACCATGCAATCCGTATGAAAAGGAGTGATAGGTAAAACCGTCGCTATTGCGCGCAAATGAACGCTATGTGAATAACTGTCTGAGCTTTGATAGGATAGTGCTGTTTTACTTGTTTACACATAATAGGTTTTATTTATTACGTTGTTTGTTATTTCCTTTTTAATTACTTTTCTCTATCAAAATAATAGATTGCGAGTGTTTTTTTTCTAAATATAATGGAGCCCACAAGGTACTCAGCTAGTGATATTTACTCGCTAATGGAGTATCCCGTTCATAAATTCAGAATCTTCGATTTCTATTATTTGAGAGGAATTTTATTATGTCTAAATGCCCATTTGACCATGGTTCAAAAACCTTAACGAATGCAGCTGGTGCACCTATTGTTGAAAACGACAACACCATGTCTGCGGGTCCTAAAGGTCCATTACTTTTACAAGATGTTTGGTTCCAAGAGAAATTAGCACACTTTGCACGTGAGCGTATTCCTGAGCGTGTTGTTCATGCAAAAGGTTCAGCAGCGTACGGTACATTCACTGTGACACACGATATCAGCAAATACACCAAAGCGGATTTATTCAATGGTATCGGTAAACAAACACAAGTCTTATTACGTTTCTCAACAGTAGCGGGTGAGCGCGGTGCGGCAGACGCTGAGCGTGATGTGCGTGGTTTCGCATTAAAATTCTACACTGAACAAGGTAACTGGGACTTAGTGGGTAACAATACACCAGTCTTCTTTATCCGTGATCCATTGAAATTCCCAGATTTCATTCATACTCAAAAACGTAATCCACAAACTAACTTGCGTGATGCAAACGCGGCATGGGATTTCTGGTCACGTCACCCTGAATCATTACACCAAATCATGATTCTTTTCAGTGATCGTGGTATTCCAACTGACTTACGTCATATGAACGGTTACGGTAGCCATACATATAGCTTTATTAACGCACAAAATGAGCGTTTCTGGGTGAAATTCCACTTCAAAACACAACAAGGTCACAAATTCTATACTAATGAAGAAGCGGCTAAAGTGGTGGGTGAAAACCGTGAGTCAAGCCAACAAGATTTATACGAAGCGATTGAGCGTGGCGAATTCCCACGTTGGAATGTTCAAGTGCAAATCATGCCAGAAGCAGATGCACACAAACATAACTATGCGTTTGACTTAACTAAAGTATGGCCACACAAAGATTATCCGATGATCGAAGTGGGTGTATTAGAGTTAAACCAAAACCCAATTAACTACTTCGCAGAAGTGGAACAAGCTGCGTTTGCACCTTCTAACATCGTACCGGGAATTGGTTTCTCACCAGACCGTATGTTACAAGGTCGTCTTTTCTCATATCAAGACGCACAACGTTACCGTTTAGGGGTTAACCATCACCAGATCCCAGTGAACGCACCAAAATGCCCATACCACACGACACACCGTGATGGCGCAATGCGTGTGGATAACAATGGTGGTACACACCCTAACTATGCACCGAACCGTTTTGATACTTATGTGCCGACTCACCAACAAGAGCCTGCATTAGAATTAGAGCGTTCAGCTGCACACTTTAACTTCCGTGAGTATGATGAAGATTACTACACACAACCAGCGGCACTTTACAACTTATTCGATGCGGATCAAAAAGCACGTGTGGCAGCCAACTTCGCAGCCGGTTTATCTGGTGTGACAGACTGTGCAATCGTTGAAAGACAATTAGCCTTGTTTGATAAAGTGAGCAAAGAATTAGCAGATGCAATTCGTGCAAACTTAGCAAAATAATACCTTCTGAACTTTATGAATATTAGGCTTGGGGTAACCCAAGCCTTTTTCGTTTTATACATTGTCTCCACATAGTTGACTCAATTTGTTGAATTTGTGCTACTGTCAAAATCTCGCTAAAATAGACCGCACTTTCTGCCTGAATTTATGCTTTTCAAGGATACTTTTTATGTCTCAACCCCGTTTTGTTCACCTTCGCGTTCACAGCGATTTTTCCATGATTAATGGGATTGCCAAAGTCAAGCCGTTAATTAAAGCCTGTGTCGATAATCATATGGTGGCAATGGGCTTAACAGACTTTACTAACTTTTGTGGTTTAGTGCGCTTTTATGGCGAGGCATTATCTGCTGGTGTGAAACCCATTATTGGAGCAGATGTGCTGGTGAGAAGTGAACTTTGTGGTGATGAACCTTTTGAGCTGACATTACTGGCTAAGAACAATATAGGCTATCACAATATTACTTTGCTGCTCTCTAAAGCCTATGAGCGAGGTTATCAAGATCTCCCTTATCTAGACCAAGCCTGGCTCGCTGAACACCGTGAAGGGATTATTGTACTGTCAGGGGGACACAATGGTGATGTTGGTAAAAAATTACTAAAAGGTCATGCGGCTGAGATTGAAAGTGCGGTCGCTTTTTATCAAGATTTTTTCCCCGATCACTTTTATTTGAGTTTGAGCCGCACAGGACGTTATGAAGAAGAACGCTATGTGAGTTTGGCTTTGACATTGGCAGAAGAAAAAGGCTTGCCCGTTGTTGCCACTAATGATGTGTTATTTTTGCATGAAGACGATTTTGAAGCCCATGAAATTCGCGTCGCCATTCATGACAGTTACACCCTTGATGATCCTAAACGTCCTAAACTTTATACCAATCAGCAATATTTTCGCTCTGAGCAAGAAATGTGTGATCTTTTTGCAGATGTGCCTTCTGCATTAGAAAATACCTTACTGATCGCGCAACGTTGTAATGTGACGATTCGTCTTGGAGAGTATTTTTTACCACAATTTCCAACGGGCGATCTGTCCACAGAAGATTTTTTGGTAAAAAAATCGAAAGAAGGTTTGGAAGAGCGCCTTAAATTTCTTTTTCCCGATGAAAAAGTGCGTCAAGCACGTCGCCCCGAATACGATGAACGTTTACAAGTAGAATTAGACGTGATTAACCAAATGGGTTTTCCTGGCTATTTCTTGATCGTGATGGAGTTTATTCAGTGGTCGAAAGATAACGATATTCCTGTCGGTCCAGGACGTGGTTCCGGGGCAGGATCGTTAGTGGCGTATGCATTAAAAATTACCGATCTTGATCCGCTAGAATTTGATTTGCTTTTTGAGCGTTTCTTGAACCCAGAACGGGTCTCCATGCCTGACTTTGACGTGGATTTTTGTATGGATGGTCGCGATCGCGTGATTGATCATGTGGCAGAAACCTATGGTCGTGGTGCAGTATCTCAGATTATCACTTTCGGTACCATGGCAGCAAAAGCGGTGATCCGAGATGTGGGGCGTGTACTTGGTCATCCTTATGGTTTTGTGGATCGCATCTCAAAATTAATTCCGCCTGATCCCGGCATGACCTTGGCAAAAGCATTTGCCGCGGAGCCACAATTACAAGCAGTATACGACTCCGATGAGGAAGTCAAAGCCTTGATTGATATGGCGCGCAAGCTTGAAGGAGTCACCCGTAATGCAGGTAAGCACGCAGGAGGCGTGGTAATTTCCCCAGGGTTAATCACTGATTTCTCGCCGCTTTATTGTGACTCTGAAGGTAAACATCCAGTCACCCATTTTGATAAAAATGATGTGGAGTATGCCGGTCTGGTGAAGTTTGACTTTTTAGGTTTACGCACACTGACCATTATCAAATGGGCATTAGACATGATTAATACGCGTCTTGCCAAAGAAGGCAAACCGCCTGTAGATATTGCCACAATCCCGTTAGATGATCCTGCTTCTTTTGAATTATTAAAACGTTCAGAAACCACCGCCGTATTCCAGCTCGAATCGCGTGGTATGAAGGATTTGATCAAACGTCTTCAGCCTGACTGTTTTGAGGACATTATCGCGTTAGTAGCATTGTTCCGTCCTGGTCCGTTAGAGTCAGGCATGGTACAAAACTTTATTGATCGTAAGCATGGCAATGAAGTGGTAGCGTATCCCGATCCAGAATATCAACACGACAGTTTAAAACCGATTTTAGAACCGACTTATGGCGTAATTGTATATCAAGAACAGGTCATGCAGATTGCCCAAGAATTGGCTGGATATACTCTCGGTGGGGCGGACTTATTACGTCGTGCGATGGGGAAGAAAAAGCCAGAAGAAATGGCAGCACAACGTGAAATTTTTGAGAAAGGCGCGATTCAAAAAGGGGTGGATGGCGAGTTAGCCATGAAAATCTTTGACTTGGTGGAGAAATTCGCGGGTTATGGCTTTAATAAATCCCACTCTGCGGCTTATGCTTTAGTGTCTTATCAAACCCTGTGGTTGAAAACCCATTATCCTGCCGAGTTTATGGCGGCGGTAATGACATCAGAGATGGATAACACCGATAAAATTGTCGGCTTATACGATGAATGTTTACGTATGGGGTTAAAAGTCGCTCCGCCAGATATTAACACCGGTAAGCATCATTTCAGCGTGAATGAACATGGTGAAATTGTGTATGGTATTGGTGCGATTAAAGGGGTGGGAGAAGGACCCATTGAAGCGTTAATTTCAGCTCGTGAGCAAGGCGGCATTTTCAAAGATTTATTTGATTTATGTGCCCGAGTCGATTTGAAAAAGATCAATCGTCGTACTTTTGAAAGTCTGATTTTATCTGGTGCGTTTGATAAATTAGGTCCACACCGTGCCGCGTTATCGAAAAATCTTGAAGATGCGTTAAAAGCCTCCGATCAGCACGCGAAAGATGCGGCAATGGGGCAAGCGGATATGTTTGGTGTGCTGACTGAAAGTCATGAAGACGTGGAAAAAGCGTATGCCAGTACGCCTCGTTGGAGCGAGAAAGTGATTTTGGAAGGGGAACGTGAAACCCTTGGGTTATATTTAAGTAGCCATCCTATTAGTCCGTATTTGAAAGAGTTAGCGCATTACAGTGCTACGCGGTTAAAAGATTTAGTACCGAATTCTCGTGGACAAATGAGTACGGTCAGTGGTTTACTTGTCTCATCTCGTTTTGCTGTAACCAAGAAAGGCAATCGGCTTGGCATCGCTACACTAGATGATCGTTCAGGGCGATTAGATATCACATTATTTGGTGAAGCCTTGGATAAATATGCAGACAAATTACAAAAAGATACGGTGATTATTGTATCAGGGCAAGTCAGTTTTGATGAGTTTTCGGGTGGATTAAAAATGTCAGTTCGCGAACTGATGAGCTTAGATGAAGCGCGTAGTCGCTATGCGAAAAGTTTGGCGATATGTTTATCTGAGGAAAACATGAAACCGACATTTATTCGTGAATTGAAAGCGTTATTAACACCTTATAGTGGCGGAACCTTACCTATCTATGTTTATTATGCGAGTACAGCGGGGCAATGTCGTGTCAAAATGGGAGTACAGTGGTCTGTGAATCCGACCGATCAATTATTTACGGAACTGGCTGAAAAATTAGGTGAAAATGCAGTGGAGTTAGAGTTTCAATCATGAAAAAGTGGATCGTTAGTGTTATTTTTCTGGTTTTTTCGTTAGGGACGTTCGCAGCGACTAATGCAATGCAGTTAGTGAATGATGCCAAAAAGCAAATTAATGTGACAGTTGGTTATGATCCGGCTTATCGGAAAATGGCTTTCCCCATGGGGGATGTGCCGTTACACACTGGGGTGTGTACGGATGTCGTGATTCGGGCGTATCGTCATCAGCAGATTGATTTGCAAAAATTGGTCAATCAAGACATGAAAAAAGCGTGGTCAAATTATCCAAAACTTTGGGGATTAAAAAGCACGGATACCAATATTGACCATCGTCGTGTTCCAAATTTAGAAACTTTTTTTCAACGCCATGCGAAATCATTATCCCTTACGGATATCACAAGTTTTAAGGCAGGAGACATTGTGACTTGGCGTTTACCGCGTAATTTACCGCATATTGGCATTATTTCGGATAAGAAAACTTCGGCAGGGATTCCTCTGGTTATTCATAATATTGGTGCGGGTACGCAGGAAGAAGATATTTTATTTAAATATAAAATGATTGGGCATTATCGTTATTAGATAAAAAAGGGCTTGTAATAAGCCCTTTTAAATGAGTTATGAACAGACTACTTTAATAGCCAATCCACCCTGCGAGGTTTCACGGTATTTAGCATTCATATCTTTGCCTGTTTCATACATAGTTTCAATGACCTTGTCTAAAGTGACTCGTGGACTGGTTGTTCGACGCAATGCCATTCGACTGGCATTAATGGCTTTAACCGCGGCGATAGCGTTACGTTCAATACAAGGGACCTGTACCTGTCCTCCCACTGGATCGCAAGTCAGACCAAGATTATGTTCCATGGCAATTTCTGCCGCAATACATACTTGTTCAGGACTACCACCCAGAATTTCAGTCAAGCCAGCCGCCGCCATAGAACAAGCTACACCAACTTCGCCTTGGCAGCCTACTTCAGCACCTGAAATTGACGCATTCATTTTGTACAGTGAACCAATAAAGCTACAAGTTAATAAATAACGTTCGATGATGTCAGGTATGCTATCTGCGATGAAGTGTTCGTAATAAGCAAATACAGCAGGCACAATACCACAAGCCCCGTTGGTTGGCGCAGTTACCACACGTCCGCCTGCAGCATTTTCTTCATTGACAGCAAGCGCATACATATTCACCCAATCCACAATGCTCATTGGATCATTGGATAAGCTACTATTCGCTTGTAACATTCGATATAAGCTTGCCGCGCGACGAGGTACTTTTAATGGACCCTGTAATAAACCTTCTGTATTGATACCGTGTTGGATACAGGCTTTCATGGTTTGCCAGACCTGTTGTAAATGTTGGCTTAATGCGGTTTTTCCATGTAATGCGATTTCATTTTTCATCACAACACTAGACAACGGGAGACCATTGTCATCGCAGTGTTTTAGCATATCTGCTGCATTCTGGTAAGGAAATGGCACACTGATTTCAGTATGCATAGCATGTTCAAAATGTTCTTCATCCACAATAAACCCGCCTCCGATAGAGTAGTAGGTTTGCTGATAAAGTTCCGTATTATCTTGTGTTAGTGCGGTAATGGTCATCCCATTTTCATGTCGTGGGAGGAAGGTTTGATGAAAGATTAAGTCATCATTAAAATTAAAGGTGACCTCTTTCGTATTTTGCGCGATGGGCAAACGGGCAGTCTGTTTTAGGGTAGAAATAAATTGAGGGATCAACTCGATATCCACATCATGGGGTAAATAGCCGGCTAATCCCATAATAATGGCAATGTCGGTATTATGTCCACGTCCTGTCATGGAAAGTGAACCGTACACCTCCACACGCAGTTTACTCACTTGTGCTAGCTGATGACGACTCACAAGATCATCAATAAATTGTTTGCCCGCTTTCATGGGACCGACAGTATGGGAACTCGAGGGACCGATACCAATTTTAAACATATCAAAAACACTAATCATACATTTCTACTTTTCTTTAGCGTAAAAGGGAGGCTATTCTACACGGATTTTGCCGAATTAAAATAAGCCATAAACAACCGCTGAGATGGCGAACATACCCATGATGGTAACGAAGAGATTCGAAAAGCGTCCTTGGTAACGTTGCATCGCGGGAATTTTACGGATCGCATACATCGGCATGATAAATAAAATTGCAGCAATAATCGGTCCGCCGAAGGATTCTATTAAGCCAAGAATACTTGGATTAATAATGGCGACAATCCACAGGGTTAGCAAGAAGAAAAGTGCGGTGAAATAATTTAATTTTTGACACTTAATCTCTTTTTTGCCAGACATTTTGATAATTAACCCTTCTAGTCCTTCTTTTGCACCGAGATAGTGACCAAAGAAAGAGCTAGTAATTGCCAAGAAGGCAACGAAAGGTCCAAGGTAAGAAATATAAGGATTATCAAATTTGTTGGCGAGGAAGGATAAGATACTGATATTTTGTGTTTTTGCTTGTGCTAATTCAGCAGGAGTTAAACTTAATACACAGCTAAAAACGAAGAACATCACAAACACCAGCAAAATACTTGAGGTCATTTTTAAAGTGCGGTTAGTATGCGTTTCTGTGTTTGTGAGATCACCATATTCACGTTGTTGAGATTGGGCAAAAGATGAAATAGCCGGTGAGTGGTTAAACGAAAAAACCAATACAGGGATCGTAATCCATAAGGTGCTGAATAGGGCTTGTGTACTCGGAAATTCTGTTAACATTGAGGTATTCCATTCCGGAATAAGATAGAGTGATAAGGCGAGCAGAATACAGACTAATGGATAGACTAAAAACTCGGTAATTTTTAGCATGATCTTCTCGTTCATTAACATAACAGAAATTAAGCCGGCAATGAGGATGAAAGCCAATAAGGCGCGATTAGGTGAGCTCATATGCAGTTGATGTACAATAAATGAATCGACTGTGTTAGTTATTCCGTTACCATAAATCAGCAGAATAGGAAAAATCGCGAAGAAATAAAGTAAAGTAATGAATTTTCCTGCAGTTTGCCCAAAATGTTCTTCCACGACTTCAGTAATATCACTGCCGCTTTTGGCAGAAGATAGGACAAAACGGTGAGTCCGCGGTGTGCTAAGTAAGTCATGGGACCTACTAGGAGTGTCATGCATACTAAGGGCCAAAACCCACCTTTTCCTGCATTAATGGGTAAAAATAAGACACCCGCACCCACAGCGGTACCGAATAAATTTAATGCCCAGACAAGATCAAACTTGCTCCAACTGACACAAGATTTTGTTGTCATAAAACGCTCCATGTTATTGAAAAAACAAATAGCGCCAAAGCGCTAGAATAAGAGGAGATTTATAGTAGAGAGATTGTGGGGAAAACTCAATGTGAAATTAAATTAAATGTTGAGTTTGTGACTTAGATTGTTATTTTATGCTATTTTTGTCGAAAAAATAGCATAAAGTTAACTATTGATTAACATTTTGTAGCATAAAATTTAGGCAAAAGAAAAGCGTGAGGAGATGAGCTCACGCTTGTATGACCGCTGTCAGTGGACAGATTTTATGCACATTTTTGATAGCCCAGTGTACCGTCGTCAATTGCTTGAGTGGGTACACCTATAATTTCTGCGATTTTTTCGCCTTCTTTGAAAAAGACAAAGCCCCCACATTCCATTTTGGTCCAAATTTCATCTTTTGTGAGTGGGAAGGTCGTAATAATGGTGACACGATCTCCTTCTTTCGCATAATCATTAAAATCAATGACACCGTCATCATCAATGCGCTGCGCTTTACCAAAAGGTGCTTTTCGGGTGAGGTAATGGAGGTGAGTTGTGCAATGTGCAATCATCCATTCGCCGTTGGATAAAATAAAGTTAAATGTGCCTGTTTGACAAAGGGAATGCGTAATATCTTGCATCGCAGTGAATAATTCATCTTCACTGGGTTTTTGTGCAAAGCGTGTTTTGAGTTCACTCATCATATAACAAAATGCCGCTTCAGAATCAGTGCTACCAATCGGCTGATAAAGCGAATGGGTCAGATCAGGATAAACGGTTAAGTTGCCGTTGTGGGCAAAGACCCAGTTTTGCCCCCATAACTCACGGATAAACGGGTGAGTATTTTCAATATTCACTTCACCTTGTGTGGCTTTACGAATATGGGCGATGACATTGAGTGATTTAATATGATACTGCTTAACACAATCAGCAATGGGAGAAGAATGGGCGGCTTGGTTATCGCGGAAGACTCGAATCCCTTTCCCTTCAAAAAATGCGATACCAAATCCATCACAATGACAATCCGTTAAACCCGCGCGACGACGAAATCCTTCAAAAGAAAAAACAATATCCGTTGGCGTATTACAATTCATTCCTAGTAATTGACACATAAAAACACGACGTTAAATAACCTTATAAAATATGCCGATTTAACACTATAATGTAGAAATTTTCAACATAAAAAACAAAATCTTATTAGATAAAAAAGTTATAAGTCATGCCATATTAATCACTGATTTTATTGTCACATTGACCTTTTCTTATCCCTGTTGCAACAGCGTACACATCACAGTCATTAGCAAACGCAATTTTTCCGTCAAATCGTGCTTGGATGATGTTTTTGGTTTGTGCTTTGACGTGTTCAGTACGGCGCATGAGATGGCTTAATAATAAGCTTTTTATGTTGCCTTGTTGGGCAATTCGAGCAATTTCGGAAGGGCGCATATGGAGTTTATTTGCAACATTATCTTGGCTCGTTTCGGGCACCGCATTATGTGCAATAAAGAGATCTGCCTCTTGCACCAAGCGATCTAAGCTGTTGCTTTGATTACTGGTATCGCCAGAAAACACAATACGACATCCGCCTTTTTCGATACGCCAAGCCAGAGCGGGAAGTAAGCCATGTTCTGTCGCGATAGCAGACAGTTGAAAACCGTCGATCTCGGTGTGAAAGTGCATAGGGGCGGTTTTATCAGCAGGCACAGAGGTTGGCTGAATTTGATAGGATTCATCGCCCGTTAAAAAACCAGAGAGATAACTATAAGCCCCTTTTTCACCGAGTAAGCGAGTGATAAATTGCTCGGTATCTGGAATGAATTCATTGCCCGTTGGTCCATAAATAGCTAAGTCATGATGACGTGAAGAAAAGAAAGAGGCTTTCACAAGTGCAGGCAGATCGTTTATATGATCCACATGGAAATGAGTAATTAAAATCCCTTTTACATCTTCAATTTTGGCGCCTGAACGTGCAAAATTTTGCAAGGCACCAGTACCGAAATCCACTAAAAATGCGGCTTTTCCATTTTCTCGCACTAAATAACTTGCTGAAGCTCTCGGTGGAGGGGAAGGATTGTTACGGAATAATTGAATCTCAGGTCCACCAGAACCGAGTACAACCACATCTAAATCTTGGTGAGTGCATTGCTGTGCAATAGTGGTGAGAGAAAAGAGAGATAAACTCAGAAATAAAATAATGTTACTCTTTTTCATAAAGTGATCTTGTCTCCATGGAAGCATAAAGCAGGTATAACACGTCATTTTGTGTGCGAAAAATGACAAAAAAAGACCGCACTTTCCGTTTGTCGTCAAAGTGCGGTCATTATTACAAGATTTTAGATGAGGGCAGGTTAAAAGTGGTAACGAATATTGGCACCAAAATGACGACCTGCTTCAGTGTGCTTGTCATAGTTACCATGTTTAATGTCGCCTCTTGCCATTGCCCAGCGAGCATATTTTTTATCTAGCACATTATAGATGCCGATGCCAAGATAAAGCTGTTTCGTCACATTATAATAGGCGGTAAGATCAACTACAGCATAGCCCGGTAAGCCTTCAAAACCTTGATTGGCGGGTAAGTCTTTAGTTTTTTTCTTCGCGGCAAATTTCAGTTTACCTTCAATGCCCCAAACATCCATTGGCTGTTGGTAGCCAAGACCGACAAAGCCTGTTAGGGGATCAAGACGTCCTTGTGGTTGCTTGTTCGCGGTCTTCCCTTTGCTGTAAGCGAAGCCTGCATTTAAATATGTTCCTTGAGCGAAGCCGATCGTATCAAGATTGAGTTTACCGTCGAATTCTATTCCATAGCTATAACTACGTCCTTTTTCATTTGCTAAATCACAAGGCACTTGACCTGTTCGGTCAGCATAACATGCCGTGGTATCGAGATAAATTAAGTCATTGTAACGGTTATAGAACAAGGTCGTGGTTTGTTGACCAATCGCCCCCGCACTACGCCAACTTAATTCAATACCATCTGAGGTTTCTGGCTGTAGATGAGGGTTCGGTTTTGCTGGCCAGTGTCCATAGCTTTGCGCATTGTTTTCCCCATAGCCGGGTAAGCGGGTGGCGTGCTGATAGTTCAGACTCAGTAAATTCGCTTCATTGAGTGCATAATCAACACGCAGACCGTAACCAATGGCGGTATCCTTGTAAGTAAATAATTGTTCACGGTTTTTCTTCGATACATTTTCTGTTTTCGGTTTGATTCTAATCTGTGTGAGATGTATGGATGGTGTCAAGCTTAAACCAGATTTACCAAAACTGATCCGATCGGAAAGATGGAGTTTACTTTGCCATTGTTGCTGTGTCGGGAAAAAGGCGCTGGTTCGAGTGTTACTTCCCTGTTCGTTAAGGGATTGTGTTTGGCGTAAAGCTTGCATTTGGCTATATTGCAATTTTAGTCCATAGTGAAGCTCATGTACGACATGTTGCCCAAGGCTTTTATTGAATTCCGTTTTTAAGCTGATGGTTTTGGTTTTAAAGCCATCAAGTGAACGCTCTTGGCTAAATTTTGGCGTACTTGGGGGAGGAGATATTGATGTACTCGTGACCGCTCCTGTATTACGGCTCGTGCTTTTCGTTTGTTGTAACGCAATTTGCCAGTGCAGGTGATCAAAAAATGCTGTGGTTTGTTGCATGTCATGACTGAAAGCAATTGCATGACGCCGATTTTTCTGAATGTTGGTATTATGATGAACTGTTTTTGTGCCACGTCGTGTTGTCGTTGTTCCTAAGCTATCTTCTAAATAGGCGGTGCGTTTTAAATCATAATGCTGCAAATTCAGCGTAAATTTATGGCGATCATTTGGTGAATAGCGTAATTTACTGTTCACTGCATTACTATAACCACTGGAAGGATTGCTTTTAGTACGTTGACTACCTGTGACATCCAAGCCTCCCTTATTATTAAATTCATTAAACCAGCGTCGTGTATAGCTCACTAAAGCACTACTGTGTTCATCCAATAAAGTGGCACCAGTTATCCCAACATAATAAGCATCACTGTCGCCTAAATAGCCAGCACGAAGTTGTGCACCTGTACGTTGGTTAGGCAAGAGATAATCACGAGGATCTTTCGTTTGGAAACGAACATGCCCTGCCACGCCTTGACTGTTTGGACCTTTATGAATCTCAACACGTTTTAGATCACTGGGATCAAAATATTGCCGACCATGGCGTGAGCTGTGTCCAAAATAAAAACTCGGGCTAATGTCCATACCGTCTAATTCCATTGTGACGCGGTTTGCGCCGGTAGCAAAGATTTCTCGGCTGCTTCCCATACCGCGAATTTCAATATCGCCTAATTGTGCATGTCCCGTATGGATAACATTAATATTTGGCGTTGTGGCAAAAATAGCTTTTAAATCTTTTGGACTTTCTTTTTCAAGCTTATTTTGATCAAGGTTCAGCGTGGTATGACTGAGATCGGAAACCACGATGGGTTCTAACGTGGTAGCCGCGTTTTCTGCTAAGGCAGAAGTGCAGCAAGCATGTGCGACAAAAAGCGCCAGTGTTTTATGTTTGAATGACATGACATTTCCTTTTGTTAAATTAATGTTAAATCTAAATAAAAACGATTCTCGTTATCTTTAATAAAAAGGGGATGTCAAGTGTATTTTTTTAATCAATTTTTAACTTGTTGAAATCATATAAAAAAGCATTAAAAGGGAATTTAGTTCTGTTCTGGTAAATAACTATTTAAATCCACTTCTCGATCAGCCAATTGACTTATTTTGGTTTGATGTGAAGTAAAAATCACAGTAGTATTTGGTAATTGCTCACGAATTAATTGCATTAATAAGAGGGCAGAGGTTTCATCTAAATTTGAAGTTGCCTCATCTAAACATAAGAGTTGGGGTTTAGTGAGAAGAATACGTGCAAAGGCTAAGTGTTGTTGCTCACCATGTGATAAAACAATATGCCAAGGTAATACTTCCTCTAAGCGATTCTGCCATTTCTCTAAGCCCACAAGGTTAAGCACTTGATTAAGTTCTTGTGGTGAATAGTGATGTTGATTTGGATAACGTAATAATTCGGCGAGATTACCTTCATTTAAATAAGTTTTTTGTGGAATAAATAAATGATTTTTCAGGCATATTTGATATTGTCCCGAATAATATTGCCAAATACCACATAACGTGCGTAATAAACTGGATTTTCCTAAACCACTTTGTCCTTTTAAATGTAGCCATTCTTTTTCTTGTACAGAAAACTGGATATTTTTTAAGAGTAGCTGATGATCAGAAGTAAACAGTGAAAGGTTTTCAACTGAGATCATCGCTTTTTTTGGTGACTGTGGTGTGCAGTAGGATTTTTCGAATTGTTCAATTTCTCGGTTAAATTGCGCTAAACGTGAAATGGTAGCAGACCACTCGGGTAAAATGGTATAAGCATAAATAAACCAACTTAATGAACTTAATACAGTACCAAAAGCACTGCGGATCTGCATTAAGCCACCAAAAGTAATAATTTTAAGCAACAGTAAGGGAATTGCACAAAGGACAGGTAACATTGAGCTAAAGCGAGAGTAGCCTACTGTAAAGAAACCAAGATTACGTTCTTTATCCATAATCGCTCGCCAATTTTTGACAATATGCGCAAACTCATCAGCCAATTTACGTTTTTCTGTTTGCTCTCCACCATATAACGCAATTTGCTCGGCATGTTCATGACGACGTACTAAATTTCCACGGAAAGTGGCTTCGTAAACTTGTTGACTATAATTGAGTGGATGAAGCTTACGACCAATTAAATGGGTAACAACACTCCCTAAAAACGCATAAATAATGGCAATCCATACTAAGTAACCTTTGATAACAATATCATATCCAAACAAGTTGAATGTTGGGGAGCCGGAGAGATTCCACAGGATCATTAAAAAAGAACCTAATTGGACGAAATTGAGGACAAAGGATACGGTGAGCTCTAGACTGTATTTAGCAAATAAGTGAATATCTTCTGCGATACGTTGATCGGGATTATCCATTTTATTTTCTTGTGCCAATTTATAAAAAATCTTTTTACTAAACCAGCGTTCGACAAAGTGTTCTGTCATGGCTTGGCGCCAGCGAATAATCAACAGCTTACGTAACCAGCTCCGATAAACGCTGACTAAAATATAGAGTGCGACATAAATTAAATATTCTTGAATAAGAGGCAAAATAAGCTGGACGTTTAATTCTGCTAAGGTGTCATAAAAATGTTTGCTCCAATCATTGATCATGACATTTAAGGAAACAATAAAGACACCAATCGCAATGACAGTCGCTAAAATAATCCAAGATGACCAGTTCTTTTTATCACCCCAAAAAATGCGTGCTAAGTGAAATAATTGTGTGAAAAATCCTTGTAATTGGCTACTCATCATTGTTTAACAAGCTTCCTTTAAACCAAAATAAGAGAAAAATAACAAAGTCGTTGTTGTGTATTTTTTAATGACACTCACTTTTATGTAACAAATAATTTACATTGACAATCTTGTCATTTTTTACATAATTATGCAAATAAAAATTATTATCATTAACCTTATTGATTAAGGAGGAACTATGTCGGAAGAACGACAACAGATTTTACAAGCCAAAATTAGTACTGAAATTGTTGATTTCAGGAATGCTTGCCAAACGATCCAACTTGCTACAGTAAATGAAAAGGGTGAGCCTAATGCCAGTTATGCGCCTTTTGCTTATCATAATGATTGCTATGTCGTTTTGATTTCAGAAATGGCAAGACATGCTCGAAATTTGCAGCAAGTCCCTAAAGTATCTTTAATGCTGATTGAAGATGAGAAAACGGCGAGAGAATTATTTGCGCGTAAGCGTTTGACCACGAATGCAGAGGCGCGCTTGATTGAAAAGGAGAGTGAAGAAGGTAAACAACTTTTAGCGGCATTACGTCAACGTTATGGTGAGCGAATTGATGGTTTAGCCCGCTTATCTGATTTTAAACTTTTCAGTTTATCTCCGAAGCAAAGTTTATATGTGAAAGGATTTGGTCAGGCGTTTCATGTTGATAAAGATGGAAAAATCCTTCACTTGCGTGGCGGACACGGACACGGACACGGACACGGACACGGACAGACATCCTCACATCAATAAAAAACACCGCACTTGGCGCCTTTCTTGACGAACAAAGTGCGGTGTTTTTTTGCTATATTTTTTATTTTAGTTTAGTAAACACCTTGCGCTAACATCGCATCGGCGACTTTGACAAATCCCGCAACGTTTGCACCAACGACATAATTAATATTGGCTTGACCTTCAATCGTGCCGTATTTTTTACAGTTCGCGTGAATATCTAACATGATACTGTGGAGTTTTTTATCGACTTCTTCCGCAGACCAGTATAAACGTTGTGAACTTTGCGTCATTTCTAGTCCTGAGGTTGCTACACCGCCAGCATTCGCCGCTTTACTCGGACCAAAGAGCACGCCAGCGTCTAAAAAGGCATCTGTTGCTTCAATAGTAGTTGGCATGTTAGCCCCTTCAGCCACTAATTGTACGCCATTGGCAATTAAGGTATTAGCAGACGCTAAGTTTAATTCGTTTTGTGTCGCACAAGGTAGCGCAATATCAACTTTGACTTCCCAAGGCGTTTTGCCTGCTACGTATTTTAAACCGAATTGTTTCGCGTATTCTTCCACACGACCGCGTTTTTCGTTTTTCAATTCCATTAATGCAGCCAATTTTTCTGTTGTGAAACCGGCTTCATCATAAACATAACCAGATGAGTCAGAACAAGTTACGACTTTTGCCCCCAATTGCAGCGCTTTTTCAATGGCATATTGCGCCACGTTACCCGAACCTGAAACAGACACCGTTTTACCGGCAAAGCTTTGCCCTTTTTCAGCGAGCATCGCTTGGGCGAAATAGACTAGACCATAACCGGTTGCTTCTGGGCGAATTAAACTGCCACCGAATGACAAGCCACGACCGGTAAACACGCAAGCGGCTTGGTTAGATAATTTTTTCATATAACCTGCTAGATAGCCGACTTCACGTCCTCCTACACCAATATCACCCGCAGGCACATCGGTATCGGCGCCAACATGACGGTATAATTCTGCCATTAAAGCTTGGCAGAAACGCATGACTTCACCGTCAGATTTTCCTTTAGGATCGAAATCGGAACCGCCTTTACCGCCCCCCATTGGTAATGTGGTTAACGCGTTTTTGAAGATTTGTTCAAAACCTAAGAATTTTAAAATGGAAAGATTAACAGAAGGATGGAAGCGCATTCCTCCTTTGAAAGGACCGATTGCACTGTTGTATTGCACGCGGAATGCACGGTTAACCTGGGTTTGACCTTGATCATCTGTCCATGCTACGCGGAACTGAATAACACGTTCAGGTTCAACTAAGCGTTCAAGTAGGGCTTGTGAACGATATTTTGGGTTAGCTTCTAAAAAAGGCCAGATAGAGGTAAATACTTCACGTACTGCCTGTAAAAATTCAGGTTGCGTACCGTCGCGTTGTGCGACTCTTTCTAAAAACGCATCTAATGTTGCAACTTGAGACATAATGATTTCCTTCTAGATATGATGTTTTAATTGGTTTGCGATTTATTATAATAATTTGCCACTTAGGCACAGGAAAGAGTATTCAACAGAAGTGAAGGCGGATGCAAACGTTTTTTTTTGTCTATTTAAAAAAATAAGTTGTTATTAGATTAAATTTAGTATTTTTCTGTTTTTATTGATTTTTATCTAAATTTATTGTGTTAAGTTAAGTGAAAGTTCATTTTTAAAGCAAAAGGGTTGAAATATCATAAATCATTTTCTAGACAACGGTGAAGTCAAAGGCAGGGCACTGAACTTCACCGTATATGGGGGGAGTTAAAGGGAGTGATGTCTTTTAAACAATGCCTAAGTTTCTTAAGCCACCAATGATGATCTCAATACCAAGCGACATTAAGAGTAATCCCATAATACGAGTGATCACATTAGAACCCGTTTTACCCAAGCGTTTAATCACGGGTTTTGAGTAACGTAATAAAATGTAACAGCCTACACCAAACAGGATGATCGTAATTGAGGAATAGAAATAGTTAATAAGGCTATTTTGTGTCGAGCTAAAAACAATGGTCGCACTAATCGACCCGGGGCCTGCCATAATTGGCGTGGCAAGGGGGACGACCGCAATATTATTGTAGTCATCGAAGTTTTCACTTTTTTCCTCTTTATTCATCTTATGCTCACCGATTTTTCCGTTAATCATGGTTAACGCAATTAAAATCACTACGATCCCACCAGCAATTCGGAAAGAATCAATTGAGATATGAAATGCATTTAAAATAAAGCTACCAAAGAAAAAACTGACTAATAAGATCACACTAATAGAAATACAGGTGATGAAGCTGGTTCTATTTTGTTGCTCTTTTGACAAGGTTGATGTCATGGAGTAGAAAATTGGCACAACCCCTATTGGGTTAACTAAAGCGATGAGTCCAATAAAGAATTGAAGATAGATCGCAAAATCCATCTTATCCTCCTAACGAGAGAGTAAAAATAGGCACATATTATATTGATGAGGCGAGTAATAGGCAAGTTAAGCTCTGAATGGCGACATCGTGATATTTGAATTGTTTAAAAAAGAAACGCTTTTTTGATTTGTCTAATCTGGATTTAATGGTTAAAATGCGTCAATTTTCAGTTATCGAGTCAATAGAGGTCATTTGAAAGGTTTATTTCTACGTATTATTGCGATTGTAGCCTTATTGCTATGGGCAATAGATATGGTGTTTCCTTGGCAACAAATCATGCGTTCTGAAGAGAACCGCTATACTGCGATTCAAAGTCGCGGTAAGTTGGTGGTGGGAACAATTAATAATCCGATTTCTTATTTTATTGATCATGCAGGACAAGCGGCGGGACTTGAGTATGAGTTGAGTAAGGCGTTTGCTGACTATCTTAATGTGGATCTCGAAATTCTCGCGATGTCAAATGGTGATGAACTTTTTAGCGCGCTGAAAAATAATAAAATTGATATTGCGGCGGCGAATTTGTTGTATCAACCGAATAAATTAGATATGTTCCAAGTAGGTCCCACTTATAATTCGGCTTCGTGGCAGTTAGTGTACCGTAAGGGAACAGAACGTCCACGTAGTCTAGGGGAATTGAAAGGCAGTTTAAGTATTGCCTCTGGATCAGAGCTCACGGAATTATTAAAAGTAGAAAAAGAAAAATACCCTGACTTAATCTGGCGTGTAAATGAAAAACTTACTCCGGAAGAACTGCTGATTCAAATGGCAGATGGCAAAATTGACTATGTGATCGCGAATTCTATTGATGTGTCTGCGGTGCAACAAATTAAGCCAAATGTAGCGGTCGCGTTTGATGTGACGGATGAATCGACGGTGCATTGGTATTTACCAAGTAATTCGTATAGTGAATTGCAAGCCTCATTATTAGATTTTATGAATAGCGCTATTGAAACAGGCTTGATTGCGCGTATTGAAGAAAAATATTTTAATCATTTAGCGCAATTTGACTATGTTGATACCCGTAGCTATCTACGTGCAATAGAAACGGTTTTACCGAAATTTGCCCCGCTCTTTGAAAAATATAAAGGCGATCTTGATTGGCGTTTATTGGCGGCAATTGCTTATCAAGAGTCCCATTGGAATCCTGATGCAACCTCACCGACCGGGGTACGAGGTATGATGATGTTAACGAAAGCCACAGCAGAGCGGATGCGAATTCAAGACAGAACGGATCCGGAACAAAGTATTAAAGCTGGTTCAGAATATTTACATTGGCTTATTACGCAAATGCCTGATACGATTAAAGAAGATGAGCGTATTTGGTTTGCCTTAGCTGCGTATAATATGGGATTAGGGCATTTGTTAGATGCGCGCCGTTTAACCAAGAGCCTAGGTGGTGATCCCGATAATTGGTTAGATGTGAAGAAGAATTTGCCACTATTAGCAGAAAAACGCTATTACACGGGGTTAAAATACGGGTATGCGCGAGGCTATGAAGCATATCACTATGTGGAAAATATCCGTCGTTATATGAACAGCATTGTGCATTATTATCGGGTACAGCAAGCACAAATTGAAGAAACATTAGATACACAAGCCGCCGAAATAGAAAACATCAACGAAATCAAGAAAGAAACGGATACGTTAGCGACAACCGTAACGACACAATAAGAGGAAGAGTATGGCGAGACGTAAAAGCTTTTTGAAGCCGACAAAAAAATTATATCGTTTATCACAAGGACGCGCATTACGTTTAAAACGCTTAAAGCAGCGTAAAGCAAGATTATTAGCAAGACATTCCCTGCAGTTTGTCGTGCAAGAAATTTAATCTATATCGAATGAGAAATGAAAAATGGTGCTTTATCGCACCATTTTTTTATGACTTAATGAAAGAGTCTGCGCTGCTTGGGTTTTAGACGTTTGACTTGGCTGATGAAAATGAGAGCAAGTAATAAGGTATAGAGTGCAAAAATGACGACGATCCATTGCACCATAGAAAAGCCAAGAAATTGCCATGTTACTTCACTGCATGAGCCTGAAGGGAGGAAGAGCGCAGGAAACCACTGATCTAAGGGTAAAGTCTCGGGAAATTCTGCAACCGCTGAACATTGTTTCCAAGGTGCAGGGTAAAGTTGTAGATCTAAATGGGTGATGCTAATCATTAAGCCTTTGATTGCACTGCTTAAACCAATTAATAACGCAACAAGGCGCAAAAGCATCGAACTCGGGTAGAGTAACCCCAATAAACCGGAGAAAGCAATGCCAAGAATAGCTACCCTCTCGTAAATACACATGACACAAGGGGCGAGCCCCATGCCATGTTGAAAATAAAGAGCGATAGCCTCTAATAGTAAAGCTGAGCTAAACAATAGAAACCATGCACTTCGTTTTGTTGAGAGTGTCTTAAAAAAGCTTAGCATGTTTCCTCCTTTTACTTGTCATTACATTGGCTTTAATAAACCAATTTGAATGAGCACATTGGTTGCGCCAGGCAAAATATATTCCACAGCCAATAAACCAATACAGGATAATACGATGGTATAAGGCAATGCCATATAAACCATTCTACCATAAGAAAGACGAATTAATGGTGCAAGTGATGAGGTCAATAAAAATAAGAATGCGGCTTGACCATTTGGGGTTGCAACAGAAGGAAGATTGGTACCAGTATTAATTGCTACTGCCAGTAATTCATATTGTGGTTGAGCAATTAAGCCAGCCTCTAATGCTGCTTTGGTTTCATTGATATAAACTGTGGCCACAAACACATTATCTGAAATAGCGGATAACAAACCGTTAAAAATATAGAAAAGGGCAAGCTGAGTATGTTCACTGGCCGCCAGCACAAACTGAATAATTGGCGCAAACAGATGTTGGTCAATGATGACGGCAACAACCGAGAAGAACACCACTAACAATGCTGTGAAGGGTAAGGATTCCTGAAAGGCTTTACCAATAGCATGCTCGCTAGTGACACCACAAAATGAAGTAGCCAAAATAATCACCGTTAAACCAATGATACCGACGGCGGCGAGATGGAATGCGAGTCCAACAACCAACCAAATACCAATTAAAGCTTGCACAAAAAGTTTCAAACGATCTTGTTGCGACATTTTTTGTTGATTATTGCGATCAAACTTTGCCAAGATGCCCCATACTTTACGTGGCAATTTGGCGCCATAGCCAAATACACTAAATTTTTCCACTAAGAAGCAGGTCACTAAACCACAAATGAGAACTGGCAACGTGACTGGGAGCATACGTAAGAAGAATTCCCCAAATGCCCATTTGGCTTGTTCTGCAATGATTAAGTTTTGGGGTTCACCGACCATAGTCATGACGCCACCTAATGCGGTTCCCACACAAGAATGCATCATTAAGCTGCGTAAGAAAGCGCGGAATTGTTCTAACGTGTCTTTATTTTCACCAATTTTATCGTCTTTGGTAATATCAGTGGCGTCGTTGAAATTATTGCCTGAAGCAACTTTATGATATACCCCATAGAACCCCATACCTACACTGATGATCACGGCTACCACAGTTAAAGCATCGAGAAAAGCCGATAAAAAGGCCGCACTTAAACAGAAAGCAAGGGATAACACCATTTTTGAACGAATACTTAAAAGTAATTTTGTGAAAACAAACAGCAATAACCGTTTCATAAAATAAATCCCTGCAACCATAAAGATCAATAGTAGGATGACTTCGAAGTTTGCTATGATTTCCGCTTTCACGTGTTCTGGATGGGTCATACCAATCGCCACGGCTTCTAATGCCAGTAAACCACCGGGTTGAAGAGGGTAACATTTCAGTGCCATGGCGAGAGTCAGAATGAATTCAGCAACTAAGAGCCAACCGGCAATAAAGGGACTGATAAAGAAGAAGATTATAGGGTTTATGATAAGGAAAAGGACAATTGTGATTTTGTACCAATTAGGACTTGTTCCTAAGAAATTTCTTAGGAATGCTTGAGTATAACTCATTTTTACTACCACCTTAGTTAATATTTAATATTTTTAGAAATTTTGAATATAATATTGGAATCATTGTAATATATACTGCATTACACGATAATACTTAAAATAACTATTTGTTATCTGTATCACATTTTAAATTTAATCGACTAGAAGAAACGTATGAATAATGATCAACCTCTTTTAAAAGCACAGAGTCCGGCTGGTTTAGCGGAAGAATATATTGTCAGAAGTATCTGGAATAATCATTTCCCACCAGGCTCCGATTTGCCGGCTGAACGTGAGTTGGCAGAGAAAATTGGGGTGACGCGTACCACGTTACGTGAAGTGCTACAACGCTTGGCGCGTGACGGTTGGTTGAATATTCAACATGGGAAACCAACTAAAGTGAATAATATTTGGGAAACCTCGGGCTTGAATATTTTAGAGGTATTAGTACGTTTAGATAGCACCAAGTTACCTAGTTTCATTTCTAACATCCTGTCCGCGCGAACCAATATTTCGGCAATCTATATTCAAAAAGCCTTCAAAGTAGAACCACAGAAATCACTCGAAGCGTTTAAGGATCTTGATACTCTAGCAGATACAGCAGAAGCTTATACTAATTTTGATTATGATCTTTTCCGTAAATTAGCATTTGCATCTGATAATCCTGTGTATGGTTTGATTTTAAATAGTTTGAAAGGGTTATATACACGTGTAGGGTTGTTTTATTTTGCCAATCCATCAGCGCGTGAGTTAGCGAAACGCTTTTATCTTTCGCTAAAGACGTTGTGTCAAACACAGCAAGTGAACGATGTCAAAGAGTGTATCCGTCAATATGGTAAAGACAGTGGGGTGATTTGGGCAAATATGCAGGCATATTTACCAGCTAATTTTAATGAATAGTCCTTTTTAAACCAGATAACACATCTTGCGAAATCTGCACTCGTATTCAGTACGGTGCAGATTTTTTATTACGTTACAATAAAAGAGCGGGCTAGATGTCAAAAAGAACAGGCGCGGTACATTTATAATTTAAACGAACCTGCGCATCAAGCGGGAAGTTTTTCGGACTTTGTACCATAAAGCACTCGTCGCCAATATTAACATCATATTGAAAGTAAGGCCCTAAAAAACGCTTTTTACTAATGATTCCACTGCCTTGCTCATCAAGATGAATTTGGAAACTTTGTGGACGTACTAACCAATGTACGTTCTGTCCGACACTTATTGGCTTCCCGTTGGAAAAGGTGAGCAGTTGAGTAAAGGTGTATTCACCAATCACCGAATTGAAGCTGCGGTCTGACGTAATACGGCAAGTTAAATAATTGACATTACCTAAAAACTCTGCCACAAACTTATTGATAGGCATTTGATAGAGTAGGTCGGCATCACCGACTTGCACAATTTTGCCTTTATCCATAATGGCAAGTTTATCAGCGAAGGCAAAGGCTTCTTCTTTGCTATGAGTGACAAAAATCGCGGGAATTTGTTGGCTTTTTAAAATGTCCTTGATCTCATCAATCATCTGATAACGCACTTGACTATCAATATTGGAAAAAGGTTCATCTAATAACAATAAACGCGGTTTGCAAGCTAAAGCACGTGCAATGGCAACTCGCTGCTGTTGACCTCCAGATAATTCATGAGGATAACGCTCGAGTAAGCCTGTGAGGCGCACAAGTGCGGTCATTTTTTCAATAATTTCTGTTTTTTCTGCCGCTTTTTTCTTCTGTAAACCAAAGGCGATATTTTCTTTCACCGTTAAATGTGGAAACAACGCGTAATCTTGAAAAATAACTCCAATTTGCCGTTGTTCCACGGGCAGTCCAGCTAAATTTTGCTCATTAAACAAAATCTTGCCTTGACTGATGTCTTGTAAGCCGGCAATCGATTTCAAGAGCGTTGTTTTGCCACAACCACTGGCTCCGAGTAAACAGAGAATTTCATTCTGAGCCATCGCCAGATCTAAGTTTTGTAAGACGTTTTCGGTACTGTAACCACAAGTTAATTGGGATATTTGTAATATATTCATAATTAGCGATCTTTTTCGGAATGAAGCACCAGTGAGCGTGTCAACCAAATCACTGGTAATAAGCCGACTAACACTAACGCAATGGCAGGTAGGGCGGCTTGTTCGAGCTGCTCATCGGAAGTAAAAGTGAAAACATGGGTTGCCAAAGTATCAAAATTAAAAGGACGTAATAATAACGAAGCATTTAATTCTTTCATGGTTTCGATAAACACCATCATCAATGCGGTGAGAATACCTTTAGACAATAATGGCAGATGAACACGATGTAACATTTTGATGCCGTTTTGACCTAATGTACGGCTTGCCATATCTAAGGAAGGTGATATTTTTTGAAACGAGGCATCGATACCACCAATTGCCATGGCAGAAAAACGTACGGTATAAGCACAAATGAGAGCAAACATCGATCCTGAGAAAATTAAACCAACAGGGGAAAAGCCAAAGGATTTTAGCAGATCATTGAGTAAATGATCTGCGCGAGTATAAGGGATCAGAATCCCAATAGCTAAGACGGTACCGGGTATGGCGTAGCCGAGGGAGGAAAGTTGTAAGCCATAATGTGCAACACGCTGCTGTATCGGACTTTTTTGCAACGCGAGGCGATTAAAAAAGTGTAAAAAGAGGGCTAACAGTACACATACAACAGAAGCGATCACCGAACTGGATAAGCTATGATAAGCATAATGGAAAAAGTTATCCGCTTGGCGGATATCAAAATAAGACAGTGCCCAATAAATCAGCTTCGCAAAAGGAATAATGAAGGCGATACTGACCAAGCCCCAACAATACAATTGAGCAAGGACAAGTTTGAAACCAGAAAGAGGCGTTAAACGGCGCTTTTTCTCATAACCTCGTTGATAGGTTTTTTGTTTACGACGACTATAACGTTCTAACCATAATAAGCTGAAGATCATAAACAGCATTAACAAAGAAATTTGGCTAGCAGAACCTAAATCACCATATCCAAGCCAAGTATCATAGACTGCGGTAGTTAATGTCGGCACCGCAAAATAATACACGGTACCAAAATCGCCAAGGGTTTCCATTGCGACTAATGAGGCACCCACGGCAATGGCTGGACGAATCAAAGGTAACGTGACTTTTTTAAATAAGTAAAAACGGCTAGCGCCTAAGGTTTTGGCACTATGAATTAAATTTTCTGATTGTTCCAATAAAGCAACACGAACAAGTAAAAATACATAAGGATACAAGACCAGTGCTAATACGAAACAGGCGCCGCCAAGCGAACGAATTGGCGGGAACCAGTAATCTTGTGGACTATGCCAAGCAAAGTATTCCCGTAAAAGTGATTGTACCGGACCGGGATAATCTAATAAATCAGTGTATAGATAGCCGACTAAATAAGCTGGGATCGCTAAAGGCAAACAAAGCACCCATTGCAATGTTTTTTGTCCGACAAATTGGTAAGTTGAGATAATCCACGCGGCGGGAATGGCGAACACTAAACTTAAAAACACCGTGCCTAAAACCAAAATGAGCGAATTGATACTGTAGTCGGTGAGAACGGTTTGCCAAAGATGTTGAATATTGTCCCAATCGGCTTGCCAAGATTGATAAAGAATAGAAATTAAAGGCAAGAGAAAGAACAACACAATAAAAAGTGCGGTGAAATTCCAGCTGATTTTTTTGAGTGAATACATCTTAGCGTCGTCTATAATAATATTTAAAGGGCGACATTAACGTCGCCCTTGCCAGTTGAGATAAATCAGGTCACTAAATTAAAGATCGAATTTCACTTCGTCAATTAATTTTAATGCTTTATCATAATTTTCTGCGATTTTCTCTAAAGCGATATCATCAGCTTTGAATTCACCCCAAGATGCAACCAGTTTAGAGCGCTCAACTCCTGGTTTTACTGGATACTCATGGTTCAACTCAGCGTATAAATGTTGAGCTTTATCACCGCTTAAATATTCCACTAATTTCACCGCATTGGCTTTGTTTGGCGCGTGTTTTGCAATGGCTACACCACTGATATTAACGTGTGTACCTTGCGCTTTTTGGTTCGGGAAGTTGATGTAAACCGCTTCTGCCCAGCTACGTTGTTTTTCATCGTCTAACATTTTACCGAAGTAATAGCTGTTACCTAACGCGTAATCACAGATACCTTCTTTAATCGCTTTCACTTGATCACGGTCACCACCTTGTGGTTTTTGTGCGAGGTTCGCTTTTAAGCCTTCTAAGAACGCTTTTGCTTTCGCTTCGCCATCGTGTGCGATCATAGAGGCAACTAAAGATACGTTATAGGCATTTTTACCCGAACGCACACAGACTTTGCCTTTGTATTCAGGTTTTGCTAAATCGTAGTAAGTGAAGTCAGCTGGTAATTTACCCACACGATCTTTTGCAGTGTAAATGGCACGTGCACGCGTTGTTAAAGCAAACCATTCATCTTTGGAATCACGGAATTGCGCTGGAATATTTTTCTCAAGGGTTTCACTGTGGATTGGTTGCGCTAAACCTTCTTTTACAATTTCCATCACACGACTGATATCAACTGTTAATAATACGTCTGCTGGACTTAACTCGCCTTCACGTTTTACACGATCCACTAAGCCTTTATCCGCAAAAATCACGTTGACTTTTACGCCAGTGTCTTTTTCGAAGTCTTTTAACATAGGTTCGATTAAGTAAGGTTGGCGGTAAGAATAAACGTTAACTTCATTTGCCGCCATAGCGGATGTTGAAATCACTGCAGATAAAGCCAATGCAAGTGTTGAGATTTTTTTCATAATCACATTCCTCAGATGAGTGTTTACGGTTAAAAGTGCGGTCAATTTAACCAATAAATTGATTTAAGTCAATGATAATTATTCTTACTTGTAATAATGCGAGGAAAGCGAAATGGTCGAGAAGGCAGAAAATAAAAAGGCAAACCGAAACATCAAGGAAACGGTTTGCCGTAAGTAGCAAGAATTATTGATGATAGTGGGCTAAGAAACGAGCAAGTTTCGTGAGCGCCTCTTCAATTTGATGAACATGAGGTAAAGTGACAATCCGGAAATGATCAGGGGAATGCCAGTTGAAACCACGTCCATGTACTAATAACACTTTTTCTTGTGCCAACAAATCAAACACCATCTTTTCATCATCATAGATATTAAATTTTTTGATGTCGATTTTCGGGAACATATACATCGCACCTTGCGGTTTGACGCAACTTACCCCAGGGATTTGATTAATTAACTCATAGGCTTTATTGCGCTGCTCAAGCAAACGCCCACCGGGAAGGATAAATTCATTAATACTTTGATAGCCACCTAGCGCAGTTTGAATCGCATGTTGCATTGGCACATTGGCGCAAAGTCGCATAGACGCCAACATATCGAGCCCTTCAATATAACCCGCAGCGGCTTTTTTCGGTCCGTTTAAGATCATCCAGCCTTGGCGGAAACCCGCGACACGGTAAGCTTTCGACAACCCATTAAAAGTGACGGTTAAAATATCTGGCGCGAGGGCGGCAATATGGTGGTGCACTGCATCATCATATAAAATTTTATCGTAGATCTCGTCGGCAAAAATAATCAATTTATGTTGGCGCGCCACTTCAATGATCTCTAACAGCAAATCTTTACTGTATACCGCACCCGTTGGGTTATTAGGATTAATTACCACAATTGCTTTAGTACGCTTTGTGATTTTGCTTTTGATATCATTCACATCAGGAAACCAATTCGCTTCTTCATCACATAAATAGTGCACTGGTTTGCCACCGGCTAAAGTCGCCGCGGCAGTCCAAAGCGGATAGTCTGGCATCGGAATCAGCACTTCATCGCCGTCATTGAGCAACGCTTGTAATGACATGGTGATTAATTCAGACACCCCGTTACCAATGTACACATCATTCACCGTCGCCCCGTGAATACCTTTTGATTGGTAATATTGCACAATAGCTTTACGTGCAGAATACAAGCCTTTCGAGTCACAATAGCCTTGTGCGGTGGGTAAGTTGCGAATGACATCAACTAAGATTTCATCTGGAGCTTCAAAACCAAAAGGGGCGGGATTACCAATATTAAGCTTGAGAATTTTATGTCCTTCTTCTTCTAAACGAAGTGCTTCTTTATGAACAGGTCCGCGAATATCGTAACAAACGTGTTCTAATTTATCTGATTTAGGAAAATGCGCCATAGATAGACCTTATGCTTGTAAACGGAAACGATTGATATTGGATAAAATAACGACACTTTACGCTTATTTAAGGCGGGAGAAAAGATTTTGTAAAAATTTCTATTAAAGTGCGGTAGAATTAACGCTTATTTTTAACTTATTTTTTTATCGAAAACAATGCTTTTTCAATATGGATAATTTGCAGTCAATCAAAGCACAATTTATTGCACAAATCAATGCTTATCAACCGGAGAAAGATCGCGATATTGTGGTATTTCAGTGCAATACTGAAACAACCTTTTCTTTGCTAGCTTGGCTGAAAGCACAGCAATATTATCCTCAGTTTTATTTGCATGGGCGAGATGGTGCGACAAAATGGGCGTCGATTGGTCAGGTTCGTCAGTTCTCTGATGTCAGTGCAGCGGCACACTTTATCCAAGAACAGCAGTTGGCTTTGCTCGGTGGATTACAGTTTTATGGTGACGCGTTGTTTGTGCTACCGCGTCTTTTATTACAGCAATGTCAAGATGGCATGACGATAACGTTATTCATTGATGGAAAGCAATTCGAGCAAGATAAGCTTGTGGCGCTCGCTTGTTTAAGCACATTTGAAAAACAAACCGCACTTCAAACGGTGAAGCAAGAGATAAGCCTCATTTCGCAAAAAGCCGATCAGGCAGAATGGTGCCGTTGGGTTGAACAAGGCTTGCAAAAAATTAAACAAGGCGAGTTAAGTAAAATTGTTTTAGCGAATGAGCGTTGCTTTAAAACAGCGGCGCTGTTAGCCGCAACGGATTTGTTAGCGGAAAGTGAGAAATATAATCTAGGTTGTTATCACTTTATGTTAGCAGAAAGTGAACAGCGTGCCTTTATTGGTTCTAGCCCAGAATTATTGTATCGTCGTCACGGTTTACAATTAAAAACGGAAGCCTTAGCGGGCACCGCGTTTATGGGGGAAGATGAACAACAAAATCAACAACAAAGTGATTGGTTGTTGCACGACAAGAAAAACGAATATGAAAATCAATTGGTTGTGGATGGCATTTGCCAAAATTTACAGCCCTTTGTGCAACAAATTACGATAGAAAAGGTCGAACTTAAAAAACTCCGTAAAGTACAACATTTACGACGCCGAATTTCGGCACAACTAAAAGCAAGTTGTGGGGATAAAGACATCTTACTTGCGATGCACCCGACTGCAGCGGTGGCGGGTTTACCTCAATTGGAAGCTAAACAGGCGTTACGAAAATTAGAAAATTTCGACCGCACTTGGTATGCGGGGACATTGGGCGTTATGGGCCCCGCGTATGCGGATTTTTGTGTCACGATACGCTCTGCTTTTATTGAACAGGCAGAAAATGACAGTCAATTATGTGTTTTTGCTGGGGCTGGGATTGTTGAAGGCTCTATTCCATTGTTAGAATGGCGAGAGATTGAGCGTAAAGCTATGGGCTTAGTATCGTTATTGCAACAGAATCAATTATAAAAGGGAACAGATATGTCAATAAGCGTATTTAATCGTTGTTGGTCAAAAGTGATTTTGGAAACCCTGGTTCGCCAAGGTGTTGCGCATTTTTGTATTGCACCAGGATCTCGTTCTACTCCTCTGACTTTGGAAGCGATACGTTTGCAAGATAGTCATCGTGTGACTTGCCACACTCACTTTGATGAACGTGGACTTGGTTTTTTTGCGTTAGGATTGGCAAAAGTCAGCAAAAAGCCTGTTGCCGTGATCGTCACCTCTGGCACGGCAGCGGCGAATCTATATCCTGCTATTATTGAAGCGCGTCAAACGGGAGTAAATCTGATTGTTCTTACTGCTGATCGTCCTCCAGAATTGATCGAATGCGGGGCAAATCAAGCGATTGTACAACCGCATATGTATGCGGATTATCCTGTTGCAAGTGTTAATTTACCGCGCCCAAGTCAAGATTACAGCGCCGATTGGTTAATTTCTCGTTTAGAGCAAGCCTGTTATCAACAAGCCCGTCAACCCGGTGTTGTTCATGTTAATGTGCCTTTTGCTGAACCCCTTTATGAAGCCAGTGAAACAGATATCGAGGCGCATAGTTGGCTAGTGCCTATTCAACGTTGGTTAAACCAACATAAACCTTGGATACAACAACAAACAGATCAGAAAGAAGTTTTGATGCACGCCAATTGGGATCATTGGCGGACGATGCGAGGAGTCATTGTTGTTGGGCGATTACCCGTGGAACAAACTATGGGCATTATGGCTTGGGCAAATACCATGGGCTGGATTGCTTTAACAGATGTTCAATCGAGTGTTGAAGCCAGTTTACCTTATGCAGATATTTGGTTAGCGAATCAAACAGTTAAGCAAAAATTATTACAAGCGGATATTGTTATTCAATTTGGCTCTGGGTTTATTAGTAAACGTGTGAATCAATTTTTAGCAGCCTTTAAACAAGAATATTGGATTGTTGAACAAAGTACGGGCTTAATCGACCCAAATCATCATGCACATACACGCTTTAATGCGAAAGTGCATCATTGGTTACGTGCACATCCGCCATTGCGCCAAAAACCGTGGTTACTTGAACCCCTTGCGCTGTCTAAATTCTGTGCCAGTTTTATTGAGAAACAAGTCGGTGGTAATTTAAATGAGGCATCATTAGCTCACCATTTAGACCGTATTTTATCCAACAACGGCATTTTATTTTTAGGCAACAGTTTATTTGTTCGTTTAGTCGATGCGTTAGCGAAATTACCAGAAGGTTATCCTGTTTATACGAACCGTGGAGCAAGTGGTATTGATGGTCTTTTAGCCACCGCCGCAGGCATTGGGATTGGTGCAAATCAACCTTTAGTCGCGATGATCGGGGACGTGTCTGCCCTTTACGACATTAATTCCCTTGCGTTGTTTAAAAAAGTCACTCAACCGACTATCATTTTTGTGATCAATAATAATGGTGGTGCGATTTTTGATATGTTGCCTGTTGAAGCGGATGTGAAAGAAAAGTATTACCGCATGCCACATCATTTAGAGTTTTCACAGCTCGCGCAAACCTTTGATTTAAAATATGCACGTCCTTATACTTGGGCAGATTTAGGCGCGGTATTAAAAGTTGCCTATTCACGCCGTGAAACCACATTAATTGAGATTAAAGTAGGGGCGAGTGATGCCAGTACGATTTATAAGCGCCTGATTGAGCAAATTAGCTATGCGGTAATCGGTGAATAAAAATAAATGCTCGCTTGGCGGGCATTTTTTAAGGAGTCAGAATGCCTGTTTTTGTTTTTTTACATGGCTTATTAGGGAGCAAGCACGATTGGCAAAAAGTGATTGAAAATTTACCGCACTTTTCCTGTCTTGCTTTAGATTTACCTTTTCACGATGACGCGAAAACCGTATGTGTAACAGATTTTGAACAAACTTGTGCTTATGTAGAGCAACAACTACAACAGCTAGGTGAGCAACCTTATTATTTGGTCGGCTATTCTTTAGGAGGGCGTATTGCGTTGTATTACGCTTTTGCTTATTTGTCTAAGACGAATGCAAAACACCACTTACATGGATTGATCTTAGAAGGGGCGAATTTAGGTTTACAGCACGATGAAGAGAGAAAAATACGTTGGCAACAAGATCTTGCTTGGGCAACACGTTTTAGAACAGAACCGATGGCGTCCGTTCTTGACGATTGGTATCAACAACCAGTTTTCTCACATCTCACGCCACAAGCCCGCCAAGATTTGATTCAAAAACGTGCTATACATTGTGGTGAACATATCGCGAATATGTTGCTCGCCACCAGTTTAGCCAAACAACCTGATTTTCGACCTTACCTGATTGCATCCACGTTTCCGATTTACTATTTTTGTGGCGAAAAAGACCATAAATTTAAACAAATGGCAGAGCAGACAAAATTGCCGTTGGTTATTATTCCGGAGGCAGGACATAATGCTCATGTGGAGCAGCCAATCGTCTTCGCAAATAACATCAAAACACATTTTCCATTTGATGTTTAATATCTTTTGTTGTTTGTGCTTTGTTTATTCCTTGTCCGCTTTCTTCCTTTGATTATATTTTATTCACTTCAATGTTTTCCTAAGCATTTCATTCCATTGACTTATTCAGTGTATTAAAAATAGCCTAACTTATTGATAATATGATTTTTATCAATATTTATACAAATGAGTTAAATTTTAATCTTTATTGGGTTGATATTTGCGCATTATTATTTTATTTTGTACTCCCTTCGTAATATAAATACTGGTACAACCAGATTGATTAATAATTTTGATTTTTTTGTAGTAGAATTTTTGCCCTCAAAAATACGGAGATTTTATGGGAAAATATCAATCTAACAGGTTAAATTATTTATTTTTAGGTTGCTCAGCAACCTTTCTTTTATGCCAATCAACTCTTGCTTATAGTCAGGAAACAAATCCGCTCACACAGGAATTATTGCATTTAAAAAACAAACAACAATTTGAAAATGTGAATGAAAATTTCAAAAAAGCGCAGCAGTTTTTAGAAGATAAACAAGCCGTTGAAGAAGAGGCAAAGTCAACCCTTGCGACAGATAGCGTAGATGAAACATCGAAAAAAATCACGCGTATAACCATTGATTTAGGTGGAAAGGGCGGCGCTTTAAATTTCGATGAAGTGAGTCAGCGCTATCTCAATAAACCCCTGTCAACCAAAGTCGTTTTTCAACTTGTCAAAGATCTTACTGATTTGCTGTATCGTTCCGGCTATGTGACCAGTGCTATAGGTTTAAAAAATCCGAAGATCAAGAATGGTGATCTCGAATTTGTGGTTTTGTGGGGAACAGTTAACGATATTCTCGTGGCGGGTGAGAAAGCGACGCATTTTAGAGATAAAGCCATGTTAGCTGTGTTGCCAAATCTGAAAAACAAATTACTCAATGTTTATGATATTGATCAGATGGTAGAAATTTTGAACACGACTAACAAAAGTGCCAAAGTCAGTGTCGTAGCAAGTCAGGAAAAAGGCGCATCTAATCTTAATATTGAACGAGTCCGAAACGATTGGCCTGAGGTAACCTTGAGTATCAATAATTCAGGGACAGAAAATAATGCCAATGGACGTAATCAAGCCAGTCTCAATGTTGCGTGGAGTGACTTACTCGGCACCAATGATCGATGGTCTTTTTCGACAGGTTACCGTTTTTATAAGCACAGTAAAGCAAACCAACAACGTAATTATGCGTTGTCTTATGTTCAACCTCTGTCTTTCTCGACTTTAGAACTGAAGTTAGCTGAATCGGAATATAAGAAAAGCCTTCAAGGGGAGAATGACGTTTACACCTCTTCGGGAAAAACACAGACAGCAACACTGAAGTTATCCCACGTTTTATTGCGTAATAAAGAGACAATTTTGTCTGTGTACGGTGAATTAGAATTTAAAAAACGCTTGAGTTATTTCTCAGATATTGAGATAGGTGACTATCACAATAATAAGCTGAATATTGGCTTGTCTTATGTGACGAATTTAGGCTATGGCAAGCTCTACAGTGATATTGCTTATGCGAATGGGTTGAGATGGTTTGGTGCGGATTATTCAGCCTATGACACAAAACGTGAAAAAACTTTAAAATTATTGTCAGGAAGTGTTAACTGGCTCCGTCCAATAGTCATGTTTGATCGATCGCTGACTTACCAAGCGCGTATTGGTGCTCAATATGGCTTTGATAGTTTGTATTCGGAAAATCAATTTTCTATTGGTGATGAATATACTATCAGAGGATTTAAAGGTGGAGCTGCTTCAGGCGACAGTGGTGCGTATTTTTCACAAACCCTTAGCATCCCTTTTTATCCACAAAAAGCTTACCTTTCTCAAATATCACCTTTCGTCGGGGTAGATATTGGTAAGGTACATGTCAAACAATCTCATCAAACAGATACCCTTGCAGGTTTTGCGCTAGGGGTGAAGGGACAAGTGAGATTATTCAATTTCTCATTCACTTATGCTCAACCACTCAATACGGTAAGAAAAGTGAAACCGCAGGATAAAAAACCGGTTTATTACGTCAGTGGTTCTGTTTCTTTTTAATGTTTTTTTAAGTTGAAGGATTAACTTAGTATGAATAAAAATCGCTATAAACTCATTTTTAGTAAAACTAAAGGCTGTCTTGTACCTGTTGCTGAAACGATTAATTCTGCAGTAGGAAATGCCTCATCAAAAGACGTTTCTGACACCGAGATAAGTGCTTCTCAACCAGCGCTTAACTCGCCGCTTTCGACCCTTTCTGTGTTAGTCAAAACCGCATTTAATCCGGTTTCAACATTGATGTCGTTGACTTGGAAAGAATACGCCGTTTTATTATTAAGTGTGGTGTCTTTTCCACTTATGGCACAAGCCTCTGATACAGATTCGGTGGTACAAAGAAAACCTGACTTAACTGATGTGACGAATAGCACAAGCTATCATGTGGAATTAGATAGAGAGCATTATAAAGGGGATCATCAAACAAAAATCAAACATACTGAGAACCATGTCATCATAGTTGATATTGCAAAACCAAACCAAAATGGCATTTCAGATAACCGTTTTAAAAAGTTTAACATCCCAAATGGGGCGGTATTTAACAATAGCGCCAAGGAAAAACGCTCACAGTTAGTGGGGTATTTGCCAGGTAACCAGAATTTAACGGAAGGTAGTGAAGCAAAAGCGATCTTAAATCAGGTGACTGGACCGGATGCCAGTAAAATTGAAGGCGCCCTTGAAATTTTAGGGCAAAAAGCCGATTTGGTGATTGCGAACCAAAATGGCATTGTGCTTAATGGGGTAAAAACCATTAATGCCAATCGTTTTGTGGCAACAACCAGTAGTACCATTGATCCTGAGCAAATGCAGTTAAATGTCACGCAAGGTACAGTGACAATTGGGGTGGATGGATTTGCCACAGATGGCTTACCTTATTTGGATATCATTGCCAAAAAGATTGAACAAAAACAAGCGATTACAAAAGAAAGAACAGGAAATTCCGAAACCGATATCACTTTTGTCGCAGGTAACAGTAAATATGATTTAAAGACACATCAAGTGACAGAAAAGCATACCGCTGAGGCACAAGGTGAAATTGCGATTAGCGGTGCGAGTACCGGTGCAATGTACGGTAAAAATATCAAATTAATCGTAACGGATAAAGGCGCTGGGGTAAAACATGATGGCATTATTTTATCTGAGGCGGATATTCAAATTGAAACCCATGAAGGCGATGTTGAATTAGGCAATACAAAAAATAATCAGAATGAGAATTATGCCAAAGTTCATGCGGAAGGGAATTTTACAGTTAAAGGCGGTAAGCACGTTATTATTGGTAAGGAAGTTAAAGCCAACAAAGCGGTCGATATTCAAGCGCAAGAAACAACAGTAAGACAAAATGCGAAATTAACTGCCAAAACGAGTGCCAAAATTACAGCAAGTAAGAGTGTGAATCTTGAAGATAACGCGAAACTTATTGCTAATGAGCTGAGCACAACAACCAATAAATTAACCAATAAAGGTAGCATTTACGGCAAGAAAGTGACGCTAGATGCTGATAATTTAGTCAATAGTAAAGAAATCTATGCGTCTAGCGAACTTGATATTCAAACCAAAGGTCGTGATCTTTTACTTGAGGATGGGGTTAATCAACCACTGAGTTTCTTAAAAGGCGCTTCATTGTTAGCGCCAGGGTTTGTCAACACTGGGCTAATTCACAGTAACGGTAATGCCAAGCTCACTTTTAAAGATGACACCAGTTTTGTGACTGAAGGAAATAACTTTATCACAGCAAAAGACAACTTAGAAATCACGGCAAAAAATGTTCAAATTGATCAAGCAAAAAATATTCAATTAAACGCGAATATCACGATCAATACCAAGTCTGGTTTTGTGAATTACGGTACCTTAGCAAGTGCTCAAAATTTAACGATTAATACCAAACAAGGCAGCATTTATAACATAGGCGGTATCTTGGGGGCGGGTAAAAGTTTGAATTTGAGCGCGAAAAGAGGAGAAAACCAAGGAGGATATCTTATTAATCAAGGTAAGAGTTTACTCCATTCTGAAGGCGCCATGAACCTCACAGCGGATCGCACGGTGTACAATTTAGGGAATATTTTTGCTAAAGGTGACGCGACGATCAATGCAAACGCGTTAATTAATGATGTTACTCTCACAGGTCGTCTTGAGTATCAAGATCTGAAAAAAGATTATACGCGTTATTATCGTATCAATGAAACGGCAAAACATGGTTGGCATAATAACTTCTATGAATTAAACGTCAACGTAAAAGAAATCGATAAGCCTGTTGTTGAGGTGCAACAACTTGGTTCGCTTCGTACAGACGGTAATTTGATCTTTAACTCGAAAAGAGATAGTGAAAGAGGTTTCTCCAGTATTACGAATCATGGTGTGATTAATGTGAAAGGCACTTTCCGTTCTGATGCAGATGAAATTGTCAATGAAATGAAACTGCTTAAATTTGACGCATTATCACATTTCTTCCAGCAAGAAGCGGATGTGACTATTCACTACAAACCTTATACTCGTCATATTTTCTTTCGATTAGGGAATACGGAAAGAAATTTTAAAACCTTTGGTGATTTTCTCGATGCGTTATTATCGCCATCGCCAATTATTAAAGCGAATCTCTATTCAGCAGAGAACTTCAGTGCGTATAAGTTATTACAACAAGTAAGACACTCTCCAATGTTACAGAAAGGGATGGTGGCTGCCTTTGGGGAAAACTGGCATCAACTTTCTCATGAACAAATGACACAACGTTGGAAAGCCTTTAAACAAAATCCGACCAGTTTTGTGTATTACCCTGAGCAAAAAGCCAAAATTTTGGCGGGCAGTTTAGCACTCAAAACAAACAGCTTACAAAATGGTGAGCGTTCTATTCAAGGCGGATTTGATGGTCAATTGCAGATCGGTAAGCATACTTTAACTCTGCCACAAAGTGAGTTTATCCCTGAAGTCGCAGATAAAGAAATTAATGATACAGGCGTTGATTTATCGGCTTTATCAGAGCTTCTTGATATACCTAATTTATTTATTGATAACAGCGTACAGTTAGACAAGAAAACAAGAGAAATTGATGAAGATGAATTAAAGATCATTGAGGGGGAGCAACCTAACTATCTTGATCCTGATGAAATCGCGAAAAATGGACGTTTGCTGAACAGTTATTTGAAAGAACTGAATGAGGAGCAATACATTGATGAAGAAGCATTTTATGAGGAAAGACGTTTAAATAATCAACGTTTTGAGAGTTTACCAAGAGCGTTGCAAGAGCGATTACACCACTTGTTTGAAGAAAAGCGTTTAGCCGAAGATCGCAAGCGTCAAGAATTATTAGAAAAAGCACGTTTAAATAAAGAGAAGGCACAAAAAGAACGTACTGAAAAATTCAAAGAAGAGGAAAAACGTCAAGAAGAAGACGGTGTTGCGAAAGCGCAAGAAACGTTGGAGCGTGCTCAGCAAGAAGCATTAGCCCGTGAAATGGAAGAGGCACGTCAAGCGGAAATTGCTAGACAGGCACAACAGGCTGAAGAGGCAAAACGTGCTGCAGAGGAAAAAGCACAACGTGAAAAAGCAGAAAAGCAGAAAGCCGAGGAAATAGCGGAGCAACAACTCAAAGAAGAACTGAAAGTTTTAGAGGAAGAAGCAAAAAAAGCGACAGAAATCGCGAAACAAAGCTTGTTTAAAGCGGTAGATGAAGCGCGCCCTAAAGTACAAACTGATCCGCTTTATCGTACGCAATTGAAATACATTAACCAAGATGATTATAAAGGTGCTGACTACTTCTTTAACCAAGTGGCATCTGATAGTCAAACAGAGCAGAAAGTTAATGTCTTAGGGGATAACTATTTTGATCACCAATTGATTACGCGCAGTATTGAGAAAAAAGTCGATAATCAGCTGGCGAAAAAATATAACCTAAGCAATGTCGATTTAGTCAAAAGATTGATCGACAACTCTTCTGTTGAAGCGAAAGATCTTGGTTTGAAAATAGGGGAAAGCTTAACCCAAGAACAACAAGCAAAATTAAAACAAGATATTGTATGGTATGTCAAAACGCAGGTAAAAGGCAAAGACGTCTTTGTGCCACAAGTCTACCTTGCACAATCAACCTTAGCTGAAGCGCAAAAATCACAAGGACGCGGTCATGCCGTGATTCATGCTCGTGATGTTGAAATTAAGGCGGGTCATGTGAGTAACAGTGGTACGTTAGCAGGTGACCGCGTGAAGATTGAAGCAGAAGGCAAAATCCAAAATAAAGGCAGTATCTTAAGCCGTACAGAAACACGTTTAGTTGGACAGCAAGGGATTGAAAATCTTGCGCGCTCCCATGCAAGCAAAACTGGTGGTAGTGATGTACAAGGTGCTGAGATTAGAAGCGAGGGGCATTTGCATTTAGAAACAGATAAGAATGCGAGTATTACGCTACAAGCCTCAGATGTGAAAGGAAAAACTGGCTTTATCAAAACGGGTGATCTGAATTTAAAAGATGCGCATAAGACGGAACAATCTTATGATGTTTATGAGGCGGGTCCGTTGACCTTTTCACCTGCTGAAAGTTATACAGAGCGACGTTCAAAAGCGACGTCAGTGGGGTCAAACCTAGAGGTCGATCGTTTACATTTGGCGGTTGAAAAGGATGTGAATCAAGTAGGAAGTACGCTAAAAACTCAGCAATTAAGCGGGATTGTGAAAGGTGACTATAAAACGCAAGCGGGTAAAAATGTCACTAATCTTGAAACGGAAGAATATACTTCACATCTGTATGGTTCAGCCCATGCAAGTGGAGGAGGACGTTCTGCGCGTTATGACTACAACAGTAAAGAAGGTGGCAAAGCTTCTAGCAATGTACCAACCACTAACACGGGTGTGGGAGCTGAGTTAGGTTTGGCGATTCGTCATACGAAAACACAGGAAACGTTGTTAACCCATACTAATAGTGAGTTACAAGCTGAAAGTGGCACATTACATGTGTTAGGGAATGCGGACATTGGTGGTGTTAACATTAATAGCAACTTGCCAACGCAGAGTAACACAAAAGGTCAGACTGACACGCCAGCAACGAATGCTAATGTTACAGCGAAAACAGCAAAAACAGATAAAACCGTTTCGCCAGTTTTATCTGCATCTGATATCAATGCGTTAATGTCAGAAAAGAGTGCCGAGTTTTTTGCGCAAGAAAAACCAACACAGAAGCAAGGGTTTGAGCTATCTGCTCGCGACATTACCTCGACGAAACAAAAAGATGAATACGACCGTCACATTGAAAGTACCACATTAAAAATTGGTCCAGAGGCAGAAGCTCATTCTGCGATTGCCGATGCGGTAAGTCATTTAGCTAAACAGTTTATTGATGCGCAAAATGGGATTAAACAAGACGGTACGGTCGTGTTACAGCAGGCAAGTGATGTCTTGAATGTGATCACGGGGGATTTAGTTGGTGGCTCAGTGAAAGGCGCATTTGAACGCACGAAAGAAATAAAACACCTAACAGAATCTAGCGATATTCGTACGAAGTTAGGAGGGAATTTGGTGCTTTCTGTGCGTGAAGGCAGTATTCATCTGAAAAATGTAGAGAGTGCAGAAAAAACCAATTTAACCCTAAAAGCGAAACAAGATGTGAATATCCAAGCCGGTGAGAAAGACAGCCAATCAGACGAAAGATTGTCTAGAGTGAAAATTTATGGTGGAGCAAATGCGGGCTGTAGTGCCATTAATGCGGGATGTACGGCAGGTGTATCCGTTGGCATTGAAGGTAATGAAAGTATTAGTCATGAACGTAAAAAATCATTTAATAACAGTTTATTACAAGCCCAACATTTGAAAATTGAAGCTGGTGGCGATCTTAACTTAGAAAGTTCGAATATTCATGCGGACAAGCTTGACTTGCATGTCAAAGGGAAAACGAACATCATTTCGAAGCAAGATACGTTACACAGAACGCAGCATAGTGTTGACTATAGTGCTTCAGTGGGGGCCTCCCTTTCAACCTCAACCATTGTTAAACCGACGGGTAATGTAGGATTAGGTTATAGCCATGAAACGGAAACGCGAGGTACTGTAAATAAACAAGCGGGTATTCGTGCTAACCAGATCTCAGGTGAAATTCAGGATCTGAATTTACAAGCAGGTTATATTGTTAATAAAGGTGAACCTCGTGATTTTAATGTGAAAGGGCAAGTCAACAGTACCGTTCTACATGACCGCCATGATAAAGATGGTGGGTCAGCAGGTGTTTCAATCGGTGCAAATGAAAATGGCGTTTCTGCCTTGAATCTGCGTGGTGGACGTGCAGAACAAAAACATTATGCAGCGACACAGAAATCCACGTTAGCAGGTGTGAATCCAGATCAAAGTAAGATTGTTGGACAAGTAGAAAAAGATCTTAGCCTCGCAAAAGAAGTTACACGTGATGATAATTATGCGAGCACACATTTTAGCTTTGAAACGCTTGATATTGTGGAACTGGGTAAGAAGGCGAAAGAGAAATTGTCTCCAGCTAAAGAAGATAACGCGACAACCGATGCCGCTGACGACAGCAGTACTCATGTATATGAAGAAATCCCAGACCTTTATAGTAAGTTAGGCGACAGCAATTCTGATATCGCTCGTCATAAAGCCGAAGCCGAAAACCATGTGTATGAGGAAATTGCGAATAATCCATACAATCGCGTTGGTGACAGTAATGCAGACTTTAAACGTAATAAGGTTGAAATCGGGTCTGAATACGCCGAAGTGACCTTGCCTCGAGGGAGACAAGCGACAGATCCTTTACCAGAATTACCAAATCAAGGTAAAGCAAAAGCAGTGGAGATAGCTGGTGATCCGATTTATGCAGAAATTGGGGAAAGTACATCTCATGCGAAACGCCCTTTACCACCAATTCCAGCAACGCAACCAGAGGGAGGGAATGATGTTAATGCGGATTCGTCAAGCCAACAGGCACCAGCAAGCGGATCCACATCTGAAGGGGCGACTCTTCAGCCAAGAGTAAAAGCTTCCCCTACTGAATCTGAGTATGAAACGATTCCTTTTGAATCTCCTACATCAATTGTAAAACAGGGAGAAAAGGAAGCAGAACAGCGCGAAAGTGCGGTCAATACTGAGACAGAAATTGTGAGTAAACCAGTGACAGAGCGTGTCCAACAACGTGCGTTAGTGGAGCAACCAAGAAGCTTTTTACAGAAACTCTCTGATCAACTTCAGCCATTGAAAGTGAAACATAAAATTGATGCAGTGCGTTCTTCAGTGGAAGAATTTGGTGGTGAAGTCAGCTTTAAATATGCACAATCTAAAGGTGAAGTTTACAACGAAATTGTGAAACACGTTGATACGCAACATGGTGTGTGTGAATCCACGTGTGCCCACTGGATTGCGAACAAAGTCAGTAGCCAAGGTGAAGACTTCTGGCATACGATGTACGAAGGCGGTAAGAAAGGTCACTTGAAGCAAGAGGCGATTGACTCGATTAAGAAACTGCAAACAGAGTTTATGCAAAGTGGCAGTGCGACGCAGCAATTCAAATTGACTGATAATTGGTTACAAGAGCAAGGCGTAGTACCGAAAGAGAAAAAAGTCGGCGATTTGAGCCGTCGTGATGAAGTGGCAGGCACGGTATCGAAAAGCGATATTTCCGCATTGACCAAAGCGATTTTAGATACGGGTAGCGATACTGCTGGCGCGAAGAAAATCTCGATTAATCTTGAAGGCGGTTCACATACTGTGTCGGCGCTTGTTCAAGGCGAAAAAGTCGTATTTTTCGATCCAAACTTCGGCGAAATGACGTTCCCAAGCCATCAAAAATTTGAAAGCTGGCTCAAAGAAGCATTTTGGGAGAAGAGTGGTTATGCGGGTAAAAAAGAAGGCAAACGCTTCTTTAATGTAGTGAATTATCACGCAGAAACCAAGTAAGTGCGTTAAAGTGCGGTTAAATCAGAAAAAATTTTGATTTTGACCGCACTTATCACTTCAATTTGTAATATATACCGCGAGTGCGAAGGCATTCGCGGTTTTTTTATCGTGTAGAAACAATAAAAAAGAGTGGCTTTACCACTCTTTTACACAAGGTCGGAAACTTAGTTATTCGTCCATATAACCTAAGCTACGTAAGGCGCGTTCATCATCCGCCCAACCTGATTTGACTTTTACCCACAGCTCAAGGTGGACTTTATTATCAAACAAGCGTTCCATAAAGTAATAGACTCTTCATCATTAGTGGATTGAATACGATCATCTTTTTCTATGGATTTATACCGAGGAGATAACTCGTTAGCCTCTTTTGCTACACAATCAGCTTGATAGGAGATTCCACCTTTTTTGATTCGGCGTCCATAAAAACGCATAGGTTACATTCTCGAACAAAGTATATCCCGTTCATAATAATATTTAATGCTAATTTTAATGATTGTTTTACTATATTATTATGGGGAATGGATTATTTATATTCTATTGCTAATAAATTATCGTTTTCTTATCTTATGTATAATGCTATCTATCATTTTTGGTTAATTGTTTAAATAATGACTATTATTTATTGCAATAAATATTGTGACAATGAAAAATAGTGTTTTAAATATCTGTTTTTTATGATGGTTATTTTTTTTGTGCAACTTGAAAAGTTAGATATGACGCTATAATCGTTGTTTGAGTGAGATTGTTCTATGTTCTATTGTTAAGTGGTTTGTCTATTTTGATTTATGTTAGAACATTGTGTTTTTATTTATTAATATATTGAAGTGTTGTCTTTTTATGTGTATTTTGTTTGCTATTAATATAATCTAAATTGGTTTATTATTTATTCAGATTGAAAATATTTTTTCTTTTTGTTTATTATTAAATCGCTAGTATAGCTAGATTTGTTAATAATTTTTATTTTTTGTAGTAGAATTTCCATCCCTCAATAAGTATGGAGATTTTATGGAAAAATATCAAATTAAAAGATTAGGGAAATTATTATTATGTTCTTCTGCTACTTTTCTTTTATGCCAATCAACGCTTGCCTATAGTCAGGAAGCAAATCCGCTCACTCAAGAATTACTGCATTTAAAAAATAAGCAACAGTTTGAAAATGTAAATGAAAACCTCAAAAAAGCGCAGCAATTTTTAGAAGATCAACAATCGAGTACAGAAAAAACATTCTCTTTTCCTGATTCCGAATCCACGAGTAAACATAAAATCACCAGCATATCGGTCGACCTTGCGGGTGAAAAGGTATCTCTAAATTTTGGCGATATCATTCATGCTTACCAAAACCAGCCCCTATCAACAAAAGTTGTTTTTCAATTAGTGAAAGATTTGACGGAAGTTTTATACCGTTCTGGCTACGTGACAAGTGCAATTGGTTTAAAAAATTCAAAAATCAGCAATGGCGATCTTGAATTTATTGTACTGTGGGGAAGAACTCGCGATCTGCTTGTGAATGGGGAGAAACCAACCCGTTTTAGAGATAAAACAATGTTATCAGTCCTACCCAATTTAATCGGAAATCGCTTAAGTATTCACGACATTGACCAGTTGATCGAAATCTTAAATACTACGAATAAAAAAGCCACAGTGAATGTGGTTGCAAGTGAAGAAAAAGGCAGCTCAAATCTAAATATTGAAAGACAATATGATGTTTTTCCCCAAGTAAGTCTAGGGTTCAATAATTCAGGTGTAGAAAATAATGCAAATGGGCGTAATCAAGTCACATTAAATGTTGCTTGGAGTGACTTATTAGGGACGAATGATCGTTGGAATTTTTCGAGTAGCTACCGCTTATATAAAGATCGTCATGCTAACCAGCAGCGCAATTACGCCTTGTCTTATAGTCAGCCGATAGGCTTTTCCACAGTAGAAGTTAAAGCATCGGAATCTTCTTATGAAAAAGAACTCCGTGGCATAACCGTCAATTCCTCTAATGGTAAAACACGAAACTTAGCAGTAAAGCTCATGCATGTTTTAGTGCGTAATAAGGAGAGTATTTTATCTACATATACCGAGTTCGAGTTTAAAAAACGGATTAGTTATTTTTCTGATATTTTGATTGGGAAATATCACAATAATAAAGTGAGCGTAGGGTTATCTTACATGACTAATTTTGCTTACGGGAAGCTTTACAGCGACATTGCTTACGCGAATGGGTTGAGATGGTTTGGGGCGAATTATTCAGCATATGATGCAAATCGTGAAAAAACCTTAAAATTATTGTCAGGAAGTATTAATTGGCAGCGTCCAATATCCCTGTTTGAACGTGCGATGAATTATCAATTACGTATTGGTGCCCAATATGGTTTTGATAGTTTGTATTCTGAAAATCAATTTTCAATTGGTGATGAATATACAGTAAGAGGATTTAAAGGTGGTGCGGTTTCTGGTGATAGTGGTGCGTATTTATCACAAACACTGACGGTTCCTTTTTATCCACAAAAAGCATATTTATCTCAGGTATCCCCTTTTATTGGATTTGATATGGGTAAAGTACATATTAAATCAAAGCATAAAACAACCACTTTAGTCGGTTTTGCCCTAGGCTTGAAAACGCAAATAAAGTTATTTTCATTATCATTAACCTATGCACAACCAATGAATGGTGTGAGTGGTGTTACGCAACATCGTCAAAAACCGATTTATTATTTCTCAGGATCACTTTCTTTTTAATCTCTTTTAAGTTTAAGGATTAACTTAATATGAACAAAAATCGTTACAAACTCATTTTTAGTCAAGTCAAAGGTTGTCTCGTTCCTGTGGCAGAATGTATTAACTCAGCTATTAGCAATGGTTCATCTGATTCAACATCCACATCAGAACAAGTTGAAGAGGAACCTTTCCTTCTAGAACAATATTCACTTTCCTCCGTGTCTTTATTAGTAAAAAGCACGTTCAATCCTGTTTCGTATGCAATGCAATTGACTTGGAAACAGCTTTCTATTTTATTTTTAAGTGTGATTTCTGTTCCTGTTTTGGCTGAGGGAAAAGGGGATGAAAGAAATCAATTAACAGTGATTGATAATAGCGATCATATTAAATTAGATGCATCTAATCTTGCTGGTAATGATAAAACAAAAATCTATCAAGCAGAAAATAAAGTTCTGGTTATTGATATTGCTAAACCAAATGGGAAAGGGATTTCAGATAACCGTTTTGAAAAATTTAATATTCCAAATAGCGCGGTGTTTAATAATAATGGGACTGAAGCACAGGCAAGATCAACATTAATTGGTTACATTCCGCAAAATCAAAATTTAAGGGGAGGGAAAGAAGCTGATGTTATATTAAATCAAGTGACAGGTCCTCAAGAAAGTAAAATTGTTGGCGCGCTTGAAGTATTAGGTAAAAAAGCTGATATCGTCATTGCAAACCAAAATGGTATTACCTTAAATGGTGTAAGAACAATAAATTCAGATCGTTTTGTTGCCACTACGAGTGAGCTTATAGATCCGAATCAGATGATGTTAAAGGTTACAAAAGGAAATGTGATCATTGATATTGATGGTTTTTCGACAGATGGATTAAAGTATTTAGATATTATTGCTAAAAAAATTGAACAAAAGCAATCAATTACATCAGGGGATAATTCAGAAGCAAAAACAGATGTCACTCTTATTGCGGGTTCCAGTGAATATGATTTAAGCAAACATGAGCTGAAAAAAACGAGCGGTGAAAATGTATCTAATGATGTTATTGCTATCACGGGATCTAGTACAGGCGCAATGCATGGTAAAAATATTAAGTTGATTGTGACAGATAAAGGTGCAGGCGTAAAACATGATGGAATTATTTTGTCTGAAAATGATATTCAGATTGAAATGAATGAAGGTGACTTAGAACTTGGCAATACGATTCAGCAAACAGTGGTAAAAAAAGACCGAAATATTCGAGCCAAGAAAAAAATTGAAGTGAAAAACGCTAATCGTGTTTTTGTTGGTAGTCAAACGAAATCAGATGAAATTTCGTTAGAGGCGAAACAAGTTAAAATCAGAAAAAACGCAGAGATTAGGAGTACGACACAAGCCAAAATCGTAGCAAAGGGTGCCCTGTCTATTGAGCAAAATGCGAAGCTCGTCGCTAAAAAGATAGATGTGGCAACAGAAACTCTAACTAATGCTGGGCGTATTTATGGTCGAGAGGTTAAGCTTGACACTAATAATTTGATTAATGATAAAGAAATTTATGCTGAACGGAAATTGAGTATTTTGACGAAAGGAAAAGATCTTGAAATTATTCAAGATAGATATTTGTCTCCACTGATGCGCGTAAAAAGTAGTGTCCGCTTTTTAGGCTCTCCGTTTTTCTCAATATCTCCGTCGATGCTCGCAAGCCTTAGTGCACAGTTTAAGCCTGGTTTTGTGAATAAGGGACTCATTGAAAGTGCGGGGAGTGCAGAATTAACTTTTAAAGAAAAAACCAGTTTTTTAACAGAGGGCAATAATTTTATTAGAGCTAAAGATGCGTTAACTATTAACGCCCAAAATATTGAAATTGATAAAAATCAAGATATTCAATTGGGTGCTAATATAACGTTGAATGTGGAAGAAAACTTTGTTAATCGTGCAGGAACACTGGCAACTGGTAAAACACTGACAATTAATACCGAAAGTGGCAGTATTTACAATCTTGGTGGGACATTAGGTGCTGGAAAATCATTAAAACTGACTGCTAAATCAACGGAAGAAGGTATGGGAAATATTGTTAACCAAGAAAACGGTTTATTCCATACACTCGGTAATATGATGTTAGAAGCAGAGCGTTCTGTTTATAATATTGGCGATATTTATGCGAGTAAAAAATTAACAGTTCATACTCATAATTTGATTAATGATGTGCGTTTATCTGGCAATGTGAGTTATAAGCCTATCGGTTCAAGTCGTGATTATGATATCAGTCGTGTTGCGGTACATGGTTGGCACAATAATGTTTATAAGCTCAACTTAAATCTGCAAGAACAAGATAAAACCGATATTAAAGTTGTGAAAATGGGGGCTATCCGTTCTGATGGTGATTTTGACTTTAAGGGAATAAAGGCGACATCATCAGAATCAAAACCGCAGTTAATTAATCATGGATTAATTAATGTCAAAGGAACATTTAATGCGGAAGCTGATCAAGTGGTGAACCAAATGAAAGCGTTTAACCAAAATGCATTAGCAAGCGTGTTTAAGAATCCAGCGAAAATCACGATGTACTATCAACCACTTACTCGTTATATTTGGACACCATTATCGGGTAATGCATCGCGTGAATTTAACAATTTAGAGTCTTTCCTCGATGCCTTGTTTGGCTCAACAACAATCTTAAAATCAAGTTTCTATAGTACGGAAAATTTTAGTGCTTATCAGCTTCTATCTCATATTCAGCATTCACCAATGTACCAAAAAGCGATGGCACAAGTGTTTGGTGCAGAGTGGCATAGTAAATCCTATGATGAGATGCGAAACAAATGGAAAAGCTTTAAAGAAAATCCAACAGATTTCATTTATTACCCATCAGAAAAAGCAAAAATCCTAGCGGGAAAACTAGAAGGTAAGCTTACAACGCTACAAAATGGTGAATATGCCGAACGTGGTAAGTTTGATGAGAGTATCCAAATTGGTAAACACCAATTATCGCTACCATCAGTAGAGCTTAAAGCGGAGTTTAGTGATAAAGAACGTTTGGAAGAGGACGGGGTAGATTTATCCTCGATCGCCGAACTCTTAGAAATGCCAAACTTATTTATTGATAATAGTATCCAATTAGAAAAGAAAAAGTTGTCTCCTATTGAGGATCTAGATGAAGAACCACGTAAAAATCTGGATATAGAAGAAAGCCATTCTAATTCATCGGATGACGTGCTTAGCATGAATGATGATGAGTCTGATACAGACGATAGCAAGTGGAGTATGGGCAATGATGAGAAAGAGATGCCCGATGATAAGCTGGGTATAAGTCGTGATGATCGTGGAAATAAACCACCTCGTACTGATCCTACAGTTGATTATCTTAACCCTGATGAATTCTTTGAAAATGGTTATCTCTTGAATGAGCTACTACAGGAGCTTGGAGAAGAGCCGTTACTAAAAGAAGGGGAAGATCATTTTAAACGTTCTACCAATCTAGTCCGTCTAGGCGAGAGAGATAGGCAAAATAGAGAAAAGAGAGAAAAAGAGGGGTATTTTGATCTGCCTGGTACATTAGATATGAAACTGCAGGAGTTATTCGAAAAAAGAAAACAAAAACACGAAGCAGAACAGAAAGCAAGAATAGAAAAAGCACTTCTACAAAAATCAGAACAACAAGAAAAACGTGTTGAAGAACGTAAGCAAGAGGAAAAACGTCAAGCGCAAGATAAAATTGCTAAGCAAGTAGAAATTGCAAAAGAAATGCAACGGGTAGAAGAAATTCGCCAGAGAGAAAAACAACTTGCGATCCAACTGCAAGAAGAAGAGAAGAAACAACAAGAAGAAAAACATTTATCCGAGGAGAAAAAACAAGCTGAACAGAAACAAAAAGCTGAGGAGAAAGTTGCACAAGAAAGATTAGACATTGAACAACAGAAAGCGTATGAAGAAATGGCGAAGCGAGAGGCAGAGGCATCAAAAAATGTTTTATTGAAAGCGATTGATGAAGAACGTCCAAAAGTGGAAACTGATCCACTTTTCCGTACAAAATTGAAATATATCAATCAAGATGACTATGCTGGTGCAAATTATTTCTTCAATAAAGTTGGTTTAAATACAAAAGGTCATCAAAAAGTAAATGTGTTAGGGGATAACTATTTTGATCATCAAGTGATTACTCGCTCGATTGAGAAAAAAGTAGATAACCACCTTAACCAAAAATACAATCTCAGCGATGTGGAATTAGTTAAACAGCTGATGGACAATTCCACAACACAAGCGCAGGAGTTGGATTTGAAACTAGGTGCGACATTCACTAAAGAACAACAAGCTAACTTGACCCAAGATATCGTTTGGTATGTCAAAACGAAGGTAAAGGGCAAAGATGTGTTTGTTCCAAAGGTTTATTTCGCTTCTGAAACGCTCGTAGAAGCCCAAAAATTACAAGGTTTAGGCACTGGGACTATCAGAGTTGGTGAAGCTAAGATTAAAGCCAAAGATGTGGTGAATACCGGGACATTAGCTGGGAGAAAACTCAATGTTGAAGCGAGTAATAAAATCAAAAATCAAGGGAGTATCTTAAGTACTCAAGAAACACGTTTAGTCGGGCGTAAAGGTATTGAAAACGTATCTCGTTCATTTGCAAATGATGAATTAGGAGTCACTGCACAACGCTCAGAAATCAAAACGGAAGGTCATTTACATCTTGAAACAGATAAGGATTCAACTATTGATGTACAAGCATCGGATATTAAAGCAAAAACAAGCTTTGTGAAGACTGGTGATGTGAATCTCAAAAATACATACAATACTAAACATGCCTACCGTGAGAAATTCTCGCCGAGTGCACTACAAGTTGCAGAACTTGATGTGGCAGGGCTTAAAGTCCCACTTTTAGGCGTGTCGTCTCCATCCAGTTATTCAGAGCATACTAGTGAGGCAACTTCAGAGGGATCAATCTTCGAAGTAGGGCACTTACATCTTGCGGTAGACAGAGATGTGAACCAAGCGGGGAGTAAAATTAAGGCTAAGTATACCACTGGTGTTGTGAAAGGGAACTTTAATACTGAAGCGGGCAAGAATATTAAACATGTCGAAAAAGAAGAATATAGTTCACAGCTATTTGCTTCAGCACACGCGAGTGGTGGTGGCACCTCAGTTCGTTATGACTATAACAGCCAAGATGGTGGCAATGCCTCTGTTGGTGTTCCGACAAACCATACTGGAGTTGGGGCAGAGGCAGGAATGTCATTCACCCATACCAAAGACAAAGAAACACTGCTCACTCACACCAATAGTGAATTACAAGTCAAACATGGGAAATTACATGTGCTTGGTTATGCCGATATTGGTGGAGTAGATATTAATACTAAACTACCAGAAGATGCACAAAGCAAAGCACAGAAAGAGATAGCGGCTAGCAAGCCAGAGAAGACCGAGCAATCTGCACAGGATGTGGCTCAAGCTCAATCAAATGCCAATAAGGATAAGGAAAATAAAGCCCCAGAAATAAAAGAATTATCAGAGGCTGAAATCGCGGATCTCATGTCAGAAAAATCAAAAGCGTATTTTGATGATTTTGCAGAGCAAGCGAAAAAAGCACCTGAAAACAATCGATTTGAATTGTCTGCGAAAGAAATTAAGTCGAGCAAACAAAAAGACCAATATGATCATGAGTCTGAACGGACGACTTTTAAAGTTGGACCTGAAGCGGAGGCTCATTCTGCGGTTGCCGATATGGTGAGCCATTTAGTGAAAGAATATAGAGATGCACAAAATGGGACTAAACAAGACGGTACAGTAGCATTACAACATGCTAGTGATGTCTTAAATATTGTGACGGGGGATTTAGCGGGGAGTTCAGCTAAATTGTCTGTTGAAAGAACACATGAGACAAAACGAACGACAGAAACGGGGGATATTGTTACTAAGATTGGTGGCAATGTCACACTGTCAGCACGCAGTGGTAGTGTGAACCTTAAAAATGTACAAAGTGATGAACAAGCTAATTTGACCTTAAGAGCAAAAGAAGATGTGAATGTGCTGTCTGGTGAAAAAACACGAGAAACCACAGAAACAGTATCAAGACAGAAACTTTCTCATGGTGTGAACGCAGGTTGCAGTATGATGAGTGGCGCCTGTACTGCCGGTGTTAGCACATCACTTGAAGGAAATGAAAGCTATACGTCAGAACGTGAAACGGCTCAAAATAACAGTTTCTTAAAAGCACGCAACATGAAAGTTGAAGCAGGTCGCGATTTTAATGTTGTCAGTTCGAATATTGATGCAGATAAGCTCGATCTCCACGTTAAAGGAAAAACGAATGTGGTATCCAAACAAGATACGTTACAAAAAGTGACGCATGGAATTGACTATAATCTTTCCGCTGGCGTTGCACTTTCTAGTGCAACAATTGCTACCCCAACCGGTAATGTTGGTTTCGGTTATACCAATGAGACCGAAAGCAAGCGGACGGTTAATCAACAAGCAGGGATTAAAGCGAATAAAATTACAGGGCAAACGCATGACTTAAATCTTGAGGGGGGATATCTTGTCAGCAACGATAAGGATAATCAGCTGAAAGTTACCGGCGATGTCACAACTAAAGCCCTTCACGATCAACATGATAAAGATGGTGGAACATTTGGTTTATCTGTGGGTATCAGTGAACGTGGTACTACCGCCTTTAATGTACGAGGTGGGCGAGCTGAACAGAAACACTATAATGCAACGCAGAAATCCACTCTTTCTGGCGTGGATACCTCTCAAGCGAATGTATCAGGTCAAGTGAATACGGATTTAGCCAAGGCAAAAGCTGTCACACGTGATGATACTTACGCAAGTACGCAATTTAGTTTTGAAGTGGCAGATATTGTGGAATTAGGACAAAGAGCGAAAAATAAACTGTCAGCACCAAACAATGACACCGATATGGCGGCAGGTTCTACATTACGGTCGCGTTCTACTACGGAAGAGGCAGATGTCCCAACAAGCAGAGCTCGCGTAGTGGATGAGACAGATTCGATATCCGTGAAAAATCCGATTTATGAAAGTGCAGAGGCGGTGGTGGCAACACCACGGAGTAAAAATGTGGATAGCGCAAGTGTAGAGCTAGTGGATAATCCACTCTATGGTAGTGCAACACCAAGATCGAAAGTGTCTGACACAGAGGTGAGTACAGCCAAAGTACATGATTACGAAGAAATCCCTGCTGCTACATATAATACAGTCGGTGATAATGCAGGAAATGTTACTCGTCAGCGCTCCGCACAAACCGATGAGCATATTTATGCAGAAATTGCAGATACGAATGATGTGAAACGTTCCTTCTCTACCAAGCAAGACACGCCAGCGGCAGGACAACCTGTTGATAGTATTTATTCAACTGCAGACGTGCCAAAAACAAAAGGTGTTGAAAGTATCTATACAACGGCAGGGGAGTCTCAAACAAAAGTGGCTGAAACGACATATACGACAATAGATGCTCGTAGGGCTACTGTCACCGAGGGCGAATATGCGAGTGTGGATAAACCAAAAAGCCGGAAAAAAAGAAATGTAGTGGATGAATCACTCGACCAAGTTAAGACAACCCCAGACGCTGCATCAGCGCATCTTTATGCTGAAATCGGTGACGTTAATCACAAAGCAACACGACCTTTACCTGAAACGCCGGAAAGCAACGTTAAAGGAAAATCAATAGAAAGCACATATGCAACAGTAGATACACCAAAAATCAATGTTGCAGAGAGTGATTATGCGACGATTGCAGACACTAAAGTGAGACCGGTGGAAAGCACTTATGCCACAGTAGACACGCCAAAAGCGAAAGCAGTGGATAGTGATTATGCAACAATTGCCGAATTGAAAGGCAGAAGTGCAACTGATGCATTACCTGAATTGCCAGATCAAGCTCGCTCAAAAGTGTCGGTTGATGCATCAGAAAATAGCTATGCTGAAATCAGTGACGTTAAGCACAAAGCAACCCGTTCTTTACCTGAAACGCCGGAAAGCAACGTCAAAGGACAACCGGTAGAAAGCACATATGCAACAGTAGGTACATCAAAAATCAATGTTGCAGAGGGTGATTATGCGACGATTGCAGAGGCTAAAGTGAAACCGGTGGAAAGCACTTATGCCACAGTAAAAACGCCAAAAGCGAAAGCAGTGGATAGTGATTATGCAACAATTGCTGAGTTGAAAGGCAGAAGTGCAACTGATGCATTACCTGAATTGCCAAGTCAAGCTCGCTCAAAAGTGTCGGTTGATGCATCAGAAAATAGCTATGCTGAAATCAGTGAAGTTAACCACAAAGCAACACGACCTTTACCTGAAGCACCAGAAAGTAAGGTGAAACTACAAGTTGATGGGGATAGTGATTATGCGACAGTCGGTGAACTGGCTGTAAAAGGTGCGGATATCAACTATGCAACTGTGACTGAGCCAAAAGTAAGAAAAGCACGGAGTGTCAACGATCCGTTACCTGAGTTGCCAGGTCAAACGAAAGTGAAATCGATCACTGAGTTAGAGGCTGTAGAGCATATTTATGCGGAAATTCAGGATAACCACAAAGCGAAGCGTGCTTTACCTGACGTGCCAAATGCTCAAGTAAAAGGGAAGTCACAAGTCAGTGACAGTGAAGGGGATTATGCAACCATTAATCCTTCTCCGAAAGCACAACATGCACAAGAGGTAGAAAGTGTAGAGACCATTCAGCCTCGTGCGAAAGCGAAAGATGTGGAATCCGATTATGAAGCGATTCCATTTGATAGTGCTGCTGAGGCAAATACAGGTAGCACAGCCTTTAGACGTGCAGACAATACGGACACAACTGTTGAACCGAAAGTGGGGACTGTCTCCGAAGAAAATGTAGCCACTACCCAAACAGCGGCAAAAATGGATAACAGCAAACTTCGGGCGAAGACAGACGAGTCTGTTGACAATACACAACTTGTTGCGAAAAGCGAAAAAACAGAAAAATCTTTATTTAGCAAAGTGAAAGACTTCTTCACTGGAGGCGATTCAAATAAAGAGAAAAAAGCGAAAGCGACAAAACCGGCTCAAGAAAACGCTGAAGCACAAGTGAACACGAAACCAAATTACGAGAGTTTAGAAGATAACTTGAATCTGAAAAACTTGTTAGATTTGGAAGGTAAGCGTAATGAAGCGTTTGAGTCGACGGTATTGAAAAATCCTGAATTTTTAGCGGAAGCAAGAGAAGCAGCGAAGAAATATCTCCCAGAGGCGACCATCAAGCAAATGGCGAATTCCCCTGAGTTTGATGATATTCTGACTGAAGGGGCAAGAAAAGTCGAAAAACGTATTAATGATGCAGTGAGCTTTAAACCATCTGTGGACGAATTCGCGGATATTCAAGGACTCGTGAAGCAACTACCGAAAGGTGATGTGATTGAGGACGTGAATGCGAAAACCTTAAGCATTACCGAAGCGTTAGCAGAAACTTCAAAAACGATCCAACGTAATCCAAAATTGAAAGAGGAAGTACAAGGTGCAATTGAAGAATTCTTGAAGAGCAGTCAGGGTAAAGACTTAACCGTTGAAATGGTGGAGAAACTGAATCATGGTTTACGTCCAGATGAAGGTGCAGATCGTGTGCTGTATAAGAAAGAAACCTTAACCAAAGAAAATGCGGTGTTCTCAAGCCCTGAAGCAGCAAAAATCCAGCTAAGTGAAACGGTTGATTTTATTAATCAAGCCAGAACTCAGGGTGTAGAGCCAAGTGTGTTAGCCGGTTTAGTATACCAACGTTTAATTGCTTACCATCCATTTGCGGAAGGTAATGGTCGTATGGCACGTGTGATTGTGAATAAACTTTTATTAGATGCGGGTTATCCAGCATTTACGAAGTTTAATGCCGACTTTGAAACACAGATCATTCCACAAACTGACACGAGTGGGAAATCAGCAACGAGCACAAAAGTTGTAAAAGAGTTCTTAACCGAATTAGGTAAAAAACCGTTACCTGAAGTGAACACAAATGTGACAAGCAAAGTGAGTGTAGCAACTGAAGAACCTGTTTATGCAAGCATAGATAAACGTCCTGAAGCGTTAGCAAAAGCGAAGGCAAAAGGTGATGAAGCAGCACAAAATCAGCCAGTGAAAACACCAGTCGCAGACGAGGTAGCACCTGAATTACCGAAACGCTCAGCAGTGTTAGATTCAGAGGCGGAAGTGAGTCACAAAGCACAAACTAATGTGGATTCAGACGTTGAGGTGAAAGCGAAAGCGCAAGCTGACGAGGATATTTATGCGACGATCGATAAACGTCCTGAAGCAAGAGCAAAAGCTAACGCCAAAGCCGATGAAGCGCTAGCGAACAATCTAATTGTTAAAGCTCAAGTGGAAGACGATGTGGCACCAGAATTACCAATTCGCCCAGAATTGAAAGATGCGGCAGGCGGACGTAAAAAGGCGAAAACGTCAATAGAGGAAGGTGCAACGGGTGCTTCAGAAAGTCAATCTGTGTTCAAGAAGATCAAAAACTTCTTCTCTCACAATGATGCTTCGAAAAAAACGGCAGCGAAAAAACAAGGTGCAGAAGACAAACCAAACTATGATGGACTAGATGATGCTATTAACTTAAAAGGTTTGGTGACGTTAGAAGAACAACGTAATCAAAGCTTTGAGAATAACGTATTGAAAAATCCGAAATTCTTAGATGAAGCGAGAGAAGTAGCGAAGAAATCTATCCCTGAAGCAACGATTAAGCAAATGGGTAACTTGCCAGAATTCGATGATATTCTGACGGAAGGGGCGAGAGATATTGAAAATCGCATTAATAATGCGGTGACCTTCAAACCATCAACACAAGAGTTTTCAGAGATTCAAGCCTTGGTGAAAAAATTACCGAGGGGGCAAGCTGTCGACGATGTTGATCTCAAAACCAGCAAAATTACTGATGCATTAGCGGAAACATCAAAAACGATCCAACGTAACCCTGAATTAAAACAGCAGTTACAAGGTGCAGTTGAAGAGTTCCTGCAAAGCAGTAAAGGTAAGAACCTGAGCGTAGAAATGATTGAGAAACTCAACCATGGCTTACGTCCAGATGAAGGTGCAGATCGTGTGCTTTACAAGAAAGAAACCTTAACCAAAGAAAATGCGGTGTTCTCAAGTCCAGAGGCATCACGCATTCAGTTGGCAGAAACGGTTGATTTCATTAACAATGCAAAAACACAAGGTGTAGAGCCAAGTGTATTGGCCGGTTTAGTGTACCAGCGTTTAATCGCTTACCACCCATTTGCGGAAGGTAACGGTCGTATGGCACGTGTGATTGTGAATAAAATCTTGTTAGATGCGGGTTATCCGCCATTTACCAAATTCAACGCTGAATTTGAAACAACAATTATTCCACAAACAGAGAAAACGGTGAAATCTGCAACCAGTAGTGAAGTGGTTAAGGAATTCTTAACAGAGTTGGGTAAAAAAGGCGATGCGGTGGTGATTCCAGCTACCACAGAAAGTCCTAAAAATTCAGCAGAAACAGACCGCACTTCGGTACCTGCAGGTTCTCCTAACTTTATAAAAGGTTATGTGGAAAGCGTGTCAGATGTTACACCAGAAGTGAGCAAACCGAAACCAGTCAGTGAACGCGTTCAGCAAAAAGAATTGGTTGAGCAATCTCGTAGTGTATTGCAACAAGTTAAAGATCAATTCCAACCGTTGAAAGTGAAACACAAAATTGATGCGGTTCGTGATTCGGTGAAAGACTACGGTGGGGAAGTGAGCTTCAAGTATGCCCAATCGAAAGGGGAGGTATATAAAGAGATTGTGAAACACGTTGAAACACAACACGGCGTTTGTGAATCCACTTGTGCCCACTGGATTGCGAACAAAGTAAGCAATCAAGGCGAGGATTTCTGGCAATCGATGTATGAAGATGGCAAAAAAGGTCATTTGAAGCAAGAAGCCATTGATTCGATTAAGAAACTGCAAACAGAGTTTATGCAAAGTGGCAGTGCGACACAGCAGTTCAAATTGACTGATAATTGGTTACAAGAGCAAGGCGTAGTACCGAAAGAGAAAAAAGTCGGCGATTTGAGCCGTCGTGATGAAGTGGCAGGCACGGTATCGAAAAGTGATATTTCCGCATTGTCTAAAGCGATTTTAGATACGGGTAGCGATACTGCTGGCGCGAAGAAGATCTCGATTAATCTTGAAGGCGGTTCACATACTGTGTCGGCGCTTGTTCAAGGCGAAAAAGTCGTATTTTTCGATCCAAACTTCGGCGAAATGACGTTCCCAAGCCATCAAAAATTTGAAAGTTGGCTCAAAGAAGCATTTTGGGAGAAGAGTGGTTATGCGGGTAAAAAAGAAGGTAAACGCTTCTTTAATGTAGTGAATTATCACGCAGAAACCAAGTAAGTGCGCTAAAATGCGGTTAAATCAGAAAAAATTTTGATTTTGACCGCACTTATCACTTCAAGTTGTAATATATACCGCGAGTGCAAAGGCATTCGCGGTTTTTTTATCGTGTAGAAACAATAAAAAAGAGTGGCTTTACCACTCTTTTACACAAGGTCGGAAACTTAGTTATTCGTCCATATAACCTAAGCTACGTAAGGCGCGTTCATCATCCGCCCAACCTGATTTGACTTTTACCCACAGCTCAAGGTGGACTTTATTATCAAACAAGCGTTCCATATCAGCACGCGCTTCAATACCAATTTGTTTGATTTTTTGCCCTTTATTGCCGATCACCATTTTTTTCTGACCTTCACGTTCAACTAGAATTAATCCATTGATTTCGTAAGTACCGCGTTCGTTCAATTTAAATTGTTCAATTTCTACGGTAACAGAATAAGGTAATTCATCACCGGTAAAACGCATGAGTTTTTCACGGATGATTTCGGAGGCCATAAAGCGTTGTGAACGATCAGTCACATATTCTTCAGGGAAATGATGCGTACCTTCATGTAAAGATTCACGCACAATTTTTTCTAATTCTGCGACATTTTTGCCCCCTTGTGCCGAAATTGGGACCACGTGGGCAAAGTCAAATTTACTGGTCAGCTCGGTAATAAATGGCAACATGTCTTCTTTGTTTTTGATGTTGTCAATTTTATTAATTGCGAGCACCACGGGGGCTTTCGCCGCACGCAATTTATTGAGCACCATTTCATCATCTTCATTCCAATGCGTACCATCTACCACAAAGATAATCAGATCCACATCACCAATTGCACTGCTTGCTGCACGGTTCATTAAACGATTAATCGCGCGTTTTTCTTCAATATGTAAGCCCGGTGTATCAACATACACTGCTTGATAAGGACCGTCAGTGTGAATACCTACAATGCGATGACGGGTTGTCTGCGCTTTGCGTGAGGTAATTGAAATTTTTTGCCCCAAGATTTTATTCAAAAGGGTAGATTTCCCTACATTAGGACGACCTACAATAGCAATAAAGCCACAGTAAGTTTTGGCGTTATCCGCCGTCTTTATTTCGTTCATTTCATTTCCAATAATTGTAAAATTTTTTCTGCTGCCGCTTGTTCAGCTTTACGGCGACTTGCACCGCTTCCCATAAAAGTGCGGTCAATATTTTTCACGTAACATTCGACAGTAAACGTTTGGCAATGGGCTTCACCTTTGATTTCAACCACATTGTAAGTTGGGAGAGGAAGACGTTTACCCTGTAAATATTCCTGTAAGCATGTTTTGGGGTCTTTTTGATTGTCACCCGGTTGGATTTGTTTGAGCTGTGCTTGGTACCAATGTTGTACGATTTTCGTGGTAGTGGCTAAGTCACTATCTAAAGAGATAGCGCCAATAATGGCTTCCACACAGTCAGCTAGAATCGACTCGCGACGAAAACCGCCGCTTTTTAATTCGCCCGGTCCGAGCGATAAATAATCCCCCAATTCAAATTGGCGAGCTAATGACGCGAGCGTTGGCTCACGTACTAGCGTGGCTCGCATACGACTTAATTCCCCTTCATTACATTTGGGAAACTGGTGATAGAGTGCTTCAGCAATGATGAAATTTAAAATGGCATCGCCGAGAAACTCAAGACGCTCGTTGTGCTTAACCGCGGCACTGCGGTGTGTTAATGCTTGTTTAAGCAACGCCGGTTGGTTAAATTGATAACCAATCTGGCGTTGTAAACGTTCTAAATTTTGAGTCATTACTTATTACTTAATTTCTGTAAAAAAGCGTTCAAAACGGACGCCTGTTGGCCATTGATCTTGTTTTTTATCTAAACTCAACCAAATATATGTGGCTTTCCCCACAATGTTTTTCTCTGGGACAAAGCCCCAAAAACGGCTGTCTTCACTGTTATTACGATTGTCGCCCATCACAAAATAATGCCTTTCTGGTACGACCCATTCTGTCACATAATTGCTTTGTGAACGGTAGGCTTTATAACGAAAACCTTCTGAAATTGGTTCAGGATACCAGTGAATTTGGTGAGACACATCGCCTGTTTCGGTGGTTTCTAACGGCGAAGGACCATACAGATATTCACCTTTATGATCACGTCCAATCAGAAACTGAAAGTCTGGATTTTCTTTAGGCTCAGTATAGCTAAAGATTTTTGTTTCACAGTCACTGTGACATTCTTGACCGTCTTTCGCATAGGTTAAAGTTAATTGACGCGTGTATTCGTTGTATTGCACTTTATCGCCCGGTGCGCCGACAACACGTTTAATATAATCTACGCTAGGTTGTAACGGGGCTTTAAACACAATAATATCGCCACGTTCAGGTTTGCCAGTTTCAATTATCGTGTTTTGGAACACAGGATCTTTAATCCCGTATGCGTATTTTTTTACTACCAAAAAGTCACCAATACGCAATGTTGGTTCCATTGATGAAGATGGAATTTGAAAGGGTTCAAACAAAAAGGAACGTAAAATTAACACAAAGGCGAGAACCGGAAACAGTGAAGATAAAAACTCTCCGCCTTCTGAGATGGGTTCAATTTTAGCCTTTTCTTCATCGCTGAGTGCTTTGCCAGAACGTTGTTCTGCACGCGCAATTTGTCTTGCGCGCCGTGGTTGGACCGTAAAACGGTAATAGCACCACAAGGCGCCAGAAATGACGGTCAAGAGAATAAGCAAGATGGAAAACGTGTTAGGTAAGGCAAAATAATCTAATACTTTCCAGACACCGAACCCTGCTACTAACAATAGAATGAGGAAGAAGTTAGACATAGTATTTCCTGATGTTCCTTATTTGTCTTTTCCGACATGTAAAATCGCTAAGAAGGCTTCTTGTGGTACTTCGACGTTACCCAAAGACTTCATGCGTTTTTTACCTTCTTTTTGTTTCTGTAAGAGTTTTTTCTTACGGCTAACGTCACCACCATAACATTTTGCTAATACGTTTTTACGTAATTGTTTGACAGTAGAACGGGCAATAATGTGGTTACCAATCGCCGCTTGAATCGCAATATCAAATTGTTGACGTGGAATGAGCTCACGCATTTTCTCCACTAATTCACGACCACGATAAGGTGCATTATCTTTATGCACGATTAACGCTAACGCATCGACACGCTCACCATTGATCATAATGTCGACACGTACCATATCGGCGGCTTGGAAACGTTTGAAACCATAATCTAAGGAAGCATAACCACGAGAAGTTGATTTTAAGCGGTCGAAGAAATCCAGTACCACTTCGCCCATTGGGATTTCATAGGTCAATGCCACTTGGTTACCATGGTAAACCATATTGGTTTGTACACCGCGTTTTTCTACACAGAGTGTAATGACGTTACCTAAGTAGGTTTGTGGTAACAGCATGTTACATTCTGCAATCGGTTCACGAATCTCCGTAATGTTGTTGAGTGGCGGTAATTTTGATGGGCTATCCACATAAATCACTTCACCGTCGGTTTTTTCCACTTCATACACTACTGTCGGTGCTGTGGTAATCAGATCAAGATCGTATTCGCGCTCTAAACGCTCTTGAATAATCTCCATGTGGAGAAGTCCTAAGAAACCACAACGGAAACCGAAACCAAGTGCGGTGGAGTTTTCAGGTTCATAGAATAATGACGCATCGTTTAGACTAAGTTTACCGAGTGCATCGCGGAACGCTTCATAATCATCAGAGCTAATTGGGAATAAACCGGCATACACCTGTGGCTTAACTTTCTTAAAACCCGGCAGGACAGAAGAAGCTGGATTGTTGTGCGAAGTAAGCGTATCACCCACGGGTGCCCCTAAAATATCTTTAATGGCGCACACCACCCAACCCACTTCACCACAATTTAAAATGGTGGTATCGACTTGTTTTGGGGTGAAAATACCAAGACGATCCACATTGTAAGATTGCCCTGTAGACATCACTTTGATTTTATCGCCTTTGCGTAATGTGCCGTTTTTAATGCGCACTAAAGATACTACGCCTAAGTAGTTATCAAACCACGAGTCGATAATCAAGGCTTGTAATGGTGCATTCGGATCCCCTTCTGGTGCAGGGATTTTATGCACAATTTCTTCCAACACATCTTCAATACCCACACCGGTTTTTGCTGAACAGCGCACCGCTTCCATCGCGTCAATACCGACAATGTCTTCAATTTCTTCTGCAACGCGTTCAGGATCTGCCGCGGGCAAGTCGATTTTGTTTAAAATCGGCACCACTTCTAAATTCATTTCAATTGCGGTATAGCAGTTAGCCAAAGTTTGTGCCTCGACACCTTGTCCCGCATCCACCACTAATAATGCGCCTTCACAAGCGGCTAAAGAACGCGATACTTCATAAGAGAAGTCAACGTGACCTGGTGTATCGATGAAATTTAATTGATAGGTTTCGCCATCTTTCGCTTTGTAGTTTAAGGTCACACTTTGTGCTTTGATCGTAATCCCACGTTCACGTTCAAGATCCATGGAATCCAACACTTGGGCTTCCATTTCACGATCAGATAAGCCTCCGCAAGTTTGAATAAGGCGGTCAGAGAGTGTCGATTTACCGTGGTCAATGTGTGCAATAATAGAAAAGTTACGTATATTCTTCATATGAAAATCAATTTATGTATAAAAATTGGATAAAGTTAAACTGCCAGATTTTACCTGAATATTGATGAATTCGCTAGCAATAGCGTAAACGTGCACTGAAATTGGTGTAAATTTTTTATCTCAAGCACTGCTCTTTATGAAGTCAAGTGAGGGCACAGAAATAGCTGTGCAAAAACAAAAACACCTCGTTTTTATCTCGAGGTGTTTTTTTAAGAGGTAAATGGATGCCAATTATAGACTTTGTGTGAATGTACGAGTAATCACATCACGTTGTTGTTCAGGTGTTAATGAGTTGAAACGTACAGCGTAACCTGAAACACGGATTGTTAATTGTGGGTATTTTTCTGGGTTATTGACCGCATCTTCTAAGGTTTCGCGGCGTAATACGTTAACGTTTAAGTGTTGACCACCTTCTACTTTGACTGTTGGGGCGATATCAACTGGTAATTCGCGATATTCGATTTGACCTAATTCACTTACTGCAACGATTTGATCTTCAACGAAGTCACCTTTAGCACATAAACAACGCGCTTCACCTTTTTCGCTATCTAATAACCAAAATGAGTTTAATAAATTGTCATTAGCCGCTTGGGTAATTTGAATACCTTTAATCATTGTCTGCCTCCTAAGTTGGCGATTTGTTAATCAGTGTAAATTGGTCAGAATTTTATCAAAATTTTTGATGATTTCAAATCGTTTTGACCTAGAACAAAGGGTTTTTATAGGTTAATTTTTAAATTTTGATTTAGATCAATAAATATTGTAACGCTATGATTTTAAACATCTTTTATTTAACAATAAATAAACATTTATTTAACAATCTGCATGCAATAACTGTCAATTTTATAGGAAGTTCTTTATAATCGGAAACTCAACAATTGGAGGAAAAAATGAAGACGTGGAAAGATGTGATTGGTACTGAGAAAACACAACCTTATTTTAAACATATTTTAGATCAGGTTCATCAGGCTAGAGCATCAGGTAAAATTGTCTATCCTCCCCCGCAAGAGGTGTTTAGTGCTTTTCAGTTGACTGAATTTGAAGCTGTAAAAGTGGTGATTATTGGTCAAGATCCTTATCATGGTCCCAATCAAGCACATGGGTTGGCGTTTTCTGTTAAACCGGGTGTGGTACCACCGCCTTCCTTGATGAATATGTATAAAGAGTTAACACAAGATATTGAAGGCTTTCAGATCCCCAATCATGGCTACTTAGTGCCTTGGGCGGAACAAGGGGTTTTGCTGTTAAATACTGTGTTAACGGTAGAACAAGGTAAGGCGCATTCGCATGCTAGTTTTGGTTGGGAAACTTTTACTGATCGTGTGATAGCAGCTTTAAATGCACAACGTGAGAAGTTGGTGTTTTTGCTTTGGGGGAGTCATGCACAGAAAAAAGGGCAATTTATTGATCGGCAAAAACATTGCGTCTTCACTGCGCCACATCCTTCGCCACTCTCTGCCCATCGTGGTTTTTTAGGTTGTCGTCATTTTTCCAAAACCAATGCCTATCTAATGGCGCAAGGGCTATCGCCAATTCAATGGCAATTAGCTTCGCTTTAATCTCAACGTTATTCAGGAAAGAACATTATGTTAGCCATTATTTCTCCAGCCAAAACCTTAGATTTTGAAAGTGCGGTACCAAAATTTGAATTTTCTCAACCGCAGTTAACAGAGTATAGCGCCCAATTAATTGATGTCTGCCGTCAGCTTTCGCCTGCGGAGATCGGCTCGTTGATGTCGATTAGCGACAAGTTAGCTGGCTTAAATTTTGCCCGCTTTGCAGAGTGGCAAAAAGCGCATACGGAACAAAACTCTCGCGCGGCAATTTATGCGTTTAAAGGCGATGTATATACCGGATTAGACGTTGAAAGTTTATCGCAGCAGGATGTGTTATTTGCCCAACAACATTTACGTATGTTGTCCGGCTTGTATGGTTTATTAAAGCCACTTGATCTCATGCAACCTTACCGTTTGGAAATGGGGACAAAACTGGTGAATAGCAAAGGGAAAGATCTTTATGCTTTTTGGGGAAATGTGATTACCGATGCTTTACAGCAAGCGATCGAGGCACAAGGCGATAATGTCTTAGTGAATTTAGCCTCGGATGAATATTATAAATCAGTAAAAGAAAGCCAATTGAATGCAAGGATCATTAAGCCTGTGTTTTTAGATAATAAAAATGGCAAATACAAAGTCATCAGTTTCTATGCCAAAAAAGCACGCGGTTTAATGTGTCGCTATATTATTCAAAATCGTTTAAGCGAGGTAGAACAATTAAAAGGGTTTGATTTAGGCGGGTATTGGTTTGATCCAACGAGTTCAAGTGAAACCGAGTTCGTATTTAAACGTGATGTGGCGGAATAGTATGCAAAAGATTCTCTTCATATTAACTGCACTGATTGGGCTGTTACTTTCAGGCTGTGCCAGCAAACCGCAATTAGTGGCACCGCAGCAGATTACCCATAATCAACACACCTATACTTTAGCCACGCAACAAGATTTGGGGAATCTTGCCCGTTTCTTTTATTTAGAAGAAGGGGAAAGTGTAGAAAATTGGAAAAGTGCGGTGGAATTGTTATTTGATCGTAATCCCATGCAAGTCAGCTTAGATGATCGTATCGCATTGCGTCAACGTGTCTATAAAAATACTGGGGTCAAACATTTTAAATTACAGCAACAACAGGAAACCCTGTATTCTTTTGTCATCTATGAACCGACAGTGAAAAATAATGATTGGCAAGTCGATGTAGCAAAAGGAAAAGGCATTGCGGGCTGTGGATTTGTGCAATACCAATATTCATTAAAAATTCCGAAAAGCAAAAAATTGCGCCACATGAAAAATGAAAAAGTGATTCGTTATTTGAAAAAGTATGTAGTAGAGAAAGAAATGAAGCACATTAAACAAGTGGCTTGGCAATGGATGTGTGCATAGATGGAAGAAAAAAGCTATTCTTCACAAGTGAAAAAAGCGGCAAATTGTGCGGTCTATACTGCTTTAATGTTGATTCTGGTGAAGGGATTTGCATGGTGGGAAACAGGCTCTGTGAGCATGTTGGCATCTATTGTTGATTCCACCTTGGATTTAGCGGCTTCCTTTTTAAATATGCTGATTTTACGTTTTGCCTTAATGCCAGCAGATGATAATCACTCATTTGGTCATGGTAAGGCGGAATCTCTTGCTTCATTAATTCAAAGCGCCTTTATCTCTGGCTCCGCGGTTTTTCTCCTCCTGCAAGGGATTCATCGTTTTAATGATCCTCAACCGTTAACCAATCAAACTCTAGGGATTGCCGTCATTTGGTTTTCGATTGTGATCACTTCCGCGTTAGTGTATTACCAAAGTCGCATTATTCATAAAACGGGTAGTCCGGCGATTAAAGCGGATCGTTTACATTACCAAACTGATATCTACATGAATGTAGCGATTTTAATTTCTCTCGTGTTCACTGCGTTTGATTTTATTCTGGCGGATGCAATTGGGGCAATTATCATTGCGGTTTATATTTTGGTCAGTGCACTAAAAATGTTATTTGAAGCGGTACAATTACTGTTGGATCGAGCGTTACCTGAAGCAGAAATTCGTCAAATCGAACAAATCATTTTGTCAGATAAACGTATTCTAGGGTTTCATGATTTGCGTACTCGTCAGTCAGGCGCCATTCGTTTTGTCCAGTTTGATTTAGAGCTCGATGATCATTTGTCTTTTTTAGAAGCACACGATATTACCGAACAACTTGAACAACGGCTTCGTCAGGCGTTTGCACGAGTCGATATCGTGATTCATCATGAGCCAACAAGCGTAGTACAAGCCGAAAAATTAGAAAATGCTAAGCTAGATCAAATGTAGTAGGATTTTTCATAAATTTTGCTAGAGCAGTTTGTATGAATAGTGTAATCTTAGCGACGATTTTGGATTCATTTTTATTTAGAAGGTTTAATATATGATAAAAAAAATAGCAGTATTAACCAGTGGTGGTGACGCACCGGGCATGAATGCCGCCATTCGCGGCGTGGTTCGTTCAGCACTTGCGGCAGGATTAGAAGTATACGGTATTTATGAAGGCTATTATGGGTTATATCATAATAAAGTGAAACAAATGACCCGTTATAGTGTTTCCGACATTATTAACCGCGGCGGTACTTTTCTAGGATCGGCGCGTTTTCCTGAATTTAAAGATCCTGCGGTTCGCGCTAAATGTGCTGAAATTTTACGTTCCCATGGTATTGATGCACTTGTGGTGATTGGTGGGGACGGTTCTTACATGGGGGCAAAATTACTGACGGAAGAACATGGTTTCCCTTGTGTCGGTATCCCGGGTACGATTGATAACGATGTGGCAGGGACAGACTACACCATCGGTTATCAAACCGCATTACAGACAGCCGTCGAAGCCATTGACCGTTTACGCGATACCTCAAGTTCGCACCAACGTATTTCGATTGTTGAAATCATGGGACGTCATTGTAGTGATTTAGCTATTTCAGCGGGTATTGCTGGTGGTTGTGAGTATATTGTGGCATCGGAAGTAGAATTTAACCGTGAAGAGTTAATTCAACAGATTGAGCGCAGTATTATCAAAGGTAAACGTCATGCCATTATTGCAATTACCGAGTTAATTTGTGATGTGAATGAATTAGCCCGTGAAATTGAATCGCGTGTGAAACATGAAACCCGTGCTACCATTTTAGGTCATATTCAACGTGGCGGTACGCCTTGCGCATTTGACCGTATTTTAGGTTCACGTATGGGCGTTTATGCGGTTGATTTATTAATGCAAGGTAAAGGTGGCTATTGCGTTGGTATTCAAAATGAACAATTAGTTCACCACGATATTATTGATGCAATCAACAATATGCGCCGTGAATTTAAAGCGGATTGGTTAGCATTATCAAAACGTTTAGACTAATCTGTTGAATGATATTGAAGGAAAAACGGTGGAAGACTCCACCGTTTTTTTATGTCCTTAAAAAATCGGTCTTGTAAGACAGATAAACACATTTATTTTCGTTCCAGTAAACACAGCACTTCATAATGAGAAGTATGTGGGAACATATCAAATAACTGTACTTTTTTCAGTTGATAATCGCTCAAGTGGAGGATATCTTTTCCCATGGTTTCTGCATTACAACTGGAATACAAAATAAAGTGCGGTGCGAGTTGATTGAGAAATTGTGCCAGTTCTATACCAATGCCGCGACGAGGAGGGTTAACGATCACAAGTTCGGGTGTGTCGTCTTGTGCCGCGGGAAATTGTGCTAAGGCGAAATGTTTAGCATCTAAAGATTGAAACTTTACCTGTTTTAAGCCTAATTTTTGTGCCGAGAGTGTTGCGGCTTCAATGGCTGAGGCGGAAATCTCAATGCCGGTTAATTGAATTATGCGATCAGGGTATTGGGTTTGTAAGGCTTGTGCACAATGTAAGCCAAAACCTCCAACACCACAAAATAAATCCCATAGCCTGTGAACGGGTAGCTCTTGTACCCAATGTTGCGCAGTGCCATATAGCCCTTGTGCTACTTGTGGATTGGTTTGGAAAAAGCCTTGTGGGCGAATGAATAACGGAATCTGATTAAAACACTCTTCTAGCGTGTGTTGTTCCGTGAGAAAAATTTCTTTTTCCCCTTCTAAAATGGCGGCATGTTGCGGTTGAATATTTAAACTGACCACTTTTAGTTGTGGCAATTTGGCTAATAACCCGGGCAGTTCGCGCTGAACTAAAGGTAATTTTTTTTCTGAACGGAGCACGAAGCGTAACATTAAACCACCATCAAGCTGGCTTTCTGTTAGCAAAATATATTTCAGTTCCCCTTTTTGTTTTTGAATGTTATAGGGGACTAAGCCTGCTCGTGCAATGAAATCTCTTAAAATCGTAAAGATGTTTGTAAAATGAGCTGGGTAGAGTGGGCAATCGGTTAAGTCCGCCTCACTTTGTGGGTGACTTAATATCGGTCGTTCTACCATCCCACTGACTGCCATTTTGGCTTTATTACGAAATCCTTGCAGTATTGACGTATAAGGTGCTTGCCATTGAATTTGTGTACAATCCAGTTTTTGGAGTTGCTGTTGTAGATGTTGCTGTTTTTTCGCAAGCTGTGTTGAGTAAGGCGTCGCCAGCCATTGACAAGAACGACAATCGCCACGTTGATAATGCTGACAAGGCAACGCAAAAGAAGTAGAAGGAGATGACATAATTAATTAATGTTTGTTGGCTTTGTTATCAAGCCAGCGTTGTTGAAGTGCGGTCAATATTTTGCGATTTTCCAACCAACGTGAAGTGGCTTCCAATTCAGACCAACGAATAGTTTTACGTTTGAAAAGCTGCTGTAAACGCTGTTGACGTAGGGCAAAGTGCGGCTCTGTTTCAGAAAGTTTTAAATTATCTAACACTTGGATAACGCCTTCTCTTTCATTACACAGTAACAGTAAATCACAACCCGCCTGCAAAGATTGCTCACAACGTTGCACAAAATCCCCCATAAAGCCCGCGCCTTTCATACCGAGATCATCAGAGAAAATAGCACCGTTAAAGCCAAGTTGTTGGCGTAGTACCTGTTTTAACCAATATGCAGAACCACTCGCAGGTTGAGGATCGCATTGGCTATAAATCACATGTGCAGGCATGATGGCATCGAGCATATTTTGTTGAATCAACTGCTGGAATGGCTGAATATCTTGCGCAAAGATCTGTTGTTTTGGACGTTCATCATAAGGCGTTTCTAAATGTGAATCTGCAATCACATGACCATGACCCGGAAAATGCTTACCCGTGGCGGCCATTCCCACTTGATGCATACCGTCAATAAAGGCGCTGGCAAGGTTGAGTGTCATTTCTGCTTGTGAATGAAAACTGCGGTCGCCAATGGCTTGACATTGATGTCCTAAATCTAAAACAGGCGCAAAGCTGAGATCAATACCAAGTGCGGTCATTTCTGCTGCCATTTGCCACCCAGCTTGCTGTGCCATGTTTGTTTGTTGTACAGGATCATCAATTAAACAGGCAAAGGCTTGCATAGCAGGAAGTTGGGTGAAACCTTCACGAAAACGCTGAACTCGCCCACCTTCTTGATCCACCGTAATCAACAACGGCTTCTTGACGCGTTGACGAATCGATTGGATCAGCGCTTGCATTTGGGCGCGATCATGGAAATTCCGTGTAAATAAAATGAGCCCTGCTACTAAAGGATGTGATAACAGCTCGACTTCTTCTTGGCTAAGTTCTTGACCTTGTAAATCGATCAATAGTGTTGACATAAAAGACCTTATTTTAAGCGCAGATATAAACGGTAGTTTTGGCTTTCTGCAGTGGGTTTATTTAACGGAATAATGTATTTTTCATGCCCTTGCAAGCCTAATGGGTTATCTGACAGGGTGGTCGCTTGACTGACGCCCTGTTTGTCATACCAAAATACTTGGTAAGTTAATTGTATGGGCGTAGCATATTTATTTTTAACCCAAGCGAGTGTTGGCGAAACATGTGCTTCAACTAACTGATGCGCATCCGCCTCAATATTCAAGATAGGCTGATGTGTATGTAGCAGATTCACGGGTTGGTGAGAACCACAACCCGCAAGCAGATAGCTTGAGATGAAAAGAGCGGTCAGTTTTTTCATTATTTTGCCAACATTCTACCAAGTGGTTCACCACCCACGAGGTGCATGTGCAAATGAAAGACTTCTTGTCCACCATGTTTATTACAGTTCACAATTAAGCGGTAGCCGTCTTCTGCTATGCCTTCGTCTTTGGCAAGCTTCGCCGCCACAGTAAAAAGGCGACCTAAACTGATTTCATCTTGCGCGGTAACGTCGTTAACCGTAGGAATGAGCTTGTTTGGAATAATCAGAATGTGAGTTTTTGCTTGTGGTGAAATATCACGAAAGGCCGTGACCAATTCATCTTGGTAAACAATATTCGCTGGAATTTCTTGACGAATGATTTTACTGAAAATCGTTTCTTCAGTCATTTTACTTATCCTTTTTCATTATGTGAAAATCTACGCACGTTTTAACAGAAAATGGCTAAAATGGCAATTTTTTCAGGACACTAGAGTGTGGCTTTTTGCTGTTTTAAAAATGAACTATTAGTGATTAAAAAATAGCTGTTAAAATCTTGTTATAAGTTATTTAAATTAATGTTAATTTGTTGAAAATTAAAATATTTTAACAATAAATTGATCTGGCGTAAGAAAAAATGGCTTTGGGTGTTTTTTTGAACAAAAAAGCGCTTTTATTTTGCACGAAAACTCCCTATAATTAACAAAAATTATAAAAAATAAAATTTTTTTAAATTATTGATTTATGTGACTCATCGTCATTAGGCATTATACGATATTCATGTAAGGGGATTTAAGGATGAAATCAGAAGAATCAACGTCAACCTGTATGGTGTCACCCGCAAAGATGGCACAGATTGGCGAAGATGTCGGTGTTTATAAAGCTACAAAAAAACAAATCTACTCTTTCTTTTCTGCTATTCCAGCAGGGGCATTTATTGCCATTGCATTCGTTTTCTACGCAACCACACAAACCGGTAATGGTGATGCACCATGGGGACTCACAAAATTAGTCGGTGGTATTGTTTTCTCCCTTGGGGTGATTATGGTGGTGGTGTGCGGTTCTGAACTTTTTACTTCATCAACGATGACTGCGGTTGCGCGAGTCAGTGGTCGAATCTCTACTTTCCAAATGTTGCGCAACTGGCTCGTGGTGTACGGAGGCAACTTTGTCGGCGCACTTTTCATTGTGTTGCTTACTTGGTTTGCAGGGCAAATTATGGCTGCCAACGGGCAATGGGGATTAACCATTTTAAAAACAGCCCAACATAAAATTCATCACACTTGGACAGAAGCCTTTGCATTGGGTATTTTTTGTAACATTATGGTGTGTATTGCGGTATGGATGACTTATGCCGGCAAAACCTTATTAGATAAAGCGGTGATCATGATTTTGCCGATTTCGATGTTTGTGGCATCAGGCTTTGAGCATAGTGTGGCAAATATGTTTATGATCCCAATGGGGATGATGATCGCGCATTTTGCTTCCCCTGAATTTTGGCAAGCTGTGAGTTTAAATCCCGCGCAATTTGCTGATTTAGATATGTATCATTTTGTAGTAAAAAATTTAATTCCCGTGACCTTAGGGAATATTGTTGGTGGCGCCCTCTGTGTCGCATTAACACAGTGGTACATTAACCGCCCACATTAAGCAGTTTAGGTGTAAAAGTAACAATGTTACTTTTATGTAAGCGATGACAAGATTTATTTTCATTAATTAATAGAAGGTATTGAGTATGAGTCAATTAAATGAAACTCAACAAAAGGCTTGGGAAGGGTTTACCGGTGGCGACTGGCAAACAGAAGTGAATGTACGCGATTTTATTCAAAAAAACTATACACCTTATGAAGGGGATGAGTCTTTCTTAGCCGATGCCACAGAAGCCACAACAAAATTGTGGAATGATGTGATGGAAAAAATCAAAGTGGAAAATAAAACCCACGAGCCGTATGACATTGATTGCGATACGCCGTCAACAATCACTTCACATGCGCCGGGTTATATTGATAAAAGCTTAGAGAAAATTGTTGGTTTGCAAACAGATGCACCTTTAAAACGTGCGATTATGCCGTTTGGTGGTATCAACATGGTGAAAGGTTCTTGTAAAGTTTATCGCCGTGAACTAAAACCAGAAGTCGAGCAAATCTTTACTGAATACCGTAAAACCCACAACCAAGGTGTATTTGATGTTTATACACCCGATATTTTACGTTGCCGTAAATCTGGGGTAATCACAGGGCTTCCGGATGCTTATGGTCGTGGTCGTATCATTGGTGACTATCGTCGTATGGCTCTGTATGGTGCAGACTTCTTAATGAAAGATAAATTTAACCAATTTACGTCATTACAAGACAAACTAGAGCGTGGCGAAGATATCCAAGCAACGATTCAATTACGTGAAGAAATTGCGGAACAACACCGTGCTTTAGGCAAAATGAAAGAAATGGCGGCCTCTTACGGTTACGATATTTCGGGTCCAGCGACTAATGCACATGAAGCGGTACAATGGACTTACTTTGCTTATCTTGCTGCAGTGAAATCGCAAAACGGTGCTGCCATGTCATTTGGTCGTGTATCGACTTTCTTGGATATTTATATTGAGCGTGATTTAAAAGCAGGCAAAATTACAGAACAAGAAGCACAAGAATTAATTGACCACTTAGTCATGAAATTACGTATGGTGCGTTTCTTACGTACCCCAGAGTACGATCAATTATTCTCGGGCGACCCAATGTGGGCAACGGAAACCTTAGCCGGTATGGGCTTAGATGGTCGTACTTTAGTAACCAAAAACAGCTTCCGTATTTTACACACCCTTTATACGATGGGACCGTCACCAGAGCCAAACTTAACGATTCTTTGGTCTGAAAAATTACCAGAAGGTTTCAAACGTTATGCGGCAAAAGTGTCTATCGATACGTCTTCTGTTCAGTATGAAAACGATGACTTAATGCGTCCTGACTTCCAAAACGATGACTATGCGATTGCATGCTGTGTATCGCCAATGATCGTGGGTAAAATGATGCAATTCTTCGGTGCACGTGCCAACTTAGCGAAAACCTTGTTATACGCAATCAATGGCGGTGTGGATGAGAAATCAGGTGACCAAGTAGGACCGAAAACCGATCCAATTACCAGCGAATACTTAGATTATGATGATGTCATGACGCGCTTAGACAGCTTTATGGATTGGTTAGCGAAACAATATGTTACTGCATTGAACATCATTCACTTTATGCACGATAAATACGCGTATGAAGCCGCACTAATGGCGCTTCATGATCGTGATGTATTCCGTACTATGGCTTGTGGTATCGCAGGGCTTTCTGTCGCGGCGGACTCTTTATCTGCCATTAAATATGCGAAAGTGAAACCAGTTCGTGGTGATATCGAAATCAAAAATAAAGCGGGTGAAGTGGTTGGTATTGCAAAAGATGTGGCAATCGACTTTGAAATTGAAGGCGAATATCCACAATTCGGTAACAACGATAACCGTGTTGATGAAATCGCTTGTGATTTAGTTGAACGCTTTATGAAGAAAATCCAAAAATTGGGTACTTATCGTAATGCGACACCGACACAATCTGTACTTACTATTACATCTAACGTGGTTTATGGTAAGAAAACAGGTAACACCCCAGATGGTCGTCGTTCTGGTGCACCATTTGGACCGGGTGCGAACCCAATGCACGGTCGTGACCAAAAAGGTGCAGTGGCATCGTTAACTTCTGTTGCGAAATTGCCATTTGCTTATGCGAAAGATGGTATTTCTTATACCTTCTCAATCGTACCAAATGCCTTAGGTAAAGATTACGAAGCACAAAAACGTAACCTTGCAGGTCTAATGGATGGTTACTTCCATCATGAAGCAACGATTGAAGGCGGACAACACTTAAACGTGAACGTCATGAACCGTGAAATGTTGTTAGATGCAATGGAAAATCCGGAGAAATATCCACAATTAACCATTCGTGTTTCGGGTTATGCAGTACGCTTTAACTCGTTAACCAAAGAACAACAACAAGACGTGATTACGCGTACCTTTACTCAAGCGATGTAATTGAGTAGGTGAATGGACATAAAAGCCTCTGTGTGAAAGCACAGAGGCTTTTTTATGTGATTAAACATTGACTTCTGTTCATACCAGTAGTGGTCTGGCTAGGTATCTTCCAATAATGAACGTATGATGGCGCAAATTTTTGACTGACGATGAATAATTGAAGGACATTATTGTGAAAATTAATACACTTTCATTCGCATTATTTTGTTCACTAAGTTCGGCTGCTCTGGCACAAGATGTTGTCGTGTTTGGTGATAGTTTAAGTGATATGGGGCAAACAGGTTGGAATAAGAAAGCCTCTTATTTAAAGTCTGATGGAAGCTATCATCACCTTTATGATGAATATTTGGCTCAAGCATTTGGGAAAAAATTAATACCTTCTACACAAGGTGGTTTGAACTACGCGTACAGCGGTGGGGTGATTGTTGGTGCACATAATACTAGAACAGCAGAACAACCTCATTTAGCGCTAGAAAAGCAGATCAACGAGTATTTACATGCGCCAGTCAAAAAAGAGGCTTTACATATTCTATGGGCAGGCGGTAATGATTTGGCGACAGTATTAGCAACAGCAGTAACGAAGACAACACCTGAAGAGAAACAAGCCTACGTGTTAGCTAGTATTAATACTATGGCACAAACGATGGCACAGCAATGGGGAGCATTACAACAGGCTGGTGTTAATCAGATCATCGCGCCTACGATCCCAAACGTGACTTATACGCCTGAATTTTTCGATAAATTGGGTGAAGCAGCCGGCGCACAAATCCAAGCAAAATCCTATGGGTTAATCAAACAATCGGATTTTGTTGCCAATTTTAAAGCGGCGGCTGAACAACTTTTAGTCCAACCAACCAAGAATTTGGAAGAATTTGAAAAACACCGTGTACAAACATTAGAAAAAGCAGCAGAAGATTTTTATAACAGCCGATATTGGTTCACTCAAATTGCATTGTCCAGTGCGGGTTATAATGCCAAAGGTATTGCAGAGACATTAATTAAAGAATACAAAACCATTGTTGAACAGGCGGCACAAGCCACCGCATTCTTAAATGCCAGTATTACGTCAGCGTTAAACCAAGTGGGTGGAAATATTGTACGTATTGACACTGATGGATTATTAAAAGATATGATGACCCGTCCAGCAGAATATAGTTTAACGAATACGACAACCGTCGTTTGTAAAGAGAGCACAGCAGACCCAGCTAAACCGGTATGTAAGCCTGAGGATCAAACAGCTGCCAGTCAACGCTTATTTGCAGACAGTTTCCACCCAGGACCAACTGCACATAAAGCGATGTCAGATTATATTCTTAATGTATTACAGACGCCAAAGGACATGGGGATTCTGACTCAGATCGTTCAGCAGCAAACGGAGCTAGCATTGGATTTTATTCGTACTGAAAGTAATCGTCATCGTTTACAGCAACAAAGCGCACAGAGTGTTGATACATTAGCCGCTTATCAGAAACAAAAAGGGGGACATAGTTTACATGTTGGTGCTAAAGTCCAATTTAACCCTCAGTGGCAATTAGCGCTTGTTGCGAGTCAGCAGAAACAAGATGTGCAACAGGGGCTGATTAATATCAATACGCAAAATCGTGTATTAAGCACCGCACTTCGTTATGATGCAGATAATTGGTGGTTGGGAAGTGCACTCCAAGTGAATAATACAACATTGACAACAGATAGAGTGGCGTATATTGGACATTCGACTCACCAACAATCAGCCGAAACCGAAGCTGAAAGTTTCAGCATGGGGTTATTTGCCGGCTATGAATGGAAATTCAAGGCGTTAGGTATCGCCTTGATTGCGGATCTCAATAAAACCAAAACGGATGTGGCAGGATTTGGTGAGCAAAACCGTGGCATCACACAAATGCAATTTGCCGCACGTACTGAAAAAAGTGTAAGAAGTGGTGTTGGCTTTGATTTACGTTATCAGGCGGCAAGCTGGCAACCTTATGTCACGACACGTTGGGTAAAAGAATGGAACAATGATTTACCTACCATCCAAGCGAGTTTGAATGGGAGTTCTTTTATGACTGTCTTGCCATCGCAAGATAACCAGTGGGTAAATATTGTTGCGGGTTTACACTTTAAACCGATAAGCAGTGGGTTCCATGCAAATCTTGCTTTTCGTCGTGATCTAGGACGTAAAAATGCGCTTTCAAACACGACACTCCAAGCGGGCATTGGTTTTACCTTCTAAAAAAAGCCAGCACACTTTTCTGCAGTCCGTATCTCACTCGGCATTTATTTAAGCGAATGCCGAGTATTTTTTTGTTGTGAGGACAATGTAATATAGTCGAATAATTCGCAACAATACGGCTAAATTTCGATTATAATAAGCAAAAAATGTTTAAGGATTGATTATGGCTGTTGTGGGAAGAATTCATTCTTACGAATCCTGTGGCACTGTTGATGGGCCCGGTATTCGTTTTATTTTATTTATGCAAGGTTGCTTAATGCGTTGCCAATACTGTCACAATCGAGATACGTGGGATTTGCACGCCGGCAAGGAAATTACTGTTGAGGAATTAATGAAAGAAGTGGTGACTTATCGCCACTTTATGAATGCATCTGGTGGAGGCGTTACCGCCTCTGGTGGCGAAGCGGTATTGCAAGCAGAGTTTGTACGTGATTGGTTTAGCGCTTGTAAAAAAGAGGGGATTCATACCTGTTTAGATACCAACGGTTTTGTGCGTAATTATGATCACGTGATTGATGAGCTGTTAGATGTGACGGATCTTGTATTACTCGATCTCAAACAACTGAATGATAAAATTCACCAAAACTTAATCGGTGTACCAAATAAGCGCACTTTAGAGTTTGCTCAATATCTAGCCAAACGTAATCAGCCTGTTTGGATTCGTTATGTTGTCGTACCGGGTTATACCGATGCCGATGAAGATATTCATTTATTGGGTCACTTTATTAAAGACATGAAAAACATTGAGAAAGTCGAATTATTGCCTTATCACCGTTTGGGCGCACACAAATGGGAAGCAATGGGTGAAAAATATGAACTGGAAGAGGTCAATCCTCCAACAAAAGAATCCTTAGAACATATTAAATTGATTCTGGAAAGTTATGGGCATATTGTAAAATATTAATTTAGCTTGTTAGTCGATGTAAGAAAGAGGAGCAGAATATTTCTGCTCTTTTTTATTTACACACAATTTCATCTGAAACGAATACACTTTGCCCAATTACAGCGAAGGACTTTATTCTCGGAAAGTGCGGTACATTTTAAAAAAGTTTTGCAAGACAACGAAATAAACCAAAAGGAAGGCATGATATGCTGATGCTTTTCAACACAACTCGCCACCTTATGTTTCAAGGTGGCTTTTTTGTTTAGCAATTTTTTGTTGTTCTCGGCGTTTTTGGAAAAAGGCGCTGATTTTTTGGCTACATTCTTCTTGCAATACGCCAGCGGTAATTTCTATCGCATGATTCATTTTATAGTCATCAAAAAAATGAAAACGTGAACCGACGGCGCCGGTTTTGTAATCGGTAGCACCAAACACCAGACGTTTAATACGGCTGTGTAAAATTGCCCCTGCACACATGGTGCAGGGTTCCAGGGTGACATACAACGTGGTGTTGAGCAGGCGGTAGTTTTGTAAGCGTTGCCCGCCTTGACGTAATGCGACAATTTCAGCATGTGCAGTGGGGTCGGATTCACTGATGGATAAATTCCACCCTTCACCTAATAGATTCCCCTGCTCATCGACTAACACAGCACCCACTGGAATCTCGCCTAATTGCTCTGCTTTATCAGCCAAGCGTAATGCATGACGCATCCATTTTTCATCCATGTCAGATTGCATCTTGACGCGACCTCTTACACAGAGAAAGGATATTTAATGGCATCGTGGCATTGATAGCCCGTGACCTTAAAATCATCCATAGTCACCCAAGTTTCTAAATCTTCGAGAGTTTTAATCTCGGGGTTAATGTGCAATTGTGGCAACGGGAAGGGTTCACGTTTTAATTGCACATTTTTCATGAGATCAAGTTGATCTTCATAAATGTGTGCATTGATGATTTTGTGGTACGCCTTACCCGCTTTTTTGCCCGTAATTTGTGCCATCAAGGCAAGAAAGGTGAACACTTGAATTTGGTTGAAATTCAAGCCAAGCGGCACATCACAAGAACGCTGATAACTGGTGAGATAGAGGGTATCACCGAGTAATGAGAAGGTGTGGGTGTGCATGCAAGGACGTAGGCAACCCAGTTCAAATTCACCGGGGTTGAAGAAGGTCATGATTTCACCACGGTCATCAATGCCGTTGCGCAGATTATTGACGATTTTGCGCAATTGATCGACGGTTTCACCGTTTGGCTTGCGCCATGCACGCCCTTGTACGCCATAAACACGTCCCATATCATCGGTGCCTTTGCGGTGCGGATTATTGAGCCACGCACTGTTTTCATTAGCATTGGCATCCCAGGTTTTGGTACCGAGTTTGCGGAAATCCGCCGCATTGTCATAGCCGCGGATATAACCTAAAAATTCTGCAATTGCCGCTTTCCAATAGCTTTTGCGTGTGGTGATCAGCGGAAATTGGTTATTGGCAACATCGTAGGTGAGATCTGCATCAATCACGGTCAGACAACGTTTTCCCGTCCGTGCATTTTCAACCCAAACACCTTCATCAACGATACGTTGGCAAAGTTCTAAATAGTGTTTCATAATATTTCCCTTTTTTTACCCGCACTTTGATATGCCACTAACATGATGACCGCACCAATGAGAATCATTGGTGTGGAGAGAATTTGTCCCATAGAGATGTGTTGACCAAAATATAAGCCTAATTGGGCATCAGGCTCACGGAAAAACTCAACGATAAAACGGAAAATACCGTAACCGAGTAAGAATAAACCAGCGGTTGCACCGATTGGTCGAGGTTTTTTGATATACCAATTCAGAATAAAGAATAGCACAATGCCTTCTAATACCGCTTCGTATAGCTGTGATGGATGGCGTGGTAAATATCCGCCTGATGGGAATAAGACTGCCCATGGCACATCCGTGACACGCCCCCACAATTCGTCATTGATAAAGTTGCCGATGCGTCCCATACCTAAGCCAAATGGAATCAAAGGTGCCACAAAATCCGCCGTTTGCCAGAAACCCCGTTTTTGTATTTTAGCTGTGATTAACATGGCTAAAATCACACCAATTAAGCCACCATGGAAAGACATACCGCCTTCCCAAACACGGAATAAATACGCAGGATCTTGTAAGAAATAATCGAATTGATAAAACAACACGTAACCAATACGTCCACCTAAAAAAACGCCCATAAAACCGTTAAATAACAGGCTATCCACTTGGTCTGTTGTCCAGCCACTGCCTGTTTGATTAGCACGTTTCACCGCAAGCCAACGGGCAAAGAGAAACCCCAGCAGATACATTAAGCCATACCAACGTAAACCGATAGGACCGATTTCAAAAATGACGGGATCAAATTGTGGAAATGAAAAATAATTCGATTGCATAAAATTCCTTTATTTTAGAATCATGTTGATAGCCAGGATAAGCAGCATAAGCGCAAAAGCTTTCTTAAGAATAGGCACGGGTAATATGGAAGTGACTGTTGCACCAATTTTTGAAGTAAAAATAGAAGTTAACGTAATGCCGACTAACGCAGGTAAATAAACATAGCCCATAGAATATTCTGGCAGCCCTTCTACTTTCCAACCCGCAATCATAAAGCTTAGCATACCCGCAATTGCCAATAAGCTCCCGCACACTGCAGAAGATCCAATTGCTTTTTTCATATCAATGCCTCTTGAATTGAGGAAGGGAACAATAAAACCACCGCCACCAATTCCAGCCGCGCTAGATGCCATACCAATAAGGATACCAGCTATGATGGTTGAGGCTTTGGTTAACGCTTTAGTGACTGGTTTAGGTTTAACGGAAAGAAACATCTTGATAGCAAGATAGATCACTAAACAAGCAAAGAGTCTTGCTGAAATGTCTTTGGGTAAATAGCTGATGAAGAAACCCGAAATAAAAGTTGTGATCATGATAACAGGGGCAAGCACTTTGACCACATCCCACACAACATTACCGAGTTTATGATGGCGTTGAGCAGAAGAAAAACCGGTAATCACAATGGTGGCAAAAGACGTGCCAAGCGCACAAGCCATCACCATCGCTTCCGGCACACCAACGTATTTAGGCATTAAATAAACGAGTACAGGTACAATGACAAGACCGCCACCGATACCAAAAAGACCGGCTAAAAAGCCTGCAAATGCACCAACCGCCAGGCATATAAGAAAAAAGGTGAACATACTCAACCCCTTGATTTATGAAAATGTTTTTTTGAGTGCTTGGTTAAAAATGTGGATTTTTTTGTTGTGTGATGTGTCTTTAAATCACTTTCATTGCTTTTGCTCGATAAAAGATTTTCTTTCGCCCCATCAAAGAGGACTGAAGCAAATTCTTTCATTGCTTTACGATACACTTCTTTTTTAAAAGACACGACTTGGCGGACAGGATACCAGAAGCTGACCCAGCGCCAACCATCAAATTCAGGTGATTTACTGGATTGCATGTTGATATTTTTTTCATCGGAAACCAGCTGCAATAGAAACCAACGTTGTTTTTGACCGATACACACGGGTTTGCTGTCGTAACGTAACAAACGTTTTGGTAATTTATAACGTAACCAATGTTTTGAAATATATAATATTTTGACATCTTTAGGCGATAAGCCAACTTCTTCAAACAATTCCCGATACATGGCTTGCTCGGCGCTTTCATTGTCATTAATGCCGCCTTGAGGAAATTGCCAAGAATTTTGTCCGTATCTTTTAGCCCAAAGTACTTGTCCTTTACTATTGCAAATGACAATACCTACATTCGGACGGTAGCCATCGAAATCGATCACTAGCGCTCCTTTAATCTATCTATTTAATTCATCATAAAATAATCTGTCGATTGTTTCATATAATCATGATTTTCTCAACTGATAATCCAATTAAGCACAAGGTTTCTTATGCTTTTTGGCAAAATCTCTTCTTTTATGTATTTGAGATTATGATGACTTGTCTTCACAAAATGTGGATAACGTTGTTTATAACCCACACATAAACAACAGTTAACTGTTAGTTAATAAGTAAAATGTTTTATTAATCAATTGGTTAGATGTGTTTCAGTTTGGCTTCTCTTTTTTACACAGAGACATACAAGATCGTGCGTTCTTTATGATTTTTTGACATGACTGATGAGTAAAATCGGTATTTTCTTCCACTTTGACAACGTGTAGTCGTGCTGTTGTCAGAAAAATAAGTTATTCACGTTTTCTGTGGATAAAATTGTGGTTGAATAGAGGAATTCATTTTAGTAACTCATTTTGGTTAATTAATGCTCAATGTGATATGTGTTTATTGTCTTATAAATCAAATAGATAATGTTTTATGTTGCTTTTTTGTTAGTTGTGATGAATTAGTCATTTCTTGTGTTTGTTTTTTGGTCACTGGTTTTGTAGCGCTTCTAGATAAGTCTGCCAGTCAAAATATTGACCCGGATCGATTTTGCGACCTGGCGCAACATCGCAATGCCCCACGATCCGTTGTAATGTAATGTCTGGATAACTTGCCATAATCGCTTTTGTGAGAGTGATTAATGATTGATATTGCGCGACAGTGAAAGGCTGAGTATTACTTCCTTCTAATTCAATACCAATAGAAAAATCATTGCATTTTTCTCTTCCTTCGAATTGCGAGACACCAGCATGCCAAGCCCTATCATTAAAATTGACATATTGTGTAATTTCACCTTGTCGGTTGATTAAACAATGTGCAGAAACACGTAATGTTGCAATTTCTTCAAAATAAGGATGTTGTGTAGGATTTAGTTTGCCTTGGAAAAAATCATCAATATAGTGTCCGCCAAATTGCTCTGGTGGGAGGCTAATATAGTGGATAATAAGTAGAGAAATGTCATGTAGATCTGGACGTTGATCATAATGTGGAGAAAGGACTCTTTTGGCCCCCTTTAGCCACCCTTGCTGAATATGTTGCTTTGCTTTTTTTGTCATAAGTGATCCGTTTTGCGATAAAGATCGAAAAAGTAATTTGTGTTTTTTTCTGAGTAAACCTTTTTATTACATACTTCGTTGGCGAGAAAATGCCAGTTCACTCGTTGTGGCATTCAGCATTTTAGTGTGTCTTCGTTTATGTGACAAAAGGAGTTTTATATGAAAAAAGCCATTTTCTTTTCGATTAAAAAAGGGTTTACGCTAATTGAATTAATGATTGTCATTGCCATTATTGCGATTTTAGCCACGATTGCCGTGCCATCTTATCAAAATTATACAAAAAAAGCGGCAATCTCTGAATTATTGCAAGCCGCTGCTCCTTATCGTGCCGAGGTAGAACTTTGTATCTATAATACAAATACGCCCAGTGAATGTAGTGCAGGACAGCATGGTATTAGAGCAAATATAAGTTCTGGTAAAAAATATCTCAGCTCAATCAATGTCAAGTCTGGCGTGATTACTGTCATTGGTCAAAAAAGCTTAGAGGGAGTCAATTACACTTTAAGCGCGACAGGAAATGCCGTTGATGGTGTTTCATGGAGTGTAAAATGTAATGGTGGTAGTGAAGTTTTCCCAGCAGGATTTTGCGCATAATGTTTCATGAGAATCCTTTGTGTACTGTTAGCGCAATGACAGGAGAGGTATTTGAAATCCAACAGGCGCTATGGCAAAAAAATCAGCAACAACAACGTTTTTTATTACGTTATTTTGCCTTGCCTTTACAAGAAGATGAAAAACAGCTGTGGCTTGGTGTGGATTCGTTAGCGAATTTATCAGCATGTGATGCCTTTTCTTTTTTAACGAATAAACACATTGAGCCTGTTTTATTATCAACAAATGAACTTAAACGGGCATTGCAGCAACTTTCCCCACCAAAATTACAAGTGGAAGAAAACATACCCACGGTTTATCAAGTCGCGCAATTAGATTCTGATTCCGCGACGGATGAACCTTTGATTCAATTACTTGATCAGGTTTTTGAACGTGCATTACAGCTACAGGCTTCTGACATTCATTTTGAACCGCAACAGCATAGCTTACAAGTGCGTTTTAGAATCGATGGTGTATTACAAGTCCAGCCTTCCTTTTCAGGGATATTGGCTAATCGCCTGATTTCTCGTCTTAAATTATTAGCAAAATTAGATATTAGTGAAACACGTTTGCCTCAGGACGGTTGTTTCCAATTTAAAACGACATTTTCTGATACATTAGATTTTCGACTTTCTACGTTGCCGACGCATTTAGGCGAAAAAGCGGTATTACGTTTACAGCGAAATAAGCCTATTCATCTCAGTTTTGCTGAGTTGGGGATGACCGCAGACCAACAACACAGGTTCCAACACGCGTTAAGTCAGCCTCAAGGACTGATTTTAGTAACGGGACCAACAGGGAGTGGAAAAAGCATTTCGCTTTATAGTGCGCTAGCTTGGCTCAACAGCATAGAAAAGCATATTTTAACAGCAGAAGATCCGATTGAAATTGTGTTGACTGGGATAATCCAAACGCAAGTAAATACGCAAATAGGACTGGATTTCAAGCGCTTATTACGCACTTTTTTACGTCAAGATCCAGACATTATTATGTTAGGGGAAATTCGTGATGAAGAAAGCGCGTTAATCGCATTACGTGCGGCTCAAACAGGGCATTTAGTCCTCTCTACCTTGCATACAAATGATGCCCCCTCTGCCCTTACTCGCTTACAGCAATTAGGGGTGCCTTTGCATGAAATTGAACAAAGCCTCTTACTTGTTGTGGCGCAGCGTTTATTGCGTCGTTGTTGTGATTGCCGTGTAGAGACACAATCGGCGTGTCGTTGCTATCAGGGGTATAAAGGGAGGATTGGGGTATATCAATTTTTACAAAAAGATAAAACAGGGTGTTTTGTCACGGATTTTAGTAGTTTACGCGAGAGTGCGAAGGAAAAAGTTCGTTTAGGCATGACCGATGACAATGAAGTACAACGTGTATTAGGTGAATGATGAAAAAATTAAAAATGTTTCGTTGGAAAGGAATAAATCGATTACAGCAAATACAAAAAGGAGTTATTGTGGCGGAAAGTAAAGAGATAGCACAGCAATCTTTATTACTTCAGGGCGTTCACCAACTGCATTTACAACGAAATTGGCAGCTTTCTATGCAACCTAAATATACAGAGATTTGTGATCTGTTAATGCAATTAGCGATGCTATTACAAGCATCGGTTCCCTTGAAGGAAAGTTTACAGCTATTACAGCGACATGCTAGCAATATTGAGTTAACGCAATGGTTACGTCAGTTACTCTGTTCACTCGAAAGTGGATTTTCTTTTTCAACCGCGCTAGCTACACAAGATCGTTACTTAACAAAACAGGAATACCAATTAATTTCTGTTGGTGAATCGACTGGGAAACTACCGCTTGTTTGTGCACAATTAGCGAAACAACGTCAACAATCACTGGGGTTACGACGCAAAGTTCAGAAAATGTTGTTTTATCCAATGTTAGTGCTTGTTGTGACATTGATCTTAACGTCGTTGTTACTGCTGTTTATTGTGCCACAGTTTGCTGAGATTTATGCAAATCAACCTTTACCTGCGTTTACTGTGTTGTTATTGAATGTATCGGCAGGGTTACGTGGTTATGCTTTTCAATTGAGTCTCCTATTAATTTTCGGCTTTATTTTTTTGATGTTAAATGCGAGACAGCGAGTTGGACTATATCGATTAAAAAATTGTCTGCTTCATTTCCTTCCAATCTTTAAGAAAATTGCGCAACATCACGAGCTTATTCATTTTTGTCGTCATTTACATCTTATGCTCAGCTCGGGCATGCCTTTGCAACAGGCATTGCAGACTTTTTTACCTACACAGAAAAGTGGTATAGCAAAACACGAGCTTACCGAGATGCGACTGGCTGAAGAAGTACAGTTAATGTTAAAGGGGATTGCTCAAGGTTATAGGTTTTCTGAGGTTATCGGCTCTAACTTATTTCCGGAGATGGCACAACAGATGTTACATGTTGGTGAACAGACAGGGCGATTAAGCGAAATGTTGCAGTATATAGCAGAAAGTTATCAACAAAAGTTAGAGCACCAACTTGATTTACTTTCACAATTATTGGAACCCTGTTTAATGTTAGTGATTGGTTCGATTATTGGTGTCATTTTATTGGGTATGTATTTACCGATGTTTAATATGGGGGCATTGGTGTAATGAGATTATTTCTGATAGTAGCTGGTGGTTTGATGGGAGTATGGTGTCGTTATTATCTTCTGCATTTTCGTGATTGGGTCGCTAAAGATGTTTATGTGGCATATCAGGCATTGTTTGATACTAATTTACCTGATTTTAGTACGGAAAACAGTCATTTGGCACCTTTGCACTGCGCATCTCATTGGCTCTTTTTTATAGCCTTTGCTTGCTTATTTGTGATGATGGACTGGTTATTTGAGATCCCTTATCAAGGTGTATTCATCGCCAGTTATGTGTCTATTGCTATTTGTATTGCTGTCATTGATTGGCGATATCAACTGATTTCAGTGCAGTTATGCTATTGTCTTTTCTGGATCGGCGTTGTGGCTGCTTATGTTGAAGTGAGTCCTCTTCATCTTGAACAAAGTTTACAGAGTGCATTAACAGGTTTTTTCGCTTTTTATTGTCTCTATCATTTGAGTAAAGGGATTTATCGTAAAGAGCTCCTTGGTAAAGGCGATTATTGGCTGATGCTTGGTTTAGGGAGTATGTCACACTTTGCTTGGTTGCCTCTGTGGTTGTTTCTCGCTTGTGTGATGGGGTTGGGTTATGTCTGTGGGTTAAGGATTAAAGGACAGAAAATAAAACAACTTCCTTTTGCACCTTTCCTGATACTCAGTGCGTTATGTGTTATCTTGCCTAATTGGTATAGTCCAAGTATGATGAGCAAGCTTTGGATCTAATAAGAGGGAAATCAATGACATATATTGTGGGACTCACGGGTGGTATAGGCAGTGGCAAAAGTACTATTGCCCATTTATTCATGGCACTTGGTGTACCTGTTATTGATGCAGATGTCGTGGCGAGAGATATCGTTACAAAAGGATCTGAACTGCTTGCCAAAATAGTCGATCATTTTGGTGAGCATATCTTATGCGAAAGTGGCGAGCTTAACCGTGCGAAATTACGTGAGCGTATTTTTCGTCATCCAGAGGATAAAGTCTGGCTTAATCAGTTATTACATCCTGCCATTCGTGAAGAGATGTTGCGCCAATTACAGATACAAACGTATCCTTATGTATTATGGGTGGTGCCTTTATTAATCGAAAATAACTTAACTGCTTTTTGTCAGCGCGTACTCGTGGTTGATGTAGAACCGGAAACGCAGATACAGCGTGCGATGCAACGGGATAATAATTCGATTGAGCTTATTCAACATATTATGGCTTCACAAGTTGATCGACAAACACGATTACAATTTGCTGATGACGTGATCCAGAATGATGCGGATTTAAAGGGAAATTTACCTGTTTTAAAACAAAAAGTGCTAGAATTACACCATCAATATTTACAGTTAGCCAACGCGCAAAATGCGTAATGAGAAATTTATGACAGACGATATTTTCAGTATGCCTTGTCCGATTTGTCAAAAACAGGTGGAGTGGTCAGATAAAAGCCCATTCCGCCCTTTTTGTTGCAAACGTTGCCAGTTAATTGATTTAGGGGAATGGGCAGCCGAGGAAAAAGCGATTCCTTGTGAGAGTGCAGATTTTGCGATGAACGACGAGCAAGAAGACTGGAGAGCACATTGATGCTTATTCAACATCAACAAACAGAACAACAGGGTGTCTTTTTTTGTTTAGACCATGAGGGTAACAAAATAGCAGAGTTAACCTATTATTTTGTGGATGAAAAGACGATTAATGCGAACCATACTTATGTTTCAGAGGTGTTGAGAGGACAAGGTATTGCGGATAAACTTTATCAAGCATTGTCAGATTTCGTCCATGATAAGCAATTAAATTTGATCCCAAGTTGTGGTTATATTGCACTCAAATGGAAACGAGAGCAGCGAAAATAAATCCTCTAAGCAGGATAACACCTGCTTTTTTATCTTAAATCACACCTATCAATTTCTTGTTTTTTACTATTTATCTGCTAAAATTTGCTGTGCTTTTTTGAAAAATTCAACAAAAGTAAGTTCGGATGAAGGTAGCTGGAGAGTAGGGAATTGACCCTACGCCGACGAGGTAAACTCTTTCAGGCGCTGATTATAAGCAGGGACTGTTACTGGACGAACCCTTGGAGAGAGCCGTTATATTAAAAAGAGATAAAACGGCCGCCGAAGGCGCAAAAAGAGCGGTTAATTTTTCCGTTTTTTCAAACGCTCAGGCAAAAGGACAGGGGCAACAAGATATTCGGTTTGATGTTTACATGCATGGGCTACATGCGTGCTTTTCTCTTTTTTAACTCTTCCGCAAAATGCTTTTGCCTCCTTGTAATCTGTGATTTTTTACGAGGATCTTATCATGTCATTAGAATCAACTTTATCATCAATTAATAGTTTTATTTGGGGCCCACCTCTACTGCTTTTGCTTTCTGGTACAGGGCTTTATTTAACATTCCGTTTAGGTTTTATCCAGTTTATCCAGTTGCCTCGTGCATTATCTTATCTTTTTAGAAAAGAAAAGGGCGCCGCTAAAAAAGGTGATGTGTCTTCTTTTGCGGCACTTTGTACAGCATTAGCGGCGACGATTGGTACAGGGAATATTGTTGGGGTGGCAACCGCGGTACAAGCTGGTGGACCGGGTGCGGTTTTTTGGATGTGGATTGTTGCGTTATTAGGGATGGCGACAAAATATGCAGAATGTTTGTTGGCAGTAAAATATCGTGTTCGTGATAAACAAGGTTTTATGGCAGGTGGTCCAATGTACTACATTGAGCGTGGTCTTGGGATCAAATGGTTAGCGAAACTTTTTGCGCTATTTGGTATTTTAGTTGCATTTTTTGGCATTGGAACCTTCCCACAAATTAATGCGATTACTCATGCCATGCAGGATACCTTTAGCGTGCCAATCCCGTTAACTGCCTCCATTATTACGGCATTAGTTGCACTGATCATCCTGGGGGGGGTAAGACGTATCGCGATTGTTTCTTCTTATGTCGTGCCTTTCATGGCTGTTCTTTATGTGTTGACCTCGTTAATTATTTTAGCGATAAACTGGCAAGTGGTACCACAAGCGATTGGACTGATTATTTATAGTGCTTTTAATCCCACTGCTGCGTTAGGCGGTGCGCTAGGTTATACCGTGATGAAAGCCATTCAATCAGGTGTAGCACGTGGTATCTTCTCGAATGAATCGGGGTTAGGAAGTGCACCTATTGCCGCGGCTGCCGCACAAACCAAGGAACCCGTGCGACAAGGGCTGATTTCGATGACGGGGACGTTTTTAGACACAATTGTTGTGTGTTCGATGACTGGTATTGTGTTAGTGATCACAGGCGCATGGCAATCGACAGAGATAGCAGGTGCAGCATTAACCAATCATGCCTTTTCAACGGGATTGGGCTCTAATTTAGGCGGTACGATTGTTACCGTAGGATTGTTGTTCTTTGCATTTACCACAATTTTAGGTTGGTGCTATTACGGTGAACGTTGTTTTGTGTATTTGGTTGGTACGAGTAAACTTAAAGCGTATCGTTTTATATTCATTGTGTTAGTTGGATGTGGCGCATTTATTCATTTAGATGTCATTTGGATTCTTGCTGATATTGTTAATGGTTTGATGGCACTGCCAAATTTAGTGGCGTTAATTGGTTTACGTCATGTCATTGTGAGTGAAACGGAAGCGTATTTTTCGCGTTTGAAATTGCAGCAAACAGATGCAGATGAAACTGCTTAATTTGTTGAAATATAAGTATAAAATGATGAGAGGGGAGACGATGGAATCCCCTCAATCATATCAACTTTGAGTGAATAATCCAGTACTAAATCACAATTTTTCTACTTAGATCATACTTTTTAATTTTTCCGTAAAAAATCGATAAAAAGACTTGAAAACTGCGTGTAAGGCGACTATGTTGTAGATAAGGATTATTCAACACAAGGGACAAAAAAGTCCCCTTTTCAACAGAGAGGTAAATGCTATGACTCTAAACATCACAAGCAAACAAATGGAAATCACTCCTGCAATCCGTGCTCACGTCGAAGATAGACTTGCTAAATTAGGTAAATGGCAAACTCAATTAATTAATCCCCACTTTATTTTAAACAAAATACCAAAAGGTTTTTCGGTTGAGGCATCGATTGGTACCCCGCTTGGCGATTTGTTTGCAAAAGCAGAGTCAGAAGATATGTATAAAGCCGTCAACGAAGTAGAAGAAAAATTAGAGCGTCAGTTAAATAAATTACAACATAAAGGCGAAGCGCGTCGTGCCGATGAACGCTTAAAAGATTCTTTCTAATCCTGTTATCCAACATTAAAACTGCATCCTTGTGATGCAGTTTTTTTATGCTTGATGTTAGCCCCTTGGATGGTAGCGTTCATGTAAATGTTTTAAACGCTCTTTAGCAACGTGAGTATAAATTTGTGTTGTGGATAAATCGCTGTGTCCGAGTAACATTTGTACTACACGCAAATCCGCACCATGATTTACTAAATGTGTAGCAAAAGCGTGACGCAGTACATGGGGCGATAAGCTATTGATATCAATGTCACTCAAAAGCGCATAATGTTTAATACGGTGCCAAAAGGTTTGGCGTGTCATTTGTAGCGCTCTTTTACTTGGGAAGACGACATCTGAGCTTTGTCCATGCAATAAAAAAGGACGCCCATATAGCATAAATTGACGAATCCAATAAGTTGCTTCTTCCCCAATGGGAACAATCCGTTCTTTGTTTCCTTTACCAACAACCCGTACAATCCCCTGATTAATATTTATGTTTTCAATAGTCAATGACACTAATTCAGTGACCCGTAATCCTGTTGCATAAAGCAATTCCATCATGGCTTTATCGCGTAATTCTAAGGGGATATCGACATCAGGGGAGTTCAGTAAATCAGTAACTTGTTGTTCCGTTAGGTATTTAGGCAAACGGCTAGGTAATTTGGGAGAACTTAATACCGCACTGGGATCATCTGTGCGGTATTTTTCGCGGTATAAATATTGAAATAATTTTCGCATCGCACTGAGTAGGCGAGCTGTGCTGGTGGCTTTGTAGCCTTGGTTTAAGCGTTCACCTAGAAATGTTTGTAAGTCGATAGCATCCAGATTGATAAGCGTTAATTGTTGTTTTTCTAGCCATTGAGTGAGTGCAGTCAAATCTAAGCGATAAGAGGCAATCGTATTTTGCGAGAGTTGCTTTTCGATCCAAATTTCATTTAGAAAAAGCTCAATTAACGCGGAATCTTTCATGTTTAGCACCGTTTAAGTAAAAAGGCATCGACTTTACGTGGAATCACGACGAATGCCAAAGCTGCAACACCTGTCATCACAAGGAACGTAATTGTGGGAGAAACAGGGTATAACAAGCCAGATAAGGCTGTTAATAATGCGACTGCGGCACAACCTGAAATCCCATTATACAGCCCTTGTAATTTAGCAATATGCTGAATAGGCTGGGTCGTAAAATAACGAATAATGGCATAGTGACTGACCGCATAAGTCAAACTGTGTAAGGTTTGAATTAAGGTTAAGCTCCAAACGTCTGTCGCGATGCTCAACGCCGCCCAACGAATTACCGTTGCAATCGCAGAGAGGTAAAATAACGCACTGACTTTCCATGTGCGGAAGAGCTTTGTTGAAAAGAAAAAGAGCAACATTTCCGCGATCACACTTAAGCCCCACAGTAAACTGGTTGTTTGCACTGAAATCCCCAAGCTCGTCCAATAGAGGACGCTGTAAGCATAGTAAGTGGCATGAGAACCTTGAATTAAGGAGATCGCGATAATTAAACGTAAAGTTGTTTGATTTTTTAGTAACGCTTTAAATGTAATGTTATTTTCAACCGCACTTTGTTGATCTGTCGGCGCAGGCATAGGTGTTGTCATTTGTAGCACGGCATAGAGGGCTAAAAGTGCGGTTAAAATCCAAACAATATTGTGTTCGCCAATGAAACCAATCACATAACCAAATACGACTACGCCGACGACAAAGGCAAAGGAACCAATTAAACGTGCTTTGCCATAGTCGAGATTGATTTGTTGTTGCCAGATGCTGGCTAACGTATCACTGATTGGCATACCCGCCGCATTGACCATTGCAAACAAGGCAATGGCAATAAACAGTAACCAAAAGTTTTGGGTCATCAAACTCATGCTGAAGACAATCAAACAGCTTATCCAAGCCAGATAACGTAGGGCATAAATTAATTGTGAGGCTTTTTTCACTAAACTGGAAAAGAAGATACCACCGATAAAGCGAAAGACATAAGAACTGGCAATCACTAAACCTATTAACTCTTCCCCATAGGCTTGTGATTTTAGCCAGACAGGAAAGAAAGGCACGAACACGCCATAAGCACAAAAATACCCAAAGAAGCTTAAAGCAAGCCAGTTAAATGCTGAAATTTTCATTAAAACAATTTTTCCATTTGTTGAGAACGTTCGACACAAGCTTGCATCGCCTGCTGGACGATATGTTGTAACTGTTGTTGATTCAATACCTGCAATGCTGCCGCCGTTGTACCACCTTTTGACGTGACATTTTCACGCAATGTCGCAATCGGTAAGTCAGGATTTTCCATCACCATTTTTGCCGCGCCTAAAGCGGATTGTTGCACTAATAAGCGAGCGGTGTCTTCGTCCATATTCATTTGACACAATGCCTGTTGCATTGCCTCCATAAATAAGAAAAAATACGCCGGACTACTGCCTGAGCCTGCGGTAATGGTGTGCATATCTGCTTCTTGAGTTACCCAACAGGTTTTTCCCACCGCATTGAGCAAATCTTGTGTGAATTGTTTGTATTCAGGTTTCAAGCTGTCCTGTGCGAATAGGCCTGACATACCTTCTGCCACTAACGCAGGCGTATTAGGCATCACGCGTACAATTTGCTTTGCGGTGGGCAAACGTGATTGTAATTTTGTTACTGAAACCCCTGCTGCAATTGAAATCACTAATTTTTGGCTAAAATCGACCGCACTTAATCCTTGGCAAACTGCGGCAATCATTTGCGGTTTGACGGCGAGCAGTAAAACCTCTGATTTTTCCACCGCATCTTGCGTATCTGTCTGACTTGCTTCAACAGTATTTACCCCTTTTTCAGCGAGACATTGACGTTTTGCCGCATTTGGATCGCTGACAGTGATTTGATTAGCCGGGTAGCCTTGTTTGAGTAAGCCAAAAATAATGGCTTGTGCCATATTCCCGCCACCGATAAAGCAAATTGATTTCGCTTGCATATTTTTCTCTCGAACTACGTTACAATACTGAATTATTTTGTCGCAAATACGACATAAGTTGCTTATTCTACCTTAAAAAAGAAGGAACAAACTATGGTTTGGTTTAAAAACCTCATGATTTATCGTCTCACAAAAGCATTGGATTGGACGGCAGATAGCCTACAAACTGCATTACAACAATGTGAGTATCATCCTTGTCAACAATCAGACATGAGTAAATTTGGGTGGACAAATCCCCTGCGTGGCACTGAGATGTTACATTTTTCGGTGGGAAAACAGATTTTATTATTGGCACATAAAGAAGAAAAGATCTTGCCTGCCCACGTCGTAAAAGCAGAATTGGAGCAACGTATTGAACTGCTTGAGCAAAAAGAAAATCGCAAGTTAAAGAAAGTCGAAAAGCAAGCATTAAAAGATGATGTAGTATCGATGTTGTTACCTCGTGCTTTTAGCAAAAATCAACAAACAGCATTATGGATTGATACTGAAAATCAGCTTATTTATGTGGATGCTGCCTCATCTAAACGGGCGGAAGATGCTTTGGCGTTATTGCGAAAGTCTTTAGGATCTTTGCCAGTGGTGCCATTAAGTTTTGCTAACGAACCGAGCGTTATCATGACTGATTGGATTAATAAAGATCAGACACCCGCTTGGTTGATGCCATTGGAAGAAGCAGAATTAACCGGCAGTCAAGACAGTGGCATTATTCGTTGCAAGCAACAAAATTTAGAATCGGATGAAATTCAAACCTTACTCAATGCTGGAAAGTTTATTACGAAGCTATCTTTAGCATGGGAAGAACGTTTGTCTTTTATTCTCAATGAAGATTGCACGTTAAAACGTTTGAAATTTGCAGATCAACTGCGTGAAAAAAATGACGATATTTTAAAAGAAGATTATGCGCAACGTTTTGATGCAGATTTTGTGCTAATGACAGGCGTATTAACTCAATTAACAGCAAATTTATTAGAGGAATTTGGTGGAGAAAAAGCGCGTTTATAGCATGATGCTTCTTGCGGCAAACGCCTTGTTTGATGATCAAAATTAGGCTGTTAGAGAATGTTTTTTGTGCTAATTTAGCGCTGATGATGCGTTGCATCAGTCAATGCGTTTATAACTGAATTTGTCGTAAACAGAAGATGAAGGAGTGAATGATGAATACCGTGTCACAAGCCATTGCTTTTCTAAAAACGCAAAAATGGGTGGATTTATCACATCCAGTGAATCCTACGATCCCTTATTTTCCTGCTTTTAAACCGCTAGAAACAAAAACTCTGTTCACGGTTGAAAATGATGGATTTTTCTCTAACCAATATACTTTAGTCAGTCAATACGGTACGCATCTTGACGCACCTATTCATTTTGCACCAAATACACGCTATTTAGAGGACATTCCTGTGGCGGAATTGGTATTGCCTTTATACGTGATTCATAAAGAGCAAGCCGTGAGTGAAAACCCAGATTACAGGTTGTCGATTGAGGATATTTTGGCGTTTGAAGCTGAACATGGCAAAATCGCAGAAGGCAGTTTTGTGGCATTTGCTAGTGGCTGGTCGTCCAGATGGTATGATCATACAGCCTTCTATAATCGTGATGAAACAGGGCAGGCTCATACACCGGGTTGGTCGTTGGAGGCATTGAAATTTTTGCATGAACAGCGGAATGTGACTGCGATTGGGCACGAAACCTTAGATACGGACAGCGCGCTAGATTTTGCTAAAAATAATGATTTAGTGGGCGAGCGCTATTGGTTATCACAAAATAAATTTCAAGTGGAAGTGTTAACCAATTTAGCAGAGTTACCTGCAACTGGCGCGGCTATTTTTATTGGTGTACCGAAAATCCAGCATGCGCCGGGTTTTAATGCCAGAGTATTTGCTGTGATAGCAAGCGAATAGATACCAATATGAACAAAAAGCCCGTGTTGATTTTCTCATCACGGGCTTTGCTTTATGTGGTCTTGTTATTTTTTATAAATATAACTGCCATCGGCTTGGCGAATGAATTTAGCACCATTTTCTAATCGGAGCTCGTTAACTCGCCCTTGACTATTCACGGAAATTTGCACTTTATCGCCAGCTTTGAAGTTACTCAGTGCGTTACCTGCCCCCGACGCTTTTGTCATCGCATTGACATCCGCAATATTTAAATTATGGTTACGGAATACTTGCATTAAGCTGACACCCTGTGGAATCGTTAAGGTTTTGCTATTACTTGCTTTCGCTGGGTTAGCGTCCACGACGGGAGCGACTTTTTTCTCCACCTTCGCTTTTTCAATATGCGTTGGTTTTTCTGGGACTTTGGCTTTTTCTACCACTTTAGGTTTTTCTACTGTTTTAGGTTTTTCAGTCACCACTTTTTCATTCGTGACTTTTTCTACAGCGCTTGGTTTGTCTGCGTCAGCCACCCCCATTTTAGTTGCCACCGGTTGTTCCACTTTTGTAGGTGCTATTGCCGTTGGCGTGCTCTCTGTCCCACTGGCAGACGATGTGGGTTGAGTTTCTGAGGTGACCGCGCTTGTCACGGTATTATCTTGTGTTGCACTTGCGCTGTTGTCTGCAGGCTGATTTAAGTTATCTAAAATCGTATTTTCAACAGTTTGACCTTTTTCTAACGGCTGAAATTGAATAGGCACGGCTTGACTGTTTTGTTGCTCAAACGATTGGACCGTTTGTGAACTTGGTTTGAGGGCAAAGAAAATAATTAATAATAAAATCAGACCAAATAACGCGACAAATAAACGGCGATGACGTTGTGGCAGAATTTGTAGGAACGGCCAAGTTTCTGGGTTTTTCCAGTTTACTGCTGGCGCAACAACAGCAGCGCCCATATCTTCTGAGGTTGGCTGTTCGCTAGTCAGTTCATCGGCATTTAAATCAGTTTGTGTATTTGATGAAGAGGTGGCTTCATTAAATGCAGGGGCTTGACGCGTTGTCTTTAATGCCGCGTCATGTGATGTTTTTTTAGCAAAAACACCTTTTACGCTATCAAAAAAAGAGGGCGTCGGTTTAGCCATTTTTTTGGGCGTAATTGGCTCGACTTGGCTAAATTCTAAATCCAGTTCGCTTTGTTCTGGATTATGTTGATTTTCTGGAGTGTGTTTTTCTGAATCCACGATAGTACCTCGATTCTAAATAGCTAGCTTACTGATATACACTGAAAGTGCGGTCAAAATTTAGGTTATTCTAAAGGATATTTGTTGATTTTCCTATGCTGTATATAGGGTTTTATTCGGTTCTTTGGCAATTTCTCGTGCGAGTTTCGGTACCAAATAACCCGATGTGAGGCTTTGTAATTCTTTGTAAATATTTAAGGCGCGGCTATCGTCCAGATAGAAATGGCTTGCGCCTTCGACTTTATCTAACAAATGCAGGTAATAAGGAAGAATATTGGTGGCAAATAATTTATCACCTAATTGCTTTAGGATATGTGCATTGTCATTGATCCCTTTGAGCAGAACTGCTTGATTTAAGAGTAGCACGCCAACATCTCTTAGTTTGTTTATGGCTTGTGCAAAAAAGGCATCAATTTCGTTGGGATGATTGATATGCGTCACAAGTACGGTTTGAAAACGACTTTCTGCGAGGGTTTGGCAAAAATCGGCAGTAATGCGTTGCGGGATCACTACCGGTAAGCGCGTATGAATACGTAAGCGCTGTAAGTGCGGTATGTTTTCTAGATTTTTTATCAACCAATCTAGCTCATGATCTTTTGCCATTAAAGGATCCCCACCAGAAAAAATCACTTCTTCTATTTCTGGATGATTTGCAATGTAGTCAAGCGCTTTTTGCCAATTCGCTTTATTTCCTTTGTTATCTGCATAAGGAAAATGGCGACGAAAACAATAACGGCAATTTACCGCGCAACCACCTTTGACCATGAGTAATAAACGATTATGGTATTTATGTAACACGCTTGGCACGACAGCATCTTGCTCTTCCAGTGGATCTTTACTGAAGCCTTCAACCTGTAAAAACTCATCACGAAAACTCATGACTTGTAAAAAAAGCGGATCTTGTGGGTTGCCTTTTTGCATTTTTTCAACGAAAGGCAGGGGAACTCTGAGCGGAAATAAACGGCGTGCCTCTAAGTCTTGTTCAATATTTTCAGTCGGTAAATTGAGGGTTTCCAATAAGATTTTTGGGTCGGATATAGCGTTGGCTAAGTGATCTGTCCAACTTTGTTCTTCTCTAATGGCTATGTTTTGAGTTAAAATATGCACTTTTGAAAACAATCTCTTTATAACTTGAGGATAATATGGCTACATATACTACCAGTGATTTCAAACCAGGTCTAAAATTTATGCAGGACGGCGAGCCTTGTGTGATCGTTGAAAATGAATTTGTGAAACCCGGCAAAGGTCAAGCATTCACTCGTACGCGTATTCGTAAATTAATTTCTGGCAAAGTATTAGATGTTAACTTTAAATCTGGTACCTCTGTTGAAGCGGCGGATGTTATGGACTTAAACTTAACTTACTCCTACAAAGATGATGCCTTCTGGTATTTTATGCACCCAGAAACATTTGAACAATACTCCGCGGATGCAAAAGCTATTGGTGATGCAGAAAAATGGTTATTAGACCAAGCTGATTGTATCGTGACATTATGGAATGGTGCACCAATCAGCGTTACCCCACCAAACTTTGTCGAGTTAGAAATCATCGATACAGATCCAGGCTTAAAAGGCGATACTGCGGGTACAGGTGGTAAACCAGCGACATTAAGCACCGGTGCAGTAGTAAAAGTGCCATTATTTGTACAAATTGGTGAAGTGATCAAAGTCGATACTCGCTCAGGTGAATATGTTTCACGTGTGAAATAATCACAAAATTTGTGTTGAAAAAGGCGAACCTTGTGTTCGCCTTTCATTTTTAAACTTGATATTTACTTTTATCGCCGATATCAAAATGCAGTGGCATTTGCCACTTTTTGAATGCTAATACAAAGAAAAGCAGCGCGACAATTAGCGACATCACTTGAGTGAAAAGCGGACTATTGAGCTGAACTGCACTCCAAAGTAGTGCGACAAAAAAGGGTTGTGCATTCAATAAAAATACACGGAAACAAAAATATTCTTTGTAACATAATCCGCCTAAGGTGACCAACGCCCCGCCTAGCGCCAGCGCCTCAAAACCGAGCGCTTGGCAAATCAAAGCCACCCAAGTTGCCAGTTGTAAGATAAGGCGAAACGATTTCATATAAATATGCAAGCTTGATGCACAAAGTGTTGCAGCAATGAGTAAACCCAGATGAGCGATGTCTGCTTTGTAAGGTAACAATAGTGTCATGATGCCCGCTAAGACAAAGCCTGAACGGTATAAAATCACCGTGAGATAATCCCAAATATCCATCGGCGATTGAATATGTGGATCAGCCATAAGTTACTCCTTTCCTGTTAAAAAACGCACCTGTTGCTGCTCATTGACTTCGAGAATAGACGCAGTATCGCCCCAATCGCCGAGCACAATGCGGGTAAAGTGCGGTGGAATATGATGAATATGTTGACGATGCGTGTGCCCGTGAATGATTTTTTTAACGCCAAATTGGGCAAAAGTCTGTAACACAAAGTCAGGATTGACATCCATTATTTCCTCAGACTTCCTTTTTTTATCGGCTTTACTGCGTGTTCGAATTTTCTCTGCGATCTTTAACCGTACTTTTAGTGGAAGATGTAGAAATAGCCACTGGCGCCATTTTTGATGCACTTTTTTTCGGTATTGTTGATAGGCAACATCATCAATACACAGTGTATCGCCATGACAAAGTAAAACAGACTCACCATATAATGCAATCCGTTGATAAGTGGGTAATAATGTCATACTACAGGCTGCGGCAAAGCGTTTGCCAATCAAAAAATCACGATTACCATGTTGGAAGTAACATTTTACGCCTTGTGCACTCAGGGCGTGAATCTGTTGCTGGACGGTGTGAATTAACGCAGATTCTTCATCATCACCGATCCAAAAATCAAATAAATCGCCCAAAATGTAAAGTGCCTCAGCCTGTGGCGCAAGCTGTTGCATAAAATCACAAAAGAGGTGAGTTAAATGAGGGCGATTTTCACTGAGATGTAAATCAGCAATAAAATAGGTCTTTTTCATCTGTTTTATACATGTCTTTTTTATTTAGAGTAGCACATTTTTTATGTTGATTTATACACATATTCCGGCAATTTCGCTATACTTAGCCAAATATTTCAAGGAATAGCATTATGTTAAAATTATTACGTACAATCGTTATTGTTTTTTGTTGTCTCTTAATTTGTGTGTTGGGGTCAATTTACTCCTTTATCCGCTTTCGTAATCCAAGCAATGTGGGCATTATGGCGCGTTGGTTTGGACGTCTTCATCCTCTCTTTGGCTTAACCGTAGAGCATCGTTTCCCTAAAAATGTCGATAAATTCGGGCGCTGTATTTATATTGGTAATCACCAGAATAATTATGACATGGTCACGATTTCTTATATGGTGCAACCAAGAACAGTGAGTGTGGGTAAGAAAAGTTTAATTTGGATACCTTTTTTTGGACTGTTGTATTGGGTTACTGGCAATATTCTGATTGATCGTGAAAATCGTACTAAAGCGCACGGCACGATGAACGAAGTTGCTCGCCGTATTCATGATGATGACCTATCTGTGTGGATGTTCCCAGAAGGGACGCGTAGTCGAGGACGTGGCTTATTGCCTTTTAAAACGGGGGCATTTTATGCGGCGATTGCGGCAGGTGTACCGATTGTTCCAGTAGTATGCTCAACGACACAAGGCAAGATCGATTTAAATCGTTGGGATAATGGCAAAGTGATTTGTGAAATGTTAGAACCGATAGATGTTTCTGCTTATGATAAAGAAAATGTGCGTGAACTAGCAGCACATTGCCATCAGCTCATGGCACAACGTATTGCTGAACTTGATGCTGAAATAGCACAACAGAGTAAATAAAGAATGGATAATCCGGCGCGTCGACAGTTTTTCAAAACCAGTTTAATTGCCACGGCACTTTCAGCCTTGCCATCATCTCTCTTGGCTGCAACACGCCAAGCCTTACGTATTCCTCCCTTATTGGAAACCCGACGTGGTAAGCCAATTTTTTTAAGTCTGGATAGTGTTCAGTATCCATTAGAGATGGGTAAAACTGTCGAGGTGTGGGGATTTAATGGACATTATTTAGGACCAACGATTAAAATTCGTAAAGGTGACTTTGCTAAGTTAAATTATCGCAATAATTTACCACAAGGCGTATCCATGTCGATTCAAGGTTTGCAGGCGAGTGGCGAATTACTTGGCGGTGTGGGACGCGTTTTGCAACCTAAAGAAACTTGGTCACCGATTATTCCAATTACTCAAGCGGCATCTACCTGTTGGTATCATTCAGTATCTCTCGCTAATTCAGCTTATCAAACCTATCGCGGCTTAGCGGGGATGTGGATTATTGAAGACGAACAGAGTTTGAAATCCGGCTTACCGCATAAATATGGTGTGAATGATATTCCTTTGATTTTGCAAGATATGCGTTTAAATAATCAGGGATTGCAATTATTTCAACCAAATCAGACCGCACTTTTCGGTAATCGTTTATTTGTGAATGGGCAAGAGGCGCCTTATGTGAATGTGCCACGAGGTTGGGTGCGATTACGTTTAGTGAATGCCTCATTGTCACGCCACTATGAACTGCGTTTAGATGATGAGCGCGAAATGCGTTTGATCGCCTCAGATCAAGGTTTCTTACCACAAGCTAAGGTCTTGAAATCCATTGTGTTGGCGCCAAGTGAACGAAGTGAATTGTTAATTGATTTAAATGAAGGTGAGAGTGTGCGTTTGATTGCCGGTGAAAAACGGGACTTCTTACATGTTTTTACTTCACTTTTCGCTGATGAAAATGAATTAGTCGACAATACCGTGTTAGAGCTTCGTCCTGAAGGACTTGCCTCGGTTTTTTCTAAACAAGCTGAGCCACAATTTAACACAGATGCGGTGGCGAATTTGAGTAATAAAGTAGTACAAGAACGCCAATTTCATTTTGATGTGAATACGGGCATGGTGAATGATAAACACTTTGATCCGAAACGGGTGACTAATGCTAAATTAAATACAACGGAGCGTTGGACGTTAACCGCAAATGGCATCATGGGCTTTCGTATTCAAGGGGCGAAATTTCTTATCGAGAGTATCAATGACACCCCAGTAGAACAAAGTGAAATTGCATGGAAGGACAGTGTGCTGATTAACGGCAAAGTACAAATTTTAGTAAAATTTGAACATATGTCATCGAATAATCATCCTTTCCTGTTTGGTTCCGCTAATTTAATGTTGGCAGATAAAGGCTGTATCAGGCTATTGGTTGTGCAATAACAGGTATAACAAAAAGGCGCGGTATCATCATCCGCGCCTTTTTGTTTGTGTATTAAGGGGCTTTTCTTAAAAAAAGACGTAGTACTACCATGGCATACATCATACTCGGTAAGGCAAACATCAACGCATAAAACAGCAGCGCTAAACTCTGTTCCCATAATGACATAGGCTCGCGGAATGTCTCATTGAACAGGAAGCAAGATAACATAGTTAGAGTATAAAAGAAGCTGATTGTACCTGAGAAAAACGCGATCTGAAGCAGATTACGTTGATGAAACTGATAATACACACAAACCAAAGAAAATAAAAAAGCTGGCACCGTGGTTAGAATAAAAACATCCGTTAGGCCTTTGAGATGGAAGGCATTAAAAAAAGGCAAAAAGAGTGAAAAAATACACTGCGTAATGAGTGGAAAAAGGAGTAAGGTTTTTTTATTCGCCATGCTAGTTGTCCTTTAAAAACACAGAGAATATGGCGCCGATCGACAGGGCGCCATGTAGATTGATTAACGCTTCGATTTTTTAATAAACTTCATTAAGCGTTTGCGTTTGCGTAATTGATTTGGTGTCAATTTATTCCGTTTACCTGCAAATGGGTTATTTCCTTCTTGGAATAATAAGCGGATTGGCGAACCAATAATTTTCAAACTACGACGATAGTAATTGGATAAATAACGCTTATATGAATCGGGTAATTTATCCATTTGGTTACCATGCACCACAATAATGGGTGGATTATAACCGCCCGGGTGTGCGTATTTTAATTTAATTCGACGACCACCCATCATCGGCGGCTGATGCTCATCCGTTGCCATTTGTAAAATACGGGTTAACATGGATGTGGTCATTTTTTGTGTCGCACAGGCATAGGCTTCTTTAATCGAATCAAACAGGTTGCCGACGCCGCTACCGTGTAGAGCAGAAATAAAATGCACTCGAGCGAAATCAATGAAATCTAAACGGCGATCCAGTTCAGATTTGACTTGATCTTTAATGTCTTGATTTAAACCATCCCATTTATTCACTACGATGACCAATGAACGCCCCGCATTGAGTATAAAACCCAGTAAAGATAAGTCTTGATCTGACACGCCTTCACGCGCATCAATAGTTAATAACACCACATTGGCATCTTGAATCGCTTGTAAGGTTTTGATGACCGAAAATTTTTCCACTGCTAAATGGACTTTACCCCGTTTACGTACCCCTGCAGTGTCAATGATGGTGTAATGCTGACCATCGCGTTCCATTGGGATATAAATACTATCACGCGTTGTCCCCGGTAAGTCATACACGACCACGCGATCTTCGCCAAGAATACGGTTTGTTAAAGTCGATTTACCCACATTTGGGCGACCAACGATAGCAATTTTAATATTTTTATCTTGTGCTTCCAGTTCTTCCGCAATGGCGTCATCTAACAAGGCGGTATCTTCTTCATTAGCAAAGTCGAAGTCGTGATCCCACTCGTCTTGTTCGCCGGTTTCAGAAACATCGGTATTTTCTACCGCACTTTGTTCGGGACTTTCGGCATTCATTTTTTCTGCAATTGGCGCCAGTACTTGTTCCATTAAGGCAGAAACGCCACGACCTTGCGAGGCAGCAATTTGTTCGACTTCACCTAAACCTAATTGATAGAACTCGGCGCAATGGGAATCTGCATCAATGCCATCGGTTTTATTGGCAACGACTACCGTGATTTTGTTTTGACGTTGGCGTAAATAGTTTGCGATACCAATATCCGCAGAGGTTAAGCCTGCACGCGCATCCACTAAAAACAGCACCACATCGGCTTCTTCAATCGCAAGCAAGGATTGCTCCGCCATTTTTTCTTCCACGCCTTCTTCTGTACCATCAATACCACCAGTATCGATCACAATAAAATCATAACCTGCGATATTGGCTTGACCATATTTACGGTCGCGCGTTAAGCCGGGAAAATCCGCCACCAACGCATCACGCGTACGGGTTAGACGATTAAATAATGTTGATTTTCCCACATTTGGGCGACCAACAAGAGCCACTACAGGCGTTGTCATAAAAAACCTCTTATTCAGTATTTCTGCCTATGGGTTCATAGCGCAGTCAAAAATGGCATCATTATAGCGGATTTTGTCAAAGATGAGAAATGTACAAGAAATCGGCTTAAATAGCCAACTTGAGCAAGCTGATGCCTGAGAAACAAAAAGCCACTTTTAAAAAGTGGCTTTTTGTTGAAATTCGTTGGCGGAACGGACGGGACTCGAACCCGCGACCCCCTGCGTGACAGGCAGGTATTCTAACCAGCTGAACTACCGCTCCGTAGTAGAATAAAATTGGCGGAATGGACGGGACTCGAACCCGCGACCCCCTGCGTGACAGGCAGGTATTCTAACCAGCTGAACTACCACTCCGCACAGGTGAGGCGTATATTAATGATCAAGCCGCTTTTCGTCAACTTTTTTTTTCATATTTGCCCTCAGCTGCTCAATCAATGAACGAATTTATTAATGTGTTTTCAATTCCGCTAAACGCTTTTCCCATAAGCAATTGCCTTTGCTCTTTTTATTGAGTAAGAGGAGGTAATCGAGATGGGCTTGTAGTTCATCGGCATTGGGTTGCAGGCGTTTTAAGTCTTGTGAAAAAGCCACCGCACTTTGGATTTGTTCTTGGACGGCGACAACAGCAATTTCAGGTTCATTTTCATCAAATAAACTGGTTTGTCCCCCTGTCATCGTGAGGTACACATCCGCTAAGATCTCCGCATCCAGTAACGCGCCGTGTAGGGTTCGTTTGCTGTTATCAATGCCTAAACGATCGCAAAGGGCATCTAAGCTATTACGTTTACCGGGGTACATTTGGCGTGCCATTTGTAGGGTATCGGTCACCATACAAATCGCATCAGTATTGATGTTTAAATTCAGTTTTTTAAACTCATAATCCATAAAGCCCACGTCGAAGGGCGCATTATGGATCAGCAATTCAGCCCCTTGAATATAATCAATAAATTGCTGTGCGACCTCATTAAACATGGGTTTATCCGCCAACATGTCATCGGTGATACCGTGTACTTTGATCGCATCGGGATCGACGGGACGATTCGGTTTGATATAGATATGGAAATTATTGCCCGTGAGGCGACGATTGATCATCTCAACCGCACCAATTTCAATAATACAATGCCCTTCATAATGTGCACCAAATTGGTTCATCCCCGTTGTTTCGGTATCCAGTACAATTTGGCGAGTCGGTTGATTCACTGGGGTCATTTTCTTTCTATCTCTTTCAGTTAATTTCGGTTATGATCTTGGTTTAGTGAAGAATTGTAACAAAGATTATGCAAAAACAAATTGAAATTTTTACGGATGGTTCTTGTTTAGGCAATCCCGGACCGGGTGGGATCGGCGTATTGCTACGTTATAAACAACATGAAAAACAGATTTCAGCAGGTTATTTTTTAACAACTAATAACCGTATGGAATTGCGTGCGGTGATTGAAGCCTTAAATACCCTCAAAGAACCTTGCTCAGTGACGTTACATAGTGATAGCCAATATATGAAAAATGGCATCACCAAATGGATCTTTAATTGGAAAAAAAATAACTGGAAAGCCAGCACCGGCAAGCCCGTTAAGAACCAAGATTTATGGATACAACTCGATCAAGCGATCCAACGTCACCACATCAATTGGCAATGGGTCAAAGGGCATTCTGGACACATTGAAAATGAAATCTGCGATCAACTCGCTAAAGCGGGCGCAGAAAATCCTACGTTGCAAGATGTGGGCTATCAGCCTGAATGAAACTTTTCCAAAAACGACCGCACTTTTCGGTTATTTTTCTTATCAAAAAGAGTAATTCCCCAACTAAAACAAACTCTGTTGCCCGATTAAAAACTCGGGCTGGGCTTTCACGGTAAAACCATATTTTGCCAAATAGCCTTTTAAAGCCTCAATATTGTAGAAAGAGTGGCTTTTCGTGGTATTTTGAAAATAGAGATACAACTGGTCAAATTCGTTTCTATACTGATTTAGCAGCTTTGCTAAATTTTGCAATTCCGTGTCATTGTAACGGTAATCGTGTCGTTCCTGTGCCGATTGCGCTTGCCACCAATTAGGATTGCGACCGTGTAGGCGTAAATACGCCGTGCGTTGATTCGCATAAAATTGAAAAGTAGGTAAACCAATATTTTGCGGATAATCCACATTGCACCAAATCAGCTTTTCTTTACCTCGAAAATAATCCAATACAGGTTGGTTATGCCAACTCGGATGTCGAAATTCAATGACTAGCACTTCCTCTTGAAACCAAGAAACGAGTTCAGCAAGATAATAACGATTGGCAGGTGTTCTCTCAAAACTGATCGGAAACTGAATAAATAAATTCGCTAAGCAATCCTGATCTTTTAACGGTTGTAATGCGGCTAAAAAGGCTCTTGCATCTTCTTTTGTGGCGGCACGTTTATGACTAAAATCTTGATGCAATTTCACCGAAAACTGCAACCGCCCTTGCGCCTTTTCCACCATCGCTAGCAACGATTTCGCACCAATCGGCGCATGAAAGGTGCTGTTGATTTCAATCGCATCATAGTGTTGGCTATAAACTGCCAAAAACTCGCTTTTATCTGTGCCAAAAGGGTACAGCGTCCCGATTAAATCCGTGTCGCTATATCCGCCAGTACCGAGGTAAATATGGGGTGTGTGCATTGCTTTTTGTTGAAAGTGAAAAATGGGGTTAGTTTAGAGGGAATTGGGGAAAAGGCAAGCGGTCAGATTGTGGGAAAAATTTGCAAAATTTTATCGGCAAGTGACCGCCTGTGAGTATGTTTAGTAGAAATGGATGTTAAATACAAGATATTTATTTTCTAGGGTAAATTTTTGATAATTTCTGTTTCAATTTTTTACCTTGGCGTTCATGTAATCTACTTAGATGTACAACTCTTCCTAGAGTTTGATTAAACAACTTTTTATATTCCTCTGTCTCAGCTAAGGTTTTATATAGTTCTTCGCATTGATGTACTGCTGCTTTGATTTTTTCTCTTTCACTTTTAGGCATCGTTGTTCTATCTGAGTTAACATTAACTCGATGAACTTGTTGTTGAGAGTTTCTCGGCATTATTTTATGTTTTCTTCTATTTAATTTTACACTTATACTTTTTAGCATTGAATGTATAGATTTAATGATCTCTTTTTTCTCTTCAAGAGTAAAAATTCTCTTGGATGAAACTGTGATATCATCGACATATCGAGTATAAGTAAAACCTTTTTCTTTTAATTCATCAACTAATTTAGATTCTCTATTCCATAGCACTAAGTTACATATATAACTACTTGTTATGCATCCTTGAACAAGAAAACCCTCATAAGTGATTAATTCAGCAAGTATTTCTGATATATCTTCAGGGAATTTAAATACATTTTTCCAAACCTGCACTACAGTATTTTTACTAATACTAGGGAAAAAGTTTTTTACATCCTGAGAAATAATACATGTACTATTTGTATGAATAGCGGCATTTCCTAAATAATCTCTTTTAGGAAGACTACCCTGTAAATACAATGGATAAGTAACTTTCTTCAATAATCTTTCTGCGATTCTTCTATGTATGGTTTTTAATGGTTCTTTTACATCATATGTAATTCTTAATGTCCCATCTGATTTCTCTTCAGTTTTAGCTTGAAAAAAGAAGCTATTTGAATTTTTTTTCAGTGATAGAAGTATATTTGGATCTATGCCTAATACTCTAGCTAATATAGCAGGGGAGCCGATAGGAGAATTAGGATAAGTAGGACTATTCAGATTTTTTCTCCATTAATGATAATGCCAAATAAGATAATTTTTCAGCAAGCTCTACACTAATTCCTTCTTGTTCACTATGATCAGAGGCTAGAAAAATTAGTATACTTGGTGGGATATTTAATGCTTTACAAATTGAGTTTATTGTAGATAGGTTTGGCTCTCTTTTACCTTGTTCGAGTAAAGTTAAATATGATATAGAAATATTCGAGTCTTGAGATAATTGAGTTTTTGTCATTCCCCGTTGGGTTCGACATAACATTATAGCTTTTCCAATATTCATTTATTTCTCTTTTATAGGAAGAAAAAGAATAACCTACTTGTCAATCTACATATCACAAAATTTCCCTAATTTTCATAATAGAGTCAATAATTTTACTTATAAAGGGTAATGCATTAAGGGCTTTCCCCAGTAATTCTAATTTTTGACTTTGAGATTTTGCTTTTTCTAGTTGCTCAATTACTGAGTCTAGATTTTGTAATTGACCGCTATCCATCTTATCATGCATTTCTGTTCTAAGTTGTTTTAATAACAGAACAGAGTCTTCTAAATTAAATGATTTTTTTATCATAATTTAATCCTTGTTTTCAATCAGTGCGACATTGCACCAGTTGCCAATACAATATTGAACTGAATAGAAATAAGATGGATAACGCAGGTTACTCATTATCTTCGGATAACGGAGTTATCCGCTCCAGTTGCAGAAATAATTGCTTCAGTTAAACAGCTTAGCTTATATAACTAAAATCAACCAATTTCTCCTGGAAGAATGATTGCCGTAACAATCGACTCATGAGAGCCACGCTCATAGTTCAATTTTAAGATTAAATTTTAGAAGTTTGCATCAGGGGGGAACCCCCTGTACAGGAATGATTATACATTTATATTAAACTAAATCAATGTTTTTTTTACTAGTAGTAAAAAAACTTCATCGCCACACTCAACCATTTCAACATTGTCTTTTCATCCCATCCCTTACGTTTGGCGTAATCTACCGCTTGGTCTTCGTCAATGCGTCCAAGAGTGAAGTAGTTACTTACAGGGTGGGAGAAGTACCAACCGCAGATTAGCATCATAGATGCAAGTGCAAACCTCACGATTCCCCATCAACCGCACAAATCGAAATATTCCACTTGCCAGCAATCTCTCGAATACGCTCATATTCCTCAAAGGAGAAAATCATAAATAAACAGTTGTCATTGCCATTCCAATAGTTACAAAGAGTATAATTTTGTGGGGCAAGTGCTTGTTGAACGTAAGGGTAGAGTGCATCATTATAGGTTTCTTCGGGGCATTGGATGTTGATTTTATTGGTCAGCATACTATTAACTGCATATTCCAATTCTTCTGCATCAAATTTCCAATCAGTCAATTTAGAAAGGGCTTGCTGTTCGAGAATATCTGCCAAACTCAGGCTTGGATAACTGTTTCCATCCACAACAAACGCATTTTCATCCCAGTCGAAATACTCGTCATAATATTGGTACTCAGGATCTTCTGGCAAAATCCCTTTTTCTTGCCAATACACATACCCATCAGCCCATTCCCCCTGCTCTTCAAAAAGGGCTGTAATATCATCGATATATTGATCTATAAATTCATCATCGACTAATGATAGGCGTAAAAATTCCGTGAGATCTTGTTTTAATTCTGAGTTCATTTTTACATACCTTTTATGAATAAGATTTGCTCTTTATTTCGAATAATCCCTTGCTCCAAAAATCGCTGTCCCAATTCTTACCATTGTTGAACCACATTGAATAGCGCTTGCCATATCATCGGTCATCCCCATTGAAAGTGTATCAATTTGTGCATCGGGTAAGGCTTGTTTGAGTTGTTCAAATAAGCTGTACATTTGGGTGAATGCCTGTGTTTGCGTGGCGAGATCGTCGCTAGGGGCGGGGATAGCCATTAAACCACGGAGGCATAAGTGCGGTAGGTTTTGGATCTGTTTTGCTAGATCAAGCATTTCGTTGGGTTGAATGCCAGATTTGCTGTCTTCATCGCTGATGTTAATTTGGATTAATACATTCAGTGGTTTTTTATAATGTGGGCGCTGCTCGTTGAGGCGGTCGGCGATTTTTTTGCGGTCGAGCGTTTGCATCCAGTCAAAATGTTCTGCCACGAGTTTGGTTTTATTTGATTGAAGCGGACCGATGAAATGCCATTCAAGGGGGATATTTTTTTGGGCAAAATACTGAATTTTTTCCACGCCTTCTTGTACATAGTTTTCGCCAAACGCGGTTTGTCCGGCTTGATAGGCTTGATAAATATCTTCAACGGGTTTGGTTTTGGAAACAGCGAGTAATTTGACCGCACTTTCTGGGCGCTTGGCTTGTTGGACCGCGTGCTGAATATTTTGTTGAATTTGTGCTAAATTTTGTTCGATTGTCATCGGGCGCATCCTGCATCTTAATAGGGAAAATTGAGGCAAAAATAAAATTTTGTGGCGATATATTACAAGATGTTAGTGCTTTTTAAAAATTTATCCCATTTTTTCATTTTCTGTTTGACAACCTAAATAAATTTCGGTATTTCTTACACACTGTTTTTTAATTTTGATTGAAAAGATGAATAAACGCACTGTGATTACTATGATTATGACCACCACTATTATTACCAATAGTGTGCGGGTTAGTGCGTAACAAAAAGATCGAATTCCACAAAACCCGTACTGAATAAAAAGTGCGGGTTTTTTTATGAAAATTTTTATTCTATTTTTAAAATTCACAACATCGAGGAGATTTTATTATGCGTGTATTAAAATTCGGGGGGACGTCTTTAGCCAATCCAGCGCGTTTTTCGCAGGCGGCACAGCTTATCGAAAAAGCCCATTTTGAAGAACAAGCCGCTGGCGTGTTATCAGCCCCTGCAAAAATTACCAACCATCTTGTCGCCCTTTCTGAAAAAGCCAGTTTAAATCAACCTACCGATGCCAATTTCAATGAAGCTATTGAGATTTTTTATCACATTATTCATGGTTTACACGCAGAAAATAATCGTTTTGATCTAGAAGGGACAAAAGCTTTAATTGATACCGAGTTTGCACAAATCAGCCAGTTGTTGGAAGAAATTCGTCAACAAGGTTTTGTGTCGGATGCGGTTAAAGCCACGATTGATTGTCGTGGTGAAAAACTGTCTATTGCGATGATGAAGGCATGGTTTGAAGCTCGCGGTTATGACGTGACTGTGATTGATCCAGTCGAAAAATTATTAGCACACGGGAGCTATTTAGAGTCTTCAGTGGATATTGAAGAATCGACAAAACGCGTAGATGCCAAGTCAATTCCAACCAAAAATGTGGTGTTAATGGCAGGCTTTACCGCAGGTAATGAAAAAGGTGAGCTCGTTTTACTCGGGCGTAATGGTTCCGATTATTCTGCTGCTTGTTTAGCCGCTTGTTTGGGCGCAAGTGCTTGTGAAATTTGGACCGATGTAGATGGGGTCTTTACCTGTGATCCGCGTTTGGTACCAGATGCTCGCTTATTGCCAAGCTTGTCTTATCGCGAAGCGATGGAATTGTCTTATTTCGGTGCAAAAGTGATTCATCCACGCACGATTGGACCATTAGTACAAACTAATATTCCTTGCTTAATTAAAAATACGGGCAATCCTTCTGCGCCGGGTTCGATTATTGATGGCAACATTCAATCTGAACAGTTGCAAGTAAAAGGGATTACTAATCTAGATAATGTGGCGATGTTTAACGTGTCTGGTCCTGGGATGCAGGGGATGGTAGGTATGGCGTCACGTGTTTTCTCTGCCATGTCAAATGCAGGCGTTTCGGTGATTTTAATTACGCAATCTTCCTCAGAATACAGTATCAGTTTCTGTGTACCAGCCAAATCAGTTGAGGTAGCAAAACAGGCGTTAGAGAAAGAATTTGAGCAAGAATTAAAAGCTAATGATCTTGAACCAATTGATGTGATTCGTGACTTATCCATTATTTCGGTAGTGGGTGATGGCATGAAACAAGCCAAAGGGATTGCCGCACGTTTCTTCTCTGCCCTTGCCCAAGCGAACATCAGTATTGTTGCTATTGCACAGGGTTCCTCTGAGCGTTCGATTTCTGCCGTGGTTGCACTGAATAAAGCAATTGAAGCCGTGAAAGCCACACACCAAGCTCTCTTTAATAATAAAAAGGTCGTTGATGTTTTTTTAGTTGGGGTAGGGGGTGTCGGTGGCGAGTTGATTGAGCAAATTAAACATCAGAAAAGTTATCTAGCAAAGAAAGATATTGAAATTCGGGTGTGTGCGATTGCCAATTCAAACAAAATGTTATTAAAAGCAGATGGCTTAAATTTAGAAAATTGGCAAGCAGATTTGGAAACCGCGACTCAGCCTTCTGATTTTGATGTGTTACTGTCCTTTATTAAATTGCACCATGTCGTGAATCCGGTATTTGTGGATTGTACGTCAGCGGATTCTGTAGCTGGTTTATATGTGCGTGCACTGGGAGAAGGGTTCCATGTTGTGACACCAAATAAAAAAGCCAATACGCGTGAACTGGCGTATTATAATGCACTGCGTGAAAGTGCCCGTAATAACCAACGTAAATTCTTGTATGATACAAACGTTGGCGCAGGGTTGCCCGTCATTGAAAACTTGCAGAATTTATTGGCTGCAGGTGATGAAGTCGTCAAGTTTAGTGGCGTACTCTCGGGGTCGTTGTCCTTTATCTTTGGCGAGTTAGAAAACGGACTCACGTTATCTGAAGCGACTGCTCTTGCGCGTGAAAAAGGGTTTACTGAACCTGATCCAAGAGATGATCTTTCTGGACAAGATGTTGCCAGGAAATTGTTGATTTTAGCGCGTGAAACCGGTGCACAATTGGAATTAACAGATATTGGAGTAGAAAGTGTGCTCCCAGCAGGATTTGCTGAAGGGAAGACTACACAGGAATTTATGGCGATGTTGCCACAATTAGACGCAGAATTTAGCCAACGTGTTGCTAACGCGAAAGCAGAAGGGAAAGTATTGCGTTATGTGGGACAAATTGAAAACAACAGTTGTAAAGTCTCTGTGTTAGAAGTCGATGCAGATGATCCATTATATAAAGTAAAAAATGGTGAAAATGCTTTAGCCTTCTATACTCGTTATTATCAACCGATTCCGTTACTTTTACGTGGTTATGGCGCGGGGAATTCCGTGACAGCCGCGGGGATTTTTGCCGATATATTGAGAACGCTACAACATTAATTGGAAATGACATGGAAAATAATATGCTCAGAATTTATGCACCAGCATCCAGTGCAAATTTAAGTGTTGGGTTTGATACCTTGGGGACCGCGGTGTCCCCGATTGATGGTTCTTTGCTGGGAGATGTGGTGCAAATTGAGGCACTGCCTAGCGGATTTGAACTAGAAAGTGCGGGATATTTTGTGCGTAAATTGCCAAAAGAAGCGCAGAAAAACATTGTCTATCAAGCTTATGTGTTATTTAGTGAACGCTTAAAATTGCGTAACATAGCAGTACGCCCGTTGCGATTAACGTTAGAAAAAAATATGCCAATTGGCTCTGGCTTAGGGTCGAGTGCGTGTTCTATCGTGGCGGCGTTGGTTGCACTCAATAAGTTTCATGCTGAACCTTTTTCTAAAATGGAACTGTTAGAAATGATGGGCGAACTAGAAGGACGCATTTCGGGCTCAATCCATTATGATAATGTCGCACCTTGTTACTTAGGTGGGGTACAATTGATGGTGCAATCTTTAGGTAATATTTGCCAACAATTGCCTTTTTTTGATGAGTGGTATTGGGTGTTGGCTTATCCCGGTATAGAAGTCTCCACGGCAGAAGCCCGTGCGATTTTACCGAAAAGCTATACGCGTCAAGATGTGATTTCACAAGCGCGTCATTTAGGCAGTTTTGTACATGCGTGTCATACTCGACAAGCGCAGCTTGCTGCGTTAATGATGAAGGACGTGATTGCGGAACCTTATCGTGAAGCCTTGTTACCTAATTTTGCCGACGTGAAACAAGCCACACGGGATTTAGGGGCACTAGCAACGGGGATCTCGGGTTCAGGACCAACAATATTCGCGATTGCGCCTGATTTAGGCACAGCGATGAAGTTATCCACTTATTTAGAAAACCATTATTTACAAAACAATGAAGGGTTTGTGCATATTTGTAAAGTTGATAACCAAGGTGCGAGAGCGCTCGATTAATTGAATAACGGAAAAGCATATGAATTTATACAACATTAAACATCCAGAAGAACAAGTCAATTTTGCGCAAGCGGTACGTCAAGGATTAGGCAAAAACCAAGGGTTATTTTTTCCAGAAACCCTACCGCACTTTGAGGATATGGATGCGCTGTTAGCGTTACCATTGGTGGAGCGTAGCCAGAAGATTTTATCTGCGTTAATTGGTGAGGAGATTTCGCCAACCCAGTTAGCAAAAATGGTAGAAAATGCCTTTACTTTCCCAGCACCTGTAGCAAAAGTGGAAGAGGGGGTTTATGCATTGGAGTTATTTCATGGTCCAACCTTAGCCTTCAAAGACTTTGGTGGTCGTTTTATGGCGCAAGCCTTAGCTACAGTACGTGGTGAGGGCAAAATTACGATTTTAACGGCAACGTCAGGGGATACTGGAGCGGCGGTTGCTCACGCTTTTTATGGTTTAGAAAACATTGATGTGGTGATTTTATATCCACAAGGCAAAATCAGCCCGCTACAAGAAAAGTTATTCTGTACGCTTGGTGGCAATATTCGTACGATTGCAATCAAAGGGGATTTTGATGATTGTCAGGCATTAGTGAAACAAGCGTTTGATGATGCAGAGTTGCGTCAAGCGATTGGCTTAAACTCAGCAAATTCGATCAATATCAGCCGTTTATTAGCGCAGGTTTGTTATTATTTTGAGGCGGTTGCGCAATTACCAAAAGCGGCACGCGATAATCTTGTGGTATCGGTACCAAGTGGTAACTTTGGTAACCTGACCGCAGGCTTAATCGCCAAGTCTTTAGGCTTGCCAATTAAACGTTTTGTGGCGTCAACCAATGTGAATGATACCGTACCGCGTTATTTACGCAGTGGCAATTGGCAACCGCATGACACGGTGGCGACGTTATCCAATGCAATGGATGTGAGTCGTCCAAATAACTGGCCACGGGTTGAAGAGTTATTTAAACGCAATGGTTGGGCGCTATCAGAGCTGCATTCTGATGCCGTAAATGACAATGAAACGGAACAAACTTTAAAAGATATGTATGCCAAAGGGTACTTGTGTGAACCACATGGTGCGGTGGCTTATCGTGTGTTAAAACAAGATTTACAGCCAGGTGAAACCGGCTTATTCCTCTGTACGGCACATCCTGCGAAATTTAAAGAAAGTGTTGAACGTATTTTAGCGCTTGAATTACCTTTACCCGATGCATTAGCAAAACACGCGGCTTTACCGTTGCTTTCGGATATCATGGAAAATGATTTTGCTAAATTACGTGCGTATTTGTTAGCTTAACGTTCTTCGCCCTCTCTGATTTAGAGAGGGCATAGCATATTCAACATCAGATGATGCATCATTTATTTCACGCCAGTACGAGTGGGCTTCGTGGCACAAGGGAAAGCTTGACATGACAACCTTCATTGCTTACGGCAACATCAATGACACTTATCCTCTCGATAGCATTCCCCGTGAATTACTGATTGAGAAATTGCGCCAACCACAATCTAGCAATCAACGTGTGCAGAAACGGCATCGTTGTCGTTGGGTGGCGCATTTTTTGTTATGGCAATTACTGAAAATTTCACAAAAACCGACCGCACTTTTAAAGCACATTGATTATAGTCAGAGTGGTCGCCCTCAGTTACCTGTGCACGATGTCGATTTTAATATTAGCCATTCGGGCGATTGGGTTGCCGTCATTTTGCGTGTCAATACGCAAGGAGACAGTATTGTCGGGATTGATATTGAATCACCGCAGAAAGAACGCGATTATCCAGCGTTGTTGGCTTATTTTGCCTCACCTTCAGAGCAAGCGTGGTTTGCTCAACAGCAAGAGAAAGAAAAGAGTTTTTATTTGTCTTGGTGTTTACGTGAAGCTGTGCTGAAATCACAAGGCGTTGGGATTGTAAAGTTATCGGCTGTCCAACATGATCCCTTGTTACGCCAAATTCAATCACAACACTGTCCTGCGGGTCAACTCGTCTTTAGTCACCGCTTGCCGTTTTACTTGGCTTTTTTTATTAACCAAACACAGTGCTTAGATGTGCACTATTTTACTTGGCAGAGGGGAATATTAGCGGAAACCACCTTGCACGACGCCATTTATTATAAGGTGAATGAAAAAACATGACCGACAAAGCGATAGGACAAAAGTCAGGTAGTAAGCCGTAAAAATGAGACCATTGTGCGTTTTTATTGGCGGCACTTTAAATCATAAAAAATATCCCCATTTAGTAACGAGTTTCGTTAGACTTAATCCAACATTTTGTTTAGACTGTGGGAATTTGTTTAAACAAGTAACAATTTTTTGACAAATGGAGAACGTAATGTCATTGAACGGTTCAGATCAAGATCCTTGGGGCAAACCCGGACAGAAAAAACCTGAGAGTCAGCGTCCTGATAATGAAGGCGGTCAGCCGAATTGGAACGATAACCAGTCAGGTCGTAAGCAAAACAATCAAGAGCAATCACCACCTGATATTGAAGAGATTTTTAATAATCTGCTGAAAAAATTAGGCGGTTCAGGGAATGGCGGTAAACGCAATAACTCGCATTCTGGTGGATCGTTAAATCTTGGTAAATTATTGCCAATTGCAGCGGTGATTGGTGCAATAGTCTGGGGCGTTAGCGGTTTTTATACTGTCAAAGAAGCAGAACGTGGCGTGGTGATGCGTTTTGGTGAATTACACGCTATCGTTCAACCGGGCTTAAACTGGAAACCGACTTTTATTGACCGCGTGATTCCGGTGAACGTTGAGCAAGTGAAAGAGTTAAGAACACAAGGCTCAATGTTGACACAAGATGAAAACATGGTGAAGGTAGAAATGACGGTGCAGTATCGTGTTCATGATCCAGCCAAGTATTTATTCAGTGTGACTAATGCGGATGATAGCTTAAATCAAGCCACAGACAGTGCATTACGTTATGTGATTGGTCATATGTCAATGGATGATATTTTAACCACGGGGCGTTCAGTGGTGCGTGAAAACACGTGGAAAACTTTAAACACAATTATTGAGCCTTATAATATGGGACTCGAAGTGGTGGACGTGAACTTCCAATCTGCGCGCCCACCAGAAGAAGTGAAAGATGCGTTCGATGATGCGATTAAAGCGCAAGAAGATGAACAGCGTTATATTCGTGAGGCGGAAGCCTATGCACGTGAGCGTGAGCCAATTGCGCGAGGTGATGCACAGCGTATTCTAGAAGAAGCGACTGCCTATAAAGATCGTGTGGTGTTAGATGCCAAAGGGGAAGTGGAACGTTTCGAACGTTTGCTGCCAGAGTTTAAAGCGGCACCGGAGTTATTACGTGAACGTTTGTATATTCAAACCATGGAAAAAGTGATGGCGAATACACCAAAAGTGATGTTGGATGGCAATAGTGGAAACAATTTGACGGTGTTGCCATTAGAGCAAATTCTGAAGGGACAACAAACGAAAGGGAAGTCAACGAGTGCGACCTCAGAGGAAGTGCGTCCAGTGTTCCGTGCCGAGACACCAAACGTGATGCCTACACAAACATCAACATCGTCAACACGACAAGAAAATACTCGCCAAGGGAGATTTAACTAATGCGTAAATTTTTAACCCCTGTCATCGTTGTGATTGCTGCAATTTTATATTCCAGCATTGTGATTGTCTCAGAAGGGACCCGTGGCATTATGTTGCGTTTTAGTAAAGTCCATCGTGATGCCGATAATAAAGTGGTGGTGTATAATCCGGGTTTACATTTTAAAATTCCATTTATTGATTCGATCAAAATTTTAGATGCACGTATTCGTACCCTTGATGGTCAAGCGGATCGTTTTGTGACCGTTGAGAAGAAAGATCTACTTGTGGATTCTTATGTCAAATGGCGTATTAGTGATTTTGGTCGTTTTTATACGGCGACAGGTGGTGGCGATTATGCCCAAGCGTCCAATTTATTACGCCGTAAAGTCAATGACCGTTTACGTTCTGAAACGGGGTCGAGAACCATTAAAGACATTGTATCAGGCACACGTGGTGAATTGATGGAAGGTGCGCGTAAAGCATTAAATACGGGACCGGACAGTACAGCAGAATTAGGCATTGAAGTAGTGGATGTGCGTGTCAAACAAATCAACCTGCCTGATGAAGTGTCTTCATCGATTTATCAACGTATGCGTGCAGAACGTGATGCGGTCGCGCGTGAACATCGTTCACAAGGTCGTGAAAAAGCTGCCTTTATTCAAGCCGATGTGGATCGTAAAGTGACCCTTATTCTGGCAAATGCCAATCGTACTGCACAAGAATTGCGAGGTTCAGGTGATGCGACCGCCGCAAAAGTATTTTCTGATGCGTTTTCACAAGAGCCGCAGTTCTATAGTTTTTTAAGAAGTTTAAAAGCCTATGAAAGCAGTTTCGCGAATTCAGATAATATGATGATTTTGAAACCGGACAGTGATTTCTTCCGTTTCATGCAAGCACCGACGAAATAAGCGGGCAAAGAAAAAGGCGTGAGTTGAAACTCACGCCTTTTTTCATGTGGAGGAGATTAGTCTTCAAGCATGAAGTCTTTTAAGTATTGGAAAATTTCACGGTAAGCTTTAGGCGGTTTATTTTGTGCTTTTTCTTTTTGTGCTGCCCGAACTAGATTACGTAAATGTTGGCGATCCGCATCGGGATATTGTTCAAGAAATTGCGTGATTGCCTCTGGGTTGTCAATCAAGGTATCACGTAACATTTCGAGCTTATGTAACATCGCTTGTTGCTGTTGATGTTTATTTTCCAGTTTTTCTAAGGCATCTTGGATCGGCTCAACATCGATATTGCGAAGTAATTTGCCGATATATTGTAATTGGCGACGTCTTGCTTCTTTTTGTAAACGTTGTGCAAGTTCAATTGCCTCAAGTAACTTCTCTTCAAGCGGAATCTTTTCTAATTTTGCTTTGGTGAGGTCAACCAGTTTCTCACCGAGTTTTTTTAATGCTTCGGCATCGCGCTTAATTTCGCTTTTACTGACCCAAATGATTTCCTCTTCTTCTTGTTCCCAGTCAGTATTGTCCCACTCAATTTTATTTTTTCCGCGTTTTGCCATACTCTTTCCTTTCATCTCATAAAAACAAGCGAACATTTTAGCATGAAAATCTAAAATAGGATAAAATGCCCAAAATTTGTTTGAAGGAATCAATATGCAAAATACAGAAAAATCGACCGCACTTTTGAAACAACAAGAGCAAACATTGCGTGAAGCCGTGCATTATGCTGTGGATATGGCACAAAAAGCAGGAGCGACTGCAGAAGTGGCGGTCACAAAGGTCAGTGGATTGTCCGTTTCTACCCGTTTACAAGAGATTGAAAATGTCGAATTTACTAACGATGGTGCGTTAGGGATTTCGGTTTATTTAGGAAATCAAAAAGGCAATGCTTCGACGTCGGATTTAAGCCCTGAGGCGATCAAAAACACTGTCGAAGCGGCAATATCCATTGCCAAATATACATCGCCAGATGAGTGTGCGGGATTGGCGGATTATGACTTAATGGCATTTGATGCGCCTGATTTAGCCCTTTATCATGCAGCGGATATTGATGTGGAAAAGGCGACGGCATTAGCATTGGAAACTGAGCAGGCGGCGTTAAATTATGATAAACGTATTGTCAACAGTGAAGGTGCTGCGTTTAATTCACATACTGGAGTGCGTGTTTATGGAAATACACACGGAATGTTACAAAGTTATTTATCCAGTCGCTATTCGTTATCTTGTTCTGTCATTGCTGGTGTAGAAGATCAGTTAGAACGTGATTATGAATATACGATTTCTCGTGACTTGAATCAGTTAGAAAGTGCGAGTTGGGTAGGAGAGCATTGTGCGAAGAAAACCCTGTCTCGTTTACAACCACAAAAAATGGCAACCCAGCAAGTTCCAGTCATTTTTTTGAATGATGTAGCAACGGGGCTTATTAGTCATTTAACCGCCGCGATTAGTGGGGGGAGCTTATACCGTAAATCAAGTTTTCTGTTAGATCATTTAGGGAAGCAAGTGCTACCCGATTGGTTCCACATTAGTGAACAACCTCATTTAATCGGACAACTCGCCTCTTCGCCTTTTGATAGTGAAGGCGTGCGCACTCAATGTCGTGAAATTATTAAGCAAGGCACTTTACAAACTTATTTGTTGACCAGTTATAGTGGGAAAAAATTAGGCATGCGAAGCACGGGACATGCTGGGGGCATTCATAACTGGTTAGTGAAGCCAAATACAACGGGCGGATTGACCACCTTATTACGCCAGATGGGAACCGGATTGCTGGTAACCGATTTAATGGGGCAAGGGGTAAATTTAGTTACTGGTGATTATTCACGTGGCGCAGCCGGTTTCTGGGTGGAAAATGGCGAAATTCAATATCCTGTGGCAGAAATTACTATTGCGGGTCAATTGAAAGAGATGTTACGCAATATCGTTGCCGTTGGTGATGATATTGAACATCGTTCGAATATCCAAACAGGATCAATTTTATTAGAGCATCTCAAAGTGTCTGGAAATTAATTTTTGCAAATGATAATAATTCCTATTGACATGAGGTGATAATTTGCTAAGATAGCCACATCTGTTAGAGATAAAGGTGGGAATGATAGAGTAGATCGTTTTCAGTCTGAGTCATACTCCAAACAGGTAGAGTAGAAAGTAAATTCGTTAGGGTATTTATGGGCTGAAGGTTTAAACTTCAGCCTTTTTTTTGTAGAATACGCTTTTATAACCCGATATAAAAGGTAAATTAGAATGAAAAAACATCATGTTGGTATTTTAATCTCGGAACAAGACGTACGTGCACGTATTCAAACGCTTGGTCGTGAAATTACGCAATATTACCAACAAAAAGCAGTCGAGAAAGTCATTGTTGTTGGGCTCTTACGTGGTTCGTTTATGTTTATGGCAGATTTAGTGCGTGAGCTGAATTTACCGGTAGAAATCGAATTTATGACCACCTCTAGTTATGGTTCAGGCATGACGACCAATCACGATGTAAAAATCAGTAAAGATCTGGATGGTGACATTAAAGGTGAGCATGTTTTAATTATCGAAGATATTATCGATACAGGTTACACCTTACAAAAAGTGCGTGAGATTCTGAAATTACGTGAACCTGCCTCGCTGCGCATTTGTACCTTGTTAGATAAGCCGTCACGTAGAGAAGTGGAAGTGCCGGTGGAATGGGTAGGATTTAGTATCCCTGATGAATTTGTGGTGGGTTATGGCATTGATTATGCACAACGTTATCGTAATTTAGGGTATATTGGCCATGTGGTCTTAGAAGAATAACCAATATGCTTGATGGCTTAAAAGGAGAACAAATGTATCTAGAACAGATTAAGGCAGAGTTAAATGAAGCTGCGACAGTATTAAATAAGTTTATTAACGATGAAAATAATATGAAATTAATTCAGCAAGCCGCTTTATTAATTTCAGACAGCTTTAAACAAGGTGGGAAAGTGCTTTCTTGCGGAAATGGGGGGTCACATTGTGACGCCATGCATTTTGCGGAAGAATTAACGGGGCGTTATCGTGAAAATCGACCGGGCTATCCTGCGATTGCGATTTCTGATGTGAGTCATTTAAGTTGTGTCAGTAATGATTTTGGTTATGAATATGTCTTTTCACGTTACGTGGAAGCTGTCGGTCAAAAAGGCGATGTGTTATTTGGCTTATCAACGTCGGGTAATTCAAAAAATATCTTAAATGCCATTAAAGCGGCTAAAGAAAAAGGCATGAAAGTGATTGCGATGACTGGGAAAGACGGTGGACAAATGGCGGGCATTGCGGATATTGAAATTCGTGTGCCACATTTCGGTTATGCGGATCGTATCCAAGAAATCCATATTAAAGTTATTCATATTTTGATGATGTTAATTGAATTTGAAATGGCAAAAACAGAATAAACGAGGTTGGCTCGCATGAAAGTGCGGTCAGTTTTTTCTTTTTTTATGAAGTCCTTGATCAGTGATGGTCGAGGGCTTTTTTCATACAAGTATTTTTTATCAAAATACATTTGCATAATTATGCAATAAATATTAATATTATTTCAGTTTTCGCAAAAAAGAGATTTTTTCAACCATGGCAATTCGTGTTAAAAATTTAAATTTTTTTTATGGTTCTTCCCAAGCGTTGTTTGACATTAATTTAAGTGCAGAAGAAGGCGACACTGTCGTATTATTGGGACCAAGTGGTGCTGGAAAAAGTACTTTGATTCGTACCCTAAATTTACTCGAAGTGCCGGCATCGGGTGAACTGATTATCGCAAACAGTCAATTTGATTTGTCTGAAACGAAGACCAATCCAAAACAAATTTGCCGTTTACGTCAAGATGTCGGTATGGTTTTTCAGCAATATCACCTTTGGCCACATTTAACGGTAATTGAAAATTTAATTGAAGCTCCGAAGAAAGTGCTTAAGTTAAGTGACGAACAAGCCAGATCTGAGGCGTTAGAATTATTAAAACGGTTACGTTTAGCACAATTTGCCGATCGTTTTCCGCTTCACTTGTCAGGCGGTCAACAACAACGTGTCGCGATTGCTCGTGCTTTAATGATGAAACCGCAAGTGTTACTGTTTGATGAACCAACGGCTGCCTTAGATCCAGAAATTACCGCACAAGTCGTGGATATTATTAAAGAATTGCAGCAAACGGGCATTACGCAAGTGATTGTGACGCATGAAGTGGGCGTCGCGAAAAAAGTCGCCACAAAAGTGGTGTACATGGAACAAGGTCATATTATTGAAATGGGTGATGCGAGCTGTTTTACCAACCCAAAAACAGAACAATTTAAACAATATTTATCACACTAAAAAATAAGGACACAACATGAAAAAACTACTGTTAACCGCACTTTTAGCCAGCACGGCATTAGCTGCCAATGCAAAAGAGATCACCTTTGCGATGGAACCAAGTTACCCACCTTTTGAGTTAACGAATGAAAAAGGGGAGATTATTGGTTTTGATGTGGATATTGCGAATGCGATCTGTAAAGAGATCCAAGCGACTTGTCATTTTAAAGGACAAGCCTTTGATAGTTTAATTACCGGTTTACGTTCTAAACATTTTGATGCGGCAATCTCAGCGATTGATATTACCGAAGCGCGTGCGAAACAAGTGAGTTTTAGCGATCCTTACTATGATAGCTCTTCTAGCTTTATTTCAGTGAAAGGGAAAGTGGACGATTTAGCCCAAGCGAAAAAAGTGGGTGTGCAAAATGGCACTACTTATCAGCAATATATCGTCGCAGAAGCGAAACAGTATCAACCTGTACCTTATGCCAGTTTACAAAATGCGATTCTTGACTTAAAAAATGGGCGTATTGATGTGATTTTTGGTGATACTGCAGTGTTAGTCGATATGCTTGCTAAAGAACAAAGTTTAGCTTTCGTCGGTGACAAAGTGACGAATAAAAAATACTTTGGTAACGGTTTTGGTATTGCAGTCAATAAAGCGAGTAAAGACTTGTTAGATGACCTAAATAAAGGATTAGCCACCATTAAAGCAAATGGTGAATACCAAAAAATTTATGATAAATGGATGACGAAATAATCGATTATGTTTTTTGATTATCTTTCTTTAATGTACACCGCAACCCTAATGACCTTAGGGTTAGCGGTTTGTTCGTTAATTGTTGGTTTAATTTTATCCATTATCTTTGTGGTATTAGAAACCAGCAAGTGGCAATGGATTCGTAAACCAACCTCCGTGTTTGTTACCCTTCTACGTGGCTTACCGGAAATTTTAGTGGTTTTACTGATTTACTTTGGTTCGACCGAAGTCGTGGAAATGCTCACCGGTGAATTTATTCAATTTAGTGCCTTTAGTTGTGGTGTGTTTGCCCTGTCAATTATTTTTGCAGCCTATGCCTCACAGTCTTTGCGGGGAGCCATTCAAGCCATTCCGTTGGGACAATGGGAGTCGGGGGCGGCTTTAGGGTTGAGTCGTGGTTATACCTTTGTACAGATTATTATGCCGCAAGTGTGGCGTCATGCTTTGCCCGGATTGAGTAATCAATGGTTAGTCTTATTGAAAGATACGGCATTGGTTTCGTTAATTGGTGTGGAAGATTTAATGCGTCAAGCCGAGTTAGTGAATACGGTGACTCATCAGCCTTTCACTTGGTATGGCATTGCAGCGTTATTGTATTTGACAATCACCTTAATCAGCCAATTTATTATTCGCAAGTTAGAGTTCCGTTTTACTCGTTTTGAAAGAGGCGTGGAATAATGTTTCAAGACTATTTTATGGTGATTGCACAAGGTATTCCCACCAGTTTGTTATTAACCTTTGTTTCGCTTGTTGTTGCTTTCTTTTTAGCTTTATTACTGACATTTGGCTTGTCTATCGGCAATAAACTAGTCAAGTGCGGTATTCACACTTATTTAACCTTGTTTACGGGCACTCCATTATTAGTGCAATTTTTCTTAATTTATGCCGGTCCTGGTCAGTTTGAATGGTTAGTTGACAGTGCATTGTGGCCATTGTTATCGAATGCGTGGTTTTGTGCGATGCTAACATTGGCGTTAAATAGTGCAGCCTATTCGACATTACTGTTTCATGGTGCGGTGAAAGCGATTAGCAAAGGACAATGGGAAAGTTGTGCTGCATTGGGTTTAACGCGAATGGAAACATTAAAAATTTTAATTCCTTATGCGCTAAAAAGAGCGTTGCCTTCTTATAGCAATGAAATCATTCTCGTGTTTAAAGGTACGGCATTAGCCTCGACGATCACCATTATGGATATTATGGGGTATGCCAGACAGCTATATGGAACAGAATATGATGCGTTAACAATTTACGGGATTGCCGGCATGATTTATTTAATCATCACCGCTATTGCGACCCTACTATTACGTAAATTGGAAAGTAAAGTCCTCTCTTTTGAGCGTCTTGAAGTAGAAAAAGCCTAATTAGCCAAAAGTGCGGTCAGAAAAAAGCGAATTTTTGTGTAAAAAATTCGCTTTCTTTTTAATTGACGATCCAACTTGCAATCCCAATAACTAGTGCAAAGATCAGAAACCAAACAAGATGCAATTTCGCACTTTGTTTATTAATTTCTTGGTTATGTAACCGTCGTTCTTCTAATTTTTGACGGTAAACGGCTAAATCTTCCTCTTTAAATGAAAAGCCACAATTTGGGCAACTGAGTGCGCTTTCGCTGACTTTATGCCGACATTCAGGGCAACGGTGTAATGCCATGTTCTCCTCATCAGTTTCGTTATTATGACGACGCGATATTAACATAAACGTAAAAGTGCGGTCAGTTTTTTAAGCATTTTTTGTTTTATTTTAATGCGCTTTCAAAATAAACATTGGGGTGAAACTGATCGGATCTTGATGAATCTCTACATTGAGATCAAACACCTGTTTTAATAAGTGTTCGGTCATCACCTCGTGTGGCGTGCCTTGGGCAATTAATTCCCCTTGTTTAAGTACAACTAAATAATCACAATAGCGACAAGCTTGGTTCAGATCATGCAAGACCGTAATGACCGTTTTACCTTGTTGCTGTAGGCGTCGCATCATTGACATCAGTTCAGCTTGATGGTTGAGATCGAGATAAGTTGTGGGTTCATCTAATAAGACAATATTGGCATCTTGTGCTAATGTCATCGCTAAAAAAACGCGTTGCTGTTGTCCTCCAGATAAATCAGTAGCGAGTCGTTCTGCGAATGCGTCTGTCTGGGTTATCTGCATTGCTTGTGTTACTATCTTCTCATCTTTTTCACTGAGTTTTCCCCAAAGATTTAAATACGGTGAACGCCCATAAGCCACTAACTCACGCACTTTAATACCTTCTGGTACCAGGTGTTGTTGTGGTAGAAACGCTAAGGTTTTAGCGTAAGACTTGGCCGTGATCTGCCAAATATCTTGCTTTTGATGTTTCACTTGACCTGACTTGGGTTTCAGCAAACGTGCAAGCGCTTTTAATAACGTGGATTTTCCGCAGCCATTCGGTCCAATTAACGCAATGACTTTGTTACTCGGCAAGCGCAAATTGAGATTAGAGACAATGGTTTTATCTTGATACGCCAGTTGTAAATGTTCTACGGTTAAGCTCATTATTTCGTTCTCATTAATAAATAGAAAAAATACGGTGCCCCTAAAATTGCGGTGAGGACCCCTGCGGGAATCTCCACTGGGGGGGCAATAATACGGGCTAAAATATCTGAAATCAGCAGTAAAATTGCCCCTAACAGTAACGCCGCTGGCAATAAGGTTCGATGACGACCGCCTACTAAATGGCGAGCAAAGTGCGGTGCGACTAAGCCGAGAAATGCGATTGGACCACAAATCGCAACCGCAGTGGTGGCAAGCGCCACAGAAAGTAGCAACACGATGATCTGCATTTTGTGAAGGGATACCCCTAAAGTGGCGGCTTTGTTTTCGCCTAATGCTAAGGTATCCAGATCACGACAGAACAGAAAAGCCAAAGGCAGTAGCACAAGCAACCAAGGTAACACCACCAATAAGTAAGACCAACTCCGTCCCCATAGGCTGCCGGTTAACCATAACATCGCGGAGTTAATATCAACTGGATTGGATAGCATTAGATAGTGGCTTGCTGCAGCCCATAAGGCAGACAGCGCGACCCCAATAATCGCCATTTTCAGGGGACGAAAATGTAAACCACAAATAAGCCAAAGTAGCAGAAAAGACAAAATACCACCAATAAAGGCAAAAATAGGTAACCAGTAAAAAGCAAGTCCCGGGAAATAAATCAAGCTAATCACCGCGACTAGCCCTGCCGCGTTGTTGATACCGAGAATATCTGGCGAGGCGAGGGGATTTCTCACCACACTTTGTACTAATACGCCAGAAACTGCTAAGGCACTGCCCATTAAGATCGCGAGCAAGGCACGTGGCAAACGATATTCCATTAACGTAAAGTGATTTGCGTCTTCAGGGTGATGTAAAATCTGCCAAATTTCACTGATAGAGAGATGATAGGTGCCTAGCTGTAAACTTAAACAAAAGAGTATCAACAACAGCAAAAGTGCGGTTGGATAAAAAGGTATTTTAAAGCGTGTAAGTGGTTTGCTATTGGCTGCCATTATCGTTTTCCTCGCGCAAATAAGACAAAAACAGGTGCGCCGACTAAGGCGAGGATCGCGCCCGCAGGGATTTCATTTGGAAACGTGACTGCACGGGCTAACATGTCTGCGATAAGCATCAGACAACCACCCAATAACATTGACATTGGGAGCATCTTACGTAAATCATAACTGATCCAATAACGCGCTAAATGAGGAATTAATAGACCAATAAAGGCCACCGGACCGGCGACACTGACACTGGAACCAATGATCAGGAGTGCCACAATATTTGTCATCCAACGTAGCTTAAACAGATTAACCCCAAGTGATTGTGCAGATTCATCACTCAGATTGAGCAAATTCAGTTGGCTAGCAAAGAACGTACAAAAAAGTAGGCTTAACACGAAAAACGGTAAAATGATCCACCATTCTCCCCAACGCGCATGGGCAATTCCACCAGCAAGCCAATTCATGATATTCGCAGCATGATCTTCGGCAATAATAATCACTAATTTTGTTAATGCAGCACAAAATAAAGACACGGCAATCCCTGCCAGAATTACGCGGTTGCGTTCTGTACGTGCATGCCATCCACCACTAATCAGCATCACTAATAACCAGCTTAATCCTCCACCAATACTGGAAATGAAGGCAATGCTATAACCTGAGAAAAAACTAGGCATGACCGCCGTTGCTGTTACCATCGCTAAGCTTGCACCTGCATTGACACTTAATAACGAAGGCGAGGCTAAGGGATTACGCGTGATAGTTTGTAACAATGCGCCTGCGACGGCCAAATTAGCGCCCATCGCTATGGCAACTAAAGAACGAGGTAAGCGTAAATCGAGGATAGTGATTTGGACTAATTCATCGTCGAGTCCGATGAATGCCTGAAGGGTTTCCCACGCTGAAATCGGGGTTGGGTAGTATAAAAATAAGCTTCCCCACAAAAGCCCAAATAAGATGCCTGTGGGGAAGCTCCAACGTAGAAAGGTTTTCATTATTTGGCGGATTTCGTTACAAAGTCTTGGACTTCTTTAGCCATTACTTCAGCGGCATCAATACCACGTGCTCTTGCCCATAAATTATCATTAGCTAAGATGACTTGACCATTTTTCACCGCAGGGATAATTTTCCATAAGGCTTCATTTTCCCATTTTCTTGCAATACTCTCATCACGATAATGGATTAAGATCATCAGATCAGGCTTTTCTGCCGCCACTTGTTCTAAGCCAACCGAAGCATTAGGTTGGTTATCGGCACGGGCTTTTGGCATTTGATAACCTAGCACTTCCACTAAGCCACCAGCATAGGATTCGCTATTATATAAATTAAATTGGGTTTCACGTGAAACACCGATAATCGCTTTTTTCCCTTTTGGTAACGTTTTGGCGATGTCCGCAATATCCTGCTTATGTTTTGCAATACGCGCTTGCATTTCTTTTGATTTACCTAATAAATCACCGATTTTTTGTGCGGTTTCAAGGTTTTCTTGATAGTTCTCATGGCGAGAATTAAAGACGACTGTCGGCGCGATTTTTTTGAGTTCTTCATAGACGGCAGAATGGCGATTATCATCGGCAATGATCAAATCTGGTTTAAGTGCAGAAATCGCTTCTAAACTCGGTTGAGAACGCGTCCCCACTGATTCCCATGGCTGCACTTTATCGCGTACTTTTTGCAGAATACGGGTTTTATCATTGTCATCTGCGACACCAACAGGGCTGACACCAATTTGTGCAAGTGCATCCACATAAGAATATTCTAAGACAACAACACGTTTAGGTACGCTATCTAAGGTAAATTCCCCTTTTTGATCTTTGACGGTAACAGCAGAAACGAATTGGCTTGCCATCAATAAAGTCACGGCAAGAGTGGAGGTTAAGACAGTTTTCATGTTGGCTTTCCTTGTTGGAGTGAAAAATAAAAATTTGGCTAATTATACCGTTATGCACAAATGAAAGTAATTATTATTTTTATTTATATCTGGTATGACAAGTGTGGAGAAAAGGAGGATATACCACACCGAGTGTGAGGAAAGTCGCGTGAAAGCGTGATATTTATCACAAAGTTGTAACTATTTTGCAATGCGAGCAGGCTTGCTTGTTTACTTAATAATTACAACTGCAATAAAATACGCACGGCTTTTGCATGAAAAAGTTGTCTAAATATTTAATCTACTAAGATAGGTACTCTATTATGTTATGGTTCTTCTTTTGCGTTGCAATATTAGTTTTGGGCTATTTTGTATACGGCAAATTTATTGAAAAGATCTTTGTGATCAACCCAAAAAAAGCAACACCCGCTTATACAATGAACGATGGTGTTGACTACATGCCAATGTCAACTAAAAAGATTTGGTTGATTCAATTATTAAACATTGCAGGAACAGGACCAATCTTTGGACCAATTCTCGGTGCTTTATATGGACCAGTCGCAATGTTATGGATTGTGATCGGTTGTATTTTTGCCGGTGCAGTGCATGATTACTTCTGTGGTATGTTAAGTGTGCGTAATGGGGGCGCGTCAATGCCAACATTAGCAGGTCGTTATTTAGGCGCACCAGTGAAAGCCTTTATTAATATGCTTGCGGTAGTGTTATTACTTCTCGTTGGTGTGGTTTTCGTTGCTAGTCCAGCAAAATTATTAAGTACTATTACCATGGATAATTTGGGTGTCGTAGAGAGCGCAGGGGCGGCTGCAACCGTATTTGGTTATGATGCTGCTACCGTCTTAGTGATTTGGACAACCATTATTTTTGTTTACTACATCATCGCAACTTTATTACCGATTGATAAAATTATCGGTCGTATCTATCCGCTATTCGGTGCTTTATTACTGTTCATGACATTCGGTATGATGTTTGGCTTAGTCAGCAGTCATTTAAATAGTAATGAGCCAATCGAGTTTTTCCGTACAGTAGGTGGATTAGAAGTGGGTAAATTCTTTGAGAATTTACAACCAAAAGGTGATTTACCAATTTGGCCATTATTATTCTTAACTATCTCTTGTGGTGCATTATCTGGTTTCCATGCGACGCAATCGCCATTAATGGCACGTTGTGCACAAAATGAAAAAGAAGGTCGTTTCATTTTCTATGGTGCGATGATTGCTGAAGGGGTGATTGCCTTAGTTTGGTGTGCGGTAGGATTAAGTTTCTATCAAGACCCAACAGAATTACAAGCTGCGATTGCAGCCGGTTCACCGTCAAAAGTTGTATATGATTCTTCAATCTACTTCCTCGGTGCTGTGGGTGGTGTATTTGCAATTCTTGGTGTGGTGGTATTACCAATTACCTCTGGCGATACCGCATTCCGTGCAGCACGTTTAATCATTGCTGAGTTCTTTAAATTTGAGCAAAAAACATTGGTGAAACGTTTAGTGATTGCTGTTCCATTGTTTGTGTTAGGGTTCATTGTATCGAAAATTGACTTCAGCGTATTGTGGCGTTATTTCAGCTGGGCAAACCAAACGACAGCAATGGTGATGTTATGGACTGCAGCGGCGTATTTATTCCGTTACGGTAAATTCCACTGGGTTTGTACGCTTCCAGCAATGTTCATCAGTACCGTTTGTTTCACTTACTTAGCGTATAACAAGATCGGTTTTAATTTAGACTATCAACTTTCTGTTTATATTGGTATTGGTTTAACCGTGTTCTGTACTGTCTTGTTCTTTACGTTATTAAAACCAATTGCTAAAGGTGATCCTGATGCCTTGGTTGACGATTTAGTCAAACAATAATCTCGTTTTTTATCTCATCCGATGCCCTGTTGATCGTTGATTGATAGGGCATTTTTGTTTCTGCTGTTTAGTCTTTTCGTTTTTTATGATGAAACTCAGTTTTTCTTTTTAATGCTATAAAAAAATAGACAAAACTTTGCATTAGAACGCGTTAAATTGCTTGCAAGTTAAGCGAACTAATAATAAACTTGAATAAAAGTGGTAATAAGTGGAGTTTTGTGGTAAAAAGTTGGAAAAATTCCCAAAATTCATTTGTCGCAATCATAAAAAGGGAAACAACTTATGTTTCGTGGCGCATCAGCAATTAACTTGGATTCAAAGGGACGTATTGCGATCCCGACTCGTTATCGTGCTGAAATTATTGAACAAAATGCAGGGCAAATGGTCTGCACAGTCGATATTCGCCAACCTTGTTTGCTACTTTATCCATTAAAAGAATGGGAATTAGTTGAACAAAAACTTTCAGCACTAGCAAATTTTGATCTCACACACCGTAGCCTTCAGCGCGTTATGCTTGGGTATGCCACTGAATGTGAACTGGATAGTGCCGGACGGATATTAATTAGCGGACCTTTACGCCTTCACGCTAAATTAGAAAAAAGCCTGATGCTTGTTGGGCAACTCAATAAATTTGAAATTTGGAGCGATGCGGAATGGCATGCTCAAATTGAACAAGATATGGCGTTGGGTGCAAGTGGTCAGTTTGCACTATCTGAAGAATTAAAAATGCTGTCATTATAAAGAAAGTCAACTTTCACACAATAGAACAGCAGCACTAGCAAAAGGTAAGCGGTGCTAGGCACCGCCTTATCTTCTCTTAATTATTTTAATTTCCTTTTATTTGTACCGTTGGTAAATAGTTATGAACGATAAAGATCATTTTTCATCACCTGCGCATATTACTGTCTTACTCAATGAGGCAGTAGCGGGTTTAGCCTTGAAAGAAAAAGGTATCTATATCGATGGTACATTTGGACGAGGTGGACATTCTCGTTTAATCCTTTCCCGTTTAGCCGATAATGGGCGTTTGATTGCGATTGATCGCGATCCACGTGCTATTGCTGAGGCCAAGACGATTCAAGATCCCCGTTTTCATATTGAACATCGCAGTTTTTCTGACATTCCTCGCATTTGTGAACGATTAAATCTTGTTGGTAAAGTCGATGGGATTTTATTGGATTTAGGTGTTTCTTCTCCCCAGTTAGATGAAGCAGAACGCGGCTTTAGCTTTATGAAAGATGGTCCGCTTGATATGCGTATGGATACCACACAAGGTTTATCGGCACGTGAGTGGCTGCAACAGGTATCAGAACAAGATTTAGCTTGGGTGTTAAAAACCTTTGGGGAAGAACGGTTTGCCAAACGCATTGCACAAGCGATTGTGAATTATAACAAACAGGCGTTACAACATGGCACGGAACCATTGAGCAGAACCTTGCAATTAGCAGAGCTGATTGCCAATACGGTGCCTTTTAAAGATAAACATAAGCATCCTGCGACACGAAGTTTTCAGGCGATTCGGATTTTTATTAATGCAGAATTAGATGAACTCGAGAGCGTGTTGAAATCAGCTGTACAAGTGCTCGCGCCACAAGGGCGATTAGCAATTATCAGCTTTCATTCGTTAGAAGATCGCATGGTGAAACACTTTATGCGTAAGCAAAGTAAGGGAGAAGATATTCCTAAAGGTTTGCCTTTACGTGATGATCAAATTCAGCGGACACAAACTTTAAAAGTGATTGGTAAAGCAATTATGCCAACAGAGCAAGAACAACAACAAAATCCGCGTTCTAGAAGTGCAGTATTACGTGTAGCGGAGAAGTTGTGATGTTAGAGAGTCAAGATCGTTATCCATTACAAAATATTATTTTAGATGATTTGTTTAGTGCTAATAAAACCCTCATTGCTTTGTTGTTTTTGATTGTGATGACTGCATTAGGCACTATTTGGATTACGCATCAGACCCGAATTTTAGTGGCAGAAAATGGTCAGCTCGTGCTTGAGCATCAAGCGCTTGAGAATGAATATTTAAATTTGAAATTAGAAGAAGCCACGCAAAGTGATAATACCCGCATTGAAGCCATTGCGCGCCAATTAGGGATGAAGCGCGTTGAGCCAGAACAAGAAGTGTTGATCCTAGAGTAGCATTTGGGGATAACAAGATGGTTAAATTTAATACGACGAAGAAAATCAAAAAAGTCAGATTCGCTAAAAATGACGCAATTAAGCTCAATAAACCCAAAATGGTTTATGAAAATAGCTTTTTAAAATGGCGTTATTTTTCGTCATTGCTCATCATTATTGGTTGCTTGGTGGTATTAATTGGAAAGGCTGCCAGCGTGCAAATCATCAATTCAGATACTTTAACTGATGAGGCGGATAAGCGTTCCTTACGTATTCAAGAAATTCAATCAGTTCGTGGTTCGATTCTCGATCGGCATGGTCAATTACTCTCTGTGAGTGTACCAATGTATTCCATCGTTGCGGATCCTAAAGATATTTTTGACAAAAACTCTTTCCTTGATAAAGAGCGTTGGAAAGCCTTGGCTGAGGTGCTCGGCATTTCATATCATGACATGATTAAACGGATTGAAAAAAATCCGAAATCTCGTTTCGTTTATTTATCACGTCAAGTTTCTCCAACTGTGGCTGATTATGTCAGAGAGTTAAAATTAAAAGGTGTGGTGCTTAAAAATGAAGCACGCCGTTTTTATCCTCGTGTCGAAGAAGTCGCACATTTAATTGGTTATACCAATATTGATGGGGATGGGATTGAAGGTATTGAAAAAAGCTTTAATTCAATGTTGATCGGTAAATCGGGTTCGCGTACGTATCGTAAAGATAAATTTGGTAATATCGTTGAAAATATCGCGGATGTGAAAAAATACGATGCACAGGATGTGACGTTAAGTATTGATGAAAAATTACAATCCATGGTTTATCGCGAAATTAAAAAAGCAGTGGCGGAAAATAAAGCCGAATCAGGTACGGCAGTATTAGTAGATGTAAGAACAGGTGAAGTGTTAGCGATGGCGAATGCCCCGTCTTATAACCCAAATAATCGTGTCGGAGTCAAAGCTGATTTCATGCGTAACCGAGCGATTACAGATACCTTTGAACCGGGCTCTACTGTCAAACCGTTTGTGGTGCTTGCCGCCCTTCAACGTGGTGCAGCTAAACGTAATGAAGTAATTAATACTGGACCTTTAGTGTTGAATGGACATGAAATTCGCGATGTGGCACCACGTGATCAATTAACATTAGATGGCATTTTAGAGCATTCCAGTAACCGAGGGGTGAGCCGTTTAGCATTACGTATGCCACCCAGCGCGTTAATGGAAACTTACATGCATGCGGGACTTGGTAAACCAACGGATCTGGGGTTAATTGGTGAACAATCTGGCTTACTTAATGCGAACCGTAAACGTTGGTCTGATATTGAACGTGCTAACGTGGCTTATGGTTACGGGATTAATGCGACACCATTACAAATTGCACGAGCTTATGTGACACTTGGTAGTTTTGGTATTTATCGTCCACTTTCGATTACCAAAGTGGATCCTCCCGTAATTGGTCAACGCGTGTATCCAGAAAAGATTACCCGTGAAGTGGTCAATATGATGGAAAAAGTGGCGATTAAAAATAAGAAAGCTATGGTGGAAGGTTACCGTGTCGGCATTAAAACGGGGACGGCGAAAAAATTAGAAAATGGGCGTTATGTGGATAAATATATCGCTTATACTGCCGGCGTCGCACCTATTTCTGATCCACGTTATGCGTTAATTGTCTTAATTAATGATCCAAAAGCGGGACAATATTATGGGGGCGCTATTTCAGCACCGGTGTTTTCCAGTATTATGGGCTATGCGTTACGTGTGAATAATATTCCACCAGATGCGATGCCACAAGATAAAATGGCAAGACGCGTTGTGCGTTTGAATAGTGATAATGGAACAACGACAAACTAAGAAGAAATTATGCGAAGATTAACCGCACTTTTGGGGCAAGTTGAACTTGCCCCAAATATTGAATTGACGGAAATGATTCTAGACAGTCGGGCTGTAAAGCAAGGCTGTCTTTTTGTTGCATTACAGGGGCACCAAGTTGATGGACGTCAGTATATTCCGCAAGCCATCGCCAAGGGGGCAAGTGCGGTGTTGGCTGAAACAGAGGATGCACAGCAACATTTGAGCACGAAAATAGAACAAGGGGTGCCGATCATTTCGTTTTATCAATTAGGCTCTCACCTTTCTGCGTTAGCGGGGCTTTTTTATGATAATCCGTCGTACAAATTGACCTTGGTTGGGGTGACGGGCACGAATGGCAAAACTACTATTTCGCAATTGTTAGCGCAATGGACAACATTGTTGGGGCATCGCAGTGCTGTGATGGGAACGATTGGTAATGGGTTGTTGGGGCAGGTAAAAGAAGCAACCAATACCACTGGATCTGCGGTGGAAGTTCAAGCTTCTTTAGCGGATTTTGTTACGCGAGGTGCAGATTTCGCCGCGATTGAGGTTTCATCACATGGACTAGTGCAGCACCGCGTTGAAGCGTTAGCCTTTGATGTTGCTATTTTTACCAATCTCAGCCGTGATCATTTGGATTATCATCAAAGTATGGAAAATTATGCGTTGGCCAAAAAACGCTTATTTACCGAATTGAATTCCCGACACCAAATTATTAATGCAGACGATAGCGTCGGACAAACTTGGTTACAGGAACAACCCAATGCAGTAGCTGTCAGCTGTCAGACAGATTTCCAACCTCATCAAGCTCATTGGTTGAAAGCAACTGCGATTCAGTTTAGTCAGAAAGGTGCACGAATTCAATTTGAATCAAGTTGGGGAAAAGGCGAATTACATAGTGCATTGATAGGGCAGTTTAATGTTAGTAATTTGCTGTTGGTGTTTGCTACCTTACTTTCATTGGGCTATGACATCGAAAAACTCATGAAGACGGTGCCTCAATTAACGGGGGTGTGTGGTCGGATGGAAAGATTAAGTGCATCAAACCAACCTACCGTGATTGTGGATTATGCGCATACGCCAGATGCGTTAGAGAAAGCTTTGCAAGCAGCGCGATTACATTGTCAGGGGAAATTGTGGTGTGTGTTTGGTTGTGGTGGTGATCGTGATCGTGGTAAACGTCCTCTCATGGCGAAAATTGCGGAGCAATTTGCTGATCACGTGATTGTGACAGATGATAATCCGCGTACTGAATCCGCGGCGCAAATTGTGCAAGATATTCTGGCTGGATTTGAACATCCGCAACACGTTGAGGTCTGCCACGCTCGAGATCAAGCGATTATTCAGGCATTACAAAAAGCAGATAGCGATGATGTCGTGCTGATTGCGGGAAAAGGGCATGAAGACTATCAAATTATCGGCACACAGAAACAGCATTTCTCTGATCAAGAAACCGTACAACAGTATTTTAAGGTAAATCATCACCATGCTTAAATTAACAACAAAACAACTGGCAACGATTTTACAAGCCGAATTGGTGGGCGAGGCAAATGTTGTTGTAGAGAATATCAGTACAGATACGCGTCAGCGTGTTGCCAGTTCACTCTTTTTTGCCTTAAAAGGTGAACATTTTGATGCGCATAATTATTTAGATAAAGCCGTCGCACAAGGGGCAAACGCCCTTGTGGTTGAGCGTGCGGATACGCAAATTTCAGTGCCACAGTTGATCGTTAAGGATACACGCATTGCACTTGGTGAACTTGCCAAATGGGTGAAACAGCAAGTGAATCCACGCACGCTAGCGATGACAGGATCATCCGGCAAAACTACAGTAAAAGAAATGACCGCTAGCATTCTACAAAGTGCGGTCGGTGTTGAGCAGGTTTTATTTACACAAGGTAATTTTAATAATGATATTGGTGTGCCTTTAACCTTATTGCGTTTAACCGAGCAACATCAATTTGCGGTGATTGAATTAGGCGCAAATCATCAAGGTGAAATCGCTTATACCACGGGGTTAGTACAACCGAATGTGGCATTAGTGAATAATGTGGCTGCTGCTCATCTAGAAGGCTTTGGCAGTCTTGAAGGCGTGGCAACAGCCAAAGGTGAAATTTATCGTGGTTTACAGCCGGATGGTGTGGCGATTATCAATAAAGAGCATGATTATCGCAGTACGTGGGCGAAGGATATTGGTGCTCACAGGGTACAATATTTCGCTTATCAAGATAACACAGCCGATTTTTATGCCGATAATGTTATATTTCATGAAGCGGGATCGACTTTTGATTTATGTACACCACAAGGGAAAACCACGATTCATCTCCCTTATTTGGGGGAACATAATGTCAAAAATGCTTTAGCTGCCTCTGCGTTAGCCATGAATGTGGGGGCGACATTAGCGCAAATCAAACAAGGTTTAGAAGTTCGCACACAAGTGAAAGGGCGGTTATATCCAGTACAACCTTGTGACAATCTCTTATTACTCGATGATACTTATAATGCCAATGTGGATTCATTACAATCAGCGATTCGTGTTCTACAAAAATATGACGCATTTCGAATTTTAGTTGTTGGAGATATGGCAGAATTAGGCGAAAATAGCCAAATTTGTCATCAACAGGTGGCGGAATGTGCGAAAGCAGCGCAATTAGAGAGGGTGTACTCGTTTGGCAGCGAAAGTGCGGTGATTTCTCAAGCATGTTTAGGTAAACATTTTACGGATAAAGCGTTGTTGTGCCGTGAACTAACGCAACTGTTGAGTGAAAAATTAAAAGAAAACCAAAAAATCGTTTTATTAGCAAAAGGATCACGTCGAATGCAAATGGAGGATGTGATTAATACTTTAAGGGAAAACTTTGTATGTTAGTTTGGCTCGGTGAGTTTTTACAACAATATTACAGCGGATTTAATGTGATCTCTTATATCACAGTACGTGCCATTTTAGCGTTATTAACCGCACTTTTGGTCTCGTTGTGGATTGGTCCGAAAGTCATTCGTCGTTTACAGCTACTCAAATTTGGTCAAGAAGTTCGTCATGATGGACCGGAAAGTCATTTTAGTAAACGTGGCACGCCAACTATGGGCGGTGTCATGATTTTATTTGCGATTACTGTAAGTACTTTATTATGGGCGAATTTGGCGAATCCTTACGTCTGGTTTAGCTTGTTTGTGTTATTAGGTTATGGGGCAATTGGGTTCGTGGATGATTACCGTAAGATTACCCGTAAAAATACCGATGGCTTAATTGCACGCTGGAAATATTTCTGGTTATCTGTGATTGCGCTTGTTGCCGCCTTTGGCATGTATGCGATTGGTAAAGATACGGATGCAACCCGTTTAGTCGTGCCTTTCTTTAAAGAAATCATGCCACAATTAGGTTTATTCTATATTATTCTGACTTACTTTGTGATTGTGGGAACCAGCAACGCCGTCAACCTCACTGACGGTTTAGATGGATTAGCAATTATGCCGACGGTCTTAGTCGCGGGAGCATTTGCGTTGATTGCGTGGGCAACCGGTAACGTGAATTTTGCAGAATATTTACACATTCCTTATATCAAATTTAGTGCTGAATTAGTGGTGTTCTGTACGGCGATTGTGGGCGCAGGGCTTGGTTTTCTCTGGTTTAATACTTATCCGGCGCAAGTTTTCATGGGCGATGTTGGCTCATTAGCCTTAGGAGGCGCCTTGGGAGTGGTTGCGGTGTTAGTCCGCCAAGAATTCTTATTAGTCATTATGGGCGGGGTATTTGTGGTCGAGACACTCTCCGTTATCTTACAGGTGGGGTCTTATAAATTACGTAAACAGCGTATTTTTCGTATGGCACCCATTCATCATCATTTTGAGTTAAAAGGCTGGCCAGAACCACGCGTGATCGTCCGCTTTTGGATTATTTCCTTAATGCTGGTCCTTGTTGGGCTCGTTACCTTAAAACTTCGCTAAAACACAAAACGATATCTTATGCAAACGTCTTATAAAAATAAAAAAGTTACCGTGATTGGTTTGGGGAAAACAGGGCTATCTTGTGTTGATTTCCTACTGGCAAAACAAGCGGATGTGCGTGTGATTGATACGAGAATGCAGCCTGCAGGGGCGGAACAATTGGCAAAAAATGTACCGTTGCATACTGGCAGTTTAAACCAACAATGGTTACTCGAGAGTGATCTGATTATTATTAGTCCAGGATTAGCGGTCAAAACACCAGAAATTCAGACCGCACTTGCAGCAGGTATTGAGGTGATTGGCGATATTGAGTTGTTCTGCCGTGAAGCGAAAAAGCCGATTATTGCGATTACGGGCTCAAATGGCAAAAGCACTGTGACATCACTTGTTGCGCACATGGTAAATGCGACGGGTTTGAAGGTTGGCATGGGCGGTAATATTGGTATTCCTGCACTGTCGTTATTAGAACAAGCACATGATATGTATGTATTGGAATTATCCAGTTTCCAACTAGAAACGACATACAGCTTAAAAGCCACTTCTGCAACGGTGTTAAATATTAGTGAAGATCACATGAATCGCTATGTGGACTTAGAAGACTATCGCCAAGCAAAATTAAAAATCTATCATCATGCCCAAACTGCGGTGATTAATGCGGAAGATGCACTAACCGCAATGGACGGATTAAAAAATGGAGTAAGCTTTGGCGAAGACAATGCTGATTATTGGTTAAAAACCGAAAAAGGGCGGTCATATTTGATGGCGAAAGACGAACGGGTGTTGGCTTGTGATGAGATGAAATTAGTTGGACGTCATAACTATATGAATGCACTGGCGGCCATCGCATTAGCACAGGCTGCCGGTATTCCATTAGAGAGTATTCGTCGTGCATTGCGTGAGTTTAACGGGCTAGATCACCGTTTCCAATTAGCTCATTTTGCCCATGGTGTACGCTGGGTGAATGATTCAAAAGCCACCAATGTGGGCAGTACTGTTGCCGCGTTAACTGGCTTACAGTTAAACGGGACATTGCATTTGTTACTCGGTGGTGATGGTAAAGGTGCGGATTTTTCGGAATTAGCCAGTTTAATTAATCAACCGAATATTATTTGCTATTGTTTTGGTCAAGATGGCGAACAACTTGCAGCACTCTCGCCAAGAAGTCAACGTTTTAGCACAATGGAAGAAGCGATCAACGCCTTACGCCCAACCTTGTCAGCAGGTGATATGGTTTTACTTTCTCCTGCTTGTGCCAGTTTAGATCAGTTTAGCAGTTTCGAACAACGTGGTGATGAATTTACACGTTTAGCAAAAGTAAGTTAGGTGAAAGCAGTATGCCATTTTTAGATAAAGTAAAGCAGCAATATGAGGATTGGACGCGTATCACACCGAGCAATTTGTTATACGATCGTGCCTTGCTGTTGCTCTTTTTTGTTTTACTTTTAATTGGCTTATTGGCCGTTTCTTCTGCGTCTATTCCAGTGGGAACCCGCTTATTTAAAGATCCGTTTTACTTCGCCAAGCGTGATGCGATTTATGTATTTCTTTCCTGTGTGACCTGTTATCTGTGTGTGCAAGTGCCAATGGAGAAATGGGAACAATGGCATGTCCGCTTATTTGCTTTTGCTATTTTTCTGTTGATTCTAGTACTTATTCCTGGCATTGGCTTATCCGTAAATGGGGCGCGTCGTTGGATTCCGATGGTGTTATTTAACTTCCAGCCAGCAGAATTTGCGAAATTGGCGCTGACGTGTTTTTTAGCCAGCTATTTTACGCGTAAATATGATGAGGTGAGAAGTCGTAAACTCAGTGCATTTAAGCCCTTTGCGTTGATGGGATTGATGGGACTCTTTTTATTATCACAGCCTGATCTCGGCAGTACCGTCGTTCTTTTTGTGATTACTTTCGGACTATTATTTATTGTTGGGGCTAACTTTTGGCAGTTTGTTGGGTTAATGGCGTTTGGTGGACTTTTGTTTGTGTGGTTAGTTTTATCTTCCGCTTATCGTTTAAAACGTTTCACGGGTTTTCTTGATCCTTTCAAAGATCCCTACGGTACCGGTTTCCAACTCTCTAACTCTTTAATGGCATTTGGGCGCGGTGAATGGGTAGGAGAAGGACTCGGGAATTCCATTCAAAAATTAGAATATTTACCTGAAGCGCATACTGACTTCGTGATGGCAGTAGTGGGCGAGGAGTTCGGTTTTTTAGGCATTTTAGTGATTGTGATATTACTCGGGCTGTTAATTTTCCGTGCCATGAAAATTGGGCGGGAATCCTTATTATTAGAACAACGCTTTAAAGGTTTCTTTGCCTTTGGTATCAGCTTTTGGATTTTCTTCCAAGGTTTTGTCAATTTAGGGATGTCTCTCGGCTTGTTACCTACCAAAGGTTTAACCTTTCCGCTCATCAGTTATGGTGGCTCCAGTTTAATTATTATGTCTATGACCATTGGCTTGTTACTGCGAATTGATCATGAAAATCGATTAATGCGAATTGGGCAAGCACGTTTACGGGATGATTAAAATTTACAAAAAACGACCGCACTTTGAAGGCAAAAATCACGTGGTTTTTGTGGGTGCATAAAGCAAAGGGACGGGATGTGAGCGAACAAAAGAAAAGATTATTAGTCATGGCAGGTGGGACCGGAGGGCATGTTTTCCCTGCGATTGCGGTGGCACAATATTTACAACAACAAGGGTGGGATATTTGTTGGTTAGGGACGGCGGATCGTATGGAAGCGCAATTAGTGCCAAAACATCATATCCCTATTCAATTTATCCAAATTTCAGGCTTACGCGGTAAAGGGATAAAAGCTTTACTGAGTGCGCCTTTTAGTATTTTTAGAGCAATATTACAGGCACGTAAAATTATTAAAGCTTATCAACCGCATGCTGTATTAGGCATGGGGGGCTATGTGTCTGGTCCGGGTGGCATTGCGGCAAAATTATGTGGCATCCCTGTGATTTTACATGAGCAAAATGCGGTAGCAGGCTTAACCAATAGTTGGTTAGCAAAAATTGCCAGACGTGTTTTACAAGCCTTTCCAACTGCGTTTCCCAATGCGGAAGTAGTTGGTAATCCCGTACGACAAACATTGTTTTCTCAACCTACGCCAGAACAACGTTTTGCAGGGCGAGAAGGGAAATTACGTGTACTCGTGGTAGGCGGTAGTCAGGGCGCAAGAGTCCTTAATCAAACGTTGCCCAATGTTGTTGCACAATTATCCGACAAACTTGAAGTTCGTCATCAAGTTGGGCAAGGTGCCGTTGAGCAAGTCACGACATTGTATCCAGAACATGCTTCGGTCACCATCACGGAATTTATTGATAATATGGCAGACGCCTATGCTTGGGCAGATATCGTCATTTGTCGTTCAGGTGCTTTAACCGTAAGTGAACTTGCTGCAGTAGGCGCAGCAGCGATTTTTGTGCCATTTCAGCATAAAGATCAACAACAGTATTTAAATGCGAAATATTTAGCGGATGCCGGTGCGGCAACCATTATTCCACAAGCAGAATTGACTGCGGAGAAATTAGTGAGTGTATTAACGCAATTCGATCGTGAAACCTTGCAACAAATGGCAATTAAAGCAAAAGCCATGGCAACCCCACTCGCCGCACAACGTGTCGCGGAAGTGATTATCGAAGAAGCGAATCAAGATTAGGAACGTGTAAATGATGAATTCAAAATGTGGTAAAGCTTTTCAGCAACGGGTAAGAGATATGATCCCGGAAATGCGCCGTGTTCGTCAGATCCATTTTGTTGGTATTGGCGGCGCTGGTATGGGCGGAATTGCAGAAGTGTTATTAAATGAAGGTTATTTTGTCACTGGCTCGGATATTATGGAAAGTGCGGTCACGGCACGCTTAACGTCCTTAGGTGCCAAGATTGCTTTCTCGCATGCGGCAGAGAATATCGATGGGGCAAGTGTGGTTGTGGTGTCAAGTGCGATAAGAGCAGATAATGTTGAAGTCGTCGCAGCGCAAGAAAGACGTATTCCGGTTATTCAGCGTGCACAAATGTTGGCTGAAATTATGCGTTTTCGTCATGGTATTGCGGTGGCGGGTACACATGGTAAGACGACGACTACAGCAATGATTTCAATGATTTATGCTGAAGCAGGCTTGGATCCGACTTTCGTAAATGGCGGATTAGTGAAGTCTGCAGGGACAAATGCCCATTTAGGTTGTAGCCGTTACTTAATTGCCGAAGCAGATGAAAGTGATGCTTCATTTTTACATTTGCAGCCTATGGTGTCTGTAGTCACTAACATTGAACCCGATCATATGGAAACGTATCACGGCAGTTTTGAAGAGATGAAACACACCTATGTGAATTTCTTACATAATTTGCCATTTTATGGACTGGCGGTGTTGTGTGCGGATGATGATGTATTAACTGAACTGACACCCAAAGTTGGACGCCAAGTGATTACCTATGGCTTCAGTGAAAAAGCGGATTATCGCATTGAAGATTATCAGCAAACAGGATTCCAAGGGCACTACACTGTCATTACGCCAAGTGGTGAGCGCATTGATGTGTTGTTGAATGTACCAGGTCGCCATAATGCATTGAATGCCACGGCGGCGCTAGTGGTAGCGAAAGAAGAAGGTATTGGTAATGAAGCGATTCTTGCAGCCTTAGCCGATTTCCAAGGAGCAGGACGTCGATTTGATCAACTTGGTCAATTTATTCGTCCAAATGGCAAGGTGATGTTAGTCGATGATTATGGTCATCATCCAACGGAAGTGGGCGTGACCATTCAAGCCGCACGCCAAGGTTGGGAAAATAAGCGTATTGCGATGATTTTTCAACCGCATCGTTATTCAAGAACACGTGACTTATTTGATGATTTTGTCCAAGTGCTTTCGCAAGTGGATGTCTTAATTATGTTAGATGTGTATGCGGCTGGTGAAACGCCGATTGCCGGCGCAGATAGCCGTTCTTTGTGTCGTTCTATTCGTAACTTAGGTAAGGTCGATCCTATTTTTGTCTCTGACCATCGTCAGTTAGGAGAGATTCTAGATCAAGTTTTACAAGATGGGGATTTAATTTTGGCACAGGGTGCGGGTAATGTAAGTAAAATTGCGCGTCAATTAGCAGAAACTTGGACCAAAGAATAGGTGGTACAATGAAAAAAACATTAAAACAAGAAAAAATTGCAGTGTTATTAGGGGGCACTTCAGCAGAGCGTGAGGTTTCTTTGGATTCAGGTCAGGCGGTGCTCAATGCGTTACTGAGTGCTGGCTTTGATGCTCACCCTATCGATCCGAAAACTTTTCCTGTAGCGACTTTAAAAGAACAGGGTTTTGATCGCGTTTTTAATATTTTACATGGTCGTGGCGGTGAAGATGGCACCATGCAGGGACTATTAGAACAGATTGGTATCCCCTACACGGGGTGTGGCGTCATGACCTCAGCACTGACAATGGATAAAATGCGAACAAAAATGCTGTGGAAAGCTTTTGGTTTGCCAGTTGCTGAGATGGAAATTGTGACAAAAGCCAATGTGGGAGAACTTAATCCTAGTGCTGTTGTCGAAAAGTTAGGCTTACCTGTAATGGTGAAACCTTCATTAGAAGGCTCTAGTGTAGGGTTAACCAAAGTAAAACGGGTGGAAGATCTGAAAAGTGCGGTCGATTTTGCCTTAAAATACGATGATACGGTCTTAATTGAAGAGTGGTTATCCGGTGCCGAATTTACGGTTCCTGTATTAGATAATGAAGTGCTACCTTCTATTCGTATTGTGCCAGAGGGTGAATTTTATGATTATGAAGCGAAGTACATTTCAGATAATACCCAATATTTTTGTCCATCTGGCTTAAGTGCTGAACGTGAAGATGAATTAAAACAATTGGTGAAACAAGCTTATGATGTGGTGGGATGCCGTGGTTGGAGCCGTATTGATGTGATGTTAGATGGCAATGATGCGTTCCGTTTAGTGGAAGTGAATACTAACCCGGGCATGACAAGTCATAGTTTATTTCCTAAATCCGCTGCAACAGTCGGCTATTCATTTGAGCAACTGGTTGTGAAGATTTTGGAGTTGAGTGCTGAATGAAAGGCTTAAAACGTAAAACAACACAGGGCGTTAAAAAAAGCAATGAGACCAAGATAGGGATGATAAAGAACCTTAAATTGGCCTTTTTGCTATGTTGTATTGCTGTGTTTTTTTATGCTTATGCAAACTGGCAGCAGCTTATGGATAAACTTGATAGTAAACCCATTAGTGCCTTTATTTTAACGGGAACACCGACGTTTACCACTTACGATGATATTCGTGATGTAGTATTGAAAATGGGCGATTTAAAAGGTTTTTTTGGTCAAGACATTGATGCCGTACGCGAACAAATTGAAACCATGCCTTGGATAAAAGGGGCGGTGGTACGCAAAATATGGCCAGATAAACTCAGTATTGCCTTAGCGGAACATACGCCAATTGCGATTTGGAACGACGCTGAATTTCTCTCAAGCGATGGGGCAATTTTCCAATTACCTTTTGATAAATTAAAAGAAAAAAATTTACCGCACTTGTCAGGACCCGATTATCAAAGTGCGAAAGTATTACAAGCGTGGAATCAAGTGTATCTCAATTTAAAAGAGAAAGGGTTAGCGCTAAAGGCAATCGCCATTGATGATCGCGGCGCATGGCAAATTGTACTTGATAATAATCTTGTATTAAAATTAGGCAGAGGAGAATGGAAAGCAAAATTAGATCGTTTTGTGACCATTTACCCACAAATTGAGATACCTGAAAATAAAAAATTATCTTATGTCGATTTGCGATATAGTGTTGGGGCAGCAGTAGGATTTTCAGAGGCTGACATAAATTAGTTTTAGACGATGTAAAGTGATAAAAATGGCAAAAATTGTGGAATCAAAAATTATTGTTGGATTAGAGGTGGGGACATCTAAAGTCGTGGCTTTAGTCGGTGAACTTTTACCTGATGGCGTAGTGAATATTTTAGGAGTTGGCAGTTGTCCTGCTAAAGGCATTGATAAGGGCAATATTACCGATTTAAATGCGGTTGTGACTTCAGTACAAAGAGCGATTGAATTAGCAGAGTCGGTGGCAGATTGTGAAATTATTAGTGTTACGTTAGCGATAACTGGTCAACATATTCAAAGTTGGAATGACAGTGGTGCTGCGCCGATTGCAGATACAGAAGTGACACAAGAAGATATTGATGCGGCCTTGCATACAGCGAGTTCAATCAAAATGCCAGAAGGATTAGTGGTGTTGCATCGTTTGCCACAAGAATATGCCGTTGATCAGCAAAAAAATATTAAGAATCCACTGGGTTTTCAAGGTGGTCGTTTAACTTCTAATGTGCATTTAATTGCTTGCCACCAAGATTGGCTAAATAACTTACGTCAAGCGGTTGAACGCTGTAAACTGAAAATTGACAAAGTGATTTTCTCTGGAATTGCAACAAGCCATTCGGTGTTAACTGAAGATGAGAAAGATTTAGGGGTGTGCTTGATTGATTTTGGTGCAGGTACCATGGAAGTGATGGTGTATACCAATGGTGCATTACGTTTCAGTAAAGTCATCCCTTATGCTGGCAATCGTGTGACTGATGATATTGCGTATGATTTAACAACCTCTCGTGTTGAAGCTGAGAATATTAAAGTCAAATACGGTAGTGCGGTGACACCACCAAGACAAAACCCAGAAGAACAATTTGATGTTATGAGTATTGATGGCAGTGTGATTGAGCGTTGTTCAAAAACACGTTTATCTAATGTCACCGCGGGGCGTTATCGTGAGATTCTTGAATTAGTCAAAGAAGAACTCATTCAGCTTAAATATGATTTAGAAAGTAAACAAATGAAATTTGAGTTAATCGCGGGTATTGTTATCACCGGCGGTGGCGCGCAAATTAAAGACTTGAAAGAATGTGCAACGGATGTATTTGGTTTGCATGTACGTATTGGTAATCCACTCAATATTACTGGGGTTACTCATCTCGTAGAGAAAAAACCACAATATTCTACAGTACTTGGCTTATTACAGTATGAATATAGTAGCAATGATGAAAGCCCAATTAATGATGCTTATAGTAATGAAAGTGGTTTTTTTGGTTCCCTTTGGTCTGGAATGAAAAAAATTGCAAAGAAAGTAGGTTCAGAGTTTTGAGAATTCCTATTTTTCATCTACAATAAGAAATATTTAGGTTTTAATAATGTGCTAGCAGAGAATTAGCATTGACGGAGAATGAATATGTTTGAACCAGTAGATTATGATCTTGGTGAAATGGACGGAGCTCTCATTAAAGTTGTGGGCGTCGGTGGTGGTGGCGGTAACGCTGTTAACCACATGGTAGCCAATATGATTAAAAATGATATTGGTGGAACACTTTTAGATGAAGCAGTCATGAATTCAGATGAACATGGCAAAATTATTTTTTATGCTGTGAACACGGATGCACAAGCTTTACGTAAAAGCCAAGTTCAGCAAACCGTCCAAATTGGTGGTTCAACAACAAAAGGTTTAGGTGCAGGTGCCAATCCGAATGTTGGACGTAAAGCGGCAGAAGATGACCAAGAAGCTATTCGGGCGATGCTTGAAGGGGCAGATATGGTCTTTATCGCAGCGGGCATGGGCGGTGGTACAGGAACAGGTGCCGCGCCAATCGTTGCACAAATTGCTAAAGAACTGGGTATTTTAACTGTTGCTGTCGTCACAAAACCGTTCTCTTTTGAAGGCAAAAAACGGATGTTATTTGCTGAAATGGGGATTAAAGAACTTTCTAAACACGTCGATTCTCTGATTATTATTCCAAATGAGCAACTGGCTAAAGCGTTACCTAAAAATGCGACGTTGCTTCAAGCTTTCTCTGCGGCTAATGATGTGTTACGTAATTCTGTGACTGGGATTTCGGATATGATTACCTCTCCAGGGTTAATCAACGTGGACTTTGCTGACGTGCGTACGGTGATGTCAGAAATGGGACAAGCGATGATTGGCTTTGGTTCTTGTAAAGGTACGGCTGGCGAAGGTCGTGCTGAAGAAGCGACACGCATTGCAGTGAAAAGTGATTTATTAGAACGTGTTGATTTATCCGGCGCTAAAGGGGTATTAGTTAATATCACATCGGGTATGGATCTCGGGCTTGATGAATTTAATGTAGTCGGTAAGACCGTCGCTGAGTTTGCCTCAGAAGAAGCCACTGTTGTAATTGGTACCACGCTAGTGCCTGAAATGGTTGATGAAATTCGTGTGACCATTGTTGCGACAGGTATTGGCGATATTGAAGCGCCAGAGATGCCGATGCCACATCGTCAACAACAGCCTATTCAACACACGGTCGGTGAGTCAAGACCGTTACAACCCGCGAATTTGAGTGGTCATCCGACTCCAAGTTCTGGTTATGGGGCTCAGCAAGGGCATGTACCACCACGACCAACAGATTTAACCAAAACCAGTATTTTGGATACGCCAATCACAGCGCGTACATCAAATAACTTGCAAAAAGATGAAAATTTGTTTAATGTGCAAAATTTCATCCGCAATACAGATAAATAAATTGAAATTAACCTTGTTGTTATCACAATAAGTTAAGAGAAAGATATGATTAAGCAAAGAACATTAAAACAGAGCATTAAAGTCACCGGCGTAGGCTTACATAGTGGTAATAAAGTAACCTTGACGTTACGTCCCGCTATGGCAAATACGGGTGTCATCTACTGTCGTACGGATTTAAATCCGCCAGTGACGTTCCCGGCAAATGCCAATGCTGTACGTGATACAATGCTGTGTACTTGTTTAGTGAATGAAGAAGGCGTGCGTATTTCAACGGTTGAACATTTGAATGCCGCGTTAGCTGGATTAGGTATTGATAACGTGATTATTGAAGTGGATGCGCCGGAAATTCCAATTATGGATGGTAGCGCCAGTCCGTTTATTTACCTTTTACTTGATGCGGGTATTGAAGAGCAAAACGCAGCGAAAAAATTTATTCGCATCAAACAAAAAGTTCGTGTTGAGGATGGCGATAAATGGGCAGAGTTCACGCCATATAATGGATTCCGCTTAGACTTTACCATTGACTTTGAGCACCCTGCGATTGGTAAAGATGTGCGTAATTATGTGATGGATTTCTCCGCACAAGCCTTTGTTCAACAAATTAGCCGTGCAAGAACTTTTGGCTTTATGAAAGATATTGAATATCTTCAATCGCAAGGTTTAGCGCTAGGTGGCAGTTTAGATAATGCGATTGTGTTAGACGATTATCGTATTTTGAACGAAGACGGCTTACGTTTTAAAGATGAACTTGTACGTCATAAAATGTTAGATGCCATTGGTGATTTATACATGGCGGGTTATAACATTATCGGTGACTTTAAAGCCTATAAATCCGGTCATGGGCTAAATAACAAATTATTGCGTGCGGTTTTAGCTAATCAAGAAGCGTGGGAGTTTGTGACATTTGATGACAAACAAGCCGTTCCACATGGTTATGAAGCGCCAACACAAGTGCTGATTTAACGTTATTCATTTTGCATGAAAAAGCTATATTTCTCACGAAGTATAGCTTTTTTCTTTTTGATATTGTGGAGATTGATTTCCCAATATCCGTGTTATTTTATCTCATTGTGTGTTTAAGCGAGAACGCAATGAAAGAACAGAGGAGAACAATTATGCTTAACTTTACATTTCAATTACCTACCTTAGCACTTTTTGGCGAAGGACAAATTCAGGCGATTCGTGAGCATATTCCTCAAGATGCGCGGATTTTAGTCACAACAGGCGGTGGCAGTGTAAAGAAAAATGGCGTGTTTGCCCAAGTGGAAAATGCTTTGGCGGGGTTCTATTGGCGCGAGTTTTCGGGGATCGAACCTAACCCACGTTATGAAACGTTAATGAAAGCCATTGAGATTGTGAAACAAGAAAACTTAGATTTTATTTTAGCCGTAGGCGGTGGTTCGGTGCTCGATGGCAGTAAATTTATTGCAAGTGCGGTGAAGTTCGTAGGCGAACCTTGGGATATTTTAGCCAAACACCACCCCGTACAATATGCGTTACCCCTTGGATGCATTATGACATTGCCTGCAACAGGATCGGAAATGAATGGTTATGCGGTGATAAGTCGTCAACAAACTGGGGATAAATTGTCCTTTGCTTCCCCTTTAGTCCGACCTGTCTTTGCGGTATTAGATCCGACAACGACCTATTCTCTACCTGAAAAACAAACTGCCAATGGGGTGGTCGATGCTTTTGTGCATACGTTTGAGCAGTATATGACCTATCCTCAGCAAGCAAAAATTCAAGATCGCTTCGCTGAAGGTGTTTTTCAAACCTTAATTGAGGAAGGACCGAAAGTGTTAGCTAATCCAACAGATTATGATGCAAGAGCGAATATCATGTGGGCTGCGACCATGGCATTGAATGAGATTTTAGGTGTGGGTGTGGTACAAGATTGGGCATCACACGCGATTGGACACGAACTTACTGCTCTTTATGGTTTGGATCATGCTCAAACGCTCGCGATTATTGTGCCAGCCTTGATGCAGCATCAAAAAGCCAATAAGCGAGAAAAACTGATTCAATTTGCGCAACGTGTTTGGAATTATCAAGGTGATGAAGAACAGGCTATACAGGTTTCGATTGAAAAAACACGCCAATTTTTTGAACAAATGGGGGTAAAAACACGTTTTTCTGATTATGCTATTGATGATAGCCAATTTTCTGTTATTTTAGACAAATTAGCCGAACATCAGGCGTATAACTTAGGTGAACATCAACATTTAGATCGCCAAGCCGTTAACGAAATTCTATATGCCGCACTTTAAGAGGCAGTAAAGTGCGGTCCGTTTTTGCTAAATTTTCAGCCTACAGGAAAGGATATGTCTTTGGATTTAAGTGAGATTCGTCAACAGATCACACAACTTGATCGAAATTTATTGAAATTATTGTCAGAGCGTCATCGCTTAGCCTTTGATGTGGCGCGCAGTAAAGAAATCACGCAGAAACCCCTTCGTGATCTTGAGCGTGAACAACAATTGTTGCAAGAACTCATTCAATTTGCTGAAAATCAAAACTACCAATTAGAAGCACAATATATTACCGATATTTTTCAGCGTATTATTGAAGATTCCGTTGCCACACAACAAGTTTATTTGCAAAAAAAACTGAATGCGCAACGTGAACAGAATATCCATATTGCGTTTTTAGGCAAACGTGGCTCTTATTCACATTTGGCGGCGAGAAGTTATGCAACGCGTTATCAAGAAACCTTTGTGGAACTGAGCTGTCGCTCATTTGATGAGATTTTTGAGAAAGTCAGCGCAGGCGAGGCAGATTATGGTGTGTTACCTCTGGAAAATACCACGTCGGGTGCTATTAATGAAGTGTATGATTTATTGCAACATACCGATCTTTCTTTAGTAGGTGAGCTGGCGTATCCGATTCGGCATTGTGTCTTAGTGAATGGACAGGATGATTTGAATCAAATTGAAACATTATATAGTCATCCGCAAGTTATCCAACAATGTAGCCAATTTATTAAAGGCTTAGAACGTGTTCACATTGAATATTGTGAAAGCAGCTCTCATGCGATGCAATTAGTGGCAAGCTTAAATAAGCCGAATATTGCAGCGTTAGGAAATGCGGATGGCGGGGCGTTATACGGTTTAACGGTATTGAAATCAGATATAGCCAACCAACCCAACAATATTACTCGTTTCATTGTGGTAGCGAAGAAACCATTGCAAGTGTCACCACAGATTCACACGAAAACGCTATTGTTGATGACCACATCGCAACAAGCGGGGGCATTAGTTGATGCTTTATTCGTGTTTAAAAAGCATCAAATTAATATGACCAAACTGGAATCGCGTCCAATCTATGGTAAGCCATGGGAAGAAATGTTTTATCTTGAAATTGAGGCGAATATTCATAATCCGGAGACACAGCAAGCTTTAGACGAGCTAAAACAATATAGTCATTATTTAAAAGTATTGGGCTGTTATCCAAGTGAAATTATTAAGCCTGTTGAGCTCACACCTTAAATAAAACGTGGGATTTACCCACGTTTTTCTTGATACAGCTGTCTAACAGATTCTCGCCAAACTAATTGAGGTTCAAGTAATAATGTACGGTGTTTTGCTGTTGGATTTTTGATCCGCTGGAGTAAGGTTTCTACGGCTAATTTACCTAATTCCGCTTTAGGTTGATTGATCGTGGTTAGGGGCGGCGACATATATTCGGCTAAGGTAATATTATCGTAGCCGATGATAGAAATGTCTTGTGGAATATGGAGACCTTGATGCCAAACCGTTTGATACGCACCAAAGGCAATACTATCACTACAAGCAAAGACGGCAGTTGGGCGTGGCTGTAACGCGAGCACTTTCTCCATACCGCGTTTGCCGCCTTCAAAATCAAAATGGCTTTCAATGATACAGTCTTCGCGTAAGGGAATATTGGCTTCTTTTAGGGCTTTTTTGTAACCATCTAGTCGATTCTGTGCAAGTGACTTTTTTAAATTACCGGTAATAATCGCAATGTGTTGGTGCCCTTTTTCAATCAGCTGCTTAGTGGCTAAGTAACCACCATACTCGGAGTTTTCGTAAATTTTGTCCGCTTTTTCTTCTGTAGGCCACCAGTCCATTACCACAAAGGGTAAATTGACATTCAAATCTTTACCAATTTGAATACGGGCATCGGAACACATCAGTAACAAACCATCTACTTGCTTTTGAATGAGGGTTTGTAAATTATGGCGTAGGCGCTCCGTATCGCCCTCTGTGTTCGAGAGAATTAAATTATAGTGATGCTGGTGACAATATTGTTCTACGCCGCTGACGACTTCAGTAAAGAAAGGGTTATTGGTGGCGGTGACTAATAAGCCGATTGTTTTGGTTTCTTTGACTTTTAGACTGCGTGCGAGGGCGGAAGGTGTGTAATTCAGTTCCTTAACAACATGCATCACTTTATCGCGAATTTCATCGCTAACAAATCGAGAGTTATTAATGACATGGGAAACGGTTGACGTGGATACTTTCGCTATCCTTGCGATGTCTTTCATAGTTGCCATTGTAGTTTCTCTTATCGTGTAGCGAATGTTGCTAGGTCATTGAAAACGTGAAAAAAGTAGGGGTAAGTTTCCCCTACATGGTTTTAATGTGATTGTAAAAAGTTGAGGGTTTCTTGTCTAGTCGGAATTGAGGGTTGTGCGCCCGCTCTGGTGACGCTAATTGCTGCGGCAGCATGAGCAAAACGGATGGCATCAGCAAGCGGTTTATCTTCTAACAATGCAGTCATTAAAGCGCCATTAAACGTATCACCTGCGGCAGTTGTGTCTTTCGCATCGACACGAAAGGCTGCGACCATTTTGCCCGGCGTACCTTTCTGACTTGCATAAACCCCTTTTGAGCCTAAAGTGATGAGCACCGTTTCAATGCCTTTTTGATGAAAGAGAGCCGCCGCTTGCGCAGCAGAATGTTCGTCAACGACCTTCACCCCAGTCAAGATTTCAGTCTCTGTTTCATTAGGGGTAATCATGTCCAATTGCGTGAGTAACTCATCGGGAAGTGGCTGGGCCGGTGCCGGATTTAACACCACTTTAGTATTGGCTGATTTAGCCAATTTTGCCGCGAAAATGACCGCACTTAAAGGGGTTTCAAGTTGCATTAATAAAGTATCCGCTTGCGTAATTTTATCCGCAAATTGTTCAACGACAGTTTCCGTTAAATAAGCATTTGCTCCGGCGGCAATGACAATACTGTTTTCCCCGTGTGCGTTGACTTGAATCATGGCGATTCCTGTCATTTGATCGGCAATTTCTACAACGGCTTGTGTATTAATGCCATCTTGTTGGAAAGCCTTTTTCATTGCTTGTCCAATCGCATCATCACCAATACAAGCAATAAAATCAATATTGGCACCTAAGCGAGCAGCCGCAACAGCTTGGTTTGCACCTTTTCCTCCATACGCAATATGGTAATGATTGCCTGTGAGGGTTTCACCGGGTTTAGCAAAGTGTGGGACAGAAATGACATGATCGGCATTTACACTGCCAAGTACCGTTAATTTTTTCATATGTTCTTCGCTATTTTGTGTTTCATGTTGAGGTGATATAGGGCAAGCCCTAAGCTTGCCCCCATCGAAGCTTGATGATGATCTTATTTATGGATCACTTTTAAATCAACAGGAATTTTGGCTTCCACTTTTTCACCTTTCAAGACTTTATCTGCGGTTACCACGCCTAATGCACCAATTAAATCAGGTTGTTGAGCAATGGTCGCGGCCATTTTACCTGTTTGTACTGCTTTTACACCATCATCTGTACCGTCAAAGCCAACGACTAACACCTTTTTATTGGCTGCATTGATAGCACGTAATGCCCCTAATGCCATCTCGTCATTTTGAGCAAAGACGGCTTTAACATCCCCTTTGCTGGCTAACAAGTTTTCCATTACGTTAAGCCCTTTGGTACGGTCAAAGTCGGCGGGTTGGCTTGCAAGCACATCAAATTTATGAGCGTCAATCGCTTGTTTAAAGCCTTCTCCGCGTTCACGTGCTGCTGAGGTGCCCGCGATGCCTTCAAGTTGAATGACTTTTGCCCCTGCGCCAAGTTTTTCAGCGATAAAATCGCCCGCCATTTTTCCTCCAGCGACGTTATCAGACGCAATATGGCTGACGACGTCTCCCGCAACTGCACCACGGTCTAAAGTGATGACCGGAATTTTATTGCGATTTGCCATTTTCACGGCATTGACCACGGCTTCAGAATCAGTTGGGTTGATTAAAAGGACTTTTACCCCACGAACAGTTAAATCTTCTACGTTCGCTAATTCTTTTGCTGGATCGTTTTGTGAATCTAAAACAACCAATTTATAGCCCAGTTCATCGGCTTTTTTCTGTGCACCGTCTTTGAGTGTCACAAAGAAAGGGTTATCGAGCGTTGAAACAGCCAAAGCAATGGTTTCTTTAGCTAGTGCAGTGCCACTGACTGCCAAACTTAACATCAATGCTGAGGCTAACGTTGTGAGTTTTTGAAGTTTTTTCATTTGCATTCTCCTTACAGAGTGAGTGGGTTAAACTTTTTTGGTGCCTAAATAGTTATCCGCTAAAACCGCGACTAAGATAACTAATGCTTTTGCAATCATTTGATAGTAAGAGGAAATATCCAGTAAATTCAGCGCGTTATTTAAGAAACCAATAATCAATGCGCCAATTAAAGTGCCCATGACGCGTCCTTTTCCGCCCATTAAGCTCGTTCCGCCGACTACAACCGCGGCAATCGCATCAAGCTCATATGACACACCGGCAGTCGGTTGAGCAGAGGATAAACGTGAAGTGACAATCAGACCGGCAAGGGCAGATAAGAAGCCACTGACGGCAAAAACAAAGATTTTAATTTTATTGACGTTAATGCCAGATAATTGGGTGGCGGCTTCATTCCCCCCAAGTGCATAAATATAACGCCCAATACGTGTATGTTTTAATACATACCAAGAGGCAGCAAAGACAAATGCCATAATCCAAATTGGGACAGGGATACCGAATACATAACCCGTGCCTAACAGCGAAAACGTATCCGCACCTTCCGAAAAGCCTGTACTAATTGGGCGTCCATCGGTATAAACCATGGTCACACCACGTAATAAGGTCATGGTTACGAGAGTAGCAATGAAGGCTTGTACTTTGCCTTTCGCGACAATAACACCGCTGATCCCGCCCAGTAATGTACCAATCAAGAGCGTGATTGGAATGACGAGCAGTATTGGTAACTCAGTACTGACCATCGAGGCGGCAATAGCCCCCGTTAATGCAAGTACCGAACCGACCGAAAGATCGATCCCGGCAATCAAGATCACAAATGTCATCCCGACGGCAATAATTGCGTTGACTGAAGTTTGGCGTAAAATATTGAGAATATTATCCACACTGAAAAAGTCAGGATTGATCATTGAGACGATCGCAATCAGCACCAGTAAGGCAATGATGGAACGTTGTTCAATTAAGAATTTACCGAATTGGAATGGTTTTGCTTGAGTTGTCATAATAAATCCTTCAGGTTTAGAGCGCACTTTTGCCAATGGCTGCGGCTAATAATTTTTCTTGCGTGGCTTCACCACGTTGGAATTCTGCACTAATTCGCCCTTCATGCATGACCAAAATACGATCACTCATGCCAAGCACTTCTGGCATTTCAGAGGACACTAAAATGATACTTAAGCCCTCTTTTTTGAATTCATTAATGAGTTGATAAATTTCTTTTTTCGCCCCCACATCCACACCACGTGTTGGCTTATCTAAAATCAACACGTTGGGACGTGTCATTAAGCCTTTAGCAATCGCCACTTTTTGCTGATTACCGCCAGATAAGAGCCCAATTTGCTGTTCTTGGCTTGGTGTTTTGATATTAAACATGGTGATGAAGTCACCCACTGCCAATTGTTCTGCTTTGTGATCAATTTGAATAGATTTAGAAAAATAGGCTAAAGCGGTGAGTGACATATTTTCTTTCACTGACATGCCTAAAATTAAGCCATCACCTTTGCGATCTTCGGAAATGTACACAATGCCATGATTTAAGCCATCTTGTGGGCAAGTATTGTAAATTTCTTGCTGAGCTAACCGCACTTTGCCACTTGAACGGGGTAGCGCGCCATATAACACTTTCATAAGCTCTGTTCGTCCCGCTCCCATCAGACCAGAAACCCCTAGAATTTCTCCTCGATGTAATGTGAAACTGACATCATGTACACCACTGCCACTGAGATTTTCGACTTCAAGCAATAATTCGCCACGAGGTTTATCTAAATGTGGATATTGTTCATCTAAACGGCGTCCAACCATCATTTCAATCAGCTGATCTTCATCTAATACATTGACGGCTTTTTCACCAATAAACTCACCATCACGTAATACCGTCACATCATCGCAAATTTCAAAAATCTCTTTGATACGATGCGAGATATAGACAATGCCACGTTTTTCGGCTTTGAGTTCCCGAATCACCTTAAATAAAGCGGCTGTTTCCGTATCGGTTAGTGCATCGGTGGGTTCATCCATAATAATGACTTTAGATTCAAAGCTGAGTGCTTTGGCAATTTCAACCATTTGTTGTTCACCAATTGATAATTCGGAACACAATTGATGGCTACTATGGCTAACACCTAAACGTTTAAGTAATTTGTCCGCTTCTTGGTGCATTTTTTTCCAATCAATACTTCCCCAAGGCGTCACAAATTCACGGCCTAAGAAAATATTTTCTGCGATTGTTAGGTTGCCAACTAAATTCAATTCTTGGTGAATGATGCTGATGCCAGCTTCTTGCGACTCTTTTGGTCCTTTGAAGGTGACTTGTTTACCTAAATATTCAATTGTGCCTGCGTCTTTGCTGTAAATGCCGGTGAGCACTTTCATTAAGGTCGATTTACCCGCACCATTTTCCCCCATTAATGCCATGGCACGTCCTGCATAAACGGATAAGCAAGCATTACTGAGCGCTTTGACACCGGGAAAAGACTTATCAATTCCTTGGATGTGGAGTAAGGTTTCGTGTTGCATATTCGCCGCCTTTAAAATGGAACGCCAGAATACAAAATAATATTGGCATAAGGACTACATTCGCCACTACGTACAATTGCTTTGCTTGCATGCGTGTACGTTTTGAACATGTCATGACTGACATATTGCACCTCAATTTGGTTGCCTTGTTGTTGCTCAAGTTGAGCCAAACTGTTTAAAAGTGCGGTCAGTATTTTCGGATTTTTTTCTTTGATTTCTTCGGCAATGATGGCTCTTTCTACAAACATTTCTGTGACTACCGCATGAAAAGTTTGAAGGAAACTTGGCACCCCTACACTTAAAGCCAAATCAACACGTTCTATCTGTTTAGGGATCGGCAGTCCCGCATCACAAATCGTGAGGCTATCGGTATGACCTAATGTCGCGATTACTTGGGATAACGGGGCGTTTAATAGGGCGGTTTTTTTCATGACGTACCTCAATAGATTTTTCTTTCTCATCGAAACGTTTCGATGACTTAGTGATTAGTCTAAGAGGAAATTGAAAAAGTGCAAAAAGCTTTTGTCCGATCTGTGAACTGGATCAAATAATTTCGTTTCTGATAGCGAGAATAGTTGGTTAAAATGAGGACTATAAGAGAGCAACAAAGCAGGAAAAGACGTGATGAAGAGAATATGGGTAACTTTAATGATTGCTATAACAGCCTGTTCAGCGCACGCTAAGCGAGTAACTTGTAAGCATTTCGCTACGCAAGCTGAAGCACAAGCGTACATGGAAAAATATAAGGCCTATCATTTAGATGGCGATCATGATGGAGAAGCCTGTGAGTGTTTACCCGGTGGCAGTAGTCATGGATTGGCACGCTGTCGGCGATAAGTCAACGTACTGTTTATCACGTAAAAAAACAGTACGTCGTGAGATTAGGCTTTTTTCAGAAACGCTGATTTTAATGAAAAACTTTGCCCATCAATTTTGCAATCAACATCATGATCGGCATCGACTAAACGAATGTTTTTGGCTTTGGTGCCTTTCTTTAACACGATAGACGAGCCTTTTACTTTGAGATCTTTAATTAAGATAACCGAATCACCATCTTGTAGAAGATTACCGTTGCTGTCTTTCACCACTTTCTCATCACTTTCTATAGGTTCTTGACCTGACCATTCATAGCTGCAATCAGGGCAAACAAAATGGATTAAATCATGATAAACGTATTCACTTTGACATTTTGGACAAGTTGGCATTTGTTCCATAAATTTTCCTCTCAATAAAAATGACGCGAAATTATAGCAAAAAAGCGCAATTTTGCCAAAATTATGTGAATAACAGCTCTGATTTGTTTATTTTTTGTTTTTCGGTAGAATGCATCCTCTTTGAGTTAACAAGGTAAAGAAAATGAAAAAAATGACATTTGTTTTAGGGTTAGCCACATTTTGCGCATTTTCAGCGCATGCCCATAATATCCAGTTAAATCAACCTTTAGCATCTGTTAGTGTTGCTGAAGATGGAGAATTGAGTGTAAAAGGTGAGGCGGTGCAGTATCATGCTTGGCATTCGGCACAATTAGTGGGAAAAGTACGTGTCGTGAACCACATTGCAGGACGACGTGATGTGAAAGAACGTAATCAAGCATTAATTGAGGCGATTAAAGGGGCACAATTTGATCGTGCCAAATATCAGACAACCACGATTATTAATGCTGATGACGCAACCTTCGGCACGGGCAGTTTTGTAAAAAGTGGTGCAGAAAAAGGCAAAAAAGCCAATGCGCATAGCCAAGTGGTGTTAGATCAACGCGGTGCGGTAAAAGCAGCTTGGCAATTAAAGGAAAAAGAAAGCTTGGTTGTCGTGTTGGATAAAGCGGGCAAAGTCAAATTTGTCCATGAAGGCGCGCTATCGACTGCGCAAGTGCAAGAAGTGATTGGATTAATTGGTGAATTAGTGAAATAGAACAGGAAAACTTTTTAAAAAAGCATTGCACGTTAAAATCATCGATTTATAAAAGATTATATGATCTAATTCAAGTATCTGTGCTGTAATGGGTTGTCAAGCCAGTATGAATGTTGTACAAGGATAAGTGGCGTTATCCTGCAAAAGCAGTGTGTTGAGCACTGCTTTTTTGTTATCAACTAAGGAGTCTTTATGTCGATCAATTTAGCTCGCGTGCAATCTATTATTGACACGCTCGCCTCAATGTCTTCTGTCGAAGGCGAATTAACCCGTTTGGCATTTAGCCGAGAAGATGAAAAAGCGCATAAATATATCGTCGATTTATGTCAAACTTATGATCTTGCGATTCGCCGTGACGAAATCGGCAATCTTTTTATTCGTAAAGCAGGTATTGAAGATCATCTGCCAGTCGTCGCCTTTGGCTCGCATATTGATACCGTGGTCAATGCGGGGAAATTGGATGGTCCATTGGGATCGGTAGCAGGGTTGGAAATTTTATTTCAACTTTGTGAGCAAGGCATTAAAACCCGTTATCCCTTAGAACTGATTATTTTTACCTGTGAAGAATCAAGTCGTTTTAACTACGCTACCTTAGGCAGTAAAGTGATGTGTGGTGTGGTGGAGCAGGCGGGCTTAAGCCACTTGCGTGATAAACAAGGCAAGGCGTTTGCGCAAGCGTTAGCCGATATTGGGTTGGATTTCTCGACAATTCACCACGCAAAACGTACCGGTGAAGAATTTAAATGTTTTGTAGAATTGCACATTGAGCAAGGTCCTCGTTTAGAAAATGAAAACAAAACCATTGGTGTGGTGACCGGTATTGCCGCACCAATTCGTTGCGTGGTGAAAATTCAAGGTCAAGCGGATCATTCTGGTGCCACGGCGATGCATTATCGTCATGATGCGTTATTGGGTGGTGCAGAACTGGCGCTCGCTGTTGAGCAAGCTGCGATTGATGCGGGGCATGCTACGGTAGCAACCGTGGGGAATTTGACGGCAAAACCCGGTGTAATGAATGTGGTACCGGGCTATTGCGAACTGTTAGTTGATATTCGTGGTATTCATGTGGAAGCCAGAGAGTCAGTCTTTACAGCGTTACAACAGCAGATTGAACAAGTCGCACAAAAACGAGGCTTGCAGATTGAATTACAGCTGATTTCTAAAGATAACCCTGTATTATTGCCGCAAGAGATGGTTGAGCAAATTAGGCAAAGCGCTGAAACTCTCGGTTATAGTTACGAAGTGATGCCAAGTGGGGCGGGGCACGATGCGATGCATATGGCAACACTTTGCCCAACGGGAATGATTTTTGTACCTTCACATCGGGGTATTAGTCATAATCCGTTGGAGTTTACCGAATGGCAAGATATTGACGCAGGGATTAAAGTCTTGCAAAAGGTCGTATTAACACAGGCAGAGGTGGTGAGTTAAGTCAATACGCATACCGCGCAATAACGTGCGGTATGTATTACAACTTTTGGCAAGGCGACAGACTACGACCTTAGATTTGAGCGAAGTGGTTAAAAGTGCGGTACATTTTTAACTACTTTTTCGTGTCCTTTTTCCTTATCTCTTTGATTTTATTTTCTATGATACACTTCATCAAAAGGCACACGAAAGCGATCGCCCCAAATGCCTCGTCCAGCTTTACGTACCCCACATGACACAATCATATTGATTTCAGCACCCTGTGGGAGCGAAAGAAGCTTTTTCACTTTACCACCATCTAATCCCTCAATTGGGCATGTATCATAACCTTGTTCCGCCATTAACAGCATAAAGGTTTGTGCCGCCAACCCACAACTTTTATGCACCACCACACGCACATCCGCTTCCGATACTTCAGTGCTGACAGGACGAAATAAACGGATAGCATAAGCTAATCCCTTGCGAAACAAACCTAATAAACCAAAACAGCGTGCATAAATAAAGGGCATCAGTTTTGCATAATAGAGCGTTTTGCCCTTTAGGCGATTTTCCCAGCGGTCAGGTGGACTATGGCGCTTAATGTTTTCGCTCTCAAAGGCTAAAACTGCTTGAGCGCGTTGTTTATACAAATCTTGGCGAGTCACAAACACCACCATTTGTTGTGCTGTGGTTGCTGTTTGTTGTCCTAAACAGGTAGTGGCTAATTGTGCAAGAAGGGCTTTATCAGTGATGTGGTAGAACTCATACAGTTGCATATTAGAACTGCTTGGTGCCAAAGTTGCCAACTGCAAGCATTGTGTCACTTTTTCACTATCAAGCGGTTTGTCGGGATCAAAATAACGTACGGCGCGGCGGTGATGAAGTAGCTCAGATAATGTCATAGGGCGATTCCTAACAAAAAACAAACGTTCCGTCAGATTGTCGCAAAGTTTTGCACTGACCACAAGGGCGAGGCAGAGGTAGGACTGGGAGAGAAAAAGTGCGGTCAGTTTTTCAAAAAATTGTTAAAAACTGACCGCACTTTTCTGTTTGATTGAAGATTAACGGGTTAATTCCAATTGACATTGACAGCACTATTGTAAATAGCTAACACAAACGCGATAGCAATAAAGAGCAATAGTGCTTTCTCTTTTTGATTAAAATGAAGTTTGCCTTGGTGCTGATAGCGAGAATATAAGTAGATTCCAATCCCTGGGACATACAACAAGATCGATAACAATAAATGATCTAGTCCGGCGGCATATAAAATCCAGACTCCGTAAATTGAGGCAAGTAACCCAGTAAGCTTGATATACCAAGCACTGTTTTGTTGAATAGACAATTTCAATAAGTAGGCACCAATCAGGAAATACGGCACTAAGATCATAGAGGTGGAAATTAACAACAGTGCGTTATAGCTTTTACCTGTCATTAATACCAACACGAGACAGAATTGCACCACGAGGTTAGTGAACCACAGAGAGTTAATTGGCGTGTCGTTTTCGTTGATCTTATTTAAGATTTTCGGGAACGCCCCGTTTTGCGCGCCACGATAAGGGACTTCGGCAGAATACATAGTCCAACTAATGTAAGACGCTAACACAGAGACAATTAAACAGGCGGTGATAATGATTTTACCGCTACTGCCAATCATGTGTTCTAGCAGACCAGCCATCGATGGATTGGGCATATTGGCGATCATTTCACGTGGTAAGATCCCCAGAGATAATACGGTAATCGCCACATATAAAATTAAGGCAATCACAATCCCCAACACCGTGGCTAACCCCACATCACTGCGTTTTTTGGCGTGAGCGGATAACACTGCTGCCCCTTCAACCCCAACGAATACCCAGAGCGTGATCAACATGGTGTTTTTCACTTGATCAGTAATGGAATGATTTAAATTTGTGGCTTGAATATCATGGTTAAAGGTTTCTGGTGAGAAAAACCAAGCGGCTAATACAATAAACAACACTAACGGAAAAGCTTTGACAAAAGTCGCTAAGAGATTTAAAAATGCTGCTTCTTTGACTCCTCGTGTAATCAGCCAATGCACTAACCAAACCACTAAAGAAGAACCTAGAAAGGCGAAAATCGTATTGCCTTGAGCGAAAATGATACGATTAGGACTATCGGTAAATAAACCGATTCCCTCAAAGGCGACCACTAAGTAGCCAACGCTACCAATGGTAGCACACAACCAATAACCCCAAGCAGAGAGAAAACCGACTAAATCGCCAAAACCTTCTCGAGCATAAGTGTAGATGCCGCCGTCTAACTCAGGACGTAAACGGGAAATAAAGAAAAAGGAAAGACCTAAAAAGATGATCCCAATACCAGTAATGATCCAACCAATAACGAGTGCTTGTGCACCTGCCACTTCCGCCATGTTTTGTGGCAAACTAAAAATCCCCGAGCCAATCATCGAGCTTAACACTAAGGCGGTGAGGGATAATAAACCGATTTTTTTATTCGACATACTGTCTTCTCTTATTTTTATTATGAAACTAAACAAAAAAACACCGCACTTATTGCGATAAAGTGCGGTGCTTTTTTATAAAATTTTAGACGTTAAAGCGGAAATGCATTACATCGCCATCTTGTACGATGTAATCTTTGCCCTCTAAGCGCCATTTACCGGCTTCTTTTGCACCCGCTTCGCCTTTGTATTGGATAAAGTCATCATAGGCGATCACTTCAGCGCGAATAAAGCCTTTTTCAAAATCAGTGTGAATCACAGCTGCTGATTTGGGTGCAGTTGCACCAATTGGAATTGTCCACGCACGCACTTCTTTGACACCCGCTGTAAAGTAAGTTTGTAGGTTAAGTAATTTATAACCCGCACGAATCACGCGGTTTAAGCCTGGCTCTTCAATACCTAAATCTTGTAAAAACTCGATTTTTTCGTCATCGTCTAATTCGGCAATTTCCGATTCAATCGCTGCACAGACTGGCACCACGACCGCGCCTTCTTTTTCCGCAATTTCACGGACGCGATCAAGATATGGATTATTTTCAAAGCCGTCTTCATTGACGTTGGCGATGTACATCGTCGGTTTTAAGGTTAAGAAGTTATAACCTTTGATCGCTTGTAGTTCGTCTTTGTCTAAATCGATGGAACGAATCATGCCGGCGTTTTCCAGCACAGGCAGGATTTTTTCCATAATAGACAATTCAAATTTGGCGTCTTTATCGCCGCCTTTGGCCCGTTTTTGTAAACGTTGAATGGCACGTTCGCAACTGTCTAAATCTGCTAATGCCAATTCGGTATTGATCGTGTCGATATCTTCTGCAGGATTAATTTGTCCTGCGACATGAACGATGTCATCATTTTCAAAACAACGAACCACATGCCCAATCGCGTCAGTTTCACGGATGTTGGCTAAGAATTTATTGCCTAAGCCTTCGCCTTTGCTGGCGCCTGCGACTAATCCGGCAATATCCACAAATTCCATCGTAGTCGGTAACACGCGCTCAGGTTTGACGATTTCCGCTAAGGCGTCCAAACGTGGATCGGGCATTGGTACAACCCCCGTGTTAGGTTCAATGGTACAAAACGGGTAGTTGGCGGCTTCAATCCCCGCTTTGGTTAATGCATTAAATAGGGTTGATTTACCAACGTTAGGTAAACCCACGATGCCACATTTAAATCCCATAGTTTTTCCTTACTTTTTAACTATTAATCTTTTTTATGCTTTAAACGCATTTAAACGGTTGGTGGCTTTAGTAATGCCATCTTTAATCAGAATATCTACACAACTTGTGGCTTCATCTAAAGCTTTGTCAATCAGTTGCCAATCGGTAGGTGACGGTTTATTTAACACATACGCTGAAACCAAATTTTTATCACCAGGATGTCCAATGCCAACTCTTAAGCGATAGAAGTTTTTATTGTTGCCTAATTGCGCGATAGTATCACGCAAACCGTTGTGTCCACCATGTCCGCCACCTTGTTTAATTTTTGCTACACCCGGTGGTAAATCTAATTCATCATGAATGACCAAAATCTCTTCTGGTTTGATGCGATAGAAATTTGCCAAGCTACTGATGGCTTTACCACTCAAATTCATAAAGGTCGTTGGTACGAGAAAGCGGATTTCATTGCCGTTGATGACGGTGCGTGCCGTTTTGCCTGAAAATTTGCTCTCGGGCGTTAAACTAAAATGAAATTGGCGCGCTAAACGATTGATTAACCATTCTCCCGCATTGTGGCGGGTATCGGCATATTTATCGCCCGGATTACCCAAACCAACAATTAATTTTATTTCAGACATTGATCTTCTTCCAACAGTCAAAATAGTGCGCTATTGTAGCGGAAAATAGCGCAACTCTCAATTTTGAAACACAGATTTTCTCCATTCTTGCCTTATTTTGACCGCACTTTTCCGCTATAATATGCAGAATTTTTTCAATCAAGAATAAAACCTCATGCCAACAATTAATCAAAGTGCATTAGTGCCTTATAGTGCTGCACAAATGTATCAATTAGTGAATAATTATGAACGTTATCCTGAATTTGTACCGGGCTGTGTGAATGGGCGTACCTTGACTCAAAATGGTCATGAATTAACGGCGGAACTGGTGATTTCAAAAGCGGGCATTCGCCAGCAATTTACGACTCGCAATCAAATGGTGGAGAACCGTTCGATCAAAATGCAATTGGTGGAAGGTCCCTTTCGTTTTTTGCAAGGGGAATGGCAATTTGATGAATTAGACGAGTGTTGTTGCAAGATTGCCTTGAAATTAGAATTTGAGTTTTCTAATCCCTTGATCGCGATGGCATTTGGGCAGATCTTTACTCATTTAACCAGCAAGATGATTGACGCATTCAAGCAACGCGCAAGAGAGGTATATCATGGCGCAAATTAAGATTGAAATCGCTTATGCTTATCCTGAACGTTACTATTTAAAAAAACTCACGGTAGAAGAAGGAACGATGATTCAAACCGCGATTTTGCAATCGGGCATTTTGCAACAATTTACCGAAATTGATTTGCGGGAAAACAAGGTGGGTATTTTTAGTCGCCCAGCAAAATTAACCGATCAACTCAAAGATGGCGATCGTATCGAGATTTACCGCCCGTTGTTAGCTGATCCAAAAGAAATTCGCCGTAAACGTGCAGAGCAGCAAGCGGCACAAGCCAAGAAAAAATAAACCGATCCTTTGGGTTTTACCGCAAAGATCACACCGAACAGAAAGAGAGCATGATGAAATTTTGTTTACCTGAACACATTACCCCTGAGATTTTTTTACGTGATTATTGGCAAAAACAACCGTTATTGATTCGCAATGGCTTACCTGAAATTGTCGGGATGTTTGAACCGGATGATATTATTGAGCTCGCTCAACAAGAAGACGTGACCTCTCGTTTAATTAAACAATTTTCCGAAGACAATTGGCAATTAGCACGCAGTCCATTAACAGCAAAGGATTTTAAAAATTTGCCAGCACAATGGTCTGTATTAGTACAAAATTTAGAACAATGGTCGCCAGAATTAGGGCAATTATGGCACGCCTTTGGTTTTATTCCTCAATGGCAACGTGATGACATTATGGTGTCTTATGCACCAGCAGGCGGTTCAGTCGGTCGACATTATGATGAATATGATGTGTTTTTGGTGCAAGGCTATGGACATCGCCGTTGGCAATTAGGTAAATGGTGCGATCCAAGTACCGAATTTAAAGCCAATCAGCCAATTCGTATTTTTGATGATATGGGTGAGCTCATTTTAGATGAAGTGATGGCACCCGGCGATATTTTGTATGTCCCTTCTCGCTTATCTCATTATGGTGTCGCACAAGATGATTGTTTAACCTTTTCTTTTGGTTTGCGTTATCTGAATGTTGCCGATTTATTCGACAACATCAATAAAGGCATTTGCCAAGCGTTGCCAGAGATTGATTTGACGGAATTGAATATTCCACTGCGTTTAAGTCCGGCAGTGCAAGCGACAGGTAAGCTGGATCCTGTGATGGTGGAAAATATGAAACAGCAGTTTTTCGCCAAATTAGCAAACTCTGCACAATTTGATCGTTTATTCCAACACGCCGTTGCCACCACCGTGAGCAGCAGACGTTATGAGTTACTTGAAACAGAAGGCTATTGTGATTTAGATGAAGTGCGGTCGATTTTAGCGGAAAATGGCACGATTGTGCAGGATAATAACTGCAAATTACTTTATCTTGAAAATCCATTGCGCGTTTATGCGAACGGTGAATGGCTAGATGAACTCAATGAGATTGAAGCACAGGTGTTAAAAGCACTAGCAGACGGTCAACAACTCGATTTTGCCTTTTTAACTCAGTTATGTGCGCAAGCTGACGATCCCGATAGCACTTTGGATTTATTGCTTGATTCCTTATGTAACTGGCTGGATGATGGCTGGGTATTGCTGGAATAACCGCGTATTTTTCATTTTTGGGGGATCTTGTTCGCGGTTGGGCAAGATAACCGATCACAAATCATTACAAAGGCTATCACCATGTCTGAACACATTTACTCAGTTTCACAATTAAATCAAACTGTACGGGTTATGCTAGAAAATCAGCTAGGACAAGTTTGGTTGACGGGTGAAATTTCTAATTTCACACAACCTGTTTCGGGGCATTGGTACTTAACCTTAAAAGATGAAAATGCACAGGTGCGTTGCGCGATGTTTCGCATGAAAAATATGCGCGTGAGTTTCCGTCCACAAAATGGCATGCAAGTGCTGGTGCGCGCCAGTGTCAGTTTATATGAGCCTCGTGGCGATTATCAGTTGATTATCGAAAGCATGCACCCTGCAGGTGAAGGCTTATTGCAGCAGCAATTTGAAGCATTGAAAATGCAGCTAGCAGCAGAAGGTTTATTTGCTCAACATTTGAAAAAAAGCTTACCGCCATTTTGTAAAAGTGTCGGTATTGTGACATCACAAACCGGGGCTGCATTACAGGATATTTTGCAGATTTTGCGTCGTCGTGATCCGAGCTTACAGGTCGTGATTTATCCTACAGCTGTACAAGGCAAAGAGGCGAGTGCGGAAATTGTACAAATGATTGAACTGGCAAATCGTCGTCAGGAAGTAGATGTCTTGATTGTGGGGCGTGGTGGTGGCTCATTAGAAGATTTGTGGTGTTTTAATGAAGAAATGGTGGCCAGGGCAATTTTCCATTCTCAACTCCCGATTATTAGTGCGGTAGGGCATGAAACCGATGTGACGATTGCGGATTTTGTGGCAGATTTACGTGCCCCTACGCCGTCAGCGGCAGCCGAACTCGTTAGCCGAGATCAGCAGGCCTTATTACAGCAACTTGTTTATCAACGTCAACGTCTAGAGATGGCGTTAGATCGTTTATTTAAACAAAAAGACGATAGATTACAGCGTTTACGCTTGCGCTTGCATAACCAGCATCCACAAAGACAACTTTCGGCTCAGAAACAGTTAATGCAACAACTGACACATCGTTTAGATTGGTCAATGCAAGCGGTATTACAACAAAAACAGGCGCAACTTCGTGTATTGTGGGCAAGGGTTGAGAAAAATCCCTTACCATTTACGTTGCAGAAACAAAAACAGGATTTGGCACAACTTAAAGTCCGTTTAGATGTAGCTTTGAAACGAGAGCTCACTTTCAAACACCATCAATTCGCCGCTTTATGTACGAAATTAGATAGCATAAGCCCACTCAAAGTCTTCGCAAGAGGCTATTCGATTGCACAAAATGCGCAAGGTATGGCAATTACACAACTTAAGCAGGTTAGTGTCGGTGAACGTGTGATCACGCGCTTGGCGGACGGCGAAATTGTTAGCCAAGTAACGGATTTAAGACCGCGAAGTTAGCTTATTGTGTATTCGCTTTTTTATGTTTTGCTAAGGATTTATGCTGAATTTGCACGCTTTTCCCTTTAGCTTGGAAATATTCCCCTAACTGTTCGGTGATATAGACAGAACGGTGTTTCCCTCCTGTACAGCCAATCGCAATTGTCAGATAGCTACGGTTATTTTGTTCTAACATAGGTAACCAGGTTTCAATATAATTGCGTGTTAAATAAATAAAGTGATTGACTTCATTTTGTTTATTTAAGAACTCGGCAACAGGCGCATCTAAGCCAGTGAGTGGGCGTAATTCGGGAATCCAATGTGGATTAGGCAAAAAACGTACATCGAAGACATAATCGGCATCTAAGGGTAAACCATATTTAAAGCCGAAAGATTGAAAAATAATTTTTAAGGCTTTATCTGATTTTTCACATAAAAAATCACGTAATCGCTCGGCTAATTCATGGGTGGAAAGACGAGTGGTGTCAATAATTAAATCCGCATGTTGTGTGAGCGGGTCTAAATATTTTCTTTCTGCATCAATCGCAGCTTCCAAGGAAAGATCTTGAGTGGACAACGGATGTAAACGCCGCGAGTCACTGTAGCGACGAATAAGCGTGCCTCTGTCAGCATCCAAAAAAATCAATTTGATTTGGTGTTGCTGTTGTACTTCGGTAAGGAGATTTTCTAACGTTTTTGAGGAGTGAGGTAAATTACGAATATCTAGACTAATCGCAACGGATTGCTGATTCGTCGAAAGAATCGAGGCTAATTGGGGGAGTAAGTCTAAGGGCAAATTATCAACACAATAATAGCCAATGTCCTCTAAACAACGGAGAGCAACGGACTTGCCCGCACCAGAGTGCCCACTAATAATGATAATTTCCATACGCTTTTCCCCCTTTAAGCGGAAACAGATTATTCTGTTTCTTTTGTTGTTTCTGCTGAGGCTTTTGTTACGTTTTCCTGTGTATTCAATTGATCCACATTTTCAAAAATTTGCCAGATTTCATCCACATTTTGTGCATTACGTAATTGTTTACACAAGGTTTTATCTGAAAACTTTTCGGCAATTTCTGGTAATGCGCTGATATAGCGTTCACACAGTTGTTCGGGTACTAAAATCGCCAAGATTAAATCCACATCACGATGATCGGCAGACTCGTAGTCCACAGGTGAATCTAAATGAATAAACACCGCCAGTGGTTGATTGCCTTCCGGGATTCTCGCTTTAGGCATGGCAATCCCGTTGCCTAAGCCTGAGTTCCCCATCTTTTCACGGCTTAATAAACACTCAAAACAAAGTTGTTCTGCATTTTCTAATTGAATTTGATCTGCGATCACTTGTGTGATGATTTCAAATAAACGTTTTTTACTTGAGCAAATCAGCCCTTGACGAATATTTTCAGGTTTGAGTAATTCTGTAAATTTAATCATAACTAGAGTTTAAATTCTTCACCTAAGTAAACACGTTTCACTTGTTCATTATTTAGAATTTGCTCAGGTGTGCCAGTGGCAATCATTTTTCCCGCGCTCACGATATAAGCACGTTCACAAACATCTAAGGTTTCTCTGACATTGTGATCGGTAATTAAAACGCCTAAGCCACGATCGCGTAAATCCATGATGATCTTTTTAATATCGATCACGGAAATCGGATCAACACCAGCAAAAGGTTCATCAAGCAGGATAAATTTGGGATTGGCGGCTAGAGCACGTGCAATCTCAACACGGCGACGTTCTCCGCCGGAGAGGGATTGACCTAAATTATGGCGAATATGATCAATGTTAAACTCATTAATCAGTTCATCCGCTCTTTCTCGACGTTGTTCTGGCGTCAAATCTTTACGTATTTCTAACACCGCCATTAAATTATCATAGACACTTAAACGACGAAAAATGGAGGCTTCTTGAGGTAAATAACCGATACCACGTTGTGCCCGATTATGCATAGGTAATAGACTAATATCTTCATCATCAATGCGAATTTTACCTTGATCGTGCTGGACTAAACCGACCACCATATAGAATGTCGTTGTTTTTCCCGCGCCGTTCGGACCGAGTAAGCCCACGATTTCATTGGAGTTAACGGTGAGACTCACATCAGAAACGACTTGGCGACTTTTGTAGCTTTTTGCTAAATGTTCAGCATAAAGAATTGACATAGAAAACCTTATTTCTTTTTCTCGTTTAATTGAGTAGGAATTAAAACCGTTCTGACTCGAGAACCCTGCGTGCTGTTAGCGTTTAATTGTTGTTTATTGACATCATAAGTAATCACGTCACTGTTGATTTTGCTGTCTAATTGCTTGAGTTCTGCATTACCGGTTAAGGTTAAAAATTCCTGAGTGAGATCATAATGGACCTGATTGGCATGCCCTTCTACAGGTTTCCCATCATCAAGTTTTTGGTAAAACGTCACCGGCTTACCAAAGGCTTCGATAGTGTCTTTTTTACCAGAATTTTCAGGGGGGCGAGTGATGATCACTTTACTGGCTTTAATGAGGATAGAGCCTTGTGTAATAACCACATTATCCGTGAAGGTTACCACGCTGTTGTCCATGTCTAAAGATTGGTTATCGGAAACCACATTAATCGGTTGCTTTGTATCGCTTTTCAAAGCGAAAGCAGGTAATGCGGTGGCGAATAATGTCGTGAAAATGACAATGTTATTTATTGATTTCATAGTATGTATTTACCTGCTCTTTTAAAGTCGCGATTTGTTGTTGTAAGTTACCGGTGAGTTTTAAACCCGTAGAATGAAAATGTTGACCATAAATTTTCACGGCGTGTTCCGAGCTAATATCTTGCGTAGATAAATTGATGACCGCACTTTCTGTTTCAACGCGCTGTAAACGAGAAGGGCTTAACAGGCTTTCCACAACAACATTCCCTTCTAAATACAGCATATTTTCTTTCGTTAATATGGCTTTGTTCGCACTGGCTTTCCAATTTTCTTTATTGGAAAGTTGATTTTCTGTTTCTAATTCAAATAAATACACTTCTGGCTTTTGAAAGTGCGTTTGACCTGAAAGGGCAAAATGTTCAACAGAATCCGACATCGCAACATAGTGCTTTTTCCCTGTTGGTGAGAATACCGTGGTTTTCATTTTTTGTCCGACATATTCGGGACTATCAGGCTTTTTGATTAAGGTATTTAGACTCGGTTCACCTTGATTAAGTGAATAAAACCAAGCCAGTAAAGCCAATGCAAGCCCTGCTAAAATTATATTCCAACGAATATTCATAAAACCTATTTCAAGTCATTAAAGTGAGTTATTAAATGGCAATCATAGCATAATTTTAATAAAACCAATAAAAGTGCGGTAGGATTTCAGAAAATTTTTCCTTAAGGGAGATTGCTTTTATGTTAGAGTCACAGATAGATAACTTTTCTCTCGGCAACATTTGACATTCAGATAGAATTGATAGAATATCCCACTTTGTTTTTGAGAGCCTACTTTTAGGAAAATATCTTATGAATAATCCCTTAATTGAAGTGAAGCATCTCACTTTTAAACGAGGCGAGCGAACGATTTATGACAACCTGAATTTGCGGGTTGAGAAAGGGAAAATTACGGCCATTATGGGCCCCTCCGGGATTGGCAAAACAACCTTGTTAAAGCTAATTGGGGGACAGCTACAACCTGAAAAAGGTGAAATTTGGTTTGATGGAAAAGATATTTGTCAATTATCGAATGCTGAACTTTATCAAGTGCGTCAGAAAATGGGCATGCTCTTTCAATCAGGCGCCCTTTTTACTGATATCTCCACATTTGATAATGTCGCATTCCCCATTCGTGAACATACCCGTTTACCTGAAAGCCTTATCCGTAAAATCGTACTTATGAAACTTGAATCTGTCGGCTTGCGCGGCGCGGCTGAGTTAATGCCTTCTGAATTATCTGGTGGAATGGCAAGACGTGCGGCGTTAGCACGTGCTATTGCACTGGATCCTGAGTTAATCATGTTTGATGAACCGTTTGCTGGGCAAGATCCAATTAGCATGGGGGTGATTTTAAGTTTAATTAAACGCTTGAATGAAGCACTCAATTTGACCTCTATTGTGGTTTCCCATGATGTTCAGGAAGTATTAAGTATTGCAGATTATGCTTATATTATTGCGGATAAACGCGTGATTGCAGAAGGGACATCCTCTCAATTGTTACAAAGTCAAGATCCGCAAGTACGTCAATTCTTAGACGGCGAAGCCGATGGGCCGGTACGTTTTCATTTCCCCGCGGAAGATTATGTGGAGGCGCTTTTTAAATGATCCAGTTTATTTCAGAGTTAGGTCATCACGCGATCAGTTCATGTCGTGCCATTGGGCGTGCGGGCTTTATGTTATTTGGGGCTTTAATTGGTAAACCGCAATGGCGCAAGCATACTCCGTTATTAATTAAGCAACTGCATGTGCTTGGCGTGCAATCATTATTGATTATCATGTTGTCAGGGCTTTTCATTGGCATGGTATTGGGATTACAAGGATATGTTGTGTTAGTGGATTTTTCCGCGGAAACCAGTTTAGGTCAACTCGTCGCGTTATCCTTACTACGTGAATTAGGACCAGTAGTCACGGCTCTTCTTTTTGCGGGGCGTGCCGGTTCCGCACTGACGGCAGAAATTGGCTTAATGAAAGCGACAGAACAATTATCCAGTTTAGAGATGATGGCGGTGGATCCCCTCCGTCGTGTTATTGCTCCGCGCTTTTGGGCGGGCGTGATCGCGATGCCGATTTTAGCGATTATTTTTACCGCTATTGGCATTTGGGGTGGTTCATTAGTCGGGGTTGACTGGAAAGGTGTTGACGCGGGGAGTTTTTGGTCGGTGATGCAAAATGCGGTGACATGGGAAAAAGATTTGCTTAATGGCTTTATCAAGAGCCTGTGTTTCGCTATCGCTGTAGTATGGATTGCGTTATTTAACGGTTATGACTGTATTCCGACTTCGGAAGGGATTAGTAAAGCTACCACAAGAACGGTGGTCCATGCCTCACTGGTTGTGTTGGGATTAGATTTTGTATTAACGGCACTGATGTTTGGTGCGAGTGTATAGGTGAGCGCTTGAATGCGTTGGATGTAAAGGAAATTTTATGCGACAAACAAGAATTTATGAATTTTGGGTAGGTTTGTTTTTATTATTGGGCATGGCAGCTTTAGTCTTTTTAGGTTTGAAGGTGGCAAATATACAGGGCTTTAGCGAAACAAAATCTTATAAAATTCATGCAACTTTTGACAATATTGGTGGACTAAAAGTCCGTGCACCTTTAAAAGTCGGTGGTGTTGTCATTGGACGCGTGGCAGATATTACTCTGGATGCAAAAAGTTATTTACCCATTGTGACGGTCGCGATTGATGAACGTTATAATGAAATTCCAGAAACAAGTTCATTATCAATTAAAACCTCAGGTTTATTAGGTGAACAATATATTGCCTTAAGTATCGGTTTTGACGATGGTGAAGTCGCGATGTGGAAAGAGGGTGACAAGGTTGTTGACACAAAATCAGCCTTAGTGCTTGAGGATTTAGTCGGTCAATTCTTATATGGTGATCGTAATAAAAACGATCGCCAAGAAGAGGGTGAACCAAAAGCGCAGTAGCGTATGATAAGAAATTTAGGAATGTAATTGAGTAGGAGAATGTTATGTTAACCATGTTGAAAAAAATGCTAGCAAAAATGGTCGTGATAGCGACCGCACTTGTTTCTATGCATGCCTTTGCAGCGGATACCCCCTATGATTTAACGGTCGAAGTGTCGGATAAATTATTTAAAAATATCACTAGCAATCAAGCGAAAATTAAGCAAGATCCGAATTATTTAAAAACGATTGTACGTGCAGAACTGATGCCTTATGTACATGTGAAATATGCCGGTTCAAAAGTGTTAGGGAAAAATTTTAAAACCACTACACCAGAGCAAAGAGAAAAATTCTTTACGGCGTTTGAGCAATATATCGAGCAAACCTATGCTCAAGTCCTTACCCTGTATTCTGATCAAAAATTAGAAATTGAAAAACCGAAAACGGATGCAACAGAGAAAACCGCCAGTATCCGTGTGAAAGTGATTCAAACAGGTAATCAGCCGCCAGTAAATTTGACGTTCTACTGGTACAAAAACAGTAAAACAGGCAAATGGCAAGTCTTTGATATGAGTGCAGAAGGCGTGAGTATGGTAGAAACCAAAGAAAAAGAATGGTCGCCAACGATTGTAAAAAGTGGTCTTGATGCACTGACAGAACAAGTGGAAAAAGCGGCTAAAACACCGGTCAGCCTAAATAAGTAATCGCATGAAAACGGATAAAAGTTTAACTTGGGCAAGCGAACAAAATAATGATAAGATAACGCTCCGATTAGCCGGAGAGTTATCTCGTGACACGTTGCTACCGCTATGGTCGCAGCGTGCTTCTTTTTTGCCTGAAGAAAAGAGCCAGGTACAAACCTTATACTGGGATTTGACAGATGTCGCGAGAGTAGATTCGGCAGGATTTGCTTTATTGTGTGATTTTATTAGGCATTGCCAGAAAGTGATGAAGCAAGAGACAAGTATTATTTTACATAATGCACCGCGCCAATTATTGACATTGGCGGATTTATTTGGGCTATCTGACTGGATAGCAACATTTGTTCAATCCGACGGAAATGATAAATGGAAACGCAAGAAATAGAACGAATTTTAAAAGACGCCTTAAAGCTAGATGAAGTGTATGTACAAGGCGAAAATGCACACTATGGTGTAATTGCTGTGAGCGATGAATTTGCGGGTTTATCGAGAGTAAAGCAACAACAATTAATTTATGCCCCATTAATGGCACATATTTCAAGTAATGCAATTCATGCATTAACAATTAAAACCTATACAGTTGAAAAATGGAAGCGTGAACGCTTACTCAATCAGCCGTCTTGAAATAAAAGATAGGATATTTTATGCAAAAATTTCGTGTGTACGGTCAGTCACGTTTAAGAGGTTCTGTGAATATTTCAGGGGCAAAGAATGCAGCGTTGCCTATTTTATTTGCAGCGATTTTAGCGCAAGAGCCAGTTAAATTGACCAATGTACCAGAATTAAAAGATATTGAAACCACCTTAAAAATTCTGCGCAAACTCGGTGTCGTTGTTGAACGTGATGCTGAAGGGGCGGTGCACTTAGATGCGTCAAAAATTGATCATTTCGTTGCACCTTATGAACTGGTTAAAACCATGCGTGCGTCAATTTGGGCATTAGCCCCGTTAGTGGCGCGTTTTCATCGTGGTCAAGTGTCTTTACCGGGAGGCTGTTCTATTGGTGCTCGTCCAGTGGATCTGCATATCAGTGGTTTAGAACGTTTAGGGGCAAGCATCATTTTAGAAGATGGCTATGTAAAAGCCTATGTTGATCACTGCTTAGTCGGTACTCGTATTGTGATGGAAAAAGTGAGTGTGGGCGCAACGTTATCTATTATGATGGCGGCAACACTGGCCAAAGGGAAAACCATCATTGAGAATGCTGCACGTGAACCGGAAATTACGGATACAGCACTGTTTTTGAATAAAATGGGGGCTAAAATTGTAGGGGCTGGTACTGATACTATTACCGTGGAAGGCGTTGAGCGTTTAGGTGGTTGTGAGCATAGCATTGTGCCTGATCGCATTGAAACAGGGACTTTCTTAGTGGCTGCCGCCATTTCAGGTGGACGCATTGAATGTAAAAATACCAAAGCAGATACTTTGGATGCGGTAATTGATAAATTACGTGAGGCGGGAGCCCAAGTGGATGTGACAGAAAACAGCATTACTTTGGATATGCTGGGTAATCGACCACGAGCTGTCAATATTCGTACTGCACCTTATCCCGGTTTTCCAACGGATATGCAAGCACAATTTACTTTATTAAACATGGTGGCATGTGGTACCAGTATCATTACTGAAACCATTTTTGAAAATCGCTTTATGCATATCCCAGAGCTTATTCGTATGGGGGGCAAAGCTGAAATTGAAGGCAATACAGCGATTTGCCATGGTGTTGATCATTTAAGTGGCGCTGAAGTGATGGCAACGGATTTACGGGCTTCTATCAGTTTAGTTCTGGCTGGATGTATTGCTACCGGTGAAACCATTGTCGATCGTATTTATCACATTGATCGTGGCTACGAGCGAATCGAAGAAAAACTGCGTGGCTTAGGCGCACGTATCGAACGTTTTTCAGCACAAAGTGAAGAAAGTTAAGCCATGGCTTAATAAGAAGAAAGGGAAATCACTGATTTCCCTTTTTACATTTAACAAAGAGTGCCGACAATACTACGCGTTTCTTCTTTCACGTCCAAGAGTTGCACCTGAATGATATCTCCTAATTTATATTTCACTTCACCTTGAATAGACAGAGTAAGCGTATCCGTATTGACTTGAATCGCTTCCTTATTGTCGTGAATTAAGGAGGCAGGGATAAACATCGGCGCACCATTAGCAAGCAGTTGCACACGTAATCCCCCTCGCATCACATCTTGAATTTCCGCTTGGAATGTTGGTTTTTGTTCCACTTGTGTTGCCAGATAACGACAATAAAGCCAATCTGCAATATCACGCTCTACTAAACGGTTTTGACGACGCGCTTCTTGCAAACGTACGAACAGGTCATCTTGCGGTTTCTCACAAGTTTGTTGGGTTAACACAGCTTTAATTAAGCGATGATTGACCATATCGGAATATTTACGAATCGGGGATGTCCAGGTCGCATAACCCGATAAGCCTAAACCAAAGTGCGGTGCGATTTCAGATTTAAATTCAGCAAATGTTAAGAAACGACGTAAACGCAATTCGAGATAGTCACTATTTAATAACTCAATATCATGGCGCATTTGGCAATAGCCCGCTAATGTTGTTAAATTCGCTACAGAATAACGTGTTGCTAAGACGGCTTGGTTTGTTTCATCACTTAACTGATTTAATAAAAATTGATGTGCACTCTCTAGGTATTTTTTATCAAAACCAGAATGCGTATTAAAAATACCGCACTTAGCATGTTCATCGAGATAGTGTGCAGCACAAATGTTGGCGAGGATCATACATTCCTCTACCATTTGATTCGCAATGCGACGATATTGTGCTTGAATGGCTTGTACGCTGCCATTCTCCGCTAAGATAAACGAATAGTCTGGCTTTTCTTTAAATAACAAAGCATGTTGTTTACGCCACTCGATGCGTGCTTGAGTAAATTGATGAAGCCATTGGATTTGTTGTGCGATTTGTGGATTTTCAGGCTGCCATGCATCAAGACAATTTTCTAAATAATCAGAGACGTGATCATAGGCTAATTTCGCTTTGGATTGTACATAAGCGGAAACAAAGCGCGGTTTTTCAGTGATATTACCGGTTAAATCGGTTTCGATATAGCAGACCAACGCCGGACGAATTTCGTCTTGCATTAAAGAACAACGTTCATCAGACAATTCCGGTGGTAACATTGGAATGTTGAAGCCCGGTAGATAATTGGTAAAACACCGTTGTCTGGCTTCTTGTTCAATTTGTGAATCAAGCGGGATATAAGCAGTTGGATCGGCAACGGCGACCACTAAACGCCAACCAATCTGTTCCTCCGCTTGATGAATAGGCTCAAGGTAAAGCGCATCATCCATGTCCAACGTCGTTTCCGCATCAATGGTGATAAAATGCAATGCGGTCAAATCTTCACGTGTATGTTGATCTATCATTGGATAATCTGCACAACCTTGCACAGGATAACGCGATTGTCCATGACGTGCTAGCGTGACCCACCAAGGCGCGAGTTCATCTTCTGCACGGCAAATAAATTGCTGAATTTGAGCGAAAAAGAATCTGTCATCACGTAATGGGTGTGTTTTTAAAGTAGCAACGACCCAATCCCCTTCTTGTAACGTTTCTGTTATTGATTTATCTTGGGCGGCACCAATGGCTTGATTGATTTGTGGATGATCGACGAGCACTTGTAATTTTTTATCTTTATTGAAACGCACACGCGCGATAAAGCGTGTGAGCATTGGCTCAATTAAGGCATCGGGTTCGGCTTGTTCTTTTTCACCAACGACTTCAATCAGGGCTTTGATTTTGTCACCATGCATGACTTTCTTCATTGCAGCAGGGGGAATAAAGTAACTTTTTTTATCACACTCAAGAAAACCAAAGGCTTTATCTGAACCTTTTACGATACCTTCGACTTGTTGTTTGCTGTCTCGGATTTGTTGTTTTAATTGTGAAAGGAGGGGATTATTTTGGAACATTGAGGCTATCCATAAAAAATGAAAGCGGACTGATGTCCGCTCTTATATAACATGTAAAACTTATTCGAGTTCACCCATAGCTACGATGCTGAAACCGGCATCAACATGGACCACTTCACCCGTGATACCAGCACTTAAATCTGAGCATAAGAAAGCTGCAGAGTTACCGACATCTTCAATCGTCACAGTACGGCGTAATGGTGCGATTTGTTCGAAGTTTGCGAGCATTTTCTTGAAGTTTTTAATACCAGAGGCGGCAAGTGTACGAATTGGTCCTGCAGAGATTGCATTTACGCGGATACCGTCTTTACCTAGTGCTGCTGCCATAAAACGCGTATTAGCTTCTAATGAGGCTTTGGCTAAGCCCATTACGTTATAGTTAGGAATTGCACGTTCTGCCCCTAAGTAGGAAAGTGTTAAAAGGGCTGAGTTCGGATTCAACATGCCACGCGCGGCTTTTGCCATCGCAACAAAGCTATATGAACTCACATCGTGTGCAATACGGAAACCTTCGCGGTTTACTGCATCCACATAATCACCGTCTAATTGGTCGCCCGGCGCAAAAGCGATAGAATGAACAAAACCATCAAATTTTTCCCAGTGTTTAGCTAATTCAGCAAAGCATTGTTCGATGCTTTCATCCGTACCCACATCACAAGGAATCACAATATCAGAACCTAATTCTTTAGCAAATTCTTCTACACGCCCTTTTAATTTATCATTTTGATACGTGAAAGCGAGTTCTGCCCCTTCACGTTTCATTGCTTGTGCGATACCGTAAGCAATAGAACGATTACTTGCCACACCGGCAATTAAAATACGTTTGTTTGTTAAGAAACCCATAATCAATACCTTTTCGTATGTTAAAAATTCTGGCTAGTATAAGGGAAAATGTGAATAAATACAAAGCGGACCTTATATCCTATTTTCTTAAGCAGGATTATCAATATCTTTAAATTCCACCTCAAGATCATAGTGCTGACTGAGCCATTCGCCTAAGGCTTTTATGCCATAGCGTTCTGTGGCATGGTGACCTGCTGCAAAAAAATGAATACCTTGTTCACGGGCAGAGTGGATAGTTTGCTCCGACACTTCACCACTAATGAAGGCATCAACACCTTGGTTGGCTGCTAAATCAATATAACTCTGTCCTCCCCCAGTGCAAATGCCCACTGTACGAATAAGGTGCGGCGCATTGTCGCTGCATACTAGAGGTTTACGTTTTAGCACTTGCTCAATTCGGGCTGCAAAGGCATCGCTGGTTAACGGTGTTTTTAAGGTACCATAAACGGGAATACTTACCGTACCTTGTTCTAAGGGCTGTAAATCCTCAATCTCTAGTAGGGCAGCAAGACGAGCATTGTTACCTAATTCAGGGTGAACATCTAATGGTAAGTGATAACCATATAAATTGATGTCATTGACTAAGAGTGTTTTGATACGTTTCCCTTTCATACCACGAATGCAAGGGTTTTCACTTTTCCAAAAATAGCCATGATGAACCAAAATCGCATCGGCGTTTTGACTAACGGCATACTCAATTAAAGCTTGACTTGCGGTAACCCCCGTAATGATTTTTTTGATGTCCTTTTTTCCTTCCACTTGTAGACCATTGGGGGCGTAATCAGAGATGGCTTGGGAATTGAGTTTGTGATTTAAAATCTGTTCAAGTTCAAGGGCGTTCATAGGTCTTTCTCATGATGAATAAGGGAAATTGAATGCGGATCATGGTAAAGGATTTAGGCGAGAATAAGAAGAAAAAAATGGCTAATGCGAACATCTTTTTCAAGATTGTGGGGGAAGAATCGCATTAGCCAAGCGTATTTACTACTTCAAATTAAAAACAAGCTCATTATATATTTTATTATATAATGGTCAACTACTAAAAAGAGGTAAATGCAAATAAAGTAAATAAATTGACAATTATTCAATCCCAATGAGTTTATGGGTTTGAATGCTAAGCTGCCATTTAGGCTTGTTAACACGCTGATTTAAGCGCCCTATTTGTGTGATTGTTTCAAGCAAATTCATTTCACCATTTACTTCACAAGGCGAGAGGTAATAATGATCTGCTCGGATCTGTTGTTCAATTTGCTCACAAAATGCGATGACATTTTCATCTGCCACAATGCGTACCTCATGGGCAAAAGGAATACATTTCTGTTGATATTTATGTTGATATAAACGTTTTGGACTGGTAGCAATGTAATCAATTTGGTTTGGAATACTTTTTAACCCATTGGTTTCGATTGCTAAAAAGTAGCCTTCGGCTTTTAGCGCATCAAGTAACACGCCAATTTTGGGCACGATAGTAGGTTCACCGCCAGTGATAATAATATTTTTCGCTGAAAACGACCGCACTTTTTGTACAATTTTGCTGAGTGTCCAAGTCGTATATTGATTGTAAGGCGTATCGCACCAAGGACAGGCTAAATTACATTTACCAAAACGCACAAAAATACTTGGCATCCCTGTATTAAAGCCTTCCCCTTGTAAGCTTTCAAAGATCTCCACAATAGCGTATTCAGGCTCGAAAATTTCTTGAATTTGCACCGCACTTATTCCTTATATTCACAAAATGAAGTGGGGGTTTCCCATAAGCGGATCGCCGATACCGGTAAATGTGCCTCATATTTCAAACAATTAAACATAAAGCGCGCCATTTCTTCGGCGGTAGTACGCGTGGGCAGTGCAAACGTTTTTGAATCCAGTGATTGCAATAAATGAGCCACTTTCGATTCTTTTTCACTGCTGCAATCATAAATAAACGCATGATCCATGGGATCTAAAATGTGCTGTTTAACGATATCTTTTAAATCGGAAAAATCAATCACCATGCCTTTTTTCGGACCGGTTTGATGTAATTCACCACAGAGTTCCACTTGTAATTTGTAAGTATGCCCATGTAAATTTTTGCATTTGCCATCATGCCCATCGAGCATATGTGCCATATCAAAACTAAATTCTTTTGCAATTTTAAACATCAATTTCCCCCTCACTTTTACTAGATAAATATTCACGCAATCCTTTCTCGCGTAATACACAACTCGGGCATTCACCGCAACCTTGTTTCACTCCCATATAACAAGTATGGGTATGTTGACGAATATAATCTAACACACCGAGTTCATCCGCTAATTGCCAAGTCTGTGCTTTTGTGAGATACATTAAAGGGGTTTTAAGATGGAATTGGTAATCCATTGCCAGATTAAGCGTGACATTCATGGATTTAATAAACACATCACGACAATCTGGATAGCCACTAAAATCCGTTTCACAGACGCCTGTGATAATGTCTTGAATATCCTGACCTTTGGCATAGATGGCGGTATAAAGTAAAAACAGGGCATTGCGACCGTCAACGAAAGTATTCGGTGTACTGCCGTGTTGCTCAATTCTTGCCTGTTCGTCCATTAAGGCATTTTGCGTAATCGTTTTAATGACGGAAGTGTCAATTAACGTTTGTTTGACGCCAAGATCTTGGGCAATCCATTTAGCTTTCTCTAATTCAATCGCGTGGCGTTGACCGTATTGGAACGTTACAACTTCCACATTTTCTACGCCATAATCTTGTATTGTTTGAAAGAGACAAGTGGTGGAATCTTGTCCACCCGAAAAGATAACGACCGCTTTACGATCGCGGTTTGGGTTGGTTAACTGCATACTATTTTCCTAGTTTTGTTTCGAACAATTGTTGGTTGTTCAAGTGGGAGGGTTACGAACCACTATGAAAAGAAACAGTAGGCTTGTTTAAATGTCGTTTTACTGCTAACTGGCTTAACCAAGACCTACTGACGACAAAAGTGCGGTCATTTATTGGATAAAATTTCCGCGAGTTCTAAATCCTGCTTCACATCAATATCCACAGAACGATAAGTTGGCATTAAGTAGAATTTGAGAGGCGGAATGAAGAAATATTTTTCTTTTAGCAATTGTGCAATGTCATTAATATAAATGGCACCATTTGCACGATACATTTTCGGTAAAGTTTGGCGTGCTGCTTCAAAATCAGCAATTTCACGCACAGGCAAAACTTCATGATCTTTGCTTAACGCAAAAGCTTTATAGGGATGATGTTCACACTCGCACGCCGACACCACAGAATGTACTCCGCCATTGACATACATATCCATCGCATTTTTGATATCTAAATGATCACGTAATGGGCTAGTCGGTTGTAATAGGGTACAAGTGCCTTCGCGAATGTTTAGGCTCTCTAATGCATGTAAAATGGCATCAATGGTTCTTGAATTGTCTTGGGCCAACTCAGCGGGTCTTTTCAGCGCTAATGCCCCATATTTTTCTGCTTCACGTAAGATATTATCACCATCAGAGGTTACGACAATCATATCGAAAACGTCAGCATTTTTTGCCGCTAAAATAGCACGTCCAATCAGAGAATGCCCACCCACAGGCTGCAGGTTTTTATCTGGAATCCCTTTTGAGCCGGCTCGTGCAGGAATGATCGCAATATTTGTCATAATAAGCTCCTATCTTGGATTACAACTGTTTTAAACTGTCCCAAAAGATGACTTGTGATTCGTCAATTATACCTAAACGACGCATGACCTTAACATACGGATTATTTAGCGCATCTTCTTTGCTTTTCACTTGTTTATTTGATGTGAAAATAATATGGCTAATTTTTTCTTTTGGTAAGGAGAAATACAGTGAACTTGCAACGCCACCCACTTTATCAGGTAATAAGCCTGTCATCATCAATACTTCAAAGGAAATATTGGCAGGGATATTGGTGATATTTTTAGCATTGTTCAGAATGTAGTCATTAATTTCACCACCTCTAGGATGCCCTTTAAAGTAGATTTTATAATGATCACCAATAAATAAATCGCCCTCAGCTTGGGTAAAGTGATTAAGTAAATTAAGTTGTTGCTGTGCGTAGTATTCTCGCACATCGGTATTTCCTTCCCAAGTTGTCGTGCCGGTAAAGATAAATTTAGCTTGTTGCACTTCTAGCGACTGCTTGACTTCGTCATTGAAGCCTACCAATGTTAAGTAGAATGCTTGCTGTTCTGGAGTCAGCTGTTGGTAAGCAGTCCAGTCTATTTTTTGATAATTTTCTGCTAAATATTCTTTTAGTGGTTGTAAAAATTCGGCTTTTTCAAAATAGTCTGTACTTAAAAAATGATATTTTACTGGGAACGCGGATTGCCAGACATAACGAGCAATAGTTGGGTTATCAAATTTTATTTTACCGGTAAGCAAATAGTGAGAAAGTTGTTTTTCTGCTTGCTTAATTTCTGCGGAAATATCTTTATTTTCTTCTTTTTCTAAATCAACATATTCCATTGAGCCATCGTCATAAAGATTTAATCGCTGAATTGATACACGATCTAAATGTTTAAAACGATATGCCAAAATCGGACGAATTAATTGAACGGAATGGGCAATATTTAAGTGTATATCTAACTCAATGTTACCAGGGTATTGATCCAAAATCGTAAAAAGTGCTTCAGTGGGACGATTATCTTTGAGTTCGACGAAATGGATATTTTGATACTGTGTAATAATGTTGTCAGGGATTTTAAAGCGAGAAAGACCAAAAATACGTGGATGTGTTTTATCTTCATTATTTTGCGTAAAGTCCATCAGCTGATTTAATGCCGGTAAGGAGGCAGGATCTAAATACAGCGTGATTGTTTTTGACCAACTCAGTGTGCTGAATAATGAAAAAATGATGAGGAAAAACAGTTTGAAATTGAGTCGACGATTTTTCATATTAAAGATCCTGTGAGAGAGGTTATCCCCAGCAGGATGCTGGGGATAGAGAGAATTATTTCTGCTTCATTGCTGGGAAGAGTATCACATCTCGAATGGAGGCCGCATTCGCGAATAGCATCGCTAAGCGGTCGATACCTAACCCTTCGCCTGCTGTTGGTGGTAAGCCATGTTCAAGAGCGGTCACGAAATCTTCGTCTTTAAACATCGCTTCATCATCCCCCGCCTCTTTCGCCGCAACTTGTGCGTCAAAGCGTTCGTTTTGATCTTCGGCATCGTTTAACTCAGAGAAACCGTTACCAATTTCACGTCCACCGATGAATAATTCAAAACGGTCAGTGACCTCTGGATTTTCATCATTACGACGCGCTAATGGCGAAATTTCGGCAGGGTGTGCCATTAAGAACGTTGGCTGAATTAAGTGATGCTCCGCTACCTCTTCAAAAATTACATTGACTAGACTGCCTAACCCCCACGATTTTTGTACTTCAATACCTAATTTTTTCGCAACGGCAACAGCACGATCAAAGTCATATAAATCCTCTTTGACGATACCTTTTTCTGCGCCGTATTTCAAAATGGCATCATGCATCGTGATACGTTCAAATGGTTTGCCAAAATCAAATTCAAGCTCACCATAAGGGACAATCGTCGTGCCTAAAATGTCCATTGCCAGTTTACGTAACAATTCTTCAGTATTATCCATTAAATCATGGTAATCCGCATAGGCTTGGTAGTATTCGAGCATAGTAAATTCTGGGTTATGGCGAACAGACACTCCTTCGTTACGGAAGTTGCGGTTTAATTCAAAGACACGTTCAAAGCCACCAACCACTAAGCGTTTTAAATAAAGCTCAGGCGCAATACGTAAATACATATCCACATCTAATGCATTATGATGTGTTACAAATGGACGTGCAGAAGCCCCACCCGGGATGATTTGTAACATCGGAGTTTCTACTTCCATAAAGCCTTTTGACAGAAAATATTCACGAATACCCGCAATCACTTTAGAACGAATAATGAAAGTACGACGCGAGTCTTCGTTTGCAATTAAATCTAAATAACGTTGACGATAGCGTGTTTCTTGATCGCTTAGACCATGGAATTTATCTGGTAATGGGCGTAATGCTTTGGTTAATAACTGCACGTCAGTACAACGTACGGTTAATTCATTGGTTTTGGTTTTAAATAAGGTGCCTTTTACGCCAATGATATCGCCTAAATCCCACTGTCCCACATCGTCAGCATAAACACCTTCTGGCAAATTATCACGTGCGACATAGAGTTGAATACGACCAGACATATCTTGCAAGGTGATAAAAGTCGCCTTACCCATTGCACGACGCGTCATAATACGTCCAGCGACTTTTACTTCGACTTCTTGTGCTTTTAATGCTTCGCCTTCAAGTGCATCGTAGTTTGCGTGTAAATCTTGTGCAAGCGCATCACGACGAAATGTATTTGGAAATGGGTTACCTTTAGCGCGCAATGCGGCTAATTTTTCACGGCGTACTAACATCTCGCCATTAAGATCAAGTTCTTGAGTTTGTTCTGACATTTTGGTTACCTAATTTTTAGTATTTTTTAGTCGGGGGGAAGCCCCCAGAGGATTTATAATCCGGCTTTTAAACTGGCCTCAATAAAGCGATCTAAGTCGCCATCGAGCACTGCTTGGGTATTGCGATTTTCCACACCCGTGCGTAAATCTTTAATGCGTGAATCGTCTAACACATAGGAGCGGATTTGACTGCCCCAACCAATATCGGACTTGTTGTCTTCCATGGCTTGTTTATCGGCATTCTTCTTTTGCAATTCCATTTCATACAGTTTCGCTTTCAACTGTTTCATACATTGATCTTTGTTTTTATGTTGAGAGCGATCATTTTGGCATTGCACCACAATGCCACTTGGAATATGGGTAATACGCACCGCACTTTCGGTTTTATTGACGTGCTGACCACCGGCACCTGAAGCACGATAAACATCAATACGCAGATCTGCAGGATTAATGTCGATATCAATATCGTCATCAATTTCAGGATAAACGAATGCCGCACTAAACGAGGTATGACGACGGTTGTTGGAGTCAAATGGACTTTTACGTACTAAACGGTGAATGCCGGTTTCTGTGCGTAGCCAACCAAACGCATATTCGCCTGATACTTTAATCGTTGCAGATTTAATGCCTGCAACATCCCCATCGGACACTTCCATTAATTCGGTTTTAAAGCCTTTACTTTCAGCCCAGCGTAAATACATACGCAGTAACATTTCAGTCCAATCTTGTGCTTCGGTACCACCAGAGCCCGCTTGTAAGTCAACATAGCAGTCTGCTGCATCATGTTGACCACTAAACATACGGCGAAATTCTAATTTTGCCAACTGTTGTTCTAATTCTTCGAGCTCTGCGACGGCTTCATGGAAAGTCGCTTCATCTTCGGCTTCAATTGCCAATTCGAGTAGCCCTTCGACATCTTCTAAGCCTTGATCAAGTGTATGGATTGTATTGACGACCCCTTCTAAGGCAACCCGTTCTTTACCTAATGCTTGTGCTTTTTCTGGTTCGTTCCACACATCAGGTTGTTCGAGTTCGGCATTGACTTCTTCTAAACGTTCAACTTTCGCATCGAAGTCAAAGATACCCCCTCAACACTTGCGTGCGTTCGGTGAGGTCTGAGATTTTATTTCTGATAGGATTGATTTCAAACATAATTCAAATACGTTCAGATTTTAAAGAGAAAACAAATAGCAATTATAAGCTATTTTAGTGGCTTATGGTAGGCAATTTTTTAGGCGCTACTTGCACAAATATTGGATCTCTTTATAATTGCTCAATTCGCTATTTGTATTTTTATTGTTAACAATGGGACCAAAATGAAAAAGATCTTGAGCACACTTTTGATGTTGGGGATGTCGAGTTTGACGTTTGCCAATTCACAGCAAGTAGTAGAACAGTTGCAAAAAATGGGCTTATCTGGTGTAGAAGTGAGCGATTCGCCTGTGAAAGGCATCAAAACCGCAGTGACGGACAATGGTATTTTTTACATCACAGAGGACGCGAAATATATTCTTGATGGTAAGTTATATGCACTGTCAGAGAAAGGATTACGCGATGTGTCATCAAGCTTATTACTAGATAAATTAACAGCTTATAAAAATGAAATGGTCGTTTATCCCGCAAAAGATGAAAAACATGTGATTACCGTGTTCATGGATACTTCGTGCCATTACTGCAAAGTGTTACATAAACAAATTAAAGAATATAATGATCTCGGTATTACAGTACGTTACCTTGCTTTCCCGCGTGGTGGCGTGCAATCGAAAACAGCACGTGAAATGGAAGCGATCTTTACTGCACAAGATCCTCAGTTTGCATTAACTGAAGCGATTAATGGTAATCCACCAAAAACGTTGAAAGACGCTAATATTACCAAAAAACATTACCAGTTAGGCTTACAATTTGGTGTGAATGGTACCCCAAGTATTGTGACCGAGAAAGGCGAATTGATTGGAGGGTATTTAAAACCCGCTGATTTATTGTCGGAGTTAGCCCAGTAATCGGCTATTAAATAAGGACGCTTTCTGCGTCCTCATTTATTCTTGTCTTAGGAATGTCTTTAGTGAATAAATTAATCCAACGTCGTGCTGTTCCCTTAGGTGAAGCGGTGTCTTCTGATCCCTTACTTGATCGCCTCTATCGTGCACGGCAGATTCAACATCCTCAACAATTAGACCGCACTTTAGCTGCCCTTTTACATCCGCAACAACTGGATGGAATTGAAGCGGCGGTCACTCTCTTCGTACAAGCCTATAAGCAACAAGAAAAGATTGTAATTGTGGGCGATTTTGATGCAGATGGTGCTACTAGCACCGCCTTAGCTGTACTCGCATTACGTCAATTAGGCTTTACACAAGTGGCGTTTTTAATTCCTAATCGTTTTGAACAAGGTTATGGTTTGAGCATCGCGGTAGCAGAGCAAGCTTTAGAAAAAGATGTACAGCTATTAATGACCGTCGATAACGGGGTATCCTCAGTCGAGGGGGTGGCTTTTTTAAAAGCGCAAGGGGTCAAGGTCTTAATTACTGATCATCATTTGCCACCTACACAATTGCCCGACGCGGATGCCATTGTCAATCCTAATTTATCAAGCTGTGCTTTTCCGTCAAAAGCCTTAGCCGGTGTCGGGGTTACTTTCTATTTAATGTTGGCTTTGCGCGCGAAATTTCGTGAGTTGGGGATATTTAATCAGCAAACGCAACCGAATTTCACTGACTTATTGGATCTCGTCGCCTTAGGTACCATTGCCGATGTGGTGCCCTTAGATCAAAATAATCGTATTTTAGCCTATCAAGGTTTAGCACGTATTCGCGCAGAACGTTGTCGTTGCGGTATTCGTGCGTTAGCAGAAGTGGCTAATCGAGATATGCGTCAGTTATCTACTTCGGATTTAGGTTTTTCTCTTGCACCACGTTTAAATGCGGCAGGGCGTTTAGATAATATGTCAGTCGGTGTTGAGCTTTTATTGGCTGAAGATATGGCAAGCGCGCGAGCATTGGCACTTGAATTAGATGGTTTGAATCAAACGCGTAAAGAAATTGAGCAAGGCATGAAACTTGAGGCATTAGAAATTTGCCGTCAATTGACCGCACTTCAACAAACCCTTCCGTTCGGCATTGCGCTGTATCAAGCGGACTGGCACCAAGGGGTGTTAGGGATTGTGGCTTCACGTATTAAAGATCATTTTCATCGTCCTGTGGTTGCATTTGCGCAAGAGCAAGCCGGTATTCTAAAAGGCTCAGCCCGTTCCGTTGAGGGATTACATTTACGTGATGCGTTAGAGCGCATTCATTGTTTGTATCCTGACATGATTTTAAAGTTTGGTGGGCATGCGATGGCGGCAGGCTTAACCATTCAAGAAAGCCGTTTTGCTGATTTTCAGCAGGCATTTAATCAAATTGTTGGTGATTGGCTTGATGAAGGTCAGCGACAAGGTATTGTGTGGACGGATGGTGAGCTTGATAGTGTTCAATTAAGTTTAACAACCGCGGAATGCTTGAAAGAGGCGGGACCTTGGGGGCAAGCGTTTCCAGAACCCGTATTTGACGGCGAGTTTAAAATTTTACAGCAACGTTTAGTTGGCGAAAAACATCTTAAAATGATGGTCGAACCAAAACAGGGTGGACCATTGCTCGACGCCATTGCCTTTAACGTCGATACTCGTTATTATCCTGACTTGTCGATAAAATTAGCAAAATTGGCATATAAATTAGACATTAATGAGTTTCGGGGCAATCGTCATCTTCAGTTATTAGTGGATTATATTGTACCGATAGGGACTTAACTTGACTATGTGGCGGATCGGTTTTCTCTTTCTTTTCGTATGGAGTGTTGCACAGTGTGCGCTGGCAACGCCGATCTCGGTTTCGTCGCATTCCGATAAATCCCCACTTTTTCTTGAAGGGCGTGATTACTTTTCTTATCAAGAACCGGTTTATCAGGCGAACCCCTCCGAGCCCATTTTAATTCAGTTTTTTTTTGATTATGACTGTCGTGTATGTTCTTCGGCACTTGATATCTTAGAACTGTATTCGCAAATTAATTTTGATAAAGTAGTGTTAAAAGAATTACCGATTGCCGCAGAAAAAGCGCATTATTCTGCGCTGATTTTTTATGCCTTAAAAGAAATTCAAGCAGAGGATATTTCAGCGTTGTTGTTATTTGAAACCGCAGATAAACACCGTTATGGACAGCTTTCGCGTTTTCATGATTTGCGCTTATGGCTAGATGGGCAAGGGGTCAATACGGATGATTTTACCAAAGCGCTGTATTCGGTTAAGGTCGCAAAAGCCGTTGAACAGGCAGAAAAATTGACCGAAGAATATGGGGTATTTACTTTTCCTTATGTGGTGATTGATGGACGTTATGTCTTAACTGCTAGCACCTTATATAGTGATGATTACAGCTTTGCGGTGTTAGATTTTTTAGTAAGTAAATTAATGAAGGAAAAACAAAAATAATGAAAATTGGTATTGTGGGTGCGATGGCACAAGAAGTTCAAATGTTGGCAGATTTAATGCAAGATAAACGCGTTACCCAAGTCGCCAGTTGCACAATTTATGAAGGTATGATTCATGGTAAAGCGGTTGCCTTATTACAATCTGGCATTGGCAAAGTCGCTGCTGCAATCGGTGCCACTTTATTGTTAGAAATGAGCAAACCTGATTTGGTCATTAATACCGGTTCAGCAGGCGGTGTGGCGACAGGGCTTAACGTCGGGGATATTGTGATTTCTGATGAAACGGTTTACCACGATGCTGATGTGACGGCATTTGGTTATGCTAAAGGACAGTTGCCCGCTTGCCCAGCACGATTCCAATCTGACGAGAAGTTAGTACAACTGGCAGAAAAGATCGCTATTCAACAACAGCAACAAGTTAAACGTGGTTTGATTTGTTCTGGGGACAGTTTTATTCAAGGTGGGACACCGTTAGCGCAGATTAAAGCAGATTTCCCTACGGTTATGGCCGTAGAAATGGAAGCGACAGCAATTGCTCAAGTATGTCATGCCTTCAATGTGCCTTTTGTGGTTGTCAGGGCAATTTCAGACAGTGGTGACGGTGAGGCTAGTATATCTTTTGAGGAATTTTTGCCACTGGCGGCGAAACAATCTTCAGCAATGGTTTTGGAGATGATTGATAATTTATAGTGCAGTGATGAATCAAACATCATCGTAAAAGTGCGGTAAAAATAGAGATATTTTTGACCGCACTTTTTGATTTTAGTCGTGGCTAGGGGGATTATTCACCTGTCGCTTGGTTAATTAAGAATTGTACCAGTAAAGGAACAGGGCGACCCGTAGCTCCTTTGTTTGCGCCTTGTAACCAAGCAGTACCTGCGATATCTAAATGCGCCCAGCGATATTTATCGGTGAAGTTGGATAAAAATGCGCCAGCAGTAATGGCACCGCCCCAACGACCACCAATATTCGCTAAATCGGCAAAGTTAGATTTCAGCTGTTCTTGATATTCTTCACCAAGTGGCAAACGCCAAGCTTTATCGGTACTTTGAGCCGCGGCGAGTTCGAGATCTTTGGCTAATTTATCATCAGTAGAGATTAAACCGCTGTTATGTGCACCCAGTGCTACTACGCAAGCGCCAGTTAAGGTCGCCACATCAATCACCAGTTCAGGTTCAAAGCGTTCTACATAAGTGAGCGTATCACATAACACTAAGCGCCCTTCCGCGTCGGTATTGAGTACTTCAACCGTTAAGCCTTTCATTGTGGTTAAAATATCACCCGGTCGATAGGCATTACCGTCTGGTAAGTTTTCACAACCTGCTAACACGCCAATCACGTTTAATGGCAGTTTTAATTCAGCAATCGCATTCATGACCCCATAGACAGAAGCGGCACCGCCCATATCATATTTCATTTCATCCATGCTTTCAGCTGGCTTTAACGAGATACCACCGGCATCAAAAGTCAGTCCTTTGCCGACTAACACAATGGGCTTGGCATCTGGATTAGGATGATTACGATATTCGATAAGGGAGAGTTGTGCTTCATTGACAGAACCTTGTGAAACCGCTAAGTAAGCGTTCATGCCTAAGTCAGCCATGTCTTTTTCACCGAGTACAGTGGTCTTAATCAGGTCAGATCGTGTAGCTAACGCGTTTGCTTGTTCGGCTAAATAAACAGGATTGCAAACATTAGGTGGGCAGTTCGCTACATCTTTGGCGGCGCGTACACCTAAAGCAATTGCTTTTGCATGATTAACAGCTTGTTGTGCAACATCGCCTTCCGCGCTAAAAATGACATCTGTTAATGCCACATCTTGTTCGCTTTTTTTACTTTTAAATTGTTCGAACTGATAGACGCTGGTTTCGAGGGTTTCAACGCTAAAACGGATATTCCAGTAGAGATCACGATCTTTAATCTTGATATCAGACAAGTAGCTGATAACCTCTTTTGCACTGGTGGCTTTAACAGCGTTGATAGTGTCTTGAATAAGTTGTTTAAATTGTTTCTCGTTAATCTCACCTTTTTTACCAGCGCCTACCACGAAAACACGTTCTGCACTGTAGTTAGGAACATGACGTAACACCAAAACTTGTCCAAGTTTACCTTTGATTTCGCCAGATTGAATCAATTTGCTTAAATAGCCTTGAGAAATTTCATCGATTTTTTGTGCGGATGGTGATAGCTCACCATTCTCATATAAGCCAATAATAATATTACTTTTTATGTCTAAAAGTGCGGTTGATTTTACGCGATATTCCATGTTGTCCTCACAAAGATTTTTACTGTTTTCACCTTAAAAATACGTTATCATACGAAAATTAAGCAGTCTTGAAACTAAACTATTCTATATAAATTGCAAGAAAAATATAGGCAATAATGTGATTTTAACTCGATATTTAACAAAGGAAGTGTTGAAGAGCCAGTTGGCGATCTTATTCATTTTACTTCTTATTTTCTTCTGCCAGCAATTAGTGCGTGTATTAGGCTCGGCAGCCAGTGGTAAAGTACCAGCAGATTTAGTGATGTCCTTATTAGGGCTTGGTATGCCTACCATGGCGCAATTGATGTTGCCACTATGTTTATTTATTGCGATTTTATTAACTTTTGGTCGTTTATATGCTGAGAGTGAAATCACGGTGATGCGTGCTTGTGGTGTGGGACAGAAAATCTTAGTACGTGTTGTACTTATTCTTTCTTTATTTACCGCATCAATTGCCGCGTATAATGTGTTTTGGTTGACACCTTGGGCGATTCAAAAACAAAGTGAAATTTTGGAAGGTGCAAAAGCCAATCCTACAATGGGAGCGCTTGCTTCGGGGCAGTTTATTAACACCAATAATAATGAATTTGTCTTATTTATTGACAGCATTAAAGACAATACCATTCATGATGTTTATGTTTTTCAAACGCGTGAGAGAGGCAATTTAAAACCGTCAGTACTGGTAGCGGAGAAAGGCGAGCTAAAAGCCCTGCCTAATGGGGATCAAATTCTCAAACTTGAAAATAGCCAACGTGTAGAAGGCAGCAGTGCTTTTCCTGATTTCCGTATTACGCATTTTGAAGAGTATCAAGCTTATTTAGGTTATCAAGATAAAAACAATGATGAACAGGAAACGGAAGAGTTAGGTTTTTGGGATTTGATGAAAACTCATACCCCGGCAGCTAAAGCAGAATTGAATTGGCGTTTAAGTCTGATCTTGGCGGTGCCTTTAATGGCGCTGATAGCGGTGCCATTAAGCCGAGTGAACCCTCGCCAAGGTCGTTTCGCAAAAGTATTACCCGCGTTGTTACTGTATTTAATTTATTTTCTGCTACAAAGTTCACTGAAGTCTGCTTGGGCTGCGGGTAAATTGGATGGAAGCGTATTAATGCCGTTAGTGAATATACTCTTTTTCCTATTGGGGCTTTTGTTGAATAGCTGGGGAAGCGCTTCGATGTATAAAGTGCGGTATTGGTTGAATAAGAATCTGGCGATAAAAGGATAAGCAAAAATGATGAGCACCTTAGACCGTTATTTAGGTAAAAGTATTTTAGGCGCAATTTTTGCTACCTTAATTATGCTAGTAGGGCTTTCCGGCATTATTAAGTTTGTTGAGCAGTTTCGTAGTGTCGGTAAAGGTACCTACGATATTTGGCAAGCGATTCTTTATACGGTGTTGACGATCCCAAAAGACATTGAAACCTTTTTCCCGATGGCTGCTTTATTGGGCGCGTTAATTGCGTTAGGCAACTTAGCCAGCCGTAGTGAATTGGTTGTGATGCAGGCATCTGGTTTTTCGCGTTTAAAGATCGGTTTTGCTGTGATGAAAACTGCGTTACCCCTCGTCATTCTTACGATGTTAATCGGTGAATGGGGGATTCCTCAAACCGAACAATTTGCTCGTGATATGCGTTCCAAAGCCATTTCTGGTGGCTCGTTACTCTCAGTGAAAAATGGGATTTGGGCAAAAGATGGCAATGAATTTATTTATATTAAGCGGATTACCGATGATATTGCGTTAAGTGATGTGTATATTTATCGTTTTGCTGAAAATCGCCAATTACAACAAGTTAAGCATGCTAACACAGCGACTTATCAAGAAGGGAAATGGATTTTACATCGCCTCACAGAATCCGCAATTTCGGAAAATGAAATTACGACAGTAAATCGTGTAAATGCTGAATGGCAAACCAATTTAACGCCGGATAAACTTGGTATTGCCTCACTAAGACCAACCTCCTTATCCATTTCTGGCTTATCTAACTATATTACGTTTTTACGTGAAACAGGACAGGAATCAAAGAAATTTGAATTAACTTATTGGCGTAAATTATTTCAGCCTCTCTCTGTTGGCGTGATGATGATGTTAGCGCTATCCTTTATTTTTGGTCCTTTGCGCAGTGTAACCGCGGGAGCGCGCATTGTGACAGGAATTTGTTTTGGCTTCCTGTTCTATGTGGTCAATGAAATTTTTGGACCTCTTAGTTTAGTGTACAATGTAACGCCATTAGCCGGCGCCTTAATGCCAAGTGTCTTATTTTTATTAATTACTTGGTGGTTGTTAAGCCGTAAACGTACCTAATCAAAAAATGCTGAAATCTGACCGCACTTTGCGGTTAGATTTTTGTTCTGTTTGCACTTTCATTCAATGCTTGTCATACACATCGCCTATTTCGTTCACGATACACGACAGATTTCAGCAAAATCCATTGGGGAAATCGTCCCGTATTGATTCAATATGATCATAAGGCACGCCCTTTTGAAAATAGAAGGAAGAAAACTTGCTTGCTAAGAATGAGGAAAGGAGAGAGGGAATATAATATAAGAAAGGCGGATAACATATCCGCCTTTTGTGATTTAGGGATGAATTATAAGCTAAATACAGCGAAGCAAACTAATACCGTATAAAGCACAGATAAACCATAGAAAATGACACCACTTGCTGGAATGTGGATTTTGAAGTCATGCATACCATGATGGATACGGTGCATTGCTCCCCACATTGGGAAAATTAATAACACAAGTAACAGTAATTTACCTAATGGGCTGTGTAAGAAGCCTATAAGTTCAATGATATTTTTAGGATCAATTAAACCAAATGGTAGCAAGAAGCCAAGAATTAATACTAACACAGGATAGAACATGGCACTGACAGTTGTTCCTGCGCCAAACAATAACCATACAACAGGTTCATTAGAACGTTTTGGTGTATCTTTCATCTTTCTCTCCTCGCTTATACATACATAAAGACTAAAATGACGAGGCTGATAAAGGCTGTTACCGCCCACAATGCCATCGTAATGATGTTAGGATTAATTCGTTCATTCTTAACAATGATATTTAATACTTTAGGTGTCATTACATAGTAAGTCACCGTATTTAATAACATTGCACCGAGTGTGATGATATTTAAAATAATCACAATCGGGTTTTTCAAGAATGAAATGAAATTGCCAAAACTGTCTAAACTACCTAGGCTAATCACTCCATAAAGTAAGACTAAACAGAACCAAAGTGTTGGAATTGCAGTGGCTTCACGCGCAATATAAAGTTTGTAAAAATCTAACTTTTTCCACCAAGTTGGTTTCATTTCACGCACGTATTTTTTGCGTTTACTGGTTGTTGCTGTCATTTTACACTCCTTACTTTTGCGGTTTAAGCATTGCAATTACAAAGTCTTTTGCACTTTCGACTTTACCTTGGTTTACCGCGGAAGCTGGATCGACGTGTTTTGGACAGACTTCCGAACAATAGCCAACAAATGTACAGCTCCACACCCCATTTTTACCATTAATAATCTTCATCCGTTCTTCTTTACCGTGGTCACGATTATCAAGGTTGTAACGATGTGCAAGCGTTAATGCAGCAGGTCCAACAAACTCAGGATTTAAACCAAATTGTGGGCAAGCGGCATAGCATAAACCACAGTTGATACACATTGAGAAAGTACGATACTTCTCAAGTTGTGCTGGTGTTTGCTTCGTACGGCTTTTGGCTAACTCGGAAGATGGATGCGGTTTACCGTCTAATGCAGGTGCTTGGTTGCCGATAATATAAGGCTTAATGGCTTCTAAGCTTTCAATAAAGTGGCTTAAATCAACAACCAAATCACGCTCAATTGGGAAATTCGCCAATGGCTCAATACGCATATGACCGCTATAGTCGCGTAAGAACGTTTTACAGGCTAATTTTGGCTTGTTGTTAACCATCATCCCGCATGAACCACAGATCGCCATACGACAAGACCAACGATAAGAAAGTTCAGGCTCTAATTTGTCTTTAATATAGCCTAACGCATCAAGCAATGACGTTTGATTATCGTAAGGCACTTGATAAGTCCGTAAGTATGGTTCTTTGTCCTGTTCAGGATTGTAACGCAATACTTCGATATTCATGATTGCTTGATTAACCATTTGCGTTCTCCTTATTGGCTTTTGCCGCTTCTTGTGCTTCGGCTTCTGCACCATAAACACGTTTGGCAGGTTGAGATTTCGTGATTTTTACATCGCTATATTCAATACGCGGTGCGTCATCTCCATTGTAGAAAGCAAGGGTATGTTTCAAGTAATTCACATCGTCACGTTCAGTGTAGTCTAAACGTTGGTGTGCACCACGAGATTCCTTACGCTCAATCGCTGAGTTAGCAATAGATTGTGCAACATCTAAGATATAACCTAATTCAACCGTATATAAGACATTGGTGTTAAACACGCTAGAACGGTCGGTGATGCGAATACGTTTGTAACGTTCTTTCAGTTCTGCAATTTTATCCACGGCTTTTTGCATACTTTCTTGAGTACGGTAAATACCACAACCTTCTTCCATGGCATCACCCATTTCATCGCGGATTTCAGACCAAGACTCATTACCTTCTTGGTGATATAAGTCTTCTAAACGTTGAACAATATCACGCGCTTGTGCATCTACTGCCGTTTGGTTAACAGCAGGCGCTTCAACAGCACGTTGTGCAGCGTATTCACCAGCTACGCGACCAAGAACCACTAATTCAGCCAAAGAGTTAGAGCCTAAACGGTTTGCTCCATGTAAACCTGAAGAGGCACATTCACCAACAGCGAATAAGCCTTTGATACGGGTTTCACTGTTGAAGTCCACTTCAATCCCGCCCATCGTGTAGTGTACAACTGGACGTACTGGGATTGGTGCTTTGGCAGGATCAACGCCTTCGTATGCTTGTGCTAATTCACAAATAAATGGTAAGCGTTCATGTAAGTATTTTTCACCTAAGTGACGTAAATCGAGGTGTACAACATCTACCCCTTTCGCGGTTTTTAAGGTGTTGCCTTTTTGTAATTCTTGCCAGAAGGCTTGTGAAACTTTATCACGAGGACCCAATTCCATATATTTATTTTCAGGTTTGCCGATTGGTGTTTCAGGTCCTAGACCATAGTCTTGGAGATAACGGTAACCGTCTTTGTTGACCAAAATACCACCTTCACCTCGGCAACCTTCAGTCATTAAAATACCGGTATTTGGTAAACCTGTTGGGTGATATTGAACGAATTCCATATCACGTAACGGTACACCGTGACGGTAAGCCATTGAAAGACCATCCCCTGTTACGATACCGCCATTGGTATTGAAACGGAATGCACGGCAACCACCACCCGTTGCAATCACCACCGCATTGGCATTAATTTGTACTAAGGTCCCTTCCATCATGTTCATGGCAACCATACCACGCGCATGACCATCATCAACGAGAATATCTAAGACGAAGTGCTCATCAAAACGAACGATTTGCGGATATTGAATGGACGTTTGGAATAACGTGTGTAATAAGTGGAAACCGGTTTTATCTGCCGCGAACCAAGTACGCTCAATTTTCATTCCTCCGAAACGGCGAACGTTGACATCACCATCTTGTTTACGGCTCCAAGGACAGCCCCAGCGTTCAAGTTGAGTCATTTCTACCGGTGAATGTTGCACAAAATATTCAACCACATCTTGTTCACATAACCAGTCGCCACCCGCCACAGTATCATGGAAGTGTTTATCATAAGAGTCTTCCTCTTTGATAACGGCAGCTGCACCGCCTTCTGCGGCCACGGTATGACTGCGCATAGGGTAAACTTTTGATACTAATGCAATTTTTAAGTTAGGGTTTGCTTCCGCTGCTGCAATCGCTGCGCGTAAACCACCGCCACCAGCACCTACAATTGCAATATCGACATTAACAGTTTGCACGATATTCCTCCAATCAGAATATAAAGTAAAAAGGAACCGAAATTGGTTCATTAGGGTAGTTTCATTTTGCCACTATTTTGGGATATTAATAACCTTTTTTTACAAGAAAAAACCAGTTTCGTGATCTACCTCAAAAAAGTTAAAACGGGTTTTTTTTAGAACGTTTATCCTAGATCGCCTTTTTTGCTGAAACCCTTTTTTTCTCTAGGGATAAATCAGATTTTTAAACGGGGATTTCGCCGACTTAAATAGAATGCGTAGATTATTTTCTGTACAAGTGTGAGGCAGAATTTGAAATAACCTAAGGGGATAGTTAGAATAGCGCCATCTTATTTATAAAACGGACAAGTTTATGTTTGAACAAGAAAATTGGCAGCCTTCAGCCTCTATTGAGAATTTGCTAGCACGAGCCAAGATTATTGCTGAAATTCGTCGCTTTTTTACTGATCGTGGTTTATTAGAAGTAGAAACCCCTGTACTCAGTGAATTTGGGGTCACAGATGTGCATTTATCGACGTTTAACACTACATTTATTTCACCTACAGCTGAAAAATCGAAAGCCTTGTGGTTATCAACTAGCCCAGAATATCATATGAAGCGTTTACTTGCTGCTGGTAGTGGTCCTATTTTTCAGTTATGTCACGTGTTTCGTAACGAAGAAGCTGGGCAACGTCACAATCCTGAATTTACGATGTTGGAATGGTATCGTCCTCATTTTGATATGTATCGTTTAATTAATGAAGTGGATGATCTATTGCAGCAAATTTTGGATTGTAAACCAACAGAAAGTTTAAGTTATCAATTTGTTTTCCAAGAATATGTGGGCTTAGATCCACTTTCTGCGGAAAAAGCGGAATTAGTGGCAAAGGCAAAGCAATATCATTTACAGCAGGCTGAGCAAGAAGATCGTGATACCTTATTGCAATTTTTATTTAGCACTGTTGTTGAGCCGAATATTGGTAAAGAAAATCCGGTCGCAGTTTATCATTTCCCCGCGACACAAGCCGCACTTGCACAAATCAGCTCTGAAGATCATCGTGTTGCAGAACGTTTTGAGTTTTATTACAAAGGGCTTGAATTGGCGAATGGTTTCCATGAGTTAACAGATGTGAATGAACAATTGCATCGCTTTGAGCAAGATAATGTACAACGACAAAAAATGGGTTTGCCGCAACGTCAAATTGATAAACGCTTATTAGGGGCATTACAAGCGGGAGTGCCGAATTGTTCTGGTATTGCATTAGGTGTGGATCGCTTATTGATGATTGCCTTAGGCGCAAATGCAATTCATGAAGTCATGGCATTTGGTATCGAAAACGCTTAAGCACGACGAGAATAAAAATAGGCAGAACAGTATCTGCCTATTTTTTTAGCTTATTTTGCCATTTTCACTTCTTTGACCCATTTGTCTGTGAGACGTTTGCCTTCTGCACTTGAACCAAAACGGTCAAAATCATAATTGATCAGTTTTAATTGCTTCGGATCGACAGATTGTGGCGAGGCTTCCGCATGGATATTGGTTGGAATTTGATAGACTTTGGTTTCTCGCCAAACCAATTCTTGCGCTTCTTTGGTTAATGCCCAGTCGACAAAGCGTTTGGCATTCTCAAGATTACGGGCATTTTTGACAATACTCATGCCTCCTAAAGAATAGCCATCGCCTTCACAAGGTTGGATGCTTTCAACTGGTGCGCCATTTTCTTTTTCTGTGGCATAACTGTGGACAAAACCAACCGCAACAGCAGATTCGCCACGTGATAAGTTGGTGGTAACCAACGCACTTTTCACATACTCTGAAACATTGGCATTGAGTTTTTTAAGATAATCAAATGCTTTTTCTTCACCCCATAATTCAATTAGCGTAGCGATAGCGGTATAGGTGGTGCCGGAGATTTGCGGATCAGGCATTTGTACATAGCCTTGTAAACGCGGATCGAGTAAATCTGACCAACATTTTGGATAGGTATCGATTCCTAGTTGTTTGAATTTCTCGGTATTAATACCAAATCCCAGTACCAACATATAAACGATAGAGGTCAAATCACCGCGCTTTTCAGTGAGAGCTCTAAATTGTGGCATAATGTCAGCTTGATAAGGTGAGCGGTAAGGTTCCAGTAAGGCTAAGTCACCAGCTTGAAAATGGTGTTCAATCGTCCCGCCATACCATACATCAGCTTGAGGATTATTTTTCTCTGCCATTAATTTTGCCAGTGTTGCGCCGGTGCTATTACGAATAAACTTTGTTTCAATGTCGTATTTTTTACTGAAGGTTTGTACCATTTTTTCGCAGGTAGTATTTTGTACACTGCAATAGACAGTAAGTTTTCCTTCAGCCAAGGCTTGTCCTGTCAACACAAAAGGTAACGCTAAGCACAGTTGAGAGACGGTTGACTTTAATTTCATGATGTTTAATTCCTTTTATTTTCTCGTCAGAGAAAACGGTGATCATTCATAGCGAACGGGGAACTGATGTTCCCCGTTTGTGGTGTTAAAATTCTTGAAAATTATACCGCACTTTGAAAAATCACGTTATCTGCTTTTTTAGTATAGCTGTTGATTTGGTCAAAGTTCATATAACGATAAGTGTCGTCCTTGTCTTGTTGTAAGTCTGCTGCAAAGGTGAGGTATTCTTCTGACGTTGGTAATTTACCTAAAATCGCCGAAACCGCGGCTAGCTCGGCAGATGCAAGATAAACATTTGCACCTTGTCCTAAACGGTTCGGGAAGTTACGCGTTGAAGTAGAAACCACCGTGGCATTATCAGCAACACGCGCTTGGTTACCCATGCATAATGAACAACCTGGAATCTCAATCCGTGCGCCACTTTTACCATAAATACTGTAATAACCTTCTTCACTTAATAATGCCGCATCCATTTTGGTTGGTGGGGCAATCCAGAGGCGAGTTGGAATCATGCCTTTGAACTTGGCTAATAATTTTCCTGCTGCACGGAAGTGACCTATATTCGTCATGCAAGATCCGATAAAGACTTCATCAATTTTATCGCCTTGGACTTCGGACAATAAACGCGCGTCATCGGGATCATTTGGTGCACATAAAATCGGTTCTTTGATTTCAGCGAGGTCAATTTCAATCACTGCCGCATATTCAGCATCAGGATCGGCTTCCATTAGTTGTGGATCAGCCAGCCATTGCTCCATGCCTTTAATCCGGCGCTCAAGTGTGCGCGCATCGCCATAGCCTTCGGCAATCATATATTTCAATAACACGATATTTGAATTTAAATATTCAATAATGGGTTCTTTCGCTAGTTTAATTGTACAAGCCGCGGCAGAACGTTCTGCTGATGCATCAGAAAGCTCAAAGGCCTGTTCGACTTTTAAGTTCTCTAAGCCTTCAATTTCTAAAATACGTCCAGAGAAAATGTTTTTCTTGCCTTTTTTCTCTACGGTGAGCAAACCTTGTTTAATCGCATAATAAGGGATCGCATGCACCAAATCGCGCAAGGTAATTCCCGGTTGCATTTCGCCTTTAAAGCGCACTAATACTGACTCCGGCATATCTAATGGCATGACACCTGTGGCCGCTGCAAATGCCACTAAGCCAGAACCCGCAGGGAAGGAAATTCCAATCGGGAAACGCGTATGCGAGTCACCACCTGTACCAACTGTATCAGGCAATAACATACGGTTTAGCCAAGAGTGAATGACACCATCACCAGGACGTAATGAAACCCCGCCACGATTCATAATGAAATCAGGGAGTGTGTGATGTGTGACTACATCAACTGGTTTTGGATAAGCTGCCGTATGACAGAAAGATTGCATCACTAAATCAGCGGAGAAACCCAAACAAGCAAGGTCTTTTAACTCATCACGAGTCATTGGTCCAGTGGTATCTTGTGAACCGACAGAGGTCATGCGTGGCTCACAGTATTGTCCTGGACGAATACCGTCCACACCACAAGCGCGCCCCACCATTTTTTGGGCAAGAGTAAAACCTTTTTGGCTTTCTGTACTGCATTGTGGTTTGGCAAAAATATCACTTTCAGGCAGACCTAATTCACAACGTGCTTTATGGGTTAGACCACGTCCAATGATTAATGGAATACGACCACCTGCACGCACTTCATCTAACAGCACATTGGTTTTTAAACTAAATTCAGCTAAAACCTCGTCAGTATCATGACGACAAATTTTGCCTTGGTATGGATAAATATCAATCACATCCCCCATGTTGAGTTCACTGACATCCACTTCAATTGGTAATGAACCGGCATCTTCCATTGTGTTGAAGAAAATCGGCGCAATTTTGCCACCCAGTACCACACCGCCAGCACGTTTATTTGGAATATAAGGAATATCTTCCCCCATAAACCAAAGCACAGAGTTGGTGGCGGATTTACGTGAAGAGCCTGTCCCGACAACATCGCCGACATAAGCCAATGGAAAACCTTTTTGTTTTAATTGTTCTAATTGTTTAATTGGTCCGACATTGCCAGCATCGTCAGGCTCAATGCCATCACGGGTATTTTTTAACATCGCCAAGGCATGTAATGGAATATCTGGACGTGACCAGGCATCTTGGGCAGGTGACAGATCGTCAGTATTGGTTTCCCCTGTTACTTTAAATACGGTAACAGTGAGTTTTTCCGCTAATTTCGGGCGAGATAAAAACCAATCTGCATTTGCCCACGAAGTCAAAACTTGTTTGGCAAATAGATTGCCTTTCTTCGCTCGCTCAGCTACATCGTGGAAGTTATCAAACATTAAAAGCGTGGTAGAAAGTGCTTCAACCGCAATTGGGGCGAGTGTTTCATCATCAAGCGCATGAAGAAGCGGCTCAATATTATAGCCACCTTGCATCGTTCCTAATAGTTGCACGGCTTTTTCTGCGGAAATGAGCGGAGACTGTACATCACGTTTTGCGACGGCGGCGAGAAACGAGGCTTTCACATAGGCGGCTTCATCAACACCAGCAGGGATACGCGTTTCGAATAAATTTAAAAGAAAGTCAGCTTTATCAGCAGGTGGGTTTTTTAGGAGTTCAATTAATTGGGCGGTTTGTTCTGCATCTAAAGGTTTCGGCACAATGCCTAATGCCGCACGTTCATCAACATGTTGTTGATAAGATTGTAGAAAGTCAGACATAGGTTACCTCATGGGGTTTGCTTTTATTTCTGTTAGGGAAAAACCGCATTCGTATCAAGTGCGGTAAGGTTTCGTTACGAAATTGTTAAAACATACTATAATACGGAAAATTTATCCTCTCAACAGGAAAAAGCCGAATTTTTAGACTAGATCACGTTTCTTTATTTCCAACTTTGAAATTTTTCGCTAAAATGCCAACCAATTTTTAAATTAACAGATGGAAAAAATTATGTTTGGAAAAGGCGGTTTAGGCAATTTAATGAAACAAGCGCAACAGATGCAAGATCGTATGCAAAAAATGCAAGAAGAGATTGCGCAGCTAGAAGTTACTGGGGAATCTGGTGCGGGCTTGGTTAAAATTACTATCAATGGTGCGCATAATTGTCGTCGCGTAGAAATCGATCCTAGTTTAATGGAAGACGATAAAGATATGCTTGAGGACTTAATTGCCGCAGCATTTAATGATGCAGTACGTCGTGCGGAAGAATTACAAAAAGAGAAAATGGCGTCAGTCACTGCCGGTATGGCGTTACCACCAGGCTTTAAAATGCCGTTTTAATCTTTGTTTTCTTTGCGTTGTCAAAGAACGTAAACAAAAGCATCTTGATTAAGTGAGACAATAAAACTTTTTTAAAATGACCGCACTTTTGAAAAATAGCTCAAAGTGCGGTCTGTTTTTTATGAAATTTATTTTGCATAGAAAAAGAAAAAACGGTCATTTTTTCACTCATACACATTTAGGACAAAAGAGAAATACATCATGCAAACCAGCCCATTACTCGAACATTTGATCGAAAGTTTACGTTGTTTACCCGGTGTTGGACCAAAATCTGCTCAACGTATGGCATATCACTTATTACAACGTAATCGTAATGGCGGCATGGAACTTGCCCGCGCTTTAACGGAAGCGATGTCAAAAATCGGACATTGCAGCCATTGTCGTACTTTTACGGAAGAAGAGGTGTGCACGATTTGTAACAACCCTCGCCGTCAGCATTCAGGACTACTTTGTGTGGTTGAGCAGCCGTCTGATATTCAAGCTATTGAACAAACAGGACAATTTTCAGGGCGTTATTTTGTGTTAATGGGGCATTTATCGCCATTAGATGGAATTGGTCCCAAAGAAATTGGTTTGCATTTATTACAAAAACGCTTGCAAGAAGAAAGCTTTCATGAAGTGATTTTGGCTACTAACCCAACCGTCGAAGGTGATGCCACAGCGAATTACATCGCAGAGCTTTGTATGCAACAAAATATCAAAGTCACCCGTATTGCACATGGGATTCCAGTGGGGGGGGAGTTAGAAATGGTGGATGGTACAACTTTGACTCATTCCTTTTTAGGACGTCGCCAACTCGGGTAAAATTCGATAATGCGATTATTTATAGCGGAGAAACCCAGCCTTGCAAGAGCCATTGCGGATGTGTTACCTAAACCTCACCTGCGGGGTGACGGCTTTATTAAGTGTGGTGCCGATGATTATGTGACATGGTGCATAGGGCATTTACTCGAACAAGCCGAACCCGATGCCTATGATCCCAAATTTAAGCAATGGCGCTTAGAACATCTGCCGATCATTCCTGAAAAATGGCAACTCATTCCCCGTAAAGATGTACACAAACAATTAACTATCGTTGAAAAATTGATTCATCAAGCGGATATTTTGATTAACGCAGGCGACCCCGATCGTGAAGGGCAGTTATTGGTGGATGAAGTGTTTAGCTATGCTAATTTAAGTGTCGATAAACTGAATCAGATTCAGCGTTGTTTAATTAGTGATCTGAATCCAAGTGCGGTTGAAAAAGCCGTGAACAAACTACAATCAAATCGCAATTTTATCCCTCTTGCTACTTCCGCTTTAGCACGAGCTCGGGCAGATTGGCTGTATGGTATTAACATGACACGCGCTTATACCTTGCGAGGTCGGCAAGCTGGTTATCAAGGTGTATTGTCGGTGGGACGTGTACAAACCCCGGTGTTGGGCTTGATTGTGCGTCGAGATTTAGAGATCGAAAACTTCAAACCAAAGGATTTTTTTGAAGTACTTGCCCATATTCAAGCGGAAACACCAGAAAAAATCACCGCACTTTCTGCGCAAGAGAAAGCGGACATTCCACAATTTAAAGCCTTATGGCAGCCAAGTAAGGCGTGCGAAGATTATCAGGACGAAGAAGGACGTGTGCTTTCGTTAGGGTTAGTGGAAAATGTAGTCAAACGGATTGCGCAACAACCTGCAGAGGTGGTGGAGTATGTGGATAAACGCGAGCATGAAAGTGCGCCGTTGCCTTATTCTTTGTCCGCGTTACAAATTGATGCGGCGAAACGTTATGGCTTATCGGCACAAGAAGTATTGGATATTTGTCAACGTTTGTATGAAACGCACCGTTTGATTACATATCCGCGTTCGGATTGCCGTTATTTACCAGAAGAGCATTTCGCGGAACGCACAAAAGTCTTTCAGGCGATTTCTCGCCATATTTCAGACTATCAGCCTTTGCCTGATATTTTAAATCCAGAGCAAAAAAATCGTTGCTGGAATGATAAAAAAGTAGAGGCACACCACGCCATTATTCCAACAGCGAAAAATACCCCCGTTAACCTGAATCAGCCTGAATGGCAAATTTACCATTTAATCGCACGTCAGTATTTAATGCAATTTTGTCCGGATGCAGAATATCGGAAAAGTAAAATAACCTTAAATATTGCGGGGGGCACCTTTATTGCGCAAGCGCGTAATTTACAAGTTGCGGGCTGGAAACAACTTTTGGGGAAAGAAGACAGTGATGAGCAGCAAGAACCTTTATTACCTGTCGTGAAAAAAGGGCAGATTTTATTTTGCGAGAAAGGGGAAATTGTTAGTAAAAAAACACAGCCCCCTAAACCCTTTACTGATGCGACATTGCTTTCTGCAATGACTGGGATTGCGCGTTTTGTACAAGACAAAGAATTGAAAAAAATTCTGCGGGAAACAGATGGGTTAGGGACAGAAGCAACAAGGGCTAGCATTATTGAACTCTTATTTAAGCGGGGTTTTTTATATAAAAAAGGACGCAATATTCACAGTACTGAAACTGGGCGTATTTTAATTCAAGCCTTACCCGATGTGGCAACACAGCCTGATATGACGGCACATTGGGAATCACAATTGACCAGTATTAGTCAGAAAGAAATGAGTTATCAGCAATTTATGTCAACGTTGACGAACTTTTTACCTGAGTTGATGCGTTATGTGAACTTCGCCGCGCTACGCCAATTAAGTCAAGTGGAGAAACCTCAGTCTTTTTCGAAAAAGACGAGCGCGAAGTCTAAAAAGCGTCCTGCTTAGCAAGGTAAAATGCCAGTTAGATAAAAGTTATATCTTTTGGGCTTTGCTCAGGTAAGCGGGGGGCTAATTGAGGCTGAATGAGTGAGGAATTAAGTACTGTTGAATAAAATACCAACAAGTAACATGGGAATGAAGAAAATTACTTGCGCTTCATGACGATATTCGATAATATCCGCACGTTAATTTAAATGCGAATTTGCACTTTAGAGAAGAGTATAATGTATCAAACACTATTATTGGGTTATTTAATCATTTCAGTTGCCATCATCTTTCTGATCTTGATTCAACAAGGTAAAGGTGCGGATGCTGGTGCGTCTTTTGGCGGTGGTGCCTCTGGTACAATTTTTGGTTCTGTTGGGTCAGGTAACTTTTTATCTAAAATGACAGCGCTTTTAGCGACAGCGTTTTTTGTGATGAGTATTGTGATTGGCAATGTTAACTCTCACCGTGATAACGTAAAGCAAGGCAAATTTGATGATTTATCTGCAACAGCTGAGCAAATTCAACAACAGCAAAAAGTAGATGTGCCAGCGGTTGAGACAAAAAATAGCGATATTCCTCAATAATTAAAAAGATTAAGCTCTGGTGGTGGAATTGGTAGACACGCTATCTTGAGGGGGTAGTGTCCATCGGACGTGCGAGTTCAAGTCTCGCCCAGAGCACCATTTAAAAGAGAGCAAAAAGGCTAGAAATTAAAATTCTAGCCTTTTTTGTCAATGTGATTGCTAGATTATTTACAGCCTTTAGGTTTTCAAATTTTGAATATTTAATGGATTAAAATAGGTTATGCACAATATTTCATCAGAAGAATTAGAAACAATTCGTGGGCAAATGTTGAAATTTGCAACGTTGCAACTCAAAGATCCTATTTTGGCAGAGGATGTGGTACAAGAAGCCTTTGTTAGCGCATTAAAAAATATAGAGAGTTTTAAACGACAATCCGCATTAAAAACATGGATCTTTGCGATTTTAAAGAACAAAATTATTGACTACTTGCGCGTTAATCATCGTTTTGTGGTAGAAAGCGAACTTATCACTGATGAGGATGAAAATAGCTTTTTTGATGGTGGACGTTGGCGTAAAGAATATGCGCCTTCTCGTTTACAAGAGAATGAAAATACGGTGTATTCTGAGCAATTTTGGGGGCTGTTTGAAGTGTGTTTGACGCGCTTACCTGCATTGCAAGCGAAAGTCTTTATGATGCGTGAGTATTTAGAGCTGACATCAGAGGATATTTGTTCAACAGAACAAATAACAACCTCGAATTTGCATGTATTACTTTACCGTGCTCGTTTACAGCTGCGGCATTGTTTGACGACAAAAATGGGGGAGAGATAAATGAAATATTGTTTTAAAGTGACGAAACTCATCTCAGAATCTCATGAAAGACCATTATCCTTAGTCGAAAGCGTGGGGGTTAGGTTACATCGTTTAATGTGCCTAAGATGTGATAATTTCGGTAAAAACTGTGAAAGTTTAAGTCAAATGATGAAACAATTTGCACAGCAGCATGATAAAGACGAGAGTAAGCCTGAATAAAAAAGTGCGGTGAAAATGCAAAACATTTTCACCGTTTTTGTATTAAGACAAATGGATTACAGTTTTTTTAGTCTGTAACTGGACAGATGACATCTGCCTCAAACCAATTTGTCCACGCTTGTGCCAAAATCGGCTGTAAGCTAGCGTGATCAGCGATGAGATCCGCTAATGCCTGTGAGAGATGTGAGAGTGATGTTGGTTGCTCAGCAAGGTAAGTCAGTAACCAAAAATCTAATTCGGACAGTGTTTGCTGTTTTACCTGAAAATGTCGGTTACGCCAAACAATGATATGCGATGCAGCTTTTTCAAGCTGACTAAAGTGACTTGATAAAAAGTCCACATCATAACTTTTGAGGAAAGCAGCAGGAGATAATTGCATCTCTGTTCTCTCATCCCACGCTATCGGATCAGTAAGATTCGTTTTTTCTACCTCGGCAAGCAGTTGAGTATATTCAAAATCCATTAAAGCTAAAATGTCTGCCGAGAAATCAGTTTGTGTCTGACAAAAGGTAAGAAATTCTCCCGCGATATCTTGGAAATAGGGGGATGTTGCTTTCCCTTCTTGGATAAAACGTTCCTTCGTTTCTGCCCACCTTGTTGCTGAAAGATGATTTGGGGCTTCAACAAAACAGCGATCAATAAACCCAAATGTGTTATTACGTACTAAGCGAGCATAAACGGCTAAACGCTGTGGTGCATAACCATTTAAGGGGTCAGCATGCCCTAGACGTACGGCTTTAGCTAGAGCAGCTTGGGTTGCTTTAAGATTCGATGATTTAGGCAGCATGGCGATTTTCCACTGTCAGTTTAGCGTGTTTTTGTTGCAGTTGCGCAATATGTTCGACTTCAGCATAAAGCTCGGTAAACGGAGGGAAATTAAAATCACGTTCAAGTAATGTTGGTGGAATATGCGGTAAACGTTGATAAGCATATTCTAATAAATCCCAGACATTACCTTTTACCGCCTCACCATGTGTGTCCACTAATAATTGGGGGAGATGACGATATTCTCCTTTTATTTTATTAAAGGCTTCATCTGAAGGGGAAATCGGATTTGCGGCGCCATGTTCCTCATCGTGTCCTGCAATATGAATATAGTTTACACGGCTAACATCAACATGATCTAAAAAAACATAAGGATTGAGCAAGCCATGGTTCACACCATTCACATAAATATTATTGACATCTAAGTGAATACCACAGTTAGCCTCTTGGGCTATGGCGTTTAGAAATTCGACTTCATTCATGGTACTGGTTGGTGAATGCAAATAATAGGACGTATTTTCTAAGGAAATTTGCATACCCAGAAAATCTTGTACTTCACGAATACGCTGTGCCACATGTTTTACGGCTTCTTCCGTAAATGGCATCGGGAGCAAATCATAAAGATGTCCGTCACATTCACAATAGCTTAAATGCTCAGAAAAAAAGACAGCTTGATATTGTGTCATTAATGCTTTAATGCCCTGTAATAAGGCTTTATCTAAAGGCGCCTGTCCACCTAAAGAGAGTGAAAGGCCATGGACGGCGAGTGGAAATCGTTCGGCCGCTTGATCAAATTTATAGCGCGCCGCCCCTCCCATTTTGATCCAATTTTCTGGTGCCACTTCCATAAAGTTGACAACACTGTTGTCGGGCAGTAATAAAAAATCTTCAGCGAGATCACGACGATACCCTAAGCCTGCACCTTGTAACATCATATTGACTCCATTATTTTAATTAAAGCGCTGGTGTAAACATTACACCAGCAATCGTTGTGCTTTATTTAGAACCGCATTTTCCTTCGCCACATTTACCTTCAGCGGCTTTTGCTTTGTGATCATGTGCACCACATTTGCCTTCAGCAGCTTTCGCTTTGTGGTCATGTGCACCACATTTGCCTTCACCGCATTTACCTTCTGCCGCTTTTGCTTTGTGATCATGTGCACCACATTTACCTTCACCACATTTTCCTTCAGCCGCTTTGGTTTTTAGGCATTTACCTTCAACACATTGCTCAGCCTTCCCTGCTGATTTCATTTCTGCTTGTGCAGGTGCTGTTGCTGCCATGGTTAATGCACCGGCTAATGCGGCTAAAGTTGCCAATTTTTTCATCTTTAATCTCCTCTATGATGTATGAAATACTTTCGCATTTTTTTATTGATTTAAGGTCGGGGATTTTCGCTGTAGTAAGTGATCTACAGAGAATATTCCTGCCCCTTGAGTGATTAATGGTAACAAGGTGACGATATAAATTAAGGCCATTTTGTAACCATTATTACACACGTTATAACCCGCCCCTGCATGTACGCTGTACCAAGCAACAGCGGTTAAGATGGTCAGGCTTAATGCACTACAACGAGTGAAAAAGCCGAGAGTGAGGAAGAACGGTAATAAGAGTTCTGCCCCCATTGCCAATGTCCAATTAAGATCGCTTGGGATGACATTGAATGGGAAAGGAAAACTTTCTTGTATTTCCATAAACCAGTTTTCGCCCTTCCATTTTTCTTTACCCGATTCAAAAAATTCCCAAGCGAGAAAAAGACGTAAACCAAGTAGGCCGATGCCAGTGCCAATCCATTGGATATTGGAATTTGTCTTATACATTATTTACCTCATTGTTATTACAAGTTATCCATGCCTTGTAAGCCCATTGATGACATTTTCTATATGCCAGTTTTCAATGGTGTCGGGAAAAATTCCCTTTTAAGCAGGAATGGCTCTCCTTTCTTTTCTCTGCTTAAATGCGCCGAAGAGAACATCATTTTGGCTACTTAATGTGGAACCTCCTCTCTCACACAGAAGCCAGTCCCTATCCCTATGATCATTCGACATATAGCGCACTGGTTTTCCTTAATCATGGCGTTATGCTGGGATTAGTCGAAACAGGAAATCCATTTCTTACAACATTTTTTTACTTTTTTTGTGATTGACTGATAAAAGTGCGGTCAGTTTTTTGAAAAGTAGGTTGAGATTAAGACTTCCTTAATCTTTGTCTGCTAGATTAAGGTCATGGAGAATGGGGATTTTCTTTATTTTTGTGTAAAATAAGAACAAGTGTTGAAAAAAGTGCGGTCAAAAAAATGCGAATTTTATTAATAGAAGATGATGCCTTAATTGGCAATGGCTTACAGATTGGGCTAACTAAATCGGGTTTTTTAGTCGATTGGTTTCAGGATGGCAAAACAGGATTGGAGGCGGTAAAAAGCGCGCCTTATGATGCGGTTGTGTTAGATTTAACCTTACCTAAAATGGATGGATTAGACATCCTGCAGCGTTGGCGTAAAGAAAAATACGATGTACCCGTATTAATTCTAACCGCGCGCGATACGCTAGATGAACGAGTAATGGGATTGCAAAAAGGAGCTGATGATTATTTATGTAAACCTTTTGCATTAGTAGAAGTAATTGCACGTTTGCAGGCACTCATTCGTCGTCGTTATGGGCAAGCTAGCCCAGTGATTGAACATAGCTTGGTCTGTTTTGACCCGAATCAGCGCAAAGTGTTTTTAAGACAGGAAGAGGTGGCGTTAACGACGAGAGAATATAAATTATTAGAGTTATTTATGTTGAATAAAGATCGCGTGCTTTCTCGCCGTATGATTGAAGAGAAACTTTATAACTGGGATGATGAAGTCAGTAGTAATGCCTTGGAGGTCCATATTTATAATTTACGCCAAAAATTAGGGAAACAATTTATTCGTACTGTGCATGGTGTAGGGTATGCGCTAGGAAAAAATGATGAAATGGCTTAAGCAAACAAGTTTACGGGTTCGTTTAATTTTCACGTTATCGTTGACCGCATTAGTGATTTGGTTAGCTTCAACCGCGGTGGCGTGGTTTCAAGTAAGAAAAGAAGTGAATGATGTTTTTGATGCGCAACAGATTCTATTAGCTCAGCGTTTGGCCTCAGCGAATTTACATAATATGCTGATTGCTCGTGCCCCTCATGATGTGAATAAACAGCTCAAGAAAGTTCGGCACTATGATGACGATGCTCTTGCTTTTGCAATTTTTAATCATCGCGGTGATCTTCTTTTAAGCGATGGGAATAATGGGGAAAATTTCATTTTTGCACCGCACAATGGTTTTTCAGTCAGTGCTATCCGTGAAGATGACGATCGTTGGCGGATTTTTTGGTTGCCAGTCAATCAAGGAAAATGGATTATTGCCGTAGGGCAAGAAATGGACTATCGCGAAGATCTGATTAACCAAATGGTGTTTGGGCAAATGTGGATTTGGTTCGCGAGTTTACCTTTTTTATTAGGGATTTTGGTTTGGGTGATTAGCCGTGAGCTGCGACCGCTAAAACAAGTGAATGCGCAGTTAATGCAACGCCGTCCAGATGATACTTCACTTTTACCGAGTGAAAATTTACCGACAGAAATTTTACCGTTAATCCACAATTTAAATCATTTCTTTGAGCGAACTGCCACGATGTTATTGCGTGAGCGACGTTTTACTTCAGATGCCGCACATGAATTACGTAGTCCATTGGCGGCATTGCGCATTCAAACTGAAGTTGCACAAATGGCAGGAGATGATGCTTTGATGCGCGAGCAAGCCTTGCAAAACTTAACGTTAGGGATTGATCGTGCTAGTCAATTAATTGAACGTTTACTCACGCTCTCTCGTTTGGATAATTTAGCTGAGTTAGATGAAATGGAAGCGATTCATTGGGAGCCGTTAATTGCGTCTTTAGTGAGTGAACTTTATTTTTCTGCGCAAAAACGGCAAATGGATCTCCAATTTGAATTAATTGCCGCGCCACCAGTGCAACAAGGGCAACCCCTTTTATTATCATTAATGTTACGTAATTTGATTGATAATGCGCTTCGCTATTGCCCAGAAGGAAGTACCATAACGATTAAGCTTTATGCCGATCGTATTGTGATTGAAGATAATGGTAATGGGGTGAATGATGCCGATTTAGCAAAGTTAGGACAGCGTTTTTATCGTCCTGCAGGGCAAAATGAAAAAGGAAGTGGATTGGGTTTATCGATTGTTCAGCGCATTGCCACCCTACATCATTATCAATTCCGGTTAGAAAATGTGAAAGATGATAAGGGTTATATAAAAGGATTTAGATCGTTGATTTTATTAAATAAAATTTAATTTTTTTAACTTGTTTTATTTTGCATCTTGGATATAATTGCGACGAATTCGTAGTGAATTTTATCCATTTTATTAAGAGGAAAAAACATGAAAATTAGTGCAAGAAATCAATTTAAAGGGAAAGTGGTCGCTTTAGAAAAAGGTGCTGTCAATGCCGTAGTAAGTATTGATATTGGCGCCGGGAATGTGATTACGTCAACCATTTCAATGGCTGCAGTAGAAGAATTGAAATTGGAAGTCGGTAAAGACGCTTACGCTATTATTAAAGCGACTTCTGTGATGGTCGGTGTAGAATAAGCTCGCTAGTTTAAAAAAGCCTTGTGATGATGCTCACAAGGCTTTTTTTTTAGCCAAGGCGTGCATTTTTCATAATACGATCTTTCGTGACTTTCCACTCGCGTTCTTTGATATCTTCACGTTTGTCGTGCTGTTTTTTCCCTTTGGCAAGACCAATTTTCAGTTTAGCCCAAGCGCCTTTCCAATAGAGTGAGAGAGCAACGATAGTATAGCCATCACGATTGGCTTTCCCAAATAATGATGCCAGTTCTTTTTGCTTGAGTAACAGCTTGCGTGTCCGTGTGGGATCACACACAATATGCGTTGAAGCGACATTAAGTGGCTGAATTGTTGCACCAAATAAATAAGCTTCGCCTTGTTTAAAGATAATATAACTGTCACTAATGTTGGCTTTTCCAGCACGCATCGACTTCACTTCCCAGCCTTGCAATTCTAGACCCGCTTCCATTTCGTCTTCAATAAAATAATCGTGTCGTGCACGTTTATTTAAGGCTATCGTATTTGTGCCAACTTTTACTTTTTTCTTTGTCATAATAATCCGCGTCATCAAATTCTAATTTGCTTGATTTTACAGAAAGTTGCTTGAGATAGCAAAATTGCTTGCAATCAAGCTTGTTGTCTATAACATATTTTACTGTCTAAGGTGCGAGTAGAAATTGGCATCGAAAATAACATTCAAATGGTACTGACTATGAAATATAAAGATTTGCGTGATTTTCTTACTTTATTGGAACAGCGTGGTGAGCTAAAGCGGATCAAGCAAGAAATTGATCCACATTTAGAAATGACCGAAATTGCAGACCGCACATTGCGTGCAGGCGGTCCAGCGTTATTGTTTGAAAATCCAAAAGGATTTGATATCCCCGTACTGTGTAATTTATTTGGGACACCGAAAAGAGTAGCAATGGGGATGGGGCAAGAGCAGGTCTCCGCGTTACGTGACGTCGGGAAATTATTGGCTTTTTTAAAAGAGCCTGAGCCACCGAAAGGGTTTAAAGATTTTCTTTCGAGTATTCCGCAATTTAAGCAGGTGTTGAATATGCCCACTAAAGTATTGGGTAAAGCTGATTGCCAACAAGTCGTTTTAAAGGACGAAGATGTTGATCTGTATAAGCTGCCTATTATGCAATGCTGGAAAGAAGATGTCGCGCCCTTAGTGACATGGGGCTTGACGATCACAAAAGGACCATTGAAAAAACGGCAAAATTTAGGCATTTATCGCCAACAATTAGTGGCTAAAAATAAATTGATTATGCGTTGGCTATCTCACCGTGGTGGCGCATTAGATTTCCAAGAGTGGAAAGAAACACACCCTGGCGAGCCATTTCCTGTTTCTGTGGCACTGGGTGCCGATCCTGCGACGATTTTAGGCGCCGTTACGCCGGTACCAGATACCTTGTCAGAGTATGCCTTTGCGGGCTTATTACGTGGGACTAAGACGTCTGTGGTGAAATCCGTCAGCAATGATCTGGAAGTGCCTGCCAGTGCAGAAATTGTGCTAGAAGGCTATATTGATCCGAATGAAACCGCCTTGGAAGGTCCATATGGTGATCATACGGGGTATTATAATGAACAAGAATATTTCCCTGTGTTTACGGTTACCCATATTACTATGCGTAAAGATCCGATTTATCATTCTACTTACACGGGGCGTCCGCCCGATGAGCCTGCTGTTTTGGGTGAAGCACTAAATGAAGTGTTTATTCCGATTCTGCAAAAGCAGTTTCCCGAAATTGTGGATTTTTATTTACCACCTGAAGGCTGTTCTTATCGTTTAGCGGTGGTTACGATTAAGAAACAGTATGCTGGTCATGCTAAACGCGTGATGATGGGCGTTTGGTCTTTCTTACGTCAGTTTATGTACACAAAGTTTGTGATTGTTTGTGATGATGATGTCAATGCACGAGATTGGAAAGATGTGATCTGGGCGATGACCACAAGATGTGATCCGGCTCGTGATTTAACTTTAGTGGAAAATACACCGATTGATTACCTTGATTTTGCTTCACCTGTTGCCGGTTTAGGCTCCAAAATGGGAATTGATGCAACCAATAAATGGCCGGGAGAAACTCAACGTGAATGGGGGGTACCGATTAAAAAAGATCCCGATGTTGTGAAAAGAGTGGATGAGATTTGGGACAGTTTAGCTATCTTTGAAAATGAGCCATAACATAAAAAAGCCTGTAATACATATTACAGGCTTTTTGAATTATTCAGTTTATTCTAATTCACCACAGAAACGATAACCTTCACCATGGATCGTGGCGATAATCTCTGGGGTTTCTGGATGATCTTCAAAATGTTTACGAATACGACGAATAGTGACATCTACTGTCCGATCTTGTGGCTTTAATTCACGTCCCGTCATTTTCTTCAATAATTCTTCACGGGTTTGAATTTTGCCCGGGTTTTCACAGAAATGTAACATCGCACGGAATTCACTGCGTGGAAGTTTATATTCTTCCCCTTCTGGATTAATTAACGTGCGGCTATTTAAGTCTAGTGTCCAGCCATTAAAGCGATATTGCTCAATAGGATGATGGCTATCTTTACTATTTTCTTGCATCGTGCGTTGTAATAAATTTCGTGCACGAATGGTTAATTCTCTTGGATTGAATGGTTTTGTGATGTAATCATCCGCACCGATTTCTAGACCAAGAATTTTATCCACTTCATTATCGCGACCAGTTAAAAACATTAATGCGGTATTGGTCGTTTCTCGTAGTTCGCGGGCGAGCATGAGTCCATTCTTACCGGGTAAGTTGATATCCATAATGACAAGATTAATCACTTTATTAGACAGAATACGGTGCATCTGTGCGCCGTCTGCCGCCTCAAATACTTCATAACCCTCCGCCTCAAAAATACTTTTTAAGGTATTTCTGGTGATTGCTTCGTCTTCAACAATTAAAATTTGTGGCGTTCCCATTTATACATCCTATTACAAGTTTTCAATGTTAATCATTCTGTTAAGAATATTAAGGATAAAATTAACTTGCCCATTCTATAGTTGCAACATAATTGTAACAATAGGAAAAAGGCGTTTTGTTAAATTAGATGGTGATTTCATGATATAGATCATAAAAAAATCCCCCAATAGAGTGAGGTTATTGGGGGAAAAGTTGAGCAATAGCTCATTTTACTTACATACAAAAACGAGAGCCTTCTAGCGCTTCTTTTTACCGCCTTGGCGTGCTTTAAAACGCGGATTTTCTTTGCAAATAACATACACAACCCCATGGCGGCGTACGATTTTACAGCCGGGATGGCGTGTTTTCGCACTCTTTAATGAACTTAATACTTGCATGGGCGTGTCCTTATTTTGATTTTAATGTGCCAAATTTGCCGTAGCGATTGACAAAGTCGCTTGCACGACCTTCATTCGCAATTTGACGTGTTTTACCTGTATAGTACGGGTGTGATGCTGAGGAGGTATCACACATAAAGACAGGATATTCATGACCATCTTCCCATTTCATGGTCGTTGTGGTTCTGGCGCAAGAGCGGATTAAAAAACCTTGCTTTGCATTTGAGTCATAAAATAGTACAGTACGGTAATTTTCTGGATGAATACCTTTTTTCATATTGGCGTGCCTCTTATTTTTTTCTGAAAAATAACGAATGGGGCTATCCTACATGAAATAGAAATAATTATCAAAACTTATTTTCTATGGGAAAATAAGTAATCTCAGAATCCGTCACAGAGATAAACGGATTGTAATGTTTGTAATAATATGAAAAATAAGTCGTTTTTATTATTTTATGTTGTCGTGGAATGACATGGTTTTGCTTATGAAAAAAATATTTTTTATTTTCTTTTTAATTTGGACAAGTTTATCCGTCAATGCGGGCGTGTTTGATAAAAAAAACGCCTTTTTGAAAGCGGAGCAAGCATTTGTCTTCACAGAAAGCCAGCAGAATGACAGGCTGTCTTTAAATTGGGATATTGCTTCTGGTTATTATCTGTATAAAAAAAGTCTTGAAATAAAAGGGGAGAATGGGCAACTGTTTATCCCTCAACTGCCGTTAGCGGAAATACATCAAGATGATTTTTTTGGTGACGTTGAGATTTATCGTCATCAATTGACCTTTTCTTTGCCGTTTACTCAGTTATCTGCGACGAAACAAGTTGAAATTACTTATCAAGGCTGTACGGAAGGTTTTTGCTATCCACCTGAAACCCGAGTGATTGTGTTAACCTCGTTAGAGAGGGAATCTGGGCAAATTTCAAGCGCAGTATTGACAGAAGAGAGTGTACTTTCTGAACTACCGTTGGCAGCGCAAGATCGTTTAGCTGCAAAGTTGATCGAGAGTAAATATGCGGTCTTTTGGTTTTTCTTGTTTGGGCTGGGACTCGCTTTTACTCCCTGTGTTTTGCCGATGCTGCCTTTATTGTCAGCTATTGTCATTGGTCGTGAACAGCGTCCGAGTACAGCCAAAGCGTTCGGATTAAGCGTTGTGTATGTACAAGGGATGGCGTTGACTTATACCTTGCTTGGTTTAATTGTGGCAGCGATTGGTTTACCTTTTCAAGTGGCATTACAAAGCCCTTATGTCTTATTAACGTTATCCGCGATTTTTGTGTTGCTCGCTTTATCTATGTTTGGGCTATTCACTTTGCAATTACCTGTCAGCTTGCAAACCAAATTAACCCAATATAGCCAGCAGCAGAAATCAGGGGTATTTGGTGGGGTGTTTGTGATGGGAATGATTGCAGGCTTAGTCGCGTCACCTTGCACCTCTGCACCATTATCCGGCGCATTACTTTATGTGGCGCAAAGTGGTGATTTATTCACCGGTGCGATCACCTTATATTTATTAGCCTTAGGGATGGGCTTACCACTCATTTTTATCACTGTCTTTGGTAATAACATCTTGCCAAAATCAGGTAATTGGATGATTCAAGTGAAAAATGCGTTTGGTTTTGTGTTGTTAGCCTTGCCGATCTTTTTAATTTCGCGTGTGTTTCCTGAAATCGAAATGCCATTATGGTTCAGTTTAGCGTTTGCGTTCTCGCTATGGTTGTTGTATCAATTCAGAAATAATAAAGGGGTATGGGTATTCACTTTTATCCTTGGTGTAATGGGGTATTTATATTATAGCTATGCAATGAACCGACATACGCCAGCAGATCAAACGACTTCTCTGTCTCAATTTGAACGCATTACCAGTTATGCCCAATTACAACAAGTGTTAAGCAAGAACCCTAACTCTCTGGCGATGTTAGATTTATATGCGGATTGGTGTGTTGCCTGTAAAGAGTTTGAAACGCATACCTTTAGCGATGTTGCTGTACAGAAAGCATTTGCCGATGTTTTACTTTTACAAGTTGATATGACGAAGAACAGTGAGGCGAATCGGGAACTTATGCAAAAGCTTCACGTCATTGGTTTGCCTACCTTGATTTTCTTTAATCAACAAGGTCAGGAAATTGAAGGCTCAAGAATAACAGGCTTTATGCAAGCCAGCCCTTTTGTGGATTGGTTACAAAAAATGAAGTCTATCCAGCCAATTAGCCAATAAGGAAGAGGCTTCCTCTTATCTTTGTGAGCGCTAAAACAATACAGCTTATTTTTACGATGAGAGAAATAAGCTGTTTTTTTATTGAAAATCGTTACACAAGCGCAAACGTTTGCGCTATAATGCGACCTTTCTTTTATGACTTACTTTCAACGCTTAATTTTAAGGATTTTCCATGCAACCTAATCGTCCTATTCGCCAAGCATTACTGAGTGTTTCTGATAAAACAGGTATTGTTGAGTTCGCTCAAGCTCTTGTTCAACGTGGTGTGAAATTACTTTCAACGGGTGGTACTGCCAAATTATTAGCTGACCACGGCTTAGCGGTAACAGAAGTCTCAGATTACACAGGCTTTCCAGAAATGATGGATGGACGCGTGAAGACCTTACATCCCAAAGTACATGGTGGTATTTTAGGGCGTCGTGGTACAGATGATGAGGTGATGAGCCAACAGGGTATCGAAGGTATTGATATGGTGGTGGTGAATTTATACCCTTTTGCTGCAACGGTTGCGAAACCAAATTGCAGTTTAGAAGATGCCGTGGAAAATATTGATATTGGCGGACCAACAATGGTGCGCTCAGCCGCGAAAAATCATCAAGATGTTGCAATTGTCGTTAATAATAGCGATTTCAACGCGATTCTGGCTGAAATGGATCAACACCAAAATAGCCTAACGTTGGAAACTCGCTTTGATCTTGCGATTAAAGCGTTTGAACATACGGCACAATATGATGCCATGATTGCGAACTATTTTGGTCAATTAGTCAAACCTTATTTTGTTGCAGAGGAAGAAGATGCCGAGGCGAAGTGCGGTCAGTTTCCACGTACTTTAAATTTAAACTTTATCCGTAAACAAACCATGCGTTATGGTGAGAATGGGCATCAAAAAGCCGCTTTTTATGTGGAGCAAGACGTAAAAGAAGCTTCTGTATCCACCGCAAAACAATTACAAGGTAAAGCCCTTTCTTATAACAATATCGCTGATACCGATGCTGCGCTTGAATGTGTGAAAAGCTTTGATGAACCGGCTTGTGTCATTGTGAAACATGCCAATCCTTGTGGTGTGGCATTAGGCGCAGACATTTTAGCGGCTTATAACCGGGCTTATCAGACTGACCCGACTTCCGCTTTCGGTGGCATTATTGCCTTTAACCGTGAGTTAGATGCCAAAACCGCACAAACGATTATTGATCGTCAATTCGTGGAAGTGATTATTGCTCCAACAGTTGCTGAAGAGGCAAAAGCTTTATTGCAAGCAAAGAAAAATGTGCGAGTGTTAGAATGTGGTGAGTGGTCAGGTACGCAACAACGCCTAGATGTAAAGCGTGTCAATGGCGGTTTATTGGTTCAAGAAGCTGATTTAGGCATGGTCGATTTAGCCGACTTAAAAGTGGTGAGCAAACGTCAGCCGACAGAGCAAGAATTAAAAGATTTGTTATTCTGCTGGAAAGTGGCGAAATTTGTTAAATCGAATGCCATCGTGTATGCCAAAGATAACCAAACTATTGGTATTGGTGCGGGGCAAATGAGCCGTGTCTATTCGGCTAAAATTGCGGGCATTAAAGCGCAAGATGAAGGACTGGATGTGGCAGGTTGTGTGATGGCGTCTGATGCGTTCTTCCCATTCCGTGATGGAATTGATGCTGCTGCCAAAGTAGGGATTCAATGCGTGATTCATCCAGGTGGTTCAATGCGTGATCAAGAAGTGATCGACGCCGCCGATGAACATAATATGGTGATGGTATTGACCGGAATGCGTCACTTTAGACACTAGGATGTGCAATGTCATTTTTGACATTAAGGTAAATCAGGATGAAAAAAAGTCTTTTTATTTTATTGGGCTATTCCGCCGTTTTGCTATTGAGCGAAATACTTTATCGTTATTTTTTCAAGATTAATAGCTTATACCGTATTAGTGAAAGTTTTCTGATTATCTTTGTTGTCCTTTCATTATTTTATTTTTCTAAATATAGGGTATCACGCTTTTTTATCGCTTTATTCTTTTCTTGTAGTACGTTGATTAATAACGTGCATTATGAGGTTTATCAAAACTGGATTAATGGCACGAATTATCTACTAATGTTTAAAGAATATTGGGAAGTCACCCATGCCGGTTTACATATGTTAGACAAACTTGCCGGTGGCATTATTGGGGGGCGCTAGATATCCTGATTTTTATTTCCATATCGCGTTTTAGGCAAAAAACGCATTGGGTGGCTGATATTTCGTTTATCTTGGTGATGGGCTATATCTTTGTGCGTTCTTTTTATACCAATCAAGAGTTAGGGATCACCTCTAATCCTGGATATTCGAGAATTAAAGCCAACTTTTTCGCCTTTGGTTACTTTATTGGTAAAACACTGCCTTATGATCTCTTTAATTTGAGTAATGTGTCTGTGTATTATCGAGATAAACCTAATATGACACAGCCTCCCATGGCAAAAAATATTGTCCTAATTATGGGGGAAAGTTTGAGTGCGAGCAATGTAGGGACGTTTGGCTATGAAAGGCAAACCATGCCATTTTTGGATCAGTTAGTCAAAAATGCACCGGCAGAAACGCTATTGAAACCAGCCTATTCTGCTGGGTTAGGTACGGCTATTTCATTGCCTGCTTTTTTTAATGCAATTCCTCGTCCAAATGGTCTAGAACAAATTGTTAGTGGCAGAACAAACTTGTTCCGTTTAGCGAAAGAACGAGGCTATCAGACCTATTTTTATTCAGCGCAGCCTGAGAACCAAATGATGATCATGAGTATCATGGGGAAAACCTGGGTTGATCATTTACTTTTCCCGAGTGATATCGGCTATAAACGTTCAGAGGGAATGCATGATCATGCCCTTCTCCCTTTATTTGAACAAATAGATTTGAGTGAAGGGAATCATTTTATCGTGTTACATCAAAGAGGGTCTCACGCACCCTATGCATATTATTTATCGGAAGAAGAAAAAGCATTTAAAGAAAACACGCCATTAGATAATTATGACAGCACGCTTTACAATACGGATCAGTTTATTGAAAAAGTTTTTAAGCAGCTCAAACAACATCATGATGACTGGGTATTAATTTACACATCGGATCATGGGCAGTTTGTGTCAAACCAAGTGTATAACCAAGGTACAGCAAAAGAAGCAAATTACTTAGTGCCGATAATGACTTATACCGAAAATACAGCGTTGCAGCAGCTACAACGACCGTTTTTAGCCTGCGACAGACTGTTTCATCAACAATTATCGACATTCATTATCAAGATGTTGGGATATGATATGCCGATTTCAGATTGTCAACATGGGGTAATTAATTCATTGATTTTAACGGGTGATTCAGGTTATTTAGAAGTACAAGCCAATCAGCCACCTGCATTTTTTATACCTAAAAATCGTTTCAAAAAGGAATAAATATGAATATTTTGATTATTGGAAATGGCGGTCGTGAACATGCTTTGGCTTGGAAAGTCGCGCAGTCACCAATGGCAGAGAAAGTGTTTGTTGCACCGGGCAATGCAGGAACTGCATTAGAAGAGAAAGTGGAAAATGTTGCGATTTCCGCTACCGATGTGGAAAAATTAGTGGCATTTGCACAAGCAAACCATATTGGCTTAACCATTGTTGGACCGGAAGCCCCATTGGTCATTGGTGTAGTTGATGCATTCCGTACGGCAGGGTTGAAAATTTTCGGACCAACCAAAGCGGCCGCACAATTAGAAGGTTCAAAAGCTTTTACGAAAGATTTCTTAGCTCGTCATCACATTCCAACGGCGGAATACCAAAACTTTACAGAAGTGGAACCTGCGCTTGCCTATTTACGTGAAAAAGGTGCACCAATCGTGGTGAAAGCCGATGGACTTGCTGCAGGGAAAGGGGTGATTGTGGCAATGACCTTAGACGAAGCAGAAGCCGCAGTGAAAGAGATGCTTTCAGGCAATGCCTTTGGTGAGGCGGGTAGCCGAGTAGTCATTGAAGAATTTTTAGACGGCGAAGAAGCCAGTTTCATCGTGATGGTGGACGGTAAAAATGTGGAGCCGATGGCAACCAGTCAAGACCATAAACGTGTTGGCGAGAATGACACGGGTTTAAATACAGGTGGTATGGGCGCCTATTCGCCTGCACCAGTTGTGACGCCAGAGATTCATGAGCGTATTATGCAGCAAGTGATTTATCCAACGGTAAATGGTATGGCAGCCGAAGGGAATATTTATACCGGATTCCTTTATGCTGGCTTGATGATTATGCCAAATGGTCAACCAAAGGTTATCGAATTTAACTGCCGTTTTGGTGATCCTGAAACTCAACCAATTATGCTACGTTTAGAATCTGATTTAGTGGAACTTTGTCTTGCGGCATGTGACGGTAAATTAGACCAGAAAAAATCGCAATGGTGTGAGCAAGCGTCACTGGGTATCGTGCTTGCAGCGGAAGGTTACCCAGGCGATTATCGCAAAGGTGATGAAATCACGGGCATTGAAAGTGCGGTCGAAAATCAAAAAGTTTTTTTAGCCGGCGTGGAAAATAAAGACGGCAAATTAGTCACCAATGGGGGACGTGTCGTGTGCGTGACGGCATTAGGCGACACCGTTTACGATGCGCAACAACAAGCACTGGCACTGGCTGAACAAGTGAAATGGACAGGACGTTTTTATCGCCGTGATATTGGTTATCGTGCGGTGGCAAGAGAGAAAAATAACGCTTAATTGGCATGATGAATTTTTTTCATTATAAAAATGAAAAAATTCCCACCACATTTTCATTAAAAAATAGCGTGTAAACGAGTACACTAAACAAATTCACCATCATCTTTACTTAAAAGAGGACATCATAATGTTAAAAAGAAGTATGAACATCGCTGATTACGATCCGGTTTTATGGCAGGCAATTCAAGACGAAAATCGCCGTCAAGAAGAACACATTGAATTAATTGCATCAGAAAACTATGCTAGCCCACGCGTGATGGAAGCACAGGGTTCTCAATTTACCAATAAATATGCGGAAGGTTACCCGGGTAAACGTTATTATGGTGGTTGTGAATATGCAGATATCGTTGAGCAATTAGCGATTGATCGTGCAAAAGAGTTATTTCATGCGGATTATGTGAACGTACAACCCCACTCGGGTTCGCAAGCTAACGCGGCAGTGTATGGTGCCTTATTACAGCCACATGACACTATTCTTGGTATGAGCCTTGCACACGGGGGACACTTAACGCACGGTGCATCAGTGAGCTTTTCGGGTAAAATCTATAATGCAGTACAATATGGAATTACTGCCGAAGGTTTAATTGATTATGAAGATGTGCGTCAAAAAGCCTTAGAGTGCAAGCCAAAAATGATCGTGGCGGGTTTCTCTGCCTATTCGCAAGTAGTGGATTGGGCGAAAATGCGTGAAATCGCTGATGAAGTGGGGGCGTATCTTTTCGTGGATATGGCGCACGTGGCAGGGCTGATTGCAGCAGGTGTTTACCCAAGTCCGTTACCACATGCACATGTTGTGACTACTACCACACACAAAACCTTAGGGGGACCTCGTGGTGGTTTAATTCTATCGGCTGCGAAAGATGAAGATCTTTATAAAAAATTACAAAGTTCTGTTTTCCCTGCCAACCAAGGCGGTCCGTTAGTGCATGTGATCGCCGCAAAAGCGGTCTGTTTTAAAGAAGCGCTTGAGCCTGAATACAAAGTGTATCAACAACAAGTGGTGAAAAATGCGAAAGCCATGGTGGACGTATTTAAACAACGTGGTTATAACGTGGTATCTAATGGCACAGAAAACCATTTATTCTTAGTAGATTTAGTTAGCCACGGTTTAACTGGTAAAGCAGCAGATGCCGCGTTAGGCAGTGCAAACATTACCGTCAACAAAAATGCGGTACCAAACGATCCACAAAAACCATTTGTGACCTCAGGTATCCGTGTCGGCACACCATCTATCACCCGTCGTGGCTTTAAAGAAGCTGAATCGGCAGAATTAGCCGGTTGGATGTGTGATGTGTTGGATGCGATGGGTAAAGACAACGAAGCACAAGTGATTGCACAGACAAAAGAGAAAGTCTTAGCAATTTGTAAACGTCTTCCTGTTTATGCTTAATTGACTTTTACTTGAGAACGACATAAGCGGTGTTTATCACCGCTTATTTTTTGCCTCAATCTTTTGATAGCCGTAAATAGACAAAATAAAAAACGGTCTGAAATTTTCCAACTTCAGACCACACTTAGTTAAGTTCGCTTAAGGGAGTTCATCAAGAGCATCGTTATCCACTTTCGGTGGCAACATGTGTTCGCGTTTCAAGCCTAAGTCATAAGCAAGCGCAATTGCCACGAAAATAGAGGAGTAGGTACCAAAACCAATCCCAATTAATAACGCAACGGAAAAACTGTGAATACTCGGTCCACCGAATAATAACAAGGAAACCACGACGATAATGGTTGTCGCGGAGGTCATTAAAGTTCTTGATAACGTTTGCGACAGCGATATATTAATAATATCTAAAACATCTGTTCGTCTAATTTTACGGATGTTTTCTCGTACACGGTCAAAGACGACAATACTGTCATTGAGTGAATAACCTACTACAGTGAGAATCGCTGCCACAAAGGTGAGGTTCATTTCAATTTGCAGTAAAGAAAAGAGTCCAAGCGTTACTAACACATCATGCGCTAATGAAGCAACCGCCCCTAATGCTAGACGCCATTCAAAGCGCATACCGATATAAACTAATAACATCAATAAGGTCGCTAAGGTCGCATAAATTGCAGATTGGGTTAATTCTTCACCTACGTTTGGTCCCACAAACTCAATACTGTGTACCGTGACATTTTTATCTACCGTCGCAGCAAACAGTTCTTTAATATTGTTACCAATATTGGCATCACTGATCGCGGCAGGTAAACGAATAATAATATCGCGCACACTACCTGAGTTTTGTACAATCGCCCCTTGAATACCTTTTTGCTCAAGAGTGAGGCGAACTTTATCTAATTCGGCAGGCTGAGAAAAACTCATGTCAATGACTGTTCCACCGGTAAAGTCGAGTCCCCAGTTAAAGCCTTTGGTCACGATGAAAAAGAGTGACGCAACAATGACTAAAATCGAAAGTAGATAGCCCCATTTACGGTGAGCCATAAAGTGAATTAAGCGATAGGGTAGTTTAATATTGCTCAATTCAGGCGCATCTTTTTTATCTGTAAATAAACTCACAATATCCTCGCTAAATTGACAATTTGTTTATACGTTTACCGCCGTACAAGAAGTTGACGATTGCACGTGTGCCGACAATGGCGGTAAACATGGAAATCCCTACCCCAAGGGCAAGTGTAATTGCAAAGCCTTTCACCGGACCTGCACCCACGGCATAAAGAATCACGGAGGTGAGAATGGTGGTTAAGTTTGCATCAAAAATACTGGTGAATGCGCCAGAATAGCCTTCGTGAATGGCTTGCTGAATAGGTCTACCATTACGGATTTCTTCTTTGATACGTTCAAAGATCAGTACGTTAGCATCAATGGACATCCCAACGGATAGCACGATCCCGGCAATTCCTGGCATTGACAAGGTGGCGCCTGGTAGTAATGACATTAAACCAACCACTAAAACAATATTCGCAATCAACGCAATATTAGCGATCAAACCAAATTTACGATAGTAAAGTGTCATGAAAATAATGACGGCGAGTAAGCCCCAGAAACTGGCCTCTAAACCTTGGCGTACGTTTTCAGCCCCCAGTGATGGTCCAATCGTGCGTTCTTCGACAATTTGAATGGGGGCAATTAAGGCACCAGAACGGAGTAACACTGCAAGATTTAACGCTTCTGCAGGGCTATCAATGCCGGTAATTTGGAATTGGCTACCAAAACGGCCTTGAATCGTCGCGACGTTAATGACTTCCTCGTGTTTTTCTAAGATCGCTTTGCCATTTTCATCTTTCTTACCGCTGTCTTTATATTCGACATATAACGTCGCCATCGGTTTTTTTAGATTCAAACGGGTGGCTTGTGACATGATCTCGCCACCTTCACTGTCTAAGGTCACGCTGACTTGCGGACGTGAAGTTTGTTGATCTAGCCCTGAACTGGCGTTAGTAATATGTTCACCACCGAGTACGGCACGTTTATACAGGACAACTGGGCGACCATTGCGATCCAATTTTACTTCTGAATCATTTGGTACAAAGCCGCGTGTTGCCGAATCAAGATTGACATTTTCATTGACTAAACGGAATTCTAACGTCGCAGTTGCGCCTAGGATTTCTTTCGCACGCGCGGTATCTTGTACACCAGGTAACTCAACCACAATACGTTCAGCGCCTTGACGTTGAATCACTGCTTCAGACACACCCAATTCAGATACACGTTTACGTAAAATCGTCAAGTTTTGCTCAATAGCACTTTCACGAGATTCATTGAGTGCGGCTTCAGAAAGGGTTAACGCTAAGGTATTGTCTGAAACGCTTTTAATCTCTAAATTATGATGCTGTTTACGTAAAAAACGTTGTACCTCATCCAGTTGTTCTGGTTTTAATAAGGTGACGAGCGTACTGAAATTTTCAGCAGATTTAATCCCCGTATACTGATATTTTTCTTTACGTAATTGGGTACGCAGGTTGTCTTGTAATTGTTCTTGACGTTTATGTAAAGCCGATTTCATATCCACTTCCATTAAGAAGCGGACACCACCACGTAAGTCTAATCCCCATTTCATCGGATAAGCGCCAACTGAAGTGAGCCACTTCGGTGTTGCCGGCGCAAGGTTTAAGGCAACAGAATAGCCATTACCTAATTTTTCAGACAGTTTATCTTTGGCAAGTAATTGATCATCGGTATTATGAAAACGAGCAAGAATAGAGCCATTTTCTAGAATAATCGATTTGGTTTCTAAGTTGTTTTGATTTAATAAAGTTTGGACTTCACTAAATATTTGAGCATTGGCTTCTTGTCCTCGGGTGCCGGAAATTTGCACTGCGGGATCTTCACCATAAAGATTTGGAAGAGAGTATAAAACGCCAATGGCGATCACGAGGATCACCATTAGGTTCTTCCAAAGAGGGTAACGATTTAACATAGTTTTCCCTTTTAGGAATGAAAAATTAAGATTTTAATGAGCCTTTTGGTAACACAGCCACAACGTAGTTACGGTTGATGGTGACTTCGGTTGTCTCATTTAATGCGATGATAATGCTGTCACTATCTGGTGATACTTTCGTAATACGACCAATTAAACCACCTGCGATTAAGACTTCCGTGCCTTTTGCTAATTCAGACATTAATTTTTTGTGTTCTTTATTACGTTTCGCTTGCGGACGATAGATCATGAAATAGAAAATCAATCCGAAGATCACGAAAATAAATAACATTGACATTGGACTACCTTGTTGAGCTTCCATTTGTTATTTCCCTTCTTAAAAGTAAAATTAAAACATAAATTTGACGAAAAAATCGCTTGCTAAAAATACCATAAAATCCAAGTAAGTGAAAGGAATTGGGGATATTTTTGGTATCTATGTCAATGTAGTTATGAGGCGGTGATTTAATTAAAGATAATCCTTGCTTTTTTATCTTTTAGACAATGTGGCGTAATCTGGAAAATCAACGTGGGAAGGAACAAAAGAAAGCCAACCAAGTATAAAAATGGGGTAAATTTATCTCATTACCCCATGTTTTAATCCGATTGGATTCAGGCTTAGCCTTCATCTGATTTTATTTCAGACTGCATAGGTGGGACAGGTTTGCCCATTTTAGCATAGAATTCCTGTACAAATGCCTCAAAGCGATCTTCTTCGATAGCTTGGCGAATTTGCGCCATTAAGCGCTGATAATAGCGTAAGTTGTGAATTGTGTTTAATCTTGCGCCTAAAATTTCACCGCATTTATCTAAGTGATACAAGTACGCCTTAGTGTAATGTTTACAGGTATAACAGTCACATTCTGGATCTAATGGGCTAGTATCCTCACGGTATTTGGCATTACGGATTTTTACAATACCATCGCTGACAAATAAATGCCCATTACGTGCATTACGGGTTGGCATCACACAATCGAACATATCGATACCACGGCGCACCCCTTCGACTAAATCTTCTGGTTTACCCACTCCCATTAAATAACGTGGTTTATCAGCGGGAATTTGTGGACAGACGTATTCTAAAATACGGTGCATATCTTCTTTCGGTTCACCGACGGCTAAACCGCCGACCGCATAACCATCAAAGCCAATGTTGACTAATCCTTCAACCGACACTTTACGTAATTCTTCGTAAACACCACCTTGAATGATACCAAATAATGCATTTTTATTACCAAGCTCATCAAAACGATCACGGCTACGTTTTGCCCAACGCAACGACATTTCCATGGATTTTTTTGCATAATCAAAGGTGGCAGGGTAAGGGGTACATTCGTCGAAAATCATCACGATATCTGACCCTAGATCATATTGAATTTCCATTGATTTTTCTGGTGACAAGAAAATTCGTTCCCCATTAATTGGGTTTTGGAATTTTACCCCTTCTTCCGTAATTTTACGCAATTTGCCTAAGCTGAACACTTGGAAACCGCCCGAGTCTGTGAGAATTGGACGATGCCATTGCATAAAGTCATGCAAATCACCGTGCTTACGCATTACCTCTTGTCCGGGACGTAACCATAAATGGAACGTGTTACTTAATAGAATGTCTGCGCCTGTAGCACGGACTTCTTCCGGCGTCATGCCTTTTACCGTACCGTAGGTGCCTACTGGCATAAAAGCAGGGGTTTCTACCGTAAAGGTACCTTGTGGACGTTCAAACACAAGACGACCACGTCGTGCGTTGCCATCGGTTTTATCAAGTTCGTATTTCATTTCCTTTCCTTTCAACGAATAAACAGTTCGAAGCATGTGGTGAATAAAAAAGCCTGTATCAAGAAACAGGCTTTTGAGATAAGGTTGTTCAATATTCTTTATCGAACAGAAATGGTACGGCTAACAATCTGTTCAGTTGTGCCGATTGGCTGTTTAAAGCGTACCAAATACGTTTTATTGTATGTGTACAACTGACATAAGTCAAACGACAGTATTAGGCAACCACCATAATTTCTGTCGCAACAATCACCACAATGAGTCCGACTAACATCGGTACTGAAATCCGTTTTACCACTTCAAATGGGGAGATTTTTGCCATGCCCGATACTGCCACCACCACACCAGATACTGGAGAGAGGCTACGACCAATATTGGAGGCTTGTAACATTGGAATGGTTAGGTAAGCCGGGTTAATTCCCATATGGGCGGCTAATTTGGGAATTAATTCAACAAACGCATAGAAAGGGGCGTTGCCTGAACCAGTGGTAATTGCGGCTAATGCAGTGATAAGTGCTAGCGCGAGCATCATGAGGAAACCACCACTGCTGACTGATTGGACGGAATCAATTAAGGCATGGATAAAGCCTATAGTACTCAATCCTTGTGCAAAAACCCCCGCGGCTACAAGCAAAATCACCACGCCAGAGAAAGCATCCGCCATACCTTGATAAGCAACATTTAAGTTTTCATAGACTTTTTTCGCACTAAAGGTTCTTAAAAAATCGATCAGGGCGACCAAGAGTAAACAAATGACAATAATCGTAATGATATGAAGTTCTGGTGCTATTTTACCATCAAAGACCAGTACGCCAACAATGGGGGTGAAGGGTAAAATCGCATAAAAACGCGGTGCTGAAGTTTGGATTTCACTCACAGCTAACATTTCTGCACGATGTCCCTCTTTACGATCGAGGTAACGCTGCCAAAAGAAATGGGCAATCGCGATAGAGATAATTGTCAGAATGGAAATTGGTAAGGTGAGATGAAAAGCAAAATCTAACAATGGCATTTTTGATACTTCTGCCGCAAGTACGACATCACCAGAAGTGGGCGACAGAATAATGGCGGCAGGGGAGGCACAAATAGAGGCGGCGGCACCGCGTGAAATACCCACATTGACCATGATAGGAAACAGTGTTGCCATTAATAAGACCCCTAATCCCGTTGCAGAAGGAACGGCTAATGACATTAAACAGGCAAGAAAATAAGCAACAATCATTAAGAGATAAGGGGATTTGATGTATTTGAGCGGTTGGGAGGCGAGTTTTACTACCATGTCGTTTGCCCCTATATGAGTCATGTAAGCCGCAAAACCACACAACACCATAATCAGCATACCAAGGTTGCCCCCACGATTCATTAAGAGGTATTTGACATATTCAAACACATCGAGGTAGAGACTACCCGTTGATTTGACACTGTTCGGCAGAATGGCTTTGTCTAATAACACACTACAAAGCAATAACAATAAACCGACGGTCATTAGCACGCCAGTGGCAGAATAGCCTTTGACAATGTAATAACCAACGAGAATAACGGCAATTAAGCCAATAATTAAATCCATAATTAATCTCCATTTAATAAGATAAGTCGAATATTGCGCTATCCGATTAATTGTTTAATTTTTTGCGCAATGTCAGTGGGGTTAGCAAAAAGATGTGTGTTTGCAAGTTTGCGTAAGGGCGCGAAGTCACCGACACAGACTGAATAATCAGCATGTTGTAATAATTCGATGTCATTCATATCGTTGCCAAAGGCAACGTATTTAGCCTGCCCGATATAAGTGGTGAGGGTATAGTATTTATTGATGTGCTTAGCAGTAATATCCAGATTAAATCGCCCATTTTCTTCGCTATGCTCAATGAGATTGACCTCTAAGTGTGTCAACTGTTGTTTGAGGAAAAGAAATTGTGTCTGAGTCAGGTTAAGTAAAATGGTTTTGATCGGATGTTGTATTGCCGAGAGCGGTCGATTTTGAGCCAATTTCGCAGGATCTATTTTGTGTTCGATGCTATGCGGTTGGCGAAGACGTTTACTGTAATCCCAGAGGTCATCAGCCAAATAATCTAAATCAAATTCCTCAATCCATTGCTTGATTTGTGTAAAAGCAACACTAGAAATTGGTTGTTGGGCGGTAATTTGTTTATTGACTTGGGTAATCGCACCATTCCCCCCAATCAACATAGCCTGTTGGAGTTTGGGGTTAAGTAATGGGAGAAGATCGCGAATAGGGCGTGCCGAGGCAAAAATCAGCTGATGATCTTTTTGCATCAGCTGTTCAAGAGCGTGTTGAATGTCGAGTGGAATCTGTTTGCCGTCAAAGCAAATCGTGCCGTCTAAATCAAACACAAAGATCATCAGTCAAGCCCATTAACGTGAGGATTTTTGCTGATAAACATCGCGTCGCCATAACTAAAAAAACGATAGCGATTTTCGACCGCACTTTGGTACGCCTGCATAGTATGGCGATAGCCAGCAAAAGCGGAAACCAGCATAATCAGTGTACTTTCTGGTAAGTGGAAGTTCGTAATTAAACAATCCACCACGCGGAAAGTTTTGCCTGGATAAATAAAAATTGACGTATCGGAAAAATAAGGCGTAATTAAGGCATGTTCGCCTTTTTCTTCCGTCGCTAATGCTGCACTCTCGACGGAACGAACTGAAGTGGTGCCCACAGCAATCACACGTTTGCCTGCTTGTTTCGTGGCAATAATCGCGTCACACACTTCTTGTGGTACTTCCACATATTCTGCGTGCATTTTGTGATCTTCAATCTGCTCGACGCGCACCGGTTGAAATGTGCCTGCGCCAACATGTAAAGTCACAAAAGCAAAGTTGACCCCTTTGGCTTTGAGTTGTGCTAATAAAGCATCGTCAAAATGCAAGCCGGCAGTTGGTGCCGCAACCGCGCCAGGGACTTTGTTATAAACGGTTTGATAACGTTCTTTATCCGCTTCTTCGTCAGGGCGATCAATATAAGGGGGCAATGGCATATGCCCAATTTGCTGTAACACGTCTAAAAGTGCGGTCTGTTTTTGCGCGATTTCTAATTCAAATAAGGTATCATGGCGCGCAACCATGATCATTTTGACACCATGATGTTCACCTAACTTATCTTCGCCTAACCACAGTTCTGCCCCTTCTTTCGGTGCTTTTGAGGAGCGCACATGGGCTAAAAAGCGAGTGTCGGATAAAATCCGCTCGACCAACACTTCCACCTTACCGCCACTGGCTTTACGTCCAAACATCCTTGCAGGAATCACGCGCGTGTTATTAAAAATTAATAAATCGCCTTCATGAATTTGATCAAGGATATCAGCAAAAGTGCGGTGGGTAATCTCACCATTTTCGCCGTTAAGTTGTAATAAGCGACTAGCGGTGCGATCCGGTTTTGGGTAACGAGCAATCAGCTCATCGGGTAAATCAAAATAAAAGTCAGAAACACGCATAAATAGGGTTATAAAAAGTTATCTAAAAAATCGTGGGCGTAAGTCTAGTGTGAATTCCGCTCTTGCACAAGGAAAAATCCAGATTTTGTTGTTTAGTATCGAATTGAGATGATTTTGGACAAAAAAAAGCCCTTTCAAGAAAGACGAAAGGGCGAAAATATATTTGGAGTCATACTTTTTAGGGTATGTGTCGGATTATACACACAAAAATAACAAATGCAACAATTTATTAACATTAGTTGCCATAAATGGCTTATTTTTGGTGTGGTTGACGTGTGTTAGTATTCACCAAATTACGCATTAGCAGCGCGTAGTCTAATTGCACATCTTCTGGCACGTCTAAAAATACAAAATGTCCATCGCCTAAACCGGCTTCCACATTTTCATTTTTACGGTTGAGCATCCGTTCAATCTTGAACACAATGTTCCCTTTCGGGGTCATCATTTCCACTTCATCACCGAGTAAGAATTTATTTTTGACTGCTACTTCTGCCATGCCTTGCTCATTACGTTTACCCGTGAATTCACCGACAAATTGTTGACGCTCCGAAATGGAGTAGCCGTAATCGTAGTTTTGGTATTCATCGTGAGTATGACGACGTAAGAACCCTTCGGTATAACCACGGTGTGCAAGAGATTCTAAGGTATCCATTAAACTTTCATCAAACGGCTTGCCTGCTACCGCATCATCAATTGCTTTACGGTAAACTTGTGCGGTTCTCGCACAATAATAGAAGGATTTGGTACGCCCTTCGATTTTTAACGAATGTACGCCAAGAGCGGTGAGTTTTTCCACATGTTGTACCGCTCGTAGATCTTTCGAGTTCATGATGTAAGTACCATGCTCATCTTCAAAGGCAGACATTTGTTCTTCAGGGCGTTGACTTTCTGCTAATAAAAATACTTTACTGGTGGTGTCGCCTTCGCCAAGTGTCGGTGCTACATTTTTCACTGGAATTTCTTCACCCACATTCACAATGTTGCCGATCTCATCTTCTTTGGCTTCGGTTACACTGTATTCCCAGCGGCACGCATTGGTACAGGTGCCTTGGTTTGGATCACGTTTATTAATATAGCCTGATAATAAACAACGTCCAGAATACGCCATGCATAATGCCCCATGCACGAACACTTCAATTTCCATTTCTGGCACTTGCTGACGAATTTCGGCAATTTCCTCAAGCGAAAGCTCACGGGATAAGATCACGCGGGTTAAGCCCATTTGTTTCCAGAATTTCACCGAAGCCCAGTTGACCGCATTGGCTTGTACCGAAAGGTGAATCGCCATATCTGGGAAATGTTCACGCACTAACATAATTAAGCCCGGATCCGACATAATTAACGCATCGGGTCCCATGGCAATTACCGGCTCTAAATCACGAATAAAGGTTTTCAGCTTGGAGTTATGTGGCGCAATATTGACCACTACATAGAATTTTTTGCCTAAGGCGTGGGCTTCATCAATGCCAATTTTTAAATTAGCATGATTAAATTCATTGTTGCGCACACGCAAGCTATAACGTGGTTGTCCGGCATACACCGCATCGGCACCATAGGCAAAAGCATAGCGCATGTTTTTGAGTGAACCGGCTGGAGAGAGCAGTTCTGGTGTGAAAGTTGTCATAAATTATCCGTTAGTCTGATTACAAGTCAGTTACTCACTTAAGGTGAGCAATTCAAAGGGGGATATTGTAGGGGGATTTGTGATTTTGTAAAGGAAAAAGGGGCTGAAGTAAAAAGTGCGGTCGTTTTTTTACATTTTTTCGACCGCACTTTGTGCTGTGTTATGGGGCTTTCGCCTCATCTCGTGCATCAGGGGGAGAATCATTCAAGGCTGGAATTTCAGGTTGTTCTCCTTGCGGTTGACTTTCGTCAGCTTGCACCTCATGTTGTTGATCTAATTTTGCCATGACTTCTTCAAAAGGCTGAGCATTAATGGTTCTTTTTCCATTTTTTTGCACATAATGAAGTAGATAGTTTTCTTCATTTTCAAGAAAGTAAGGGGCTAATTGATCTTGCGGTTTAACCCATTGCGATAGTGTCTGCCAAACTTCTTGTTTTTGTGGTAAAGAGGCGTGTTTTTCATTATTCACTAGACCTTTCGCTAACGCTAATTGGAGATCAATATTCATGTTTTCCCAATGCATGATAGTTTCTAAGGTGTCGAAAGAAAACGCTTTAGTTTTCTCTGGATTGAAGTCAAATGCTAGTTTGACACTAACCGGATAAGCTTGTGTGCTAGGGAAGGTATCTAAAGCAAAACGGAATTCCGCATCAGTGATACTTGGATTAGTTTCTTTCGCAAAACTTTCCTGCCATGTTTGGTAGGTTTTTTTAGAAAGATACATTGGACACAAGAGTCGGTAAGTTTGGTCATAGCATATGTCAAATGGAGAAGGTTTGACCCGTTTATTTAAATGCAATGGAATCTGGTAGATAAAGTCATTAATTTGTAAAGCAAGCGGTTTATGGATCAGTTTTTTAATGGTGAGTGCTGAATGGTAACCATAATTTGCCTGTTGATTTTCCTGATGATTGAGATCCAGATGTTCTAATGCTACATCGACATTAAATGTTGGATTCGCGTAATTCAGTGCCTCAACTTGTAAACGAAATTCACGTTGTTCCTTAAAAGGTTGCGCTCTTTGCTTAAGTTTAGCCACGAAGTCGGGCTGATCTTTTTCTGGGAAAGGAACACGGGTTGAGAGATCGTTTAAGAGATCCGTATAAAAATGCAGTAAATTGAGCTGTTCTGTCAAATTCATTTGACTGGTTTTTTGTGACAAGGCGAGCCCTTTCATACTAAACTGGTCTTTAGGGGCACCGTCGAGCGCGATTTGTCCAATGTTAACTTCAAATTGTGTGTTGATATTTTGTTTGTCTTTGTTGTCAGAAGCGAAAGCCAAGTTGATATCATTAGCGTTAAAAAATTGGTTCAGACTGGCATTATTGGGGAAAGATAAAGCTTTGATGTTGATTTTAGTTTCGTTCGCCTCATTACTAAAGAAGAGCTCCGTGAGTAAATACAACGCATCTGGTAAAGCTTTATTTTCTTCGACTAAATTTTCAAAGGTTTTATAGAAACTTACTTGATTAGGCACTTTGCTTTGCTTGTTACTTATGTCTAAGCCTAGTATGTTTAGCGCATCTTTTTCTGTCGTTTTGTTTTTATTCGAAATTTTTATGACTTCACTTTTAAAACGTGTGGCTAAGTCATAAAACGATTCATCAATCGCCTTATTTAAGTTATAGCGCGCTTTCTCTAATTTGATATGTGTGTTTTCGCCATTTAATAAATAAATATCGGCATGTTTAATTTCTAGATCTAATTCGGCTAAATCATAATGGTGATCACCAACTGGAATCAGCACGGATTGGCTACGTAATCCTTCGATTTTGGTTTTGGCATCGTAGTTAAAGCCAGACAGTTGGCTTTGGATTTCCATGAATTTGCTTTTGGTCGCAAAATTAATATTGATTTGTAAATCTTGTGGCTTATTGGCGAGATCCCTAAATTGGGTGGAAATATCCGATTGTAAATAATCTCCGACCACAGAAAATTTACTATTAATGCTATTTTTATCGATAGTGATATTCAGTTTTTTATTGAGCTCACGAATCAACGGATCGGGGAGTTGGGATTCTGCAATAATCGTAAAAGGAAGTGCGGTCAACTGAGTGGAAATAATATTGTTTTTTTGTTGTTGAGCGTCTTCAAGAGTAAAGACTAATTCACGCTGAAAGAAACTGCGACTTTTTTCAGTGACATGTAAAGTAAGCTGATCTTTTAAATGATAGGGGAAACTTTGTAAACTGCGGTCAATTTTATGATTGGTATAAAATTGTGCAGCGCTCGCTAAGATAAGTGTAATACTGGATAAAATCAGTGTGATTTTAGCTTTTCTCTTCATATTCTTCCCATGTGAGTCAGTGAACTTGGCGATCATAACTCGGCAGTATAGCGAATTCATAGGCTAACTACAAATCGCATGGTTATTTTGATTATGAATTGAATTCATTTTTGTAATGAAATTTTTGAAATTGACACATATACCGTTTCTCATTACTTTAGCCATATAGACATCTAAATCAGTTTTGTATATGAGGTAAGTCATGAGTTACGCAAAAGAGATTGATACACTCAATCAACATATTGCAGATTTGAACGGTAAGATAAATGTGTCCTTTGAATTTTTCCCGCCGAAAAATGAAAAAATGGAAAGTATTTTATGGGATTCGATTCATCGTTTAAAAGTGTTGAAACCCAAATTTGTCTCCGTGACATATGGCGCAAATTCTGGTGAGCGCGATCGCACCCATTCCGTAGTAAAAAATATTAAACAGCAAACGGGGTTAGAAGCCGCACCACATTTAACGGGGATTGATGCCACACCGGAAGAACTCATTGAAATTGCGAAAGATTATTGGAACAGTGGGATTCGTCGTATTGTGGCATTACGTGGTGATGAGCCAAAAGGCTATGCGAAAAAGCCCTTTTACGCCTCAGATCTTGTTGCGCTGTTACGCTCAGTGGCGGATTTTGATATCTCTGTGGCGGCTTATCCAGAAGTCCATCCTGAAGCCAAATCAGCACAAGCGGATTTGATCAATTTAAAACGTAAAATTGATGCAGGTGCTAACCATGTAATTACCCAATTCTTTTTTGATATTGACAGTTATCTGCGTTTCCGTGATCGCTGTGCTTCGATTGGGATTGACGCAGAAATTGTGCCGGGCATTTTACCCGTGACGAATTTTAAGCAATTGGTCAAAATGGCAGCAATTACCAATGTTAAAATTCCCGCTTGGTTAGCGAAGAATTATGAGGGATTAGATGATGATCCTACCACACGTAATTTAGTGGCGGCGAGTGTGGCGATGGATATGGTCAGAGTTCTTTCTCGCGAAGGTGTTAATGACTTCCATTTTTATACTTTGAATCGGAGTGAGTTGACTTATGCCATTTGCCATACTTTAGGTATTCGTCCGAGTAGTGAATAGCCAACTGACTCGTCAATGGTAAGAAAAAGACAAATACAACACAAAAAACGAATGATTTTGTATAGTATGCTGTGAAATTTGCGAAAAATAGAGAATCATCCTGTACTCAAAGCAGAGAGTAGAAAATCATCGCGAAGTTATGAGCCATATTTAGTGATAAATACGCAGTTTTATCCAAAAATATGGCTATTTTTTTAGAATAATTTAACAATTTGGTGATTTATTTTACATTTTATTCACATAAAGGATTGCTATTTTATTTAAAACTTGACATATTCATAGGTGCTTATGCAAACAAAAGGTGCATGTTTTGCACTCAACTAACAACATCCCGGAGTGAAAAATGAAAAAATTAACAAAACTCTCTCTTGCCGTTTTAGCGATGACGTCCACAGCTGCGTTTGCGGCTGCACCGAAAACCTTTGTGTATTGTTCGGAAGCCTCCCCGTCTTATTTAAGCCCTGTGTTAGGCACCGATGGGGCAACTATTGATGCCTCAGGTCAAGCAATGTTTAATGGGCTAACTACGTTTGAACGTGGTACCACTAATGTCATTCCTGCCTTAGCTGAAAAATGGGATGTATCTGAAGATGGGAAAACCTATGTCTTCCATTTACGTAAAGGCGTGAAATTCCATAGCAATAAAGATTTTAAACCAACACGTGATTTTAATGCCGATGATGTGGTGTTCTCTTTCAATCGTCAATTAGACCCAAATCATCCTTATCACAAAGTGTCAGGTGGTAGCTATGAATATTTTATCGGTATGGATATGCAAAATATCATTGATAAGGTTGAAAAAGTCGATGACTATACCGTCAAAATCAGCTTAAAAGTGCCAAATGCGCCATTTTTAGCGAACTTAGCGATGGATTTTGCTTCGATTTATTCAGCACAGTATGCCGATGCCATGGCAAAAGCCAAAACACCAGAAAAATTGGATAGTGCACCAATTGGTACGGGACCATTTGAATTTGTTTCTTACCAAAAAGACTCTGCTGTACGCTATAAAGCCTTTGAAAACTATTGGCAAGGCAAAGCAAAAATTGATCGCTTAGTGTTTTCGATCACGCCAGATGCTTCAGTGCGTTATGCCAAATTACAAAAGGGTGAATGCCATGCAGCGCCTTATCCAAATCCAGCGGATATTGCTAAATTAAAAGCAGATAGCAATATCACTTTGTTAACTAAACCGGGATTAAATGTGGGTTATTTAAACTTTAATGTACAAAAAGCCCCGTTTGATAATGTGAAAGTGCGCCAAGCATTGAACTATGCAGTCAACAAAGACGCGATCATTGAATCAGTGTATCAAGGTGCGGGTCAAGTAGCGAAAAACCCAATTCCACCAACAATGTGGTCATATAATGATGAAGTGAAAGATTACGCCTATGATCCAGAAAAAGCTAAAGCCTTATTAAAAGAAGCCGGGTTTGAAAATGGCTTTGAAACGGATTTATGGGCAATGCCTGTTTCACGTCCCTATAACCCAAATGCCCGTCGTATGGCGGAATTGGTGCAAGCTGACTGGGAAAAAGTCGGTGTGAAAGCAAAAATTGTGAGCTATGAATGGGGAGAATACCTCAAACGTATGCGTGCCGGCGATCACCAAACTGGTATGATGGGGTGGACGGGTGACAATGGTGATCCAGATAACTTCTTGAATACCTTATTAAGTTGTGCGGCTGTTGAGTCAGGGTCTAACTATGCGAATTTCTGTCACAAAGAATTTAACGATTTAGTGACAAAAGCTGCCCAAGTCACTGATTCAGCAGAGCGTACTGCACTTTATCAACAAGCTCAGTTGGTCTTCAAAGAACAAGCACCTTGGATTACGATTGCACACTCCACAACCTATTTCCCAGTGCGTAAAGAAGTTAAAGGCTATGTCATCGATCCATTTGGTTTACATAACTTCTACGCGGTTGAGCTAGAGAAGTAATGTCGCCTTAAGTGCGGTCAAGTTTTTTCGCATTTCTTAAGAATAGGATAGGACGAGCAGAAAGGCTTGTGCTATCCTACTTTAGATCTTATTTGCTATCTTTTTGACCGCTTATGCTTTTCCTCTGTGAAGAGGAATAAGGGATTCAAAGCTATAGATTCACAATTATAAATACAGCGAGTCTTCAATGTTTCAATTTATTCTTAAACGTCTTTTCATGGTTATTCCAACGTTTATTGCAATAACCTTAATTACTTTTGCTTTAGTGCATATGATCCCCGGTGATCCGATTGAAATTCGTATGGGGGAACGCGGTTTAACACCAGAAGTGCATGCCGAAATGATGCAAAAATTAGGCTTGGATCGTCCTTTGCCGGAACAATACTTTAGCTATGTTAAAGGGGTTTTACAGGGGGATTTAGGCACCTCATTTCGTAATAATGAACCTGTTTTAAAAGAGTTTTTTACTCTTTTCCCTGCAACCGTTGAGTTAGCTTTTTTTGCGTTATTGTGGTCTTTAATTTTAGGGATATTTTTAGGTGTTATTGCGGCAGTCAAAAAAGAGTCTTGGATTTCACATACGGTGACATCTTTGTCGCTGACGGGGTATTCGATGCCGATTTTCTGGTGGGGATTGATTTTAATTCTTTATTTTTCTACTCCGCTTGGTTTACCCGCTTCAGGACGCTTACCCGCTGAATATTGGATTGAAGCGGATACCGGTTTTATGCTGATTGATACTTGGAATTCTGATGAACCGGGGGCCTTCTTAGCTGCGATTAAATCACTCATTTTGCCCTCTATTGTGCTTGGCACGATTCCTCTCGCGGTGATTACACGTATGACGCGTTCCTCGATGTTAGAAGTGTTAGGCGAAGATTATATTCGGACGGCAAAAGCGAAAGGGCTAAATACCACGCGTATCGTGGTGGTACACGCATTACGTAATGCGTTGATTCCCGTAGTGACCGTGGTTGGCTTGATTATTGGACAACTGTTATCCGGAGCGGTATTAACGGAGAATATTTTCTCATGGCCAGGGATCGGTAAGTGGATTATTGATGCGATTAACTCGCGTGATTATCCTGTTTTACAAGGTTCGGTGCTGATTATTGCCACCTTAATTATTATTGTCAATTTAACGGTTGATGTATTTTATGGCATCGTCAATCCACGTATTCGCCATACTTAATTTGATTTGATTGGAGTGAAAAATGTCAAGTACGACTACGGTTAGTTCACCCGCCCCAAAAACCCCGTTACAAGAATTCTGGTTTTATTTTAAACAAAATCATGGTGCGGTCATTGGACTTACTTTTATTGCAATTGTTTTCTTAGTTTGTGTTTTCGCTGGGGTGATTGCCCCTTTTGATCCGATTGCACAAGATCGGAGTGCCTTATTGTTACCTCCAGCTTGGCTTGATGGTGGCGATAGTCGCTATTTATTAGGCACAGATGATATCGGTAGGGATATTTTATCGCGTATTATTTATGGCGCGCGTCTGTCGGTCTTTATTGGCTTAACCATTGTGTTATTGTCTTGTTTTTTCGGTGTTATTTTAGGCTTACTCGCCGGCTATTATGGTGGAACAGTCGATATTATCATCATGCGATTTGTGGATATTATGTTGGCAATTCCAAGCTTATTATTAACCATTGGGGTTGTCACCATTTTAGGTCCCTCATTAACTAATGCCGCGATTGCGATTGCTGTGGTGTCGATTCCAAGTTATGTGCGTTTAACCCGTGCGTCGGTGTTAAGTGAGAAAAATCGTGATTATGTGATTGCTTCTCGCGTGGCGGGTGCCGGTGTTTTTCGTTTGATGTTTATTGTCATTTTACCGAACTGTTTAGCCCCTTTAATTGTACAAATGACCATGGGGATTTCTAACGCGATTCTTGAACTGGCGGCGTTAGGTTTCTTGGGGATTGGTGCGCAGCCACCTACACCAGAATTGGGTACGATGTTAGCGGAATCACGAGGCTTTATGCAAACGGCGCACTGGTTAGTGACTATTCCCGGTTTAGCCATTCTTTCTCTTGTCTTGGCGTTTAACCTGATGGGTGATGGCTTACGTGATGCACTTGATCCAAAATTAAAACAATAAGGTGGGCAGCATGGCGTTATTAAATGTAGAAAATCTTTCGGTGCATTTTGGTGATGAAAATGCCCCTTTTAAAGCGGTGGATCGCGTCAGTTACACGGTCAATGAAGGTGAAGTATTAGGTATTGTTGGCGAATCAGGTTCAGGAAAATCGGTGAGCTCACTCGCGATTATGGGCCTAATTGATTATCCGGGGCGTGTACAAGCGGAACAATTGCTGTTTAATCAAAGTGATTTACTTGCCTTAACTGAAAAGCAAAAGCAGAAAATTGTGGGAGCCGATGTGTCCATGATTTTCCAAGATGCGATGACCAGTTTAAACCCAAGTTATACGGTGGGTTATCAAATTATGGAAGCACTGAAAGTTCATCAAGGTGGGGCTAAAGCATGGCGTAAAGAACGTGCTATCGAATTATTAACCTTAGTGGGCATTCCTGATCCGCGTTCGCGTTTAGATGTGTATCCGCATCAATTATCGGGGGGTATGAGTCAACGTGTGATGATTGCGATGGCGATTGCCTGTAATCCGAAATTATTAATTGCAGATGAACCGACAACTGCGTTAGACGTGACGATTCAAGCACAGATTATTGATTTATTGCTGGAATTACAGCGTAAAGAAAATATGGCGTTAATCCTGATCACTCATGATCTTGCCTTAGTCGCGGAAGCAGCCCACCGCATTATTGTGATGTATGCAGGGCAAGTGGTTGAAGAAGGACGAGCGGAGGAAATTTTTAAATGTCCACGCCATCCATATACTCAAGCGCTATTACGTGCGTTACCGGAATTTGCAGAAGGAAAATCGCGTTTACAATCTTTACCGGGGGTTGTGCCGGGGAAATATGATCGCCCAACAGGCTGTTTATTAAATCCACGTTGCCCATACGCCACAGATCGTTGTCGTGAGCAAGAACCAGAAACCCGTTTGGTGAATGGACATCGCGTCAAATGTCATACGCCGTTGAATGCGCAAGGTATGCCAAGTTATACAGAATTTGCAGTGTCATAATAAGAAAGAGAACAATATGCAAGAACTTGAGAGACAAGCACCTTTGTTGGATGCAGTGAATTTGAAAAAATACTATCCCGTTAAAAAAGGGATATTGAGTAAGCCGAAGTTAGTGAAAGCGGTAGATGGGGTTTCATTTACCTTAGAGCGCGGTAAAACATTGGCGATCGTGGGGGAGTCAGGTTGTGGGAAATCTACACTTGGTCGCATGCTGACTATGATTGAAGCCCCAACAGAAGGTGAACTTTTCTATAAAGGACAAAACTTTTTAGAAAATGACACGGCCACACAAAAGTTGCGTCGTAAGAAAATTCAAATTGTGTTTCAAAATCCTTATGCTTCTTTAAATCCACGCAAAAAAATTGGCACGATTTTAGAAGAACCTTTGTTGATCAATACGGATTTGAATGCCAAAGAACGTAAGCAGCAAGTGTTGGAAATGATGGAAAAAGTGGGCTTGAAACCAGAGTTTTACGATCGCTATCCACACATGTTCTCAGGGGGACAACGTCAACGTATCGCGATTGCGCGTGGGTTAATGTTGCGTCCTGATATTGTGGTGGCGGATGAGCCGGTTTCTGCGCTTGATGTGTCTGTCCGTGCCCAAGTATTAAACTTGATGATGGATCTGCAAGAAGAAATGGGATTATCTTATGTGTTTATTTCCCACGATCTTTCGGTGGTGGAACACATTGCCGATGAAGTGATGGTTATGTATTTAGGGCGTTGTGTTGAACAAGGTGAAACGAAGGCAATTTTTAACCATCCTCGTCATCCTTACACGCAAGCCTTACTTTCAGCTACACCGCGTTTGGAAGCTGAACATCGTCGCGAAAGGATTAAACTGACAGGTGAGTTGCCGAGTCCATTAAGTCCACCTAAAGGCTGCGCTTTTCATGCTCGTTGTCGTTTTGCTATGGAAAAATGTGCCCTCGAGAAACCAGCTTTAAAACAGTATGAAGATGGCAGCAAGATTGCCTGCTTTATGCTAGATTAATGCAAATAAAAAGCGAACTTTGGTTCGCTTTTTCATGTTCGTGAAAAAAGTGTAAATGGGACCGCTCTTTAGCGGTTTAATTATGTTCTTTTTTCATTAATGACAACAAGAATAACAAACTAGCGCAGATGACCACAGAAGGACCTGCTGCGGTATCGTAGTAAGCGGAAAGTAATAAGCCCAAACTAATTGAAAGCATACTTATAAGAATTGCAATGAACACCATACTCTCTGGGGTTTTGGCAAACCGCCTTGCCGTGGCGGAAGGAATAATCAGGAGTGAGGTGATAATTAAGGCACCAACAAATTTCATACTAAGTGCAATCGTCAGTGCAGTTAAGATCATTAAAATAAAACGCATTTTCTGCACATTTACCCCTTCAACTTGTGCAAGTTCTGGACTGACTGTGGTCGAAAGGAGCGGATGCCAGAAATACAATAATGTCACCAGCACAAATACAACACCTATACCAATCACTACTAAATCCTCATAGTTCATGGCTAATAGATCACCAAAAAGATAAGCCATTAAATCCACGCGGACATTTTGCAATAAGCCAACGGTGACCACACCCAGCGATAAACAACTGTGCGCAATGATGCCAAGTAATGTATCCACCGAAAATTGTGTTTTCCCTTCTAGCCATACCATGAGGATGGCGAGGATTAACGTCAGCAGCACAATCGAAAGGTAAGGGTTGATATCTAGGAAAATTCCCAATGCCACTCCAAGTAATGCGGAATGAGCAAGTGTATCGCCAAAGTAAGCCATTTTTCGCCAGACCACAAAAGCACCGAGTGGTGCTGTAATCAGGGAAAGCAACATACCGGTAAGCCAAGCGGGAAAAAGAATTTCAAACATGATTTATCCTATTCTTTATGAGTACATTGTTGAGATTGGAAATCTGACGTACAGCAAATATCGCCATGTATGTCATGTTTATGGTTGTGTTTATGGGTATATAGTGCGACATTTTTGGCAAATTGGTCACCAAAGAAATGAATAAAAGTGGGATCATTTGAAACCGTTTCTGGTGTTCCCGCACAGCAAATATGTTGATTAATACAGAGCACTTCATTGGTATCTGCCATCACAATATTGAGATCGTGAGAAACCATGAGAATGGCACAATTTAATTGTTGCTGTGTTTGTTGAATTAACTGATAAAGTTCTGCTTGCCCATTGATATCGACGCCTTGCGTTGGTTCATCTAATACCAATAAATTTGGTTTATTCAAGATAGCGCGGGCTAAGAGTACCCGTTGCATCTCTCCACCAGATAATTTTTGTAGGCTATTTTTATGTAAGTGACTAATTGACAATAATGACAGAGCGTCTTGGATAGCTTGGTGAGAAATCCCTTTTTTGAGTGATAAAAAGCGTTCAACAGTAATCGGCAGACTATGATCTAAGTGAATTTTTTGCGGCACGTAACCAATACGTAAGTTTTTATGGTAAATAACTTGTCCCGAAGTAGGGGGAAGCAATTTGAGTAATACCTTTAATAAGGTTGATTTTCCGCCACCATTAGGACCGACAATCGTAATGATCGAATTAGGATAAAGGGTTAAATTGATATTTTGTAATGCTTTTTTCTGTTCAAAAACAACATTGATGTTTTTTAATTCAACTAAGGGTAATTTTATAGAATGAATGTGCATTATTTGCTAGACTTGACGGCTTAAAGTTGCAGTAAAAATAGCTTATTTTGATTCGTTTAACAAGTTTATCCAATGAAAATAAGTACGATGAATACAATTTGGGCATTCATATGCCTTTTTTAACATTCCGTTGAATTTTTTATTGTTTGCTTGGTCATAATTAAACGAATTGAGAAACAAAGGAATAGAAGCGTGCGGCACGTTAAATTAGCAAGAGATAGACGAAGAAGAAAATTGCAGATTAAGATCGCAATTTTTTTTAGCATTATTTTATTCATCGTTCTCGTTATATCGTTGGGAAAAAAAGAAGAAGGGCAAGATTCAAGTGCAGATAGCCAAACACAAACAGAAACTCAAATTGAAAAGCAACCTGCATTATCTACAGCCACGGTAGAATCGCCTTCTTCGGTACAAGCGGATAGCACCCTCTCTCCTCCCTCATCCGCGGAATCAGTAGAAAAGCAAGCGATAACAGAACATCATACTGAGTCTTCCGCTGTCAGTATGGATGAAAAAAACAGTGACACTCAAGTAGATGCATCGTCACAAGAAACGACAGCAAAACCCGCAGAAAATACACTAGATGCAACGTCTTTTTATGATGATTTAGAAGCAAAAGATGATGAGGTTGATGAAATCAAACCCGATATGCTAGATGAATTGGCAGCCTTTCCTGAACCTGTTCGTCATGCGCTGAGTGACTTGTTTGATGTTATGGATCAGGCAATGCGGATTAAAAATCAGTTCAGCCACACGGTGGTAAAAGGGGATTCCTTAAAAGATGTTTTAGAGTTGTCTGGCTTAGATGCCAGTGTAAGCGAGCGCTTAATTAAAGCCTATCCTGAATTTAAAAACTTAAAGCCGGGTCAGCAATTTTATTGGATCTTAGATAACCAAGGCGAACTCGAATACCTTAATTGGTTGGTTTCAGAGAGAGAAGAAAAAATCTACGAAAAAACAGCAGATGGTCAATATCAGCGTGAAATTTTAAAGAAACAAAGTGTTTGGAAAAAAGAGGTGTTAAAAGGCAGAATTGACGGTTCTTTTAATACCGCATTAAGAACATTAGGTTTAGATATCCGCCAAATTAATCAACTTGCGAATGCATTACAATGGCAAATTAATTTAAAACGGCTAAAAAAAGGCGATAAATTTGCGGTATTAGTGACACGTGAATATATTGAAGGGAAGCTGACGGGACAAGGTAATGTGGATGGAATCCATATTATTTCAGCTGGCAAAAGTTATTATGCGATTCAAGCGAGTAATGGGCGTTATTATAATCGCCAAGGCGAAACGCTCGGCAAAGGTTTTGCTCGTTATCCTTTACAACGTCAGGCTCGCGTTTCTTCTCATTTTAATCCCTATCGACGCCACCCAGTGACTGGACGTATTGCACCACATAAAGGCGTGGACTTTGCTATGCCCGTTGGTACACCGGTCATTGCACCGGCGGATGGTATTGTGGAAAAAGTCGCGTATCAAGCGAATGGCGCGGGACGTTATATTGTGGTACGACATGGGCGTGAATATCAAACTGTTTATATGCACTTAAGCCGTGCTCTAGTAAAAGCAGGGCAAAATGTTAAACGTGGTCAACGTATTGCTCTTTCGGGAAACACTGGGCGTTCGACAGGACCACATTTACATTATGAATTTCATATTAATGGTCGCGCGGTTAATCCATTGACTGTGAAATTACCGGGAACAAGTAGTGGTATGGGAACTGCTGAACGTAAACAATTCTTAGTGAAAGCGAAAGAAATTGAGCGGCAACTAAGACTATAAAAGACGACGCTTATCGAGATAAAAAAGCGCGGTTAAAAATTTAATATTTTTAACCGCGCTTTTTTGTCATTTGACTAGGTGAACATTGCAGAAATTGATTCTTCGTTACTGATACGACGAATAGCTTCAGCCAACATACCTGAAAGGGTTAATACGCGGACTTTGTTTAATGCTTTAATTTCTGGTGAAAGTGGGATCGTGTCTGTTACTACCACCTCATCTAATGCATCACTGGCAAGATTTTTCGCAGCCGAGCCAGAGAATACTGCGTGAGTCGCATAGGCAAAAACACGTTTAGCCCCACGTTCTTTTAAGGCTTCAGCCGCTTTACATAACGTCCCACCAGTATCAATCATATCATCCACAAGAATACAATCACGACCTGCAACATCCCCGATAATATGCATGACTTGTGCTACATTGGCACGTGGACGACGTTTATCAATAATTGCCATATCGGTATCATTCAGTAATTTTGCGATAGCGCGGGCACGTACGACGCCTCCAATATCTGGTGAAACGACAATCGGATTTTGCATGTCGATTTTCTTTAACATATCATGCACTAATACAGGTGAACCAAAGACGTTATCAACAGGCACATCAAAAAAACCTTGGATTTGTTCCGCGTGTAAATCACAAGTTAACACGCGATCGACACCTACACTAGAAAGGAAGTCAGCCACGACTTTTGCTGTAATCGGTACACGAGCAGAGCGGACACGACGATCTTGGCGTGCATAACCAAAATAAGGAATTACCGCGGTAATACGACCAGCAGATGCTCGACGTAACGCATCAACCATGACAATCAACTCCATTAGGTTATCGTTTGTTGGGGCACAAGTAGATTGAATAATGAACACATCACTACCACGTACGTTTTCATTGATCTGAACTTGAATTTCTCCATCACTGAAACGACCAACAGTCGCATCACCTAATGAGAGATATAAACGTTCAGAAATTCGTTTTGCTAGTTCTGGTGTTGCATTACCAGTAAAGAGTTTTATATCAGGCATTGTTAATTGAACCTCGAGGTTTAGATTGTAAAGAAATAAAAATGGTTGAGTAAATTCGTTATTATCGAGCTAGCTGATTTTCGCTAGCATATTATGTAAAGGTGATTTATTTAATCCTTGTGCGACAAAACCAAAATAGTTTTTGGGTATTGTTTGAAATGCGAGTTGTGCACTTTCTTCGTCATTAAATTCGGCAAATACACAAGCGCCGGTGCCTGTTAATCTTGATGGCGCATATTGTAACAATCTGTGGAGTATTTCTTCAACCTCTGGATAATGATTTAACACAACTTTTTCACAATCGTTTGCATATTTTTGATTGAGGAGTTGCTCCAGAGATTGCTTAGGGGTATTACGAATTAAATCTGGATCAGAAAAGACGGTCGCGGTTGATATAGACACATTTGGCTTTAAAACCACATACCATTTCTCTTTTGGCTCACAATAAGTAATTTTTTCACCTACTCCTTCGGCAAATGCCGCGTGACCATGGACAAAAATTGGTACGTCTGCACCGAGCATTAATCCTAGTTTAGCAAGTTGTTTTGTGCTGAGTTGCGTATTCCACAAGTAATTTAATGCGACTAATGCTGTTGCCGCATTAGACGAACCTCCCCCGAGCCCGCTTCCCATCGGTAGAATCTTATCAAGTGTCAGATTGGCGCCTAAAGCACAATTGGTTTTCTGTTGCAGTAATTTTGCTGCGCGATAGACTAAATTATCTTCATTTTTTAGTGAGGGAAGTTCTGGCGTTAGGCAGATTTCGTTATCTTCGCGAACCTCAATATCTAACCAATCACCAAAATCAACAAATTGAAAAAGGGTTTGTAGTTCGTGATAACCATCTTGACGTTTCCCATTAATGTAGAGAAATAAGTTAAGTTTAGCCGGACAAGGGAAACGATATGGTTTTTCTTGTTGTGCTAAAAGTGAGTGAGAAAAATGATAATGTTGCATTAATAAGTCCAGTTATCGATACGAATCTTTAAAGTTTGCCCTTCTGTCTTCAACAAAATATCCTTCGGTAAAGGAAGTGGAAGTTGATGATAGCTTAAGTAATCCGCTGTCCATTGTTGATTATCGATAGGATAGCTAAAGTGGGCGAGTAAGTGATTTTCAGCGACTCGATATTCCTGACTCTCATCAGGCTGTCCTTTTAACCAAAGGGCGAATTGGTCAAGCGGTAAATCCATCCCAACAATCTCTTTCAGTAACCGCTTGGCATCCTGTGCTGAGCGGAGAGGTCCTTTATTATCAGACAGGTGCATAACATTATGACGTACTTCAATAGATAGGGTTGTTGGGCTCAGTGTGGAAGACAAGGTTAGACGGTAGTTAGTTGGATTTTGGTATTGCCAGTCAAAACGAGTAGAAAATCGTTCTTTCTGACTGATATAACCTAACTGACCTTGGTTAGTGTAATCGCGAATCTTCTTAAGTTGAGATAAATGTTGTTGCCACGTGGGATCGGTGTGACTGATATATTTCACATCCGTTGGACGTTCTGTATCCAGGGTACAAGCAAATAAAAAGAAACTTGCAATGATAGGCAAAAGAAAATGTTGTTTTTTCATAACCAATAAAAGTACTCAAAATTGTGATTATTTTACGAGCTTAACACGGATTAGTAAAGCGCGGGAGGATTTCCGCGCGTGTCTGTTTAATCGCGATTATACGACGGCGATTGAGTTCATCACGAATGGCTTGCTGCTGGAAACCTTGTTGGATGATGTCTTGCACGTTGACTTGCAGAGCACTTTGATAAAGTTGCCAGAGAAATTCACGTTGTGGATAGTCAACTTGTTCAAATCCGGTCCTACCACGCGTGTCTGCAATACAGACTAATAAAAGTGCTTTAAAACGTTCCGGCTTACGCCAGACATCTAGACGATTGAATAATTTCAATATTGTCTCCGCACGTAATTCAAAGGCTTTGTGTATGTGCGAATGATATTCACAACAAAGTTCTGCAAAATCTTGAATTGCGTGAGGTAATTTAAAGCGCTGACATAAGCGTCTTGTCGGCATGACACCAGCTTTTTCATGTCCATAATGATGTGGCAATATTTCTTTTGGTGTTAAGGCTTTGCCTAAATCATGACAAATTGCAGCAAAACGTACCGCACTTTTGTCACTATCCGTGTTTTCTGTCAACAAGACTGCTTGTTGTAGGACCAGCATAGTATGCACAAACGTATCTATTTCCGGATGGTATTTCGCGGGATTGGGGACGCCCTGTAATGCAGCTAATTCAGGAAACAGTACTTGTAATGCGCCCACCTCTTGTAGCGTTTGGAAATACACTTCAGGATGCGGTTCTAATAAGGCTTTTTCTGTTTCTAACCAGACACGTTCTACGGTTAGGTTTGACAGCTCACCACTTTGTGATAACTGTTGCATCAATTCGCGGGTTTCAGAGGCAATAGTGAAGCCAAGAGCATGGTAGCGAGCAGCAAAACGTGCCACACGTAATACGCGTAGCGGATCTTCTGCAAATGCGGGGGAAACGTGGCGTAAAAGACGTTGTTTTAAATCCGTAAGACCACCATAAAAATCATAGATTTTTCCGTCAAGATCTTGAGCGAGCGCATTGATGGTTAAATCACGTCGACTTAAATCTTGTTCCAAAGAAATTGTAGGTGAAAAGTCACAAATGAAGCCAGTATAGCCGCTACCCGCTTTACGTTCTGTTCTAGCGAGAGCATATTCTTCTTTTGTTTGGGGATGCAGAAAAACAGGAAAGTCTTTGCCGACTTGTTGATAGCCTTGTGATAGTAAATCGTCCGGCGTTGCACCAACTACGACCCAATCACGATCTTTCACAACAAGATTGAGGAGCTGATCTCGCACAGCACCTCCAACTAAATAGATTTTTATCTTGTTGTTCATCGTTGATCGTTATGCCCAACCATTATTGCGACGGCGTTTTGGTAGAATGAATGGGATTAACAAACCTAACAATAAACCCACACCGAGAACAGAACCACCATAGATAAACCATTGGATCGCAATTTCACGTTTACCCGCATCTAGCATTGCTTCAAGATCACGGTTTTTATTTTTGGTGATTTCTAACTCACGTTTTAGCTGAGAGTTTTGTTCAAGTAATTGACTGCTTTGTTGCTCCGCTTGGTTAGCACGACGCTGCATTTCACTAGTACGTTGTTGCCAGTCACTATCTAAGCGGTTCAGTTTCATGGTCAATTCTTGGATCTGAGTCTTTAACTTAGGATTTTCTTCTTTACTACTTGGAGTAGAAGTTAACTCACTGGTTAAGATCCAAGCATCACGATTTTTGCTATCACGGATTAAGGTATAACGGTCTTTTTGATCTAAAACCGTGACCGCTTCGCCTGCTCGGATAGCGCCCGCAATTTTATATTGTTCGCCTGCGCCTTTACGCAAAAATGTGCTTAAGTTTTCTGTGACATATCTGGTTTCTGCGTAGGCAACTTGCATGGATACACTAAGAAAAAGACAAGAGAGTAAGACTTTAGCGATTTTTTGCATAAAACAATATCCTATAGTAAAACAAAATGAAAAGTGTGGCTTAGGCACCACACTTTATAACATATTAGTGGAAAATAAAGCTAAGTACATAATAAATGATAATGGCAAAAAATGCACCTGCAGGTAAAGTGACGATCCAAGAAGCAATAATATTGCGGATCACATTCAGGTTGAGTGCAGCAATACCACGTGCAAAACCGACACCTAATACGGCGCCTACCAATGTTTGCGTGGTTGAAATTGGCAACCCAGTACCTGACGCCACAACAACGGTGATGGCTGTTGCAAATTGCGCCGCAAAACCACGACTCGGCGTGAGATCTGTGATGCCTGTTCCAATGGTTGCCATCACTTTATAACCCAATACGACTAAGCCCATCACAATACCGATTGCACCAAGTGGTAAGATCCACCAAGCCAATTGTGTTTTTGGCAAAATTTGCCCACCATGTTCTACAATCGAAACGACCGCAGAAAGTGGACCAATCGCATTAGCGACATCATTAGAACCATGTGCGAATGCCATAGCACAAGCTGTCAGAAGCATTAGAATACTGAATACTTTCTCAACACCACCAAAGGTACCACGTTGTACTTTTTGGATGAAATTTGGGCTTCTGAAATAAAAATAGCACACTACGATAGAAATAATGCCAATCAGTAATGAAATCAGAAAGACTTCAAAGCCATTTAAATGTAAACCAATGTGTTTTAGCCCTTTCGTTAATGTCACAATACATAGAATAAAGGCGGTGATCCCCATGTAGTAAGGACCATATTTTTGCGCATTTTTTAGGGGCTCATCAGTATCGAAAATCAATTTTTGCGTGCTGGCAAAAATACCGTAAGCGACAATGCCCGCAATAACCGGTGTAATAAACCAACTGCCGACAATGTTTTTAATTGTGCTCCATTCTACAGCCTCTTTACCCACGGTGACGCAAGCAAAGCCAACCACCGCACCGACAATCGAATGCGTAGTAGATACAGGCCAACCCATGCGTGAAGCAATTAATAACCATAATCCAGAAGCAAATAGTGCCGCCATCATCCCTAAGACTAAAATATCTGGTGTGTCCACAAATTTCATGGGATCAATGATGCCGCTTTTAATGGTTTCAGTTACTTCACCGCCCGCCAAATAAGCCCCGGCGGATTCAAAAATCATTGCAATAATAATGGCTTGCTTGGCAGTAATAGTACCTGAGCCAACAGAGGTGCCCATTGCATTTGATACATCATTCGCACCAATACCAAAGGCCATGAAAAAACCAAATGCAGCCGTAATAAAAACGAGCAAAGTACCATATTGATTAAGTAGTTCCATTTTTGTTCTTCCTTAAAACCGATGGGTTATGAACGAGCTAACATTAACTCAATTCGTGATCCTACGCGTTGAGCTTGATCCGCTAAGACCCCAACCCATTCCAGCGTTTTATACAAGAACATGACATCAATTGGATTATAACGAGACTCTAAACCAAGTAACATTTTTCTTAACTTGATTTGCATTTGATCCGTATCATCTTCAATCGCATCTAATTCATTGATCATGCGATTGACAAGATCTAATTCGCGCCCTTTAAAACCGGTTTCGAGCAGTTGCTCCATTTCATCAATTACGCGATGGGCTTGGATAATGGCATCTAAGCTGCGTTTGACATATTTTTCAAATTCCGGTTGCATACTTTCAGGAATGGCAAAATGACGACCAATCATACGACCTGAAATATCTTTTGCAAAATTGGCTAATTTGTCTTGTTGTGTGACTAATTCCAATAAATCTGTACGATCAATTGGCATAAATAAACCTCGTGGCAGTTTCAAACGGATTTCACGTTTTAACGTATCAGCTTGACGCTCGCATTCTGAGATTTTCGCGCGGAGTTCTTCCGCTTTATCCCACTCACCGTGGAAGGTATGTTCAAAGAACGGAATAAGTAAATTACAACACTCAGTCACTTTCTCTGAATGTTTTTGTAAGGGTTTTAACGGCGAATGTGCAAATAATCCAAGGATATTATTCAGTGCCATAAGGTGACTCCCAATAGAGATTGATCTAATTTTTCAGGCGAATATTACATGATGTTAGCTAAAAATTCACGATTTTAATCGAAAAAGTTCAGTATTTATTGGATAATGCCCGCGTAAAATCACATTACTGTTTTTTCCGTTTTATATAATTTATTGAAATAAAAGGAATTTTATTATGGGGAATGAAGTCGAGTTAAAATTAGCTGTGACGCCCAAGTTTGCTGATTTATTACATCAAGAATTAACGAATTTTCGTATTCTTGCGCATAACACAATCTTTTTGGCAAATACTTATTACGATACCGCGGATCGCGTCTTAGCAAAACACAAAATGGGGCTACGTGTACGGCAAGAAAATCAACAATACACGCTCACATTAAAAACGGATGGTGAGGTTCACGGCGGTTTGCATATCCGCCCTGAATATAATGTTACTTTGCCTGATGCGCAGCCAAACATATCGTTATTAGTTGAAAAATATGCTTTAACATTGCCGAATTATGCACAATGGGAATTAAAGCCTGTATTTAGTACAGACTTTGAACGTGAGAGTTGGTTAATCGAATGTGGTAACGGAACTCATATTGAAGTGGCGTTTGATCAAGGTAAAATTGTCGCGGGAGAAAAACAGACACCGATTTGTGAAGTTGAATTTGAATTAAAGTCAGGTCTTCCTATTGATTTACTTCGTTTTGTCCAAACGCTTACATTAGAAAACGAGATCCGTTTAAGTTCAGCGTCAAAAGCCAAAAGAGGTTATCTTTTAGCAAATCCGACTTCCATGACAGTAACGAACTGGTTAGAGAAGTGGCGCGAGTTTCTACAATTTACACAAAACACGACAAGTGCCTTGGCTAAATTGAGAGCATTATTTCGCTTAGAACAAGACTTAATTGAGGAAACCTTTGCAATTGGAGCAGACTATTTTGTTGCAGATTTCTTGCGTACAGTAGAGTGGATTGGCGCGTTCTTTAATCTCTATCACTATTATGTTGAACAGGCAACGTTGTTAGACAGCGCGTTAAATCAACAGGTCGGCGAGGAGAATGCGTGTGACCAAACATATTTACTGGACTTGTTAGACAGTCATCACAGTTTATTACAACAAGTACGTGAATTGATTCGTTTGCACAGTGAAAGTCAGGATAATCGCCTTGTGTTAGACAAATTACTGGGCTTGTTGCAAACAGGTCATTATGTGAAACGTATGATCCATTTAACTTTTTTAACGTTGAGTAATTAATTTATGGCTAAGGCACCTAAAACAGCATATGTGTGTAATGATTGTGGCGCAGAGTTTTCTCGTTGGCAGGGACAATGTGCGGCATGTAAAGCTTGGAATACGATTAGTGAAGTGCGTTTAGTGTCATCTAGCAATAGCGCAAAAGGCGATCGTTTTAGTGGCTATGCTGGTGAAACGCGCGCGAAGATCCAAACCCTTGCTGAGATTTCATTACAGGAAACACCGCGTTTTTCCAGTGGTTTTCACGAGTTGGATCGCGTTTTAGGGGGCGGTGTAGTACCGGGCAGTGCAATTTTAATTGGTGGTCATCCGGGCGCAGGCAAAAGTACCTTATTGTTACAAGTGATGTGTGGTTTAGCTCAAAATATGACCGCACTTTATGTGACAGGGGAGGAATCTTTGCAACAGGTGGCTATGCGTGCAAAACGATTAGGCTTACCTACAGATAAATTAAACATGCTGTCTGAAACGTCAGTTGAACAAATTTGTCAGCTAGCGGATCAATTAAAACCGCAAATCATCGTGATTGACTCCATTCAAGTAATGCATTTAGCGGATATTCAGTCTTCGCCAGGGAGTGTGGCACAAGTACGTGAATGTGCCTCTTTTTTAACGCGTTATGCGAAAACCCGCCAAGTAGCGATTATTATGGTGGGACATGTGACGAAAGACGGAACTTTAGCGGGTCCTAAAGTCCTTGAGCATTGTATCGACTGTTCAATTTTGCTCGAAGGAGAGGCGGATTCTCGTTATCGTACTCTACGTAGCCATAAAAATCGTTTTGGTGCCGTGAATGAACTCGGTGTGTTTGGCATGACAGAACAAGGGTTGCGTGAAGTGAAAAATCCATCAGCCATTTTTTTGAGCCGGGGCGAAGAGCAAACGCCGGGGAGTTCAGTGATGGTGATTTGGGAAGGAACACGCCCTTTATTAGTTGAAATTCAGGCGTTAGTTGACCATTCCATGTTAGCAAATCCGCGTCGTGTTGCTGTAGGGTTAGAACAAAACCGTTTAGCCTTGTTATTAGCAGTATTACATCGTCATGGTGGCTTACAAATGTCGGATCAAGATGTGTTCGTTAACGTAGTGGGCGGTGTTAAGGTCACGGAAACCAGTGCAGATTTAGCATTGTTATTGGCATTAATTTCCAGTTTCCGTAACCGCCCATTGCCACAAGATTTAGTGGTTTTTGGTGAAGTGGGGTTAGCGGGAGAAATTCGCCCAGTGCCAAGTGGGCAAGAGCGTATTGGTGAGGCAGCGAAACATGGCTTTAAGCGCGCAATTGTACCTTTCGCAAATAGACCGAAAAGTGCGGTGCCGAATATGGATGTTTTCACCGTTAAGAAATTGTCGGATGCCTTGGCAATTTTAGAGAATTTCTAAGTGATGTGGTGGCTGTTATATTTATAAACAGCCACCGCAGCTACCACATCGCCAATCTTCTTGATTGACGGCTTGGTAAAATTGACGTAAGTAAGGTTCTTCTAAAGGAATATTCGCTTGAATAAAAACGTCGCTTAACCAGTCTATATTCGCAAGAATCCAGTCATCTTCATCTAGCCCTTCTAAATATAATCTGTCTTCAGGATCAATAAAATAATAGATCCCCTGTGTTCCCATATCTTTTTCTCGACGTTCAGGCGGCAAGATTAGAGTAGTGTTTAAATACTGGATTTCCCAATGTCCTAAACACAGGGTATTACCTTTTGATGTCCAATTGGCGATAAAGGGATTTTTCAACGTTTTCCTCAGTAACATGCTTTTTTTCTAGTGTAAGTCTTGAGAAAATGAAAAACGAGAAAAAAAGAGAGTAAGTATGATTTAAGACAAAGAAAAAAAATTAAATTTTGAAAAATGGTGTAAAATTAGTTAATCTCACTAACATATTGCCTTTTTAACCGCAGAGGAGTTATGGAAAAGAAACTAATGAAAGCCCTAGATAGTATTGATATCAAAATTCTCAATGAGTTACAACGCAATGGAAAAATTTCTAATATCGATTTATCAAAAAAAGTCGGGCTTTCTCCCACACCTTGTTTAGAACGAGTAAAGCGCCTTGAAAAACAAGGTGTGATTATGGGATATCGTGCTTTATTGAATCCTGAATTATTAGATTCCCCTTTATTGGTGATTGTGGAAATTACATTAATTCGCGGTAAACCGGATGTGTTTGAAGAATTTAATGCCGCAGTACAACAATTAGATGAAATTCAAGAATGTCATCTTGTCTCCGGTGATTTTGACTATTTATTAAAAACGCGCGTTGCGGATATGGCGGCATATCGTAAATTGCTCGGCACAACCTTACTACGTTTACCCGGTGTAAATGACACACGTACTTATGTCGTGATGGAAGAAGTCAAACAAACCAATTTTCTCCAACTGAAGTAATACAATGATTAAACGAATTTCTGAAAAATTTACCCCTAAGCAGTATCTATTGGCATTTTTCTTTCTTGTGGGCATGCTGTTTGGCGTGTATTTGATCGTTGCTTGGTCAAGTTATTCGCCATTAGATAATTCGTGGGCGTCTTCAAGCTATATTCCTACTACGATTAATAAAGCGGGGAGATTCGGTGCTTGGTTTATTGATTTATTTTTTGTGTTATTTGGGCACGTTGGGCATATTATTCCCTTTCTTATTTTTGGTATTTCTTTTTACTTCTGGCGTCGTAAAGGCAAAGTGCCATTCAGCTTTTTTCGCTTAAGTCTTTGGCTTTTGGGCTTCAGTATTTTTTTATGTGGCGTGTGTGTTTTATTTACCTTACTGTTTTCTAATACGCCTTACTATTTATCTGGTGGTGTGTTGGGAGGAAGTTTAGTGACAGCCTTTTTCCCTATGTTAGATTTTGTGGGGTTAATGCTTTCTGGCACTTTGTTAGCACTACTTGGTTTTGTCCTTTGTTCAGGTACTTCTCTTATTCGTTCGTGTATTTATTTTTATGATTGGTTGACCATGAAAAATCCTACACAAACGCAAGAGGAAGAAACGATTTCCGCCACACCAGTACAACAAGAGCTGGCATTGCAAGAAGAACCATCAATACAAAGTATAAATGAAAGTGAACGTGTTTTTGTTAGCGAGGCGCCATCAGCCACAATGGATGAAGAGAAGTCATTAATCAATATTGAAAACTTGATTCAAATTCAGGGGCTCGAATCTGCTTCTCAAGCGAAAGAAAGCACGATCCCAACAGTACCTCTAGACGATGTTAATCAGGTAGAACTCGGCGGTTATGCTGTCGAACCAGAACTCGCTTTGCCAAGTGTCAGTGTGGCTTTTGTTGAAGACACTGCGCTATCTTCCTCTGAGGCAGAACATGAGGATAGCAAGCCGTTCACTACACAAATTCCTCACACCACAGGAGAGCCACTCGTTGCGACTGAGTTTGCGATGCCTAAAGTTTCGCTATCTCCGTTAGATACAAGTTTATCGGACAATAGCGAGATAGCACGGGAAGACGAAAGTGATCTTGCTCGTCAATTTGCCGCGCAAGAGCAACAGCGCCGTGAGGAAATGGCTTTGCGTGCAAAAGCCCTCAATGCGGAAGAAGCATTGCAAACAATCTTGGCGGAACCTGAAATTAGGCAAAATAGCACGGCGGATGTCAGTGACAGCACGACACCGCATTATAAACCTTATGGTGAGTCACTAATTCATCCAGCGTTACAACAAAAGGTGACGACGCAGGTAAAACCGACTACCCCCATGCCCAGTTTGGATTTGTTAGAACATCGCCCGAGTCAAGCGCATCGCATTACACAAGAAGAAATTATTGAAACCTCACAACGAATTGAACATCAATTACGTAACTTTGGGGTGAAGGCAACAGTGAAAGATGTGTTAGTAGGACCTGTGGTGACACGTTATGAACTTGAATTACAACCGGGTGTCAAAGCATCGAAAGTGAGCAGTATTGATACGGATTTAGCACGCGCCTTAATGTTCCGTTCGATTCGTGTGGCGGAGGTGATTCCAGGAAAACCTTATATCGGTATTGAAACCCCTAATGTTAATCGACAAATGGTGACATTACGTGAAGTGCTAGACAGTGATGTGTTCCGTCAGTCTAACTCTTTGCTTTCTATGGCATTAGGTAAGGATATCAGCGGTAAACCAGTAGTGGTGGATTTAGCCAAAATGCCACATTTATTGGTTGCAGGCTCCACCGGTTCAGGGAAATCTGTTGGGGTAAATACCATGATTTTAAGTTTACTTTTCCGGGTGAAACCCGAAGAAGTAAAATTTATTATGATTGATCCTAAAGTAGTAGAACTCTCGATTTATAATGGTATTCCTCACTTGCTGACGGAAGTGGTGACAGACATGAAAAAAGCCGCGAATGCATTGCGTTGGTGTGTTGATGAAATGGAGCGTCGTTACCAATTACTGTCGGCATTAAGAGTTCGTAATATTGAAGGCTACAATGAAAAAATTGAGGAATATGAGGCGATGAATATGCCGATTCCGAATCCAATTTGGCGACCTGGCGATACCATGGATACGTTACCACCGGCGTTGGAAAAACTCAGTTATATTGTTGTCATTGTGGATGAGTTTGCAGATTTAATGATGGTGGCGGGCAAACAAGTCGAGGAGTTGATCGCCCGTTTAGCACAAAAAGCCCGAGCGATAGGTATTCACTTGATTTTGGCAACACAACGTCCATCGGTTGATGTGATTACCGGTTTGATTAAAGCCAATATCCCAAGCCGCATTGCTTTTACTGTCGCCAGTAAAATTGATTCACGCACCATTCTCGATCAAGTGGGGGCTGAAGCCTTATTAGGACGAGGGGATATGTTATATTCTGGTGCGGGCTCTTCTGATTTAGTACGGGTGCATGGTGCTTTTATGAGTGATGATGAAGTGGCACGCGTAGTGGATGACTGGAAAGCACGTGGTAAACCGAATTATATTGAAGGTATTTTAGACAGCGGGGAGGATGAGGCTAAAGAGAGTAATGGCGCCAATTCTGATGCCGGTGAGCTAGACGATTTATTTGATGAAGTGGTGGAGTTTGTAACCAGTACAGGAACGACGTCGACTTCATATATTCAACGCAAATTTAGAGTAGGCTTTAACCGGGCGGCCCGAATTATGGATCAACTCGAAGAACAGGGCATTGTTTCTGCGATGCAAAATGGCAAACGTGAAGTGCTTGCTAGACGTTCTTCGGACTTTTAGGAAAGTAGAGATGAATAACATGTTATTAAAAACCACCGCACTTTTGACCCTCTTTTTGAGCAGTGCAGCTTGGGCTGATGCAGCAAGCGAATTACAGCAACGTTTGAGCAAGGTGAATGTGTTGAGTGCTGATTATGCTCAAACAGTCAGTTCGTCAGACGGAAAAAATGTTCAACAAGGCAGTGGGACATTAAAAATCAAGCGTCCAAATTTATTCCGAATGGATAATAAAACACCGCAAGAAAACCAGATTATTTCAGATGGGAAAACCTTGTGGTTTTATGATCCCTTTGTTGAGCAAGTGACAGCAAATTGGGTCAAAGATGCCGTGAATAACACACCTTTTGTTTTGTTGACGAGTGACGATAGCAGCCACTGGGCACAATACAATGTGGAACAAAAGGCAGATACATTTACCCTCAAGCCAAAAGCAAAGCAGAGTAATATTAAGCAGTTTGATATTCGTATTGATAGTGAAGGGGTATTGCGTAACTTCAGTACTATTGAAAAAGATGGTCAAACGAATTTGTATATTTTACGTAATATTACCAACCAACCTTTAGCTGACAGTGTATTCAAGTTTAGTGTGCCTAAAGGGGTAGAACTCGATGACCAACGCCAAAAATAGTTAGAACAGTGATGTCGAATTTAAGTTTTGACTTTGCCCAACAGGCTTTTCAACCTTTAGCCGCCAGAATGCGTCCGACGACATTCGCTCAATATTGTGGGCAGTCGCATTTAATCGGTGAGGGAAAACCTTTACGTAAAGCACTTGATGCGGGTCATGTGCATTCCATGATCTTATGGGGACCGCCAGGTACGGGCAAAACGACTTTAGCAGAGATTATTGCACGGCAGATTCATGCTGACGTTGAACGTATTTCTGCCGTCACCAGTGGTATTAAAGAAATTCGTGAGGCGATTGAACGAGCAAAAGAAAATCGCTTAGCTGATCGACGTACGATCCTGTTTGTTGATGAAGTTCATCGTTTCAATAAAAGTCAACAAGATGCCTTTCTACCTCATATTGAAGATGGCACCATTATCTTTATTGGGGCGACAACTGAAAATCCTTCCTTCGAATTAAATAATGCCTTACTTTCGCGAGCCAAAGTATATATTCTAAAATCGTTGAACACACAAGAAATCACCGAGGTGTTAAAGCAAGCACTGTTAGATGAAGAACGCGGGCTAGGCAAAGTGCGGTTTGTTTTAGAAGAGAATGTATTAGAATTTTTAGCTGAATATGTGAACGGTGATGCACGCTTAGCCTTAAATAGTCTTGAGCTGATGGCGGATATGGCAGAGGAAACGGAAGCAGAAGCAGGGAAAGCTTTGACACTCAGCTTATTAAAAAACGTGTTAGGTGAACGTCAAGCGCGTTTTGATAAACAAGGTGATCGGTTTTATGATGCAATTTCTGCGCTACATAAATCAGTACGAGGATCTGCACCGGATGCCGCATTATATTGGTATGCTCGGATTTTGGCAGCGGGGGGTGATCCGCTTTATGTGGCACGACGTTTACTCGCGATTGCTTCTGAAGATGTGGGTAATGCGGATCCGCGCGCGATGCAAGTGGCACTTGCTGCTTGGGATTGCTTTACTCGAGTCGGTGCGGCGGAAGGGGAGCGTGCGATTGCACAAGCGATTATTTATCTGGCGGTTGCACCGAAAAGCAACGCAGTTTATCGTGCATTTAATCAAGCGAAACAACACGTTAAAGAAACGCCAGATTATGAAGTACCAGCACATTTACGCAATGCGCCTACCCATTTAATGAAAACATTGGGCTATGGTGAAGCATACCGTTATGCGCATGATGAAGAACATGCTTATGCTGCGGGCGAAAATTATTTCCCAGAAGCGTTGAAAGACACACAATATTATTTTCCAACTCATCGTGGGATGGAAATTAAAATCAAAGAAAAGCTCGATTGGCTTAGACAACAGGATCAACAAAGCAAGAAAAAACGTTATTGAAAACTGCCGTATGGCGAGTTTAATACTGCTCGAAACATTAACTAAAGCACCTGTTTTCAGGTGCTTTTTGTTAGCTGACTGGTGAGGGTGCTGATATTCGCAGGATAGGCAGGAAAATCTTACTTTTTGATGGAGATTAATCTGAGAATCCCTGATTTTGAACTGGTTTATTAGGTTAATTCGATCTAAAATAGATGAATTATTTTTATGCAAAAGTGCGGTTAATTCCGTTTAAATTTTAAGAAAAGTAGGTAAAAAATGATCGATCCAAATCTATTGCGTAATAATCTTGAGGAAGTGGCTGAAAAATTAAAAGTAAAACGTAATTTTGTGCTAGATGTTGCCTTATTAAGTGAATTAGAAGAACAACGTAAAAGCTTGCAAGTCAAAACAGAATCACTTCAAGCAGAACGTAATGCGCGTTCAAAAAATATCGGCCAAGCGAAAGCACGTGGTGAAGATATTTCAGCATTATTAAACGAAGTGGAACATATGGGCATTGAATTAAGTACCACAAAAGCACATTTGGATGAAGTGTTAGCTGAAATTAACCAGATCGTTCTCGCCATTCCAAATTTACCTGCTGATGAAGTTCCGCTTGGCAAAGATGAGAGCGAAAATCTCGAAGTGTTCCGTTGGGGAACACCAAAAACCTTTGATTTTGATGTGAAAGATCATGTGTCATTAGGTGAAGGTTTGAAAGGGCTAGATTTTGCGGCAGGAGTAAAATTAAGTGGCTCTCGTTTTGTGGTGATGAAAGGACAGATCGCCAAATTACATCGTGCGCTGTCTCAATTTATGTTAGACCTCCATACTGAGCAACATGGTTATACCGAAACCTATGTCCCTTATTTAGTTAATCACGCTACTTTATATGGTACCGGGCAATTACCAAAATTTGGTGAGGATTTATTTCACACCAATGCGTTAGAAGGCGAACAACCTTATGCATTAATTCCAACAGCAGAAGTACCCGTCACGAACTTAGTTCGTGATGAAATTCTCGATGAAGCGGATTTGCCTTTGAAAATGACAGCGCATACTCCTTGTTTTCGTTCTGAAGCAGGATCCTATGGGCGTGATACCCGCGGTTTAATTCGTATGCATCAATTTGATAAAGTGGAGTTGGTTCAAATTGTTGCACCTGAAACTTCAATGCAAGTGTTAGAAGAATTGACAGGACAAGCAGAAAAAGTCTTACAGTTATTAGAGTTACCTTATCGTAAAGTCTTATTATGTACAGGTGATATGGGATTCGGCTCATGCAAGACGTATGACTTAGAAGTATGGTTACCGGCTCAAAATACCTATCGTGAGATCTCTTCATGTTCAAATATGTGGGATTTCCAAGCTCGTCGCATGCAAGCGCGTTGCCGTTCTAAAACAGATAAGAAAACACGTTTAGTGCATACTTTAAACGGCTCTGGCTTAGCGGTTGGACGCACTTTGGTCGCGATTTTAGAAAATTACCAAAATGCAGATGGTACCATTACCGTTCCAAACGTATTACGTCCATATATGGGCGGGTTAACACAGATTGGTTAATCATTTCGCGTTTAAAAAAGCGGTTCCTTGTTGTAAAGAGGTGACCGCTTTTTTCATTCTATTTTTGTGTGGTTTACAGCGCAATATAATCAAGTGGGATATCAACGAGGTTGGCAACTAAGTCTTCAGCCATATGGCGATAGCATAAGTGATTTGCTTTTTCGATCATGACAATACGTTGGATATTTTGTAAGGTATCACCACTGAGTAAAAGGTGATTTAGTGCGACCTGTAATGCTGGTAAACTTGGGTTAAATGCGGCATTTTCCGCATAACTGCCCCGATAAATTTGTTTATCTTTTGTTTCAATAGCGATGCCGTGATATGACTTCGAATAAGGTGCATGTGCGGCATTGGCACATTCAAGTGCGGTCAACATGACAGGATCTTGCGTTTCATATGTAAGCTGGTTATTTTGTGCATCTAATAAAAAGTGCTGAATATCCAAATCAGCCGGACCAAATGCATCAGGTAAATAGCTATGTAATAAGTTATTTTGACTGTGTGGTAAATGAATTTTTAACTGCGGGGCGGTTTTTAATTCATTCATAAATTGGCGACAATGACCACATGGCGTATAGTTGACGACCACATCGGTAATTGCACTTTCGTGATTCATCCAAGTATGAGAAATCGCACTTTGTTCAGCATGGACGGTTTGTTGAATATGGGTCGAGGCAAACTCTAAATTCGCACCGAAATAATATGCACCACGTTGTCCAATCGCAATAGCCCCAACATGAAATTGGGAAATTGGAGCGAGAGAGTAAGCTGCTGCAATTGGTAAGAGCTTAAGTGCGAGTTGTTGTGGTGTAAGCTGATGTTTAGTACAAAGATGTTCAACCGTAAAATAAGGTAACATGCCTTTAAAATGTTGTTCTTGCAAAATATGCCATACATCTTGTGCTAATTGTTGGGACTCAATTAGTGAGAGCGTTTTTCGGATTTTCTCTGAAATTGGGATCATTATGTTTCTCCTTCTCATCATGCATGACCTCATCTTAATGCAACAGAAAAAAAAGATCTTCATTCAGAAGATCTTTTTATGATACAAATCAAATCGATAGTGAATTATTTTGCTGCTTTGAGCTTTTGATAATACCCTTCATACAAATCGATAGCATTATCTACGTCCACTTGCCATTGGCTTCTATCAATAACCTCTTGTGTTAAGAACGTTGCATGATCATCGGTTAATTCTTTTGGTAAGCGTTTTAACGCTTCAAGGTTTGAGGTTGGATAGCCGATATTTAAAGTCAGTTTTTCGGATACATCTGCACTCAATAAATAGTTAATGAGCTTATAAGCATTTTCGGTATTTTTCGCATTGGAAGGGATAGCAAGATTATCTATCCATAACATAGTGCCTTCTTTTGGATAAATCATCTCTACCGTTGCCCCTTCATTTTTGGCGATACGAATGGAACCATTCCACAGCAAGCCAATATCGGTTTCACCTGAAATAAAAGTACTAGCAGGGTTATCCGAGTTAAAAGAAAGAATATTTGGACGTAATTTTAATAATTCCTCATAGGCTTCTTTTAATACTGCTGGATCTTGAGTATTAGGATCTTTCCCCATTTTTAATAAAGCAATATTAAACAGTTCACGAGGGTCATCGAGCATTTGTACTTTCCCTTTGAATTCGGCATTCCATAAATCCCCCCAAGATTGGAAATGGCTTGGATCTTGGTTGGTGGTATTATAAGCAATGCCAGTCGCACCAAAGAGTTGTGGTAATGAATATTTATTGCCTTTATCGTAAGGGCGATCAAGCATATTTGGATCAAGCTCTTTAATGACCGGTAATTTACTGTGATCAAGCTCTTTTAGCATGCCTTCACGTGCCATTTTGGACACAAAATAGCTAGTTGGTGCAATCACATCATAGCCACCGTCTTTCCCCAAAGTTTTTAATTTGGCATACATGGTTTCGTTTGACTCAAGGCTTGAAACAATGACCTTAATTCCCGTTTGTTTGGTAAATTCATCTAATAAACCTTCAGGAACATATTCAGTCCAAGTATAAAGGTAAACTTCATTGTTAGCTGCGCTTGCATAGTTGCTTACGCCCAGCATCATCACGCTAGCAGTTAAAATGCCAGTTAATTTTTTCATTCACATTGCTCCCAGAAAATGGGTGAAAATATGCCAGTAAAACGAGGGCGTTTACTGACCTGAAGATGCCGAATGGGTACGGACAAAGACGGATTTTAGGACAGAAAATCGCACTTGTAAATGAATTGTTATATAAAATTTTTGCTTAAAAATGCATGTCATGAGAAGTGAATTGCATAAGATAAAAGAGTAAAAAAAGTGCGGTCAAAATTTGTATTTTTTTGACCGCACTTGCTGTTTATGGATGATAAAAACGCGATTATTTAGCCGCTTTTAATTGTTGATAATAGTTTTCGTATAATTCAACCGCATCACCTACATCATCTTGCCAGTGGCTATTTTGTAGAATTTCAGCCGTTGGATAAACTGCTGGATCTTGCGTCACTTCGCTTGGCAATAATTCAAGTGCTTTTAAGTTTGATGTTGGGTAACCAATTTCTTCTGCTAACTGTGCAGCAACTTTTGCACTTAGTAAATAGTTAATTAATTTGTGTGCACCATCAGGGTTTTTCGAGTTAGCTGGAATAGCTAAGGTATCCACCCAAAGTACAGGACCTTCTTTCGGGAAAACCATGTTTAACGGCGCTTGTTCTTTTTTCGCAATACGGACTGAGCCATTCCATAATTGACCCACTTCCACCTCACCTGAAATGAATGAGTTCGCTGGGTTATCTGAGTTAAATGACAATACGTTTGGACGTAATTTTAACAGCTCTTCATAAGCTTGTTTAATGATTGCGGGATCCGTAGTATTTGGATCTTGACCCAATTTTAACAGTGCAATATTAAACACTTCGCGTGCGTCATCTAATAATTGGACTTTCCCTTTAAATTCAGGTTTCCATAAATCACCCCAAGCAGTAAAGTTTTCACCTTTATAGCTATCGGTATTAAATGCAATACCCGGTGCACCTAATAGCTGAGGCAAGGAGTATTTGTTGCCTTTATCATAAGGCTTATCCAACCAATCAGGGTTTAAGTCTTTGATAACAGGTAATTTGCTGTGGTCTAGCTCTTTTAACATACCTTCACGCGCCATTTTAGACACAAAATAGTTTGATGGTGCAATCACATCATAACCACTGGTTTCGCCTTGTGTCTTTAATTTGGCGTACATGGTTTCGTTTGATTCTAAGCTTGAAACGATAACTTTGATGCCCGTTTCTTTTGTGAAGTCATCTAATAAACCATCTGGAACGTATTCTGTCCAAGTATAAAGGTAAACAGTGTCATTGGTTGCATGTGCATTTGCGGCTAAGCCGAATGTCATGATCCCTGCAGTCACAAGACCTGCAAATTTTTTCATCTCTATCATTCTCCTGTTGAGGGTAATCATTTCTTCTTGAAGAAGCATAAAAAAACGCCTTGTTTTAAGGCAAGGCGTATTCTATTTTGTATTAGGTTGTTTGTGAAGTATTATTTTTTAAGACAACATTTATTTGTCTTTTCTTGCAACCACTTGGCTCAAAATGACTAAAGCTAATGAAAGAATAATCATAATGGTTGCCAATGCATTGACTTCTGGGGTGACACCTGTTTTGACCAAAGAGAAAATTTTCAATGGTAAAATCTCATAGCTGACGCCACTCACGAATGAGGAGACCACTACATCATCCAGTGAGATAGTAAAGCTCAATAACCAACCTGAAACGATAGCTGGCAGCGCCAGTGGGAAAATAATTTTACGTAAAATTGTCACCTCGCCCGCCCCCAGATCTTTGGCAGCCTCTAGCATTTTGGCATCAAACCCTTTTAATCTTGAGAAAATGGTGACGACCACGTAAGGTAAACAGAAGGTAATATGGGCGAGTAATAATGACCAAAAACCTAAGTTAATTCCTACAATCATAAACAGTGCCAGTAAAGAAACTGCCATGACAATATCTGGAGACATCATGACGATAAATAACATCCCACTAACTGCTTGTTTACCACGGAAACGATAGCGGTAAAGCGCAATCGCGGTCAGTCCACCAATAATCGTTGCTGCTGTCGCTGCAAAGAAAGCAATGGTAATAGAGTGAATGGCTGCTTGAATTAAGGTATCGTTGCTAAACAAACGCTCATACCATTTCCAACTAAAGCCTTTCCAGGTTAAGCCATAACGATCATCGTTAAACGAGTTTGTGACTAAGATTGCAATTGGAATATACAAATAAGCATAGACCACAAACATAAAAATATTGCGTAGTAAACGGCCCATTATTCCAACTCCATTTTCTTATTCATTAATTTGCTGGCTTTGTAGTAAACAAAGATCAGTAATGCCATCAGGATAGTTAATCCAATGCTGATTGCAGAACCAAACGGCCAGTTACGTGAGATCAAGAATTCACTCTTAATCACGTTACCCACTAAGAGGACTTTGGCACCGCCTAATAAATCAGCGACATAGAACATCCCCATGGCTGGTAAAAGCACTAATAAACAACCTGCGATAATACCCGGCATCGTGAGCGGAATAATCACTTTGATAAAGCGTTGGAATGCATTAGCACCCAGATCTTTTGCCGCTTCCAGTAAGCGATAATCCAATTTTTCAATAGAGGCATAAAGTGGCAAAATCATAAATGGCAGCAATAAATACACTAAACCAATGATGACCGCGACTTCTGTATTCAAAATACGGATAGGCGTATCAATTAAGCCAATGGACATGAGTGTGCTATTTAAAATCCCTTTGACCCCTAAGAAAATTTTCATACCATAAATACGAATTAGGGAGTTGGTCCAGAAAGGTAACACCACTAAAAACAGTAAAAATGGACGGTATTTCGGGTTAATTTTGGTTAATAAAAAGGCAAAAGGATAGCCGATAATCAGACACACTAAGGTAGCTAAACCCGACATATATAAGGAATTCCATACCACTTGCGCATATAGCGGCTCAAATAAGCGTGTATAGTTTTCCAATGTAAAAGGAAGCGCATAGAAATTACTGCTATCGCGAGTTAAAAAACTCACGATCAGCACAAGTAAGTTTGGCGCAAGAACAAAGAAAATCAACCACCCGAAGATGACACCAATGGTTGATTTCTGAAAGGCGTTATTCTTCATCGCTCAACACTACCTCCCAGCCTTCGTGCCATGTTAATGCCACTTTTTGACCTAAAGAGTGATCGATATTTGGATCGTCTTCGTTAAAGAATTCGCTAACAAGCACGGTCATTCCATTATGGTCTAGCGTGATGTTTGATTCTAACGTCATTCCTTTATAGTTACGATCTGCCACGTGACCAATAATCGCTTTTGAACTTTGGTTTTCATCCAATTCTTCAATTAAGATATCTTCCGGACGTAATAAAACTTTGAGTTTTTGCTCAGCAACAACATCAAGATTGGTATAAATATCGCAAACGCGTCCTTCCACATTGGCGCGAACACGTTTCTCATCGACACGCGTTAATACCGTTGCATTGAAGATATTGATTTCACCAATAAATTTGGCAACAAACAGATTTTTTGGCTCTTCATAAATTTCACGCGGGGAACCATCTTGTTGGATATGACCTTTACGTAACACAATAATACGATCAGACATCGTAAGAGCTTCTTCTTGATCGTGAGTCACAAAAATAAAGGTAATGCCCAATTTGCGTTGCAATGCCTTTAATTCATTTTGCATTTGTTTACGCAATTTATAATCTAATGCGGAAAGGGATTCATCCAGTAGCAACACTTTCGGTTTGTTAACCACTGCACGCGCAATGGCAATACGTTGTTGTTGACCACCCGATAATTGAGCAGGTTTACTGTACGCATATTCTTCAAGTTGTACCATACGTAATGCTTCTAACACGCGAGGTTTAATTTCCTCATTCGGTACTTTTTGCATGCGTAAGCCAAATGCCACATTTTCAAAAATTGTCATATGTGGGAATAAGGCATAACTTTGGAAAACAGTATTGACGTGACGCTGTTCTGCAGGGACATGAGTAATGTCCTCTCCGTCAAGAATAATATTGCCTGAATCTAATTCTTCTAACCCTGCAAGTAAACGTAAAACTGTCGTTTTACCACAACCTGAAGGACCAAGAATGGTTAAAAACTCACCATTGTTGATTGTTAAGTTAAAGTTTTCAATGATAGTTTTATCACCATAAGATTTAGTAATAGAACGAAGCTCAATAATAGGCTTGTTTTGAACTGAACTTTCCACTAGCTTTGGTTTTCTCCCTAATGTACCAATTTTGGTATTGAGTAGAAATAAATGCCAACAGAAAAGCTGTTGGCACTTACGGTTAAAAAATAAATGCTAATGATATAGCTATTGTTCAATAAATAAAAGGGATTTTGTAAAAAATTTAAAAGAGAGTGTGACATGATTTTTTATGAGATGTGGTGTTATGTAGCGAGTGTTTTAGGCTTGTATAAGAAAGCTAGGGTTTTCACAAAATTAAAGCGAAAAGTTGTGATATGTCAATGAAGCTCAGATGATTTGTCGTTAGACTGAAACCATTCTTTTATCAGCGAGCCAGTTTTATGTTAAACCAACAGCAAACCTATAAGCTATTAGAACGCTTTTTACACTATACCACCTACGATACCCAGTCGAAAAGCGGGGCGAAAATATCCCCGAGCTCAGCGGGACAATTAAAGCTTGCCAAGCATTTACAACAGGAATTATTCGCCCTCGGTTTACAAGATATTGACATCTCTAAACATTCCGTTGTGACAGCTTTTCTTCCTTCCAATGTCAATCCAGATTCGCCAACCATTGGTTTCATTGCGCATTTAGATACAGCAACACAATGTAGCGGTAAAAATGTGCAAGCCGAAGTGATTGAAAATTACCGTGGTGGCGATATTGCGCTAGGGGTGGGCGAGGAGTTTATTAGCCCTGCGCATTATCAATTTTTACATCAACTGATTGGGAAAACGTTAGTGGTTGCTGATGGCAATACTTTACTAGGTGCGGATAATAAAGCCGGTATTGCAGAAATTATGACCGCACTTGCGGTATTAAAAGAAGAAAATTTACCGCATTGTAACATTCGTGTTGCCTTTACGCCGGATGAAGAAATTGGTTTGGGGATGCAATTTTTTCCTGTAGAAAAATTTCCGTGTGATTGGGCTTATACTATTGATGGTGGTGAAGTCGGTGAATTAGAGTATGAAAACTTTAATGCCGCGACGGCGATTGTGACGATTGAAGGTGTAAATATGCACACAGGATCGGCAAAAGACAAAATGATTAATGCGCTTACGCTTGCTTGTGAATTTCAGCAAGGTTTTCCAGCAGAGGAAACACCAGAGCAGACAGAAGGGAAACAGGGGTTTTACCATCTTAGTCACTTTACCGGACATGTGGAAAAAGTGGAATTGCAGTATTTAATTCGGGATTTCGACAGGGACGGATTTGAGCAACGTAAAATTTTTATTCAGCAGCTTGTTGACCGGTTTAATCAACAAAAACGTTTAAAAAAGCCAATCACACTTGAAATTAAAGACAGTTATAAGAACATGAATGAAGTCGTGAAAACCGTGCCACAATCCGTTGAATTGGCGGATAGCGCGATGCGAGAATGTGGCATTGAGCCGATTCATAAAGCGATTCGTGGGGGCACCGATGGCGCTTGGTTAGCGGAACAGGGATTAGCTTGCCCAAATGTGTTTACGGGGGGATATAATTTTCACAGTAAACATGAGTTAATTACTTTGGAGGGGATGCAAAGTGCCGTCAATGTGATAACGACGATTGTCAGACTGGCGACAAGCTAAATAGATCAGAAAAAATTACAGATAAACATACCGCACTTGAGGATAAAAGTGCGGTATGTTTTTCGTTTATTTTGGTAAAGCGCCCGAATTCCATTGTTGCGCATCTTGAGGACGTTTTACTTGCAGTAAAAAATGTTGATTTGCTTTTGCGACAGGTTGAATCACTGTGCTCGCGGGTGTAGAAAAAGCAATTCCACCTTTTAATAATTGTTGTACTGATCCCGTATTGACTTCTGCACCGCGTAAACTGAAATTAAAATCATAGCCGGCGGCAATCCAAAATTCTGAATTTTGACGGACAAGATGCTGGTATTTTCGCGCAATAATAATATGCACAAAGACACGATCACCGAGTTCATTTAACGTGATATGGTTGATTTTTCCTACCTCAACGCCACGATAGAGGATTGGTGAGCCTACGGTAATATTCAACGCATCATGGGTTTCTAACACCAATGGCAAGCCTTGGGTATATTTATTATTGCTACGAGGCGCAGATTGTACCAATGTAAACTGTGTTTTTCCTTTGCCTTGACCGATTTCAACATCAATATAGGGTTGGAGTAAACTCTCTAAGTTTTCAATGCTCGCCGCAGAAATTTGAGGAGATATCAACGTAAAACGGCTGCCTTCTTTGGCGATCAATGACATGTATTGTGGATTAATCAACGCTTTTGCGATCACTTTATTACTTTTCGTATCCAAATTTACTGTGGCGATTTCACCGATATTGAGACCAAGATAGCGTAACGGCATACCTTGACTTAAATTCGTCGCATCTTCGGTAATAAACGTCAGTTGTTGTCCAGCAGATTTTGCCCGTAACTCATTTGGATAAAGTGTTTTCGAGCCAGTATGCCCGATATTATCAAAGCTGATTGCGCCTTTTAAAGCGCGTGAAATTGGGGTCGCCTGAATACTTACCCCCTGTGTACTGATATCGACTTTCGCAGCACTTTCTACCCAGAAGACACTTTTATGGGTCAATAATGTTTGATATTTTGGATAAATAAAAACATCGATCTCAAATGTATTGTTTTTTGGTCGGACATCTAAAATCTTACCGACTTCATATTGGCGATATAATACGACGGAGCCCGCATTGATATTGGGTAATCTCTCTGAGCTTAAGGTCAGTGTCGGTGCTAAATTGGCATCGGTAATGCCGACCTGCGCATGAGAGATATCTTTATACAATGGATAGTGGGTAAGAGGCTGTCCTTCTTTTTGTTTGCCAGCGAGTACACGCACCCCACCTTGTAGCCATTTTTCTGGTGAAGCCGCTTCAAAACGTAAACCATTCGCATCGATGTTGATATCCAATTGGGATGCTGCAATAAACTGACTATCTTGATGAATCAGATGACGATATTTTTCTGCAATAGCCACTTTGAAATTCACACCATCAACATTGAGATCTTGTTGAATAATTTCACCTATAGTGACATCGTTATAATAGACAGCTTGTCCTTCACTGACCCCGTAGGTTTCCGGTGCGCTTAAGGTGAGAACCAAAGTATTAGGTTGTTGCAATAAAAGCTCATTTTCTTTAATTACTGTGAAGGCGGTTTGAGGTTCACCTGCTGCCGCAAGTATTTCAAAATATTCACCACGAAGAAGTTGTGGAAGATTCGTTAGATCCGCTAAGCCTGGTTTTTTATTGCGTAAGACAATATGCGTTTTGCTCGTGAATAATTCCGATAACATGGGGTCAATTAAGAGCTTACCTTGCAATAAAGCAGGTTGTTCTTCAACAGAGGTTAATTCAGATAGCACACCAATTTGTTTGTTTTGATGATAAACCCCAGTTTGTCCTGTTTGTAAGCCCGTGGTATGAGGAATATTGACGTCAATGACGATACCGCGTTTAGCCGCATTAAAATTAGCATAAAGTGTGAATTTGTCATGGCTTTCGGCTTGCTCGCTATTTGCCGGCGAGTCAAAGGCGACCGCACCTTGTACAATCGCATTGAGGCTATCTACGTTAATGTTAATGCCGGATAGACCAATTTGTGCATCGATCCCGCTAATATTCCAGAAGTGGCTGTCTTTCTTGACAAAATGTGCATAGGCCTTATCAACTACAATGTTAATTGAGACTTTTTTACCGTCTTCAACAAAGCGATAATCATACACTTTCCCAACCGGTAACTTTTTAAAATAGACTGATGCGCCAATGGAAATTGATCCAAGATCATCGGCAAGTAAGTGTACTAATAAATCGCCATCATCCACTTGGGCGATTGGTCCTTCTGTTTCGGCGATGAATTCATCTTCATTTTCCCCATCACCGGGTTGCAAAGTAATATAGTTACCAGAAACGAGCGCATCTATGCCTGAAATACCAGCTAAGGAAGCACTGGGTTTGACTAACCAAAATTTTGTGTTCTTACGTAATACAGTTTTGGCTTCAGGATAAATGTTAGCTACTACTTCAACCTGCTTTAAGTCTTTCGTAAAGTTGACTTTCTTAACAACCCCGATTTGTAAGCCTTGGTAACGCACTTGCGTTTTTCCTGCGACCAGTCCTTCACCATTGGCAAAAGTGATGCGAATGGTATGTCCTTGTTCTTGGATGATTTGGAAAAATAAGATTGCACCAATACAAAGGGCAACAAAAGGCAGTAACCAAAAAGGTGAAATACGTCTGACTTGTTTTAAATGAGCAGGTATTGTGCTATGTGTTTGTGCCTGCGTGTTATCGTGCTGTTTGTTTGTCATAAATTTTCCAAAGTAATCGGCTATCAAATTGTGAAGTAGAAATCATTGTTAAAAAAACGGCAATACCAAAGTAAAAGGCCGCGGGACCAACAGAAAAATCGATAATTTGTCCACGTGTTACTAATGACATCATCAATGCTAAAACAAAGAGGTCAAGCATGGACCAACGCCCGACAAAATGGACAAAGTGGAGTAGTCGCATTTGCCATTTGATTGAGTGCCTTAATTGAAAATGCACACAAATTAATAAATATAACATAATCATAATTTTACTGATGGGGACAAAAATACTGGCAACAAAAACAATAAAGGCGACAAAGTAACTTCCCATATCAATAAAACTTAATACACCAGACATTAATGTATCCGCACTGGGTGCGCCATTGACATACACCACGGAAATGGGTAACAAATTGGCTGGAAAAATCATAATAATCCCTGCAATTAAGGTGGCCCATGTGCGTTGTAGCTTAATATGCGCTGATAAGTGTAAAGTAGAATGACAACGAGGGCAAATTGCACGCTGTTGACGATCATGCATAGCGTGCATAAAACTGTACTGGCATTCAAAACAGTAGTGCGGTTTATTATCTTGTGGAATCGCATTGAGTGAATGTTGCTGTGGGTAAAATTCATTCCACAATTCCTTAGGATTTAATTTGATAAAAAGCAATGTTGTTAAAAGCGCAGTAAAAACAAAAGCAATCAGATAAATATCAATTTCTAACGTGGCGTATTCTTTCACTTTAAACATTGTCACCGCCAAGGCAACTAAGTAAACATCAAACATCACCCAAGGTTTGATATGCGCGAGAGAAATTAAAAGATTACGCGGTTTTACTCTCAGTAATTGCGAGAGGCGTAGAAGTAAAACAAGCAATGCAAAAGAAATAGGCATAAAAACAGCACAAATAAACACTAAAAAGGCAGTATAGGGATAACCTTGGGTAGCCATTTTCCAAACGCCACCCCAAACCGACGCATCAATTTTGGTACCTAATAAATCAATGCTAAGAAGTGGAAATTTTAACGCAAAGGGCATTAAAATGAGGATAGACAGTGCAATCATGGCACAACGATGGAGGCTCCAACGATCCGTTGTTTTGATCACATGATGACAGCGGGGACATTCTGCCAGTTGTTCGCTTTGTAAGGTTGGAAAAGACACAACTGCATCACAATCTGAGCAACAGGCTAATTCATGTAGAGGGCGTTGAGCGGTATTTTTTGTCATTCAGTTACATGCCACGTGTAATAAACAGAGCCACATTCTATCCTGTCTAAAAAGTTTTGGAAATATCCCCGTCAGAGAATGTCACGCCTATCTTTCTTTTATGGATACTGCTTTTATGAACGTAAATTAATGTATTTGTGTGAGGATATAATTGTCATTTTTTCCGAAAGTGAGCTAAACTATGCCGAGTTTTTCTATTTAAAAATTGACACTCAGGAAAAAAGAATGACCGAAGTCCAAAAATTAACGAATAATAAAGAAGTGATTGCCTATTTAGTGGAAAAGTTTCCACTTTGTTTTTCATTAGAAGGGGAAGCAAAACCGTTAAAAATTGGTTTATTCCAAGACTTAGCTGAGGCATTGCAAGATGATGAACGTGTAAGTAAAACACAATTACGTCAAGCATTACGTGCGTACACGTCAAATTGGCGTTATTTGCATGGCTGTAAAGCTGGGGCTGAGCGTGTTGATTTACAAGGAAATGCGTGTGGTATTTTAGAACAAGAGCATGCCGAACATGCTGCGCAACAGTTAGCGGAAGCAAAAGCTAAAGTTGCAGCAATGCGTGCAGCAGAGAAAGCAGCTAAACCTGAAAAAAAACGTCCTGCTCGTCGTGTTGCGGCAAAAGGACAACATGCGAAAGAGACAACCACCAATAAAGCCAAAGTGACACGTAAACTGAAAGTGATTTTAAACGCGATTGAGTTAGCGAGTTTACAAAAAGGTGACAGTGTGAAAGTGAAAGTGGGTGAGAGTGCTAAAAAGGCGATTGTGCTTGAAGTGGTAAAAGACTCTGCCCGTGTACAATTAGAAAATGGCTTAGTCATCACTGTCACAGCTGAACATCTGTTTGCATAAGATGAAATAAGTACAAAATGCCATCAAATAAGGTGGCATTTATTGATCAAAGTGATTAATCATAAATTGTATTTTCTTTTTAGGAAGGTGAAATGAAATTGAGTAAAACAAAAAGTTATTTAGCAACGTTTTTGTTAAGTACTTTCTTAATGAGCTTTAATCTTGTCGAGGCAGTACAGCCAAAAATCAAATTAAGCGATATTGTTACGCCACAACCTACGGAAGAAAATCAATTAGCGACAAAACGTGCGACAACCCGTTTAACGCAAAGTCATTATCGTAAGTTCCAGTTAAATGACGCGTTTTCTGAGAAAATTTTTGAGCGTTATCTTAAGTCATTAGATTTTAGCCGAAATACTTTTCTACAATCTGATATTGATGAAATGCGCGCAAAATATGCCGATAAGTTTGATGATGCATTAAATGAAGGGGATTTAAGTATTGCCTTTGCAATGTACGATTTAATGATGAAAAGACGCTATGATCGTTATAAATACGCGCTTTCTTTATTAGATAAAGAGCCTGATTTATCAGGTCAGGATCAAATTGAAATCGATCGTGAGAAATCCCCGTGGCCAAAAGACAACGCAGAATTAGATAAGTTGTGGGAACAACGAGTTAAAAACGACATTATCAATCAGAAATTAAAAGATAAAAAATGGTCTGATATTAAGAAACGTTTAATTAAACGTTATGATTTGGCGATTCGTCGTTTAACCCAGACTAAAGCAGATGACATTCTTCAGGTGTATTTAAATGCCTTTGCACGAGAAGTGGATCCGCACACAAGCTATTTGGCACCGAGAACAGCGAAAAGTTTTAACGAAAGTATGAACCTGTCGTTAGAAGGGATTGGCGCGACATTACAACAAACGGAAGATGATGGGACAACGATTAAATCATTAGTGCCAGGGGCACCTGCAGAACGGAGCAAAAAATTGAAAGCAGGTGACCGCATTATTGGTGTAGGGCAAGCCAGCGGTGAAATCGAAGATGTTGTAGGTTGGCGTTTAGAAGATATTGTTGACAAAATTAAAGGTAAGAAAGGCACAAAAGTGCGTTTAGAAATTGAGCCTGCGAAAGGGGGCAAATCTAAGATTATTACCTTAGTGCGCGATAAAGTTCGTATTGAAGATCAAGCCGCGAAACTCACAATCAGCAAAGTAGAGGGGCAAATTGTCGCCTCAATTAAGATTCCAAGTTTTTACATTGGATTGACACAAGATGTGAGAAAATTATTGGCTGAAATGAAAACGAAAAAAGCAAAAGCCTTAATTATTGACTTACGCGATAATGGCGGTGGCGCATTAACCGAAGCGGTTGGGTTAAGCGGTTTATTTATTAGCGATGGACCGATTGTCCAAGTGCGCGATGCTTTTCAACGTATTCGCGTTCATGAAGATCCAGACAGTGAACAAGTTTATTCTGGACCTTTATTAGTGATGATTAACCGTTTTAGTGCTTCAGCTTCAGAGATTTTTGCTGCCGCAATGCAGGATTATAATCGTGGAATTATTATTGGGCAGAATACTTTTGGTAAGGGAACAGTACAGCAAAGTCGTTCGTTAAACTTTGCGTTCGATGCCAATCAAGAACCTTTAGGTCTGATTCAATATACTATTCAGAAGTTTTATCGTATTGATGGTGGAAGTACTCAATTAAAAGGCGTGGCAACAGACATTGATTTCCCCGCTGCGATTGATGCGAAAGAATATGGTGAGGAAAGAGAAGATAATGCGTTGCCTTGGGATAAAATTCCTGCCGCAAATTACTTTGAAGTCGCACAAGCGCGTGATGCAGTAGCGTTCTTAACACCAAAACATATTGAACGCATAGCTAAAGATCCCGAATTTGTCGCATTAAATGAAGAGCTTAAAATTCGTGATGAAAGAAACGCATTAAAATATTTGTCGTTGAATTATCAAAAGCGCAAAATTGAAAATGATAAAGATGATGCAAGACGTTTAAAAGACTTAAATGCACGCTTTAAACGTGAGGGTAAAAAACCATTAAAAGATCTGGATGATTTAGCAAAAGATTATGAGGCGCCAGATTTTTATTTAAAAGAAGCAGAGAAAATGGCAGCTGATCTTGTTCAGTTTGAAGCCGAAAAAATGGGTATGAATCAGAAAAGCACAAACTAGTTTTATTTTGACCGCACTTTCATCATGAGAGTGGCGGTCATTTTCTCATTTATGTTAAGGAACTATGTGATGTTAAAGATAAAATCATTTAAATTTGCACAATTAGCCTTGCTGTTTTCTTGTGCTTGTTCAACGAGCGTATTCGCTAATCAAGAGTCGTTGCCTACTCCAATTATTGATACGGTACAAGAGGCCGATCTTTTAACACGTCAACAGCTTGAGTTAGAAACTAAAGCCATTGAAGCGCAATTAGCGGCAGAAAAGAAACTAGAAGAGGAACGTCTTGCAGCAGAAAAACAAGCGCTCGCAGAACAAACATTAACGGATAAGTTAGGGCAAATTGAATTACAATTTAAGTCAACTGTTGCGAAAATTTATGCAGATAATGATTTCCAATTACTTTGGCAAGATAAGGCAACGGAACAACAATTCTTACGTGAGTATGCTGCGTTAGTTCTCAGTGGGATTTCTAAACAAGCTTCCACGATTCTTGAACATATTGACTCGACGTCAGAAGGTAGCTTTGAACGAGATGCATTACTCACCGATACCTTTTTAGATTATATGTATTATGCCAACAATGTGAGTAAATCCGCACAAAAATGGTTATATAGCGCGAATAACTATAAACCAGCATTACCTCGTGATGAACAGATTCATGCATGGTTATCTGCAGTTGCAATGGGGAAAAGTGCGGACTTTTTAACGTCACTTTCAACACAAAATCCATTATATCGTCAGACGATAGCGCAGCTACCTTCTTTATTTAATGCAGAAGGGATGGATAATGATAAGCTGGCACAATTATATAAAATTGCAATTAATGCCCAACGTTTACGTGTTATTCCTGCTTTCGACAATGGCTTATTTGTCAATATTCCAAGCTACCAATTGCATTATTATCGTGATGGTAAACTGATTTTGACCTCTAAAGTAATTGTCGGCAAAAAAGCGCGTAAAACCCCTGTGCTTTACAGTAAATTAAGTGATGTTGTCGTGAATCCACCTTGGAACACCCCGACACGTTTGATTAATGAAGATATCATTCCACGTGTACGTAAAGATCCAAGTTATATCTATCGTAATGGTTATACGATTATTGACAGTAAAGGAAAAACTATCGATCCTTATACGATTGATTGGGAAAATATGACGGCGAAAAAATTTCCTTACCGTTTACGTCAGGCACCAGGAGACAGTGCATTAGGTAACTTTAAGTTTAATATGCCAAGTTCGGATGCCATCTATTTGCACGATACACCAAGCAGAGGCTTGTTTGCGAAGAAAGATTTAGCATTAAGCTCAGGCTGTGTCCGAGTAGAAAAAGCAGATGAATTAGCTAGTGTGCTTTTAAAAGAGGCGGGCTGGAGTGAAGAACGTAAAGTGAATACTGTAAAAAGTCGTAAAACGATCTCAGTTAATGTGGCTTCGAATAATCCGGTCTTTCTATATTATGTGACCGCATGGGTCAACAATGGTAAAACACATACTTTACCTGATATTTATGGTTATGATGTCACCCCAAATTTAAGCTACATTAATTGGGCTATCGTTAAAAAGTATTTAAATTAATCAGACTCTCGTCACAAATTGAACACATTCCCCCTTTCTTTTTAGGGGGAAATAGGTAAAATAAGTGCGTTTTGTTCTTTTTGAGAACGAATGTTAATTACGTTGGTCAAACTAAGCATGAAATAACATAGAGAAATTGACATAATGAATAGTATTAACCATACTCGCCGTAAATGGTTATCTTTAGGTGGGATCGTATTAGGCGCATCTTTGTTACCGAGTCCTTTGTTGGCAGCTGTTTCGACACCTAAACCACGTATTTTACGTTTCAGAAACATTAATACAGGGGATAAATTTAGTGCAGAGTTTTTGCCAAGTAAAGGCTTTTCCTCTGTCGCACTTAAGAAATTGGATTATTTAATGCGTGATAAACGTAATAATCATATGCATAGAATGGATCCAAAACTGTTTTTAAAATTTTATCGTTTACAAGCCAGCTTAGGTTTACGTAATACTGAAATCCAAATTATTTGTGGTTATCGCTCACCAGTGAGTAATGCGGCGATGCATCGTAGAAGCCGTGGTGTAGCCAGTAACAGTTATCATACACGTGGACAAGCGATTGATTTCCGTATTGATGGCGTACCATTAGCAAAACTTCGTCAAGCAGCAGAAAAACTGAATAATGGTGGGGTAGGATATTATCCGCGCAGTAATTTTATTCATGTGGATACTGGTCCTGTTCGTACATGGCGTGGCAGTTGATAAAATAAAACTTTTCCGTATTGAACCGCACTTTTGTGCGGTTTTCTTCTTATTTAGTCATAGAGAGATAGCATGAATATTGAAATTATTCCGGTCACCGCTTTTCAGCAAAATTGTTCTTTAATTTGGGATGAGAAGCGTAATGCGGCAATTATTGATCCCGGTGGTGACGCGGAAAAATTGATTAAGCGAATTGAAGAGTTGGACTTGAATTTACAAGCTATTTTATTGACACATGGACATCTTGACCATGTGGGAGCGGCACCAAAATTGAAGGTGCATTTTAACGTAGAGATAATTGGTCCTAATTCACAAGATGAATACTGGTTTAATGCATTACCAGCACAATCGCAAAAATTTGGTCTGTTTGAAATTCCAGCCTTTACGCCAGATCGTTGGTTAAATAACGAAGGCGAGATTATCCAAGTTGGGGATATGCAATTTGAAGTACTGCACCTACCAGGACACACCCCGGGGCATATTGGGTTTATCGAACACGAAAAGCGAATTGCCTTTACTGGTGATGTGCTCTTTAAGCAAAGTATTGGGCGCACGGATTTTCAAGGGGGCGATCACGCGACCTTGTTGAGTGTTATTAAAGAGAAATTATATCCTTTAGGCGATGACATGATTATTGTTGCTGGGCATGGACCCTATACCACTATCGGTCAAGAAAAGCAGCACAATCCCTTTGTGCGCTAAATACGAGAAAGAAAAAGCCCCTGTTATCAGGGGCTTTTAACTTAACATTGAGTAAACTTAATGAATCCCCATCCAATTTGGTAACGCCATTGAAATCGCTGGGATATAAGTAATAGCGATGAGGAAGGCGAGTAAGAGCATTAACCATGGTGTTGCTGCACGAATCACCGCGGTTAATGGCATTTTAGACACCGCAGAAGCAACAAAGAGGTTGAGCCCGATTGGCGGTGTAATCATCCCGATTTCCATATTCACCACCATGATAACCCCTAAATGAATCGGATCGATTCCGAGTTGTACTGCAATAGGGAATAAAATCGGTGCAAGAATTAAAATAATCGCCGATGGCTCCATAAAGGCACCAGCAATCAGCAACACGATATTGACGACAATCAGGAACATCCAAGGTGAGAGTTCCATTTTCGTCACGGTTTCAGTAATTAATTGCGGAATTTGTTCGGTGGTTAATACATGGGCAAACAGCATTGCGTTAGCAATAATGAACATTAGCATAACGCTCAATTTGCCCGATTCTAATAACACGCGTGGACATTCACTTAATTTAATGTCTTTGTAGATAAATACCGCGACAACAAAGGAATAAACTGCCGCCACTGCAGCCGCTTCAGTCGGTGTGAAGATACCACTATAAATACCGCCTAGGATAATCACCATTAAGAGTAAACCCCAAATCGCTTTACGTGCGGCTCGGAACCATTCTTTTACACTAGCACGCGGTTGGGCAGGCAGATTTTTAATGCGTGCGACAATATAGATTGCCACCATCAATGCAACCCCTAGTAATAAGCCCGGTACAACACCAGCCATGAAAAGTTTACCTACCGAGGTTTCTGTCGCGGCAGCATAGACGACCATAACGACCGAAGGCGGAATTAAAATCCCTAAGGTGCCCGCATTGCAAATAATCCCAGTACCAAAGCCAATCGGATAGCCTGAGCGAACCATACCAGCAATCGCAATTGAACCGACTGCTGCCACTGTTGCTGGGCTCGAACCAGATAACGCGGCAAATAACATGCAAGACATGACGGAGGCAATCGCTAAACCACCGCGAATGTGTCCAACGGTTGCATTAGCAAAATCAATTAAACGCTTTGCCACCCCACCGGTGGTCATAAATGCACCAGCAAGTAAGAAGAAGGGGATAGCGAGTAACGTGTAATGTTCTGAAGTTTCAAACAATTTGATTGCTAACGAACTCAAGGAATCTTGGCTAAACAGCATGATGACAATGGCACCAGATAGCCCGAGGGAAATGGCAATGGGCACACCTAGGAACATTAATAAGAAAAGTAAAATAAAAAGTGCAATGACGGTCATTTTTCTTCTCCTTGTGCGAGCTTCATCGCATCACCGCTCTCATCAGCAAGCCCTAATCCCACTTGTTTACCGCGTAAAATACGAACTAAAATTTCAATAAAACGGATACCAATTAAGGTAAACCCAATCGGCATAATCATGCCAATTTGCCAAAGTTTGATATCAAAATGATGTAAATCATCTGCCCCAATGTTGGCGATATACATGGCATTAATCCATTCATAACTGGCAGAAGCAATTAAGATCCCATAAATAATGCAAACAGTGCATGCGATGATGCCAAGAGTACGCTGTGTTGAACGCGCAAAGAGTTTCACAACAGCATCGACACCAATATGTCCTGCTGTGCGCACACCATAAGAGGCGCCAAAGAAAATGAGCCAGCCGAAACAGGCTTTGGTAATAGCGATACTCCAAGTCATTTCTTGCGCCACATTCATAATAAATTCGCCAATCGGTTCAGCAATCCCCGCGATACTCGGATAACGATCCGCTAAATCGAAAAACACATTGTATAAGTTATTGAAAACCACATAGAAGAACGTGACGAGAGTCATGATTGCTAACAAAATTGAAATCAGGCATTCTTCAAAACGTTCCCAAAACCATTTGAGTGAAGACATTTACTCCTCCAAGCATATAAAAAGGTGCAATGACGTATTCGCCACAGCACCTTAAATTAAACTTATCTCATTACTTTTTATTTGAGGCTTCTGCAGCTTGGATTAAATCCGCACCAATTTCGCCTTCAAATTGTTTCCAAACAGGACGAACCGCATCACGCCATTTTTCACGTTGTTCTGGGGTCAACGTAATAATCGTAGAGGCTTTAGAGTCAATGATTTTTTGTTTGTCCGCTAAGTTAAGATCATGCGATTTTTTATTCACTTCAACAGACACTTCATCAAGAATTTTACTTAATTCTGCACGAATATCTTCAGGGATACTGTTCCAGAAATTAGTATTAACGATAACCATGTAAGAAAGTAATCCGTGGTTTGACTCTGTAATGAATTTTTGTACTTCATGAATTTTTTGTGAGTAAATGTTGGAATATGGATTTTCTGCACCATTTACTACACCAGTTTGTAAACCTTGATACATTTCACCGAACGCCATTTTACGTGGAACGGCTTTCAACGCTTTAAATTGGGCATCTAACACTTCGGAGTTTTGTACACGGAATTTCAAGCCACGCGCATCTTTAGGCTCACGTAATTCTTTATTAGCAGACAGTTGTTTTAAGTCATTATTCCAATAACCAAGACCTGTAATGCCTTTCTCTTCCATGGACTTCAATAAGGATTTACCAGCTTCGCTTTGTTCAAAACGTTGGACGGCTTCAATATCGTCAAATAAGAACGGAAGATCAAAGATTTGGATTTTTTTCGTGTATTTATCAAATTTTGCTAAAGACGGCGCAAGCATTTGTACGTTATTAAGTAATAATGCTTCCATTTCTTTACCGTCACCATAGAGAGAGGAGTTTGGATATACCTCGACTTTCACTTTACCCGCCAAGCGCTCTTCCACGAGTTTTTGGAACATCAATGCGCCTTGACCTTTTGGTGTTTCATTGGCAACAACATGTGAGAATTTAATCACGATAGGTTCATTTGCCCAGGCAGAGAAAGAGAAGGCAGCACTGATTATCATCGCGCTAACCGCTTTTTTAAGAGTCGATTTTAACATAGTTGTATCCTCTATATTGTGTTTGAGTCGGTTTGTGGTGGCAACAACATAGCGGAAAACGCGGTCAGAAGTAAATCGCTTTGTTATGAATTTGTGAACAAGATCTCTATTTTTTAGCATGAATTTAACATTTTGCTGGACTTAAGAGAGAAAGGAAGTGATAGCGGGGAGGGAAAGGCATTGTATTAAGAATGCACCTGCCGGTGACGTCGTGCTCGGCAGGTGCAATAAAGTGCGGTCAGTTTTTCGCGTATTTTTAACTCTTGTCCATAGCTTCAAAAGAACGTTCTTTTTCACCCATGTAGAGCTGGCGAGGGCGGACAATTTTCATATTGCCCGGTTTGAACATTTCTTTCCAATGTGCAATCCAACCTACCGTTCTGGCTAAGGCGAACATCACCGTAAACATGGATGTTGGAATACCAATAGCCTTGAGAATAATACCAGAATAGAAATCCACATTTGGATACAACTTATGGTCAATGAAATACGGGTCACTGAGTGCAATACGCTCTAATTCCATAGCAACATCAAAGAGCGGATTTTGAATATTGAGCTCTTTTAAAACTTCATGACAGGTTTGACGCATGACTTTGGCACGCGGGTCATAGTTTTTATACACACGGTGACCAAAGCCCATTAATCGGAATGGATCATTTTTGTCTTTTGCACGAGCAATAAATTCAGGAATACGATCGACTGTGCCAATTTCTTCTAACATATTGATACAGGCTTCATTAGCACCGCCATGGGCAGGTCCCCAAAGTGAGGCAATACCTGCTGCAATACAGGCAAATGGATTGGCGCCAGAAGAGGCTGCGGTACGCACAGTTGAGGTGGACGCATTTTGTTCATGGTCAGCATGCAAAATGAAAATACGATCCATGGCACGCTCTAATACTGGGTTAACGATGTAAGGTTCACAAGGTGTTGCAAACATCATGTAAAGGAAATTACCGGAATAAGAGAGATGATTTTGCGGGAACATGAAAGGCTGACCAATCGAGTATTTATAGCACATCGCCGCCAAAGTTGGCATTTTAGCAAGTAAACGAATTGCGGTGATTTCACGGTGAGTAATATCATTAATATCTAAGGAGTCATGGTAGAAGGCGGCTAAAGCACCACTTACCCCACACATGATTGCCATTGGGTGTGAGTCACGACGGAAACCGTGGAAAAAGCGAGAGATTTGTTCGTGAACGAGGGTATGACGACGGACTAATTGCGTAAAGTTTTTGTATTCTTCAGGAGACGGTCTTTCACCAAAAAGCAATAAATGCGCAACTTCAAGGTAATCTGCATTTTTAGCTAGCTCAGCAATAGGATAGCCACGATGTAATAAAACACCATTATCGCCATCGATATAAGTAATTTCAGAGCGACAACAGGCTGTTGACATAAAGCCTGGATCGAAGGTGAACAGTTTATTCTTAACCAGAGATTGTACATCTATTGCATCATAACCAAGAGAGCCTTTGTGTACAGGTAGGTCATATTCACGTCCATCGCTAAGGGTCAGTTTTGCAGTTAATTCAGACATAAGTCATCCTTCCTTTTTAGTAAGTTGTGTTTTATTGCATTTTAATTAACTATAAAGCTTAAAAGAGTCAGTGTCTTCATTATTGTGAAAAAAAAATTGTAAATAAAATGTTATTTTCTAAAAGTGCGACAGAGATCAAAAAATAGTAAAAATGTTAATGCGCTGTTACACAATTGTGTTGCTTATTCACGCGTTTTGCTTTTTAATCGTAGCAAATAGCTTACATAAAGAAAGGATAATTGGGCTTACTTTGCGTTATAATAGTCCAACGATTCTCACTCCTTATTATTACTAAATCATTGTGTCAGGTGGTCCTAATGCAAAAAAATACACCCATTAGCGAGTGGTTAACTTCAAGTGCTCTCGGTGGTACCAATCAGTCTTACATCGAAGAACTCTATGAAGATTACCTTCGTGATCCCGACTCTGTCGATGCCAGTTGGCAAACTATTTTTAACGCCCTTCCGAAATCTCATACTGCCGTTGAGCAACCCCATTCCCAAGTCCGTGATTATTTCAAACGTTTAGCCCGCGATAATTCTCCAAATGGTGTCAGTGTTATTGATCCCAATGTAAGTGCAAGATTAGTGAAATTACTGGCTTACGTCAACGCCCATCGCAATCGTGGTCATTTGCATGCAGACCTTGATCCTTTAAATCTTTGGCAACGGATGGACGCGCCAACCCTCGATTATAAATACCATGGTTTTACGGAAAGTGATCTGGATGAAACCTTTGATTTAGGGGGCGAAGTTGCACACCGTAATCAAATTTCGTTACGAGAATTACAAGACTTATTACAAAAAACCTATTGTGGCACGATTGGGTTAGAGTTCATGCATGTTAACGATGTAGAAGCCAGAACTTGGTTGCAAAATAAGCTTGAGTCACGTGTAACGCAAGGCTTTAACAAAGAAGAACAACTTAAATTTTTAGAAGAGTTAACGGCAGCAGACGGGCTAGAGCGCTATTTAGGGGCGAAATTCCCAGGTGCAAAACGTTTTTCCTTAGAAGGAAGTGATTCGTTTATTCTCTTGATGAAAGAAATTGTTCGTCATGGTAAACGTAATGGTATTGATGAAATTGCGATGGGGATGGCACACCGTGGGCGTTTGAATATGTTGGTCAACGTACTTGGTAAAAAACCATCAGAATTATTTGATGAGTTTGCGGGGAAACACAATGGTAATGGAACCGGTGATGTGAAATATCACCAAGGTTTTTCCTCTGATTTTATGACCGATGATGGCATTGTACATTTAGTCCTAGCTTTTAACCCTTCTCACTTAGAAATTGTCAGTCCAGTGGTAATTGGCTCGGTGCGAGCAAGACAAAAACGCATTAATGACCATGAAAAAGCCAAAGTGTTACCTGTGACTGTACACGGCGATTCAGCGGTCATTGGGCAAGGTGTGGTGCAAGAAACGTTAAACATGTCAGGCACCCGTGGTTATAACGTGGGTGGGACAATTCGCATTGTGATCAACAACCAAATTGGTTTTACTACTTCAAATCCGCATGATACTCGTTCTACCGAATACTGTACTGACATTGCTAAAATGATTGAAGCGCCAGTGATCCATGTTAATGGCGATGATCCTGAAGCGGTAGCCTATGCTGCACGTATGGCGGTGGAATACCGTACTTTATTTAAACGGGATATTTTCATTGATTTAGTCTCTTATCGTCGTCATGGACATAATGAGGCGGATGAACCTTCAGCGACTCAACCATTAATGTATGACCGTATTAAAAAACATCCGACGCCACGCAAAGTGTATGCGGATCGTTTGATTGCACAAGGCGTGATTAATGAAGAAGCCGCGACAGAGCTTGTGAATAATTACCGTGATGCCTTAGATCGTGGTGATTGTGTGGTCGCGGAATGGCGTGAAATGGATTTAACCACTAAAGATTGGACGAAATATTTAAGCCGTGAATGGTGTGAATACGAAAGCAAATTTGATGCAGCACGTTTCAAAGGGTTAGCTCAAAAAGTATGTGAATATCCTGCGCAGCATGAATTACATTCACGCGTCAATAAAATTTATGCCGACCGCACATTAATGGCAAATGGTGAGAAATTATTGGATTGGGGTATGGCAGAAACTATGGCGTATGCCACGTTGTTAGATGAAGGCTATCATGTGCGTTTATCTGGTGAAGATGCCGGACGTGGTACTTTCTTCCATCGTCATTCCGTTTTACACAACCAAAAAGATGCAACCCTTTACATCCCATTAGCGAATTTACATGGTTCACAAGGGCGCTTTGAAGTGTGGGATTCAGTCTTAACAGAAAATGCCGTGTTAGCCTTTGAATATGGTTACGCGACAACTGATCCAAAAACTTTAACCATTTGGGAGGCACAATTTGGCGATTTCGCTAACTGTGCACAAGTGGTGGTGGATCAGTTTATTAGTTCTGGTGAACAGAAATGGGGCAGAATGTGTGGTTTAGTGATGTTGTTACCACATGGTTATGAAGGACAAGGACCAGAGCATTCATCCGCCCGTTTAGAGCGTTATTTACAACTTTGCGCACAGCAAAATATGCAAGTCTGTGTGCCGTCAACGCCAGCACAGATTTATCACTTATTACGCCGTCAAATGATCCGTAAAGTACGTCGTCCGTTGGTTGTGATTTCACCAAAATCCTTACTGCGTCATCCATTAGCAGTATCGACGATGGAAGAATTAATTGATGGCAAATTCCAAAATGTTATTCCTGAAGTCGATGCATTGGATCCAAAACACGTCAGACGAGTCGTGATGTGTTCCGGTAAAGTGTATTACGATTTATTAGAGCAGCGTCGTAAAAATAATCAAAGTGATGTTGCAATTATTCGTATTGAACAGCTTTATCCTTATCCTCATGAGGAAATGAAACAGATTTTAGCGGATTATAGCCATGTCACGGATTATGTGTGGTGCCAAGAGGAACCTTTGAATCAAGGGGCATGGTATTGTAGCCAACATAATTTTGTGTCGTCTATTCCTGAACATGGCAAGCTACGTTATGTCGGTCGTCCAGCTTCGGCTTCACCGGCGGTGGGGTATATGTCGTTACATAATGAACAGCAAACCGCATTAGTGAATGAGGCGTTAGCCTAATGGAAAGTGCGGTCAGGTTTGATGAAAACAGACCGCACTTTTCGCAAAAATAAAACTGATAAAAGGAAAGAAAAATGAGCAATTTTGAGATTATAACTCCCGATTTACCAGAATCTGTCGCCGATGCAACGGTTGTAACTTGGCATAAGAAAGTGGGTGATGTCGTAAAACGTGATGAGATTTTAGTCGAAATTGAAACCGATAAAGTGGTACTTGAAGTCCCAGCACAATCTGATGGTGTACTTGAAGCGATTATTGAAGCAGAAGGCGCCACCGTTATCAGTAAACAATTATTAGGTAAATTGTCAGCCACAGCCGTAGCGGGTGGTGTCACTAAAGAAACGGTTGTCACTCAAGAGCCAACGCCGGCGGATCGCCATCATGCGAATTTAAGTACTGAATCAGTGGGTAGCGACTCGGTGAGCCCAGGGGTACGTCGCTTAATTGCTGAGCATGACTTAAATGCAGAAGACATTAAAGGAAGCGGTGTGGGCGGGCGTATTACACGCGAAGATGTGGAGAAAGTTATCGCGAAAAAAGCCAATAAAGCGCCGAATAAGCCGGCTGAGCCTGCGTTTGTCGTCGGTAATCGTGAAGAAAAACGTGTACCAATGACGCGTTTACGCAAACGTATTGCGGAGCGTTTGTTAGAAGCGAAAAACAGCACGGCAATGTTAACCACATTTAACGAAGTGGACATGGCGCCGATTATGAAATTACGTAAAACTTATGGTGAGAAATTTGAAAAACAACACGGCACGCGTCTCGGTTTTATGTCGTTCTACATTAAAGCAGTGGTGGAAGCGCTAAAACGTTATCCAGAAGTCAATGCGTCGATTGATGGTGACGATATCATTTATCATAACTATTTCGATATCAGCATCGCGGTTTCGACACCACGTGGTTTAGTTACCCCAGTATTACGCAACTGCGATAAATTAAGCATGGCGGATATTGAAAAAGAAATTAAAGCGCTTGCTGATAAGGGGCGTGACGGAAAATTAACAGTTGAAGATTTAACTGGGGGTAACTTTACTATTACTAATGGTGGTGTGTTCGGTTCCCTCATGTCTACCCCGATTATCAATCCTCCACAAAGTGCCATTTTAGGCATGCATGCCATTAAAGATCGTCCTGTGGCGGTGAATGGCGAAGTGGTGATTCGTCCGATGATGTATCTTGCGCTCTCCTATGATCACCGTTTAATTGATGGTCGTGAATCAGTTGGTTTCTTAGTAACGATTAAAGAATTGTTGGAAGATCCAACCCGTTTATTGTTAGAAATCTAAGCATTCATGGAATAAGTGCGGTCAATTTGGTAAAAATTTCAAATCAGACCGCACTTTTTATCCCTATCAAGAGAATCAGTTTAAAGGTAAATATGAGCAATCCCGTTTCTTGGTTTGAAATCCATGTAGAAAATCTACAACGCGCAAAAACATTTTATCAAGCCGTGTTTCAGCTCCCTCTAACAGACGGTGATTGCCCTTCGGGAGAGAAAATGTCTGTTTGCTTTTTTTCAACAGATTATGCGCAATATGGCATTGGTGGCATGTTATATGAAGATAAAGATTTTCCGGTTGTGAGAGGAAATAATTTTACCCTTTTCTTTGCTTGTGAAGACTGTACCGTTGAAGCGGAGCGCGCCGTGAAATTTGGCGGTAAGTTATTACAAGGAAAAACAAGTATTGGCGATGAAGGATTTTATGCGGTTATTGAGGATTCTGAAGGCAATCGAATTGGATTACATTCAATGCAGTAATTCAATGAATTTGACACTTTGAATCAACACTTCTGCCATTTCTTACGATAAACAAACTCGCTTTGAATATGGGCTGAGAATATGAAAATAAGGAACATAACGCTATGAACCTACACGAGTATCAAGCGAAGCAAATTTTTGCAGAATATCAATTGCCAGTAGGCAAGGGTTATGCGTGTAAAAGCGCAGATGAAGCCGCAGATGCAATCAAAAAACTCAATGGTGATGTTTGGGTCGCAAAATGCCAAGTTCACGCAGGTGGGCGGGGTAAAGCCGGTGGTGTGAAATTGGTGCGTAACGAAGCCGAAGTGCGTGCTTTTGCTGACCAATGGTTAGGACAACGCTTAGTAACTTTCCAAACGGACGCTAATGGGCAACCTGTTAATACCCTTTACGTGGAAGAAGGATCGAGCATTGCGCGTGAGTTGTATTTAGGGGCAGTGCTTGATCGTGCATCACAACGTGTTGTGTTTATGGTGTCCACTGAAGGTGGGGTAAATATCGAAGAAGTGGCGGAAAAAACACCGCACTTATTACATAAAATGGCGATTGATCCTCTAACGGGGGGGATGCCATACCAAGGGCGTGAACTTGCGTTTAAACTGGGTTTAAAAGGTGATCAAATTAAACAATTTGCTCATATTTTCGTACAAATGGCAAAAATGTTTGTGGAAAAAGACTTGGCGCTGTTAGAAGTGAATCCCTTAGTGGTGACCAAAGAAGGTAATTTACTGTGTTTAGATGCCAAAATCGTGGTCGATAGTAACGCCTTATACCGTCAGCCAGCATTAAAAGCGATGCAAGACCCAAGCCAAGAAGATCCACGTGAGGCGCTTGCAGAATCACACCAATTAAACTATGTAGCACTTGAGGGTAACATTGGTTGTATGGTGAATGGTGCAGGCTTAGCCATGGGGACCATGGATATTATTAAATTACACGGGGGTCAACCAGCAAACTTCCTTGATGTGGGCGGTGGGGCGACCAAAGAGCGTGTGGCGGAAGCGTTCAAAATTATCTTATCGGATAGTGCAGTAAAAGCGGTATTAGTGAATATCTTTGGTGGTATCGTGCGTTGCGATTTAATTGCAGAAGGGATCATTGCTGCCGTGAATGAAGTAGGCGTCAATGTGCCTGTGGTGGTCCGCTTAGAAGGGAATAATGCGCCTTTAGGTCGTGAGATTTTAGCAAACAGTGGTGTGAATATTATTGCGGCAAGTACTTTAACGGATGCTGCGATTCAAGCTGTGAAAGCCGCGGAGGGAAAATAAGATGTCTATTTTAATTAATAAAGATACCAAAGTGATTTGCCAAGGCTTTACTGGCGGACAAGGCACCTTCCACTCTGAACAAGCATTGGCTTACGGTACGCAATTGGTCGGTGGTGTTTCGCCGGGTAAAGGGGGAACAACCCATTTAGGCTTACCGGTGTTTAATACTGTGCGTGATGCGGTTGACGCCACGGGTGCTACGGCTAGCGTGATTTATGTCCCGGCACCAGGTTGTAAAGATGCGATTTTGGAAGCCATTGATGCGGGCATTCAGTTAGTGATTTGTATCACTGAAGGGATCCCAACCCTAGATATGTTACAAGTAAAACAGCGCTTGAATCAAACTGGCGTGCGTATGATTGGTCCTAACTGTCCTGGCGTGATTACGCCAGAAGAATGTAAGATCGGGATCATGCCGGGCAATATTCACAAAAAAGGTAAAATCGGTATTGTTTCACGCTCAGGTACCTTGACCTATGAAGCGGTCAAACAAACCACCGATGAAGGTTTTGGACAGTCCACTTGTGTGGGAATTGGTGGCGATCCAATCCCTGGGTCAAACTTTATTGATATTTTGAAACTGTTCCAAGATGATCCACAAACCGAAGCGATCGTGATGATCGGCGAAATCGGTGGTTCCGCAGAAGAAGAAGCGGCTGCTTTTATTAAAGACTATGTGACCAAGCCCGTCGTGAGCTATATTGCCGGGGTCACCGCACCAAAAGGTAAGCGTATGGGGCACGCAGGCGCGATTATCAGTGGGGGTAAAGGCACCGCAGATGAAAAATTCGCCGCCCTTGAAGCTGCTGGTGTGAAAACGGTACGCAGTTTAGCGGAAATCGGCGCAGCGTTAAAAGCACTGTTAAAATAGACCGCACTTTTAAGCGATAAAAAGCCCCATATCGTCCAGTATGGGGCTTACTTTATGCTGTTTTTTAAGTCACTATAATTTACGTCAATCTTACCTATTTGCGAAGGTTTATTTTATAAGCAGAGTTGCGTCAATTGTTCGAAATGATGCACGAGATAATTTGGTGAAGCTTGTTTCAACGCTTGTTCGCTATGCGCTCCCCAAGTGACTGCACAAGTATCTATATTTGCGGCTTGACCCATCTTGATATCCGATACCGCATCACCAATCATGATCACGTTACTCAATTGTGCCGCTGTGACGCCAAGTGCATGTAAGGCTGTAAAAATCCCTTCAGGATGCGGTTTATATTCTTTGACTAAATCGGAACCAATCACCACATCAATATAAGGCAGTAATCCTAATGTTTGGGCATTTAAGCGTGCGACATCCGTTTTTTTACTGGTGATAATCGCCGTTGTTTTGTCCGCTTCTTTCAATTGTTTGACACATTCTAGTGCGAAAGGAAAAGCAGAAATGAGTGTATCACTGAGTTCACGATAATGTTGGCGAAATGCATCGAGCAGCATGGCAAATTGTTGTTCTGTGAACGGTGCCGCTCCCATTTTTCTAAATGAGATTTCAATAGGGAGACCCATAAAATGAATAATCTCTTGTGCAGTGGGTTTAGGCAGTGCAAATTGCTCAAATGCTTGTTGGGTGGCAACGACAGAACAATTGGATGAGTCTGCAAGTGTGCCATCAAAATCAAATAAAATGGTGTTGTATTTCGCCATGTTTTCTCCAACGTGTTTGCAGATATAGCCTTTTGAGTTCTCAAACAGGATTTTGTGAAATGCAACCTGAATAGATGGGATATGTCCACTAAAAAAATATTGATGGTGGATGATTATACAATGTTAATGAGGAGAAACAATACAGAATGGATTAACGAAATAAAGGTCAGATTTGTCTAGTGTATTAGACGTTTTTAGATTGCAATGTGGATGAAATTAACACATAAAAAGGCTGTATTAAACAGCCTTTTTTGATAAAAACAAATTACGCTAAAATAGTATCTAATTCTTGACTCACTTCTTCCACTTTTTTCGTCCCATCTAAGCGGAAGTACTTGGTGTTACCCGCTTTCGCTTCTGCTTGGTAGTAGTCCACTAATGGTTTCGTGGTGGAGTGATACACTTTTAAGCGATCTAATACAGTTTCAGGTTTATCATCGGCACGGATGATTAAGTCTTCGCCAGTCACGTCATCTTTCCCTTCTACTTTTGGTGGGTTGTAAACGACGTGATAAGTACGACCTGAGGCTTGGTGTACACGACGACCACTCATACGTTCTACGATCACTTCATCAGGCACATCAAACTCTAAAACGTAGTCAATTTGGATACCGACTGTTTTTAATGCATCCGCTTGTGGAATGGTGCGTGGGAAGCCGTCTAATAAGAAACCTTTGGCACAATCGGCTTGTGCAACACGTTCTTTCACTAATGAAATGATTAAATCATCTGGCACTAATTGACCCGCATCCATTAAGGTTTTTGCTTGTTTACCTAAGTCTGTCCCTGCTTTGATTGCACCACGCAACATATCACCCGTTGAAATTTGTGGAATGCCAAATTTATTCATAATAAATTGCGCTTGTGTCCCTTTCCCCGCACCCGGTGCACCTAATAGGATAATTTTCATAATGACCTCATTGAGTAAAATAATCAGATTTTTTACCGCACCTTGTGTTTTTCATGACAAGGTGCGGTGTGATTTTTCATTGTTTTCGGAATAAAACAAAACAGTTTATGGTTGCTGAATTTGATCCAAATGTCAACCGTTCAGCAAGTTATGCGCGTTGTTCTGCGCTATGCCAAGGGGCGACCTTAAACAACATTAACATACCAGGGATTGCCGCAAAGAAGCAGATCCAAAAGAACGTATAATAGCCATAATCAGCTACTAAGACACCTGAAAAGGCACTAAATATTTTGCTTGGAATAGCGGATAAACTGGTAAAAATCGCTAATTGTGTTGCGGTATAAAGTGGATTGGTTTCTCTCGCCATAAACGCGACAAATGCCGCTGTGCCTAAGCCTACCCCGATATATTCCCCAATAATCACCGTGGTGAGAACAAAGAATTCAAAAGAACCAATCGTATTGAATTTGCCATAACTCGCCATCCATACAAAGCCTAAAATGGTGATCAATTGCACAAAACCAAATAGCCATAAGGAACGGTTAATACCAATACGTAGCATTAAAATTCCACCTAACATGCCTGAAATAATTGATGCCCAAAGTGAGTTTAATTTCACTACAGTACCAATATCGGTTTTGCTAAATCCCATATCTAAAATGAATTTGGTTTGCAAGGACGTGGCGAGGGAATCACCAAATTTATATAAGAAGATAAAGAAGATCAGCCCCAAGGCAGAAGCCACACCTTTACGTGAGAAGAATTCTTTAAAAGGCAATGCAAAAGTATGATAGAACGGCAAAGAGCGGTCAATTTGTGGTACATCAGGTTCTTTACTCAAGAACAATGACAAAATTAACCCTGGAATCATAAAGAGCGCAGTGAAAATAAATACCACATCCCAAGGTAAGCTATCCGCTAAAATCAATGATAGCCCTCCAGGGATTAAGCCTGAAATACGGTAAGCATTCACGTGGATTGAGTTACCTAAACCGAGTTCTTCATCTGTTAAAATTTCACGACGGTAAGCATCGATGACGATATCCTGCACGGCAGAGAAGACCGCAATGGATGTGGATATGACCGCAACAATGGTAATATTGGCGACGGGATCATATTGACCAAGCAAGGCGAGTAAAGCCAATAAGGCAACTTGTGTCATAAACATCCAACTACGACGGCGCCCTAAAAAGTTAGGGTAGTAACGGTCAAGTAACGGAGAAATAATAAACTTCCAAGTATAAGGGAAGCCAATTAAGGTAAAAAAGCCAATGGTTTTGACATCCACATTACTTGACGACAGCCAAGCAGGTACCATTTGGAACAGAACATACAGCGGTAAACCAGAACTGAAACCGGTAAAAATACACAGCAACATGTTCCGACTGAAAATTTGGGATAATAAACTCGGTTTTTGGGTTTCCATAATTAATCTCGATAGCCTTTAGGATTCTTTTTTTGCCAGTGCCAAGTGTCTTTCATCATTTGTTCAAGACCACGCGCTGCTGTCCAGTTTAGTTCTGTTTTGGCAAGGCTAGGATCTGAATAACAGGTAGCAATATCACCTGGACGGCGATCAACAAGTTTATAAGGGATTTTGATGTCGTTTACTTTCTCAAACGCCTTGACCATATCTAATACAGAATAACCGCTACCAGTCCCTAAATTATAAATATGCAAGCCAGCATCGCCTTCGTGACGGTCAAGTGCTTTAAGGTGACCAATAGCAAGATCGACCACATGAATATAATCACGTACCCCAGTACCATCGTGAGTCTCATAATCACTACCAAATACCGAAAGTTGTGGCAACTTACCGATTGCCACTTGGCTAATATAAGGCAATAAATTATTTGGAATGCCATTTGGATCTTCCCCAATTAAGCCACTTTCATGTGCACCAACAGGGTTAAAATAACGCAAGATCGTAATGCTAAATTCCGGTGTCGCTTTGGCGATATCTTTTAAAATTTGCTCCACCATAAATTTTGAGGTGCCATAAGGATTTGTTGTTCCGCCTACTTTACAACTTTCAGTGATCGGAATAATTTCAGGATCACCGTACACCGTCGCAGAAGAGCTAAACACAAAATTCCAAACACCTGCTTTTTTCATTTCTTGTATTAAGACCAATGAGCCTGTGACGTTATTCATATAGTATTCAGCGGGTTTTTGTACACTTTCGCCAACCGCTTTTAAGCCAGCAAAATGCATCACAGATTGAATTTGATTTTCAGCGAAGATTTTTTGTAAAAGTGCGGTATCTAAAATATCACCTTGATAGAATTTGACTTGTTTGCCGGTGATTTGAGCAACACGCTCGAGGGATTTCGGAGAGGAATTACAAAGATTATCTAAAACAACAACATCTTTATTTGCATTAAGTAGTTCAACGACGGTGTGCGAGCCAATATAGCCTGCACCACCTGTTACGAGAATCGCCATATTATGTCCTTAGTTGCGTTATTTGATACAAAGAGTCAGTAGTATAGATCTTTTGCTAATTAAGGGAAAGCACTATCCCCACATAGAAGGTAGGGCTTATCAAAACTTGTTGAAAATCTACCGCACTTTTACTCAAGCTGTCATGTTTGAATTTAGATTTCTTATTAAAATGTTATCAAACGATTACGCAAACGTTTACTCTTGGAAAAAATAGCGTAGAATATGCGCTTATTTTTTATTTACTACGTTAACTTTAAGGAAACAATATGTCGTTAGAAAAACATTTTGAGATGACGAAACGTGGCTCAAATGTGCGTCAAGAAGTCATTGCCGGTTTAACCACCTTCTTAGCTATGGTGTATTCGGTGATTGTGGTACCAAATATGTTGGGCGCAGCAGGTTTTCCTGCTGAATCTGTGTTTATTGCGACCTGTTTAGTGGCAGGTTTAGGTTCGTTATTGATTGGTTTATGGGCAAATGTGCCTATGGCGATTGGTTGTGCGATCTCCTTAACCGCATTTACTGCATTTAGCTTAGTATTAGGTCAACAAGTCAGCATTCCTGTCGCATTAGGTGCCGTTTTCTTAATGGGGGTGGTGTTTACCATTATTTCTGCAACGGGGATTCGTGCTTGGATTTTACGTAACTTGCCAAGTAGCATTGCACATGGTGCTGGGATTGGTATCGGTTTATTCCTTTTATTAATTGCGGCGAATGGTGTGGGGCTTGTAGTGAGTAATCAAGCGGGCTTACCGGTAAAAATGGGCGAATTTACATCGTTTCCCGTATTAATGTCATTAATTGGCTTAGCGTTGATCATTGGCTTAGAAAAAATGAGAGTGAAAGGCGCGATTTTATGGGTGATTATTGCGATCACATTAGTCGGCTTGGTTTTTGATCCGAATGTTAAATTTGGCGGTAGCATTTTTAAAATGCCAACTTTTGGTGAAAATTCATTATTCCTTGAATTAGATTTAATGGGCGCATTACAACCGGCTATTTTACCTGTGGTGTTTGCCCTTGTAATGACCGCGGTATTTGATGCGACAGGTACGATTCGTGCGGTGGCAGGTCAAGCCAATTTATTAGACAAAGAGGGGCAAATTATCAATGGCGGGAAAGCCTTAACTTCAGACTCTGTCAGCAGTATTTTTTCTGGTATTTTCGGTACTGCGCCGGCTGCGGTATATATTGAATCGGCAGCAGGAACAGCCGCAGGCGGTAAAACGGGCTTAACTGCTGTCGTGGTAGGCGTGTTATTCCTATTAATGTTGTTTTTCCAACCTTTAGCTTTCTTAGTCCCGGGTTATGCCACTGCGCCTGCCTTGATGTATGTTGGTTTATTGATGTTAAGTAACGTCAGTAAATTAGATTTTGATGATTTTATTGGCGCAATGAGCGGCTTAGTTTGTGCGGTGTTCATCGTGTTAACGGCAAACATTGTCACTGGTATTATGTTAGGCTTTGCCGCGTTAGTGATCGGGCGAGTTGTGTCTGGTGAAGTGAAAAAGCTCAATGTGGGTACCGTTTTGATTGCGGTAGCATTAGTGGCATTCTATGCTTTTGGTTGGGCAATCTAAACCTCACGCGTTCTGAAAAAAAAACATAGTCGCATTAATGCGACTATGTGAAAACATGAGAAAGACAGCGTTACGCTCTGCTTGGTGCAAAAACGTTGTCTTTTGTTTTTTCTCAGTCTGCGGTAGGGTAAGTGCCTTTCACCAAAATTGCTTCGGTCACGTCTTTTAAGTTACGATGACCAGTAAACGCCATAGATACATCCATTTCTTTATAGAAAATTTCCAGTAAACGATGTACCCCAGCCTCCCCATACGCCCCGAGACCATGTAAAAAGGCTTTACCAGTCATGAAACCACGCGCGCCCATTGCCCAAGCTTTCAGCATATCTTGACCACTCGTAATGCCACTGTCTAGCCAGACTTCAATCTCGTTCCCTACGGCACTCACTATATTTGGCAAAGCTTGAATCGAGGATAACGCACCATCTAGCTGACGACCACCATGGTTGGATACCACAATGGCATCAGCACCGGATTTCACTGCCATTTCGGCATCTTCTGGTTCCATTATCCCTTTAATGATGAGTTTACCTCCCCATAATGCTTTAATTTCTGCCACATCATCCCAGTTTAAACGCGGATCAAATTGTTCTGAGGTCCATGAAGTGAGTGAGGATAAATCGCCAACATTTTTGGCATGACCGACAATATTACGGAAAGTACGGCGTTGTGTACCGAGCATTTTTAAGCTCCATTCCAATTTGGTGGCAAGATTTATCCAGTTTCTTAAAGTGGGTTTAGGTGGGGCGGATAAGCCATTTTTGATATCACGATGGCGCTGTCCGAGCACTTGCAGATCGGCTGTCAGAATCAGTGCAGAGCATTTGGCTGCTTGTGCACGTTTAATCAAATTGCGCATGAACTCACGATCACGCATGACATAGAGTTGAAACCAAAATGGTGCGCTCGTATGCTCTGCCACATCTTCAATAGAACAGATGGACATGGTCGATAGAGAAAAGGGAATGCCAAATTTTTCTGCCGCACGCGCCGCATGGATTTCACCGTCGGGGTGAACCATGCCGGTAAAGCCGGTTGGCGCAATGGCTAATGGCATTTTGACTTGTTGACCAATCATAGTGCTTTCCAGTGAGCGACCTTCCATATCCACTAAAACACGTTGACGTAGCTTAATTGCTTGAAAATCATTACGGTTGGCATGCAATGTGCTTTCGCTCCAAGATCCTGAAACTACATAGTCATAAAACATTTTTGGCACTTTACGTTGCGCAACACGGCGTAAGTCTTCAAGGCAGGTCATTTTTGATAAATCTTTCATATAATCCTCATCTAAGTATCCATTCTTATTTAATGATATTAATTATCATTAAGATTTGATTATAGAGAAAAATGTTATTTCAACAACTTATTTTTTACAAAAAGACACAGAAAATTAACAAAATAGAGTCAACATGGACTAACAGTGTTGATAACGAAAGCGAGGTTATACTGCGCCGCTCATGACAATGTCAGAAGAGATAACAGCAAAAAGAAAAGTAAAGTGGAAAGCTGGCATTAGATAGCATTGAAATAACCGACCGCACTTTTGAACCTGTTCGCATAGAAAATAAGTGGAATACGTTGGCGTAACCATACTGGGACAGCATGTTGCTGCCAGAGTTTTTTGATGTCTTTATTCGCACTAGTTGGGCTTAAACGCACTTTACCTGAATAGCGAAAACGTACTTCGATAGGATCTTCTGTTAAAGGCAATATGCTTGTGAAGGTGTGTTGTGGATGAGACCAAATCACCTGCAATTGCCCTGCTTGTTGTTGGAGTGAAAGCGTGCCTAAATGATCGGGTAAGGTAAGTGTTTCGCCAATGTGAATTGGTAAGCGCAGTGATGATAAATCAGCAAAATGAGGTGTCAGGTAGAGTGTATCCTGATAGCGACGGACACAATATTCGCCCAGTTGAAATTGGGGTTGGCTATCCGATTTGGCAAGAATGACATCTTGAATCAATTGCGTTAACTGCACTTTAGACGGCATAGAAAGCCCACATTGCGTCAACCATAAACGGAGTAATGCATTTTGTTTTAACTGAGAGCGTGTAGCAAAATCGCGGAGCTGAAAAGTGCGCTCGGTTTTATCAAAATGTTGTGCAAATTCGGCGTGTAGCAGCTCATTGAGTAATTGTTGTTGCTCAAAGCAATGTTGTGCGCTGCGCTGCACAGCATTGTCAAAATGTGGCCAGCGTTGCCGTAAGCGTGGAAGGACTTCATGGCGTAAGAAATTACGCTCATAACGGCTGTCTGTATTGCTCTCATCTTCTACCCAAGGGCAACCTGCTTGCTTGACATAATCTAACAACATTTGGCGTGTAAAGGTTAATAATGGACGACAGATAGGTAAACAATAGAGTGTACTTTCCCTTTGCATCGCACCGAGACCAGCCAAGCCACTACCTCGTTTTAAGGCAAGGAAAAAGGTTTCGGTTTGATCTTGCTGATGATGTGCTGTGGCGAACATTTCATTAGGCAGAAGATGTTGGCGGATTGCTTGATAGCGTGCTTCTCTTGCTCCCGCTTCAATCCCTTTGTGCTGATCAATTTTGACCTGTTCTACAATGAGTGGAATGGCTACTTGTTGGCAAATTTGCTGGCAATGCGTGACCCATGCATCCGCGTTAGCACTTAGTCCGTGATGAATATGAATCGCCCGTAGCATTAAGTGCGGTTGTTTTTCACGAAGTTTTGCAAACAAGAGTAATAGAGCAGTGGAATCCAAACCACCACTAAAACCAATTAAAAACTGATGTTGTGTGGGCGGAAGTTGCGCAATTTCGGCTTGGAATTGTGTTAGCAACATAGTATTTCATCACAAAGTAAAAGGACGTTAATTCTAACGCCCTTTTTGCAAGAATTTAAGCAATTTTCACGGCTTTATATTGACTGCTAGGTTGCATAATGTATTCACGTGCCGCAATAATTTGTAATTCATAGTTATCTTTTTGTTGTGTAACGGTCATGACATCATTGACAGCATTGGCGGTATGTTCAAAGGCCTCAATATCAGATTTACCATTCAGCAAATTAGCAATAAATAAACCAGCGGTTAAGTCACCCACGCCAACAGGTTCTTTACGGAATTGGTGTAATGGGCGACTAATGTGCCACATGCCATCTTTGGTTGCTAATAGCATTTCAAATTGGCTTGAGTCTTTACCGACTTTGCTAAGGTGTTTGACGAGAACTTTTTTCGGTCCTTTGGCGAGGATCGCTCTGACCGCATCTTGTGCTTGTGCAAAATTTTCGACAGGGAGACCACTTAGCTCACGTAATTCGACTAAATTCGGTGTGATCAAATCGGCTTCTGCCATGGCTAAATTAATTAGCCCTTCTTTTACGCCTTCTGCAACGATACAGCCTTTATCAGGATGACCCATAACAGGATCGCATAAGTACAGCGCATTCGGATTTTTGCTTTTAATAAAACGCACCGCATTAACAATTTCTTCGACTTGTTCAGCCGAACCAATATAGCCAGAAACAATGGCGTCGCATAAGTGGAGCGCCTCAATGGCATCAATACCACGCACAATTTCGCCAATTTGTTCTTTCGGAATCACCATGCCAGTCCATTTACCATATTGCGTATGGTTAGAAAATTGAACTGTATTTAATGCCCAAACATCCACACCTAATAATTGCATAGGGAATGTAGCAGATTTATTTCCCGCATAGCCATAGACCACATGGGACTGTATTGAAAGCACATGTTTCATGTTATTGTTTTCCTTCTCGAATAAATTGATTAAGTAGTGGGGTTGCTAATTTTTGTTGTGATTCTGGCAAGAATACTTCAGCTTTCCAAAATGGACCATCATTTTCGAGATTATAATAAGCAACCCCATCCAGTTTATCTTTCCCTTTATTGACCTGATAAGCCATGAGATGTGGTTTTAAACGTACTTGTGATAATGGTGGGACAGTGGCGCTATAGGCTTCAAAATCATGTTCTTTGGCATCTTTTTGTGCTTCTGGAAAAAACGCAGAGGCTGATATCATGGCACAGCCTACACAAGCACCCGCATGGTAATAAGATAAATAACCTTTTCCTGTTTTGGGTGTAAAAACATAAGAAATTGAACCGTTTACGCCAACACCACCATTCAGTAGTTGCCAATTTTTAGGCACAAGGATCATTTTTTCAAAAGGTACGGCATAAAGATCAAATTGTTCTAAGATCTCAGCGTTTAATTTCGTTGAAAACGGCGTGACGGGGGTTTTTATCCAACTACCTTCAATATTGTTTTCATATTTTGTTTGATAAACAGAAATTTCTTGCTTGTTCAGTATCCTTTTTTCTAAAAATATGGCTTCCATCATCACGGGGTCTTGCTCGATATTGGGCGCAAAGGAAAATTCATATTTATCTGCAAAAGCAATCACAGAATAACTAAGGGAGAAAATAGCAGTGATGAAAAGTGAAATACGACGCATAATAACCTTTCCCAAAAAAAAGTGCGGTATGTGTACCGCACTAATTGAGTTTTAACAGTAACCGTAGTCCATTAAACGATTATAACGACGATGAAGTAGATTATCTTCATCAAGCATTTCCAGTTCTTTGAGATCGTCTAATAAACGTTGTTTTAAGTTATGTGCCATCGCGTCAAAATCACGATGTGCACCACCTAACGGTTCTTCAATGATACTGTCAATTAAGTTTAATTCTTTCAGACGATTGGCCGTTAATCCCATGACTTCCGCTGCTGTAGATGCTTTTTCTGCGCTTTTCCATAAAATAGAGGCACAACCTTCAGGTGAAATCACAGAATAAGTACTGTATTGCAACATATTGACTTTATCACCTACACCAATGGCTAACGCGCCACCTGAACCGCCTTCACCGATAACGGTACAAATCACTGGTACTTTTAAAGTAGACATTTCACGTAAATTACGAGCGATGGCCTCGGACTGACCACGTTCTTCTGCACCTACACCTGGGTATGCTCCCGGTGTATCAATAAAGGTAATAATCGGTAAATTAAAACGCTCCGCCATTTGCATTAAACGTAAAGCTTTACGGTAACCTTCAGGGGCAGGCATACCAAAGTTACGTTTGACTTTGTCTTTGACACTGCGTCCTTTTTGGTGACCGATGACCATAACCGGTTTGCCGTCTAAACGGGCTAAACCGCCTACAATGGCTTTATCATCGGCAAAGGCGCGATCACCGGCTAATTCTTCAAATTCAGTAAAAATACGTTCAATATAATCAAGTGTATAAGGACGATTTGGATGACGTGCCATTTTTGACACTTGCCATGCGTCTAAATTGGCAAAGGTTTTTTTGGTTAACTCGGCACTTTTCTTTTGCAAACGTGCAATTTCATCATCAAGATTAATTTCATCGTCTTGACTTGCGACAGAACGCAGAGATTCGATTTTCGCTTCCAGTTCTGCGATAGGTAATTCAAAATCTAAATATTCTTGGGCCATTTTTCTTCCTGTTCTTAAATTAGCACAATTTGTAGCGCACTTTAGCAAGATTTTTATTAAGGTGCAAACATAGGCAATATTGTATGCTTTTTTTTAGCAAAAATCATGTGCTGATTCACTTGTTATACCATTAGATATCAGAGAAAGGGGAATGGGGTTAAATACAGATTTTTCTCAATTTGATTATTTCTTTAGATATAAAAATATTGATTGAACTTTTATGGATAATCTTTTGTCCAAGCAATGCGTTTGGTGCGTAATAAAATGAATTTAGGAGTTTTTATGAAATTAAATAAAACAGCATTGATTGCAACATTAGCTACTCTTTCATTAAGTGCAATTTCTGCACAAGCAACCATTATGGAAGCCAGTTCAAAAGGGGAATTAGCGAAAGTCGTTTATAGCTGTGAAGGGAAAAAAACACTCGATGTGATTTTTGTGAATACCAGCAAAGATAGTTTTGCGATTATTAACCAAGTTGACGAAATGATTCCACTTGAAATTGTTAAGTCAGCTTCAGGCGCAAATTATAAAGCCATCAATAAAGATTATACTTACGAACTTCACACCAAAGGAAATAAAGCAGAATTGATTGGTGATGGGCAAGTGATTATTGGCGGTTGTGTGACGGAATAAGTCAATACTGATCAATTAAACATTAAACAAGATAGAAAGCCCTGCATTTGCAGGGCTTATTTGTTAGGCTATTCCCACTCAATTGTTGCCGGCGGCTTACCGCTAACGTCATAAACAACGCGAGAAATCCCATTGACTTCATTAATAATACGATTGGAAATTTTACCTAAGAGATCATAAGGCAGGTGTGCCCAATGTGCGGTCATAAAATCGATTGTTTCCACTGCACGGAGGGAAACTACCCAGTCATATTTACGCCCATCACCCATGACACCTACGGATTTTACTGGTAAAAATACCGTGAAGGCTTGGCTGACTTTGTAGTACCAACCAGAAGCATGCAATTCTTCCATAAAGATCGCATCAGCAAGGCGGACTAAATCACAGTATTCTTTTTTGATTTCACCTAAAACACGGACACCTAAACCAGGTCCTGGGAATGGGTGACGATTTAACATTTCGGCTGGTAAACCTAATGCTAAACCAATTTTACGTACTTCATCTTTAAATAATTCACGAAGTGGTTCAACAAGTCCTAGCTTCATGTAGTCAGGTAAACCACCGACGTTATGGTGTGATTTAATCACATGTGCTTTACCTGTTTTACTTGCCGCAGACTCAATAACATCTGGATAAATCGTACCTTGGGCTAACCATTTGACGCTGGTGAGTTTTTTCGATTCATCATCAAAGACATCCACAAAGACTTTACCAATCATTTTACGTTTTGCTTCGGGCTCATCGATGCCTTTTAACGCATCTAAGAAACGATCTTCTGCTTTTACGTGGATAATGTTTAAGCCAAATTTATCGCCAAACATCTCCATCACTTGTTCCGCTTCGTTGAGACGTAATAAACCGTTATCTACGAAAACACAGTGTAAGTTTTTACCAATCGCACGATGTAAGAGTAGTGCAGTGACAGAAGAGTCAACGCCACCAGATAATCCTAAAATCACTTCATCATCGCCCACTTGTGCTTTAAGACGAGCAACGGCATCTTCAATGATATTTTCTGGTGTCCAGTTACGTTCACAACCACAGATCTTCACCACAAAATTCGTTAATAATTCAAGCCCGCTTTTTGTATGAGTCACTTCTGGGTGGAATTGGACACCATAAAAACGACGACGTTCATCCGACATAGCTGCGATTGGACAGGTTGAGGTCATTGCGGTGACTTGGAAATGATCTGGCAAACGCGTCACTTTATCGCCATGGCTCATCCAAACGTCTAATTTGGGCTGTGAACTTGCGACATCATCATTTAATTGGGCAAATAACGCGTCCGCTGCTTTTAGATTCACTGATGCATAACCAAATTCTCGGTGAGTAGAAGTTTCAGTTAAACCACCTAGTTGCATCGCCATGGTTTGCATACCATAACAGATCCCTAATACGGGTACACCGGCGTTAAATACGTATTCGGGAGCTCGTGGGCTGTTTTCTTCAGTGGTACTTTCAGGACCACCAGAAAGAATAATCCCAGTTGGATTAAACTCACGAATATCGGCTTCGGATACATCCCATGCCCAAAGTTCGCAGTACACGCCAATTTCACGTACACGGCGGGCAATCAACTGGGTATATTGTGAACCGAAGTCCAAAATTAAAATTTTATGGTTGTGAATGTTGTTCATTTAAGTTCTCTTAGTTGTTTTTACGTAAATATTAAATCGGGTTAAAGTTTAAATATATTGTGTAAAAGGAGTTTGAATTTGCGATGACATCAAGATGTTATCGGTTTTTTAAACATCCTCTATATATTCTTCAAGAAACAACACCTCTTTTTGTGTCAGTGTTTTTATTTTATCCACATAGGGTATCAGAAAATGATGTTCAGCTAGAAATACAGTGATGGCTTCCTTATTTTTGTCAACAAAACAGATGCTGAGTGAACTGCGATTATGTCTTCGAGTTGTTTCTATATTTGCCAGAGTAAAGGATTCAATGTCCTCTTTATCAAAGACGATAGCGCGGTCATCACTGGTAAAACCGATTTTATGATTGAGATCATCTGTCCAAATCAGGCTTTGTGCATCACGAAACTTTTCTTTTATTTTTGGCGGTCGGCGTTTAACAATGGAATGATCGGTATAATCCATTTTTATTAAATCTTGCGCCTCAATCACTAAATAATCACTTATCACTAATTGACTTTCATAAGGCTCGTTGATCACATAATCTAAATAGTCTGTCGTATCTTTAATGCTGAATTTAGTGTATCCCCTATCAAAATCGTCTCGTATATGTCGATAATAACGCAATTCAAATTCTGTCATGTTAAGCCGTAAAACAGATTGATATAATTTCGGATCGGTGTGATCTTCAATATATGACGTGATTAAGGGGTTATTCTCACTTAATATAGAGGTTAATTCTTGATAACTTTTTTCTGTTGCGGATTCATGATAACACTCTGTGTATAACCCTAAAATAGGTACATCTTTTCGGACACTTGGTGTGATCCACACATCCTTGAGTAATAAACGCCCTATCCGAATAGGGAAGATAAAGCCGTAAGAGATTCCTTTTTCTTTAAATTGTGTCTGCTGAAATAAGGCTTCATAAGTGGTCCCCCAAGGAATAAATATTTTTTCAGGAGATTGAATTTCAAAACCTTGTGTATAGTCAGTATAGGCTTCATCAAGAATCACATAATTTTGAGTTTGTTTTTTACGCCAAATTTGAATAGAAAAAGGCCCTTTCTTACAAAGATATTCAAAAAACGTTGCGTCATCAAAACCATACTTAGATGATAGTGTCTGATACATTTGAGTAAATCCATGATAATTTACCCCAATTTTGAAAAAATCATTCAAGTACAGTGTCAGTCGATTATTTCTTATCTCAGGATCTTTCACCAAATAAACATAGTTTAACTGGCTTAAATCAAACTCACCGCATTTTCCTTCAATACTAATGAGATGATGTTGAATATTGATTTTATATCGATATTTATTTCTTAAAAACTTTAATAGAAAAAGTTTAATAACATTTTTAATTTTAATGCCATACATAAAAATAACCTTCTCTATTAACGTTGTTATTTAAAATAAACTTAGGTGGGGATTATCCCCACCTAAGCAATGTTTAACCCATACGATAATTAGGGGCTTCTTTTGTGATAGTCACATCATGCACATGGCTTTCTTGGATCCCAGCACCACTAATACGCACAAACTGCGCTTTGGTACGGAGTTCATCAATGGTTGCACAACCCGTTAAGCCCATACAAGAACGCAATCCACCCATTTGTTGATGGATAATTTCTTTTAAGAATCCTTTATATGGAATACGTCCTTCAATACCTTCTGGTACTAATTTGTCAGCTGCATTATCGGACTGGAAATAGCGGTCGCTTGAGCCTTTGCTCATCGCACCTAACGATCCCATGCCACGATAAGATTTAAAGGCACGACCTTGATAAAGTTCGATTTCACCTGGTGCTTCTTCTGTACCTGCAAACATGGAACCTACCATAACACAAGAGGCGCCCGCCGCAATGGCTTTCGAAATATCACCAGAGAAACGGATACCGCCATCTGCAATCACAGGAATACCCCGATCTTTTAGTGCTTCTGCCGCATCGGCAATCGCTGTAATTTGTGGAACGCCCACGCCTGTGACAATACGTGTTGTACAAATTGAACCAGGACCAATCCCCACTTTCACTGCACTTGCCCCTGCATCAGCCAACGCAATTGCGCCTTCAGCGGTTGCCACATTACCTGCAACAATTGGCAAATCTGGGTATTTCGCACGAGTTTCACGCACACGTTGTAACACACCTTCTGAATGACCGTGTGATGAGTCAATCAATAACACATCGACTCCAGCTTTCACTAATGCATCAATACGTTCTTCATTACCAGGTCCTGCTCCTACTGCAGCACCGACACGTAAACGACCAAATTCATCTTTACAGGCTTGTGGTTTTTGCTCGGATTTTTGGTAGTCTTTTAAGGTGATCATGCCTTTTAATTTGAAATCGTCGCTGACAACAAGGACTTTTTCTACACGGTGTGTATGCATTAGACCAAAAATTTCATCGCGACTTGCATTGCGTTTCACCGTGACAAGACGAGCTTTAGGGGTCATAAAGTCCGCCACTGTTTTATTTAAATCCGTGACAAAGCGTGTATCACGACCAGTAATGATACCGACAAGATTTTTTTCATCATCAACAACAGGGAAACTCGCAAAACCATTTTTCTTCACTAATTCACTTAATTCTGCTAAAGATAAGGTTGGTGAAACGGTGACAGGATCGGATACAATACCGCTCTCAAATTTTTTCACTTTGCGGACACGTTCCGCTTGACGCTCAATAGACATATTTTTATGAATAAACCCGATGCCACCTTCTTGTGCAAGAGAGATTGCCAGTTTAGTTTCTGTCACGGTATCCATGGCGGCGGATAACATTGGGATATTGAGGCGGATAGTTTTGGTGAGTTGAGTGGAAAGGTCTGCGGTATTTGGGAGCACAGTAGAATGTGCTGGGACAAGCAAAACATCATCGAAGGTTAATGCTTCTTTTATTACTCGTAACATTGCAATATTCTCTCTTAGGTTGATATGAAAAATAAAAGGGTAAAAAATATTGCGGTCGCATTATACAGATTTCGTTGCTGTTTGAAAATGGATTTTTTTATCGATTTTCGAGAAAATCATTGTCTATAATAAGTTGCCTCTCTTTGGTTATATAAATAAGGATTTTTATGCAAAACGTACTTGCATTACTCGCTAGCTATCAACAACTTTCTTTAGCAGAATTGACCGCACTTTTAGGTTATTCAGAACAAGATATCTTACACAATATCGAACAATTGAAACAACAAGGGATACAAATAGAACAGCAAGTCCAACATTTTCGTCTCATACCTCAATTAAGTCGCTTAAATGAATCTTATTTGACGCAAGCGTTAGCACCTTACCCACTTTATATTAAGCCGATTATTAACTCGACCAATCAATTCTTGCTTGACAATATTGCACATTTGGAAAAAGGCGCTATTTGCTTAGCAGAATATCAAACTGCGGGACGTGGACGACGTGGTCGTCAATGGCTTTCTCCTTTTGCTGGACAAGTGATTATGAGTTTGTATTGGACATGTGAACAAAAGGTCAATTTAGAAGGCTTGAGTTTAGTGGTGGGTATGGCAATCGCAGAAACACTAAAACAAGCAGGTGCTTTGAACATTGGATTAAAATGGCCAAATGATGTGCTATTACATGGGCGCAAATTAGCAGGGATTTTGGTCGAAATCGCCAATCGCCAGAATAATCAACATAATCTCGTGATTGGCTTCGGCATTAATTTGTCTTTCCCAAAACAAACACAGCAAATTGATCAACCTTGGGCAGAGCTGATTGAAATATTACCAACGATTGATCGGAATAAATTAATCGCAGAATTAGGTAAAAAGTTGATTGCACGTTTACAACATTTTGAACAAGCAGGAATTGATGAAGCATTTTGCCAAGATTGGCGAGATATGGATGCGTATTTTGGGGAAGAGGTTCATGTGTTAACGGAAAACCATAAAATCACAGGTATTGCGCAGGGAATTGATAAACGGGGTTATCTTCAACTGATAACGAGCGAGGGAATGCAATATTTCAATGGTGGGGAAGTGTCACTCAGGAAAGCCTCTTAATATTATCGTTATAAATAAAAGTGCGGTCAAAAAATGAAAATTTTTAACCGCACTTTATCCTTTACACAACAACTTGTACTAATGCTGCAATATCCTCAGAGAAGGTGTTTTGTTTTGCCATCGACACAATTGTTTCGTGGTCGTATTTTTTCGTGTTATATACTACGACAATACTGGTATCACCAATTTGTAAGAAATTACGCTCGCCAAAAGCTGTATAACGTGTTGCACCAATGCCAATCACGGCTTGTTTAGGATAATTGGCTTTCGCTAATAAAGCAGGAATATCGTTCATAGGTCCTTGATCAGGTTGGGTATTCATCTTAGTGATTATCCAATTCAATAACTTTTGATGAAAATAACTATAACCCAGAGCAGGACTATCGATGCCGTATTCATTGAAATCTGTACCACGTTTATGAAAACAGGCAATATGGTAATGATCTAATTCACAACCTGGTGCAAAAGAACTTAGCGGTAATAGCGTGTTAGCAAGCCCCTTGGTTTTTTCTCCCCAGTTTTTCTTTTCACTAATTTTTTTTGCATCGGGACGACGGATAGAACAATCATTGTAGGCGGTAAAGAAACGCGGTGTAAGAGAAATGACTTGTTTCTCTTGATATTCAATATCACAGATTAAGGCAATCTCTGGTTCAATCTGTAAATTATCCGCCCCTTTTTGCTTTGGAAAACAGATTTGATCATGGGTCAGAGGAAACGTGGCAAGAAATTGATGTTCAGGATTGAGTGTTTCACTCGGCACATAAAAAGGAAAAATCGCTTTCGGCTGAATTTCTTCTTCTGTTTGCACCGAAATAAAATCAGCCGCTTCACCCGCTTGTTCTAAATGACCTGCGAAATTTCCTGCGACACCAAAACAAATCATATTTTTAAAATCAAATGCCATGTTTTCCTCCTTGTTCATTCTATTAAACGATAAAATCATTTCACTTTAGTCTTAAATTTAAGCGAAAACAACCGTTTTTGTTTGTTCTGTAAACAGCTAATAAAAAATTTAATTTTTTTTGTAAAAAGGGGTTGCAAAGGGTTTTAAAATGCCTATAATACGCCCCACACAACGACGCGACGTTGTACGAGATAGTAGATACACCTCGCGTCGTTGTTTTTTGTTCTTTAACAATCTAACAGACAATCTGTGTGGGCACTTGTTGATTGATTTCATTTAAAAAATTTTAAAATTGAAGTCTTAATAGGTGCTTAATACTGAAAATTCATGATACTTTTGAAGTAAATGTAAACTTTTAGCTAAGCAGTTTATTGAGCGATTGAACTTTGAATTGAAGAGTTTGATCATGGCTCAGATTGAACGCTGGCGGCAGGCTTAACACATGCAAGTCGAACGGTAGCAGGAAGAAAGCTTGCTTTCTTTGCTGACGAGTGGCGGACGGGTGAGTAATGCTTGGGAATCTGGCTTATGGAGGGGGATAACTGTGGGAAACTGCAGCTAATACCGCGTATTCTCTGAGGAGGAAAGGGTGGGACCTTAGGGCCACCTGCCATAAGATGAGCCCAAGTGGGATTAGGTAGTTGGTGGGGTAAAGGCCTACCAAGCCTGCGATCTCTAGCTGGTCTGAGAGGATGACCAGCCACACTGGAACTGAGACACGGTCCAGACTCCTACGGGAGGCAGCAGTGGGGAATATTGCGCAATGGGGGGAACCCTGACGCAGCCATGCCGCGTGAATGAAGAAGGCCTTCGGGTTGTAAAGTTCTTTCGGTAATGAGGAAGGGATGTTGTTAAATAGATAGCATCATTGACGTTAATTACAGAAGAAGCACCGGCTAACTCCGTGCCAGCAGCCGCGGTAATACGGAGGGTGCGAGCGTTAATCGGAATAACTGGGCGTAAAGGGCACGCAGGCGGACTTTTAAGTGAGATGTGAAATCCCCGAGCTTAACTTGGGAACTGCATTTCAGACTGGGAGTCTAGAGTACTTTAGGGAGGGGTAGAATTCCACGTGTAGCGGTGAAATGCGTAGAGATGTGGAGGAATACCGAAGGCGAAGGCAGCCCCTTGGGAATGTACTGACGCTCATGTGCGAAAGCGTGGGGAGCAAACAGGATTAGATACCCTGGTAGTCCACGCTGTAAACGCTGTCGATTTGGGGATTGGGCTATATGCTTGGTGCCCGAAGCTAACGTGATAAATCGACCGCCTGGGGAGTACGGCCGCAAGGTTAAAACTCAAATGAATTGACGGGGGCCCGCACAAGCGGTGGAGCATGTGGTTTAATTCGATGCAACGCGAAGAACCTTACCTACTCTTGACATCCTAAGAAGAGCTCAGAGATGAGCTTGTGCCTTCGGGAACTTAGAGACAGGTGCTGCATGGCTGTCGTCAGCTCGTGTTGTGAAATGTTGGGTTAAGTCCCGCAACGAGCGCAACCCTTATCCTTTGTTGCCAGCGATTCGGTCGGGAACTCAAAGGAGACTGCCAGTGACAAACTGGAGGAAGGTGGGGATGACGTCAAGTCATCATGGCCCTTACGAGTAGGGCTACACACGTGCTACAATGGTGCATACAGAGGGCAGCGAGAGTGCGAGCTTGAGCGAATCTCAGAAAGTGCATCTAAGTCCGGATTGGAGTCTGCAACTCGACTCCATGAAGTCGGAATCGCTAGTAATCGCAAATCAGAATGTTGCGGTGAATACGTTCCCGGGCCTTGTACACACCGCCCGTCACACCATGGGAGTGGGTTGTACCAGAAGTAGATAGCTTAACCTTCTGGGGGGGCGTTTACCACGGTATGATTCATGACTGGGGTGAAGTCGTAACAAGGTAACCGTAGGGGAACCTGCGGTTGGATCACCTCCTTACCTAAAATGAAGCGACTGCAAGTGTTCACACAGATTGTTTGGTAGATTGTGTCAATGAAGAGACAAAAAACCGAAATCCTTTTGGGTCTGTAGCTCAGGTGGTTAGAGCGCACCCCTGATAAGGGTGAGGTCGGTGGTTCAAGTCCACTCAGACCCACCACTCAAGCGAAAGCAAAAGAGTGAAGCGAAAAGGGATGACGGCGCATTGTAATGATGTGAATGGGGATATAGCTCAGCTGGGAGAGCGCCTGCCTTGCACGCAGGAGGTCAGCGGTTCGATCCCGCTTATCTCCACCAAATCATCATTGCTAAGTGTTTTGTGTAAATGGCATTAGTCTGGATAGATTAATGGTTCTTACATTAAGAATATTTAGCAATGATGAGCGAAAAATGGCGAAGCCATTTTGACTTGTCTTTACTGTTCTTTAAAAAATTGGAAACAAGCTGAAAAACTGAAGAGATTTTCGAAAGAAAGTCTGAGTAGAAAAATCTTGCATGAAAAAAGGCATGCAAGTGTTTAGCGTTTAAACACAACATCAAGGTGATGAAACTTGATTAATGCATTAGCAAAGGTTAATGGATTAATTGAGATTAAGTAAGAATACTTGAGGTTGTATGGTTAAGTGACTAAGCGTACAGGGCGGATGCCTTGGCAATCAGAGGCGATGAAGGACGTGCTAATCTGCGAAAAGCTTGGATGAGTCGATAAGAGGCGTTTAATCCAAGATATCCGAATGGGGAAACCCAGTAGATGAAGAATCTACTATCAATAAATGAATACATAGTTTATTGAGGCGAACCGGGAGAACTGAAACATCTAAGTACCCCGAGGAAAAGAAATCAACCGAGATTCTGTGAGTAGCGGCGAGCGAAAGCGGAAGAGCCAGTAAGTTTTAGCTAGCATATTAGAGGAATTGGCTGGGAAGCCAAATCAAAGAGGGTGATAATCCCGTACTCGAAAGTATGTTAGTGGAACTAAGCTTACGATAAGTAAGGCGGGACACGAGAAATCCTGTTTGAAGATGGGGGGACCATCCTCCAAGGCTAAATACTCCTGATTGACCGATAGTGAACCAGTACTGTGAAGGAAAGGCGAAAAGAACCCCGGTGAGGGGAGTGAAATAGAACCTGAAACCCTGTACGTACAAGCAGTAGGAGCGAGGGCAACCTTGTGACTGCGTACCTTTTGTATAATGGGTCAGCGACTTATATTTTGTAGCGAGGTTAACTGAATAAGGGAGCCGAAGGGAAACCGAGTCTTAACTGGGCGTTGAGTTGCAAGGTATAGACCCGAAACCCGGTGATCTAGCCATGGGCAGGTTGAAGGTTGGGTAACACTAACTGGAGGACCGAACCGACTAATGTTGAAAAATTAGCGGATGACTTGTGGCTGGGGGTGAAAGGCCAATCAAACCGGGAGATAGCTGGTTCTCCCCGAAATCTATTTAGGTAGAGCCTTGAGCGGACACCTTCGGGGGTAGAGCACTGTTTCGGCTAGGGGTCCATCCCGGATTACCAACCCGATGCAAACTGCGAATACCGAAGAGTGATACTCAGGAGACACACGGCGGGTGCTAACGTTCGTCGTGGAGAGGGAAACAACCCAGACCGCCAGCTAAGGTCCCAAAGTCTATATTAAGTGGGAAACGAAGTGGGAAGGCTTAGACAGCTAGGATGTTGGCTTAGAAGCAGCCATCATTTAAAGAAAGCGTAATAGCTCACTAGTCGAGTCGGCCTGCGCGGAAGATGTAACGGGGCTCAAATATAGCACCGAAGCTGCGGCATCAGAATTTATTCTGTTGGGTAGGGGAGCGTTGTGTAAGCGGATGAAGGTGGCTCGAGAGGGTTGCTGGACGTATCACAAGTGCGAATGCTGACATAAGTAACGATAAAACGAGTGAAAAACTCGTTCGCCGGAAGACCAAGGGTTCCTGTCCAACGTTAATCGGGGCAGGGTGAGTCGGCCCCTAAGGCGAGGCTGAAAAGCGTAGTCGATGGGAAACGGGTTAATATTCCCGTACTTGGATAAACTGCGATGTGGGGACGGAGAAGGTTAGGTTAGCAGACTGTTGGATGTCTGTTTAAGGTGGTAGGTGGAAGACTTAGGCAAATCCGGGTCTTTATAAACACTGAGAGCTGATGACGAGGTCTTAAGGGACTGAAGTAACTGATACCCTGCTTCCAGGAAAAGCCACTAAGCTTCAGGTTTATCTAAACCGTACTGAAAACCGACACAGGTGGTCAGGTAGAGAATACTCAGGCGCTTGAGAGAACTCGGGTGAAGGAACTAGGCAAAATAGCACCGTAACTTCGGGAGAAGGTGCGCTTACAGTAATTGTAGTCCCTTGCGGATGAAGGTGAAGTAAGTCGAAGATACCAGCTGGCTGCAACTGTTTTTAAAAAACACAGCACTCTGCAAACACGAAAGTGGACGTATAGGGTGTGATGCCTGCCCGGTGCTGGAAGGTTAATTGATGGTGTTATCGAAAGAGAAGCTCCTGATCGAAGCCCCAGTAAACGGCGGCCGTAACTATAACGGTCCTAAGGTAGCGAAATTCCTTGTCGGGTAAGTTCCGACCTGCACGAATGGCATAATGATGGCCAGGCTGTCTCCACCCGAGACTCAGTGAAATTGAAATCGCCGTGAAGATGCGGTGTACCCGCGGCTAGACGGAAAGACCCCGTGAACCTTTACTATAGCTTGACACTGAACATTGAATTTTGATGTGTAGGATAGGTGGGAGCCTTTGAAGCAGTGACGCCAGTCATTGTGGAGGCGACCTTGAAATACCACCCTTTAACGTTTGATGTTCTAACGAAGTGCCTGAAACGGGTACTCGGACAGTGTCTGGTGGGTAGTTTGACTGGGGCGGTCTCCTCCCAAAGCGTAACGGAGGAGCACGAAGGTTTGCTAATGACGGTCGGACATCGTCAGGTTAGTGCAATGGTATAAGCAAGCTTAACTGCGAGACAGACAAGTCGAGCAGGTGCGAAAGCAGGTCATAGTGATCCGGTGGTTCTGAATGGAAGGGCCATCGCTCAACGGATAAAAGGTACTCCGGGGATAACAGGCTGATACCGCCCAAGAGTTCATATCGACGGCGGTGTTTGGCACCTCGATGTCGGCTCATCACATCCTGGGGCTGAAGTAGGTCCCAAGGGTATGGCTGTTCGCCATTTAAAGTGGTACGCGAGCTGGGTTTAGAACGTCGTGAGACAGTTCGGTCCCTATCTGCCGTGGGCGTTGGATGATTGATTGGGGCTGCTCCTAGTACGAGAGGACCGGAGTGGACGCATCACTGGTGTTCCAGTTGTCTCGCCAGAGGCATTGCTGGGTAGCTAAATGCGGAAGAGATAAGTGCTGAAAGCATCTAAGCACGAAACTTGCCAAGAGATGAGTCATCCCTGACTTTAAGTCAGTAAGGGTTGTTGTAGACTACGACGTAGATAGGTTGGGTGTGTAAGTGTAGTGATACATTGAGCTAACCAATACTAATTGCCCGAGAGGCTTAACTATACAACGCTCAAGTGTTTTTGGGTGTTGAGTGAGACGTTAGACGAAAAGACGAAGAAGAGAAAATTACTTTAGACAGCTTGTTTTTGATTAAAGTGCGAGAGTGAAGAAAGCACGAAGGAAGAACAGAAGAATAGAGAAGACAAGAGAAGACATCAACCGAATATCTTGGCGGCGATAGTGCAGTGGACCCACCTAACTCCATGCCGAACTTAGAAGTGAAACGCTGTAACGCCGATGGTAGTGTGGGGCTTCCCCATGTGAGAGTAGGACACCGCCAGGTCTGAATGAGAAGAAACCTCAAGTAGAGATACTTGAGGTTTTTTTGTGTTTGGGGAGAGTGGGGATATGGGGAGAGTGTCATTCGCATAACAAGAAGTATAGTCATTACCCAAAACTCAAGTAGCACTAAACAGTAATACAGTAATTAAGAAGCAACTAAGAAGCAATTAAGACACAATTAAGACACAGCAATTAATGAGCAGTTAAGAGGCAATTAGACAGGTTGTTTGGGGGAGTCGTCGCTTTTTGCTTTATTCATAAATCTCAAATTACTTTCTGAATGACAAAATGTAAGTCACATATTTCTCACAATAAAGAGTATGACATTACATTTCTTTTCGTTTTTTCAGTTAGAATAGAAAAACTGTATTTGGCAACGTTATGTTGGAACATGAAATGAATAATGGCTATATTTTAATTACTGGTGCAAGCTCAGGAATTGGTTATCAGCTTGCTAAAACATATGCACAGAAAGGTAATAAATTAATTTTGGTGGTAAGGACTTTAGCGCCTTTAGTTGCATTGCAGCAACAATATGTGGGAAACATTGAGATTATCCAAGCAGATTTGTCTTGTTTAGAAGAGACGCGAAATGTATATACTTTTACACAACAACGAGGATGGTTTATTCATACATTAATTAATAATGCAGGAGTAGGATTATTAGGGGATTTTACTCAGACTACATTAGAAGATGAAATCGCGATGGTGAACTTGAATATTCAATCTTTAATGATACTCAGCAAACTGTATTTACAAGAGATGATGAAAATGAATCAAGGGCATATTCTTAATGTTTCTTCTGTTGCGGGTGAAATGCCGGGTGGTCCTCAAATGTCGGTATATTATGCAACTAAAGCTTTTGTTACGTCATTTAGTCAAGGACTAAGTTATGAATTAAGACACACGGGGATAAAGGTGTCTATTTTAGCACCGGGTCCTACATTGACCAATTTTGTTAAAACGGCGACACGCATAGAAAATGCGACGCTCTTTGATATGTTGAAGTTTCAGACCGCGGAGACAGTTGCTCGATATACTGAAAAGCATTTAGCACATAAGAAATTGATTATTCCGGGTGTCTGGAATAAATTGATGGTTTATAGTCACCGTTTTTTACCACGAACTTTTGTTATTGCACTTGTAAGTCGTATTCAGCATTTAAAGAAAGAGAAGTAGTGCTATTTTGTAGCCCAAGAACCTTCATCTAATAAGCGTCCAAAATGGCTTTCGACGAGACGTTTTGTGACTTCCGTTTGTGGATGAGTAAAGAGTGATTTGGTCTGTCCATATTCAATCATTTTGCCTTCGTCCATTACTAAGACATTATCCGCCATATGTTTGATGATACCTAAATGTTGACCAACATAAATATAGGAAATACCCAACTTATCTTGTAAATGTAACATCAAGTTAGTGAGTTGGGTTTTTACCGTGGCATCTAGTGAGCCTAGTGCATCATCTGCGATAATGATTTGCGGATCTAAAATTAAGGCCCTCGCTAACGCAACACGTTGTTTCTGACTGGCTGACATCGTGTTGATTTTAACATTCGCATGATCTGGATACAGCCCTACTAATTTGAGTGTATTGAAGATTTTTTGGTTACGATCTTGGTTATCGAGATGTGTCACTAAACGCAAAGGCGCATCCAAAATTTGTCCCACATTTAAGCGTGGATTAAAGGCTGTGTTAGGATCTTGAAAGATCATGCGGATGTGTTTTGCCCGATATTGGTAATCACCAAAGAGGAGAGGTTGACCATTAAAGAGAATACGCCCTGAAGTTGGAGGGATAATACCCACGATCATTTTGGCAAGCGTTGATTTTCCAGAGCCATTTTTACCAATAATGGCTAGTGTCTGTTTTTTATCAAGACGAAAACTAATTCTTTCTACAGCATTAAATTGGCTGGCGCCAAATAAGCTCATCGTATCAGTAAAAGATTTTGACAGATCTTCAACTTGTAATAGTGCCATTCTCTTTACCTTCTATTCTGATTTTGCATTTTGGAGTATTAAAGGGGCGCTAACCTGTTTTTCTTTAAATTGTTTTTCGCGTAAATTTAAAGGGTAGTGACAGGAAAATTCATGCTGTTTAATACGATACCTTGTAGGTTTTACAATACATTTTTTTTGCGCAAAGGGGCATCTTGGTCCAAGGCGACAACCAATTGGCATTTGTTCTAATAAAGGAACGGTGCCTTTTAATGTATTTAAGCGACTTTTCAAGGGTAATGGTTGACTAAAGTCTGGAATCGAATGTAACAAGGCTTGTGTATAGGGATGATGTGGGTGTTCTAAAATCTCTTCTTTCGGTCCAGATTCGGCATTTTGTCCACAGTAAAGTACAGAAAATGTATCACACCATTCACTGATACTCTTGATATCGTTACTGGTCAGTAAAATAGATGTGCCTTGATTTTGGTTCATACTTGAGAGTAAGCGAAAGATCTGAGCTTTAGTGATTGATTCCACAGAGTTAGTAGGCTCATCAGCAATGAGTAAACGAGGCTGATTCGCAACGGCAATGGCGATCATGACTTTTTGTCCTTCACCTTCGGTAATCTCTTCAGGATAACTTTGCATGATATCCTCGTGTTCTTTAATGCCTACTTTGTGTAATAATTCGATTGCGCGACGTTTTTTCCAACCAAACCACTGCCACCAACGACCTTTAAATGTCCATGAGGGGATATTCTGGATGATTTGTTTGCCAATCGTTTTGCTCGGGTCTAAACAAGTCAGTGGGTCTTGGAAGATCATTGATATTTCTTGCCCAATTAATTTACGTCGTTTTTTTGGCGGTAATTTTAGTAATTCAATGTTATCAAAACGGAAACGGTCGGCGGTGACAATCCAAGAGTCACGAAACACATTACAAATTACTTTTGCGATTAAGCTTTTTCCTGAACCTGATTCTCCGACTAAACCACAAATTTCGCCTTCGTTAAGGGTAAGATTGACATTATCGACAACCTTGATACGCCCTTGCGATGTTTCAATTTCAATACACAGGTTTCGAATATCTAATAGCGCCATGATTCACCTACTCGTAATATTTCTCTATCGCTTTACACAGCCCTTGGCTGAAAATAAAAACGACTAAAATGGTTAAAATAATGGCGATGCCGGGGAGAATGACGGTCCAAGGCGCGAGATAAATCAGTTCTAAAGAATCTTTGATCATTGCACCCCATTCTGGCGTAGGGCGCTGTGCCCCCAAAGAGATAAAACTGAGTGCGCTGATATCTAAAATAGCGATGGCAAAGGCACGAGCGATTTCCTGAATATAACGTACTGAAATATTCGGCAAGATGATTTCTTTCAGGAGTGCTTTATTCGAAATTCCATCTAGTTTAAGCATTAATACATATTCTTTTTTCAGTTCATGTTGTGTGGCTTGATAGATTTCATGAATAAAGTACGGCAATAATGCTAATGTTGTGGCTAAAATGGCATTAATTAAGCTAGGCTTCATTAGCGTCGCAATAATAATAGCAATCAACAAACTCGGGATCGAAAGAAACGTATCAAGAAAATGCCCTAAAATTTTTGATTTTACACTGTGTGAAATACCCGCCCAAATGCCGAGCAATGTTCCAATCATGATAGTGAAACACACGACAACGAGAGAGGCGCCGAGTGTATAGCTAGTACCGATAATGATACGACTAAAAACATCTCTGCCAATATCATCAGTACCGAAGAAAAACGAAATTTTTCCTTCGTTGGTCCAAGAAGGAGGCAACAGTTCTTGACCGACAAATTGCATGTCGCTAGAGTAAGGTGCAATCCACGGACTAAAAAGTGCGGTTAAAATAAAAACAATAAAAAGGTAGAAGCTAAATAGCGCGATACGATCTTGTCTAAATAATAGCCAGATATGTTTTATTGCAGCACTTTCGCGAAATTCATCAGGTTCTTTATCTTGCATACCAGCCTTTCTTATTAAATGGATCGAGCATAAAGGCAAAACTTTCTGATAATACATCAACGATGATAATACATAAGCCAATAACGATCACGCCCACAGAAATACTATTATAGTCTTGTTGTGTAACGGCATCAATTAACCAGCGACCGATACCAGGCCAGCCAAATGTGCTTTCCACTAACATACATTGCGTTAGGACAAGTGTAAATAAACGTGTCGATTGAGGAATTAATAGTGGAAGTGTGTTACGTAAAACATGTTTGCGTAAGATCTTATTTTGTGACCACCCCCGGGTCATTGCCATCTTGATATAATTTTTCGTTAACACATCTTCAGCCCGTTGCTGCACAATTCTTGTGATCTCCATTGTTGGCAAAATTGTCAGCACTAAAGTGGGTAAGACAAGATGCTGTAGGACATTCTGAATAACTTTGGTGCGGTAAAATTCGTCCATAAACCAGACATCAATAATAGGAAAGCCAGTGATTGGTTTAATCGCATAAAGTAAGTTATATTGCCCGATCGCTGAAATTTCCCAACTATGAATAGCAGAAAAATACAGTGCAATAGGTGCGATCCAAAATACCGGCATAGATAAACCTAAAGCAGACATGGTGCGAATTCCCTTCCCTAAAAAAGTGTGGCTTTTCATTGCGCCCATGAGCCCTAATGGGATGCCAAATAATACGGCAAGTAAAATAGCGCTGAAGCAAAGTTCGAGGGTAGGCGGTAAAACGGTTTGGATAATGGCATTTAGTGAATCGCCTCCGTTGTACGTAATGCCAAAATCCCCTTGTAGTAAGTGAGTAATATGCGAGATATAGCCTTGTAGGAGAGTTGGCTGCATTAGTTCTTCATTCAGCGGGTCTTGGATTAAAATCATATAACTGAGCAAAGACAGAATCAGTAATGTCAGAAACACAAGGAAAACTTGGCGTAATAAAGCAACGATCATGGTTTTGCTCCTTTACGTAAAGATAAGTTTTCAAAATTAATACTGCCAAATGGACTCATTTTCACGCCTTGCACATTTGGGCTAACCACCAACATCCGTTTCGCATTGGCGATAGGAATGAGTGGGACTTCAGATAAAATAAGTTCTTGCGCTAAATTGTATTCACTGGCACGTAAGTGTAAATTGGTCGTATTGAGAGCGTTATCCATAAAATGATCGAAAAGGGGATCGCACCAATTAGAAAAATTCGTAATTTCTGTCACGGTGTTACAACTGAGAATCGGACGCATAAAACTGTCAGGGTCAAGATTACCCGCTAGCCAGCCTGCTAAAATCATATCGTAATCTTCGGAATGGGCTTTTAAACGTTCAATGAGATACGTACGTGTTACAGGCTGGACAATCACTTTCACACCAACATTGGCTAAATCTCGTTTGATCAATTCCGCCATTTTTAATGGGGAAGGATTATAGACTTGTTCTTCATTAATCACCCACATAGTCAACTGTAGTTGCTTATCTTGTAAAAATGCACGGGCTTTTTCTGGAGCATAATCGTAAGCAAAGTCTGGAGTATTGACTTTTGAGGCCCATGAAATACTAGGAATAATATTATTTGCTACAGTTGCAGTATGATGATAAATGGTTTGCACAATACGGTGACGATCAATGGCTTGAGAAATCGCTCGGCGTAGTTTCATACTTTTCATCGCCGGTTTTTTGAAATTAAACGCCAAGTAAGACAAATTCATGCCTTCCACAAAATCCACATAAAAATGTTCGTTTTTGTCTTGTAATAGCCCGAGTTGACTGACTTCTGGATAGGAGACAATTTGACATTCACCATTGAGAAATTTCACTAAGCGTCCAGTACGGTCGGTTGAAAGATCAATAATGATATTTTTGATTTGGGCTGGTTTTTTCCAATAATGCTCATTGCGTATAAATCTGACATATTGATTGCGGAAATAGTTTTGTACTTTGTAAGGTCCTGTACCAACAGGTAACAAGTCTAATTGTACTAAGTTATCGTCTGCATTGAGCTGTAATGCATATTCTTGCGAAAAAATAATAGCATATTGGCTAGCAAGGTGTGACAAAATCGACGCATCGGCTTGGAATAATTTTATCTGTACTTGGTAGGGGGTGATCGCTTTAATTGATTTAATTTTTTGATTTAATTTGATACTTTCAAAATAAGGAAAGCGGATCTTTTTTGCTTGCTTATGGAAAATACGGTATTGGGGATTGCTGTAGTGGATAGATTCATCATCTAATGTGGGTAGATAGCTGTTATAGCCTAACATTCTGTTAATGGAAAAGACGACATCATCCGCATTAAAGTCACGGGTTGGCGTGAACCATTCTGTATGATGAAATTTCACGCCTTTACGCAAGTTAATCGTAATCAGTGTGCCGTTATCTGAAACACGGTAAGATTCCGCCAGTGAAGGGATAACCGTTGCACTGTTATCACTTGTTTCAAAAAGTTTATTATAAATTTGCTCAGTGATCACGTTCATACTGGTCCCCGCATCTGCCGTTTGTGGATTAAACGAGAATCCAGTGGCGTGGGTACAGTAAATTAATCCATTTTGTGTTAGCTCATTGGGCACGCGTGGCGCCGCCGTAACAAAATGTGAGTAGAGAAAGAGAAAACAGGCAAAGATAACTTTTCTAATCAACATAATTGGTGTATTTGTGATAAATTATCGGGGAATTGTAAAATATATTGCAGGGATAAGCTATCTTTTTTGGCTTACGACTGATCTTGAATAAATCCGATTAAGAAAAAATTCAGGTTTTTTTATTATCTTGGATTTACATATAGCGAACCGGAAGAAAAGAAACGTAGTATGTTAAATTATGTACAAAAAGAAGTCAGTGAAATCATTAATCGTGGTTTAGATCGTCGTTTACGGTTGGCTGTGACAGGGCTGAGCCGTAGTGGAAAGACCGCATTTATTACCAGTTTTATCAATCAGTTACTGCACATTAATCGTGTCGATAATCAACACATTCCGTTGTTTGAACCCGCACGCCATCATGCCATTATTGCCGTGAAACGGGTACCTCAAGTGAACCTAAATATTCCTCGTTTTGATTATGAACAGAATGTAAAAGGATTAATGCAAGATCCACCTGTTTGGCCTCATTCTACACGTGGAGTGAGTGAAACACGATTAGCCATTCGTTATCAACGGAATACGGGATTATGGCGACATATCAAAGAAAAAGGTACGCTTTATCTCGATATTTTTGATTATCCCGGAGAATGGTTATTAGATTTGCCTTTGCTGAGCCTAAACTATCAGCAGTGGTCAGTAGAAATGCAACGGATCACGCAAAACCAACGTAAGGATCTTGCAGAAGATTGGTTAGCTGCGGTGAATCGTTTAGATCTCAGTGCGAGTGCAGACGAAGATGTGTTGGCACAATTGGCAAAAACATATACTGATTATTTACTTGCTTGTAAACAAGAAGGGCTCCATTTTATTCAACCGGGTCGTTTTGTATTGCCTGGTGAATTAGAGGGGGCTCCGGCATTACAGTTTTTTCCATTATTGCATCTCTCAGCCGCAGATTGGCAGAAATTAATGCAAGAGAAAAAACAAGGTAGCTATTTTGCCGTGTTGACACAACGTTATGAGTACTATCGCCAGCATATTGTGAAAGCCTTTTATCGTGATTATTTTTCGACTTTTGACCGGCAAGTTATCTTAGCGGATTGTTTGACGCCGTTAAATCATAGTCAGCAAGCCTTTTTAGATATGCAAGAGGCATTACAGCAGTTATTTAAAAATTTTCATTATGGTCAGCGGACGTTATTAAATCGTTTATTTTCTCCTCGTATTGATAAACTCATGTTTATTGCTACTAAAGCAGATCACATTACAAGCGATCAGTTGCCCAACTTGGTGAGCTTGATGCGTCAACTTGTCCAAGAAGGAGGGCGTTATGTGGAATATGAAGGTATTACCACTGATTACACCGCCATTGCAGCGATTCGAGCCACAGAACAAGTGACCGTAAATCAACATGGGCAAAGTTTTAAAGCATTACGTGGCGTGCGTTCAAGAGATAGGCAGCGTGTGACTTTATATCCGGGAACTGTGCCGAGTAAGTTACCGCAAGCCAGTTTTTGGCAACATCAGCCATTTGAATTTGATCAATTTGAGCCGCAGTTATTAGCCTCGGGCGAAAACATACCGCATTTACGTATGGATTCGGTATTACAGTTTCTGTTAGGTGATAAGTTTTAGTGAGGTAGAGTATACATATGAATGAAAAACGTCTTTTTACTGAAGCACAGACGGAAAATGAGGCTGTGGATTTTACCCCTAAACGCGAATTTCATGGTGAGATGCATATTGAAAAAGACGAGCCTGTGATAGAGGATAGGTTTGTTGAACAGACTTTTGAGCACATTGTGCAACCGCGATCTCGCTGGTGGAAAACAGGTTTGGCACTGACCGCACTTTTATTTTGTTTTGCAGTGATTGCTCAATCAATTCAATGGTTAGTGGACACTTGGCAGCAAAACCAATGGATTTACTTTGTGTTTTCATTAGTGACATGCTTGGTGCTGCTATTAGGGGTCTCATCACTGGGTAAAGAGTGGCTACGCCTCGTCAAGTTGAAAAAAAGACTTTCATTACAGCAAAAAAGCCAACAAATATTGCGAGAAAGTGCGGTCAATTTAGGGCAAGATTTTTGTGCTGAAAAACATCAGCAGATTAAAGCATTGTGTACAGAGATGGCGCAGATGCTTAAGCTCTCTTCAGAAGATCCAGGTTTAATACAATGGCAAAACCAATTGCATGACGCATATTCAGCGCAAGAAGTGGCGCATTTATTTAGTCAGACCGTGCTACATCCCTTTGATGTACAAATTAAAAAATTGATCAGCAAAAGTGCGCTAGAGGCGGCAGTGATCGTCGCAGTCAGCCCATTAGCGGTGATCGATATGTTTTTTCTGTCTTGGCGTAATATTCGTTTGGTCAATCAAATTGCCCAAATTTATGGGATTGAGCTAGGTTATTGGAGCCGCTTACGTTTATTAAAAATGGTACTCCTTAATCTTGCTTTTGCAGGTGCGACAGAAGTTGTGCAAGATATTGGTTTAGACTGGTTGTCACAGGATTTGACCGCAAAACTGTCGGCGCGTGCAGCCCAAGGCATCGGTGTTGGCTTATTAACAGCACGTTTAGGGATTAAAGCTATGGAATTTTGCCGCCCTTTAGCTTTTCAAGCTGGTGAGAAACCGCGTTTAAATCATATACAACAGGAACTCTTGGGCCAATTAAGAAGTACGTTTTTTCGTTCCAATAAAACGAAAGTCAAACAGCAAGTTTAAAATGTAAATTTATCTTTCCAGTGTTTCTTTAATCTTTACAGTTTTAGTGCTATCATAGAGCCATTTTTTACGAGTGAGGAAATGTTATGTCCTTGAATGAAAGTGTGGAGGCGCCTTTTGCTGGGCTTGTTGCACGGAGTGCTAAAATGCAGAATCTTGTTGCTCAAGCAATGAAATTTGCGATGAGTGACGCACCCTTATTAATTCAAGGTGAAACGGGGACAGGCAAAGATCTGATTGCTAAACTATGCCATCTTGCGAGCCCTCGTCATCATAAGAAATTTATTGCGGTCAATTGTGCAGGTTTACCTGCGCAAGATGCGGAAAGTGAAATGTTTGGTCACCGTGAGCAAGACAAAGAATATGTAGGCTTTTTTGAGTACGCAGAGGGGGGAACCGTATTATTAGATAGTGTGGCTGAATTGTCCCTCGAGTTACAAGCCAAATTATTGCGTTTTTTAAACGACGGTACCTTCCGCCGCGTTGGTGAAGAAAAAGAACATTACGCCAATGTTCGGGTGATCTGTACTTCTCAAGTTCCTTTACAATATTATGTGGATAAAGGAAAAATGCGAAGTGACTTATTTCACCGTTTAAATGTACTCACGCTTAATGTGCCACCACTACGTGAGCGTCAAGAAGATTTACCGGATTTAGTGCAACTGTTTGTACAACAAATTAGTCAAGAATTAGCCATGCCAGTACCGCACTTTGATGCACATTTTGTTCAATATTTACAAGATTATCCGTGGGCAGGTAATGTGCGTGAATTATATAATGCATTATATCGTGCCTGTTCGTTGGTGGAGGATGGGCAATTAAGTATCGCGGGACTCAACTTAATTGAGCAGGACGTGATGCCAGTAACGTTAGAGCAGTTTAGTCACCAAACTTTAGAAGAAATTATGAGTAAATTTGAGGCAACCGTCTTGCGAAAATTTTATGAGCAATATCCCAGTACACGGAAATTAGCGGCGCGTTTGGGTGTTTCTCATACCGCAATCGCGAATAAGTTGCGGCAATACGGTATTAATAAGTAAACAAAAAAGGACAAAAGTGAATTTGTCCTTTTTTGTTTTTAGCCACTTTTAACATATAAAAGTCTCGAGTTCTGGAAATTGTTTCAATAATTTTAGCCATGCGACTTTATCAATACGAATCGCTAATAAGAATTCACCTTGTTCGTTAATCTGTTCATGCTGAATACAGTCCTGTTGGTATAAGGCATGGCGTATTTTACCCGTATGTACTGGCAAAGTAAGCGCTAAATCCAAAATTTCATTTTTTAAACATAGACTGATGGCATCCAATAATAAAGGCAGTCCGATGCCTGTTTGTGCGGACATGTAAACTGCGATAGGGCGCTGTTCTTGATCATATTCAATATGTGGTTCGATATGAGCTACTTGATCGATCTTGTTATATACCAATAAGGTTGGAATATCACCTGCATTAATTTCTTTTAACACAGTTTCAACTGCGTGAATATTCTCTAATTTACGCGGATCTGCACAATCAATAACATGTAATAAAAGGGCAGCTTCCGTAGTTTCTTGTAATGTTGATTTGAAAGCAGAAACTAAATCATGAGGTAAATGGCGAATAAAGCCTACTGTATCCGCTAAAATCGTGGTCCCGACATCTTGAATTTGCAGACGGCGTAGGGTGGGGTCGAGTGTCGCAAACAGCTGATCGGCTGCGTACACATTGGCTTGGGTGATTAAATTAAACAAGGTGGATTTTCCCGCATTAGTATAACCAACTAAGGAAATCGTCGGGATATCTGCTTTTTGTCTTGTTTGGCGATTCTGATGGCGTTGCTTTTCCACTTTTGCCAAACGGCTTTGAAGCTGAGAAATGCGCACTTTAATTAAACGACGATCAGTTTCTAACTGTGTTTCACCCGGTCCACGTAGTCCTACCGCTCCTTTTTGTTGATCAAGCCCTGTTTTTCGGCGAACAAGACGAGTTGATAAGTGTTTTAGTTGCGCCAATTCAACTTGTAATTTACCTTCATGTGAACGTGCTCTTTGGGCAAAAATATCGAGAATCACTCCAGTGCGATCTACAACGCGACATTGACAAAGGCTTTCTAAATTACGTGTTTGTGCAGGGGTGAGTGCATGGTTGACTAAGACGACATCGGCTTGCGTATTTTGCACCGCTTCTGCGATTTCTTCCGCTTTGCCTTGCCCAACGAAATATTTAGCTTGGGGTGTATGACGAGTACTGGTGATAACAGAGAGAATGTCAACGTTGGCGGACTTGGCTAATAATTTGAATTCTAACAAGTCATCGTCATTGCGATCTTGCGTTAAGAAACAATGAACAATGATCGCACGATCAAAAAGGGATTCAGAATGTGGTGAAGGTAATGAAGAAAGTGCGGTCGATTCATTCTGAAGATCTACCGCACTTGCAATAAATGTGTTCAACTTGAAACTATTCTGCTTTTTCTACGTTGCTGTCAGTTTGTTGCTCTTGTTGATAATTCTGTTGATTGGAATTATTGCTATTATTGTGATGAGACACTGAGCGCGCAGGAACAACAGTTGAAATTGCGTGTTTGTACACCATTTGATTAACCGTATTTTTTAATAAAATAACAAATTGATCAAATGATTCAATCTGACCTTGTAGTTTAATCCCATTTACGAGGTAAATGGAAACAGGGATACGTTCACGACGTAATGCGTTTAAATAAGGATCTTGTAAAGATTGTCCTTTTGCCATTTTTTCTTTCCTTCTTTTAAATCTAAATAAAATGATACAACTAGCTAAACACAGAGAGTTCTGTATTTCCTCCAAATCTCAATATAACAATAAATTAATTTATTGTCATCACTGAACCGTAATTATTTTTTAACTGTTTGAATGACTTATCTTCGTTACCGCATGAATAATCGTTTGTTTAGCACTTTCGATTGCTAAACTATCAAGCCATTCAATTGGATATTTCCAACCTCGTAACCAAGTAATTTGACGTTTTGCCAACTGGCGCGTGGCACAAATACCACGGAAAATCATCTCGTCGTGATCGTAATCACCACGCAAATATTCCCACATTTGTCGATAGCCTACACAGCGCATAGAAGGAAGATCCAAATGTAAATCCTCACGTTGATAGAGCTTTTCAACTTCTTGTTGGAAACCCTGTTCGATCATTTTTTGGAAACGTAGCGCAATGCGATCATGTAAGATACTGCGATCTTTTGGTGCAATAGCAAATTGCAGGATTTGGTAGGGGAGGCTGTCCCCTTTTTGCTGGCTCAGTTCGCTCAGGGATTTCCCTGTTAAATAGAAAACCTCTAACGCACGATTAATACGCTGCGAATCATTTGGATTAATGCGTTGTGCCGCGAGAGGATCGATCTTAGCCAGTTCTTGGTGGAGGGCTGCCCAGCCTTGCAGCTGCGCTTTTTCTTCAATTTCTGACCGCACTTTTTCATCTGCTGAAGGCAACGGAGAAAGCCCTTCTAACAAGGCTTTGTAATACAACATCGTTCCGCCGACTAAAAGCGGAATTTTGCCAGCTGCAATGATATCGGCCATTTCCCGTAGCGCATCTTGTCGAAAATTAGCCGCAGAGTAACTTTCAGCAGGATCACAAATATCAATTAAACGATGAGGCGCTAAAGCGAGTTCTTCTGCGCTCGGTTTGGCAGTTCCAATATCCATACCACGATAGATTAAAGCGGAATCGACACTGATAACTTCAACGGGTAGCGTCTGACGCAACTGAATTGCTAAGTCTGTTTTGCCAGAGGCAGTGGGACCCATTAAGAAAATGGCAGTAGGTGTTGTTAAAGGCATGTGATTACATTTTTTCCAAGTAAGCTTGCCAATTAAGCTCGATGAATAATTCGGATAATCGGATAGCTTGTTTCTGATTAAGCAATTGCTCTGTTTCAGTGAGTAAGGTAACGGCATCGGCATAGACCGTTATTTGTTCCAATTCGATCACGTCACAAAGCGTTGTTAAGAAATGAGAAAAGGTATCAAGAGATTGTGAGAGTAACACGATGATACATTTCTGTAAGTTTTGTTGACGCAAACAGCTTGGCACACGGTTTAGCGTAATACGTTGCTGTCCGAGGTTTTCATGAAATTCAAACCCAATTTGAGTAAAGAAAGCTTTTTGTTGTTGCCAGTAAGTCAGCTGTTGTGGATTTAATCGAAATACAATCGGAATGAGTAACGGCTGTTGCAATACGGGGGCACGTTGTAAACTCAGTTCGATTTTTAAGCGCTGTAATTGCTGTAAAGATAATAAATAAAATTGTTGTTGCTGTTGTAGCAACAAGGCTTTGTTTTCAACTAAGGCGAGAGCTTTTAGAATAGAGGGGGTTTTTCTCTCGAGTAACGCGCCATCCTCTTGAGGTAAGACTGTCGCTATTTCACTGTTGGATAATAGGGCGCTGTAAGCTGCCTGTTCTGTTTTACTTATCCGCGTAGCAGGGATATTAGTCGAAAAGTGCGGTCTATTTTGCGTATTTTTTTTATTCGTTTGAAATAAAGCGGTTGATGGCGTAGTGGTGGAGGAGTCAAAGATATTTTGTCCCGCCGCTGCACGATTCGGCTTGCTATAACTTGGGCGATATTCATGCTGCGCGCTTTCCTCTACCTGATAGTTTGCGGAGACACATGCCTCGTTCGTTTGATATAAGCTCGCTTGTTCAGAATGAAGGGCGTTACTGATTCCTTGACAAATAAAATCATGCACTAAACGTTGCTGGTGGAAACGCACTTCATGTTTGGTTGGATGGACATTCACATCCACATCGTTAGGATTTAAATCAATAAACAAGACAAAAGCAGGATATTGTTCTGGGCTTAAAAAATCTGCATAGGCTTGGCGAATCGCATGGGTAATGATCTTATCTCGTACCATTCTGCCATTAATATAGTAATAACTTAGATCATTTTGTGTACGTGAAAAAGTTGGCTGAGCAACCCAACCAGATAAATGTAGATCATCGTGTTTCCAATCAATTTCGAGCGCATTCTGGACAAATTCATCCCCACAAATTGCCGCGACCCGTTTTAACTTTTGCGTGCGATCATGAGCACTGCGATACTGGCGTACGATTTTTCCATTATGAGTTAGGGTAAACGAAATTGCCATTTTAGCCAAGGCGATACGACGAATCACTTCATCAATATGGGCGAATTCCGTTTTATCTGTGCGCAGAAATTTACGGCGTGCTGGCGTGTTAAAAAATAAATTTGCTACTTCAACTGTCGTACCAACGGGATGAGAAGCCGGTTGTAAAGTCGTTTCCATCTCTCGCCCCTGAGCATAAACTTGCCATGCTTCATTTTGTGTTGCTGGACGTGAGGTGAGTGTTAAACGTGAAACAGAGCTGATACTGGCGAGTGCTTCACCACGAAAGCCAAGGCTTAAAATATTATCAAGGTCATCTAGACTGGCAATTTTGCTTGTAGCATGACGTGCTAGTGCCAGACTTAGCTCGTCTTTTGCAATACCAATACCATTATCACGGATCCGGATTAAAGTACTGCCCCCGTTTTCAATATCGATTTGAATACGTGTTGCGCCCGCATCTAAACTATTTTCGACCAACTCTTTCACCACAGAAGCTGGGCGTTCAACGACTTCGCCCGCGGCGATCTGGTTAGCAAGCTGAGGAGAAAGAACTTTAATTGCCATACTGATCAATCTCTCAATTTAATTTTTTGTCCTGTTAACACTTTGCCATCTTTTAAATGGGGATTTAATTTTAATAGCTGATTTGGTGGAATATGGTACTCTCTGGCAATCGCGTAGAGTGTTTGCCCTTTTTTCACGGTATGGTATTTCGGCAGTTTCTCTTTTGATTCCGATGTTGTGTTGCTTACGACTTTCGTTTTTGTTTCTGCCACTTTACTGGTTGTAGCTGGTGTGGTTTTTTCACTGGCTTTTCCGCTAGCAGGAATTTTTAAGGTTTCACCAATCCATAATTCGCGTCGTTTTAATTTATTGAGTGCTAAGATATCATTCACTTTCACCCCATATTTGCGTGCAACGCCGGTAAGATTTTCCCCTGCTTTGACTTTATGACGTAGTCCACTGTCTGTGAGCGTCGTCTGTGTTGCACTGCTTTCGACTGTTGTTGGGGATTTGGTTTTTGGCTCATTCGCAACTGATTTTTTACGGTATTCCACTAGGCTTTCGTAAATCATATAAGCCACTTTTTTACGATAAGCCAAAGTGCTGAGTTTTTTCTCTTCATCGACGTTCGAGAGAAAGCCTGTTTCAACTAAGATAGAAGGAATATCCGGCGAGCGTAACACGCCAAGGCTGGCATGCTGTGGCGTACTTCGATTTAAGGTCGTAATTTTGGCAAAGCGTTTTAAGACGATAGAACCGAGTTCATAACCAACACGTTGACTGTGACCAAATTGGAGATCTAAGACGGTTTGATCTAAATACTTTTCATTGTGGGAGGCCAAAACCGTGCCGGCGCCGCCGAGCAGTTCGGAACGTTTTTCGTGATCCTCTAACCATTGTCCCATTTCACTGTTTGCGCGACGATTCGAAAGTACCCAAACGGATGCGCCACGTAATAAAGGCGATAAATTTGAGTCAGCATGGATCGAGATCAAAAGGTTGGCTTTATGTTTACGGGCAATTTCAGAACGTTTCGGGACCGAAATAAAATAATCACCAGTACGTGTGAGTACCCCTTTGAAATGTGGATCTTTATCAAGGAGCATCTTGAGCTCTCTCGCAATAGAGAGTGTCACATTTTTTTCATACATTTTTAATTGACGACTAATCGCACCCGGATCGGTGCCACCATGTCCAGGGTCAATAGCAATGGTCCACACATTATTTGCGAATAATGGTGTTGAAATAAAAAGTATTGTTGCAAAGAAAAGTGAAATAAAACGATATTTTTTCATTGTGCTATGTGATTTCGATTTTTCTAAGTTGTGCAATAATTTGTTCACCTTGTGGAGAATTCGCGATTAATTCAAGATTTCTCGCATGATCAACATATTGGATATTGATAAGTAAATCCGCTTCCGACAGTATGCCTTGTCCTTTTTCAGCCCACTCAATTAAGCATAGACAGTTTGCATTGAAATAGTCTCGAATACCCATAAACTCAAGTTCCTCGGGATCACTTAGACGGTATAAGTCGAAATGATAGACAGTTTTTGTGGGTAAATGGTATTCCTCAACTAATGTATAAGTTGGACTTTTTACATTCCCTCGATGACCTAGTGCCTGAATGATACCACGACTTAAAGTGGTTTTCCCTGCGCCTAAATCGCCGTTTAGATAGACAGTAATCGCGTTGTTGGTATAAATATTGTTTATTGCTTCAACAATATGGCGACCAAATTGGCACATTGCTGTTTCATTTGGGATGAATTGAGAATAGCGGGAAACGTCAGTCATGAATGTCTTTTATCACTAAGTTGGCGGTTAAAACGAACCAAAATTGTACCTTACTTTTCATCGATTACATAGTCTAAAAGCAAATTTTGTAGGTGAAAAAGCGCGTTAAGAAAAACAGATTATTTTGGGTTTGATAAGAAAATTTGGAGCGGGAAACGAGGCTCGAACTCGCGACCCCAACCTTGGCAAGGTTGTGCTCTACCAACTGAGCTATTCCCGCGTAGAATATGGTATTGATTTGTTGAAATATTGGAGCGGGAAACGAGGCTCGAACTCGCGACCCCAACCTTGGCAAGGTTGTGCTCTACCAACTGAGCTATTCCCGCATAATATTTTTCACTGTTTAACAGCGACAGGCGGACATTATACGAAAAAAATGCTAGGGTGCAAGTGTAAAATGTGAAAAAAAATTGAGATTGCTTGGATAATCGACAGTTCGCTGTATTATTCGGTCGTTTTGGTATTCTTTGGCTAATGAAACAGTGCATCAGTTAGGCTTTTTATGTTGCTCTTAAAAAGAAAAGTGACTTTTCGTTTGATTGAAAGTCACTTTTTCAGATTATTCATTTTTCAAATTAATAAAATGTTCGCGGTAGTAAGCCAGTTCAGCGATAGATTCACGTATGTCATCTAACGCAAGGTGAGTGTTTTTCTTAGTAAAGCCTTTTAACACATCAGGTTTCCAACGACTCGCTAATTCTTTTAACGTACTGACATCTAGGTGACGATAGTGAAAATAATCGGCTAACTCAGGCATGTATTTGAATAAAAAGCGTTTATCTTGCGAAACACTATTCCCACAAATGGGGGAAACACCTTTAGGTACCCATTTTTTTAGAAAATCTAGCGTTTGTAATTCTGCCGCTCGTTCAGTTAAACGACTGTTTTTTACACGTTCAACTAAGCCGTTCTCTGTATGGGTTTTCATACACCAGTCGTTCATTTTCGCTAAACATTCATCTGATTGATGAATCGCAAGTACAGGTCCTTCTGCCAAAATATTGAGATGTTTATCGGTCACAATAGTTGCAATCTCAATAATACGTTCACTTTCAGGGTCTAAGCCGGTCATTTCTAAATCAATCCAAATCAGATTTTGTTTATCCAACTGCATGGTGCTATCCTATGTAAATTGTTTTGTCGCTATTCTAGCGGAAAATCTGATAAAAAACGACCGCACTTTTAAGGATAAGTCATTGAGTAAACGTAAATTAACGCAAAATCAAAAACGTCGCATTCAATCTAATAACGAAAAAACTTTACATCGCCATCAACGTCGTGAAAAAAAAGAGATTGATTGGCAAGATGACATGTTAGGGGAGTCACAAGATGGCATTGTTGTGACGCGTTATTCTGTTCATGCAGATGTTGAAGACGCCGCAGGCGAGATTTTTCGTTGCAATTTGCGTCGTACGTTATCCAGTTTAGTAGTAGGGGATCGTGTGATTTGGCGTAAAGGCAATGCACAGTTACAAGGTGTAAGTGGCGTCATTGAAGCGATTAAACCTCGGCAAAATGAAATTGCCCGTCCCGATTATTATGATGGTTTAAAAGTGATCGCGGCTAATATTGATCGCATTATTATTGTTTCCTCCGTGTTGCCGACCCTCTCTTTAAATATTATCGATCGCTACTTAGTCATTTGTGAAAATGCACAAATCCCCGCTGTGATTGTGGTCAATAAAGTGGATTTATTGAGCGATCAGGAAAGGGCTGAAGTGGAAGCGCAGTTACGTATTTACCAGCAAATAGGTTACCAAACGTTGATGATTTCTGCGCTGAGTGGGGAAAATATGGAAAAACTGACCGCACTTTTTGATGAAGGAACTTCCATCTTTGTCGGGCAATCGGGAGTGGGTAAGTCAAGTTTGATCAATCATATTTTGCCTGAAGTCAATGCACAAGTTGGCGATATTAGCGAAAATTCAGGCTTGGGTCAGCATACCACAACCTCTTCACGTTTATATCATTTACGTCAAGGGGGACAGTTAATTGATTCGCCGGGGATTCGTGAGTTTGGTTTATGGCATTTAGAGCAGGAACAAATTACGCGTGGCTACCGAGAATTCCAGTATTTTTTAGGCACCTGTAAATTCCGCGATTGTAAGCATTTGAATGATCCGGGCTGTGCATTACGTGAAGCGATGGAGCAAGGTAAAATTCATTCGGTGCGTTTTGCCAATTATCATCGCTTAATTGCTAGCCTTGAAGAAACAAAATCACAACGGCACTTCTCAAGTGAAAACTAGTCGTTAATTGAATGTTAACAAGGGATTAAAAAACACTCTTTTTGAGTGTTTTTTTGTGATCTATCTCAAGTTTTTATTGGATCCATCTTGATTATTTAACAGCAAGGATTGATACTACCGCTCGATTTATTTTTTATCCAAAAATAAATGGAATGTACTCAATATAAGCTAGAAAGTCATAACCTCGCTTATTCTCACGTTAATTATTCTTTGTTTAGAAGGAAAAAAAACATGTACTCAAAAGACGTTGAAATTATTGCACCAAATGGATTACATACTCGTCCTGCGGCACAATTTGTGAAAGAAGCGAAAGCCTTTGCCTCTGATATTACCGTTACTTCTGCGGGAAAAAGCGCGAGTGCGAAAAGTCTGTTTAAATTACAAACACTTGCACTCAGTCAAGGTACGGTCATTACGATTTCGGCAGAGGGCGAAGATGAGCAAAAAGCCGTTGAACACTTAGTCGCACTTATTCCAACCTTAGAATAATTGATTGTTAGCCATAATGTGAGTCCACATTATGGCGTTTATTTTTTTCCATCATCACATTTTAGTAAAGTTCAGAAGGTTACATATGATTTCAGGAATTCCAGCTTCACCAGGTATCGTTTTTGGTAAAGCCTTAGTGCTTAAAGAAGAAAAAATTGTACTGGATATGCAAAAAATCAGTGAATCTCAGATTGATTCGGAAATTGCACGTTTTTATCAAGGACGAAATGCGGCAGTAGAACAGCTTAGTGCCATTCGCGATCGGGCGGCGAAGACCTTAGGTGAAGAAAAAGCAGCAATTTTTGAAGGTCATTTGATGATCTTGGAAGATGAGGAGTTGGAAGAAGAAATTATCGATTATTTGCGTACAAATAAAGTGAATGCGGGTGTAGCTGCAAGTAAAATTATTGATCAGCAAGTCACGATGTTATCTGAAATTGATGATGAATATTTAAGAGAACGTGCCGGCGATATTCGAGATATTGGTAATCGTTTAATTAAAAATATTTTAGGCATGCATATTGTTGATTTAGGTGATATCAACGAAGAAGCGATTTTGGTGGCTTATGATTTAACGCCCTCTGAGACAGCACAGCTTAATTTAGACAAAGTCTTAGGTTTTATTACCGACATCGGTGGACGTACTTCACACACATCCATTATGGCTCGTTCTTTAGAGCTACCGGCGATTGTTGGAACAAATCATGTCACTTCACAAGTGAATACTGGCGATTACCTGATTTTAGATGCGGTGAATAACGTCGTTTACGTTAATCCATCACAAGATGAAATAACGCGCTTAAAAGGCTTACAACAAAAACTCTTAGAAGAAAAAGCAGAATTAGCCAAATTAAAAGATTTACCCGCGTTAACCTTAGATGGTCATCGTGTCGACGTGGTTGCCAATATTGGTACGATTCGTGATGTAGATGGGGCAGATCGTAATGGGGCAGAAGGCGTAGGCTTGTATCGAACCGAATTCTTATTTATGGATCGTGAGCAATTACCGACTGAAGAAGAACAATTTGTTGCTTACAAAGATGTTGTTGAAGCGATGAATGGTCGCCTCGTGATTTTACGTACCATGGATATTGGTGGTGATAAAGAGCTTCCTTATTTAAATTTACCAAAAGAAATGAACCCCTTCTTAGGGTGGCGTGCAATTCGTATCGCATTAGACCGTCGTGAAATTTTACATGCACAATTGAGAGCCGTGTTACGCGCATCTGCTTTTGGTAAGTTAGCGGTTATGTTCCCAATGATTATTTCGGTGGAAGAGATTCGCGAATTGAAGTCAGTCATTGAAACCTTGAAACAAGAATTACGTAATGAAGGAAAGGCATTTGATGAAAGTATTCAAATCGGTGTCATGGTAGAAACACCGTCAGCAGCCGTGAATGCCAAATTCTTAGCCAAAGAAGTGGATTTCTTTAGTATTGGAACAAACGATTTAACACAATACACATTAGCAGTTGACCGTGGTAATGAATTAATTTCTCACTTGTATAATCCAATGTCACCTTCTGTCTTAAGTTTAATTAAACAGGTGATTGATGCTTCGCATGCAGAAGGAAAATGGACTGGCATGTGTGGTGAGCTTGCGGGTGATGAAAAAGCCGCGGTATTACTTTTAGGTATGGGCTTGGATGAATTTAGTATGAGTGCTATCTCTGTACCACGTATTAAGAAGTTGATCCGTAATGTGAATTATGAAGATACAAAAGCCTTAGCAATGAAGGCATTACAGCAACCAACAGCCGTAGAAATTGAACAATTAGTTGAAGATTTTTTAGCTGAAAAAGCATTAAATTAGATACAAGCTGAAAATTTTACGTTAAAATATGACCACATTTACTTAGTAGGAGACTAAAATGGGTTTATTTGACAAATTATTTGGTTCAAAAGACAAAAAAGCTGTTGAAGTGGAAATTTTTGCTCCGCTTTCTGGTGAAATTGTGAATATTGAAGATGTACCAGATGTTGTTTTTTCTGAGAAAATCGTAGGGGATGGGATTGCGATTCGTCCTACTGGCAATAAAATGGTCGCCCCTGTTGATGGCGTAATTGGCAAAATTTTTGAAACTAACCATGCGTTTTCAATGGAATCCAAAGACGGAGTAGAGTTATTTGTCCACTTTGGTATTGATACTGTTGAGCTAAAAGGTGAAGGATTTAAACGTATTGCACAAGAAGGTCAGGCGGTGAAACGCGGTGAAACTGTTATTGAATTTGATTTAGCCCCTCTTGAAGCAAAAGCAAAATCTGTTCTAACTCCGGTGGTGATTTCTAATATGGATGAAATCAGTCATATTGATAAGAAAGCTGGTGAAGTTGTTGCGGGTGAGTCTGTTGTCCTCGTATTGAAAAAATAATTATTGTCTATTTTGTAAGAAAGTCTGCCTTTATTTGTTAAGGTGGACTTTTTTATTTGTCTCATTATTTCTTGTGATTTAATCAATACCGTCATTATGCTAAAAGTCTAAACCTGACAGTTCATGTTTAAAAAATGAGAGTGAGATCATAAATTGTACTTCTTAAAGTAGTCATCTTGAATGTAACAAGGTAAATTATGCCGGTATTCTGTTTTAACTATTTTTGTATCATGGTTTATGATGCGATGTAATGACAGATATCCACATGTGTTTTTCAAGTCATGAGGAAGATAGAGGATAACTGCTTTGTTTTACGAAGCGCATGGTGAGTAATTTTGATGCAGGTCTGTGTTGTATGTTAGTCGCTATCTTTAATCTGATTAGCGGCTATAATAGTCGTGTGAATTCAGCGCATTGACGGAAAATATTCATGATAAAAGAGCGACTATCTGATACGTCTCTATCTGTATATGAAAGTGCTATCAATGTCTCATTTTTTGTCTTTTGCGAGAGAAATAACTATCTTTCTCTAAAAAAATCTAATAATATTTACAAAATTTGTTAAAAATTTGTGAAGCAATTTTCTTTTAATTGAATTTTGTGTAAATTATATTCAATTTTACATATTTCGTGATTAATTCATTGTTTAATCTTAACTTAAGATTAAGCTTACTTTTAACTTAACAAATAAGGAAAAGACTATGTCAGATATGTTAAAGAATGACGTAGATCCAGTCGAAACTAATGATTGGTTGTTAGCTATTGATGCGGTCATTCGCGAAGAAGGTGTTGAACGCGCACAATATATTATTGAGCAATTAATGCAACACGCTCGAGCCAACAATGTTTCTTTACCAACAGGTATCACCACTGACTACATCAATACCATTCCAGCTTCAGAAGAACCAAACTATCCAGGCAATTTAGACTTAGAAAGACGTATCCGCGGTGCAATTCGTTGGAATGCGATTATGATGGTATTGCGTGCTTCGAAAAAAGATTTGGAATTAGGTGGGCATATGTCTTCTTTCCAATCTTCTGCAACTATTTATGAAGTCTGTTTTAACCACTTCTTTAAAGCGCGTTCCGCGAAAAATGGTGGTGACTTAGTTTTCTTCCAAGGTCATATCTCACCAGGCATTTATGCCCGTGCATTCTTAGAAGGTCGTTTAACTGAAGAACAAATGGATAACTTCCGTCAAGAAGTTCACGGTAAAGGGCTTTCTTCCTATCCGCATCCGAAATTAATGCCTGAATTCTGGCAATTCCCAACCGTATCAATGGGTCTAGGACCATTGAATGCGATCTATCAAGCGCGTTTCTTAAAATACTTACACAACCGTGGCTTAAAAGATACTGCTGATCAAACCGTTTATGCCTTCTTAGGTGATGGTGAAATGGATGAAGTGGAATCGCGTGGTGCGATTTCTGTGGCAGCGCGTGAGAAGTTAGACAACCTTGTGTTTGTGATTAACTGTAACTTACAACGTTTAGACGGTCCAGTAACAGGTAACGGTAAAATCATCCAAGAATTAGAAGGTTTATTCAACGGCGCAGGCTGGGAAGTGATTAAAGTGATTTGGGGCCGTCGTTGGGATCGTTTATTACAACGTGATACCTCAGGTAAATTATTACAATTAATGATGGAAGTGGTTGATGGTGACTATCAAACCATGAAAGCAAAAGATGGTGCTTACGTTCGTAAACACTTCTTTGGTCGTTATCCAGAAACAGAAGCCTTAGTGGCTGAAATGACAGATGATGAAATCTGGGCATTAAATCGTGGTGGTCACGATCCATTAAAAATATTCGCTGCCTTCAATAAAGCAAAACAAGTGAAAGGGAAACCTGTTGTTTTACTTGTGAAAACCATTAAAGGTTATGGTATGGGTGAAGCTGCTGAAGGGAAAAACATTGCTCACCAAGTGAAGAAAATGGATATGTCAGGCGTGAAACACGTTCGTGATCGCTTTAACATTGATATTGCTGATGCGGATATTGAAAATTTACCATACATTAAATTTGCAGAAGGTTCTGAGGAGTACAAGTACCTTCACGAACGTCGTCAAGCGTTACAAGGTTATTTGCCAACCCGTTTACCACGTTTCACGGAACAATTAGAGGTGCCGGAATTAGAGGAGTTTGCACAATTATTTGAAGCTCAAGCCCGTCCAATTTCAACAACGATGGCATTTGTACGTTCACTAAACGTATTATTGAAAAACAAATCTGTGGGTAAACGTATCGTGCCAATTCTGGCAGACGAAGCACGTACATTTGGTATGGAAGGCTTATTCCGTCAAATCGGTATTTACAACCCGTATGGTCAAAACTATACCCCGCAAGATCGCGAGCAAGTATCTTACTACCGTGAAGCCATTGATGGTCAAGTGTTACAAGAAGGGATCAATGAGCAAGGTGCAACCGCCTCTTGGTTAGCTGCGGCTACTTCTTACTCAACAAATGATTTCCCAATGATTCCATTCTATGTGTACTACTCCATGTTTGGTTTCCAACGTATTGGCGACTTAATGTGGGCCGCGGGTGACCAACAAGCACGTGGTTTCATGATTGGTGGGACATCTGGTCGTACAACATTAAACGGCGAAGGTTTACAACATGAAGATGGTCACAGCCATATTCAATCATTAACTATCCCTAACTGTATCTCTTATGACCCAGCATTTGCTTTTGAGGTTGCGGTTATCATGCAAGACGGCGTACGTCGTATGTATGGACCAGAACAAGAGAACATTTACTACTATATCACCACATTGAACGAAACTTATGACCAACCGGCTATGCCAAAAGGTGCGGAAGAAGGTATCCGTAAAGGTATCTATAAGTTTGAAACCGTAACCGGTCAAGGTAAAGGTAAAGTTCAGTTATTAGGTTCTGGTGCAATCTTACGTCATATTCGCGAAGCAGCACAGTTGTTAGCTAATGACTTTGGTGTCACTTCAGATGTGTATAGTGTACCGTCATTCACAGAAGTAGCACGTGAAGGTGCTGATGCAGATCGTTGGAACTTATTACATCCAGAAGCTAAAGCACGTGTACCTTACATTGCACAAGTAATGAATGATGCGCCTGCTGTTGCTGCAACAGACTACATGAAATTATTTGCAGAACAAGTTCGTGCTTATGTGCCAGCAGCAAGCTATCGTGTATTAGGTACAGATGGTTTTGGTCGTTCAGATAGCCGTGAAAACCTACGTGAGCACTTTGAAGTGGATGCTCGTTATGTGGCAATCGCAGCATTATCTGAATTGGCGAAACAAGGTACTATCGATAAGAAAGTGGTTGCAGACGCTATTCAAAAATACGGTATTGATGCAGATAAAGTGAACCCACTTTACGCCTAAGTAAATAGGATTAACATTCCAGCTCCCTGATATCAGGGAGCATGTTATGGAATGATTGGAGGATAAAAAAACATGTCAAAACAAATTCAAGTACCAGATATTGGTGGTGATGAAGTGACTGTGACAGAAGTCATGGTAAAAGCGGGTGATACGGTTGCAGTTGATCAAAGCGTAATCAATGTAGAAGGTGATAAAGCCTCAATGGAAGTCCCTTCACCAGAAGCGGGTGTGATCAAAGAAGTGTTAGTGAAAGTGGGTGACAAAGTGTCAACGGGTTCACCGATGTTTGTGTTAGAAACGGGTGATGCAAAACCTGCTGAAACGCCAAAAGCTGAAACAGCACCAGTATCTGCGCCAGCGCCAGCAGCAAGCGCAGTGGTTGAAGTACATGTCCCCGATATTGGTGGTGATGAAGTTAACGTGACAGAAATTATGGTCAAAGTGGGTGATAAAGTTGAGGTTGAGCAATCGATCATCAATGTAGAAGGTGATAAAGCCTCAATGGAAGTCCCAGCCCCAATCGCAGGTGTTGTTAAAGAAATTCTAATCAATGTTGGTGACAAAGTATCAACAGGATCATTGATTATGAAATTTGAAACGGGTGATGCGCCAGCAGTAGCGACACCAGCACAAGCGCCAACAGCTGCGCCATCAGCACCTGCACAAAGTGCGGTAAAAGATGTGAACGTGCCAGATATTGGTGGTGACGAAGTCAACGTGACGGAAATCATGGTGAACGTGGGTGACACGATCACAGAAGAACAATCATTAATTACTGTTGAAGGTGATAAAGCCTCAATGGAAGTGCCTGCGCCATTTGCCGGTGTGGTAAAAGAAATTTTAGTGAAATCTGGCGACAAAGTCTCTACGGGTTCATTAATTATGCGCTTTGAAGTAGCGGGAGCCGCACCTTCAGCAGCACCAGCACAACCTGCACCTGCTGCACAAGCGGCAGCACCACAAGCAGCAACGCCAGCACCTGTTGCAAGCGCGCCAGCGGGTGATGCAGAAGTAACAGGTAGTTCTGTATTTGCTTATGCCACACCGGTTGTACGTCGTTTAGCACGTGAATTTGGTGTGAACCTCGATAAAGTGAAAGGTACTGGTCGTAAAGGTCGTATCTTAAAAGAAGACGTTCAAGCATATGTGAAAGCAGCAATCAAAGCGGTTGAATCAGGTTCTGTATCTGCAGCGCCAGCGGGCAGCGGTGTAGCAAATGGTGCAGGCTTAGGCTTATTGCCATGGCCGAAAGTGGATTTCAGCAAGTTTGGTGAAGTGGAAGAAGTAGAACTCACCCGTATTAACAAAATTTCGGGTGCAAACTTACACCGTAACTGGGTGATGATCCCGCATGTTACACATTTCGATCGTGCAGATATCACCGAATTAGAAGCGTTCCGTAAAGAACAAAATGTGTTAGCGGAAAAACAAAAATGGGGTGTGAAAATCACGCCAGTTGTCTTCATTATGAAAGCGGCTGCCAAAGCATTAGAAGCGTATCCACGTTTCAATAGCTCAATTTCTGAAGATGGCCAACGTTTAACCTTGAAAAAATATGTCAATATTGGTGTGGCAGTGGATACACCAAACGGCTTAGTCGTGCCTGTCTTTAAAGATGTCAACAAAAAAGGCATTATCGAACTTTCTCGTGAATTAATGGAAGTGTCGAAAAAAGCACGTGACGGCAAATTAACTGCTTCGGATATGCAAGGGGGTTGTTTCACGATTTCAAGCTTAGGGGGCTTAGGTACGACACACTTTGCGCCAATCGTGAATGCGCCAGAAGTCGCAATTCTAGGTGTGTCTAAATCAGAAATGGCGCCAGTTTGGAACGGTAAAGAATTTACGCCACGCTTAATGTTACCATTATCATTGTCTTTCGACCACCGTGTGATCGATGGTGCGGATGGCGCACGTTTCATTAGCTATATCAATGGCGTGTTATCTGATCTTCGTCGTTTAGTTATGTAATCGCACTGTCCGTTCGGTAAATTGCCGAGCGGACATCATTAATCAACCCAAATGTGGTGTGAAAGTGCGGTCTAAAATCGCCTATCTTTTGATAAAATACATCGCATTCTTTAACGAGGTTAAAATGAATAAAGAAATTAAAACTCAGGTTGTGGTATTAGGTGCGGGTCCTGCGGGCTATTCCGCCGCATTCCGTTGTGCAGATTTAGGTTTAGAAACCGTGATTGTTGAACGTTATGCTACGTTAGGTGGCGTATGTTTAAACGTGGGTTGTATCCCGTCAAAAGCCTTATTACACGTGGCGAAAGTGATTGAAGAAGCCAAAGCGCTTGCAGAGCATGGTATCGTGTTCGGTGAGCCAAGCACAGATGTAAACAAAATCCGTGGTTGGAAAGAAAAAGTCATTAACCAGTTAACGGGTGGTTTAGCGGGTATGGCTAAACAACGTAAAGTGCAAGTAGTGAACGGCTATGGTAAATTCTCTGGTCCAAATACGATTATTGTTGCGGGCGAAGAAGGGGAAACGACGATCAAGTTTGATCATGCGATTATTGCGGCAGGATCGCGTCCAATTCAATTACCATTTATTCCACATGAAGATCCACGTATTTGGGATTCCACAGATGCACTTAAATTAAAAGAAGTGCCAGAGAATTTACTTATCATGGGTGGTGGTATTATCGGTCTAGAAATGGGAACGGTTTACCATGCATTAGGCTCAAAAATTGATGTAGTCGAAATGTTTGACCAAGTGATCCCGGCTGCGGATAAAGACATGGTTCAAATCTACACCAAACGCGTCGCGAAGAAATTCAATTTATTATTAGAAACGAAAGTGACTGCGGTTGAAGCAAAAGAAGATGGTATTTATGTTTCAATGGAAGGTAAAGCTTCTGAAACCCGTCGTTATGATGCTGTATTAGTGGCGATTGGTCGTGTACCAAATGGTAAATTGATTGATGCTGGTGTTGCGGGTGTTGAAGTAGATGATCGTGGTTTCATTCGTACCGACAAACAAATGCGTACCAATGTGCCTCACATTTTCGCCATTGGTGATATCGTGGGTCAACCAATGTTAGCACACAAAGGTGTTCATGAAGGTCACGTGGCAGCAGAAGTGATTGCAGGCATGAAACATTACTTCGATCCAAAAGTGATTCCATCTATTGCGTATACGGAACCTGAAGTGGCTTGGGTGGGTAAAACTGAGAAAGAATGTAAAGCGGAAGGTATCGCTTATGAAGTAGCGAAATTCCCTTGGGCTGCCTCAGGTCGTGCGATTGCATCTGACTGTGCAGATGGAATGACAAAATTGATCTTTGATAAAAATACACATCGTGTTATCGGTGGCGCAATCGTCGGGACGAATGGTGGTGAATTGTTAGGTGAAATCGGTCTTGCTATCGAAATGGGTTGTGATGCGGAAGATTTAGCCTTAACGATCCATGCTCACCCAACATTACACGAGTCTGTTGGTCTTGCAGCAGAAGTATTTGAAGGGTCAATTACTGACTTACCAAATCCAAAAGCGAAGAAAAAATAATACGTTTTTGTTGAAACTGATAAGTAACAAAAGTTTTTAAACGAAATAGCTGTGCGGTTAAACTTTTAAAAGTTTAACCGCACTTTTTTATTTATGAGACGTTATGCTTATGCCGCAAATGCCATATTGCGTTTTGGTTTAATTTGATGAATAGTATTGGTGACAGTGCCAACAATTGGTAAACTCTGCCAGTGATTGGTTTTAATGTTGCTCTGAGTCGAATCTAAGGCAAAGAAAACGTATTCATTATTTTGCTGAAGCATAAATTCATAAATATGGAATTGCCCATTGATATCAAGAACAATCAGATCGCCCACAGATAAGCTTTCGTTTTTTTCTACTACTAGCATGTCATCAACTTCAATTCCCCAAGCAAGCATATTCGGATTGGTTACACGAATAAAGCAGGTTTGTTGTGGGCGTTTAACACAGTAAAGATTGAGATCCAGCTTTTTACTGAAATTTAAGTGAGATTGTTGGATGTCCTCGTAAAGTGGCATAGGACGGTAAGATAATAAATAATCATGTTGAGCCACAGTGTTGTTTATGCTATTCATCTTATCCCTCTTTATTTTAACTGGTTATTTATACAGGTAAAATATACTGTTGTTATATACAGCTTGTCAAGAGGGGATCTCATGGTTAGTGAAAAAAAATTAGACTCTTTCTGTTTGTAAAGTGATCGATTTGTTTTGTGCAATCGATTGCTTTTGATTGATTTTTATTCAGATAAAGCTGGGGTAAATAAGATATTTTCTAATAATATGGCGATTATTTTTAATGAATGTTTGTCAATATACTGGAAATATAAAAAATGATATTTTCTTTAATGAAAAAGTAAGCTATCTTTAGCACCGTTAGGGGGATCAAACATTTGGTCTAAATTTTTTACAATAAGTGCATTCGCACAAGATTACGTGATTTAATTATGAATACATCTCGTTTATTTAGTTTGTTTTTCCAAGGTAATTTGGTGAAACGTATTTTTATTGGTCTTATCTTAGGTTTGCTTGTTGCGCTCGTTACGCCGACATTACAAAACGTGCTTGGTTTTAATTTAGCGGAAAAAGTTGGGGTATTAGGCACCATTTTTGTTCGCTCATTACGTGCGGTTGCACCGATTTTAATTTTTGTCCTTGTCATGGCGGCAATTGCAAATAAAAAAATTGGTGCGAAAAGCAATATGAAATCCATTATTGTATTGTATCTTTTGGGGACATTTTTAGCCGCACTTTCAGCTGTTATTGCGGGCTTCTTATTCCCAAGTGAAGTGGCATTAGCCACAAAAGAAGATATGACGTCTGCACCACAAGGTGTTGGTCAGGTACTATTAACTTTAGTCTTCAATGTGGTTGATAATCCATTAAATGCGCTCTTTAAAGCGAATTTCGTTGGCGTGCTCGCTTGGTCAATTGGTTTGGGATTAGCCCTACGTCATGCATCAGAAAGTACAAAAACGATGGTGTCAGATCTAGCAGAAGCTGTATCGAAAATTGTGTATGTGATTATTGCCTTTGCCCCAATCGGTGTGTTCGGTTTAGTCAGTGAAACCTTGGCAGATAAAGGATTAGTGGCGCTCGGTGGTTATATTCATTTATTAGCCGTATTAGTTGGTACGATGTTATTTGTTGCTTTTGTAGTGAACCCAATTTTGGTTTACTGGAAAATTCGCCGTAATCCTTATCCATTAGTGTGGACCTGCGTACGTGAAAGTGGTTTAACGGCATTTTTCACTCGTAGCTCAGCAGCTAACATTCCAGTTAACATCAATCTTGCTAAACGCTTGAATTTAGATGAAGAAACCTATTCGGTTTCCATTCCATTAGGCGCGACTATTAATATGGCAGGTGCTGCGATTACTGTAACGATTCTTACGTTAGCCGCGGTACATACTTTAGATATTCAGATTTCTTTCTTTAGTGCCTTGTTATTGAGTGTCGTTGCCAGTATTTGTGCTTGCGGTGCCTCTGGTGTTGCGGGGGGATCTTTATTATTGATTCCGTTAGCTTGTAGCTTATTTGGGGTTTCTGATGATGTCGCTGCACAAATGATCGGGGTGGGGTTCATTATCGGTATTTTACAAGACTCTACTGAAACTGCATTAAACTCTTCAACGGATGTGCTATTTACTGCAGCAGCCTGTATTGCAGAAGAAAATAAACAAGTTTAACGAACGGTTATTTAGTGAATAGAAAGCGGATATTTATCCGCTTTTTTTATCGGAGGATGGATGTGTAGTTTACAGCTTAAAGAAGCAAAATTTAAATTACATCAACATCAATATTTGTATATTCCTCAATTTTGTTTATCCGCGGGGCAATTTTGGGCTGTCGTGGGGAGTAATGGTAGTGGAAAAACTGCTTTTGCGCTTGCATTGCAGCAGCAATTAGCACTAGAGCATGGCGAATATTGCCATTCATTCCGGCAGGTAGCATTATTGTCCTTTGAAAAACAACAACATATTATTGAAGCCACTTTTAAGGATCGCAATCATGATGGAATAAGCCCCGATGATTTTGGTAAAAGTGCACGAGAAACCATATTAAATGGCACTTCAGCGACAGCGGCTTGTGAGAAATATGCGGAAATCTTGCAGATTACGTCTTTATTAGATCGCCCTTTTATTCACCTGTCTACAGGGGAAAGCCGTAAAGTCTTGTTATGCCAAGCGTTAGTGAGTCAACCTGATCTCTTGATCTTAGATGAACCCTTTGAAGGATTAGACCAGCAGTCAGTGCAAGACTGGCGGCATTTATTGGAGAGATTAAAAGAGAAAATGACATTAATGCTGATCATCAATCGTTTCTCTGATATTCCGACACAGGCGACTCATATTGCGATTTTGGATAATCGAGAGTTAGTTTTGCAAGGCGAACGCCAATACATTGAGCAGCAAAGTTTATTTCAACAGTTGTGTTATGCCGAAAATGCGCGGAATGAACCTTTGCCGACACCTTTTGGTACGCCAATACATTTGCCGACAGAGATCAATCCTTTTGAGTTAAAAAACGTCAATATTCAATATGGTGATAAAAAGATTCTCAGTGCATTAACTTGGACAGTTGAACCAAAACAACATTGGTGGATTAAAGGACCAAATGGTGCAGGAAAATCGACGCTATTGTCTGTGCTGACGGGTGATCATCCGCAATCTTATGCGAATCATGTAGTATTATTTGGTCAACAACGTGGTAGCGGTGAAACCATTTGGGATATTAAACAAAAAATAGGCTATGTGAGTAGTCAGTTGCATATGGATTACCGAGTGAATTGTAGCGCATTAGATGTTATTCTCTCGGGCTTTTTTGATAGTATTGGCGTGTATCAACAGGTATCAGAGACACTGCGTTTGAAGGCTATGCAATGGTTGACACGTTTACATCTTGCAACACTGGCGAAAGTCCCGTTTCGTTCCTTGTCTTGGGGACAACAACGACTTTTGTTGATAGCTAGAGCCATGGTGAAACATCCACCAATATTGATTTTAGATGAACCTTTTCAGGGATTGGATGGGGTGAATCGTAAGCTGGTAAAACAGTTTATTGAACAACTGGTAGTAAACAGCCAAACCCAGCTGATATTTGTTTCCCATCAAGATCAAGACGCGCCAAATTGCATGACGCATCGTTTTGAATTTATAGCAGATAATAATCAATATTCTTATATACAAAGTACGCTCTAATTTGTTAGACTTTTTGTGATATTGACTTACTAAGGAGAACAGCAATGGACTTTATTAATGGTTTACCAATCGCGACGATTTTCTTTATTGTATTGGTAATTTTTGTTTTGTATTCCACTTTAAAAACCGTTCCACAGGGTTATCACTGGACGATTGAACGTTTTGGTCGCTACACTCGTACATTGACACCGGGTTTGAATTTTGTGGTGCCTTTTATTGACCGTGTTGGTCGCCGTATCAATATGATGGAACAAGTGCTGGATATTCCTTCTCAAGAAGTCATTTCGAAAGATAACGCGAATGTGTCGATTGATGCTGTTTGTTTTGTGCAAGTGATTGATGCACGTAACGCGGCTTATGAAGTGAATCATTTAGAACAAGCGATTATTAATTTAACCATGACCAATATTCGTACTGTGTTAGGGTCAATGGAGTTAGATGAAATGTTATCACAACGTGATTCCATTAATAGCCGCTTGTTATCCATTGTTGATGAAGCCACTAATCCTTGGGGTATTAAAGTGACCCGTATTGAAATTCGTGATGTGCGTCCACCACAAGAATTGATCGCGGCGATGAACGCACAAATGAAAGCAGAACGTAACAAACGTGCGGATATTTTGGAAGCAGAAGGGGTACGTCAAGCGGAAATTTTACGTGCTGAAGGGGATAAACAAGCTCGTATCTTAAAAGCAGAAGGGGAACGTCAAGAAGCCTTCTTACAAGCTGAAGCTCGTGAACGTGCTGCTGAAGCAGAAGCCCGTGCGACACAAATGGTTTCTGAAGCGATTGCGAGTGGGGACACGAAAGCAATTAACTACTTTATTGCACAAAAATATACTGAAGCTTTAAAAGAAATTGGTGGCTCAGAGAACAGTAAAGTGGTGTTAATGCCACTCGAAGCGGGCAATTTAATCGGGTCTATTGCGGGTGTAGCTGAGTTATTAAAAGGCGATAAAAAAGCTTAATCACTGTCGGTGAGGTAAATATGGAATGGTTTTCCACTTGGAGCCTTTGGCATTGGCTTATTTTAGGTTTTGTTTTATTAATTGCTGAATTAGTGATCCCAGGGGTGTTTTTACTTTGGTGGGGATTAGCCGCCATTGTGATTGCTGGTGTGATGGCACTGATACCAAGCTTATCGTTAACCGTTTTAGCTATTAGCTATGCGATTTTAGCGATTATTTTGAGTGTGTCATGGTGGAAATATCAGCATGGTCAAGACAAAAGTGATCAGTTACATTCGTCATTAAATCAACGTGATCACGCGATGCTAGGCACAAGAGGTACTGTGCAAGAAATCGCGGCTAATGGCATTGGACGTGGGCATTTTGGCGATACGACGTGGCGCATTCAAGGCACGGATTTACAGGTCGGTGATTTAGTTGAAGTGCACCAAGTGGATGGTATTACGTTAAAAGTGAAAAAAGTGAATTAAAGATTATGCATCATCTGATTATTTTTGCCCATCCAAATAGCCAAACGAGTTTTAATCGGGCGATTTTGGAAGCTACTTTGCAGGCTAGCCAACAGTTGGACGTGCACACCGTGGTACGAGATTTGTACACGCTCAATTTCAATCCCATTTTATCTTGGGAGGAAATGCAAGCGGTTTACCAAGAGATCATTCCTGCTGAAGTCAAGTTTGAGCATCAACTCATTGAACAAGCGAATTTAATCACCTTGGTTTATCCATTATGGTGGATGGGCTTTCCTGCGATCCTGAAAGGGTATTTGGATCGTGTATTAAGCTATGGTTTTGCTTATAAAACTGAAAATGAACAATCTGTAGGCTTATTAGGTGGTAAAAAAATGCAACACTTTATCACGATTGGCAATAACGTAGAGATTTATCAAAATATGGGGTTTGCCCAATCGCTGAAAGATTGTTTAGTGGACGGATTATTCAATTATTGTGGCATCACTGATATTCAGCATGAGCTGTTTGGTGATATTCATTTGATTGATGATCACGCGCGTCACGCTATGTTGCAAAGGGTCAGTGAGAAAACGCAAGAAAATTTAACCGCACTTTTAGAGAGAAAGCATGACAACTGAAAACCAACTTAACGCTTTTTCTATGCTAAGTCGCTTGTTTGGCAATTTGTTTTATCGTGCACCAAATGAGCCGATTTTAGCTAATGTGTTTGCCTGGTTACAGCAGCAAGGACTTAGCGAAATCTGGGCACTTGAACTGGACAATCAAAGCCAACAAGCGATTAATAGTGTGCAAATGCCGTTAGATTTAAACGCATTAAGTAAAGAATATGACAAGTTATTTATGGGAGACACGCCACAAGTTAGTACTAGAATCAGCGATTATGCGGTTTCCGTTGAAGAATTTGTAAACTTTAGACAACAACGTGGTATGCCAGCGCTAGAAAGTGCGGATCATTTTGCATTACTTTTACTAACTGCCTCTTGGATTGAAGATAACCTTGATTCTGTGGCGGCACAACATCAGCTGTTTGAGCAATTCTTATTGCCTTGTGCCAGCCAGTTTCTTACTCAAGTGGAAAGTAAGGCAAGCTTGCCTTTTTATCGTGCCTTAGCACTTCTGTCGAAAGAGATGTTGGCAGCGATGGCGGACGAATTAGAAGAAGCAAGCGAGCAAGCCGTATAAGCATTTTCTTGTCATGCTAAAAAAGCAGCGTTACAACGCTGCTTTTAATTTTTGTCCAAAACTCACCGCACTTTTTGTCGCATAAGAACGATGGGGTCTTATTCCTCATCATATAAACTTGGCTGATTTTCATCAGGTCGTGTTTTAAAACGGCGGTGTAGCCACATATATTGTTCCACTCCTTTCATAATTTCCGTTTCTACTACTTGGTTCATGCGCGTGGCAATACGAGTTTCATCTGTAATATCGGAAAAATCCACTGGGGGGGAGATTTTGACGGTATAACCGGACCCATCGCTATTGCGTAATGGGGCAAAAGGGATCACCTTACTTGTTGGTGAGGATTTTAATAAATAATAGCTCCCCGTTGTAGTCGCTGCATCAGGGACAGCAAAAAAGGGCACAAAGACCGCATTTTTACGTCCATAATCATGATCAGGCGCATACCAAATAATTTCACCTTGGCGTAACGCACGAATCATGCCACGTAAATCTTTACGATCGAGCAGATCTTTATTAGAACGTAAGCGACCTTGCACTTGTAACCAGTCCATTAAAGGATTGTCATTCGGGCGGTAAACCCCTATGCCCGGTTGATGCAAGCCAACAATACGGGCGCCCAATTCTAAGGTTAGGAAATGTACCCCAACAAGAATCACACCATCTTGTTTATATTCTTTTAAGTATTCAAGTCCTTCGATTTTTGACCATTTTTTTATTCTTGCATCAGACCAAAACCAAGCCATACCCGTTTCAATAATCGCCATGCCGGTGGCTTTTAAATTCGCATGTAATAAGGTTTCAATTTGATCCGTAGAATAGTGGGGAAAACAAAGCTGTAAATTGCGACGTGCAATGTTGGCGCGACGTTGACCTACTGTTGATTTTGCGAGTAACCAGCCTAGTCCGTTCCCGAGTTTGTGTAAAATCGGGTAGGGTAAACATACGATCAGACGCCATAAGGCGACGCCTAACCAAAATCCCCAGTGTTTTGGTTTTAGAAATCTTTTTTGAAATGTTGGGAGTTTATCGTTCGCCATAAAATTGCTTGAGTATCTTCAGTAATAAATTGAGAATGAGAAAACATAACTCAACTTGTAATCATATTACGAATTATCGCATAAATAGGGCGTGAATATTACTAGTTATGTAATAATTAAGAAAGTCATGTAATAAAAAGTCGTGCAATTTATTGGATTTTAAGGGGAAATTGGTGCTTTCCTGTGCTAAAATTAAGTAATTTTTTATTAAGAGAGAACGAAAATGTTTCAATATTCCGCAGAATTTAAACAAGCAAAAGTGTTGGTATTGGGCGATGTAATGCTTGATCGTTATTGGTTTGGGGCGACAAATCGCATTTCACCAGAAGCACCAGTTCCTGTGGTACGTGTACAAGATAACGAAGAACGTGCAGGTGGGGCAGCCAACGTTGCGATGAATATCGCTGCGTTAAATGTGCCAGTAAAATTATTGGGCTTAACGGGACGAGATGAAACCGGTCTTGCCTTAGAAAGTTTATTAGCCAAAAGCCGTATTGAATGTGATTTTGTACAATTACATACTCATCCTACCATTACAAAATTACGTATTTTGTCCCGCCATCAACAATTATTACGCTTAGATTTTGAAGAAGACTTCCAAAATGTGACGAGCGATGCGTTATTGCAAAAATTAGACAGTGCATTACAAAATTATGGCGCATTAGTGTTATCTGATTATGGTAAAGGCACCTTAAATCAAGTGCAAAAAATGATTCAACTTGCACGCCAAGCCAATATCCCTGTGTTAATTGATCCGAAAGGAACCGATTTTGAACGTTATCGTGGTGCAACCTTATTAACACCGAATATGTCTGAATTTGAAGCGGTGGTTGGGAAGTGTGATTCTGAAGACGAGATTATCGAAAAAGGGTTGAAATTAATTGAGCAGATCGACCTGAGTGCGCTTTTAGTGACACGTTCTGAAAAAGGCATGACGTTGTTGCGTCCAAATCAACCGGCATTTCATTTAGCCACCGAAGCGAAAGAAGTATTTGATGTGACCGGGGCGGGAGATACGGTGATTAGTGTGTTAGCAACAGGCTTAGCGGATGGTCGTTCGTTTGAAGAAGCCTGCTATTTAGCCAATGTCGCAGCAGGGATTGTCGTGGGTAAATTAGGGACCTCAACCGTTTCTACGGTGGAATTAGAAAATGCAATTCACGGTCGTTCTAATACCGGATTTGGTATTATGAGCGAAGCCGAACTGAAACGCGTAGTGGCGCAAGCGAAGGCGCGTGGTGAGAAAATTGTGATGACTAATGGCTGTTTTGACATTCTTCACCCGGGACATGTGTCTTACCTCGAAAACGCACGTAAATTGGGCGATCGCTTAATTGTCGCGGTGAACAGCGATGACTCAGTCAAACGCCTAAAAGGTGAAACCCGCCCAATTAATGACCTTCAATCTCGTATGGCAGTATTGGCAGGCTTATCTTCAGTCGATTGGTTAGTGGCGTTCCATGAAGACACTCCACAACGTTTAATTGCTGAAGTATTACCCGATTTATTGGTGAAAGGTGGTGATTACAAACCAGAAGACATCGCCGGTAGCCAAGAAGTTTGGGCGAGTGGTGGTGATGTAAAAGTATTAAACTTTGAAAATGGTTGTTCAACCAGTAATGTGATCAGTAAGATTCAGCAGTTAAAAGATTAAGATTGAATTTGATTTCATCATCATACCTATTTGGGGAAAGGGCAAACAGTTATGTTTGCCTTTTTTATGAGATTAAAACGGGGTCGTGTTATCAATTATGATGGGAAAAGAGCTTTTTTTCAGGCTAAACAATATCGGGTTTTGCCCGATCAGCGAGTTAGTTTTTCTTTGCTTGTGTAAAGGAAAAAGTAGGCAAAAGAAAGCACTCCGTAATTTTTTTCCTTCACTTGCTGCTAACGTTTGGCACCCGTTTTCCAAACTCGCTTAGCAAGCCATGCTCAAACAAGGAAAGTGTGGTTTAAACGTGAACGCAACCGCTACAGCGAAAAATAAGGGAAAGGGGGAAAGTCACTTTTGGGGGAAGAAATTTTTTTTAAATACACCGCCCTTTTTAATCTCAGCCACACTTTTACTCTAGCTGATGTAACAATTTTTCAATCTGTTTTAGCCCATTTAGCCTTGTGCTGCTTAACCGTTGTGCAATGCCCAATTCAGTGAAATAGGCAGTTAAATCAAACTGCTTGAGTTGTTCGACTGTTTTGCCCTGAATTTCTTGCAGTAAAATCCACAATAACCCATTAATAATACGGGCTTCGCTGTAAGCTTGAAAATCAAAAGTGCGGTCATTTTTTCCAGTAATTTTAAACCAGACTTTCGCCTCACAACCTGAAATCGGTTGCATCTCGGCGAGTTGTTGTTCTGTGGGGAATGGTAGCTGTTTGCCGGCTTGGATAATCAGGCGGTAACGTTCTTCCCAGCTTTTGGCGTTAAGGAGTTGTTCTTTCATCATTTAATCTAATAAGGCTAAAGCGTTGTCAAGGGCAGAGAAAAACGCATCAACATCCGCTTGTTGGTTATAAGGTGCAAAGGAAAGCCGCAAGGTGCTGTGCTGTCCTAAGCGCGCTAAATAAGGTTGGGCGCAGTGTTCACCTGCGCGTAAGGCTATATTTTGTTCAGCGAGCAATGTGGCGATGTCAGAGGTGGCTATACCGTTAAACACAAAACAAACGATGCTGCTCGGTTGCGGTGATAAAAATAACTGGCAGTGTGGGTAATTTTTTAATCGCATTTTACATTGCTCTGCCAAAGCAATGGCATATTGCTCGGCAGCAGTTAAGTCCCACTGGCTTAACCATTCTAAGACAGCATTAAAACCAATCACACCTGCAATATTTGGCGTGCCAGCCTCAAGGCGATAAGGTAGTTCGGCAAAACGGATGTGTTGTGCAGATACTCGTTCTACCATTTTCCCACCGTACAACAGGGGCTGAAGTTGTTCAAGGGCATGACGTTTCCCACTTAACACACCAAGTCCATTCGGACCATAGAGTTTATGCGCTGAGAAGGCAATAAAATCCGCATCTAACCTTTGTAAGTCGATAGGTAAATGGCTAATCGCTTGTGCCGCGTCGACGAGTACCAACGCATGACTGTGTTGTCGAATCAGTTTAATTAAATTGGCGACAGGTTGCTCCGTTCCAGTTACATTAGAAACCATATTCAATGCAACCAATACAGTATTTGTATTAAGTACAGCAATAAGATCCTGTTCTTCAATCAACCATTGCTCATTAATCGGTAAAATATGCAAGGTTGCGCCATATTGACGCGCGATTTCAGACCAAGTAACAAAATTAGCATGATGGTCCGCTTCGCTAATGATAATTTCAGCTTTAGGATGCAGTTGATGAGATAACCCTCTTGCAACGCAATTGATAGCATGCGTTGTCCCCGATGTCCAAATAATCGTTTCTTCAGATTTTGCACCAATGAAGTTTTTCACATTTTCTCTTGCTTGTTCAAAAAGTGCGGTCTGTTTTTCATCATATTGACTACGATGTACGGATCCAGCAGATTGATAAAAGGCAATCGTCGCATCAGTCAGCACTTGTGGCTTTAATGCCGTGGCAGCACTGTCTAAATAGACAACCGCATCTGCTTGTTGGAGGTAAGGAAAATGTTGTTTAAATACACTTGGATTAAATGCCATCTTATTTTCTCTTTTGTCTGCGCCATTGCTCAGGAGGGATTGGGTGAGTGTCTTGCCATAATCCAAGACGGGCTTTCATGGCGGCTTGTTGCGCGCGCAAATACATTGGATCGTGATTATAACGCGGATATGCCCAAGCCATACCAGATTTCACCATTTCGATATTCATATTTTTGTGCTGTGCATTATAAACAACAGCTAAAGTGCGTTGGTAGTGGTCTTTACCTAAAATGCGGAGTTGTACCGGCTTTTTATAGACTAATTTCGCGAGAAATTGTTTTGATTTCGTACCGAAAGGTTGGTTTTTTTCTGGCGCATCAATTTCAGCTAAGCGAACACGAAGCGATTTCTTGTTTTGTAATAGACAAGTTAACGTGTCGCCATCGGTAATACCAATCACCTGACAAGGTATCGAACGACTGGCTTGACTGCAGTGTGTAAAACATAGACAACACAGGGTGATAAGCGCTAATTTTTTATACATATTATGAAAAATCCTTATAAAACGCACATATTCTACCTAAAAACTAACAAAAGAAACAAAATGGGAGTAAAATATTCCCTCATTTTTATTAAGACAATGTGTTTTATTGTCAACAACGATGGAGTAAAAATGACTCGGAAAATAGTTGATTTAGCTCGTTCATGCGGGATTTTGTATTTGATGTTATTCATCGGTGAGTGGATTGCACATCATCTTAATATTGGTATTCCTGCCAGTATTTGGGGATTGTTACTGTTATTTTTGGGGTTAACGTTTAGGATAATTAAGTTAGATTGGGTGTTATGTTCAGCCAGTTTATTAATTCGTTATATGGCACTATTATTCGTGCCAGTGAGTGTTGGGGTGATAAAATATGCGGATGTGTTATTTAGCCAAATGAACGTCTTGTTATTACCTAATATTGTAAGCACTTTCTTAACATTGATTGTTGTCGGTTTACTTTCAGATTATTTATTTTCCTTAAGCTCTTTTTCTCATTTACGTAAAAAAGTCGCCAGAAAACAAGCGGAGAAAGCATGATGAATTGGAGTCTGTATGGTTATTCTTTTTTAACGTTGCTTGCCTTCGCGGTGGCGGTGAAAATCAGCCGACATTGGAAATCGATTTTATTCAATTCCTTTGTTTTAACTGTGACCTTGCTCGTGGTCATCTTGTTAACCATTGACATTTCTTATGATGATTATTTACAAGGCAATGCGCCCTTAAATAATTTATTAGGTATCAGTATTGTCGCGCTTGCAGTACCATTGTATGAACAGTTGCATCAAATTAGTCGTTATTGGAAAAATATTTTATTGATAACGTGCTTGGCTTCATTGCTTTCTATGCTTTCAGGCGCTGGTTTAGCCTTATACTTAGGCGCCACACCAGAAATGGTTGCCACAGTATTGCCGAAATCGGTCACGACGCCTATTGCGATGGCGGTGTCTCAAGGATTGGGTGGCATACCCTCGATTGCTGCGGTGGGGGTTGTGATAGCGGGATTACAAGGGTCTGTACTAGGTTTGCTTACGTTAAAAAAATTAAAAGTCAAACATGCGGAGGCGCGAGGATTAGCCATTGGTGCCATTTCCCATGCCTTAGGTACAGTCACTTGCATGGAAAGCGATCAAAAAGCTGGCAGTTATAGTTCCATTGCCCTCGTATTATGTGGCATTATGACGTCTATTCTTGCACCGATCACCTTTAAAATCCTTTATTTCTTTATGGCATAGTATGAATAATCAAGTTGATCCAATTTGGCAATCACGCTTTATTGCTGATAAACCGCGTGAAAAAGATCATCGCCCACCTTTCCGTCGAGATCGAGGGCGTATTTTACATTCCGCCGCATTTCGTTGTTTGCAGGCAAAAACACAAATTCATGCGGTTGGTGAGAATGATTTTTATCGCACACGTCTGACACATTCCTTAGAAGTAGCACAAATCGGTAGCAGTTTGGTTGCACAAATGCGTTTTAGTGAGGCATTTACTGCCTTAGCGCAGCAAATGCAACAAGATAAAACAGAGTTACAAAAAACGTTGAAAGGCTTGTTGCCGAGTAATGATCTGATTGAAAGTTTATGTTTTGCTCATGATATCGGTCATCCTCCTTTTGGTCATGGTGGCGAAGTCGCACTGAATTACATGATGCGAGAGCATGGTGGATTTGAAGGTAACGCACAAACATTTCGCTTACTCACCAAATTAGAACCTTATACACCAAATGCAGGGATGAATTTAACTCGCCGTACCCTTTTGGGTATTGTGAAATACCCAACGATTTTAGATATTTCTTCGGCACAATATGCCGAACTCGCTCCAGAACCAAATGTCGATTCGCGTTATGTCAAGATGAATGGGTGGCAACCAGGAAAAGGACTCTTTCGTGATGATTTGCCGATGTTTGAGTGGCTACTGGAACCGCTGTCAGTAAAAGATCGTGATTTATTTGGGCAATTTAAACAAGTGCGGTCAGATCCTAGCCAAATTTTAAAAACCAAATTCAAGTCGTTAGATTGTAGCCTCATGGAATTAGCTGATGACATTGCTTATGGGGTGCATGATTTAGAAGACGCGATTGTGGTGGGGATGGTGAATTTACACCAATGGCAAAGTGCGCTCACCGCCTTGAAACATTGTCCGTCTGAATGGATTCAAAAACATATTGATGCTATCACGGAAAAGCTTTTTTCGGATCAGCATTATTTACGTAAAAACGCCATTGGTGCGCTCGTCAATTATTTTATCACGAGCGTACGTTGGACATTAACGGACGATTTTAATGAACCATTATTACGCTATAATGCGCAGTTACCAGCAGAAGTGGAAGCGGTATTGCAGATTTTTAAAGCATTTGTACGTGAGCATGTGATCTTAAATGTTGATACACAACGGATTGAATACAAAGGACAACGTATCTTAACGGAAATGTTCCAAATTTTTGAATCTGATCCAGAACGTTTACTACCACGTAATACCGCCAAGCGTTGGCAACAGGCAAGCAAAGAAGGCAAAAAACGGGTTATCTGTGATTACATGGCGGGTATGTCTGATGCCTATGCCTTGCGAGTTTATCAACAGTTATAGGATTACTCTCTGATGTTGGTCAACGGGGCAGTCTAGATAATGTGGATAATGTGTTTATCCCTGTTGTGAAAACAGCATTTGTATTTTTATAAAAAGTATTTTAACAAAGAGGCATTATGGCACTCATTTCTCTCACCAATGGATATCTTTCCTTTAGTGATCATCCTTTATTAGATCATACCGACTTGCATATTGAAGCCGGTGAGCGGGTTTGTTTAGTTGGACGTAATGGCGCAGGTAAATCTACGCTAATGAAAATCTTGGCGGGTGATGTCATCATGGATGACGGGCGTTTACAGTTTGAAAAAGAGATTGTCGTGTCCCGTTTAGAGCAGGATCCACCGCGTCATGCGAGTGGCAATGTGTTTGATTATGTCGCCGAAGGCATTGAACATTTAGCCGATTTATTAAAAGATTACCATCGCATTTCTTTGTTATTGGAACAGGACTGCAGTGATGTGGTCTTAAATCAATTGGCACAAGTGCAAGCGAAGTTAGATCATGCAGACGCTTGGCGTTTTGAAAGTAAAATTAAAGACGTGTTGGCCACATTATCTTTACATCCGGATACCTTGTTATCTGAATTATCGGGTGGTTGGTTACGTAAAGCCGCATTAGCCCGTGCGCTTGTTTGTGATCCTGAGGTGTTGTTATTAGATGAACCGACCAACCATTTAGATGTGGATGCGATTGAATGGTTAGAAAACTTTTTACTTGGTTTTTCGGGGAGCATTATTTTTATTTCTCATGACCGCGCTTTTATTCGTAAAATGGCGACCCGTATTGTGGATTTAGACCGTGGCAAATTAGTGTCTTATCCGGGGGATTATGATTTATACCTCAGTACAAAAGAAGAAAATCTCCGCGTAGAGGCCCTACAAAATGAGTTATTTGATAAAAAATTGGCTCAAGAAGAAGTTTGGATTCGACAGGGGATTAAAGCACGTAGAACGCGTAATGAGGGACGAGTTCGCGCCTTAAAAGCTTTGCGTGAAGAACGTCGTCAACGTCGTGAAGTACTTGGTACGGCAAAACTCCAACTCGATAATTCTAGTCGTTCAGGCAAAATGGTGTTTGAGATGGACAATGTGACTTATCAAGTGACAGGCAAAACCTTATTAAAAGATTTCAGTACCACCATTTTACGAGGTGATAAAATTGCCTTAGTGGGACCGAATGGTTGTGGTAAGACGACATTTATTAAATTGTTACTTGGTGAAATTCAACCAACTTCAGGTACTGTACGTTGTGGGACCAAATTGGATATTGCTTATTTTGATCAATATCGTGCCGAACTCGATCCAGAAAAAACGGTGATGGATAATGTGGCTGACGGTAAACAAGATATTGAAGTGAATGGCATTAAACGTCATGTCTTAGGTTATTTACAAGATTTTCTCTTTCCTCCGAAGCGGGCGATGACACCTGTGAAAGCGTTATCAGGTGGAGAGCGGAACCGTTTATTGTTAGCAAAATTATTACTCAAACCTAACAACTTATTGATTTTGGATGAACCGACCAATGATCTTGATGTTGAAACGCTGGAACTATTAGAAGAAATTCTAACAGACTATCAGGGGACGCTATTAATCGTGAGTCACGATCGCCAATTTATTGATAATACCGCTACGGAATGTTTCATTTTTGAAGGTGAAGGGATTGTGAATGAATATGTCGGTGGATTCCATGAAGCGAAACAGCAACAAGCTAACTATTTTGCGCATAAAGCAGAACAAGCCGTGTTGAAACAGAAAAAGCCTGCCAGTTTAGAAAGTGCGGTCGATATCACGAAAAATTCTGTTTCCAACAAATCTCAAACCAAAGCAATAAAACTGACTTATAAAGAACAACGCGAGTTAGAACAATTACCTCAACGTTTGGAAACGTTAGAAGCGGAAATCAATTCCTTACAAGCTGAAATTGCGGGTAGTGAATTTTTTCAGCAATCGCATGAATACACCTCTGCAAAATTGCAAGCATTGGCCGAAGCCGAGCAAGCGTTAGAAGAAGCGTTTATGCGTTGGGAAACCTTAGAGGAAAAACAAAATTTAAGTAAATCAGGCTAATTGATGTCGTAGGATTTGACGCTATTTACAAAAGAGAAAAGGGCGAAAAATTATTATTTTTCGCCCTTGTTTTCACGTAAATATGTTACTTGACTTGTTGTTTGATTGCATCCGCTACTAGCTCAGCTTCAGGTCCAAGAATCACTTGTAAACCATTGTCACCTAATTTGACATTACCTTTTGAGCCTAGTGCTTTTAATTGCTCTTCATTCACTTTGCTACGATCAACTAGTGTTAAACGTAAGCGAGTAATACAAGCATCGATAGCTTGGAAGTTGTCTTTACCACCCAATGCAACGATGAAGTTAGCCGCACGTTCTTCACGAGAGGCGTCTTTTTTCACATTGATTTCCACTTCCTCTTCTTCACGGCCTGGTGTTTTTAAATTGAACGCTTTGATTGCAGCACGGAAGATGACATAGTAAATCACACCGAATACAAGACCTTGTACGAGTAACATGTACCAATCTTTAGCCAGTGGGTTTTGTGAAGAAAGTACCATATCAACGAAACCTGCACTGAAACCAAAACCTGCCATCCATTGCATTGAGGCTGCAATAAAGACAGAAAGACCAGTTAATAAAGCGTGAATGACGTATAAGACTGGCGCCACAAACATGAACGCAAATTCTAATGGCTCTGTTACCCCTGTGAAGAATGAAGCTAATGATGCGGCAATCATTAATGAGGCAACTTGTGCTTTTTTACCAGGTTTTGCACTATGATAGATTGCTAATGCGGCGGCAGGTAAACCGAACATCATAACAGGGAAGAAACCGGCTTGATACATTCCTGTTACACCAAGAACGGCAGTACCATTTGCAAGAGATTGTGCACCACCTAAGAAATTAGGAATATCGTTGATACCCGCCACATTGAACCAGAACACTGAGTTTAAAGCGTGGTGTAAGCCGACTGGAATTAAGAGACGGTTTAAGAAACCATAGATACCCGCCCCAGTTGCGCCAATATCCGTGATCGATTTACCAAAACCAACTAAACCATTAAAAATGACTGGCCATAAGTACATGAGGATGAAAGACACAACGATCATCACGACAGAGGTCACGATAGGCACTAAACGTTTGCCACTGAAGAAGGCTAACGCTGGTGGTAATTCAACTTGATGGAAGCGGTTATATAATTCAGCAGAAATAACCCCAACTAAAATCCCAATAAATTGGTTGTTAATTTTGCCAAATGCGGCAGGGACTTGATCGGCAGCAATGCCTTGTAATTGTGCAACAGCACCTGGAGAAAGCAAGGTGGTGACAACTAAAAAGCCCACTAAGCCCGACAGTGCGGCTGAACCATGTTTATCTTTAGACATACCAAATGCTACACCAACGGCGAACAGAATTGCCATGTTGTCAATAATGGCGGCACCAGACTTGATCAAGAAGGCAGCAAGCTGGCTTTCTCCACCCCAACCATTCGGGTCAATCCAGTAACCAATACCCATTAAGATAGCAGCAGCAGGTAGTGCAGCAACTGGCACCATTAATGCTTGCCCAATTCTTTGTAAGTAACTTAGAATGCTCATAGGAACTCCTTTTTATATTTTTCTCTCGATTTTGTTGAGAAAAAAGTAAACGTTTTCTCAAGCGTCTCTAACTATATGCTGATAATTTTCTATTGCAAATTAAAACTGTTGTTTTTGTGATTCTCATCACTAAATATCCCACGGGGATGAATTTTTATTGGCTATTTAAAATCACTTATTTTATAATGCAAAAAAATCAAAACTCCATATTGAAAAAAAAATTGATGGCAATATTTCAAAATGGTGTTGGCGATAGGGGAATCCTTGATTTCACAGTAATTTTACATACAAAAAGAGGTAACACATTATGCGTTTAATTCCATTACACAATGTTGATCAAGTCGCAAAATGGTCTGCACGTTATATTGTTGATCGTATTAATCAATTTCAACCAACAGAAGCGCGCCCATTCGTATTAGGTTTGCCTACGGGTGGTACTCCGCTGAAAACCTATGAAGCGCTTATTGAGCTGTATAAAGCGGGCGAGGTGAGCTTTAAACATGTTGTGACCTTCAATATGGATGAGTATGTTGGTTTACCAAAAGAACATCCTGAAAGCTACCATTCTTTCATGTATAAAAACTTTTTTGATCATGTTGATATTCAAGAGAAAAATATCAATATCTTAAATGGTAATACCGAAGATCATGATGCCGAATGTCAGCGTTATGAAGAGAAAATCAAGTCTTATGGCAAAATTCATTTATTTATGGGCGGTGTTGGTGTAGATGGCCATATTGCTTTTAATGAACCGGCTTCATCCCTTTCCTCACGTACGCGTATAAAAACGCTTACAGAAGATACGCTAATTGCCAACTCACGTTTCTTTGATAACGATGTTAATAAAGTGCCTAAATATGCACTCACCATTGGTGTGGGGACGTTACTTGATGCAGAAGAAGTGATGATTCTAGTCACAGGTTATAATAAAGCTCAAGCTTTACAAGCCGCTGTAGAAGGTAGCATCAATCATTTATGGACCGTCACCGCATTACAAATGCATCGCCGAGCGATTATTGTGTGTGATGAACCTGCGACGCAAGAGCTTAAAGTGAAAACAGTTAAATATTTTACTGAATTAGAAGCCTCTGCTATTCGTAGCGTGAAATAAAAGGAGATAAGCATGTACGCGTTTGTTAATGCCGTAATTTACACTGCAAAAGACGTACTTTATGGTAAAGCGCTTGTTGTCGATGGCGATAAAATTAGTGCAATTCTACCCGTAGAAGACGTGCCAGAAAATCTTCAGAAAATTGATTTACAAGGGAATAATTTAACCGCAGGTTTTATTGATCTTCAATTAAATGGCTGTGGTGGCGTGATGTTTAATGAAGATATTAGCGTGAAGACGTTAGAGATCATGCAAGAAACTAATTTGAAATCCGGCACGACAAGTTATTTACCAACCTTTATTACGTCACCTGATGAAGGAATGAAAGACGCAGTGAAGGTGATGCGTGAGTATTTAACTCAGTATAAAAATCAAGCATTAGGTTTACACTTTGAAGGACCTTATTTGAGTGTTGAGAAAAAAGGGGTACATCGAGAAGAATATATTCGTGCGATAAGCCCAGAAATGAAAACATTCTTGTGTGATAATGCAGATGTGATTACTAAAATTACGTTGGCAGCCGAAAATCCAACGGCACAGTATATTCCAGACTTTGTTGAAAAAGGGATTATCGTCTCGCTTGGACACTCGAATGCGACTTATGATGTCGCACAACAGGCTATTGAGAAAGGGGCGAGTTTTGCAACCCATTTACATAATGCAATGTCACCAATCAGCTCTGGACGAGCGATGGGAGTAGTGGGCGCCGTATTAGATTCTGATATCTATACAGGTATTATTGTGGATGGTTTACACGTTGATTATGGCAATATACGACTCGACAAGAAAGTAAAAGGCGACAAATTGTGTATTGTGACAGATGCAACTGCTGCAGCCGGTGCAGACATTGACTCCTTTGTTTTCGTCGGTAAAACAGTCTATGTGCGTGATGGTAAATGCTATGATAGCAATGGTACATTAGGTGGCGCTGCAATCACGATGATTGAGTCAGTGAAAAATGCGGTACAGGAAGTTGGCATTCCATTGGATGAGACATTACGTATGTGTAATTACTATCCTGCTAAAGCAATTGGTGTGGATCATAAACTTGGCTCAATTGAAGTGGGTAAAATCGCGAATTTAACAGCATTCACAAATGATTTTAACGTGTTGGGTACAGCCGTGAATGGTGAATGGAAAGCGAAGTAACACTTTCTCATTTTATTAAAAATAGCGTGTTAAATTAACACGCTATTTTTTTATCGCTAAATCAAAACCACGTCGGATAAAAGTGGTTTTGTATTACATTGCTTTGATGTGCTTTTTAGAGAACAACCGTCTTATTTTTGTAAACAAAAATACGATCGTGCAAAGCCAGATCTAATGCACGGCTTAATACTGTTTTTTCAACATCTCGTCCTGCACGCATCATAGCTTCTGCATTATAAGTGTGATCCACGTTGATCACATTTTGCATAATAATAGGACCTTGATCTAATTCGTTATTAATAAAGTGTGCAGTTGCGCCAATAATTTTGACACCACGTTCATAAGCTTGGTGATAAGGTTTTGCACCAATAAATGCAGGTAAAAAAGAATGATGAATATTGATCACTCGATTTGGATATTTTTCAACAAACTGAGGGTTGAGTACCCGCATGTATTTTGCTAACACAATATAATCTGGTGTATATTCATCGATTTTATCTGCAAGTAACTTATCATGTTCTACTCGTGTGAGATCATGATGGCTAATGTAGTGGAATGGGATGTCAAAGCGTTCTACTAATGTTCTTAACGTATCATGATTACCAATCACCGCAGCGATTTCTACGTCTAAACCACCATAGTAATTTTTCATTAAAATATCGCCAAGGCAATGCGCTTCTTTGGTGACTAAAATGACAATGCGTTTTCTTTTCGCACTAATTAAGCGACAATTTGTTCCCTCTGGAAGACTAAATTTTAAGTCAGCTAATAAGGTATCTTCATTAAAAATGCCCTGTAGTTCAGTGCGCATAAAGAAATGCTTTGTGTCAAAATCCACAAATTCATTGTTATGAATGATATTGAGCTGATGTTTGTAACAAATGTTGGTAATTTTTGCGATTAAACCTTTATCATCTGGGCAATCGGTTAATAATATTTTATTTTCAATCATAAGTGTGTTGTTTTAGTCGAAAAAATAAAAAAGAAAACCCATCAAGAAATGGGCTTTACGACAAAGTAAAATAAATTAAATTTCGAATGAACTCAGGGATTTACCCGCATCCAAGGCTTTTTGAATGACTTTTGGTGTTCTACCTTGACCAGTCCAAGTTCTTTCTTCACCATTTTCATCGATATATTTGTATTTTGCTGGGCGAGGTTCTCTCTTTTTACGTTGAGATTGAGATTCTTGGCCTAACAAAATTGCTAATTCCTGGGCTGTAATTCCTTCTTGGATTAATGATTCTTTCAACTTCGCAATTCTTGCCTGACGTTCTGCTATTTCACGTTCTGCTTTGGCTTCAGCTTCACGTTTTTCTTCAACGACGAGAGAGAACTTTTCTAAAGCAATTTCAAGTTGTTCTAATGAGGTTTCACGAGCCAGCACACGTAAACTTCGAACATTGGTTAACATCTTTAATAAATCACTCATACTTGTTCCTCTATATAATGTCACACAGGGATTACATAAAATATAATTAAACATAATCAAACGTAAGTAATGATATAGTAAATATTATTATTGGTAAATGCTATTTTTGTAGAATACTTCAAAGTTTATATTTTTTTAGTTATGGAATTGTAAATTAAGTTAAAAATATTCCCTTCTCTCTATTGGCAAGGATCACTTTTTATTGTAGTCTTGTTGCCATCCTACTTGTGTAGAGGAGCGATCACTATAAGTATTTTTTCTGAGTGGATAACGAAGAGGAAAAAGGAAAGGAGTGACCGCCGAAATCAATTGAAAGTCATTTTGATTGGTTGGTGGCGTATTCGAAAGGAACGTCATTGTCATAGTCTTTTTTAAACTATGGAGCGCTACTGGTTGGGTCAGGTCTTAATTAATTTTTGCCTACCTTTTTAGATCATTTCTATATTCTTACTCAGTGGTTATTCCTTCATTATAAGGTAAAAAACTTATGGAACTTATTGATTATTCGACGTCTATTTGGTCTGTCGTACCCCCTATTTTAGCATTATTATTAGCCATTGGGACACGCCGTGTTATTTTATCATTGAGTGTTGGTATTATTGTAGGTGCTTTAATGCTTGCAGATTTTAATATTTCGCATACGCTAATGTATCTCAAAAATAATATTATTTCATTGGCATACAGTGATAACGCACTTAATTCAAATAACATTAATATTGTGTTATTTCTCTTCTTGTTAGGTATTTTAACCGCACTTCTTACTGTCTCTGGTAGTAATCGAGCCTTTGCAGAATGGGCACAAAAACGAATTAAAGATAGAAAAGGGGCTAAATTATTAGCCGCATCGCTCGTGTTTGTGACTTTCATTGACGATTATTTTCATAGCTTAGCGGTGGGAGCGATTGCCAGCCCAGTTACAGATAAATTTAAAGTTTCACGCCCAAAACTTGCCTATATTCTTGATTCAACCGCTGCGCCAATGTGTGTGTTGATGCCTGTATCAAGTTGGGGCGCCTATATTATTACACTTATTGCAGGACTTCTTGCGACTTATTCGATCACCGAGTATTCCCCTATCGGTGCATTTATGACAATGAGTGCAATGAACTTTTATGCTATTTTTTCTATTTTAATGGTGTTCTTTGTATCTTATTATTCGTTTGATATTGGTTCAATGGCGCGTCACGAAAGAATGGCCCTAGCGCGTGTAACAGAAGAAGAAAAACTGGAAAGTAGTAATAAAGGGCATGTTCTCTATTTAATTTTACCGATTACTGTCCTGATTTTAGCAACCGTTGGTATGATGATGTACACGGGCTATGAAGCATTAGCGGCGGATGGAAAACCTTTTGATGTGTTAGGCGCGTTTGAGAATACTACAGTAGGGATTTCATTGGTTGTGGGGGGATTAAGTGCGGTCTTGATTTCGACACTATGCATTCTTATTGATCGTCAAGTGAGTTTGGCGGAATACGGTAAATCCTGGATTTTAGGCGTGAAGTCAATGCTCGGTGCGGTATTGATTTTATTGTTTGCTTGGACCATTAATACCATCGTTGGAGATGTCAAAACAGGGATTTATTTATCTTCATTAGTATCGGATAGTTTACCGATTGCTTTGTTGCCTGCGTTATTATTTATTTTAACTGGAATCATGGCATTCTCGACAGGAACAAGCTGGGGAACTTTTGGGATTATGTTACCGATCGCGGCAGCGATTGCAGCGAATACTGCACCAGAATTGATGTTACCTTGTTTATCCGCAGTCATGGCTGGTGCAGTTTGTGGTGATCATTGCTCACCAATTTCGGATACCACGATTTTATCTTCTACCGGGGCAAAATGTAATCATATCGACCATGTAACAACACAGTTACCTTATGCGATGTTAATTGCGACGGCGTCTATTGCAGGCTATTTAGTACTAGGGTTCAGCCAGTCAGGCATACTGGGTTTTGTGACAACGGGTGTGGTTTTATCGGTACTTGTTTTTATATTTAGAAAAAAATAAATTGTGAGATAGTTCACAAATAAAATAAAAAATTTTTATTTTAGGTTATTTTATAAAATGCGGCGTAATGCCGCTTTTTTTATGATTTAAAGAATATATTTTTTATATTATTCTGATTTTTTGTTTGTTTTTGGTTTTATATTTTGGGTTATGTTCTTTTATTGTGCATTCTGCCAATAAAAATAGATAGACAATAAAGGCGGTTTCCAGTAAAAATGAGAACGTGTTAATGCATGACATTATAACAACATCAATTAAAGCAATAAGCACGTAAAGTGTAAGACATTTAGAGGTGAAAATGAAAAAGTTATCTGGCGCAGAAATGGTTGTGCAGTCTTTGCGAGATGAAGGCGTTGAGTTTTTATTTGGTTATCCTGGCGGATCGGTTTTAGATATTTATGATGCGATTCATACCTTGGGGGGCATTGAACATATTCTTGTTCGACATGAACAAGCCGCGGTGCACATGGCAGATGGTTATGCCAGAGCAACCGGTAAAGTGGGTTGTGTTCTTGTGACATCCGGACCCGGTGCAACTAATACCATCACTGGTATTGCAACAGCGTATATGGATTCCGTGCCTTTGATTATTTTATCTGGACAGGTGATGTCAGGATTAATTGGCAGTGATGCTTTCCAAGAATGCGATATGGTGGGTATCTCTCGTCCAGTCGTCAAACACAGTTTTTTAGTGAAATCTGCGGCTGAAATTCCTGAAACCATTAAAAAAGCTTTTTATATTGCGTCAACAGGCAGACCGGGACCTGTGGTGATCGATTTGCCAAAGGATGTGGTTAATCCTGCACATAAATTTACTTATCATTATCCAGAAAAAGTTGAATTACGTTCTTATAATCCAACAATACAAGGGCATAAAGGGCAAATTAAAAAAGCATTAAAAGCCTTATTAGTCGCGAAAAAGCCGGTGTTATTTGTTGGTGGTGGTGTCATCACTGCGAATTGTAGCGACAAATTAACGCAATTTGCACAAACCTTAAATTTGCCGGTCACTTCCTCCTTAATGGGATTAGGTGCCTATCCAAGCTCAGATAAGCAATTCTTAGGGATGTTAGGCATGCATGGTACTTACGAAGCGAATAATGCAATGCATCATAGTGATCTCATTCTTGGTATTGGTGTGCGTTTTGATGATAGAACGACTAATAACTTGGCAAAATATTGTCCACATGCAAAAGTGATTCATATTGATATTGATCCAACGTCTATTTCTAAAAATGTGTTGGCATCTATTCCGATTGTAGGTAGTGCAGAAAAAGTCATTAATGAATTTTTAGCCTTATTAGAGGATGACAATTTATTAAAATCGCAAACTGCCTTGGATGAATGGTGGCAGCAAATTGATGAATGGAAAGCAGTAAAATGTCTCTCTTTTACACGAGATGATTCCGTCATTAAACCACAGCAAGTGATGGAAGTGGTTTATCGATTAACACAAGGTGAGGCTTATGTCGCCTCAGATGTTGGACAACATCAAATGTTTGCGGCATTACATTATCCGTTTAACCAACCTCGGCGTTGGATTAACTCTGGTGGCTTAGGGACCATGGGCTTTGGACTACCAGCCGCACTTGGGGTAAAGCTCGCTTATCCTGACTCAACAGTGGTGTGTGTGACGGGAGATGGCAGTATTCAAATGAATATTCAAGAGCTTTCTACTGCACAGCAATATGATATTCCAATTGTGATTATCAGTTTGAATAACCGCTTTTTAGGCATGGTGAAACAGTGGCAAGATCTGATTTATTCTGGACGCCATTCACAGTCTTATATGAATTCTTTACCTGATTTTGTGAAGCTTGCTGAGGCTTATGGACATGTGGGGATCCAAATTAATACGCCAGATGAATTAGAGGAAAAACTTACTCAAGCATTTTCGATGAAAGATAAATTAGTATTTGTCGATATTAATGTTGATGCGACGGAACATGTTTATCCGATGCAAGTACGTGGTGGTGCAATGAATGAAATGATTTTAACGAAACCGGAGAAGGCGAATGCGTAGAATTTTATCAGTATTATTAGAAAATGAATCGGGAGCATTATCTCGTGTGGTAGGCTTATTTTCACAACGTGCATTCAATATAGAAAGCTTAACTGTTGCCCCCACTGATGATCCTACATTATCTCGTATGACAATCGAAGCCTATGGAGATGAGCAAGTACTCGAACAAATCGAGAAGCAGCTACATAAATTAGTTGATATTTTTAAAGTGATCAGTTTAAGCGACTGTGACCATGTTGAGCGTGAAGTCTTACTGATTAAAGTGAGAGCGCAAGGCGCATCACGTGATGAACTAAAACGTTTAACAGATATTTACCGAGGTCAGATTGTGGATGTGACAACGAAATCCTATACCATTCAGTTGACGGGGACGAAAGATAAACTAGATGCGTTTATTTCAGCAGTGAAAGAGGAAACGACGATCATTGAGATTGTACGTTCTGGTCTAATCAGTTTATCTCGTGGAGAAAAAAATTGTTTATAAGCGCTTAACTCATTGAATAAACTCAGTTTAAAAGTGCGGTTAGATTTTTTTAAAATTTAACCGCACTTTTTTATGGGTAACTCCTTTTCATTAACGTATTAGTATTTTTTGATATTATAAATATGAGATGTTAAAATAATCATTACATTTATTTACAAATATTTATTTATTTTTAATAAATATTTACAATAAAGAGATAATCATCATCGTCACCACCTCAATAGTTTTATACATTTTAAGGGGGAAATGTGAAATTAAAGTTAGTTGAGCTCGCAAAACTTGCAGGAGTATCACGTACAACCGCCAGTTATGTGGTTAATGGGAAGGCGAAGGCATATCGCGTTAGTGATAAAACCATTGAAAAAGTCGAAAAACTGATTAAACAATATGATTTCAAGCCTAATGCGATGGCAGCTGGGCTACGAGCGGGGAAAAGTCGCACTATTGGTTTAATTGTCCCTGATTTTGAAAACGCGAGTTTTGCCAGAATTGCAACACATCTAGAAGCTGGATTTCGCCAGAAAGGTTATCAATTAGTCATCGCTTGTTCTAATGATAACCCAGAAACAGAAATGCAATGTGCTAAGCATCTTATCCAACGTCAAATTGACGCCCTGATTGTATCCACGACATTACCTGCCGATACTGATTTTTATCAACGCCATGCCAATATTCCGATTATTTGCTTCGATCGCTATCTTGATCTCAATAAGATACGTGTTTTGACGGACGATGAAGGCGACTCATATCGATTAGCAACACATTTAGGGAGACATTGTGAGGGAAAGCGGATGCTTTTTTTAGGCGCGCTACCTAAGCTAGGGCTCAGTCGAAAACGAGAACTTGGTTTTCGTCAAGCGCTCTCTGATAAGGCGAATCAAGTGGATTATCTTTATGCCTCACAGTTTCATAAATTAGCAAGTGCAAAGGCGTTTCATCATTGGTTAGAGAAACATGAGATGCCAGAAGCTATTTTTGCCACATCATTAACATTGTTACATGGTGTTTTTCAGATTTTGATTAAACGTTATCATCGTATTCCACGTTCGCTTATCATTGCAACTTTTGGTCATCACGATATGTTAGATCTGTTGGAAAATAAAGTGATTTGTTGTGTACAAAATCACGAAAAAATTGCACAGACCTTACTGCATCTTGTATTAAGTCGAATGAAATCAAAGAACGTTAAAGTGTCTGATGAAGTAATTATTCGAGAAATTATCGAATCACGCATTTAATGTGATGGTACGTCTTCAAGTTCTACGATAGGGACCGTTGTCGGTGGTGGCAACGGTTCTGGCTCACCTAAAAAATAGGGTTCCTTTTCCATTAAAATATCGAGTATCACTAAAATACGCGCAAAGAACTCTCTAAATCGTACAAAATAATGTCCTTGTGGATAGTCAGCGGCAAAACAAATAGCATCAATATTGTGATATTTAGCAATGAACAATGCACGTTCACAGTGGAATTTTTGCGTGATAATGGTGAATGAATGTGCTTTGAAAACTTGTTGTGCACGGATCACGGAATCCAAGGTACGAAAACCTGCAAAATCCATATACATAAATTCAGCAGCGATGCCCATTTTTCGTAAGTCTTTGAACATATTACGCGGTTCATTATATTGATTCGTACGGTTATCACCACTCAGTAAAAGATAATCGATCTTACGTGCGGAAAAAACCTCGTGTGCTGCTAAAAGGCGATTGTGATAAAACAGATTGAGTGTATTTTTCTCAAAATATTTAGATGTCCCTAATACTACACCGTAAGGACGATAAGGCAGTTTATTGATGTCTGTATAGATATTTTTCCGAACATAAAAGCCAATGGCTTGATCAATAAGGACTAATAGCACAATAAAAGATGACAAGGCAACCAATATATAACGTATCGCGCGTTTATAATATTGGGAAGTTAAAAAAGTCAAAATAGATGTCATTTTCAAACTATCATCACGATTCGGAAACTGATGTTCACCATAATGAAAAAAGAGTTGAAGTGCAAGCTGAATTTTAGTAGATTTGTACGTAAAGATGTTTAGACGTCTATAAATCCAATAAAAGTAAAGTGAACATAACAACAAGAATAAGCAGGCGGTAGCATGGCTGTACAGAAAGTGAAATTGTTTACGGAAGCTCCTTTTACCTTAAGTTTAGGCGGGACGCTCCAAGATATTGAGATCGCATATCAAACTTATGGTGAGTTGAATAAAGAGAAAACGAATGCGATTCTTATTTGTCACGCCTTAACGGGGGATGCAGAGCCTTATTTTGCTGATCATTCACAGCGTGGTTGGTGGCAGACATTTATGGGCGAGGGGCTTGCTTTGGACACGTCTCAATATTTCTTTATTTGTTCTAATGTGCTGGGAGGATGTAAAGGTACAACGGGTCCTTCCTCTATTAATCCGAAAACGAATAAACCTTACGGCAGTCAATTCCCGAACATTATTGTGCAAGACATTGTTGCGCTACAAAGGGCGTTATTGACATATCTCAATATTCCTCGTTTACATGCGGTGATTGGGGGATCTTTTGGCGGTATGCAAGCCACACAATGGGCAATTGATTATCCAGATGATGTGAGTAATGTCATTAATTTATGTTCTTCTCTACTATTTGGTGCAGAAGCAATTGGTTTTAACCATGTGATGCGACAAGCCGTGATTAATGATCCCAATTTTAATGGCGGAGATTACTATGATAGTCAACCTCCGGAAAAAGGGTTAGCGATTGCGCGTATGTTGGGAATGTTGACTTACCGAACCGATTTACAATTGACCAAAGCTTTTGGGCGTGTCACAAAAGCAGAAACGGAATTTTGGGGCGATTACTTTCAGGTAGAATCCTATTTAAGTTATCAAGGAAAAAAATTTTTAGCGCGCTTTGATGCCAATAGCTATCTTCATTTACTCAGAGCGTTAGATTTATATGATCCAGGCTTTCAATATGAGAGCTTGTCCGCGGCATTAGCCAGAATCAAAGCTCGTTACACGTTAGTAGCTGTCGAAAATGATCAATTATTTAAGTTGACGGAGCTACAAAAGAGTAAAAAGCTCCTTGAGGAAAGTGGCGTCGATTTAGTTTATTATCAATTTTCTTCCGATTATGGGCATGATACGTTTTTAGTTGATTATGCTTTTTTTGAGAAGAAAATTCGATTAGCTCTTGCTAATCAAGACTAGACGCTGTACGTATTTTCTGCATTTGGTGATCTTCGAATTTTTTCATTAATTCCAGCAGAGATTGTCCACTCGGTAAACATAAATCAGGGGCAATTTCGAACAGGGGGACGATCACAAATTCACGATTGGTCATATCGTAATGGGGAAGGGTCAAGCGTTCAGTCTGACATACGACATGATCGTAAAGCAAAATATCTAGATCTAAAGTGCGTTCACCCCAACGGCGAAGGCGCACTCTACCTTGTGTATTTTCAATCTGCTGTAAATGATCAAGGAGCGTTAAGGGCGGTAGCGTAGTTCGTAAATGCGCTACCGCATTTACGTAATCTGGCTGATCTTGTGGACCAAGTGGCTTACTTTGGTAAAAAGAACTGACATGGATTAGCTGAGTTGTAGGTAAGTTAGCTAATGCTGCCAGAGCCGCCTCTAACTGCGCAATTGGTGTTTGTAAATTGCTTCCTAATGCAATATAGACAGACTTCATATTAAGTTACCCTATGAGGACGAGATCGCTTTAGGTTTACGACGCTTTCTCGCACGATAATATTTTTTCTTCGGCTTAGGGTGTAAACGTTGTTGCTCTTTGACCAAGTGATCACGTTGTTCTGAATTACTAAATTGATATTCATGCCACCAGGTTGCGAGCTCAATGGTTTCTCCACCTTCAACCTCTGAGCGCATCGCTAATAGATCAAACGCCGCACGGAACTTAGGGTGTTCCATCGTACGAATAGGTTGCTGTCCTGAACGTTTGAGTAATTGCAATTGCAAAAACCAGATATCTCGGATCACAGCGGTGTGACGACGAGGCGCGGCAAGGGCGGCACAGAACAAATCTAAGATTTCAGAGCTAGCCAAGGCATAAGCATCATGATTATTTAATCCACCTTCATTTTTCAGCATCTCCACTTTTTCACGTAATGGATACCAGAAGAAAGCAGCAAATAAGAATGCAGGATTGATGCGTAATTTGTCAGCTACACGTTCATCTGTGGAAGTCAGTGCTTTGAGAATCATCCGTTCTGCAAGACTGTCACCTTTCTCAGTGAAATAAGGCATCAGTGAAGGGAAGAGTTGCTCAAATAGTCCATATTGACGTAACAGTTTATAGGTTTTTACGCCGTACCCAGCTTGGAGTAATTTTAAACATTCATCAAATAGCCTTGCTGGTGGAATATTTTTAAGTAACGGCGCTAGCTCACGAATTGGCTGTTCGCTTGGTTTTTCAAGGAACATATCCAATTTTGCCATAAAACGCACTGAGCGTAACATCCGCACAGGATCTTCTTGATAACGTTTTACAGGATCGCCAATTAAGCGTAATTTGCCCGCTTTGAGATCCTCAATACCATGAAAATAATCACGCAGGGTATTATCTTGTGGGTTATAGTACAGTGCATTAACGGTAAAATCGCGGCGTTCCGCATCTTGTTCTAATGTGCCATACACATTATCCCGTAACAGCATGCCTTCTTTGCTTTGTTTAGCGAGGCTTTCATGATTATTTTCATTATGACTTGCACGAAAGGTCGCAACTTCGATGACATCTCGACCAAACATGATATGTGCCAATCGGAAACGACGACCGACTAAACGACATTGACGTTGAAAGATCGTTTGAATTTGTTCTGGTAATGCATTCGTTGCCACATCGAAATCTTTTGGGTGTTTCCCAAGCAATAAATCTCTTAAACAGCCACCGACAATATAGGCTTCAAAACCATGGCGATGCAGTTTTTCCACAATCCCTAAGGCATTGCGATTAATCATGCGGGGAGTAATACCGTACTGCGATGCTTTAAAAATCGATTTATTGTAATGGTGCGAAAGTTTGGCTTGTTTGCTATTTGACACATTCCGAATCTCGCGTGTGGTTATGGGCTCAGAATGCGCGTTTTTGGATAATAACGGGGTAGAATCTGTTTTTTCTCTTTCGACTAAATAGGCTTTTGTTTTTTTATTAAACAGATTTTTGATGTATTTTAAAATAGTAGACCTCATCAAGTGTGTTTAGCATATTCGTAAAAAAGTGCGGTGAAACAAACCGCACTTTCGAAATGTTTTAATGATAATAACGGGGAAAATAGGTTAGCCAACCATTTGTTTTTCACGAATTTCGGCAAGTGTTTTACAATCAATACAAAGATCAGCAGTTGGGCGTGCTTCTAAGCGACGAATACCAATTTCAATCCCACACGAATCACAGTAACCAAAATCACCGGTTTCTAATTTTTTCAATGTGTTCTCAATTTTTTTGAGCAGTTTACGCTCACGATCACGTGTACGCAACTCTAAACTAAACTCTTCTTCTTGTGTTGCACGATCCGCTGGGTCTGGGAAATTAGACGCTTCATCTTGCATATGGGCAACGGTACGGGTTGCTTCCTCTACAATTTGGTCACGCCATGCTTGTAAGATTTTTTTGAAATGAAGCAGTTGCGCTTCATTCATGTATTCTTCGCCTACCTTTTCTTTATACGGTTCAACACCAGCTAAGGCTAATATACTTAAAGAGGATTTAGACATTGGGTTTCTCCTAATTAGAAATTCATCCATTGTATCAATGGTTGAAATTACATATTCATACGCATTGGCGTTGATTTAGTTAAGTTTAAAATGACCTATTCAGGTATCTAGTATTTTAAAAAGCGTTATAAATAGCAGAACTTAACTCAATTATCAAATGAATTTACCTGATATTACAATTTTTCTTGAAATAAATCTGATTTTTGAGATCTAGATTACAAAATGAGAGTCAAAATTTACTCGCTTTCCACCTTGTAGATAATGATTTCGTTTTTTCACAAACCAGCGTGGAAGGTATGAAAAACGCTCTTTTGTCAATGTCTGTCGTGACCGTATTCAGCGCATGTTCGTTACTTTGGCTACCTGAACATTTCTTGCTACATTGGTACATGACATTGTTAGTCTTCGCATTATTGCTAGTCAGCATAATCATTTGTGTTCTTTGTGGCAAAAATCACTGGATTTCGCCTCTGATCTTTGTAATGAGTTCAGTAGGCATTTTAGGCTATATTCACGATCAAGCTCGTCAGACATTATTGCAAGCGGACTTGGTTGCTCAACTGCCTCGAAAGATAGAGACAGAATTTAAAATCATTGAAGTATTACAACAAAAAAATTATCAAACTTTTGTGGTTTCAGCACAATTATCTCCACAACAAGCAAAACAAAAAATGATTCTTCAATGGCACGCGCAAGAAAAAGCACAGATAGGGGAGATTTGGAAAGGAGAGCTACGGCTCAGACCGATTTCATCAAGGCTCAATATGGGCGGTTTTGATAAACAGCAATGGTATTTCGCCAAAGGCATTACCGCTTATGCAACGGTAAAAAGTGCGGTCAAAATAAGTGAACAGTTATCTTGGCGAGAAAAATGGTTGCGAGAGGGAGTGAAACAGACCATGCAGCTGGAATATCAAGGACTGTTACTTGCGCTGGCTTTTGGTGAACGGGCATGGTTACCCACAGACATTTGGCAAACTTATCAAAAAACCAGTACAGCACATGTGATTGCGATATCGGGTTTACATATTGGGCTTGCGATGGGAATAGGTTATTTCTTTATTCGTTTAATTCAGTTCCTATTGCCATTAAAGTGGGTGACACCGACCTTGCCAATCATTGTTGGGCTTCTTTTTGCATGGTTTTATGCTGAGTTGGCGGGCTTTAGTATTCCAACATCACGCGCGTTTTTTGCTTTAACTGTCGTGTCGTGGGTAAAACTTTGGCGGCGTTCTTATTCTGTTTGGCAATTTTTTTTATTAGTTGTTGCTTTGTTATTGCTAGGTGAACCATGTATGATTTTATCGAGCAGTTTCTGGCTGTCGGTTGGTGCTGTGAGTGTATTAATGCTTTGGTATCAAATTTTTCCGCTGTCTTTATTACATTGGCGAGGAAAAAAGATCACAGAGAGTCCTTGGCGCAACTGTCGTTGGTTCTTTAGTCTTCTTCATTTACAACTTGGCTTATTGTGGCTTTTTACTCCCGTTCAATTATTGCTTTTTCAGGGAATAGCTTTAACGAGCTTTATGGCGAATGTGCTTGTGGTGCCTATTTATAGTGTGATTTTAATACCATTGATTTTATTGGCGGTGATCACTCAAGGGGCATTTTCCTCTTGGTCTATTGCAAATACTGTTGCGAAATACGTCACGATGCTTTTAACTCCATTACAATCTCATTGGGTTGTATTCTCACAGCAGGAAATACTCTGCCTGATCGCGATCTTAGCTTTAACTTTTATTATATTGATTTGGTATCTCTATGATTTAAAAAAAGAATCACTGAAGTGCTACGCTAAAGTACCACGTTTTTTTCATCTTAATCAAATGCGGCTGTTAAATCCGTCTTTAAAATGGAAAACTTATTTACTCGCTGTTGTCATCAGTCTTTACTGTTTCTTACAGATACTTTATAAGGAGATATCTCAACCGCTTTGGCGTTTAGATACGCTCGATGTTGGACAAGGGTTAGCTAACTTGATTGTCGTGAATGGGAAAGGGGTTTTGTATGATACGGGGGCGTCTTGGGCGGGAGGAAGTATGGCGGAACTGGAAATTATACCCTATTTACAAAGAGAGGGGATTGAGTTAGAACAGGTGATTTTAAGCCATGATGATAATGATCATGTTGGGGGCGCGGAAACAATTCTAAAACATTACCCTCAAGCGAAGCTGATGACGGCATCTGCTCAAAATTACGGAAAAACTGACCGCACTTTTTGTGAAGCCGGTAAAACCTGGACTTGGCAACACTTAACATTCAAGGCCCTTTCACCGACTAAAATAGTGAAGCGAGCGAAAAATACGGACTCTTGTGTGTTACTGATCTCAGATGGTTCTCATCATCTCCTCTTAACTGGTGATGCAGATATTGCTGCGGAAAAGCAGTTTGTGAATCAGTTAAGTCAACTTGATGTGTTACAAGTTGGACATCATGGCAGTAAAACGTCAACAGGGTATGAACTTCTTTATCAAACACGACCAAAAATCGCACTGACTTCAAGTGGTCGTTGGAATCCATGGCAATTTCCACATGTTCAGGTTGTACAACGACTTAAACGTTATCAAACGGCTGTATATAACACTGGTGAGTTAGGACAAATTAGCTTACTTTTTCATGCTAAACACATCGAGATTCAAACCGCAAGAACGGATTTTTCGCCTTGGTATCGTAGATTAATTGGCTTGTAAACAAAATAAAGGTACAATGTCGCCCAATTTAATTTGAAAGCGAAAAAAATTTATGCAAGATAAAGATCTTTCAACAGTACAGACATTTAAACGGTTATGGCCAATTATTAGCCCTTTTAAACTTGGATTAGTAGTATCGGGTATTGCTTTAGTGATTAATGCATTAGCCGATGCAGGATTAATTTCTTTATTAAAACCTCTTTTAGATGAAGGCTTTGGCAAGGCAGATGTTTCTTTTTTACGTACAATGTCATACGTTGTGGTCCTTGTTATCTTCCTGCGTGGTATCAGTAATTTTATTTCATCTTATTGCTTATCTTGGGTTTCCGGTAAAGTGGTGATGATTATGCGTCGTCGCATTTTTAAACACCTGATGTTTATGCCCGTACCTTTTTTTGATCAAAACTCCAGTGGACGACTGTTGTCTCGCATCACTTATGATTCTGAGTTAGTGGCGAATTCCTCTTCGGGGGCGTTAATTACAATTGTCAGAGAAGGTGCCTATATTATTTCTTTGTTAGCAGTGATGCTTTATACCAGTTGGCAGTTATCTATTGTTCTGTTTTTAATTGGTCCGATTATTGCTGTACTAATTCGTTTTGTTTCAAAGCGTTTTCGAGAATTAAGTAAAAATATGCAAAACTCAATGGGAGAATTGACCTCTACCGCAGAACAAATGTTAAAAGGACATAAAGTAGTACTCTCTTTTGGTGGACAAATAGTGGAAGAAGAGCGTTTCAACCATGTCAGTAACGATATGCGTCGGAAAGGAATGAAAATGGCGGTTGCAGATGCGATTTCCAATCCGGTTGTGCAAATTATTGCTTCTTTTGCCTTGGCTGCTGTGTTGTATTTAGCGACAGTCCCAACCATTATGGATCAAAATCTAACAGCGGGTTCCTTTACTGTCGTCTTTTCATCGATGCTAGCGATGATGAGACCGCTAAAATCCTTGACGAACGTGAATGCACAGTTTCAAAAAGGGATGGCTGCTTGTCAAACCTTGTTTGCGTTATTAGATTTAGAAACGGAGAAAGATCTAGGAACACATAAAGGGGAAAATGTTCAAGGCTATTTGAGCTTTAAAAATGTTACTTTTACTTACCAAAGTCGAGATGAGCCAGCATTACGTAATTTATCTTTTGATGTTGAAAAAGGAAAAACCGTAGCACTTGTTGGGCGTTCTGGTTCTGGTAAGTCAACGATCGCGAATTTGGTGACGCGTTTTTACGATGTTGATCAAGGTGAAATTACGTTAGATGGCATTAATATTCAAGATTATCGTTTATCCAGTTTACGTAAGAACTGTGCGGTTGTTTCACAACAAGTTCATTTATTTAATGACACCATTGCAAATAACATCGCCTATGCGGCAAAAGACAAATATAGCCGTGAGGAAATTATTAAAGCCGCAAAAGATGCCTATGCCATGGAGTTTATTGAAAAGCTTGAACATGGCTTAGATACGGTAATCGGAGAGAATGGGGTGAATTTATCTGGAGGTCAACGTCAGCGTTTGGCGATTGCTCGCGCATTATTGCGAAATTCCCCAGTGTTAATTTTAGATGAGGCAACTTCTGCATTGGATACAGAATCTGAACGCTCAATTCAATTAGCATTGGAGAAATTACAGAAAGAACGTACCGTCATTGTGATTGCACATCGCTTATCTACGATTGAAAATGCTGATGAAATTTTGGTAATTGAGCATGGTGAAATTAAAGAACGTGGTTCACATAGCGAACTGCTTGCATTAAATGGTGCATACAAACAGTTACATCATATTCAAGTTAATCATTAATTTTTTTTAACTATCACAGAAAGGGGTATCTATGCAATTTTGGTATTCACGCACGTGGATCACTTGGTTGATGCTGCCACTTTCTTTTTTATTTTGGCTCATCAGCACCTGCCGCCAGTTCCTCTTTAGAAAAGGGATATTCGCCTCTTATCGCGCGCCTGTGCCCGTGATTGTCGTAGGAAATCTTTCTGTGGGGGGAAACGGTAAAACCCCTGTCGTTATTTGGCTGGTCAAACAGTTACAACAAAAAGGTCTCAAGGTTGGTGTGATTTCTCGTGGCTACGGAAGCCAATCATCTGTGTATCCCTTACTTGTGACGCCAGACACGGATCCCATTCAGGGGGGCGATGAACCAGTCCTTATTGCAAAACGTACACAAGTCCCTGTTTGTATTTCTGCTAATCGTCAACATGCCATTGAATTGTTATTACAGCATCAACCTGATTGTGATTTGATCATCAGTGATGATGGATTACAGCATTATAGATTACAACGTGATTTTGAAATTGTGGTGCTCGATGTACAACGTGGATTCGGTAATGGCTTTTTACTACCTGCTGGACCATTACGTGAGTTACCAAGCCGTTTAAATACAGTAGATCTGATTATTTGTCATGGCCAGGCGAGCAAGTATAGTGATGTAGAAATGACACTTGTACCTCATCATGCCATTAATCTTGTGACAGGTGAATCACGCTTATTGAGTGATTTCCATCGTGTTTCTGCTATTGCGGGTATTGGGCATCCACAACGTTTTTTCTCGATGTTAGAAAACTTATCAATGCAATTAATTCAAACCAAAGCGTTTCAAGATCATCAAACGTTTGAGGCAGCACAATTTGTCGATTTTGATCAAACTCAGCCTTTGTTAATGACGGAAAAAGATGCGGTCAAATGTCTGTCTTTTGCGCAAAAGAATTGGTGGTATGTCCCCGTAGAGGCAGAGATTAAAGGTGAAAAAGTGCGGTCATTTTTGGCAAAATTTGATGAAATTCGCAAAACAGTATGAAGTGAGGAAACATGGATTCAACATTATTAGAGATTGTCGCTTGTCCTATTTGTCATGGGCGTTTAGCGCTTGATCAAACCAGCCAGAAATTAGTCTGTCATTTTGATAAAGTTGCTTATGACATCAATCAAGGTATCCCGGTATTGTTAGCGGAACAAGCCATGCCTTTATCCGCAAGACAAGAGGAGCCGTAATATGACAAATTTTACGGTCATTATCCCTGCACGTTATGCGTCAACACGTTTACCTGGGAAACCTTTAGCGGAGATTGCGGGAAAACCGATGATTGCACATGTCTTTGAAAAGGCGATGCAGTCAGGTGCAAAACGCGTCATTGTCGCGACAGATCATGAACAAGTTGCGACAGTTGCACGAGGATTTGGCGCAGAAGTTTGCATGACATCTGAAGCACATCAGTCAGGAACTGAGCGATTAGCTGAAGTGGTTGAGAAGTTAGGCATTGCGGAAGATGAAATCATTGTCAATATTCAGGGAGACGAACCCTTGATCCCACCGGCAATTGTACGTCAAGTTGCTGAGAATTTAGCAAAATACCAAGTAAAAATGGCAAGTTTGGCAGTCAACATAACGGATCCAGAAGAATTGTTCAATCCTAATGCGGTCAAAGTATTGACCGATCATGCCGGCTATGTGTTGTATTTTTCCCGTGCACCGATTCCATGGCATCGTGATCAATTTGCCTCTTTACCAAAAGAAAAAAGCACAAGAGGACAATTGGTCTTGTCCGATCACTATTTACGTCATATAGGTATTTATGCCTATCGTGCAGATTTTATTAAACAGTATATTCAATGGCAACCGAGTGTATTAGAGCAGATTGAAAGCTTAGAGCAATTACGAGTGTTATGGTATGGTGAAAAAATCCATGTAGAATTAGCGCGAGAAGTGCCGCCGGTTGGCGTGGATACCGCTGAAGATTTAGAAAAAGTGCGGTCAATTTTAGAAAAATAAAGGGCAGGCGTTTAGCGACGCCTGATGCTGTTTATGTTTGATGCCAAATCCTTTTTAGCCAATGTTTCCCACGATGCGGGTGTTTATCGTATGTATGACGAGAAAGACACCGTCATTTATGTGGGAAAAGCGAAGGATCTGAAAAAGCGCCTCTCAAGTTATTTTCGCACTCATCTTAGCAGTAAAAAAACAGAGGCGCTGGTTAGTGCGATTGCACGAATTGACACCACGATTACATCGTCGGAAACAGAGGCCTTATTGCTTGAGCATAACTACATTAAGACCTATCAGCCGCGTTATAATGTTTTATTACGCGATGATAAATCCTATCCCTATATTTTATTAACCGCAGAGCGCCATCCTCGTATTAGTGCATATCGAGGAAGTAAAAAAATTAAAGGCGAATATTTTGGACCTTATCCGCATGCTAGTGCGGTCAGAGAAACCCTTTCTTTACTGCAAAAACTCTTCCCAATCCGCCAGTGTGAAAATGCCGTTTATAACAACCGTTCTCGCCCTTGTTTACAATATCAGATTGGACGATGTGCAGCCCCTTGTGTTGCAGGTTATGTGACGGATGAGGCTTATTTACAACAAGTTGAGTTAGCTCGTCTTTTTTTACAAGGCAAAGACCAGCAAGTGCTTGAACATTTGATACATAAAATGGAACAAGCCAGCCAAGCACTGGATTTTGAAGAGGCGGCTCGCATTCGTGATCAAATTCAAGCTGTCCGTGCCGTCATGGAAAAACAATTTGTGTCCACTGAACGTCTGGATGATATGGATATTCTCTCGATTGCTTACCAATTAGGTATTGCTTGTGTTCAGGTCTTGTTTATCCGACAAGGTAAAATGTTAGGGAATCGGAGCTATTTCCCTAAAGTACCGGCAAATACAACGTTGTCTGAGTTAACGGCAACCTTTGTGGGGCAATTTTATTTACAGGCACACCAAGGACGCAGTATTCCACACCGTATTATTGTTGATCATAAGTTATCGGAAAAGACTGAGTTAGAAGAATTACTGACTCAGCAAGCGGGGCGAAAAGTTCATATTCAAGACAATACAAAAGGTGAGAAGAGTAAATACTTGCAACTAGCCAAAATGAATGCTCAATCAGCATTAGTCACTCAGCTTAAACAAAGTACGTTACTCAAAGAACGCTATCAAGCGCTGCAAGCCATTTTACAGTTAGGTGAAATTCGACGTATGGAATGTTTTGATATTAGTCATACAATGGGTGAACAAACCATTGCATCTTGTGTGGTTTTTAATCAAGATGGACCATTAAAGTCGGACTATCGTCGATTTAATATTACCGGAATTACCGCTGGGGATGATTATGCAGCCATGGAGCAAGCCTTGCTAAAACGTTATGATAAGCCACTTGAGCAAGAAAAAATCCCAGACGTGATTTTTATTGATGGTGGTAAGGGACAACTTAATCGCGCGTTACAGACGTTTGCTAAGCTAAACGTGAAATGGGATAAAAATCAACCGCACTTAATTGGTGTGGCGAAAGGCATTGATCGGAAAGCAGGGTTAGAAACCTTAATTCTAAGCAAACAGGGAAAAATACTTCATTTACCTTCTGATCATTTAGCCTTACATCTGATTCAACATATTCGTGATGAAAGCCATCAGCATGCGATTAGTGGACATCGTAAAAAACGCCAACAAGCCTTTTTACAGAGTGGCTTAGAATCGGTAGAAGGTGTTGGTGCAAAACGCCGTCAAACATTGTTGAAATATTTAGGTGGGATGCAAGGGGTCAAAAAGGCTACGCTAGATGAAATCGCCTCTGTTCCAGGCATTTCTAAAGCCCTTGCCGAACGAATTTATGATGCTTTGCGAGATTAATACATGAATCTTCTTAGGATATGAAAATTCCATTTTCAAATAAAACAGATATGTTTTAGAATAATTAGACTATAAAAACGGACCTGACTCTTTCTATGAAACCAAATATTCCTATATTCCTTACGCTTTTCCGTGTCATTTTAATTCCTTTTTTTGTCATTGCATTTTATTTGCCTTTCTCGTGGTCGCCTTTTTTAACCGTATTGATTTTTTTTATTGCTGGCGTCACAGATTGGTTTGATGGTTATCTTGCACGAAAATGGAAACAAACGACACGTTTTGGCGCATTTTTAGATCCTGTTGCGGATAAAGTGATGGTAACAGTCGCCCTCGCTTTGGTTGTTGAATATCACCATTCTTTTTGGATTACTTTGCCAGCAGTGATCATGATTTCTAGAGAAATCATCATTTCCGCATTAAGAGAATGGATGGCTGAAATTGGCGACAGGAATAAAGTGGCGGTATCTTGGCTCGGAAAAGTGAAAACCACAGCACAAATGTTAGCGTTAGGTGGATTGTTGTGGCGCTATAATGTGGTGATGGAAATTGCTGCGATTGTTTTACTGTACGTTGCGGCGATTTTAACCGTTTGGTCGATGTTACAATATTTAAAAGCGGCTAAAGGCAGCTTACTTTCGGATATTACACTTTAAATACGTTTAAAGGCACTTTCTCCAGTGCCTTTTCTTTTGCCTCTATTTTAGGTTGGAGAATAAGCGTTTTTTTATATTGTGATTTGTTTTTAAGCGATTAAATTATTCTTTTACATTTTTTATTTGACTCATTCAGAGAAATAAGTAAAATGCACATCATTGTTTGAGAACACAGTTTCTTATGCAACGCGGGAATAGCTCAGTTGGTAGAGCACAACCTTGCCAAGGTTGGGGTCGCGAGTTCGAGCCTCGTTTCCCGCTCCAATATCTCATATTGCATTAGTGATAATGCCCGAGTGGTGAAATCGGTAGACACAAGGGATTTAAAATCCCTCGCTTTTCGAAGCGTGCCAGTTCAAGTCTGGCCTCGGGCACCATTAAAATAGCAATAAGATCTACAATCCAGTCGCTTAACGCGGCTTTTTTTGTATCTAAGACTTCCTACTTTTGTTTTCCTCATTTCCTTATTAGTAATAACATTCTCTTTTTTTAAGATTGCTTTTTATCTGTTTGACCATTCTGGCTTATTTGCGAATGATTTTTATTTGTTTAATATTTAAACATTACGGCTTATGTTATTTATTTTATAAAATATATTAAACATATTATATTAAAAAAATGTTATGTAAGTTTTTTTATTTTGTGAATATAAAAGAGAAAATGTATAGTACAGAAATAAATCAACTTACCCTAATAAGATTTTATGACTTTACTGATAAATGAAGTAGAGAGATAAACGTAAACATGTATACTTTATTTCAATTTATCTTTCTGTCTCACTCCTTTTGAATGGTGTTGTTATGGGGCGTTCTTATCACATGGGGTAGTGATTTCTCCTTAGCTGACACAATCAGAAGGCTGGTATGATTGTTGGATACTTAGGATCCGATAGCACAAAAGATACTGAATAATGAGGATTGTAATAGCTGTTGCCCATTACGTGTCTAAATAACATTTAAGATACGTTTGTAAGATAAGTGAGTTAATTATTTGGAGCATACTTTATTAAAAGCTGATCTACTCTAATAACAATAAAATGTGATATTATTTAATCAACGTAGATTCATTTGAAAGAGCAGCGACAGATGTAAAAGTGTTATAGAAACGTATTATTTTATTTGCTAACTCATCGGACCAGTTGTTTTTGTATATTTTTTCATTTCAGTTCGGCAAAAAATATGATTAAAATTCCCTCAGATTATTTGGTGATTAAAAATGTTTTCTTATGCAATTATCACTAGATAACAGTCACATCTCTGATGAGAATATCATTATTTTTTTAATTAAAAATTAGGAGCATAAAAATGTTTAGTAAATTAACAACTCAAGCTTATATCGCTGTAACTGAATCGATTCGTAACTTTAAGAAAGACGAGCGTGGTGTAACTGCAATCGAATACGGTTTAATCGCTGTGGCAGTCGCTGTCGTGATTACTTATGCATTCTATGGTCAGGGTAGTTTAGTAACAGCACTTAAAGCTAAATTTGAGGCTTTAATTAATGCTGTGACTGGTACCACTTATTAATCGTTGATATTAGTTGTATTGTAATAGCTGACTTACTTACTGTGTCATTATGGAGTGAGTTGGCTATTTATTCAAAACGGTTACTAAGTATGATTTATTTTTTCAAATTTTTTAAATCTCAAAAAGGAATCACATCGATTGAATATGGGCTAATAGTTACTGTGATTGCCGTTTTTATTGTGTCAATGCTGTATAATGACAATGGGCTTGTTTTAGCTATCCAAGCGAAATTTGACTTGTTAAAATCTACAGTAGTGAATGCACTGAAATAAGTGACTATTTTTAGGTTTGGATGCCGTGAGTGATATTATTATCTTTTCTCTTCATTGTATAACATTGATATTATTAATAATTCTTTCTTGGACGGATATACGGTCAAGAATTATTAGTAATAAAATTGTGTTTTTGTTACTTTTAGTCATTGTGCCACTGGCATGGATTCAATATAAACAGATTTTTTTTCTGCCTGCATTATTAACATTAGTTATTGGTTTTTTGTTATTTACCTTTGGGGTTATGGGGGCCGGCGATATCAAGCTGATGTCGGTGTTAATGTTAACTATACCTCATTCTCAAATAATATACTTTTTTCTTTTTACAGCATTTTCGGGTTTATTTTTAATTATCATTGGATTTCTTTTTTTTAGACATTCCATTAGGCAACATGGTTTACCCTATGGTGTCGCAATTAGTTGTGGTTTTTTGACCAATTTATTCTTATTTAGCTAAATTATTTACAAGATAAACTATATAAAAATTTAAGGGGCTATAATGAATTATAGAATGCTATTTATCATTTCTCTTCTTACGCTGGTTGTTGGTGTCGGGGGGATCTTATTTATGCCAACTGGGGATAGCTCAAGTGTTGGGGAAGGTGGTGTTGCCTTATCTGAGACTGAAAAAAAACCAGAAAAATTAATTACTCTTGCTGAGCTGAAGCGAGATATCAAAGCTGGTAGCTTATTACAAGTTGAAGATTATTCTTTAACTGAAATTAAAGTGACGGAAGATAATCCACTTATAAATAATGATTTAACCGATGTGTTAGCACTTTCCAAATTCAAAACACTTCAAGGTCATTTAGTTGCCGAAAATTTGAAGTCAGGTTCTTTACTTTCTCCTTCCACTGTTATTTCACCTAATGATGCTAGGTTTTTGTTGTCAAGTTTAGACACGAAGCAAGAAATTGCCTTTAGAATCTATCTAAAACCAACAGAACGTTATATTTTGGATACTTTACGCAGTGGTGATTATGTGTCGGTATATAATCAAAAAATTGCCTATCGAGCAAGAGAAGAAAGTATTGATAAAAATAGCTTAATAAAAATCATTAATAAGCTTTTAGTATTGCAAGTCAATGTGTTTCAGGTACTAGATGAAAATAATGATTCTGTAAAAAAACAAGATGAATTAGCAGGTGAATATATTGGCTATATCAGTCTTAAGGTCAATGCAAATCAAGCTAAAATGTTTTATGAACTTGAGAAAGACTCTAAATTAATTGTATTGCCTTCTGTTGATGAGGTGGAAAGTTCAAATAACCGTGGTGTGTTTATTAGAAAATTAAGAGGTAACAAATCATGAATAATAAATGTATAACAAAAAAATGGCTTTCTGTGTTATTAATTGGAAGCGGATTGATTTGGTCATCTTTAGTGTATTCTAAAACGTTTAATTTAGAGCAAGGTGGAACAAAACTTGTTCGTACTGACGAGAAAATTGATACTATTTTTGTCTCTTCGCCTTCTGTAGCCGATTATGAAATCTTAGATGATAATAGTTTTATTATTTATGCCAAAGAAGAAGGAAGAGCAGAAGTTACAGCATTCGGTCAAGATGGTAAACCGTTGACAACGGATTTTATCAATGTGAATCCACTAATTAGTAATATCAACGATATATCTGATACGAATCGTCAAATTAAAGCACGCTTTCCTAATTCAAACCTCTCAGTTAAGAAAGTCGGGAAGGCATATGTGATAGAAGGGAAAGCACGTACGCTAGAGGAAAGTGAAGAAGCGCATCGTATTGTAGGTGAAGCGTTAGGAAATGGTAAAAAAGTCACAGAAACAATGTTTAATCGTTCTGAAGGTGCAAAGGAATATATTCCGTTTTTGGATAAATATCAATTTGATGGTGTGATTAATAATGCAAATGTAGCAGATACAACACAAATTAATGTGAAACTCTCTGTTGTCGAAGTTAATAAGAAACTCACTGAAGCTTTAGGTATTAACTGGGGAAGAGTGGTTGGTGTCCATAGTGGACCGTTACTTGGTGGAAGTGTCTCTTTAAGCGGTGGTTTCGGTGGAAGCAGTGGTTCAACGCTTAATATAAATGCAACCGGTGTTTCAGCTTTTATTAATGCTTTAAATAATCAGGATAATGGCAAAATTTTGGCTGAACCAAGTATTTCTCTCTTATCAGGAGAAACAGCAGATATTTTGGTTGGGGGAGAATTACCTTTTGCTCAAAAAGATAAAGAGGGTAGTGCAACAATCATTTATAAAGAATTTGGAGTCAAGTTGATTGTGGGGGCAAAGGTACAAAAAAATAAACGTATTCGCTTAGCACTAGATCAAAGTGTAAGTACGATTGCAGGAAGCTATGCTTATGATAATGTAGGTACTGTGCCTTATTTCAATACACGTCGTGCGAAATCTATTTTTGAAGTTGCAGATGGGGAAAGTTTTATTATTGGAGGACTATTTAGTTCTCAGGATGCGGAAGGAATAAATAAAGTACCACTGCTAGGCGATATCCCAATATTAGGCTCATTTTTCCGTAATGCAAGAACAGATCGAGAAGATAAAGAACTCGTGATTGTTGCAACAGTAAATGTAGTGAAACCAGTACATGAAAGTGATATTGTGTATCCTACCTTTGAACAAACAGGGACTATGGAGCGCTTTTTTAATCTGACACCAATTAAAAATGTGTATCATAAAACATTAAGCACTAATTTCTTAAGAAATGGAGGGTTCATCCAATGAGAAAGTTAGTCACTAGTATTGTCTTTGTTACGTTGATGTATTCTGCACAAGGTGTAGCATTTTCTAAAAATGAATTAGTAACTAACACTAACGTAGCACAGCCGGTGCAATTAGATGGATTTAGTCGTACACAGTTAGTGAATCGTTATGTGGTGTCGGAATATTCCGATGTAGTTTACCATAATGTGCTTTATTCAGTGCTCAGAGATGTGGGCAGTGATAGGAATAAGCGTGTTCATATTATTTGGTCGAATAAAGAATCAGAAAAAAAAGCCACAGGTATGCGTAAATTTTTGATAAACAAAGGCGTTGAAGCCGCATCGATTAAACTTGTGCGTAGCGAATATAAAAAAGCGCTTTATCCGCTTTATGTTGAAGTATCAAGAATTGGCACAAAGCGTGCTAACTGTCGAATTGATACAGCTGAAGATATGATGAGTTGGGATGGGCTCAACCCTTGTGCAACGAAAAGTAATCAGCGCATTCAATTAAAATATTAATAAGAAGGTTCGCTTTATGTTATTACTTGATAAGGAAAATATTACAGTAGACAGTGCTAGAAAGATTATTGTCGTTTCTAGCCGAGGGCATATTCAAAATGATATTGCACAAATATTAAGGACGCGAGGATTAGAAAATCTAGAAATTGTTGATGCCGATTTCTTTTTGTCTTCAGATTTAGCATTTTTAGCAGAGGAAACATTAGGTGTTATTGTCGATATAGGACATGAAACGGATATCAAAATTATCGCGGAAAATATTTATAGCATTGTTCCTCAAAGTGTGTGGTGTTGTGTTATTGGTGAAAGCGATTCTATTTCTTTAGCTCAAAAATTATTAGAAGAGGGAGTGCTTTATTTTCACTCAGATACACAATTGAGCCAAATGGCTGAAAAAATTGTATCTGGTGTGAATATTCCTTTAGTTCGTCATACAGTGAGAATTTCTGTACTAAGTTGTAAAGGTGGTTCTGGTGCAAGCTTAATTAGTTCTCATTTAGCTAATGAAATCGTCACAAATAAGAAAGTACCGGTGTTGTTAGCACAAGGCCCTAATGGTTCTCAAGATTTGGATCTTGCCTTTGATAAAAAATTGCAAGGCGATATCGTTGAGTATTCTAACAATCTAGATTTATTTAATGGTATTCCTTCTCGTTTGTCTGTTTCGACGACGGATAAATATAATTTTATTATTTATGATCAGCCAATTTTTAATGTCGTTAAAGACGATTTTGTTAAATTTTTAGAATATAGCAACAGTTTTGTCTTAGTTGTCGAACGGAGTATTGTTGCATTACGTGTAGCCAAACAATTTTTAGATGAATGTGAAAGAATGAGAAGTACCACTGGTAAACCAATTCGTACTTTTATATGTATATCTGATTCTAGATTAGAAACGTCTAAATTAATGGCGATTAGTGATATCGAAACATTATTAAAATGTCAGGTTGACGTTGTCATTCCGTTTTTGAAAAAAACGGACGCTAAAACCGTTTTAGATATTGATTTAGGTCGTGTAGGTAAAAAAGAAATTAATACACTCATGATGAAAGTCGTTGGTGCTGTATCCCGTCATAAGCAAAAGAAAGAGAGACAAAGTTTATTCTCATCGTTAAGAAAAGCGATAATGGGTAATTAATTGAAGAAGAACATCTAATATGTTAACCAAAGAACAGCAAGTTTTTTTTAGAAATGAATTGTTAAGTAATCTTGATATTGAAAAGATTGATGAGATTCAAAGTGAACGCGATAAGCTTGTAGACGAGTTGGTGCAAGTCGTTTATAAAGTTGCTGGTAAAGGAAATATCTATATTACATCAGCGGATGCATTGTTTATGGCAGAATGCATAGCTGATGAAATAGATGGATATGGTCCAATTAGAGAATTGATGGAAGACGAGACGGTCAATGATATTCTAGTGAATGGTCCTGATGATGTTTGGGTTGAGCGAGCAGGTATTCTAGAAAAGACTGATAAAAGATTCATTAGTAATGAGCAACTAACAGATATTGCTAAAAGATTAGTGGCAAGAGTGGGGAGACGCATTGATGATGGGAGTCCATTAGTCGATTCACGCTTACCTGATGGAAGCCGTCTGAATGTTGTGATAGCCCCAATTGCATTAGATGGAACCTCAATATCTATTCGTAAATTTAGTAAATCTAAGAAATCATTACAAGAATTAGTCAATTTTGGTTCTATGACGCGTGAAATGGCGAATTTTTTGATTATCGCGGCACGTTCTCGCGTGAATATCATTGTTTCTGGTGGTACAGGTTCAGGGAAAACTACATTATTAAATGCGTTATCAAATTATATTTCTCCGCAAGAACGAGTTATTACGTTAGAAGATACTGCAGAACTAAGATTAGAACAACCTCATGTAGTGCGTTTAGAAACACGTCTAGCGGGGGTCGAGCGTACAGGCGAAATTACGATGCAAGATCTTGTGATTAATGCCTTACGTATGCGTCCTGAGCGTATTATTGTGGGGGAATGTCGTGGTGGAGAAGCGTTCCAGATGTTGCAGGCGATGAATACGGGACACGATGGTTCAATGTCTACACTGCATGCGAATAGTCCTCGTGATGCGACCGCACGTTTGGAAAGTATGGTCATGATGTCTAATGCGTCTTTACCACTTGAAGCAATTCGCCGTAATATTGCTTCTGCAGTAAATATTATTGTGCAAGCTTCGCGTTTGAATGACGGTTCACGGAAAATCATGAATATTACGGAATTGATGGGAATGGAAAATGGGCAAATTGTTATGCAAGATATTTTTTCCTATCAACCAAGTAAATATCGTGATGAAAATGGAAAGATTACGGGTGAATTTATTTCTCATGGTTTATTAACTCGTTCTGTTGTATATCAAAATGCACAGGTCTTCAATTTAAGTGCAGAATTACAAAGTATTTTTGAAGGTGGGTAAATGACTTTAATGTATTATTTTATTCTCGCTTTTGGTGTTATTTTGTTTTTATATACAGCTCAAGGGTGGAGAAAAACAAGAAGAAAGATTCATCCACATGATGTTTCTCTTGATAAAACCAAAAACAGTATTGCGGAAATAAAGAAAAAAATTCAATTATGGCAATATTATTTTGTTGGTGGTGATAGAAAAAAATTAGCAAGAAATATTTTTATTAGCAGTGCTATCTTTTTGATTCTATTTTTTATTAATGTGGCGTATGTTCGTCTAGAAAGATGGCTATTTGTGCTTATTTTTGTTTGCTTGTTTATTATTTTAGTTTGGAAGTTAGGGCAATACCGTAATCAGAAAATGTTTAATGCAATGTTTCCTGAAGTTATTCAAATTATGAATGCGGCAGCAACAGGCGGTGCGGGTTTATTACAATCTTTAGAACGTTGTGGCAAAGATTTAACGGGACAATTAGGCGAAGAATTTAAAGCTATACATAAACGTTTGGCGCTGGGAGAAGACCCAATGTCAGTATTTGAAGATAGTTATAGCAGATATCCTTATAAAGAATTTTACTTTTTTATTACCATAATTAGAACGAATCTTTCTAAAGGTGGACAGATTAGAGAAGTGATTACGCGCTTAGGGAGAGTTATTGCAGACAGTAAAAAAATGGAGCAAAAGAAAAAAGCAATGACATCTGAAGCAAGAATGTCTGCTTTTATTGTGGCAAGTTTTCCAATTGCTTTTTTTCTCTTTATGCAATTTGCTATGCCTGAGAACTTTGACTTTTTACTTAATGATCCTAGTGGTCGGTATGTATTGTATTATGTGTTTGGCAGTGAAGCCTTTGGTATGTTGATTATTTGGTGGCTAATGAGGAAATCAACATGACAATGAAGATTATTTTGTTTTATTTTCTCTTGATTATTTTTGGGATTGCAGTTTTGCTGATTGCGTTATCCCATAAGAAAAAATTAGAAAGAAGTAGGGAAATTTTGGCGGGAGAGCGGCCAAAAGAAAAAGGGGAAGAAAATGTTGACAAGAATAAAACGAAACAGCAAATAGAATTAGAATTACTACTTATTAACAATAATCCTTTTTTAAAGATTCTAGCTGTTTTAGATAAAAATATACGTGTGAAGCTTTTGGTCACATTATTATTATCAGGCCTATATTATTTATATGCAGTAAAAAACGATTCAAATTTTGTCATAGGTTTATCTATTATTTTAGTTTTTATTATTGTCATTCCAGGGATTTTGACAAATGCTATTTTGAAAGCTAAGGTGAAAAAAATCATGGTAGATTTACCAGGTTTTATTGACTTAGTTGCAGTAAATGTTCAAACAGGGATTAGTATTGATGCGGCTTTAAAACAAGTGGCAATCGATTTTAAGAAACTTAATCCAGATCTTACTTATGTGATGTTAAGGATTATTAGAAAATCTGAACTTACGGGATTATCACAAGCGTTACAAGATCTTTCGATCTCATTGCCAACAACAGAAATAAGAATGTTTTGTACTGTTTTACAACAGAGTTTAAATTTTGGTTCTTCAATTTATTCTCACTTAATTCAGTTGTCTGCAGATATCAGGGAGATACAATTATTAATCATTGAGGAAAAGTTAGGTACATTATCAGCTAAAATGAGTATCCCATTGATTTTGTTTATTATGTTCCCAATAATCATTTTAATTCTAGCACCAGGTATAATGAGGGTATTTCCAAATGTTTTTTAAATTTACCAAGAAAATCGTTTTTGTTAGTTTAGCTTTATCTGTCGTTGGTTGTTCTACCCATTCTCAGCAAGGCATGACACAGAAAAGTATGTCATCTGAAACAATAACGGCGAAAGAGACTTTATATGAAAGTACGCAAAATTATTCGGCTCTCATTTCACTGTATCGCGATGTGTTGAAAGCCAAAGAAGATCCTTCAATACGCTATAAATTAGCGAAGACATACTATCAGCGAGGTGACAGCAAATCTTCTTTACTTTATTTAACGCCATTACTGAATGATAATACGAAGCTTGCTACACAAGCGAAAATATTACAGATAAAAAATCTAATTCAATTAAATAATTTCCAAGAAGCAATTTCTGTCGCAAATGAACTCTTATTAAAATCACCTAATGAAGGAGAAGTATATAATTTAAGAGGTATCGCTTATGCGCAAAATGGGAATTTGGTGAATGCCCGAAATGATATCAATAAAGCAAGAGAGTTCTTTATTAATGATAATGTTGCTATTAATAATTTAGCCATGCTAAATATTATTAATGGTGATTTTAATAATGCTGTTTCTTTACTGTTGCCACAATATTTAAATGGCGTTAAGAATTCTCGATTGATTCATAATCTTGTTTTTGCTTTAGTTAAAAATGGTGATCTTGATTATGCAAAAGATATCATTGTTAAAGAGCGTTTAAATACTTCACCAGATGATTTAATTAATGCATTGAAAAAAACTACACATGTATCAAAAGGTGTAACTCGGTAACACTAAGGATTTGATATGAAAAAGTTTCTATCAAATATAAAAGGAACCTCGTCAATTGAATTTGCTTTGACGATAGCGTTCTATTTATTTGTTGTGATGTTTATTTTTGAATTTTGTCGATTAGCGGTTGCGACAGCTTATTGGGATTTAGCTATAACAGAAAGTGTCAGAATTGCGAAGAATGAACAAGCAATTTCTGGAAATTATGAAGAAGCATTTAGGAAAGCTCTTACGAAGCAAAAAAAATTCCATGATGAATCGACAATTGGATATTTGGCGTTGTTAGAAGATAATAAATTTGATGTAAAAGTCCAATATGTGGATTGTGATAAAGAAACGGAATGTATTAAAAATCTTCTGCTTAATAAATTTCGCCAACCACAAAAAAATCATAAAGGGGAGTTAATCTCTCCTACGGGGAGTCGCGCGACTTTAGCACAATATTCTTTAACTTATAAATATAAGTTTATGGTGCCGTTAGTATTTATTCCTGAGTCTTGGTCTCAAGTAGTACTGAACCGTGAATTTGTTGTTGTACAGGAATTTGAGCGTTCTCAATTTATGTTAGGAGCAAAACCAAGTTCTCTTGGGACGAATCCATAGAAAATTTACTCATTATTTCGAGCTATATATGAAAGAGTCAGGTTTAGTTAAATTCAAGCATTTTTGGAAAAATAAAAAGGGCGCAGTGACGATAGAGTTCCTTTTTATGTCAATGTTTCTGATTGTGCTATTTGCATTTCTCTTCGATTTAGTAATGTTACGTTCTACATTAGGCAAGTTAGATAATGCCTCTTATACATTAGTTAGTATTCTCCGTGAACGTACACAGTTGTACGATAGAGTTGCACAAATTAATATTGATGATCATAAGCAATTTGAAAAGCTTGCTAAGAAACTGATTTATGGTGATCAGAATAGTAATAAAAGGATCGATGTTGTTTTAGAATATTGGGCACAAGACGGTTCTGGACGGAGGATTCCAAATATCATTGGCGATTGTAAGCCTTATAAAAGGCTTTCTGATTTATCCTATTTATCTCCTCGCTCAGAACTCAATAATGAAAGAAAAATACCCCTTTATCAAATTACTCTTTGTGTTGAAACTCAGGGCTTGTTTGAAACAATATTACTGGATAAGTCTGAGCGTTCAACGGGGCTGATTAGATCATCGTCAATGTCAGTATCACGATAAATTATCGTTAGGGAACTTTATGAAAAAACTTTATTTAATTCGTTCTTGCTATGATTCGGTCAGAAAATTTTATGAGAATGAGCTAGGTGTTTATACAGTAATGACTGCATTACTGGCATTCCCATTATTAGTTTTGATTGGATTTACGGTTGATGGAACTGGGGTTGTGCTTGATAAAGCACGTTTAGCTCAAGGAATGGATCAAGCTGCCTTAGCGTTGGTCGCTGAAAATAATGGCTACCGAGAAAATAAAAAACATGGTGATGTTAATCGACAAGTAGTATCGCCTCAAGACAAAGCAAAATTTGGTGGTAATGAATTTATGGCAAAACAAGAAAAGCGTAATCAAGAGCTTATTCAAGGTATTGCCAAACTCTATTTACGTTCAGAAAATGCGAATGCTTCGTCCGATGCACCAATTACTATTGACAAGCCTTTTCATTATTCATGTGAGGAGTTAGATTTACCTACAGCTAATGAATATGCACGTCGTAAACCCATTGTTTGTGAAGTGCAAGGTGGCGTCAATCGTAAATTTTGGCTTCCTGTCAGTGAATCGTTGGTTAGTGAAGATAAACTGAAAAAAAATCGAATTAGAATGGAGTCTGAGACAAGTTATGCGATTAAAGAAAAAGGCATCGTGATTCCTGTGGAGCTAATGCTTGTTTCGGATTATTCTGGTTCGATGAATAGTCATTTACAGGATAAAAACGGCAGGTCTCTAGGAAAAGCTAAAATTACTATTCTAAGAGAAGTGGTTAGTGAAATTTCGAAAATTTTATTGCCAGAGGATGTTAGTGAAGGTGTGAGCCCTTTCAACCGTATTGGATTTACGACTTTTTCTGGCGGTGTTAGACAACGGGATGTCACTGAAGGCTGTGTGCTTCCATATGAAGGAAAAATATCACAAACTTCTCGAAAATTAACTATTCGTTATTGGATTACGGGTAATAATACACCTTGGAAATTTAATGCTGGGAGATGGGAGAGAAGTACAGTGTCTTTCCAGGAGCATTATAAAGGCTATTATGACAAATTCCATTCTTCAACTTGTAGAGGCTCAGGGAGCTCTAGAACTTGTCAAATTGATGCAAATCCTAAGAAAATTATGGATTATGCACTAAAAATTAATGACTGGACGACAATTAGAGAATTATTTAATACTTATATAGATGTAAGTGGGACGATTGACCAAATTTCCCAGTTTGATGGTTCAAACAGACGTTATGATATGGTGTTTACTGATGAAGAACGGTGTCTTGGCGGAAATATTGGTAGAAGAACAACTCGAGCTTGGTTTGATCAAAAAAATAAAGATATTACAAGAGAGTTGAATATTGTTCGTCCTTCTGGTTGGACTTCTGCATCTTCGGGGCTTCTTGTTGGAGCTAATATCATGATGGACGAGAATAAGAATCCTGATGCGCAACCTTCGAAACTCGGGACAAATATTCAACGTGTTATCTTAGTATTATCTGATGGTGAAGATAACTGGCCAACTTATAGTACATTAACGACTCTTTTAAACAATGGTATGTGTGACAAAATTCGAGAACAATTGGGCAAGTTACAAGATCCAAATTTACGAGAGTTACCAGGAAGAATTGCGTTTGTTGCGTTTGGCTATAGTCCACCAGCAAACCAAGTTGCCGCTTGGAAAAAATGTGTAGGTGATCAATATTATACGGCTTATTCGAAAGAAGAGTTGTTAGATAGTTTCAAACAAATTATTGGATTTGAAGAAGAGGTGGGGCGTTCTTCATCTCATAAACCGAAATTTTAAGATTGTCCAAGGATAACGCTAAAAAATCTCTTAGCACAGGCTAAGAGATTTTTTTATGTGTTTTTCAAATTTTATCTACTGGTGATTTTAATTCATTACATAACATAACTTTTTCGTGAATAATACAGAATAGACAACAATATGAATTAAAACGCTCAAGGCATAGGCTTAGTCGAACAAACTAAGCCATTTTGCGCTATTGATTGAGATATAGATGTTATTTCAAATAAGCAATAACCATGGTACTGAGAAAGAAGATGAGTGCCGTAATAAAGTAGAAGCGATTTTTCTTTTGGCTGAAAGGTGATGTTAACCTTTTTCGGCTAAAGAAAATGGTTGCAGCAGCAATATAAAGGGGGATAAAGAGCATTTTGTAAATGAACCATGTTGTTACATTTTGCTGAAAAAGAAGAAATAGCCCAATTCCCGAACAGAACAACAGCGTATCAGTTAAGTGCGGTAAGATTTTTAATACTTTTCTGTCTCGCCAATTTTTGCCTGTTAATTGCATCATGCCACGGATAATAAATAGACTGAGGCTGAGAAAGGCACAAGCAATGTGTAGATAAATAAGATAATATGCCATCGATTTTTTTCCCTAAGATAAAGAAAGCAGTAGCGAGGCTACTGCTTTAAATAATATTGTATTTAGTGAATGAATTTAACTTTCTGCGCTTTCGTCCGCCCTTTCGCTCACATCACTCTCAATGTCTTCTTCATCGACATCACAAACGCGTTGTAACCCAACCAGTGTTTCATTTTCACTTGTTCGGATGAGACGTACTCCTTGTGTATTTCGACCGATAATATTGATTTCATTTACGCGAGTGCGTACTAGTGTACCGGCATCAGTAATGAGCATAATTTGATCGCTTTCCTCAACTTGTGTTGCTGCAACGACTTTGCCGTTACGCTCACTCACTTTAATCGAGATCACGCCTTTGGTGTTACGTGATTTAGTTGGGTATTCCGCTAATTCAGTACGTTTACCATAACCGTTTTGTGTGGCGGTTAAAATGGCGCCTTCATTTTTTGGAATAACAAGTGACACGACTTTATCAATATTGAGATCCAAAGCATCATTAGTATTCTCATCAGAGATCTCTTCCATATCGACCGCACTTTCATCATCCGACAAATCATTCGTTAACGCCAGTTTAATACCGCGTACACCTGTTGCTGCACGCCCCATGGCACGCACAGCATTTTCACTAAAGCGAACTACACGCCCTTGTGCGGAGAAGAGCATGATTTCATTTTGACCATCGGTGATATCCACACCGATGAGTTCGTCTTCATCACGCAAGTTGAGTGCAATAATGCCTGTTGAACGAGGACGACTGAATTCAGTTAAGGCAATCTTTTTCACGATACCGCCGGCAGTTGCCATCACGACAAATTTATCTTTTTCATAAGCAGTGACAGGTAGAATCGCGGTAATACGTTCATTTTCATCTAATGGAAGAATATTGACGATTGGTCTACCACGTGCACCACGGCTAGCTTGTGGGAGTTGATACACTTTTAACCAATATAAGCGTCCACGACTCGAGAAACAGAGAATGGTGTCATGGGTGTTTGCCACTAAAAGACGCTCAATGAAATCTTCTTCTTTGGTTTTGGCTGCGGATTTCCCTTTACCACCACGACGTTGTGCTTCGTAGTCAGTAAGGGGTTGATATTTGACGTAACCTTCATGTGAAAGGGTAACCACCACATCTTCTTGGGCAATGAGGTCTTCAAGATTGATATCAGCAGAGCTCGCGGTAATTTCTGTACGACGTGGATCATTAAACTGTTCGCGAATTTGTTCTAATTCTTCACGAATCACTTCCATTAAGCGCTCAGGGCTACGTAAGATATGTAATAATTCGCCGATCACATCGAGGAGTTTTTTGTACTCATCAAGAATTTCATCATGACCTAAGTTAGTCAGTTTTTGTAAACGTAAATCTAAAATCGCTTGTGCTTGAACTTCGGTCAGATAATACATGCCATCACGAATACCGTATTGTTCTTCTAGATCTTCAGGACGTGCCGCATCAACCCCTGTGGCAGCAAGCATTTGTGATACATGACCAAGCTCCCATGCTTGCGCTAATAATGCACGTTTGGCACTTTCAGGATTTGGCGCATTGCGGATTAATTCAATAATCGGATCTACATTGGCAAGAGCAATGGCTAAGCCTTCTAAAATATGGGCACGCTCACGTGCTTTGCGCAATTCATAAACGGTACGGCGTGTGACTACTTCACGACGGTGTAACACGAAAGCTTCAATTAATTGTTTTAAATTGAGCAGTTTGGGTTGACCTTTATCGAGAGCAACGATGTTAATGCCAAAAGTGACTTGCAATTGGGTCAAGGCATACAAGTTGTTGAGAACCACTTCGCCCACGGCATCACGTTTGATTTTAATTTCAATACGCATCCCGTCTTTGTCAGATAAATCCGTGATTGCGCTAATGCCTTCGACTTTTTTCTCTTTTACGAGATCAGCAATTTTTTCGATTAATTTGGCTTTGTTGACTTGATAAGGAATTTCATGCACCACAATGGTTTCACCGCCTTTTTCATCGGTTTCCACTTCAGCTTTGGCACGTACATAAATTTTACCACGTCCTGTTTTATAGGCTTCTTCAATCCCTTTGCGACCATTGATTAATGCGGCGGTTGGGAAGTCTGGACCTGGAATATAAGTCATTAACTCATCAATGCTGATCTCGTTGTTTTCGATATACGCTAAGCAACCGTCTAACACTTCGCCTAAGTTATGAGGGGGAATATTAGTTGCCATACCGACTGCAATACCGGAAGAACCGTTGACTAAAAGCGCAGGGACTTTAGTTGGGAGGACTTCAGGAATTTGTTCAGAGCCATCGTAGTTAGGCACAAAATTGACAGTTTCTTTATCGAGATCCGCTAATAATTCATGGGCGATTTTAGTCATGCGGGCTTCAGTATAACGCATTGCCGCGGCAGCATCGCCATCAATTGAACCGAAGTTACCTTGCCCATCTACTAACATATAACGTAATGAAAACGGCTGAGCCATGCGCACGAGTGTGTCATAGACCGCGCTATCACCATGAGGGTGATACTTACCGATTACATCCCCTACGATACGAGCGGATTTACGATAAGGTTTGTTATAGGCATTCCCGCCTTCGTGCATCGCAAATAATACGCGGCGATGGACGGGTTTCAAACCATCGCGTACATCGGGTAATGCACGCCCTACGATGACGGACATGGCATAATCGAGATATGAGGATTTCAGCTCTTCTTCAATACTGATTGGGCTAATATCTTGATGCATAGTATCTTGGACTAAATCGGTCATTGAAAACTTCCTAATCATTGAGTTTGATTAATCAAAAAATTGACGGAATTATAGCATAAAATCTAGTGTTCCCCTAATTTTATAGTGAAATTTTGCCTGATTTGGGGAATAATAACGTATTGTTTCTATTCAAAATCATAAGAAGAAATTTCATGCAAAATATTGATCAACAAGAACTTGATAAGTTTGAGAAAATGGCAAAAAGCTGGTGGGATCCGCAAGGGGATTTCAAACCGATCCATCAACTTAATCCGTTACGTTTAAGCTATATTGCACAGCAAGCCAACGGGCTAACGAGGAAAAAAGTGCTGGATGTGGGCTGTGGCGGTGGCATTTTGTCAGAAAGCATGGCAAAGCAAGGCGCAATTATGACGGGGATTGATATGTCTTCTGCCCCATTACAAGTGGCAAGAAAACATGCTTTAGAAAGCGGGCTACACATTGATTATCAACAAATTACGATTGAGGAATTTTTGCAAAATCAGACCGCACTTTTTGCTGAAAGAGGGGAGGACGAAAAGTTTGATGTGATTACTTGCATGGAAATGCTTGAGCATGTGCCTGACCCGAGTTCGATTATTGCCTGTTGTAAGCAATTATTAAAACCAAACGGGGTGATTTTTTTCTCCACCATTAATCGAACCCTTAAAGCCTGGGCATTGGTGATTATTGGTGCGGAATATGTGTTGAAAATGTTGCCGAAAGGGACGCACGATTACGACAAATTTATTAAGCCAGCGGAATTACTTCATTGGTGTGATGAAGCTCAATTAACCTGTTTAGATATGGTAGGCTATCATTATAATCCATTGACGGGTAAATTCTGGCTCAATAAAGATGTCAGCGCAAATTATATGGCGAGTTTTCGGATTCAGTCTTAAGGTGTTTTCTTGCATTATCTCAGACCCGATTCGTCACTCAAAAAGCGAAGTATTACAAAATACTTCGCTTTTTGCTTAGTATCTATCTGTAGGCTAACTTTCTGCGTGTGTTAATCTCAAAAAAGTATCAAAAAATGTAGGAAACGTTTTTGCGGTACAGCTCGGGTCTAAAATCGTGACCGACGTTTGGGACAATGCGATTAAAGCAAAGCACATCGCCATGCGGTGATCATTGTATGTTTCAATTTCAGCATGTTGAAATTGCGCCAGATTCAATGGCTGGATACGAATAAAATCTTCGCCTTCTTCCACTTCCGCCCCCACCTTACGCAGTTCGGTCGCCATCGCGGTCAAGCGATCAGTTTCTTTTACGCGCCAGTTATAAATATTACGAATGACCGTTTCACCTTCTGCAAAAAGTGCAGTGGTGGCAATGGTCATTGCTGCATCGGGAATATGGTTCATATCCATATCGATGCCTTTGAGGTTGCCTTTTTCCACTTGAATAAAATCGTCGCCCCAAGTGATATGCGCCCCCATTTTTTCTAGCACATCCGCAAACAGACGATCCCCTTGAATGCTATTTTTACCGATGCCTGTGACTTTTACTTTTCCCTTGATTGCTGCCGCGGCGAGAAAATAAGAAGCAGAAGAGGCATCGCCTTCTACTAGAAACCTGTGTGGTGATTGGTATTGCTGATGACCTTTCACCAAAAAGCGTTGATAGGCTTGGTTTTCAACCTCAACGCCAAAGGTTTGCATCATCTTAAGGGTTATATCAATGTAAGGTTTGGAAACCAGCTCACCGATGATTTCAATTTCCGTATCCGCCTCTGCCATCGGGGCTGCCATTAAAAGTGCGGTCAAAAATTGAGAAGAAACTGACCCATCAATTTGTACTCGTCCGCCTTTGAGTCCGGTATTTCGAATGGCGATAGGTGGGTAACCTTCTTGTTCTAAATACTGAATTTCTGCGCCAGCTTGACATAATGCATCAACTAAATGTTGTATTGGGCGTTCTTTCATACGAGGTTCACCAGTCAAGACTATTTCATTTTTGCCTTTCTTGTTCGGTGTCGATAAACAAAGCGCGGCAGTCAAGGGACGCATCGCAGTCCCTGCATTGCCCAAAAATAAAGCTAAGCCACTTTGCCATTCAAAAGCACGTCCTAAGCCTTCAATTTCACAGACGGATTTGTCTTCTGACAGTTGATAAGTCACGCCAAGTTCTTTTAACGCATTTAACATATGGCGCACATCATCACTATCTAACAGATTGGTTAATGTTGTTTTTCCTTTAGCTAATGCGGAAAGTAAGAGTGCGCGATTGGATAAGCTTTTAGAGCCTGGTAAACGCACCTCGCCTTCAATATAGCTGATGGGATTGAGAGTAATAGCGGTCGCATCTTTTATCACGATTTATATTTCCTATACACTGGATAAGTTTGGCTTAAAGCCCTAATACTTCGCTTAATGCGAGTAAGAAACGTTGGTTTTCTTCTGGTAAACCGATGCTAATCCGTAAATGATTTGGTAGGCCATAACCTGCAATTGGACGCACAATCACGCCTTTTTGTAATAATGCCTGATAAATTGGTAAGGCTGGTTGATTGACATCTAACATGACAAAATTGCCTTTTGAAGGAATATAGTTCAAACCTTTGGCTGTAAAGAAGTCTTCTAATAACTTCAACCCTTGTCGGTTGTTTTCGGCCACTTTCTCAATAAATGCATCATCATTCAGCACCGCGGTAGCAGCGGCTAATGCCAGACTATTACAGTTAAACGGTTGGCGAACGCGATTAAAGAGGTCAGCAATCTCGGCAGAAGAAACCGCGTAACCAATGCGCAAACCCGCTAAACCATAGGCTTTAGAAAGGGTACGACAAATCACAAGATTAGGGTGTTTTTTGAGTAACGTAAAGGAATCTACTCGTTCTTCCGGCAAGGTAAATTCAGTATAAGCCTCATCTAATACCACGATGACATGCGCGGGCACTTGATTTAAAAATTGGGAAATTTCACCCGCACTTAAAAAAGTGCCTGTCGGATTATTGGGGTTCGCGAGATAAATTAATTTGGTTTTATCACTTATTGCCTGTAAAAAACCGTCTAAATCAGCCCCATAGTTTTTCGCTGGGATTTCCACTTTTTTGGCATTGATAGCTTGTGTAACAAGGGGATACACAATAAAGGCATATTGTGAAAAGAGAATTTCATCTTGTTCGTTAGCAAAGGTATGCGCGACTAACTCTAATAAATCATTTGAACCATTGCCTAAGGTAATTTGTTCAGGAGATAAGCCAAATTTTTTTGCGACCGTTTGTTTAAAGTAAAAGCCATTACTGTCAGGGTAGCGCGTCAGATTATTCAATTCCGCTAAAATCGCCTGTTTAGCACTGTCAGGCAGACCAAATGGATTTTCATTGGATGCTAACTTAATGATATTGGTAATTCCTAGCTCTCGTTCTAACTCTTCAATTGGTTTTCCAGCTTGATAAGGGTGAAGCTGTTTCACCCCTTCGTTAACGATGTTGATGTATTGCATAGTGTTCCTTTATTATTTTTATATTTACTGTGTTGTAAAATTTGGCGAAAACAAACCGCACTTTTAACGGTTTTCAGCTTCAAATTGTTTCATGAAGGCAATTAAAGCTTGCACTCCTTCCATCGGCATTGCGTTATAGATTGACGCGCGCATGCCACCTAACACTTTATGTCCTTTTAAGGCATGCAATCCCGCAGCCGTTGCTTCAGCAACAAATTTTGCATTCAGTTCATCATTATCGGTAGTAAAGGTCACATTCATGCGTGAGCGGTTTACTTTGGCAACTGGATTACGGTAAAACGGTGTACTCTCTAAATAGTCGTAAAGCAGTTGTGCTTTTGCCTGATTCCGTTTTTCGATTTCCTCGATCCCGCCAAGGGATAAAAGATGCTTGAAGACTAAAGCACATAAATACCAAGCAAAGGTGGGTGGCGTATTAATCATTGAGTCAGCTTTACTTTGTATTTCGTAATTCCAAATTGTTGGTGTAGTTTGGCGTGCATGACCAATTAAATCTTCGCGTACAATGACTAGAGTAATTCCTGCTGGACCAAGATTTTTCTGTGCGCCCGCATAAATTAAGCCGAATTGGCTGATATCAATTTTGCGTGAGAGAATATTGGAAGACATATCTGCCACTAAGACCGCGTTCCCCACTTTTGGCAGATCAAAAATTTCTACGCCACTGATCGTTTCATTTGGGCAGTAGTGAACATAATCATATTGGTCGGCAATATGACTAAAATCTAACTGACCGATCTTGAGTTCGTTGCCTTCTTCCAGAATATTGACTTCATCAATGTCACCAAATAAGCGCGCTTCTTTGGCAGCGGTGGCAGACCAATGCCCACTGGTCAAATATAAGGCTTTGCCTTTTTCTTTTAATAAATTCATTGGAATCGCAGCAAATTGCCCGCGAGCACCACCTTGTAAGAAAAGGATGCGGTAATTGTCTGGGATCTGATAAAGCTGGCGTAAATCTAACTCAGATTGGCTTGCTAATGCCATAAATAATTTACCACGATGGCTGACTTCCATGACAGAAGTCTGTTGTTCTTGCCAGTTTAAAAGCTCCGCTTGTGCTTGCGCTAAGACTGCTTCAGGCATCATGGCAGGGCCGGCGCTAAAATTAAAAACCTTTGACATAGTCACTTCCTTTTTTTACTCAAAATAATTGACTAGTTTTATCACCTCAACCCATTCTAGGCAATGGGGGAAGGCTGAAATAAGCGGATTTTTTTGTTTAATTTTTTAAAAAGTTCACGAACGCTTTGACGGGGAGGTGAAAAATAGCTAAATTAAGTACGGTTTATTTTTTATTTATTTTAAGAGAGTCGTATGATGGAAAATGTCAATAAACAGTCATTTCAAGAAGTATTAGAGTATGTGCGTATGTATCGTTTAAAAAACAAACTCGCGCGCGATCGCGAAGATAATAACCGTAAAATTCGTGATAATCAGAAACGTGTATTACTACTAGATAACTTAAATCAATATATTCGTGATGACATGTCGATTCAGGATGTGCGTACGATTATTGAAAGTATGCGTGAAGATTATGAAAAACGCGTAGATGATTACATGATCAGAAATGCGGAGATTTCGCAACAGCGTAGAGAAATTCGCGAAAAGATGAAAGAACAAAAACAAGCGCACGAAGTCTTGTTGAAGAAAGAATGATCAAAAGCGGTTCAAGTCAAATTGAACCGCGCTTTTTTTGTATGATTAATCCAATTGTTTACCTTTTAATTCTGGAATCAAGAAGATTGTCGCAATCATATCGATAATGTAAATACTGGCTAAGAAAGCGATTGCCAATTGGAAAGAGTAAGTTGAAACTAATGCGCCGACCACAATTGGTCCAAATCCTCCAACAGCACGTCCTAAGTTAAATAATACATTTTGTGCTGTGGCACGAGCCTGTGTTGGGTATGCCTCTGACATCAATGCACCATAGCCCCCCATCATCCCGTTGACGAACATCCCTAAAACCGCCCCAGCAAACAACATATAGGTTGGATCTGACATTTGAGAGTAGGTAAAAATACTGATCACCGCACCGAATTGGAAGAGTAAGAAACTTGGTTTACGCCCAATGCGGTCAGCAAGTTGACCGAATAACCAAATACCAAACATCATCCCGCAAATGGTGACAGCGGTCCAGACACCTGATTTGGTCAAGCTAAATCCCAGTTGTTTTGATAAGAAATTAGGCATCCAAATCATGATCCCGTAATAACCGAAGTTTTGTACTGAGGTTAATACCACGATTCCGGCACTAATTTTTGCTGTCGCTTTATCTTTAATCAGTAAGCGGAAAGGCTCTAAACGAGAAGTTTTCTGACGCTCAAGTGCGGTCTGTTTTTTGACAAAAATTTCTGGTTCATGCAATTTGGCACGTAAATACCATGCGACAAATGCAGGGAAAATGCCCACCAAGAACATGCCGCGCCAGCCAATGTGCGGTAATAATAATGGTGTGAGAAGTGCGGCACCCAGTACACCCACTTGCCAACCTAGGGCAACATAAGAAGAGGCTTTAGCACGATGACGTGCCGGCCAGGCTTCGGCGGCTAATGCCATACCGATACCAAATTCGCCACCAAGACCGATGCCAGCAATAGTACGGTAAATCAAGAGATCCCAGTAACCTTGTGCAAAAGCACACAGTCCGGTAAAGACAGCGAATAGCACAATTGTCCACGTTAAAACACGTACACGACCGTATTTATCACTGAGTGCGCCAAAAATAATGCCACCGGCGACAGCGCCAATCAGTGTCCAAGTGACAAGTGAGCCCGATTGGGCGGGGGTTAAGGCGAGATCGGCAGAAATCGCCGATAACATAAAACCTAAGATAAGAAGATCGAAACCATCCATTGCATAGCCGACAGCAGATCCTAATAAAGCTTTCCAGCCGTCTTTATTGACATTATCATTCATTTTTTGATCCTTTTGCTACTCTCTGGTAGCCCATTAAAGTTGGAGGAGGGGTTTCTCAGAATGAGAAATTGTCGCGTAGTTTACGGATTTTTGACGGCTTTGCAAGAATAAACCGAATGAAAATATTATATTATTTTTCTTAAATGATTATGTTATTGAAATGTTAAAAATTTTGAATAATTTTTTAAATCAGCAAATGAAGTACTTTTAACTTCGCTGAGAATGGTGTAATACGCCATAAAATTGGTCAAAAATGTGACATGTACAACATTTTTAACGTAACTATACCATTAAATTGTGATCTAAATCACATCGTTATTTCATCCTTTACTCTATAATTCGCGCTCAGATAACTCTATTTGATTTTTAATTTTTATAAGGAGTCAAACAATGACAATTGCTATTATGATAGCGACTCATGGGGTAGCAGCAGAGCAATTGCTGAAAACCACGGAAATGTTGATTGGTGAGCAAGACAATGTTGCCACTATCGATTTTGTTCCGGGAGAAAATGCTGAAACTATCATGACCAAATACCAAGAAAAACTATCAACCACTTTATCCCATTGTGATGAGGTGTTGTTTTTAGTGGATACTTGGGGTGGCAGTCCATTTAATGCGGCAAATCGCGTTGCTGATGGCAAGCCAAATATGGACATCGTGACTGGGGTAAATGTCCCGATGTTAGTGGAAACCTTTATGGCACGTGATGATGGACCAACATTACCTGAACTGGTAGCGATTGCGCTTGAAACGGGTCGCACCGGTGTGCGTGCATTACGCTATGAGGAAGAGGAAGTCGCAACACCAGTCCAAAATGTGGAAGAAAAACCCGTTGAACCGACAGTTGTTACCGCAAATGGTGTTGGGCATTTAGAAATTGGTTTGGCACGTATTGATGACCGTTTAATTCATGGTCAAGTCGCAACCCGTTGGACGAAAGAAAGTAAAGTGAGCCGTATTGTTGTGGTCAATGATGATGTGGCGAAGGACAGCGTACGTTCAACCATGTTGAAAAGTGTTGCACCGCCGGGCGTAACTGCACATGTCGTGGATGTAGAAAAAATGATCCGTGTATATAACAACCCAGAATATGCGGGCGAGCGTATGATGTTATTGTTTACTAATCCGACCGATGTTGTCCGTTTAATGGAAGCAGGTGTGGCGTTTAAATCAATTAATGTTGGTGGTATGGCGTATAAAGATGGCAAAAAAATGATCACCAGTGCGGTTGCTGTCGATGATAAAGATATTGAGGCATTTAAGAAACTGGATGCACAAAACATTGAGCTTGATGTGCGTAAAGTCTCAAATGATAGCCGTCAGTATATGATGGATTTATTAAAGAAAAATAATCTCATCTAATGATATTAAGAAAAGGAAATTAGAATGGAAATTTCAACTTTACAAATTGTACTTGTCTTTCTCGTTGCTTGTGTATCAGGAATGGGATCGATTTTGGATGAATGGCAAACACACCGTCCGTTGATTGCTTGTACGTTAATTGGTCTTGTCTTAGGTGACATTAAGACGGGTATCATTGTTGGTGGTACGCTTGAATTGTTAGCCTTAGGCTGGATGAATATCGGAGCAGCATTAGCGCCAGATGCGGCGTTGGCTTCTGTTGTATCGACTATTCTGGTTATTGTCGGTGGTCAAGATATTTCAACTGGTATTGCGATTGCGATTCCATTGGCGGCAGCCGGTCAAGTCTTAACTTATGTTGTCCGTGCGATTACGGTTGGTTTCCAACATGCAGCGGATAATGTTGTTGAGAGCGGTGATCTGAATAAATTAGATTGGATTCACCGTTCCGCTTTGTTATTACAAGCTATGCGTATTGCAATCCCTGCATTAATTGTTGCCATGACGGCGGGAACAGATACGGTTCAAACTATGTTAAGTGCGATTCCTGATGTGGTGACGACCGGGCTTAAAATAGCGGGTGGATTCATTGCTGTCGTGGGTTACGCAATGGTGATCAATATGATGCGTGCAGGGCATTTAATGCCATTCTTCTATGCAGGTTTTGTGATTGCTGCCTTTACGGAATTTAACTTAGTGGCATTAGGGGTATTAGGCGCGATCATGGCGGTGCTTTATATTCAGCTTCACCCGAAATACAACCAAAGTAAGCAAGTGGTACAAGTGGTGAGCAATGGTAACAATGATCTTGATAACAGATTAGATTAATAGGAATTACAACAATGACAACTGAAATGAAAAAAGTAACGCAAAGCGATTTAAATGCAGTAGTACGTCGTTCTAATCTTTTCCAAGGGTCTTGGAACTTTGAGCGGATGCAAGCGCTTGGATTTGCCTATTCGATGGTACCGGTTATCAAACGTTTATACCCTGATCCAAACTCACAAGAACGTAAAGATGCCATCAAACGCCATTTAGAATTCTTCAATACACAACCGTTTGTGGCTGCGCCAGTATTAGGCGTCACCATTGCAATGGAAGAAGAACGTGCAAATGGTAAAGAAATTGACGATGCGGCAATCAACGGGATTAAAGTCGGTTTAATGGGACCGTTAGCTGGTGTGGGTGATCCGATTTATTGGGGAACCGCGCGTCCAGTATTCGCGGCATTAGGTGCCGGATTAGCGATTAACGGTAATATCTTAGGTCCAATTTTGTTCTTTGTATTGTTTAATCTTGTGCGTTTAGCTACCCGTTATTTTGGCGTGACCTATGGTTATAAAAAAGGTCTCGATGTAGTCGGTGATATGAGCGGTGGCTTACTGCAAAAACTAACTGAAGGCGCGTCAATTCTTGGTTTATTTATCATGGGAGCTCTTGTTCAGAAATGGACCAGTATCAATGTTCCTTTTGTTGTTGCCAATATTCAAATGCAAGATGGCAGCACCAAAGTGGAAACGATTCAAACCATTTTAGATAGCTTAATGCCGGGCTTATTACCATTATTGTTGACCTTTGCTTGTATGTGGTTATTACGTAACCGGGTCAATGCCTTGTGGATTATTATTGGTTTCTTTGCCATCGGTATTTTTGGTGCATGGACTGGCATTTTAGCTTAGTCTTTATAGTCGATTAATTTTTAAGCCCTATATTGAAAATATAGGGCTTTTTTTATTTATTGAATACATTATTTTTATATAAATAATTTATATTTTAATTATTCTTGATATTTCTGAATGTTATTTAATGAATGTGTGCTAGCAACAAGAAGTTTAATCTACTTTAGTGGATTAAATTGACATATAGGTTTGAGAGGGTGAGAATTGAACGTGATATAAAGTAACTGATTTTATTATAAAAATTATCCTGCTTTATACATAACCTAAGTTTTAAGAGGATCAACATTAATGAAAAAAACAATCATCGCACTAGCAACAATAGTCGTATTTGCTACTTCAGCACATGCCAGCATTATTTATCATAACGATGGCACGACTGTCGAGCTTGGGGGATCTGTTCGAGTATTACTCGCTAAAGAAAAAAATAAAAGGGTGGATTTAAAAAATGATGATTCTCGTTTAGACATGAAAGTGACTCATCAATTAGGGAGTGGTTTAAGTGCAGTAAGTGGTTTAGAAATCCGATTTGATAGTGAAGATAATGTATTTTCCTCAGGCAAATTTGGTAATCCGACCACTAATAAGTTATTCGCGGGTTTAGCTTATGAAGGGATAGGTACTTTAACTTTGGGTAAACAAGCTACCAATGGGGATGATGTCCAGCTTAATGATAATGCTTATGCTTGGGGTGCTGACAATAATTTATTAATTTCTGCTGAGAAATCTATTAAATTCCGTTCAGTAGAATGGCACGGTTTTAGTTTAGGTTTGGATTATGTATTTGGTAATGCGAACAAAAAAACTTCAGTTAAAGATAATCCGCTAGGTAATTATGAAGATAAATATGCTTATCAAACGTCGTTATTCTATCGCCGTGCGTTAGCGCAGGATTTAATGCTAAATTTAGCAGCAGGTTATGGCGTGAATAAATATGATTATGAGAGTACGCGAACTGCATATACTAATATTACTTGGAGAACGGCTGCACAAGTTGTGTATGGTTCTATGAGTTTTGGCGCGGAATATGGTAAAATGATCAGTAAAGAACATGATACAAAAGAAAAAACGATACAGACTTTATTAGTATCCGCTTCTTATCAAGTGACTGAACCGTCCAAAGTGTATATTCAGTGGAACAATGTAAAAGTCAAAAACCATCTAGCATTTGGTACTGAAGTTGACTACCTAGTGGTGCATAATTGGAAAAAAAGCGTAGATACGTTGATTGTGGGTGCAGATTATAAATTGCATAAGAATGTATTAGCTTACGTTGAATATGCGTATGAGAAAGCGAAAGCCACCTCTGATATTTATGATTATCAAGTTAATCCAACTGTAAAAGTATTCAGTACAAACCATCAGGTAAAAAATAATAAATTAGGGGTAGGGTTACGCGTATTTTTCTAGTTTTCTATTGGGAAAGTGACGTATAAAAAGATAGACATCATGTCTATCTTTTTTAGCAAATTTATTGATACTTCCGTGCGGGCTTTAACGACTTTCGTGTTGGTTTAGACATTTTCTTTTAATCTCTAATCCGATAAGGAAATAAAAAAGGCTGAATGCGTTCATCTCTTTTTTGTAAAATAAAGCTAAGTAAGTTATTTGTGAGTAATATAATTGATGATAATAAACGTCTTACTGTGTTTGGGTATTTTCTGCTTTTTACTTTATGCTTTTTACGATCAGTTTTTCATGGACTGTTGGAAAGGAAAAACCTTACTTAAGGTACATCTGAAAAAGCAGGGACAAAAGGATGCGTTAATTTTTAGTCTATTAATAGGCATTATCATTTACCAAACCTATACCAATCTTTCGTCGGCCACTCTGTACCTATTAACTGCTTTAATTTTACTGAGTGTGTATGCGGCGTTTATTCGCGCCCCCATGTTACTTTTAAAAGAGAAAGGGTTTTTCTTCGGTAATATTTATTTTCAATATGCTGATATTCATCAGGTGAATTTGGCAGAGAATAATATTCTTGTGATTGACATGAAAAATGGGAAACGTTTGTTAGTGCATTTGTTGACAGATCAAGATCGTGAACAGGTTATTCAATTTTTTGGTGGTTATAAATAACAGGGGAATATATGGGAATTTATCAATTAACAGGTCGTTTACAGCATTACGTTTGGGGCGGGAAAGACTATTTACCTGCCTTACTTGGGATGAAAAAAGAAACAGAACAGTATTATGCAGAGTGGTGGTTAGGTGCCCATGTGTCAGCACCGTCCATGCTTGATGTTGAGGGCAAAGAAACGTCGTTAGCTACATTTTTAGCTCAAAAACCAACCGCACTTGGCGACAAGAGCCTGTCCCAGTTTGGTTCAGAATTGCCTTATTTATTAAAGATTTTAGATGTGGCAAAACCCTTGTCTATTCAATTACATCCGACAAAAAAACAGGCAGAGATTGGATTTGCGCAAGAGAATGCGCAAGGCATTGCCTTAACAAGTCCTATTCGTACTTATAAAGACAATAATCACAAGCCAGAAATGATGATTGCATTATCCGATTTTTGGTTATTACATGGGTTTAAAACGAAACAGGCTATGCTTGCAACCTTAAATGCACGTCCTTCTTTACAAGGACTGGCAACAAAGCTTGTACAACAAGATATGCATGCTTTTTATGCTGACATTATGCAAGCAGATCAAGAACAGTTATCTCAATGGTTATTGCCGATTATAGAAGAAAATAAAGCGAAATATGCCGCGAATCAACTTGAGCTGAGCAATCCAGATTATTGGGTTCTTTATACGATGGAGGCGATGGCGATTGCACCGTCAAAATTGGATGCAGGTCTTGTTTGCTTTTATTTATTTAATATTGTGCACTTACGCGAAGGCGAGGGCATTTTCCAAGATGCGGGTATTCCTCATGCGTATTTACGTGGACAAAATATTGAATTAATGGCGTGTTCAGATAATGTGATTCGCGGTGGGTTAACCCCAAAACATGTGGATATTCAAGCCTTGCTAGCGATTATTGATAGTCGTGAAGTGGTACCTGAGATTATTCCAGTGGCACCAGCACAACAGGCTTATTTTACTTACCATACTCCTGCTAAAGATTTTGCGCTTACTCGATTTAACTATTGTCAAGGACAAACACAGTCTTGCCAGGCGCAAAGTGCACAAATTTTGTTAGTGATGAAAGGAAAGCTTACTCTTTCTCAAGGCACGCAGGTACTTGAATTAAAACAGGGTGAATCAGCTTTTATTGAAAGTGGAACTGGCTATCAAATCACAGGTTTGGAAGAGGGCTACTGTGTCATTTCTGCACTACCTTAAGTAAAAAAGCGAAAAGAGAAAAAGGCTAACGTAGTTAGCCTTTTTTATTTTGTAGCGCTTGAATTAAGATTTTGGAACGACGTTGATAATTATAATGTTGACGTTTTTTGTCTGGTAAATCTGCGATCTCTGCGAGTTGAAAACCTCTTTCTTGGAACCAATGTACTGTACGCGTTGTGAGAACAAACAGTTTTTCAATTCCCAGTTGTTTAGCCCGTTTTTGGATAGCTTCTAATAAAATATCGCCACGCGAAGAATTACGGTAATCTGGGTGAACTGCCACACAAGCCATTTCTGCCATTTTCTCATCGGCATAGCAATTTAAGGCAGCACAAGCAATAATCACACCATCGCGATCGATAATCGTATATTGGCTAATTTCCATTTCTAATTGTTCGCGCGAGCGTTTGACTAAAATTCCTTGCTGTTCAAGTGGACGAATCAATTCGAGTAACGCGGGAATATCACTGACCGTCGCTAAGCGAATGGTTTCGGAATGTTCCATGGATAGCTGAGTACCAACCCCGTCACGCGTAAATAATTCCTGCAACAGTGAGCCATCTTCTTCATAACTGATCAAATGTGAACGCTTTATGCCAAATCGGCAAGCCTCAATAGCTGCTTGTAAAAAGCGAGCTTGAGAGCTGTGATATTGGTTTTGTTGTATCAGTTTAGCTAAGTAAAGCTCGGCATCTTGCGGCAACAGATCACTGATTGTTTGGTTGTTTTCATCTAAGATGCCTTGTGTTGCGGAAAAGCCTATCAATTTTTCAGCTTTTAACTTAATGGCAAGCTGTGAAGCAATTTCTTCGAAAGGCAAATTAAAGCTTTCTCCAGTAACAGAAGGTGCAATTGGTCCAATTAAGACAATCGCATCACGATCTAATTGTTGCTGGATACTTTCTGTATTAATACGGCGAATTTTGCCACTTAATTGATAATCGATGCCGTCATCTACGCCAATAGGTTGTGCTAATACGAAGTTACCGCTGACCACATCAATTAAAGGAGAATGAGGGAGACGTAGTGATAAGCGTGAAGCAATATCGTAATTGAGCTTACCCACAGCTTGTTTCACCAGTTCTAAACTGGTTAAGTCAGTAATACGAATATTTTTATGATAGACCGATTCAATCTGATGTTGCTGTAACAGCTCATTGATTTGATAACGTGCACCAAACACTAAAACTAACTTAATGCCTAAACTATGTAGCAGGCTGATATCATTGATAATATTAACAAAATTTGGACAAGCAATAGTGTCCCCATCAAGCATAATGACAAAAGTTTTGCCTCTATGCATATTGACATAAGGGGTTGATTGTCTAAACCAATGAACTAATTCTGTACTGCGCATCGGTAACTCCTTTAATACTTATTCATTTTTACTGAATTTATATTCATTTATTATCTTATGCAAGCAGAATTTTGGTGCAATAAAAAATGCGATGAGGTGTTCATCGCATTTTTGGCGTTGCATTACGCAACAATATTGAATTGTGCCTTCATTAAGGCTTCAAAATCTGTACAGCCACCAATCGGTTTTTCATCAATAAAAATTTGTGGTACGGTTTCAACGGGTTTCCCAACTGATTTGGATAAATCCGCTTTAGAAATGCCTTCTGCCACGATATCGACATAGCGATAATCGAAATCTGGTAAGCTTTGTTTTAATTTGTCGGCTAAGTTTTTAGCACGTACACAATACGGGCAACCTGCGCGCCCAAAGATGACGACGAACATACATATTTCCTTGTTTGAATGAAAAAAATGATCTGATAGCGATCAAAACGGAACACATTTTACCTCATACAAAGAAAAAGAATAAAGTATTTTTCAGCCTGACTTCGCTTAGTGTAATATAATCACTTATTATCTGTTTTTGTTTCCTCGTGAATAGTTATGAAATTATTAATGTTATGTCGTGAGCCACGATTATATAGCTGTCAACGTTTAAAAGAAGCAGCCGAAAATAGTGGACACCAAATGGATATTCTTGATCCCAATCGTTGCTTGTTGAAACTTTCTGAAAATTCACCGCACTTTGAGCTTATCTATCAAGCTACAATGGAGCACGAGCCTAGCCGCTTGTTAAATTACGATGCTGTTATTCCGCGTTTTGGTTCTCAAAGCACCAAAATGGGCTGTGCAGTTTTACGCCATTTTGAAGCACAAAATGTCCCTTGTTTGAATTCTGCCACGGCATTTTTACAGGCTCGCGATAAATGGCAAAGCTTACAAATGTTGATGGCACAAGGCATCGCGATACCTCATTCGCTGTTAGCCGGACCCGAATTTCAGGCACCGAGTACTATGCAATATGTGCAATCGCCGACTATTTTAAAAACATTGTCTGGGGCGCAAGGTATTGGTGTGATTTTGGCTGAGAAGAGGCAAAGTGCGGTCAGTATTTTAGAAACATTAAAGCAGGCAGACGTGTCAGTGCTTGCACAAGAATTCATTGAAGAAGCGAATGGGGCAGATCTACGTTGTTTTGTGATTGGTGAGCGAGTTGTCGCCAGTATGCAACGGATAAGTCAGAATGGCGAATTTCGCGCCAATTTTCATCGTGGTGGTTTGGCGGAAAAAGTGAGTTTATCTGAAGCGGAAAAAACGATGGCGGTCAAGGCAACAAAAGCCTTAGGATTAGATGTCGCGGGAGTGGATCTCATTCGTGCTAAACGGGGGACGTTAGTCCTTGAAGTAAATGCCAGTCCGGGTTTAGAGATGATTGAAAAAACCAGCGGTATTGATATTGCATTGCAAATGATCGTACACCTTGAGAAAAAATATCAGGCGTTGCAAAATGTCACAAAGACAATCGTTTAAATTGAGGAGTCATAAATGATTATTTATTTACATGGGTTTGATTCAAGTAGCCCAGGCAATCATGAAAAAGTGATGCAACTGAAATTTATTGATGAGGATGTCCGTTTTGTTAATTACAGTACGTTGCATCCACGTCATGACATGCAATTTCTTTTGAACGAAGTACATAAATTGGTTTCGGAAAGTAAGGATCCAGCGCCTTTAATTTGTGGTGTGGGACTAGGTGGCTATTGGTCTGAACGGATTGGTTTCTTGTGTGGTATCAAACAGGCAATTTTTAATCCGAATCTTTTCCCTTATGAAAATATGACAGGGAAAATTGATCGCCCTGAAGAATATAAAGATATTGAAACAAAATGTGTAGAAAATTTCCGAGAAAAAAATAAGGGGAAATGCTTAGTTTTTCTTTCTAAAGAAGATGGGATACTCGATTCTCAACGGAGTGCTGCGCTCTTGTCGCCATTTTATGAGATAGTTTGGGATGATGTTGAAACCCATAAATTCAAAAAAATTTCCCACCATTTACAACGTATTAAAGCCTTTAAACAAAGTTAAAAGAAAAAAGACGACAGAAAATGTCGTCTTTTGCGTTTATGACACCTCATTTTCCCGATTATCTAATGGGTAATTGGGGGGCAATTCTGGATTTGTTGAATCTTCCGTCAAAGGCGCGATTTTCGGCGTAGTATTTTGGAATTTCTCTTCTTTTTCTGGTTTTTCATCACCTAATAATTTAGGTTGTAATTTGGGAAAATTCGTATTAGGCGAGAGCCAGATGCTAATTAATGCTTGTGTAAAAGTGGCATCAAACTCTTGATCTAAAATCGTATCATTTAATACAAAGTAGCCTCGTTCTTCGAGCGCAATATAATTCAGTACATCATTCGGTGAAATATCTGGGAAAAGCGCTTTTAAGGCGTTGAGATAATGTTTAGTATCAATCTCTTTCAGTTTCAGATTTTCAATTTCTTTAATTAAGCTGATGGCAAAATTTTTACCTTCAATAGGCTTAGCATAAGTAAAAGTCAGCATTAAAGGGCGAATATTTTCTTCATACTTCCCTGTTTCAGTATAAAGACTGATTGTATAAACATGGAAAGGTCCCCAGTTATAATCTGCTTTACCGACGTTTAACCATTGGGCAGAAAGTGTGCTAGAAAATAAACAGAATAGTGAAAATAGAAATGTGTTAATTTTCATCATAAACCTATTACAAAAAGTTGATGGTGCTGATTATAACAAAACAAAGAAAAAAAAGGCGAACTTTACGTTCGCCTTGCTGTGTTTTACTTAAATTACTTTAAGCTACCAACCATATCTTCTGGACGTACCCATTCATCAAATTGTTCAGCTGTAACTAAGCCTAAGTTGATTGCTTCTTCTTTTAATGTTGTCCCATTTTTGTGTGCGGTTTTCGCGATTTTCGCCGCATTTTCGTAACCGATATGTGTATTTAAGGCGGTCACTAACATTAATGAATCATCAAGTTGTTTTTTGATGCGAGGGAAGTTTGGTTCAATACCGACTGCACAATGTTCATCGAAGGACACACAAGCATCCGCCAATAATTGAGCAGATTGTAAGAAGTTAGCCGCCATCACTGGTTTAAATACGTTCAATTGGAAATGACCTTGTGTACCTGCAAAGGAAATGGTGGTGTCATTACCGAGTACTTGCGCGCATACCATCGTCATGGCTTCACATTGGGTTGGGTTAACTTTACCTGGCATGATAGAAGAGCCCGGCTCATTTTCAGGAATTAAAATTTCACCAATACCAGAACGTGGTCCAGAGGCTAATAAACGGATATCATTTGCGATTTTGTATAAGGATACTGCTAATTGTTTTAATGCGCCGTGCGTTTCCACAACGGCATCATGGGTGGCTAACGCTTCAAATTTATTTTCAGCGGTGATAAATGGCAAGCCTGTAAATTTTGCAATGTAGTCTGCCACTTTCACATCATAACCTTTCGGTGTATTTAAACCTGTACCCACTGCAGTACCGCCTAGCGCTAATTGTGCTAAATGTGGCAGCGTGTTTTTCAATGCGCGTAAGCCAAAATCTAATTGGGCAGCATAAGCAGAGAATTCTTGGCCTAAGGTTAATGGTGTCGCATCCATTAAGTGAGTACGCCCAATTTTCACCACATCTTTAAAGGCGTCTGCTTTTTGCGCTAAGGTTTTTTGTAAACGTTCTACACAAGGAATAGTGACTTCAACGACTTTTTTATACGCCGCGATGTGCATTGCTGTTGGGTAAGTATCGTTTGAAGATTGAGATTTGTTCACATCATCATTTGGATGGATAATGGATTTTTCACCTAATTTACCACCATTTAAAACATGGGCACGGTTTGAAATGACTTCGTTAAGGTTCATATTGGATTGTGTACCGGAACCGGTTTGCCAAATGACGAGAGGAAATTGATCATCTAATTTATTAGCGAGGATCTCATCACAAGCCTGTGCAATTAAATCCCGTTTTTCCACTGGTAATACACCTAAATCATGGTTAGCATAAGCGGCTGCTTTTTTTAAATAACCAAAGGCTTCAATAATCTCTTTTGGCATAGAGGCTTCAGGTCCAATTTTGAAATTATTGCGTGAGCGTTCAGTCTGCGCTGCCCAATATTTATCGGCAGGAACTTGTACTTCACCCATAGTGTCTTTTTCGATACGAAATGTCATAGTGTTACCTCTTTGTTTAAATATGAAGAAAATGAATGGGAAGATTCTAACACTTGCGGGTTAGATGTGGAATCAATCCCAAGAGGCAAAACTGAGTTTTGTGATTTAGATCATAAAGTGCGGTCTATTTTCTGACGTGTAATCTGAAACACAAAAGAAAATCCTAAATCTGCGAATTAGTATTTTATCTTCTGTGACTTTTTCGATAAAATCATCAAGTTATACCTTTGACTCAGGAGCTAAGTGATCGATGTCTAAACACGCGCAATTTTATTTGTTAAGCGAGCAAGCACAAATGGAAAAAATGGCTTGTGATTTTGCCGCATCCGCGTGGCGTCTTGGTAAGCGCGTGTTAATTGCTTGCGAAACTGAACAACAAGCGTTGGATATTGATGAAGCCTTATGGGCAAGAGAGGCAGATGAGTTTGTGCCGCATAATTTATCAGGTGAAGTGACGACGTATGCTACACCGATTGAGGTGAGCTGGAAAGGTAAGCGTAATGCGCAACGCCGAGATCTCTTGATTAATTTACAGGCAGAGGTACCAGATTATGTCAGCAGTTTTACACAGGTGATTGATTTTGTGCCAGTGGAAGAGCATTTAAAAGTGCTAGCCAGAGAGCGTTATAAACAATTACGACAACTTGGCTGGCAATTATCAACAGAGCAAATCAAGTAAGGGGAGATGATGAAATTAGCTGAAGCCCTCATGCAACGTGCAGATGCCCAACGCCGTTTGGCGCAACTGAATCAGCGTTTACAGCAAAATGCAAAATATCAAGAAGGCGAAAAGCCAGCAGAGCATCCCGCGGATTTATTGCTTGAATATCAACGCGTGGCGGATCAATTAGAGAAATTAGTGGTAGAGATTAATCAAGCCAATCATCAAATTTGCTTAGCCAATGGCATGAACATGGTTGAAGCGTTGGCGAAGCGTGATCGTTTAAAAGAGGAACATGCTACTTTAATGAAATTGGCGGATGCTGCGTTACCGGAGCAAGATCGTTATAGTCGTAGTGAAATTAAAATGCTTTCTGCGCTAGATATTAAAGCGATTCATCAACAAGCAGATCAAGTCGCCAAAGCGCATCGTGAGCTTGATGTGTTTATTCAACAAGCAAATTGGCAATACGATTTGTAGAAAGTGCGGTCAATTTTTAGGTATTTTTAGTCAGAGGCGAACACAAAAACACACTTATGGGAACGAAGAGCCGTTCATTTTTCTGAACAACTTCTGCTCCGTACAAGTGAAATCGTACAAAAACAGTGTACTGTAACAACCCCGTGTTGATCTGAGTAAAAATGGGTGGGATAGGGGATTTAATCTGATGAATAAAAGAGGACATGATTATGAGTAAAATTACATTAGCAGGCACAGAAATTGAAGTTTCAGGTGTATTTCCACAAGTTGGCGATGTAGTTACAGATTTCACTACGGTGAGTACAAAATTAGAAGATACGACTTTAGCCAATTTCGCGGGTAAGCGTAAAATTTTAAATATTTTCCCAAGTATTGATACGGGGATTTGTGCGACATCTGTACGCAAATTCAATGAACAAGCAGCAAAATTAGCGAATACCGCAGTATTATGTCTTTCAGCGGATTTACCTTTTGCACAAGCACGTTTCTGTGGCGCAGAAGGTCTAGAAAATGTCTTCACGGTATCCACTTTCCGCAATAAAGATGTCCACAAACAATTAGGTGTGGATATTGTTGAAGGTCCATTAGCTGGTTTAACCGCCCGTGCAGTGATCGTATTAGATGAAAATAACCGTGTATTACACAGTGAGCTCGTGCCAGAAATCAAACAAGAACCAAATTACGACGCAGCCTTAGCGGTGCTTTAATTTTATTTTTCCTTGTGAAATCAAAGGATAAATCAAAGCGACATTGATTGTCGCTTTTGATGTTTTGCGTAATCCTCTGACACCATTTAGTAATTTTAATTTAATATATTATTTTGCTGGGCATGGGATATGTGTTGGCGTTTATTATGTGTTACTGAAAAAACAGCCGCAATATTAGGTAGTTTACGGCAATTTCATCTCAAGATTGCAACAGATATTGTTTTTGATGAGAGTCAACAAAATCTGATTTGTTATGACATCAGCAATGGGATGTGCGCTTGTGGCATAATTCAAAATACAGATCATGTAGAAGCCGATCAAAATTTGCTCGCACAAACTATTAAAAAATGGCGTCGTAAAGGATTAAGTGAACCTGCTATTCAACGTCGTTTGCATGATAAAGAAAAGCAGCTAGCACACAAAAGATCACAACAGGTGGAGGATTACGCAGGGATTTTGGATAAATGGCTAAAAGAACGTACCTCGCCAGTTTATTTATTGTGGTATTGGCAGGATAAAAATCAGCAAAGCATTCGATTTACTGTGCCGAACCGGATTATTCGAGAAACACACCAGATCCCTGAAAACACTTGGGTAAGATATCACGTCGATGAGATAAAAAAGAACATCGTTGAAGAGAATAAATAAGTATTAAGGCATTGTATGCCAAGCGATTCAATAAAATTGAGAGATAAAGAGAAAAAACAATGACACAAAATTTCGAAATGGCAGATCGTTTTACGCCATCTGCAGTGGAACAAGCTCTATATAAACACTGGGAAGAGAGCGGTTATTTTAAACCGTCAGAAGATACTTCAAAACCAAGTTATTCGATTGCCATTCCTCCGCCGAACGTCACGGGGAGCTTGCACATGGGACACGCTTTCCAACAAACCTTGATGGATATTTTAATCCGTTTCAATCGTATGGAAGGGCACAACACTTTATGGCAAACAGGTACTGACCACGCGGGGATTGCGACCCAAATGGTGGTGGAGCGTAAAATCGCGGCAGAAGAAGGCAAAACTCGCCATGATTACGGGCGTGAAGCCTTCATTGATAAAATTTGGGATTGGAAAGCCTATTCAGGTGGCACAATTAGCCAACAAATGCGCCGTTTAGGTAATTCAATCGACTGGGATCGAGAGCGTTTCACCATGGATGAGGGCTTGTCTGATGCGGTAAAAGAAGTGTTTGTGCGTTTATACGAAGAAGGTTTGATCTATCGCGGTAAACGTTTGGTGAACTGGGATCCAAAATTACACACCGCGATTTCTGATCTCGAAGTAGAAAATAAAGAAAGCAAAGGCTCACTTTGGCATTTCCGTTATCCATTAGCCAATGGGGCGAAAACGGCTGACGGGAAGGATTATTTAGTCGTAGCAACTACCCGTCCAGAAACCATGTTAGGTGATACAGCGGTGGCGGTGCACCCTGAAGATGAACGCTATCAATCGCTTATCGGCAAAACGGTTGTTTTACCTTTAGCCAATCGTGAAATTCCAATTATTGCTGATGATTATGTTGATCGTGAATTTGGTACAGGCGTGGTAAAAATTACCCCAGCACATGATTTCAACGACTACGAAGTAGGTAAACGTCACCAATTACCAATGGTGAACGTGATGACCTTGAATGCGGATATTCGTGCCGAAGCGGAAATCATTGGGTCAGACGGCAAAATTCTTGAAAATTACACCGCACTTATTCCAACCAAATATCAAGGGATGGAGCGTTTTGCCGCACGTAAACAAATCGTGGCGGATTTTGAGGAATTGGGTTTACTAGACGAAATTAAACCGCACGATTTGAAAGTGCCTTACGGCGATCGTGGTGGCGTGCCAATTGAGCCAATGCTCACTGACCAATGGTATGTGAGCGTGAAACCGCTTGCCGAAGTGGCAGTGAAAGCGGTGGAAGACGGTGAAATCCAATTTGTACCAAAACAATATGAAAATCTGTATTTCTCTTGGATGCGTGATATTCAAGACTGGTGTATTTCTCGCCAACTTTGGTGGGGACACCGTATCCCAGCATGGTATGACGAGCAGGGTAATGTGTATGTGGCACGAGATGAAGCTGAAGTGCGAGCAAAACACAACTTGCCTGCGGATTTGCCATTAAAACAAGATGAAGATGTGTTAGATACGTGGTTCTCGTCTGGTTTATGGACGTTCTCTACCCTCGGTTGGCCAAAACAAACCCCTGATCTGAAAATGTTCCACTCAACAGACGTGCTTATCACAGGGTTTGATATCATTTTCTTCTGGGTAGCACGTATGATCATGTTCACCATGCATTTTGTGAAAGATGAAAACGGCAAACCACAAGTACCATTCAAAACTGTGTATGTGACGGGCTTGATTCGTGATGAGCAAGGACAAAAAATGTCCAAATCAAAAGGTAACGTCATTGATCCATTAGATATGATTGACGGTATTGATTTGGAAAGCTTGCTAGAAAAACGCACTGGCAACATGATGCAGCCGCAATTGGCAGAAAAAATTGCCAAAGCAACTATCAAAGCCTTCCCAGAAGGTATCGCGGAACACGGTACAGACGCCTTGCGTTTCACTTTGACGGCGTTAGCGACAAACGGGCGTGACATTAACTGGGACATGAAACGTTTAGAAGGCTATCGCAATTTCTGTAACAAATTATGGAATGCAAGCCGTTTTGTGTTAACTAATGACAAATTGGATCTCAGCGAAGGCAGCGTGGAATATTCTGTAGCAGATCGTTGGATTCAGTCCGAATTTAATCGTACGGTAGAAGCCTTCCGCAATGCCTTAGTACAGTTCCGTTTTGATTTATGTGCAACCGCCTTGTATGAGTTCACCTGGAACCAATTCTGTGACTGGTATTTGGAATTGACGAAACCTGTTTTGGCTAACGGTAGCGTGGCGCAAAAACGTGGGGCGAGCCAAACCTTGATCAACGTGCTAGAAAAATTATTGCGTTTAACACACCCAGTGATGCCATTTATCACGGAAGAAATTTGGCATAAAGTGAAAGCGTTTGCGGGAGTAAGTGGCGATACCATTATGCTCCAAGCTTTCCCGCAATTTGAGCAAAGTGCCTTGGATTATCAAGCCGAAGCGGAAATCAACTGGATGAAAGAGGTGATTGTTGCGGTGCGTAATATCCGCGCAGAAAGCAATATTCCACCAAGTAAAGGCTTAGATTTATTATTGCGTAATCTGTCAGAAGCGGATCAAAACGCACTGGAAAACAACCGCACTTTAATCCAAGCGATGGCAAAATTAGATGCTATCCGTGTGCTTGAGGCTGGGGAAGATGCCCCACTTTCAGTGGCAAAATTGGTGAACAATGCAGAATTACTTGTACCAATGGCAGGCTTTATCAATAAAGAGGCAGAACTTGCGCGGTTGAATAAAGAGATTGAAAAATACCAAGGCGAAATCCAACGTATTGAAAACAAACTCGCAAACGAGGCTTTCGTGGCGAAAGCCCCACCGGCAGTGATTGAAAAAGAACGTGCCAAAATGGCGGAATACGCAGAAGGGTTAAATAAACTCAGACAGCAGTATTTGGCGATTGAGGCGTTGTAGCGTTAATCATAAATAAGGGCAAATTTATTTGCCCTTTATTTTGCTCCTTAGCGAGTACTCATGAAATGGCCATAAAAAATGCGATGAACATGACATTCATCGCATTTTTTGTTAAGGATTGGATTATGCGTTACAACTTTCGCAAGCAGCAGTAAACATCCAAATTAATTTTTCTTGTTCTTTGATGTAGTCGCTCATTTGTGAAGCAGTACCTTCGTCGTCTGCATCGCCTGCAAGCGATAAAATTTCACGTTGTTGTTTTAATAACACTTTGAAACCTTCTAAAGTGCCTTTTAAGCATTCTTTTGCGGTGCTCACACCAATATCTTCTTTGATTGTTGAAACGCTGAGGTATTGGCTGTATGCGTTATTTGGCGTGTGACCTAAGGTTAAAATACGTTCTGCGATTTCATCAACTTTCACCACTAAATCGTCATAAATTTCTTCAAATTTTGCGTGTAATTCAAAGAAATTGACCCCTTTAATATTCCAGTGATAGCCGCGTACGTTAGTATAAAATACTTGATAGTTTGCGAGTAAGTTATTAAGTTCTTTTGCCAGTTTTTCTGATGAAGCTGCACATAAACCGATTGCTGTTGCCATCGTTATTCCTCCAATAGTTAGTTATTTTAGGTAATCTCAGATGTCATTCAAATAAAACTTATGAATGGCGTGTATGGGTATATCATACGCTTAATCAGCAAAGAAAGGAAATTGTTCGTGATAATAAATTTGATAGGTAATATAAATGAATACCTGATTTTTGAAAGGTTATTATGTGCAAAAAGTGCGGTCTCAACATTCGACCGCACTTTTATTTATTAATGTTCTCTGGTTTTAAAGAATTTGACGTCAGGATAACGTTCTTGTGCCAGATTTAAGTTCACCATGGTTGGCGCAATATAAGTCAGATTATCGCCACCATCTAACGCTAGGTTTTGCTCATTTTTACGCTTAAATTCGTCGAATTTCTTCGCATCGCTACATTCAACCCAGCGTGCCGTCGCCACGTTGATGTTTTCATAAATCGCTTCGACGTTATATTCTGATTTTAAACGTGAAACCACCACATCAAACTGAAGTACACCCACCGCACCTACGATGAGATCGTTATTCATGAGAGGTCGGAAAACTTGCACCGCACCTTCTTCTGAAAGTTGCACTAAGCCTTTTAATAATTGTTTTTGTTTGAGTGGATCTTTTAAACGAATGCGACGGAACAATTCAGGTGCAAAGTTTGGAATCCCAGTGAATTTTAATTCTTCGCCTTGCGTGAAGGTATCACCAATTTGGATCGTACCGTGATTGTGTAAACCGATAATATCGCCCGCATAAGCCTCTTCAGCATGAGAACGATCGCCCGCCATAAAAGTTAAGGCATCGGAAATTACCACATCTTTCCCTAGTCTTACATGGCGTAGTTTCATGCCTTTTTCATATTTGCCAGATACAACGCGCATAAATGCCACACGATCACGGTGTTTCGGGTCCATATTGGCTTGGATTTTAAACACGAAACCGGTGAGTTTTTGTTCGCTACTTGCTACTGCACGGCTATCTGCTTGACGTGATTGTGGCGCGGGCGCCCATTGGGTTAAGCCATCTAAGAAATGATCCACACCAAAGTTACCTAATGCTGTTCCAAAGAAAACAGGGGTTAATTCACCTTGTAAAAATGCGTCTAAATCGAATTCGTTAGATGCGCCTTGTACAAGTTCTAATTCATCACGTAACTGTTGAGCTAAATCATCACCAACAGCAGCATCAAGTTCTGGGTTATCTAACCCTTTAATCACACGTTTTTCTTGGATCGTATGTCCTTGACCCGTTTGGTATAAATAGGTTTCGTCTTTATATAAGTGGTAAACCCCTTTGAATAATTTGCCACACCCAATTGGCCAGGTGATCGGTGCACAGTGGATATTTAATACGTTTTCTACTTCATCTAACAATTCCATTGGATCACGAATATCACGGTCCAATTTGTTCATAAAAGTCAAAATAGGGGTATCACGCAAGCGAGTAACTTCCATTAATTTAATCGTGCGTTCTTCCACCCCTTTGGCACTGTCGATCACCATTAAACAGCTATCAACAGCGGTTAACGTGCGGTAGGTATCTTCTGAGAAGTCTTCGTGTCCCGGAGTATCCAGAAGATTCACGAGACAATCGTTATAAGGGAATTGCATTACTGATGTTGTAATCGAAATACCCCGTTGTTTTTCCATTTCCATCCAGTCGGATTTGGCATGAGTACTAGACCCTTTTCCTTTCACCGATCCCGCGGTTTGAATCGCTTGTCCGTACAGTAAGACTTTTTCAGTGATGGTAGTTTTACCCGCATCGGGGTGAGAAATAATCGCAAAGGTGCGACGTTTGTTTACTTGTTGTGGATAACTCATTTTAAGTATTATTTATACGATTAATGTTGAAAGTTTATTATTTTCGCATAAAATGTAACGATATACCACTCATCTAAAAACATTTAGAAATGCGCATAGGAGCTATCATGATGAAATTGGATTTCATCTTCTCAAGGATAAGCAAAGAAGAATATTTTTTGTTTTGCTTACTTGGAGTGTATGTTTTTGTTTCTCACTTTATTTTATGTCTTTCCTTAACTTTCTTAAGTCTGCTCGGAAGTTTTATTTTTTGGATTTTTATATATCACTTATCATTAAGATTATTTATATTATTGTTTTGTTTTTATACATTACTTGTCGGGATGATGATTCCCTTATACTTATATAAAGGGATTAACTTAAGTATTATTGCTTCGATTTTTGAAAGTAATTTAAGTGAAAGTATAGAGTATATTTCTACGCTTTCTTATTATCAATTTATCTCTATATTTGTTTATTTTTATTTTGGTTTTTTTATTTTATATAGATTGGTTTTATATAGTAAATTAGGAAATAAGAATAAAGAATTTAAAAATATTTTACTATTGTTGTTATTTTTATTATTAGTTACTTTTTATAAACCAGTGAAGGAATATGTAAAAGGGAGTGGTTTCTCTGTCTTAAATATTAGAGTTTACCCTATACAACTTGTTAGCAATATATATTATCTTACATTTTCTTATTTTAATCAGAAAGAAATGTTAGAGTATGGTATAAATATTGAGCCGGATTGGAAAATCCAATCTGTTAATTCAAAATATGATAATTATGTTTTAGTTATTGGAGAGAGTATGAGGGCTGACTATATGTCATTATACGGATATCCTATTGAAACAACGCCATTTTTGAAAAGAACAAGAGGGATTGTTTTTACTAATTATATTTCTTCAGCACCTAATACTCAACCATCTTTACTTCATTCATTTTATGATAAGAATAATTATGAAATTAAACCAAATAATAATATTATTAATTTAGCTAATAGTGCAGGATTTGATACATATTGGATATCTAATCAAGGAGTATTAGGTAATCATGATACTGTTGCATCTAGAATAGGTTTCCTTGCAAAACATCATATATTTACTAAAAAAGGGGGATATGATGACTCTGAAACTCGAGATCTTAAGTTATTAGAATATTTTGATGAATATCTATTAGAAATAGACAATAGTAAAAAAATTTATTTGTTTTTCATTTAATGGGATCTCATCCTAGTTTTTGTATGCGTTTGGACTCTTTACCTGAGATATACTTCATTAACCAAGATATGACATGTTATTTAGAAACATTTAAGCAAACAGATTTATTCCTTGAGAGATTAATTGCTAGATTAGAAAAATTAGGAAGCTATTCGGTTATTTATTTTTCAGATCACGGGCTACAGCATTATAATACAAGGAAAGATAAATTATCTCTTCATGTAGGCAATGAGTATCAAGAAAGTTTTTCAGTTCCTTTAGTTAAAATATCAAGTGATGATTTGAAACAAATTAAGATAGATGCTAGAAGAAGTGGTATGTTTTTTCTTAATGCTTTCTCGGAATGGTTAGGAATTGATGAGGAGTCCTTAAAATTACCTTATCTTTTCTTTTCCAATGATGTAGATAAAAAACCAACTATAGTTTTTGATTGGGAAAACTATATTATTTTTGATTCTTTACCAAAAGACTCGGCTAAAAAATGACATAGTCAACAAAAAATGCAAACGTTTGCTTATCTTTCTACATAAAGTGCGGTACAATATGAACCGATTTTTATAATACAAAATATAAAGGTGCAAACAGATGACACAGCTTAGTCTTAAAAAAATCTACTCAGGTAAAGTGCGTGATCTTTATGAAATTGATGATAAACGTATGCTCATGGTGGCGACTGATCGTTTATCAGCCTTTGATGTGATTTTGGACGATCCGATTCCTCGTAAAGGGGAAATTTTGACGCAAATTTCGAATTTTTGGTTTAATAAACTCGCCCATATTATGCCGAATCATTTTACTGGTGACACCGTGTATGATGTGTTACCAAAAGAAGAGGCGGATAAGGTAAAAGATCGGGCTGTTGTCTGCAAACGTTTGACCCCAATTAAAATTGAATCTATTGTACGCGGTTATTTAACTGGTAGTGGTTTAAAAGATTATCAAAAAACAGGCACAATTTGTGGTTTAGTATTACCAGAAGGGCTAGTCGAAGCAAGCAAATTACCAGAACCTATTTTTACGCCTTCCAGTAAAGCTGAGGTCGGCGATCATGATGTGAATATTAGTTATGCCGAATGTGAGCAATTAATTGGTGCAGAACTAGCAGCACAAGTGAAAGAAAAAGCGATCGCGCTTTATCAAGCCGCTGCAGAATATGCACTAAGCAAGGGCATTATTATTTGTGATACGAAATTTGAGTTTGGTTTAGATGAAAATGGTACACTCACTTTAATGGATGAAGTGTTGACACCAGATTCAAGCCGTTTTTGGTCTGTTGAGACGTATCGAGAAGGCATTAATCCACCGTCGTTTGATAAACAATTTATTCGTGATTGGTTAGAAACGAGCGGTTGGAATAAACAACCTCCCGCACCGAAAGTGCCTGCGGAGGTGATTGAAAAAACCGTTAATAAATACCAAGAGGCTTTGGATTTATTAACAAAATAAAGTGAAAATGGGCTTTCTTCCCTTGGCGGGGAGAAAGCTTTTTTTCAACAGCAACATTCATGAGGAGAATTATGAAATCGGTTTCAATTGTGGGATTAGGTTGGCTTGGCTTACCTTTAGCTCGTCATTTGAAAAATTTAGGTTGGGAAGTCAAAGGCAGTAAACGCACGCACGAAGGGGCGGAGCAAATGCGCTTGGTTCGTTTGGAAGCATACCCTTTAGAGCTTACCCCTGAAATTAATGCCGATCCTGATGATTTAACGTTGTTGTTGTCAGTGGATTCATTGGTAATCAACATTCCACCAAGCCAATATTTTTTCGATCCGCAACATTATGTACAAGGCATTCAACACTTAGTCAACGAAGCGTTGCTACATGGTGTGAGTCATCTCATTTTTATTAGTTCCACTTCTGTCTTTCCAGAACATTCTGGGTACTTCGACGAATCTTGCTCACCTCAGCCTCAATCTGAAATAGCAAAAGCCTTAGTGGAAGTCGAGGAGTGGCTGTTCCAATTGAAAAATATTGATTGCGATATTATTCGTTTTGGTGGTTTGATTGGTGATGATCGTCATCCCGTTTATTCATTGGCAGGTAAAGACGTCAAAGCTGGTAATTCACCAGTGAATTTAGTGCATTTTGATGATTGTGCTAGAGCAATTCAATTATTACTTGAAACGCCTAGCCATCAGCGCTTATATCATGTAGTAGCACCGAAACATCCAACTAAAGCAGAATATTATTCTGCGATGGCGGAAAAACTCGGTGTAGCCACACCGCACTTCATTTGTTCGGAACAAGATCCTGTCAGAATTATTGTGTCTGATAAGATTTGTCAGGAGATTGATTTTGTTTACCAATATCCCGATCCTTATTTGATGTTACCAAATGAGGAAAAGAGCGGTGGACTTTCCGATGGGTTTTTGAAATAATAAAGTGATTATTTAATCACTTTTTTTGCGTAATTATTTTAAATAAAGGTCAAGTATGTCAAACACAATTTTACAGCAGCTTCCAAAAGGTCAAAAAGTCGGTATCGCGTTTTCAGGTGGTTTAGATACCAGTGCAGCATTGTTATGGATGCGTCAAAAAGGGGCTGTTCCTTATGCCTATACCGCGAACTTAGGTCAACCAGATGAAGAGGATTACAATGCAATTCCGCGTAAGGCGATGGAATATGGCGCGGAAAATGCCCGCTTAATTGATTGCCGTGCACAGCTTGCTCACGAAGGGATTGCGGCTATTCAAAGCGGTGCCTTCCATATTTCAACAGGTGGCGTAACGTATTTTAATACTACCCCATTGGGTCGTGCAGTAACGGGAACGATGTTAGTGTCGGCGATGCGTGAAGATGATGTGAATATCTGGGGTGATGGCAGTACCTTCAAAGGTAATGATATTGAGCGTTTCTATCGTTATGGTTTATTAACTAATCCCAATCTTAAAATTTATAAGCCATGGTTAGATAATCAATTTATCGAAGAATTAGGCGGTCGTCATGAAATGTCAGAGTTCTTGATTGCGAATGGCTTTGAATACAAAATGTCAGTGGAAAAAGCCTATTCAACAGATTCAAATATGCTAGGTGCCACCCATGAAGCCAAAGATCTTGAATTTTTAAATACGGGTATTCGTATTGTAAAACCGATTATGGGTGTGGCATTCTGGCGTGATGATGTTGAAGTGAAAGCTGAAGAAGTCACTGTGCGCTTTGAAGAGGGGATTCCTGTGGCGTTAAATGGTAAAACATTCAGCGATCATGTTGAATTATTCCTCGAAGCAAACCGTATTGGTGGGCGCCATGGTTTAGGTATGTCAGACCAAATTGAAAATCGAATTATTGAAGCCAAATCGCGTGGTATTTATGAGGCACCAGGGATGGCGTTGTTACATATTGCCTATGAGCGCTTAGTGAGTGGTATCCATAATGAAGATACGATTGAACAATACCGTATTAACGGCTTACGTTTAGGTCGTTTACTCTATCAAGGTCGTTGGTTTGATCCACAAGCCTTAATGTTACGTGAAACGGCACAACGCTGGGTTGCGCGTGCGATTACCGGTGAGGTGACTTTCGAATTACGCCGTGGTAATGATTATTCCATTTTGAATACGGAATCACCAAATTTAACTTATATGCCAGAGCGTTTAAGTATGGAAAAAGTGGAAAATGCGCCATTTGATCCTGTTGATCGTATTGGTCAATTAACGATGCGTAACTTAGATATCGTAGATACGCGGGATAAGTTAGGTATTTACACGCAAACAGGCTTACTTAGTATTTCAAAAGATTCTTTCTTGCCACAACTAAATAAGAAAGGTTAATGCTTTTTTGTGCTGAGAAAGTTTTAAAAAATAGACCGCACTTTGCCTAATTGGCGCTGAAAAGTGCGGTATTTTTTTACAGACTTTCTGAACTACCTTTTTTATTTTTCTACAGCACAAAATATAGACATCTTATTTTTCATTGGTTATAATTCGCGCTTTTTTCGGACTGATGATTTAAGAGGTAAATGATGACAAATATTATCAAAGTCGGTGTGATTGTTGCGTTTCTTGCTGCATTAGTGGTGTTTGATCGTTCAGAACAGAAAGCCGCACTGCATACAGAAGCAACAGTAAGTGCACAAGTCAAGCATGCCTAATTACTAGGCTGGAAAGAAAAGGGGCGGGTTATCCGCCTCTATGCGTTAAATTCCCAACTAACATATCAAAAGGAGTTAATCCTTGCTCCTTCATGCTTCCTGTTTTCCCTTCTCCACGACGACCTGAAATAACGGCATAAAAAATAGCTATTTCATTGTTATATTTAGGCTTTCTAGTTAGATGATGTGATGATTTTTTCTTTGTTAAGAATTGTTCTTGTTTTTATTTACCCTATATTAAGACGCACCAAAATAGCAAGTTTGTCCACCGCTTTCAAGATGATGAAAAAAATTTTTTTATTTTTGAGATCGCGTTCAAAAAATGAACAATTTTATATTGAGAAAAGTGTAAATAATAATTTACAATCCATTTGAAGAAGTAAGGGTTGTTAGTGGTAAAAGTTGTTTAATAACAAGATCTTAGTTTTCTTTTCGGTAAATGTTATTAATATTATTGATGATCATTTTAGGAGAAAGATTATGAGAAACTATCCTGCAGAACCTTATAAAGTCAAAGCTGTTGAACCGATTGCAATGACGACTCGTGAGCAACGTGAAGCCTACATGAAAAAAGCAGGCTACAATACGTTTTTACTCAATTCAGAAGAAGTGTATATTGATTTATTAACCGATAGTGGTACCTCGGCCATGAGTGATAAGCAATGGGCGGGTCTTATGATCGGTGATGAAGCTTATGCAGGTAGCCGTAACTTCATGCATTTACAAGACGTAGTCAGAGAATATTATGGTTTCAAATATGTCGTACCAACTCACCAAGGTCGTGGTGCAGAAAACTTACTTTCAACCATTATGATCAAACCGGGCGATTATGTACCGGGTAATATGTATTTTACTACAACACGCGCGCACCAAGAGCGTAATGGGGCGACTTTCGTTGATATTATTATTGATGAAGCTCATGATTCACAAATTGATTTACCTTTCAAAGGCAATGTCGATGTGAAGAAATTACAAAAACTGATTGATGAAGTGGGTGCGGATAAAATTCCTTACATCTGTTTAGCGGTTACCGTAAACTTAGCGGGTGGACAACCTGTGAGTATGGCAAACATGCGTGAAGTAAAAGCATTATGTAGCAAACATGATATTAAAGTGATGTTTGATGCCACACGTTGTGTAGAAAATGCGTACTTCATTAAAGAGCGTGAAGCAGAGTATAAAGATGCAACCATCAAAGATATTCTAAAAGAAATGATGAGTTATGCAGATGGTTGTACCATGAGTGGTAAAAAAGACTGTCTTGTGAATATTGGTGGTTTCTTATGTATTAATGATGATGATCTTTATCAACAAGCTTGTGAACTCGTAGTGCTCTTTGAAGGGATGCCATCTTATGGTGGACTAGCTGGTCGTGATATGGAAGCAATGGCAATCGGTATTACGGAATCTGTCGATTTCCACTATATCCAGCACCGTGTTGCACAATGTTACTACCTCGCGGATAAATTAGAAGCGGCGGGTGTGCCGATTGTGAAACCAGTGGGTGGTCATGCAGTATTCTTAGATGCGAAGAAATTCCTTCCACATATTCCACAAGAACAATTCCCAGCACAGATGCTTGCTGCGCAAATTTATATTGAGGGAGGCGTACGCTCAATGGAACGTGGTATTGTATCGGCGGGTCGTGATAAGAAAACCGGTGCAAACCATACGCCTAAATTAGAATTAGTGCGTTTAACTATCCCACGTCGTGTTTATACTTATGCGCATTTAGATCATGTTGCTGACACCATTATTAAACTCTTTAAACACAGAGATGACATTAAAGGTCTTGATATGGTGTATGAGCCTAAATTATTACGTTTCTTTACGGCGCGTTTTGAACCGAAAGCGTAATTTCTCATTAGGGCATTGCTGAAAAGCAATGTCCTACTTATTCAATATGTCTGCTGTTTTCATTATTATGGGATAGACAAAAAGGAGATATATTATGAATAAAACATTGGGAAGTACTTTGCTTGTTTCAGGTACCATGATCGGCGCAGGGATGTTAGCGATGCCCTTAACGTCTGCGGGAATTGGTTTCACCTTTACCGTAGTTCTGTTACTTGTCCTTTGGTTCTTATTGACATACAGTGCATTGTTATTTGTTGAAGCGTATCAAACCGTAGAAAGTGATGCGGGGATTGGTTCTCTGAGTGCGGTCTATTTTGGTGGTTTTGGTCGATTTATTTCTACAGCAGCATTATTGATCTTTTTATATGCCTTGTTAGCCGCGTATGTGACGGGCGGTGGTGGTTTATTGTCTTCTATTCTACCAACGATTCAATCAGCCGAAACAACCTCTCACATTTCTATTGTCATTTTCACGACAGTTTTTGGTGCTTTCATTATCATTGGTACGCAAACAGTTGATGGACTAAATCGTCTTTTATTTTTTACCATGTTAGTTGCATTGGGTGCTGTATTATTTTTGTTAGTGCCTGAAGTAAAAATGGATAATTTAATGGCGATGCCAATTGATAAAGCCCTGCTGATTTCTGCCAGTCCGGTCTTTTTTACTTCCTTTGGTTTTCATGGCTCAATACCTAGCTTGAATAAATACCTGGGTGGGAATATTAAGGCATTACGTATTTCGATTTTAGTCGGTTCATTCATTACACTGTGTGGCTATATTTTATGGCAATTTGGTACGCATGGGGTGTTAACACAATCTGTTTTCTTACAGATTTTACAAGATGAACCTACTTTGAATGGGCTAGTAGCCGCTACCAAACAAGTGACGGGAAGCAGTGTCATTTCTGGTGCTGTGAAATTATTCTCGGCTTTGGCTTTAATTACTTCCTTCTTAGGGGTTGCTTTAGGGCTTTTTGAGTGTATTGAAGACTTGTTAAGCCGCGTCTTTAAATTTAAAGCAGGTCGTATTACACTTGGGCTACTGACTTTTATTCCACCATTATTATTTGCATTATTTTATCCAAAAGGGTTTATTCTAGCCTTAGGGTATGCAGGACAAATGTTTGCTTTTTATGCGGTAGTATTACCTGCAGCATTAGTGTGGAAAGTGAGAAAATTGCATCCAAATCTCCCTTATCGTGTATCGGGTGGTTCAGCATTACTGGTCATTTCGGCGGTATTAGGTGTGATCATTACCTCGATCCCATTTGCGATTAAAGCAGGCTATTTACCTGCCGTCGTGGGATAAGTGAGTTTATTATGCTGAAAACAGTGAGAATAGTCTCACTGTTTTCTTTTCAAATGGGGAATATGACCTTATTTATTGAAAGGATAAGGGCTTTTTGTTAAGATCGCCCGCCATAAATTCATCTCACGTAGCGATATTGTTATGCAACCTGCTTTTTCTTTTCCCAACTTTAGTCAAATGTACCCTCATGAAAAACGTAAATTAAAGCGTTTTAGAGAATATTTACGTTATCAATATGCGTATCGACTTTATCATAAACAATGTGGGCAGTTTGATCAGTTTTTAAATCAACATCCCCTTTGGATACCGCTATTTCAACAGCATCCTTATCGTGTCAATGGTTTACTATCAACCTATTGTAATCGCCGCTGGGGAGGCTCACAGCGACTTCAGGCGATCACAACAAATTTAATGGTTGCGACAGCGAAATTCGGTGTTGAACGTTGTCAGCATTTATTGGCGAAAAGCACGCTTACACTCGCTACGCTCACTGATTCACTCAGCTTAAATTTGAATATTAATACGATTGATCCCTTTGAAGGCTTTTTCTCTTTAAATATCCAAAATACAGAAACAAAGCAAAGTGTCTATGATGCCTCGTTTACGTTTTTGTCAGAGAAGCAGCTATTAATCGCTTCTATTCAGGGACCAAAAGGGGAATATGCTCAAGAGATTGTGCGTGTAGTAACCAAGCAACTACACGGTGTTCGCCCAATGTTTATGCTTGTGAATGGATTTCGTTTTCTTGCTCAACAACTCGATTGTCAATTACTAGGGATTCCGCATCGTCAGCAAGCGAAATACCGTTGGAATGATTCGGAGCGGTTATTATTTAATTACGATGAGTTTTGGCAAGAAAATGATGCGGTAAAACAAGGTGAATATTGGTGTCTTCCTGCTGATGTTGAACGAAAACCGCTAGAAGACATTCAAAGTAAAAAACGTTCTATGTATCGAAAACGTTATGAGATGTTTGATAACGCGTTGGAACAAATCACAACACAGCTTTCATAGCCGATACTAAAAATAAAACCCCAAAAGTGCGGTGCATTTTTGGGGATTTTTTATGAGAAGAACAACGTCTTACTGACCTAACGTTGCCACCATCACTGCTTTAATTGTATGCATACGGTTTTCTGCTTCATCAAACACGATGGAGGCATCTGATTCAAATACCTCATCGGTGACTTCAAGACCGTTCATACCATATTTTTGCGCCATTTCTTTACCGACCGTTGTATTTTCATCGTGGAAAGCAGGCAAACAGTGCATGAATTTCACTTTCGGATTGCCTGTTTTTTCAAGTAACGCCTTGTTGACTTGGTATGGTTTCATTAAGTTAATGCGCTGTTCCCAGGCTTCTTCAGGCTCGCCCATGGAGACCCAAATATCGGTGTAAAGGAAATCAACACCTTTCACCCCTTCCTCTACGTTTTCTGTACAGGTAATTTTTGCGCCAGTTTTCTTCGCCATTTCTGCGACTTCATCAAGCAGTTTTTGTTCTGGCCAATAGGCTTTAGGCGCGACTAAACGGAGATCCATGCCCATTAATGCCGCACCTTCAACAAAAGAATTTCCCATGTTATTTCTGGCATCACCCAAATAGGCCATTTTCATTTGATCAAGACGTTTGCCTTCACCGTGTTCTAACATTGTCAGAAAATCAGCAAGAATTTGTGTTGGATGAAAATCATCAGTTAACCCATTCCAAACAGGAACGCCTGAGTACTGTGCGAGAATCTCGACTAATTCCTGTCCATAACCACGATATTGAATTCCGTCATACATACGGCCTAAAACTCGAGCCGTGTCTTTCATTGATTCTTTATGACCAATTTGTGAACCACTTGGACCGATATAAGTGACATTTGCCCCTTGATCATACGCCGCCACTTCAAATGAACAGCGCGTGCGTGTTGACGTTTTCTCAAAAATTAAGGCAATATTTTTCCCTTTCAAACGAGGTTGTTCTGTTCCGGTATATTTTGCTTTTTTTAAGTTGGCAGAGAGGTCGAGTAGGAATTGAATTTCGGTTGGCGTGAAATCCATTAAACGCAAGAAATGACGATGACGTAAATTGAGTGGCATATATTCTCCTCATTTGAATTGATAATTTATAGTAGGATTTTGAGCAAACGTTTACGCGATCGAAAATTATACCTTAATTATATTAAAAGGCTAGGAGAAATTGCTTTGATAGATTGAATTGCTATAAAAAAGTGCGATTTAAGAAATAAATCGCACTTTGAGAGAATGGCTTATCTGCGGAACTAGACTTTGGCTTTCATATCAAATTTATCTGACACAAAACCATATAGTGTCCAACCAATAAAGGTGGCAATTGAACCATATAACATCGGTTCTTGTCCTGCCGCATAGAGTGCATAAATACTGTACACGGAGCCAATAAAGGCGACAAATGTCGTGATTTTTGCTTTCTGTGCCGGGACTTTTTCCACTTTTTGTAACACCATTAATGCGGCCATCGAAAGAATATAAGGGATAACGTTCGTGACGACGGCAAGATCCACTAATACATTAAATTGTTTGTTTAAGGATGGACTGATCGTCATTAAGGATAACAAGCTTTGAATCACTGTAATTGTCACCATGCCGATGATTGGTGCATCTTTGCTTGTTACTTTCTTGAAAAAGGCAGGGAAATAGCCTTCTTCAGCAGAGCTTCTGAAGACTTGAGCAATGGTGAACTGCCAGCCGAGGAGTGAACCAAAGCAAGAGAGTACCATCAAGCCCATCACAATTTTACCCGTTGTTTCATTAAACATATGAGCAAAAGCTAATCCGAAAGGTGCGGTTGAATTAGCCAAATCCATATTCGGTACAATACCGGCAATCACATTGGTTGACACGATATAGATCGCGGCTGCGCCTAAGGTGCCGCCAAGTACCGCAATGGGTACGTTACGTTCTGGATTTTCGACCACATCGGTATTTGCACAGGCAGATTCTAAGCCAAGGAATGCCCATAATGTCATGGAAATAGACACCCCAATTGCTTCAAACGTCGGCACATGATGTGGGTTCCAAGCATTGATATACATGTCGGCATCAAACCATTTCCAGCCAATAATACATAAACCAACCACCGGAATAATGACACCCCAAATGGTAAATGAACTAATATTACCTGTAATACGTGCTCCCCCAAAGTTAAGGGACGTCGCGAGCCATAAAGTGATAATTGTCCAGCCAGCGATCGCAACAGGGGAGAGGCTTACCTCAAGTAATTCGGAACCATAACCTACTGCGGAAATCGCAATGGCTGTGTTAGCAATGACCAATGAAACACCATAAGTATAGTTCGCCATGAAATTCCCTGCTTTACCGAAAGCATATTCGGCATAGCCACCCATACCACCGGATTTTTTGCTAAACATACCACATTGTGCGAAGGCATAAGCCAGTGCAGTAGAACCAACGGCAGTTACTAACCACGATAAGATTGAAATGGTACCAATTTCTGCCAATTTTGTGGGTAACATAATGATGCCTGAGCCCATCATGTTAACCATAGTAAGAATAGTGAGTTGAACAACACCAATTTTATTATTTCTTGCACTCATAATTGTATCCTCATAAAAGTACAGTACATGCATACTGTACTTTTTTAGTTAATGATTTAGTTTTCAGTTAATACGTAGCCATAAGCACGAATACGTCCATCTGCATCTTGTTGTAGATATACCCCTTGAATTTCTGGTGCGAAACCTGGTAATAAATTGATGCCTTCTTCGAGTGCTAAGAAATATTCCTGTGCAGTCTGACTCCATTTTTCACCCGGTACGACACAAAGCACACCCGGTGGATAAGGAAGTGCTCCTTCTGCCGCAATGCGATTAACGATTTCGGTTAGTGGAACCAGTTCTACACGATTACGAACAAATTCAAGATTAGCTTGATGTGGATTCATCACATATTCAGGCAAGGTTGCTTTTCTGAATAAGTTGCGTTGTAAAGTTTTCACGTTACGGCTGACATACAAATCATGCATTTCTTGGCAAAGACGACGGATGGTATAACCTTCATAGCGTTTTTCATTGTTGTGATAAACACTTGGTAAGACTTCTTTTAACAAGGAATCTTTTTTGATGTGTTGTTCAAATGCCGCAATTTGTGCAACCAAACTTTGCATTTTGGTGAGGGTTTCTGCTGGCGTTAATAAGAAGAGAATTGAGTTTAAGTCACATTTTTCCGGAATAATGCCGTTTTCACGTAAATAATTAGCAAGAATCGTAGCAGGGACACCGAAGTCTTCGTATTCACCTGTTTCAATATCAATACCCGGCGTCGTTAGCATGAATTTACATGGATCAACAAAATATTGGTTATCTACATAGCCTTCAAATTGATGCCATTTATCATCAGCATGGAATTTGAAGAATGTTAAATCATTTGCCATTTCTTCTGTATCGTAGTCTTGCCATTTTTTGCCATTGACATAAGGCGGAATAAACGGTTTGATCAGATCACAACTATTCAGCACCATTTTACGTGCTTCTATCCCGATTTTGACACAGTCATGCCATAAACGAATACCCGCAGGGGTACCTTGAATTTTTGCATTGACATCAAGTGTGGCAAAAAGAGGGTAGAATGGGCTGGTGGAGGCGTGTAACATGAATGCATTATTAAAGCGTTTATGATTACAGTAGCGCTGTTGACCTTTAATGTGCTTGTCTTTTTTGTGAATTTGTGAGGCTTGTGAGAAGCCGGCTTGTTGTTTGTGTACTGATTGTGTCACGATGATGCCGGGATCATTTTCATTTAATTCAAGCAAGAGCGGTGAGCAATCTTTCATCATTGGAATGAATTGTTCATAACCTACCCACGCAGAATCAAACAAGATGTAGTCACATAAATGACCAATTTTATCTACGACTTGGCGCGCATTATAGATGGTTCCGTCATAAGTACCGAGCTGAATAACGGCTAAACGGAAAGGACGTGCTTGTGTTAATTTTTCAGGCGCAACATCTTTAATTAAAGATTTCAAATAATCTTCATCAAAACAATGGCTATCGATCCCGCCGATAAAACCAAATGGATTACGCGCAGTTTCCAAATAAACAGGGGTAGCGCCAGCTTGAATTAATGCACCATGATGGATAGATTTGTGATTGTTACGATCAAAGAGCACAAGATCACCCGGTGTGAGTAACGCATTGGTGACGACTTTATTTGCAGAAGATGTCCCATTTAAGACGAAGTAGGTTTTATCAGCATTAAAGACTTGAGCAGCGTGTTTTTGAGCATCACAAGCGGCTCCTTCATGGATTAGCAAATCGCCTAATTTTACATCGGCATTACAGATATCTGAGCGGAAAATATTTTCACCGTAGAAATCATAGAGATAACGTCCTGCAGGATGTTTACGGAAATATTGTCCACCTTGGTGTCCCGGACAATCAAAAGCAGAATTCCCCATTTCCACATATTCACTTAGCATTTTAAAGAAAGGTGGGAGGATTTTTTCTTCGTAAAACCGCGCCGCAGTTTCAATTTGGCGACTGTATAGGTTGATGTCGTAGTTGTTGAGATCTTGAACGTGATAGACTTTGTCAAAGAATTGAGGATCTAAAAATTGACCTTCAATGACAGCAACAAAGACCGGAATATTAAATTCAGTTGCTTGTATACTATCAATATAATCTTCAATATCTTCAGAACTCAGGATAATTGCACCAATGTCGGTGAAATCTGTTTCTTGAACAGAAACGAGTTCTCTATTTGTATGAAAATAAGGTCGAATTAATGGGCTATATGCAATTTTTAAATTTAGCATAGATGACTCCTTGTTTATTTAAGTAATAAAATTCCCTCCGCTATTATTAAATGGCGGATCAGGATTTTAATTAATATGTTGATTAATTCAGTTCTTATTATTTATATTTAGATAATAAGAGTTGGACTAAAAAATATATTAATTATTTTTTAATGATAATGTGTGATTTTAAATACAACAGAAAAGCATAAGAAAATAATAATAAATTCTTAAACGCCAAGTTATATTTAAAAAATAGCAACTCGCCTGTACGAAAGGGTGCAGGATAGTTCTAGATGCTACACTCAGCGAGCGTAATGAGATGAGGATATTTGGGAATTGAAGATTGAATAAGAAAAACAAGAGCGATACGAAGGCATCATAATATGTCTTGTTCTACGAATATGTGCCATAATGGAACGTCCTTTATCAGGATGATATTCTTTGTAGTAGTCGTGTATTAACATAAAACTCTCCAAGTGTATTATTTATTTAACATTAGATTGCCTTACTTTCATTTAGTCATTAGTCTCGCTAATTTCCCTTATCTTTTCAAGATAAATTTTTTTATTTGTGATATCCATCACATTTTTTGTTTATAATTTAACCATATTTTAAATTTATTAACATTTTATTAATTTTATTTTTAATTAAATATATTTAATTAAAAATTTTGTTATACAAGAAAATAAGTCAGGATGATCTTAACATAAATAAACATATTAAAATAGCGTTTAAATATTATTAAGGCTGCAAGATGGCTTGAAAACGTGCATTTGGCTGAAATATTTTTCTTGCGAGATTATCTATGTATTTTTTTTGTCCAATGTCTTCGAGTCTTTGATACAGATAAATTTCATCTGGACTTTGAGTATGCCAAAAGCTTTGTTCAATTAGCATGGCAATAGACACTAATGAATCAAATTGGAATTTGATTTGTGTTTGTTTCTCACTTCGTTTCTTTTCTAATAAGCTGGCGGAAACGCCTTTTTGCATGATTTCATCTAAAATATGGTACGTTTGTGCGGTCAGTTCTGCCACGCGATCAGGGGCGCAACTGAATTCAATTTTCCCCTCTAGGCGCGCATGTGATTTTTCTTGATTAAACCAACTATTCACAGCATAGATACCTGATGATTGTTCTCGCAGTGTTAAGCGAAGCACTTCTTGCAGTACATCTGCTAAGAGATCTAACTGATATTGTAGTTCAGGTATCCATTGATTCGGTGTACTGAAATAAATCTCGACATCAGCACGTGGTTCATCTAAGCCATGCATGACAAAATGGTTGGCGGGTGTGATAGGCGAACTATCGTAATAATGACGAGGTGAGTGTTTGACCTCTACTGAGGCTAAATACGTTTGTGCCAGCTTTTCTGCCTCTTGTTGAGGGAGATCTCCAATAAGAAAATATGTGAAATCCGTTTTATCTAACATCACCGAGTCATAGAATTGGGTGAGTTCCTGACGAGAAAACGATAAGGCTTCCTTTTTATTTTGGCTATACACTGTGGCCATGTTGGGATAACGTAAGCGTGATAATTTTTGCATAAATTCCGTTTCTTTATCTATTTGACGGAAATAATCTTGAGTTTCTTTTTGGTAACGTTCAAAAACAGGCTCGCTAATTGCTGTTCCTTGTAATTTCAAGCGAAATAATTTGAGTAAATCAGCTATTTGTTCGGGTTTTCCTACTGCGGTAAAACCTTGTTTATAGTCATCAACTACAGTCGCCAATGCGATAGGATGCTGGCGAAATAAATCATTGATCTCCGACAAGCTTAATGGACCAATACCAGAATCATCAGTTAATGTCACCGCACTTTTAAAGCGATGGTAATCACTAGGCGCTACAGAACGTAATCCTCCCGCTGTAACAGCTTTAAAATACACTTGATTGGGTGTTTTATCGCTATAATGGTAAATCAATTTGCTTCCATTGCTTAATTGATATTCCGTAATATCGCCTTTTTTCCAATGTTTGCTTTGTTTGATTTGCCCTTTAGGGAAGGACAATGCAGGCATTTTCCCAGCTGTTCTAGGTGTATGCCAAGTATGTTGCGCAGTATGCTGTGTTTCTTGCCACAGCTGTGCCACCTTATTTACCGTTAACGTCAATGGTGTCGCGGGATAAGGTTGAGTAACTAACAGGAGTTTGGCTTGAATAGCAATGAGGTGTTGAAATGCCTGATTCAGTTCTTCTAAACGGATTTCTTGCAAAAAGCGTTGATTGAGTCGATATCGATCTTGTTGACTTATCACGACTTGCTGATTTGCCGCAGAAATAACGAGATCATCTGCGATTTTTAAACTCCCAGCTTTGAGACTGCGTTGTTTTTCATTTAATTGGACTAACCGCGCTTTTTCTTGTTGAAATTCTTGCGCAGAAAAGCCGTGTTGCTGAATTTCTGCGATAAATTGGAATAAGGATTGCGTGGCTTTTTGGTAGTCAGTATCAAAAAGCTGTAGCAGGAAAATATTTTGTAGCGTTTCTTTTCCTAAATGAGTGCGGTAAAAATTTGCTGATTCAACTTTTTGCTGTTTGACTTGTTCCCAATCTTGTAAACGTAAATTTATCAGACGAATCAGGATTTGTTGAATCAAATCTTGTTTATATGCAGCGAGGGTATTTTGCTCTGTAAATTTTTCAAAAAAGCTTAATTCAAGTGTGGGAATATAGGTGCCTTTTTCAGAAATACCTGCAACGCGCCATTGGTTAACGAATGGAATAGAAAAATCAATTGGTGGTAAGGGGGAAGTTGAGTGTGAGTTTATACTCCCTATCTGCGCTTTTAACTGAGAGGTGACTTGTTGAGCATCAATATCACCCACAATGATCACCGCCATATTATCAGGTCGGTACCATTTGTGATAAAAATCAGCCACACGCTGTCTTGAAATCGTGCGAATAATATTCATATCGCCAATCGGATCGCGTACGGCATAGCGTGACCCCGCCATTTCTACCGCACTTTTTTTGTCACCTAAACGTAACATTGGGCTTAAACGTCGTCGCCATTCTTCCTGTACAATACCACGTTCATTATCTAAGTCTTTTTCCAGAATCGTTAAGTGGTGCATCCACTCATTTAACACCTCAAAAGCTAAAGTCAGGCTTTGAGGATCATTTTTGTCTAAATTAAGGGTATAAACCGTATTTTCAAAATCGGTAAATGCATTAATGTCCCGTGCAAATTTCATTCCTAATTTTTCAAGTGCATTAATGATTTGATTTTCAGGGAATCGATGAGAGCCATTAAATGCCATGTGTTCGACTAAATGCGCCACCCCTTTTTGATCCTCATCTTCGTGCAGTGATCCGGCATTCACAACTAAACGAATATAGACACGATGCGCCGGCTCAGGATTTCGTACGACATAATAAGTTAACCCATTCGCTAATTTACCATGTTGAATAGCTGGATCAAACGGGAGTGATGCCTGAGGAGAGGAAGACATACTTTGGCAAGCAATCAATGTGCAAATGATAAGGAAAAGTGCGGTCAATTTTTTCATTATTTTTAATCTCATCTGTGTATAAATAAACGCGACGCGTTATGTGAATAACACGTCGTGTTTTTTGACAGGCGTGGAGAAGTTAGAATTCGTAACCAACTTCAAGCCAGAACTCACGACCGGGGGTGTAGATACTATATTCAGATGTACTTGAAATTGAAACGGATCGAATTTTTCGTGTTTGATTTAAGACATTAAGAATATCGGCTTGAACATAGATATTATGTTTCCCTGCAAATTTAGGTTGCCAGCGAACACTAGAGTCCCATTGCGTATGAGTACCATAGTCGAACGTACGGAAACGAGGAATATCATCAGGAAGCGTTATATCAAGTTCATCATAGCCTTTAATTGGGGCCTTAATATATACTTTATTTGACCATGTTAAATCCCAACTAGGCATTGCTATATCAAGACCTAAACGAGCGATCCAGTCTTCAGTATTTGAATTTACTTTTTGTTGCATTGTTTTGCGATCCATTAAGCGCCCATCTAAATAGACAGGATCATTTGGATTCAGAGAATTTGCTAAATCAGCTCTTTTAGTTTTTAACCAGTCAAAGCCTAGCGAAGCGTTCCAATAGGTTTGACCTAGCTGCCAAGGTTCAATATTGTTAATTTGAATGGTGTGAATATCCACACTATAATTATTTGCGTTACTATAATACTTCGCATATTCAGGACGACCGTTCTTATTGATTTGTTTACGTTTTAAGATGATGCGATTTTTATTTTCACGGTGGATATAGCCTAATTTAAATAATAAGTTACGATATTCTTGTTCAAAGTTTAGGCTTAATTCATCTGCATAAGGCGTTTTTAATCGACCGGATAATTGGAAATCTCGAATATTAGCCGTATCTCGATTAATTTTTAAAATTTCATTAGTCAACTTAATTGAAGCAAAGGAACGCCCATAGTAGCGATTTAAACCTAAGCTTATACGTGTATCCTCTAATGGCTTAAATCTTGCAACAAAACGAGGAGCCACATTATTATTTTTTAAATAATCATCACGTTCAAATCGAACACCTGGGCGTAATTCAAGTTTTTTCCAGCTAATTAAATCTTCGATATATAAAACAATATTTTGGTAGCGAGTTTTAGCACTTCCTTTATAAGTAATAGAAAAATCAGATTTTGGATTATCAAGATTTGGATACCAAGTGATATTTGAATTACCTAATTCAGCTTGACCTATTCTAGAATATACATTTTCAGGGCGAGAGAATTTATATCGTGTAAATTGATAAATTCCACCTAATGAAATAGAGTGCGTGAATGAGCCTAAATCAAATGGTTCCAAAGCATATTCTGTCGAATAATGGAGGTTGTGTTGTGTTAGTTGACTGTCGCCATAACCACCTTTTTCATAATCATATAACACATCGTAGTTATCATCCATCACACTTACTGTATCCACATAATTAGAACTAGAATGGCGTTTATCTTTAAAACGATCATAGGCTAAAGTATTTGTCCAAACACCAGATTTGAGACTTCGAATCCAAGCTAATGTTGCACCAAATGCTTGATGATAATCAGAGACGTTACTATTCACATTTGTTTGAGAGTATTTTTTTTCGTGATAATTCGAATAACGAGTGCTCAGTTCTAAACGATTATCATCATTAATCGTCCAGTTAAAATTTAAAAGAGCATTATCAGAAGATCGAGTGTGTGCTTGTTGGTGTAATTGTGCTTCTGTAGAGAAACCAATGAGACGATATTGATCAATACGTGAGGTGCGACGACTTAATCCAAACACAAATCCTAAGTTATCAGTGAGTCCTTTTTCAGTAACAAGACTAAAGTTATGTTTTGCATATTTAGGTTGTAAATCAGTTGAACCATCTAATCCCGGTCGAACTTTATTTAAAACTTTTTTTGAGTCACCATTTTCTACGAATTTTCCCCATGAGGAATTAGTTGTGCGGTATTTTAATTTAATGCCATTTTTACCACTGTATTGTTTTGTCTTTGCAATGACAGCGCCACCTGTAAATCCACCAAGGCTAGCAGAAACATTGCTGTCTTGTACTTCGATTTTGGATAACATATCTGCATCAAAGAAATAAGCTTGTGTATGTGAAATACCGGGTAAAGTTTGTATTGCTCCATCAAATAATTCACTTTCAATAGTTAAATCATTATTGACATTAACGTTATCAACAAAGTAAGCCGTCTGATTAGTATCTGCACCATTAATTGAAATGTTTTCGGGTTTAATTTCACCTCGTTGCAATCCATTTTGATCGCTATTCTCATAACGCACATGCGGATTTGAACGTAAATAGTCAGTAATATTACCATTTGTGACAGGGCTTTTTTTCATGTCATCTTGAGTGACACTCTGTGTTGAACTCATTGATTTATTTTGATCCGCATACACGACAATTTCCGTCAGAAAGTGATTTTTATCGGCGTTCGTATCGGTTTTTGCGGAAAGCGAGAAGGCGGTAGAACAACAGAGGAGTGCAAGTGTCGTCTTTTTGAGTGGATTTTTTGCGGATTCCATGTCAATTTTCTCCATTAAATTTAATAATGATAACTATTATTAATTCTATTTATAAAATAAACAGGTTGCAAGAGAAAAGAGTGATTAAAAATGTGACAAAGTCCACAAAATGAGGGGGGAATAAAAGGCGAGGGAGAATAAAAAGTGTGCTATGTTTGATAACATCATGAAAAGAATTTCTGCCTATTTTATTGATTATGATATCCTTTAGCGATTGATTAAGTGATGGAAGAGAAGATGAAAAATGTCAAATAAAATTGTGATTACGGTGGATGGACCAAGCGGTGCTGGCAAAGGAACACTCTGTTATGCGCTCGCTGAAAAATTAGGTTTTACTTTATTAGATAGTGGGGCTATTTATCGTGTCACTGCGCTTGCTGCATTAAAAAGTGCGGTCGAATTAGACGATGAAATAGCCTTAGCGGCGCTTGCAAGCGCACTAGATGTGCAATTTTTACCCGCAGATGGTGAGGTGAAAATTCTCTTAAACGGTGAAAATGTCAGTGGTCAGATCAGAACGCAAGAAGTGGCGGAGGCTGCATCAAAAGTGGCGGTTTTTCCCGAAGTAAGAAAAGCGCTTTTGCAGCGTCAACAAGATTTTTCAACGGAAAATGGCTTGATTGCGGATGGACGTGATATGGGAACGGTGGTTTTCCCCAACGCACAAGTAAAACTCTTTTTAGACGCAAGTGCGGAAGAAAGAGCAAAAAGACGCTATAAACAGTTGCAAAATAAAGGGATTAGTGGTAACTTTGACCAGATTTTAGCCGAGATAAAAGCGCGTGATTTTCGCGATAGAAATCGAGCTGTTGCGCCACTTAAACCTGCTGAAGATGCTTTAATATTAGACAGTACGTCATTAAGTATTGAAGAGGTCATTGCACAGGCGTTAAGTTATATTCAGCAACACCTTGATATTAAGGCTTAAATCATCTTAACCGTTTATTCAAGGATGGAATAAACATTTGTTCTCAGCCCCACATTCAATGGATTTTGAAGTGGACGTTATTAAATTTAAAATTGAAGATTAATTATGACTGAATCTTTTGCTCAACTATTTGAAGAATCATTAAAAGAACTTGAAACCCGTCAAGGTTCTATCGTTAGCGGTACTGTTGTTGCTATTCAAAAAGGCTTTGTGCTTGTTGACGCTGGTTTAAAATCTGAATCAGCAATCCCTGTTGAAGAATTCTTAAACGCACAAGGTGAATTAGACGTTCAAGTTGGTGATGTTGTTAATGTTGCGTTAGACGCTGTGGAAGATGGTTTTGGTGAAACAAAACTTTCTCGTGAAAAAGCAGTACGTCACGAATCTTGGATTGAATTAGAAAAAGCATACGAAGAACAGGCAACTGTTATCGGTTTAATCAACGGTAAAGTGAAAGGTGGTTTCACAGTTGAGTTAAACGGTGTTCGTGCATTCTTACCAGGTTCATTAGTTGATACTCGCCCAGTTCGCGAAACTTTACACTTAGAAGGTAAAGAATTAGAGTTCAAAGTAATCAAACTTGATCAAAAACGTAACAACGTAGTTGTTTCTCGTCGTGCTGTTATCGAATCAGAAAATAGCCAAGAACGTGAACAAATTCTTGAAAACTTACAAGAAGGCTCTGAAGTTAAAGGTATCGTTAAGAACTTAACTGACTACGGTGCATTCGTTGATTTAGGTGGTGTTGACGGTTTACTACACATCACGGATATGGCATGGAAACGTGTTAAACACCCAAGCGAAATCGTGAATGTTGGCGATGAAATTACTGTTAAAGTATTGAAATTCGACAAAGATCGTACTCGTGTATCTTTAGGCTTAAAACAATTAGGTCAAGATCCTTGGGTTGCTATCGCAGAAAATCACCCAGTAAACAGCAAATTAAGCGGTAAAGTGACTAACTTAACTGATTATGGTTGTTTCGTTGAAATTTTAGATGGCGTTGAAGGTTTAGTTCACGTTTCTGAAATGGATTGGACAAACAAAAACATCCACCCTTCTAAAGTGGTTAGCTTAGGTGATGTTGTTGAAGTGATGGTATTAGAAATCGATGAAGAACGTCGTCGTATTTCTTTAGGTTTAAAACAATGCAAACCGAACCCATGGTTACAATTCGCTGAAACACACAACAAAGGCGACAAAGTTGAAGGTAAAATTAAGTCAATCACTGACTTTGGTATCTTCATCGGTCTTGATGGCGGTATCGACGGTTTAGTTCACTTATCTGACATTTCTTGGAATGTGTCTGGTGAAGAAGCAGTTCGTCAATACAAAAAAGGTGACGAAGTTGCTGCAGTCGTGTTACAAGTTGATGCAGTGAAAGAGCGCATCTCTTTAGGTATTAAACAACTTGAAGAAGATCCATTCAATAATTTCGTTGCAGTTAACAAAAAAGGTGCAGTATTAAGCGCTAAAGTTGTTGAAGCGGATGCGAAAGGTGCAAAAGTTGAATTAGATGGCGGTGTTGAAGGTTATATCCGTGCAGCGGATTTAACAAACGAAGTGAACGCTGGTGATGTTGTTGAAGCAAAATACACAGGCGTTGATCGTAAAGCACGTATCGTTCACTTATCTGTACGCGCGAAAGACCAAGCAGAAGAAGCGGCTGCAGTTGCAAATGTGAATAACAAACAAGAAGATGTTGCTATTCCAAACGCAATGGCAGAAGCATTCAAAGCAGCTAAAGGCGAATAATTAACTTCCCCTTATCGCATAGAGCTAACATGTGAGAACATGTTAGCTCACTATCAAGTTAGGAGAAAATTATGACTAAATCAGAGCTTATTGAGCGTTTAGTCCAAAAATGTCATGCAGTTGCGGCAAAAGATGTTGAAAATGCAGTAAAAGAGATTTTGGATCAAATGTCATTCGCATTAGAAAGTGGTAAGCGTATTGAAGTAAGAGGATTTGGTAGTTTCTCATTGCATTATCGCCAACCTCGTTTAGGACGTAATCCTAAAACAGGTGAACAAGTGAAATTAGACGCAAAATCTGTCCCGCACTTTAAAGCAGGCAAAGAGCTGAGAGAGCGTGTTGATATTTACGCATAATTTCAACTAACTTTATATAACGACACGTTTAAGTGTCGTTTTTTGTATTTATTTTTGGCATAATGGAACATATTTTTTTGTTAAGGAGTGAGTAGATGATCAAATATATTTTAGGTTTAGTACTGGTACTCGCCATAGTCTTAGTGGCGATCACGATTGGTGCGAATAATGATCAGATAATCAGCTTTAATTATATGGTTGCACAAAGCGAATTTCGTCTCTCGACTTTAGTGGCGATTTTATTCGGTTTAGGTTTGATTTTAGGTTGGTTAATTAGCGCTATCTTTTATATCAAATTAAAGCTGAAAAACATGTCCTTAACACGTCAGCTTAAACGCCAAACGTTACAAATTAATGAATTAACAACGACTCGAGATAAGGTCGCTAAATAATGCTCGAGTTACTCTTCCTGCTTTTACCTATTGCTGCAGCTTATGGTTGGTATATGGGGCACCGTAGTGCGAAAAAAGATCAGGAAGACATGACAAACAAACTCTCCCGTGATTATGTCACTGGCGTGAATTTCCTTTTATCAAATCAACCAGAAAAAGCAGTTGATTTGTTTCTCGATATTCTGCAAAAGCAAGAAACAGAAAATGAAATCGATAGCACTTCACAGTTTGAAGCTGAACTGACACTAGGCAATCTTTATCGCTCTCGAGGTGAAGTTGATCGCGCTTTACGTATTCATCAAGCGTTAGATCGTAGCCCTGATTATACCTTTGAACAAAAACTGCTGGCTAAGCAACAATTAGCAAAAGATTTCATGGCAGTAGGATTTTATGACCGTGCTGAAATGCTTTATATTTTGTTAGTTGATGAGCCAGAGTTTGCTGAAAATGCATTACAACAACTGGCAGTGTTGTATCAAAAAACGAAAGAATGGGAAAAAGCGATTAATGTTGCAGAAAAATTAGCGAAAATTTCACCACAAGAAAATAATATTGAGCTTGCACAATATTACTGTGAATTGGCTCAAAGTTTATCGTTAGAAGAGAAGACACAACAAGAGCGTCAGAAAGGATTATTAGTGTCAGCATTAAAAGTGGCACCAAATTGTGTGAGAGCCTCAATTTTACTTGGTCAACTTTTAATCCAAGAAAAACGTTACCAGCAGGCTGTAATGACGTTAGAGAATGTCCTTGAACAAAACGCTGATTATGTGGGAGAAGTCTTAGATTTACTGAAAGCCTGTTATCACAAGCTCAACCAATTAGAGAGCTTTGAATTATTTTTGATTAAAGCCAGCCGTGTCACCAAAAATAGTGCCGTAGAATTAGCACTTTCTGATTTAATTGAAGAAATCGACGGTAAAACAGCCGCACAAGCGAAGTTGTATCAGCAATTAAACCAACATCCGACAACCTTTTTATTTCACCGCTTTATTCAATATCAAATTAATGATGCTGAAGAAGGGAGAGGAAAAGAAAGTCTTGTGTTGTTGCATAAAATGGTGGGGGAACGCATTAAGCAGAATTTTGACTACCGTTGCACAAATTGTGGTTATCAAACACACAAACTAACCTGGTGTTGTCCATCTTGCCGACATTGGGAAACAATCAAACCGATAGAAGATTAAGCAAACATAATTAATTGAACACAGAGAGGGAAAATTATGACGAGTAAAATCATTGTTGCACTAGATTATGAAAAAGAAGAAGAAGCATTGCGTTTAGTTGATCAAATTGATCCGAGCTTATGTCGTTTGAAAGTTGGTAAAGAAATGTTTACTACATTAGGGACGAAATTTGTCAAAGCATTACATGATCGCAACTTTGATGTGTTTTTAGATTTAAAATTTCATGATATTCCAAATACTGTAGCAAGAGCGGTCCGTTCCGCGGCAGATTTGGGGGTGTGGATGGTCGATTTACATGCCAGCGGTGGTTTGCGTATGATGGAGGAGGCAAAGAAAATTCTTGAACCTTATGGTAAAGATGCGCCTCTTTTAATTAGTGTGACGGTATTAACCAGTATGGAAGATCTAGATTTATTGCAAATTGGCATTAATGCTTCTCCGATGGAACAAGTAATCCGTTTAGCCAATCTAACACAGCGTGCCGGATTAGATGGCGTGGTTTGTTCTCCGCAAGAAGTGGAAATTTTACGCGCTAACTGTGGTAAAGATTTTAAACTGATTACGCCGGGAATTCGCCCAATCGGCAGTGATTTTGGTGATCAGCGTCGCGTAATGACACCAGCGGGGGCAATTCAAGCAGGTTCTGACTATTTAGTAATTGGTCGTCCAATTACACAAGCAGATAACCCAGCAGAAGTGCTCAAATCAATCAATACTTCTTTACCCGTGAATAGATAACAATGACAGATACATTAGTCTATTCGACAGAAACCGGTCGAATTAAAACAGAAAAAACTCAACCAACACGTCCTAAAGGTGATGGGATTGTGCGTATCCAGCGTCAGGTGAGTGGTCGTAAAGGGAATGGTGTTTGTGTCATTACTGGTTTGGATTTATCCGATGATGAATTGAAAAAACTCGCGACTGAACTGAAAAAACGTTGTGGTTGTGGGGGGGCAGTAAAAGATGGCACGATTGAAATTCAAGGTGAAAAACGCGATCTTTTAAAAGATTTACTAGAACAGAAAGGCTATCGTGTTAAATTAGCCGGTGGTTAATGACCTTTTCATGTCTCACAGAAGATCAATGTATTGTTATGCGTTGATCTTTTTTATTTTGCCAATATCACATTGATATAGATGAAAAAGGATTAGCAAGAGGCTAATCCTTTTAGAAATACTTAACTGAAAAAATTACAGTTGATCAGCATGCTGTTTTAAGTATTTTGCCACACCTTCAGGGCTACCAGTCATGCCTTCTTTTCCTTTTTCCCATTGTGCAGGGCAGACATCACCATGTTCTTCATGGAACTGTAGCGCATCAACCATACGTAACATTTCATCAATATTACGACCTAATGGTAAATCATTCACAACTTGGTGACGTACTACGCCATCTTTATCAATTAAGAAAGAGGCACGTAACGCCACGCCAGCTTCTGGATGTTCAATACCAAAGGCTTGTGCGATTTCATGTTTGATATCGGCAACTAAAGCATATTTCACTTCACCGATACCGCCATTTTCGACTGGGGTTTTACGCCAAGCGTTGTGGCTGAATTCTGAGTCAATGGAAATACCCACTACTTCAACACCACGTTTTTGGAACTCTTCATAGCGATGATCAAACGCGATAAGTTCAGATGGGCATACGAAAGTAAAGTCGAGTGGATAGAAGAAAACAACAGCCGCTTTACCTGCGATATGTTGTTTAAAATTGAAATTATCAACGATTTCACCATTACCTAAAACGGCAGCCGCTGTAAAATCAGGGGCTTGACGAGTTACTAATACCATAGTATTAATCTCCTGTTAAAAATTAAACGAAAAATTTTGCTTTGCGAGAATAAGCAAAATTGTCTTTCTATTCTAAAGAATGTTGAGGCATTTTGACAGGAGTTTTTGCCTATCTCCTTATTTATTTTTAACTTTTTATTAACTTATCTTTATTTCTTACTTCAGATCAAGGATGCAACACAATGCCAGAAAAACAAACATTATCAACACAATTTGTTCATACAGGACGTAGAAAACCCTTTTTACAGGGGGGCGTGAATCCCGTGATTCAACGCGCTTCATCATTGGTTTTTGACAGTTTAGCCCATAAAAAACAAGCGACCATTGGGTGTGCACAGGGAGAATTATTTTACGGGCGTCGAGGAACTTTAACCCATTTTGCCTTGCAAGAAGCGATGGCGGAATTAGAAGGCGGAGAAGGTTGTTATTTGTATCCTTGTGGTGCCGCAGCGGTCACACAAAGTATTTTATCTTTTGTCCAAAGCGGTGATCATATTTTAATGACGGGTGCGGCTTATGAGCCGACGCAAGAGTTTTGTAATTGTGTTTTGAAGAAAATGCAAATAGACACGACTTATTACGATCCCATGATAGGTGAAGGCATTGCTGAGCTTGTACAAGAAAATACCAAAGTACTTTTTTTGGAGGCACCAAGTTCACTGACGATGGAGGTTTCAGATATACCGGCAATTGTTAAAGCCGCACGTCGAGTTAATCCTGATATCGTGATCATGATCGATAATACATGGTCAGCGGGTGTGTTCTTTAAGGCACTTGAACAAGGTATTGATATCTCGATTCAAGCTGGAACCAAATATTTAGTGGGACATTCCGATGTGATGATTGGTACTGCGGTAGCGAATAAACGTTGTTGGGCACAATTACGAGAGCATTCTTATTTAATGGGACAAATGGTAGATGCGGAAAGTGCTTATATGACCGCGCGAGGTATTCGAACACTGGGGATTCGCTTGAAACAACATGAAGAAAATGCGTTGAAGGTGGCACACTGGTTAGCGGCACAACCTGAAGTAAAAGCCGTTTATCATCCCGCATTAGAAAGCTGTCCCGGACATCAATTTTTTAAGCGCGATTTTACTGGAGCAACAGGCTTGTTCTCATTTGAGTTGAATCAAAGACTAGACCCACAACAATTAGCGAAGTTTATGGATCATTTTACGTTATTTAGCATGGCATATTCTTGGGGAGGATTTGAATCGTTGATTTTACATTATCAACCGGAAGAGATCATGGCGATGCGTCCGAATATCACACGTCAGCTGAACGGGACATTGATTCGTGTTCATATTGGCTTAGAAGATCCGGATGACTTAATCGCTGATCTAGAAGCCGGGTTTGCGCGCTTAAACGCGATGTGAGTGCACTGTGTGCCAGTAGAAAAATGAAAAAAACAGACCGCACTTGATAGCATAGGCGAGAAAGTGCGGTCTTTTTGTTTTATAAGTTGAATTTATTTTCTCAAAAATAAAGAAGTGATTTCTGGAAAAATGAGTAACAAAATTAAAACTAGGACCTGTAATGTAATAAAGGGCCATACAGATTTAAATATATCAGTTAATTCTATTCCATCTGGAGCAACACTTTTTAAATAGAAAGCTGCTGGTCCAAAAGGTGGGCTGAGGAAGGATACTTGCATATTTACACAGAATAGTACACCAAACCAAATTGGATCAAATCCCAAGGAGGTAATAATAGGCACAAAAATTGGCATTGTTAACATGGCAACACCAATCCAATCTAAGAACATACCAAGTATTAATAAAATAACCATCATAATAATGATAGTATAAATTGGAGAGGCATCTAAGCTAGCGAATAAGTTAGCTATAAATCGGTCCCCACCCATTAGATTATAAATACCTATAATCATTGTTGCGCCAATGCCGACCCAGATTATCATACCAACAGTATTGATTGTATGTTTTAGTGATTCTTGTACTATTTTGAAATTTAATTCTTTTCGATAGAATGCTGCTAATATTACCCCAACTACACCAACACAGGCAGATTCAGTGATTGATGCTATCCCGCCATAAATACTTCCTAAAATCCATGTGGCGATAGCTACTGGAATTGCAATATCATGAATAATTTTTTTAATATCTTCTTTCGTTAATGTATGATTTTCTGAGCTAGGCATTGCAGGGCCATAGCTAGGTTTGAAGTAGCAAAGTACTAGAATATATAAAATATAGAATGTAGAAAGTAGTAAGGAGGCTGGAATTGCTGCAAGAAATAGTTCTCCAATAGAAACATTTGCGGTCATTCCGTAAATAATCAACACGATACTTGGAGGAACCATTGTACCCAATGCTCCTCCTGCTACAACAGTTCCTATAGCTAAGTTTTTATTATAGCCTAAGCGTAACATTTGTGGTAATGCCAACATGCCTAATAAAACAGTTTCTCCACCGATAATACCTGACATCGTAGCAAGTAGAACTGCAACAAACATCGATTGAATTGCAATTCCACCTCGTAATCGACCGCCAATGACTCGCATTGCGTTGTAGAGATCTCTAGCAATTCCAGTCTTATCAAGTAATGTTGCCATAAGAACAAACATAGGCACAGCTACAAAAGTGTAAGATGATGTGAAATCAGTGACACGTGAAGCTATCATTTGCATTATTGCGGTAGTATCAAACCAAAGATATGAAATAACTAAAGCGATTAACCCAGTGAGAAAACCTAATGGCATTCCAATAAATAAAAGGGAAATCATCATTAAAAAGATAATAAGAGTTCCAATACCTATCCCAAATGCGCTTATCATGATAATTCCTCCTGATATTTTGTATAGATGTGACGGAATATATGTAGTACTGAAAGAACAACAATGATGAGGCATGAAATAAAGAAGAAACTTTTTTCAATTGCTGGAAATGGCATGTCTAATACACTTCCAGAAGTTTGCATTTTGAATTTTCCTGATGGAGTAAATAATGCTTCTCTAGCTGATAAGTATGCTCCGTAACTAAGCAAAATAAAGAAGATAAAAATAAGTATTTCAACTAAGAGTTCTAGTAACCATTTGATCTTATTAGGTAATTTTTGTCTAATAAATGTCATGGCAATATGTTTATTACTGGCGTAACAAGCTACTCCACCATAAAGTAATGATAGGCTTATTAAAAATGTTGTTACTTCATGAACCCAAAGTGTTGGGCTAGAGAATAAATACCGAGCAACAACCTCGTAAAAACCAATGATAACAACTAATAGAAAAATATAAGAAACGTAATAACCTACTTTAATGAATATTTGATCTAGCTTATTACAGAGCCATAATAAATATTTAGAAATAAGCATGTTTTACTCCTTAATGGATAAGACGATATCGTCTTATCCATCTTGACGATTATTGCAGCATTCCTTGAGATTCTAGGAATTTCATTAATACTTGATAATACTGATTACCTATTTCAGATTGTTGAGCTATCTCTTGCCAAATTTCTTTAGCGATAGAACGAACTTTTGTAATTTCTTGTTGATTCCAAGAAACTGGTTGTACTCCTTTCTCAATTGCTTCTTTATATGCTAGTTTATCTTCATAATGAGCACGAGTCAGAGTATCGAGAGCCATCCCTTTAAAGTAAGCAATTAAGAATGCTTGATCCGATGGAGTTAAGCTACTCCAAGTTTTATGATTCATAATCATATGAACGGCTGGTGAAGAATGAATTCCCGGATAGATTGGATATTTTGCAATATCATGGACTCCTTGTGCTTGATTATTTGCAAACGTTGAGAAATCGGCAGCATCAATAATACCTTTTTCTAAACTAGTGTAGATTTCTGAACCAGGAAGACCAACAGGAGCGGCTCCTAATCTTGCAAACAATTTTTGGATAGGACCAGAGGGAGCCCGAATTTTTATACCTTTAAAATCTTCAGTATTAGCTATTTTTACTTTCGATGGTAATGATTCTGCTCCCGTAACTGATACACCAATGAGTTTGGCACCATATTGTTGGAAAATATTATCAACAACTTCAAAACCACCTCCATTATAGTAAAAATTTAAAATATCTTCGTCATGGTTCCAAGCAGAAATAGTATCACCAATTAATCCGAATCCAGGGTCAGTGCCTGCATACATTGCCGCTGTTGCAACCGCTCCATCAATAATTTTATTTCGAACACCAGAAAGCATGTCACTAGATTTTAAGACTGAGTCGAGAGGTAATAACTCTATACTTATTCTCCCATTGGAAGCTTTTTCAATATTGTCAGTCCATTCTTTTTGGATTTCATAAACTTTTTCTCCTGCAAAATTCGAACTTTCAAATTTCAAATTAATTTCTGCAGCTGAAACTGAAAGTGACATGAAGCTTGCTAGGGATATTAATAGTAATGATTTTCTAATATTCATACATAACTCCTTAGTAGTTAACTATACAGAGACTAACATTCCGCCATCAACAAAGAGAAGATGACCGTTTATAAAATCAGAAGCTTTTGAAGATAAAAAAATGGCTGAACCAATTAATTCGCTAGGCTCTCCCCAACGATTAGCTGGCGTTCGTTGACATAACCATTCAGTAAATTGTGTATTTTCTACTAATGCTTTAGTCATTTCAGTTTTGAAATAACCTGGAGCAATTCCATTAACTTGGATGTTATAGCGAGCTAGTTCAACGCAAGCCCCTCTTGTTAACATTTTTACTGCTCCCTTTGATGCCGCATAAGGTGTTATTGTGTCTCTTCCTAATTCACTTTGCATTGAACAAATATTAATGATTTTTCCTGTTCGACGTTTAACCATATGTTTACCAACTTCTTGAATCATCAAAAAAACAGCTTTTTGATTGATGTTGATAACATCATCCCAATCTTTTTCAGGGAAATCTAAAATAGGATACCGGCGTTGTATTCCAGCATTATTAATTAAAATATCAATTGGACCGATTTCTTCTTCAATGAAGGATATGTTTTTTTCAATCTCACTTTTTTTTGTCACATCAAAAGGTACAGAATAAGCCGTGAATCCTTTGTTACGTAATTTTTCTACTGCAGAGAGTGTTTTTTCTGATGTGATATCATTTACAATAATTTCTGCACCATATTCAGCTAAACCATTAGCAAGCAAAAAACCAATTCCTTGTGCAGCCCCTGTAATCAGTGCTCGTTTGCCGTGTAAGTCAAATAAATTGTTTTGCATAATTATTCCTCAAAATTAAGTTGAACTTTAATTGCTACATTTTTATCACTTGCTATTTGTAGAGCTTTTTCTGCTTCTTGGTATGGGAACTCATGAGATAATAATGGTAGAGGATCAATCAATCCAAGTTCTAACCAACGCACAGCAATATTGAATTCTTCAGTAAAACGAAACGCACCTTTATAAGTAATTTCTTTAGCTAAAAATTTAGTTAAAGGTATTGAAACATTATTTTTTGACATGCCTATTTGAATAATGGTGCCTGTTGCTTTTGTAGCATCAATGGCAAAATTGATTGCTTCATTAGATCCAGATGCCTCGAATGTAACATCAAAGTAGCCTTTATTTTGAAAATAGTGCGTATTGTCTTCTAATGGCTTGATAGTCGAAGTTGCTCCCATTTTTACTGCACTTTGTCTACAGGACTCTTGTATATCAGATGCGATGATTTCAACAGCACCTGCCTGTTTACAAGCCGCAACGACTAATGACCCAATAGGTCCAGCTCCTGTAATGAGAACTTTTTTTCCGATGAGAGAACCTGCCTGATTGATTGCATGGATTGCTACTGCAAGTGGTTCTGCAAAAACCATGACTTTAGAAGATATTTGAGGGTCATAAGGAATAACTTGATCATCTCTAACAACAATATATTTAGCAAAACCTCCGTCTACATGTGGAGTGAGCATTGCACTACCGAAAAAACGCATGTTTAAACATTGATTTGATTTACCTTCAAGGCAATATTTACATTGTAAACATGGTTTACTTGGATTTAATGCAACCGCTTGCTTTTCTTTGTCTAAATAACCTACTACTTCATGACCTAAAATCATAGGGTGTTTTAAACTGAAGTTTCCAATTCCACCTTCTTGATAGTAATGGATATCTGAGCCACAAATACCACCACGTGTTATCTTAACAAGCTTTTCATTAGCTGATATTTGATCTAGTTCTGTCGTTGTTATCTGTATTTGATGTGCACCCGAGACTTTGATACAAGGTACTTTTGAATGTTTCATCATATTTCTCCCACTATTGCAACCGCTTGCATAAATGTAATATCCTAAGATCTAAGTTTCAATTAGATTTTATTTAGAATGTGATCTATTTCAAAAAATGAGTTATTTCAGATAGAATATTGCCTCTTACCTAATATTTTTTTATTTATTCATATGACAAAACGAACCACAATCGATGATATTGCTAAGGCATTAGGAGTTAATAAATCTACAGTATCACGTGCGATAAATAACCCTTCTTTAGTTTCAAATGAGATGAGAGAAAAAATACAAAAAATGTGTGAACGGATGAACTATATTCCTAATAATATTGCTAAGTCTTTAGCTTCGTCATCCACAAATTCTATAGTGTTATTGATACCTTCGTTTAGTAATGACGTATTTAATGAAGTGATTGAAGGGGTAAAGAGAGTATGTGATCAATGGAATTATAATTTATTGATTAGTGACTTTTCATATACTCCTCTAGAAGAACAAAGGATTATTGAGAAATACCTGCAACAAAATGTGGATGGATTCATTTTAACAGAGACATTCCATACTCAAAAAACAATGGATTTATTGAAAATATCAAATATTCCAACAGTTGAAATTATGCATATTGATTCTTCACCTAATTTTCTTGCTAACATCGGTATCGATCAATATGCGGCAGCACGATATTTAATTAAGTTTTTAGTTGAAGAGAAAAAACGTAAGAATATTGCATTGTGTTCTTCTTGGTTAGATAGTCGTGCATGTTTAAGAAAGACAGCATGGGAAGATGTATTAACTGAGTGTCAGTTATCTACAGAACGTTATTTTAGGATACAAGGAAAAACGTCTTTTGCTAGTGGTGCTGAATCTGTTCTTGAAATTTTATATCAATGGCCAGATACAGATGCGATTTTTTTCATTAATGATGATGTAGCTGCTGGGGCAATTATGGAATGTAATCGTAGAGGAATAAAAGTTGGTAAAGAACTTGATATTGTTGGTTTTAATGATTTGGACTTTGCCAAAGTAATAAATCCAAGCTTAACGACAATTTTTACCCCACGTTTTGATATGGGGAAATTAGGCGCTGAAATATTAATTCAATTCTTAGCAGGTAAAAAGCCACAACAGAATATTATAGAGCTACCTTTTAAATTCATGAGAAGACAAAGTGCATAGATAAGATATTGTCTCTTTGACCCGTAAATATCAGTTTTGCTAAGGAGTTGAATAATGGAAAAAAAATTAGGAAAAGGATTCATTTTGATGGGTGTTTCCAGTACAGGAAAAACCTCGGTTGGCACAGTTGTCGCACAACGCTTAGGGATTAAACTCATTGACGGTGATGATCTTCATCCACGAGCTAATATCATTAAGATGGGGCAAGGGATACCATTAAACGATGAAGATAGAGCCCCTTGGTTAGAACGTATTCGTGATGCGGCATTTAGTTTAGAGCAGAAAAGTGAAGTTGGGATTATTATCTGTTCAGCGTTAAAAAAACAATATCGTGATTTGATTCGTGATGGCAATGATGTGAAGTTTATTTTTTTACATGGTCCTTTTGAATTAGTGTTAGAACGAATGAAGCAACGTAAAGGGCATTACATGAAACCAGAAATGCTAAAAAGCCAATTTGACACATTGGAAATTCCCCAAGCAGATGAGCCAGACGTCATTCATATCAGTATTGATGGGACGTTTGAACAAATAGTTGAACGTTGTGTTAAAGCAGTGATTCCTTTAATTCAAAAGTTATGAATATATGAAAAATGAGATTGTTTTTTCATCTTTTAGTTAATTAGTATTCTAACAATACAAGCAGTTATTGCAATATCTTGCAAAGTAGGACGTTTACGCTTGATCATGTTTTCTCAATGTCTTTTTTCTTTAACTGACGTATAATCAAACTAGATTATTGGTTAGGAGATCTGAAAATGCAAGCCAAAATTGAGCAAAATCTTACCGCACTTGAGCAGGAAATGAATGACACAATTGCTAGCACAGTGCGTTTAACCCAATACAGTCATGGCGCAGGATGCGGCTGTAAAATTTCGCCGAAAGTCCTCGAAAAGATTTTACACTCTGACATGGAAAAATGGGTAGATCCGCATCTTTTGGTGGGTAATGAAACTAAAGACGATGCTGCGGTTTATGAGATTGGTAATGGGATTGGTATCATTAGTACCACGGATTTTTTTATGCCTATTGTCGATGACCCATTTGATTTTGGACGTATTGCCGCAACAAATGCGATCAGTGATATTTTTGCAATGGGAGGGAAACCGATAATGGCGATTGCAATTTTAGGTTTCCCTATTAAATTATTGCCTCCTGAAGTGGCACAACGTATTGTTGACGGGGGGCGTTTTGCTTGTCGTCAGGCAGGGATTACGCTAGCAGGTGGACACTCGATTGATGCGCCAGAGCCGATTTTTGGTTTAGCTGTGACGGGGATAATTAACACAGATAAAGTAAAGAAAAATGCATCAGCGACGGCAGGTTGTAAATTGTTTTTAACAAAACCGTTAGGAATCGGTGTATTAACCACAGCGGAAAAAAAAGGCAAATTGAAAGCAGAACATCAAGGGTTAGCAACGGAAGTGATGTGTCAAATGAATACTATTGGTGCAAAATTTGCTGAGATAGCAGGCATTAGCGCCATGACAGATGTGACGGGATTTGGTTTATTAGGGCATTTAAGTGAGCTTTGTGAAGGCTCTGGAGTACGTGCCGAAGTGTATTTTGATAAGATAAAAACACTCGATGGTGTACAACGTTATATTGAAAAAGGCTGTATTCCGGGCGGTACTGAACGTAATTTTGAAAGTTACGGACACAAAATTGGAGCAATGAGCGATTTACAAAAAGCCATTTTATGTGATCCTCAAACATCGGGTGGGTTATTGATCGCAGTGGACGCAGACAGTGAACAACAAGTGTTGGAAATCGCTGCGGATGACGGCATTGAATTATTTGAAGTGGGGCGATTATTTGCCAAAGAACATGACAACCCAATTTTAATCACGGTGCTTTAAACTGACTATGAAAGTGAAAATCCCAAGTGAAAGACTTGGGATTTTTTTGTTATTTACTTGTTTGATTGAGTTTATTCAGAATCAAATTCGCCATCATTTGAATGTGTTCTGGGCATGCATTGAGCGCAGGAATGTAACGATATGAGATTCCACCATTAGCAAGGAAGATCTCTTTATTTTCTTCCTCAATTTCCTCTAGTGTTTCCAAACAATCTGCTGCAAAGCCAGGACAGATAACCGCCATTTTCTGAATATTCTGGCTCGGTGCTTGGGCTAGGAATTGGTCTGTATAAGGTTGTAACCATTCTTCTTTACCAAAGCGAGATTGAAAGGAAAGCCCCCATTGATTCTCAGTGAGTCCTAAACGGTCAATGACAGCCAACACGGTTTGTTTACAATGCTCGCGGTAATAATCCCCCATATTTTCATAACGCACAGGAATGCCATGGAAAGAGAATAACAAAAACTCATCCGGCTGGAAGTGCTCCTGAATCGTAGTAACTAAAGCTGCAATATAGTCCTCATTAGTATGATAAGAATGAATAAAATCAAAGGGTAAGACACCACGTTGTGTTTTTAGCACTTGAGCAAAGGCATCAAAGACCGCGCCTGTGGTTGAGCTACTATATTGTGGATAGAGTGGAAACACGATGAGGTTATCCACCTGCTGTGTGGATAAGCGTTGCATTGCTGATTTTATGGAGGGTTCTCCGTAAGTCATCGCGACTTCAACGACAATATTTTTTTCTTGTTGTTTAAAATAGGTTTGTAAAGCGTGTTGTTGTTCTCGGGTAATGGTTAAAAGCGGAGAACCTTGCTCAGTCCAAATTGAAGCGTAATTTTTGGCGACACGTTTAGCGCGTAACGGCAAAATAATCCCTTTTAATAAAGGAAACCATTTATAACGCGGTAAATCGACGACACGAGGATCAGTTAAAAATTGCCATAAATAACGAGAGATAGCCTTTGGTGTAGGGCTTTCTGGTGTACCTAAATTCACCAATAAAACCCCAGTTTTTGCTTTATTCATGATTCCCCACTGAAAGCGTTAAACGAGAAAGACAACAAAGTTGATCTTGCTGATCTTTGATTTCAATTTGCCAAACCTGTGTTCGTGTGCCTAAATGAATAGGTGTCGCTCTGGCTGTCACGATCCCTTGTTTGACTGGACGTAAGTGATTGGCATTGATTTCTAAGCCCAATACAAACTGGTTTTCAGTTATACAACAAAAACCCGCCATTGATCCAATTGTTTCTGCCAATGCAACTGAAAGGCCACCATGCAAAAATCCCATGGGTTGAATGGTACGTTGATCCACTGGCATAGTGGCTTCCAACCAGTTTTCCCCTTGAGCACTAAACTGAATGGCAAGGTGCGAAATAGCGGTGTTTTGGCTAAGCAAGTTCATTTGCTCAAGCGAATATTTTTTTTTCCAAATCATCTTATTTTAATAAACTGAGTAAGGCTTGTACGGGATGTTGAGGTTGCCATTTTTCTAAGCGCTTCACTTGACTACGGCAAGAATAACCCGTTGCTAAACAAAAGTGCGGATCTTTTCCGGCTAATTTTTTTGCCCATGATAAAGCATAAATATCTTTTGACATGGCTAAGTGTGCTGTTTCATGCCCAAAGGTCCCCGCCATACCGCAGCAACCGACATTTTCAATTTTCAATTCTTGTCCAAATAAGGCAAACAGTTGTTGCCACCCTTTGCCACTGTTGGGCAATGCGGTGGACTCGGTACAATGCGAAAATAAATACCATTGTTGCGTTGGATAAGTGCGGTCGGTTTTGGCAAAATTTTGAATCAGCGTTTGTAATTGTGTTTGCTGGCTTGTCAGCCACTCTTGTGACGTTAGGACTTCAAAGTCACCTCGCGCCTGACCTAAGATCTCTTTATATTCATCGCGATAAGTCAATACAATAGCAGGGTCAACTCCAACCATTGGTATCCCTAATTTCGCTAAACGTGATAAAACGTCCGCTTGATTTTGGGCGGTTTTCGCAAATCGGTTCAAGAAGCCTTTGACGTGTAACGCTTTACCGTTAGGTTTAAATGGCAACAGCACAGGTTTATAAGTCAGTTTCTGGAGTAGTGCAACAAAATCAGCGACAACCTTAGCGTCATAATAAGACGTAAAAGGGTCTTGCACAATCAGTACGGTACGCTGTTTTTCTTGTTCAGATAAGCGTTCTAATTGTTCCAGACTGTAAGCTTGGTAATCAATTTCGATTAATTGTTGTGCCAGTGACGGTTCTGAAAGTGTGGGTAAATCTACAATCCCTAAGACTTTCTCTGCTGCTATTTGAGCAAATTTAGAGGTCGTGAAGAAATTAAAAAATGCGGGTTTTTTTGCCATTAGCGGTGCCATATATTCGACATTGGCGATAACGTGATCTTTGGCAGAACGTAAATAACGACCATAGTAAAAATGGAAAAATTTAGCACGGAAATTCGGTACATCAATTTTAATTGGACATTGACTTGCACAGGCTTTACAGGCTAAGCAGGTATCCATTGCGGCTTTGACTTCATGGGAAAAATCATATTCACCACGCCATTTTTGCACAGTATTGCGTATTTTGGCGACAAAGTCGGTCATCTTGACATCGTGGTGGCGGAAGTTTAATTGCTCTGGCGTCACATTTTCATTCGCCAGTAAACGGAGCCATTCACGGATCATGCTGGCACGCCCTTTCGGTGAAAAGAGGCGATTTTTACTGATCTTCATCGATGGACACATTGCACTATGGACATCAAAGTTAAAGCATAACCCATTACCATTACAGTTCATCGCGCCATTAAATGTTTCACGCATTTGAATGGGGATTTGTCGATCATGATCAGCACGCATTGGTGAAAGAATAGAGTAGAGTTCTGCGTTGCTGTTTAAAGGTGTGCAGATTTTACCCGGATTTAAGCGGTTATCTGGGTCAAATAAAAACTTAATATAGCGCAATTCTTGCCATAACTCAGGAGTGAAAAAGGTTTCGCCATACTGTGAACGCATACCTTTACCGTGTTCCCCCCAAATTAAACCACCATATTTATGGGTCAGAGCGACCACTTGGTCAGAAATTTCTTTAAACAGTTTTACTTGCGCTTTATCACATAAATTTAAGGCAGGACGAACATGTAACACACCGGCGTCCACATGACCAAACATTCCGTAATCTAATTTGTGGGCATCCAATAGGGCACGAAATTCTGCAATATAGTCCGCCAGATGCTCAGGTGGCACACAGCTGTCTTCCACAAAAGGAATCGGCTTTGCCATCCCTTTCGCGTTGCCTAATAATCCCACAGCTTTTTTGCGCATCGCATAAATGCGTTCAATCGACGCTAAATCTGAGCAGACTTGATAGCCGATAATCGCATCTTGCTGATGAGTGATTTTTTTATCGAGTTCCGCACAAAGTGCCTGCACTTGTCGATGAATTTGCCCTTTATCGTTGCTAGCGTATTCCACGATATTGAGCCCTAGAATCGGGTTTTCTTCTTGTTCAGTCAACAATTCGCTGACGGAATGCCAAATAATATCCTGCTTAGCCAAGTTTAAGACTTTTGAATCAACGGTTTCCACTGAAAGTGCATTCGCTTTTACCATAAAAGGGGCATTGCGTAATGCCGCATCAAAGGAACTGTATTTCACATTAATTAAAGTACGATATTGTGGAATCGGTGTCAGATCGAGTGTTGCTTCACAAATAAAAGCCAAAGAGCCTTCTGAACCGGTTAAAATTCGAGTTAAGTTGAATTCACTTTCGTCATGATTAAAGACGTTTTTCAGATCATAGCCAGTAATAAAACGGTTTAATTGAGGCAAATCATGCAGGATTTGTGCTCGTTTTTGCTGGCAACGTTGGAAAATTTCTTGGTGTAAATATTGATGACTTTTGGACAGATGAGATTGAACCAAATTGTCAGCAAATTCTTCTGTTTTGAGCGCACCGGTTTCTAAAATCTCGCCATTCATTAACACCGCACGTAATCCCAAAACGTGATCAGAGGTTTTACCGTATTGTAAGGAGCCTTGTCCTGAAGCATCGGTATTGATCATACCGCCTAAGGTAGCACGGTTACTGGTAGAAAGTTCTGGCGAGAAGAATAAACCATAAGGTTTTAAAAATTGATTAAGTTGATCCTTGACCACACCCGCTTGTACTTTTACCCAACGTTGTTCTACATTCAGTTCTAAAATCGCTGTCATATGGCGAGAGAGATCAACAATAATATTATTGTTTAAGGATTGTCCGTTAGTACCAGTTCCACCACCACGAGGAGTAAACGTCAAGCTTTTATAGGCATGTTGTTGAGCTAGCTTGGTTAATCTGACCACATCTGCGATACTTTTAGGAAATAAAATTGCTTGTGGCAGTTGCTGATAAACACTGTTATCAGTGGCTAAACTTAAACGTTCCGCATAATGTGTGGAAATATCCCCTTCAAAGTGTTGTGCTTGTAAATCATTTAAATAAGCAGAAACAAGTGGTGTAAGCTGTGGGATATTTGTCAAACGAGGTAGCATATTAATCACTCTGTTAATTCAAAATAAAAGTTAATATTCGATTAATTGTTATAAGGGGGTCATTAGGTATATATCGTGTTCAGAGTTTAACATAGAGTCGTAGAATTTAGATGGAAATTTTTCACGAAAAAGGGGCTTTTGAGGTGGGAGAAAATCAGGTAAGCGTATAAAAAATAATATCGTTTGATTGTTTTTTGAACTATTTGCCTCTTTTTTGATTAAACTTTATACAGTGTTACTAAAAACAGTTTGACCTGACAATATTAAGGTAGGATAATATAGGTACTTTTGAATATTCCTTTAGCTTAAGTATTTAATTAAAGGAAAGAATTTGTCAAAAGCAATTAGGGCAAATTCCCCCATATCGATGTAAGGAATTAGACTGAGTAGATTAAAAAGAGTTCACTTTTAAGTCGAAAAAGTTTAAGATGAAAATGAACACAAATTGTTGTGTTCCAAGTTTTAATTAAAATTGCTTTAGCTAAAACTTGGTTTTAATTTTAAAGATGACTAAATTAAGAGGATCATCCAAATGAAAAAAACTGCAATCGCATTGACTATCGCTGCACTAGCCGCAGCTTCAGTTGCACAAGCTGCACCACAACCTAACACATTCTATGTAGGTGCTAAAGCAGGTTGGGCATCTTTCCACGATGGTTTAAATCAAGCTAAATATCTTGAAGCTGCTGACGCTACATTTGGCTTTAAACGTAATAGTGTTACTTATGGTGTGTTTGGTGGTTATCAAATCACTGATAATTTCGCAGTAGAGTTAGGCTATGATGATTTTGGTCGTGCTAAGTTACGTATAGCTGAAACAGATCAAAAAGCAAGAGATGTAGCAAAACATACTAACCACGGTGCACATTTAAGCTTAAAAGCAAGCTACCCTGTACTTGATGGTTTAGACGTTTATGCGCGTGTTGGTGCTGCATTAATTCGCTCAGATTACAAAGTGTATGATCATTCTGACCCTGCAAAATTACCACAGTTGAAGAGAACTCATAGCACGCAAGTATCTCCAGTATTTGCAGGTGGTTTAGAATATGCGTTTATGCCTGAGTTAGCTTTACGTGTTGAATATCAATGGGTAAATAATGTTGGTAAATTGAAAGATGTTGATGGCAATCGCGTAGATTACAGACCAGACATCGGTTCTGTAACAGCTGGTTTATCTTACCGTTTCGGTCAATCTGTTTATGTGCCAGAAGTTGTGAGCAAAACATTCACATTAAACTCTGATGTTACATTCGGTTTCGATAAAGCTGACTTAAAACCAGCTGCACAAAACGTGTTAGATGGTATCTACGGTGAAATCGCCCAGTTAAAATCTGCCTCTGTTGCAGTTGCTGGTTACACAGACCGTTTAGGTTCTGATGCATACAACTTAAAATTATCACAACGTCGTGCTGACACTGTGGCTAACTACTTAGTAGCGAAAGGTGTTGCACAAAACGCTATCAGCGCAACAGGTCACGGTGAAGCGAACCCTGTAACTGGTAACAAATGTGATTCAGTTAAAGGTCGTAAAGCTCTTATCGCATGTTTAGCTGACGATCGTCGCGTTGAAATCGCTGTTAAAGGTAACAAATAATTAATTTGTTAAACTTATAGCAAGAATATAAAAAGACCTAAACCTATGTTTAGGTCTTTTGTTTTATAAATTGATATTTTATTTGAGGAACAGAAAATGAAAAAGTGGATTGTTCTCATCATCGTGGCTATTGTAACGGGCTTTACGTTAATGGGGAGTTACAATGGTTTAGTCAAAGCAGAGGAAGAAATCGAATCAGTTTGGGCTAATGTCGAATCATCTTATCAACGTCGAGCGGATCTAATCCCTAATTTAGTCAATACGGTGAAAGGTCAGGCTGATTTTGAAAAAAATACTTTAACGCAAGTGATAGAAGCGCGAGCCAAAGCGACACAAACGAAAATTGACCCGGCGAATCTTTCCGAAGAACAACTTGCGAAATTCCAACAAAATCAAAATGAAGTGAGTTCAGCGCTATCACGTTTATTAGTGACAGTTGAGCAATATCCAACGCTAAAAGCCAATGAAGGTTTTATGAATTTACAAGCGCAATTAGAAGGGACAGAAAACCGTATCAATGTTGCACGTAATAAGTTTAACGAAGCAGCACGCGTGTATAATCAAAAAGTACGCCAATTCCCAACTAAATTAGTTGCAATATTATTTGGCTTCAAGGAAAAACCGTATTTTAAATCAGCTGAAGGTGCTGAAACTGCGCCTGTTGTCAATTTTAATTAATTTATTTCTACGAAAGAAGACAAAACATGCCGTTATTTTCAAAGATTCCTATTGATAAACAACAAGTTGAAAAAGCAATTTTTCAACTTGAAAAGCAAACTTCGGCTGAATTAAGGGTATATGTAGAACGTAAAATACCTCGTAAGGCACAAGTGAACACGGGGTTTGAACGAGCATTACAGATTTTTGATGAGCTCGGCATGCAAGCAACAGAAGCCCATAATGGCGTGTTAATTTACGTGGCTTTTCGCGCGCATCAGTGTGCGATTATTGGTGATCAAGGGATTCATCAATACGTTGGTGATGCATTTTGGCAACAACAATGTGATTTGATGATAAGCCATTTCCGCCAAAATGCGTATACGCAAGGAATTATTGTCGCCATTGACAATATCACTAAAGAATTAGCAAACTATTTTCCTATTCAACCAGATGATAAAAATGAACTGGATAATGAGGTAATTATCAATGGGTAAATGGCTAAAAAGTGCGGTGTTTTTTGTCACAATTTTGTGTGCTATGCCGGTATTTTCAGCACACTTTCCACCCGTACCAAATCCATTTCAATATGTGAATGATTATACCCATACATTATCAGACAATGATAAGGCGGTATTGGAGCGTAAACTGCGTCATTATGGGCAAGAAACCAGTTCACAGATTGCAGTGGTGATCATTCCTTCTACACAAGAGTATGATATTTCACAATATGCGTTTGAATTAGGGGATAAGTGGGGTATTGGACGTAAGCAATTAGATAATGGCGTATTAATGCTCGTAGCTAAGCAAGACCGCAAACTGTTTATTGCCGTAGGACAAGGTCTGGAGGGGGTATTACCCGATGCTTTCTTATCCCAATTAATTCGCAACCAAATTACACCGCACTTTAAAGAAGAACAATACGCGATGGGAATTCATCAAGGATTAGATTATCTCATTGCCGCAAGTAAAGGGGAGTTTGATGCGAGTCAAGTAGTGGAAGAAACATGGGAAGAGTATATTCCTTTCTTGATGATTGCTATTTTTGTCGCGTTTATCTTGTTCAATGAATTCTTACCCGGTGATTATGTGAGTCCAAGTCGTCATCAGTCGACATCACGTACATCTTCTTTACCACGTTACCGACGCCGCTCGGGTGGTAACGGTGGTTTTGGTGGCTTTGGTGGCGGTGGATCTGGTGGAGGATTCGGCGGAGGAAGTTTTGGCGGTGGCGGTGCCGGTGGAAGTTGGTGAGTAGTTGATTATTTTAGTCGGGTTATTGGTTGCGCTTTTTCTGTATGCTACAATAACACCGTTTCATTACTTTTGAGGAAAATTATGGAAACCTTAGATAAAATCAAAAAACAAATCAGTGAAAACCCTATTCTTATTTACATGAAAGGCTCACCAAAATTCCCATCATGCGGTTTCTCTGCACGTGCCGTAGAAGCCCTTATGCATTGCAAAGTGCCTTTTGGTTATGTGGATATCTTACAACATCCAGATATTCGTGCTGAGTTACCAGCTTATGCAAATTGGCCAACTTTCCCACAATTATGGGTTGATGGAGAATTAGTCGGTGGTTGTGACATTATTTTAGAAATGTTCCAACAAGGTGAGTTACAAACGCTATTAGCTGATGTTGCAGCAAAATATCCTCAGGAATAAACATCAAAAACCCGCGATAAGCGGGTTTTTGTTATTTGGTTTGTAATGCATTATTATGAAATTGATATGCAATATCAATGGAATTGAAATGATGCATAATGCCATTATGGAGAACCATCGCATTATCACAATATTCTCGAATTGCATTCGGGCTATGAGAAACTAAGATCAATGAACGATCTTTTCTTTTCTCAAATAACTCATATTTACACTTATCAGCAAAGCGTGCATCACCAACTGCAATAATTTCATCAATCAGATAACAATCAAATTCGATAGAAAGTGATAAAGCGAAAGCTAAGCGAGCTTTCATCCCTGATGAATAGGTCCGTACGGGCTCATATAAGTATTTACCTAGCTCAGAGAACTCTTCAGTAAAACGCTTTACATAATCGATATCTGCATTATAGATCCTCGCAATAAAACGTAAATTATCCATACCCGTTAAGCTACCTTGGAATGCACCACTGAAGCCTAATGGCCAAGATATGCTCATTTTACGTGTAATTTTTCCTGATGTAGGTGGTTCCACACCACTGAGTAAACGGATAAGGGTTGATTTCCCTGCCCCATTTTTTCCGAGGATACCGACTTTTTGCCCTTTTCTAAGTGAGAAACTCACATCGTCTAATACGGTATGCCACCCCGTACGATTAAGGTATTTTTTACAGACGTTTTCTACATAAATCATCGAGGCTCTATCCCTTTACTGAAGTGTGCAACCATTAATAACCCAATTAGTAGAAAAATTAAGTCACATAAAATGAGGAAATAAGGATTTTCTAGTGTAATAACAGAATCACCAAAGTACCCGTGTCTGAACATTTCTGAACCATGAATCATTGGCATCCAGAGTAAATATTCTCTCGCTTGTGGGGGGAGATTGTAAACAAAAAAGAAGGTGCCAGATAATGGCATCATCGCAAAGCTTAGTATTCCCCACAATTTACCGAATACTTCAATATGATGCGATATAGAACAAATAATAAAGCCAAATCCGATTGCAAATATCGCCATCAAAAACCATGCAAGTAGCATATAGAAAATATCCTGTGGCATAGGTATCCAATCCAGTGCAATACAAAAACTCATTAAAACGACTTGAGCAATGGTTGCACCGGATATTTCCAAGATCATCCTAGCAATTAACGTGTCAAGCACTCTGACATTACGATGATAGAGTAGGGTACTATTGGCAGAAACCGCACCAATCGCCCTATTTGATGCATTGCGCCACATCATCATCAACGGGTAGCCTGTGATCATGAATGCCATGATATTCAGGTTAGAAAATTGATCTGCGCGGAAGGTACTCCACAAGATCACAATTAGCCCTGTCATTAAGAGCGGTTCAACAAATAGCCATAAAAAACCGAGGTTCTTTCTGCCATAGCGTGTGATGATCTCTCGCATTAGGAGAGCGCCAATCACTCTATTTTGAATGATAAAAGCGTGTTTTAGTGTAGTTTGGTCATCGTATAACATTAATTTTTATGCTCTCGAATGCTAGCTAATAAGAGAAGAGTAATGCCATATAAAATTAAAGAAATAAATAACGTAGCAAGAATATTGTATAAACGGTAAGGTTCTAAGGCCAAATCGGGTTCATTAGGATAACTAATGATTTCTAAATACAATTGTTGGCGATCTGCCTCTGATCTGGCATTCTGTAATGACGTTATTGCAGTACCTAGCTGCTGCTGAGCGAGCGTATTATTCAGTACTAAACGTTGATATTCTGCAGTTTGTGTCACAATTGAATTTCCTCCACCTAACACTTGCTGTACTTGTTGTTGCATTTCTTTACGAATACTATTTGCTCGCGCAAGTAATGTTTGCACTTGAGGGTTATTTGGTGAAATAGAACGTACTTGGTCTAATTGTGTTTGAATCGTAATGAGCTCATTTTGCAATGTCGAAATTAAAGACAATTGCACTTCTGATTGAGACTGTAAATCGAATACCCCATTTTTAATACGGTATTCACTTAATGCAGAAGAAGTTTCTGTCACTTTTTTTTCTGCTTCACTGACTGCAAGTTCAGCAAACATAACCGTATCTTTTCGCGCACGCTCATTGAGGCGATTGATAAGATATTCACCTTGTTTTAACAATTCTTGGTTAATTTGTTGTGCTTCTTTCGGATCGAATGCTCGGATATTGAGCGTAGCAATGCCTGATACTGAATCAAAATTAACAGAAAGCTTTTTACTAAAGTATTGATAAAACGCTTCTTGTTCCGAGAAAATGTTTAGAGGATTAAAGCGGCTAAATAAATCACCTTTATCCTCATAAAACTGGCGGATAGGGATACTTTTTTCTAATAATTCTAGCGTAGAACGTGAACGCATGAATTCTTGTACAGTATAAGTATCATCTTGTGCGCGAGCAAAGCCAGAGCTTTGTAAGAGGGCTCCGACACTACTTAATGCGGCTTGATTTTTTGGCGTGCGCACAACAAAGCTCGATTGAGAAATATAAATATCAGAGGCCCATAAACTAAAATAAAAGAGTGAGCAACATGTTGGAAGTATTACCATGTATTTAAAGAGTGTACTTATTTTTCGAAATTTTCGGGACCATTTTTTAAATTGATTTTTTTGCATTTTTGTTTCGATCATTCTCTATCCTTATAAATTTTTAATTACATTAATATTATGAAGTGTACCCGTAACAGGAGAGGTGATAGAAAACACTAATTTTAAGAATTTTTGGAATTCTGCCATTGGTGCATTTGATACATAAACTAAATCTTTATCTTGAATAGGGAAACGTTGTAACCAAAACAACGCGTTTGGATTAAGTAGATTGATACTATAAACTGTTGGAATCTCCATGTCGTTATCATAGCCACGAGCTTTCCATTTAGTTTGTTCTGCGAGAGATAATTTATTAAATGGAATATAACGGAAGACAAAAACCCCTTTAGGATCAGCACGGTTATCTAATAGCCCACCCATTTCTCCGATGCCTTCTGCGAGTGTTAAGCCATTTGCAGAGAATTTCACCTGTTTATTCGTCCCGAGTGCACCTAATCCTGTGAAACTAAGAGGTTTATTCAGTAATGTAACGACATCATTTGAACGTAGCAGAATGTTTTCTTCAGGATGAGTGGCTAATTTTTCTAAGGAAAGCATTTTTACTTCTTTACCACGTGTAAGCTGAACGGAAATATCTTGTAGATTTTCTGTGGCACCGCCCACTGCGGCAATAGCATCAAGTACACGTTCCCCTTGTGATGTTAATGGCATTCTAACACTATTGCCTTGGCGGAGAATGGTGACATTTTTTGAGTTATTTTTATTTAAACGAACAATCACCTGAGGTTTATTTGCTAAGGAGGATAAAGCATGAGCAATATCTCTTTGAATTTGCTCTGGTGTTTTGCCTTTTACTAAGATAGGGCCTAAAAATGGGATTGTGATTTTTCCATTGCGTGCAACAATTTGTTCGGGTAATGTCGTGAGATTTGCACCGCCACTACCAGTTTGTGACAGAACACTGCCGAATAAAATAGCGGGTGCGGCTTCCCAAATCAACACATCTAATGTATCGCCAACATTAATGATATCTGCATAGTTGCTATTTTGCTGTTTGAATTGAGTAAAGGATTGCGATTGCTTTTGTTTAAACAAAGTGTGTGCTACTTTATCATTCATTTCAATCACATCAACACTTGGCAAGCTCTCATTTTGTGGTTTTTTTAACCCAATAATATGATTTTGAGAGGGTCCCGAAGTTGGCATGCTATGACAGCCAGCGAGGATGAGCGTTGTGATAAAAGAAATAGATAATGTTTTTATTGGTTTCATAATAATCTCTCTTAAGATTTAATTAATGATTGCATAAGAAATAACATCCATGATCGGATGTTGGTCATATTGAAAAAATTCTCGTTTAGGAGAGGAAGATAAAAGAGGGGCGTGTCCTCGCTGTAATTGTGAAATATGCCAGATATTCCATGCTTTCCAATATGCTTCACGAGGTAGGGAGACGCCATTGACATAGCCAGTACTTTGAGCTGTCATTAATGAATTTTCTCGATGTGCACCGAATGTCAAAGGTTTATTCACGGTGTAATAGCCTTTGTGTCCAAAAATTAATTTTAAGCGTGCATTAAATTCGCTATCTGCACCGATTCTTACCCAATCCCATAATGCAGTTTTTTCACACACTTCTTTTTTACGGAATAATGCGGAAGAAGGGTTTAAACGCATTAATGGATAAATAGTACGGGCATAAGGATTCCCTATTGGATCGAGCCTTACCCACTTAGAAAAAGTTACAATTAACTCTTTATGTTGTAATAAAGGAGCCACCTGAAGTGCCAATTTTTGTGGGTGTGCCCAATCATCGGAATCTTGACAAGTGATGAATTCGCCAGAGGCGTATTTAAGCCCAATATTTTTTGCGACATAAGTCCCGACATTTTCTTTTAAGCTAATGATTTTGATATTTTTATATTGCTTAGTATAAGCCTGGAGAATACTCATCGTATTATCTTGGCTATGATCATCAATAACGATAATTTCAATATTTGGATAGCTTTGATTGAACAATGAATTTAATGTGTTTTTTATACTTTTTTGACTGTTAAATGTCGTCACTAATATGGTAATTAAGGGGGCATTTAAGTAGGTGTTTGTGTCATTAACTATCGAATGACTGACTATATTATTAGTATTAGGTGGATCTTCTGTCTTTATCGTAGTTATTTCTCCAAGTTTATAAAAGTAAAGAAATTGATTAATGTTCTCTAATTTCTTGCTGTTTTCTTTTTCGACAAAATTCTGTAACAAACAGTAATGAGGTGTATTCTTTAACACACATGACGGCAACTTATTGAGTTCTTCTTTTAAACGAACAAAGTCTTTTAAATTCGCTAGTAATGAGAGATATAGCGCACGATAACGATATGTCTGTGGACATAATGTTGTTGCAATTTGGGGTGAATAAGCAAGTAATTGAGAAAGGATTAACTGCTTATTTTTGCTAAAATCAGTGCAAGTGATCAAACGACGTACCATTTCATCGTTATCATGATCGTGTCCACGAGCAATTAATCCTAACTGGAAAAAAACAGAGTGGCTCCATTTAGGATCAATCAGAAAGAGATCATAGAGTTTGAGTTGACAAATAACATAAGCCTGCTGGTTGATAGAAAGCTGGTTTATGTATTTAGCATAAAGTAAGGCATATTCTTTTTTGTGTAATAAAGATTGAATATGCACATACTTTTTTATGATTTTAAACAGGTTAAGCATCACCGCCAAAAATATCTCTTGTATAGATTTTATGGGAACATTGATTTAAATCGGGCTCAGAACGATTAGCGAGAATGACATCAGAGCGATTAATAAATTCAGAGAGTTGATTAATAACGGGGTAGTCCTCAAATGCCTGTTGATTTAAGGTTGGCTCATAAATCACAATCTCAACACCGTTTTCTTTGAGATGCGGCATAATATCGAGAATAGCAGAAGCTCTGAAGTTATCAGAACCTGACTTCATGATTAAACGATAAATACCAACAGTTTTAGGTTTCTTATTTAATACATCATGAGTAATGAAACGTTTTCTGGTTTCATTAGATTTGACAATGGCTTCAATGAGATTTTGAGGTACGTCAGCATAGTTAGCCAGTAACTGTTTAGTGTCTTTGGGTAAACAATAACCGCCATAGCCGAAACTTGGGTTATTGTAGTGTGTACCAATGCGAGGATCAGTAGAAATACCATTGATAATGTCTTTTGTATTTAAATGGTGAAGACTCGCATAAGTATCTAATTCATTAAAAAAGGCAACTCGCATTGCGAGATACGTATTTGCAAATAATTTAACAGCTTCGGCCTCAGTATTGTGTGTAAATAAAACAGTTACATCTTTTTTTCTGGCACACTGTGTTAACATATCGGCAAATACTTTTGCTTGATAAGAAGTACTGCCAACAATAATTCTGCTTGGATACAAATTATCGTAAAGGGCTTTTCCCTCTCTTAGAAATTCAGGTGAAAAGATAAGATTTGGGGTATTAAATTTCTCACGCATTTTTTCGGTAAAACCAACGGGAATCGTTGATTTTATAATAATCGTTGCTTGTGGATTGATTGAAAGGGTTTGTTCAATGACAGCTTCAACAGTGGATGTATTAAAATAACCTGTTTCGGTATTATAGTCTGTTGGCGTTGCGATGATGACAAAGTCTGCGTTTTTTAATGCCACTTCTTTATCTGTTGTTGCCATCATTGTCAGTGATTTATTTTGTAAGAAATCTTCGATTTCTTTATCTGTGATGGGCGATTTTTTATTATTAATTAAATCAACTTTATTTTGATCAATATCTAATAAGATCACATTGTGGTGTTGAGCTAATAATACTGCATTGGATAAACCAACATAGCCAGCCCCAGCAATTGTAATTTTCTTCATTTTTTATCCTTTATTTAAACTGCAAATATTATAGGATTTTATTTTTAATAAAATGCAAGTGTTTTATAGAGTTATACTATTAATAATGAACTTGTTAACAGGTATATTTTCTCCTCTTTTTGCACTTTCAATTTGTTCATTTGTCCATTGTAATTTTCGTTCCCAAGGCATATAAGTCAGGGTCGATGTTTTATTAAATACATGGCCGGTTTTCTTTTCTAAGATTAAAAGTGCAAATTGGAACCAAATATCCTCAGTGTTATATTCTGGCACACTATCAATTGACTGGCAGGATGTGATGACTTCTTTAATAATCGTCAGAAGCTCATGCGCTAGCGCATACGTCATAAACATACCTTGTGATGCCCCTTTCACATTCATACTTTTTAAGTCATTGTCATTAAAATAAGTTTTAATGAGCTTTTTAAATGGTGGATGCGCATTGATTTTCTCGATCCAATCATGTGTTAATGCTGAGAAATTCATGCCGACATCATATTTTTTCATATAAGCATAGCTGTCATTTTTAACGAATAGGCTGTCATGATTATCAAAAATGATGTATTCACAATTTAGATTTAACTGACTTAATTTATTAATATTACTTAAATGCGCCTCAGTTTTTATTAATCTATTACTCGTGTAATATGAGATATCATTATTTAGTAAAATATTCACTTGATGTTTATGATAGAAGGCTAGTATTTCTTTTTTGATATCTGGTGTAAGATGATTCTTATCAACATGTAGAACAATAACGAATATATTTTTATTATATTCAATAATATTGTTTAGTTTTTTCACTAAGCCGTTTAATGTATTGGGATAAAAAATACTGACTGCGATTTTGGCATCTTTATTCTGGATGATTTTAATATCTTTTAAGATATCAATCTCTTCTTGATATTCAGCGGTTTTATTGAAAATATACTTTCTACTTTCATCTAAATCATCAAATTCGTCATAATTATAATAAGTTATGCCTTGTCTATTTAATGACTGATTGACTACAACAAAATGGTTTTTCTTTTGAATGCCAAGTTTCTTAATTGATGTGTTATCACCATGTAATACGCGGTTATAGCAGATTTTATTAAGATGTTTAAATTTTCCAACTTCACTGAGTTTGAGGAACATGTCATAGTCTACGGCATTTTCAATTTTTTCATTGAATCCATCCGTTAAATGCCAAGCTCTAATCGTGAACATTCTAAAGTGGTGAGCAATCATAGCCGTTGTGAGTTTTTCTCGTGAAAATTCTGGCCAATTGTAACCATTAGCGATTAAGCTACCATCCGGATTGACGTTTCTATTAGTGGTATAAACACAAGCTAGCGTTTTATCTTTTAAAAATTCTTTTAAGCACAGTTCAACTGCATCAGGCTCAAGATAATCATCTGAATCTAACTGCCCAATGTAATAACCTTTAGCAAAAGAAACGGCTGCATTTGATGCTGAGGCTATTCCGCCATTTGGTTTAGACATGATGCGTACCCTAGGATTATTACCATAAAGCTTATTGATCACTTCTAAGGTATTATCTGTTGAACCATCGTTACAAATACAAACCTCGAGATCAACAACAGTCTGATTCAGTGCACTATCTACGCAACGTTGAATATAGTTTGCACAGTTATAAGCTGGGATATAAATTGAAACTAAAGGTACTCTATTGATATGCGAATCTTCTATTGGTAAAAGTTTTCTATAGATATAAGGGACCTTTTCTCTCATAATATCGAGCGTAATATTTTTTCCCGCTTCACGATCGGTTTCATTTTCTTTACCTGGTGGCTCTTGATGGTAGGCCATAATGCCATCAATAGTTTTAAAGAAACTACCGTAACGGAATAAGCGATATCCAAATTCCACATCTTCTCCACCCCAGTGATTGAATTCCTCATCAAAGAAACCGGATTTATTTAGCCATTTTTTAGCGAAAGCAACATTACCCGCCGCAAAAAAGCGGAAAGGCGAATCGGATAAGCGGAGATTTTCTGTTTTTTCGAATTGTTCTAAGCGCCAATCCAGAGAAACTGTTCCTTCCCCTTTTGCGGCAACACTATTATTGGTTTTCACTTCTGGTAATGATTCAAGCAAACTCGCGTTATTTAAGAAGTCTTTTGGGTCAATATGTTGTGTATCGATGTATTTTCTTGGACCAATGATTGTTAAATCATCATCTTCTAATAGCTCTGCAACATAAGAATGAACCCATAATGGATTTGGCGCCATATCACAGTCGAGTAAGCCAATAAAGTCATATTTTGCTAAGCGTAATCCCATATTCCGAGCGGCACTGGCTTGAAAACCGTTATCTTTTTGTCTGACGTAGCGAATATCCAATTTATTTTCATATTGGCGAATGATCGGTGATAGATCTTCCTGACTACCATCATCTGTCACGATAACTTCAAACGGGTAATGTGTTTTTTGGTTTACTAAACAGGCTAATGTAATCGATAAAATTGCTGGTCGATTGAATGTTGTAACGATAATAGAAAGACCAACATGTTGATGTTCAGGTTTTATGCCAAGTCTTTTCTTTCGCTTTTTGTACCATGTAAAATCATTAACATGATCAGGTAAAGGCGCTAAAACCAGATCTTTGGGAAAATCTTTTGGTACAAGGGCGACCGCTCTTACCTCCGCATTTTCAGATTTCTTCTCAGTGAGCAATTTCCATTTATTTTTTAACGTGTTTTTTTCCGAGTCAGAAAGTACTAATTTTTTTACGTTGGAAAGTAACAGTTGTGTTGCAATATCTAACGGACTATCGCAAACATTGACTTTTTCTTCTTTATTTACAGAAAGATGTGCTGAATTAACAGAAGGATGTGCTGAGAGTTTTTCTTTGCATTTGGTAATTTGAAATTCAACAATTTTCCGTCCATAGATTTCCGCCGACTTTTCAAATAATTTGAGTGCTAATTGATAGTCATTGCTGTTATATGCTTTTATTGCTTGTGATAATGTATTCATTTTCTGTCCTTAAAAAATTAACTTTGCTTGAATTGTTTACCTTCTTTAATCAGTTTGTAAGGGAGAGTAAGCCACTTAAACGGATTTTTGATTTCTTGTAAAAAGATGACACCCAATTTATAAGATAAATGGCTTTTAATGCGGTTTGCTTTATGCGCGTCTTCATACTCGTGAATTGGTGGGAGGGTATTCCATTCGTACTTTTTCATCTCTTTTTTAAAACGCAAATAAGTGCAAAATAAGATAAGGGGAAGAAAAATGAGACCAAATAGACTTCTTCCATGTCTTTGTATTTTGTAACCTAGTCGATAAGTTAATTGGTTTTTTATGCGATCAGCTGCACCGTAAAGGCGTGGTTTAGCTTTTAATACTTGATTGTCAATATAAAGTTTTTCTAATTCTTCTTGAATGAGTTGGAGTTGAGCTAATAACACTTTATTTTCATTTTCTAAAGACTCAGATACTTGGGTTTTTTGGCTGTTTTCTGTTTCTAATAATGCTTTCTTATCCGATATGGCTTTTAGCTCTTGTTCAAGTTCTTGTTTTCTTTTATTGACTTCCTGAAATTTTTCTTGCATATCTTCTTGTACGGAAATATTTTCATTAAAAATTATCTTGAGCGCTTCAATTTCATCTTGATGCGTTTTGAGAGCTTTTTCTTTATCCGACAAGGTTTTCTTGGTTAAGTGGTATGCTTCATCAATTTTAATTTTTTCTTCTTTAATCTTTGTATTTTCACTTTTTATGCAAGAAATCTCTTTTTCTTTCTCAGAAAGTATTTTGCTCATTGATTGAACAGATGCAGTGAGTTTTACTTTTTCAGATTTGACTTTTCTATTTTCATCTTTAATTTGTTCGATTTCTTTTTGTGTTTCTGACAGTTTTTGTTCCGTCAATTGATATTTCTCTGTAACCTCTAATTGACGTTCTTTTATTGTGCTAAGTTCTAATTCTTTTTCATGTTGATATTGATTTGCATCGACTTGTTTTTGAATCATATCTTTCCATGCAAGGAGAGCAAAATCGGCATCATTTACTAATTTTTGTTCTGAAATATAAGGCAGATCAGCATGCGACTGTAATTCTTCATATACCTGCGTAACAGTAGGAGAATTTTTTATAATTTGGCTAACAATAAAGTTAGACAGTGGACATTCTTCTTGGTGAGATAAATCTTGGTTTACTTCAATAATTTCCATCTCTTTATTTAGAGAAGGTTCATTCAGTTTTTTGACTAATGCATCAGGTGCAGAAATATGTTTATAAATTTCAGACAGTGATGTTTTTTTCGTATTTTGGAGTTGTTGTGTATTCAGTAATACACTACGATCTTTATATTTATTAAAGTAAGTTATGATTTTTTCATTGTAGGTTTGCCACTCTTCAAATTTTTCTTGTACGGTGTGTTTATCTAATTTGAGAGCTTCTTCTAAGCTATGATATTGGAATAAATTTTCTGGCTTATCATAAACAAAGACGAAATGAATGTTTGGGTCAAGGTTAGCCCAATAATCTAATATTTGAATTGCATTAGGATCAGACCATCCCCAAAAATTTTGCTCGATATTCGCGAGCATCAAATCGAGAGATAAGTTATCCCAGATGCTCGAAGTCGTTTGTATTGTGTTCGTTTTAGCGTGCTTATGAGATTTATTTTTGGCTGAATTCCCTTTTTTTATTTTGCTTTTCTTATTAGAAAGTAAAGATACATTTTTAGGTGTGTGCTCAAGACTTGGTAATACTTTATTAAGCACATGGCCAATTTCGATGGGGGACATTTTTTCACGTTTTGATGGAAGCGGGGGATTCATCCCATAACATTGAAAAACCTTTTCAACATCTTGATAGTTAGACTGTTTATGTCCAATGATAATAACCTTTTTCATATCTTTATCTCTAATTTACAGCTGGAGAAAAATTTTGGTGCCGAATTCTAGCATTATATTTAAAATATAATCTATATTTTTAATTTAAATAAATCTAAATGTGATTTTGTTTGATTATTTGTTGCGCTAGGTGTTTATTTATTAATTAATATTTGGATTATAATTGTTCTTTTGTCTCGAGTGATTTATTTTTGGTCTATTTTAGAGGTTGATATATCGTTATTATATTAATCCGTTTTTTATTTGCTCAGTATTAGTTTGTTTTTTACCTTGTTTGTTTATTATTTGTTTTATTAAGTTGAGGTTGTTTAATATTTAATGATTAACTAGTCATGTTTAATATATGATATGTCAACTTTATATGACTATATTAGATTAAATATGTATCAAGAGTTTCTTATTTTTTCTAAAGGGATGTTAAAAATTCCTTATTTAAGCGGTTTTTTTACCCAACGCTTGAAAATGTTCTCTCCATTTGTCACATGGAAAAAGGAGAGAACATGTATTTTAGAATGGGGATATAAAGCATCATCAAAGAAAGCGAGGCATTTTGCACAACAACATGATTTACCTTATGCGACGATAGAAGATGGTTTTTTACGTTCTATTGGACTGGGTGTGGATGGGTATCCACCTTTCTCATTAGTGTACGATGATATTGGTATTTATTATGATATCAATCAGCCTTCTCGTTTAGAAAACTTAATTCTTTCTCAAGATGTATTACTTCAGGAAAAAGTCGATCAAGTTGAATATGCAATTGAATTAATTTGTACACATAACCTTTCCAAATATAACCACGCTATTGATACACCTTTACAGAATACGAAGAGGCCGATTGTCTTAGTCGTTGATCAAACATATGGCGATATGGCAGTTACTTTCGGGAATGCCGAGCAGAGTGATTTTCTACATATGTTAGAACGTGCGATTATTGAAAATCCAACAGCAGAAATCTGGTTAAAAACCCATCCTGATGTAATGTGTGGTAAAAAACAAGGCTATTTAACGGAATATCAGCAATTTCCAAGAGTAAAAGTATTATCAGAAGATTTTAATTCTATCTCACTACTAAAGCATGTTGATAAAGTTTATTGCGTGACATCTCACACTGGGTTTGAGGCCCTTTTGTTAGGAAAAACTGTCGTGACTTTTGGGGCTGCCTGGTTTTCTGGTTGGGGATTGACGGATGATCGGCATGCGTATATTCGTCAGCTAAAACAGAGTAAGAGAAGAGCGAAGCGTTCATTGTTGCAGTTATTCTATGCTGCTTATTTTCAATATTGTCGTTATATTAATCCTAATACGGGTAAATCAGGCACATTGTTTGATGTCATTGATTATCTGATTCAAGCAAAAAAAGTAACCAATCAGTTAGCTGGTGATATTTATTGTGTGGGTATGCGCTTTTGGAAACGTAAAGTGGTTCAACCCTTTTTTCAATTTCCACGCTGTCGTTTACATTTTGTGCTGAATGTGCATGAGCTAAAGCGATGTATTCACGAGAAATCTCAGGCTAAAATAGTGGTGTGGGGACATTCACATATTGAAGTGGTTGAATATGCCAAGCAACAGCAACTTCCTCTTTTGAGAATGGAAGATGGTTTTTTACGTTCAGTTGGGTTAGGGTCTAATTTAACGCCACCGATATCATTAGTTTTAGATGACGTTGGCATTTATTTTGACGCCCAATCTCGTTCCCGATTAGAGGATATTCTACAGCATCAATCCTTTACTCTAAAGGATTTACAGCGCGCAGAAACGTTAAAGAAAACACTGATTGAGCAACATATTGGTAAATATAATGTGGGACATACACACTTATGCCTAACACACATCAGACAAAATAAACTTTTAGTTGTGGGACAAGTGGAAAATGATGCTTCAATTCAATATGGTTCACCGCGTATTCGTACTAATGCAGAGTTATTATGTACGGTCAGAAAAAATAATCCCCAAGCCTATATTATTTATAAACCTCATCCTGATGTGGTTGCAGGCAATCGTAAAAACACAGATCGTCTAGATGATTATCGACAGTATGCTGATTTCGTGGTTGAGAAAGCCAATATATTGGATTGCATTAACCAAGTGGATGAAGTGCATACGATGACCTCTTTAGCGGGGTTTGAAGCGTTACTGCGCGAGAAAAAAGTACATTGTTATGGCTTGCCTTTTTATTCTAACTGGGGGCTAACAGTGGATCATCTTTCTCTAAACCGAAGAAGTCGGAAGTTAAGTCTTTTAGAATTAATTGCTGGCGTGCTGATTTATTACCCACAATATATTGACCCAAAAACAAAAACAATGATCGATGTGCAGCGAGCGGTTGATATTCTGATCGAGCAACGTCGAAAAATAAAAAATAATAAATTACATACAAATTATTTTATGAATATTTTTATGAAATTAAAAAATGTTTATTCTGTTTTGAGGTAGTGTCTTAATATGGATGTGCTTAAGCATAATTTAGATGAATTACTTGAATCATCAACGAACTATTTATTATTACAAGGTCCAATTGGTCCTTTTTTTACAGAACTGTCAGCATGGCTAAAAACGTTTCACAAACAAGTATTTAAAATAAATTTTAATTCTGGTGATGAGGCTTTTTATCCTAATTCTATTCCTCAGACTTTTGCCTACCAGGGACAGTTAGATCAGTTTGACCAGTATCTTCGTTTTTTTTGTCACCAACATTCGATTGATGCGATTATTTGTTTTGGTGATACACGGGCTTATCATCGCATTGCTAAAATCGTTGCAGATAAACAGAAAATTTCGTTTTGGGTTTTTGAAGAAGGCTATTTAAGACCAGAATATGTAACCCTAGAAAAAGGGGGCGTTAATGATTATTCGCAATTACCTCGTCATGCTAACTTCTTTTTATCACAAGCCGCGTGTTGCTCGGAGATCTCGGCACCGGAAAAATTAGCAAAAGGCTTTATTCCATTGGCAACTATTGCGATAAAATACTATACCAAAGCCTACTTTAATCAACATAAATATCCTGATTATCAACATCATCGTATTTTAGATTTGAAATATTATATTAAGTTATGGCTAACTTCAGGAATAAAAAGAGCTTACTATTATTGGCAAGATCGTTCTTTTGGGAAGAAAGTAGCCGAGGGTAAATTAGGGGATTTTTTCCTCGTGCCTTTGCAAGTGTATGATGATAGTCAAGTGAGAATACATTGTGACTATGAAAGTGTTGACGCTTTTTTAAAGGAAATCTTGGAGTCATTTATTCATCATGCTCCGAGCGCACTTAATTTGATTATCAAGCATCACCCAATGGATAGGGGATTTGTCGATTATGGGCATGTAATTAAACAATATAAAACACAATATCCCGCGTTTAAAAAGCGAATCTTTTATGTTCATGACGTTCCGACACCCATTTTATTGAGAAAAGGGAAGGGAATGATTACCTTAAATAGTACAAGTGGAATTTCTGCCTTGTTACACCGTATGCCAGTTTTGACCTTAGGCAGAGCAAGTTACAACTTTGAAGGATTAACTTATCAAGGTAATTTGCACAGTTTCTGGCATAATAAGGGATTGCCAGAGGCGAAAGTGTTTGAAGCATATCGAAAGTATCACTTATCTAAAACACAGATTAATGGGAGTTTCTATAGCAAAGTCATTTTACGCTATCCTTATAATCAATAACTATTTTAACCTTTAAGTTCAAACTAGAGAAAATTATGTCTTTACAATTTAATACCGTCGCCTTATTACTGGTGGTTTTAATTTTACTGGGCGTACTCAGTAATAATAGTTCCGTCACCATCTCTGCTGCAATTTTGTTATTGATGCAGCAAACTTTTTTAGCCAAATATATTCCTTTTATGGAAAAGCACGGCATCACATTGGGTATTATTATTTTGACGATTGGCGTGCTAAGTCCGATTGTGTCAGGTAAAATTCAGCTACCGCATTTGGCGGTTTTTCTAAATTGGAAAATGTGGCTTGCTGTTGCCGTTGGATTATTAGTGGCTTGGTTAGGCGGGCGTGGTGTTGGATTAATGGGCGCACAACCTGTATTATTAACTGGATTATTGGTAGGGACCATTCTTGGTGTTGCTTTTGTTGGCGGTATTCCAGTTGGACCGTTAATCGCCGCGGGGATCTTATCTTTATTCTTAGGAAAATCTTAAAATTATTGTTAAGAGGACAAGATGAAAAATAAATGGTTATTTATTGCCGCATTGAGCGGCTTTTTCTGTATTGCATTCGGTGCATTTGCGGCGCATGGCTTAGAAAAAACCTTGACGCCAAAAGCCCTTGCCTGGATTGAAACCGGATTAAAATATCAATTCTTTCATACAATCGCGTTGATGGTATTGGGTACCTTGCAGCTATATTTAAAAGCAGACATAGATCGAGTGATAAACTGGATTGGTTCAACCTGGAGTTTAGGTATTGTTCTCTTTAGTGGCAGTTTGTATGCCTTAGCGTTAGGGGCAACAAAATCCGTTGCTTGGTTAACGCCAATTGGTGGCACGTTATTTCTAATTGGTTGGGCAATGTTAGCTTATAGAAGTTATAAAAATAAGTCATGATGAAAAAAAGCACTAAGAACAGTCCATTTAATACCTTGCAACAGGCACTTTTCACACAATTAAAAGATGTGATGAATGTGGATTATCGCCAGTTGTTGGCACGTATTAAGGGGCTATCCAGCATTAAAAATGTACAAACGCAACAAACGGTTGCCACTGAAATTGAAGAGCAGATTCAACTCGCACAAGTGCGTTTAATGCAACGTAAAAGTGCGGTCAAAACAATTGAATTTCCAGAAAATTTACCGGTTAGCCAACGCAAAGCAGAAATTCAAAAATTGATTTCACAACATCAAGTTGTGGTGATTGCGGGAGAGACGGGCTCGGGTAAAACTACGCAATTACCCAAGATGTGTTTGGAATTAGGGCGCGGAACCAAAGGTTTAATTGGGCACACACAACCTCGTCGAATCGCCGCACGTTCTGTGGCAACCCGTATTGCCGAAGAATTAAAAACTGAGCTGGGCGATCTTGTCGGTTATAAGGTACGTTTTAACGATCAAATCAGTGATAATACTATGGTCAAATTGATGACCGATGGAATTTTGTTAGCTGAAATTCAAAACGATCGTTTTTTGAATCAATATGATACGCTGATTATTGACGAAGCACACGAACGTAGCCTGAATAATGATTTTATTCTAGGTTATTTAAAACAACTTCTGCCAAAACGTCCCGATCTGAAAGTGATCATTACTTCTGCTACCATTGATGTAGAACGTTTTTCCAAGCATTTTAACAATGCTCCAATTATTGAAGTATCAGGTAGAACTTATCCGGTGGAAGTGCGTTATCGTCCCGTGGTAGAAAATGAAGAGCAAGATCAATTGCAAGCCATTTTAGATGCGGTGGATGAACTGCAAGCGGAAGGGCGTGGCGATATCTTGATTTTTATGAATGGCGAGCGAGAAATTCGTGATACCGCAGAAGCATTGCAAAAACAAGATTTAAAACACACAGAAATCCTACCGCTCTTTGCTCGCTTGTCAGCACAAGAACAGAATAAAATTTTTCATCCATCAGGCTTAAACCGCATTGTGCTTGCCACAAACGTGGCAGAAACCTCCTTAACGGTACCGGGGATCAAATATGTGATCGATCCGGGTACTGCCAGAATCTCCCGCTATAGTTACCGCACTAAAGTGCAGCGTTTACCGATTGAGCCGATTTCACAAGCGTCCGCCAATCAACGTAAAGGACGCTGCGGACGGGTCAGTGAAGGGATTTGTATTCGTTTATATTCAGAAGAGGATTTTAACAGCCGTCCTGAATTTACCGATCCTGAAATTTTACGCACCAATTTAGCCTCGGTGATTTTACAAATGACCGCACTGGGCTTAGATGATATTGATGCCTTTCCTTTTGTTGATGCGCCGGATAAACGCAATATCCAAGACGGCATTAAACTCCTCGAAGAGTTGGAAGCGTTTCATTTTGTGAAAACCAAATTTGGCGAAAAGCGTCAATTAACACAACAGGGTAAACAATTAGCGCAACTGCCAGTGGATCCGCGTTTAGCCAAAATGTTGTTGACTGCGGTGAAATTGAATTGTTTACATGAAGTGATGATTATCGTGTCTGCGCTTTCTATTCAAGATCCCCGTGAACGTCCGCAGGAAAAACAACAATCTGCTGACGATAAACATCGCCGTTTTGCCGATAAAAAATCCGATTTTCTCGCCTTTTTGAATTTATGGCAATTTATCCAAACGCAACAAAAAGCATTATCGAAAAATCAATTCCGCCGTTTGTGCCAAAAGGATTATTTAAACTATTTAAGAATCCGTGAATGGCAGGATATTTATCATCAAATTCGTTTAACCGTGCGAGAAATGGGCTTGCCGATTAATTCACAAGCTGCAGAATATGCCCAAATTCATACCGCACTTTTGAGTGGTTTGCTTTCTCATATTGGCATGAAAGAAAATGAAAAAAGCCAATATTTGGGGGCACGTAATGCTCACTTTGCGATTTTCCCTAATTCCGTGCTGTTTAAAAAACAACCCAAATGGGTCATGGCTGCGGAATTGGTGGAAACCTCAAGGCTTTGGGGACGAATGGTGGCGGATATTGAACCAGAATGGATCGAGCCTCTAGCCTTGCATTTAGTGAAAAAATCCTACGCGGAGCCTCGCTGGTCAAAGTCTAAAGGGGCGGTGCTAGCGGATGAAAAAGTGAGCCTTTATGGTGTACCTATTGTGGCAAGTCGCCCAGTGAATTATGGTTCGATTGATCCACTGCTTAGTCGTGAAATTTTTATTCAATCTGCGCTGGTGGAAGGAGATTGGTTCACGAAACATAAGTTTTTCCACCAAAATCGTCAGCTGATCAAAGAGATCGAAGATCTCGAACATAAAAGCCGTCGTCGCGATATTTTAGTGGATGAACGGACATTGTTTGACTTTTATGATCAACGCATTAGCACGGAAGTGGTGTCGCAGCGCCATTTTGATAGTTGGTGGAAAAAGATAAGCCAACAAGATCCTGAATTACTCAATTTTGAAAAAGCCTTTTTAACCAAAGACAATGCGGAACAAGTCAGTGAATTGGATTTCCCAAATTTCTGGCACCAAGGCAATTTGAAATTTAAGCTTACTTATCAATTTGAGCCTGGTACGGATGCCGATGGTGTGACAGTACATATTCCATTGCCTTTATTAAACCAAGTGGAAATGACGGGGTTTGATTGGCAAATTCCGGGATTGCGTAAGGAATTAATTATTGCCTTAATTAAATCTTTACCGAAAGCCTTACGTCGTAATTTTGTGCCCGCACCGAATTATGCCGATGCCTTTTTAGGACGAGCTAAACCCCTTGAAAAACCGCTTTTAGAGAGTTTGATTTACGAGCTTCGTCGTATGACAGGGGTGACGGTGGAAGCAGAAAACTGGCAATTGGATCAGTTACCAAGTCATTTAAAAATGACCTTTAGAGTGATTGATGATAAAGGCAAAAAAATTGCGGAATCCATGGATTTAGACAACCTTAAATTCCAATTAAAAGATCAAGTACAGGAAAGCATTTCTGCGGTAGCGGATGATGGCATTGAGCAAAGTGGTATTCACGTTTGGAATTTTGACAGCTTGCCACAATGCTATGAGCAGAAAAAGCGCGGTTTTACTGTGAAAGCTTTCCCGGCGATTGTAGATGAAAAAGAAGCGGTGGGTATTAAGCTCTTTGAAACAGAATTTGAACAGCAGGTCGCAATGCAACAAGGCTTACGCCGTTTATTGTTACTCAACGTGCCTTCACCAATCAAGTATTTGCACGAAAAGCTACCAAATAAATCGAAACTCGGCTTGTATTTCACGCCATTTGGGCGAGTGCTTGACCTAATTGATGACTGTATTGCTTGTGCGGTGGATAAGTTGGTTGTGGAGTTTGGTGGATTGGTTTGGAACGAGGCGGATTTCGACAAGCTACGGGATTTTATTCGTGAAAATTTAAATGAAACTACCGTAGAAATTGCCAAACAAGTAGAACAAATCCTCACACTGACTTATGAACTAAACAAACGCTTAAAGGGCAAAATGGATTTCACGATGGCATTTGCCTTATCCGATATTAAAGCACAGCTCAATGGCTTGATTTACCAAGGCTTTGTGCAGAAAACGGGTTATACACGCCTAAATGATTTACAACGCTATTTGCAGGCCATTGATAAACGGATTGATAAATTATTGCAAGATGTGAATCGTGATCGTGCTGCGATGTTAAGGGTAGAGCAAGTTAGCCAAGCCTATCAACAGCTACTGGCAAAACTGCCAAAATCCAAACCGCACTCTGATGAGGTGAAAGAAATTCCGTATATGATTGAGGAGTTGCGTGTGAGTTTATTTGCCCAACAACTCGGCACTAAATACCCGATTTCAGATAAACGGATTTTGAATGTGATTAGGGAGGTGGGGTAGTTACAATGCAACGGGTCAAAATTTTCAGAAATTTTTGAAAAATCTTGCTAAATTTTGACCAGTTATAACGATTTTTGATAAGAGCCGCCTAGATAGTATTCAGCTCGTCACGACTGTTTCTAATTGCCTATATTTTCAATTAATGCAATTAATGTGGGGAGATATTTTGTTGAAACTTAACTAATTGTTCTATTTGATGTGAGCTTGGGTTATAAACCCATTCATTATCAAAATGGGTTTTTAATCTATGTTCCATAAATAAATTACCGATAACTAAAGAATGGAATTGGTTTCCTTTTTCTCTTTGGCTTTTTATATCTCTAAGTAAGGTTTCAGGTAATGTTCCCATTACAAAATCAGAGATCATCAAAACATCTGCTTTTTCATAATTCTCCGATTGGCATAACGATAAAGCGTATCGTAATGCTGGTGCTGCATCTGTTCCACCATGAAATGATTTACTCAAAAAAGAAACCAAATCTGAGATACCTTTTGTGGCACTGATTTCAAAAGTCTCAATACCTGTTGAAAAATTAATGACAAAACATTTTCTATTTTCTGCTTTAGCTTTATTTCCTAAATATAAAGACATTGCTTTAGCAATATTTTCAGGTGTACCAGTCATTGAGCTACTTGTATCTATACATAAAATCATCGGTCCAAGTTTTTGATCTTCTTCAGTTTCTATTTCTGTCCTAATCTCCATTTGTTCATCTTGAAAGGCTGTTCCTTGTAATTCAAAGCAAACTAATTTTGATTCCAAATATTTTAGATCAAATAAAATAGCGGTATCAGGATCTGCCATTAATGCTAATTCAGAAGGAATAACATACTCCAATTCTTTTCCTAATTTTAGGCCAATAATTTCTTCTTTTGAATTAACATCAACAACCGGTACGGTAATTCCTATTGTCTGGGTAACTAGTTCTATCTTTGATGACTGCTCAATCTGTCGCATTTTGCCTAATAAATCTGCTATTTTTTGTGCTTCTTTATCTTGTGCAAAATAATTTGCCCAACGAGTAAGCTCTTTAATTGACTGTAGTGTTAAAGAGCCTACACTATCATCAAACCAGATTCCAAAATCTAAGCCTAAAGGAGAAAGTTGCTGATCTAGCTGCTGAATAAGCTCCAACCATTTTTCTAACTCTGCAAGGAATTTTTTTCTTGCAAGCTCAATTTGCTCTAATTCCCATTGAGCTTGAGATTTATCTAGATTTTTCTGCCACTCTTTCAACAATAAACTAGACGTAATTTCTTTTTCTTCGTTATTGCTTTGTAATTTTTTATGCCAAAAAGAATAATCAAAAGGGATGCCAACTGATTTACAAAACGCTTGGTATTCTTGAATAACCTTATCATTTAAAATAGATTTATTCTTATGGAATTCGCTATTCCAAATTTTCCATTGCTGACGGAATTTAGGATATGGGGTTTCCAGTTGAATAGATTTTTCTGTTTTCTTAAACCAACTACGAATATTTTCACTTAAATATTCTGCAAGTTGTGGGCGCTTAATAAGGCTTTCATATTTTTCAGAAAGGGATTTTTTAATAATCCCTTTTTCTGATAAGAAGTTTATTGGCATAACGACTCCAAACGTTCACAATCAGCAATGCGTAATTTGAGTTGTTCTATTTGTTCCAGAATACCACTTACGGCGATATCAATTTCATTTTCAGAAACAAATGGGCTTTGGAGTTGCTCTTTATATTTTTTATTTTTATCTTCCACTAAATTTAAAACTTCTGTTAATTCTTGGCGAATTTCTTTAATAGAATCGGATAGAGATTTTATTAACCTTTTATTAATATCATCTTTTTTATCGCCTTTATGAAAAAGTGGTTTGGGTATAAATTCAAAATCATCATAATCTCCCTGTCTATCTTTAATAATACAACTACCTTGCTTATTAAAATTGCAAATAAATCTACTCATTTCATTTCCATTCTCATCCACTGGATGAAAATTATCTTTGTTTTTAAAATTAGAATAGTCAATATAAATTAACCAAGGTTGAGAACCACGCCATCTAGATTTAAAATTAGCATTTACTTTAAAATATTTTTTCTTATTCGCTAAACTAACCGTATCATAAATATCTTTTGAATGATAAAGTTCTTTATGAATCTCTTTATCTAATTTATCTTTTTCTCTATCTAAATCAGCTAAGTCAATTCCACTATCAAAACCACACGCTTTAATTGCATTCATTACTATATTTTCTACAATCTCCCGATTATTAGGCGTAGTCCATAAACAATATTTTAATAAAACAACATCACTATGGTTAGTTTCCATACGTCCATTACAGAATGCCGACGCTTTTAATAATAATGCAGCTTTTTGCCAGCGTCTGTCAGAAACATAGACTTTCAATTTATCAAATTTATTTGTTAATTCTTGACGGATATATTTGATAATTAATAATGTGTCATTACTAAGCGATACATTATGTAATTGCTCTCGCCATTGACCTAATTCTTTCGTGCTAATAATCAATTCAGGACTTATATTTAGTTTCTCTGAGCTTGGTTTACTATTTAATAGTTGGTTGAAATTATCATTTTCTTGAATTGGTGGAACTAATAATCGGAGAATAAAACGGTCATATAATGCATCTAATCCTTGATTTTCTGCAGGCACTTCATTGGAAGCGGAAATAAGAGATTTTAATGGTACATCAATTCTTTCATTCCCATTTTTAAAAATATGTTCATTAATGATGGTCAGAAGATTATTCAAAATAGCTGGACTTGATTTCCAAATTTCATCTAAAAAAGCAAAATCTGCGGTTGGTAAATAACCTTCTATTTGTCGCATATAACGATCCTCTTTTAGCTCTTGAATAGAAATAGGGCCAAAAATTTCTTCGGGCGTAGTAAAACGGTTCATTAAACATTCAAAATAATTTGATGTTTCAAATGCATAGGATAATCTTCTAGAAATCAAGCTTTTAGCTGTTCCTGGTGGCCCATATAGAAAAGTATTCTGGCCTGAAATCGCACCTAACAATGTAATTGCCAAAATTTGCTCTCTTTCGTGCATATTGGTATTAAGTTGTTGAAGTAGGCGAGATATACGATCTTGCATAGCCGTTTTTTGAGTATTAATCATGTTGCCAAGATCTTGCAAAGATTGGGATTGTTTAAATTTTTTATTATTCATTTGGTAATTTTTCCTTAAGTGTAAAATACATGCAAATTATAGTAATTTTAAATTGGTAGTTAAATGTAAAATATTCTAGTATTTCCTCTAATTAGATTTTCGTATCCTTACTCGTATCTCTTTCATACAAAAATCAATATCGTCATAAACGAGTTCTATATTACAAAACCAAACTTGGCTTATATTTCTTCCCATTTGGCAAAGCGTTAGAACTGATTGACGACCGTATTGTTTGTACGTTGCATCATGTCCAGCCCCACTAGGCATGATCTCATAATTATGATTTAGTGTTTAGCATTTCCCCCAAAAATCCTTTTATCAAAAAGAGCAAAATCTTGATTTAAGATTTTACTCCCTGGGTGTGAGCGGAAGCGCATGTCAAATTCGTGTTCGTTTTTAAGTTTAAGAAAATCCGCCAAGGTAAGAACGTGCATTTTCTCACCATCATGCAGTTGGCTAAAATCGGCGTTACCTGTCATCATCACTAAAAAATGTATCTGTGGACGAAAGTCTTTATTGGTAAATTGTTGTTTGAATTTATCCAGTTTCTTTTCCAGTAAGTGTTGCTTGCTTCGTGTAATAGAAACGGGCGAATCCCCCATATCTTTATTGTCTAAATACCATTTATATTGACGAGGTATAATCTTTCTATTCCAATGCGTTAATTCTACAATCAAAACATTACAATGCATCACAATCACTGAATCAAATTCACCTTCTTTACGTTCTTTCACATCAACAAAGCGACAATCTGAATAGCCTTGCCATGAGAAAATAGATTTTAAAGTACATAATGCCTTAAACCCTTTTCCTTTAATAGGCTGATTTATTTTTATAGCGTTTGAAAATGCTTATTTGATTTTTTCAATCGCCCTTACTTCGTAACTGATTAAGCCACCTCCCCAATCTTGAATTTCCATAGATAATTCCTTTTATATTTTGAATATTTCTTTATTAAAGATGCACAATATATATTTAAATTTTTTGTAAAAACACAAGATATATCGACCCGTTAGTTTATCAAAGTTTTATTCAAAAAATAAGCAATAACCGATTAAATGGTGTGCAGTGTTATTTAATCTCCATTAATAAACGTTTTGATAAATTGTTACAAGATGTCAATCGTGATCGTGCCGTGATGCTAAGGGTAGAACAAGTTAGCCAAGCCTATCAACAGCTACTGGCAAAACTGCCTAAATCCAAACCGCACTCGGAAGGCGTGAAAGAAATTCCCTATATTATCGAGGAACTACGAGTGAGTTTATTTGCACAACAACTCGGCACAAAATACCCGATTTCCGATAAATGGATTTTGAATGTGATTAGGGAGCTGGGGTAAATGAGAAGTGAGACGAAGTAGATGCTAGCGTTTTGATATTTTGTTGATTTTAAAAATTAGAGTTTTGGTGATTATTAAATAATGTTATTGTAAAAATATTATATCATAGTAGGGATAAATACGACTTGTTTTGGTCATCTCTACCTAAAACCCTACTTTAGTCCTCATTTTTATAACTTTTATAGAATAATAAAAAAGCTAGAATATTGATTATTCTAGCTTTTTTGAATCTCTGGTGGAGCTGGCGGGAGTTGAACCCGCGTCCGAAATTACTCTACCTTCAGCACTACACGTTTAGTCTCGTCTTTAATTTCATTTACCCACTGCGGACAGACACGCGATAGATAAACTAGCTTGATTCAATTTAACGCTTCGATCCTCAAGCGGAGGCGTCCACGCGATCTCGTTTGAATTTGACTCCTCTTGATCCCCGTCTTACGAGCGGAAGCTAGGGAGAGAAGGCTATGAGCAGGTTATTAAGCTGCTAAAGCGTATTGTTCGTCGTTTGCGACTATTTTTTTGCGGTTTATTTACGAGGCCTACCGCACCTCGACGTGCACCTTGGGTTTCGCTAATCCCGTCGAATCCAGAATCAGCCCCAAAAAGTTGGCTTAGTCTAGCAAAAATCCCCCATAAATAAAAGCATTTTACAGTACAATTCAACATAATCCTAAATATAGAGACTATGTTGACGAACAGAAGGAAAATAAAACTTTTGTTGGGAAAAAGGTGAGTGATAGGGTGAATGTACGTATCTCTTACTGTTCGAAAGATCAGCAAATTACCTGATTACTATAACTAGACAACATCTATCTATAAAAACCATACGCTTTGCGTACGGAATAGAAGAGCTTAAGCACTAAGTGGAACAAAACATCCTTCTATAATGAATAAAGGCTGAAAACCAAAATTCAACATATAGGAGATAACTCATGGTAAGTAAATCTAATGATGATTCAACTCTATCACACACAAGATGAGACTGTAAGTATCATATAGTTTATCTCGAAGTATCGTAGAAAAGCGATTTACGGCAGATTGCGAGTGGATAACCGCCTAAAAGTTCCAGAAGAGCCTTTTTAATCTAGATTTTTAAAGAGTACAACTATCTCGTTTTGTTGTGCACACAATAAGGGGCTTTAATTGCTGAATTTGTAGGCTATGTCACGAAAAATAAATTGGATATAAAAATATTGTTGTGTTTCTGTATCCTTATGGATACAGTCCTTTATGAAAAAGGAGAGAGTATGTTTACTATTATTCAAACAATAATATTTAGTGGGTCGGTTAAAGGAGGTAAAAATTTTATCCGCCAAATCTGCTGTTCTTGCTCGTATTAACAAAGCAATGAATGGTAATTTTGGCGATCATAAATCGATTGGAAATGGATTGTATGAGATGAGAATTATAAAAGGTTCGGGTTATAGAGTTTACTATGGACAATATAGAGAAGTAACTTATTTATTAATTTGTGGTGGCGATAAATCAACACAGAAATCAGACATTGTTAAAGCGAGAGAGTTGTGGAAAGAAATAAAGCAACAAGAGGAAGTAAAAGTATGAGTAAGAAAAAAATAAAATTAAAACTGTTTGATATTGCTGAACATCTAGACAGTGAAGAAATGATTGCGGCATATTTAAGTGAAGTTTTAGAAACATGTGATACTAATGAATTTATTTCCGCTTTAAGTGATGTTGTAAGAGCAAAAGGAATGACGGAGTTAGCAGCAAAAACAGGGTTAAGAAGAGAAAGCCTCTATAAAACATTATCATACGGTAGCAAGCCACGTTTTGATACGATAATGAAAATTATGCATTCCTTAGGTATTAAACTTGTCCCAACGCACATCTAAAAAATGCCAGGGGGCAAGTACTTTTTATTTTTTGATGTTAACTCACCTTGGTAGGGAGCCATCGCTTTAGTTATTTTAGATCATTTAAAACCATAAAAAGTAAAAAATATATCTGGAGACAGTTTGATGGAGTTTTGAGGTAGTCAATGTGAATGAATACTACAAGATAGTGAACATCTAGTATGCTACATTATAACTATAGTGAGTGGGTTATTACATATAGCGTTCAGTGCATAAATTGATGATTCTTTTGATAAACAATATGCTCAATTTTAACATTTCTCATTTTTATTGTGTAAAGGTGATTGAAGTATTTAGCCCTATACCAATGTACAGGGCTAAATATTACTGCATCTTTTCGAATCACAAAGGCGCAAGTTGAAGATTGAACGAATAAAAAAGCTAAGTCCAATATTTAGCAATTTCAGTATGAATCGCATCAGCCGTTGTTCTTCCCTTTTCCCCTATCAATGCGCGACCAGCAATGAATGCTTTGGCTTTGCGAATGTCTTTAAATAAATGGATATCTTCTGGAATGATCCCGCCTGTAATAGAAAGTGCTAAACCGAGTTCTTCTAATCGCTTCATGTTTTCGATATCCTCTTTTGCCCAACTTTCTCCTGATAATTCAGCATCACGGGAGCGGTGATAAATCGCTTGTGTAATACCAAGTTTTACCCATTCCTGTGCATCTTCAAATGTCCAATTTCCATAGATTTCAATTTGAATTTCTTTTTTCACTTTTAAGTCGGGATGAGACTGGTTGAACTCATCGGCGACTTTTTTGCATGCTGCTTTGGTTGCAGGATGTGCCGCGGCAGACACGGTTAACCAGTCAGCACCCGTTTCAAAAGCCATTTTTGCTAAAATCGCACCACCATCTGTTGTTTTGAGATCGCAAACTAAAATGTGATGCGGGTGTAATGCACGTAATGTACTCACTGCTTTCATACCCTCTGCGCAGGCGAGAATGGTGCCAACTTCAATAATATCAACCATTGATTCGGCATGTTTAGCGTCAGAAAGCGCTTTCTCAAGACTGAGAGAATCAAGTGCAATTTGGAGTAATGGTTTTGACATAATTATTCCTTTTTTATTTAGTTTAAGACTGCATCAATAACCACATAAACATCTTCAGCAGTTTGACAACGACGAATTTTATCTAAATTAATGCCCGTATCACTGTCTGGATCATCAAGTACCTGAGTGATCTCCATGAGACCTTGCATATGTTGATTTGCATCACTGCCCGCAAGTGTGAGGAGCACATCGACAGGTTCATCTTCACCATCAAAATAAATGGGTGTATCTAGCGTGACGAGGGCAAAGGCTGTGCGATTGACACCATCCTCTGGGCGAGCGTGTGGCATCGCTAAATGGGGAGCAATAATGATATATGGTCCTAGTTCTTTAACACATTTGATAATCGTATCGTGATAACGTGGTTCGACGGCTCCCGAAGCGATTAACATATCGGTCCCTAGTTTAATTGCCTCCTCCCAATTTTTAGCAGTTTGATGAAGTTTGATTGAATTATTTTCTATGAGCGACTGTTTTAAATTCATGGTATGTCCTATTTAGTTGATGATTGAATAAGGATTCGTCTCCTTTAAGTGGTTTGCTGATATTTTTTGATTAAGGCAATTAATTCTGGACCAAAGGAATTTGGATTTAGCATGTTTTGTACACCCAAGACAAATTTATCTTCACCCACTTCAATTTCATCGGCAAGATGACGAGAAGCAACGATAATATCGATTTCATTTAATTTGCCTTTATAATCGGTCACTGCACAGGAATCCAAGGTATTTGGTATGTTATGCTTGTCCAGATAACTTTTAATCTTCATTTTCATCATCATTGATGAACCCTGCCCGCTACCACAAACTGCGAGGATTCGAATAGGGTTAACGGCTGTTTTTAGAACATCATGTTGGACGCTGTCATCCGGTGTGATTGGGCTATGTTCTGTCTTGTCATAACCATCCATTTGTTCCAAGGTTTTACCAAGTGCAGCGGCAGCGGCTTCTTCTGAACGTAATTGCTTTGACGCAAACACCATATAAACAATGGCTAATGTCAGTAAAACAAAAAAGAAACCCGGTATGCTAACAATGCCTTGCAATATTGGTGGGAAAAATAATGCCCAGTCCGCCATTCCCATCCAACCATTAAACGTTGTACCTTGGGTGGCAAGTAAGTGAATAACCCAAGCTGAACCAAGTACTTCTATGATCCCCATAATGAAACAAATTTTCATGACGGATTTCCAGCCACCAAATTGGTTCGCAAAGACACCGATCGTTGCATTTGAGAAAAACATCGGAATGAAGCCAGGAATAATCAGAATAGGTGAACTAAAACCGAGGAGCAGACCGACAGCTACAAATTGTCCAATCGCCCCCCACATAAAGCCAAAGACCATTGCATTTGGCGAAAAAGCATAAATGGCCGCACAGTCAATAGCGAGTACAGAGTTTGGAATAACGCGTTCAGATATTCCTTTGAATGCTTCTGAAAGCTCAGCAACAAACATCCGTACACCAGTGACGATGATTTGGATAGCAACGGCAAATTTTAAGCCCATTTCAAAAATGTACATAAACCAGTGGGTTTTGCCTGCCATTTGTTGCAAGTTATCTAAGCCAAAAGAGAGTAAAATGATGCCGAAAAATACAGTCATAACAAGTGCGGTTGCGGAAATACTGTCATGAAAAATATGTAGCCATTTCGGTAATTTCATTTTATCTACGGTATCATTTTTGTCGCCAAGTTTTGGCGCGAGTTTGACTGCGATCCAAGAAGCGATTTGTTGTTGATGTCCAATAGAAAAACCTGCACCACCAGTAACTGCCTGGGTAGGTTTATACATGATATTTGATGAGATTCCCCAATATAGCGCCATTAATACGGCAGTATAAATGACCGTTTCCCACATTGAGGCGCCAATAATCATATAGAATACAGCTACTAAACCTGCTTGTTGGAACATAATATGTCCCGTCAGCATGATAGTTCGAATCCCTGTAATTCTACGGCATACGACTAATAAGATATTTAAAAACAATGCCAGGATAACCGCGTAGCCAACCCACGCATAGTTATCTACCATCGTTTGGATGGTGGCTTGCATGCTGGTGTAAGGGTCAATCACTGCCCCCGTCAAATTATGATATTTTGATAACCCCTCAATTATTGGCTTGAAGTTTGCGACAAGAAAGCCAGATCCCGCCTGCACAATCATAAAACCAACAATTGTTTTTATTGTTCCTTTGATAACTGTTGTTGTGTCTTTTTTCAATAGAATGTACCCAATACAAGCAACAATACCAAGTAGAAATGGGGCTTTAGAAAGGACTTGATTATTAAAGCTTAAGAATAGGTTATAGAGTGTTTCCATAGTGACACCTCTGGATTTTTTCATTGTGTATATTTGCATGAAAGATTTCTGGATAAGGCCTGATCCAAGAAATCTGGGTATAAGCATAACAGCAAAAAAAGATTATAAAAGATTATATTTGATAATTTGTGAGCGGTTTCACATTTTTATACAAAGCGTGTAATATTTAAATTAATTAATTTATTTTTAATATAACAATATGAAAAATAATTGCTTTTAGATTTATTTTATCGATGTGAGTTGATAGTAAGATCTAGATCACAAATTCTAATTACACTTATTGTATTTTTTATTTTGATTTAATATGATTGTTTTTTGATTTGTTTTGCGTTGTTTTATAGGAGAATACAATGAGTAAAATTAATGAAATCACACGTGAAAGTTGGATCCTTTCTACTTTTCCTGAATGGGGAACATGGCTAAATGAAGAAATTGAGAATGAAGTTGTGCCAGAAGGGAATGTCGCTATGTGGTGGTTAGGTTGTGTCGGCGTATGGATCAAGACCCCAGCAGGCGCTAATATTTGTATGGATTTATGGTGTGGAAGAGGTAAATCAACTAAAAAAGTAAAAGATATGGTTCGTGGACACCAAATGGCAAATATGGCTGGAGTACGTAAATTACAGCCAAACTTACGCGCCCAACCTATGGTATTAGACCCTTTTTCAATTAATGAAGTAGATTTCATTCTTGCTTCACATTATCACAGCGATCATATTGATGTGAATGTTGCGGCTGCCATCGTCAATAATCCAGCCCTAAAGCATGTAAAATTTGTGGGTCCATGGCATTGTGCGGAATTATGGAAACAATGGGGGGTTCCAGAGGAGCGGATCATTATTGTTAAACCTGGTGATGTTGTAAAATTAAAAGATGTTGAGATTCACGCATTAGATTCGTTTGATCGGACTTGTTTAGTGACATTACCTGTTGAAGGGGCTGAAGAGCAAGGAGGGGAGTTACTCGGGTTATGTCCTTCCGATGAGGAAATGGGGCGTAAAACGGTAAACTATGTCTTTAAAACTCCAGGTGGGAATATTTATCATGGTGCTGATTCTCACTATTCTATTCAATTTGCCAAGCATGGAAAAGAATTTGATATTGATGTGGCATTAAATAATTATGGGGAGAATCCGGTCGGTATTGCGGATAAAATGACATCGATTGATTTGTTACGCATGGCAGAATGTTTACGTTGTAAAGTGATCATTCCTGTTCATTACGACATTTGGACAAATTTCATGGCAAGTACCGATGAAATTTTACATCTTTGGCGTTTACGTAAGGATCGTTTGCAATATCAATTCCATCCTTTTATTTGGGAAGTGGGTGGGAAGTATGTTTATCCACAGGATAAAGACTTGCTTGAATATCATCATCCTCGTGGATTTGATGATTGTTTTGAACATGAGCCTAATATTCAGTTTAAGTCAATGCTTTAAGTTGTATTCTAACTATGTAAGCCACGTAATTTTACGTGGCTTATTTGTTCATTATTGATAGAATAGTTTCTAAGCAACTAAGGACGTAAAAATAATGAACGAAAATTATCGACATAGACAATTACTGAATTTGTTAGAAGAAAGGAAAGCGCTATCAACGCAAGATATTATTCGCTTATTGGATGTTTCACCTGCAACAGCAAGACGGGATATTACTAAATTAAATGAACAAGGGCGCTTAAAAAAAGTGCGTAATGGTGCGGAAGTCATTGAGAAAAAAGCATACCGTTCTCAACCGCTCGCCATCAATAATTCAGGTGAGAAAAAACGGATTGCTGAATTAGCAGCCAAACTCTGTCAGGATGGCGATAGTGTGATTCTGACCTGTGGCTCTACAATGCTGATGTTAGGTAGCCGTCTTTGTGGTAAGAATGTACAAATTATGACAAATTTCTTGCCATTAGCGAATTATCTCATTGAGCATGATCATAATGATGTAGTGATTATGGGGGGGCAATACAATAAAAATCAGGCTATTATGTTGTCTTTAAATACCAATGCAGAGGCTATTTATGCAGCGAATATCATGTTTACCAGTGGTAAAGGATTAACCGTAGATGGGCTATATAAAACCGATATGTTAATTGCGAACTCTGAACAAAGAATGTTGCCACGTGTCGGTAAATTAGTTGTTCTATTAGATAGTTCAAAGCTTGGAAAACAAGCCGGTATGTTATTTGCGGAACTGCACAATATTCATTTGTTAATCACAGGGAAAGAAGCGGACGCTGAGATTATTGCAGCATTAAAACGTCAAGGGCTAAATGTGCTTTTAGCATAAATTTAAAGGTGCGAGATGACAACAAGAAACGCGGTATCTATAGCAGTCGTTCGTTGTATTCACTCTCAACGCGTTTATCGTAAAGGAATGATTGTTATTGAGTAGTTGAAAGTGTAATAGCTAACAATCAATATGATACCTTGATAAGCCTTCATGGGGGTAATTTAAATAAGTGGCGTAAGCAAATTGGGTGGAAAAGAAAAAAGATTGGAATTAAAACTTGATATTTTTCATTAAAAGGCTATAATACGCCAATATTTCGGACGCGGGGTGGAGCAGCTTGGTAGCTCGTCGGGCTCATAACCCGAAGGCCGTCGGTTCAAATCCGGCCCCCGCAACCACTTTACAGACAGTTCAGTAAAGAAGCCCCTAAATTATGGGGTTTTTTCGTATCTGAATGAGGAATTTTTATGTAAGGACTGAACATGCGAGTCCTTTTTTTACGTCTAAAATTTATGGTTGATTTATTGGATGTTGGCGATATTGCCTATCAATAACGTTATCCTAAGACAGATGTGTTTAAGTATCCTACATATTAGAGAGGTAATTTTGGCAACCTTAGAACAAAAGTTACAAGAACTGCTACAGAGCTCAGTCGAAGATTTAGGGTGTGAGCTTTGGGGCATTGAATGTCAGCGTGCTGGTCGCTATTTAACAGTACGTTTATATATAGATAAAGAAGGTGGCGTCACAGTGGAAGATTGTGCCGATGTGAGCCGTCAAGTGAGCGCGATTTTAGATGTGGAAGATCCGATTGCGGATAAATATAACCTTGAAGTGTCTTCACCTGGTTTAGATCGTGCATTATTCACATTAGATCAATATCAGCGCTATATTGGACAAGAAATTGTGGTGCATTTGCGCATTCCTGTTTTGGATCGTCGTAAATGGCAAGGTAAATTAGAAAAAATTGAGAATGATATGTTGACCCTGATTGTCGATGGGCAAGAACAAATTTTGGTATTTGGCAATATTCAAAAGGCCAATATTATTCCTAAATTCTAAAAGGAGCAAACAGAGCAATGAGTAAAGAACTTTTATTGGCTGCAGAAGCGGTATCAAATGAAAAATTATTACCACGTGAAAAGATTTTTGAAGCGTTAGAAAGTGCGCTTGCCCTTTCAACCAAAAAGAAGTATGAGCAAGAAATTGATGTGCGTGTGGTGATTAACACAAAAACGGGGGAGTTTGATACTTTCCGTCGTTGGTTGGTTGTGGACGAAGTAACTAATCCGACAAAAGAAATCACCTTAGAAGCGGCACAATTTGACGATCCTAATGTGCAACTAGGTGATTATGTAGAAGATCAAATTGAATCTGTGGCATTTGACCGCATCACGATGCAAACTGCACGTCAGGTGATTAGCACGAAAATCCGCGAAGCAGAGCGTAACAAAATTGTTGAGCAATTCCGTTCTCAAGAAGGCGAAATTGTGACCGGCACAGTAAAAAAAGTGAATCGCGACAATATTGTATTAGATTTAGGTCAACAAGCCGAAGCCGTGATATTACGTGAAGATATGTTACCGCGTGAAAATTTCCGTCCGGGAGATCGTGTCCGTGGTGTGTTATATAAAGTGAGCCCAGAAAGCAAAGGTGCTCAATTATTTGTTACCCGCGCTAAACCGGAAATGTTAATTGAGTTATTCCGTATTGAAGTCCCTGAAATTGGTGAAGAACTGATCGAAATTAAAAATGCAGCGCGTGATCCGGGCTCTCGAGCGAAAATTGCAGTGAAAAGCAATGATAAACGTATTGACCCAGTGGGTGCTTGTGTTGGTATGCGTGGTGCGCGTGTACAAGCGATTACCAATGAATTAGGTGGCGAACGTGTGGATATCGTACTTTGGGATGATAACCCTGCGCAATTTGTGATCAATGCGATGGCGCCAGCAGATGTCACTTCTATCGTGGTGGATGAAGATTCACATGCAATGGATATCGCAGTCGAACCAGCCAATCTTGCACAAGCGATTGGTCGAAATGGTCAAAATGTGCGTTTAGCAACCCAACTAACAGGTTGGACATTAAACGTGATGACCACTGATGAGCTGAACCAAAAACATCAAGCAGAAGATAATAAAGTATTGAAATTATTCATGAATGCGTTAGAAATTGATGAAGATTTTGCGCATATCTTAATTGAGGAAGGTTTCTCTACATTAGAAGAACTGGCTTATGTTTCAGTTAGTGAATTAACCGCAATTGATGGCTTAGAAGATGAAGATTTGGTCGAAGAATTGCAAGCGCGTGCCAAAAATGCGATTACGGCTGCGGCATTAGCAGAAGAAGAAGCCTTAAAACAAGCGCATATTGAAGATCGTTTACTCGCATTAGAGGGAATGAATCGCCATATTGCGTTGAAATTAGCAGAAAAACAAATTACTACTCTGGAAGAACTTGCAGAACAAGGTGTTGATGATTTAGCGGATATTGAAGATTTGACAGCAGAACAAGCCGCCGATTTTATTATGGCGGCACGTAATATCTGTTGGTTCAGTGAGTAATTGGAGGAGTGAAAAATGACAGAAGATGTAAAAAAAGCCGATGGGGCTGCCCCAAAAAAACTGAGTTTACAGCGTCGAACTAAAACCACCGTCAGTACAACTGCGGGCGGTAAGGCAAAAGAAGTGCAAGTCGAAGTCCGTAAAAAACGTACGGTGCCAACAGATGCGGCACAAAAAGCGGAAGAAGCAAGATTGAAAGCAAAACAAGAAGCAGACAGATTGGCAGCAGAAAAAGCGAAAAAAGACGCGGAAGAAAAAGCGCGTTTAGAGGCTGAAAAAGCAAAACAAGCGAAAGCCGAAGAAGCGAAGAAAGCACAAGCTGTGAGCGCACCGACCAAAGCGGTTGACGTGGAAAAAGAAAAGCGCCGTGCAGAAGAAGCCGAATTACGTCGTAAAGCTGATGAACTTGCGCGCCAAAAAGCAGAAGAGCTAGCACGTAAAGCGGCAGAAGAAGCGAAACGTTATGCAGAATTAAGTGAAGAAGACGCAGAGAACGAGAACAGTGAAGACTATGCGGATTATCATTTAACGTCTACTTATGCACGTGAAGCGGAAGATGAAGAAGCGCGCCGTAAAGAAAACCGTAATCGTGGAGGAAAAAATAAAGTTGCCAAAGCGAAAAAAGGTGGTCGTGAAGACGAAAGCTCAAAAACAGAACGTGAATCTAATCGTCGTAATCAGAAAGATGGCAAAATGGGTAAAGGTAAGCATGCGAAAAAAGGCAGTGCCTTACAACAAGCCTTTACTAAACCTGCTCAAGCCGTGAACCGCGATGTCGTCATCGGTGAAACGATTACCGTGGCTGAACTTGCCAATAAAATGGCAGTAAAAGCAACAGAAGTCATCAAAACGATGATGAAAATGGGCGCAATGGCCACTATTAACCAAGTGATTGATCAAGAAACCGCACAGCTTGTGGCAGAAGAAATGGGTCATAAAGTGATCATTCGTAAAGAGAATGAATTGGAAGAATCGGTGATGAGCGATCGCGATGTGGATGCGGAATTAGTCACGCGCGCACCCGTGGTGACCATCATGGGTCACGTTGACCACGGTAAAACCTCATTACTTGACTACATTCGTAAAGCTAAGGTTGCCTCTGGTGAAGCGGGTGGGATCACCCAGCACATCGGTGCATACCATGTAGAAACTGATGGCAAAATGATCACTTTCTTAGATACACCGGGACACGCAGCATTTACTTCGATGCGTGCGCGTGGTGCGAAAGCAACGGATATCGTGGTACTTGTGGTCGCGGCAGATGATGGTGTGATGCCACAAACCATTGAGGCGATCCAACATGCGAAAGCTGCAGGTGTGCCGATTGTGGTTGCAGTCAATAAAATTGATAAACCAGAAGCGAACCCAGAGCGTGTTGAGACCGAATTGTTACAACACGAAGTCGTCGCAGAAAAATTCGGTGGTGACACTCAGTTTGTATATGTTTCGGCGAAGAAAGGGACTGGTGTTGATGAGTTGCTTGAAGCGATCTTATTACAATCGGAAGTCCTTGAATTAACTGCCGTGAAAGACGGTATGGCGACTGGTGTGGTGATTGAATCTTATCTTGATAAAGGTCGTGGTCCAGTTGCAACAATTCTTGTGCAAACCGGTACTTTACATCGTGGTGATATCGTACTTTGTGGTTTTGAATATGGTCGTGTGCGTGCAATGCGTAACGAAAACGGGAAAGATGTAGCAAGTGCAGGTCCTTCAATTCCTGTTGAGGTATTGGGGCTTTCAGGAGTACCTGCTGCAGGTGATGAAGCAACGGTTGTACGTGATGAGAAAAAAGCACGTGAAGTCGCGTTATATCGTCAAGGTAAATTCCGTGAAGTGAAATTAGCACGTCAACAAAAAGCCAAATTGGAAAATATGTTTACCAATATGGCAGAAGGGGATGTGGCTGAGTTGAACGTGATTGTGAAAGCAGACGTACAAGGATCGGTGGAAGCGATCTGTCAGTCATTGAACGAACTTTCTACTGCCGAAGTGAAGGTAAAAGTGGTGGGTTCCGGTGTCGGTGGTATCACGGAAACGGATGCGACTTTAGCGGCAGCCTCGAATGCGATCGTACTTGGCTTTAACGTACGTGCCGATGCCTCAGCGCGCCGTATTATCGAATCAGAAAGCATTGACTTACGTTACTACTCTATTATTTATGAGCTATTAAACGAAATCAAAGCTGCGATGAGCGGTATGCTACAACCTGAATTTAAACAAGAAATTATCGGTTTAGCTGAAGTGCGTGATGTCTTCCGTCATCCGAAATTTGGCGCAATCGCAGGTTGTATGGTGACAGAAGGTATTGTCAAACGTAACAACCTAATCCGTGTCTTACGTGATAATGTGGTCATTTTTGAGGGCGAACTTGAGTCATTACGTCGCTTTAAAGATGACGTAGCAGAAGTACGTAACGGTATGGAATGTGGTATTGGTGTGAAGAACTACAATGATGTGAAAGTCGGCGACCAAATCGAGGTGTTCGAAGTGGTTGAGATTAAACGTACGATCTAATGATTGATTACGAATGTCACAAGCGGAGAGCGTTAAGCTCTCCGCTTTTTTGTATGGTGGAATAGCAAATATTGCTCGCAAAACTTTTTTAAATACCACCGCACTTTTGTGCAAAGCATAGAAGCCCGTGGGCAAGTAAGATGTTTCACTCTATTTACAAATAAAGCCATCGCTTTGACCAAGACAAACTGCTTGTAAACCGATATAAGCAGGCACGGCTAAAATACCTGTTGCGACATCGGCAATCGCAGCAAAAGGGGTGAGCAATAGGGTACCCGCGTTTGCATTTTGGCGAGCGGGGAGATATTCAATATCCGTATGTATTTCTACCATTTCAGAAAATGGATACTGATTTTTCACGACATAGTTTGCTCCCGCTTTTGGCAAATAACGATGACCAACTAGATCAATTTCACGATACCAAATTTGCTTTTCTCGATTTAATTTTTCTAAATCAATTTTAGGTTGATATTGCTTAATCATGTCATAGAAACCCGACTTATAGGAAAGATTTTTAAAGCCTAACATACTGGCGGTCTGTCGTTGTTTTTGGCTTAGCTGACGAAGATCTAAAGCTAAATAAAGTGAAGTGCTGATTTCATCTGGTTTTTGTTTACTGCTATTGATGATTGCCATTTGAGAATAAAGATGTTGTTTGAAAGGTAATTTCACGATTTTCTCAATCAGATATTGATCGTTAGGCTTTTTCTCTTTCAGCAGATAATGGTATTTTTCCCCTAATACTGCAATTTTTTTATCGGGTGTTAAACCAAAAAAGTAAATTTGATCTTTCTCGACATGATAGCGGACGATTTCTGGTGATTCTCCTCTATCATATAGCGCACCAGTTAAACTGTCTTGACAACCTATCAACAGTAAACTTGATAAGAAAACCACGCAATAACGATTGACGAAATGCATAATACCTCCTGATGTGTTGGTAAAATCACCCATACCATACCGATTTTTATCTGCATAAGCAATATCACATAGGATGAGATCAGCTAGACAAGAAAACTCTAAAAGAGTAGAGCAAAAAATTGAATAAAATTGTGTGGATTATTCAGTTATCTGTGTTAAAAACCGAGTATTTATGCCAAAATACACGCCTTAATGAAAAAGGAAAGGAAAAGCACATGGCAAGAGAATTTAAACGTAGTGATCGCGTAGCACAAGAAATTCAAAAAGAAATTGCGGTGATTTTACAACGTGAAGTCAAAGATCCTCGTATTGGTATGGTAACGGTCTCCGATGTTGAAGTATCGAGTGATCTTGCTTATGCCAAAGTCTTTGTGACATTCTTGTTTGATAACGACGAATCTGCAATTGATGCGGGGATGAAAGGTCTAGAAAAAGCCTCTCCTTATATTCGTAGTTTATTAGGGAAAGCAATGCGTTTGCGTATTGTGCCTGAAATTCGCTTTATTTATGACCGCTCTTTGATTGAAGGGATGCGAATGTCTAATTTAGTCAGCAATGTGATTCGCGAAGATAATGCGCGTCATATTGATGACGATGTTTCAGAGGAAAAGTAATGGCAAAGCCGCGCAAACGTGGACGTGATATTGACGGCGTTTTTTTGCTAGATAAGCCTCAAGGGATGAGCTCCAATGATATTATGCAAAAGGTCAAACGTGTGTTTCAAGCTAACAAAGCAGGACACACAGGTGCATTAGATCCTTTGGCAACGGGGATGTTGCCAATTTGCTTAGGTGAAGCCACGAAGTTTTCACAATTTTTGTTGGATGCGGATAAACGTTATCAAGTGACCGCGAAACTTGGGGAAAGAACCGATACGTCCGATGCGGAAGGGCAAGTCGTTGAAACACGAGATGTGCAGGTAGATGTGCAGGACATTTTGGCTGCACTACCACATTTTCGTGGCGATTTAATGCAAGTTCCCACGATGTTTTCTGCGTTAAAACATCAAGGTAAGCCTTTATATGAGTATGCACGTGCCGGCATAACAGTGGAACGAGAAGCTCGCCCGATCACGATTTTTGACTTGCAATTTATTGCGTACGATGCTCCTTATTTAACGCTAGAAGTACATTGTTCAAAAGGCACTTATATACGCACTTTAGTGGATGATTTAGGCGAATATTTGGGCTGTGGTGCACATGTAACGGTGTTACGTCGAACCGCTGTTGCCAATTATCCTGTGGAGGCGATGATGGACTGGGACACTTTACAAGTTTTAGCTGCACAACAAGACCTCGCATTATTAGATCAGCACTTATTACCGACAGACAGTGCGGTCTCCGCATTACCTGCATTGCATTTAAATCAGGAACAAAGTAAAGCCATTAGTTTTGGTCAACGTGTCAAGTTTGACAATCCAACTCAGCTTACTGGACAAGTTCGTTTATTTTCTGACACGCAACAATTTTTAGGTGTTGCCTTAGTCGATGAACATAATGTCATTCGTCCGCAACGTTTGATGACACAAAATACGTAAATATTTGAGAAAAGAAAATCCACCGTACTTTTCACGATGAAGCTAAAGTGCGGTGGATTTTTTATTTATTTTTAAGTATGAACGCTTACTTCACCGTCACACGCGCAAACTTACGTTTACCTACTTGATAAACGGCGGTACTTGCTTTGATAACTAATTTGGCATCTTCGACTTTTTCACCGTCAATTTTCACGCCACCTTGTTGCACCATACGGTTTGCTTCAGAGGTTGAGGCGACTAATCCCGCTTCTTTTAACAAGTTTGCTAAGCCCATTTCACCTTCAAAGGTCAATTCAGGCATATCTTCAGGCATGGCGCCTTTTTGGAAACGATTAATAAATTCTTGTTCTGCAGCTTCTGCGTCAGCTTCACTATGGAAACGAGCAATGATTTCTTTGGCAAGTAACACTTTGATATCACGTGGGTTACGTCCGTTTTCAACCTCTTGTTTTAATTGGGCGATTTCGGTTAATGGGCGGAAAGACAGTAAGTCATACCAATCCCACATGAGCTCATCGGAAATTGACATCACTTTACCAAACATTTCTGTCGGGCTTTCTGCAACACCAATGTAATTACCCAGTGACTTCGACATTTTTTTCTCACCGTCTAAGCCTACAAGTAGTGGTAACGTGATGGCGACTTGCGGTTTTTGACCCGCCGATTTTTGTAATTCACGTCCGACTAAAAGATTGAATTTTTGGTCCGTTCCACCTAATTCGATATCGGCATCTAATGCCACAGAGTCATAACCTTGCAATAAAGGATAGATAAATTCATGAATCGCGATAGGCTGGTTGTTGCTAAAACGTTTTTTGAAATCATCACGTTCTAACATACGTGCAACGGTGTAATTTGAGGTTAAACGAATCATGCCTTCTGTCCCTAATTCGCCTAACCAGCTTGAGTTAAACACAATACGGGTTTTTTGTGGATCTAAAATCTTATAGATTTGTTGCTTGTAGGTTTCGGCATTGCGTAAGACATCGTCACGGCTGAGTGGTGGGCGAGTAGTATTCTTGCCAGATGGGTCACCAACCATACCGGTAAAGTCACCAATTAAGAAAATGACTTCATGACCAAATTGTTGAAATTGACGTAATTTATTTAATACGACGGTGTGTCCTAAATGGATATCAGGGGCTGTTGGATCAGCACCTAATTTTACGCGTAAAGGGCGGTTTTCTTTTAGTTTTTCAATTAAGTCCGCTTCTGAAAGAATTTCATCTACACCACGTTTAAGTTCAGCAAGAACCGTATTTATCTCCGTCATTCTAATTTCCTGTTTCATTTTGGCTAAAATTCTACATTATAGTGATTATTCGTTAAATGAAAAGGCTCGATATGGCTTTATTTATGATTATGACAGGAAAAAGCGAATCTTGTGTTATCTGGTGTTTTGGGGAAATGAAACGGATAAATTATCATTTAAACAAGAAAGTAATAAAGCGAGCAGCAAGAAAGGAAAATATATGCATAACCAAACACTAATCACTGTTCGTGATGTACAGGCAAGTACAGACTGGCATACCAAAAACTTAGGCGCAGCCAAAGGGCATGGTGGTGCTCATTATGAACAACTCATATATAAAGGAAAGTTGATTCTTCAACTACATAACATGGAGCCTGATGAGAATCATCGTGCTTTGTTAGATTAAGCCGTTTTTGATAAGTAGTTATTTTAACGCAAGAGGGAAAAATGAATTAAAGATGTTTACAAAAATTTCGCATAAAAAAAAACGCCTCTTTGTGGGGGAGGAGGCGTTCAAATGTTGGAGTGATTATCTATTGTTGTTCGAATGAGATGAATGATAATCGTTATCAAAATTGTTGTCAATAGATTTAATGAAAATAATTCTCAATAAATGAATCGGTTACTTTTTACCGATATAAGGCACACAATGGGTGAGAGAAAGTGCGGTTGGTTTTTTATCAGAAAAATCAAATTTACCTGCATAGGCATACACCTCTACGCCTTCTTGCATCGCTTCTTGTAACAACTTGTCGTATTCTGGGTCAATATATTCTGCCACTTTAAAACAATCAAAACCATTGTGTAAGCCCGCAAAAAAGACCACGGCACGATGTCCTCTTTTTTTCATTGCTATTAATTCGCGTAAATGTTTTTGTCCTCGTGTAGTGACTGCATCAGGGAACATGCCAATCGTGTTTTTTACTAAGGTGACAGATTTCACTTCTACATAACAATCTGGTAATCCATCGCCTTTGAGTAAAAAATCAATTCGGCTATTTTCCTCACCATATTTCACTTCTGGTAGGATCTGTTCATACATCGCCAATGCTTTAATTTGTTTATTTTGCAGTGCTTCTAAAGTGAGTTGATTAGAACGATGAGTATTAATACAGACCATATTGCCATTTTTTAGCTCGGTTAATTCCCAAGAATGTGGGTATTTACGTGTTTGACTATCGGAATGTGAATACCAAACAATATCTCCTGCTTCACCACAACCTGTCATGGCACCAGTATTTGCACAATGAATGGTTAGCACCTCACCATTATCAAGTTGTACATCTGCGAGAAAACGTTTGTAGCGACGAATCAGTGTCGCGGATTGAAGGGGAGGAAGTTGCATAGTTTGTCCTATAAATCGGTTAAAAAAAGTGGTGTTATATTGCGGAATATTGTTAGCGCTGGCAAGTAAAATCTTGTTAAAAATACCGCACTTGGAGCTGAAAACGTCCTATTGCAGTGTAGCAGGTCATCTTACATTTGAGGCGTGTAAAATTGCCATATAAATTAAGAGGTTATTGTGGACTAAGTTTAGATAATATTTAGTTTAATGAGGATTTAAATAAAGATCGTTAAATCTTACTGTAAAAGACTAAAATCTTTTGCAACTTTAAAACAATAAATGGTACATTGAAACGGTTTTGACTTATTGTCATCTTTTAGGGGAGTAACAGGGTTACTCAAGATTATCATCAATCAATTTGAAGGAAACATTATGTTAATTGGTGTACCTAGAGAACTGCTTGATAATGAAAGTCGTGTGGCGGCAACGCCAAAAACGGTACAACAAATCTTAAAGCTGGGCTTTGAGGTCATTGTTGAACATCATGCCGGTTTTAAAGCGAGTTTTGAAGATCAAGCATTTGCAGAAGCAGGCGCCAAAATTGGCTCAGCGCAGGAAGTTTGGCAGTCAGATATCATTTTTAAAGTGAATGCGCCAACGGATAGCGAAATCGCACTGATAAAAGAAGGGGCGACTTTGGTGAGCTTTATTTGGCCGGCACAAAATCCAGACTTAATGGAAAAATTGTCAGCGAAAAAAATTACTGTATTAGCCATGGATGCGGTACCACGTATTTCACGAGCACAATCGTTAGATGCGTTAAGTTCGATGGCAAATATTGCAGGGTATCGTGCAGTAGTGGAAGCGGCGCATGAATTTGGCAGTTTTTTCACGGGGCAGATTACCGCAGCAGGTAAAGTGCCACCGGCGAAAGTGCTTGTGATTGGTGCTGGGGTAGCTGGCTTAGCAGCGATTGGTGCAGCAAACAGTTTAGGTGCGATCGTACGTGCCTTTGACTCGCGTCCTGAAGTGAAAGAACAAGTGGAAAGTATGGGCGCAAGTTTCCTTGAAATTGATTTCCAAGAAGAAGGTGGCAGTGGCGATGGCTATGCGAAAGTCATGTCAGAAGAATTTAATCGCCGTGCGCTAGCACTTTATGCGGAACAAGCCAAGGAAGTTGATATTATTATCACTACCGCTTTAATTCCGGGTAAACCCGCGCCACGTTTGATTAGCAAAGAAATGGTAGCATCTATGAAACCGGGTTCGGTGATTGTGGATTTAGCCGCAGCGACAGGCGGTAACTGTGAGTTGTCAAAAGCAGGCGAAGTCGTAGTGACCGATAATCAAGTGAAAATCATTGGTTACACCGATTTACCAAGCCGCTTACCAACACAGTCCTCTCAATTGTATGGCACCAACCTTGTGAACTTGCTTAAATTGTTATGTAAAGAAAAAGACGGCAAGATCAGTATTGATTTCGATGATGTAGTATTACGCGGTGTAACGGTGATTCGTGACGGTGAAGTGACTTGGCCAGCACCACCTATCCAAGTGTCTGCCCAGCCACAAAAAGTGAAAGCCACGCCGGTAGAGAAAAAAGAAGTAAAAGCGGTCGATCCGCGTAAAAAATACGGTGCGATGGCAGTGGCAGCGTTGTTGTTTATGGCGTTGGCATCTGTGGCACCTGCTGCATTCTTATCGCACTTCACTGTGTTCGTATTAGCCTGTGTAGTCGGCTATTATGTGGTGTGGAACGTTAGCCATGCGTTGCATACACCGTTAATGTCAGTCACAAATGCTATTTCAGGCATTATTATTGTCGGCGCGTTGTTACAAATTGCGCAAGGCAATTTCTTTATTAGTATTCTTGCATTTATTGCAATTTTAGTCGCAAGTATCAATATCTTTGGGGGCTTTAAAGTGACCCAACGGATGCTTGCTATGTTTAGAAAAGATTAAGGAGTAAGCCATGTCTGAAGGTTTAGTACAAGCGGCTTATATTGTCGCAGCATTACTTTTCATTATGAGCTTAGCAGGTCTGTCTAAACATGAAACTGCAAAAGCGGGATGTTGGTATGGGATTGTCGGTATGGCAATCGCTTTGGTGGCAACCATTTTTGGTCCGCAATCAGCAGGTACATTTTGGATTCTGATCGCGATGGCGGTAGGCGCGGTGATTGGGATTAAACGTGCCTTAAAAGTGGAAATGACCGAAATGCCTGAGCTAGTAGCAATTTTGCACAGCTTTGTCGGTTTAGCTGCGGTATTAGTCGGCTTTAATAGTTACGGTTTACACCATGAAGCCGTGATGCCAGCCAATCTTGATGCAGCAGCACAAGCGGCATTTATAGCTGAGCAACAGGTACTGAGTAATATCCATAATGTAGAAGTGTTCTTGGGGATCTTTATTGGTGCCGTGACATTTACCGGCTCAGTAGTCGCCTTCGGTAAATTACGTGGTATTATCGATTCCAAAGCACTCACTTTGCCACATCGTCATAAATTAAATTTAGCTGCTATCGTGGTTTCAGCCTTGTTAATGGTGTCTTTCTTAAATAGCCCAGAAAATATTTTTCCTGTGCTATTGATGACAGCCATTGCGCTTGCTTTTGGTTGGCATCTCGTCGCATCAATTGGTGGTGCGGATATGCCAGTGGTAGTGTCGATGCTGAACTCTTATTCAGGTTGGGCAGCGGCAGCCGCAGGTTTTATGTTAAGCAATGACTTGTTGATCGTCACTGGTGCATTAGTGGGATCATCGGGTGCTATTCTGTCTTACATTATGTGTAAAGCCATGAATCGCTCATTTATTAGTGTGATTGCAGGTGGATTTGGTAACGATCCGGTGGCAAGTAGCGATGAAGAACAAGGCGAACACCGTGAAACCACGGCAGAGGAAGTAGCAGAATTACTCAAAAACTCAAGCTCGGTGATTATTACACCGGGATATGGTATGGCGGTGGCGCAAGCGCAGTACCCTGTAGCGGAAATTACGCAAAAATTACGTGAACGCGGTATCAATGTTCGTTTTGGTATTCACCCTGTGGCAGGGCGTTTACCGGGGCACATGAACGTGTTATTGGCAGAGGCGAAAGTGCCTTATGATATCGTATTAGAAATGGACGAAATTAATGACGATTTCGCGGATACTGATACAGTTCTCGTCATTGGCGCCAACGATACCGTTAACCCAGCGGCAATGGATGATCCAAACAGCCCGATCGCAGGTATGCCAGTATTAGAAGTGTGGAAAGCACAAAATGTGATTGTGTTTAAACGCTCAATGAATACCGGTTATGCTGGGGTACAAAATCCATTATTCTTTAAAGACAACACACAAATGCTATTTGGTGATGCGAAAGATCGCGTTGATGATATTTTGAAAGCGCTTTAATTGCATGGAAAAGGGAATGGATCGGCATTCCCTTTCTTTATGTGAGTTTGTAAAACCTTCTAGAAATCGACCGCACTTTCCTGAATAAAGGTGGAGTGTGCGCGCTTTTATGCTTGTTTTGAGTTACTTTATGCCTGAATTACTGATTGAAACACACCCCTTTCCAGCCATTTTTCCTGCCCATGCTAAAGTCATGATGATGGGGACATTCCCACCGAAAGAAGATAAACGCTGTATGCATTTTCATTATCCTAACTTTCAAAACGATATGTGGCGCATTTATGGGTTAGTGTTTTTTGATGATGCCACTTATTTTCAAATCCCAGATGAAAAGCGTTTTGACCCGGCAAAAATTGAGATGTTTTTACGTGAACGTGGTATTGCACTATGTTCTACGGTACAACGTGCCGTTCGTGAAAAAGAGAATGCTTCCGATAAGTTTTTGACAGTTGTTGAACCCGTGGATTTGGCTGCAGCATTGCAGCAAGTACCTGATTGTTGTTGGTTATTTACAACAGGCGGTAAAGCAACAGAGATCATTTTGAGTTTGTTAAAGGAGAAAGTGAACACACCGCTAACGAATCAATTTGTGCAATTTGATTATGCAGGAAGAAAGCTGAGTTTATATCGGCTACCTTCGACCTCTCGAGCCTATCCAATGTCTTTGCAAAATAAAGCGGAATCTTACCGCACTTTCTTTAAATTAGCCGGGATCTTGCCGTAAATAACAAAATAATTCGTCGTCAATATTCAGAATCTTTGTTAAGATGAGATGCATTATGATGAATGACTTTACGAAGGATAAGGAAACGTTATGCATTGCCCTTTTTGCTCTACGGAAGAAACGAAAGTGATCGATAGCCGTTTGGTGTCAGAAGGCTATCAAGTAAGACGTCGTCGTGAATGTGGAAATTGCCATGAGCGCTTTACCACCTTTGAAACAGCAGAGTTAATTATTCCCAAAGTGATTAAAAATGATGGCACACGTGAACCCTTTAATGAGGAAAAATTACGTCGTGGCATTCAGCATGCGTTAGAAAAACGCCCGGTAAGTGAGAACGATGTGGAAAAGGCGATTAGCTATATTATTCATCGTTTACGCAGTACGGGTGAACGTGAAGTACCAAGCAAATTAGTTGGGACGTTAGTCATGGAAGAGCTGAAAAAATTGGATAAAGTGGCTTATATTCGTTTTGCGTCAGTGTATTTAAGTTTCGATGATATTAACCAATTTAGTAAAGAAATTGAAAAATTAAGGGATTAATGATGACATTTACGGCACAAGATGTAGTGTACATGCAAATGGCATTAGAGTTAGCGGAGAAAGGGCAATTTACTACTACACCGAACCCCTCAGTGGGTTGCGTATTAGTGAAAGACGGTATTATTGTTGGACGTGGCTTTCATGTTAAAGCAGGCGAGGCGCATGCTGAAGTTATGGCATTGCGAGAGGCGGGAGAAAATGCACGAGGTGCAACCGCTTATGTGACGTTAGAACCGTGCTCACATTTTGGACGTACTCCCCCTTGTGCCCAAGGTTTGATCGATGCTGGTGTAGTGAAAGTCGTGAGTGCGATGTGCGATCCCAATCCGCAAGTGGCAGGTCGAGGATTAAGCATGTTATCTGATGCGGGGATCGAAAGTGCGGTCGGTTTATTAGCTGAAAAGGCGGAGTGGCTTAATCGTGGTTTTCTTAAACGTATGCGTACTGGCAGACCTTACGTACAGCTAAAAATGGCTATGAGTTTAGATGGAAGAACCGCGATGGCAAACGGGGAAAGTAAGTGGATTACCGGTGAGCTTGCTCGTGCAGATGTGCAAGCAGAACGAGCCAAAGCCTCAGCGATTTTATCCACCAGTGCAACGGTGTTAGCTGATGATCCCTTATTAAATGTACGCTGGCAACAATTACCTGACAAGGTGAAAGCCGATTATACACAAGCGCAGCTACGTCAACCTGTGCGAGTGATTTTAGATTCTCAACATCGAGTTCAACCCTCACACCGACTTTTCAGTCTGTCTTCGCCAGTGTGGTTAGTGAGTCAAACTGCGCGTTCGTTACTTGAGTTTCCTGCACATTGCGAACAAATACAGCTTTCCGCTTCTACCAACGCTTTAGCTGATTTAATGGCAGAATTAGGACAACGTCAAATCAATACGCTTTGGATTGAAGCCGGTGCGACATTGGCTGGTGCATTAATTGAGGCAAAATTGGTAGATGAATTGATCATTTACATTGCACCGAAATTATTAGGTGATGCCGCACGAGGATTATGTAAATTACCTCATTTAAGCACTTTGGCTGAGGCAAGTTTATGGCAATTGCATTCCATTGAGAAACTCGGCGATGATCTGAAAACGATTTACCACCCACGAATTACGGAGCCAACATGATCAAAAAACTTTTTCATTCAGTGATGATTGGGTTAGTGTGTGCCGCAGTGATTCTGGTATTTTCACACGTTAACCAATTTAGCTTACTCAAAGCACCAGAACCGATGAGCTTTAAAGACGCTGTGCGAGTTGCCTCTCCAGCTGTAGTGAATGTCTATAATCGTTCTTTTTCGGCGAATAGTGCCGAGCAATTAGAAGTGGGCAATTTAGGATCAGGTGTGATTATGTCAAAAGATGGTTATATTTTGACAAATAAACATGTTATTCAAAACGCCGATCAAATTGTGGTCGCATTACAAAATGGGCAACTTTTCGATGCCAGTTTAATTGGTTCTGATACTTTGACGGATCTCGCTGTTCTTAAAATTCGTGCGGATAATTTATCGACGATTCCACAAAATCCGCAACGACAAATGCATGTTGGTGATGTGGCGTTGGCGATTGGGAATCCCTATAACTTGGGGCAAAGCGTTTCGCAAGGAATTATTAGTGCAATTGGACGTAATGCGGTGGGGGATTCTGTTGGGCGACAAAACTTTATTCAAACGGATGCTTCGATTAACCGTGGCAATTCAGGTGGCGCGTTAATTAATAGCGTAGGAGAATTAATAGGTATCAATACCCTAAGTATTGGTAAAACCGCCGGTGAAATTGCCGAAGGGCTAAATTTTGCAATCCCGATTGAATTGGCGAATGATGTGATGAAAAAAATTATTCGTGATGGACGAGTCATTCGTGGTTACTTTGGTGTACAAAGTGATATTTTATTTAATAATGGTCAAGGTGCCCATTTGGAAAAAGGGATTTTGATTACCAATGTTAATCCAGAGGGACCAGCAGGTAAGGCTGGTGTGAAAGCCGGCGATATTATTTTAAAAGTGGGTGATGTTGATGCTATTTCACCCGCGCAAATGATGCAAGTGATCAGCAATACGCGACCTAATACCCGATTGAATGTGGTCATTTCTCGTTTAGGAAAAATTATTGAACTTCCTGTGATCATCGAAGAATATCCGTTAAATTAAAAACAAGAAGAGAGTTGCTGTGCAAGCCGTTATTAAAATAAGTCATTTTTTTGCTTGTTTAGATCGCTTACGTTTGATCCAACGTTGGTCTTTAATGCGTAATATTGAAAAGGAAAATTTGGCAGAACATAGCCTACAAGTTGCTTTTGTGGCACATGCCTTGGCTGTCATTAAAAATAAATTTTATCAAGGTCATTTAAATCCTGATCGTATTGCTGTGATGGCGATGTATCATGATACCTCAGAAATTTTTACTGGTGATTTACCTACCCCCATTAAATATTTCAACCCCAAAATTACACAAGCATATAAAGAAATTGAAAATGCCGCAGAAGCTCATTTATTGGCGTTATTACCCAAAGAGTTACAAGCTGATTTTGCCCCTTACCTTGATTCAACCCAGTTTTCTGCGCAAGAAAAGCATGTCGTCAAGCAAGCAGATCTTATTTGTGCTTATGTCAAAGCGCAATTTGAATTAGAAAATGGCAATCAAGAATTTAAAGCGGCCAAGGCACGTCTAGAGACATTAATGAAAACCTGGCATAGTGATGAAATGCGCTATTTTATTGAGGTATTTATTCCCAGTTTTGGTAAACCTATTGATGAAATTACACTTTAATTTGTACAGTTAAGGGGATATATATCCCCTTATTTTTTGTATTTAATACAATGTTGCTAAGATCACTTGTTCGGGATCAATACTGATCCAAATTTGTTCATCTGGTTTCAAATTTTCTGCTTTATTGAGTGTGGCACAAAATTCCACATCTTCATCAGCGTGTTTGTTGATAGAGGTTAAAATAACTTCTTCTACATCTCCTTTATCCGTGATTTCTTTTACATTGACCAAGAAGGTGTTGACTCCCTCTGGTTTTTCACGATGTACTTTGACCCACGGTGCTTTGATCATCATCATCACTTCTTTGCCTAACGTGAGTTTCAGACGCTGCGCACTTTTTTCTGTGATCGAAACGGTTAATGGCTGTGCTAATCCTTTAATTTGAATCGCTACAAAGCAATGGATATTTTCATGGCGTAGTGCAACAATATCTCCAAAGAATTGGTTTCTCGCACTACTTTGTAAGGAAAAGCGGGCAGTCGCATGCAGTACGCTATCTAAAGGTAAGTTTTCATCTTGCAAGATATGAAAGGCTTTTTGTTGAGTATGTTCGAGCAAATCATACAGCTGTAATAAACGTTGTGCATACACCGTTAATTCGGTACCACCGCCATTTTTTCCCCCCACATTACGTTCAAGTAAAGGTTTGGGGCTGATTTCATTCATAGCGGCTAAATGATCCCATGCACTTTTGTAGCTGACTTTGGCATTTTTAGCAGCTTGGTTAATGGAACCACATTTCTGAATTTCTTTTAATAAGCGAATTCTTTTTGGATCAACAAATAATTGCTGTTGCAATTTTATTGTGAGCAAAATTTCACTCGTTAATGTCATGTTTCCTCCCATATTGAGTTCAATGCTGACAATACGCTTACATTCTAAGTGAAAGTGTATTTTTTAGATAGCCTTTCTTTACCAAATTATGTGCATGAGTAAGAAGTTATGTTAAGCACCAGTATTGGCGATGTCTTGCTTGGAGAGGTGGCATGTTTATTGGTTATGAGAGGAAGAGAGCAGCGGATATCAAGCTGATATAACGGAGAAGGAATAAGCGGATAAGATATTTTCTAATAAAAAAGATATGGTCAATATTTTATATTTTTTATACAAAAAATGGATTTTTTTGTTGCAAAATAACATTTTCATGCTTAATCTTAGCACCTTATTTTTTTATGTAAAAAAAGATATGGAAACAAAAGTGGTTACAAATAAATTAATTAAACAAATAACTTATTTATTACCTTGGAGTGCCGTCGCTTTTACTCATGTGATTTATGCTAAAACGGAAATGCTTGATGAAATTGTAGTCAGTGGTGCACAACCGCACTTAGCTGGTTCAGCGATAGAGCATTATCAAGCGATTTCCAATCAGGTGATTAAAAAAGAACGGCTGCAAAAACAATCTGCCACCTTAGGCAATGCCTTAGCAGGTGAATTAGGTGTGCATTCCAACCCTTTTGGTGGTGGGGCAAGTGCGCCAATTATCCGAGGACAAGAAGGTGTACGTATTAAAATTTTGCAAAATGGCTTAGATGTCGTGGATATGTCAGCGATTTCGCCGGATCACGCTGTCGTCGCCGATAGCTTATTAGCCGAACAAGTAGAATTAGTACGTGGTGCCTCCACTTTGTTATATTCTAGTGCTTCTGCCGCCGGTGTGGTGAATGTCGTGGACAAACGTATTCCAACAGCTGTACCTGAAAAGGGCTATGAAGGTGAAATTTTCACCCGTTTTGATACAGCAAGTCAGGAAAGTACTGGAACCGCAGGGATCACTTTTAGATTACATCCTCATCTTGCCTTACGTTTGGAAGGCTTAAAACGTTATTCGACTCATTATCGTGTACCAGCTTTCAAATCAGGTGGTGAAACGATTCGTTATTTGCCAGACAGTCATAACCGCTCACAAGTGGGAACCATTGGTGTTTCTTGGATTAAGGATCAATCTTATCTAGGGGTATCTTATAGTGAACGACGCGATCGCTATGGTTTGCCTGGTCATAATCATAAATATGATCGCTGTAAAAGCCATGTGGTTGATGAAGCGGCAAGACCTGAGCTTGGTAAAGGGTATCTGACACCTTATCCACATTTAGCAGATGATACAGATATTGTGTTTGCACACTTAGATGGATGTATTGGTGGTATTGATAATGATCCTTCCCATAGCCATGATCACCCATTTGGTCATGAGCATGACCATTCACATGGTGGTCCTTGGGTTAGATTACATTCAAGACGATTTGATTTACGTGGGCAATGGGATTCACCAACAGCATGGTTAGATAAAGTAAAAGGCAGTTTTTCTTATGCCGATTATATTCATTATGAATATCATTCAGGACAAGCTGGAACGGATAAATTTGATCGGGATAGCTTTATTGAACGTGAGCGTAAGAAAGCAGAGAAAAACCGCGGGAAAGCCGCCGGTATTTATAAAAACAGTGGTTATAATGGCAAATTGGAGTTTTATCATACCCCGATTGTAGGCTTAAGTGGGGTATTCGGTGTACAGTATAGCGAATACAAAACAGCCATTCTTGCACCGTTAGGCTCAGGGATAAAACATCAACATCATTTAGTGCCAAATACCCAGAAACAAGCCAGTTTCTTTGCAGTAGAAAATTATGTGGTAGATGATTTTATTTTTGAAGTAGGGGCGCGCGTGGATAAACAACGCATTCCGATTAAATATGATCAACATGTGTTGAATGCGCATAAAAAAGAAGGTGATCATCCACCTGATTTGTCCACTCACAAAGAGAAAGCCGTTTCATACTTGGGAAGTGTAGACTGGTTATTTCATCCTAATTATCGTATTGGTTTAACGCTATCTCGCAATGAACGTTTGCCAACACCCATGGAATTGTATTATCACGGGCAACATTTAGCGACTAACTCTTTTGAGCATGGTAATAAAAATTTACGTAAAGAAAGTTCCAATAATATTGAGTTAGGCTTTGCTTATCATACTGATAAATGGGATTACAAGCTTAGCCTGTATCAAAATAAATTTAGAAATTATATTTATAACGAAGATCTTGCTCGCTATGGTAATGCGTTTTTACGTCGTTATACGCAAGCACGAGCTAAATTCCATGGTATTGAAGCGGAACTTAATTTTAGACCAACACCAGATTATCAAGTGACCTTATTTGGTGATTATGTCAGAGGACGTTTGTTTGATTTACCAGAGCAATACGGACAACGTTTTTATCAAGGCTATATTGCTTATGATGAGGAAGGACTGATTCAAGCAAATTGGGAAAAACAACCTTACCGTATTGAAGGCATTAAACGTAATGAGCGTGATGCGCCTCGTGTGCCACCCGCACGTTTAGGTATGCGCCTGAGTGGCAATGTAACGGAACATTTATCTTTCTTTGCGGATTACACTTATGTCTTTTCTCAACAAAAAACAGCCTCTTCTTTATCAATTAAACCGCCGAGAGCGTTAGAAGCGAGTGATTTTATTGATGATGATACAGGCGAAAATTTATTGTTAAAGGGTATTGACCGCGACAAATATAATCGTACGGGTCAGGCTATCGCAGATTTAAGTGATTCTGATAAAGCGGATTTTGAAAGTGCGCTGGAAGCGATTCGTTTAAGAGAAGAAAATGAAAAGTTACCTGCTAAAATAGAAAAAATTCAAGAAGATCCGAGTAAAGGGCATCATTTGTTAAATATAGGTGTAAATTATCAACGTCAAATTGGGCATTTAGACTATTCTGTCGGTTTCAGTGTCAATAATGTATTAAACCAACGTGTTTATGTTCACACCTCTTATTTACCTTATGTGCCACAAATGGGGCGCAATTATGTGCTGAATTTTGGGGTAAAATTCTAATATCATTGTGATGAAAAAGTGCGGTCAAAAAACCGCACTTTTTTGTGATGGGTTTATTTTTGCGCAAGTGTATTTTTTATATAGCCTTTTTCTGTTAAAACATTGTATAATTTTTTATATAAAGTTTACATCTTAATCAATCCATCTCGTTAACAAGGTAAATGACTATGCTTAAATTAAAAATGATCACCGTTTCACTCGCAACTGCTTGTTTAGCATTTTCGCTTTCTGCGCAAGCGAAAGTAACGGTATTTGCTGCTGCATCAATGACTAATGCATTAAACCAAATTGCAGAAGATTATAAAAAAGTGAAACCAGATCAAGAATTGGTGTTTTCTTTTGCGTCTTCTTCAACGCTTGCAAAACAAATTGAAGAGGGAGCACCCGTCGATATTTTTGTTTCAGCAAACACTAAATGGATGAAACACCTTTCAGATAAAGGATTAACCATTAAAGACACCGAAAAAGTGTTAGTTGGTAACGAATTGGTTTTAATTGCGCCAGAAGCCAGTCAATTAAAAGAAGTCGATGTAGCGAAAGGTGAATGGGTAGCCGAATTAAAAGACAGTTTCTTGTCTGTGGGCGATCCTGATCATGTGCCAGCGGGACAATATGCGAAAGAAGCGTTAACAAACTTAAAATTGTGGGATAAAGTGGAAGCAAAATTAGCACGTGGTAAAGATGTGCGTGCCGCTTTAGCTTTAGTTGAACGTGCTGAGGCGCCATTAGGTATTGTGTATAGCACAGATGGTAAAGTGAGCAAAGGGGTGAAAATTGTTGGTGTGTTCCCTGCGGATACTTACAAAGCGGTGGAATATCCAGTCGCCTTATTAAAAGATCGCGATAATGCAGAAACCCGCGAATTCTTAAACTATTTAGAATCAGCAGAAGCGAAAAAAGTACTTGTCAGCTACGGTTTCTCAGTGAAATAACACGATATAAACGAGCAAGGACGTCATCTTGGCGTCCTTATTCTTTTTATTTTTGTGATTTTAATGGATTAAGATTCAGCTTTACTGTTTTCTCTCATGTATCAAGTTTGTTATCGCAACAGCTTCTTCAGACCATGCGCATGTTCATCTGTACGTAAACGAGGCGGAGTTCAGCCGAAAAGTGCGGTACATTTTTTTAGAATTTTTATTAATCAGATCAAGGACTACCTTTGTTTACTGAATTTTTGACTTCACTTGGTTTAACCACGATCGAAACACAAGCTGTGAAACTCAGCTTGAGTGTGTCACTAAATGCCATTTTATGGAGTTTACCCGTAGCGATTTTAATGGCATGGTTACTGGCACGTAAAAATTTTTATGGTAAATCCCTTGTGAGTGGCTTAATCCATCTTCCCCTTGTTTTACCTCCTGTGGTGATTGGGTATTTATTATTAGTCGCGATGGGGCGTAATGGTTTTATTGGTAAATATCTTTATTCTTGGTTTGGATTTTCTTTTGCTTTTAGTTGGAATGGGGCTGTATTGGCTGCAGCAGTAGTTGCTTTTCCGTTAGTGGTACGTGCAATACGTTTGTCTTTAGAAAGTATTGATATGAAATTGGAACAAGCTGCCCAAACGTTAGGCGCATCCGCTTGGCGTGTGTTTTTCACGATTACTTTACCACTTTCTTTACCGGGTATTTTAGCCGGGGTGGTACTTGGATTTGCCCGATCTTTAGGTGAATTTGGCGCGACCATTGCCTTTGTTTCCAATATTGCGGGTGAAACGCAAACCATTCCTTTAGCGATGTATACCTTTATTCAAACCCCCGGCGCAGAAGAACAAGCCGCGAGATTATGTGTCTTAGCGATTATTCTCTCCTTAATATCTTTGTTATTGTCGGAGTGGTTAGCAAAAAACATGCAGAAAAAATTGGGGCAGAGTCATGCTAAAGATTAATGTCAAGAAACAACTCGGTCAGCTTGCCCTTGAAGCCAATTTACAGATCCCAGCGCGTGGTGTGACCGCCCTTTTTGGACTATCCGGTTCAGGTAAAACCTCGTTAATTAATTTAGTAAGTGGCTTAGTTCATCCAGATGAGGGCTATATTTCCTTAAATGATCGCGTTCTTGTGGATCAATCAAAAGCGATTTGTATTCCCGCTTATCAACGACATATCGGCTATGTTTTTCAAGATGCGCGACTATTTCCGCATTACACCGTCAAAGGTAATTTATGTTACGGCATTAAGAAAATCGATCTAGCAAAATTTGATGATATTGTGTCGTTGTTAGGCATCGGGCATTTACTCAAACGTTATCCTATTACCTTGTCTGGTGGTGAGAAACAACGTGTGGCGATTGGTCGAGCACTCTTAACACAGCCAGAAATTTTACTGATGGATGAACCGCTTTCAGCGTTAGACTTACCGCGTAAGCGTGAGTTGATGAGTTATCTAGAAACCTTATCGAAAAAGATTGATATTCCGATTTTGTATGTGACACATAGCATAGAAGAATTATTGCGTTTAGCTGAATATGTGGTATTGCTAGATGAAGGAAAAGTTCGAGCCTTTGATCGTTTAGAGTCGATTTGGGAAAATCCGTTATTCTTACCTTGGAAATTAGAGGATGAGCAAAGTGCGGTTCTTTCTTTGCCAATTTTACACAACAATACTGGCTATCAAGTCACCGCTCTTGGTTTACAGCAACAACAGATTTGGATTAAGGCGCAACAAGCAGAAGTAGGGGAAAACATCCGTATTTGTATTAAAGGCTCCGATGTATCGCTTAGTTTAACACAACCAGAAAAAACCAGTATTCGTAATATTCTACACGGTAAAGTGAAGCGTATTGTTGAACGAGAAAATCGTGTAGATGTGCAGATTGAGATTGATGAAAAGCCAATTTGGGCGACCATTAGTAAATGGGCATTAGAAGACTTGGCATTACAGCTTGGGCAACCAGTCTTCGCGCAAATTAAAGCTGTTTCGGTACTTTAAACTGACGCTTTAGCTTTTTTAAAACGTATTTAAAACCTACCGCACATTGCGCAATGCAAAAGTGCGGTAGGTTTTTTATCATGAACGGTTAGAAACGGATTTCAAGGGAAGCCGCATAGTTACGTCCGGGCGCATAGAAGCGTTGTAACCCTTTCCCTTCACGGTCAACTGAATTTAACGTACTATTGGCATTAATACCACGTAAGGCATCCCAAGTATGGTATTTTTTATTAAACAGATTATAAATGCCAGCTCGGAACGTGATATCGTCCGTGATCTTGTAATAACCAAAAGTATCAAACACAAAAGCAGATTTATTTAAGTGTTTATAAGTAGATAAATCTGGATACAATTCCCGTTTTTTACAGCGAGTAATTTGTTGACCAGTCCAAGGATCTGTTTCTGTCACAAATTCAGTACAGCGACGTTTAATTTCATACACTTTCGCATCACTAGCTCTTTTTTCACCCAAATAGGTTAGGCGGTTGAAAATAGCCCATTTGCCGTTTGTTGCTTCATAATCCAACCCCAGAATAATTTTAAGCGGTTGAATGGAAAGTAGGCTGGCGTTATTAGAGAGTTTACCTTTGCTATAACCGAGCGCGGCGTAGAACTTAAAGCCTTGTGGTATCACAGCGATCATCTGATCTAAATTGACATGGGTTTTCAATTCCACACCATAAATTTTTGCTTTATCTAAGTTCACCATTTGTTGTTCTTGGCTTTGGTAAGTATAAGGGCGTCCATAGCGCATTTCGGTACGTTGAATTAAACTTTCTTGTTCAAATAAGAAATGACGATAGTTTGTTTGATAGAGGGTGAGATCAAGCAAGCCTTTTTCACTATTGCCTTTCAAAGAGAGTGTATGGTTAATACTTTTTTCGGGTTTCAAGCTCGGGTTAGATTTCCACGTGCCATACGCATTGGTAAAGCTGAAGAACATTTCTGAAGCCGTTGGTACACGATAACCGGTGCTAATATTGTAGCCTAACATCCATGAGGGGCTGAGTTGTGCCTCAAGTCCCGCAAATGTGCTAACGGTAGAGAAACGGGTCGGTTTAGGTTTTCCTTCTTCTAAACAGGCTTTGCTACAAGGTGCATTGAGTTCCTTTGGTTTTAGTTTTGTATGGTCATAACGTAAACCTAAATGGCTTGAGAAGGTGTCATTCCAGCGCACATGATCTTTCAAAGAAAGTCCGTACTGCTTGGTTCTAATAGGATATTGAATCGTATAGTGGTATTGTGTGTCGTAGTTTGTGCCAATACCGATACGATCTTGATTGATATTTTTGAAATCGCGCTGACTAACATAGCCTTTGATGGTTAAAGTATGTTCACCATAGAAATGTACAGGTTGTGCATTGAGTTCTACACTGCCGCGCGTAAACACGGTTTTCATACGGCGATCATAAATTTCGTTCAGCTCTTTAGCATCTGTCGTGAAATGGCGTCCGCCTTTATAGTTAACTGCTGCTAGATCGGTCTTTTGATAATCTAAATCAAATTTACTGTAGGCTAACCATCCCGTGCTTGGTGCATAAATATAATATAAGTTTGCATTCAACCGTTCGTTTTGATCATCGGCTTCACGCCATTGTGAGCCCATTAACGTATAAGAACGTTCATCAATGTAACGCCCCCCTGTTTGCCCATTCAACGTTAAACCAATACGCTGATTGTCATTAATTTGATAATTCATTTTAGCGAGATAATTGTGGAAGCGTTGTGTCACAGGATCGGGATGCTGGCTACTGGAATACCGAAATTCAGGACCTGAACCACGACTTTTAAACTCGTGCCCTGTGCGTTGTGAATACATCAATAAGGCATCAAATTTTTCGCCAACATAGCCTATCCCTAAAGTACGAACCCATTCACGATTTTTACTGGCATAACTGCCTCGTAGTAAAGCACCAACGGAATTACCTGCTTTAACAATATGTTGTGGATCTAAAGTGTTATAATTCACACCGCCACCTAATGAACCGCTGCCTGCATTAAAGGAATCTGAGCCGCGTACAATATCAATGGTTTGAATTAATTCAGGATCAATGCTTAGGCGGGAATTATTAAAGTTACCATAACGCGCATACAGTGAGTTTTCTTCTGAATCAGGCAAAGAAACACCATCAATACTGATACCAACGCGGTTATCTTCAACGCCTCGCATCGCAAAGCCTTTCAAAAAACGCCCATTATCGCTAATCCCTACATCCGTTGTGTAGCGGACTAAATCTCTGGTGTCTCGAATCATTTCGTTTTGAATGGTCGTGGCGCTTTTGCTGATCACTGTTGGTGAGGTTTTGTTCACTTCAGCGGTTGCGCTTTCTTGTACTGTAATTTGTTCTAATTCAGTCGTTTCTTGCGCATACAGAGGAAACGCAATGAATGAGAGAAAAGGAATGGACCTTGCTATATTTTTATAGCTTAAGGGATATTTCATGGCTGACTCCTCAATAGATAAGTAATACATTCATAGTTTACATGAGTTATATAATAATGATAATAATTTTTATTAAAATAGTAATTTTGTTTTTATGTCGCTAGCTGAAATGGTTAGGTGTTATCGCCAGAGTTTATCGATATAAGAGAATCGATAACGGCACTTTATGGTGATACTTTGCTTTCACAATTAAGCGAAGAAAATTTGGATAAATGATTTAAGCCCTGCATGATACAGGGCTTAAGAGGTTATCCTGTCTGTATTTCTCCTTTTGGAGGCAAAACAGGGGAGTGTGTTTTATTCAACTTATTTGCCTAAGTTATCAAAGAATTTCTTAACGCCATCAAAGAAACTAGAGGATTTCGGTTTGTTACTAGAACCTTCTAAACTTTCTTCTAATTGACGTAATAATGCTTTTTGTTCCTCATTGAGTTTAACAGGTGTCTCAACAATAATTTTACAGATGAGATCGCCTGCGTAAGCACTACGTGCAGAAGTAACACCTTTACCACGCATACGGAATAGTTTGCCTGTTTGTGTTTCTGCAGGGATTTTGAGTTTGACACGACCATCTAAGGTTGGCACTTCAATTTCTCCACCTAAAGCTGCCATTGTGAAACTAATAGGCACTTCACAATACAGATTGCTACCATCACGTTCGAAAATATGATGATCTCGTACATGGATAACGACATATAGATCACCATTTGGTGCGCCATTTTCACCTGCCGCTCCTTCGCCTGATAAGCGTAATTGATTACCTGTATCGACACCCGCTGGAATTTTCACTGAAAGATTTTTCTTCTTGTGAACACGTCCATCACCATGACAGGATTTACACGGTTTCTCAATCTTTTTGCCCGAACCATGACAGCTAGGACAGACTTGTTCAGTCACAAAGAAACCTTGCTGACGACGTACACGCCCTGCGCCATGACAAGTTGAGCAAGTTTCTACTTTTGAGCCTTTCTCAGCACCCGAACCATCACAGCTGTCACAATGGGCAAGGGTATTGATTTGAATATCTTTCGTCGTACCACGTACCGCTTCTTCTAAGCTGATTTCAAGATCGTAGCGCAAGTCATCACCACGCACGACGCGTTGGCGAGCACGACCACCACCAAAAATATCCCCGAACATATCACCAAAAATATCCCCGAAATCAGCACCACTAAAGCCACCGCCACCGAAGCCACCTTGTTCAAAGGCAGCATGACCGTATTGATCATAGTTCGCCCGTTTTTGTTTGTCGCTTAAGACTTCGTAGGCTTCTTGGATTTCTTTAAATTTTTCTTCCAGCTCTTTGTTGCCTTGGGTGCGGTCTGGATGATATTTCATCGCCAATTTTTTATAAGCACGTTTAATTTCTTTTTCATCCGCACCACGTTCAACACCAAGAACGTCGTAATAATCTTTTTTTGCCATAATGTTTCAGTTTTCCGTTTAAGATATCAAATAACAATGATTATATTTTAGTGGGTGGTTGGTCGTTGACGAAATAAAAGAATCGCAAATAACGCACCAAGCCCAATCCCTGTAGGTAATCCAATAATAAAATTAAAGAATTCTGTTTTTGTTATTGTTTGTTGAGTATGTTGTGCCACGCCAACAACATACCTAAAAATAAAAATGAATAAGTACAGGATAAGCGGAAGATAACTTCCTCTTTGTATCCACTGTTGCCCTTGTCTTAGTAACAAAGGGGCATCCTTCCAAATTATCCACCCTAAAAATAGACCTAGCGCCAAGCCAACAATGAATCCGAAACCTGAGATAAGCGGGTGATGACTTTGCATTATAGACATGATGACTATAGGCAGAAATATCAAGGGCAAGAATGTTAATTTATAAGGTTTTATTTGACGTGTTTTGCTTTGTTTACTGCCAACGTAGAGTAAACAAAGCAAAACGCACCAAACCCAAATAGGGGTATTTGTTACAATCGCCATGCTATCCCCTGTGTTATTCAAACAGGCAGGCAAGATTGCCTGCCTTAATGACATTTATTTTGCCGCGTGGAATGCTTGTTCTAAGTCAGCCAAAATATCTTGGATACTTTCAATACCGCAAGAAAGACGAATTAAACCCGCAGAAATCCCCACTTTTTCTAATTCAACCTCACTTAATTGACGGTGTGTTGACGTCGCCGGATGTAAAGCACAAGTGCGAATATCCGCTACATGGACTTCACGAGAAGCCAGTTGTAGCGCATTCAGCCATTTTGCTGCAGTTTCTCTTCCCCCTTTAATTTCAAAGGAAATCACACCACATAAACCGTTTGGTAAATATTTTTGTTTTAGTGCATGATCAGGTGAACTTGCCAAGCCCGGATAACTCACTTTTGCCACTTGTGGATGATTTTCTAAAAATTCGGCGACCGCTTGTGCATTTTCATAATGACGTTGCATACGCAGTGCAAGGGTTTCCATGCCCACATTGAGCAAGAAACTATTTTGTGGTGCCGGTGTGGCACCTAAATCACGCATTAATTGTACACGGGCTTTGACAATATAAGCTGCTGGACCAAAGGTTTCGGTATAAACCAAACCGTGATAGGTTTGATCAGGTGTGCTTAATTGTGGGAATTTGCCATTATTCCAATCAAAATTCCCGCCATCTGTGATCGAACCTCCCAACGCAATCGCATGCCCATCTAAATATTTTGACGTACTATGAATTACCACGTTAGCACCAAATTCGATAGGGCGACAAAAATACGGGGTTGCAAAAGTATTGTCAACTAATAAAGGGGCTTGTGCTGCCTTCGCAAGTGCAACAAACTTTTCAATATCCAACACGCGTAATGCGGGATTGGCAATAGTTTCGGCAAAAATGGCTTTCGTATTTGGGCGAATAGCTTTTTTTAATTCCTCAAGAGGTAAATCTTGATCCACAAAAGTGACCTCAATTCCCATTTTTTTGAAGGTATGCGCAAATAAGTTGTAGCTACCACCATAAACATACGATGAAGAAATAAAGTGATCACCGGCTTGTAAAATATTGAGCATCGCGTAAAACACGGCTGCTTGCCCTGATGCGGTACACATGGTTGCTACACCGCCTTCAAGTGCGGTAATTTTTTCTTCTGCCGCATTGGTAGTAGGATTTGAAAGGCGGGTGTAAAAATAGCCAGCCGCTTGTAAATCAAATAACTTACCAATTTCTTCGGCGGAATCGTAAGTAAAAGTGGTACTTTGTACGATCGGTTGAACACGAGGCTCACCATTTTTCGGTGTATAACCGGCATGTAGACATTTTGTTGCAAATTCCATTGTGTTTTCCTTGAGTTTGTTTTGGGGAGCAAAGTGCGGTCATTTTTTATAAAATATTGAACACACTTTTGGCTTAACAATGTGGTACAACAGCGATGTAAATTTCTACCAAACCATCAGGGTAGTATTTTTCAAAATCCACCGAATAAGCCCGTTTAAGTAAACCTTGTTGTTCTTTTTTCCAGATCAGTTGCCACGTTTGATAAATTTCATCCGTTTTACAACGAAAAACTTCGTAAACATTCAAATCCTCAATGTCAATCGTGGGAAAATCTGTTTTTAAAACAGCACTACTCGCAATCGCAAAATCATAATCCGCTTGGTGATCGCCCGCATAATTGAAATAAATCCCATAACAATCCTGATCTTGTGGTAATTGCTTGAGCGTGTTTTGCCACAGGGCAGGGATAATCTCATGGGCAATCTTGTTATTCAAGCGTTGTTGCACAATGGGGTAGAGTGTTAAAGCCATTTTTTCCTCCAGATTGTTTTTCCTCACTTTACTTGAGAAAAATAAAGTGAGGAAAAATGAGGATGAATCAATACACCGAAAGGGCGTATCGCTACGCCCTTCGATTTTTTGTGAGGAGTGAAATTATTTGTTGTCTTTCACTTCTTCAAATTCTGCATCCACCACATCATCATTTGACTTACCGCTTTGCGCTTGCTGTGCTTGCGCTTCTGGTTGTGGTTGTGCAGCTTGCATTAATTTTTCAGATACTTGAATTAATGCTTGTACTTTCGCTTCGATTTCCGCTTTATCTTCACCTTTCGCTGCAGTTTCTAATTCTGCAACCGCTTTTTCGATTGGTGCTTTATCTTCAGCAGATAATTTATCGCCCACTTCGCTTAATTGTTTGCGAGTGCCGTGAACTAAATGATCCGCTTGGTTACGGGCTTGCACTAATTCTTCAAATTTACGGTCTGCTTCGGCGTTCGCTTCTGCATCACGTACCATTTGTTGAATTTCTTCATCGGTTAAACCTGAAGAGGCTTTAATCGTGATTTTTTGCTCTTTGTTTGTGCCTTTATCTTTCGCAGAAACGTGGATGATACCGTCCGCATCGATGTCGAAAGTCACTTCAATTTGTGGCATACCGCGTGGTGCTGGGTTGATCCCTTCTAGGTTGAATTGACCTAAAGATTTGTTGTCTGCCGCACGTTTACGCTCACCTTGAAGTACGTGGATAGTTACTGCACTTTGGTTATCTTCTGCCGTTGAGAACACTTGTGATTTCTTCGTTGGAATCGTAGTGTTTTTCTCAATCAAGGTTGTCATCACGCCACCCATGGTTTCGATACCTAATGAAAGTGGGGTAACGTCTAATAACAAGACATCTTTGACATCACCGGCTAACACACCGCCTTGTACTGCAGCACCAATTGCCACTGCTTCATCAGGGTTCACGTCTTTACGAGGCGCTTTACCAAAGAAAGCTTCCACTTTTTGTTGTACAAGTGGCATACGGGTTTGACCACCAACAAGGATGACATCATCAATTTGCGATACGCTTAAACCAGCATCAGCTAAGGCAATTTTCACTGGCTCTAATGAGCGAGACACTAAATCCTCAACTAATGATTCTAGTTTTGCACGGGTTAATTTAATGTTTAAGTGTTTTGGTCCAGTCGCATCTGCAGTGATGTATGGAAGATTGACATCGGTTTGTTGTGCAGAAGACAGTTCAATTTTGGCTTTTTCACCCGCTTCTTTCAAACGTTGCATTGCTAATGGATCGTTACGTAAGTCCACACCTTGTTCTTTTTTGAACTCATCGACTAAGTAGTTGATCACACGGTTATCGAAGTCTTCACCCCCTAAGTGCGTATCCCCGTTGGTAGATAATACTTCGAACGTTTTTTCACCACCGACTTCATCGATCTCAATGATAGATAAGTCGAATGTACCGCCCCCTAAGTCATAAACTGCGATAGTTTTGTTACCTTGACCTTTATCTAAACCATAGGCAAGGGCAGCTGCAGTCGGTTCGTTGATAATACGTTTAACTTCTAATCCTGCGATACGACCGGCATCTTTGGTCGCTTGACGTTGTGCATCGTTGAAATAAGCAGGTACCGTGATAACCGCTTCAGTAACAGGCTCACCTAAGAAATCTTCTGCCGTTTTCTTCATTTTTTTCAATACTTCCGCAGAGATTTGTGGTGGTGCCATTTTTTCACCTTTCACACCAACCCATGCGTCGCCGTTATCAGCCGCGACAATTTCAAATGGCATGATGCTTACATCACGTTGCACTTCTTCATCTTGGAAACGACGACCAATTAAACGTTTGATCGCAAATAGTGTATTTTTCGGGTTTGTGACGGCTTGACGTTTTGCCGGTTGACCGACTAAGGTTTCGTTATCTTGCGTATAAGCAATAATTGATGGGGTTGTGCGATCACCTTCTGCGTTTTCAATCACACGTGGTTTATCGCCATCCATCACAGCAACACAAGAGTTAGTTGTACCTAAGTCAATACCAATAATTTTTCCCATTTTGTTTCTCCTAAAATAAACTTGTAAATTCGTTAATAGTGAATCATTCGATTTGCTTTCTCAAAGTAAGGACGAAATTTCATATTTCAAGTGACAAAATAAAATTTTTTGAATTTCATCATGGTGTTTATTCACTCAATTTGAGAAAGAACAACATTGTTAAATCAGCTTGTCGTGTTGTAAATAAGGGTAAAAAGTGAAAGTTCAAGAGGAAATGAAAAATTTATTTGAGGAAATGGGTGGATAAATTTATTTCTATAAACTAAGCAGATAGAAAAGAAGATATTTTATACAATTTGGATTTGTGGTAAATTGAGTGCTTTCATCACATCGTTAATTTAGGAAATTTATTTATGAAAAAATCATTAGTTGCATTAGGTGTTATTGTTGCGTTAGGGGCTGTTTGGACGGGGAGTGCATGGTATACCGGAAAATCAGTGGAAGAAAGTGCGCAACAGCGTTTAGATTTAATTAATGCGAAGTTTGTTGGTGCAAAACCAGGGAGCGAAGTGAAATTCGACAATTTAAAAATTGAACGCGGCATTTTTAGTTCAAACGTTACTTATGATTTTGTTGCTGCCTTTCCTGATATGAGCTTCAAAATTCCTTTTGAAAGTACGGTATATCATGGACCTTTCCCATTAGATCGTATTACGCATTTTGATTTAGTGCCTATTTTATTTTCAACCCATGATCGCATTGTCAAAAATGAAGATACGCAAGCTTGGTTTGATTATGCACAAGGGCAGAATCCTTTTGAAAGTAAAATTAAAGTCGGTTTTGATTCTACTTTTACAGGACAGGCTAAAATTGCACCTGCAAAATTAGCATTCAGCGATGTTGATATTGTTTGGAAAGGCGTTGATGTTAACTTTAATAAGCTTACCGCCGAAGGTGTGGGACAATCTGACGCGAATATTGATGGATTGAAATTCCTATTTGAGAGTGATGATAATAACGCTAAAACATTGGTTGAATTGAATAATATTAAAGCAAAAAGTGATTTAAAACATTCTGAGTGGGAACATATTCCATTAGGTAAACAAACCATGGAAGTGGACAGTTTCCGTCTCTCACTTTCTGAGCAAGACATGAGAGAGTTTAATGTTGAATACCGAAACATGTCATTAGATATTAATACACAAAAGAATGATGCTTTTGTTGACTATAACGTGTTCACTAAAGCCCCAGAAATGTTAGTCAATGGCAAGTCTGTGGGTGAGTTTCAGGCTGGGGTAAAATTAGCGCATGTTGAAGGGAATACGATGAATACCCTTTTCGACATAGTGGAAAAAACAGCAGAACATGAAGCGTTACCAGATGATCAAATTCAAGCATTAGCCAAAACCATTTTAAAGAACCAGCCATTATTACAGATTGAGCCATTCAAACTCACGACGGATGGGGGCGATCTGAAAGCAAATCTTGTGGTGGAAATGGCAAATGGCGATGTCGACATGTTAGAGCAAGGTAAAGTCTTATCGCTATTTAAGCAATTGGCGGTGAATGTCGATTTAAGTAAAGACGCTATGATCAAACTGTTAGCCATGACAGAAGAAGCGCAAGGTAAAAACAAAGAAGAAGCCATGTTAAGCGCGACACAAATAATGGAAGAAACCTTTGCGGAGACGATTAATCAAGGCGTTTTTGTGGAGAATGAAAAAACGATTAATTTAGGGTTGTTACTCGAAAACGATGCACTTAAATTAAATGGACAACCAATTCCAGAAGAACAAATCTTAATGATGGTGGTACTCTTTTTCTTAGGGATGGGATATTAGTTATTGGTAAAAGTGCGGTGACTTTTTTCGTTTTTTTCCGCACGCTAAAAATAGAGGGGATACAATTGTGTATCCCCTGATTTATTTTGTACTCGAGTTATTGAATAAGAAGATAGAAATTCGTATTGCCACGCACAATATTTAGAGCAATCGCCGAAGGTTTTGCATCTAAAATTTTACGCAGTTGACCTAAATTTTCTACTTTTTGACGGTTCACCCCAATGATGACATCGCCCTTTTTCAAACCACGTTGTTCTGCAAGCGATTTAGGTGTCACACTCGTGATGAGTACGCCTTTGACGCCTTTATCATCATGATTGCTCATCTCAGCCCCAGCTAATGCCGGTAATAAGTGACTTGCATCGGCTTGAGTCTGATCATCTGATTGTAATGTGACTTTTGTTTGATGTGTTTTACCGTCGCGTAGATAGGTGAGAGCAATTTCTTTCCCTGCACCAGATGTCGCGATCTTCGCTCGCATTTCAGCAAAACTGGAAATTTTCTGACCATTCATCGCGACAATGACATCACCTGCTTTTAAACCGGCTTTTTCTGCTGCAGAATTAGGCAAGACTTCACTTACAAATGCTCCTTGTTGAGCTTCAATATCAAAAGCTTTTGCCAGATCCGCGTTGAGCTCACCGCCTTTAATGCCTAGCATGCCACGACGTACTTCACCGAATTCTAAAATTTGTTGTACTAAGTTATTTGCCATATTACTTGGAATTGCAAAAGCAATGCCGGCATTTCCCCCACTTGGTGAAATAATCGCAGTATTAATACCAATTAGCTCTCCTTGTAGGTTGATTAAAGGACCTCCTGAATTTCCGCGGTTTACTGCGGCATCAGTTTGGATATAGTTTTCATACGTACCGTTATCTGAACCCGTTGAACGACCTAAGGCAGAGACGATACCAGATGTCACGGTTTGTCCCAAGCCAAAAGGATTACCAATAGCTACAGTAAAATCACCCACGCGGAGTTTATCGGAATCAGCAATCGTTAGTGCGGTCAAATTTTTGGGTTTTTCAATTTGAATCAGTGCAACATCAGATAATTCATCAGTACCAATCACTTTTGCGCTTAACTCTCGACCATCTTGTAACTGCACGGTGATTTTATCTGCACTGTCAATGACGTGATTATTCGTTAACACATAACCTTTTTCAGCGTTAATGATGACGCCTGAACCGATACCACGGAAATTACGTGGGGCACGATCATTGAAAACATCGGGACCAAAGAAAAAGCGAAATTCTTCAGGAATACCTTGAAATGGTGCACCGCCATGATTCTTGGCTTTTCCTTCCACAGAAATGGAAACCACCGCAGGTAAGACTTTTTCTAACATGGGGGCGAGGCTAGGTACTTGCTGACCGTCAACATGAGTTGGTAAGGACGCTTGACTTATCATCGGCGTCGATAAAATGCTTAATCCGAGTGCAATACTTGTTAATAGAAAACGTCTTTTTTTCATTGTTATTTTCTCCAATAAATTTCAAACACACTAAACCGAGTCGAATGATTTAGGTATCACATAAGACAAAGAAAATGAGGAAATGTTCGACGAGCTGAAAAATTTTAACTTAGGCAAGATTGCGGCAGGATAAAGAGAAGCATGTTATGATAGTTGTGATTTTTCTTGTTAGCGTGCTGTCCGAGTACGTTTTTCTTGGTTATTGATTAAGGAGTCATGTCATGAGCCAACACACGAAACAACAAGTCCTGAGTGCGTTTCATTTCCGTAGTGCAATACGCCGTTATGATCCAAATAAAAAAGTCAGCGAAGAGGATTTTCACTATATTCTTGAATTAGGCCGTTTATCGCCAAGTTCCGTTGGATCAGAACCGTGGCATTTTCTGGTAGTACAAGATCGTCAGTTACGTGAGCAATTAAAAGCAGTCAGTTGGGGAATGCAAACGCAATTAGACGACGCTAGTCACCTTGTCTTTATTTTAGCGAAAAAGCATGCCCGTTATGATTCGCCTTATTTCCACGATATTCTCGCTAAACGAGGATTAACAGAAACACAGATGCAAAAAGCCCTTGCCATTTATGAACGTTTTCAGCGTGATGATATTCAAGTATTAGACAATGAGCGGACTTTATTTGATTGGGCGTGTAAACAAACCTATATTGCCCTCGCCAACATGATGACAGGGGCGGCAATGATAGGTATTGATTCTTGTCCTGTCGAAGGGTTTGATTATTGCGCGGTGAATCAATTATTAAGTCAAACTGGCGCATTTGATCCGAATGAATATGGTGTGTCTGTTGCGGTAACATTTGGTTATCGAGCGAAAGAAGTCAAAGCAAAATCACGTAAGCCTTTAACGGAAATAACGACTTGGTTGAAATAAAGTAAAAGGCGAACCTCAATGGTTCGCCTTTCACTTATGTGAATTAACCAATAACAGCAGGGAGATAACCGGCTTTGATTAAGAAAGGCACATTCATAATCAAGATACCTAAGATTAAGGCACCGAATAAGGTAAGGTTGCCTCCCATGACACGATATGGTAGATCCGGATAACGTTTTCTAGCACGCCATGCCATGCCAACAGGTAATACTAAACCGTAAAAGGTAAACATTTGCCCCGCATAACCTAATGCCATGACAAAACCCTCAGGGTAGAACAACGCAAAAATTAATGGGGGTAAGAAGGTAAGTAAACCTAGCGACACACGGTTTGTTTTGATTTTTACTCGTTTAAGTAAATCGTATAAACAATCGAATAAAGATAACGCGACACCTAAGAAAGAAGTAATCAGTGCTAAGGTAAAGAATAAACGCATCGCATGGCTGATAATAGCGCTTTCTGTGGCTTGGTAAGTCGCCGTGATTAAACCATTTAAAGTAGGGTCAGTATTTAAAATTTGTACGAACTGGGCTTGTGGGAAAACACCATGAGTGGCTAATTGCCAAATAATGTAAGCCACTAAAGGAATCGCTGTCCCCGTAATAATTGCAATACGTAAACGACGAATATTGCCGTCTAAATAGCTGTTAATACTTGGAATGATGACATGGAAACCAAAAGAGGTAAAAAATACGGGACTGGCAGAAATAATTAAAAAATCTTTTAATGGCATTGCCAGTAAGTTATCGCCATTGACCAAAGGTAACATCATCAATAAGACAAACACAAAAGCCACTAACTTAATCATAAATAGGAAGCGTGTGAGCATATCTACTGCGCCTGTACTGATCACAATAAATACCCCAAGGACAATCGTGAAAGAAACGATAGAAATTGGTGTGGCATGCTCACCTAAAAAAGGAAGGACACCGGCTAAAAGTGAACCGCCCCCTGTGACATAAGCTGATAAAATCGCGTACATAAAAACGACAAGTGATAAGGTAGCTAAAATACGTCCCGGTAAGCCAAAATATTGTTCCGCAAGGGTAGCGATTCCGGCATTTTTGGTTTCTGCTTTTTGGTAAACTTCAACAAAAAGTAACGCACTATAAGAGAGCAGTCCCCATAGGATAAATAATAGAATTAACGTGTAAGTAAAGCCCATTTCGGCCGAGGTTAATGGCATAGCAAGCATGCCGGCACCGATGGTGGTTCCCGCAACTAATAATGCGCTTCCAAAGGTTTTATTTTTCATAAATTACTCTCAAAAAACGTAAATGAATAAGCAAACCGCATTCTAACGGAAAAAAACACTGAATGTAACCATTTTTTTACAGTGTTATTATTATTTTACAGCTGCTGTTTAAATAGGATGACACTCAATAGAAAGATAACTACTGAACGAAGAAAAATTTTATGCTAAAATTCGCAACCGATTTTACCCATTAATTTTAGATTAGGAAAGAATATGAAAGTATTAGAAGGTGCCGTGGCAGCGCCAAATGCCAAAATTGCGGTCGTGATTGCGCGCTTTAATAGCTTTATTAATGAAAGTTTACTTGAAGGTGCATTAGATGCGTTAAAACGTCTCGGACAAGTCAAAGAAGAAAATATTACGTTAGTTCGTGTGCCGGGCGCGTATGAATTACCGTTAGTGGCTCGCCGTTTAGCAGAAAGTAAAAAATACGATGGGATTGTAGCATTAGGAACCGTTATTCGTGGTGGCACCGCGCATTTTGAGTATGTGGCGGGTGAGGCTAGCAGTGGATTAGGTCAAGTAGCAATGAATGCAGATATTCCCGTTGCGTTTGGCGTATTAACCACAGAGAACATTGAGCAAGCAATTGAGCGAGCTGGCACCAAAGCGGGGAATAAAGGGGCGGAAGCTGCGTTAGTTGCTTTAGAAATGGTAAATTTATTAGCGCAAATTGACGCGGCGTAATTCAGATGACAGAACAAAAACATGAGAAAAAAATCTCGCCACGTCGTCGTGCGAGAGAATGTGCAGTACAAGCGTTATATTCTTGGTATGTGTCACAAAATTCCCCTGCGGAAATTGAGCTTAATTTTATGGCAGAACAGGATTTAAAAGGTGTCGATACAGCTTATTTCCGTCGCCTTTTCCGCCAAACCGCAGAAAATGTCGATGCAGTAGATAATATTATGATGCCATATTTGGATCGTGAGGTCAGTGAACTTGATCCGATTGAAAAAGCCATTTTACGCCTTGCGGTCTATGAGCTTAAATTTGAATTAGACGTGCCCTATAAAGTTGTCATTAATGAAGCAATTGAAGTGGCAAAAGTATTTGGTGCAGAAGACAGTCATAAATATGTCAATGGCGTATTAGATAAAGTCGCACCGGTGTTATCACGCAAATAAGTAGCATAGGTGAAGAATGAGTCATGGCGAATTTGACATAATTCAACGTTATTTCACCGCGTCAAAACGCACCGCGCGTAAAGATGTGATTTTGTCTATTGGGGACGATTGTGCCATTACAGAATTACGTCAAAATCAACGTTTAGTCATTACAACCGATACTATGGTAGAAAATACACATTTTCTACCGAGTATGCATGCAGCAGATTTAGCTTATAAAGCCGCTGTCACGAATTTAAGTGATCTTGCTGCCATGGGCGCTGAGCCGGCTTGGGTTTCGTTGGCGTTAACTTTACCCGATGTCGATGCTCAGTGGTTAAGTGATTTTAGTCAAAGTTTTTTTGATGTGTTAGATCACTATAATGTGGATTTAATCGGTGGAGATACCACGAAAGGTCCCTTGTCTGTGACGATAACCGCACATGGTATTATTCCGAAAGGAAAAGGTTTATGTCGTCATAGTGCGAGCGTGGGGGATTGGATCTATGTTTCTGGTACCTTAGGTGACAGTGCAGCCGGTTTATCGTTATTGTTAAGTCAACAGACACCACTTAACTCCGATCATGAATTTCTTATCCAACGTCATCTTCGTCCTACACCGCGTGTTTTACTCGGTTTAGAATTAGCTGTCTCTTCTTTAGCCAATGCGGCAATTGATATCTCAGATGGTTTTTTGGCCGATTTAGATCATATTCTTACACGTAGCCAATGTGGTGCGGTGATTGAGTTGGATAAATTACCGCTTTCTTCTTCTTTAGTGAATGTTTTTGGTGTTGAACAAGCAGAAACCTTTGCGTTAAGTGGTGGTGAGGATTATGAGCTTTGTTTTACGGTACCCGACAGTAATAAAGCGAAATTAGAGCGTGCGTTAGCTTATATCGGCGTGGATTATACTTGTGTTGGACAAGTTCGTGCGATTAGTCCACAAAATAAAAAACGCATCAAATTTCAACGCGATGGAAATCCGATTGATATCACTATTCAATCGGGTTTTGATCATTTCAAATAAGATGAGCTTATGCTAAAAACCCCGCTTCAACAGCTTAAATTAAGCAATCCCATTCATTTTCTCGCCCTCGGCTTTGGCGCCGGGTTAATTCGTCCTGCACCGGGAACATGGGGGAGTATGGTTGGTTTAATGCTTGGGTGGGGATTATTACAGTACTTGAACCTCAGTTTTTTCTTTCTTTTCACCGCACTTTGTTTTGCTCTAGGGTGTTATCTTTGCCAGAAAACCGCAGAAGACATGGGAGTGCATGATCATGGGGCGATTGTTTGGGATGAAATTGTGGGGATTTTCGTTGTCTTGCTCGCACTTCCCAACTTATCGCCTTTCTGGTGTCTGACTGCGTTTATTCTGTTTCGTTTCTTTGATATTCTCAAACCTTATCCAATACGCTATTTTGATCATAAATTAGAAAGCGGGTTTGGCATTATGTTAGATGATATACTTGCGGCAATTTATGCAGTATTGGTGATTTTTATTTTACGTCTCTGGTTTTAGGATAGGTGATGTTAAATCTCATTATTGTACATTTTTTCGGTTTAATCACGCCAGGACCCGACTTTTTTTATGTCAGTCGATTAGCTGCCAGTAATTCACGTCGTAATGCAGTTTGTGCCGTGATTGGTATTACGTTAGGGGTGTTGTTTTGGGCATTAGCCTCTATTTTGGGTTTAGCCATATTATTTAATACAGTTCCTGTTTTACAGGGATTAGTCATGACTTTAGGCGGTGGGTATTTAGCTTACTTGGGTTACCTTATGTTAAAAAGTCAACAAAATGTGGTTTTCGAGCCAGTTTCTGAACAAGAACAAAATAAACAGACCAGCATCAAAAAAGAAATCACCAAAGGGCTTTTAGTGAATTTATCTAATGCTAAAGCGGTGATTTACTTTGCTAGTGTGATGTCTTTGGTTTTAGTTAATTTAACCCAAACATGGCAGATCTGGAGCGCACTTTTGATCATTGTATTGGAAACTTTCCTGTATTTTTATGCCATTTCAATTGTTTTTTCACGTCAACAGGCAAAGCAGTTTTATAGTCAATATAGCCGATATATTGATCATCTTTCAGGTGTGATTTTTCTGCTGTTTGGTGTGTATTTAATGTATAGTGGTATCGGGGAAATGACCCCACTTATCTCGAAATGATGCCATTGTGGTGGTCATTTCATATAGCGCGATATAGCAAAAGGGGATAATAATATGACATTACGTGTGGCAATCGTCGGTGCTGGCGGCAGAATGGGACGCCAATTGATTCAAGCGGTAAGTGAAACGGAGGGGGTCGTCTTAGGGGCCGCCTTTGAACGTCAAGGTTCATCTTTATTAGGGGCAGATGCCGGAGAATTAGCCAATGTGGGTCATCTTGGTGTACAGATTACCGATGATTTAGCCAGCCAACAAGACCAGTTTGATCTCTTAATTGATTTTACTCGTCCAGAGGGAACTTTAGCGCATCTTGCATTTTGTGTGGCACAACATAAAAATATGGTAATTGGTACAACAGGCTTTGATGATGACGGAAAAGCGAAAATTCAGCAAGCTGCAGACAGTATTGGCATTGTGTTCGCATCTAATTTTAGCGTGGGAGTGAATTTGGTGTTCAAGTTGTTAGAAAAAGCCGCCAAAGTCATGGGCGATTATTGTGATATTGAAATTATTGAAGCCCACCATCGTCATAAAGTGGATGCGCCTTCGGGGACCGCATTATCGATGGGAGAACATATTGCAAAAACGCTAGGACGGGATCTGAAAACACATGGCGTATTTGCCCGTGACGGTATTACGGGTGAACGTAAACGGGATGAGATTGGCTTTGCCACAATACGGGCAAGTGATGTTGTCGGTGAGCACAGTGTGTGGTTTGCGGACATTGGTGAGCGTGTTGAGATTGCTCATAAAGCCACAAGTCGCATGACCTTTGCCAAAGGAGCAGTACGTGCAGCGAGGTGGCTTGCACAAAAAGAAAAGGGGCTATTTGATATGACCGATGTGCTCGATTTAAATCAGCTTTAACCGAATTCAGCAGAGGTAAACCTCTGCTGTTTTGTTAGAGTTGGGCGGTTTTATAGATCAATTCAGCAATGGTTTGCGCTTGCATTTTTTCCATAATATGTGAGCGATGCACTTCCACAGTACGCACAGAAATATTTAAGGCTTCAGCAATTTGCCGATTAATACAGCCTTGAATTAACAATGCCAAAATATCCAATTCTTTTCGACTCAACTGGGCATAACAATGTCGAATTTTATAGCGTTCGTAACGTGATTGCGTGGTTTGTATTGCGGTTTTTAATACAGATTGTAATTGCGAAAATTGAACAGGTTTTTGTAAAAAATCTACCGCACCTTGTTTGAGTTCTTGCACCGCCATGGGCACATCGGCATGTGCTGTCATAATCACTACTGCAAGCGTACTTTGTTGTTGGCATAAAAATTGATGTACTTGATGACCGTCAAGTAATGGCATTTTCATATCCAGTAATACGACACCTGGTTCAAACAGCGGTGCTTTATTCACAAAGGCTTGGCTATTTGACCATGTTTGGACTTGATAGCCAGCTTGTTCTAATAAAAAACGCGCTGCATCCAAAACGGTTAAGTCATCATCAACCAGATGAATTAACATGTTTCCCCCACTTTATTTGGTAATTTTAAAATCACTTCCGCTCCTTGTTGATCAAGGCGGTTATGCAAAGAAATGTCACCATTAATCGAACGCATTAATCGTTGACATAGTACCAGACCTAAACCTAGCCCATTCGCTTTACTACTGCGAAAAGGGACAAACGGAAAAGCAAGTTCGCCAGCTTTGAAGCCTGAACCATTATCAACAATATGAATAGTCATGTATTCGCCCACGGCTTGCACGTTCACTTCGATCTCACTTGCTCCCGCTTGTGAAGCATTAAGCAAGCAGTTACACAAAACTTGTTCGAGTAAAGTCGTATCAATTTTGAGTTTTAACGAGGCTGGACAATTCAAGTTTAATTGGGCTTTCTGATGTGTTTGTAAAGACATAAAGCTGATTACACGTTGTAGTAAGGGCTTGAGTGCCACACACTCAGAACTTGGTGTTTTTTTGCCTTTTGCCCAATTCATTAAATTACGGATAATATCTGCACTGCGATCAACTTGTTGTAATACCTTATCTAAAATTTCAACTGTATTTTTTTCGGCAGGCAGCTGTGCTAAATGGTATTTCACCCCTTCGACATACATACGGATGGCGGATAAAGGTTGATTAATTTCATGGGCAATGCCTGTACTCATTTCGCCTAAAATGCTTAGTCGATCAGCTTGTACTAATTGCTGTTCATAGTGTCGCATTTCTCGATAAGCTTGTTGCAACGCTTTGCTTTTACGATGAATTTGAAAGCTAATCCACAGATAATTTAAGACAAGTAATAAGAGGACAAAAATAATCCAACCTTGATATTGTTGTAGCCAATATTTTGTACTGTCCCATAAGTTTTGTTGTGGGTGTTTATATAATCCTCGTAACACAGTATCGGCTTGTGAGGTAGAATAAGGCGGTGTCCATTGTGGTAAATGTGCAGGTACTTGACTTAATAAAAGTGTGACCAATTTTGATGCAAGACTATCTGGTACTTGTGAAAGTGCTGCTAAAGACCAGTTTGGCAGTAATTCCGTGCTAGCGAGACAACCTAACACATTTTCTTTGCCGGCTAAGAGTCGAAAATCTTCTTTTTTCACCACACCTTCGTTGACTAATTCTTCTAAAATACACACCGGCACAATCGCCGCGTCAACTTTTCTTTCTTGCAGCAGTAGCAAGGTATTATCCACAGGGAAACCCGTAAATTTTAATTGAAAGTCTTTATTTTCGACTAAACCTTGTTGATAGAATTCGTTATAGCCCAGTAGAAAGCCGCCGAAGGCATTATCACCTACTGCACTCACGGTTTTGTGGCGTAAATCAGTAAGCTGGTGGAATGGGCTGTCTTGACGAACTAAAATCGCACTACCAATTCTGCCCATGGTAGAAGATTGAATTTGCCTTGGTGAACGTAAGGTTACCAGCCAACGTACTTCATTATTGTTTAAATAAAAAAACTGTGCTTGATTGGATAAAATAAAATCGACGCCTTGCGCCTGATCTTGTATTAGATCGTTAAGATCTAAGGTAACTAAGGTGAATTGATGAGGTGAGAGGTGTTGGTTAAGCCAATCTATCCAAGGTTGCCAAGTAGCGTGCGTATGTGCCACACCTCGTTGTGCCAGAATGCCAATTTTCCATTGCTGTGCATAAACAAGCGCTGGCATGAAGCTGAGTAATAAAATAAACATTTTTAAAAATGAACTGCATTTTTTCACTTTTTCTTCCTTTTCTTGATTGAAATCAAATTCACTCACTGTTTATGTGGAAAACCACAATAGTTTTTTCGCCGTCCTTCCTGAACAATACGAGAAAAAAATTATAACGCAATTGCGCGAAGAATTATAACTAAGAAGGAGCTAACCATGAAAATGAGTAAGCGTATTTTTCTCAAAAATTTATCATTATTAAGTGTGGGGCAAGCTTTTATTCCATTGAGTCAAGCAGAAAATGCTTTTCAACCTGCTAGACGAGAGGGAAGTGAAGCACATCGTTATGCCATGTTGGTGGATTTACGTCGTTGTATCGGTTGTCAATCTTGTACTGTAAGTTGTGGGATTGAGAATGCGACGCCGATTGGCGAATTTAGAACCACGGTGCGTCAATACGAAGTCACTGATGAAAAACAAGTGGTCAATAATGTGTTATTACCACGTTTATGTAATCACTGTGATAACCCGCCTTGTGTACCGGTTTGTCCTGTGCAAGCTACCTATCAACGTAAAGATGGTATCGTGGTAGTTGATAATGAACGTTGTATCGGTTGTGCGTATTGTGTACAAGCTTGTCCTTATGATGCACGTTTTATTAACGAAGAAACAAAAACGGCAGATAAATGCACGTTTTGCACACATCGACTGGAGGTTGGTTTATTACCGGCTTGTGTGGAAAGCTGTGTGGGTGGCGCGCGGATTATCGGCGATTTACGCGATCCAAATAGTACGATCAGTAAAATGGTAGAAGAATTTAAAGCGGAACTCAAAGTCTTAAAACCAAATTCGGGTACAGTGCCGCATGTATTCTATTTAGGATTAGATGACGCCTTTGTTAATCAAGTGCAGGGGCAATCTATGTTATGGCAAAGTGCGGAGGGAAGATTATGATCATTCGTGAAATCGTGGTGGAACCGCAAGCTATTGCATGGTTACCTTGGGCGGTGAGCTATTTCTTTTTTATCGGTCTCGCCTTTTCTAGTGTATTTGTTGGCTTACTCATTCATAAAATGGAGAAAAATGTACGGCATGAATTCATTGCCATCATCGTTGCACTAAGTTGTGCGATTGTCGCACCGATCGCCTTAACCGCGGATTTACACCAACCTAGTCGGATTGTAAATTTCTATTTACACCTTACCCCTTGGTCTTGGATGGCATGGGGTGCGATTTTCTTACCTTTATTTACGCTTGCTGTAGTAGGGTATTTTTTATGCTTATTGCGTCAAGCTATTCCACAACAGCATTTACCTCGGTTCTTGCATTTTCTCTATTGGGGACAGTTGAATCTCCTTCGTTGGACAACTTTCTTCCGAGTGTTTGCGTTTCTCTCTGCTTTATCCATTTTGATTTATACCACTATGGAAGTGTTTGTGGTGGAGGCCCGTCCTTTATGGCATCAATCTTGGCTTATGCCGTTGATTTTATTTAGTGTTTTTCCAAGCACATTACTGCTTTGTCGCTTTTTGATTGCGGTGTTTAGCCAACGGAAAATTGCAGGATATCTTTCAACGCTGACCTTCATCAGTCTGATGTTATTTATTGGAACATTGTTGGGGGTGTATTTTTCTTCAGAACAGACCGCACTTCAACTGACACAGCTGTGGCAAGTGAGTGATCTGCCGATGCTTGTTCTAGTTGTGCTTGGAGGTTTGCTGTTAGGTACTTATCTGACTGCATCATTATGGTTACAGGGCATGATGGTATTGCTCGCCTTGTTATTGACTTGGGTCGTTCGTTGGATCTTATTGATCGAAGTACAACGTCTTGCTAAATACAATGCGTTAATCAACCCATATGAATTAACTTGGCATATCGACGGTGCGATTGGCATCCTGTCGGTATTTAGCTTATGGCTATGTATTAGTATCGTACTTTGGTGGGTATTTTCTGCTGCATTAGCACCACTTCATTTGACTGGGGGAAACCATGAATAATCAACGACGTAATTTATTAAAAGGTGGGTTAGCGCTCGGTACAGCAACGGCGTTTGTCACGGGGTATTCGCCTAAAGTGAAAGAAATTGCCACAGGCTTACTTGAAGGTACATCGGGCGAACATACACAGGATAAAATCAATGGCAATGCATTAACGCCGGAATATCAAGTACAACAAGGCAAATTAATCAGTAACAGTCATCAAGTCGTGTGTAATACCCAATGTATGGGCTGCTGGACTTTATGTGGTTTACGGGCGCGTGTGGATTTAGCCAAAAATCAAGTATTACGCATTAACGGTAATCCTTATCACCCATTATCCGCCGATCAATATCTTGATTTTAACCAACCTATCCAACAGGCAGAGCTAAGTGTGGCGGGAGAAAGTGGCTTAGCTAATCGTTCCACTGCTTGTGCGCGTGGTGCTGCTTTCCTAGAAGGGATTAATAGCCCTTATCGGTTGACACAACCGTTAAAACGAGTTGGGAAACGAGGCGAAGGAAAATGGCAAACCATTAGTTTTGAGCAATTGGTGGATGAAGTGGTCAATGGCGGTGATCTGTTTGGTGAAGGACATGTAGAAGGATTGAAAACAATTCGAGATTTACAAACGCCTGTTGATCAAGAAAATCCTGAATTTGGTGCGAAAGTCAATCAATTAATGGTGACTTTTGCAGGACCTGAAGGGCGTCAACCTTTATTGAAACGTTTTGCTAACAACAGTTTTGGTACCATCAATTTTGCCTCACATGGCTCATTTTGTGGCTTATCCTATCGCGCGGGATCGGGGGCATTTATGAATGACCTCGCGAACAACGCGCATGCCAAACCAGATTGGGATCATGCTGAATTTATTTTATTTATGGGAACATCACCTGCGCAAGCGGGTAACCCGTTCAAACGCCAAGCGCGTCAACTCGCAAAACAACGCACAGAAGACAATTTTGACTATGTTGTGGTGGCACCGCGTTTAGAACTCAGTTCAAGCCGTGCGGTTAATCAGCATCGTTGGGTACCGATTGTCCCGGGTACAGATCTCTCTTTGTCTTTAGCCATGTTACGTTGGATCATTGAGAATGCACGTTATAACGCGGACTACTTAGCCATACCGAGTGAAAATGCGATGCAAAGCGCGAACGCGGTGAGTTTTTGTAATGCCACACATTTGTTTATTGCTGATCCACAACATAAACGCTATGGACAAGCCTTACGTGTGCAGGATGTGATGGATAGTCCAACACCAGAAAACCCCGAGGATGGTGATATTTTGGTGAAGGATCAACAAACGGGAGCAATGATTGCCGCAAAAGACAGTCAAAGTGCGGTCCTTTTTGTGGAAGAAATGGTGACACTCAAAGAGGGGACCTCTGTTTTAGCGAAATCCGCCTTGCAATTATTTAAAGAATCTTGTTTTGAACACAGTATCGAACAATATTCCGCACATTGTGGTGTACCTGTGGCGACGATCATTGAATTGGCAAAAAAATTCACTTCACACGGACATCGTGCCGCAGTGGTAACCCATGGGGGCACCATGCATGGTACAGGGTTTTATACCGCGTGGGCAATTCTCTTACTCAATGCCATGGTTGGAAATATGAACAAAAAGGGCGGCATGAGTATGTCTGGCGGAAAGTTTAAAGATTTTGGTGCCGGACCGCGTTATGATTTAGCCAATTTTCCGAATATGGTCAACCCGAAAGGCACAAACTTAGCACGCAGTAAACGTGCCTATGAGAAATCAAGCGAATTCAAGCGTAAAGTGGAACAAGGGCTTTCTCCTTACCCTGCGAAAGCCTCATGGTATCCTTTTGTCGGTGGGCAAATGTCAGAAATGATTACTTCCGCATTACAAGGCTATCCTTACCCACTCAAAGCTTGGATTAGCCATATGAGTAATCCGATTTATGGCATGACAGGGATTCATCACATTACGGATGAAAAACTACGTGATCCGCGTATTTTACCGCTCTTTATTGCCGTAGATGCCTTCATGAATGAAACCACTGCCTTAGCGGATTATATTGTGCCAGATACCCATAATTTTGAGAGTTGGGGATTCAGTACACCATGGGCAGGCGTACCGACCAAAACGAGTACCGCGCGTTGGCCAATTATTCAGTCTCACAATGCAAAAACCGCGAGTGGCGAAACCATTTGTATGGAAAGTTTTATCATTGCTATCGCCAAAGCGATGGATTTACCTGGATTTGGTGAAAATGCGATTAGTGATAAACAAAAAAATAGCTATCCTTTAAACTGTACTGAAGACTATTTTTTACGTGCCGCTGCCAATATTGCGTATGACGGGAAAGCGCCAGTGAATGATGCGACAGAGGAAGATTTACTGTTAACTGGGGTACAGCGCCTCATGCCAACTTTACAGCGAACTTTAAAAGCCGAAGAAGTACTGAAAGTGGCGAATGTGTATTGCAAGGGAGGACGTTTTGCACCGTATAAAAGTGCATGGCAAGAAGATAATATGCAAGCGCGTTGGAAAAATTGTCTGCAAATTTGGAATGAAACGGTCGCTAAAGCGAAACACGCGCAAACGGGTCAACATTACCACGGCTGTCCGAAGTATTTTGAACCGCAATTTGCGGATAATTCAACGCTCGAAAGCCATTATCCAAGCAAAGAATGGCCATTTAAGTTGATTTCATTTAAATCTAATTTAATGAGCAGTATCACCGCACCGTTACTCCGTTTACAGAGTATTAAACCAGAAGGTATTGTGGCGATGAATCAACAAGATGCGCAGACACAGGGCTTACGACATGGTGATTTGGTCGAACTCAGTACTCCGGGCGGAAAAGGGGTGGTACAAATTATCGTCATGGAGGGCGTCATCAAGGGGACGATTGCCATTGAACATGGTTATGGGCATAAACAATTAGGTGCTAAGAGCTATGTGATTGATGGAAAAGAGATCCAAGGGGCGCCACAAATTCAGCGCGGAATAAACATTAATGACTTAGGTTTATTAGATAACACCAAAGAAATTGTTTCCCCTTGGGTGGATTGGGTATGTGGTTCTGCTGTTCGACAAGGGATTCCCGCGAAATTACAGAAAGTGATTTAGCTTACATCTCGATGTCTAAATCTTCATCAACCTGACAGCAACAAAGTAAAATCTCATTGGGTTGTACAAAGGCAAGGGGCGGTTCTTTATAAGATACCTTGCCTTTGCTAATTTTGACACGACAGGAACCACAATAACCCGAGCGACATTGATACTCGTGATGAATCCCGTGATTTTCTAAATGAGAAAGAAGAGAAGTTTGATTATCGTAGTCGAGAGTAATTTGGCTATGGATTAAATGAATTTTCATTAGCAAATATCAGCGAAAAAATAACCGCACTTTTCAGAAAACGCGAAAAGTGCGGTTTTTTTAACAGCGTTTAGAGATCAAAGTCGCCAAAGTCTTTAGTATCGACTTTTGAGTCAATTTGACCAACTAAATAAGAGCTGACTTCGACTTCTTGTGGGGCGACTTGTACATTATCCGACACTAACCAAGCATTAATCCAAGGGATTGGGTTGGAGCGTGCTTGGAAAGGTAGTGGGAGACCGACCGCTTGCATCCGGATATTCGTAATATATTCCACATATTGCACTAAAATATCGCGGTTCAAGCCAATCATTGAGCCATCTTTGAACAAATAATCAGCCCATTCTTTTTCTTGCTCTGCCGCGGCAACAAACAAATCGTAAGCTTCTTGTTTACATTCTTCCACGATCTCTGCCATTTCCGGATCATCTTGACCGGATGCCATAATGTTGAGGATATGTTGTGTACCGGTTAAGTGTAAAGCTTCATCACGTGCAATAAATTTAATGATTTTTGCATTCCCTTCCATCAATTTGCGTTCAGCAAAGGCGAAAGAACAGGCAAAAGACACGTAGAAACGGATCGCTTCTAGCGCATTGACACTCATTAAGCATAAGTAAAGTTGTCTTTTCAAATTGCGTAATGTGACCACACAATCTTGACCATCTACATTGTAAGTGCCTTCACCATATAAAGTATAAAGCTGTGAATCACGAATTAAATCATCATAATAAGCAGAAATATCTTTGGCGCGTTTGATAATTTCTTCATTGGTCACGATATCATCAAAAATCACGGAAGGATCGTTCACAATGTTACGGATAATATGGGTATAAGAACGAGAGTGAATGGTTTCAGAGAAGGTCCAAGTTTCGATCCAGGTTTCTAATTCAGGGATAGACACAAGTGGTAAGAGCGCCACGTTTGGACTGCGACCTTGAATAGAATCTAATAAGGTTTGGTATTTTAAGTTACTGATGAAAATATGTTTTTCGTGTTCTGGTAACGCTTGGTAATCGATACGGTCTTGTGATACATCGACTTCCTCAGGACGCCAGAAGAACGAAAGTTGTTTTTCAATCAATTTCTCAAAAGTTTCATATTTTTGTTGGTCATAACGAGCAACGTTCACATTTTGACCAAAGAACATTGGCTCTTTTAATTGATCGTTTTTGTTTTGTGAAAATGTAGTATAGGCCATGTTGTGTTCTCCATAGGAAAAGTACGGGAAAAGCACCGCACTTTTGATGCGCTTAATAAACGAATAAACGTCGTCATTTTACCTAAGTCATCGATTTTAAGCTAGAGAAATGACAATATTTCTCATTTATTCAGTGAATTTAATCAGAAGGAATTAAGTGGAATAATAAGAGTAAAAATAAGTGGTTAGTAATCAATTGGTTAGATTTACTGATAAAAAAATCAGCACCCAAAAGGTGCTGATTTAAAGGGAAATGTGATTTTATTCTTTTGGTAATCTTGACACCGAGAGAATTAATCCTCCCCAAATGATCACTAATGCCACGATCATCATAATAATTGCGCTAGTACCCATTATTTATCTCCTTTTGTCGAATCAGTTAAGTGTTTCCAAGGTAAACGCGAGAGCATGAAAGCGATCACCCCTAAGCCAATTGCCATGCCCCAACCAAAGGTATTGACGAACCAGGCAGGGTAGCCACCGTAACCTTCAGTTGCCACTTTGTTAATTTCAGTAAAGAGCATATACACTAACACCGTTGACGTGATAGTGCCGATAAGTACACGCCATACCACACCAACTTTAAAGGAAGAGGTTTCGTTTAAGTGTGCCGCTAAGCCAGAAAGTGATTCATTGATTAATACTGCATAAATCACCATTAAGCCTACAGCCACAATACCAAAGCTATTTACGAATTTATCTAATACGTCTAACACAGGTAAACCAGTGGTGGTGCCAAAAAGTAAGACGGAAACAATTGCCATTGGTACACAAGTCAATGCAGTGGCAACAGAGCGACGCATTCTTAATTTGTCTTGTACCGCCGCGATAATCACTTCTAAGATCGACATCAATGAGGTGATACCAGCAAATAATAAGGAACCGAAGAATAATACGCCAATCACACTGCCAAATGGGGCTTGGTCGATAATAGCAGGGAAGGCAATAAAGGCTAAGCCAATTCCTGAAGTAGCGACGTCACTCACTTCTTTCCCCGCCGCAGTTGCCATAAAGCCTAATGCCGCGAATACACCGATACCGGCTAATAATTCAAAGCTACTGTTAGCAAATCCAACGACTAAACCTGAACCCGTTAAATCACTTTGTTTTTTCAAGTAAGACGAATAAGTGATCATGATGCCGAAACAGATAGACAACGAGAAGAAAATTTGTCCATAAGCGGCAACCCAAACAGTTGGTTCTAATAATTTAGACCAGTCTGGCGTAAACAACGCATTTAAACCTTTTGCAGAACCCGGTAAGAAAAGCGCAGTAACCACTAAGATCACAAACATCACGGTTAAAAGTGGCATAAAGAAGGTAGCGGATTTACCGATCCCTTTTTGTACGCCTAACGCCAAGATAACCAAAATAAATATCCATACACCGACTAATGGACCGGTTATGCTGGCAACAAAATCAAAATTAACTGCCACGCCTTCTGCCATTTGTAAGTATTCTTTAAAGAAGAAACTCGCGGGATCTGCCCCCCACGCGCTATTCAATGAAAAATACGTATAAGAGGCGGCCCAACCAATGATGACCGCATAGTAAATCCCGATAATCACGTTGATCAACACTTGCCACCAACCAAAGGTTTCAAAGTTTTTGTTTAACTTACGAAATGCCAGTGGTGGAGAAGCACGATATTTATGACCGATCGCATAATCTAAAAATAAGAGTGGAATCCCGGCTGTCAATAATGCAACTAAATAAGGGATGATGAACGCGCCACCACCGTTTTCATAAGTTACATAAGGGAAACGCCAAATATTTCCCAACCCAACTGCTGACCCAATGGCAGCAAAAATAAACGCTTTACGTCCAGAGAACGTTTCGCGACTTTGAGAAGATGTTGTCATAGTAGCAACCTTTGTTTTTGTTTGTTTTGGTTAAAAAAATGTTAGAGTTCAGAAATATAATGAAATTTAGAGAGCAGTCAATAGGGCGATATACTTTATTTTGGCGATTAAAGTTGAATTTAATGGTATAAAATACTTAGTCTATTCTTATTTTTAGATTTTTATATCTGAAAAATGATTTTAACAATTTTAACAAGTTATTTTTGAAATCGGTGCTAGAACAAAATACTCCCAAAAAAAGAGTCAGAAAACGAAAAATGCGCTTCACTTTTTACCATGAAACGCATTCTCGTTAGTTGTGATTACTCACATTAGATTTTACATGCACCGCCTGAACAGCCATCATCAATATCTTCTTGCACATCTTCAGCGCCATCGCGGGTATTCTGGTAGTACAAGGTTTTTAAGCCGTATTTATAGGCAGTTAATAAATCACCCAGTAGGCGTTTCATTGGCACCTTGCCGTCTTCAAAACGCTGTGGGTCATAGTTGGTGTTTGCCGAAATCGCTTGGTCAACGAATTTTTGCATAATCCCTACTAAGTGTAGATAACCATCATTATTTGGGAGATCCCATAACAACTCATAGTTTTCACCTAAGGTTTCATATTCCGGCACCACTTGTTTTAAGATACCGTCTTTTGAGGCTTTCACACTGACATGACCACGTGGTGGTTCAATACCATTTGTTGCATTCGAAATTTGTGATGAGGTTTCAGAAGGCATTAATGCCGTTAACGTAGAGTTACGTAAACCAAATTCTTGGATTTCTTTACGTAAGGTCTCCCAATCGTAGTGCAGTGGCTCTTTGGTCAAGTTATCAATGTCTTTTTTATAGGTATCGATTGGTAAAATTCCTTGTGAATAAGTGGTTTCATTGAAATATTCACATGGACCAATTTCTTTGGCTAAGTTCATTGATGCTTTCAATAAGTAGTATTGGATCGCTTCAAAAGTGCGGTGGGTTAAATCGTTGGCACTGCCGTCGGAATAACGCACGCCATTCTTCGCTAAATAATACGCATAGTTGATTACGCCAATGCCTAATGAGCGACGCGCAAGTGAACTTTTCTTCGCCGCGATCACCGGGTAGTCTTGGTAATCTAATAGGGCATCTAACGCACGTACTGCTAAATCAGCTAAGCCTTCTAATTCATCAAGATTTTCAAGGGTACCCAAATTGAACGCAGAAAGGGTACATAACGCAATTTCACCTTTTTCATCATGGAAATGTTGTAATGGCTTGGTCGGTAACGCAATTTCTAAACATAAGTTAGATTGACGGACAGGCGCCACTTTCGGATCAAACGGGGAGTGGGTATTACAGTGGTCCACATTTTGAATATAGATTCGTCCTGTTGATGCGCGTTCTTGCATTAATAATGAGAACAGCTCAACGGCTTTTACGCTGCGTTGACGAATAGTTGGATCTTGCTCATATTGCAAATAAAGTTGTTCAAATTTATCTTGATCAGCAAAGAATGCTTCATACAATCCCGGTACATCAGACGGGCTAAATAAGGTAATATCACCACCTTTAATTAAACGTTGATACATTAATTTATTCAGTTGCACCCCGTAATCCATGTGGCGTACGCGGTTATCTTCAACACCTCGGTTATTTTTTAATACCAATAAACTTTCAACTTCTAAATGCCAAATCGGGTAGTAAACCGTGGCAGCACCACCACGCACCCCACCTTGTGAACAAGATTTGACGGCTGTTTGGAAATATTTATAGAACGGGATACAACCAGTATGGAAGGCCTCGCCACCTCGAATTGGGCTACCTAACGCACGAATAGCACCCGCATTGACTCCAATCCCCGCGCGTTGAGAAACATATTTCACAATAGCAGAGGCGGTTGCATTAATTGAGTCTAAGCTGTCGCCACATTCAATTAAAACACAAGAGCTAAATTGACGGGTTGGTGTACGTACCCCTGCCATAATAGGGGTCGGGAGCGAGATTTTAAAAGTTGAGGTCGCATCATAGAAACGACGAATATAACTTAAACGGGTTTCAGCGGGGTATTTCGAAAATAAGCTCGCCGCTACCAGTAAATAAAGAAATTGTGCGGATTCATAAATCTCACCGGTGACACGGTTTTGTACTAAGTATTTCCCTTCTAACTGCTTCACCGCCGCGTATGAAAAGGTCATATCACGCCAATGATCTAAATAAGAATCCATTTCATCCCATTCTTCACGGGTATAATCGACTAAAAGGGCGGGATCGTATTTTCCCATGCGCACTAATTTTTTTACGTGATCGTATAAACGGGGTGGATCAAAATGACCATAGGCTTTTTTACGCAAATGGAAAACGGCTAAACGGGCAGCAAGATATTGATAATCTGGGCTATCTTTACTGATCAAGTCTGCAGCAGCTTTAATGATGGTTTCATGGATATCAGATGTACGGATACCTTCATAGAATTGAATATGTGAACGTAATTCCACTTGAGAAACAGAAACGTTATCTAAGCCTTCTGCCGCCCATGTAATCACGCGGTGAATTTTATCCAGATCAATTGGTTCAAGGTGTCCGTCACGTTTTGTGACCATCAATGCTTTGTTCATGTTATAGACCCGTTGTTAGATGATGAAAACACAAGATATTGTGTAGAATTGAAAATTTGATACAAGATAATGTGCCAGTAGATAAAATTCAAGTAGTAAATTTTTTACTGGCGTTGTTGACATAAAATAACTTATTTATAAATAAGTAAAATTTTGCGAAGGTCAGAAATTGAATTATTAAAATTTGTGCAGTAGATCAAATTTTACATGTATGCCTTCAATGTATACAGAAAGTGCGGTCAAATTTTGTTATTTTTTATCGGGCTCAGCACAAACTCAGACCCCTTCACCTTACTATACACAACGAGGAGAAAGGCGCGCAGACGATGTGCTCTCTTTTCGATTCACAGACAGGCTGTGAGTTGGCGTAGTACCTCAGTATGGTTTAGCCTTAATTTAGTGCTCATAAAGACGATTGTAGATTTGGCTTTCAAATTGAACTAAAGGCGCCCGTTTTGTTTTACGCTCAAAGTCGCCAGTAGAATAGCCATTAATAAATTGCACAAAAGCAACTTTTTCCCCTTTTTTATTGGTCATAAAGCCGGCGAGATTATATACCCCTTTGAGGGCGCCTGTTTTGGCAATTAAATTTTTCGCTAAGGGTTCATGAATGAGAGAACCTCGCCCCGTTAATGTGCCATCCACAGCCGCAATTGGAAAGGTATCCATGAGCTGTAACTGCGCTTCATGTTTTGCAATATATTCTAATGCTTGTAATAAAATATCAGCAGAGAGTAAATTATGACGTGATAAGCCAGAGCCATCTGCAATAATGGCATGACCAAATTTAATTCCTGCTTTGGTTTGTAAAATTTGTCGCATTGCTTGGCTAGCCAAAGGAAATGAAGCGGGGCGCTGATAGTATTGATAAGCGATAGTACGGAATAAGGCATCGGCAATTTGATTATCTGATTTTTTCATCATTTTTTTGATTAAATCAGGTAAGGGTTTAGATAGGTGTTGTGCTAATAATTGTCCTTTGGGTGTCTGATAAGGCTGTTTGATTTTACCATTAAAAGCAATTCCTAGTTTTTTAAGGTGTCGCTGAATAATAGTTGCAGCATAGGCATTCGGATCTTGGATCGCAAAACTGAGACCAAAGGGTTTGTTTTGGCGTGGTAAGCATCCTTTTAACTGGTAACGATTATTATCAAGTACGGTTGCATCAAGTTGGCAATACCCGGCCTCTTTAGGCGTTGAAATATAGACTTGACCAAAAACCTGTACAGGATATTGCGCAGGAACATGGATCTTAGCTTGCTCACCCGGTGCATAATTCGCATCTAACTCAACATAAAAACAGTTATTATCAATATTCACCGCAGCGGGAGGCGCGTTAAAACACATGGTTAAATCATTCCAAATCCAACCTAAACCACGATCATGACTGCTAAATACTGAGGTGTCTAAGATAATATCACCACTGATTTTTTGGATACGCTGTTTTTTTAACTGAGTGAAAAGTTGGTAAAGTTGACCACTGGTGAGATCGGGGTCACCAGTAAAACGTACGATAAGATCGCCATGCATTTCATTGTTTTTTATTTTTCCATTGGTTAATAAACTGGTTTCAAATTGAAATTGGTCACTTAGTACAAGTTTGGCGGTTAGGGCGGTGAGTACTTTTTGTGTACTGGCGGGCAACATAAAGGTGTTGGCTTGGTGCGCTACAATTTTTTCATTACGATTTAAGTTTTTAGCAACAAAACCTAGGCTGGCACCTTCGGGTAAATGAGCGTTGATTTCAGCAAGATCGATATCGGCATAACTGAAATGACTGACGAGTAAACTACATATAAGTATCGTTCGTTTGAAAAGGCGTAAAAGCGTGGCAGTAAAAAAAGAAGATATTTTATACATAATTGGCTCGAGCAGTTGCTATTTTTTTATTGTCGAACAATAATAGTATTTGAACCCTCGAGAGTAAATCCTTTTCTCGTCAAACGCTTATTTTTTTATTCAACTACGGCATTGTTTTTACAATGTTGTGGTTTTGTTTTTATCTAAAAAGGAAGAAAAAACGATTATGAAACAGATTCCAATGACTATACGTGGTGCGGAACAATTAAGACAAGAACTCGATTTTTTGAAAAACACCCGCCGCCCAGAAATTATTAATGCTATCGCAGAAGCTCGTGAACATGGTGATCTAAAAGAAAATGCAGAATACCATGCTGCGCGTGAACAGCAAGGATTTTGTGAAGGACGAATCCAAGAAATTGAAGGGAAATTAGCGAATAGTCAAATTATTGATGTCACAAAGATCCCAAATAATGGCAAAGTGATTTTTGGTGCCACAATTTTGTTACTGAATATTGACACGGAAGAAGAAGTCTCGTACCAAATTGTAGGCGATGATGAAGCCAATATTAAAGCAGGGCTAATTTCAGTTAACTCACCGATTGCGCGAGGGTTAATTGGCAAAGAGGTGGATGACGTTGTTGTTATTCAAACGCCAGGCGGCAAAGTGGAATTTGAAATTCTCGACGTCGAATATAAATAAGTAAAAAATGATAAAAAAATAAAAGCCTTATTGTTGACAATAAGGCTTTTTTACATCCACAATAAATAACCTTAGTCTTTGTAAAGTAACGTAACTCATTGAAATATAATATAAAAACCAAACTGATTAAACCAGTATGTTTTTATGTAAAGATATTTCAAGAAGTATTACTTAGTTTTACATTTTGTTTTTTCTTTATAAATCAATAAATTATTAAGATTCCCTTCTTTGTACAATATCCACCCAATTTACTTATTTTAAAATTAATGCTCAAATATCAGGCTGTTAGTAAATAGACAGATTATGTATTTAATTAATGTACAGTTTTTAATGCGTTCGTTTTCTTTTATTTAACTTAAACTAAATCGAATCAGTTATTCATTTTATATTATGCAAGGGGCAATTTTATGAATAAGGTTTACCGTGTTATATGGAGCCACGTCACTAATACTTTTATTGCAGTCTCAGAGCTTGCAACCTCGAAAGGTAAAGTAAAGTCTTTTAGCGCTATTTCTTCCAATCCACAATCAGAATTGAATAGCAGTATCCCTGCTACATTCAAATTAAGTGCGATTGCATTACTTTCTATTCTTACACTTTCCTCAACACAGATATTTGCAGCTGATGTTGCAGCAGATAATTTAACGGTAAGTGGGACATCTACTTTTACTGGCGCAGCTACATTTAATAATACAGCTACATTTAATAACATGGTGACAGTAGGGAATGTTTCTGCTACTACATTAACTGTTGATGGAAAAAATGTTGCAACGAAAGATGATGTGACAACATTAACAGCTACAGTGGATCAAAAAGCAAATAAATCTGAAGTTACTGAGTTAAAAAATAATAAAGCAGATAAATCTGAAATTACTAACTTAGAAAATAAGAAAGCAGATAAATCTGAAGTTACTGAGTTAAAAAATAATAAAGCAGATAAATCTGAAGTTACTGAGTTAAAAAATAATAAAGCAGATAAATCTGAAATTACTAACTTAGAAAATAAGAAAGCAGATAAATCCGAGCTAACTAAACTCAGCGACCTTGTTACGTCTTTAGGTGTACCTGAAGGCACAACAACGTATACAGGGATTAAATATTTTCGTGTTAAATCAACCCTTGATGATGCAGTTGCTGACGGACAAGATTCCGTTGCTATTGGTCCAAAAGCCAAAACAGAAGGCGTTGATGCTGTTGCTTTAGGTCATGACAGTACAGCCAATGCAACAGAATCTATTGCAATTGGTAAAAAAGCTTATGCGGTTAAAACTGCAAATAAAGGTATCGCGATTGGTGAACATGCTCGTGTAGGTTCTAAACAAGATGGTGATGTGGTTTATGATGGCGCATCTTCTTATGTTCTAGGACCTAAAGATGGAGAAAGTTCTGTCGCGATTGGTGATAAAGCTGTTAGCCGAGGTGAAGCAAGTATTGCGATTGGTAAAAATGCGATCACCTCAAATAAAGATGCCAAGTCACAAATTGCTAAAAATAATATTGCATTAGGTACAAATGCACAAGCTATTGCAAGTGATAATTCTATTGCTTTGGGGAATGCGGCAAGAACAAATAAAGACTCAGATTCATCTATTGCAATTGGTGATAGTGCAGAAACTAAAGCCGCACACTCTTTAGCAGTGGGGACAACCTCTAAAGCGCTCGCTGAAGCAGCACTTGCATTAGGTAAACTTGCTGAGGCAAAAGGTACATCTTCAGTTGCAATGGGTAACACCTCAAAAGCAGATGGCTCAAATTCAGTGGCAGTCGGCAATACTAGCCAAACATTACAGAGTAATACGATTGCGATTGGCTCATCTGCTATTGCTAATCCAGAACGTACAATTTCTATTGGCTTAAATGCAGGTAAAGGACAAGAAGCCGATGCAACAGGGACTAAACACTCTCAAATTAATATTGGGGAGAACTCTGGTGAAGGTGTTATTGGTCAATTAAATATTGGTATTGGTGCTCATGCTGGAACAAATGTTGTTGGTAAACATAATATTGCATTGGGTACTTATGCAGGTACGAATTTAAAAAATTCTGAAGAAACATCAGGTGCTAACGTTTCTATTGGTCATGAAGCAAATAAATATGATCAATTGACTGCTGTACAAAAATCAACTGTAGTTGGTGCACAAACTAAAGCAGCTTCTCGCTCCACAGCATTAGGTGCTGAAGCAACAGCTTTAGGGTTAGATGCGGTTGCAGTAGGTATTACTTCAAAAGCAGAGGGTGATAAATCTGTTGCGATTGGTGCGAACTCTACAGCCGACTCAAACAATGTGGCGTTAGGAGCGACATCACGTGCTGTAGCAAAAGAAGGGAGTGGCTATTTAACTGGTAAGCAATCTTCATTAGTTGTTTCTGTTGGTCATCAGGATGGTGCAGCAGATCAACATATTTTACGTCGTCTTGTGAATGTTGCTGATGGTGTGGATGAACAAGATGCAGCAACTGTAGCGCAACTAAAAAAAGTCACTGAAAAAGTAACGAGTGATTTACAAGCACAATTTAATGCATTATCTCATGCGCCAACCACTTCTGAAATTAAATACGATACAGTATCACCATCTCCAACAACAGGAGCAGAAAATAAGATTACATTAAAAGCAAAAACTCGTATTTCTAATGTGGCACCCGCAGAACTTGATACAGACGCGGTGAATTTAGGTCAAGTAAATCAAATTGTGACGAATAATAAGGCGCATTATTTTAGTGTGAATGACACTGGTGTAAATCCTGTCCCTGGTAACCGTGATAATGATGGTGCAACTGCTAAATTAGCAATGGCAATTGGACAAAATGCTGCTGCAAAAGCAGAGCGCAGCGTTGCAATTGGTAACAATACGACAGTAAATGGCGAAGGTTCTATTGGTTTAGGGACGTACTATAAAGGTAGCGCTGAATTAGACGATGGCGTACCAAGAGAAAGCGAAACTACAGTTACAAAACCATCCAAGAATGTGAAATATGGTATTGCAATTGGTGCGGGGACAACTACCGATGGTAATAACTCTATTGCGATTGGTAGTTTAGCTGCAACCTCTGATAAAAATCCTGGTGCAAATGTAGATAGAGCGATCGCTATTGGTTATAACGCAGTGTCTTCAGCAGAAAAAGCAAATGCAATCGGTGATCGTGCAGTCGCTAACTCAGTAAAAGGCAATGCGTTTGGTAGTCAGGCATTATCAGGCGCTGAATCTTCTACTGCAATTGGTACTGAATCGAAATCTGAAGGTCAGAATGCTTATGCACTTGGTACAAAATCACATGCAAAAGGTTTAAATTCTATTGCTTTTGGTACTAATCAAGTAGTGAGTGGACAAAATTCAGGTAGTATTGGTTATGCAGGTGAATTAGGTAATGCGAAGGCGACAGTAATCAATGGTGAAGGTACTTATTCTTTAGGTAATACCAACAGTACATTAACTGCTAATGAAAGTGGTATTTTCGGTAATAGTAATGAAATCAAAGCTAAGAAAAATGCGCGTATTGTCGGTAACAAGAACACTATTGGTGCAATTGAAGAAAAACCTCATGTACCTGGCACACCACCAGCTGCGCCAGTTAATGATCTAAAAGACATTTATGTAACGGGTTATGACAACAAAATCAGCAGTGATAAAAAGCTAGCGAAAGATTTAAGTGGATTGTTTGTCTATGGTCACGGTAATAATATTGCTCAATTACCAGATCCTGATTCAACAGAAGAATTTACATTAACTGACTCATCGGTTATTGGAGCGAATAACACCTTAAATACAAAAGGGAAAAATTATTTTGTTTTAGGTAATAATGTCACTGCAACATTAGAAAATTCTGTGTATTTAGGTGCCGATTCTGCTTATACAACGGGTAATTCGACTTCTAGTATGAATTCTTATGCTGATATGGCAAATGGGTTAAATAAATCAGGTTATACCTTTGCTGGTTCGCAGCCAGTTGGTGTGGTCACTGTTGGTGCGGTTGGTAAAGAGCGTCGTGTACAAAATGTGGCTTCTGGTTTAGTGACAGAAGCGAGTACCGATGCAATCAATGGTAGCCAGTTATTTGCGTTGACTCGTCCATTGCGTTTTGCGGGTGATAACTCGACATTAAGTAATCCAAATGGCAAACCTGGTACTGATGTGACAGTGATTTCGCGCAGTTCAAACCAAGGTATGAAAGTTGTTGGTGGTGAGAATGATGGAAATAAACTTACAACTATCGCAGATAAAAATATCGGTGTCATTGCTAACGGTGATCACACGTTAGAAGTAAGATTAGCGAAAACACTTTCTAACTTGAAAGATGCAACATTTGGTACTGGAACAGATAAAACAACTATCAATAAAGACGGTATGACCATTACCAATGGTGCTAACACAGTAAGCTTAACCGAAGGTGGTTTAAACAACGGCGGTAATAAAATTACTAATGTTGCAGCTGGTCAGAATGAGACTGATGCGGTGAACGTAAAACAGTTAAACGATCTTAAAGCAGAAGGCTTTGGCTTAACTGGTGAAGATGGCCAAACAGTTAAACAAGCTTTAGGTACGGCAATTAAAGTTACTGGTGATGATAATGTGAAAACCAAAATCGTGACAGACGCTGATGGTAGTAAGAAGTTAGAAATTGGTTTAGAAAATCAAGTTACACTTGGTGGAGAGGCTAAGAATGGTAACCCAGCAGCAGATGGTAAGTTAACACTAAAAAATCAAGCAGGTACAGACAAAGTCGTACTTGATGGCGCAAATGGATCAGTGGGCTTGACTGGTGCTGATGGTGCACAAGCAACGATTACTGTTAAAAATGGATCTCCTGCTGTAGATGGTACTGCCAATACAACTAAACCACGTATTGCTTATGGTAATGAAGAAGTTGCGACTTTAAACGATGGTTTAAAATTTGGTGCGAATGCTGGTGATGTTCACAATGCAAAATTAAATACACAAGTAGATGTGAAGGGAGCTACGGCAAATACAGTATGGGATAACTTCGATAAAGGCCAGAATATTATGACTCGCGTCGAAGGGAATACTATTACAGTTGCGTTAGCCAAAGCATTATCAGGCTTAACTAGTGCAACCTTTGGTGATCCTGCTAGTAATCCTAAAGATAGTACAGTTATCAATAAAGATGGCTTAACTATTACTCAAGGTGATAATACAGTCAGCTTAACTGATGATGGTTTAGACAATGGTAACAAGCAAATCAAGAATGTTGCCAGTGGTTTAACCACAACTAATGGTACTGCAACAACCTCTTTAGATGATGCTGTCCAAACTAATGGTGTCAATGTAGGCGACTTAAAAACAGCTATTAATAATATTACTAATGGTACTAACCCATTAGGTGGTTTCGGCTTAAAAGATAAGGCGGGCAATACCTTTAAACAAAACTTAGGTGAAACTGCGCAAATTACTGGTGATTCAAATGTGAATACCAAAGTAGTTGATGGTCAAAATGGTGGTAAAGCGCTTGAAGTCAGCTTAGCTAACCAATTAACTTTAGGTAAAGGTCCTGAGGCTAATGTACCTAACGCAAATGGTGAGGCAGGTAAGATCACCTTAAAAGATGATAAAGGTACAGATCGTGTTGTAGTTGATGGTAGCGAAGGCGCTATCTCGTTAACGGGTCAGCCTGTTACACAAGGTGGAACAGCACCAACAGCAAAAATTAAAGTAGCTGAAGGAAATTCTGGTTTAGTAGAAACATCTGATGATCCAGCTAACCCAAATCAGAATAAGAAAACACGTATTACTTATGATATCGCAGGTCCAAATGGAACAACTGTGACTGAACAATTAGCTACACTGAATGACGGCTTAAAATTCGGTGCGAATGATGGGGCAGTACATAATGCGAAACTCAACACACGTGTGGATGTGAAAGGTAAGGCTGACAATACCAATTGGGCGAAGTTTGATGAGGGTCAGAATATTATGACTCAAATCAGTGGTAATACGATCACTGTTGCCTTGGCGAAAGCGTTAGCTGGGTTAGACAGTGCAACATTTGGTAACCCTGCTGATGGAAGTAAAGATGGTGCTGTCATTAATAAAGATGGTTTAACGATTACTAATGGTGACACAACAGTTAAATTAACTGAAAATGGTCTAGATAATGGTAATAAACAAATTGTCAATGTTGATAGTGGATTAAAAGGCAAAGATGGTAATCCTGTTGAACTTAAGAATGCAACAGGTGATGTGCTGAATAATGGCGTCAATGTAGGTGATTTGAAAAATGCAATTACGGATATTACCTCTGCTGATAAAGGCGGTTTTGGCTTGAAAGATAAGGAAGGTAATGAATTCAAGCAAGACTTAGGTACTGCTGCACAGATTACGGGTGATAGCAATATCAATACAAAAGTAATTGATACAGCGGATGGTAAGAAAGCACTTGAAGTCAGCCTTGCAAATGAAATTTCATTAGGTAAAGCTGGACAAGATGGCGTTGATGGAAAAGTAGGTGTGAACGGTAAAGACGGTGCAAGTGTTGTCTTGAACGGTAAAGATGGTTCAATTGGTTTAACTGGTCCTAAAGGCGCTGACGGTAAATCAGTATCAGCAGATATGAAAGTTCAAGAGGGTAAACCAGGCGTTGATGGTAAAGCGGGTGAAACCAAAACACGTATTGTCTATACACCAAAAGATAAAGACGGCAACCCTGTTCTTGATGATGCAGGTAAACCAGTTGTAGAAGAAGTTGCTACTTTAAACGATGGTATGAAGTTTGTCGGTAACGATGGTAAAGAAGTCACTCGTAAACTGAATGAAACATTAGATATTAAAGGTGGATTAGATGCAGCAACTGTTGCAGATAATGCGAAAGTTTCTTCTAGTAATTTAGGTGTGAAAACCAATGCGGAAGGCACTGGTTTAGAAATCGTAATGAAAGAGCGTCCAACATTCTCCGGTCTTGTTGTCAATGGTAAGGATGGTGAGGATGCCGCTGTTAAGTTTGCGAAAGACGGTAAAGATGGTATGTCTATTGCCGCAGTAACTGATAATGATGGTAATGCTACTGGCTTAACTATCAAGGATAAAGATGGTAATCCAGGTGTGACTTTCAACAATGATGGTCGTATTACCAATGTTACAGCGGGTGTTGATGATAAAGATGCTGTAAATGTGAGCCAATTAAAAGAAGGGCTTGCAAAAGCAACCACGAAAGTTGAAGCAGGCAAAAATATGACGGTAACGCCAACTGTAAATCAGGATGGTAGCACCACTTACACTGTAGCAACCAATGATAATGTGGACTTTACTTCTGTCACAACCGGTAACACGGTCATGAACAATGATGGTGTGAAAGTCGGTGATAATGTTGCACTCACTAACGAAGGCTTAAAAGCAGGTGATGTGACAGTGACGACAGCAGGTATTAATGCTGGTAATAAGAAAGTGACTGGGGTTGCAGATGGCGATATTTCACCAAATAGCACAGATGCGGTCAACGGTAGTCAGTTGAACGCAGTTAAAGAAACAGCTGAAGCAGGCTGGCATTTAACCGCAAATGGTGCAGATTCATCTAATGTGAAACCAAGAAATACCGTGGATCTGAACAATACCGATGGCAATATCGTGATCAGCAAGACAAACACTGCGGATAGCCATAATGTCACATTTGGTCTAGCAGATAACATTAATGTAAAAGATTCTGTTGTTGTTGGTCCAAAAGGTGCAGATGGTAAACCAGGTGAAGGCGCAGTTGTTATCAATGCGAAAGATGGTGCTAATGGTAAAGATGGCATTAGTATTGTGGGCAAAGATGGCAAAGATGCGGTAGCAATCAGCGGTAAAGATGGTGTTGGTACGATTGGCTTAACAGGTCCTGCGGGAGCTGATGGTAAAAATGCAAATGCGATCATTGGCGTGAAAGATAGCGTGAAAGGCTTAGATGGCAATGATGGTAAAGACGGTAATAGTAAAACACGTATCGTTTATACCAAACCTAATGGTGAAGAAGAGCAAGTTGCAACCATGAACGACGGTTTAGTGTTTGGTGCGGATAAAGGTACTGAACATAAAGCGAAGCTTGGTACCACTGTGAAAGTGAAAGGTGACGATAAGAACATCGAAACTGAAGTTGCTGGGGATACAATTCGTGTCAGATTGAAAGACAATATTGATGTGAAAGGTATCAACGTGACGGAGAACTTGACGGTGAAAGAAGGCGCGAAAATCAACATGGGTAACAACGTGATTGACGGTGTGGCTGATGGTGAAGTGAGTGCAACCAGTAAACAAGCTGTGAATGGTAGCCAGTTACATAAAGTTCAACAACAAGTGAATAACCAAGCCACTGCGATTAATAAGTTAGGTGATCATATCAATAAAGTGGATAAAGATCTCCGTGCTGGTATCGCGGGTGCCACAGCGGTCGCGTTCTTACAGCGTCCAAATGAAGCAGGTAAGAGCATTGTTTCTCTTGGTGTAGGTTCTTATCGTAGTGAATCTGCTATTGCAGTTGGTTATGCAAGAAACTCAGATAACAATAAGATCTCAATCAAACTTGGTGGTGGTATGAACAGCCGTGGTGATGTGAACTTCGGTGGTAGTATCGGTTATCAATGGTAATTGAGCCTTAAATCATAAATAAAGGGTATTGGGATAAACAATACCCTTTTCTTTTATGCTGAAATTCAAACATATTTGATAAGGACATGAAAAAGGGGATGAAGCGAGCTTATCCCCTTTAATTTTTGCCACAACATAGAAGTCATAGCATGTTGTAGTAGATTTAGTGGTATTATTTACGTGGTAGTTGGATTTGAGGTTCTTGACTTGGACGATATAGCACGAGAATGTGCCCAATTGTTTGTACCGCACTGGCGTTTGTCTCACGCACAATCGCATCAATAATTAATTGTTTTACTTCACGATCTGCACCCGCGATTTTGACTTTAATTAATTCATGGTGTGCCAATGCGTTGTCAATTTCTGCTAATACGCCTTCTGTTAACCCATTGTTGCCAATCATGACAACGGGGTTTAAATGGTGTGCAAGTCCTTTCAGGAATTGTTTTTGTTTGGTAGATAATGTAATCGACATAATGCATCCTAATTTGAGAAAGTACGGTCAGTTTTTCTGAAATTTAAAAAACGACCAAAATGAATTGCCCAATTTTAACCGTAAATACGCGTTAGCGAAAGTTATTTGATGAAATAGAGGTAGAACAAGTATGCAGAATACGAATTTGTTGTCTTCTTTTTTGTTCTCGATGAGTGTCACGTTACCCACTGTTTTGATGCTATTACTTGGGGTCATCTTGAAAAGACAACGGATGGTAGATGACAAATTCACCGGACAAGCAACCCGAATTATTTTTAATATCACCTTACCGATTCTGCTATTTCTGAATATTACCAGTAATCCGGTGGATTTTCGTAGCCAAATGTTGCCCATTATGGCAAGTGTAGTCGGTACCTTGCTTTTATTTCTGGGAGCAGAGTTAGTCGCCGGCAAATATATTGCGGAAAAGACGGAACGTGGTACTTTTGTGCAAGCTGTTTATCGCGGTAATAATGGGATCTTAGGCTTGGCATTATGTATTAATGCCTATGGTGAAGCCGGTTTAGCCCCCGCGTCGATTTATGCTGCCGCGACCATTTTTTTATTTAATGTCCTCGGAGTGATTACTTTAAGTCGCGCTTTTGCACAAGGCAATGTCAGTTTGTGGCGTGTGTTAAACAATGTACTGAGAAATCCATTGATCATTGCCATTGTATTGGGCTATGTAGTGAATCATCTTGAATTAACTTTTCCAAAAACATTGCAAACTACAGGCAATTATCTGGCTAGCATGACGTTACCGCTTGCTCTTATTTGTACCGGCGCGAGCATACAATTTAAAGGCATGAGAAAAGATTCGCGCGTGGTGATTTGGGGCAGTATAGGGCGTGTACTGATTGCGCCTGTTGTGATGGTGTTTGTGGGTAAACTGTTTGGTTTATCTGGCATGAATATGGGGATTTTATTTTTAATGGCGGCGACACCAATGGCGACGATTGCTTATGCGATGGTACGAGGAATGGGCGGTAATGGGGTGAGTGCTGCGAACATTATTGCACTTACTACGTTAGGCGCGATCTTGATTTCTTCTTTAGGTCTATTAGTGTTGACGCAACTAGGCTGGATCTAAACATAAATAAAGAGGCGATTGATTCGCCTCTAGCAAATTTCTTAAAAACGCACCGCACTTTTGTCCTGCGCTATTTTAACGTGATACGAACGGCTATTTCTTCGCCCTGTTTGAGTTGCTGTGTAATACGTGCTGTTTCTACGCATACCATAGTTTGATAGCCGAACTCACTCATGCCACTGGTTTCTTTGTGCCATGGATTCCATAGCACGACCTCGCTAGCCTGTTGATGTTCAAGAGAAATCTCGCGTTGTAAAACGGGGTCAACGATGCTCGTTTTCGCATTTGTGATGTGATAGGTACAGTCCACATTTTGCTGAATTTGGCGGGGAGAAGGCACATTTTCATGCTGTTTCGTCAGATTACTGACACAGTGAGTCGGTAAGCCTTGTATTTCTATTTGTTCAATATCGCCGACGTGAAAATAGCTGTGTAATGCCACTTGCGCGTCTTCTTGTCCATAATGGGTCAAGCTTACTTGGCAATCTTGAGCAAAATCCATGCTGACTTTGGCTTCAATGAGATGATCTTCAGTAAATAAACCAAAAACTAACCGCACTTTATCAGTTGAAATAACATAGTCGATTAAGTGCCATAAGCGGATACGTGCGGTGCCATGAGAAGGTGTTTTCACAGGTCCAAACCATGGATAGCAAAGTGGAATCCCGCCACGAATGGCCTTGCCTAATTGGAAAGGTTCAATTTCGCTTAGCCATAGCACATCGTGTGCACTGCCTTTCGGTTGCCAACTGAGAAGCTGAGCACCTTGTAAGGCAATCACCGCGTTACCAATGTCATGTTGCAAGCTAATGGCTGGAATTGCATTGTATTTCACTAAACGGAGTTCAGGACAAATCTGTTGCAAAATTATTGGTTGAATAGCGTGATACATAAGCCCTCTTTATACTGTTTTTTTATTCAGTGTGTTATTTAGTGGCAAGGGAAAATCTGGTACACTATGCCACAATTTTGTAATTGATTCTGAAAATAATGGCGAATATTGAACAAATAATCAAGGTCTTTTCCGAACAAGGCGCGTTAAGTCAAAGTATTGCAGGTTTTCGTCCTCGCGCAGAGCAGCGAGAGATGGCGACAGCGGTAGCCAGCGCGATTCAGGATAAACAAGCACTAGTTGTCGAAGCAGGGACCGGAACGGGAAAAACCTTTGCCTATCTAGCGCCTGCTTTATTAGCGAAAAAGAAAACCATTGTGTCAACGGGGTCTAAAAATTTACAGGATCAATTGTTTAAACGTGATTTGCCGGCGATAAAAAAAGCCCTTAATTACAGCGGAAAAATTGCGTTATTAAAAGGACGAGCAAATTATTTATGCCTAGAGCGATTGGATCAAGTGATTGCACAGGGGGTATTAGGCGATCGTTCCGTGCTCGTGGATTTATCAAAAGTACGTAAATGGAATAATGCGACTAAAACAGGGGATTTAAGTGAATGCGTGGAATTGGCAGAAGACAGCCCGATTTTAGCGCAATTAACCAGTACAGCCGACAGTTGTTTAGGCACGGATTGTCCGCATTATAATGATTGCTATGTGGCATCCGCACGTAAACGGGCGTTAAATGCAGATTTAGTGGTTGTTAATCACCATTTGTTCTTTGCCGATATCGCCGTGAAAGAAACCGGGTTTGGAGAACTCATTCCGCAAGCTGATGTGATTATTTTTGATGAAGCACATCAATTACCAGATATTGCGAGCCAATATTTTGGTCAATCCTTAACAGCACGTCAGCTGTTTGATTTGTGTAAAGATATTCATATTGTGTATCGCACCGAAATCAAAGATATGGCACAACTTGGCACCGCGTCTGATAATTTACTGAAAACGATCCAAGATTTTCGTTTATTGCTAGGTGAAGGAAATACACGAGGTAATTGGCGTGAACGGTTGGCTCAAAATGCAGTGAGAAAAGGCTTTGAAAATTTGCAAGAAAAGATCGCCTTTATGTCACAGGTGGTGAAGTTAGCGCTAGGGCGTTCACAAACCTTAGACAGCATTTTTGAGCGCTTAGAAGCCATAAAAATTCAGCTTGCCCGCTTAGCAGAGACCAACATTACAGGCTATTGTTATTGGTATGAAGCCATAGGACGCCAATTTGGTTTACATATTACGCCTTTGACGGTGGCAGATAAATTTGGCGAAGAAATGCAAAAGCGTGAAAGTACGTGGATTTTTACTTCCGCTACATTAGAAGTCGGTGGCGATTTTGCCCATTTTTGCCAACGTTTAGGTATTACAAATGCGATGCAGAAAATTCTACCAAGTCCTTTTAACTATCCTGAACAAGCGCTGTTATGCGTCCCCCGCTATTTACCGAACAGTAATCAACAACATACCCTCACGCAATTAGGTGCGATGCTGTTGCCCGTAATTGAAGCGAATAAAGGGCGTTGTTTTGTGCTTTGTACCTCGTATGTCATGATGCGTGGCTTAGCAGCGTATTTTCGTGAACAGAGTGAATTACGGATTTTATTACAAGGGGAAACCTCAAAAACCAAATTATTAGATCAATTTATTGCTTCACAAGAAGCGGTGTTGGTTGCTACTTCAAGCTTCTGGGAAGGGATTGATGTGCGAGGCGACGCACTTTCTTTAGTAATTATTGATAAACTGCCGTTTACTGCACCAGACGAACCTCTCCTCAAAGCCCGTATCGAAGATTGTCGTTTACAAGGCGGTGATCCTTTTCAGGATATCCAGATCCCCGAAGCAGTGATTACTTTAAAGCAAGGGGTAGGGCGTTTAATTCGTGATGTGACGGATCGCGGTGTAGTGATTATTTGTGATAGCCGTTTAGTCATGCGGAGTTATGGTGCGACCTTTCTGAAAAGCTTACCTAATGCTAAACGTACCCGAGATATGAACAAAGTGATACAATTTCTAACAAAGAGCGAAAATGGATAACAAGAATGCATAATTTAACTTTATTAGCTTTAGATACCTCGACAGAAGCCTGTTCTGTAGCGTTACTGTATAAAGGTGAAAGAACATATTTAGATGAACTGGCACAACGTACTCATACACAACGTATTTTACCGATGATCGATGAAATTTTATGCCAGTCAGGTCTTTCATTAAAGCAGGTGGATGCGCTGGCTTTTGGACGGGGACCCGGCAGTTTTACTGGCGTACGAGTGGGTGCCGGCATTGCTCAAGGCTTAGCGTTAGGAGCGGATTTACCGGTGATTCCTATCTCGAATCTCACCATGATGGCACAAGCAGCTTATGAACAATTCGGCGCTGAACACGTGCTAGCTGCCATTGACGCACGGATGAATGAAGTCTATTTTTCACAATTGATCGCACAAGCGAAGCAAGTGGGGACAGACACGTTGATTGATTGGCAAATTATTGGGCAAGAAAAGGTGGTGAACCCTGAATGTTTGATAACTGAACTTGCTGGGTTAACTGGAGATTGGACGACGGTGGGGACGGGCTGGTCAGCGTATCCTCAGCTTGCCACGTTATTCGCAGGGCAGACAACAGACATTCTGCTTCCTTCTGCTCAATATATGCTTGCACCCTCATTACTCAAATGGCAACAACAGCAAACTATTAATGCGTTAGCGATTGAACCTGTTTATTTACGTAATGAAGTCACGTGGAAGAAACTCCCGGGACGCGAATAAATCTACCGTTTTCCAACCTGTTTAAGGAGGAAAGTATGAGAAAACTGACCGCATTTTTGATCACATTGTTTTTAACGGGGTGTATTACTGCCCCGAAAGGGCTTGAACGTGAGGGCGTTAGTTTGCTCTCTCTCGATAAATTAGTGGTAGAAGATTATGCTTGCCAATGTAAACAAGCACGTTTGGGTGGGAAAATCTTATCTGCCACAGCATTACAGGGACGAATGAAGTTGGAAATTTTGAGTTTACCGCTGATTTCCCTGTCGGCTAAACCGAGTTTATCAGCAGAAACCAATGGACGTTTTATTGCCTATCTAGAGGGATTTATTGATCCAGAACGCTTAAAAGAGCAGTTCATTACAGTGAAAGGAACTTTGAAAAAACCAGAAACTGGCAAAATTGATCAGGTCGATTATCATTATCCAGTTATTCAGGTCACACATTATAAATTATGGCAATTAGTGCCAGAATATTATTATGAGCCAGAAGATCTTGCCGATTGGCGCGAAAGTCGCCGTATGGGGTGGGGCCCATTCTGGCGTCCTGAACCACACTTACGCTATGTGTTGCAATAAGTCATGAGTTAAGTCATTTTCTTGCTGGACAGACAACGGAATTGATGAATTTGTTATTAGCCTAATGGTAATGATTACGTTATAATTTTGGCTAAATTTTGTTAAAAAAATAAGGATAACACATGGAAAAACCTTGGTTTAAAAATTACCCTGAACACTTACCACGAGAATTAGATACATCAAAATACGATTCTTTGTTGGATATGTTTGATAATGCTGTACAGACACATCCTGACCGTGCAGCTTATGTCAATATGGGGCAAATTTTAACCTTTCGAAAATTAGAAGAACGTAGCCGGGCTTTTGCCGCGTATTTACAAAATGAATTAAAGCTTAAACGTGGAGATCGTGTCGCGTTGATGATGCCAAATCTATTGCAATATCCGATTGCGCTCTTCGGTATTTTACGCGCCGGGATGGTGGTGGTGAATGTCAATCCGCTTTATACTCCACGTGAATTAGAACACCAGTTAAAAGACAGTGGCGCCACGGCGATTGTTGTGGTTTCTAATTTTGCATCTACGCTCGAAAAAGTGGTGTTTAATACGGATGTCAAACATGTGATTTTAACTCGTATGGGCGATCAACTTTCCTTTGGTAAACGCACATTAGTCAATTTTGTAGTGAAATACATCAAAAAATTGGTGCCTAAATATAAATTACCGAATGCAGTGACTTTTCGTGAAGTGTTGAGTATTGGAAAATATCGTCAATATGTTCGCCCACAAATGGAGCGTAAAGATTTAGCCTTTTTACAATATACTGGTGGGACAACCGGTGTCGCAAAAGGGGCGATGTTGTCACACGGCAATATCATCGTCAATTTATTCCAGGCCAACTGGATTGCCGAACCGTTTGTCGGTGATCGTACAAAAGAGCGTAAAGCCATCATTGCGTTACCGCTTTATCATGTGTTTGCCTTAACTGTAAACTGTTTACTGTTTGTTGAACTGGGGATTACAGGGGTATTAATTACCAATCCACGTGACATTGAGGGCTTTGTAAAAGAGCTGAAAAAACACCGCTTTGTTGCTATTACGGGCGTCAATACTTTATTCAATGCTTTGTTAAATAATGAGAATTTTAAAGAGGTGGATTTTACTGCTTTAAAACTTACCGTAGGCGGTGGGATGTCGATTCAACAATCGGTAGCAACACGCTGGCATGACACCACTGGCTGTAATATTATCGAGGGTTATGGCATGACCGAATGTTCTCCATTGATTGCAGCTTGTCCAATTAATATGGTGAAACATAATGGAAGCATTGGTGTGCCGGTACCTAATACCGATGTGCGTATTATCAAAGAAGATGGTCACGAAGCCGAATTGGGTGAACCGGGCGAGCTTTGGGTTAAAGGTGAGCAAGTCATGCAAGGCTATTGGCAACGTCCAGAGGCTACGGCAGAGGTCCTGATGGATGGTTGGATGGCAACAGGTGATGTGGTTATCATGGATAAAGATCATTATTTACGGATAGTCGATCGTAAAAAAGATATGATCTTAGTTTCAGGGTTTAATGTCTATCCAAATGAGATCGAAGATGTGGTCATGTTAAATGACAAAGTCGCTGAAGTGGTCGCCATTGGTGTGCCGAATGAAGTATCAGGTGAAACGATTAAGATTTTTGTCGTGAAAAAAGACGAAAGCCTGACCCGTGATGAATTACGTAAACACTGTCGTGTCCATTTAACCGGCTATAAAATTCCAAAAGAAATTGAATTTCGTGAGGAATTGCCGAAAAGTAATGTGGGCAAAATTTTACGCCGTGTTTTACGTGATGAGGAGCTGGCAAAACGTCCAGCTGAATAAGTATTCATTTCATTTTATTAGGGGCGACATTTGCCCCTAATTTGTCGTATTAAGATGAACAGTCAACAAAAAGAAATAAAAAATAAACCGCACTTTCAAGTCATTACTTCTGATTTGGCGCTGGCAGAAATTTGTTATTCTGCCCAACAAAAAGCCGTAATTGCACTCGATACCGAATTTGTTCGTATCAAAACACTCTATCCACAATTAGGGCTTATTCAACTCTATGATGGTGAACGAGTCAGTTTAATTGATCCTACTACCATTCAAGATTTTTCACCATTTATTGCGTTACTGGCGAATAAGGCTGTGTTGAAAGTGCTTCATGCGTGCAGCGAAGACTTAGAGGTGTTCCAACATAGTTTTAACCAGCTTCCTACGCCGATGCTAGATACACAAATCATGGCAAACTTTCTAGGTTTTCCAAATTCTACTGGTCTAGCGACGTTAGTTCAGCATTATTTTCAACTTGAAATTGATAAAGGTGCCTCGCGCACGGATTGGTTAGCCCGTCCTTTATCGGACAACCACTTAGTTTATGCCGCAGCTGACGTGTGGTATTTATTACCGCTTTATCAACGCATGCAGGAAGCGTTGGCTCAAACACGATGGCAAGAGGCCGCGCAACAAGATTGTGAAGCGTTGTTGTTAAAGCGTGAACAACATAAAGATCCGGAGCTAGCGTATTTGGGCATTCCTAATGCATGGCGTTTAACACCGAGTGAATTAATGCGTTTAAAACTGTTGGCGAAATGGCGTCAAGAGGAAGCGATGAAACGGGATTTAGCCTTAAATTTTGTAGTAAGGGCAGAGCACTTATGGCAAGTGGCGAAACATAATCCAAAACATACGTCAGAATTGCTTGCGTTAGGATTAAGTTATCATGAAGTGCGCATTCATGGCAAAAAAATATTGCATTTGATAGGACAACTTAAACGCTTTGATGATGTGGATTATCCGATGCCGATCGTACGTATTGCGGATGACCCTCGTTATAAAAAAGCACTCAAAGGCTTACAACAAAAGCTAAAAAGCATTGCGCCTCCTGATTTAGCTGCAGAAGTGATTGCCAGTAAGCGTGGTTTAGAAAACTTAATGAAATGGTGTTGGTTAGACAATCAAGATCCAACTCAGTTACCAGAGCTATTGGTCGGTTGGCGACGTGAATTTGGCTTAGTATTGTTAAATACACTCGCAAATGGATAGCTAGATAGAAGACAAAATAAAACCGCACTTAAGTGAATAAAGTGCGGTTTTTTTGTGAATTGTTGTGTGAGGATTATTGTGTTGCTTGAATTGCAGTTAAGGCAATTGTGTACACGATATCGTCCACTAACGCACCACGTGATAAATCATTCACTGGTTTACGCATACCTTGTAACATCGGTCCAATAGACACAAGGTCAGCAGAACGTTGTACCGCTTTATAAGTGGTATTACCGGTATTCAAATCAGGGAAAATAAAGACCGTCGCTTTACCTGCCACTGGTGAATTTGGTGCTTTAGAACGCGCTACATCTTCCATCACTGCTGCATCATATTGTAATGGACCGTCGATGATTAAATCTGGACGTTTTTCTTGTGCCAGACGAGTGGCTTCTTTCACTTTCTCTACATCTGCACCACTACCAGAAGTACCAGTTGAGTAAGAGATCATCGCTACTTTTGGATCAATACCAAAGGCTTTGGCTGAGTCTGCGGATTGAATCGCGATTTCTGCTAATTGTTCTGCTGTTGGATCTGGGTTGACTGCGCAGTCGCCATAAACCAAGACTTGATCAGGTAATAACATGAAGAAGATTGAAGACACAATCGAATTACCCGGTGCAGTTTTGATGATTTGCATCGGCGGACGAATAGTATTGGCTGTCGTATGTACGGCACCAGAGACTAAACCATCTACTTCGTTTGCTTCTAACATCATTGTACCAAGTACTACATTGTCTTCTAATTGTTCACGTGCAGAATCTTCGGTCATGCCTTTGTTTTTACGCAATTCCACTAAACGTGCAACATAGTTTTCACGCACTGTAGCAGGATCAATAATCGTAATCCCTTTGCCTAATTGTATGCCTTGTGCTTCGGCAACACGCATGACGGATTCTGGTGTAGCTAATAACACACATTCAGCGATACCACGCTCTGCACATAAGGCAGCAGCTTTTACTGTACGTGGTTCATCCCCTTCAGGCAATACAATGCGTTTTTGCGCTTGACGTGCTAATTCGGTTAATTGGAAACGGAAAGCAGGCGGCGATAAACGACGTAAACGAGAAGAAGCTGCCGCTAATGAATCGATAAAATTGCTGTCGAGTAGGTCGCTAATATAATGTTTAATTTTTTCGATACGTTCTTTATCATCAACAGGCACTTCGAGGTTAAAACTTTGTAGTGCCAGTGCAGTTTGCCAAGTATTACCTTCGACACGGAAGACTGGTAAACCTGTACTTTCGATCGCGTGTTGACAGAGTTTCTTGATTTGTGCATCAATTTTGTAACCACCGGTTAATAAAACACCAGCAATTTCAACGCCATTCATGGCAGATAATGCCACTGCGACGATCACATCAGGACGATCCGCGGAAGTGACAAGTAAACTTCCAACACGGAAATGTTCCACCATATTGGTCAAATTACGTGCACAGAAAGTGATGCCACGAATGCGACGTTCATTGATCGCGCCTTCATGAATAATGGCAGCACCTAAATGTTTGGCTAAATCAATGGCACGAGTCGCAATTAATTCTGCGCTCCAAGGAATACATGCCAAGATTTTAATTGGGCTTTTCTCAAATAAATGATAAATCTCAGATACTTGATTTTGTGTGTGTTGGAAAGAATCAAAAATTTCTGCCAAGTCAGGGCGAGTACGACCAGATTCATCAATCGGCGCATTAAATTTATTGATCACAACACCAAGTAAATTAGGGTTATTTTTGCTGCCAAATAATGAGGCTGCGGCTTTGATGCGTTCTTTGAGTTCTGCCGGTGTTTCCGTCGCCGGTGCTGCAACAAGAATGATTTCCGCATCAAGTGCTTGAGCAATTTCATAGTTAATGCTATTGGCATAAGAATGCTTACGCGTAGGGATTAAACCTTCCACCACGACAATTTCATTGTTTTTGGCGAGTTGTTGATGATTTTCAACAATTTTTTCTAGTACCACATCAGATTGATTTTGACCGATGAGTGATTCCGCTACACTTAACATAAACGGTTCACTGGTTTCAATGGTGGTACTGGTGCGAATAATTGATGTTGTGCGATCAATCATATCTTCACCTGAGTTCGGCTGAGAAATTGGTTTCATAAAGCCGACTTTCGCCCCTTTTTGCTCCAGTGCATGTGTTAAACCTAAGCTGACACTGGTTAAGCCTACACCAGCACTAATCGGGATAAGGATAATTGTACGTGACATAATAAACCCTAATTTGTTGATAATTTATACAAAAAGAAACTGCCGATGAATCGGCAGTTAATTGATCTTTACGCGATGCAAAGGCGCGCGGTATCTTGTGCAATAACAAGTTCTTCATTCGTTGGGATCACCATGGCAACAGGCGTATTGTCTGCTGTAATCACCCCTTCATGACCAAAGCGAGCCGCTTTGTTTTTATCTGAATCCACTTGATAACCGAACAGTTTTAAATGGTTTAAGGTTAACTCGCGTACTAAAGATGAGTTTTCACCAATACCACCCGTGAAGACGATAGCATCTAAACGTTCACCGATAACCGCCATGTAAGAACCAATATATTTTGCTAAACGATAGCTAAATACGTCTAATGCACGTTTTGCTGGCGCTTCTTTGTCATAGTTATCTTCTGCATAACGACAGTCACTTGTGACTTCGGTTAAACCGAGTAAGCCTGATTTTTTGGTTAATAATGTATTGATCTCTTCAACAGATAAACCAAGGTTGTCGTGTAAATAAAAGACGATTGCTGGATCAATATCACCAGAACGTGTTCCCATGACTAAACCTTCTAATGGCGTTAAGCCCATAGAGGTGTCAATACATTGTCCATGACGTACTGCCGCGATAGAGGCACCATTACCTAAATGACAGGTAATGACATTTACTTGTTCTGCCGGAACATTTAAACGTTCAGCGGCTTGCTGGCTAACAAAGAAATGACTTGTACCATGTGCGCCATAACGACGTACACCATGTTCTCTATATAAAGAATAAGGTAGCGCATATAAATAAGCTTCCTCAGGCATGGTTTGATGGAAAGCGGTATCAAAGACAGCCACATTTTTATCTTTTAAATGAGGGAACATTTTGAAGGCTTCTTCAATACCGATTAAATGTGCTGGGTTGTGTAATGGGGCGAATTGAACAGCGTCTTTAATGCCTTGAACCACTTCATCCGTAATGACAACAGAAGACGTGAATTTTTCACCGCCATGAACGATACGGTGACCGATCGCAACAATGTCTTCTTTTAAAGATGGATCTAATGGGAAAATACTATTTACAATAAAGTTAAGTGCTTCACTATGTGCAGCACCTGCACCTAAATCAGCGTTACCTTTTTCACCATGGAGTTTCCATTTAATACGCGCATCATCTAAATGAAATGCTTCGGCTAAACCAGACAATTTTTCTTCACCAGTTTGCGGGTCCAAAATAGAGAATTTTAATGAAGAACTACCACAGTTTAAGATTAGGACTAATTTTTGAGACATAAGAGACCTATTATTTGATTTTAAGTTAAAAAAATTTATTTGCTCAAATATTGAACAAATAGGCAGATGAAAATCTGATAGGCATAGGATACACCTTTCGTACAATAAAATAAATTCACAACCTACTAAAAATGCGACATTTATCAAAAAAATTATTAAACTTTAAACATTTTTAACAAAATACAAAAAATAGGCAAAGAGCTAGTTTAAAATAAGCTGAATATTTAACCTGAATATGCTATCTTTATTTCGTTATCGTATTTAAGAGGTTGTGTACAATAGCAAAATGTATTTTTTTATTTTTTTAAAAAAAGGTCAGCATTATTTAAAAAGTTGGCCATTGGAAAGTAAGCTAGGTATGATTTTTCCCGAAAACCGCGTGATTAAAGCAACGCTTTTCGCGCAAAAGTTTATGCCTTTTTTAGCTGTTTTTGCCATCACTTGGCAACAAGTTTACGCCAAATCCGATATCAGTGCATTAGCCATTGCTGTATTTAGCGCGATTGTTGCGCTGTTAATTCCGTTGCAAGGTTTGTATTGGTTAGGTAAACGTTCTATCACGCCCTTATCCCCACAAAGTGCGGTCTGGTTTTATGAAATTTGTGAGCGCTTAAAGCAAGTAAACGAAACTTTACCTATCTTAACAGAGCAGCCGAATTATCAAAATTTAGCTGATGTCCTGAAAAAAGCACAGCGAAAATTAGATAAAGCTTTTTGGCAAGAATTATAAATCCGCTATGAATGGCGCTTTTCTTGCTTGTGTGATAAAGACTTTTCTTTTTTCATATTTATTCAACTTTTCTTGAATTTTTCACTACGCAAACGTTTTCTTTTTTTGTAAAATAGCGCGGGCGGAAATTCGAGTGTTTTTTTAGAGATATTCCAATGATTGATTATATTATCATCGCCATCATTGCATTTTCGATTATTATCAGTCTATTACGTGGATTTATTCGAGAAGTGATGTCAGTCGCAAGCTGGGTCGTTGCTTTTTTTGTGGCTAATCACTTTTATCCTTATCTCGCTAATTATTTAACCCAAATCGAATCCCTTTACTTGCGCAATGGCACGGCAATTGCGATCTTGTTTGTTGCCACATTAATTGTGGGTGGGATTGTGAATCATATTTTGGGTGAGTTAGTGGATAAGACAGGGTTAACCGGGACTGATCGCGTACTAGGTGCCTGTTTTGGACTTATTCGAGGCGTATTGATTGTGGCAGCATTGTTATTCTTTATGGATACCTTTACGAATTTTAGCCAAACTGTTTGGTGGAAAGAATCAAAACTCATTCCACATTTCGGCTTTATTGTTGAGTGGTTTTTTCAACAGTTACAAGCAACATCCAGTTTTATAAATTCAACATTAAATAAATAGAGGATAAACACGAATGTGTGGTATTGTTGGTATTGTTAGCCAAAGCCCAGTTAACCAATCAATTTATGATGCGTTAACCTTATTGCAACACCGCGGGCAAGACGCCGCCGGGATTGTAACCGTAGATGATGAAAACCGATTCCGCTTGCGTAAAGCGAACGGGTTAGTCAGCGATGTATTTGAACAAGTTCATATGTTACGTTTACAAGGCAATGCTGGCATTGGACATGTTCGTTATCCTACGGCTGGGAGCTCAAGTGTCTCTGAAGCGCAACCTTTTTATGTAAATTCGCCTTATGGCTTAACCTTAGTGCATAATGGTAACTTGACCAATTCAAGTGAATTAAAAGAAAAGTTATTTCGTCTCGCACGTCGCCATGTAAATACCAATTCAGATTCTGAATTATTACTCAATATCTTAGCCAATCACCTTGATCACTTCGAAAAATACCAATTAGATCCGCAAGATGTATTCAGTGCTGTCAAACAAACGCATCAGGATATTCGTGGTGCTTATGCTTGTATCGCCATGATTATTGGTCATGGTATGGTCGCGTTTCGTGATCCGAACGGTATCCGTCCGTTAGTGTTAGGGAAACGCGAGGAAAATGGCAAAACAGAGTATATGTTTGCCTCCGAAAGTATCGCATTAGATACAGTGGGTTTTGAGTTTGTACGAGATGTACAACCCGGCGAAGCGATTTATGTCACGTTTGAAGGGGAAATGTATGCTCAGCAATGCGCAGACAAACCAACATTAACACCTTGTATTTTTGAATACGTCTATTTTGCACGTCCAGACTCTTGCATCGATGGGGTTTCTGTTTATGCTGCTCGTGTTCATATGGGACAACGTTTAGGTGAAAAAATTGCACGGGAATGGGCGGATGTGGATGATATTGATGTGGTCATTCCTGTGCCTGAAACCTCTAACGATATTGCTTTACGTATTGCGCGCGTGTTAAATAAACCGTATCGTCAAGGTTTTGTGAAAAATCGCTATGTAGGACGTACGTTTATTATGCCGGGGCAGGCATTGCGAGTCAGTTCTGTTAGACGTAAACTCAATACCATTGCTTCAGAATTTAAAGATAAGAATGTGTTGTTAGTTGACGACTCGATTGTACGTGGTACCACGTCTGAACAAATTGTCGAAATGGCGAGAGCGGCAGGTGCGAAGAAAATTTATTTTGCCTCTGCTGCACCAGAAATTCGTTATCCAAATGTGTATGGTATTGATATGCCAACCAAAAATGAATTGATCGCTTATGGTCGTGATGTAGATGAAATTGCTAACTTAATTGGTGTGGATAAATTAATTTTCCAAGATTTAGATGCGTTAACTGGTTCTGTGCAACAAGAAAATCCAAGTATTCAAGACTTTGATTGTTCGGTGTTTACAGGGGTTTATGTGACGGGCGATATTACACCTGAATATCTGGATAATATTGCAGAACAGCGTAATGATATCGCCAAGAAAAAGCGTGAAAAAGATGCTACTAATCTTGAAATGCACAATGAAAAATAAGCACGAACAATAACAATTAATAACAAAAATGGAGAGTTGAATTAATTTGACTCTCCATTTTTATTTTTCCATTTTCTGCTTTTCTTTCACTTAAATTGTGAGGAACACATTCTGGATAACGTATCATTTGTGCTAGAATAGCCACACATCATTTTCTTATCATTTGCCTATGAAAAACGACAAAAAACGCCTCATTATTGGTATTTCTGGTGCATCAGGTGCGATTTATGCGATTCGCTTATTGGAAGTGCTTAAACCGCTTGATCACATTGAAACCCATTTAATTATCAGCAATGCCGCTAAACAAACCATTGCAGCAGAAACGGATTACAGCATTCAAGCGGTCAAGGCATTGGCGGATGTAAATTATGATGTGCGTGATATTGGCGCAGCAATTTCGTCCGGCTCTTACCGCACCTTAGGTATGATTATCCTGCCTTGTTCCATTAAAACTTTATCCGGCATTTCTCATAGCTATACTGATGACCTGATCACGCGTGCCGCTGATGTGTGTTTAAAAGAACGTAAACCCTTGGTGTTATGTGTAAGGGAAACGCCATTACATTTAGGGCATCTTCGTTTAATGACTCAAGCCGCTGAAATTGGCGCACAAATCACGCCATTGATGCCGGCGTTTTATCATCACCCGAAAACAGTGCAAGACATTGTGGATCAAAGTGTCAACCGCTTATGCGATCAATTCGAAATTCAATTAGCACAGGATTTGTTTCAGCGTTGGGGTGGAAAATAAAGAAGAGCGGTAAATTCTATTAAAGAGTACCGCTCTTTTATCCTACTAATTCAGCACTTTCTTCATTAATTCATCAAAACAGCTCACAACGTCATATCGCACATTTTGATGTTGCTCTTCATTTAATGTTTGGAAGAAACGTTTTGCACTTTGGATTCGATTTTGTTCACCTAAGCGCAATTCATTTTCATCACTTGAGCCTTTGGTTTCAGCAACAAAATAAATTTCTTTTTGATCTGACTTTTCAAGCACAATAGCCCAGTCTGGATTGTAATGACCAAATGGCGTTGGAATTTGAAAACGGTGAGGTAATTTTGCATACACGATTACTTCACTTGCATTATCCAATTCTTTGGCAAATTCTGTCTCTACTTTTGAATCAGTTGCCACATATTCCCAAATATGGTGTTTAGCTTGATAAGCATCACTAGGGACGATATTACTGACAAAAATTTCATTATCATGGTAGCCTTCTGATAGAGGATGGTAAGTTAGATTCTGAATAACCATTTTGGCTTGCTGTTCATTAATAATACGACTTACCTCACGAATAAAGGCTTCAGGATTGCATTTAAACTGCTCAAAAATGTCGTTTTTGATACCTTTTAAAATAGCAACGATGGTTTTACGCAGTAAGTTTGTTTTATTCGCGAGTTCGCCAACTAAATCATATTTTACTTGTGAAGAGACTGAGATAGCTGTTTTTTCCGTTTGAGTACGATATTCGCCAAAACTTTCTCTAATTTGAAGATCTGAATATTCAATATTATCTTTTTGTGTCGTTTCTCCGATTTTGTACGTAATACTTTCTACAAAGAGACCGCCACGAGATTGGGCTTCTTTCTCAATTTTTGTAATACTTTCTTGAATTAAGCTTCCACTGTCTAGTTGTATTTCAAAGACTGCTTTGCGATTGATTCTTTTCCATAACGCTTGAAATTCTTTACGATTCAAGTTGCTTGAATTAATTGGATTCTCTTTTTTTAGATGAATGTTATCGATCATCCCTTCAATAAGATCAGGCTCAAGAATTCCTTCGATCAATTGAAAAATTGGACTAGAAAGTGAGCCTAATTCTGGTGGTAATTGAGCAAGCTGGTTGGCTTTTTGAGCAGTTTTGTAGACCTCCGTGAGGCTATCATTGTCATCAATATAATCATTTTTTACTAAATAGTGATAGATTTGTTTTGCTTGTTGTTCGCTAATTTGGTGTTTTTCACCATTTTCTAAACGAACAAATTTACCGCTAAAATATTGTTGATCTGCCTTAGTCGGACGACTACTCAATTCATCTAAAATTTCCTTTTGTAGGTTTTTTACAAACTCTTTGTAACTTTCATTGGTCACCACGGTGAGGTTATTTAATTGATGGATTTCTGGACTATTTTCACCAAAATGTTTTGCATCCATGCGATCTCCGTTTTTGTTTACCGCTAAACGTAAGCCACGTCCTACTTCTTGACGGCGAGAGATAACATTATCGGAATGTTTGAGTGTACAAATCGTAAATACATTGGGATTATCCCAACCTTCGCGTAGCGCAGAGTGAGAAAAAATAAAACGCGTCGGTTCATCAAAGGAAAGTAAGCGCTCTTTATCTTTCAAAATTAAATCATAGGCATCGCTATCACTTGTGCTTTCGACCTCGTTAGCACGACGATCTATAGTGGGATCAATTAAGCGTTTTGATTTTTTATCAATAGAAAAATAGCCGTTATGAGTTTTATCTATATCAATATTCTGTAAATAACTCCAGTACGGACTATCTATAATTGATGTGTCTTTTAATTCGTTTAAAACCTGCTCATATTGTGTTTTAAAAATACGGACGTACTCACCATCTTGTGCATTATTTTCATCATCGTATTGGCGATATTTTGCGACTTCATCAATGAAAAATAAGCTTAATACTTTGATACCACGATCAAATAAGGCTTTTTCTTTAGAAATGTGTGCTCGAATTGTTTCGCGAATTTGTATAGTACGTAATGTTGTTTCATTCACATCACCTAACGCTTCACCAACATAAATTTTTACACCATTAGTAAAGCTTACCGAATTTTCACGCGCATCAATTTCAGCTACAACATAACCATTGTACTGCCTTGCTTCATTACTGATTTCAAAGAGGTCATCCCCTTTCTTGATTTTACGGATTTCGAGCTTAAATCCGTTATTATGGCCTATTTCGAGTTCTAGTTTGGCAATTGGCGCAGATTTAGATATTTCAATATGTTGTAAATAAAGATAACTATTTGAACCAGATAAATTTTGTACCTCAATACCTTTTACTGTAATTTTTTTCACCAGTTTTTGATTGTAAGCATCAAGTGCATCAAGACGATAAACCAAGTTATATTGTCGTTTATGCGTAGCAGAATAACGTAGAATAAACAGTGGCTTAAAATTAGCTAAAGATGCTAATGTTTTATCAGCATGCATTTTCTGCGGTTCATCTAAAATTAGAATAGGGCGGTTTTTCGCAATCACATCAATAGGGCGACGAGATTGAAACTCATCTAATTCTTCATGAATACGACGAGCATCTTTTCCAGTAGCATTAAATGCTTGAACATTAATAATCATTACATTTAAGCCACCATCTGCACTGAAATTTTCTAAATGGTGTAATGCTTTCGAATCATAAATAAAGAAACGGGCTTTTTTGCCATACTCTTGTTGGAAATGTTCGCTCATCATTGAGAAGCTTTTATCAACACCTTCACGAATAGCAATACTTGGCACCACGATAATAAATTTTGACCAACCATACTGTCTATTTAGTTCAAACATAGTACGAATATAGCAATAGGTTTTACCTGTTCCAGTTTCCATTTCTACATCGATATTAAGCGGACTAGAAGTTAAGTTTTTATTATTCTGATTATCTGCCACAATCAAATGTGTTGAAGGAGATAAATTATTTTCCTTTTGAATTTTCTTAATGTTTTTTAATACGTTATCTAAACTGTCAATAGGTTGATTTGCAAAGCCAAATTCATCGTAGTCAATATGTTGTGGAATATTTATTTCAATTTGCTGAGGATGTTTACTTTTGGTATTACCTAAATCACGCATATAACGTTTACCTTCATGGCGTGTTTGCCCTTGAAAGCAATTCACTACAGCTTGTACAGCATCTAATTGGTAATTTAAGGTTCTAAATTGAATTTTCATCACCAACTCCTATAAAAAACGTACGTCTGTTTCTGGTGAAAGTTGTTTGAAGCGTTCTTTAATATTGGTTTTATCTTGATCATGCTGTATTGCTGATTCGCAAGAAACGACACGTAGTGGTTGATGTTTTGCGATTTCATTAATGACATCCAATGTTAATGCGTCAAAGCAGGCAACAAGACTATTTCCCCCTACATAATACAGGATACTATTACCGACGCTTTTCTGTTCAATCGGTAAGGAAAGTTCTATCCCCCAATCTAGCATCACTTGGAAGAGGAGATCTTCTGCGCTACGATCTTCCTTGATATTAGATTCCATATGATCCAATAGGGTTTGAGACAGATTATCTGGTGTGTAATACACTTCTTTCATATTTGAAGAGTCAATTTTTAGCACGCGAAAACCAATATCAAGCTGCTTGATACCTTCTTTTCCAGCATTATCCGCAAGAATTTTATTGCCCGCACGGCGAATGCGTTCTTTTGAAATTTCAGCAATCGTTTGATAACCTGATTTATAGGCTTCTGATTTTTCTTCTGTTTTTTCTGGTAATTGCACCATAATAAAACGACGATTACCGCTATCTTCGGCATTAAGTTGCATGATTGCATGTGCTGTTGTTGAGGAACCAGCAAATAAATCTAAAATGATATTTTTTTCAGGCAATGCTTGTTGTATTATTGTTTTCATTAAGTCTAGAGGTTTCCTATATAGAAATACTTTTGACTTCATCATTATTTCTACATTCTTTTCTGTTGTTGATTGTGAGTCAAATAATCCTAGGTCTGATTTTATCGGAATATATGGGTTTTTAAACTCATTAAAGAACTCTTTTTGTTTAGGTAATCCATCAGGATTTTTAGGAAAAATAATTCTATTATTTTCGATCATATTATTTAATGTATCTTCTGAAAAAGCCCAAAAATTTGTATATGGAATATTTGTTTTAGGGTCTACTATAGAAAATCTATTTTTATGATTGTCTAATGTACTTTTTATATTAGACATTCTCCAATCACCTCTTGGGTCATTATCAGGATTTGAAAAAGTTTCTTTTGTTCGTAATTTTCCAATTAGTTTACTGTGGCTAGATTTTCCATAGCATAAAATATATTCATGTGTATTTACTATCATATTTTTGGGAGGTACTCCTTTAGCAGAGTTTTTTTTGTTCCAAATAAAACACTCCATAAAGTTATCGGTTCCAAAAACGTCATCACAAATTTTCTTTAGATTAGCTTGTTCATTACTATCAATAGAAATAAAAATGACACCATCATCAGTTAATAAATTACGTGCAAGTTTTAAACGACTATACATCATTGAAAGCCAATCCGAGTGAAAGCGACCATTACTTTCTGTATTTGTGACAAGGCGGTTGCCTTCTTCATCAACTTGGTTTGAACGAACTAAAAAATCATCAACCGTTTCTGCAAAATCATCGTTGTAGATAAAATCGTTTCCTGTATTGTATGGGGGATCGATATAAATCATCTTTACTTTGCCAAGGTATGTTTCTTGTAATAGCTTTAATGCATCAAGATTATCCCCTTCAATAAATAAATTTTGCGTAGTATCAAAATTGACACTTTCTTCACGACAAGGTCTTAGTGTTTTGGCAATAGGTGCATTTGCTGTTAAAATGGCTTATTTTTTTCCGACCCAATCTAAGCGATAACGCTCTTTATCTCCCTCAATAATGGTTTCGGAGAGCTCTTGGCGCAGTAAATCGAAGTCAACACCTTTGATTATTTTCCCTTCTGCATTTTGTGTTTCAGTAATACAATTTGGGAAAAGTGCGGTTAATTTTTCAATGTTTTTCGCCACGAGATTGTTCGTGTGCATCTTTAATTCCTTCGACATATTTTCTCCATTATCTAGTGTGATTTATTCCGGTGGATGCTAGGGATATCCTGCTGGATACAGTATTATAAATTGTTTATTTGTTTTTGTAGTTGTTGAATTTTCTGGTTTATTTCAACTTTGCGATTAAATTGTTTCTCATTTTTTAGCTTAGTTGTGAGATTGGCGAGCGCTTTTTGTAGCAGGCTTATTTCTCTCTGCTTTTGTAAAATTTGTTCAATATTCTGTGCTGTATTGATTTCATCTTGAACGGTGAAAGGCAATAAAGCATGGATCAAATGAGCATATAAATCAGCTAAGTTTAATACGATAGGTAAGTCTTGTCGGCTATTTTCAGTTAACCATGCTGACTCGTAATAGTGATCAAGTACTACTTTTGTCTTATCTGTATGACTTAAACGTTTATAGGTAGCGATCACTTTAATTTTGTTTTGATAATGAATTTCAAAAATAATTGGGCTCAGAATTTGGTTATCAATATAATTTAAAATCCTTTTATCAAGGTGTTCCACTCGGGTATGAAGGTGAAAAATTTGAATCTCTTTTACTTCATCAGTTGGGGGAATTCTAAGCGTATTTTCAGCCAATTTATTTGCCCAGTGAATACGCTCAATCTGATTAACAAAGAGTTGTTCAAGTTTATGTGTTGCATTACCCATCTGATAAAATTTATTTTTCGGGATTTGACGATTTACAGCTGTGGTTCCAGGATAACGATATAGCGCCATTATTGTTCCTCAATGACAATAAAACTAATTAGCTCAAAATCATTTAAGCCTGAAATATCCTGGCTTAATGCGCTCGTTGTTAAACCAGAAAATAAGCTATCGATATCTTTTTCCTGTTTTACTTGTCTGATTTTGTCAATCACAATATCCAGTAATTTGGAGTATTGCCGCATATCCCGACCGTCTTGAGTACGTCGATTAAAGGACTCATAAACTTCAGGAATCGCTTTATTTTGTCCACGACAAGACTTCCGAGCAACATCAAGTAAATACTTCGCTTTTGTGTAATCAAACACAACTTGACCATTTTCTTGAATATACACAATATAATAGGGATAAAGCCGATTTGGATTATTATGTTGATATTCTTTATGTCTTGCTTTTAATGTAAAAATGACGCCAGCATGTAAGCCAATATCTGGTTGTGCAGGTACAACAGTATGTAAACCTTTCGGTGAATGAGCTAACTCTGGGTTTTGTTCCATATAATGAATTAGATCCATTCTAAAATCATTTAAACCTAGATCGGTGATAGAGACACCCGTGTTAGCATCTTCTAAGTCTAAGACTTCGTTTTGTAATTGCTTTAATTGTGCTTTACGATAAGCGAGCTCATTTGCTTTTGTTGTAAGCACGTTGTCATCACCTGTCCCCGCCATATCTACAATGACCATGCGATTTTCAACACGTTCGCGGAGATTGATATATTCATCTAAGCTAATATCAGGCCAATAATTGACTAATTGAATGACATTATTTCTTGAACCAATACGATCTACACGCCCAAAACGTTGAATAATTCGCACCGGATTCCAATGAATATCAAAATTGATTAAATAGTCACAATCCTGTAAGTTTTGCCCCTCAGAAATACAATCTGTCGCGATCAAAATATCAATTTCATTTTTTTCATCAGGAAAAACTTGTTCTTTTTGTTTAGAAATAGGTGAGAATAATGTTAATAATCCTTGCATATCATAGCATGCTCGGCCCCCCATTTGCGTTTTTATTGTGGATTGATTTTGTGAACCTGTAATTTTTGCCGTATGAATATTAAAATGTTGCAAAAATAGTGGTGCTAGATTCTGATAAAGATAGTCAGCCGTATCTGAAAATGCCGTAAAAATAATGACTTTTTTATTGTTTAAGTTAATTGGATGCTCCATTTTATTTTTAATATGACTAATTAAATGTTGTAATTTGGCATCTTTTTGTGGCGTAACTGGTGTGATTTTTTCTAACAAATCTTGAATAATAAACAGATCAGTTGTAAGTTCATTTTGCCAGCTTAGAATATCCATATCACCTAAATGAATTTTAAGTGTTTTCCCTATTAAATCTTCAGTGTACAGCAATTCACCATTTTCATCTTGATCATAACCCATTTCGGGAGCAATACTGATTTCCCCGGTATTTTTTCGTTCCTCGAAATCAGCGATCTTAGCTAATACATTTTCAATACTTTTTTCTAATTCTTTTAAAGTAAGTCGGAAGGCTTGAACAGAACTTTCTAAGCGTTTTAGCAAGTTGATTGTCATTAAACTTTGTAAGTTTTTTTCTCTATCAGTTTGTTTAAATTTTGTATTGTTACTCACTATTGTATCGAAAATTTCTTCGTATTTACTGAGTCTACTTGGTTGAATGTAGCTAACAGGTGCATACACGGACATGCTTATTTGGGATAAACTGTGGTAAATATCATTCAATTTAATATTATTCTCGGTGGAAATAGCGCAGCGGTAGGATAACGGTTTTAAGCGAGTTGGAAATTTACCTATATCATGAGTATCGTAAAAGTTTTGAATATGTTTTCTGGAACGTGCAATTGTTAAGCTATCAAGTAGTTTGAAAAAATCAAAATCTAATAAGTTTAAAATAGTTTCTGTAGTCCGTTCTTCTGCTGGGAGTTTACTCCATTGATTAAAACTCGCTTGTGCACGAGAAAAAATCATATCAATACTTCTTTCGGTATCTAGTTTTTGTTGCAATTGCTCTGGATTGCCCTCATAAGCTAGAGCTAGTTGATTTTTAAGATCATTAAATCTGTTATTTACTGGCGTCGCAGATAGCATTAAAACTTTTGTTTTAACGCCTTGGCGTAAAATTTTATCCATCAAGATTTGATAGCGTGTTGTCCTGTCTTTGAATGTATCTCGGTTACGGAAGTTATGGGATTCGTCAATGACGAGTAAATCATAATTTCCCCAATTGACTTTACTGAGGTCAATACCACCACTGTTACCATTTTGTCTAGAAAGATCCGTATGATAAAAAACATCATAATTAAAACGATCTTGTGCAAATAAATTTGTCACTAGGTTTGTATTGTATGTTCGCCAATTATCAGCAAGTTTTTTAGGGCAAAGAACCAATACACTTTTATTACGCAGTTCATAATATTTGATGACAGCAAGAGCAGTAAACGTTTTTCCTAATCCAACACTGTCCGCCAAAATACAGCCATTGTAACTTTCCAATTTATTAATAATGCCTATGGCTGCATCTTTTTGGAAATTAAATAGTTTTTTCCAGATTAATGTGTCTTGATAGCCTGTTTTTTCATTAGGCATAACATCGTCATTTATTTCTGTTAAGAAATCCTTAAAAATATGATATAGCATGAGGAAATAGATGCGCTCAGGAGCATTTTCTTGGTAAACAGACGCTATATGTTGAATAATTTGTGGTGTAACATCTTCAACTTTTTCATGGTCATGCCAAATTTGATTAAACAACTGCAAATATTGTTGTGAAAATTGACCTTCAAATCGAGTAGAAAAATTAGATGTAGCATCACTTTTTTTATAACCTAATCCTGCTGGATTGAACCCTTGGATTGGAAAGTATGTGATTGTATTGTTTTTTTGTTTTATTGAGATGAGCTCTTGCATTGGGGCATGGCTAGTATTGGATTTAAATTTAGCTTTACGTCTAATCCAATCTGCACATTCTTTTGCAATTGCTTTTTGAGTTAATTTATTTTTTAGATGAATTTCAAATTCTGTACCATATAAACTATTTTCACGATCAGACCGAGGAATAACGAATTCACGCTTCTCTTTAGTTAATTTTTCTGTGACTGTGTCGGTAACAAAAGTTGGAGTGGTAAAAATAAATTGGAGTTCCTCAATATTTTCTAATTCATTTTTTAATTCTGCGTAAGCGTAAATAGAAAAATAAGAAGCTGCAATTTTTAATTTATCATTTTGACTTAATGATGTTTTCAGATCTTCGCCAAGAATATGGTTGATGTTGTCAATAATTTTCATGAAATGTTTTTGTATTATTTAATTAAAATCATGTTATAAAATTGTACAGAATATTTAGTATTAGGCAAATTTGCCTTACTAAAATTTGATCTCTCTCACATTCATCGTCATCCCATCGATCATCAGTAATCTGCCACATAAATTCTTACCGATATTTAACCGCACTTTAATCGCCTCTAACGCTTGAATAGAACCAACAATGCCCACAATGGGCGCTAATACCCCCGCCTCGACGCAACTTAGCGTATTCTCGCCAAATAATTGACTTAATGTACGATAGGTTGGCGTATTTTCTTGATAAGTAAATACCGTTACTTGCCCTTCCAGGCGGATCGCCGCTCCAGAGACTAACGGCACTTTCGCTTGTTGGCAGACCTGATCAAGCTGATTACGAATTTCTACATTGTCGGTGCAATCTAAAATCACATCAAAGTGCGGTATGATTTCAGCGAGTTTTTCTGTTGAGAGTTTGGCATTGATAGTGTCAATCTGAATATGTGGATTTAAGCGTTGCAACGACAGTTTTGCCGAATCGACTTTCGGCATCGCTAAACGGCTGTCATCGTGCAACACTTGGCGTTGTAGGTTCGACAGCGACACCGTATCAAAATCCAACAAGGTGAGATGCCCCACACCAGCTGTCGCTAAATATTGGCTGGCGGCACAGCCTAAACCGCCCAAGCCAACAATCAGCATTTTGCTTTGTTTGAGGGTTTCTTGCCCCTCAAAATCTACCGCCTTGAGCATAATTTGACGGTTATAACGTAATTCTTCTTGATAACTTAATTCAGTCATATTAACTCATTAGATGGTTAAATGGCTCGATTGTGACCGTTTCACCCGCTTCCACATTGCCACGTTCACGCTCTAGCACAATAAAGCAGTTACTTTTCACAAAAGAGCTAAAAAGATGTGATCCTTGAAAACCAACGGGTTGCACCTCAATTTGCCCTTGGGCATTCACTTGATAGAAACCACGTTGGAAATCTAAACGCCCCGGTGCTTTTTTCATCTTGGTTGCTGCAATGGCTGTCAAGCGTTGCGGCGCTTTCCACTGGCTATAACCACTTAATTTGGCAATCACCGGTTGTACTAATTGATAAAAAGTTGCCAATGCCGACACAGGATTACCCGGTAAACCACAGAACCAGGCGTTTTTTAATCGACCAAAGGCAAAAGGCTTACCCGGCTTCATCGCAATTTTCCAGAAATTCACTTGACCGACTTTTTCAAGCACTTTTTTGGTAAAATCTGCTTCACCCACAGAAACGCCACCGCTTGTGATCACCAAGTCCGCTTGCTGTTGAGCCTCAATAAAGGCTTTTTCAAATTCTTGCTCGTTATCCGGTAATAAACCGAAATCCAGAATCTCACAGTTGAGCTTTTCCAGTAACAATTGAATCGTAAAACGGTTAGTGTCGTAAATTTGACCTTCTTTCAGCGGTTGTCCTACCGGCACAAGTTCGTCACCAGTCGAAAGCACAGCTACTTTCAAACGTGGAAAGACCTTGACATTATATATGCCTAATGAGGCGAGTAAGGGTAAGGAAACTGCATTTAACACGCTTCCTTTATTCAATACCACTTCACCTTGTTTGACATCTTCGCCAATGTAGCGAATATTTTGACCGGCTTTAATCTTTTCAGGGAAAGTGACTGTACCATCCTCATTGACGATCACGTCTTCTTGCATCACCACCGCATCCGCACCCGCCGGCAACATTGCCCCTGTCATAATTCTGACCGTGCTTTGTGTTTGCCATTCCCCGTCAAAAGGTGCGCCCGCAAAGGACTTTCCTGCGACCGTGAGAGTTAAATTTTGTGCTAAATCTGCTAGCCGCACCGCATAGCCGTCCATCGCCGAGTTATCAAATGAGGGGACATTAAGCGGGGAAATGATATCCTCAGCACAAATGCGATTCACCGCATGTTGAAGGGGGAGTTGTTCGGCTTGCGCACAATCTGGTGTTGGCAACATAGCGAGCATTTGAGTCAGTGCTTGTTCAAGAGGCAACATAATTGAATCCTTAGTTGAGTTTAACGGGCAATATTTTATACCAAAAACGCAGGATGATCTCTTTTTCTCATACTTTGTTTACATTTTATGTGAGCGTGAGTTTAATGTATTCCTTTTTTCAGGCTCAAGTCTCGCCCAGAGCACCATATTTCCAAAACTTTTCATCCTCTCTACCAATTATTCTCATTTGTACTTTGGCGAGAGTTTGCTAGAATGTGCGGATTATTTATCGGGAGTTTTACATGAACAAGATTTCACCAGAAGCAGAAAAAGTCCGCAACGCATTATTAAGTAAGGGGATTGAAACCCCAATGATTACCCCAGAACAAGACAGAGATACGCGTCGAGCGGGGATTGAACAACATATGCGTGAAGTGATGAAGCTGATTGGGTTAGATTTACGTGATGATAGTTTAGAAGAAACCCCCGTGCGTTTGGCGAAAATGTTTGTTGATGAAATTTTCAGCGGATTAGACTATGCGAATTTCCCGAAAATTACTAACATTGAAAATCGTATGAAAGTCAGTGAAATGGTGTTGGTGAATGACGTGACGTTAACCAGTACTTGTGAACACCATTTTGTGACTATTGATGGGATGGTTTCGGTGGCGTATTACCCGAAAAAATGGGTCATTGGGTTGTCTAAAATTAATCGCATCGTGGCGTTTTTTGCACAACGTCCACAAGTACAAGAGCGTTTGACTGAACAAATTTTGTTGGCATTCCAAACGATTTTAGAAACGGACGATGTGGCGGTGTATGTAAAGGCTACTCATTTCTGCGTGAAATGCCGTGGCATTAAAGATACCAACAGTTATACGGTGACATCCGCATTTGGTGGTGTCTTTTTAGATGACCGTGAAACGCGTAAAGAGTTTTTAACCTTAATTAATAAATAAGTGCGTTAAAACTTTCTAGAAACCGACCGCACTTTGGGCGTCAATATAACTAAAGCACCTTGAGTCAGAACAAGGTGCTTTTTATTTGTTCGGCTTAAAGCCATTGTTGTTGTAATTGACCGATGATCTGTGGATTTTCTAAGGTGGAAATATCTTGTGTGATCATTTCGTTTTTGGCGATAGATCGCAATAAACGACGCATAATCTTGCCTGAGCGTGTTTTTGGTAAGTTATCGGCAAAGCGGATATCTTCAGGACGGGCAATTTTACCAATTTCATTGGATACCCAAGCTTTGAGTTCTTCTGCCAGCTGACGTGCTTCTTCACCTTCTGGACGGAAATCATTCAGCACTACGAAAGCAACAATTGCTTCCCCTTTGATCTCATCTGGCTTACCGACCACTGCCGCTTCAGCCACTTTTGGACTGGCGACGAGCGCAGATTCAATTTCCATGGTACCAAGTCGATGTCCTGAGACATTAAGCACATCATCTGTGCGTCCAAGAATCCAAAAATACCCGTCTTTATCGCGATGGGCATTATCGCCTGCGATGTAGTATTTGCCGCCATATTCCGCAGGGAAATAAGTAGATTTATAACGTTCAGGATCATTCCAAATCGTGCGTAACATCGATGGGAATGGACGTTTAATAGCGAGCGCACCGCCTTGTTCTACAGCACATTTTTGACCATTTTCATCTAACACCTCTGCCATAATACCCGGTAATGGCAGGGTACAAGAACCTGGTTTGGTTGCGGTTACGCCGGGTATCGGTGCGAGCATGATCGAGCCGGTTTCTGTTTGCCACCAAGTATCAACAATTGGACAGCGACTTTTACCAACCACTTCATAAAACCACATCCAAGCCGATGGGTTAATTGGTTCGCCCACGCTGCCAAGTAAGCGTAGTGAAGATAAATCATACTTATTGGGGATATGGTCGCCTAAGCGTGTCAATGAACGAATTAAAGTCGGTGAGGTGTAAAATACATTAATTTTGTGACGTTGTATCATTCGCCAAATCCGTCCCGGATCTGGATAAGTCGGTACGCCTTCAAAAATTACCTGTGTTGCGCCATTGGCGAGTGGACCATAGCAGACATAAGAATGTCCCGTGATCCAGCCAACATCTGCCGTACACCAGAAAATATCATTTGGCTTATTATCAAACACATTGCGAAACGAATTTAATGCACCTAATAAATAACCACCGGTACTGTGTACAATGCCTTTCGGTTTACCCGTTGATCCCGAGGTGTATAAAATAAATAGCGGGTCTTCCGCATTCATCCATTCTGGCTCACAGAAAGCGGGTTGGTTTGCAGTAAGTTCATTCCACCAGAGATCACGCCCTTTTTTCCACGGGGTATCAATATTCACTCGGTGAAAGACGATAACATTTTCAATTGTTTTACAGCCCATTTCTAAAGCTTCATCCACGGTCTCTTTAAGTGGAATAATTTTACCACCACGTAATCCAGCATTCGCGGTAATCACTAATTTGGCTTCAGCATCTTCAATCCGATCACGTAGTGCGCTGGCAGAAAAACCACCAAATACCACTGAATGAATCGCACCGATACGGGCACAGGCTTGCATCGCAATCACGGCTTCCACTAGCATGGGTAAATAAATAATGACCCGATCCCCTTTTTTGATCCCTAATTCACGCAATGCATTAGCAAAACGGCAAACGCGATTATGTAATTTGGCATAAGTATAGAGTTGGACTTGACCAAAATCTGATTCAAAAATTAGCGCGGTTTTATCTGCTTTATCTGGTAAGTGGCGATCTAAACAGTTATAAGACACATTTAAAGTGCCATCAGAAAACCATTTATAGAAAGGCGCTTCTGAATCATCGAAGATGTGCATAAAAGGCTTTTTCCAAGTGATTAATTCACGTGCCAGATCACTCCAATAGGTGAGATAATCTTTGTCAGCAAATTCCCAAAGAGCTTGATAGGTTTCTAAGCCCGAAATATTGGCTTGGCGACGAAATTCATCTGTTGGTTTGAAAAGACGATTTTCTTTTAACATTGAATTATGCGGCATAGTTCCTCCGTTTGGGTGAGTAAAGGATTCTTTTAGCACATTTTTCACTGTAAAAGATGTTTTAAAAATGATCAATCATTGTTAATGAGATGTTACTAGACACAGATCACATTTTTGCAAAAAATGCTGCTAGGGGGTGATGGTGAAAAGCTAAGGGGTAATGACAGAATGTTTTTATTGCTTTGGCAATACACGAGATCACAGTATAATGCTGACTTTATCTAATGATGAATTAGGAAATTTAGGCATGAAAGTCATTTCTTTTAATATTAATGGATTGAGAGCAAGACCGCATCAACTAGAAGCGGTGATTGAGAAATACCAACCCGATGTGTTGGGATTGCAAGAGATTAAGGTGGCAGATGAAATGTTCCCTTATGAACTGGTTGAACATTTGGGCTACCATGTTTTTCATCATGGTCAAAAAGGACACTACGGTGTTGCGTTGTTAACCAAGCAAGCGCCTAAAGCGGTACGTAAAGGGTTTCCAACAGACAGCGAGGAAGCTCAAAAACGCATTATTATGGCGGATTTAGAAACAGATTTTGGCTTATTAACAGTGATTAATGGTTATTTTCCACAAGGCGAAAGTCGCGATCATGAAACCAAATTCCCCGCTAAAGAGAAATTTTATGCGGATTTACAGCAGTATTTAGAACAGGATCACAATGCCAATAATCCGATTATTATTATGGGCGATATGAATATTAGTCCGACAGATCTGGATATTGGGATTGGTGATGAAAATCGTAAACGTTGGTTACGCACGGGCAAATGTTCGTTTTTACCGGAAGAAAGAGAATGGATGAACCGTTTATATGGCTACGGTTTAGTGGACACTTTTCGTCATTTAAATCCGGATGTGAACGATCAATTTTCATGGTTTGATTATCGCTCAAAAGGGTTTGATGATAATCGTGGTTTACGTATTGATCATATTATTGCAAACCATGCTCTAGCAGCACGCTGTGTTGAAACAGGGATTGCGTTGGATATCCGTGCAATGGAAAAACCTTCTGATCATGCACCGGTTTGGGCAGTATTTAAATAAGGTACTCGCATGGATAAAGGACAAAGCTGGCAAAATTATCGTTCTGTACTGAATGAGAAACTGGCGATTTTTTCAGTGAATCTTGAGGTATTACATCAATTCCCCTCGCCGAAAAGCCATAACATCATACAGTTTAAATTTCCGTATGCGATGTTGGATGAGAATGAATTGCCAGATCCGAGTTTTTATCAAACATTAATGCGTCAGATTGTGAAATTATGGACACAATTAAGTGCATTACCTGACACGTTATATGCAGGACATGTGCTATCGGCAGGTCATGCACAGCTTTATTTTTATTGTGATAACACGGAACCCTTTTTAGAAGTACTTAAACAATTTGAGGAAATTTCTGCTATTGAGATTCAATATGATCCACATTGGGACATTTATTTTGACTTCTTATTACCTTCACCTTTGGAAATGAAAATTCATGCCACCGAAGAAGTGCTGGAACTGTTAACAAAAAATGGTCGTGATCTTGCAGCGCTTTATACGATTGAGCATAGCTTTCGTTTTGAAGAAGAAGCAAATATGTTTGCGTTTATGGATTATCTTCACTCGCAGTCTATTACACTGGTTTCCATGCAATATAGTCAGTTGCCTGTTATGCTCGAAGAGGATGAACTGGTTTATTTGGTGAGATTAGAGCAGGAGTTGAGCTTAGATAACAGTCAGATTTTTAACTATGTGGAACAGTTTGAAGATATCGCGAATCAATTTTCAGGTGAATATGCAGGCTGGGAATGCGACGCTATTAAGACTCAAGAGCAACTCAATTAATAGGTTTTATTGTTTTTATCTAATCGAAGCGCAAATAACGCAAGTCAGATGACTTGCGTTATTTTTTGCTTTAATAAAAATAACTTATGACGCCAGCGCCAAAGACATCGGCAATGGCATGGGCAACAAAGAAAGGAAAGAGATCCTTCTTTTTTGATTTTTGGTATAGCAGAAAAAAGAGGCTACCCAGTATTAAACCGATGCCAATCGCAGTTTCCATGCCTTGGTAAGTATGGAAACTCACACGAATAATCAGTGAATAAATAAAGGCGATAGGGAGATATTTACGATCAACGCTTAAGCAGACACCTAAGAAAAAGAGTTCTTCATAGACCCCATTCAACATAGCATAAGGGATCAGCGGGAAATTAATCCAAGCAAAGTGCGGTATGCTTTCTGTGTTTAATGTCTCTTCAACATAGGACAAATCTAGAAACGCATTTAACAGGATGAAATAAAGATCCATACACAGGGCGACAATGATAAACAATACAATCCCTTTTCCGATTGCTTGAAAAGAAAACCCAATATTCCATACGCCGAAATGAAAATTTCGCCATTTTAAATATAAAAATGCCAAGAATAATAAGAGACTTTGTTGAATAAAGGCTCCTATATTATCTTCTGCTGAAAAAGTCGTGATATCGGCATAATTATTCCCTTCCAATGGCATAGCATAATGAAGAAAGGAAGCATAAATAGCATAGGAAAACAGAATGAGGGTTAAGATAGCAATATCAAACCATTTTAATTTGGTAAGCTGATTTTTCATCATTTACTCCGTTAAATTATTGTACAACATGCTAAGCAAAGCGTTAGAACACTTGCTCTATAAGAAAGAAGAGATTAATTGAGAAGTGAATTGTTCATTTTCGTAACTGCCTTTTAGAGAATGAATAAATGGTTAATAAAACGAAGTGTTAGGGGGATTATTATGTATGAAATGGTGCGTTGATAAAAGAAAAAATCTACCAAGTAGGCGACTTGGTAGATTTTATAGACTATTTATCGTTTTTTAGTAAACCTGATGAACCTTCAGAATAATCTCTAGGTTGTTCATCTTTATTTTGCTGGTCATGTTTATCCACATGTTCAGTCGTAATTAAATGTGATGAGAATAACGGTTTATTGGTTAATTCTGGCAATAATGTCGTTGAGGAGGTTGCTAAATGCTTATACAGCTTTTGATAATCTTGGGCAATGTTTTTCAAAAGTTCGGCACTTTCTGAAAAGTGTTTTTCAAGCTGTTGTTTTTGGTTATCTAATTGATTTTTGACTTTCTGTAATTCAGTTTCCGTTTGAAGTTGTTTTTTCACCGAACCTTTAGTAAGACGTAAGAATAAGTAACCTAGGATCAACCCAATAACTAAGCCAATACCCGCTGCTTGCCACATTTCAGTTGTCCAATTTTGCATAAGAAAACTCCTATTATCAGATAAAGTATCGTTGTCAAAATAACATGAAATGAAAAAGATTTCTTTGCACTAGATCACAAATGAAAAAGGATGTCAGGTCTGACATCCTTCGTTTTCATCTTATTTCCAATTTTCACGCTTGGCTTTTTGTAATTTTTCATACGCCTGAAGCAGTTTCTGGTGTGCTTGGAATTGGTGTAAATGTTCATCATCAGCAAGGAGATCATAAAACGGATTCCCGCCTTGTACGGCTTGCCAAGCTATTTCGACTGCACGTTGTCCGTACATTTTTTCAAATACCATGCGGTATTGTTCAGGTTGGCGAGATTTATCGAGGAATAGCTCAATACTGTTGATCAAGCAACGATAATAGTTAGCACGCTCAGCAGTGAAGACCGAGCTGTTCATATTTAATGTCCAATTTGCCCAGTCCAGTGCAGCGTCTAATTCACCAAGGGCTAAATGCAACATCGATTTTAACTCACCAATCCGCAACGTTGACCAACCCGATTTAGGGGGGGCGACAATCCCAATAAATTCACGCACACGAGTCGCATCATCAATGCCTTGTTCATCTAACTCACTTAACAATTCTTGGTAAGTGTGTTGATCATGGTGAAAGTGCGGTAAATCAAGCAAAATTTCTCGCCAATCCATGCCCATATTGTTATTGGCATAAATTAAGTCGTCCACAGGGTAAATGTCGGACATGCCGGGTACAATAATTCGACAGGCATACACATCTAAATGATTGTAATCCATGATATAAACTTCTTTTTGTTCTGCTTGGAAAATCGCCATCAAGTTGTCATATTCTTGAGCCGTGCTCCCCGAAAAATCCCAGTCAACAAATGGATAATCTGCGTCAGATTTAAAGAGATCCCAAGAAATAAGACCACTGGAATCAATAAAATGTGTTTCAAGATTGGCGTGTTCTGCTACATCCTCATTATTGAAAGAAGGTGGCGTAAACACATCAAGATCTTTTAAGCTACGCCCTTGTAATAATTCGGTAACGGTTCTTTCGAGTGCTACTTGAAAACGAGGATGAGCACCAAAAGAGGCAAAGCAGGTACCATTATTAGGATTGAGTAAAATCACACAAATCACGGGGTATTTTCCGCCTAATGACGCGTCATAAGCTAAAATAGGGAAACCTTCTTGTTCTAATTTCGCAATAGCAGCTTGGATCGTTGGGAAACGTGCCATCACTTCGGCAGGAATTAATGGTAGGCTGATTGCTTCGGCAATAATTTTATTTTTAATATGGCGTTCAAAAACTTCCGATAAGCCTTGGACTCGTGCTTCAAATTTACTGTTTCCAGCAGACATACCATTGGAAACGTATAGGTTAGCAATGATACTTTGTGGAATGTAAACTGTTGTTTGATCCGATTGACGTACATAAGGCATGGCGACAATGCCACGATCGTAATGACTGGATTGCAAATCCACTAATAATTGTGGCGTTAATTCTTGTTGTGGATCGTAATAATCGAGCAATTCTTGATTTAAAAGCCCATTAGGCAATAAGTTCTCATCTTCGATAGGAAACCATTTTTCATTGGGATAATGCACGAAATCACTGTTAGCGATATCCTGTCCTAAATAAAAATCAGCGAAGAAATAGTTGGTGGAAAGGCGTTCAAAATATTCCCCTAATGCGGAGGCAAGCGCCGCTTTTTTCGTCGCACCTTTCCCATTAGTAAAACATTGTGGGCAATCTTTATCACGAATATGTACCGACCATACATTCGGTACAGGATTGAGCCAAGACGCTTCTTCAATATTGAAACCAAGTGCGGTGAGTTTTTGCTGAAATTTGTGAATACTGTCTTCCAGTGCGGCATCTTTGCCGAGAATAAAAGTTTGTTCAGACATGCTTATCTCGATATGTTTCTGATTTTAAAGCTCGGCATAATAGGGGAGTTTATGGCTTGTCGCAAGTTTAATTGCACTTATTTACGTAGTAGTCTTGTTTTGAATGCGCTAACTGGGGTGAGAAGTTCGTGTTTTTTGAAGTGCGCTTTTTGTGGATTGAGGGTTAATGGATAAACTCGTTTACGTGCCACAATCGCAATCAGGTGTGGAAAGCAGCGATGTTTATCCCAGCTGACTAAACGCTTTTGATCTAAAATATCAAAATTAAGTAAAGCTAGCCAATCTAAGATACGCCAAGGAACATAGTGTCGAACAGGCAATGGGGGATGAGGGACAGCATGTAAATGGCGTTTAAATAATAGTGGACTAAAGGGGTTAAAAAGAGACAAGAATAAATAGCCATCTTCACGCAGAACACGCGTAACTTCACGTAAGATTTGGTGCGGGTCTTGGCTGAAATTTAATGTGTTACTCAACACACAAGCATCAATTGATTGTTCAATAAAAGGCAGTTCAGTCAAATTAGCTTGGATGACACTGGTATTTTTTTGCAAGCCGAGGCTTTGTAATGGTGGGCTGATATGGGGAGCAAGTAAAATAGCATGATGCAAAAAACAATCGCTTTGAATTTCAGCACTTAATCCTCCAAGTTTTAAAACGTGATGACCTAAAATTTTTGGATACCAAGCCGAAAAATAGTCGGTAAGTGCGTTACAATAGCAACTGCCATTTTGTAATTGTTGCCAGCTGTGCGGCAAGTGCATGACGTTAGGATATTTTGCGTTCCACCACATGACAACCCCTTGAGGACAATTTATGCTAGTACCGATTCCTGCTCTAAATGATAACTACATTTGGCTCTATGGACGAGCAAATTTACCGATAATTGTGATCGATATACCAGAATTTACCCCGTTACTCGATTATGTTCAACAGCATCAACTTAAAGTGGAAGCCTTGCTGTTAACTCATCATCATGATGATCACACTGCGGGGGTCTCACTTTTTAAACAACATTTTCCAAACGTGAAAGTCTTTGGACCAGCAGAAACCCAAGCGAAAGGGGCGACTGAAATTGTTAATATGGGCATTTTGCAGACCGAACATTACCACATTCAGGTATTACAAACCGCAGGACATACGGAACAACATGTGAGCTATCTGGTTGATGGGTATTTATTTTGTGGCGACAGTTTATTTTCTGCGGGCTGTGGACGTGTCTTTACCGGGAATTATCAAGATATGTTTGATGGCTTACAACGCTTAAAATCCTTGCCTGATGACACAATTGTGTGTCCCGCCCATGAATATACTTTAGCCAATTTAGCCTTTGCCAAATATGTATTGCCAGAAAATGTAGCGATACAACAACATGAACAATGGGTACAAAAACAGCGTGTAGCACACCAGCCAAGTTTACCCACGACAATGGGACGAGAAAAACAGATTAATCCGTTTTTGATCGCACAAAATATAGAAACCTTTGTTGCATGGCGTAAAGCAAAAGACGTGTTTTAATTGAAATAAAAGCGAAGTTCATGTAAATAATCACGTTGCCGTTTGCTCATGACAGGACAATTGATTAAAATGGGCTTTATTTCTTTTCTTTGTGGGTTCAACGCGCCGTGTTTGATCGCGGTTCATGTAAAATAATGTATGACGATTCTAGTTATTGGTATTAATCACAAGACAGCCTCTGTCGCTATCCGTGAGAAAGTGGCGTTTTCTGCTGAGAAACGGGTTGAGGCATTGGCGCAAATTCAGCAACAAGCATTGGCTGAAAGTGCGGTGATTTTATCCACTTGTAATCGTACTGAAGTGTATTTTCATCATAAAGCCATTCCGCCTCAAGAGGCAGAAAGTTGGGCGACGCGTTGTATGCAATGGTTTGCAGAAATACATCAGTTATCTTTAGATGCGTTAGCAGGCTGCCTTTATTCGCAACAAAATCAACAAGCGGTTTTACATTTAATGCGTGTTGCCTGCGGATTGGATTCATTAGTATTGGGAGAACCGCAAATTTTAGGGCAAGTGAAAGACGCCTATCAGTTGAGTAAAACGTATTATCAAGGGCAAAATCAACCTCTTTCCAGTGAGTTTTCCCGTTTATTTCAAAAAACGTTTTCTGTCGCAAAGCGAGTTCGAACCGAAACGAATATTGGTGGCAGTGCTGTGTCTGTAGCCTATGGAGCATGTAGTTTAGCACGCCAAATTTTTGATTCACTCAAAACACTAAATGTGCTTTTAGTCGGTGCAGGGGAGACCATCGAACTGACGTGTCGACATCTGTTACGCCATGGTGTGCAACGAATTATGATTGCAAACCGTACTTTTGAACGAGCGCAACATTTAGTAACTAAATTAGATGGTGCAGAAAATGTGCAAGTCTTGGCACTCACACAGTTACAAGAAGGCTTAAATCAAGCGGATATTGTGATCAGCTCAACAGGAAGTCCTACAATCTTGATTACTCAAGATATGGTCAAGATTGCACAAAAAGTACGTTGTGACCTACCAATGCTGTTGGTGGACATTGCGGTACCACGTGATATTGAAGAAAGTGTCGGTGAGTTAGACAGTATTTATCATTACACAGTAGATGATTTACAGACAATTATTCAACGCAATCTGGCAGAAAGAGAGAAAGCGTCGGCACAAGCGTGGGTGATTATTCAACAAGAATGCGTGGATTTCTTTGAGTGGTTAAAAGTGCATCAGTTTTCAAATTTAATCCGTTCTTACCGAGAAAATGCAGAAGATATTCGTCAAATACTATTAGAAAAGGCATTGCTTGCGTTACGTCAAGGTGAAGATAGCGAAGCTGTATTACAAGCACTGAGTTATAAATTGACAAATAAACTTTTACATTCACCTACACAAGTGATGAATGCGATGGTCAAAACAGGTAATTCAACGGGATTAGCACTGTTTTCTTCAACTTTAAAGTCCGACGTGGAGTAGCACAACAAATAAAAGTGATTTCTAATTCAGTCAATTCACTTTAGAATAATCAGGTTATTTTTTTATTGGGGTAAAATATGCGAGAAAATCACCAAATAGCAAATGTTGATTTAGTAAAACAAATGAATAGCGCTGTTGTTTATAAACTGATCGATCAACAAGGTCCCATTTCTCGTATTCAAATTTCAGAACTCAGCCAATTAGCCCCAGCGAGTGTCACTAAAATTACACGTCATCTGCTTGCTCGAGGGTTAATTAAAGAAGTGGAGCAACAGGAATCTACTGGTGGACGTCGTGCCACTTCAATTGTGGCGGAACATAAAGCTTTCCGCACGATTTTGATTCGTTTAGGTCGTAAACATGCGACTTTTGCTATCATGGATTTATCCACGAAGTTATTAAAAAGAGATGTGGTGGATTTACCAGAACAGCAAAGTGTTACGAGTATAGAGGCTTTTCTTCTACAACATTTGACGGCATTTATTGCACAGCATCAGAAGCGAGGCAGTGAGTTTATCGCTGTGGGGATCACGGTGCCGGGATTTGTCGATGTGAAAACAGACATGATTGAATACATGCCACATCTTGATTTAGAAGCGCCTTGGGATCTGGCGAATAAAATTTCACAACATACGCAATTAGCCACTTTTATTGGACATGATGTGCGCAGTTTAGCCTTAGCAGAGCATTATTTTGGTGTGACGCAAGATTGTTATGATTCTTTGTTATTACGTATTCATCGTGGTGTTGGCGCTGGCATTGTGATAAATCATGAGGTTTTTTTAGGTTATAAAAATAATGTCGGTGAGATTGGGCATATTCAAGTTGATCCGCTGGGAAAACGTTGTTTGTGTGGCAATGTAGGATGTTTGGAAACTGTCGTGAGTAATACAGCGATTGAACGCAAAATGCACGATCTGTTAGAAGATGGCTACGAGAGCAAATGGCTATCGCTTGAATCGCACGATATTGATGCGATTTGTAAGGCGAGTAACAAACAGGATACGGCAGCGATTGAACTGATTGAACACGTTGGGGTGCAAATTGGACGAGTGTTGGCGATGAGTGTGAATATGTTTAATCCCGAGAAGATCGTGATTTCTGGTGAAATTACCCAAGCCAAAAATATCTTGTTTGCGGCAATACAACGTTCTTTAGATAGCCATGCGTTGCCTGCTTTTGTCAAGAATACGCCATTAGTTGCATCAGAACTGAAGAATGAAGATGTCATTGGGGCATTTGCGTTAATTAAACGTGCGTTATTAGATGGGAGCTTGCTACGTCGTTTGCTGGCAGACTAAAGTGCGGTTGCTTTTACAGCGATTTGTTCAAACTGTATGCGAACGCGTTAAAAATTTCATTTTTATAAAAAAAAGAGTTGACGAGTGGGGGCGATATCAGCATAATTAGCCCCGCAAAGCCGATGAGGTGAATGCAAATAGAAAATGGCTATGTAGCTCAGTTGGTTAGAGCACAACACTCATAATGTTGGGGTCACAGGTTCGAATCCCGTCATAGCCACCATATTTGCGGGACTGGCGAAATTGGTAGACGCACCAGATTTAGGTTCTGGCGCCGCGAGGTGTGTGGGTTCAAGTCCCTCGTCCCGCACCATTCATTAGCTTGCAAGTCAATATAGTTGTTGGGGTATCGCCAAGCGGTAAGGCACCGGGTTTTGATCTCGGCATTCCTAGGTTCGAATCCTAGTACCCCAGCCATACTATCAAACAATCTCCACCCTCTTCATATCAAGATATTTAAATTGGGGTATCGCCAAGCGGTAAGGCACCGGGTTTTGATCTCGGCATTCCTAGGTTCGAATCCTAGTACCCCAGCCATCACTTTTCTCAATTTTGATTTCACTTACTTCGTTTTACGATTATTTTATTTTTACTTTAAAATTTTTATTATTTTTTCAAATTTATTTTATCGTTATTTTCCTTTCTAGAAATAGAGTATTTCTTATACTTTTCTTTTTCATACCAGTAGCTTTTACTAAAACCCTAGTTTATTTCAGAATAAAATACTATTTTTGTATTATTTTTGTCCGGTTGACTAGTATAAATAAATCGGCGATATTGTTAAAACATTGTGAAAATTCACAATGACAATCAAAAACTCTTTTTTGGAATATCGTATGACAGAATTAACACAACAAATAGAAAAATCAACATGGCATTCTAAATTTGCCGCTTTAGGTCCGGGGATTTTAATAGCGTCAGCTGCCGTTGGTGGATCGCATATTATTGCATCTACCCAGTCTGGTGCGATTTATGGCTGGCAATTGGCCATCATTATTATTTTAGCGAATTTATTCAAATATCCTTTCTTCCGCTTTGGCGTGCAATACACGCTAGATTCGGGGGAAACCTTATTGCAAGGTTATTTAAGAAAAGGCAAGCTATACATTTGGATCTTCTTTTTACTTAATGTGTTTGCCACAGTGATTAACACCGCAGCGGTGGGTTTGCTTTGTGCGGCGATTTTGACCTTCGTCTTACCTGTTCAAGTGCCTGTACCCACATTAAGTTTTATTGTGATCGGGGTGAGCACCTCTATCCTGTTATTAGGTAAATACCGTTTACTTGATGGCTTATCTAAATTGATCATGATTGCGTTGACAATCACGACAGTGAGTGCCGTGATAATTGCATTAGCACGTAATGGCATTCAAGGTGTTGCCCCCGCAGATTATGTCAGTGCCAGCCCTTGGAATTTAGCCGCATTGGGCTTTATTGTGGCGTTAATGGGGTGGATGCCGGCACCGATTGAAATTTCAGCCATCAATTCAATGTGGGTGATTGCAAAACGCCGTGTATCGAAAGTGTCTTATCAAGACGGTATTTGGGATTTTAACGTAGGATATATTGGTACCGCCATTTTAGCGCTTGTTTTCTTAGCATTAGGGGCGTTAGTTCAGCATGGCTCAAGTGAAACTGTTCAATTGGTAGGTGGCAAATACATCGCACAATTAATTAATATGTATGCTTCAACGATCGGTGAATGGGCAAGAGGTCTGATTGCGTTCATTGCTTTTATGTGTATGTTTGGTACAACGATCACGGTTATCGATGGTTATTCACGCACCAATGTTGAAAGCTTACGTTTAATTTTAGGCAAGAAAGAAAGCCGTCCGAGTTATTTAAATGTTGCTATTACCTTTGCTGCTTTAGCGGGACTAGCCATTATTTTCTATTTTAATAATGCGGTAGGTCCAATGTTGAAATTTGCGATGATTGCGTCTTTTGTTTCAACCCCCGTATTTGCATATTTAAATTTATCATTGGTATTAAAAGGTGAGCATCGTGTTAAAGGGAAGTTATTGTGGTTATCCTTAATTGGCTTAATGTATTTAACTTCATTTACGTTGCTGTTTATTGCTCAACAAGCAGGCTGGTTGAATTAACCTAATTTGATAAAAAAATACCGCACTTTAGATGGTGCGGTATTTTTTATTGGAAAGATATTAATTCGCAATGCCTTTATGTCTTAAAAGGGCATCTAATTGTGGCTCACGTCCACGGAAACGCTTAAATAAGGTCATAGGCTCTTCACTTCCTCCTCGGCTTAAGATTTCAGCTAAGAAAGATTTCCCCGTTTCTGGATTAAAAATACCTTCTTCTTCAAAGCGTGAAAAGGCATCAGCTGAAAGCACTTCTGCCCATAAATAACTGTAATAACCTGCGGCATACCCACCTGCAAAAATATGGCTAAAACTGTGCGGGGCTCTTGCCCATTCTACGCCTTTAATCACAGCCACTTCCTCTTTAACCGCTTTTAAGGTATCGAGGATTTGATTTGCTTTGGTTGGATCAAAATGATGATGTAAACGGAAATCAAATAAACCAAATTCTAATTGACGCAAGACAAACATCGCAGCTTGGAAATTTTTCGCTTTTAAGAGCTGTGCTAATTTTTCTTTTGGTAGTGGTTCACCGGTTTCATAGTGACCAGAGATAAAGTCGAGCGCGTCGGCTTCCCAGCACCAATTTTCTAAAAACTGGCTTGGTAATTCCACCGCATCCCAAGGTACGCCACTGATTCCTGCAACATCAGCAACATCAATTTCAGTCAGCATATGGTGAATACCATGACCAAACTCATGGAATAATGTGGTGACTTCATCATGAGTAAATAAAGCCGGTTTATCTCCTACAGGGGCGTTAAAATTACAGGTGAGATAGGCAACCGGTTTTTGGATTTCGCCATTTGCTTTTTTGCGACGTCCGATACAATCATCCATCCAGGCACCGCCACGTTTATTCTCACGTGCATATAAATCAAGGTAGAAACTGCCACGTAGGTTATCGTTTTCATCAATAAGATCAAAAAAACGCACATCGTTATGCCAAGTATCAATTCCAAAGCGTTCAACGGTACGAATATTAAAAATGCGTTGAATTAACTCAAATAAACCGGCTAATACACGATTTTCAGGGAAGTAAGGGCGTAATTCTTCATCATTGATTGAATAAAGGTATTGTTTTTGCTTTTCGCTGTAAAAAGCAATATCCCAAGCTTCAAGCTCATTTACGCCAAATTGTGTTTGGCAGAAATCAAGTAACTCGGCTAATTCTTTCTCACCTTGTGTTTTTGAACGTTTTGCCAGGCTGTCTAAGAAATCTAACACCTGTTGTGGTTTTTCCGCCATTTTGGTTGCAAGGGAAAGCTCGGTATAACAGTTAAAATCAAGAAGGTGGGCAAGCTCTACACGTAAGTTGAGAATTTCTTGCATAATAGCGCTGTTATCCCATTTTTCTGCATTTGGACCTTGGTCGGAAGCGCGTGTAACAAAAGCACGATACATTTCTTCACGCAATGCACGATTTTCACAATAGGTCATGACAGGTAAATAACTTGGGATTTCTAATGTGAAACGATAGCCTTCTAGCCCTTTATTCTCAGCAGATTGTTTGGCTGCTGCTAAAGCTGATTCGGGTAATCCTTTTAATTCCTCGAGATTTTCAATCACTTTATCCCAGCCCATTGTGGCATCAAGGACATTATTACTAAATTGCGCACTTAATTCAGATAAGCGTGCAGAGATTTCACCATAACGTTTTTGTTTCTCTGTCGATAAAGAAATACCAGATAATTTGAAATCACGTAGGGCATTATCAATAGTTTTTTGTTGTGCTAAATCGTAATGCGCAAACTCAGGACTATTTTTAAGTTTTTCATAAGCCTGATATAACCCTTTATGTTGACCTACCCAAGTGCTGTATTCCGACAACAAAGGCAAACACGCTTGATATGCTGCACGGAGTTCAGGACTGTTTTTGACGGCATTGAGATGGGAAACAGGAGACCAGGCTTTACTGAAGCGGTCACCCATTTCAGTTAAAGGTAAAATAAAATTATCCCATGTGAATTGTTCTTGTTTGAGTAATTGTTCAATATTGTCACGGCAAGCTTGAATCAAATTTTCGACGGCAGGTTGCACGTGTTCTGGTTTTATTTGTGAAAAAGGGGGGAGCCCTTCAAAGCTAAGTAAAGGATTGGACATAAATAATTTCCTTAAACGATGATAAGTTTTTACTACATTGGGCAAAATTTTATAATATCAAGCTTGAAAAAGCGAAAAAATTGTAGATAATTGAGAATTGTTTTTATTCAAAAGGGTGGTTATGAAGGCAATTTATATTTTATTAGGGTTTATTTTTCTCGGATTAGGTATTGTGGGAATTATTCTTCCTCTTCTGCCCGCAACGCCTTTCTTGTTACTTACATTATTCTTTTTTGCAAAAGGGTCTGATCGATTACACCATTGGTTTTTGCAAACACCATGGTATAACAAGCACTTAAAATCTTTTAAAGAAGAGCGTGCCTTAACACAAAAATCTAAGTTTTGGATTTTATTATTCGCAACGACTATGTTATCGATTGGATTTTATTTTACCCCAAGTGTCGTCGGGCGGACGATTATTGTGCTAGTTCTCTTGACCAAATATTGGTTCTTTTTCTTTTGGATTAAAACAGTAAAGCAATAATTGGTATTCGCTAAGCATTGTTTGTATAATGAACATCATTTTTCAGGAAAAACAATATGTTTTATGTTTAGCGATGCATCTTTTTCTCGTTACAAGACAAATATGATGACACACTTAAAAAGTGCGGTCTTTTCGGGGCTAATTTTTTGCCTCACAGCTTGTGATCAACCGACCTCTGTGTCTTCTTCCCTTTCTGCTCCCCCAGTATCAGACATGACACCGAGTCGCGAAAAATTAACGCGTGCGGTTTATCATGATTTGATCCTCAATCCTCATCAAATGACGAATGCAGAACAAGCTATTTTTTTGCAAGATTTACTGGAAGGTTTGACCGCCTATGACACGGCGGGTCATCCTGTGCCGGCGGTGGCGGAAAGTTGGCAGTCAGAAGACTATAAAACCTGGTTTTTCATTTTACGTGAGGGAGCACAATGGTCGAATGGTGACGCGGTAACAGCACAGGATTTTGTACACAGTTGGCAAAATCTAGCCAGCTCTACCAGTCCACTGAAAACTTATTTAGCTTTTCTAAATTTAGCCAATGCAGACGCTGTTTTAAAAGGTAGCATGCCGGTTGCAGACTTGGGCATTGAAGCAATAGAGCATCGTGTGCTACGTATTCAGTTAGATAAACCGACGCCAGCACTACCAGCAATGTTGGCTCATGTCGCGTTATTACCAACTTATCAGAAAGAAAGTGCGCAATTTGTGAGTAATGGTGCTTATCGGTTAGTGAATCAACAGGATGATTTCATTCATTTAGAAAAAAATCCTCATTATTGGGCGCATCAAAAAGTGTCGTTTAAGTTTGTGGATTATCAAAAAATTAGTGCATCGCAACCGGTGTCAAATATAGATTGGGTGTTAGCACCACAACATACACTTACACCACTTCAATATTTCCCGACACTTTGTACGCATTATTATGAATTTAATCTTAAGCATCCATTATTACAAAAAAGTGCGGTGCGAAAAGCATTAATTTCGATGATTTCAACTCGGAGTATTGTGCAGGATGTGGTGCCTTACATGCAAGCGACAACCCAGTTTTTACCTTATTCGATGCAAATGGATTCTGATTTGGCTTGGGAACCTGTCGTGGTCGAACAAGTATTGGAGCAACAAGGGATTACAGAAAGTAAACCTTTGCAATTTACCCTGACGTATGATCAACAGCCACCGAATGTAGAGATCGCGCAACGCTTAATTCGTATGTGGTCACAATCAGATATGATCAGAGTGAAGGCACAGCCAGTTGCTTGGCAACAGTTATTGGAAAAACGGGCGAAACGTGATTTTGAAGTGATACGTTCCGGTTGGTGTGCAGATTACAATGAGCCTTCAGCCTTTTTAAATATTTTTTATTCACAAGCTGCCGATAATCAAGCCGGTTATCATCATGCGGAAGTGGATAAATTATTAGAACAAACGCTTTTACCTCAAACAGAAACAGAGCGAAAACATTTATACAGCAAAATTACTACTCAATTACAGCAAGATTATGTCGTGTTACCCATTTTCCAATATACAACCCCCATTTTTATCCATCCAACAGTGACAGGCTATCGTCTTGATAACCCTACAGGAACGATGTATAGCAAAGATTTATACCGTAAGGTCAGTGAGCATAAATAATATGCGCTCTATTGATTGCACATGCCCCACAGATTGAGTGGGGCATTGCGTTTATTTCTCTTGCACAGGAACTTCTTCTGAGCAATAAGGGCACTCAAGTGGGTATTTTTGCTGATTATGAATAATAAAATGCCCCATTTTTTTGGCTTTTGTGTCTAAATATTCCGTGTTATAGCGGTTTTCGCCTACATTTAATGCGACACGTTCTACAATATTGATCCCTGCCTTTTTCATGGTGTCAATTTTGTTTGGGTTATTGGTTAATAAGCGCACTTTATTAATGCCTAACAACGCAAAAATATCGGCACACACTTCAAAATTTCGTTCATCTGCCGCAAAGCCTAATGCAAGATTTGCTTCAATCGTATCCATGCCTTTGTCTTGAAGGGAATAGGCGCGGATTTTATTAATTAAACCGATACCACGTCCTTCCTCGCGGTGATAAATTAATACACCACGACCTTCTTGGCTAATTTGACGTAAGGCAGCGGCCAGTTGAAAGCCACAATCGCATTTTAAGCTGTAAAGGGCATCGCCCGTTAAGCATTCAGAATGGATGCGGGCTAAAATTGGCTCGTCGGTGTTTTCTACCTCTCCCAATACTAATGCCACATGTTCTTTTTTAGTGTCTGGAAATTCAAAACCGACAATTCTAAACATGCCAAATTCCGTTGGCAAATTAGCCTCGGTAACGCGTTGAATTTTTGCCATAATCAATCCTTATTCTTTTATGCGTTATCTGATAGAATATCGCTCTTTCAGATGATTCATTTTATGGTTGCGAATATGTTAAAAAGATTATCATTATATACCTTATTGCTTTGTGTTGTCCCTCTTTTTGCTTGGATTTTTACATGGCAATGGCGTAGCGATGATGTGATGACAAATTACGACTATCCACTTTATTTCTTAACAGAAAGTGGGAGTGTGCCTTATGCGATTATTACGTGTGGGATTTTTGCCTTACTTTTTATTCCCTTATTCCAGACGCGAAAACAGTGGGTATTAGGTGTGCTTGTCATGGCATTTTCCGTCATCCTTACGCAAGGTATCAAAAGCGGATTAAAAACGCTTTTTTCGGAGCCGCGTCCTTATATTGTTTATGTCGCAGAAGCGAGTGGCATCAGTGTTGAACAATTTTATGCACAAGAGCGTAAACAACGATCGCATTTTATTGATCAGTTTTATCAAACAAAATCGGATACACCAAACTGGTTAAAGAACCATTATGAAAAAGAAGTGGGCTATGCATTTCCCTCTGGACATACGATTTTTGCGGCAACTTGGTTGATGTTAGTGGTCGGTTTTGTACACTTATTAAGTGTACGTTCATTAACGGCAAAAGTACTTGTGAGTTTCACTTCACTGTGGGCTGTATTTATGCTGATTAGTCGTTTACGTTTCGGAATGCATTATCCGATAGATTTATTTATCAGCACGTTAATTGCATTTTTTGTACACTGGGGAATTTTTACGTTTTTGCAAAAAAAATCGATATTTATCAAGAAATAGACGTGAAATCATTGCTAGAATTAAAATTATTTTTTTAAGTGAGGTGAACATGCGATATGGATTTGATATTGGCGGAACAAAAATTGAACTTGCCGTATTTAATGATCAGTTAGAAAAACAATATTCAGAAAGAGTAGAAACCCCTAAAGAAAGTTATGAGGAATGGTTAAACACAATTGTGCGTTTAGTCCATAAAGCAGATGAGATGTTTCAGTGTCAAGGCACTGTAGGATTAGGTATTCCCGGTTTTGTTAATCCAGCCACAGGTATTGCGGAAATAGTGAATATTCGTGCGGCAGATCATAAACCGATTATTCAAGATCTTGAAACGCGATTAGGGCGTGAAGTTCGTGCTGAAAATGACGCGAATTGTTTTGCGTTATCAGAAGCTTGGGATGAAGAAAATGCCCAATATCCAAGCGTGCTAGGGCTAATTCTCGGGACTGGATTTGGGGGCGGTCTGATTTTTAATGGTAAGGTACATTCTGGTCAAACAGGGATGGCGGGTGAAGTCGGACATACACAATTAAATTACCATGCGTTAAGATTGTTGGGCGGGGATAACGCACCGATTTATGATTGTGGTTGTGGTAATCGTGCTTGTTTAGATACGTATTTATCAGGCAGAGGCTTTGAAATGTTGTATCGTGATATGCAAGGTGAAGCGTTAAGTGCGCAAGCGATTATTCAACGTTTTTATGCCGGTGACCAAAGTGCGGTCAAATTTGTTGAGCTTTTTATTGAGCTTTGTGCCATTTCAATAGGAAATTTGATTACAGTATTAGATCCTCACGTGATTGTTTTAGGCGGTGGATTATCTAATTTTGATTATTTATATGAAGCCTTACCTAAAGCCCTACCTGCACGTTTATTACGCAGTGCGAATGTGCCACTAATTAAAAAAGCGAAATATGGTGATTCTGGTGGTGTACGAGGGGCCGCTGCGTTGTTTTTGAGCAAATAAATATGGCGAGATAGCGAGGTGGAAACATCTCGTTATTTTTTATGTGATTCAACGGAATTGTTTATTTTGCTACGATACGTTGAAATTTTATTCAAAAATAGGTGATTATTCGTTAGAATAGCAAGGTTTATGTCTTATTTTAAGGAAACTTTATGCGCCAATATACATCAAAATCTATTTTATTTATGACTGCCATCTCCTTATCTGCCTGTAGTCATTTACCTCAAACCACATCTCAAGGAGCTACGGTTGTTTCTGCGCAAACCGTCACTCAAGCCTTAGGCGTTGATTTAGCAAGCTTAGAACAAAAAGCGACAGCTTTAAAACCATTTGAATATATTCATAATCAGGATCACTATATTGCTTATTTAAGCACGCAGCCAGAATTGATCAAAGTGCAAAAAAACGGTCAATTGGCAAAGTTTTTCTATCAAGCAGGTAAAGTGAGTTTTGTACAAGATAAAACGGGCGTTTATCAGTTTAACCAAAGTGGTGATGTTATCGCCGCCATTGATGCAAATGGCAAAAAACAGCATGCAAATCCAGCAGACAGCAAAGCGTTATGGCATAAAGCGAGCCAATTACAAAAATTATTCGGTTATAATAAAGCAGATGCCAGCGCTGGACGCGTGAAAACGGGCAGTGATGCCAAGGTGAATTATCTTTGCATTGCGAAAATCCAACAAGTTGCACAAACCAACCGCGTTTTTCGTAGCCCAGAAAATGCTGTCGTCACAGAAAATCAAATTAAAGCCACCGTGCGTTTAAATGGTAATCAATATTACAATATGGATTGCCAACTATCAGGTGATAAAGTCAGTAAGCTTAGCTTAATGAAAAAGTAATCATTGAGTGATGCGATGAATAAAGTGTGGTGATGTAGCCACACTTTATTTTTTTGAATAAAGGAAACGTTTTAAATGGAATTTGCGCATACTTCGTTTGAAGAATATATAGCACAATTAGTGGAAAACAATAAACATAAACGTATTTATCATTTCCAATATCAAGGCAAACAATATTGGTTAAAACAACCAGAACAGCTTCGAGGTATTTGGAAACTGTTAAAACCGAATCCTCAGATTGCCTTACAAAAAGAAATCCAAACCTTAACGTATTTTGCCTCGCGTCAGGCGCCAGTCCCTCAATTACTCGCATATGGTAAACACTTTTTTGTCGTAGATGATGTTGGGCGTACAGCCATTGCTTGGCAGGAAGATAGCAGCCTATCTCAGAAGCTTAAATTACAGATTTTATTTGATTGCCTACACGCCCTCATTCAATTACATCAAACAGGGTTAGTTCATGGCAGACCCGTGTTGCGAGATATGACTTGGCAAGAGGGAAAAGTGACTTTTATTGATTTGGAAGCTTATCCTGTTGAGCAGGATTTGTTATGGAGAAAAACCAAAGATGTGATGATGTTCTTATATGGCTTATGCCGTGCGAAAGTCATTTCAGATGAGGAGATTCAATGTCTCATTCATACTTATGCAGATATGGGCGATCCTCAAGTTTGGCATGGCGTATTAAGAACATTACGAAAATATCGCTTTATTTATTACATTTTGTTACCATTCAAACCGATCGCAAAAACGGATCTGATTGCTATTTATCGTTTATTTGAAAATATGTCATCTTCATTAAAAGAGGGAAAATAGGATGAAAAAATACGTTATCTTTATTTTGATGAGCTTGATCGTATCGGGTTGTGCGGTAGGCGGGAGTGTCAATGCGGGTGGTGGCAGTAGTGGTGTCGGTGTTGGCGTAGGGATTGGTACGGGTGTCAGATTTTAATTAAGCACTGCATTTTCGTTTATTTACACTATGTGCGTTAGGGTTTAACCGCTATGGGCATTTGCGTTGCCGTATAGCGGTTTATTGTCTTGTTACAGATAAGATACAAACTGAGAAAGATCTTGTGATTTCTTTTCCCTATCCATTTTTTCTTCCGCACTGCCTAGCATTAATAAGGCAATCACTTTATCGTGTTCTGCACAATCAAAGGCATGACGCAATTTACTGCCGTTCACCCATTTTCCCGTAATCCATACATTTGCGAAGCCTTGTGCGTTAGCCGCCAATTGAATTGCATAAGTAGCACAACCTGCACTTAACATTTGTTCCCAAGCAGGGACTTTAGGCAACGCTTTATTGATTTTCGCAATCACCGCAATCACCATAGGGGCACGGCTTGCCAAATTTTCTGCTTTTTTGAGAAATTCTTCGCCTAATTCAAATTCTTGCACCGTTTCTTTTAATAATATTTCAAGTTTATTTAACCCTTCACCTTCCATCACAATAAAGCGATAAGGGGATAAACGACCGTGATCAGGCACATTTAATGCAGCTTGAAAAATGACGTCTAACTGTGCTTTATCCGGTGCCGGCGCAGTCAGTTTCTTTTCTGAACGTCGTGTTGTCAGTAATTGTAATGCATCCATGAAATTTTCCTCAGTGAGTAAAGTGCGGTAGATTTTAGCATATTTTACGATGAGCGTTTATTGCTATCGGAGTTTGTGGTATGTTAGCAAAATTCCTTTATTCTGTTTATTTGATGAGGTTTTATGCAATTAATTGTACAGTTTTTCCGTTTATGCTGGCGTATTTTAAATTTTATTCGTGAGCTCGTCATGAATATTGTTTTTTTATTTTTTGTACTTCTTGTCGCGGCAGTCGTTGGGATCTTTTTTCATTCAAATAAAATACAACACCCTATGATGTTAGAGAATGAAAAATATGCCTTATTGTTAAATTTAGATGGCTATCTTGCGGATAATCGTGAAGAGAGTATGTCTTGGCAGAAAGCATTGAAAGAATTAGATAATCAACATGTGCCACGCCAAATTTCTACTTTTGATATTGTGTATATGATTGATCATGCGAAAAAGGATGATCGTATTAGTGGACTAGTGTTAGATCTGAATTTCTTTGAGGGCGCAGATTTACCTGCATTAGAATACGTTGGTCAGACCATCAATGCCTTTAAAGAAAGTCAAAAACCGGTCATTGCCTTTGCGGATAACCTAGGACAATCACAATATTTATTGGCGAGTTATGCAGATGAAATTTATATCAACCCAATTGGTCAGGTGGATATTACGGGATTACGTCAAGAAAATCTGTATTTTAAATCAATGCTAGAAAACTTAGATGTCACAGCGCATATTTTTAGAGTCGGCACCTATAAATCCGCTGTTGAGCCGTTTCTACGCGATAATATGTCGCCAGAAGCGAAGACTGATCTGAGCGAGTGGCTCGGGGCAATGTGGCATAATTATAAGCAAATTGTGGCAAAAAACCGTCAAATTGATCCAGATGATGTGTTACCTGCGTCTTCAAAATACATACAAGCCTTAAAAATGTTAAAAGGAGACAGTACGGCATATACACAGCAACGTCAGTTGGTGACAGGTTTAGCCAATCGTTTAGAAATAGATGAAAAATTATTGGAACGTTTTGGACAAGACAAAAACGATAATATACGCTTAATTGATTATGAGGATTATTTGTCCTTGTTACCAGATCGACTTTCTGAAGAAGGACAATATAAAATTGCCGTTGTCAATGTTGAAGGTGCCATTATTGATGGTGAAAGTGATGAGCATGAAGTGGGAGGAGATACGATTGCACGCCTTTTACGCCAAGCGCACGATGATGACAATGTAAAAGCGGTGATTCTTCGAGTCAACAGTCCGGGTGGCAGTGCTTTTGCTTCTGAAATAATTCGTCAAGAAGTAGATAATTTACAAGCGCTCGGAAAACCAGTTGTTGTTTCTATGGGGGCGATGGCGGCCTCTGGAGGCTATTGGATTTCTAGTACCGCAGATTATATTATCGCAGATAAAAATACGATTACAGGATCGATTGGTATTTTTGCGCTGTTCCCAACATTTGAAAAAACACTTAAGAAAGTGGGCATTTCGGCAGATGGCGTATCAACCTCAGCACTGAGTTCAAGCTCTCGTTTTAGTGGATTATCCAGTGAAATGTCAGATATTCTTCAACTGGAAATTGAAAGTGGATATGATAAATTCTTATCCGTTGTTAGCCGTGGTCGAGGCATGACAGTGGAAGAAGTCGATAAAGTAGCACAGGGTAAAATTTGGTTAGGCGAAGAGGCGGTTAAACACAATCTTGTGGATGAACTCGGTCACTTTAATCTTGCCGTAGAGAAAGCTTCGGAGCTCGCTAATCAATTACTCGATGAAAAAGAGAAAGTCGATTATTTTGCCCTTCAATGGATGGTTGAAGACGAACAGAATTTCTTGAGTGATTTGTTGCCAACCCTTAAACGAAAAATACAAGCATGGGTAGGGAATACATTGTTAGAAAGTATTGCACTCCCAGTAGAATATCGTGAAGTGAGAAAACAGATTGGGTTATTAAATAAAATGAATGATCCAAAAGGGAAATATTTATATTGCCTCACTTGTAGCACAATAAACTAAGATTCGTTAGAATAATCGAGCCATTATTGTGCGGTTAATGGTTCGATTTTTTTTATAATTCATTGTGGGAGAATAATAAATGCATAAATTGCTAAAATTACTTTCTATTACCTTAATTGGCTTATCTGTGGCGACAGGAGTTCAAGCAAATGTACGTGCAGAAATGAATCAAATGAAAACAGTTGCTGCCACCTTAACTAACGCAAAAGATGTCGCTGAATTTCAAGAATCTGTGAAAATATTGCGTGAAATTGCGCAACAATCTAGTGAAAAAAGACCATCAAGTATTACAAATGATGCGGATTTTAAAGGTTATCAAGAGGGGATGAAAGAGTTTATCACTGCTCTTGATGAAGCGGATAAACTGGCTCAAGAGGGAAATTTAGACGCAGCTAAAACCGTCGCGAAAAAATTATTTGATATTCGTAACGTTTATCACAAAAAATATAAATAAACCCCGTTTTATTAAAATAGCCTGTTATATAACAGGCTATTTTTTTATGCTAGAAAGTGAGATTAATTACTCTCTTCTGGATTGTCTGGCTTAATGGCGAGTAGGCTACAATTCAATTTATTAATCACATGTTCAGCGGTATTACCTAAAAAAGCGGCAGATAAGCCGGTTCGACCAATAGTACCTAAAACCACAAGTTCTGCTTCAAGTTCTTTGGCAACTTGTGGGATGACTTCTTCTGGAAAACCCTCGCGTACATGGGTGTGGTCTTCATCAATACTGAATTGCTGGCGTAAGGCTTTCATATTCAGCAAATATTGACCTCTGATATTTTTCTCATATTCACCGCTATTAAATTCTGGTAAGTCAATCGCCATATTAATTGGTGTTGGTGGATAAGCGGTGACTAAATGTACATTACCTCGTTCCAGTTTATCGGCTAAATCAATACCTAAAGAGACTAATTGTTCATTAAAGACTTTATGGTTTTTTTCTTCATCATCGGCAACATTGACAGCAATGAGAATTCGTCGTTGATGTTTCCAATTACCATCTCTCACCATTAATAATGGTTTTGGACATTTTCTGAGTAATTGCCAATCCATTGGCGTAAAAATTAAGGAGGTAATACTTTCTTCTTCTTTCGTATACTTGACGACAAGATCATATTCATGCTTTTCGACTTCGTGAGTAATGGCTTCTGCTTCATTGCTATGCCATACCACTTTAGTTTCAAATTCGATATTTGGATCAGCATACTTTTCTAAGTAAGGTTGAATCGCTAAGGTTCTTTGCTCAATAACACCTTGGTGCATTTCTGCGCGCTCTTCAGAAGAAAGTAAAGCAGACATTTCATAGGAAAGATCATAGACGGATAAGAAAACAGTAATACGGACTTTTTGATGGCTTTTTTGTTCTTTGACTAAACGCACTGCGCGTGCCAAAGCGTACTGTTTTTCATTTTCTGGATTTAAAATGACAAGTATATTATTGAACTTCATAACAACCTCCATTGTTAATTAGGTTGTCTATAGGATAGAAAAGATTTATTGAAATAACAAGGTGCGTATGTAAAAAAGTAGAGGAGTGCAACAAAACGTTGCACTCAAATGTTAAATTCCCATTTTAATATTGGTTTTTGTTGTTCCGGATAACTCAATTAGCGCGACCATATCATTAATCGTGATGTACTTTCCTTGTACAGAAAGAATCCCCATTTTTTGTAAGCGACCTAAAAGACGGCTAATGGTTTCAACGGTCAAACCTAAATAGTTGCCAATATCACCACGTGTCATGGTTAAACGGAATTCGCGAGCAGAAAAACCACGTGCAGAATAACGTCTAGAAAGGTTATAAATAAATGCCGCTAAGCGTTCTTCAGCATTCATTTTTGACAGTAATAAAATCATTTCTTGATCATTTTTAATCTCATTACTCATCAAACGCATAATTTGTTGGCGAAGCTTTGGCATTTTTCCGGATAAGTCATCTAAAATGTCAAATGGGATTTCGCACACCATAGAGGTTTCCAGTGCTTGAGCAAAACTTGGATGTTGCATATTCATGATTGCATCAAAGCCAACAAGATCGCCTGGTAACTGAAATGAAGTGATTTGTTCTTCTCCAGTTTCACTGATAGTATAGGTTTTAATCGTACCAGAGCGGATCGCATAGAGAGAATTTAATGGATCACCCGCTTTAAACAGCACTTGCGACTTTTGTATTGGTTTTTTGCGTTCAATAATATTGTCAAGCTGATCAAGTTCCTGTTCATTAAGTGTGAAAGGAATACAAAGTTGACTAATACTACAGTCTTGACAGTGAATAGCGCACCCACCCGATTGCACTTTGCGCCCAATTTTAGTGTCCATAAATAAAACCTTAATTAATACAACAAAAATAATGTAAAATTGATCTATCTCAAATAATATCATTAAATGTTACAATTAAGAAGTGTTAAATATAAGCAAGAGAGAGAAAAATGGCGGCAGAAAAGTTAACGAAAAAGCGACTTATTCAAATCCTGATTATGCTCGGGATTTTGGTCTTTTTATTTTTTTATCGTACTTATACCCATGGCTAAAAGTGCGGTGTTTTTTCGGTCTATTTTGAATAAAAAAGGCACGTTTCAAAACGTGCCTTTGCAGTATGTTGTGATTATTTACTGTTAGCTAAATTTCCTAAATCTTTATCAATCAAGAATAAGCCTTTACCATCTTCACCGAGTAAATTCAGTTTATCTAAAATCCCACTAAATAGTTTCTCTTCTTCATGTTGCTCTGCGACATACCATTGTAAGAAGTTAAAAGCAGAATAATCTTTTTCTTCAAAGGTTTTCCCCACTAATTCATTGATTTTTGCTGTAATCAATTTTTCATGTTGATAAGTGATCTCTAACACCTCTTTTAATGATCCATACTGATGTGCAGGCGCGGCGATTTCACCAATAATAGCGAGTGCGCCAGTTTCATTTAAATAGGTAAATAATTTACGCATATGTTGCATTTCTTCAGCCGCATGTGCAGCGAGGAATTTGGCGGTACCGTCAAAGCCGTTTTGTTCGCACCACGCGCTCATTTGTAAATATAAATTAGAAGAATAGAACTCCAAATTCATTTGTTCGTTGAGTAAATTGATAACATTTTGTGATAACATCGTTCTTCTCCTAAATTATAGTGTGGCGAGATCGCGATCGATAAAATAAAGCGAACGACCGTCTTCACCTAATAAGTTGAATTTGTCAATAATGCTATTAAACAGCATTTCTTCTTCATGTTGTTCCGCTACATACCACTGTAAAAAATTGAATGTTGAATAATCTTTATGCGCGAAAGTCACTTCAACCAATTCATTGATCTTAGATGTGACGAATTTTTCATGTTCAAGTGTGATTTCAAAAATTTCTTTTAATGTTTTGTAATCATTTTTCGGGGCTTCAATTTTGCCAAGTAAAGGCATGCCACTGGTTTCACTGACGTAATTGAATAATTTTTGCATATGTTCCATTTCTTCATCGGCATGGCGTAAAAGAAAGGCAGCTGCACCTTCGTAACCGTGATGTGCACACCATGCGCTCATTTGTAAATAGACATTTGATGAATAAAATTCCAGATTAATTTGTTCATTTAGCTTCTCAGCAATTGCTTGACTTAGCATAACTGACCCCTTTCCGTTGATATGTTAAAAAATAATGAATAATAGATTGTTATTTAATCTATTTGATGTGGGCATTGTATAGACGTTATTGAGAATAAGCAAGCGATTTTTAGTTGTTATTTGTTGTAACTAATTAATTTTAAAGAAAAATCCAACAAAAACTATTCTCATTTAGAGATTGTAACTGAAAGGGATTATCAATTGTTTTTTAGCAACCTATTAACAATTAAAAGGAACCTATAAAATAACATTATTTTATCAAGTCGCTCTTTTAGTGATTGAATCTCTTGAAAATTTAATGTAAATTATTTATTACATTTAGTGTATATAAATGTTTACATGATTTAATGTGTTCAAAAATAATGATGTACTAAGGAATAAAAAGTGAATAAAGATAACATACATAATGTCAATATTGTTGGTGAAAAGGTACTGATTACCCCAAAAGAATTGAAGGAAAAACTCCCTCTATCCCTTCCTCTTCGTAGCCAAATAGCGCAATCACGCCGTGATATTGCGAATATCATCCATAAAAAAGATCAGCGTTTATTGGTTGTGATTGGACCATGTTCTATTCATGATCCGATCGCGGCTTTAGAATACGCTTCACGTTTAAAACACTTAGCAGAAGAATTACAAGATCAATTGTATATTGTGATGCGAGTGTATTTTGAAAAACCAAGAACAACTGTCGGCTGGAAAGGATTGATTAATGATCCGAAATTGGATGGTTCATTTGATGTGGAACATGGCTTACATATTGCACGGGCATTACTGCTAGAGCTGGCTGAAATGGGACTCCCTTTGGCAACCGAAGCACTTGATCCCATTATGCCGCAATATATTGCTGATCTATTTAGTTGGTCTGCGATTGGTGCGAGAACGACAGAATCACAAACGCACAGAGAAATGTCATCAGGTTTATCCATGGCAGTGGGATTTAAAAATGGTACGGATGGCAGTTTAGCCACCGCAATTAATGCGATGAAAGCAGCGTCAGTTGGACACAGTTTTATTGGGATTAATCAACAAGGTCAAGTCAATCTATTACATACAGCGGGCAACCCCAATGGGCATGTGATTTTGCGTGGCGGAAAATCACCAAATTATGAAGCTGAACATATCGCACTTTGTGAACAAGAATTGCAAAAAGCAGGTTTGACGCAAGCAATTATGATCGATTGTAGCCATGGTAACTCGAATAAAGATTACCGTTTGCAGCCGAAAGTGGCAAAAAATGCCGTACAGCAAATTGTGAAGGGAAATCGCTCTATTATCGGGTTGATGTTAGAAAGTCATTTATACGCAGGTAATCAAAGTGCTGATCAGCCATTGAGTGAAATGCAATATGGGGTTTCGATTACGGATGCCTGTATTGATTGGCAGACGACAGAGCAATTATTGCGTGAAATGACGAGCGCATTGCGCCAAAAATAAGGATGCAACGTGGATACGTTAAATAAGTTAAGAACACAGATTGATCAAGTTGATCGTCAGTTATTACAGCTTTTAGCACAGCGACTTGAGTTAGTGAAACAAGTCGGTGAAGTCAAGCATCAACAAGGTCTGCCGATTTATGTGCCAGAACGTGAAGCGGAGATGCTCAACGCCCGCCGTGCGGAAGCTGAAACGTTAGGGGTATCTGCTGATTTAATTGAAGATGTATTACGTCGTATCATGCGAGAATCTTATGCGCGGGAAAACCAATTTGGTTTTAAAACCGTGAATCCGGCGATCAAAAAAATCGTGATCGTAGGTGGGGGAGGGAAACTCGGTAGCTTGTTTGCACGTTATTTCACGTTGTCTGGTTACTCTGTTGAGATTTTAGAGCAACAGGATTGGCAAAGTGCGGACAAGATTTTGCACGAAACAGATGTGATTGTTGTTTCGGTACCGATCGCCAAAACCGTCGAAACAATTAAACGTTTGAAGCCTTATTTGACAGATAATATGCTGTTGGTGGATTTAACTTCAGTTAAGCGTGCACCATTACAAGCGATGTTAGATGTGCACGCTGGTGCGGTATTAGGTTTACATCCAATGTTTGGTCCGGATATTGCCAGCATGGCAAAACAAGTGATTGTACGCTGTGATGGTCGTTTTAAATCATGTTATCAATGGCTGATCACCCAAATACAAATTTGGGGGGCAAAATTCTACCAAGTTGAGGCGACTGAACACGATCATAGTATGACGTATGTACAAGCGTTGCGACACTTTTCCACTTTTGCTAATGGCTTACATTTATCAAAACAACCGGTTCAATTAGCGAATTTATTGGCACTTTCTTCGCCAATTTATCGCTTAGAATTGGCGATGATTGGGCGTTTATTTGCGCAAGATGCAGAACTTTATGCCGATATTATTTTAGATAAGCCTGAAAATCTCGCGGTCATTGAGAGTTTAAAGCAAAGTTATGAAGAAAGTTTGGCATTTTTTACCCATGGTGACAAGCAGGCATTCATTGACAGCTTTGAACAAGTTAAACAATGGTTTGGTGAATACTCGGAGCAGTTTCTGAAAGAAAGTCGCCAGTTGCTCCAACAAGCAAATGATTATCGACAAATTTAATGTCATAAGCACAAGAAGACGGGGAAGCCCGTCTTTTTTATTATTAAACATGCTTATTTTTTATTTAACGTTAAAATAGCTTTTTCCTTTAAGGAAGAGTTTTAAGTTAATTAACTTATTGATTTTACATAGCTATTTCTTCTTTTTGTTGTTATATAGTAAACAAAGTTGTGAGTAGGTGATACCCTCATTTGATATCAAGTCCGTGTTGGATTTTTTCGTTTTTTCCGTTCAAATCGTTATAGGATTGACCTAACAGTGTGTATAATACCGCCCATATATTCATAAGGATATTGAGATTATGAGTCAATTTTTTTATATTCATCCAGAAAATCCACAAGTACGTTTAATTAATCAAGCAGTGGAGATTTTACGTGCTGGTGGTGTGATTGTTTATCCGACTGATTCTGGTTATGCACTGGGATGTATGATCGGTGATAAACATGCGATGGATCGCATTGTACAGATCCGCCAATTACCTGAAGGGCATAATTTTACACTTGTCTGCAGTGACTTATCAGAATTATCTACCTATTCATTGGTGAATAATATGGCGTACCGCTTGATTAAAAATAATACGCCAGGTCGTTATACTTTTATTTTAACGGCAACAAAAGAATTACCACGACGTTTAATGACGTCAAAACGTAAAACTATTGGGATTCGTGTACCTGACAATCAAATTGCATTAGCGTTATTAAGCACCTTAGGGGAGCCGATTTTATCTTGTTCCTTGATGTTACCGGGTGAGGAAAATGTTACCCAGTCAGATCCTGAAGAGATTCGAGATCGTTTAGAAAAACAGGTGGATTTGATTATTCATGGTGGTTATCTCGGCGCAGAACCAACAACTGTGGTTGATTTAACAAACGATACCCCGATAATTATCCGCGAAGGGAGTGGGTCTACCGCGCCTTTTGTCTAATATCATGTCGTAAAAAGACGCTTGTGAAAGCGACAAATTAGAGGAAATATGAAGTTTACCAAACCAAATTCTCGTCAAAATAAACCGCACGTTGAGCAAAAAACATCGCGACGTTCTACAAACGCGAATGCTGTGGCGAGTAAAAATGTGAAAAAGGTGACAGAAGCACAACCGAAATCGGTAAAAGCCAGTGCCCATAGTGTAAAACCCACAGTTAAGAACGCCTTAGTTGAAGGGGAAAAACTACAGAAAGTGTTAGCGCGAGCCGGTCAAGGTTCACGTCGTGAAATAGAAGCGATGATTGCCGAAAATCGTGTCAGCGTTGATGGAAAGATCGCCAGTCTAGGTGATCGTATTGATGTACACGCTGGCGTGAAAATCCGCATTGATGGACATCTTATTAATTTACTTCATGCACAAAAAGAAGTGTGTCGTGTACTGATGTATTACAAACCTGAAGGGGAGTTATGTACGCGCCATGATCCTGAAGGAAGACCGACCGTATTTGACCGTTTACCACGTTTAACCGGTTCTCGTTGGATTGCTGTCGGACGCTTGGATATTAATACTTCTGGATTGTTGCTTTTCACGACCGATGGCGAATTAGCGAACCGTTTAATGCATCCAAGTCGAGAAGTAGAGCGTGAATATTCTGTACGTGTTTTCGGGCAAGTTGATGAAGCGATGCTACATCGCTTAAAAAAAGGTGTTCAATTAGAAGACGGTCCTGCCAATTTTAAAGAGATTAAATTTGCTGGTGGTGTGGGTATGAACCAATGGTTCGACGTGACTTTAATGGAGGGACGTAATCGCGAAGTTCGTCGTCTATGGGAGTCCCAAGGTGTACAAGTGAGCAGATTAATTCGTACTCGATATGGCAATATTTCTTTAATGAAATCGTTACCTCGAGGCGGTTGGGAAGAAATGGATTTAACCAATGTGAATTATCTAAGGGAATTAGTTGGGTTACCAGCAGAGGTGGAAACGAAACTTGACGTGACAAAACCTCGCCGTAGAGCGAAAACAGGTCAAATTCGTAAGGCTGTGAAGCGTTATGCTGAATTAAATAAACGTTATAAAAAATAAGTTTTTTCTTATACAGCCAGTGCTGTGAGAGGATAACTGAATGAAAATACAACAATTACGTTATATTGTAGAAATTGTTAATCAAAATTTAAATGTAACAGAGGCAGCAAACGCGCTTTTTACTTCTCAACCGGGGATCAGCAAACAAGTCCGTTTATTAGAAGATGAACTCGGTTTAGAAATTTTTGAACGCAATGGGAAGCATATTAAATCCTTAACGCCGGCAGGACAAAAAATCGTAGCGATTGCACGGGAGCTCTTAGTCAAAACACAAAGTATTAGAGCGGTAGCAAATGAATACACTCAACCCAACCATGGCGTTTTGCGTATTGCTACTACCAATACACAAGCACGATATGTGTTACCGCCAGTGATTGAACGTTTTTCAAAGAAGTATCCTGATGTCAGTTTGCATATTCATCAAGGTTCACCAACGCAGATTTATGATGCGTTGTTATCTGGTGAAGTGGATATTGCGATTACCACTGAAGCGCAGTATTTATTTGATGATGTGGTGCTTTTACCTTGTTATATGTGGAATCGTTCGGTACTGATTAAGCATGATCATCCCCTTGCACAATGTAAAAACCTGACCATTGAAGAATTAGGAAAATATCCTCTTGTGACCTATACCTTTGGTTTTACGGGAGTGTCCGATTTGGATTATGCTTTTAATCGTGCTGGGATTCTACCTAATATCGTTTTTACGGCTACCGATGCGGATGTGATCAAAACCTATGTCCGTTTAGGTTTAGGGGTGGGCATTATGGCGTCTATGGCGCATACAAAAGATGATGGTGATTTACTTGCTTTAAATGCGGATCATCTCTTTAATCCAAGTACGGTACAAATTGCATTTAAACACAGCACTTTCTTACGTGCGTACATGTATGATTTTATTCAGTATTTCTCACCGCACTTAACACGTGAATTAGTTGAAAAAGCAGAGCGATTACGTGATAACAATGCAGTGAAAAAACTGTTTGAAGGCATTGAATTAGCGATACGTTAATGCTGAATGCGTTTTATTTTCAGTGCTGAAAACAGATAAAAAAATGCCCACCAAATTGGTGGGCATATTTGTTAGTCGGGATTATTTGCTGACTTTAATTTGTCCTTCACTCGCGGAATACGCTTTAATAGCACGGTCATACATACTTTCTGCATAAATTGGCGGAATCTGGAAAGTGCCAATATTGACCGCTTTTAATTGATATTTTAAGACTTTCATTTCTTTTTCCGCGTCTAAATAACTGAGTAAGCGATCTTCTCGTAACTCAGTATGTTGTGCTAACCAGCTATCTTCAAAATCATCTTCTGCACCTTGTTGCCAAAGTACTTCAAAGCCTGCCGGATAGAGATCGGTGATGATGACATCACTCACGTAGTCTGTACTTGCTCGGATTTTCACGGTGACATAAATCACATCGCCAATTTTAACCTGACGAATAGGTTTCCCTTCTTTATCCGTATAGCTGCGATCCACTTCTAATCCTTGAGATAAAGCTTGTTGTGCGGCGTTTTGTGGATAGCCAACTTGGCTTAAGGCAAACCATGCGGGTTGTTGGCTATTATTGACAAAACTGATATCCATCTGTGTATCGGCTAAATCTGCAAAACGGAACAGCGGTGTACTTTGACTAATCTCTTTACCTTGATGTTGAATTTGTAAGTTTGCTAATTCACTTTGGTGTTGCTGTGCATAAGCATCCAATGCGAGCAATACCATCGAAGAAGAGAGTGTGTTATAGCGCTGCTGATTCAGATCTTGCACGATACGTTCCAATACACTGTCTGAAACTTTCGAGAGCTGAGCAGGGAAGTGACGTGCAATCACATACAACATTGTGCTGTCTTTAATCAATGGGTCACTGTATGCATCATATGTCCATTGTGCTGGGCGTGCTGCAACTAATTGATTGATAACAGGTTCAATCAACTTATTGGCCTCATTGTCTTGTTTTAGCATGTGATAAGCCGCTGCCAACCATGCAGAAACAGTGTCTTTTTGCCACTCTTCTGCACTAAATTGTTGCTCTAGCTGAGTACGAATCGACAATAAGGCATTGGATGGTACTTTGGCTAAGCGTGTTAATAAATAAGCAGAGTAAGCGCGTTGACGTAGTGTCGCTAAGCTATCTCCTTCTTGTGGCACACTTTGTTCTTCTAATGCACTTATTGTGTTGTTAAATAAACCATGTTGTCCAAACCAAGCTTTTGGTAAGACGAGATGACGTTCTCTTGCTTCAATTAAGAAATGCGCAACATAAGCTGTGACGAAAAGATTACCTTCTTCAACGTTATTCCAAATACCGTAGTGACCATATTCTGTTTGGCGACTTGGTAACAGCTTGAAGGCTTTTTCTAACGTATCATGCGTACCGGTTGAACCTACATTTTGAGACGCTTTCCGTGAAAGTGCGGTCAATAATGGTTGATATGCTGGATTTTTGCTAAAGAGGACCATTGGCATCGCGGCACTGATCATTTGTTCTGTGCAGTAATTATCATAATGCGTTAGATAAGTTGATACCCCCTGTGCTAAAGCAAGTGGCGCAGCTGAGAATAAGGCAGACTGCTGACGATGTTGTGGGAAGAGGGTCATAGGTAATGGACTCGTTACAGTTTTTCCTGCCGCGACTTTTTGAATTTGCGTAGCAAATTGTTTTGGCATAATTGGACGAACAGAAAGAGTAACATGACGGACAGCATCGACTTTTTGTTGCTGAGCGTCTTCATAACTCGCTATAAAGCGAATAGTGCTAGAACCCAGTTCTTGCGTAGCTTTAATCACAAAGTCAGCACGGCTTTCTGACATTGGCGCAATATCAATGACTTTTTCAGCTTCGCCAATAAAGCTTAGCTGTGGTTCAATAGTAGCTTTGAGATTCACTCGTTGCGCTTTATTTGTGTTATTCGCGATGACAACATTTATTTCTGATTCATCGCCCGGCGTTAACGTGAGTGGCACAGTTGGTGAAAGAATCAAATCATTACGAACAAGTGTCTCTGTTGCAACGTGTCCCAAGTGTTTACCGTCATGAGAAAGCGCAATCGCCATGACTTTTAAGTTACCGTTAAATTCCTCTGGAATTTGATAACTGACGGTTTTCTCACCATGGATATCGACAATGCCAGACCAATAAGCGACAGGTTTATCTGTTTTTCGCTTAAATGGGTTCATATTTGCCATTGCCATTTTCATTGCCAGCTCCATGTTCATATCCGCATCCCCACCTGTTTGTGCAAACTGCATTACTTTGCTGAATTCAGGCAAAATAAGATCAAGGATTTGGGCAGTTTGTACTTGTAGTGCATATTTCGGGAAGAAATAGCTTAATGGGTCCGTAAATTGATAGCCTGCTACTTGTAAGATTCCCTCATTTACTGCATAGATAAGGGCTTTACTCGGCTTATCACTGCTTAATTTAAATTCTACCGTTTCGCCGGATTTCACTTTTTTCGGGCTATCTAGCTGCAATTTTAAGCGTCGATTATCTACATTGACTGTAAAAGGCACAACGCCATAACTTAATGGGCTAGTAAAAATATCATCGGAATGAATATCACGTGAGAATTGGACATTAACATACCCAGTACCCTCAAAATTTTCTGGTAATTGGATACGTTGTACAGAACTGTTTGTGGTGGCTTTAAACCATTTATGTGCATAGACACGATCACTTTCAATGGTAATTAAGCCTGTTCCTGCATAAGGGGCATGAATCGCAATTTCGATTTCTTCATGCGGTTTAAATTGTTTTTTATTTAAACGCAATTTGAGCTCGGTATTTTTATCCATTGCCACACTGACATTTTGATTCCCGATCACCGCATAGTGAATACGATTTACCTCTTGATCATGTTCGTTACTTAAAACCAGAACATAATCACCACTCTTACCAGTATTTAAAGTAAAATCAGTACCCGTTGCGTTAATCTGTAGGGTTGTTTGCTCAATTTCATTTTCAATTAACTTAGACTCATATTTGTAAGCGCCTGATGCTTGTTGTGTCAGGACTGAAACATACTTACGTTCTAATAAGGTGGCTTTGAGATGCTCAACTGCCACTTTTTCTAATTTTGGATTAACTGCAATGAAATTGACCACAGCCGGTGTATTACGCTTCAAATAGGCTAAATCGTTTTTCGTTTGATAACCGATTAACCAAGGTTGTGCTGACACCATGACTGATTTCACCGTCGATACAGCACGTCCACTGTCATTTTCAAAACCATCAGCCGTAAAATACAGCATCTGTGCGGTATTTTTCGCATATTGCGTTAAATCAATAGGGAAGTGGGCTTTACCTTCTTTATCTGTTACTTGCTCATTCAATTCAGTTTCATACAGAATCGCGGATTTATTGCGTTGATTATCAAAGAAACGATAATCTGCATATTGACTAAATTTAGGGAGCAGGGGTTGTAGCGTTAAATTTGCCTGCACTTTACGGTTTTGTGCCGGTGTGCCGAACAGATTAGCAAGTTGTACTGTAGCGACTAAATCTTGCGGTGCTACCCATCCCTCGGCATGAGCTTGATTAAAGGTTGTTTTGATTTTTAAGTTATCGGGTTGAAATTCTTGTACTTGGAATGTCATTGAACCGATTTCGGTTTGGTTATTTTTTTCCGTGACCAGTAATTCTGCAAACCATTCACCCGTTTCTGCCGTTTCAGGCAAAGTAAAACTGACGGAATTCAGACCGCTCTTTTCTAAACGAATGGTTTGCTTGTGCATCAACATGCCACTCGGCGAATAGAGATTAAATTGAAGTGGAATGTTATTTAACGCAAGCTGCCAATCTTGTGCTTTAGTAATGATCCCCGTATGTAAGGTTTCATTTGGACGATAGATACCGCGGTCATTAAATAAATAAGCTTTTAAGCTCGCAGCATTTTCACTAGCATAAATCCCCCCTACATCGAAGCGCGAATAATCTAAATTACGATCATATTTATCAATAGGTAAGAAAGAGAGACTTTCTTGGGTTGAAACCAAATACATCACGGGCGCTAATTCTTGTTTAAAATGCGCTAATGAGGAAAAGTTTACTACGCCTTGTTCATTAGTATAATCGCTCTTAATAATAGAACCATTACGGCTAATCACCGAAACAGTAGCCCCTTCAACCGGCTCTCCACGACTGATCGATTGGACAAATACACTTTGTGTTCCATCAACGGCTTTTTTGGCAATGACGCCTAAATCACTGATCACAATTAAACGGTAATCACTGAACTGATTGCTCGCATCATTACGCCAATCCATATGTTGTGATGTATCACGTAAAGTTGAGTTCGGGTTGTCGCTATCACCTGTGACTTTTAACCAATAGATTCCCATGGCAGGTTCAGCTTGTTTTACGATTTTCTCTAGATCAATACCAAGATAAGTCGTTTCTTGTGGTTTTTTATTATTCAGTGTGTAGTTTTTAGTAAAGAAGTCAGCAATATTGTCGATTTTTAGTTGACCGAGATCGGGATTTTGGAAGTTACCTTGATTTAACGCGATTAAGTGACGTAATTGTTCTTCTTGAATACGTCCAATTTCAAGTTTAACTTTTGTAAAGTTGCGTGTCGCAATAGTCACTTTTCTTTCACCAATAGAAGAAAGAATTGAACCTTTTCCAACAAATCCAACATATTTTGGATAATCTGGTGCACAGGCAAGATCGCCTAATGCCCCTTTCATTTCATAGCCACCCAAGGCAGTGATTTTATTTTGGACTTCAATATATAAGCAGCGTTTTTCAGGAATATCCAGTTTAAAGCTTTGTTGATTAGCATAAGTCGTTTCTGTTGCTAGGCGTTGGAGGGGAACTGCAACGGCATGTTGTAGAACATCGCGACTGATAAGGTTATAACGCCAATGAGGATGATTTTCAGGCGTAAACTCTGGTAATAAATAAGCGGAAATATGTTTTTCTAATTCATTACCTTTAATGCTATGGGTAAAATTTAAGTGTAAAACTTGTTCGGCTTCGTTTTTCTCATTTTGTGCAATCAAAATCCCAGTTGAGAAATCCAAGCTGTATTTCGTCGGCACTTTGACAGACGAAATGATGTCTGTTTCGAGCGAATTATTGCCTAAAAGTGCGGTGAGATTTTTATCTATTTTGACTTCAATATACTGGTTGTCGCTTTGTGCGAGTGCTACGTTGTCTGAGTTGACCCAGGCAACTAAATCTTTTTCACCATAACGAACATTAAATTTTAACGGGGAAAGGATATTTTGTGTATTGTCGTTGTTTTTACGCACTAAATTGACTTGTAATGCTTTTTCAAATTTTTGACGATCCACAGGATGGGTAAACGACAGTTTGAAAATAGCGTGGCGGACCTGTGCTTGCGTAGGATCTTGATGAAAATATTGTTCAACTAAAGTCGCTTTAAATTCTGGCGTTTTAAAGACGACGGGTTCGTTTAATTTTTGCGTATAGTGTAATTGAGGATTGAGTATTTTTTTATCAATTTTAACACGATAATCTTGCCCTGTTGGCCAATCAGTTTCCGGTTTAAATGAAAGTAGGGTGTCACTGTTCCAAACCCATTTTCCTTTTAATGCGGGTTCAATAGAAATGCCTTGTGTAAGCTCTTTATTGACCGAGGTAATCGGTGCGGCAGGACCAGAGAAAGAGATAACAAGCGGATAGACTTCTTTCGGTGTTTCATCATAATTGGTGATTTCTATTGGATTGACATTGAATTGAATGGCATTAGCCTCATCTTGCTTTTTATCCCAGCAGCCAGAAAGCGTTAGAGCAACGGCTAATGTACTAAAGAGGGAGAGAAAATATTGTTTATTCATAAAAGAGTTCCTTACTAAGCGATAGGCTATGTGATTTTAGCTGAAATAGGCGGATATGAGCAATATTTGTCGGTTGATTTCTAATCTCAATTCAGGCTGACCTTTTTAAATTAAAAGGTGAGTTTTTATCTGAAATATGATAAAACTAAGGGCTTTAAACGTTCATCCATTGAGGAAAATTGCATGTCATTACAACATATCATTGAAGCCGCTTTTGAAAAGCGCGCAGAAATCACCCCAAAAACAGTCGATGCACAAACGCGAGCCGCGATTGAAGAAGCGATTGAAGGCTTAGATTCGGGAAAATATCGCGTAGCAGAAAAAATTGATGGAGAATGGGTCACACATCAATGGTTAAAAAAAGCAGTGTTATTGTCTTTCCGTATTAATGATAATGAGTTAGTCGCCGGCAGTGAGACAAATTACTATGATAAAGTGCCAATGAAATTTGCTGAATATGATGCGGCACGTTTTCAACAAGAAGGTTTCCGTGTTGTGCCTCCTGCAGCTGTGCGTAAAGGCGCCTATATCGCTAAAAATACAGTTTTAATGCCATCTTATGTCAATATTGGTGCCCGTGTTGATGAAGGTACTATGGTGGATACTTGGGCAACGGTTGGTTCTTGTGCGCAAATTGGTAAAAATGTGCATTTATCAGGCGGTGTTGGTATTGGTGGGGTATTAGAACCATTGCAAGCCAATCCAACGATTATTGAAGATAACTGTTTTATTGGTGCACGCTCTGAAATTGTCGAAGGGGTGATTGTGGAAGAAGGGTCTGTCATCTCTATGGGCGTTTTCATTGGACAATCAACCAAAATTTACGATCGTGAAACGGGCGAAGTAACTTATGGTCGAGTTCCTGCGGGGTCTGTGGTGGTTTCGGGTAGCCTTCCATCTAAATGTGGCAAATATAGTTTATATTGCGCTGTAATCGTGAAAAAAGTCGATGGTAAAACCTTAGGTAAAGTCGGTATTAACGAATTATTACGAACAATTGATGAATAGTGTTGTTAGCTCACTTTCTTTTTAAAATTTGATTAAAACTGACCGCACTTTGTTTCTTTCAAGATAAAGTGCGGTCAGTTTTTTATTAATTTATCCATGACTAATATGCTGATAAATTGTGCTACATTGATAAATGTGATTTTTAGATGAGAGTAAATTATGTATGACCATATCTTAAATGCTTTAGTCAAAATTGAAGAATATTTAGACAATGAAAGTGATAGTGTCGAGATATCCAATAATCTATTTAAAACAGATATTTTAGTTGATTACTATTATTATCCCGGACATTTTGTCGATGTTGATGATGACGAAAAAGAGCTGATTGTGGCGACTTTAGCAGATGCCGGTTATGCAGATCATTATGATGTATTGGCAGAATTATTATGGAAAGCGAATATTGAGCCTATTCCGAAAGAGGAATTAGTCGATGGTAATAGTTATTGTTTTATCATGATAAGTTTTGGTATTACACCAGTTCAGGCACATTTGAAAGCGAAAAAAGCGAAATATGAGCAGGTCACTTTCTTTTGTTTGCCTTATACAGATAGAGAAGGGGAGCAACGTTTTAAAATTTTAGTGGTACCAAATACATTTGGTAGCATTTTTAAAGAAATGAAGTGTGCATGTCTCTTAGACATCGAGAGTGAAGAACAATTAGATAAAACGTATTGGTCACTATTAGAACGTGCTATTGGGCAGATATGCCAAACGCTGTCTATTGACGTGACTGGCTTCGCTTTATCGGATACAACTTACCAACAAAAAACATTAGAAACCTATTCACCGTATTTAACGCAGTTCTGCCAATTAACACAAATTCAGAATATAGAAGGCTTTAAAGCACGTTGGTTAGAAATACAACAGAAACAAAAACAATTAATCCAACAAGTCAAAGATGAAGGTTTTTATGGCACAGTGAAACCCGCTTTCTTAAATTACCGTTTTCTGTTGTGTGAGTTTTTAACTTCTACTTATGAAGATCATTGGCAAATGGACTATGATGCGTTGTTTGATTATCTTGCTAAATATCTAGAGCAACCTTTTGAACTCGATGAAGAAGATGGCTTACAGCCTAATGATATTGCCAGAAAGGTTGAAGCCGAATCAAATTATAGTTTATTAGATATTGAAACGCGTTTGGAGAGTTATTGCTTTTTACCTTGTCTAAAGACAGATGTAGAAAGCATACTGAACTTAGCAGAAATTTTAGATTTTCCAATGAGTAAATTAGGTGATTAAAACAACTAAAACGCTCTGATAACAGGGCGTTGTTGTATTATTTTTTCTTAGCGAGCATGGTGACAAATTTCATTTTAATTCGATTACCATTTTCATCGGTTTTATGTAATTCGCCCATTTCTTCGTTGTATTTAACCAATTCCCAATCTTGATAATAGGTTTTTAATTCATTTTCTTTAAAAGTAAAAGAAAAGGGGACAGGACAAGGGACTTCTTCCGTTGACATCGCCGCAACAATTAAATTATAGCCTCCCACATTAGTATGCGTTTGCATGTTTTCAATAATCTGTGAGATGCATTGTGGCTTGAGAAACATAAAGACGACAGTGGACAAAATAAAATCATAATTTTCGCTGATCTTTGCACTATTGATGTCATAAAGTGCGGTCTGAATAGTAAGATTTTCTTTTTCGGCAGTATCTTGTAAAAATTTGATACTGTTCTCGTTGTGATCCCAAGCTGTGACATTGTAACCTAACAGGCTTAAGAAGAGTGAATTACGTCCTTGACCGCAGCCCAAGTCTAATACTTTACAAGGTGACAATATTTCCACCGCACTTTTCACTTCCGAATGCGTTGGGGTCATATTGTATTTTTTATGAAAGTAGTCTTTTTTCTTACAATGAAATTCAAGAACGCATTCTAGATCTTCTGACATGGCTTCTACTTTATGCCAAGCCTGCGGTTCAACAAGAGGAATAGCCGTTTCTGGTGTAAAAATATGTTCTTGGATTGTTTCTCCCGTTTCCGTCAATTCGTAGAATTTGAGTTTCCCTTTTAGTACGCTTAATTTTCCCCATGTCCCAATTTTCGTATTATGTTTTTCTTGAAACATTTGCGGCAAACTGGAGGCTGTCCAAATTGGCATTCTTTTATAACAAATGAGTTCATTTTGCATAATTTACCCTTAATTTTATTTTAATAGTTGACTCAAATAGTAGGATAAGAGAAAAGTAAATCCATTGCAAACCCCAATTTTGGTTATATTCTACACACAATAAACACTTTTTACCTTTAAATAAAAATAATCGTAAATATCGTTTGCTTTCTCTCTGTTTAAGTGTTCTAATGCGTACCTGCTAGACCCGTCTTTATATAAGTTAGTTAGTACAGTTCTTCCTCATTTACAAGCGTTATATTTGTTACTTGAAAAGCACTCTTACTCATCTTTATTTAAGTAACAGTTATTAGCACTACGCTTGTTTCAAGCATAATTTTAAATTTTATCAATAGAAGGAAGACAACATGTCTAAATTAAACGGTACAGTAAAATGGTTCAACTCTGACAAAGGTTTTGGTTTCATCACGCCAGCAGACGGCGGTAAAGATCTTTTCGTTCATTTTTCAGGTATCATCGGTTCTAACTACAGAACATTAAATGAAGGTGACCGCGTAGAATACAGCGTTCAAGATTCACAACGTGGACCTTCAGCGATTGATGTAAAAGCAATCTAAGTTTTATATCAGCGTATAAATAAGCCTCTTACTTTTTAGTAAGAGGCTTTTTCTTTATTATGTCCATGACAAAATGTTTAAATACTTTGATACCTTTCTCTTTGTAGTATGCCGCAATGGTTAAAACAGATTCGTAGTCCCAGCTCATCGCTTTAATTCTACTACTTGTTTATCCGTTTGCTGATCAATGTTTTCCTAAGAGTAAGTCTTATACTCTTTTAGTATTACGTTTTCTAAAATTTTTAGTATTACATTTCAAAAATCCAATTTTTAGGGCAGAGTAATACCAAATTTTTAAAAATGTAATACCAAATATAATACTAAAATTGTTGGATAGTATTAGAATGTTTTGGAAAGACTTGTCTGTGATTTATGGCTTTCTTATTGATTTTATTGGGGATTTTGGACTGTTTTGGATAGGTTTGGAAAGTGAGATGGTGCGACTAGCTGGACTCGAACCAGTGACCCCCACCATGTCAAGGTGGTGCTCTAACCAACTGAGCTATAGTCGCATCCTGAAATGCGGGGCTATCATATAAGCTTTCAAAACATAACACAAGTACTTTTTCTCTTTCCTTTTTTAACTGCCAAAAAAGTAACCATTTTTCCTTAACTAAAATAGGGAATTTTCGAAATTGTGATCTCGATCTAATTTTATTTTAGGCGTATAATAAGGCACAGTTTTTTCTTTCAAGCTTGAATTATGTAAGAAAGCTAAGATCACTATTTTATAACTTATATCATTTACGGAGTAGGTAATGTCTAGAAGACTAAGAAGAACGAAGATTGTATGTACAATGGGACCGTCAACAGAGCGTGGGAATAATCTTGAAAAAATTATCATGGCTGGCGCGAATGTTGTTCGTATGAACTTTTCTCATGGCACACCAGAAGATCATATCGGTCGCGCGGAGAAAGTACGTGAAGTGGCAAAAAAACTTGGAAAAACCGTTGCTATTTTAGGTGATTTACAAGGCCCTAAAATCCGTGTCTCAACTTTCAAAGATGGTAAAATTTTCTTAAATATTGGTGATAAATTTGTGCTTGATGCCGATTTACCAAAAGGTGAAGGTACGCAAGAAGGTGTTGGTTTAGACTACAAAACATTACCACAAGACGTTGTGCCAGGCGATATTTTATTGTTAGATGATGGTCGTGTTCAATTAAAAGTCTTATCTACAGAAGGTAATAAAGTTTTTACTGAAGTCACTGTTGGTGGTCCATTATCGAACAATAAAGGTATTAACAAGTTAGGCGGAGGTTTATCTGCTGATGCATTAACTGAAAAAGATAAAAATGATATTTTATTGGCAGCAAAAATCGGTGTAGATTATTTAGCGGTTTCTTTCCCTCGTTCAAGTGCAGATTTAAACTATGCGCGTGAGTTAGCTGAAGCCGCAGGCTTAAAAGCAAAAATCGTGGCAAAAGTAGAACGTGCAGAAACTGTTGCAACCACTGAAGCAATGGATGACATTATTTTAGCATCAGATGTCATCATGGTAGCACGTGGTGACTTAGGGGTTGAAATTGGTGACCCTGAATTAGTGGGTGTACAGAAAAAATTAATCCGTCGCGCACGCCAATTAAACCGTGTTGTTATTACAGCAACACAAATGATGGAATCTATGATTAGCAATCCAATGCCGACTCGTGCGGAAGTGATGGACGTAGCGAATGCCGTATTAGATGGTACAGACGCCGTGATGCTTTCTGCAGAAACAGCGGCAGGGCAATATCCAGCAGAAACAGTGGCTACCATGGCAAAAGTGTGTTTAGGTGCTGAAAAAATGCCAAGCATCAATGTTTCTCGTCACCGTATGGATATCACTTTTGATTCTATCGAAGAATCCGTTGCAATGTCTGCAATGTATGCTGCAAACCACATGAAAGGTGTTGCTGCAATTATTGCAATGACACATACTGGACGTACCGCGTTATTAATGTCACGTATTAGTTCTGGTTTACCGATTTTTGCCTTATCTCGTAACCAAGATGCATTAAATCTTTGTGCATTATACCGTGGTGTTACACCTGTTCATTTTGATGAAGTCAGCCGTAATTCAAAAGGTGCAGCTGCAGCGATTCGTTTGTTAAAAGAGAAAGGTTTCTTAGTATCGGGTGATTTAGTTCTTTTAACTCAAGGTGATGAATTGTTAGCAAGTGGTACAAATACTTGCCGTACACTAGTTGTAGAATAAACAGTATTCTTAAAACAAAACGGTGATAAGCTAATGTTTATCACCGTTTTTATTTTTTAAATAAAGTGTAACGATAAGAAAATAGGCTATTTTAATGTTAATAAAACAACCTATTCAGCAGATATTTTTTGCCCAAGCGCGGCACTTTCATATACTTTTTCGATAAGTTTGAGTACTGTTGTGGCTTGTTTTGCGGTCACTAGAAGTGGGGCATTTTTAGTAAGAACCGCATAAATATTGTCATAGTACGCTTGATAATTACCAGAGATAGGCTCAAGTTTTTGACGTACAATAAGACCGTCTATTTCAGTATGTAAAATGCCCCAATCTTGTTCTGATTCTTTATTCCAATCTCTTTTTGGCTGTACACCCGACATGAGTAGTGCTTCTTGATTATCTAATTTAGGTTTGATGTATGAGCCCAGTTTACCTTGTAAAATAATATGAGGTGCTGGTTCTCTGGCATATTTCGTTGATGACAACGTCACTTTTTTATGATCAGCATAATAAAAAGTAATACGAAAACTGTCATCGCTACCACTTTCTGGATTTTGTTTGGTGACATCTGCGAAAAGTGCCTTGGGCATACCAAAGAGATCAAGAACTTCATCAATCAAATGTACGCCTAAATCATAAACTAATCCTGTTCCTAATTCGCCTGTTTCCTTCCATGCCTTTTTGTTTTTGCTTGGACTATAGCGTTCATAGCGAATTTCATATTCGACAATTTCACCCAGCGTGTTTTCTGCGATGAGTTTTTTCACCGTTAAGGCACCGCTATCCCAACGACGATTTTGATACACCGATAACATGACGTGATGTTTTTGTGCTAAAACGTCTAATTCCTCAGCTTGTTGCGCGGTGATAGCAAGTGGCTTTTCAACAATAACATGTTTCCCTGCTAATATGGCTTTTTTAGCGAGGTCATAATGGGTTTGGTTAGGTGTAGTGATAAGAACTAAATCAATATCCTCTTCTAATAACTGTGTAAAATCGCGAACAGTCGTGATGTATGGATAAATTGATTTGGCTTTGTCACTTTGTCGCTCAAAGACTTTATGGATACAGAAACGGGGATCTTGATGTAAAAAAGGAGTATGGAAGGTTTTGGCTGACATACCAAAACCTGCAATACCAACATGAATGATCTTCGACATTATTTTAATTTCTCAAGTTTAGCAAATAAAATGGCATCTGGTTGAGCTTGGATTTTGCGCATTCTGATCATCAACAGCGTAGCGGCAATAGTTAGGCTGACAACAAAGCCAATCCAAAAACCTTCCGCCCCTAGAGCAGGCATCAACAGATCTGTACGAGCTAAGGTATAGCCCATTGGCATACCCACTACCCAATAACAAAAGAGTGTAATGTATAAGATAGCTTTTGTATCTTTATAGCCACGTAATGCACCGCCGGCTACGACTTGAACGGTATCAGAGAATTGATAAAGGGCAGCAATTAAAAGGAGTGTGCCAGCCATCGCAATCACATCTCGATCTTTGACAAAAATTTCAGCAATCTCAACACGGAAGATGACCGTTAATGTCGCCGTGATGACCGCAATCAGTAAGCCGACAATTAAGGCGGAGTAGGATACCTGTTTCGCCTTATCGGCTGCGCCTTCACCTAAACGCTGTCCTACTAGAATGGTTGCTGCCATACCTAATGACATAGGAAGCATAAACAAGAAGGAGCTGGTATTCAATGCAATTTGATGGCTTGCAACGATATCCGTACCTAATGGGGATAATAGCAAGGCGGTAAGGGCGAACAGTGCCACTTCGCAGAATAAGGCGACAGCAATCGGGAAACCTAAGTTGAGGAGTTTTTTTAAGGTAGTAAAATTAGGTTTTTCTAGGATTTTGGCAAAGACTTTAAGGTCACGTTGATTACGTGCATTTTTACAATAGGCGATCATCAAAATACACATAAACCAGTTCACAATGGCGGTCGCAATACCACATCCAACCGCACCAAAGGCGGGGATACCAAGTTTTCCATAAATAAAAATATAATTGAGTGGAATATTTAAACCTAAGCCTAAAAACGTGATCACCATAGCTGGTTTGGTTTTCGCAATACCATCATTTAAGCAACGAAAATTAATCATCAGTAAATAAGCGGGCAAGCCCCAAATCATTGCATGTAAATAGCCAATAGTGATCTCTTTGAGATGATCTTCCACTTGCATATAGTCAAAAACGAGGTTGCTATAATAAATGAGAATACCTAAAGGTAGGCAACTAAATAAAATAATCCAAATACCTTGTCGTACTTGATGGGCAATTTGATCGCGTTTGCCTGAGCCATTGAGATAGGAGATCGTTGGTGGGAGCGCTAGTAGAAGTCCGTGACCAAACAGCACTAAGGGGAACCAAATGGATGCGCCCACTGAAATCGCTGCCATATCTGCCGAACTGACGCGTCCAGACATGATGGTATCAACTAACCCCATTGAGTTTTGGGCAATTTGTGCCAGTAAGATCGGGAGGGCAATAAGCAATAATTTTTTTGCTTCCACTTTATAAGCACTAAAATCTATAAATTTCATAAAAATTCCGAGTTTGTTATAATAATAGAATATTGAGTTTTAAAGAGAGATGACTATGTTTACAGGTATTGTTCAAGGAACTGCAAAAATTGTTTCTATTCAAGACAAAGCTAATTTTAGAACACAGATCGTGAAAATGCCACAAGAAATGCTGAAAGGATTAGAAATTGGTGCTTCAGTTGCGAATAATGGCGTATGTTTGACGGTAACAGAGATTAATCAAGATTGTGTTAGTTTTGATTTAATGGCAGAAACATTACGTATTACAAATTTAGGCGAGTTACAGCCGGGTGATTTGGTGAATATTGAACGTGCGATGCAAATGGGCAGTGAAATTGGTGGGCATATTTTATCGGGGCATGTGTATTGTACGGCGAGTGTGAAGCAGATTTTCAGTTCAGAAAATAATCGCCAGATTTGGTTCGAATTACCGGATATGGCAACCATGAAATATATTTTACCTAAAGGCTTTATTGCGATTGATGGAATTAGCTTAACCATTGGTGAAGTGAAAGGACAAACATTTTGCGTTAATTTGATTCCTGAAACGTTGAATCGTACCTTGATTGGCACGCGTGAAGTGGGGGATAAAGTGAATATTGAGATTGATCCACAAACGCAAGCGATTGTGGATACAGTAGAGCGTTATTTGAGTACAAAACAGCAATAATAAGACAAAATAAAAGTGCGGTGAAAATAAAGTGAATTTTCACCGCACTTTTTTATTGGCTTAATTTAAGTAATTAAAGACTTTGATGACTTTGTTAACACCTGACACATTGCGTGCAATATCCGCTGCGGCATCCGCTTGTGCTTGAGTGACGTTACCCATTAAAAAAACTTCGGCATTTTCCGTAATCACTTTAATATCAGTAGATTTGACGCGAGAATCCACGAGCATTTTAGATTTAATTTCGGTGGTGGTTACTCCGTCTTTTGCAATTTGACCGAAGCTAATTTGTGGCTGGATACGAACTTGATTATATACTTCGTTTACACCTTCTACACCTTTCGCCAAGCTGGTAGCGACTTCAGCAACATTCGCGTTTGGGGCTTGACCAATTAATAAAACACGACCGCTATAAGAAATAATATTAATACGCGCTTCCGATTTAACTTGCGCATCTTTACGAATGGCAAAACGCACTTTTTCTTCTAAAGTTTCATCATCAACTTGTGTGCCAACAGTTCTTGGGTCAGTAGCAACTTTGGTTGCCACGGCTGCCGTGCCAGCAATGGTTGCGGCCACACAACCTTGCAGTAGGAGAGCAGTCGCTAAAATAAAAGTGTATTTTTTTAACATGTTGATTTGCATAAGGGATCTCCTTTTGTATTTGTCATGCGAGTTAGTGTTGTTGAAATCCTGATTCTTGTCAAGTTATGAATGTGAAAACAGAGCGTGATCGACCAGTTCACAAATTGCATTAGCAATAAAACAATGTCCTTCAATCACTCGGCTTTCTTTGATTGCGGGAATCGCGATTTCGAGATCGTGTTCGGTCAAAAAACCTTGAATATGATCATTTGAGGCACTCGTTAAGACAATTACAATAATGCCTTTGTTTACCGCACTGTTAATTGCATTAATGACAATTTCATCATTATGAGGCAAAGGAGAAAAAGCAATAAGAATATCCCCTTGTTGAGCCACTGCATTAAATTGGCGTTGAAATAAGGTTTCTGTATTATTATCAAGCGCCATTGCGGCGTTAATGGCACTATCTAAACTGAGTAAAACAGAAGGGAAACTAGGTCTGGCTAACTCATAGCGATTTAATAAGTTTGCGACAAACAGTTGGGCATTAATATAAGAACGTCCGTTTCCGCAGGCAATAATTTTATTCCCTCTTAACAAACAATCCACAATCATTTGTGTGGCTTGCATGATGGTATCGGGTAATAAACTGGAGGCGGAAATCTGTGTTTGAATACTTTCAGTGTATAAGTCTTTGAGTTTATCTAACATAATTAATCAAGAAAATTTATAATCCATTCAAGGTCTTGTGTGGTTTTACCGAAAGCAATTAAGTCAAACCGGCAGTCAGTGTCTTCCAAGCTACGATTTTGCTGTGCAAGCCATAAACTTGCTGCATTCAGCCACTTTTTTTGTTTTTCCCAATCAACACTTTCCACTGCTGAACCAAAAACCGCATTTTTTCGTTGTCGCACCTCAACAAAAACGAGCGTGTCTTGATCTCGCATAATCAGATCTAATTCGCCACAGGAAAAGGATTGATTGGCGGCTACAAATTGTAGTCCTTTTGATTCTAAAAAGAGGCGAGCTTGGTATTCAAATCTCGCCCCTTGTTGACGCTTTAATGAGAACATCTTAGTTCAAGGAGATAATGCCACCACTTTGGTATTGGAACCAGGTCATGTCACGCTCAATATTACAGTTTGCGCCCGCACTTAGTTTACCGGTCAAACCATCAATGTTATAACCTGGTACTTGGCGTAACTCATTAAAATGATTAATAAGCAACCAAGCGTCAGCGCCCATTGCATAGAGGCGCATCAGTGAAAAATCACCTTTGGTTAATTTTTCAATTTTCTTATATTGGTTAGATGTAACATCTTTAAAGAAAGGAATATCACTAAATTGTAAACCTTCCATTAATAAACGATATTCTGGCGCATTGTTAGCGGAATTACTGCGCGAACTGGCATAAAGTTTCGTTGTACGACCGCTGTTATCAATGGTTGTTTTAATTTCAGCTAATTGATCACTCATGGCAACAATATAGACGCCAGAGGTATTTTGATCGTCTAAGGTATAAGTAATATCAGCCGGTAAGTTATAGAAACGAATATTGGCATCCGTTGCAGCTAATTGTTGCCAACGCACATTAAACGCAGAAGCTGTACGACGACCTAAATCATTTTGTGGTACAAAAACAGAAGGTGTTCTAATCCCATCTTTCCACATTTTGTTCGCTGCTGACTCGGCTTCGTCTTCAGGTGAAAGTCCGTAGTAACATAATTGCCCGATTGCGCGTTCATTTGAGGTAGAGTTTAGTGTTAACACATCTAAGCCTTGTACTAGCTGTGCGTTATTCAAGAGCATATCCACATTCTGTTTTAGCAATGGACCAACGACTGTTCGAATCCCCGCTTGTTTAACTTGATCGAAAATCACATCAACCGGGGTCGCAGCGGTGTCAAATACTTGAACTTGCGTCGCGCTATTGTCTTTTGCTGCATCAAAACCTGCTTTAATGGTATTTCCGATGACTTGAGCATTGCCGCTAAGTGGTAACAATAACGCGACTTGTGAAAATTGTGTTTGTTGGAAATTAAACAGACCTTGTAGTTCTGTTGGGAATAAGTAAGCCGCTGGGTGTGTCGGATAAGCGGTTTTCCATTGCTGAATTGCTTGGCTTAATTGTGCAGGATTGCTTAAATTTTGGTTATAAGCACGAGTTAAGGCTAACCAGCCACCCAATGCAATGTTCCCTTCGGCTACAGTGTTATTAATCACACCACGGTTAGCATTACGAAGGAGCGACCAAGTGCGGTCGATATTGGCTTGTTTACGAGAAACATCTGATAAAAGCTGGTCGATTTGAATTCGAGCTTTTACCGCTTCAATCGCATCATAGCGATTTTCTGCGATACGTGCTGCCACATCATAATAACGTGCTAATTGTGAACGGCTTAATTGAGCGAGATTAATGTGTTTAAGCTGTGTATCTGCCACGGTATTTTGTTGTTTAACTGCGGCGATATGTGCTTCAATAATTGATTTATCTAATACTTGTTCGTCAGTTAATGTTGTTAATTCATTGAGTAATGCTTGAGCCTGAGGAATTTTGTTTTCTGTGACAAGTACACGTGCGGCAAGCAATTTATAAGTATGCTGTTCTTCGAGATTTTGTGCTTGATAGACTTTATTCATATAAAAGTCAGAATTCGCATTGGCATCACTCTGCAAGAGACTTGCTGAGCCACCACCTAAGAAAGTCGTACAGCCGGCAAGAAAAAGTGCCAACAAAAAAGGCATTAATCGATTTTTTAAATGAGTGTGTTGTAATAGAATAGTCATGATTACTCCGTTTGTTAACAACAATAGAACGATCTTACTTATCTCATTAACTAAAAGCAAATAAAAAGAAGTATGAAATGAACAATTTAACAGGAATTTTATATATTGTCGCCACGCCGATTGGGAATTTACAAGATATTACACAAAGGGCTTTAGCGATTTTTGAACAGGTTGATCTGATTGCGGCGGAAGATACGCGTCATAGTGGTTTACTATTAAGCCATTATGGTATTAAGAAGCCTTTTTTTGCTTTACATGATCATAATGAACAACAAAAAGCACACCTCTTAGTAGAGAAATTACAGCAGGGGCAACATATTGCCTTGATTTCTGATGCGGGGACGCCACTGATTAGTGATCCCGGTTTTCATTTAGTACGTCAATGTCGCCAAGCTGGCATTAAAGTGGTGCCGATACCGGGTGCTTGTGCTGCGATTACCGCACTTTGCGCTTCAGGTATTGCATCCGATCGTTTTTGTTTTGAAGGATTTTTACCGGCGAAAAGCAAGGCACGTTGCGATAAATTGCAAAATCTCGCTGAAGAAGAGCGTACGCTGATTTTTTATGAATCAACCCATCGCATTTTGGATACCTTAGCGGATATCGAAAAAACGTTGGGAGCAGAACGCTATGTGGTATTGGCGCGGGAAATTACCAAAACCTGGGAAACGATCGTAGGGGACAATGTGGCAAATTTACGCCAATGGTTAGGAGAAGATCCGAATCGCACTAAAGGAGAAATGGTGTTAATTATTGAAGGGAAAGTCAAACAGGAGACTGATGAGATAAATCCCCAAGCCCTCAAAGCACTTGAATTAATAAGCCAATCGCTTCCATTAAAAAAGGCGGCTGCCATTGTGGCGGAAATCTATGGTTATAAGAAAAATGCGCTGTATCAATATGGATTAGAGCATTTTAATTAAAGTTCTAGCTAAAAGCCCCATAGCAAGTAAATGCGCTGGGGCTTTTTAAAATCCTTTCAGTAGCACATTAATGGAAAGGCTTGTGCTTCTGCCGTAATCATCTGTCACCGAGATCGTATAATAGCCTGCTGACCTAGGTTGCCAAAAAAGAGGTTGCTGCGGCAAGGCTTCACCAATAAAACTATTATTGACAAACCAGTATAATTTTTTGACTTCACCCGCGGCAATAGCTGACAGAAGTAAAGGGCTTTTTGGGTTGTCATGTTCAATATAATAATGACGTTGTGCTAATGGCGAAACGATTTGCGGATTATTATGGTGTAGATTTTGTAAGGCTTGGTGTTGTTGTTCATAAGGGCAAGCCGTATTTATGATCGGCATTCTTTTCATGACGCCAGCTTGCGCAAAAATCTGTTGAAAATCACTTGACCACATTTCATAAATTTTTTGTTCCGTTTCGGCTTTATCATGTGTTGAACATGCCAACATGTCGCTATTTTTGAGTACCGTAAAAGGCTGATAAAGCTGGCTGATGGTAATCGGTGATTTTCCGGGAATAAACAGGGTGTTGACTTGTTGTTGACAATAGGCATTCGGTAGATTTCCGTCCGCCTGACAAACGAGGACATGTTTTAAATTGAGTTGATTGATATTTTCAGTGACAATGTCACGCATTTGGGGCTCACTAGCAATCAGACTGTCTGCCAGTTGTAAGAACAAAGGGGCAGCCAAAGCACGCCCAATAAAATGTGGGTTATTTTTATTGTTAAAATTACCAAACCAAACCACAAGAGTATAGTGTCCAAAATAACCCGCCGTCCACGCATCGCGTAGCCCATTTGACGTGCCGGTCTTCCAATAGAGCGGTAATGCAGTCTTAATCGATTTATTTTGCACATCGGTGCGAAAATTTTGCCGCAAAATATCATGAATCATGACCGCACTTTCTTGACTTAATAAGGTTTTAGGCGCAGGAAGACTATCTCGTTGGTTGAATTTCAACGGTTGCCATCTCCCTTGATTGGCTAACATCGCATATAAACTGGCTAACTGTTGTAGATTTAATTCAGCACCGCCTAATACTAGAGATAAGCCATAATAGCTTTTACTTTTGGGTAGTTTGATATCTGCTTGTTGGAGAAAGTCGTAAAGATCGGGGTTAAGTTGTTTGGCAAGATCAATAGCAGGAATATTGCGGCTTTGTAATAACGCCTGAGTAACACTGACGGGACCTAAAAAATTGCCTTCGTAATTTTCGGGCTGGTAATCACCAAAGGTCGTTGGCAAATCTTTTAAAACGGTTTTGCCGTGGGCTAAACCTTGATCAAACGCCAATGCGTAAATAAAAGGTTTTAACGTTGAACCATAAGAGCGGTTAGCTAAAGTACCATTAATTTGTCCCGAAATAGCTGGATTAAAATAGTTACCCGAACCGATCAAGGCTTTTACTGCCATATCGCGATTATCCACTAATAGTACTGCGACATTTTCTATTCCTTTAGTGTATTGCTGGGATAAATAGCGGCGTGTAATACGCTCAATTAATCGCTGTTGGGAGCTATTGAGCGTACTGACAATATGCGTTTGTTCAGGATATTGTTGTAGTAATTGATCAACAAAATGCGGTGCAAAAAACGGTAGTTTTTCGAGTGGTCGCAGTGGATAATTGAGTTGAAAATCTGTTTGCCATTGTTGATCAGCAGGGTATTGTGCTATCCAACGTTGGTAAAGTTGGTTACGTGCCTTGAATAAAGCAGAATTCAGCTGTTGATTGTTTTGACGAATATAGCTGTTCGGATTCTTTGGTAAAATCGCTAAGGTAAGCGCTTCAGCCAAATTCATCTTATGATTGGCTTTATTAAAGTAGATTAAACTGGCGGTTCCCGCCCCTTCAATATTTCTGCCATAAGGGGCAAAATTCAAATAAGCCTCTAAAATCTCTTTTTTTGAGTAACGTATTTCCAGTTGGATTGCGCGTAAGATTTGTTCTGTTTTGCCTAATAGACTTCGGCTGTCAATAGCCCATAAGACACGAGCCAGTTGCATAGTAATCGTTGATCCACCTTGTGGTGAGTTGCCTAAAATGTAGGTTTGCCAAGCCCCACGCAATAGCCCGTAAGGATTAACACCAAAATGCCAATAAAACCATTCATCTTCCTGAAAAAGCACCGCATCAACAAGTTTCGGGGAGATATCATGGAGAGGTGTCCATAGACGGTATTTCTCATCTTTGGCGGTGGTGAGGCGTAACAAATTTTGTTGCTCGTCATAAACTGCGCTGGAATAGGGGAAATGATCTTTTAATGGGGAGTAAGGTAAAAGGCGAACAATGGTCACCACGCAGGCAAGTAAAAGTGCGGTATAAAGCAGCGATAAAATACAGTTTTTACGTAAGCGAGCCATTCAGGTGACCTAAAAAATTCCCCTTAATAATATAAGGGGAATTAGCAGTGTTAAGTTTGTTTAGAAGTTTGCATTACGCGGTGAACGTGGGAATGGGATCACATCACGAATATTTTGTACGCCAGTAACATACACGATTAAACGTTCAAAACCTAAACCAAAACCAGCGTGTGGTACGGTGCCATAACGGCGTAAATCGCGATACCACCAGTAATCTTCTGGGTTGAGTCCCATTTCGATCATTCGTTTATCCAGCACGTCTAAACGTTCTTCACGTTGTGAACCGCCGATAATTTCACCAATACCCGGTGCTAACACATCCATTGCTGCGACAGTTTTTCCGTCATCATTTAAGCGCATATAGAAAGCCTTGATGTCTTTCGGATAGTTTTTAACCACAACTGGCGATTTAAAGTGTTCTTCCGCTAAATAACGTTCATGTTCAGAGGATAAGTCGATCCCCCAAGAAACTGGGAATTCAAATTTCTTACCTGATTGTAATAACACCTCAATTGCATCAGTATAGTCAATTTGCGCGAAATCTGAATTGATGAAATTTTCTAAACGGCTAATAACGTCGTTATCGACATGTTTTTCAAAGAATTTTAAGTCATCTTTGCGTTCTTCAAGTACTGCACGGAATACATACTTTAACATATCCTCGGCTAATTTCGCGTTATCGGCCAGAGTCGCAAAGGCAATTTCTGGTTCAACCATCCAGAATTCAGCTAAGTGGCGTGTTGTATTGGAATTTTCTGCACGGAATGTTGGACCAAAAGTATAAATTTTACTTAAAGCACAGGCATAGGTTTCACCATTTAATTGCCCGGATACGGTTAAGAAAGATTCTTTTCCAAAGAAATCTTGTGAAAAATCGACCGCACCTTTGTCATCACGTGGCAGATTTTCTAAGTCGAGAGTGGACACACGGAACATTTCGCCTGCCCCTTCTGTATCTGATGCGGTAATTAATGGCGTCGCTACCCAATAGAAACCTTGTTCATGGAAAAAACGGTGGATGGCTTGTGCTAAGCAGTGACGAACACGTGCGACTGCGCCAATAATATTGGTACGAGGGCGTAAATGAGCCACTTCACGTAAATATTCAATTGAGTGACGTTTTGCCGCCATTGGATATGTTTCTGGGTCCTCAACCCAACCTGCGACCTCGACTTTTTCTGCTTGTAATTCAACAGCTTGACCTTCAGCAGGGGATTCTACAACAGTACCTGTTACAATAACAGAACAGCCGGTTGTTAAACGCAACACTTCTGTTTCGTAATTTTCAATATCATTATTGACAATTGCTTGGATAGGATCAAAGCAAGAACCATCATAAATGGCCAAAAAAGAAAGACCTGCTTTTGAGTCACGGCGAGTACGAATCCAGCCACGGACAGTGACGGTTTCACCAATGGCAATTTTGCCTTGTAAAACATCTACAATAGATGCGACTTTAGTCATATAAAACCTCAATTTTCAACAAATTTTTTGTGGAGAAATAAACCGACATAGTTTACCTCAACTTAGTCGAATTCACAAAATCTATTAAATTTTTTGTTTTTGTGAAATAGACCCCATAATTGAATTAAAGTGCTTGTTTTTATTAATGTAACTGGTTATAAGTACAAATCGACCATTTTCTATGTGAGTAGAATATGCTGCGTTAATACGCAATACGAACGAAAGAGTAGGCGTTGTGAATTGTTTGAAATAACAACGTGATGTTACATCATTGATATATTGAGTATTACAGTTATGCCAAAAATTAGAAAAGAGGATAAATTACCATTACGTTTGACACAGCTTGGTAAAATTTATCGTTTAGTTGAACAATTTGAAGAAATTTCTCGTATAGACTTATCAAAACTTTCACGTTTAGCACCAGCGACCATTACGGCATTGACACGCGAATTAATCAAAGAAAAATTGATTGTCGAGCGTGCCGTTCAAAATACAGAAAGTCGTGGGCGTCCTGCCATTGGATTATGTGTTTCACCTTTTTATTGGCAATCTTTATGTGCAACCTTGGTTGAAAACCGTTTTGAACTGATTCTAAGTGAATTAGATGGCGGTGAAATAAAAAGTAAAAGCTATCCTTTAACCACCTCCGATTTAGTGCACTTAGATCAGGTATTAGTCCAATATTTACAACAATTTCTTTTTGAAACCCAACATGAACTAAATCATTTAATTACTTTTTCCATTGCGGTTGGTGGCGAGCTTGATAGTAAAAATCGATTGATAAAGTTAGGCGATGTCAACCTTGATCTTGATTTAGAAAGCCTATTTAAACCGTATTTTAAAGTGCCTGTATTAGTGACGGAATATTTCCAAACTTGGTTAATGGCAGAATCAACATTAGGAAGTGTGATTAATTGCGATAATGTGTTATTCCTACAGTTGGATGATGTGATTAATTTTAGTGTATTGTCTAAAGGCAAGCTCTTAACTCATCAGCATCAAGTCAGAAGTCATATCAATAAAATGATTGTACCGAAGATAAGCCCTTTACAAGACCTGATTAGCCCGCATTTAGCGGATCTTGAACGCTATCAACTCCAACATCAAGTTACCCATAAAGCCATTTACCCTTTAATTACGCATTATTTCCCAGAAGCGACCTTAGCACAAAGTGAAATTGAATTTTTATGTCAGAAAGCGAATGCGCAGAATCCACAAGCTCAACAAATTCTGCATTATGTTGCAGATAGTCTGGCATATATTTTAATGAATCTTATCAATATTTTTGATTCTGAGAAAATCATGTTAAGTTCGAGTTTTTTAAGTGCAAAAGAAGTTTTTCTTCCTCGTGTGAATCAAACGCTCAAAGCAAATTTAGGCGCAGATTACCCTCATGTTGAAGTAATTACCGGACGCTATGAATGGAATACACCAGTAGTTGCAGCGGCGGCGATTAAACAAGGTATCTATGACGGTAGCTTGCTTGGGCATTTTATTAAGCACTAAGTTTTTTTATTCAGCACTGTTTTTGATTTATATCAAACAGTGCTTTTTTATTTTTCCTCCTGCGCTAAAAGGGAATAATTTCTGAGAAAAAGTTGTGTTATCTCAACATTTTTTTTGCGTGATTGCTTTAAGATCTCGCATTAAGAAATAACAAGGGGATAAACCATGAGCAGTTTTTTTCTGACAGGCACGGATACTAATGTAGGTAAAACAGTCGCAAGTCGAGCCATTATACAAGCTTTACAAAATCAAGGTATCCAAATTGTGGGCTATAAACCAGTTGCCTTTAGTCGAGAAGAATGTGTTTATACCGATATGGAAAATCAACAAGCCGCAGAAAGTGATTACGATTCACAAGATAATAGTGATGTGCTAACACTGATGAAATCAACTCACGAAAAAGTAAGTTATCAGGAAATCAATAGTTATACCTTTCGCCACAGCCTCCCCGTTTTTTCTGTTCAAGGTAAACATATTCGCATTGAAAAAATGGATGCGGATTTAGCTCGTTTAAATCAAAAGTATCAATCTGTTTTAGTCGAAGGCAGCTATGGTTGGCTAACGCCCATTAATAAAACGTATTGCTTTGCAGATTGGGCAAAATCACATCAAATGCCTGTTGTATTGGTCGTGGGAATTAAAGAGGGGTGTCTTAACCATGCGTTATTAACGGTTGAATCTATACAACAGAAAGGTTTGCCATTATTAGGTTGGATTGCTAATCGAATTAATCCCTGTTTAGGACATTATGCCGAGATTATTGATTTGCTCAGTGAAAAAATTGATGCTCCTTTATTGGGGCAAATTCCGTATTTACATAAGCCGGAAGAACAAGACTTAGCACGTTATATTCATAATCTCGATCGCTTAACCTATATGGAAACTGTTTTAGCAGAGTAGTGTAACATTCAAGGCAAAAAAAGCGTTTTATCTTTCACAAAACGCTTTTTTTGATCGGAAAATGAACTTATTCCATATTCATTTTGGCTTTTTTATTCTTTTTCCATTTCCATAATAGGAAAATCGCCAAGGCAAAAATTAAAATATAAATCACAAGTTGACCTTTGTGGATTTGTTCATGTAACCAATCTAAATTTTGTGCACCGAAAAAGCCCAAATAAACCCAAATGGGAACAGAAATAATGGCGGCAAAGAAATCAATCAGTAAAAAGCGCGTATAACTGACACGGCGAGTAATTCCCGATACCATATAAATCACCGCTCTAAGACCGGGTAAGAAACGTGCTGTAAACAATACACGGTTACCATATTTTTCAAACTTCTCTCTGACGAGCCTTAAACGTTTGACGGTGATTAATTTACGCATGAAACGAAAGCGTAAAATTTTGGCGCCATAAAAACGTCCTAGCCAATACATACAGGAGTCACCCGCCAATACGCCAAACATACTCACCCCTAGCATGACATGGACATTGACATCGTTTGGGTATAAACCCGCAATCACGCCACCAGACACTAAAGTAATATCTTCTGGAATCGGCAAACCGAATCCACAAAGAATCAGTACAAATAAGACGGCAAAATAACCATAATCAGAGAAAAATGAAATTAGGATATCCATTACAAGCACTCAATTTACAATAAAAAACGGTCTGCTATTCTAGCGCGTTTTTTGCATAAAGTCGCAAAAAAAGTCAGTAGTATTTTCTGTTTGATTTGTTGGGGCAAATCAAATATAATCTAGCGCCTCAAAGTAGCTTGCTTTGAGCTGATTTATGGAAAATCGCTGGGTCGCCTGCGATTTTTGTCTTTTACTATTAACTATGAGATAGCGAAAAATGTTTAAATTTAATGCTGAAGTTCGTCAATCGCAAGGTAAGGGTGCGAGCCGCCGCCTGCGTCATAATGGTCAAATTCCTGCAATCGTTTACGGTGGTAGCGAAGCGCCTGTTTCAATCGTCTTAAACCACGATGATTTAAATAACGCACAAGTTCATGATGCATTCTACACTGATGTTATTACATTAGTGATTGAAGGGAAAGAAGTTGCAGTGAAAGCACAAGCGATGCAACGTCACCCATTCAAACCAAAATTAGTTCATATCGATTTCAAAAGAGTGTAATCTAGGCTTTAAAAGCCTTTAACCTATTTTTATTTCCGAAAATACATTGGATTTTTCACTAAAAATAGTGAACAAAATCAATTTTCTATAAAATGGTTTCGGAAATAATTTGTGACATAAATGCTCATCTTTTAGTTAAGGTGAGCATTTTTATTTTATGGGTTTTATAGGCTTGTCTTTTCTGATATATATTTGTGTTGTTTTTGACGAAGAGTGACCAAGTTGTTTTCTTGCTAACTCATCATCAACTTTTAATGAAATATCTGTAGCTGTTTTAGCTCTTAAATCTCTCATTTGAACAACGGCAATCTCATCAGCTAATTCAGGATATTTTTCCATTGCAGCTTTACGTGTTTCTTTGAAGTAGTCTGTAAGCGATCTCCTTTCTAATTTACGACCCCATTTATTTACAAATAACCATTGTTTTTCTTCGGTAATTCTTCGCTTAATAATCTCACTTAACCTCCCTATAACTTCAAATCTGATTTTTTTCCCTGTTTTTTGTTGTGTGATGTGTAATAACCCATCATAAATATGAGTGCTATGGATCTTCACAACATCAATGGGGCGCTGTCCTAGTAAATATGCAACATCAATAATATCCTTCATATCATCAGAAGCACACTCATATATTTTATCGAGAATGTAATCTTCAACATAAATATCTCTATATTGAACTTTATACTTTTTAACTCCCGTAGATGGACTGATTAAATTTGTATACCCCCATTCTCTAGCTGTATTCCAGATATGATTAAACAACCCGATTTCGATATTTGCTGTCGGTTTTACATCCTTTCTCCATTCAAGATATTCTCTTATATGGATTGGCTCTATATCTTCAAGTGGAATAGGAGGGTCGCCAAAAAATTGGTTTAACTTGCGTATTGCTTGAATATTTGAATTGCGAGTATTTTTAGCCTTTTTGGTTGGCACAATCTCGTTTTCATAGCGTGAAAGTACCTCAATAAATAAAATCTTAGCACTTACCTGATTGCTCTGTATGTTTAGTCTTGCAGCTTCTAATACAGCAAGTTTTTTATCCTTGCCAAGAGGTTTTTCTTTTTTGTTTGCCATTGTGTAATAGTAATACATTACTTTTGTTCCATTGGCTTTCTTTCTCACTCTACAAACTAGCCCTTGAGGTAATCCTTGATATTCTTTTTTTCTAGGTCGTCCCATATCAACCTCCTTGATTTAATACATTAGATCTCCATACTACTCTTGCTTTTTGTTCGCTAGCAACACTCGATTTGCGTGCTTTCTTGTTTGAATAGTCACGTCTAACAATAGGGTGCTTGGTGTTTCCATTAGGTGGAATAAATGCTATCCCAAGTTGATTGAGTCTTTGTATTTGTCTTTTAGGTTGCGAATAACCTGTAATATGCGAAATTTCTAAAGGGCTAAGGAACTCATCATAAATATTAATTTCCATAAATCCTCCTATAAATAAAAAAGCCGTGCTAGACGGCTTAATAAAGCATTTCGTTATTACGTTCTTTTAGCGGCACTCTTACTTCAAATTGGATTGCTGCACAAACAATTAATTCTGGACGATCTCCCATTTTCCTATCTCCGAGCATTTTTCATGGCATCAAGCCAAGCTTGAGCGTCTTCTTTAGATGCGAAGTAAACACCTAAATAAAGATTACGATGATTTAGCTTCATCCAATGCATATGATTGTTTCGAGTATATTCTGATTTACCGATAGGATTTTCACTATTAATATCATCAATAAACCACATGCCTTCTTGAGGTTCTTGAATTGGACATGGCAAAGTAAGTGTTACTGTTGGACGTGGTTCTTCGTACATTCCGATTATGTCGTAGATGTGTGAGCTAAAACATGGATTGTATTTACCATCTTTTGTCCATGTTGCGCAGCTGTGAAATTTTGAGTCTTCAACCAAATAGCCAATTAATTCACCTTCTTTTTTTACATGCTCAGTCGGTATAGATTTTGCAATAAATGCTTTGCTCCCATTTCTAAGCACAACTGGCTCACCGGCTAGGGCTTTTTCTAAGTCAAATGGTTTCATAATCAACTAATCCTCAACTTTCTCATAAGTCTTTTCAAAAATATCTGGTTTACATGGATAAAATTCACCATTAACCCCTTGGATAATCCAGTCGTTTTCTCGAGCTGTCATCACACCCTCCAATGTTTGAATTTTACCTGCTAATTCATTAGGTATATGAGAATATCCTAAAGTCACATTAGGATGGTTAAACGGTTTTGGAACACCGTTTTCAAAATTACTTCTAGTGAACTGCCAAGCCTTAATTTCTACTGGTTTTTTTCTGTATTTCATTTTCTAATCCTTTCTTTATGGGAATAAAAAACCGCATTTCTGCGGTTTATATTTTTAATTCAACTCTTTTGGAAATAGTTCTATTACCAAATTCTCCGTCCTTATTTCTCATTACGCCCCGACACATAAATACAATATGTTGTTCTGTGATATAGCTAATAAAAACGGAAGAGATTTTAATATCAGATTTTTTAAAATCATCGGCTTTCACAACGTCACCGATTTTAATCGGACATAATTCCTCTGCGTATTTTGTTTTTAGTTTCTCAAGCTCTTTCTGAGCTTCAGTGAGTTCTTTCTGTTTTTTAATAAGCATTTTGGCTTTTACCAAAGCTATTCGTTGATCATTCATTGTAAATATCCTTAGTCTTTCGGTGGCTGTGGAAGTGGTCTCCAAAAATCACATTTAGTTGTTACCTCATCAATACCGTAATATCCGTAATTTGGTTCGACAAATGCCATCTCTCCGTCATATTTTTTGTATGTAGCGAAACTAATCCCGTAATTGCCACCAGTCCAAAACGCAACTAAGACATCTTGATATTCTTCTGGCAATCTATCTTTTACACTAATCCAGCCGTTATTTTCTTCTGCCATAACCCACCTCAATTGTAGCTAGTAAGTAATAGTGTTGGAAAACTTACGCAATCTTCTAATAATTGCTTAAGTGTTGTTTTCTCTTTAAGCCCCGTCTCTTCATTGAAGACGTTAAGCTCTTTGTCTAAATCAGTGACTACACCCCAAGCACCCTCGCGCTTATATTCTTCCATCTCTACTTCAGTGAACCATTTTTCTAGAACCAACTCTTCAAGTGAACGTGCAGCATATATTTCAGTTTCTTCACCTACCCAAAACACTGTTTGAAGCTCTCGCATATCATTGATTGCACCATCAATGCATTCTGTTACTCTACCGTAGCGCAAAGTATCAATTATTCCGTGTGTATCAACTGAAAATTCAACTCCTTCTTCTTCCCAGTCTTTTGTCATCGACGGTCGATAACGCTCAAGAAAATTCATTCTTTTTGTATTAGCTAATAACATTTCATATTCTTCTTTTGTGATTGTTACTGTTTCTGTCATAGTTCCACCTATTATCTATTGCAAATAGCGACTAAAAGGACTAAACCGATAATAGTCAGAAGAATACCATCCGCTATTATCTCCATTTCTATTGCACTCATTTTTAACTCCTGAACCAAAAATAAAAGCCACAATCAAGTGGCTTATTCTTTTTCTTTCTCTCCGCCAAATTCATTCAGTAGATTTTCTGTTAGCTCGGAAAGAACGCTTGTCATTAAGATAAAATCAGCGTCAAAACGCTGTGTATAATCTTCTTTCAAAATGTCGTCGTTTTTATCAAGCACGTTGTCCGCAAACTTCAAGCGTTTAAACGTGCCGTCTTCATTAAGTGTAAACTGTAAGTTCTCATCCCAGTCAAGACGTAATGATTGAACTTGTTTTCCAGCAATAAGCAGACCTTGAATATCTTCACAATGGAAGTCTTGATTTTTTAAAACAGCCTCACCATTACTATTAAAGTCTATTAATTTACTATCGCCTTGCAAATCTAGCCATTCAGGAGTTTTATCTGCTGTTACCCATGACGTCATAACAAAACACGGCTCTTTAACGAAAGATAACGGCATGACAGGCAACGATCCGAGCGTTTTACGCAACAATGCCAATACATCTTCTGACTGCTTGTAAGAACTTGCGTCGACATAAATCAAGCCTTTTTCTACATCAATGAAAAGCGCAGTCTGTTTATACTTGCTGAACGCTTGTTGGATAAGTGTTGCAATAACGTCATCTTTTAACGATAGCTTTTCCACTTTCTTTAACTTGCGCCCTTCTTTCTTCTCAAGCTCTGCAACGCGCTTGTTTAGTGCGTTATTGACAACGTGAGCTGGCAAGATTTTTTCTTCTTTCATTGCCACCAACAGAATTTTATTCTCTGCCGCGTGATAGAGTAACTCACTACAGTGGATTGGGTTAGTCCAACCGAAACGACTCATTTCAGATTTATCACAAGGAATATATTTAAATCCTTGTAACGCTTCTTGTAATTTTTCTGTTGACCAGTCTAACGTTTTAGTTAGACGATAAATAATTGCATTTTTAAACCAAAACATAGTTGATCCTCAATTTATCCATAATGTTCTCTAACTCAATTTAGGAATAGGCAACCAAGCCACAACCTTTTGCTCTAATCTTTTCTCTTTCATCGTTACATCGAAAGAAAATCCCGCTTCGATTGAATAAGTAGAGATAAAATAGTGTTTACCTTTACCGGGTAAATTAATTGCACATAAATACTCACCGTTTTCTAGCGGCACGGTGTTTTCAACTAATCGCCACTGCTTTCTAGCCATAATTTTTCCTTTTTTAGATGTAAAAAAACACGCTATTGCGTGCTGTTCAGTATTTAAGTATTACTTGATAACTGACTATCGATAACCAATAATCGGAATAGTGTTTACCACTGGCTGTGGTTGTTTATCTTGCGACATACACCAAGTTAGTAAATCTTCCCAAACCTTGTAATCATCACCAAATTCATCGCTATCTTTCTGGCATTTGTAAAAATCCAAGTGCTCAGAAATATCACGTTTAATGCAGTTTTTCTCACTGCTTTCTAAGATATTCCAATAATGCTTAACATCTTGAACGCCTTGTGTAACTAAGTAGCTATGGCGTGTCATACAATAGCGGATATGATTAATGAACATAGCCTTAAACTGACTATGTGGAATTTTAATAACTGCTTTATCTTTAATTTGAGGCATACTTTACCTCCGCATTAGGTTTAATTATTTCGGCAAGGAATGCTTGAGCTTCTTCCCCGGTTCGATAGACGAGGTTAAGGTTGACTAACATCGCATCTAGAATGTTTGGGTTTTTTACATTCCATGTAGTAGAGTGCGCTACTGTTTGCGTTGCGACAGATACATAGAAGTGTCTTTTCCCATCTTTCGGGTTTTTTACAGGGTAGAATTCCTTACCGTTCACCGTGATGGTGTGCTGTGGCTCCACCCATGGACCTACGAGGTCATAAGGCATTGCTTCACCCATAATACCCTCACCGCATTTCGTCCACGTGTCGTAGTCCTCATTGCCGTCAATGTATCCAAACAGTGGGTAACACATTTTAAAACTCTCACTTAGGTCGTGGTAAATAGTGGCTTTACGACCGTCACGTGTTACATACTCACCAACGGAAAAAACTTGTGGTTGTTGTGGCTGTTCATAGTCGACGACGTCGAAATCTGAGATACTGGAAGTATTACCCTCATTTGTTACCCGGTAGTCAGCTTCGCCGCTTAGCATAACCATTTTGAACGGATGACGAGTGTCACTGGAATCATGGGTGTGTACTTTGAGTCGAACACCGTTGCGTGCAACGAATACTGTGTCAGGGTTATTTTGATAGATTTTCAGGATGTTCATTTTATTACCTCAAAATTAATAAATTTCTTTTTAAATAGATTTGATATAACGCAGTAAGTTTTTTACACCGCGATATTTTTTACCTTTGTTGTTTCTATCCCACCATAAGCCAGTGGAAGGGTAGAAATCCAATATCATATTGTTTACCTCAATAATGAGGTGAACACCGCCATTTTTGGAAGTAAAATTAACCCCAGATTTGATTAGTAAATCAGTGTTGTATATGAGGTTATTTCTTCTTTTTTCTTTTTGGAACTTACTGTAATCCCTAAAAGCCTCTCCCATATCACCCATAATTTTCACCTACTAAAAAAGCCACCGTAGTGGTGGCGATATCAAATTATTATTTTTGTGGCAATTGAACAAATGGCATTACTGTACCTTGCGGAATGTAGGTTGGTAGTACGCCATTCCATTTTTCAGCAGTTTTAAGTGCAACTAAATCTTGGTTCTTGGCTAAAGCTTCAGCTAATGCCTTCGCGCTATCTGCCTCCGCTTGACCTTTTACCTTAATTGCATGCGCTTCGGCATCTGCTTGCAGTGTTCGTTGTTTTGCCTCCGCTTCTGCTTGAGTAATGCGGATTTTAGCTTCCGCCTCCGCTCTCACTTGTTGCGCTTTTGTTTCTTCAATTGCAATACGAGTTTCTCGTTCTTTGTTGCGAACGGCAACATCTTTATTTACACTGTCTTCAATCATACGCTCATATTCAGCAGAGAAGTTAAACACCGATTGTACGTCATTAATAGCGATGGGGTAGCCCTTGAACGTGTCGGCAATTTCTTTGCGAAGTGAGGTGGCAAATTCACCACGGCGTTCAACGGCTGTCATTGCGGTGTATTTGCTGAAGACGATTTCAAGCTGTTGGCGAACTCGTGGAGCCATTAAGGTATTGATCATGTTCTCGGTAGTTTTGTACTTTGTATAAACCTCTTCAGGGTTAGTGATTTGGTAAGTGACTGTAAGTGCTACCGTTGCGGTTTGGCGATCTGACGTATAAGCGGACAATCCTGAAATTACATCACCTGTCTTTTTATCGAACTCACCAAAGTCGTATTTGGCTTCACGGGTGGAGAAGTAAGTTACATCTTCAACAGGAGATTTCCAATTCAACCCTGATGTTTTAGTGTCAATAATCTCACCATATCGAGTAACAATAGCCGTTTCGCCCGCGTCCACAGAATAAACTGACATAAAACCTAAAATAGCTACGAAAAATAATACAGCTCCACTAACAACGCCTTTAATCATTATTATTCTCCTTTTTCTTAATTGTGTATTGTTTTAAAAATTGTTGTGCCACAACTGCGGACATTGCACCTAAAATAAAACCTAGAAAGAACATTATTTTTTCTCCTTAATTTGATTGTTTAAATATTTGTTCGCTTTTAATAAAACAAAGAAAGCGAACCCTAAAGTGATGATTTGCATTAAGTTGATTATGGTCACCATTGGAACTCCAGTTTTTTTAGTTAATAAAAAAAGCCACTCGTTAAAGTGGCTATTGTTCTGTGTCTGTTTGTGGTTCGTCTTGTGGAATGTCAGGTAGACGTTTCCATTCTTTTGGATTACCTTTAAAATCACAAATTCCATCAATAACCCATACAGAACCATCATCACATAATGCGGTCAAATTCCAGCAATCACCAAAAGCATGGCTTGCTGATGCTGATTCACAAATCTGAATAATTTTTCTCATTTTATTCATCCTAAAAAGGTATGCTATCATCTTCAAAACTATAAGCCTGTTGCGCTGGCTTTCCACTTTTCGCATTCGCATAAGCGTTGTTTTGTGGTGCCTGTGCTTGCGGTTGCGGTTGCGAATCTTGGCGACTGTCTAACATCTGCAATACGTCACCTTGGATTTCAGTTGTGTAGCGATCTTGCCCGTTTTGGTCTTGCCACTTACGAGTTTTTAAACGCCCTTCCACATACACTTTCGATCCTTTTTTGAGATACTGACCGCAAATTTCTGCTTGGCGACGGTAGAACACAATAGAGTGCCATTCTGTTTGTGTTTTGCGCTCGCCAGTGTTTTTATCAATCCAGCTTTCACTAGTTGCGACGCTGATTTTTGCCACTGCTTCGCCATTTGGCATTGTGCGGATATCAGGATCGTTTCCTAAATTTCCTAAAATAATTACAAGATTAACCCCAGCCATTATTTACTCCTTACATAAAACTCAATACTTTGTCGTTGTACATAATATTAAACTCATCCACTTTATCTGGATGTTTCTCTTCAACCCATTTGATGAACTGATCATAAAGACTGGTCAATTCTTCTTTTGACTTGCATTGGTTTAATCTCTCATTAACCATTTCATTAAAAGACTTTTTAGTTCGACCAGAACTCATATTCTGCTGGGTTGGTGGCTTTGAGTTGCTTTGCGATTTTTGCTTTGGGGTATCTTCAGCCTTCTTGAAATCTTGAGAATCTATTGCATCACATTCCACAATCTCTAAGGCAGCCATATATAAATAACGTCTTTGATATGTTTGTAATGCCCCTATTGATTGTATTAGATTGTTTGACGCTATAGGCGAACCATCTTTTGTTAAAGTAGGAACAGTCGGCATTGGCGAAGTAAATTCAATTCTCCCATCACTTTCTGAATCAAAAATAGTGAGCGTTGCCAATTTCTCTGTGAAACTAACTACACTACACATTTTTAATTCTTCAAAAATTTTGTTAACTTCTGGCAAAAAATCGCCTAATTCAAAATAGAGCATTGGTTCATCAGAAGTGAATGTTTTGCCATCTTTTCCTGTTTTATAAACTTTTACTTTTATAAAACTGTTCTTACCTGTTTTTTCCAAACCTTTATCTTGTAATTTAACTCTAGCTTGTGCTAACTTGTGATAAATGCTCATTTTATTCTCCAATAATAAGCTGCTAATCAAGCAGCTTATGGTTTAATCTTGAAATGTCATTCGTTTATATATTTTTCGCACGCGCTCAACATCTTTTGCACAATATTCTGCGACTTCATTAATCTTGCCTGCTTGCACAAAATCCCAAACTTTCGAGCCGTCAATATCGCCTTTTTGTTCAATACCAAGCACTTTGCATAACTTGTCTAGTGATACAGTGCCTTTATATCCAGCCCATTCTGTCATCGTGTCAAAAGTGTTTATTTTGGTTTGAGTGTAATAAGGCTTCACGCCATTAATCACTGAACGTTGGAAGATAAAGCGATAATCAAAATTCACAATGTTATGACCAATGAAAACAGGAGCTGTCATAGATTTGTTTGCATGTTCTCGTAAGTAGTCATTAAAACGTTGCAGGATATCAATTTCTCGGTCTTCTGCTTGCCAATCCTCGCGATAGAAAAGCACCGGTTCCTGATCGTCAATCGCAACACCAATAACTACAATTTCACCAAAAGCACCATCTAAAGATGTTTTATTTACCGCTTCGTCTTTATTTTCAGCCATCCATTTATCAATCGTTTCCTGATTTTTATAGTTGGCAGGTGGTTTTAAGTTCTCGCACACATATTCTTGGAAATCTTTGTTTTGTGTTGGGATGGTTTCAATATCAATATAAACTTTCATGATTCAACCTCTTAGAATGGAAATGTTGTGTTGTATTTTTGTAAGATTCGATAAATTGAGTTAGTGTCAATTTCACCGTTAAAGATCCACTTTTTAAGCTGTCTCAATTTTTTCTTTCTCTTCATTTCATAAATGCGATCTGTTTTCTGTCTATTCACTTGCTCGGTCATAATTAACCCCTGCCACCGTTGTGGTATCTGATATCTTGCTCAACGAACTGACCATTATCTAAATCATCAGGATCGTCTTCTGGTTCTTTTTTCTGCTCAAACTGTGCGTAATAGTCATCAGCACTATCGCACTGCCAAGCGGGCAAAAATCGTCTATTTTTCATTTTCTGAAATCCGTCAAATGTAAAATTGTCTTGCTGGCTTGCAAGAAGCATTTAGAAATTCTTCTCTGCTTTTCTGCCATTGTTTTATTGCTGTTTCGCATAAATCCTTGCTAGCAAAATTGCGTTGCCAGCATGTTTTGCTTTTTCCAAATTGCTCATAAACAACAAACCCCAGTCCTTTTGGATGGGGTTCGATAGAGTAGGAGAGCGTTTTATCACCTTTCTTTCTAACGCGTACCATTTAAAAACTCCTGTTGTTCCATTGCGTAAACTCTGAGATAAATTAGCTGTTCGCTTGCCAAGTTTGGGGGAATATCACCGTATTCCTGTGCCCATTCAGCTTTCGCTTCGCGTTCCATTTCAGCTAATTGTTCTTTGCTGATTTCAGCACTCAGATAGTGATTGTAATAATCCGTTTCTTGTTCGTTTGCTGATACTGGATGACAACTAACACCCAAAATAAGCGCAATTAAGAATGCGCCTGTAATATTCCATAGATTGAATTTCATTTTGTTTTCCTTAATAAAAAAGCCACTTATGTGGTGGCTATTATTTATCCCCATAATACCTGCGCTAGCTTGACTTTCTTTTCTAAGTCATTTACTGCTTTCCTAGCGTAAGTCAAAGAACATGGGTGTTCTCTTTTCTCTGGATTATCCTTTAAGTCCTGATGTTTGGCTTTCGCCTCTTCTAATTTGACTTGAAAGAACCCAAGGCTTTCCGGCATAGATAAATCAATCTTGTCAGCCATTCTTTGCCAGTATTCAATTCTGTCATCATAGCTTTCAGCTTTATTAGCTTCTTCCACCGCTTTATCCATTCGCTTATTATTTCGCTCAATTAAAGCTCTGTGGCGTTTTTCGCTGTGATGACCGACTTTAATCGGCTCGGCTAACCGTAAAAATTCGCGCCCTTCATTCGCCGCTTCGCAATATTGCTGACTAAGCTTTAATGCGTTATTCGCATAACCCTGATAACGCTCCGCTTTTTTAACTGCGTAAGTTTGGCTGTTTTCGCCATCTTTGCGAGTGAATGAGTAAAAGAACGTATTTCCAACTTGTTTAACCAAGTTATGAATAACAACTTCGGTTTCTTTTCCATATTTGCTAGTTATGGTTGCTACATCACCTTTGTTGTATTTTTCAGTACACTTGGCAACAAAAACTGTTGGTGCGAATTTTGCGTATGTGTTCATTTTTCACCTCAAAAAAAGCCCTCTTTCGAGAGGGCGGACTGGTAATTAACAACTGCTTTTGTAATATCAATAGAAAACACTCTTTGAGTGCGCTTTATTGATAGTTGCTTGGCTTTTTTTACCTTGCCCAAGCTACAAGGGGAGTGATTAAACCAACTCTCTACAACCCAATCTACGTTTCTGTACAGCTCTCACTGTATTAGCACTAGATTTGCCTTTATTGCAGTTGTAATTAGCAATATCGCTTAATTTCTTAGCTTTAACTGGAACATCAATCAAAGCCGCATTAACGCGATTAGACTGCTTTTTACTGCATAACTGCTTTTGTCTTTCTCTAAGACGTTTTGCTTGTTTTAGCATTTTTGATACTTTCATATCGTTTGCTCCTTTCTCTCTCATTTGAAAGCACACTTACTTGTTTGAATGCGCTTTTAAATAAGTCTTGATTTACTTCGCCAAGCGTGGAGGTCTTAATCAAGTAACCTTAATCCACTTAACCAAATTGTGTCGCAATCACAGATTACTTAATCAATAAGGCTATATTTGATTAACTTGTGATGTGTAGATTTTTAAAGAGCGTGAGATGTGTATCTCGTTTTGTTGTGGACAATTTAGCAAATACTAAATGTTTAGTAAAGAGGTTGTTTAGTAAAATTTAGTTAAAATTTGTATAATGTTTAGTAAAAAGTTGATTTCCAAAGAAAAATATTTTTGAAATTTTTTGATTAATTGCTGGATTTGTGAGCTATGTCACAGAAAAGAGGTGGGGAATGGGAGTTTTAGGTAAAGAAAAAGCCCGCTTGATGCGGACTTAATATTTAATTTTGTATTTTCGTGACTGGTTCTGGAATATATAGCCGACTACTTTTAGCAATACGCGTTTGTTGAGTGATTGCATCTTTGTAAATATTAGAACTAAGAAACTGCAATAGATCTTTAAATTGCTTTTTATGATTTGGCATTGCTATTTTATTTTTCGCTTCATTAACAGGAAGTTGATACTCTATGCTACCTGCTGCTTCAATCAAATCTTTTACGCTATAGTCTTCTAAAATTTGGCTTTTATTTATGATGGCAACCTTGGTTCTTACTACAGTGTCGTCAATTTGTGACAAATCAAATCCGCCACTTACTTCAAAATGGCTATCTCTTTCAATAAAAGCTGTAATTTCTTCTTGTGTTGCCTCCTTGAAATAGTGATCCATCTCAAAAATATGACGTAATACATTGAAAGATCTAAAGTAGATTGTATTGGTTGGGGAAAGTATCGAGATAAGTTTGTCGTCTAAAGCAATTCCGTCAGAGCTTGCAGCGACAAATTGATTATTAGGTGTAAACGGATTCGTCCAAAAAGTTCTAGATAAATCAACAATATTACGGCGGTTAAAATTTTGTATTAAGATTTCATTACTTTCAGTTAAGGCAATAACAGCCACAATATATTCCAACTCAGCATTTTTACCTAGATATAATTCGCGAATACCTTCAGGGTTATTTCTTACAAAACTAAAATCAAGACCTGTTTCAAATTGTTCGATATAAAAGCATTCTGTTCTAGTTAACGTTTCATCAGCATTAAATGAGACATGCTCATTATATTGTAAAAATTTTTGATGACTTTCCTCAAAAATTGTAGTCATCCGTTGCTTTGCTTCTTCATCGATATTAAATCTTAAGATACGCTCGGCGTTGTCTTGATTTAAAATTGCAAAAAATTCCATTATTAATCCTTAACTTGTAGATAAGTATGTTCTGTAAGTCGAACTACTTTGAAACGACTATTATCTATATCCAAGAGGGTATTACGTGCAATAAAAATAATATGTACGTTATTACTCCTCTCAGCCTCATAAAATTTATATCCCATAAAAGCAAGTATTGGGTTGAATGTGCAAGCTCCAGAATAACTCACCCAAATAAATATACTCATATAAAAGAACACCGCGATTCCAAGGTTGGAAAATATCTCAGCGCCAGCCATTAATGGAAATAGATAACTAATAAAATAGTTTGCCATTTCTCTATGGGCTGGTGTAACAGATGTCAATTTAAATGCTTGAGTAGGGTGTTGGAGTGTGGCTTGTTTTTTTGCTTGGTAAAATACCCAAGGGAATAAGAGTACACTTACCACAAACAGTCCAATAGATAGCAAAAAAACACACTCTTTTTGGGATAGTTCCCAAGCCAGTAAATGCCCCAAAAGCCGTTCAAGCTTATGAGGGATTTCATCAATTCCCTGAATGCTTTGTAATCCAATTAATAAGGAAATAGAAAGGCAAATTGGGGATATTGAGCTGATAGTAAGCAAAATTCTTGCAAATCGATTTAGCATAATACATTCTCCTAACTGATCTTTTTTACAGTATATTATATACTAAATACATTGCTAATTATCTAACTTAAACTCATTTCACTAGCACACACCACTAATCACAAAGCACAGACCACCAGAAGACTTACAACAAAACCGAATACCAAAATACTTTCCCGATCACTACAATTTCATCTAGGTTTACTATTTCATCTGGGTATGATGTTGAGTTAAAACTTCTGATCAATACTTGCTCATTTGGCATTTTGTTTAAAATTTTAATGCGCAATAATCCGCCGTGATTGATTGCGTAGATATTGTTATCACGAATAACTTTATTCCCCATATCTACACCAACAGTTGCTCCATCTGGTATTGCAGGTTCCATTGAGTCACCTTCCGCCACAACACAGACTGCATTTTCATATTGCACACCTTGTCTACGTAATGTTGCTTTAGAAAAGCGCAATTTAAAATTGTTATAGTCCATGATGTCATCTGCAAACCCATTACCAGCAGCAAGCCTAATATCTTGTAAAAATGGTACTTCGATATCTTCGTCATGAAGTGGGGTATTGCGATCCCACAAATCAAATGAGCCAATATCTTTTACATTAGATTCTATGCTGCTTTGTTTTATATCTAAGTAAAACGGTGGCATTCCATTTTCACTTTCTAATCTTCTTGCTGCCTTTTCACCAAATGATGGGGTCTTCCCACTAATTAACTGAGATACATAACTTCTATCTTTTTCAGGCACAACTTTGTCTGAAAACCATTTTTTTAGATTTTCTCTTCTTACTTGGGTTAGTTCGTTTTTATCTAAATTCATAGAGTACTCCTTTTCACCTTAATGTTATTTAGTAACAACTAAACTAGCAAATGCTAAATATTATTTACTTTTTCATTTATTAAATGCTAAACTGTATTTAGTTTTTAATATCGGAGGTGAAATGGAACTTAAAAACTACTTATCAAATCGCCCCCGCGGATTCAAAGCTGAGTTTGCTAGAAAGCTAGGCATTTCAAAGTCATTTCTTTGCCAGGTCGAAAAAGGATATTCAAAAGCCCCTATTGAGCTAGCTAAGAAAATCGAAAACCTAACTAGTGGGGCAGTAAAGAAAGCAGATATCCGCCCTGACGTATGGGGTTAACTTACCAACTAACTAATAAACAATCTTCAAGAAAAGGAATTATTTTTCATGAACAGCAAAGAAATACAGAGATTGTTACACCGAGATTGTAAGAACAGCTCAGGCGGTATTACCTCTCTTGCTTATACGTTAGAGAAGTCGCCAAAAATTCTTGGCAACAAGCTCAACGTGGATTGCGAGCAGAACCAATTGAGCTTTATCGAAGCGATCGAACTTATCGCCACCGTTCAAAGCAAGAAAACACTCTCAGCTATTGCAGCACAAATCGATCACATCGTTGTGCCTATGCCTAGATGTGCTGATTGCGGTCAAGACGTACTAGCAAGATTTCTAGATATTGCGGAATCAAGCGGAAGAATCGGAAAAGAGATTAAAAGTGCGGTGAGTTCTGATTCAGAGCTTGGACGTAATTTATCTCAACGTGAGAAACAAAGAATCTTAGCAGAAGTGGAACAGTTAATTGAGCAAGCTATCTGTTTGAAGATGGAATTGGGGCAATAAAAATGCCACTGCGGCAACAGTGGCTTTCCAGTATGCAATATTCGGAATTAAAAGGTAAAACCGATGGACAAATTATCTCAAAAAAATCAACAAAATTCAATATTTAAATCAATACCGAAAAGCAAACGACTGCGATGGCTCATCTTTGAGGAATATAAGCAAAGAATCGCAAACGTTGGTTTAACCCATACACAGTATGAGCAAAGAATCAGAGCAGCAGTTAAGGAGTTAGGTATATGAGCAACGTATTAAGACTAGATGATTACAGAGAGAAAATCGCACAAGAAAAACCGATAAAAGAGGTTAAGAAAGTGAGTATTGATGACGGTTATACTGCCATTCCAAACGAATTACTGGAGTCAATTTTAAAGTCAGGCGTGCTTGGCTGGAAAGGTTCTTATTTATTGGCGACAGTATTAAAAACTCTTAAATGGCATAAAAAAAGTGACTGGTTCTCACATTCTCAAGTGTGTGAAATGATGGGAATTGAGGCTAACAAATATCATATCAATCAACTTTCCGCTGCTAGAAGTGAATTAATCAAGGCAAAAATACTGTTTGAAAAAGGTAGAAATACTGGTGTTAATTTAGCTGTTTTTGAATGGTCAATGATAATTCCCGATAAAGTAGGGAAATCCCGAAAATCTAGGGATTTAATTCCCGAAAATGTAGGGAACACATATCCCGAAAATGTAGGGAACACAAAAGAAACTCTTACAAAAGAAAAAATAAATATAACCCCCTTACCCCCTAAAGGTGAATCAGCTAACGCTGATGGCGAAAGAAATGCCAAAGAAGATTTATCTCCTAAAAATAAAAAAAATCGTTCTGCTGAAAAAATCGATTATCAAGGCGTTATTGATGCGTTCAACGAAGCTAACACTGAAAACGGTTCTAAATTGCCATTTGTTAGAGAATTATCAGACAAACGAAAAACAAGCATTAAAAAATTCCTCTTGTCACTGAAAGAGCCTACCGCGAAATGTGCAGGTAATTATTTTAGTGCCTTGTTCTCAATGCTAAGACCTTTCCATTTTGGTGAAGAAAAAAATTCAACTTGGAAAGCAAATTTTGATTGGGCAATTCGTGGCGAAACTGTGATTAAAGTGCGTGAGGAGAACCTGTAATGAGTACACAAATTCAAACAGTCCCTTACAACTTGCAGGCAGAACAATCTGTACTTGGTGCAATCATGATGGATGCTAACGGTGAGAGAAGTGCGACAGTTTTTGCGATGTTAAAACCTGAAAGTTTCCATGTGCCAGCACACAAAAAAATCTATGAAGAAATGCTTTTCTTGGCGAGAAATAATCAACCGATCGATTTAATGACTATTGATTCACGTTTAAGAGCAATTGGTATTATCGAGCAAATTGGCGGTATGGCGTACCTCGCAGAAATGTCAAAAAACACTGTCAGTATCGCTAATATTTCAACGTATGCGCAGATTGTGCGAGATGAAGCAATTAAACGTTTTACCTTTGCTAAGTTACAAGACTGCCAAGAAATGGTGCTTTCTAGTAATGGTTTGAACGCACAAGAAAGACTTGATGCAGTTAGTCGCTTAATGTCTGAGATTGCGGATTATGGACGTACAGGAGCAACAAAAGGCTTACGTACAGCAAGAGAGGTTGGTGGTGAATGGTTAGGTAGTTACCAAGAGCGATTAGAAAATCCAAGTGCTACAAGAGGACTTACAACTGGGCTTACGGCACTTGATGATTTACTTGGTGCGAAAGGACTAGTTAAACAATCGTTAGTTGTGGTTGGCGCAAGACCTAAATGCGGCAAAACTGCTTTCTATGGCATGGTTGCAGAAAACTGCATTATCAATGAGAAAAAGCCAGCACTTTTATTTAGCCTAGAAATGTCAGGACAATTAATCTTTGAAAGATTGATTGGACAGAATGGAAATATCAATACCACCGCATTTTATGAACACGATCCAGATGTCATCTTTCACAAATATCACACTACGCAAGAATCACTTATTAACCGCGCAAGTAATGCAGTAGGAGAGCTAATCAAAGACGATCTCTTGTATATCGACGACACACCGGGTGTTTCAATGGCCCACATCAGAAATGAATGCAGACGTATCAAACGTGAACGTGGCGAAATTGGATTAATTGCGGTTGATTATCTCACATTGATGAAAGCTGAAGATGCAGAACGTAACGATCTCGCTTACGGCAAAGTAACTAAAGAGCTTAAAAATCTTGCTCGCGAGATGGATTGTGTAGTGCTGCTTCTAACCCAATTAAACCGCAAACTTGAAGATCGTGGCGATAAACGCCCACTTCCTAGTGATAGCCGTGACACTGGTCAAATCGAACAAGAATGTGATTACTGGCTCGGGTTGTACAAAGAGAGCGTTTACAACGAAATGGCGGATAAGTCATTAACAGAAATCATTTTAAGGCTAAACCGTCATGGTGGAAGTGGCACAGTTTATGCCGATCAACGTTTTGGTTCAATGTTCAATTGTGATCAAGACGAAGCAAAACTAAGAGCAGAGCAATGCAAACCAGAGCCGAAGAAAGTTAAGAAAGGGGATTTTTAAGATATGGAAATTAAAAACCAATTCTTCTTACGCTCAGAACAAGTTCGATCAAATTGCCAAGATTTTATTGCTCAACTCCCTATCGATGATGACAAGCCACTAGTCGTTGATATTAAGCCAAGAACACGCAACCTAGAGCAAAACGCTAAATTCCATGCCATGTGCCAAGACATAGCTAATCAGCTCGAATTTATGGGGCGTAAGCTCACGATGGAGCAGTGGAAAGTGTTGTTCATCTCAGGTCATGCGATGGCAACAAATGAACAAGTAGAAATGGTACCAGGTCTTGAGGGCGAGTTCGTAAACATTCGTGAAAGCTCAGCAAGAATGAGTGTTAAACGCATGGCAAGTTTGATTGAGTATGTGACGGCTTATGGTGTAAACCATGGCGTTAGATTTAACGACAGATACGGATTTTGGGGGAAATAATGGAAGATTTTTTGATTGTAATTGGATCACTAGGAATGTTGTTTTTGGGCTGTATGTTGATGGGTGATTTTTTATGAAAACAGAATACAAATGCCCGAAATGTGGTGGTGAGATAGAAGATTTAACAGAATCAGATGAATGGATGTATTTCGCTGATGAGCCGTTTAGATGTTGTGGCCACTACACTGGAAGATATCCGAATGTCAGTAAAGATTGCTTAATGAATCGTACTAAGTCTTGCGGTTATTTTAGTTTAGAAGAGTTAAAGAAATGAGAATAAAAATGGAGAAATTTAAGTCAGTTTGGAAGTATGTATTTGGTGTAATTTTGTTCCCCGTTTGGTGGTTAATTATATTTCTTTGGTGCTTGCTTTTAACTGTGTTTGTTTTTGTTATTACGCTTAAGTGGCAACTTAAAGACATTATAGAAGGCGTAACTTTATCACTTGATTTCTTTGGGTTCTGGAAAGAAATGGAAACAAACGCAAGAAAGGGGGTTGTCAGAGCATTTAGGGGTGATAAATGAGAAAGAATTTATTGGCGCTAGCAATGGCAAGTATGGCTGTTTCTCAGGGCGATGGATTGGTTATAAAAATAATAGAAAATCCAAAACCACCAAGACCAAAGATTAATAAAAGAGATGTTTTTAAGAATGGTAAGAGAGGGAAAAACAAATGAGGAAAACAGCACTAGCGCTTTTACTTTTTGTTTATATGACGATTTGGATTTTATTCGCATTAACGAGCTTTCCTATCTATCTAGTCGCAATAAGTGTCGAGGGTCTAATCCTACACCTTAGAGGATACAAGAATGGTTACTGGAAATTCTGGAAGCAAGACGTTAGAGATTATCCGTGGAGAGTTAAGGCGTTTTTTTACGGGGATTATTTATAGTGACTAAAAAGCCGAAAGAGCATAAATGCAAGGTATGCGGTAACTACTTTGTGAAAAACAAATCAACACAGAAAGTCTGTTCAGTTGATTGCGCTATCAAGCTCAGCAAAGAAGAAGCACGCAAGAAAAGAGAAAAAATACAAAAAGCCGAGCGCATAGAAACTGCAAAACGAATGAGGGCAAGAAAGGAGGCGTTAAAAACAAGAAGGGATTGGTTAAACGATTTACAAAAGATTTTCAATAAATTCATTAGACTGCGAGATAAGGACGAACCTTGTATTAGTTGCTGTCGTTATCATCAAGGGCAATGGCATGCTGGACATTATAAAACAATCGGTTCATCACCGGAGCTAAGATTTGATGAAAAAAACGTCCATAAACAATGCTCTGCCTGTAATAACCATAAAAGTGGAAATGTTACAGAATACAGGATCAACCTTATTAAAAAGATAGGTGTTGAAGAAGTAGAAAGATTGGAGAGAAAAGATCATCCACCACTAAAACTCACAAACGACGAAATCAAAGCAAAGATTGCGCTGTACAAAAACAAAATTAAAGAATTAGAGGGCAGGGAATGAAATTTAGTGAATTAAAATTAACACAAGAACAAGAATATTTTGTCGACAAGTGGATGGACATGTGGGGCAACTGGATTAGAACTGAACGGTTTAATAAAACACAATTTAATATCATTAGTAGATTAATGCAAAGTGTTACACCAAGCGAACCTAGCGAGCCAATTTGTGATGATGATGTTGGAATGATGATCAGTCAAATTGTTGACCAGTTCTTTATGAAGCATGATCCAGCGATGCGGTTCATTGTCTTTTCTTACTACGTGAACAAATGCACTATTAACAAAATAGCTGTAACGTTGAGAAATAACAGCGACGAAGTACCAATGCAGCCATGTGCAGGTAAGTCTAATATTAGGGTTCCTAGCCTTGATTACTTCAAGAGACAAGTGAAGAATGAATTGATTATCGCAAAAGCAATAATTCACGAACTTCTTGTAAAAGGATTCGTAATTCTGCGAAATGGTAGCGAACGTGCTGTTAACGTGAAAATTGGTTATTGACATACTTGCATACTTGCACTATCATTTAATTATATGGTGATCGTAGTGTAAGTATGATTCACCGCAGGGGTAAGAGCTGGTGCTCAGGTGGGCTTCACCACACCTAACAAACGTTCGATTCGTTTACTTATCCCATTCAACAAAACCTAGCCTCAAAGCTAGGTATTTTTTTTAGGATAGTTAACTCAGTTGGTAGAGTGGCTGGCTGTTAACCAGTATGTCGCAGGTTCAAATCCTGCACTGTCCGCCAAATTCACAAGCCTAGTCTTAACGGACTGGGCTTTTTTATTGCCCCAAAAGCAAGGGGGTGGAGATTATGAAAATGAAAGATGCTGGGACGCAATCATATATCTGGTCGGGATTTAGTGGCTTACTTGCTTGGCTAGGCGATCAACAAAACTTGATGATGGTTAGTCTTGCGATCGGTATTGTTACCGCTCTCGTTAACTTATCCTCAAAATTTCATGAGCGAAGAGTGCGAATTAGAGAAGAGGCAAGAAAACTCAAAACGAGAGAAGAAGAAAGAAAAATTAGAATTCGTGACGAAGAAAGAAAAGAAGAACTTCACCGGCTACATGTGCAACGATTGAGAAAAGGGCTTGATATAGAATGAAACACGCTAAGAAGATAACGGCTTGTTCTGTTGCAATGATTATCGCTGTTGTCATGTCAAATCACTCAACTGAGATTCGCACCGGTGAGCGTGGATTAGAAATCATCGGTAATGCCGAAGGTTGCGCACGTGAACCTTATAGATGTCCTGCTGACGTTTTAACAGTTGGTATTGGTTCAACGGAATTAAGCGGACTACCTATTGAACGTAAAAAATATTCAGACGAAGAAATAGCGAAGCGCTGGGTAAATGACATCAAAGTGGCTGAAAAATGCGTTAATAACTGGGCAAGTGGAAAGAACTTACCGCAAAGTACATTTGAGGCAGCGGTATCAATCACATTTAATGTCGGATGTTCTAAGCTGAAATATTCTACGTTATTTAAACACGCAAAAAATGGCGATATTCAAGCAATGTGCGATCAATTTCCACGCTGGAAATACGCCAACGGTAAAGTATTACGTGGACTTGAAATTCGCAGACAAAAGGAACGTGAACTATGTTTAGCCGACTTACACAAATCTTGATCATCGTAATTTTGGGCTTGTGTGTCGCGTTGTGGTTCCAGTTCCAATCTATTTCTAACTTAAAAGCCAAAAACACCATTCAAGCCCAAACCATTTCACTACAGGGCGAAAGTATCAAAAAGCTCAAACAGCAAGAAGAAATAAACAGACAACTTACACTCGAAATCAGCAGACTTGAGAGTGAGTCTAGGAGCAAATCAGATGATGCAATCAATTCTATTTCACATGATGAAAAAAGTGCTGACGCTTACAATGCCAGTGCTCCTCGTTCTATTGTTGACTTCTTGCGCCAGTAAGCCAGTAGCACAAGTTTGTCCAAGCATTCCAGTCGCACTTCTCGCGCACTTAGATAAAACAGGTTTTAACGGTAATACTTACGGTGACGTTTCAAAGTACGCAGTAATACTCAAACGTGAGCGTGACGTATGTTTGAATAGGATTGATAAGATTAGAGAATGGCAGAAAGAAGATTTAAATAAGTGAAAAGGGGTGATCCCCCTTTTCTTTTATAGAATAAGCTGTTCTGGTTTACAGTTATAAATTGCAGCTAAACGTTCACAAGTTTTTTGTTGTGGTTTAGATCCTTTTTTCTCTGCTTGAGAAATTGATGATTGAGTTAACCCAGTTTTAACTGCTACATCATATTGTGATAATCCACGATATACGCGCCACGCAGCTAATAAACTTAAGTCTTGATCAAACATAATATTAATAACTTCGTTTGGCACTGTTTCATTATCTGTATGATCTGATTGATAGGGTACATCTTGAAAAATTAAATCATCATCAAGTGCAGTCAAGCGTTTAAACTCTTCGATTGGCAAGACTACAAATTGTGGTTTGCCATTTGTATCGTTGATGTATTGTAGTTTCATGAGATCTCCTTTAGTGGGGATTTCTCCCCACTATTATTAATAAGTTGTTGATGTTCTGCGTTTAACTGTTTGTATATTGATTATTCTTGGTTCACCGTCGATTACTTCAAACAAAACTCTGTAATCACCGACCCTTAATCTATACTGGTTATCTTTACCTGACATCTTTTTTAAATCTAACTTGACATCGGGAAAGGCGTTTAACGCGTTCACTTTTTCTCTAATTGGCTTTACATATCTTTGGTCTATTGAAAGCAGTTGCTTAATTGCTTTCTTAGTCCAGTTAATCTGATTCATTTAATCTCCTTTTTAAAGAACAAGTATCTTTCCATGATTAGATAATAAGATATATATCTTATATTGTCAATGTTTTTTTAGAAAAAATCTAATTATTTTCCATTTTTCTAATCATTGTTGCACTGCGAGATGAGAGAGCTACTGCCTTAACCAAGTATTATTACGCATATATACACAAAGCAAGTATTTAAAAAAGGATTTACCTATGCCAAAAAAAGACGAGGTTAAATCCACGTCTAAAGGGCGTGGTAAAACTAAATTAACGAATAAACAAAAACGTTTTATTGAAGAATATCTAATTGACCTAAACGCCACTCAAGCAGCAATTAGAGCTGGTTATAGTCAGGATACAGCAAGACAGATGGGAGCAGAGAACCTGTCAAAACCTGTCATCCAAGAGGCTATCCAAAAAGCCCAAAACAAGAGGTCAGAACGAGTTCAAATTTCACAAGATGATGTGTTACGTGATTTGATAGAGCTACGTGATATGTGCATGGCGCGTAAGTCAGTCATTGTCACTGATACAGTTAAAAACAATCAAGAGGGAACTGTTACTGCGATTGATAATTCCGTTTACGCTTTTGAACCAGCAGGGGCAAATAAAGCACTTGAGTTGTTGGGTAAACATTTGGGAATGTTTAAAGAACGAGTAGATCTCACTAATTCAGACAGTTCACTTAATCGTCCAACAATTATTGAATTAGTTTCACCATCGGTAAATAGCAATGAAAGTACAGATTGAAATACCACCTAAACTCATCCCTGTTTTTAGTGGTAATTATCGTTATCGTGGATCTTATGGTGGACGTGGTTCTGCAAAAACAAGAACGTTCGCGAAAATGACTGCTGTAGTTGCATATAAGAGAGCAATGGCAGGTGACAGTGGTGTTGTGCTATGTGGTCGTGAGTTTATGAACTCGCTTGAGGATTCCTCACTTGAAGAAGTTAAACAGGCAATTAGATCTGAACCATTTTTAGAGGCTTTTTTTGAAATAGGTGAGAAGTATATCAGAACAAAATGCGGCAGAGTGTCGTATATATTTTCTGGTCTACGTCATAACTTAGATAGTATCAAATCGAAAGCGAGGATATTACTTGCTTGGGTTGATGAGGCAGAATCAGTCAGTGAAATGGCTTGGAGTAAATTAATTCCTACGGTTCGTGAACATAATTCAGAAATCTGGCTGACGTGGAATCCTGAAAAAAGAGATTCCGCAACGGATAAGCGTTTTAGACAATTCCCACCTGATAGCTCGGTGATTGTTGAAATGAACTATACCGACAACCCTTGGTTTCCTGATGTATTAGAGCAAGAAAGACTGAATGATAAAAAACGCCTAGACGATGCAACTTATCGCTGGATTTGGGAAGGTGCTTACTTAGAAGCGAGTGAGGCTCAGATCTTTAATGGTAAGTATGAAGAATTAGAATTTAAACCAAATCAAGATTTCAACGGTCCATATTTTGGGCTTGATTTTGGCTTCGCTAAAGATCCAACTGCTGCAGTTAAATGTTGGGTGTTTGATAATAACTTGTATATTGAATATGAGGCAGGCAAAACAGGCTTGGAGTTAGATCACACAGCAGGTTTTATAAAAGAAAGGGTGCCAGATATAGAAAAATATATATTACGTGCAGACTCAGCAAGACCTGAATCAATAAGCTACCTTAAGCGAAATGGTGTTCCTCGAATTGAGGGAGTTAAAAAATGGAGCGGATCGGTTGAGGATGGGATAGAACACATCAAATCTTACAATAAAGTTTACATTCATCCTCGCTGCAAAGAAACATTGCGCGAGTTCAGGTTGTATAGCTACAAGACAGACAGATTAACAGGCGATGTGCTACCTACCGTGCTTGATGAGCACAATCATTATATTGATGCTATTCGTTATGCGTTAAATCCGCTAATTCAATCTAAAAATGCAGCAGGTATTTTCTTTAGTTAACATGAGCACTTATTATGAAACAAGAATTTGAAATCAATCAGCTTGCTGAGCTTATTGTTAACAATGCTCTACAAGCAAACAGAGTGAGAAATTTAACCAATGCGGGCGTGATAGGTAATACCAAGCGCCCTCGTTTGTATTCTGAGTTCGGATATCCTAAAAAACTCTCATTCAGTCACTTTTTCGAAGCATATCAAAGAATGTCGGCTGGTGGAGCGGCAATAGATCGCTTACTTGATAAATGCTGGTCTGATATGCCAATTGTTATAGATGGCGAGAAAAGCGATGAGGATAAGGAGAGCTCTGAATGGGAGCTTTCTGCAACAAAGCTAATCAAGCGTTATTTTAAACAATTAAAAGAAGCCGATAGACGAAATCTTGTCGGTCACTATAGTGCCTTAATTCTTCAAGTTAGAGATGGAAAAGCATGGGATGAACCCGTAGACGATCTATCTTTGAAATCACTAAAAGATAAAGGCATTGTGAAATTGATACCCGTTTGGGAAATTCAATTAAAAGTCATCGAATGGGTCACTGACGAAAAAAGCGAGAACTACGGCGATCCTTTATATTTCCAATTTGACGAAGCAGGTACCTCTTTCGGCAAAAATCAGAATAGAAGCATTAAGATACATCATAGTAGAGTTATTGTTTTAAATGAGGGTTCTGAGGATTCAGACCCAAGTTCTGGTGTGCCATTATTGCGATTAGGGTACAACAATCTCTTGGATATTGAGAAAGTCGCTGGTGGTAGTGCTGAGGGATTTCTAAAAAATGCAAGTCGTCAGCTTGGCGTTAAATTAACTAAAGAAACAGATTTAGCGACTTTAATAAGTGAGGCTAAAAGTCGAGGATATGACGGTTTGGCTGATGCGATGAATGCGCAGATTAGTAAATTAAACTCAGGTACTGATTCAGCATTAGTCATGCAGGAAGGTGATGTTAGCGTTTTGTCCGTTGCACCAGCAGATCCAATGCCAACATGGACAGTCTCGGCGAATTTATTCGCATCATCTGTTCGTATGCCATTTACTATTCTGTTCGGTCAACAAACTGGTCGTTTAGCCTCTGATGAAGATAAAAACGACTGGGCTAGCCGCTGTAATGAGAGACGGAACACATTTTTAACAGATTTAATTCTTAAATTTATAAACCGATTAATTAAATTTGGTGTTTTAGACTCGCCTAAACACGAAGAAGTAACGGTCACATGGTCTGATTTGCTGGCTCCAAGTGAGAAAGAGAAAATTTTAAATGCTAAGGAATTATCAAGCGTTGCTGAAAGCTCTGTGAGAGCGTTTGGTATCTCTGCGATCAATCCTAACGAAATAAGAGCAATCATGGAGCTTGAGCCATTAGAGGAAGATGATTTAGAGCCACCTGAAATTGATAAAAAAGGAGATCCGTTAGTCGATGATAAAGAGAAAGACAAACAGAAATCCGATTTTGCCGAGAAGTAAATCAGACCCAATCGGGATGGGGCGCAATGTTCGTAAAATGTTCTCTGATATTGAAGAACGGTATTACAAAATAAAGCTAGATATCAAAAATTTGCTTGATAGAAAAGTAATACCGCGATCAATTATAGGGGTTAATGAAAAGTCTGTGATCGTCTGTAGTCAATTTACAGAAGTGCCGATGCTCTATTTTGTAAATAGCAATGAACATGATTACAACTTCACATCAGAAGAATTTGCTAAATTCAGTGATGAGATACAAAAAATTTTAGAGGATTGGTTGTTAGAAGAAAGTAGAATGGGTGAGTTGTGGTTTGAGTTGTATTTAGAAGAATCACAGAAGGCTGCGACACTATCAACTCATTCATCACTGTCTCAACAATCTGATTTATATCTCACGCAACGACCACTTTATCAAATACTTTTCAGCGAACCATATTTAGAAAGATTGGCTATTGCTCAACAATTATTCTATGAACAATGGCGAGGTCTTACTTATCAAACAAAATCAGATCTAATCTACATAATTAGCGAAGCGGTAGTACGTGGCATCAATGTCAAAAAAACGGCTGAACTAATAAGCAAGAGATTAGACATATCTATGTCTAGAGCCAAAAAAATGGCTCAAACAGAACAGTTGTCTGTCTACAGGCGAGCTGAGTGGGAAGAAGCAAAAGCGGCTAGAGATGAGCTTGGTCTTGATGCTGGGATATTGCATATTTCGGCATTAAAAAGCACAACTCGGATTACTCATGCTAAAAGACACGGAAAAGTGTTTACGCCAGAGGAGCAGGAGGCGTGGTATCAAAAAGATGGAAATAGATTTAACTGCTATTGTAAATCACAGGTCATTATCAAAGAAGATACGCCATTATCGACACTAAAAAGGTATGAGAATGAACGTAAAGCTTGGTTAAAAACTCATTAAGAGGAATCAAAACAATGAAACGAAGTGTTGTTAACGTACTGTCGGTTGTTAACTCTAAAAATATCACAAATGAAATAATTGAGGGTGATGAGCATATTGTTGTATCTGATATTGTCCCTGTTATTGACAACATTGTGATGAATAAAGGGTTGTATCCAGCAGACGAGATAGATAAGGGATATAGCACGCTAGATGGTAAGTTAATGCCACTAGGTCATCCTAAGTCAGATGGGCGATACATATCAGCAAATGAAGCAATTGCACTCAATAAATTCTATGTCGGCGCATGGTGCGTTAACGCGAGAAAAGAGGGCGAGAAAGTGCTTGTTGATATGAAAGTCAATAAACGTATTGCAAATAGCAGTGATAGCGGCAAACGTTTAATTGAGGCATTGGAGAATTTAACTTCTAACAAAGCTGCAAAACCAATACACATCTCAACTGGCTTAAATTTACAAAAGGAATATCGCAAAGGTAACTCAAAAGGTAAAAAATATGACTGGGTTGCAACAAATATGCAATTCGATCATGTTGCAATCTTGCTTGATGAACAAGGTGCTGCAACTCCAGAGCAAGGGGTTGGTATCTTCGTGAATTCTGAGGGGCAAGAAAGTGAGGTTGAGTTTGTAAATCTTTCTGACTCGGCAGATTACACAAAAGAAACATTACTAGACAAAGTTAAATATTTCTTTTCTACAAATTCCTCTTTGTCTTTTGAAGAAATTCATGGGCTTCTATCGCAATTAATAAATAACGGCCATAACTCTAAAAAATGGTTATGGATCGAATCTGTTTACCCATCACATTTTATTTATAACGATGATGGGAAAAAATATAAGCAGAAATACCTAATCGATGACAATTCGCAAGTCAGCTTTGTTGGTGAGCGCATTGAGGTCGTTAAAAAAGTCGATTATGACGAAATTAAAACTAATGGAGAAAACATAATGAAAGAAAAAATCTTATCAGCACTCAATGCCGCAGGCGTGAAAACTGAGGGTTTAGACGACGATCAGCTTTTATCGGCTTATAACGAGCTTCAAGCTAAGCCACAAGGTGAAAGTGTTAAAACTATCAATAACGAAATTAAAGAGGCAATTAAAGCAGCAGTAGCTACCGCTATTGCTCCGTTGCAAGAAAAGCTGCAAGCAAATGAAGATGCGAAAGTTGCCGAAATGCGAGAAGCGGTTAAGTCAAAATTTAGCTTGTCTGATGCTGCAGTCAATTCTCTAAGTAGTGAAGCATTATCAGAAATGTTTGCAAAAACAAAAAACTCAAACGGGTTAAATAATTCACTAAATGCAAATAGTGAGGAAACCCAGTGGGGCGATTATAAGTTAAATCAAGAGGAGTCTAAATAATGGCTAATGTTATCTATCGCGGTCCAGTAGAGCGCGAACCAAAAACAGTTAATCTTGTGATTAATGATACTTCTTCTCCTGGTGTTGTAGTGAAGTTGAATGCTGGGAAATTAGAAGCGGCGACTGATGCAAAAGGTCGCCGTTTTTTATTGACGAATCGTCGCTTTGCAGGGCAAACAATTGATCAGGCATATACAAAAGGTGATACAGCAATTGCTTTTCGCTTAGAGCCTGAGCATGAGTATTACGCTCAATTAGCTGATGACACTTATCAACCTGGTGATGCTTTAACTGCAAAAGCAGGTGGCAAATTAGCGAAAGCTGTTGCAGGTGATGTTGTTTTATTCTTCTTCGATGAACAAAAACAACGCCAGATCACTGGTGGAAAAGGTTGGGGCGATGTTGTCGTCGCTAACGCGTATGTAAAAGCATAAGGAATTAAATAATGTTGAAATTCACAAAAGAACAAGAGCAGTTTATCATCAATGAGCGTATTAATTACGACAAGAAACATGCAGCTATGGCGGCAAATTTCGCACAAGGTGGATTAATTGAGGGTAATGCCTCAACACTTCCGCGCGACGTTTGGGCTGAATGGGACCGTGAGGCTGTGCAATTGCAACGTGACGAGCTTGTTATTTTTAATGATTTGTCGCCCATCAATAAAAGCATGCCACTAGGTAAGCTTGTACACCACTTCATGACTGTTGGCGATAGCGGAACAGTTAACATCTCTTTAGATGGTCGTTCTTCTGCTAAAACTGATGCGCCAGTGTTCGAATATCATGGAACACCATTGCCAATTATTGATTCAACATTTGGTTATGGCTGGAGAGATATGTTAGCTTCGCAGACTGAGGGTTATTCTATTGATTCTGCACCACGCGCGAACAGTTTACGTAAAGTTGCTGAGAAAATCGAAGATCTAATGTTAAATGGTGATACTTCAATTTCTGTCGGCGATTCTAAACTTTATGGTTTACGTACAGCACCTCGCAGAATGACTGGTACGCACAACTTAACATTGCGCACAGCAACAGCTAAACAAGTTTATGAGCTGTTCCGCGACATCATTAGCAAGTTCCACGCTAAAAAATTTATGTCACCTGTCACATTCTATGTTAACTATTCTGATTGGTTCCGTTGGTCAACAACTGATTATTCTGAACAGAAATCAGAAGGTAGTATTTTAACAAAAATTCTGACAATTCCTGGTGTTAGTAAGATTGTCCCATCTATGCGAGTACTCGATGATGAAGTGTTAGGAATCGTTAAACGTTCTGATGTTTATCAAATCTTAAATGGTATGCCAATTGTGGCTCGTCCAATCGCCCGTCATAACGAAACAGACGATTACAACTTTAAAATTATGGCAGCGTTGTCTATTGAATTGAAGTTTGATCATGATGGTAATGCTGGATATATCCAATACACTAAATCGTAAGGAGTATTAAATGGCAAAGTGGCTATTAAAATACGATAGCCACGAGCTTAAAAAAGGTGATGTGTTTGAGGGTGACACTCTGCCTTTATGGCTCGTTGGTAAGGTCGTTGAAATTGAAGATGCTTTCGAAGTTGCAACGCCAAATGAAAATAGCAATACTCTTGGCGAAACTAGCGAAACTAGCGAAACTAGCGAAACTAGCGAAACTAGCGAAACTAGCGAAACTAGCGAAACTAGCGAAACTAGCGAAACTAGCGAAACTAGCGAAACTAGCGAAACTAGCGAAACTAGCGAAACTAGCGAAACTAGCGAAACTAGCGAAACTAGCGAAACTAGCGATAAAGGGAAGGACACCTCGAAAAAAGAGGGTAAACAACATGGCGGATCTAAAAACTAAAGATATTCACGAATTTATTGGTGAACTAGGTTATAGCGTTCCTGATGTAGTTCTTTCTTTATTGATAGAAAAGGTTGATGAGAAAGATAGTGAATTAAATAAAGCTGGGTATGATGACATTGCCCAGTCTCTTATTAAATTATACTCAATTGGTTTACTAGTTATTAATCAAGGTGGGCGCAAGCTATCTTCTCAAAGTGCCCCAAGTGGTGCAGGGCGTTCTTTTACTTATGATCATGATAGCTTTAAAAGACTTAAAAGCCTTTTAGCTAACTTGGACAAAAGTGGAGTAATGAACGATTTACCAATTGCATCAAATTCTGTCGGGTTTTTCGAGGTTGTAGGGTAATCATGTCAAATTCTGCTAATTGGGCATATACAGCGCAAGCTACGATATGGCACAAAATTGGTGATAATTATGAGACAGGAAAGGCAGAATTTTCCGAGCCTGTTTTTATTTATTGCGACTATGGTCATGACAGCAAGTTAGCTACTAGTAGTGTAGGTAGGGAAGCTGTAGCTAAAAATACAATCTGGACTGAGTATGATAAGGCTAAAAAAGGCGACTATATTTTAATTGGACAGTCTAATGAAATAGATCCTTTCACCGCCAACGCAAATGAAATCATTAGCATCATTCGCTATGCCGACACATTCGATCGTAAACGTGATGATTTTGTGCTCATAACGGGGTAGATATATGGCTGTTAAATCTAGAGGTTTTTCTCAGGCTAAAAAGAAACTATCTGTTTATTTTAGTGAGGTCAAATCTAAGAAAATGACAAGGGCAGCAGCAAGGATTGTGACGATTATAGGTATTCGTTCAGCACTTTACACACCAATTGACACATCAACATTAATTAATAGCCAATTTAAAGAAATTTCAGTTAAAGATTCCGTTATCTCAGGGCGAGTTGGGTATTCCGCTGAATATGCTGTTTTTGTTCACGATCCAAAAGTTAAACAAAAGTTCAGAAGGGCGACAGCTAGAAAGGAATTCTTAAAACAAGCTATTGAAGATGATGATATTAAGGTTGAGATAAGACGAATTATAGAAGAGGAGTTGGCATGAACTTATTAAATGTATTTAAAAGCCATGTTATTTCTAGCAATTTGTTTAGTTTATTTCAAGTTCAACTTCATCAATGGAAAGATAATGGTGATAAAAAGTCTGAGTACATTGTTTTCCAGAATAATGGCGGAACACCAATAAGAGATGGGCTATCAAGCGAAAGCTATATCATTATCTCAATCATTGGCTCAGTTCAGTCTGGATACAGTACAGCAACAAAAGCTAATGAGTTGATTAATTTCATTAAACAAAACGCTATAACAGAGTTTGGTTATATAGAGAATATGGGTGGAGTACCAAACCCTATATTCACATCTGATAACAGAATGACTATGCAACTACAGTTTCGCATAGTACATGATAACTAAAGGGGAAAGAAATGAGTAATCCAAAAGATTTCGCGAAATTTGTCGGGCGTTCGGCAGTTTTAGAATATGCAACGACAGTAACAGGGTCTGGTCCTGCACCTCAAGAAAGTGATTGGAAACCAGGTGGCGCAATTCGTTCTAAATCGTTCGATTTAAGCCCAAATACTGTAACATCTGAAGCTGATGATGCAGGCGGTTTTCCTGAGTCACTAGTAACAAACTCAGACTTAAGCATTAGTGTTGAGGGCGAGTTTCGTAAAAAAGATAAAGAAGATGAGATCGGTATCAATGCACTCATTAAGCTTTATGTAAATGCTGTGAAGGCGCGTACTCAACCTACTGTGTGGGTAAGACTACAATTTGGTTCAGTGAAACTTGTCGGGAATATGGTTATTACTGCTTTAAGCAGTGAAGCACCTACGAACGATTTAGTTACATTTTCAGCAGAATTTAAGGTTGCAGACGCTTCTAGTGTTACGATTACAACATCTTAATTACAAAAGGCATTCTCACGAGTGCCTTTGATAATTAATTTTAAGGATTCTTTATGGAAGCAAATAAAAGTACAGGCGAGTTTTCTTTATCGTTCAACAATAAAGAATATATTTTCAAACCATCATTTAAAAATATCGCTAAAATAGGTACACCGACGGATATTGTAAATGTATATTCTGTCTTATTTGGTAAAGAGGTTACGTTTTTATTAAATGAGAGCTTAAAAGCCAATAAAGATGTACAGGCTTATGCTTTGAATATTGCTTTTAGTCCAGTTCTTGGGCGTAAGGTCTTATCTTGTGCGCTTACTATACTGAATGCTTGTAATGATAGTGATTTGTCAGGTATTTTTGGATATTACAAGCCTAGCAACAAGGGTATAGTTTATAGAATAGGAGCAGTTAACACTAAAGATGTTATTGCCCTTGCTAAACATTTAGCACTTCATGGAATAATCGGTAATATTGATCTGAAAACAAAAGAAAATAAAAGAAGTGAATATACATCAGAGTTTGACGTTGAGGAGTATATCAGTGCCGCACGTTGTCATTTTGGTTTAAGTCGTGCCGATGCTGAAAATCTAACAATGACTGAGTTCCAGATGTTAATAAAATCCAAATACCCAGAACAACAGAAAAAATCAACATTATTCACAGAAGAAGAATACGATCAGATTATGGAAGATTACTATAAAAATAGAGAGCAGACTTTGAAAAACAATTGAGATATTATAGAAATTCTATGGAGGATTTTTATGAAAAAATTACTTATCTGCTCTCTATGTTGTTTCTTTACTCCTGTTTACGTATTAGCTAAAGATCAAATTATTATAGAATCAGCGCAAAAAGCTGTAAAAACTGAATTACTTAAAAGAGCTAGTATAAAAGAGGGAATGTGTATTAGTGCTGCACAAGCATCTTTATTAATAAAAGAAAAGATCTCAAAAGACAATCTATCTATGTGTGGTGAGTTTTCATCTGATATAAAGTTTGGTGATGCAAAAGTTTATAGCATGGCTGTTTGTGGAAAAGTTTTTGGAAAAGATATAATCAACAATCCTATTGAGAGTGATTATATTTACCAAAGAGCTCAAAAAGATTTTTATTTTAATTATAAAGGTAAAAAATCTTTTTATTATGACCATAAATCAACTAAAGCGTCCATTCAATATAGTGATGATTCCATGTTTAATGCTATGCAAAATAAATATTGTAAGTGATACTTGCATTAGTTTTTAAATATTTAACTCAAATAACTTATATGCTTTTAGTTTTATAGGGTGATTTATGGATGCAAAAATAATGAATGTCTTACTAATTGTTCTTTTTTCAGTAATTGTAATAGGTTTATTGCTTTTTCAAGAATCAAGATTGAGAGATCCAAATAACCATTCAGTAATATATTCAGAGCAGATTCAAGAGTTGTGCTGTTTAGATAGAATAGGATCATACAAGATTGATTTTATAAGACAAAGTGGGAATGAGTACAAAGAGAGTGTTCTTGTTGATGATTTTGAGTTAGCAATAAAAACCGTATTATCTACACTAAGAAGGGCAAAAATAGATAGTGTGTCAGTAATATCTAACACATCTGATTTGCTCCTTATATACCGAGCTTTCTATAACGCAAGAGGTAGTCAAGAAGGAAAGAGATTAGGAGCGATAAGGATTACAAAAATTTAATGTAACAAAATAAGGATAAGCCCATTGAATGTCAATGGGCTTTTTTATTGGAGAAAATATGAGCGAAAAAATATCTGGAATTTATATCGATATTGATATCGAGACAGCAAAATTACTTGATGCAGCAACAAGTTCTGATATTGCTTTAGGTAAATTAGAAAAAGCAACAAATGATGTTACACAAGCAATGCAAAAAGCAGATAAAGCATCAAACCAATTAGGTGGCGGCATGAATAAAGTTGCCAGCTCTGTAAATGCTGCAACATCATCAATGAAGCGTGGTAGGGCGGCTATACAACAATTAGGTTATCAATTCCAAGATATTGCTATTCAAGCTCAAGCAGGAACTAATGCTCTCGTAATAATGGGGCAACAGGGATCTCAAATCCTCTCTATATTTGGTCCTATGGGAGCTATTGCAGGTATGATCCTTGCTATTGCTTCAGCAATGGGAACAGCGTTACTCCCAAATTTATTCGACTCCACGAACGCAACAGAAGATTTAGAGAAAGCACAAAAAGCACTAGGCGAAGTATTAACTGAGAATAGTGATGGTGTTTATGTACTTTCTGAAAAATTAGCTAAGTTAGCGAAAGAGAATGAGAACTTAGCGAGAGCAAAGATAGCGTCAAGTATGATAGATGCTAAGGTTGCGATAAAATCAGCGGCTGATGCAACTCAAGATGCTTTTAAGCAATTTGATAGCTTTTTTAGCCTGCTTAATCATGAAAATTTAAATAGTGCTATCAAACAACTAGAAGCACTAGATAAACAAGGTATAGATGTTCAGAAAACGTTGACTACATTTTCAGGAACATTTTCTCAGAGTGTAATGGATATAAATAATCTATCGGCTGTAACTGATATTTTATCAAACTCACTAGGTATAACAAAAATAGAAGCCGTGGGGCTGTTAAGACAGCTTAATGAATTATCAAAAGATCCATCACCGCAAAATATTCAACTCATTGCAAACTCATTATCATTATTAAGCGAGAAAAGTAATTGGTCTAATGATTCTCTAACTAAATTAACTCAAACTGTTAATAGTAATGCGTTTGCAGCTCTTGATGCTGAAGGTGCAATAAGGATTTTAATTGGTGCGCTTAGTGATTTAGATAGTGCTGTATCTCAATCTGATCCAGTTTTTAAAAGCAATGAGGCTAAATTAAAAAGCCTTGTCGATGCTTCAAAACGATATGCTGACACAGTAGGTAAAACAGCAAGAGAAAAAGCCATTTATGATGCACAAAACACTAAAGCATCAAAAGAATCAATTGATAGTGCAATCAAGCAGATCAATGCAAACTATGATGTGGTTGAATCAGAAGAAGAAAGAATTAAAAAAAGGAAAGAAGCAGAAGCAGCCGCAAAAAGGGCAGCAAAACAAAGTGAACAAGCACAGAAGCAAATTGAAAACCAACTAACGCAGCTTGGTAATCAATATGAGATTGTTGCTTTAAAACAACAAGGCATGAACCTTGAGGCTGTAAAAATGGAAGCCGTAATGCGACTTGGAGCGAGTGCAACAGAAGAGCAAAAGAGAGCAGCAGAGAAGCTAGCATTAGGCATCTATGCCGCTACAACAGCAATGAGTAATTTTAATTCCTTACAAGCTCAGGTGTCGCCAGTTTTTGCATTAGAACAACAACACCAGAAACAGTTACAAATGATAGAACAGTATAAAACATTATACCCTCAGTCTATCGCAGAAGCGGAAGCTGTTCGTGCAACAATCGAAGAACAATACAGACATAAAAGAATTGAAGCGCAATGGGATGAATGGAAGCAATCAAGTGATGCCGCGAATATGTTTGGCTCGGCTATTGAAGCTTTAGGGCAAAGCGCGACAACAACGCTAACTGGAATATTAAACGGCACGATGTCTCTACGTGATGCATTATCTTCTATTGCCAATACTGTTTTGAATAGTGTGGTGCAGACTCTTGTTGAAATGGGAATGGCGCACGTTAAATCAATGATTATGGGTCAAATGGCTGCTAAGGCTGCGACTGCTGCACAGGTAGCTCAAGCTGCGGTTATTGCTTCAGCTTATGCTCCGGCAGCATCTATGGTTTCTCTTGCAACACAAGGGGCTAATGCCGCACCTGCACAGGCTGGCATAACAACAACATCTGCATTAGCTAAAACGCTCGCTGTTACTGGTCGTAAGCAAGGTGGTCCTGTATCTGCAAATCAAATGTATAGGGTTGGTGAGAACAATCAACCTGAGATTTTTAAAGCTAGTAATGGTTCTCAATACATGATACCTGGTAATGCTGGTCGTGTTTTTAGTAATAAGCAATCAAGTAATAGCGGGTCGCAAGAGCGAGGTGTAACTGTCATCATTAATCAAACAAATCATTTTAGCTCTGACAAAGATGATACAGGAAGTCTAACCGAGTTTGCTAAGGGATTAACAAAACAGATAAAAGCAACAGTTAGAGAAGAGCTTACATTACAAATGAGATCTGGTGGAAGTTTAGCGAGGTAAAAATGGAAAGATTTGATTTTAATGTTGAGTTGAATTATGACGTTCAACATGAGCCTTCAGTTAATCAAGTACAGTTTGGTGACAATTATAGTCAGAGAACATCAAAAGGTATTAATTCTGACTTATGTAAATACTCAAATCTAAGGATAATTTGTGATGTTGATGTTAAAAATCAAATTGATACATTCCTAAAATCACATGGTGGCCACAAAAGTTTTTTATGGCGAAGCAAAACTGAAAACAGAGATGTTAAGGTGTTTTGCCCATCTTGGTCATATAGAGAGAATGGAGCAGTATTTGAGTTTACAGTGAATTTTATTGAGACATTATAAATAACATAAGGCAAGCATATGAGCATTTACGGACAACTTCAACAATACGCCGCACACGGTTGGATTGAATTGTTTGAGTTAGATCTCACTAAATTTGGCGATGTCATATATCGTTTCCATGATGGATTAAGCCCTCTCGGACAGGCGATTGTATGGCAAGGGCAAGAATATACGCCTTACCCAGTAAAAGTTGATGGGTTTGCTGTGGATGGATTAAATCCAGTCAGACCAAGTATCACATTCTCGAACCTTGGCGGTGCAATTACGCTTGTTTTGGCAAAGCTAAAAGGCATTGAGGGCGCAAAACTCACGCGTAAGCGGACAAAGATTATCTATCTTGATGCAGTGAATTTTGAAAACGGCAATTTGACCGCCGATCCGCACGCGCATTTGCCAGACGATATTTTTTATATTTCGCAAAAGACCGCAGAAAATCATCTCACAGTCAGCTTTGAGTTATTACCAGCGACAGACTTAGAGGGCGTAAAACTCCCTCGTCGTCAGATTGTGGCGCATTACTGTACGCACAAATACAAAGGTCAGTTTTGTGGATATACAGGCGATAAGCCGACTTGCTCAAAAACGTTAGTAGACTGCAAGGTACATTTTGGCGAAAACGCAGAACTACCGTTTGGCGGATTTCCAAGTGCCGCGTACATGAGGATTTAATATGAAACATATTGACGATGCAATAGCGCACGCAAAACAAAGTTACCCGCACGAGAGTTGCGGTTTTTTTGTGCTTAAAAAAGGGAAATTGCAGTACGTCGCTTGTACTAATCTTGCGCAAGACACCGAAGAAGGGTTTTTAATTAGCGTTGAAGATTACGCGCGAGCGGAGAAAATCGGTGAAATTCGAACGGTGGTTCACTCGCACCCCGACGAAAGCTGTTTGCCGAGTATTGCAGACCAAGACGCGCACAAGGTCAGCGGTTTGGAATGGTGCATTATCGGTTTAGAGGGTGACGAAGTTTCAATGCACTTTATGCCGGCAGTTACAGCAATTCCTGATTTGTACGGACGGAAATTCATTCACGGCATGATGGATTGCTACGGTTTTGTGCGCGACTGGTATCAACAAGAATTGGGCATTGAACTACCGAACTACAACAGAGTGGACGGCTGGTGGAACGAGGGCGAAAATCTCTACGTCGATAACTTCGAACACGCGGGATTTTATCAAGTCGATGATTTACAAGTCGGTGACGTGATTGTGATGCAAATCAATGCAACCGTGCCGAATCATGCTGGCGTTTATCTCGGTGATGGTTTAATCGGACACCACCTCTACGGGCGACTATCAAGTAAGGATGTTTATGGACAATTCTATCGCGACAGAACAACGCACATCGTGCGACATAAGAAAAATACGGCTCAAGGGTGAGCTAGGTAAACGCTTTGGCAAGGTCCATAAGTTAGCTGTGAAAACACCCGCAGAAGCAATTCGCGCATTGTGTGTATTAAAAGAAGGCTTTAAAGAGTTTCTCTTAAATTCAGAAAAACACGGCATTGTGTACCGCTTTCTAGTGCAGAGAGAAGATATAGACGGAACTCCAGAAGAATTTCAAATGCAGTACGGTGCAAAGACAGAGTTTCATCTTATCCCTGTTATTCGTGGATCGAAACGAGGTGGATTATTCGGTCTGATCGCAGGTGCCGCACTGATTGGTTTGTCAATCTGGAACCCTGCTTTTCTTGGTCTATCGACATTTGGCGGAACAGGTATGCTTGCGAATGTTGCGACTGTGCCGTTTATGATTGGTGCATCTCTCGCACTTGGCGGAATTTCGCAGTTACTTACGCCAATTCCAAAAATGGATGGTCCACAAGAACGCCCAGAGAATCAGCCGTCTTATTTGTTCAATGGCGCAGTTAACACGACACAACAAGGTCAGCCAATCCCACTGCTTTATGGTGAGTTGATTGTCGGTTCTGCGGTGGTATCGGCTGGACTGACAGATAAAGAAATACCAGTTAGAGCGGGTTCACAGAGTAATAGTGGCAACTTAAGAAAAGGCAATAGTCTTAAACTTGCGAGGTAATAAATGCAAATAGTCGGTCAAAAAGGTGGCAAAGGTGGTGGTGGCGGAAGAACGCCAGTAGAAGCACCGGATTCACTCCGTTCTCGCTCTTACGCGAAGTTTATTGACGTGATTTCGTGCGGAGAAATTGAAGGTCCAGTAAACGGATTGCAGTCTGTCTATTTCGGTGATGTGCAGTTGCAAGACGAAAATGGAAAATTCAATTTCAACAATGTTGCTATCGAGTGGCGACCGGGTAGCGTAAGGCAAGCGCCGTCTGAAATCTGCGAAACGAACGAAGTCACAACAGACGTTAATACAGAAATTAAAAAGAACAATCCGATCACGCGTTCGATCATCGCGCAAGATGCCGACATTGCACGCGTGACTATTACTGTGCCAGGATTGAGTTATCAAAATAAAAGTAACGGTGATATTAACGGCACAAAAGTTGAATTACAAGTTGAGTATCAGGCAAATGGTAGTCAATGGATTGATGCAGGTAAAATTGTCATTGATGGCAAAACAACATCATCATACAACAGAGAGCACAGTTTTAGACTGGCTGGCGAGTCGCCATGGAGTGTGCGTGTAACGCGTTTAACGGAAGACTCTGAGAGTCAAACGCTGCAAAACAAAACGATTTTTTCAAAATTAACAACAGTATTTGAGGAAAAATTAACATATCCAGGTGTTGCGTATGTTGGCGTACAAATTGATGCCGAACAATTTAGCTCAATACCTGCACGAGGCTATCACTGTCGTGGAATTAAGTTAAAAGTGCCGTCAAATTACGATCCAATCACGCGCCTATACACTGGCGACTGGGACGGCACCTTTGTTGTTAAATACTCAAACAATCCCGTTTGGATTTATTTTAATTTACTCATTAACGAAGAATACGGAGCCGGTGAGCATATTAAAGAAGACATGCTCGATAAATGGTCGATGTATCAGATTGCGAAGTATTGCGATCAATTGGTGCCTGACGGTTTCGGGGGATATGAGCCAAGATTTACTTGTAACGCTTATATTCAGACACGACAAGAAGCCGGCAAGCTATTGCGTGACTTAACATCCGTCTTTCGTGCGATGAGCTACTGGGCAAGCGGTACGCAAATGCTTGTCCAAGACTCACCGAAAGAGCCGATGTATCAGTTCAATAATACAAACGTTATTGATGGTCAATTCAGCCGTTCAGGCTCAAATGTTAAGACACGACATAACGTTGCGTTAGTGACGTGGAACGATCCAAAAAAATACTTTAAACAATCTGTTGAATATATCGAAGATGCCGAATCTATCGTGAAGATGGGGTACATCTCACAAACGGAAGTTGTAGCGTTTGGCTGTACGTCGAGAGGACAAGCGAGACGACTTGGCAAATGGCTACTCTACACAGAGCAACACGAAAGCGAAGTAGTAACGTTCTCGTGCGGTCAAGATGGTGCAATTCCAATTCCGGGTGAAGTCATTCAAGTTTCAGATGTTCACCGCTCCGGTGAGCGACGTGGCGGACGCGTTAAAACTGGTTCAACAGTTAATCAAATCATTCTTGATGCCGCGGTTGAAATTACCAAAGCCTCAACAATCAGTATTGTGAATGGAGAGGGAAAACTCGAACAACGTAACATTACACAACGCGGAAGTTTAACGGAAATTAACGTCAATCCTACATTCACTTCTGTGACAGAAGATAGTACGTGGATCATCGCAAATAGTGACATTGAGCCTGAATTGTATCGCGTTGTCGCGGTGGTGGAAGGTGAAAACGGCACCTATACCATTAGTGCGGTGAATTACAATCCGTCAAAATTTGCGTACATCGAAAATGGCGAAAATCTTGCTGAGTACGACACAACGAATAATACGCTAGAAACTGGCGTGAAAAACGTTGTCATCACGGATGAAATTTACCGTGGCCGTGGTGGCAGTATTCAAACAAAAATCGTCGTGAGTTATCAACCGGCAACCTCGCTGACTTCACGTTATCAAATTGAATATCGTGCGGGTAACGAAAACTGGCAACAGTTAGAACCGACTACGCTAACGTCTGTTGATATTCCGAATGTAAAAGACGGTGTGCAGTATCAAATCAGAATCCGCACAAGTAACGTATTGGGACTGTGGTCAAATGATAACGACATAGAGACCTATGAGCCTATCGGTAAGTTACGACCACCGCATAATGTGACGAATTTACGACATAAGGCAATCGCGCAAGAAGGTGCATTTCTAACATGGGATATTTCTCCTGATATCGATCTTGAGTATTACGAAATCAGAAAGGGCGATACTTACGAAAATTCACGGCTTGTTGCAAAGATTAAAGCGAACGAGTTCAATCTTGGCTTTATTCAAGCTGGCAGTCACAAGTATTGGCTAAGTGCGGTCGATTCATCAGAAGTGAGATCTGAAACGCCAACAGAAATTCAATTCACTATTTCAAGCGGTGAAGTTATCAATCTAAACGCCGAAATTGTCGGTGATGAAGTATTGATGACGTGGAATGAAACGCAAAACAATTCATTTTCGACAGAACTTTACGAAGTGAAAAAAGATGATGAAGTGCTAGCATTGGTAAAAAGTACGTCATTTAAGTTCAAAGCGGATTTTAGCGGCAACAAGACGTTCATGGTGACAGCAATCGATCTCGGTGGAAATCGTAGTGCATCAGCACAAGCACAGTTGATCATTCATCAACCGACACAAGTTAGCATTTCTCAACAAGTCATTGATAACTATGTCATGTTGCGCTGGCAAAGTGCGAAAGCGACACTGCCAATCATCTATTACGAGTTGAAAAAAGGCGACACGTTCGACAATGCGGAGTTCATCACTAACATTGACGGATTAGCGTTTCCTCAGTTCGAAACTGTTGGTGGATTGTACAAATACTGGATTGTCGGTGTAGATAGTGCCGGCAATCGAGGTGAACCGCAGTTCACGCTTTCAAACGTTGCACAGCCACCAGATTACATTCTGAAATACGACTACAACACAGAGTATGACGGAGTAAAAAACGGTTCGGATAAGATCGACGGTAAATTGTATCTTCCGATCAAGACTGAGACATGGTCGCAACACTATCAATCTAATAATTTTACGACACCGCAATCGCAAGTTAATGCTGGATTTCCGCTTTATCTTCAACCGACCGCGACAAGCGGTTATTACGAAGAAGAGATGGATTACGGCACAGTATTAGCATCGTCAAAAATCACACTAACGCCAAAAGTGGTGAGTAGTGGAAATTATGATATTAACTACTACATCGCAGTGAAACAGAATGAGAGTGATAGCTGGCGTGAACACAATCAAGCATCTGTGTATGAAACGAATTTCAGATATATCAAGTTCAGAATAACAGTAACTAACGCTCAGAAACCTGTTGTTATTGAGCAATTGAATTTGAAGCTCGATCAGAAACAGAAAACTGATGGTGGAACGGTGCAAGCTAACGCAAGTGATGTAAATGGAACGTGGGTGGCATTCTCAACAGAGTTTATTGATGCATCCGTTCCAGTTCTCACACCGCAATCAACACAACCGCTTTTTGCCACATCTGATTTTAAAGATGAGCCACGACCAAAAGGATTTTACGTTTTCTTATTCGACAAGAATGGAAATCGCGTAAGCGGTAAAGTGGGTTGGGTCGTAAAAGGGGTATAAAAGGAGTAAATATGGCAGATTTTAACAAGCCGACAGTAGATAGTCATTACACGCAATTCCCAAATGAAATTAGAGCCGCCATTAGTGCGGCTTTATCATTTCTAGATGGTGGATTTCATACTAATATTCCAATGAAAGCAAAGCGTTGGAATCCAACAAGTAAAATTTTTGAAGAATATAGTGGCACGCAGTGGGTGCCGATGGCGACTGAGTACAAGTTACCAGTCGATTACAATGTGTTACTTAATAAGCCTGTGCCGTCGTCTGCAACAAATAGTGACAGTGAAACACAATTCGCAAGCTCAAAAGCAGTGAAAGACGCGTATGACTTGGCAAATGAAAAGCAAAGTCCAGCAACAACACTTTCCGGATATGGCATTACTGATTTTGTTGTGAAAGATCTTACAACTGAAGACTTAAACAACGTGACAACGCCTGGCTTTTATTCACAAAGACTGACTGCAAGAGCTGAACGCAATAAAAATTATCCGTTAACTGAAGCTGGCTCGTTAGTTGTTAAGCCGTCTGCTTATGTGTTGATGCAAGAATATACAACGCATAAAACTAAACGAATTTATATAAGAAATAGGACCGATTTTAGCGGGGCGTGGAGCGAATGGAAGCTTGTTACTAGTGACGGCTTACCAGTTGGATCAATTGTTTCATTCCCCAAAAACATTACGCCAGCGGGATTTTTAAAAGCAAATGGTACGACGTTTAATCAGAACACATATCCTGATCTATATGCTGTGAACGGAAACAGCAACGTTCTACCAAACCTAACTCGATCTGATGTAGGCATGACAGCGTACTTTCCAATTGATCAAATTCCAAGTGGCTGGATCGCGTTCGATTTGATTAGAACAACAGTTACCCAAGGTAACTATCCAGAGTTATATACCCATTTAGTTACTAAATACGGGTCTATCTCAAACGTTCCGTTAGCAGAAGATCGGTTTATACGTAACGCTGGTAACGGGCTGAGTGTTGGTGAAACGCAAGATGACGCGATTAGAAACATTACGGGCCAATTCACAATTGATGATTATGATAGAGATAAAATAACCGGTGCATTTAAAATGATCGGCAACGGTCACGCTGCCGGTAATTCTGGCGGTGGTACACTTGTTGAATTTAATGCAAGTCTTGTTGTGCCGACAGCCGATGAAAATAGACCTAAATCAATCGTATTAAAACTTTGTATTAAAGCAAAAAACGCTTTTGATGACGTTGTGTTTTGGGTTAAAGCATTTGGTGAGGTCGTTAATACCGGAATATTAGACGCGGGTACTTTATCGCAAGACTTACAACAACTTAGAAGTAAAACTCAGCAACTTGAGCAATCTTTCAATCAAACCAAGTCTGAGACAGACTCTAGAATTAAAATAATTGAGAATAAACTGAACACAGAAAAAGCAAGTAATATCGTCTGGTCCGGGAATGTCACTCAAAACTCAGCAAATGTGCTTGAGCTGTCAGAATCTATTCTAAATAAGACGCTTATTTTCTATTTGCAAGTGTCGCAAGGACATTCGTTACAGCAAAACGTTGATACGAATACGATGTCTGTTTTTGTAGATGAGAAGCTTCTTGAAGTAAATGGTAGGAAATACATTCATTTTGTTTTTTATCTTGGTGGCTGGAAAAGCGTTCAAATAGAAATCATTGAAGATAGGAAGATAAAAATTATTGAGGCTTCTAGTATGTATTTGAAACAAATAACCGCGCTCTAAAGGGGGAAACATGAAAGTATATTTTTTAAAGTCAGACTTAAATCAGTATCAGATCTTCCCAGCTCCGCAAAATTTACAGGATTTCATTGAATTTGAAATTGAAGATAGCGTGGATCTTGAGAGTAAACAGCTTATTCTTTGCCAGGGAGAATATATTTTAGTCGATAGACAGCCGTCAGAATTGCACGTTTGGAACTGTGATCAATGGGTTTTAGATGAAGAAAAACAAGCACAACTTCTCGCAATTCAACAAACTGAAATGTGGGAAAAAATCAAGAAAAAACGCTATGAAAACGGATTAGGTGGGGTGTATATCGCTCGAGTCGGTAAGTGGTTTCAAACTGGCGAAGAAGAAAAGACAAAGTATCTTGGCTTAGATAAAGTGATTGATTCACTTGGTGAAATTGACTGGAAGTGCTACGACAATTCATTTATCAAAATGAATCGCACTTTGTTGGATGAGATTTTTCTAGCGATGGTTGTAACTGAAAACGCAGATCATATTAATGCTGAAAAGCATCGCGCGGAAATGCTGAAATCAGCAGATCCACTTAATTATGATTTTTCAACTGGCTGGAGTGCTAACTATGAAAAATAAATATTGGCTGAATGTTGCGATTGCATTAGATCAGTTATTCAATGCGTTAACTTGGGGAAGTCCTGACGAAACGCTATCGTCTAGGGCATATCGCGGAGCGGTACTTGCGAAAAGTCCGAAAAAGAAATGGAAATTCTTCCACGCTGCAATTAATAAGTTATTTTTCTGGCAAAAGGATCATTGCAAGCAAGCGTATCTTTCGGAAGTTGAGAGACGGCAATTGCCGAGAGAGTTTAGTGAAGTCTGATAAAAAAGGGCGCAATGCCCTTTATCTTTAACATATTTTAAGCTCAATATCTCAATAAAACCCTACAACGTCACATTAAGTTTTTCGGAAAAATCATTGTAGTATCGGAAATAAAATAGGTATTGGCATTATATTTTATTGATTTTAAAGATAAATTAGTTAATTAATTTAAAATGGATACTTCGATTTCAAACGTGTTTAATTAATCGCATGATGTAAAAGCCCAATAAGTTCGCTTATTGGGCTTTTCTTTTTTTATGTTTTGTCCATCTTAACGGCTTAAAAATGCCTTAAGTGCCGCCATTTCACGTTTAGCATCGGTAATCCCCAGATCATACATCGCTTGCACTTTCTCAACATCTTTTTCAATACGGCTGATAGGTAAGTGATGAGAAGGACGAATAACAAAAATGTCTTTGTTGTTATTAAGCCGAATAATTTCCTCTACGGTGTCATTGTAATTTTGGTAACGTGTTTTCAGTTTTTCCACTAAGTGAGGATAGTCACGATAAAATAGGTTAAAGATCCAAGAAGGCGTGGGTTTTTTACGGTATTCTAATGGGCGAGTTAACACCACAATAATTTTGTCATAGCCTAATGCTTGACATTTTTTGAGTGGGATACTATCGGCAATGCCACCATCAAGATAGTATTGTCCATTGATCTCCACCATTTTGGAAACAAAAGGCATCGCTGATGTAGCACGCAGTACTTCCATTTCATTAAACACATCGTCTAATTTGACATATTCCGCTTCGCCTGTTTGCACATTGGTCAAAGTGGCATAAAAATCAATTTTCGATTGGCGAAATGTTTCGGCATCAAAAGGATCTAAGGTGAAAGGTAATTCATAAAAAGCAAAATCTTTATTAACAATATTGCCGGTTGTGAGCAAGCTATGCCAGCCCATGTAGCGTTTATCATTGAGATATTTTTTATTGTAGCGCAGAGCCCGTCCATATTGCTTTGCAGGATAATTTACCCCAAATAAGACGCCCGCGGATACGGCAACAATCCCATCAACCTGCACATTTTCAGTTAGAAACACATCTAACACACCAGCAGTGAACATGGCACGCATGCCACCACCTTCTAATACTAAACCGACTTTCATTTTGTATCCTTGAAAAAAAGTGAGGAAAATTGACCGCACTTTTATTGATTTTAAACGACCTGACTCAAATTGTGCCTGATTTTTCTGCTTATCGCTAGCGTAAATCTCCTCTATAATAGGGTGTTTTACAGCATCCTATTTAAAAAGATATATAAACCATGAAAATTGCATTAGGCATTCAATATAACGGAAAAAATTATTGTGGTTGGCAACGTCAGGAAAATGTGGCGAGTGTACAAGAGCAGTTAGAAAAAGCGATTTCTTTTGTCGCTAACCAACCCTGTCAGATTTTTTGTGCAGGGCGAACGGATTCAGGGGTGCATGCCACAGGGCAAGTTGTGCATTTTGAAACCGATGCCATTCGGGCAGAAAAAGCATGGAGTTTTGGTGTGAATGCGAATTTGCCTGATGATATTTCAGTGAGCTGGGCAAAATGTGTTACTGATGATTTTCATGCCCGCTTTAGTGCTACTGCACGCCGTTATCGCTATATTTTGTATTGTAATAAATTGCGCTCGGCAATTTTGCCTGAAGGTGTCACACATTGTCATTTAGACTTAGATCACCACTTGATGCATCAAGCGGGACAAGCGTTATTAGGTGAACAAGACTTTTCTTCTTTTCGTGCAGCACAATGTCAATCACATACACCATTTCGCAATGTTCATCATTTAAAAGTGGTGCGACGTGGGCAATATATTATTGTGGATATCCAAGCCAATGCATTTGTTCATCACATGGTGCGCAATATTGTGGGTAGTCTGATTGAAGTCGGTGCGGGTCATCAACCTGTAGAATGGATAGGGTGGTTGCTGGCGCAAAAAGATCGTAGATTAGCGGCACCCACCGCAAAACCGGAAGGGCTTTATTTGGTTAATGTGAGTTATCCTACGCAATTTCAGTTACCTCAAAATGCGTTAGGGCCTTTGTTTTTAGAAAATGAATTAGGCTAGTCACATCAGACCTTTATTGCTAGCATATTGCCTTAAATTATGGTGTAATACATCGAATTTTCTCGTTAATAAAAAGGGTTAACATGAGTTGGATTGATCGAATTTTTAATAAAGATACTTCTTCCACAAGCTCGCGTAAAGCGAACGTTCCTGAGGGCGTTTGGACTAAATGTACTTCTTGTGAGCAAGTGTTGTATCGTGATGAGTTAAGACGTCATTTAGAAGTTTGTCCAAAATGTGGACATCATATGCGTATTGATGCGAGAGAACGTCTTTTGGCACTTTTAGATAAAGACAGTAGCCAAGAATTATCTGCGGAACTTGAACCAAAAGATATCTTAAAATTTAAAGACTTGAAAAAATATAAAGATCGGATTTCCGCAGCACAAAAAGAAACGGGTGAAAAAGACGCATTAATTTCAATGTTTGGCACTTTATACGGTATGCCAATTGTCGCCGCTGCCTCTAACTTTAGCTTTATGGGTGGCTCAATGGGCTCAGTTGTGGGCGCAAAATTTGTGCAAGCAGCAGAAAAAGCGATTGCTGAAAACTGTCCTTTTGTGTGTTTCTCTGCCAGCGGTGGCGCACGTATGCAAGAAGCCTTATTCTCTTTAATGCAAATGGCAAAAACCAGTGCTGTCTTAGCCAAAATGCGTGAACAAGGTGTGCCATTTATTTCCGTATTAACCGATCCAACGTTAGGTGGTGTTTCTGCGAGCTTTGCGATGCTGGGTGACATTAATATCGCAGAACCGAAAGCGTTAATTGGTTTTGCTGGTCCGCGTGTGATTGAGCAAACTGTACGTGAAAAATTACCTGAGGGTTTCCAACGTAGTGAATTTTTGCTTGAAAAAGGTGCAATTGACATGATTGTGAAGCGTGCTGATATGCGTCATACGCTAGCAAGTGTGTTAAGCAAATTAAGCAATAAACCATCGCCTTTTGTGGAACCTGAATTGGTGGAAAACGAAGAACAAAGTAAAAGCGATAATGAATAATTCTACAGTATCATTAACAGCCACTTCGCCTCTTGCGCAGTGGCTTTCTTATTTGGAAAACAGCCATTTTAAAGCCATTGATTTAGGGCTAGATAGAATTAAATCGGTTGCCAAGGCGCTAGATTTGCTCACGCCCGCACCATTTGTCATTACGGTGGGCGGTACTAATGGTAAAGGCACTACGTGTCGTTTATTAGAAACCGCCTTATTAAAGGCAGGCTACCGTGTTGGTGTGTATTCTTCCCCTCATTTGCTTCGCTATAATGAACGCGTACGTATTCAAGACCAAGAATTGCCAGATGAAGCGCATACGGCTTCTTTTGCCTTTATTGAACAACATAAACGTGAATCGTTAACCTATTTTGAGTTTAGCACCCTTTCTGCCTTGCATTTATTTAAGCAAGCGAAATTGGATGTGGTGATTTTAGAAGTGGGGTTAGGGGGGCGCTTAGACGCGACTAATATTGTTGATAGTGATGTGGCGGTGATTACCAGTATAGACATTGATCATGTGGATTTTTTAGGGGTAGATCGCGAACAAATCGGGTTCGAGAAAGCAGGCATTTTCCGTGCACATAAACCGGCGATTATTGGAGAGCCTAATATTCCTCAAAGATTATTGGAGCATGCTAAGTCACTCGGATGCCAAATCTCTTGTCGTGATCAAGATTGGCATTTCCGTTTACAAGCGGAGCATTGGGATTGGTGTGGGCAAAAAGTGCGGTTGAAAAATTTGCCATGTTGTCAAATTCCACTCGCTAATGCCGCAACAGCACTCGCTACATTTGAACAGTTGCCTTTTCAGATTTCAGAAGAGGTGATTCGTCAATCTTTGCAAGAAGTGGAATTAGTTGGGCGTTTTCAAACCTTAAAACCAGATGTCCTTTTCCCTTTAGCCGAAAATTTAGCGAAACCATGGGCTGATTTTCCACAAATGATTATTGATGTGGGGCATAATCCACATGCAGCCCTTTATTTAGCAGAGAAACTGACCGCACTTAAGGCGAAAATAACAGGTAAGATCGTCGCTGTTTGTGGCATTTTAAAAGATAAAGATGCACAAGGCGTGCTTTCTCCTTTGTTACCGGTGATTGATGAATGGCATTGCGTGACATTAGAAGGGGGGCGAGGTCAAAGCGGACAGGCATTATTTGTGACGTTGCAACAAATTGCACAGGGACAATCTCATCAACTGCATGCAAACACTGCGAGCTCTGTGGCGTTAGGTGTAAAACAAGCGTTGGCAACGACAACAGCGCATGATGTAATCTTAGTCTTTGGCTCTTTCCATACTGTTGGCGAATTTTTACAGTTACTTTAATACTCAATAAGGCAGAATAGACTTCTGCCTTTATTCCTCATCGAATGAATCAGTTAAATGCTGTATATCATTGACTTTCTCAAGCACAAAGCGTCCTGTTTCATTCTCAGTTTGTAAATAGTGTACAACGCTAATGGACGTGTTCGCTAAGCTGGTACTTTTTTCTCGATGGGTTTGCCAAGTGGCACCATGAAACAACGCCAAAAGCATACGTAAAGTATGACCATGAGAGACAATGAGAATATTTCCGGTGTCATAACGTTGAATAATCTGTTCAATGACGCCCATCGCGCGTGTTGCTAATTGCCGATAAGTTTCCCCGCCATTGGTTAACCCCAAATACTGCGCAGGTTGATCGCGCATTTGACGGTATTCCGGTAAGCAACTTAATTCCTCAATGGCTTGCCCTTCCCATGAGCCAAAACACAATTCATTTAAGCCTGCATGACAAATTAATGGGGTGGTTTTGTGCGCTAAAATCATGTTTGCAGTGGAAATTGCACGGGGCAATACGCTACTATAGGCGGCAGTGAAATCAATGTTAGATAACGCTTTTGCTGTGCGCTTAGCACCTTCAATGCCTTCTTGTGTCAAAGGGGAGTCACCATTTCCTTGTAATAACCTTTTTTCGTTCCACTCCGTTTTACCATGACGTATCAAATAGAATGTTAATGTTTTCATGTTGTTCCTCATTTATATCTGCAATCCATTATAGCGAAAAAATCCTGATAATGGAGGGGAGCCAAGTATGGTATAATGTTTTTCCTTTATGATTAATTGAGAACCTTATGCCTGTATTTCATCTTATCTATCAACATCCTGATTTTGTTGTGATTGATAAACCTTGTGGTATCAGTGTACATAAAGATGAGGAAGCAGTAGGTCTTACAACCCTAGTCGCACAGCAACTTGATGTACCACAGGTTTGGTTAGTACATCGTTTAGATAAAATTACTTCAGGGTTACTCTTATTGGCATTAAACCAACGCGCTGCTCGCGCACTTTCTCTATTGTTTGCCGAACACCGTATCCAAAAGACGTATCTTGCTTTATCTCAACATAAACCCAAGAAAAAGCAGGGATTGATCGTCGGTGATATGCAAAAAGCGCGTCGTGGCGCTTGGAAACTTTGTCCGACTAAGACCAATCCTGCGATTACTCGCTTCCACTCCATCAGTTGTGAACCGAATTTGCGCTTGTTTATTTTAAAGCCACAAACAGGGAAAACACACCAGTTACGTGTAGCAATGAAGAGTTTAGGCAGTCCAATTTTAGGTGATGCATTGTATGCAGGTAATTCAGCAGAAATAGACCGCACTTATTTACATGCTTATCGTTTACAATTTGACTATCAAGGACAGGCGTTTGATATTCAATCATTGCCAAGGTGCGGTCAATTTTTTGAGAGAATCCCGTTAGCAGAGTTATTAGTGGCGTCGGCTAAAGAGTAAGGTGTTATTGATACACGAGGAGATTTTTATGCGTCATTATACGAGTAAAACGGCTTTAAAAAATGCGATACAACAAACGTATGAGAAATATTTGTCAGAATTTGAAACCATTCCGGAAGACTTGAAAGAGACAGGATGTACAGAGGTTGAGCGAACACCTGTGCAAAACTTAGCTTATCAAGTTGGTTGGACAAGTTTATTGATCAGCTGGGAACAAGATGAACGAAAGGGATTGCTTGTTAAAACCCCTTCTGAACACTTCAAGTGGAATCAATTAAGTGAACTTTATCAATGGTTTAATCAAACTTATGCACATTTGTCCTTAGCCGAATTAAAAAGTCGATTAGCACATAATATAGAAACAATTTATTATCTAATTGATACCATGAGCGATGAAGCGCTTTTTTCCCAACATCAACGAAAGTGGGCGGATAATGCCACTAAAAATGCCAAATGGACAGTATCTCAATTTATTCATGTGAATACGGTTGCCCCCTTTACGAGCTTTAGAACAAAAATAAGAAAATGGAAAAAACACTGTTTATAATGACACGATGGTATTAATGCCAATTTCCTTTCTTTCTTATCACTTCACTCAAGGTTAAAGCCTAATGGACTTGACCGTCATTAAAACACAAAAAACGCCAATAAAAACGTGATTTTTAAGGCAGTTAGTATTATCATTAACAGTATTTTTCACAGCATAATTGAATTTAGAGGAAGGCATGCAAAACCTAGAACAAATTACCGAACAAGCATTGGATGCAATTGCCCGTGCGGAAGATGGCAAAGCATTAGATGCGATTCGTGTGGAATATTTTGGTAAAAAGGGACCTTTTACGGCATTAATGCAAGGATTACGTGATGTGTCACCAGAAGCACGTCCAGCCGTAGGTCAAAAAATTAACGATGCAAAACAACTTGCACAAAATGCATTAAATGAAAAGAAAGTACAGCTTGAAACAGCGGAATTAAATGCACAATTAGCGAAAGAAAAAATTGATGTAAGCTTGCCGGGACGTAAAGTGGAAACTGGGGGATTACATCCAGTGACAATGACGATTGATCGTGTGACCAAATTCTTCTCTGAGTTAGGTTTTTCCGTCGAAAGTGGTCCAGAAATTGAAAGCGACTATTATAATTTCGATGCCCTCAATATCCCGAAACATCACCCAGCCCGAGCTGATCACGATACATTTTGGTTTAACCCAGAATTATTACTACGCACACAAACCTCTGGTGTACAAATTCGTACAATGGAAAAAATGCAACCGCCAATTCGCATTATGGCACCAGGACGTGTTTACCGTAACGATTATGATCAAACACATACACCGATGTTCCACCAAATTGAATTATTGTATGTGGATAAAAAAGCGAACTTCACTGAATTAAAAGGGGTACTCCATGACTTCTTACGCGCCTTTTTTGAAGAAGACTTACAAGTGCGTTTCCGTCCTTCCTATTTTCCGTTCACTGAACCTTCCGCTGAAGTGGATGTGATGGGCAAAAATGGCAAATGGTTAGAAGTACTAGGTTGTGGTATGGTACATCCGAATGTTTTACGCAATGTTGGGATTGACCCAAATGAATATGCTGGCTTTGCGGTGGGGATGGGGGTTGAGCGCTTAACGATGTTACGCTACAACGTCACAGATTTACGTGCTTTCTTTGAGAATGACTTACGTTTCTTAAAACAATTTAAATAAGAGAATCGCCATGAAAAAAATCATAGCAATGAGTTTGCTTATGTTTTCTGTTGTGATGTCAGTAAATGCAAAAAATACGGTTGCCAGTAAAAAAGAAGAACAAATAGCACAGCCGATCGCTGGTTTTCGTCTTTTTGATCTGTCAGGAAAAGCGCCCCAGTTAATAGAGGGAAATAAATTTTCGCGCGCTAAACCACACCAATTATGTATCTTTGTTGAAAACGTTGAGGTAAAAGAACAGAATTTGTTGGCAGAATATTTTGTGGCACCGGCTCCCATTCGTATGCAAGCAGAAAATGCAGAAACGCGTACGACAGAAGATGGGACTGGTAACTTAATTATCTTTAATTTGCCAAAAGCCAATATCGCAAGTGGTGCAATTACACAATGTTGGCAATTTAGTAAAAATGATCCCGTTGGTACGTATCAGTTAGAACTCCAATTTAATGATATTGTGTTTAAAGGATTAGCATTCCAAATTTTAAAATAGAAAGAATATAGAGAGTAAATAGATGAAATTTAGTGAATCATGGGTGCGTGAATGGGTAAATCCCGCTATTAGCACAGCGCAATTATGCGATCAAATCACGATGTTAGGTTTAGAAGTAGACAGCGTAGAAAAGGTCGCGGGTGATTTTTCGGGAGTGGTTGTCGGTGAGGTAGTGGAATGCGCTCAACATCCTGATGCAGATAAATTACGTGTGACCAAAGTTAATGTTGGTGGTGATCGCCTATTAGATATTGTGTGTGGTGCACCAAATTGTCGTCAAGGCTTAAAAGTGGCTTGTGCGACAGAAGGAGCTGTTTTACCGGGTGACTTCAAAATCAAGAAAACCAAATTACGTGGTCAACCTTCAGAAGGTATGCTTTGCTCATTCAGCGAATTAGGTATTGATGTGGAATCCAGCGGTATCATTGAACTACCACAAGATGCGCCAGTCGGCACTAATCTACGTGATTATTTAACTTTAGATGATAATACGGTAGAAATTAGCTTAACCCCAAACCGGGCAGACTGTTTAAGTATCGCAGGTATTGCGCGTGAAATCGGTGTCGTCAATAAACTGGCTGTTAATACACCGCACTTTGAATCAGTGAAAGCGACAATTACTGATAAAGTCGATATTCAACTGCATGCGCCTGAAGCGTGCCCACGTTATTTATTACGTGTAGTGAAAAATGTCAATGTGCAAGCGCCATCACCAATGTGGTTACAAGAAAAACTTCGCCGTTGTGGGATTCGCTCTATTGATCCAGTAGTCGATGTGACTAACTATATTTTACTTGAACTGGGTCAACCGATGCATGCATTTGATGCAGCCAAAGTCGCTCAACCAGTACAAGTCCGTATGGCAAAATCAGGTGAAGCGCTCGTGCTTTTAGACGGTTCTACAGCAAAATTAAAAGATAACACTTTATTAATTGCGGACCAAAATGGACCATTAGCGATGGCGGGGATTTTTGGTGGACAAGCCAGTGGGGTAAATGCAGAAACTAAAGACATTATTTTGGAAGCTGCTTTCTTTGCACCGTTAGCCATTGCTGGTCGAGCAAGACAATATGGCTTACATACTGATTCTTCTCATCGTTTCGAACGGGGGGTTGATTTTGAATTACAGCGTCAAGCGATGGAAAGAGCGACAGCCTTGTTAGTGGAAATCTGTGGTGGGGAAGTTGGTGACATTTGTGAAGTTGCTAGTGATGCCTTTTTACCGAAACTGAACCAAGTAAGTTTACGTCGTGAAAAGTTAGATGCCTTATTAGGTCACCATATTGAAACAGAAACCGTCACGGATATTTTAACGCGCCTTGGCTTACAAGTGAGCTATGCTAACGATGTATGGCAAGTGACATCAGCAAGTTGGCGTTTTGATATTGAAATCGAAGAAGATTTAGTGGAAGAAATCGCACGTATTTATGGTTACAACAGTATTCCAAACAAGGCGCCATTGGCACATTTACGTATGCGCGAGCATAAAGAAGCGGATTTAGATTTGGCCCGAATTAAAACTGCACTGGTTGATGCCGATTACCAAGAGGCGATTACTTATAGTTTCGTTGATCCAAAAATACAAAGCGTTTTACATCCACAACAAGAGGCACTGGTCTTACCAAATCCAATTTCAGTGGAAATGTCCGCCATGCGTTTATCCCTATTAAGTGGTTTGTTAGGCGCAGTACAGTATAACCAAAATCGTCAGCAAACTCGCGTTCGCTTATTTGAAACAGGTTTACGCTTTATTCCAGACACGCAGGCCGAATTTGGCGTACGTCAAGAATTTGTTTTAGCGGCTGTGATGACAGGTAATAAAAAAGCAGAACACTGGGCAGGTAAAGCCGAAAGTGTCGATTTCTTTGACCTAAAAGGGGATTTAGAAAGCATTTTATCTTTAACAGGGACTAGAAATTTGGTTAAATTTGTAGCAAAATCATATCCAGCATTACATCCTGGTCAATCTGCGGCCATCATGTTAAATGGTGAAGAAATTGGTTTTATTGGTACACTTCATCCAAATGCCGCGAAACAACTGGGTTTAAATGGAAAAACAGTGGTATTTGAGATTCTTTGGCAAGCGATTGCAACACGTCAAGTAGTGCAAGCAAAAGAGATTTCACGTTTTCCTGCAAATCGCCGAGATTTAGCTATCGTTGTTGCTGAGAGTGTTGCAGCAAGCGATGTGCTTGACGCGTGTCGAGAGGTTGCTGGCGAAACATTAACTCAAGTTAACCTGTTCGATGTCTATCAAGGCAATGGTGTGGCTGAAGGCCACAAGAGTTTAGCGATTAGTTTGATTATTCAAGATAATGAAAAAACTCTTGAGGAAGATGATATCAACGCGGTAGTTTCTGTTGTATTGTCTGAGTTAAAACAACGTTTTAATGCTTATTTGAGAGATTAAATTATGACACTGACCAAAGTAGAACTCGCAGACAATTTAATTGAAAAACTTCATTTAAATAAACGTGATGCGAAAGAATTAGTGGAAAACTTTTTTGAAGAAATTCGAGTTGCATTAGAAACAGGCGAAGATGTCAAACTTTCTGGCTTTGGTAATTTTGAATTACGGGATAAATCATCTCGCCCAGGTCGAAATCCTAAAACGGGTGAAAGTGTTCCTGTTTCTGCTCGTCGTGTCGTGGCATTCAAACCTGGTCAAAAACTTCGTGCCCGCGTAGAAAAAACGAAACCAAAGAGTTAATTTTCGCTTTTGAAGTACGCTTTCAAATCGTTAAGCTATCTGTAGGCTAACTATGGATAGCTTTCCTTTTGGTAGAAAAAATATGAAGATGTTATTAAAGCAATGTGTATTCGTAAGTCTGTTTTGTCTACTATCTGCCTGTGGTCATCATAGCAATACGGGGAAAATCAGTTATAAGGGGCAGCTCAATGATCCGATTATGGTGATTGCCTTATTGAGTGAGCAACAACGTGAATGGGCAGGAACGCCCTATCGTTTAGGTGGACAAAGTCGTGCCGGTATTGATTGCTCTGGTTTTGTACAAAAAACGTTTTTAGATCGCTTTGATATTCTTTTACCGAGAATGACGGTACAGCAAGCCAATTATGGGAAATTAGTGTCTAAACAGGATATCCAAACCGGTGATTTAGTGTTTTTTAAAACCGGTCGAGGTCCAAATGGCTATCATGTTGGTATTTATGTCAAAGATGATTTGTTTTTGCATGCCTCAACCAAAGGAGGGGTAATCTATTCTTCTTTAAATAGCCCCTATTGGTCAAAAAAATATTGGCAAGCAAGACGCATTTAATGCGGTGATTGGCGAAAGATTATAATTCGCCAAGTAAATCATCAATCGCTTGTGATAACAAACTTCGATCATGGCGATAGCTAATATCATCTGCCTGTAATGGGCGAACCATCACTTTCAAGGATAAATTCTCGCACAAGTCGTTTGCATTGGTTGGAACGATTGTCGCATCAATAATCTCTTTACCAACGGTATGATGAATCCATTGAATACGATCTGATAGCGATAGAGAGGCAGCAGGGCTTTGCTCAAGGGCTAAATTATCGATAAATATTTTCTTTGCGTGACTTTTTTGCAATGCTTCGATTACTTCAGGTAATAAAATGGGTGGCAGAATACTGGTGAGAAAACTGCCAGGACCAAACAAAATCACATCTGCCTCCTGTAATGCTTCAATTGCCTCTGGTGTAGCCTTGACTAAAGGCACTAAAAAAATGGATTTGGGTAATTCAGTGAGATTATCAATTCCCACTTCACCAACAATGCTGGCACCCGATTGTAAGACGGCAGCAAGGTGAACCGGACTTTCAGACATCGGAAAAATATGAGATTTGACATGCAATAACTCTCTCACTAAATGAATCGCCTCCACTGGACGAATGTGCATATTTTCTAAGGCTTTGAGCATGAGATTCCCTAAGTTATGCCCAGAGAGTTCACCTTGCCCAGTAAAGCGATATTCAAATAAACTAGAAGCAGTACTGGGTTCAGTAATAATCTGATTTAAACAATTACGCAGATCACCCCACGCAATTCCGCCATGATTAAGCCGGATACGTCCTGTTGAACCGCCATTATCAGTCGTGGTCACGATACCCGTTAAACGTGATTTCATGAAACTTAATGCAGACATCAGTCGCCCTAAGCCATGCCCTCCGCCGATCGCGACGACTTTTTTGACTTTATCCAAGTGCTCATACTGTGTAAAACGAGTTAAATCCGACATGTTTACCCTTTTATTTTTTTCGTTATAACTAAAGACATCGCTATTTTTCCAAAGTTCTTTTCTACGCCAAATTGAGTAGAAAAGTGCTCGAAATAAGCGTCGATTTCAACGCTATATATTTTGTTATATAATTGATTTTAAAGAATTTTATGCTTTTATGACTGAGATCATATTAATTGTTTGCAATTGAATAAACTTATCTTTTACAATATCAATTAACAATTTGATTAACCCATTATCGCATAACTCCGAGCTTATTTAACCTACGTTTCTACAATAGAAATAGGGTGGTAATGCCAATAGCATAAAACTTGTGCTATTCAGGGATACGCTGGAAACGGTTTATCCTCTCGTATTTTAGAAAGGTGTGACATGCAAACAATTCCAATTAAACATGTTGGTAATGATCCTTTAGTGGATGCGTTCCAACGTCGCTATTACTATTTGCGACTGTCAATTACAGATGTGTGTAATTTCCGCTGTAATTACTGTTTGCCGAATGGTTATCAACCTGAGTCAAATAAACCCAGTTTTCTCACCTTAAATGAAATTCGTTTAGTGGTAAAAAGTTTTGCTAACATGGGCACTGAAAAAGTCCGTATTACGGGGGGAGAACCTACCTTACGTAAAGATTTTTTACCTATTGTTGAAACCATTGCTCAAAATCCTACCATTAAACAGATTGCTTTGACCACGAATGGTTACCGTATGGCAAAAGATGTTGCTGCGTGGAAAGAGGCGGGGATCACGTCGATTAACGTGAGTATTGATAGCTTAGATGCACGAATGTTCCATCGTATTACCGGGATAGACAAATTTGAAGACGTAATGCGTGGTCTCGAGCGTGCTTTTGAGGTGGGCTATCAGAAAATCAAAGTCAATTCCGTGTTAATGAAAGATCTTAATGACGCGGATTTTAATCAGTTCTTAACTTGGATTAAAGACAAGCCGATCCAAATGCGTTTTATTGAATTGATGCAAACGGGTGAAATGGATCATTTCTTTCAGCAACATCATGTATCTGGTCAATTGTTAGCAGATAAATTAATCAATGCGGGTTGGACCTTACAAAGCAAGGGATTACTTGATGGACCGGCTAAAGTATTTAAACACCCAGATTATGTTGGCGAAGTAGGCTTGATTATGCCCTATGAGAAGAATTTCTGTGCGAGCTGTAATCGTTTAAGGGTATCAGCGAAAGGCAAACTGCACTTATGTTTGTTTGGTGAAGAAGGCATTACGTTACGTGACTTATTGCAATCGGATGATCAACAATTGCAATTACAAGCACGTATTTCTTCTGCACTACAAGGCAAACGTGAGCATCATTTCTTACATCAAGGTGATAGTGGTGTACGCGCAAATTTAGCCAGTATCGGCGGTTAATCATATTTTCTACAAATTGACCGCACTTTTTCTATTTTTCAACTTAACCATGAGAAATTATGAGTACATTTACCCATATTAATTGCCAAGGGGAAGCCAACATGGTGGACGTGTCAGGCAAACAAGAGAGCGTGCGTGAGGCAAGAGCGGAAGCATTAGTGACAATGTCACCAGAAACGCTGAATATGATTATTTCTGGACAACACCATAAAGGTGATGTATTTGCTACGGCGCGTATCGCGGGGATTCAGGCGGCGAAACGTACATGGGATTTAATTCCGCTGTGTCATCCTTTGTTATTATCTAAAGTAGAAGTGAGCTTAACTCCCGTTGTGGAACGTAACCAAGTGCGTATTGAAAGTCTGTGTAGATTGACTGGCAAAACTGGAGTAGAAATGGAAGCGCTAACCGCCGCTAGCGTTGCTGCACTGACGATTTACGATATGTGCAAGGCGGTGCAAAAAGACATCGTGATTGAACAAGTGCGTTTGCTTGAAAAGTGCGGTGGAAAATCGGGTCATTTTATTGCGAAATAACAGCGAGACAATATGCTAAACATTTTATTTTTTGCTCAAACCAGAGAACTTATCGGCGTCGATAGCCTTGAATTACCTGCCACGTTTAAGACAGCAGAGCAAGTTCGTCAGCATTTAGCTGAAAAAGGCGAGCGTTGGACGTTAGCACTTGAAAAAGGCAAATTATTAGTGGCAATTAATCAGGCTTTAGTGCCTTTAGATACAGAAGTGAAAGCGGGTGATGAAGTCGCGTTTTTCCCACCAGTGACTGGAGGATAAATGAGCGATATTCAAATTGCAGTACAAGAACAGCCCTTTGATCAAAATGCGGCATATCGTTGGTTATCAGAACAACATTCTGTCGGGGCTACCGTGGTTTTTGTGGGCAAAGTACGGGATTTAAATCTCGGCGATGAAGTATCCAGTTTGTATTTAGAACATTATCCCGCGATGACTGAAAAAGCCCTAACAGAGATTGTGGCGCAAGCAAAAGCCCGCTGGGACATTCAACGTGTTTGTGTCATTCACCGTGTTGGTTTGTTACAAACAGGTGATGAGATTGTTTTCGTCGGGGTGAGCTCTGCACATCGTGGTGAAGCTTATCAAGCTAATGAATTTATTATGGATTTTTTAAAAAGCAAAGCCCCATTTTGGAAAAAAGAAAAAACCACTCAGGGTGAGCGCTGGATTGAAAGTCGCGATACTGATCAGCAAGCCTTAGCACGCTGGTAAAAAAAGAAAAAAAGAACCGCACTTTTTATAGTGCGGTTCTTTCTTTGTTATGAAAATATAATTACAGGACTTTCGCAATACTTTCACACAGATAACGAATATTCTGTTCAGTAATGCCTGCGACATTAATCCGACCAGAACGCACGGCATAAATGGCAAATTCCTCTTTTAAACGATCCATTTGTGCTGGATTTAAGCCACAGAAAGAGAACATCCCATTTTGATCAATAATAAAACTAAAATCTTGTTCTGAAGCAAATGCTTTCAATAATTCAACAAATTGGCTACGCATTTGCTTAATACGTTCACGCATTTCGGTTAATTCGTTTTCCCACTCAGCACGTAACTGATTGTCTTTTAATACCATAGAAACTGTCGTTGCGCCATGTGATGCTGGGTTAGAATAGAGCGTACGAATAATGGTTTTGACTTGCGTGAGTGCCGTCGCGGCCACTTGCTCTGTTTCTGCCACTAATGTGAAAGCACCAACGCGCTCGCTATAAAGACCAAAGTTTTTAGAATAAGAACTTGCGACTAATAATTCTTTATGATTTTTGGCAAAGGTACGTAAACCAAACGCATCTTCTTCGAGACCATTTGCAAAACCTTGGTAAGCAAAATCAAATAACGGTAACCAACCTTTTTCTTCCGACATTTTGGCTAATTGTTGCCATTGTGCTGGAGTAGGGTCGATTCCTGTCGGGTTATGGCAGCATCCATGTAGTAAAACAACATCACCTTCCCCCGCATTGCTTAAATCAGCAATTAAGTTATCCCAATCTAAACATTTATTCTCTGCATCATAATAGCGGTATTCACGAATCGTCATGCCGACAGCATTAAAAATCGCATTATGGTTTGGCCAAGTTGGTGTGCTAATCCAAACATTTTGTGATTTAGTTTGGCGTTTAATAAACTCTGCTGCGATACGTAATGCACCAGTACCACCTAAACTTTGAACGGTTTTTGCACGACCTTGTTTAACTATCTCTGAATCTGCGCCAAATAACAATTCTTTCGTACAGGCATTGAATTCTGCGACCCCGTCAATAGCTAAATAATTTTTGCTCATTTCAAGATCAAATAAGCGCTTTTCTGCCTCTTTGACCGCACGCATAATTGGTGTATTGCCTTTAGCATCTTTATATACACCAATGCCAAGATTGATTTTATTATCGCGCGTTTCCGCTTTGAATGATTCCCCTAAACCTAAAATCGGATCAGCTGGCGCGGCGGTAATATTTTCAAACATAATGAAATCCTTAATGTTGTGTTTAGTTATCGGTGAGCTAGTTATACTGCACGAGGCAAATATTATCAAGCCCGCTTTAAAGGAATTTAAAAACTAATCCTATTTTTTGAATAATCTCTTAAAAATCAGCAAATAAATTGAATTATTGTAATTTTTCTATTGCCCAATTTAAACCAGATTGATAATCAGCAGGTAACGCCTGTGCTAATGTGGTTAAGCTTGCGATCAATACTTTTTTATCAATATGTGTAAAGTTAATGTGTCCCACTTTACGTCCGGGACGCACTTCTTTGCCATACCAATGTAGTTGGCTGAATGGCGTATTTAACCAAGCCGGATTGTGTTCTGTCCCAATCAGATTGACCATCACACTCGGCGCAAACGTGCCAAGTGTTGGTGTGGGTAAATCCAATAACGCACGCAAATGCAATTCAAATTGACTAATGGCACAACCTAGTTGTGTCCAGTGTCCACTGTTATGAACACGAGGCGCCAATTCATTAATTAATAGCTGATCACCGACCACAAAACATTCCATTGCCATCACCCCAACATAATTTAATTGGTGCATAATTTTACTTAGCATGGTTTCGGCGCTAGCTTGCTGTTGTGCTTGTTGTGGGAAATCTACATCGACCACGCTATAACGCAAAATACCATTTTGTTGTAAATTGTGCGTGACAGGATAGAAGCGTGTTTCACCATTTTTAAAACGTGCGCCTACAAGAGAAATTTCATAATCAAAAGGAATAAATTTTTCAACAATGGTTTCACCGTATAAATCGTCAGTAATGGCATCGGTATTTTGTTGTTGAACAATCCACTGACCTCGACCATCATAGCCCCCCATACGACGTTTGACGACGACTTTCTCGCCAATGCTATCAAATACCGTTGACCATTGATTTTTGTCTTTTAATAAACACCATGGGGAAGTCGGTAATTGGAGTGCATCAAGCAAAGTTTTTTGTGATAACCGATCAGCTAATTTGGCAAACACACTCTGATTCACAAAATTGGCGTGATGAGCAAGCATTTCTGTTAAAGGTGTTTTTTCCCAACGTTCAATTTCTGCGGTGATAATACTGTCCGTTGCTAAGTCAAAGCGTGGGGTATTAAAAGCAAGCGGTTGGACATCAATATCTAAAGGGGCACCCGCATAACGTAACATTCGCCCGAGCTGTCCATTACCGAGGACATACACTGTTGGATATAAAGCACTTTTTTGCATATTCAAACCATTATATTAAAGAAAGTAAAAGAGACAGGGCGAACAACTGTCCGCCCTAAAATGCTATGGCATCCGTGGATCAGGATTTTCTAGTACGCTATTTGTTTGTTTTTCTCGAAATGCCGTTAATCTTGTCAGGAGCGAGGAGTCAAAGGCTGCTAAGATTTGTGCCGCTAATAAACCTGCATTAGCCGCTCCTGCGGGACCAATCGCTAAGGTTCCGACAGGAATCCCCTTAGGCATTTGCACAATCGAATACAAACTATCAACGCCACTTAACATCGAACTTTTGACTGGTACGCCCAATACAGGGACTAAAGTTTTTGACGCGATCATACCCGGTAAATGGGCAGCACCGCCGGCACCTGCGATAATCACTTTGTAACCTTTCGCCGTCGCTGTTTCTGCAAAAGTGAACAATTTATCAGGGGTACGATGTGCAGACACCACTTCAACGTGGTAAGGAATTTGTAATTCATCAAGAATATGAGTTGCTTCTTGCATGGTTGCCCAGTCGCTTTTTGAGCCCATTACAATCGCAATTTGGGGTGTGCAATTTGACATGTCATTCCTTCATGTTATTCAAAAATTAAAGCGTGGCTAGGATAGCATACAATAATTAATAAGCAAACGATTGCCTTGTTTTTTCTACACGAAAAGACGATTGCAAGTTTGTCAAGAAAATCATATCCTAACTACATTTTTTAGTCTTAAGAATAACAATAGGTTGTTTTATGCAAGCCAAAGCCAAATACAGAAAAGATTATCGTACTCCAGACTTCACCGTGACAGAAATCGCGCTTGATTTTCAACTTGATCCGAAAAAAACAGTGGTTACTGCCACGAGCCAATTTCGTCGTTTAAATCCTCAAGCACAAAAATTACGTTTAGATGGACACAGTTTCCAATTTTCATCGCTCAAATTAAATGGTCGTGATTTTAAACATTTTGAGCAAGATGGGGAGAGTTTAAGCCTAAATTTAAGCGCCGTTGATGCAGACCAATTTAGCTTGGAAGTGGTGAGTATTTTAAGCCCAGAAAAAAATACGTCATTACAAGGGTTATACCAATCAGGTGAGGGGATGTGTACGCAATGTGAAGCAGAGGGGTTCCGCCAAATCACTTATATGTTAGATCGCCCGGATGTATTAGCACGCTATACGACGAAAATTACAGCAGATAAAAGTAAATATCCTTATTTATTATCGAATGGGAACCGTGTTGACAGTGGCGAACTGCCTGATGGACGTCATTGGGTGGAATGGCATGATCCATTTCCGAAACCAAGCTATCTGTTTGCATTAGTGGCGGGGGACTTTGATGTATTAAGCGATACTTTTACAACTAAAAGTGGACGAGAGGTTGCGTTAGAACTTTTTGTTGATCGTGGTAATTTAGACCGTGCAGAGTGGGCAATGCAAAGTTTAAAACGCTCGATGAAATGGGATGAAGATCGCTTTGGTCTTGAATACGATTTGGATATTTATATGATCGTGGCGGTTGATTTCTTCAACATGGGAGCGATGGAAAATAAAGGGTTAAATGTGTTTAACTCGAAATTTGTGTTAGCCAATCCGCAAACCGCCACAGACGAAGACTATATTGCAGTAGAAAGTGTCATCGCCCATGAATATTTCCATAACTGGACAGGGAACCGTATCACCTGTCGTGACTGGTTCCAATTAAGCTTAAAAGAAGGCTTAACCGTTTTCCGTGATCAAGAATTTACGTCGGACCTTTGGTCGCGCTCTGGTAAGCGTATTGAAGATGTCCGTTTATTACGCACAGCACAATTTGCCGAAGATGCCAGTCCAATGTCTCACCCCATTCGCCCGGATAAAGTGATTGAGATGAATAACTTCTATACCATGACGGTGTATGAAAAAGGGGCAGAAGTGATTCGTATGATGCATACCTTATTAGGCGAAACCTTATTCCAAAAAGGGATGCAACTGTATGTGGCGGAACAAGATGGCAAAGCGGCAACTTGTGAAGATTTTGTATCGGCAATGGAACGTGCATCAGGCATTGATTTAACCCAGTTCCGTCATTGGTATAGCCAATCAGGTACGCCAGAATTAACCATTACAGATAGCTATGATCCCGAAACGGCGGTTTATACTTTACATGTGGCACAGCATACGCCACCCACTGCAGACCAAATGGAAAAAGTCAATTTACATATTCCATTAAAAATCGCGTTATACGATAAAAACGGTCAAGCGCAAGTTTTAGAAAACGATGGTCAAATCATTAACCCCGTTCTCGATGTTAAACAAGCGGAGCAAAGTTTCCAATTTACAGGGGTAAAAAGCAAACCCGTCCCCGCCTTGTTATGTGATTTCTCGGCACCAGTCAAATTGCATTATGAGTATAGTACGGCACAGTTAATCACATTATTACGCCATGCCGAAAATCAATTTGTGCGTTGGGATGTGGCACAAATGCTTTATGCCACAGAATTACGTCGTAATCTCACTCGCTATCAACAAGGCAAAAGTTTAGAATTTTCTGCTGAGGTATTGGCGGAGTTATACCAAATTTTAGACGGTTATCAGCAAGATCCTGAATTGGCTACCCTCATTTTGACTTTGCCAAAAGTCACTGAGTTTGCCGAGTTATTCAAAACTATTGATCCAGAAGGGATTAGTGTCGTGCGTGATTTTATGGTGCGCACGATTGCAGAAAGTCTGAAACAAACGTTATTAAAAGTGTATAACGACATTCGTTTAGAGGTATATCGTGTTAACGCAGAAGATATTGCTTTGCGTGCCTTGCGTAATCTGTGTGTGAGCTATTTGGCATATACGACGGTTGGGAATAACTTGGTAAATAAACATTATAGTTATGCCAATAATATGACAGACACCTTGGCAGCCTTAAGTGCGGCGACTAAAGCACAACTACCTTGCCGTGATACCTTATTAGCGGACTTTGAAAGCAAATGGCAACATGATGGCTTAGTAATGGATAAATGGTTTGCGCTACAAGCGACACGTCCAGATGACGATGTGTTATTGAATGTGATGAAATTAATGGATCATCCAAGTTTCAACTTTAATAACCCAAACCGTTTAAGAGCCTTAGTCGGTAGTTTCGCCAATCATAACTTGAAAGCGTTCCACGCTATTGATGGTTCAGGTTATCGTTTCTTAACCGATATTTTGATTCGTTTAAATGAGAGCAATCCACAAGTGGCATCGCGTTTAATTGAGCCATTAATTCGTTTCTCGCGTTATGACGGACAACGACAAACCTTGATGAAACGGGGGTTAGAACGTTTAAGTGAAGTGGAAAATATTTCTCGTGATTTATATGAGAAAATCGAAAAAGCCTTACAATAGATAGCTTAAAGTGCGGTCAAAAATATAAAAAAAATGACCGCACTTTTTTATCTGATGGCTCAAACAAAATCAATTTTTCATTACATTTTATGTTGAAAAGCGTATAATCCGGTAGATTTTCACAGTTAAACTATCCAGAGAGATAAACGAGTATGTATGCATTAATCCGCAAAGCCCTTTTTTCCCTTGATGCTGAACAAGCACATGATCTCACGATTAAAACATTAAAAACGCTGGGACGTTCCCCGTTCAATCCATTGCTAAAAACCTTGTTTGCTTGTCCGACGGGTAGCCCGAAGACAATCATGGGACTGCACTTTAAAAACCCAATTGGCTTGGCTGCTGGGGCAGATAAAAATGGCGAAGCGATTGAGGGTTTTGCAGCAATGGGATTTGGCTTTATCGAAGTGGGAACAGTGACGCCTTTAGCACAAGAGGGTAACCCGAAACCTCGTCAATTTCGCTTACCCGAAGCTGAGGGGATTATTAATCGGAATGGTTTTAATAATTACGGCATTGATTATTTAATCGAAAATGTAAAACAAGCTAACTATGACGGCATTTTAGGCATTAATATTGGCAAGAATACTTTTACGTCAGTAGAAAATGGCAAAGCCGATTACCTCATTTGCCTAAATAAAGCCTATCACTACGCGGATTACATTACCATTAACATTTCATCACCTAACTCACCGGGCTTACGTCAATTACAGTATGGCGAGGCGTTAGAGGATTTATTGCAAGGGATGAAAGCGCGTCAAAAAGATTTAGCTGAACAATATCAGAAATACGTGCCTATTGCGGTTAAAATTGCGCCAGATCTCACAGAGGGGGAAGTCGTACAAATTGCTGATACATTACAACGTCACAAAATGGATGCCGTCATTGCGACCAATACCACGATTTCACGTGATACCGTAAGTGGCTTGCAAAATGCCGAACAACAAGGTGGACTTAGTGGTAAACCGTTACAACAAAAAAGCACAGAAATTATTGCAAGACTTCACCAAGAATTGAAAGGTCAAATTCCGATTATTGGTAGTGGAGGGATTGATAGTGTTGCCAATGCGCAAGAGAAAATCAAGGCGGGCGCAGAGTTGCTACAACTTTATTCCGGCTTAATTTATCACGGTCCACACTTAATTAAACAATTGGTTCAACAGATTAAATAGGGTAATGAAGATAAAGGGCGGATTCACATATCTGCCCTGATTCTTTCATCGCTTCCCATTTTACAGGTTCAAATTAGGATAACAGATGACAACAATTTATGATCTTCATTGCCATAGTACTGCTTCTGATGGCGTATTATCACCGACAGAAGTCGTTGCACGTGCTGTTGAAAAGGAAGTAAATGTACTTGCCTTGACTGATCATGATACTACGGCAGGGCTTGCAGAAGCCCGTTTAGCCGCACAACAAGCCGATTTAACCTTGATAAGTGGCGTCGAAATTTCAACAACTTGGGAAAATCGTGCTATTCATATTGTTGGATTGGGTTTTGATGAAACTTCAGCAAAAATGACCGCGCTTTTACGTCAACAAGCGGCATTACGCTATCAACGTGCGCTTGAGATCAGTGACAAATTAGCAAAAGTTGGCATTGCAGATGCATTTGAGCAAGCCAAAATGTTAGCAACGGGAGAAGTGACAAGAGCACATTACGCACGTTTGTTGGTACAAATGGGTAAAGTCTCGAATGAGGGACAAGCTTTTAAAAAGTATCTCTCACAAGGCAAGTCTTGCTATGTAAAAGCACAATGGTGTGATATTCCAACTGCAATTGAAGTCATTCATCAAGCCGGTGGACTCGCTGTTTTAGCACATCCTTTACGCTATACCTTAACCAATAAATGGGTCAAAAAATTAATTGCCGATTTTGCACAATGGGGAGGCGATGCGATTGAAGTAGCGGGCTGTGGACAGGCACCTGAACAACGTTTGCTTCTCGCCCAATGGGCAACGGAATTTGGTTTACTGAGCTCTGTTGGGTCAGATTTTCATTTTCCCTGTGGTTGGGTTGAGTTAGGCAAGTCATTACTATTGCCTGCTAATTGCGTGCCAATTTGGACAAAGTTATCGCCCAACTAAGATGTTGCCTCGTTATCATTTGTTATCAATCACCATTTGATAAAGTGGGGTGGGTTTAGGCATTTATATGTCATTTTTTAAAAAAAGAGTTGACCTACAAGCAGATAGTTAGCAATATAGCGACTATTTTATAGAAATTTAAGTGAAACTGGGTAAGAGAATGAGTAAATCCTTGGTTATTGTGGAGTCGCCGGCAAAGGCAAAAACCATTAATAAATATCTAGGCAGTAATTATGTTGTTAAATCTAGTGTGGGCCATATCCGTGATCTCCCTACGGTCGGTTCAAGTAATGGTGAGAAAGCAAAAGCAATTTCCACGAAAGGATTAAGTGCGGAAGAAAAAAGCGCGATTAAGCAAGAAAAAGATCGCAATGCGTTAGTCAAACGTATGGGAATTGACCCTTATCATCAATGGAAAGCCAATTACCAAATTTTGCCTGGCAAAGAGAAAGTGGTTGCCGAATTAAAATCATTAGCTAAAAAAGCCGATCATATTTATCTTGCTACTGATTTGGATAGAGAAGGAGAGGCGATTGCATGGCATTTGCGTGAGGTGATCGGGGGGGATGATGCACGTTTTAGTCGTGTCGTATTTAACGAAATCACGAAGAACGCGATTCAACAAGCCTTTGAAAAACCAGAACAACTGAATTTAGATCGTGTAAATGCCCAACAAACCCGTCGCTTTTTAGACCGCGTGGTCGGTTTTATGGTGTCGCCTTTATTATGGAAAAAAGTAGCCCGAGGCTTATCTGCTGGGCGTGTTCAATCTGTTGCTGTCAAATTATTAGTAGAACGTGAGCGTGAAATTAAAGCCTTTCAGCCCGAAGAATATTGGGAAATTGACGTTTTAACGCAGACACAAGCAAAACAAGCATTACGTTTAGCCGTGACCCAATTTAAAGGGAAAAAATTTGAGCCGAAAAATGCCACGCAAGCACAAAGTGCGGTAGATTTTTTACAACATGCTGACTATGTGGTTTCCGATTTAGAAACCAAACCAACCCATTCTCGAGCGAAAGCCCCTTTTATTACCTCGACATTACAGCAAACCGCCAGTACACGTCTAGGGTTTGGGGTAAAGAAAACCATGATGCTCGCACAGCGTTTATACGAAGCAGGCTATATTACCTATATGCGTACAGATTCCACGAACTTGAGTCAAGATGCGTTAAAGATGGTGCGTGGCTATATTCAATCACATTATGGCGAACGCTATTTGCCGAGCAAACAGGTGTTTTACTCAAGTAAAGAAAATGCACAAGAAGCGCATGAAGCAATTCGACCATCGGATGTCAATACATTAGCAGAGCAATTGACAGGCATGGATAAAGATGCGGTACGTTTATATGAGTTGATTTGGCGTCAGTTTGTCGCTTGTCAAATGCCGGCGGCGCAATATGACAGTACAACGGTTACGGTTCGTGCGGGAGAGTATGAATTAAAAGCGAAAGGACGTATTTTACGTTTTGATGGTTGGACAAAAGTCTTACCTCCAATGAGTAAAAATGCAGAAGACCAAGTCTTACCGAATGTCCAGTTAAATGAAAAATTACATCTAGATCAAGTCTTACCGGAACAGTTATTTACCAAACCTCCAGCACGTTTTAGCGAAGCAGCATTAGTAAAAGAACTCGAAAAACGGGGAATTGGTCGCCCTTCTACTTATGCGGCTATTATTTCTACCATTCAAGAACGCGGTTATGTGCGAGTGGAAAATCGTCGTTTTTATGCTGAAAAAATGGGCGAAATTGTCACTGACCGTTTAAATCAATCTTTCACAGCGTTGATGAATTACGATTTCACCGCCAATATGGAAAATATCTTAGACCAAATTGCGAACGGTGAGAAAAATTGGAAAACCGAACTTAATCAATTCTTTAAAGATTTTTCGCAGCAGTTGAGCCAGGCGGAACTAGATGAATTAGAAGGTGGAATGAAACCAAATAGTTTAGTCCCAACTGATATTAACTGTCCAACTTGTGGTCGTAAAATGGCAATTCGCACCGCAAGTACTGGGGTGTTTTTAGGTTGCAGTGGTTATGCCTTACCACCCAAAGAGCGCTGTAAAACGACAATGAACTTAATTCCGGAAGCTGAATTACTTAATGTGTTGGATGAGGCATCCGAAACCAAGGCGTTAATGGAACGTAAACGCTGTCCAAAATGTGGTACAGCAATGGACAGTTATCTAATTGATCCAGAACGTAAAATTCATATTTGTGGGCATAACCCGAATTGTGATGGTTATGTGTTAGAACAGGGCAGTTTCAAAATTAAAGGCTATGATGGTCCGATTGTCGAATGCGATAAATGCGGTGCGGACATGCATCTGAAATTGGGTCGTTTTGGTAAATACATGGGCTGCACCAGCTGTGATAATACCCGTAAGATTCTAAAAAGTGGGGAAGTTGCACCACCAAAAGAAGAACCGACTCATTTCCCAGAACTGAAATGTGAAAAATCGGATGCTTATTTTGTATTACGTGATGGGGCAAGTGGTGTGTTTATGTCCGCTCATAATTTTCCAAAATCGCGTGAAACCCGCGCACCGAAAGTGGCTGAATTAGCACTATATCGTGATCGTTTGCCAGAAAAATTACGTTATTTAGCTGATGCACCACAACATGATCCCGAAGGTAATGATGCTATTGTGCGTTTTAGCCGTAAAGAAAAACGTCAATATGTTACTTCTGAAAAGAATGGTAAAGCAACAAAATGGATTGTGGATTACCTTGGTAATCAGTGGGTAGAGCGAAAAAAATAAGCAACACAGACTTCAAGAACTTCAAGAAGAAAAAAGGCTAGAAATCATTCTAGCCTTTTGCATTATAGGGGACATTATTCCGTTGAATTGTTTCGATTCAATAAATAAAGCGCAATCATGCCTAAAGCAGAGTCAGTTAAAAATTTAGAACTCAATAATTTTTTACTGAGTAATGACACAGCTAATGAACGCACAACGGGTTGATTCAGTGAAGAAGCAATCATTGAAAGTGAATCTGCAAATGTAAAATGGGGAGTGACTTGTTTTGGTTTAGATTGCGCATAAAGTTTCATACGCAATGCATCACCTTTCATCATCAATAATTCTTTTTCTTGCTCTAATTCTGTTTTCATAAACGCTCCTTACTACTCTTGATCTTTACTTGAAGGGGAGCCAAGTGCACCTTTTATCGCTTGGATATCATGTTTTACTTCAGTTAAAGTATCCACCATAAAATTACGCTGTTTCTTTAGAATCTTTCGCATGAGCAGTAATAAAATCAAAATCAGGAAAAATGCGCCCGCACTAATGGCAAAAAAAACAATTTGTTTGGTTTCAGGGTCAAGTAGCGAATTTAACCCAAATAATAAACTGATAAATGACACCAACAAAAGAATAAAAATCACAAATAATGCACTCAATAACGTGATTAAAAAATTTTTTTGCTCCACTAACTCAATTCTTGCCATGTCTAAACGCACATGAATAAGTTCAAGAGAGGTGAGGGTGATGTTTTTGATTTTCTGTAAAATTTGCATTTATCGTCCTAATTGTAAGAAAAGGCTACACCATGTAGCCTTTTACAATTGCAAAACGTTATTTCTTAGAGATTAAAACGCCTAATAATAATCCAATAACACCCGCAACCCCAATTGCTTTATAAGGATTATCTTGGACTAACTCATCAGTTTGTTTAATCACTTCTTTTGTACCAGCAACAGCATCATCCTTTAATGCGCCAAATTGTTTCTGTAATTTAGAAACACGTGAATCCAGATTCGATTTCAGTTTTTTTAATTCATCCACACTGGCTTTAGATTTTTCATCGAATAGCTCTTCTGCGTTATCTAAGATCTCACGAATCTCACTTAATAATTCATCACGTTTTTTATCGAATTCTTTACTCATTTTGTAAATTCTCCTACTAAATGTGGTAAATCTAACGAGGGGATTCTGGCTAGACCACTTCATCTTATTATTTTTTAACCTAAAATGTCAAATTTTTGTTAACACTTTTCTGTATTAGCCATTGAAGATGATACATCTCAATGGTAACAAATCCCTTGTTTTAAAAGAGAATAGGTAGAATTAAAAGAAATTAATTTGGAGCATATTTTTTATCATAAGCATAAAAATGACGTTTTCCATATAACATTCTTTTTTTACTTTCTGAGTATTATTCTGCCTAAAAAAACTCAGATTTCACGTAGCGTTACCACAATAAATTTATATTCTTATTTTGATTTAAATTGCCGTGATGAAATAAGAAGAAATTATTCCAATCGTAGAAGAGAGAGCATTTCTTTTTAAAGAAAAGCAAAAATATAACCCATCATAAAATATTTTCCTTCCAAAAAAACTACACATAAAAATAACAAAATAGTGCATACATTCACGAGTGAGCATGTCACGTTAAATCTACTTGTCACTTTTCTATTTAATTTAACATAATATACATTATGCGAAATTAGTTACAAAGTTAATAAACACTACGATATAAATAAATCACAGAGTTATGCACAGGTCACTTTTACTACTTAAGCAAGATGAAATAAGGAAATGATGTGCGTTGTCACATCGACATTTTTGATGTTATGAACGGTAATAATGCTATTGTCAGGCAAAATTAAAGATGAAATAGAAATAACGTTCAAAATAAATAAAAAAAAGCCATGGATTAACTTCTCCATGACTTTATTTTTATTGATCGCGCTACGTAAAATCTGAAATGATTTGTGCAGTAAGCTAAGCAAAAATTAACGCTCGACAACCTATTTAGGCTAATATTTTTGCACCATACTCATAGACTTTTTGTAATAAGGTCAAATTAGTCGGATTTTCACTATTCTCTGCGATTAAACGTTGTAAACTTTGCTCAAATTGTAGTGCAACTTGATCCAACTTTTTATAACGGTACTTTTGCCATTGAATTTGTTCTGCGCGAGTTAAGCTATTGAAATAATGTCTTGCCCGATAATGGAATAATAATTTGGGGATACGCGCATCTTTAAACGCTAAACCATGCTCGGCCAGCTTTTCTTCTGGTAAATGACGTAAAATCGCCATGTTGTTTCTATCATTGTAATCAAAGAACCCATTATACAGTTCTGTTTCTACATTGATGCTTGGGGCAAAATGCCGTTCTTCATTGAAAATTTCAGTGACCTTGTCACGAATAGAGGGCGATAATTTGAGGCGCTGTAAGTTTTCCAAACAAAATGTACGATCAATACCTAACCGCGTTGCATTTTCAGGTAATAAGGTTTTAGCAGGCGCAAGAATTGGACACTTATTAATGTGCACCAATTTTAATGGTACCGGTAAAATCCCCTTTTCAATTAATTCAGCTTTAGGCGTATAAAGATGTTGACGTAATTCGTTAGCATCTTTATTAAGTAAATCCGTTATATTTGCGGCTAAGTCACAACAAATGACTGCATTTTGATTGGTCGGATGCCAGGCTAAAGGCACAATCCAGGTAGTGTTACCACGATGATTGCCAAGCATACCCGAAACATGCACCAATGGCGTTAGATTTGCGGTATCAATTAGTTTCTCAACTTCTTTTTTACCGCGATTTTCAAAGAAATATTGAAATAATTTGGGTTGTTTTTCTTTAATCAGTTTTGCCATCGCAATGGTGGCATACACATCCGCCATTGCATCATGTGCATTGCTATGTTCAATACCATTGGCTTTAGTCAACTTCTCTAAACGAAATGACGGCATCCCTTCTTCATCATAAGCCCAATTAATCCCTTCTGGGCGTAAAGCATAGCAAGCACGGACCAAATCCAATAAATCCCAACGCGAATTGCCATTTTTCCAGCTATATTCATAGGGATCAATGAAATTGCGATAAAAGGTATAGCGTGTCATTTCATCATCATAACGAATATTATTAAATCCCATCACACAGGTATTTGGGCGACTGAACTCTTGTAAAATGCGTTCCGCAAACTCTGGTTCAGGAATCCCCTTTTCATTACATTCTTGTGGTGTAATCCCTGTGACCAAAACCGCTTCAGGCGCGGGTAAATAATCATTGGTTTGTTTACAATAAAACATGACAGGGTCACTGATGATATTGAAATTGATGTCAGTGCGAATACCAGCGAATTGAGCGGGACGATCAGAAGCGGGGTCAACGCCAAAACTCTCATAATCATAAATGAAAAAGCTAAAATCAGGTGATGTGGACATAATCGTACTCAATAACAAATAAACGCCATTCTAGCATAATCAATAAAATTCAGAAAAAACAAACCGCACTTTTGTGCGGTTGTTGTTATCCGAAGCGGTGGTTAAAGCCATTTATCTAAATAGAAAAGGCAGAAAATAGCACTAATGCCGATAGCGATACCTACCCCATTGATTTTACTGATTTTTTCTTTAAAAACCAAGGCGCCGGTGATCGTTCCTAAGCAAATCACACCAATATTCATGCCGGCAAATACCAATGTTGGATTATCACTAAAACTTTGGTGTGCTTTAATATAGAACAAAATATTCATAAAGTTTAGACCACCTAAAATTATTCCACCAATAAAACTTGGCACGGTCCAAACTTCACGTTTCAATAATAAATAACCAAACATCACACAAGCCGCAAGTACAAAGGAAATAAACAAGGTTGCCGGGAAAGCCCCGCCACTTTTCGCCACTTGTTTAAACAGAATGTCAATAATGCCGTAGCCGAACCAAACCAGAATTAAACTGACTACCCCTTTTAAGTTGCTTTCTGTATCAGTAGGTTTATTTAATAAGCAAAATAACGCCACAAATGCCAAAATGATACCCATTAAACGTGCTGAGCTCAGTTGTTCACCAAAAATCACAAAAGCGGCCACAATGGGCAAAAATAACGATAAACGTTGTGCGGCGTCAGAACGTACAATCCCCGCATACTCTACCGCTTTCGACATCACAATAAAAACTGTCGGCAATAAAATTCCTAAAGCAAAGAACACCGGTGCGTTGTCACTTTGCGCCACAAATTCCGAAAAGCCTAACCCTTTAAAATCAGGCTTTAATAAGAAATAACTTAAGCTCAGCGCGACAATATAATTAAAGGCAATCGCTTGTTGAATCACAATGTTTTTCTTACGTGCTACTTTAAGCAACACGGATACTGCCACGCTACAAAGGACGGCAATGATAAGATGATGCATATTATTTTTCCTTAAAAAAATGAAAGGCGGATTATAGCACCCTTTTTATTTTCTCTAAATATATAGATAAGAATCATTCTTGTTTAATTTTGAGAATACTCTACAATAAGCTGATTTTGATATCACTAATAGGAGCACTTCATGAAACTAAAAAGTTTACTTTTCACCTTACCTTTCATCGCAACCGCTATGGTTGCACAAGCTAATGAGTCAGCGTTGAAGACCGTAAAAAGCGCTTATCCTGCTGTGGAAACCGTCGAAAAAATCAAACATGCGGTAACCGAAAAAGGCATGAAAGTGTTTACTGTGATTGATCACCAAGCTGCAGCAAAAGAAGCGGGACTTGAGATGCCTTTTTCAAGTGTGGTTGTTTTCGGTACACCAAAAGCAGGCACACCTATGATGTTAAAATCACCGACTTTAGCTATTGATTTACCAATAAAAGCCTTGGTTTGGGAAGATACAAAAGGTGAGGTGTTTGTCACCTTGAATGATACCGATACTATCGGTAAAAAACATGGTTTAACTGAAGAAGTTTACGGCAAATTAAAAGGGGCGGAAAAATTAGTTCCGACCGTAGTTACTCAAAAATAATCTTCCGCAATGACGGATAAAAAAGTGCGGTTAAAACTTTAAACATTTTGACCGCACTTTTTCTTTACGTTAACTATGCGCCAAAACCACGCAAACCAACCACATGCACATGTTCTTGGTTGCCGGCGATTTTACGCACCAGTTTATAGGTTGTACCTTTTTCTGGGCTGATGTTTTCAGGCGCGGCGATCAATAATTGCATATCTAAACGCTCGCACAACTCAAACAAGGTGGAGATGGATTTTGCATCCAAACGTGCGGCTTCATCTAAGAATAACAAGCGACATGGCACAATATCTTTACCGCGAATACGGCGTGATTCTTCTTCCCAGCTTTGTACCACCATTAACAGAATCGACATACCGGTACCAATCGCTTCACCCGTTGATAAGGCGCCACTTTCAGCACGTAACCAACCATCTGCGCCACGATACACTTCCACTTCCAGATCGAGATAATTACGGTAATCTAATAACTCTTCACCAATAGTTTGCGCAGTACGTTGCCCCATATCAATATGTGGGTTTAAACGCTGATACAACTTGGCGATTGCTTCCGAGAAGGTCATACGCTGATCAGTAAATAAATCTTGGTATTCCTCTTGGGTGCCCGATAACGCGTCAAGCAACATCGCATGGGTATCACGGATATTGACCACGAGACGAACCGATTTAACTTGACCAAAGGCAATATTTTGTAGCCCTTGATTTAACATACGAATACGGTTTTGTTCACGCTGAATGGTTTTACGCATGATATTTGCCACACTTTCAGAACTGATCGCCAATTTCTGTTCACGGCGAGTAAGTTCATCTGTTAAGCGTGAAAGCTCAATTTCCATTTGCTCAATCGCATCGATTGGATCATCGGTTTTAATAATGTCTTGGCGAATACGTTCACGCAAATGTTGATAGACGGCAATAAAGAAGCGCACTTTATTTTCTGGCTTACGATTATCTTCAGACAAACGCAAACTATCACGTAAATATTCATTATCTGCGACTGCCGTGCGCAATGCACCAAGGGCTTTATCCGACATAGAACGCAATTCATCAGCAGATAAGTAGGCAAATTCACGACGATTTAAGCGTTTTTCCACGTCGCTACCGCGCGATAAACGCATGACGACACACCAGCTCACTTTCGCGGCAACCACCAGTTCGCGTTGTGTTTTGTAATCACGTTCCGCCTTACGAATACGTGCATTTAAACTTTGCGCTTCACTTTCAATTAAGGTTAATTGTTTCTCTACATAGTGACGACGTTGACGTGTATCCGATAAGACTTGATGTAATTCGTCACGACGTTGTTTGGCACGTTCTTCTGCCCCTTGATCGGCTCGTACACCTAATTCGCCAACTTCTTGCAATAACTCTTGTAGCATTTGCATTTTGTTATTGAACGAGGTTTGTAGCTCAATATACACCCGATTGTAATTGGTAAATTGCTGCTGCTTTTGTTGTAACTGCGCTTTTTGCACTTCACGTTGTTGTTGCAAACTGTCTAACTTAGCGCGTAATTGTTCATTTAAATCAGTGTTTTCTGTTTGAACACGCTCTTCATAAGCAAAATGCGCTTTACGTTGTAATACATCTGCTAATGCAAATAAGCGTTGTTGCACTTGTTTTTGCTGTGAAATCGCCTGTTCATAATCGGCTTTTAAGCGTTCATAATGTTCTGGGTCACTTTGTAATGTGTTCGCAATAGGTTCTAATTGTGACAACGTCGCGCCATATTGACGAATAAATAACTCATCTTGTTCTGCAATATCCAGTTGCTCACGGCACTCTTCTACACGATCAATCAAACTTTCATCCGCAATCAGATTTAATTGCGGAATTAACTTATTCAACAACTGCATTTTTTCTTTTGCATGGTCTAATTGAATACGCAATTGTTGTTCCGTCGTCACAAATTGATTTAATTCACGCTCAATCTCATTGCGTTGTTGCTGAATTTCCGCCATCACCTCTTCAGGATTTGGCTGGAACGCGAGCGCTAAATGTAGCCCGACAAATTGACTGAAATGTTCGTGTAAACGCTGACATTTTTGTACATCAAACGCACGTTGTGCATGCTGCTCTGTCACGTCATCACGTTGTTGCTGTAATGCCTCTAAATATTGCTCGCGTGCAGCTCGACCAAATAATGGAATCTCAGGGAATTTAGAGTAACGTAATTCTCGATCAGAGACCTGTACAACGACACCATGCGCTAATTCTTGGGCAGAAAGCACGCTATCATCAAAAGCGCTTGGGTCACCCTCGATTAAATATAAATCATCTGGGCATTCTTCAAGCTGAGCTAATTGTCCTTTTACCGCGTCTAAATCACGTACGACAATGGCATGGCGTGCCGGACCATATAAGGCAGAGAAATAAGGGGCATCTTCAATCGGTACATCATCATACAATTCGGAAAGCAAGACCCCTCCAAAACGTTCAGCCAACACATTTAAGCGCGCATCTTCTGACCCATCTGGTTGGCTCAAACGAGAAATTTGGGCTTCTAATTGTTGACGTTGTTGTTCAAGCTGATCACGTTCAATGGTTAACTCACGCTCTTTCACCAATTGTGCCTGCATAAATTGCATCACATCTTGACTGTCTGCAAAGGTTTCCCCACTTTGATCTTGTAAACGCGCTAAAGCGGCTTGTGCGGTTAACCAAGCAGGCGCTTTTTTTGCATTATCCTGATAAAGTGCGCTGAGTTGCTCACGTTTTTGACGCAAGGTTGAACGTTGTTCAACTTGTTCGGATAATTCTGCACTGACATCTTCGAGCAAAGCTTCTTGTTCAGCATGGTAGGCTTCCAACGCCTCAGCATCTTCCAAGCTGACATTTGCACGTTGATTAAATTCTTTTAACAAACGCACCGCACTTTGTTGTTGTGCATAGCGCTGTTCTAATTCATGTAATTTTGCACGCAACTGAGGCGTTTGTTGTGCTTGTACTTTTTGTGTTGGGTATTCACGTAAGAGCACTTTCGCTTGTTCAAAGGCTGTAGAACGTGGAATCTCACCTGCAACTTTACAAACTAATTGATAAGCCTTATCAAATTGTGATTTTGCTGCATCAGAAATTGACATTTTTTGTTCTAATTCAAGCACTTGCTCAGTAAGACTTTCAGCATGTGCTGCAAACTCATCGTGATAAGCTTCAACATTTTTTACGCCTAAATCAGCTAAACCACACAGTGTTTTGGCTTTTTCAAGCGCTGCAATCGCTTGTTGATATTGTAATGCACGGGTTTGTTGTGCATCTAAGGCTTGTTGATAGTCGGCTAATTGGGCACGGATCTGATCTACTTCTTGTTCAACTTGTTCAACCTGTACTTGGCTTTCCTCAAGTTGTTCTGTTGCCGTTTCAACCACCATTTTCTGTTCTTCTAAACGCGCCGTAATTTCAGCCACATCATCTTGATAACGAGAAATTTTTTCTTGGTGACGTAGCGCATTCAGCACTAAGTTCAAGTAATCCACTGCACTTTGATGATCTACTTCTAACGTTTTTTCATTCTCGGCCAATTCTGCCGCTTCGCGACTTAATTCGACTAAACGTTGTTGTGACAAATGCTGTTCTGTGCGCGCACGATACCAATCTTGGCGGAAACGCACCGCACTTTCAATGTTACCGCGACGTTCATTAGCATGGCGCATATAATCCGATGCCACATAGTTTGACGTTTCGGTAATCAAATGCTTAAATAAATCACGATCGGCTTGCGTCACTTTAATGGCTTCAAGCGTCATGCGGTTTTCACGCAAGGCGCTTTCCATATCTTGGAAGGCTTTACGCACGCCAAGATTTTCTGGCAATAAATAATCACGTAAAGAACGGGTAATGGCACTTGAAATCCCACCGTAAAGTGAGGCTTCAATCAGTTTATAGAATTTACTTCTGTCAGAGGAAGAACGCAGGCGTTTTGGGATAATACCCAAATCAAACATCATCGCATGATAATCGGTAATCGAATGATATTGCTTAAATTGTGCGCCAGCTTGCTCAATTTTCTCTTTTAACTCATTGAGTGTGAGTACACGTGCTTGGCGTTCATTGACCACATCGGTAAAAATCGTTGTCGGATTTTCGGCTAAGTTGAGTCCTTGAATAGAGAAGGTTTTAATATCGACTTTCTTATCACGTCCCGCTACTTGTTGTAGTCTTGCGCCTACAATAACACGTTGATTGCGCGAATTAATGGTATCCAATGCAGCATAACAAACGCCCGGACGCAATTTACCATGCAAGCCTTTATCTCGCGAACCACTGGTTGCTCCCGCTTCTGTGGTATTACGGAAATGTAATAAGGTCAAATCAGGAATTAAGGCGGTAACAAAGCCTGCCATAGTGGTGGATTTCCCAGCACCGTTTCCACCAGACAGTGTGGTGACTAATTCATCTAAATCAAAAGTACGCGCAAAAAAACCGTTCCAGTTAATTAACGTTAAAGAACGAAATTTACCACGGGGCGCACTATTTGCATGAGAAAATACAGCATGAGGCACACTTGTTTCAACGTGTTCAAGGTTTTCAAGGGCTAATTCTTCAGACATTATGCGTGTTCCTCATCATCTAATTCATCTTCAAGTTCATCATTGTCATCGACTTCATTCAAATCGGCTTGCTTTTCTAAGGCTAAGGAGTCTGGTGTAGCGGCTTCCCCATCACGAATTAAACGTAATTGGGCTTCATGCGGATCATCACCAGCACGCACTTCCGCACCAAAACGGAACACGGCTTCAGCAATGGTAAATTTACCACTATTTTGTTCACCGACACCATGGATCATACCTAAACGACGTAACCGGTTTAAGGCAGCACGGACTTTCTCTGCCAATTTTTGCTTATCTAAATCAGATCCCGAAGAACGTTGATTAACTGCTTTCAATAATTTATTTTCATCCGCAAGATTTAATAACTCATCATAGACTTCCTGAGTAGAAAAAATCCCTTGTTGTGCCAAGCGCTCTGGGCTTAAATAGAGATAACAAAGCACTTTACCAACCAACATTTCTAATTCCGTCAACACCGAACGAGCGATCAAGGTTGTCGCTTTCGGGCGTAAATAGAAAAACCCTTCGGGTGCACGAATCAGTTCCACATTATAACGACGATAAAAACTGTCTAATTCGCCTTGGAAATCCATTAAAAAAGCATGATTATCTAATTGATCAAGGCTAATATGTCGCCCTGCGCGTAACTGACTATCCACAGCAGGAAAGAGCGGATTGGCAATCGCTGCCGCGAGCTTGGTTGAAATAAGGTCTTGAAGATTATCTGTCATTGTTTGTTCTCTAGTTGAAAATTTGGCTAAAACGTACCGCACTTACTGGATTATTTATACTCATCAATTTTATGCGCTTGCACTTCTGCTCCCCGATCATTAATTGCTTCCCAATTTGGATACAGTCCGCTTAAATCATCATTTGCCAACCCTAAACGCACTGCTTGATCCACAATAATACGTGCCACATCGAAATGTTTCGCTAATGGATAATGGGCTAATTGTTCTTTTAACACCAAACTTAAATTAATCGGCTCGTTACGTTCACGGTAAGCAATTAATAGGGTTTGCATATGTTCGACAATTTGTTCATGTAAATCGGCTAATGATTCATATTGCAATGCTTCTGGTAATTCACCAAGGGCATCTTCCTCGCGTAAGGTTAGCTCTTCATCCCGCATATCGACTAAGCGTTCTGCTTGCGCAGTCCATAAAAACCAAGGGTGATCAAAATAATGGTGAATAGAATGGCGTAAACGTTGAGAGAACACGCGATTTTTATCCATATCAATCGCCGTACGGATAAATTTATGGACATGGCGATCGTAACCAATCCATAAATCAATGGCTTGTTGTCCCCAACTGATAATACGGTCTAACTTGGCTTGTAAATCTGTGATTAATTGCTCAACAAAAGCGAGATTTTCCTGACCGATCACACAATCTTGAATACGTAATAATTGTGCTTGTAATTTATCGCCTGCCGCATTCAAGGTGTCTTGTAGTTCACGTAAATTGCCAGAGGTTTCATCTAATAAATGTTCACAACTGGCGATCGCAGCCTGCCAATCTTTGGTTAAGAGTTCCGCAATTTCTTCTTTAATGCTTTGCTGGTTTTCATCCATCACGCGTTGAGATAAATCAATGCTGTCAAAAATCTCAGCCACGGAATATTTTAAGGGGGCAAACACGTTACGGCGCCAATGATGTTCATCACCGCCCTCTTCTGCCGCCTCTGAAGCGCGTTGAATTTCATCTGCCACAATGGATAACTGGACAGACAAACGTAACGCAGAAAATTCCCGTTGGCGAATATAATAATCCGAAATGCCAACGCCAAGTGGCGTTAGACGGTAAATGGAAAGCCCTTCAGTAAATTCACTACTAAAACGGTTTAAGAAACGTTGTTTGACTAATTCATTGATCGCGTTATTGGCGCGTGTGGCAATGGTGTCATTGGATTGTTCAAAGGCGGTAGAAATATGACGAAAAATATCGACTAAATCCGCTTCGAGCATTTCGCCGTCTAAACGTTCATTATTATAAATCGCAATCGCCAATAAAAAGGCTAAACGTTCAGTAGATAAATTTAAGGCGAACTCTCGCTCTCGCGTCCAAGCAACAAGTTCAGGAATGGTTTGTGACGTTTCCAGCATTAAAATGTCTCACAACAAATAAAATCAGCAAAAAATTGGCATGATTATACCCAACTTTATCGGATCTTTCAGCTAACAATTTCACAAAAACTGACCGCACTTCATGAAAAGCACAATTTCTAATGGAAAAAATTGCAATTACCCCTTACTATACGCAGATTTTAAGCAAAACCGAAATTGACGATGACTGATACAACTCAACAAGATAAAAAACACACTTATAATTTCAATAAGTTACAAAAACGCTTACGCCGTAATGTCGGCAATGCGATTGCCGATTTTAATATGATCGAAGAAGGCGATAAAGTCATGGTTTGTCTTTCTGGTGGAAAAGACAGCTATACCCTATTAGATATTCTGTTAAATTTACGTCTTAACGCGCCGATCCATTTTGAGATTGTGGCGGTGAATTTAGATCAAAAACAACCGGGTTTCCCTGAACATATTCTGCCTGAATACTTGCAAAGTATCGGAGTGGATTACAAAATCGTGGAAGAAAATACCTATGGCATCGTTAAAGAAAAAATTCCTGAAGGTAAAACGACCTGCTCACTTTGTTCACGTTTAAGACGTGGTATTTTATACCGGACCGCGACGGAATTAGGGGCAACCAAAATTGCACTTGGTCATCACCGTGATGATATGTTAGAAACTTTATTCTTAAATATGTTTTATGGCGGTAAATTAAAAAGTATGCCGCCAAAGTTAATCAGTGATGACGGTAAACAAATCGTGATTCGTCCACTCGCCTATTGCAAAGAAAAAGACATTGAAAAATATGCTCAGGCAAAACATTTCCCGATTATTCCGTGCAATTTGTGTGGTTCTCAACCCAATTTGCAGCGCCAAGTGGTCAAAGAAATGTTGCAAAAATGGGATCGCCAATATCCCGGACGTATCGAAACTATGTTTAGTGCAATACAAAATATTGTGCCATCACATCTGTGTGATACGCATTTATTTAACTTTAAAGATCTGCAACGTGGACAAATATTAGAAAACATTGAAGGTGATATTGCGTTCGATAAACCCGAATTTATTGCCACAAGTCCGATTGATGACGACGATGAACAACAAGATTTTCACCAAGTAGAACTGATAAATGTGAAAGAAATTCATTAAACTCAAGCGAATAAACGATAAAAAAGGAAATCCTATGACACAACAAGCAATCTTTGCCGGCGGCTGTTTTTGGTGCGTTGAGGCAGTATTTAATCAAATTAAAGGCGTTGAAAAAGCGACTTCAGGTTATATTAACGGAACGACTGAAAATCCAACTTACAAAGAAGTATGTACCGGTGAAACGGGTCATGCGGAAGCGGTAAAAGTGGAATTCGATGCGACAGTGATTAGTTATGAAAAATTATTAGACATCTTCTTTTCTATTCATAATCCAACCCAATTAAATCACCAGGGCGAAGATGTGGGGACGCAATACCGCACAGGCATTTATTATTTGAATGAGGAACAAAAACAGCTAGCAAATAAAAAAATTGCCGAATTACAACCGCACTTTAGCGAAAAAATCGTCACTGAAGTGCTACCAGCACAAACTTTTTATCCTGCAGAAGATTATCACCAAGGCTATTTATTGCAGAACCCACAAAACAGCTACTGTAATTTAGTCGCAACGCCAAAATTCTTAAAAGCCAAGGTGAAATTTGAGGAAATTTGGAAATAACTGTTCCTCTGAATCTGGTTATTGTCAGTCAATTTGACGCGTATAAACAGATAGCGCCACGGAGTTAGCCGTGGCGTTTTTTTAATTTGCGAATAAAGAAAATAAAAACTGCTGGGATAACAATATGAGATATTGATGTGTATAAAGGGCGTTTTATATAAGACGCGCTACGAAAACGTAGCGCGCTATTTGAATAAATTTGGGATAGTTTAGAGGTAAATAATATTAATGTTGTCCGTTAAACTCCTTTTTACGATTAAAACTCATAGTTCACACCAACGTTATAAGATAACGCGGCACCTTCTACGCTTTTGGCGATTCCCGCTTTTGCGGCAATTCTTTCATTAAAACGATAACCTGTACCAATAGCAATGGCAGTTTGAGATTGGTAACCACCAAATGTTGCCGTGAGATTAAATTTATTGACATTATAAGGTTGGAATAAAACAAAATGACGCAACGATCCCTGTTGCGATTTTAGATAAATTCATTAAGTACTCCTTAAACTTCATACTTATACAACTGATCATTTATCTTTAAACATATTTAATAATGCAAAATCCTATTGCAAGATTAAATTTAAAAAGAATTCTACTAAAAATCCCCTACAAATTACAAGCCTTTGATTTATTTTAAAATTTAAAAGAATAAATATGAAGCTAAAATAGAACAAAAATAAGACAGATTTTAGTTTTCTAATAATTTTAAAAATAAAAAATATTAATTTTATATGGTATTTAGAAATATAAATCAGGATATAACGCTACGCTATCAAATAAACATTGGATTAAATTGAACAAGGGATAAAAAATATCATCACCACATAAATCACTTTGAGGCGTTAAATTATTTTAATAAACTAACAAGGAAGAAAAAATATATACCTCTTTTTAGGTATGAATATAAATATATAACTCTTTTGTGGTATTAAAATAAAGATATGCTTATTTTAGCTGTGTCAATAAATATAATGTACAACATGCCTTTGATACTATAAACGTATGACACGAAGTCAAAACAGCATTAGGAAAAAAGGGAAATGGGTGAATACATTACGAATAAACCTGCGAATCCTTAAATAACAGGCATAAAAAAGGACGCGAGAGCGCGCCCTAATCTTAATATACCTGACTTTAAATTAAAGTGCAGATTTTGCTTTTTCTACTAATGCAGTGAAAGCAACTTTATCGAATACCGCGATATCGGCAAGGATTTTACGGTCGATTTCAACAGATGCTTTTTTCAAGCCGTTGATGAATTTGCTGTATGATAAACCATTTTGACGCGCTGCAGCGTTGATACGTGCAATCCATAATTGACGGAATTGACGTTTACGTTGACGACGGTCACGGTAAGCATATTGACCAGCTTTAATTACTGCTTGGAACGCAACACGATAAACACGTGAACGAGCACCGTAATAACCTTTAGCAGCCTTAAGAACTTTCTTATGGCGTGCTCTTGCAATAACACCACGTTTTACACGAGCCATTATTTAATCTCCTATTGTCTTAATTTGAAATAAAATTTAACTAATCGTACGACTGTACTTAAAACGCAGCTTATGCGTATGGTAAGCACGCTACTACTAAAACTTGGTCTGCTTTCGCAACCATGGATTTATGACGTAAATGACGTTTACGCTTAGTTGTCTTTTTAGTCAAAATATGACGTAAGTGAGATTGTTTACGTTTGAAACCGCCAGAAGCTGTTTTTTTGAAACGCTTCGCAGCACCACGTACTGTTTTAATTTTAGGCATTGTTTAATAACTCCGCATTGTTTTTTGTTAAACACCGATATTCAGGCGAATTTCCGAAGAGATTACTTGTAAAGCACTGAATATTTCTTACTTTGAGTAACCGTATTTCAGGCTATTCTCTCTAAAATAATCAGGCTGCGTAGTTTGCCTGATCCATTTTGAGTTTTTCATAACGAAAAACAGACGAATTCTATAGAATTCGTCTGTTTTTAGCAAATCATTTTTTCAAATTACGTAGAATTTTGATGTTTACCTATCAATATGCTCTTATTCAGCTGTATTGTTCATCATTTATCACATGACAACATGAGGCTCATGCCATAATAAACTGATCAGTATGCTACAAAACAAAAAATGCAATCAAGATTTTATTGATTGCATTTCTAGAAAACTATTTCTTTTTCGGCGCCAGAACCATAACGGCTTGTCTGCCTTCCAATCTACCCGGTGCAGACTCTACCACAGAAATTTCAGCTAAATCGTTCTTTACGCGCTCTAACACTTCTAGCCCGATATCTTGGTGAGCCATCTCACGTCCACGGAAACGCACGGTAATTTTTGCTTTGTCACCTTCTTCCAAGAAACGAATCAGGCTACGCAACTTAACTTGATAGTCGCCTTCATCTGTACCCGGACGGAATTTAATTTCTTTCACTTGAACGACTTTTTGTTTTTTCTTCTGCTCTTTTGCCGCTTTTCCTTTTTCATATAGGAATTTACCGTAATTCATAATGCGACACACTGGTGGCTCTGCGTTTGGACTAATCTCAACAAGATCTAATTCTGCTTGCTCAGCCATATCTAAGGCTTGTTGAATTGATACAATACCTGCTTGTTCGCCATCTTGGTCAATCAAACGAACTTCTTTTACTCGAATTTCATCATTAATGCGATTCGGACGGTTAGCTACGGGTGCTTTTTTTACGGTTTTAATAGTCGTATTCCTCTATTAGTTTATCTTGCGTTCATCTGCTTAGCAGAAGAAAAGTCTATCTTGTTCCAAAAGAACAAAAACGAACGAAATTCTACTGTATTTTAAGTATTTATGCAACAACCCTACTGCGATTTTCCTATTGAATGAGAATTCTCATAATTTGCTCAATACGAAATTGTATTACAACTAAGCCCCTTATTTCCCTTTATGATGCGGTAATAATTCGGTAAATAAACCATTTTGTCTTAATTCTTTTGCAATCCGAATTGCTGTTTCTGTTTCACAGCCGGCATATTCCGCAATCTCACGATATGTCCAGTTATAATAGGGAAAATTACTGGTGAGAAAACACATGCTATCAATGACGCGATCAAGCGTGCGTAAATACGCACTCTTGGCAAGCCGTTGTTCTGCATCCCGTAATTCATTAGCAAGCGTTTGTAATAATATTTTACTGAGTTGTAAATTATGTAAAAAAAACAGATCAATATTTTCAGGTTTGATTCTAATCACTTCTGCTTCAATTAAAATTTTTGCACTACAATGATAACGGCTATCTCCTAATCCAAATAATGTTCGGAAACCGAAATAATCACCTTGACGATATAATCTCACCAAACTTTCTTTTCCATTATCGAGTGTATGATATAAACCAACCAAACCTGATTTCACAAAATAAAACTCTTGTGCCACTTCTCCTTGTTGATAAACTGTCATTCCTTTCGCTAATTGATGTAAATATGTCAACTGACAATGTTGTAAATTACTCGGCAAAATTGGCAAAGTCTCCATAGCATCCTTCTTATACATATTTAAGAGGTGATTTTTTCTCGCAACGTTATTGTGCAGTCTTTTTATTTTTATATTAACTAGTTTGATTGCATAGTCTTCATATCATCCAACAATCATCGCCAGTTTTGACATTACTTTACTAGCATAATACAGCGAAAAATAAAGCGTTATGACTTTCATCATAGCTTATGGTGAATTAGATCACAAATTTTTAACAAACATGAAATTTTTTTCAGAATATGAGCTTGATCATAAGCCTATTTTTTGAAGTCATGCATAATAGCAAAAAAAGTGAGGTTTTGTATGAGTTTACAGCTAATTTTAATTCTCATGTTATGTGGCATGCTCACCAATTTCATGTCTGCTATTTTTGGCATTGGTGGTGGTGTATTGATGGTGCCAATTTTATATACCCTCTTTCCCGATTTCCCCTTACAAATGGTGGCAGCGACATCGCTTACTATCGTGATTGGTTCTTCTCTCATTAACCTTATTTATTTTTATAAACAGAAAATTCAGATTAATTTTAAAGCCATGTTGCTTTGGTCTGTTGGGATGATTATTGGTGTTCAGTTAGGTTTTGAAGCCAGTTTTTATTTACCCGATACGCTGATTGTGATTGTCTTTATTAGTGTATTAACGATCTTAGCAATACGAACAATTTTTCATTCTAAAATCGTCAAAACTGATCAAGCAGAACGGCATGAAAATTTAAAAGGCGCGGGATTGTGTTTATTTGGCGGCGGTGTGGCAGGGATGACCGGCATTGGTGGAGGGTCGATTATGGCGCCACTAATCGGTCAACTTAATAGTGTCAAACCTCATCAAATCGCACCTTATACTAACTACATGATGGTGATCGGTGGTTTAGGTAGCTTGTATGGCTATTTATCCAAAACCCCGCCTTTTCACCTTGATTATGGTTGGCAAATTGGCTATGTGAATTTTTCTGTTGTCACGATTGTCGTATTAAGCTCATTTGTTACTAGCTTTATTTCAATGAAAATCCGTGGACTTTTGCACCCCGATGTTGCCAGAAAAATGCTTGGACTGATTCTATTAGCGATTGCGGCTTATATGTTGATTGCGCATTTGCTTAAATAACCCCAAAGCTTTTCAAAGTGCGCGTGTTTTAACAAAAATTTTCACTTCTCTACCCAGGACGCCTCAGGCGTCCTCGCTTTTTTATGATTTTGATTTATTGATGTACGCACCACTAAGCATGCCATTAATTTAAGATGAATGGTTTCGACTTGATAAGGAAATCTGTTGATACGATAAACAGCTCAATAAAACATGTTTAAAATTTCCTCTCTTTAAACATTTATTTCTCTACTCAGCTATTCTCTCCGCATAAAAAATGCGGTCAAATATGACCGCACTTTGTTGTTTTCTTAAAGAAAGCGAAAAACTACTCTTCACCAAGTAATTTCAGTTCGCGAGAACGTACTTGTTTTTTCAGGATATCTAAAAATGCTTCAATGGTGAATGTACCGAGGTCGGCACCTTTACGGGTACGCACCGCCACTTTACCGGCTTCGATTTCTTTATCGCCACAAACTAACATGTATGGCACGCGACGTAAGGTGTGTTCACGAATTTTGAAACCGATTTTTTCATTACGTAAATCTGATTTCACACGTAAACCCGCATCAGATAACGTTTTCACCACTTTTTGCACATAGTCAGATTGTGAATCCGTGATGTTCATCACGATCGCTTGTGTTGGCGCTAACCATGCGGGGAAGAAACCGGCGTATTCTTCGGTGATAATTCCGATGAAACGCTCAATCGAGCCTAAAATCGCACGGTGAATCATCACGGGTGTACGACGATCATTATCTTCTGCCACATAAGACGCATTGAGGCGACCCGGTAAGGCGAAGTCTAACTGAATTGTCCCGCACTGCCATTCACGATCTAAACAGTCACGTAAAGCAAATTCGATTTTCGGACCATAGAATGCCCCTTCACCTTCTTGAATTTCATATTCAAGACCATTGTGCGACAGTGCAGCAGCAAGACCGGCTTCGGCTCTGTCCCACATTTCATCGGCCCCAATACGTTTTTCTGGACGGGTTGACAGTTTCACTTGAATGTTTTCAAAACCGAATGTGCTGTAAATGTCGTAAACCATTTTGATACACGCAGTTACTTCACTTTCAATTTGATCTTCCGTACAGAAAATATGCGCATCATCTTGGGTGAAGCCACGTACACGCATTAAGCCGTGCAATGAACCTGACGGTTCGTTACGGTGGCATGAACCAAATTCCGCCATACGAATTGGTAGATCGCGATAGGATTTTAAACCTTGATTAAAGATTTGCACGTGTCCCGGACAGTTCATCGGTTTAATCGCATATTCACGGTTTTCTGATTGGGTGGTGAACATCAAATCACCGTAGTTTTGCCAGTGCCCTGTTTTTTCCCATAATACGCGATCCATCATAAATGGCCCTTTTACTTCTTGGTAATCGTATTCTTTTAATTTAGTACGCACGAAGGTTTCAAGTTCACGGAAAATTGTCCAACCGTCATTGTGCCAGAACACCATACCCGGTGCTTCTTCTTGCATATGATATAAATCTAACGCTTTACCAATTTTACGGTGGTCACGTTTTGCCGCTTCTTCTAAACGGGTTAAGTATTCGCTTAATTGTTTTTTATCTGCCCACGCGGTACCGTAGATACGTTGTAACATTTTATTTTTGCTGTCACCACGCCAGTATGCACCAGCAACTTTCATTAATTTAAAGTGATGGCAAAAACGCATATTAGGTACGTGTGGACCACGACACATATCAATGTATTCTTCGTGATGATAAAGTGCTGGCGTATCACAACGATCGATGTTTTCATCTAAAATTGCCATCTTATATGGCTCGCCACGCGCTTCAAAGGTATCACGCGCTTCTTGCCAGCTGACCACTTTTTTCACTACATCATAGTTGGTTTTTGCCAGTTCAAGCATACGTTTTTCGAGTGCATCTAAATCCTCTTGGGTTAAAGAGCGATCAAGATCCACGTCATAATAAAAACCCTTGTCGATAGTTGGACCAATCGCCATTTTTACATTTGGGAATAGCTGTTTAATGGCATGACCTAATAAGTGCGCACAAGAGTGACGAATAATTTCTAAACCATCTTCCTCTTTTGCGGTAATAATCTCTAGTTTGCTGTCTTCAGTAATCAGATCGCAAGCATCTTTCCGCTCGCCATTAACACGACCTGCAATACAAGCCTTCGCTAGACCCGCACCAATACTGGCAGCAACATCCATCACAGAAATAGGTTGTTCAAACTGACGCTGTGAACCGTCAGGCAAAGTAATAATTGGCATAAGTTTTCCTTTACAGTGGTAACCCATACGAGAGGTTACTTGTTTTTGCTAAAATTTTTCAAAAATAAACCGCACTTTAGACTCATTCCTACTCTGAATAAGGCAAAAGTGCGGTCGAAAATTGTATCATATTTGATTTTGTTTGGCGATTTGGATTTTTGCTCAAAAGCCTCAATCCACAAAAGGTTATTAGATCACAGCGCTTAAATGACAAACAAAAAATAGCCATTTTTATAGCAATCTGTTATAAATTAAAACAGCAAATTCTTTGGGTTATCCTAGCAATTTCGCTTAGTATACAGGGAAATGATGTATTTACTTAAAAGGAGACTGTATGAAGTTGACAACCAAACTCTCATTCATTGCCGCAGGATTGATGATTTTTAACAGTGCACAAGCCAGTAATAAAACCTTTATTAACTGCGTCAGCCGTGCACCAAGTAGCTTTAGCCCTGCCCTCGTCATGGAAGGTATTTCGTATAATGCCAGTTCTCAACAAGTGTACAATCGCTTGATTGAATTTAAACGAGGATCGACTGATATCGAACCTGCGTTGGCAGAAAGTTGGCAAATTAGCGATGACGGATTGACGTACACTTTTTATTTACGTAAAGGCGTGAAATTCCACAAAACCAAAGACTATCAGCCGAGCCGTGAATTTAACGCCGATGACGTGATTTTCTCTTTCCAACGTCAGTTGGACAAAACCCATCCTTATCACGAGGTATCGAAAGGCACTTATCCGTATTTCAATGCGATGAAGTTTCCAAAATTGTTGCAAGCAGTAGAAAAAGTGGATGATTACACAGTGAAAATCACCTTAACCAAGCCCGATGCGACTTTCTTAGCGAGCTTAGGTATGGACTTCATCTCGATTTATTCTGCGGAATATGCCGATAAAATGATGAAAGCAGGCACGCCAGAAAAAGTGGATACCACACCAATTGGTACGGGTCCCTTTATTTTTGCAGGTTATCAGTTAGAACAAAAAATCCGTTTCCTCGCGAACCCTGATTATTGGCAACCGAAAGCCGAAATTGATCGCTTGATTTTTGATATCGTGCCTGATGCGGGGACACGTTATGCCAAATTACAATCTGGTGCGTGTGATATGATCGACTTCCCGAATATCGCCGATTTAGCCAAAATGAAAGCCGATCCGAAAATTCAGTTGATGTCAAAAGAAGGCTTAAACATTGCCTATATTGCGTTTAATACCGAAAAAGCGCCGTTTGATAATGTGAAAGTGCGCCAAGCTTTAAACTATGCTACCGATAAAAAAGCCATCATTGATGTGGTGTACCAAGGCGCTGGTGTGATGGCGAAAAATGTCCTACCACCAACGATTTGGAGCTATAACGATGATGTACAGGACTACCCATTTGATATTGAAAAAGCCAAACAACTCTTAGCCGAAGCCGGTTATCCAAACGGATTTGAAACCGAAATTTGGGTGCAACCGGTGGTGCGTGCCTCAAACCCGAACCCACGTCGTATGGCTGAAGTGATTCAAAATGACTGGGCAAAAGCGGGCGTGAAAGCTAAATTGGTCAGTTATGAATGGGGTGATTACATTAAACGCACCAAAGCAGGTGAACTCACTGCGGGGACGTACGGTTGGTCAGGCGATAATGGCGATCCGGATAACTTCTTATCCCCGTTATTAGGCACCGAAAACATCGGTAACAGTAACTATGCCCGTTGGAGTAATGCAGAGTTTGACGCATTATTAAGCAAAGCAATCAGCTTATCTAACCAAGCGGAACGCGCTGAGCTATACAAACAAGCGCAAGTGATCGCGAAAGAACAAGCCCCGTGGATCACTGTCGCCCACTCCATCACCAATACCGCATTAAGTCTGCGTGTTAAAGACTATAAACAAAGCCCATTTGGTTATAGCTACTTCTACGGCACCAAGTTAGCAGATTAACAAAATCTAGCAAAAAACAACCGCACTTTAGTGATAAAGTGCGGTGTTTTTTATAGCATTTTTAATCAAGTATTCTCTTTTTCATTGTCTTTCTTCCCCCAATACCTGAGGTACAGAATAGTCTAAACGAAATTGGTGTTTTTCTGCGGGTGCAGGCAGATAGAGAACAACGTTGGCAATATCCCCAGTGTAATAACTCGTTATGTGCAGTCTCTGTTGTTTTTCATCGACATCTGGCGGGAACGGTTGGCGAGATTGGAAAAATTGGCGAATTTCTGCCTCCGTTTTGATTTTGTCCAGCTTGACTAAGCGATGTACTTCAGTAAATAAGTTCGCTAATTGATGATGATACGTTTTTTCTGCCTCAGTCAGTAACGGATGACGTAGTGTTTCAATCGGGGCTAATGCACGTCCATCTTGATAAAGGGCATACACCATCATTTTGTCGGCGATGTTAGCTGGCACACGATAAACCAACGCATTACCAATCACTTGTAAAAACTCAATTTTTCCCCAAGCAGTGTCTATTGCATAAGGAAAATGTGTTATTTGCTGTGTGGTAAAACGCGGTAATGCCAGTTCAATGTTAAAAGAAACCCGTTTAAGCGGTTCCTCGCTTTCAATCGCCACTTGTGTATAAGGTTCAGTTTGAGTGGCGTACACGGCGTGTTCAATATCAGATAAATGGTGGATCGGAACCTCCCCATCAAGCTCACGTTCTGCCACGATTTTGGGCACAGACAAATACGCAATCTGATGTTCGACATTCCCCTTGATATCTTGTGTTACAGTGGGGATAAAATTCGGTTGAAATGCCCTATTTTTGCCTAAATAGACTTGATCAACACCTAATAAGGTCGCGAGTTGATCCTCCTGTTTCGCAATATTAAAGAAATGATAAGGCGCTTGATAGCGCTGTTGCACGGCACTTTTCGTAAAAAATGTCTGTAAAGTTGGCACAGCATGTTCTGTTTGTGCAGGCAAGGCAATAAAATGTTCTGCCTGTTTGGGATCAAAAGCCTGATGCGGTTTCAGCGCTTCAAATACAATGGGTTCTCGTGTGCCACGCGTCGCAATACCTTGCATATACTGAATGGAAGACTGTAATTCATCCAATAAGCGCTGTTTTTCTGTCGTAACATTAGCCTCAACCGACAGGGGCAAACAAACACTTAAACCCAACAAATAGACTATCGCTTTGATCATTTTCTTATTTCCTTTCGTCTTCAACCAGTGAGCTATATATACAATAAAAAAGTGGGCATCGCACCCACTTTTTGCACAATAAAAGCCGTCTTGATTAATCCATTTCTGCCATTAAACTTGCATTACCTCCTGCTGCTGTGGTGTTAATGCTGATCGCTTGTTCATGCAGTAATGGGAACAAGGACAACGCTAAATCTAGCTGCTCCACATAGGTCAAGATCGCGCCTGGACGGTCGGCATATTGGGCTTTTTGCTTAGCCGTTATCGGATCGAGAACAATCAACTGGCTGATTTCCTCGCATTCTTCCACTTCAGCAACAAACAGATAATCCGCTAAGCGTTTTTCATAAGCCGCAAGCTGAGAATATTTACTGATTACGGCAGTTGCGCCCACTGCAGCGACGGCAATCAACGCTTGCATTTGTTGTGCTAATGGTCCATTCCCAATAGCAATCAACGAACGTGGTGTAAAGGTAAGATAATTCTCTTCCCCAGTAATCCCTTGCATTCTAAAGGTCGTATTTAGTGGCGAACATTGTGCAACTTGATCAATAAGCGAGAGTAAAGGAGCTTGTTCAGATTTAGTGAAAATTGACCGCACTTTTGCCGCTAAATCAGATAAATCACGCGGCGTATTGTAATGCAATGGCGTTAATGCCCAATGTTTTGCATGGACTAAACGTTGCAAATAGAACGGTCCTCCCGCTTTCGGTCCTGTTCCAGATAAACCTCTTCCACCAAAGGCTTGTACCCCCACGACTGCACCGACAGTATTACGATTCACGTACAGATTCCCCGCGTGAACCTGTTCAAGCCAGTGATTAATGCTTTCATCAATACGACTGTGTATGCCACTGGTTAAGCCAAAGCCGGTAGAATTGATTTGCGCAATAACTTGATTAAATTCTGAGGCATGGAAACGAACCACATGTAACACGGGACCAAACACTTCGTGTTTCAAATGATGAAGATTTTCGAGTTCAAATAACGTTGGTGGGACAAAAATTCCCTGTTGTTGCATTTCTGGCTCAACTGGCACTTGATAGCAATCTTTTGCCACTGTTCGCATGGTTTCAATATGTTGTAATAAGCGTTTTTGTGCCATTTCATCAATCACGGGTCCCACATCGGTGGTTAAATGCTGTGGATTGCCGACTTTTAACTCCGCCATCGCCCCTTTTAACATAGTTAAAATATGCGGTGTGACATCGTGTTGCACATAAAGCACACGTAATGCAGAACAACGTTGCCCTGCTGAGTCAAACGCGGAATTGAGTACATCAAGCACGACTTGTTCTGCTAAGGCTGAACTGTCCACAATCATTGCATTTTGTCCGCCCGTCTCTGCAATGAATGGAATAAGTTTGTTGTGTTTTGCTAAATTTTGATTAATGCGTTTTGCGGTATCCGTTGACCCCGTAAAAATTACACCGTCCACGCGTGGATCAGACACGAGTTTTTCACCAATCACTTTTCCTGCACCACATAAACATTGCAACACACCAATCGGTAAGCCCGCTTGTTGAAACAACTTCACCGCAAAATGCGCCATTAATGAGGTTTGTTCTGCTGGTTTGGCAATCACCACATTACCTGTGACTAAGGCAGCACAAACTTCGCCAATAAAAATGGCTAAAGGGAAATTCCAAGGGCTAATTGCCACCACAATACCACGTGGCGGATTCTCATTGCCGAGCTTACGTGCTTCTTGTGCATAATAACGACAGAAATCCACCGCCTCACGCACTTCGGCAATGGCGTTATTTAAGGTTTTGCCGGCTTCACGTACCGCTAAATCAAATAACTGCGGCATGTGTTGTTCCATTAAATCTGCCATTTTTTCTAAAATGACCGCTCTTTGTTCTACCGGTGTATTTGCCCAGTTGTCTTTATGACGAAGCGCATTTTCAAATGCCTGTTCGACATCTTCTTCTCTGGCGTCAATCACTTTACCAACTAGCATTGCACGTTTTGCAGGGTTAAATACAAGACGCGGTTTACCGGTTGGTGCAGTGGTATTTTCTAATAAAGGATAGGCTTCATATTCATTTTGACTCAGTTCAGTTAATGCATTTTGTAACTGTTGTAATTGCAACGCATCGGTTAAATCGTAACCTTTAGAATTTACACGCTTTCCAGCAAAGAGATCGCGAGGCAGTGGTGTTTTAGGGTGCATTGTCCCTTCGGTTTCTTTCGCTTTTTGCACCGGATAAAGGATTAAGGCTTCTACGGGGATTGAGTCATCGACAATGTGATTCACAAACGAGCTATTTGCCCCATTTTCTAATAAGCGGCGCACTAAATAAGCCAACAGGGTTTTATATGAACCGACAGGCGCATAAATACGGCATTGCACATTCAAATTGTGTTTTCCCACCACTTGATCATATAAGGTTTCGCCCATGCCGTGTAAGCATTGGAATTCAAAGTGTTTACCTTGTGCTAAATGATAGACCGTCGCCAAAGATTGCGCGTTATGGGTGGCAAATTGTGGATAAATCACATCTTGTGCCGCTAATAATTTTTTCGCACAAGCAATGTAAGACACGTCTGTATGCACTTTACGCGTAAAGACAGGGTAACCTTCGGCACCATCGGTTTGCGCACGTTTAATTTCGCTGTCCCAATAAGCCCCTTTCACTAAACGTACCATAATTTTATGTTGATGTTTGCGGGCTTGTTCAATTAAATAATCAATGACAAAAGTACAACGTTTTTGGTATGCCTGTACCACCAAACCGATACCGTTAAAATGTGCTAAATCAGGATCAGCTAATAAACGATCAACCAAATCCAAAGAAATATCTAATCTGTCCGCTTCTTCAGCATCAATATTCAGACCAATGTCATATTGCTTCGCTAATAAAAAGAGTTGTTTGACCTTGGGATACAGTTCGTCTATCACACGTTGGTGTTGTGATAGGCTATAACGAGGATGAATAGCAGAGAGTTTGATCGAGACACCAGAGGCGGCATAAACGCCAAGCCCAGAAGAACGTTGCCCCACCGCATGAATGGAATCCACATAGTCTTGATAATAACGTGCGGCATCTTCTTCCGTTAAGGCAGCTTCGCCCAACATATCATAGCTATAACGAAAACCTTGTTGGAAACGTTTTTCACCGTTTTTAATCGCTTGTTCGATCGTTTCCCCAGTGACAAATTGTTTACCTAATAAGCGCATTGCCACTTCCACACCTTTACGAATCAATGGTTCTCCGCCTTTCGCAATCAATTTGGTTAAACTGGATGAAAGCTGTTGTTCACTGTGTGTCGAAACTAATGTACCGGTAATCAATAAACCCCAAGCGGCGGCATTCACAAACATAGACGGACTCTGTCCGATATGCGAACGCCAGTTCCCTTTTGAAATTTTATCGCGAATCAATTTATCTGCAGTGGCTTTATCAGGAATACGTAATAATGCTTCAGCTAAGCACATTAAGGCGACACCTTCTTGACTCGATAATGAAAACTCATGCATTAAGGCATCTACCCCACTTGCATTTTGGCGAGCGTTGCGTACATTTTCGACCAATTTTCTGGCTAGCTGTTGAATTTTGGTTTGGAGATCGGAAGGAATTTCTGCGTCGGAGAGAAGTTTTTGCACTAACGTGGTTTCGTCAATACGATAATGTTGGCTTAATGGTTCTCGTAATGAAGTTAATTTGGGAAGTAATTGGTATGTCATCTTTCTTTCTCACTCACATAATCAAATTAAACATAGAAAAAGCGGCACCCGAAGATACCGCTCTTTTACCGATTATTTTTGCTGTTGATAAGCTAACTCTGCTTGTTCAAAATTAGAAACCGTTTGTTGGCTTGGTGCTGGCGTAATTAACGACACAACGACAATCGCCACGGCAGCTAAAATAAAGCCTGGGATCATTTCATAAATACCGCTCTGTGGTACCACATCATTCCAGAACACTACCACTAACGCACCAGTCAGCATGCCTGCCATCGCGCCCGCCATGTTCATGCGTTTCCAGAATAAAGAGAAAATCACCACAGGACCAAAGGCACAACCAAAACCTGCCCACGCATAAGACACAAGTCCCAATACTTTACTGTTTGGATCTTGTGCAAGATAAATAGCCAGTAGTGCAATGACTAAGACCATAATACGCCCTAACCACACCAATTCTTTTTGTGAAGCATTTGGGCGAATCATGCCTTTATAAAAGTCTTCTGTAATCGCACTTGAACAAATCAATAACTGGCAACTTAAAGTACTCATTACCGCGGCTAAAATGGCTGATAACAAAATCCCTGCAATCCAAGGATTAAATAACAATTTCGCTAATTCAATAAAAACTTGTTCGTGGTTCGCGTTCACGGTGTCTGCCACCTGTGGATTTGCAAAGAAATAAGCTTGACCAAAGAACCCAATACCAACCGCACCAAATAAGCAGATAATCATCCACATAATACTAATACGGCGCGCATTCACTAATGATTTCGCATCTTTTGCACTCATAAAACGCGCTAAAATGTGTGGTTGACCAAAATAACCTAAGCCCCAAGCGGATAAGCTTAATAAGCCAATAAAGCTAGTTCCTGTGAATAAATCAGTAAAATCCCGCTGAGCAGCCACACCCGCATTGACAATCACGGTATGTGTTGCTTCAAAACCACCAAGATGAATTAACACAAAAATAGGGGTAAGGAATAAAGCAAACAACATTAACGACGCTTGAATGGTATCGGTCCAACTGACAGCTAAAAAACCGCCAATAAAAGTATAAAGGATTGTCGCTAAGGCACCATACCAAAGCGCCGTGGCATAAGGCACTTCAAACAGATTTTCAAATAAACGTGCCCCAGCGACTACACCAGAAGCACAATAAATGGCAAAAAAGAATAAAATAATGGTTGCGGAAACAATTTTTAATATTTTGCTCTGATCGTGAAAACGGTGTTGGAAATATTCTGGCAAGGTTAAAGCATTTTGATTAAATTCTGTATAAACACGTAAACGTCCTGCCACAAATAACCAGTTAAGGTAAGCACCAATCGTTAGACCAATGGCAATCCAACCTTCAACCAGACCTGCGGCATAAACAGCGCCGGGAAGCCCCATTAATAACCAGCCTGACATATCTGACGCCCCTGCAGAGAGTCCCGTCACAAAGCTGCCAAGACGACGCCCTCCTAAAATATAATCAGACAAATTATTGGTATAACGATAAGCGATAAAACCGATTAAAATCATACCTAAAATATAAATGGTAAATGTAATGATGGTGGCATTATATCCAAACATAGATCGGCTCCTAAAGAGAGGGAGGGGAAATAAACTTGGCAAAAATTACATAACATTAACAAATGTTCAACAACTGTTTTCTATTTTTTCAACATAGATCACACTTTAACTGCATATGAAGTAAAACGTTATTTTTCCTTTAATAACCCCATTTAATTTTAAATTAAAAATAAAAGAAGTTTGACATCAATCACAGTAATTTTTTCCTAATCTTTTACACTAGAACTGACTGTGCTCAACCATAGGAGGATGCCATGTGGAAACATGTTTCTCAAGTCTTAGCGGATCAATTTGGGGCTTACTATTCCATTAAACACAAAGAAAAAATCCATACAGGTGAGATGCATGAAGCATGGATTATTGATGATGGTATCCAACCTGTTTTTCTCAAAGTGAATGATAAAACCTTCCGTTCCATGTTCCGTGCAGAAGCCGATCAACTCCTCCTTCTCGCCAAAACCAATACCATTAATGTGCCTAACGTTTACACTGTGGGCTGTTCACATACACACAGTTTCTTACTACTGGAAGCACTGCCATTAGATAAAACCAATCCGGTTGACGCCATGGGCAAATTTGGTGAACAACTCGCAAAACTGCACCTTATAAAAGGCGCAGATAATTATGGATTGGATTTTGACACTTGGCTTGGACCAGAATATCAACCAAATGGTTGGAAAGAAAATTGGGCCACCTTTTTTAGCGAACAACGCATTGGCTGGCAATTGCAGATCTGCCGTGAGAAAAACTTAGTGTTTGGCGATATTGAGGTGTTAGTGAAGAAAGTTGCTGAATTACTGGCGAAACATAAGCCTCAACCTGCGTTATTACATGGCAATTTATGGATTGAAAACTGTGCGACGGTGAAACAAGAAATTTTTACTTATGATCCAGCTTGTTATTGGGGAGACCGGGAATGTGATTTGGCATTCAGTGAGCTCTTTGAACCTTTCCCACGCCAATTCTATGAAAGTTATGACCGCACTTATCCTATTGATGAAGGATATCCTGAGCGTAAAGCCATTTATCAACTCTATTATTTACTTAACTTTAGTCATCGCTTTAATAAACATTATGTCGAGTTAACCAAAAAATTTATTCACGATATTCTGTCAAGATAAATCAAAAATTCAAAGGGCGCTGTTAAAGCGCCCTTCTATTTCATTGAGAAAAATTATTTTCTATAAAGTGGTGCTGGTCCTGTTGTCCCTGCTTCCATACCTTGTGAACCTTGTTTCAACACAGTACCAGAAGCGGTAATTTCAACACGACGGTTAGGACGTAAACAATCTCTTAATGCTGCACCTTGTACATCATCACAAGCTTTCACTTGTTGTGCTTTACCATAGCCTACAGCATGGATATTTGCGGCAACACCTTGCTCAATTAAACGCGCTTTAACACGATCTGCACGACGTTGAGAAAGTTTTAAGTTATACGCTTCTGAACCTAAACGGTCAGTAAAGCCTGCGACTTTCACTTCTTTTGCATCAGAGGCTTTTAATTGTGTTGCAACGCTGTCAACAACTTCTTTACCTTTTGCTGTTAATGAATCTTTATTGAAGTCAAATAAGAAATCACCACTTAAACTAAATGCAGAGCTACCGTTACAGCCATTTGGATACCAGAAGAAACTTTGTGCATTCATATTTTTGTCAAATAAGACTTTATATTGACATACTTTATGTACACCATTCTCACGATAGTTAAACACATAGTCCCATTCACGCACACCGTATAAGCCTTCAGAGAAGTGTGGACGACCTAACAAATTATAAAGTTGGTCTTTATTCATACCACGCTCAACCATGCGTACGTTATCCCAGTTTGGCCAAGAACCAAATTGGCTACCATCATGATTAAAGACTGATTCATCAATTTTTGGCCACACTAAATTGTCAGATGTACCTTCTGGAGTAACTTTACTTAAATTACCGCAGGCAGCCAATGTCGTCGCAGCAACAACTGTTAATAAAACGCGAGATAATTTCATATATTTACCTTAGTTCCCTTTTATTATTAAAATTCGTCATCCCTAAAATAACAACAAAACAGAAGAGAGTGACTCTCAATAAAAAACAATTCGTCTATCTTCACTTTTCGTTAAACAACTGGTGATATCCAAAATTGCTTAAAATTCAGCTCAATATAGTAAGCCCTATTGTTCATAAAGTAAATCAACAAATACTTAATATTTCGAAACTTTTAGTCAACTACTGTAAAGTTGCTTCAGCTAAAGTAATGTACTGTTATTTCGTCTCAGCCAACGTAATAAAAAGGCATCTGTACTTTCTTCTGCCTGTTTACCGACTTTTTGAAGGAACGATTGTTTTACATGATATTTCACGGATAAAACGGTTTTATTTTCTTTTATCGCGTTTAAAATTAAATCATCACTTGTTGAAATTGCATCCACTAAATGCAATCCTAACGCTTGTTGACCAAACCAGTGTTCCCCCGTGGCAATTTCCTCAATATTGACTTGCGGACGGTTTTGGGTCACAAATTGTTTGAATAATTGATGCGTTTCTTCTAATTCTTGCTGGAATTTCTGTTTTCCTTTTTCTGTATTTTCGCCTAACACAGTCATCGTGCGTTTATATTCACCCGCCGTCATCACATCGACATCCACATCATGTTTTTTTAACAAACGATAAATGTTAGGAATTTGTGCAACCACACCGACTGATCCCAAAATCGCAAATGGCGCGGCAACAATAGTATCCGCCACGCAAGCCATCATATATCCCCCACTGGCTGCCACTTTATCTACCGCAACCGTTAATTTAATGCCATGCTGTTTTAAACGTAGCAACTGCGACGCCGCTAACCCATAACCATGTACCATTCCACCGGGACTTTCTAAGCGTACTAAAACCTCATCTTCTGGCTTGGCAACTCCAATAATGGTACTCACTTCTTCACGTAATGCGCTCGTCGCTGACGCCGCAATATCGCCTTTAAACTGTAAGACATAAAGGCGCGGTTTATGCTCGTCTGCGATGTCTTCACCTTTTTTACGCTTTTCTTTTTCACGTTTCGCTTTTTCTTTATCTGCTTTTTTTTGGGTTTTCTCTAATTGCTTACGTGTTTCTTCCGATAAACTAAACTCACGTAATCTTTTGCTGTTTTCTTGGTATTCCTCTGATAAATCCACCACCACAAGTTCGCCCGTACTTTTTGCTTTATGTTGCTTTAATGTCACAATCATAAAAGCGATGCCTGCAATGACCAATAAAATTGTTAAGATTTCTAAAATAAAAAGCCCATATCCTGTTGCAATATCAGACCACATGTTTTTTCTCCTTAAAATAAATGATGGTTAATCATAACGAATTTAAGTGAAAGTGCAACTTACTCTCCTCTGAGCGCTAATATTTTATTCACGCCTTTCTAACGAGTTTCAATTTGGTATAAAACAGCTCAATTTTCACGGTGCTAAGTTTTTATTTATTCCATTTTTTATCATGTTCCACCTTGACACAAAAATAATAAACTAGTTTAATAGTTCAAAATTACAAAAAAGGACACACATATACTATGTCATTCGCTTTTATTCATACCTTAACTCAATCATTACCTTATTACGCCGATCCAACACATGTTTTTGCGGCACTCTGTCAGGATAAAACCAACACGCTGTTACTCGAATCTGCTGAAATTCACAGTAAAAACAGTTTAAAAAGCCTCTTAGTTATACAACCCGCACTAAAAATTACCTGTCATGGATTACGTGTGACCTTCTGTGCTAAAACACAAAATGGCGTCGCTGTTTTGCATGCACTTATGGAGAAGTTACAATGTCACTATGAAATCAGTGCAGTCACAGAGAGTCAATTCTCAGTTATCTTTCCAAAACTTGACAAAAACCTTGATGAAGACAACAAATTACATGCTTCAACTTGTTTTGATGCGCTACGTGCCCTGCTCTCACTTTATCAACATAGTGAGGTCCCCATTCTGTTAGGTGGCTTATTTGCTTATGACTTAGTGACCCAGTTTATCCCTATGGATAACATCCAATTACAAGAGGATGGGCTCGATTGCCCTGACTATTGTTTCTACTTAGCGGAACATCAATTGACACTCGATCATCAATTACAACAAGCTCAGCTACACAGTTTCTGTTTCGCGCCACAATATCAAACAGCGCTACAGCAACAAGCTGATCAGATAATACAAAAATTTGCAAATATTGAACCGCACTTACATTACGTTTCGGCGGACACTACGCTGACAACGAACCTTGATGATGTGCAATTTAAACAAATTATTCAGGTATTAAAACAACATCTTTATCAAGGTGATGTATTTCAAATTGTGCCTTCCCGTCGCTTTTCGTTAGCCTGTCCAAATACATTGGCAAGTTACCGACAGCTGAAACACACGAATCCGAGCCCTTATATGTTCTTTATGCAAGATGAAGACTTTACTCTCTTTGGCGCCTCACCAGAAAGTGCATTGAAATATACACAGCAAACCCGTCAGCTCGAGATTTATCCGATTGCGGGTTCACGCCCGCGCGGTTTTTATCCTAATGGTCAGATTGATCCAGAATTGGACGCTCGCTTGGAACTGGAATTACGTTTAGATCAAAAAGAACTCGCAGAACATTTGATGTTAGTGGATTTAGCCCGTAATGATATTGCACGGGTTTGTGAAACCGGGACACGCCAAGTGGCGGATTTAATGCAAGTAGATCGCTATTCTCACATTATGCACTTAGTTTCTCACGTGGTGGGCAAATTACGACCTGAATTAGATGCGTTACACGCCTATCAAGCTTGCATGAACATGGGGACACTCACTGGTGCTCCAAAAATTAAAGCAATTCAACTGCTCTATCAAGTTGAACAACAAAAACGACATAGTTATGGCGGTGCGGTAGGGTATCTCGCTTCGAATGGCGATTTAGACACGTGTATTGTGATACGTTCCGCCTTTGTGCAACAAGGTATTGCCTACATCCAAGCCGGTTGTGGCGAAGTGCTCGATTCAGATCCGCAAAAAGAAGCCGATGAAACACGACACAAAGCACAAGCCGTGATTAACGCGATTGTTCAAACTCACCAAACACCCCGTCAAGCATAAGGACAGCAGTATGGCAAAGATTGTATTTTTAGATAATTTTGACTCCTTTACCTATAACTTAGTGGATCAGTTGCGTTGTTTAGGACATCAAGTCCACATCTATCGTAATGATTGTGATCTCGATGTATTAGAACAGGTTACACTTGCCCACCCCAATACGATTCTAGCGCTTTCACCTGGTCCGAGTACACCGCAACAAGCGGGTAATATGTTACCCCTGATTCAGCGTTTAAAACAAAAGGTTAGAATGATTGGCATTTGTTTAGGTCATCAAGCGATTGTTGAAGCATTTGGTGGTAAAGTAATCCATGCAGGCGAAGTCTTACATGGCAAAGTGTCAAACATTACACACGATCAGCAAATGATGTTTGCACACTTACCAAATCCAATGCCCGTCGCACGATACCACTCCTTAATGGGCGTTGATTTATCTGACGAATTTATTGTCAACGCAACCTACCATGATATTATCATGGCTATTCGACATAAACATTTGCCGATTTGTAGCTTTCAATTTCATCCAGAAAGCATCTTAACAGTGCAAGGTTCACAGTTATTAGCGCAGTCTATTGAATGGCTGTTGGCGCATGAAATCTGAACACCTTCGAGCACACTTAGGTGGATGATGAAAAGATAAGTAACCCTGTCACATAAATACTGATTGCCATCAGACTGATAATAGTTCCACAGGCAATTCGGCTAGCCGATGTGCCTGTGTTTAAATAATAGGTTTCTAAAATAATCAAATTCGCGGCAGGTGGCAGAAAACTCAATAAATAAAAGACAGGCTTATTTTGAATAATGAGCTCAAATTCATAAAAGTCTGCGAGATGAAGAAAAACCGAAACCAATAACGCAATCGTGAGCATTCTAAACACAAACAAGACCATGGCTTCTTTAAAATCAGCTTGCTTGAGTTTTGTACTTGCTAACCACATTCCCAACAGCATCATCCCTAAAAAGGTCATAGTAAATTTTAAACTTTCATATAGGAAAACACATTGACGCTCTATCCATTCACCCACAGGCATAGCGACAATACCAAGCATTAAAGCCAGCACGGGCGGTGATGTCGCGAGTTGACTTAGTTGCTTTTTCCATGTCGTACCGCTTGACATCAAACTAACACAAGCAGAATTGCAAAACAGTGAACTCCCAATATAGACACTAATCAAAATCATCGCCGCTTCGCTGCCCCAAATAGCATTACCAATAGGTAAGCCGAACCAAGCAATATTTAAATAAAAGAAACAAAGGCGTTTAACGGGATTCTCTTGATAAACACGGCTAATCAGAAATAATATCAAGAGCATTAACATGGTTCCCAACATAATAACTAAGAAGCCTTTTTTATAGGTGGCGATGTTATACACAATGACAGCTGGGATCACACATTTAGTCAAAAAAATAGAGATTTTTCCTTTAATATTAAGAGGAAAATGCGCTAAAAACATGCCAATGAAGAGATAAAGCAAAGGCGATAAAATACTAAGTGACATTTGTTTTCCTCCTGCAATCATCCTTGTCTGCGTTGTTTTTATACTATTTTGATCAAGATATACCGTATTTTTCTATTGGATGCAAAATTTACCCCTTGACATTATTATTTTGTACTAGTTTAATAGTTTTAAATTACAAAATAAAAATGGATTTAAAAGGAAAAAACATGCAAACCGAGCAGTTACTTCATCAACTCTTTGAAAAAAAAGCGTTAAACCAACAACAAACCGAATTTCTTTTCACCGCTATCGTACGTGGACAATTGGATAACTCACAACTCAGTGCCGCATTAATTGCCCTTAAACTGCGCGGTGAAACCCCTGAAGAAATCAGTGGTGCCGTCACCGCATTACAAGCTGATGCCGAATCCTTTCCCATTCCAGACTACCCTTTTGCTGATATTGTCGGCACGGGAGGAGATGGCGCCAATACCATTAATATTTCTACAGCTTCGGCAATTGTAGCGGCCAGTTATGGACTAAAAGTCGCAAAACATGGTAATCGTAGTGTTTCGAGCCAAACGGGCGCCAGTGATCTGTTAACTGCCTTAGGGGTGAATGTCCATATATCAGCTCACAAAGCCAGACAAGCGTTGGATGAAATTGGCTTATGTTTTCTTTTTGCCCCGCAATATCATCTGGGGTTTCAATATGCGATTCCTGTCCGCCAAGCACTTAAAACACGCACTATTTTTAATATCTTAGGTCCCTTGATCAATCCAGCCAAACCCAAACGGCAGTTACTTGGTGTGTATTCATCTGACTTAATTCAACCTTATGCAGAAACGGTTGCCCGTTTGGGACATGAGCATAGCGTAGTGGTACATGGCTCAGGCTTAGATGAAATTGCACTACATGGTGTGACCGAAGTCGCTGAAATCAAAGCAGGACAAATTGAACGTTATACACTTACGCCACAAGATTTTGGCTTTCAGCCACAGCCACTTGAAACATTACGTGGCGGAAAGCCTAGCGAAAATGCCCAAATTCTGACCGCACTTTTACAAGGCAAAGGCAAATTGGCACACCAACAAGCAGTGGCAATGAATAGTGCCATGTTGATGACCTTATTTGGCTATCCAAACCTCAAACAAAATGCACAAGCGATTATGGATATTATCGCCACAGGCAAACCATTTGAGACCTTACAACAACTTACCCAATATTAATTCGTTTTGATGACTTATTATTAAGAGAACCTAACAATGACACAAGCGCTTCCCTCTATTCTGCAAAAAATCATTCAAGATAAAACCACTTGGATTGCAGAAAAACAAGCACAATTGCCTTTAGCAAGCTTTCAAGATCAGCTAGAACGTAGTGATCGTGACTTTTATCAAGCGATGCAACAAGGCTCAAAACAACGCCCTTCATATATCTTAGAATGTAAAAAAGCCTCTCCCTCAAAAGGCTTAATTCGTGCAGCATTCGATTTAACCGAGATTGCCGAGGTTTATCAACACTATGCTACGGTCATTTCCGTCTTAACCGATGAAAAATATTTTCAAGGGCATTTTGCTGATATTGCTCAAGTACGCCAACGCGTGACACAACCGATTTTATGTAAAGATTTTATCTTATCTGAATACCAAGTATATTTGGCACGATACGCACAAGCCGATGCTATTTTATTGATGCTTTCCGTTCTCAATGATGAACGCTATACACAATTAGCCACATTAGCACACCAATTAGGGATGGGCGTTTTAACTGAAACCAGTAATGAGGCAGAATTTGCGCGCGCATTAGCGTTAAAAGCGAAAGTGATTGGTGTCAATAATCGGAATTTACATGATCTCAGTGTAGACATACAACGTGTTGCCCAGATCACTCAACACTATGCCGATCAGATTCCTCCTGGAACCAAAATTATCAGTGAATCTGGTATCTATCAACACCAACAAATTCGAGACTTACGCCATGTTGCCGACGGTTTTTTAATTGGCAGTAGTTTAATGCAACACGCAGATTTAAATCATGCGGTACGCTCACTTCTTTTTGGGGAACATAAAGTTTGTGGGCTCACCCGTCCACAAGATGTAAGAGCGGTTTACCAGCAAGGTGCACTTTACGGTGGACTGATTTTTGTGACACACTCAAAACGTTGCATTAGCTTACGTCAAGCCCAAGAATTAGTCACACAAGCCCCATTGCGCTTTGTTGGGGTATTTCAAGATCAATCCATAGCGTTTATCTGTCACCTTGCAACTCAATTAAGACTCCACGCCGTCCAATTACATGGCAACGAAAGCCACGAATTCATTCGCCAATTACGCGATGAATTGCCAGTGAATTGTGAAATTTGGCGCGCCATTTGCATTGAGAGTAGCGGCACCAGTCCGTGTCAAATCGTAGAAAATGAAAATATTGATCGTTATATTTTTGACAGTAAAACGCATCAACAACGTGGCGGAACGGGGAAAACATTTGATTGGCAATTGATCCCTCATCACTTAAAACCAAAAAGTATGTTAGCTGGTGGTATTACACCAGAAAATATCCCTCTGGCGCTCGCTCAAGGCTGTTTAGGACTGGATTTAAATTCAGGGCTTGAAACTTATCCTGGTGTAAAATCACACCAAAAAGTCGTTGCAGCTTTTGCTCAACTCCGCTAAGTTAAACAGCGTGATAACTTATACCTGAGGTAAAAATGAAAAAAATTGCATTAGTGACCGGTGCCACTGCCGGATTTGGCACCGCGATTTGTCGTACATTAATTCAGCATAATTACAACGTGATTGGCACAGGGCGACGTGCAGAACGTTTAGCCGCATTACAGCAAGAATTTGGTGCCGATTTTTTGCCACTCGCCTTTGATCTCTGCGATCGCCACGCCACAGAAAAAGCGATTAACAACCTGCCTCAAGCCTGGCAAGCAGTGGATCTTTTAGTCAATAATGCGGGGTTAGCATTAGGGCTTGATCGTGCTGATAAAGCTGAATTAGATGACTGGATACAAATGATCAACACCAACATCACAGGATTAGTTACTGTCACTCGCCTACTGCTACCGCAAATGGTCAGTCGCAATCAAGGACATATTATTAATTTAGGATCGATTGCAGGGACTTACCCATATCCGGGTGGCAATGTTTATGGCGCAAGCAAAGCCTTTATCAAACAATTTAGCTTAAACTTACGTGCCGATCTCGCAGGCACCGCCATTCGTGTGACCAATATTGAACCGGGATTATGCGGAGGGACGGAGTTTTCCAATGTGCGATTCAAAGGCGATGATCAACGCGCCGCAAAATTATATGAAGATGTGCAGTTTGTTACTCCTGAAGATATTGCCAATATTGTCTTGTGGGCAAATCAACAGCCTGAACACGTCAACATTAACCGCATTGAAGTGATGCCAACAGCGCAAAGTAGCGCGCCACTCAATGTCGTCAAACAAACGAAATAATTCCTGCAATTCCTTTCATCATGCTAAGGTGCGAAGTCATTGGCACCTTTTTTCTCTTTTTTTCACCACGTTTTCGTTATTTTTCATAAAACACTTGCTTTTTATATTCTGAACTAGTTTAATAGTGCAATATTTAAAAATGAAATAGTTTCAATTTTATCCATCACAACGATTTATCATTATATTGTTTAAAGGAATAACCATGTCAGAAACCTTACTTAATCCCTATTTCGGCGAATTTGGAGGAATGTATGTCCCCGAAATTCTGATGCCGGTGTTGAAAAATCTCGAAAAAGCCTTTGTTGAGGCACAACAAGATCCCACATTTAAAGAAACCTTCCTCGATTTATTGAAGAACTATGCAGGTCGCCCAACTGCGCTGACTCGCTGTCGCAATCTCACTCAAGGCAGTAAAACCAAACTGTACCTGAAGCGTGAAGATTTATTGCATGGCGGTGCACATAAAACCAATCAAGTATTAGGGCAAATCTTATTAGCGAAACGGATGGGTAAAACCCGTATTATTGCGGAAACGGGGGCGGGACAACATGGCGTAGCAACAGCTCTCGCTTGTGCCATGCTCGGCATACCATGCCAAATCTACATGGGCGCAAAAGATGTTGAACGTCAATCGCCAAATGTATTTCGTATGCGTTTAATGGGGGCGAATGTGACTGCGGTAACGAAAGGCTCAGCCTCATTAAAAGACGCCTGCTGTGAAGCCATGCGTGATTGGGCAGAAAACTATGAACACACCCATTATTTACTCGGCACGGCAGCAGGTCCCCATCCCTTTCCTACTATCGTGCGTGAGTTCCAAAAAATCATTGGTGAAGAAACCAAGCAACAAATTCTAGCACGTGAAGGGCGTTTACCTGATGCAGTCATTGCTGCGGTTGGTGGGGGTTCAAATGCCATTGGTATGTTCAATGACTTTATCGAGGAAACCAGCGTACGTTTAATTGGTGTTGAACCAGCGGGCAAAGGAATTGCCACTGGACAACATGGCGCTCCACTAGGTCATGGCACAACAGGAATCTACTTTGGTATGAAAGCGCCCTTGATGCAAACACCAGATGGACAAATTGAAGAATCGTATTCGATTTCAGCAGGACTTGATTTTCCTTCCGTTGGTCCACAACACGCACATTTACAAGCGATTGGGCGTGCCCAATATGAATCCATTACCGATGATGAAGCCTTATCCGCCTTCCAAGCCTTAGCACGCCATGAAGGCATTATTCCCGCATTAGAAAGTGCTCATGCCCTCGCTTATGCCTTAAAACTGATTCAGCGCCAGCCTGAAAAAGAACAACTCTTGGTGGTCAATTTATCTGGACGAGGTGATAAAGATATTTTTACCGTAGATCGCATTTTATCGCAAAAAGGAGTTTCACATGCGCCGTTTTGATACCCTCTTTTCACAATTACAACAAAAACAACAAGGTGCATTTGTCCCTTTTGTCACGCTATGCGATCCTAATCTGGCACAGTCATTTGAGATTATTCAAACCTTAGTGGAAAATGGTGCAGACGCTTTAGAATTAGGCTTTCCTTTTTCTGATCCGATGTTAGATGGTCCAGTGATTCAAGCCGCTAACCAACGTGCGTTAGCCGCAGGTTGTAGCACAGATGCCAGTTTTCAGTTATTAACACAAGTACGATCAACTTATCCGACACTACCAATAAGTTTACTGCTTTGTGCCAATCTGGTTTATGCACAAGGCATTGAACGTTTTTATCAACGTTGTGCTGAAGTGGGCGTGGATGCGGTATTAATTGCGGATTTACCATTATTCGCCCATCGAGAGTTTACGGTTATGGCTGAAAAATATAGCATTCAGCAGGTTTTTATCTGTCCGCCTAATGCCTGTGAAGACACGATCAAACGTGTCGCTCAACAAACACAAGGTTACACCTATTTAGTTTCTCGTTCAGGTGTAACAGGAGTAGAAAATCAACAATCTGCTGGCAACTTAAAAACACTCGTCGAGCGCCTCAAAGCCTATCAAGCTCCCCCTATTTTGCAAGGCTTTGGTATTTCGCAACCACAGCAAGTTAGCGATGTGTTAAAAATGGGCGTCAATGGTGCCATTTCGGGTTCCGCTACCGTTCAAATTATTGAAAAATATCGCCATGACTCACAAGCCTGCTTAGCTGAACTAGCGCAGTTTACGCAAAAAATGAAACAAGCGACCGCACTTTAAACTTGTCATACCACCCTGTTTAGCCTATTTATCGTTGTACTGATATAGGCTAAACCTCACATTGACCTAGTCTCTAACTCAAAAAGCAATTTCCTCGTTCTCATTTTGTACGCTATACTAGCCCCCTTATTTTTGCGGTATAGGAATCACTCTAATGAAAAAAATTGAACAACTTTTTGCCAATAATTATAGCTGGGCGTTACGGATGAAAGAGGAAAACTCCTCTTACTTTAAAGAATTGGCTGATCATCAAACCCCGAGCTATCTTTGGATTGGTTGCTCGGATAGCCGTGTTCCTGCAGAAAAATTAACGAATTTAGGACCGGGTGAGCTGTTTGTACATCGTAATGTTGCAAATCAAGTCATTCACACCGATCTAAACTGTTTATCTGTTGTGCAATATGCCGTTGAGGTCTTAAATATTGAACACATTATTATTTGTGGACATACAAACTGTGGTGGAATTAAAGCCGCCATGGCGGATCAAGATTTAGGTTTAATTAATAACTGGTTACTCCACTTACGCGATATTTGGTATAAGCATAGTCATTTACTTGGCAATTTACCGCCTGAAAAACGGGCTGATATGCTGACGAAAATTAACGTCGCAGAGCAAGTTTATAACTTAGGTCGCTCGTCAATCATTAAATCCGCGTGGAAAAATGGGAAAAAACTCTCATTACATGGTTGGGTTTATGATGTCAATGACGGTTTCTTAATCGATCAAGGTGTCATTGCCACTAGTCGAGAAAGCCTTGAAATCTCCTACCGCAATGCGATTGCCCGTCTTTTAAAACTCAATGAAGATGAGATCTTGAAAAAAGATCAAGACGAAGAAGCGTAATTTCTCAAAAAGAACCAGCCGTGCCCTACGGGGCGGGTTGTTTTTTAAGCAAAACAAGACCGCTATTTTCCTCAACTAATTTTTGCTAGAATGCTAGCCATGATGAAATGCTTTATGATAGGAAAAGATGAATGTTAACGTCTCCCCATCTCGTTGAAGTGAATGCACAAAACCTCACTGAAATTTTACAACAATCACAACAAATCCCGTTGGTCTTAACGTTTTACGCACCAAGTCATCAACCTTCTGTGGCGTTTATGGCGTTGTTAGAACGTTACGCGGAACAATATCAAGGGCAATTTATTCTTGCGAAAGTCAATTGTGAAACAGAACAAATGGTTGCGGCACAATTCCGTATTCAAACCTTACCAACTACCTATTTATTTAAAGAAGCACAAGCGCTAGATGCTTTTCCCGGTATTTTAGATGAGCAAGCCTTACAACAACGCTTAGCACTGATTCTACCGAAAGAAGACGAAATAAAATTTATGCAAGCGCTTGAATGGCTTGAAGCAGAAAACTTTGAACAAGCCCTTCCTCTCCTCAAAGAAGCTTGGGAACTGTCAGCGAAAAAAAACAGTGATATAGCCTTACTTTATGCTGAAACCTATATTGCGATGAAGAAAGTCGAGCCAGCGCAAGACATTTTAAATCAAATCCCATTACAAGATCGTGATAACCGTTGGCAAGGATTACAAGCCCAAATTGAATTACTGATTCAAGCGGCAGATACCCCCGAGATTCAGCAATTGCAGAGTGAGTTTGCGAAAAATCCCTCTCCCCAAATTGCTTTGAAACTTGCTTTACAATTACACCAAGCCAATCGCAATGAAGAAGCACTAAGCCTTCTATTTGACTTTTTAAAGCGCGATCTCAATGCGGAGAACGGAGAAATCAAACAACAATTTTTAGCCATGTTAACGGCGATCGGACAAAATGATCCCGTTAGCAATAAATACCGTCGTTTACTCTATTCTCTATTATATTAATAGGCAAGATTAGTGATAGATTGCCCTCTCTGAACGGTCTATAATACAAACAGAATTTTCGTGATAGTAAAGGATAACAATATGAATGCAATGAAACACAGCCAACTTTTAATTTTAGGATCGGGACCTGCCGGTTATACCGCAGCCATTTATGCGGCACGTGCTAACCTCAAACCGGTTTTAGTGACGGGTTTACAACAAGGTGGACAATTAACAACCACAACTGAAATTGAAAATTGGCCGGGGGATTTTGGTGAAACAACAGGACCAGAATTAATGCAACGCATGTTACAACATGCTGAAAAATTTGACACGGAAATTATCTTTGACCATATCAATAAAGTGGATCTTTCCTCTCGCCCATTCAAATTATACGGTGATGTCCATACCTTCAGTTGTGATGCCTTAATTATCGCGACAGGGGCATCTGCGCGTTATTTAGGTTTGCCTTCTGAAGAAGCGTATAAAGGTCGTGGTGTGTCTGCGTGTGCAACTTGTGATGGCTTTTTCTATCGTAATAAACCAGTGGCAGTCATCGGTGGCGGTAATACCGCAGTAGAAGAAGCACTCTATCTCGCTAATATTGCTTCAGAAGTGCATTTAGTACACCGCCGTGACAGTTTCCGCAGTGAAAAAATTCTAATTGACCGTTTAATGAAAAAAGTCGAAGAAGGCAAAATTATCCTCCATACTAACCGCACTTTAGATGAAGTATTGGGTGATAATATGGGCGTGACGGGCGTTCGCTTGAAAGATACACAATCTGAAGCCACAGAAGAACTCAGCCTAGACGGTGTCTTTATTACGATTGGTCATGCACCAAATACGGATATTTTTGCAGATCAACTTGAACTAAACAATGGTTATATTGTGGTCAAGTCAGGCTTAGAAGGCAATGCCACTGCGACTTCAGTGGACGGAGTCTTTGCTGCGGGTGATGTGATGGATCATAACTACCGCCAAGCGATTACCTCAGCGGGTACCGGTTGTATGGCAGCACTCGACGCAGAACGCTATTTGGATGCCCAAAAATAACATTTTATTGTTTTATATTATTCGTCCAATCTCGCCTTTGGGCGAATAATTTTTTTTCGCTTACGGAATCAATAATCGGACAGTTATGGAAAAATCTCGCCAAAAATATTTACAAAAATGGCTTTGGTCACAACAGAAACCCATCAGAAGACTATTAAATCTCAATATTATGCTGGCTTCGGGATCTTCAGTGATCTTAGTGATAAATACCTACTTTTTAGCGAATCTTCTCCATCACTTGATCATGCTCAATACAGCAAGGCATGAATTACTCCCTTCTTTTATTGGCTTAGTTATTGGCTTTGCTCTACGTGCTATCATTTTGTGGGTACGTGAACAAATTGGCTTTAAGTGCGGTCGAATTTTACGCAATATTTTGCGTCAGAAGATCTTAGACAAAATCCATCAAGTCGGTCCCGCCACCATTAACAATAAACCCGCGGGGAGCTGGGCGACCATTATGTTAGAGCAAGTGGAAAACCTCCATAATTACTATGCGCGCTATTTACCCCAACAGGCACTGTCTGCCATTGTTCCCGTTGTCATTTTAATCGCGATTTTTCCCTTAAACTGGGCGGCAGGTTTAGTTCTCATGATCACTGCGCCACTCATCCCGATTTTTATGATTTTAGTCGGGATTGCGGCGGCAGACAGTAGTCAGAAAAATATGGCGACCTTAGCCAAACTGAGCGGACAATTTTTAGACCGTTTACGCGGTTTAGAAACCCTACGTCTCTTTAATCGCACTGAAGAACAAACACAGCATATCGAAAAAAATACCGAAGATTTTCGCGAAACAACAATGGACGTATTAAAGATGGCATTTCTTTCCTCTGCCGTCTTAGAGTTTTTTACTTCCATTTCAATTGCGCTAATGGCGGTATATTTTGGATTCAGTTATTTAGGTGAATTAAACTTTGGTACCTATGATGCCCCTCTTACCTTATTTGTTGGTTTCTTTTGTTTAATTTTAGCGCCAGAGTTTTACCAACCCTTGCGTGATCTCGGTACATATTACCATGATCGTGCCGCTGGAATTGGCGCAGCGGACGTGATTGTCGACTTCTTAGAAGCCAATCACACAACGGCACAATCAACAGCACAACAGAATCCCCATATCGAAAGTGCGGTGGAAATCTGCGCAGAAAACCTTGTGATTCTCTCGCCACAAGGAAAGCCATTAACTCAATCCCTCAATTTTTCGCTACCTGCAGGAAGTCACACGGCTATTGTTGGACAAAGTGGTGCAGGAAAAACGTCCTTATTCAACGCAATTCTCGGCTTTCTAGCCTATCAAGGAAGCTTAAAAATCAATGGTATTGAACTCAAAGAGATGAATATTACACAATGGCGTAAACATATTGCTTGGGTAGGACAAAACCCGCTGTTATTACAAGGAAGCATCAAAGAAAATCTCTTATTAGGCGATATTGAGGCAACAGACGCACAAATTGATCAGGCTTTGTGTTTAGCACAAGCTAAAGAATTCACAGATAAACTGGGGCTAAACAGCGAAATTAAGGATGGCGGGCTTGGTGTTTCTGTGGGACAAGCGCAACGTTTAGCGATTGCTCGCGCCTTGCTGCGTCAAGGTCATTTACTTTTACTCGATGAACCGACTGCCAGTTTAGACGCACAGTCTGAAAATCTCGTTTTGCAAGCTTTACAACACATGAGTCAGCAACAAACCACTTTGATGATTACGCATCGTATTGAAGATTTAAAACAATGTGACACGATTTTAGTCATGCAACAAGGTGCAATTGTTCAACAAGGGCATTTTGAACAATTAAAAAATACGGGGTTCTTTGCTGAATTATTGACCCAACGAAAACAGGATGTAAATTAATGCGTGCACTCTTCCCTTTTTTACGTCTTTTTAAACATGCTAAGTTGACGCTATTTCTCGGCGTCCTATTAATGATTACTGGCTTAGCCGCCAGTATTGGTTTGCTCACCCTATCCGGTTGGTTTTTAGCTGCAACGGCAATTGCTGGTGTGGGGACGCTATTTAATTTCTTCTACCCTTCCGCTGGTGTACGTGGACTTGCAATTGGACGTACCGTAGCACGCTATTTTGAAAAAGTAGTGACTCATGATGCCACTTTCCGCGTATTAGCCAAATTGCGTGTACAAGTTTTTCGTCGCATCATTCCCCTCAGTCCCGCGGTACTTAACCGTTATCGCAACAGTGATTTATTAAATCGTTTAGTGGCAGATGTAGATACGCTAGATAGCTTATATTTGCGTTTAATTGCCCCCTTTATCAGCGCCATTGTCGTGATCGGTTTGATTACATTCGGATTAAGCTTTATTCATGTCCCGTTAGCACTGTTTATTGGTTTAACCTTACTCTGTTTTTTATTGATTATCCCTACTGTTTTTTATCATTTAGGCACAAAGTTTGGTGAGAAATTAATTAGCTCACGTGCCACTTATCGCACGCAATTTGTTGAATTTATTCAAGCCCAAGCAGAATTATTGTTATTTAACGCAAGCACACAACACCAACAAAAACTCAACCAAACAGAACAAGCATGGCAAGCGTATCAACAAAAAGAAGCCAATTTAGCAGGGCTTTCCAGTGCAATTTTATTACTAGTAAATGGGTTTATTTTGTCAGCGACTTTATGGTTTGCTGCAGAAGCCGATCTTGGCAATGGAACCTATAAAGCCGCACTGATGGCATTGTTTACCTTTTCGGCACTGGCTTCTTTTGAAATTTTAATGCCCATTGGTGCTGCGTTTTTGCATATTGGACAGGTGATTGCTTCAGCGGAAAATGTCAATGATATCATTGCACAAAAGGCATTAGTGAGCTTTGATGGAAATGAACAATTTGAACAAACAGAACAACCTTTAATTGAGGCAGAAAATCTGTCGTTCCGTTATCCTACACGCGACAATCTTGCGCTCAATCGCCTTAATTTAAGGATTTTAAGTGGACAAAAAGTCGCGATTTTAGGTAAAACCGGGAGTGGTAAATCAACTCTTTTACAACTTTTAGTACGTAACTATGATGCAGAACAAGGTAACTTACGACTTGCAGGCAAACCTATCCAACACTACAGTGAACAAGCATTACGTGAGCAAATTTGCTTTTTGACCCAACGTGTTCATGTCTTTAGTGACACCTTGCGCAATAATTTGCAAATAGCGAACGCAAATCTGATCGACGATGAAAAAATGATCGCGGTATTACAGCAAGTCGGACTAGAAAAATTGCTTACTCAAGATGAAGGGCTTGATAGCTGGCTTGGCGACGGCGGTCGTCCGCTTTCTGGTGGAGAACAACGTCGTTTAGGCTTGGCACGTGTATTATTAAATAACGCCCCTATTCTTTTATTAGACGAACCCACAGAAGGGCTAGATCGTGAAACTGAACGCCAAATTTTACGTCTAATTTTAGCGCACGCGCAAGGCAAAACTCTTTTAATGGTTACTCATCGATTAACCTTTATTGATCAATTTGATTTGCTTTGTATGATTGATGAAGCAACATTAATTGAACAAGGCAATTATCACGAACTCAGCCAGTTAGAACAAGGTTATTTTAGACAGTTGATTGAACGGATTTAAGGAAGAGAAGGATGGTGTTGGGTGGAAACCTTCCCAGCTTGATCTCGGCACACAGAAATTCTGACTTTGGCTGCTTTCTTCCGAACCTGACCGGGTAAACCAGACACCATTGCGAGGAACCGAGAAGGTTTCCATAGGATAATCACCGTACTTTCGCCAAGTGATTAGGTCGCGTATTATGCAACAAGATTTGAGATATTGCAAACATTGATGTGCGATTTCCGTGGGATTGCTTATATTTTATAACGTTTAGCGGTTTTCTAAACAAAAAATCGTTCTCCTATTCTATACCCTATTCACCATAAGGAACAAAATATGTCGAATGTCCTGAATAATTTAATTGCCTTATTACAACTTGAACGCCTTGATGATTTCCTTTTTCGTGGCAAAAGTGAAGATTTAGGTTTACGCCAAGTATTTGGTGGTCAAGTCGTCGCACAAGCCTTATCCGCGGCAATACAGGTCGCCCCGCCGGATCGTGTTTTGCACTCTTGCCATGCTTATTTTCTTTCGCCGGGCGATAGTCAACATGGGATTATTTATGATGTGGAAACCTTGCGCGAAGGACGTAATTTTACTGCTTTACGCGTCAAAGCGATTCAACACAATGAGCCGATTTGCCATATTACCGCCTCTTTCCAAAAAGCAGAGCAAGGCTTTGATCATCAAAGTAAAATGCCGGATGTAGAATCCCCCGATCAATTGATCGCAGAAAGTGTGATTATTCAAAAACTGGCACCTCATATTCCCGAAGCCATTCGTGCCAAATTCACCGCAGAGCGCCCTTTTGATATCCGCACCAAATATATCAACAATCCCTTTCATGGCAGCCAACTACCCGCAGAACAATTTGCTTGGGTAAAAGCCAATGGTCATGCACCACAAGATCACAAAATCCAACAATGTTTACTGGCTTATTTTTCCGATTTTCATTGTTTATTAACCGCACTTCATCCCCACCAAAAAGGCTTTTTACAAGCGGGGATGAAAGTAGCCACAATTGACCATTCTATTTGGTTCCACCGTCCTTTTGATTTAAATGATTGGTTGCTCTATGCCATTGAAAGCAATAATGCTTTTGCTGCACGTGGTTTGGCACGAGGGCAAATTTTTGACCGCCAAGGTCGTTTAATTGCTACGACGCAGCAAGAAGGCTTAATTCGTTATACACCTGAAAAAGGAGGTGAAAAATGACCGCACTTTGGCATGCCATCACAGAAGCATTAACTGAAACACGCCCAGAAGAGAAATGTGCACTCGTCAATCATTTATATGATGAATTACTGCCTCAAGTGCAATTCTCTTGTATATCAGATTTTCCTGAGGTCAATGCCACACAAGATATCGCTGGCTTTCCAACTAGACCCCTTTGTGTTGCGCCGAAAGACGTGCCCAAACGGGCTTTTGCCACAGAGGAAGGGTACGCTGCCACGTTACATGCCATTGCACACATTGAATTTAATGCGATTAATCTTGGATTGGATGCGGCTTGGCGTTTTGGTCGCTGTGCACAACAAGAACTGAATCAAGGCATGGCATTTGTTAAGGATTGGCTACGGGTAGCGCGTGAGGAAAGTACCCACTTTAGTTTGCTCAATCAACATTTGAAAAGCTTAGGCTATCAGTACGGTGATTTTGAGGCTCATGCGGGTTTATGGGAAATGGCACAAGCGACCGCACATGATATTTGGGAACGTATGGCACTCGTTCCGCGTGTTCTTGAAGCGCGAGGTTTGGATGCCACACCAGTGTTACAAGATAAAATCCGTCAACGGAAAGATTTTGCAGCAGTGGAAATTCTTGATGTGATTTTACGTGATGAGATCGGGCATGTTGGCATTGGTAATCACTGGTATCATGCCCTGTCAGAGAAACGCGGACTAGATGCGATGCAATCTTTTGCTGAATTACTGCGTAAATATCGTATTGTGATTTTCAAAGGTGTCATTAATACAGATGCACGTTTACAAGCGGGTTTTACACAATATGAATTAGATTGGATCTATGAAATTGAACAAACCTTAAAAAGCTATTTAAAAACAGGCAATAAATAGTATCCTCTCTCCTACCTTTTACATAAAAAAATCAAAAAAACACACCGCACTTTATCAAGGCGGTGTGTTGTTCATCCATCAGTTAGTCCAACGCTTTGACGGCAATATGCACCGTAATTTCTTCTCTATCATGATATAAATGTTTTGCTTGAATATGGTAACGGAATCCCTGTTTTTCTAAGCTTTCCTCGATCATCTGCAAACATTTTTTCACTTCAAGATAGCGTTTTTTCATCGGCAATTTCAAATTAAAAATTGTTTCATGGCACCAACCATTCACTAACCACTTGAGGATTAATTGGCTAATTCGGCTAGGTTGTTCCACCATATCACAGACTAACCAATCAATTTTGCTGCGTTTCGGTGGTTGAAATTTAAAGCCATCTTCTGCACAATGCTCAATACGTCCGGTATCGTGTAAGCTCGCCGCCATTTTGCCGTGATCGACCGCATAAACAAATAATCCACGCTTGACGAGCTGATATGTCCAACCACCGGGGCAAGCGCCCAAATCCACAGCATACATTTGCTCATTCAAACGTTTCTTTTCTTCTTCCCTAGACAGGAAAGTCAGAATGGCTTCTTCCAATTTTAACGTTGAACGGCTTGGCGCATCTAGCGGAAATTTCAAACGCGGAATCCCCATAAAATGCTCAGAATGATTATGGTTATAAGAATACCCCACATAACATTGAGTTGAATCTAACATCAGAATATGTAATGTCAGCCCTTGTTTATGATGTCGAGTCCCCTGTAACCAACCTTGTTTTTTTAGGGCTTGGCGTAATGGCACTGTAAATTTGCGACAAAAAGCAGACAGTGATTTTGCCTCATTCGTATCGGCTGTTTCAACAAGTAATTCGGTGCTGTATGTTAAATTGATTCGATGGGCTATCGCTTGGTATTGCTGAATAATCGGACTAATGCGATCTTGAACTGGGAGATCGGCTAAAAGGTCAGATACGACGATCATTTGGCGGGCAAAAATCAGTTGATTAAAAGGGATTTCACGCGCTAGGCGATCGGCATCGTCGGTTTGGTAACATTCAAAAATCACATAGCCTTGATTTTCCTCTACTCTGGCAAAACCAAATATGCCCAGTTCAGCCGCTTTTTCACTGATTTCAGCGGCAAGTTCTTTTTCAAAGCCAGGACGGCAATATAATACTAATTTATTCATTATTTTTGTTTCATTGTTTCAATGATCCAAGCGCGAAATGCTTGGATACGTTCATCATTTACATCAAAATGATTCACTACATAAAAAGATTTAGGATCATGTAAATTGGTCGGTAACACAATTTGTAAGTGACCATGATCAATTTCCTGTTGGGCTAACAAACGATTCGCCAAAACCAACCCCTGACCATGAATTGCGGCTTGCAACGCCATAAAAGTATGGCTAAACAAGGGACCTTGCTGAATATTTAAATCTTCTAACTGTAAAAAATTTGCCATGTTCTGCCAATTATCACGAGTATGGATATGAATCAGGGTATGATGTTTCAAATCTTCTTTGCTGTGAATAGGATTGTGCGCTAAGAGTTTTGGTGAAGCGAGAATAAGAAGATTTTCTTCCACTAACTTTTCAACCTGCAGATTATCCCAGTTTCCTTGTCCATAATAAATAGCAATATCAATATCTTTATTTAAAACCCCTTCATCCTGATCTACCCCTTTTAAGCGTACTTCAATCTCCGGATAGCGTTGATTAAACTCACTTAAATGTGGTACTAACCATTGCATACCAAAGGTCTGCGGGACACTAATCGTTAAGTGTTTATCATTTTTCTGGGCTAATAATTTCTCTGTTGCTTCTACCAATCGCCGTAAAATTTTATTCACATCCGTGAAGTAAGCTTTGCCTAATTCGGTTAATTCCAGCGATCGATTTTTACGTTTGAATAAGGTTATACCTAAAAAATCTTCTAATAATTTTATTTGATGGCTGATTGCTGCTTGTGTCACAAATAATTCTTCTGCAGCTTTTGTGAAACTTAAATGCCTAGCGGCGGATTCAAATGCTTTCAATGAATTCAAGGGAGGCAAACGTTTATACATATTTCTTCTCAATGTTTACTTTTTGATCTATAATATAGCGTGTTTCTTCGCATTAGTTTTTCTAATGCTTCATATAAAAAAATATCGATTGTCCACTCTCTTATTTCCCTCTAAAATGCGCGCATACTTAATGATTGGTAATTCCTTACTGGTTAAGAGTTTCGGACTTAAGTATGATGTTGTGTTTGCATATTGTTTGGGAAACCAAACAGAGTAACTTATCTTAAGTTACTTATTTTCACTTCCTGTATATTTATTTTAGACCCTTTTGGTTAAACACCGCTCTATTGAGCGGTGTTTTTTTATCTGTTCGATTCTAACATAGACCTGCTCACATTGCTTGTGTTCCGATTAAATATTTGCTGTTCCGTTTTTTCTTTAATCTTAATCTTTTTTTCAGATAAAGACTTGCAAGCCATGAAGAATGGTGTAGATTAAAAACATCACCAAACACAATAAAAGGACATAATAATGATAAAAGATCTTGATTGGAAAAATTTAGGCTTTGGCTATATTAAAACAGATTATCGCTATATCGCTTATTGGAAAGACGGAAAATGGTCAAAAGGCGAGCTAACAAAAGATAATGTACTGCATATTAGTGAAGGTTCAACTGCACTTCATTATGGGCAACAATGCTTTGAAGGACTCAAAGCTTATCGCTGTAAAGACGGTTCGATTAACTTGTTCCGCCCTGATCAAAATGCAGAACGTATGCAAGGCAGTTGTCGCCGTTTATTGATGCCTGAAGTGCCAACAGACATGTTTATTGATGCCTGTAAACAAGTGGTCAAAGCAAATCAAGCATGGTTAGCGCCTTATGGCACTGGTGCCACCCTCTATTTACGCCCTTTCTTGATTGGTGTAGGTGACAATGTCGGCGTCAATCCTGCGCCAGAATATATTTTCTCGATTTTCTGCTGCCCTGTTGGCGCTTATTTTAAAGGTGGCTTAAAACCGACTAATTTCTTAGTTTCAAATTATGATCGCGCCGCACCGCAAGGAACCGGGGCAGCAAAAGTGGGTGGAAATTACGCAGCAAGTCTTTATCCTGGTAAAGAAGCCAAACAAAACGGCTTTGGTGACTGTATTTATTTAGACCCGACCACACACACCAAAATTGAAGAAGTGGGTTCAGCGAATTTCTTCGGTATCACAAAAGATAACAAATTTATTACTCCGCTTTCGCCGTCAATTCTGCCAAGTATCACGAAATACTCGTTACTCTATCTCGCTAAAGCGCGGTTAGGTTTAGAAACAGAAGAAGGGGATGTGTATATCGATCAATTAGATCAATTTAAAGAAGCGGGCGCTTGTGGTACTGCTGCCGTCATCACACCGATTGGTGGTATCCAATATGGTGATAACTTCCATGTGTTCTACTCTGAAACGGAAGTCGGTGAAATCACCACCAAACTCTACAATGAATTAGTGGGTATCCAATTTGGTGATGTTGAAGCCCCTGAAGGTTGGATTGTTAAAGTAGATAACTAACCCTTAGCAAAGAAACATAAGTGCGGTCGAAAACTTCAAGATTTTCGACCGCACTTTTATGTCTTATTGATGAGATATCATTACACTATATTTAGCTGTAACTGACTTTCTCTTTCTCTGCAAGATAAATTTGCGTTTCTGCCAATTTCGTTTCTGCAATAATCTTACCCGCACGAATAGAATAACGTGTTGGTACTTGTCTTCTTACCGCATCAAAACCATTTTCTGCAGGTAGAATAATCAAGTTTGCCGAATGCCCAACCTGAATACCATAGTCCGTTAAACCTAATGCTTTTGCACTATTTTCAGTCACTAATTTTAGCCCTTCATTAATTTGCCCATAGCCCATTAATTGACAAACATGTAATCCCATATGTAATACTTGTAGCATATTGGCTGTGCCCAATGGATACCAAGGATCAAACACATCATCATGACCGAAACACACATTAATGTTATTTTTCAGCATTTCTTTCACTCTGGTAATACCACGACGTTTTGGATAAGTATCAAAACGCCCTTGCAAATGGATATTCACCAGTGGATTCGCCACAAAATGAATGCCTGACAATTTTAACAAACGGAACAAACGCGAGGCATAAGCACCATTATAAGAGTGCATTGCTGTCGTATGGCTCGCGGTAACTTTATCCCCCATTTCATACTTCAAGGCTAAAGCAGCAACGGTTTCCACAAAACGCGACTGTTCATCATCAATTTCGTCACAATGAATATCAATTTGTTTTCCGTATTTACGCGCAATCTTAAACGCGATATGCATGGACTCGACGCCATACTCACGGGTAAATTCAAAATGTGGAATGCCTCCTACTACATCCGCCCCCATCGCCATCGCTTGATCAAGTAATGCTTCACCATTAGGATAAGACAAAATCCCTTCTTGTGGAAAAGCCACAATTTGCAAATCAATCCAAGGTGCTACTTCTTTTTTCACTTCAAGCATCGCTTTCAGTGCCGTTAATGTGGGATCAGATACATCCACATGCGTACGCACATATTGCACCCCATTTGCAATTTGCCATTTTAACGTTTTCCATGCACGGGCTTTCACATCTTCATGGCTCAATAAGGATTTACGCTCTGCCCAACGTTCAATGCCTTCAAACAAGGTGCCTGATTGGTTCCAATTCGGTTGTCCTGCCGTTTGTGTTGCGTCTAAATGAATATGCGGTTCAACAAAAGGTGGATAAGCAATACCATTTTCTGCATCAACAATTTCGCCGACATAGTTTATTACTTCATCATTGGCACAAATTTGCACTATTTTTTGATCCTCAATCAAAATTTGCCAAAGCCCTTCTCGATCAGCAAGATGAACGTTTTTAATTAACATGATGCACTCCTATTTGGTTGCTAAGATTTTTGCACAGAATGGGTTAAGAAGAAGATAAGACAGTGCCCCGCCCAATACTGCGTTGACAGGAATAATGCCCGGTAAATATTTACCACAAGCGACACCAATCGCGACAGCAATAATCGCGGTCCAATTAATAGTCACGAATTTGGCTTGTTCAAAATCTTGATAAGATTTACGACGTAGCAAGTAATCCGCAATAATAACGCCCCCCACAGGTGGAATTGCTGAAGATAAGAAAGTGAGCCAGCCAACAAAATTATTATATAGCCATAATGCAGACAATGTGCCAATCACGCCATTCACCATGGATAAAATACGGCTACTTAACCCGGTGATATTGGCAAAACCTAAGCCTGACGCATAAAGCGCGTTATCGTTAGTGGTCCAAATGTTTAAACCTAATACAATAATGGCAGGTAAGATCAACCCTTGCGCGACCATAACATCAGAAATATCTGCCATGCCTTTTACTGACGCCCCAGCGGCACCAAAAATAAACATCAACGAGTTACCTAGAAAGAACGCGATCATGCTGATAAGAATCGCTTGTTTCGGTACACGCCCAAAGCGAACAAAATCCGCAGTTAAGCTCCCCGCACTAATAAAAGAACCCACTACTAGAGTAATCGCCATAGAGAGAGGCATTTGCTCTTTCGGAACAATACTTCTGAGTACATCTAGTCCTCCTGCGTCTGTTACCGCCAAATACACAGAATAAGAACCTAAAACAGCAATCGCAGGCACAGCAACGGCAGATAATACTGTCAGGGCAGAAATCCCAAAATACACCGTTACGGTCATTAATAATCCTGATGCAATAATTAACGTATTTACATCAATTCCCGTGACTTTATTGACCGGAATAGCGAACATCGCCACCCCAACACCAAACCAACCAACTTGTGTTCCACCAAGCAATAAAGACGGTAACCATGAGCCTTTTACCCCAAAAGAATAACGTGCCAGAATATGCGTAGTTAGCCCCGTTTTGGCACCAATATAACCTAAACAAGCGGTATAGACCCCTAGCATTAAGTTACCAATCAAAATAGCGGTCCAAAAATCGTCATAGTGCAGTGAAGTGCCTAAAGTGCCACCAGTCCACATACTTGCAGAGAAAAATGTCAAACCTAACATCACAAATGTCAGCGCAATACCTCCTTTACGCTCATGTTGTGGTACCGGTTTCAAACTAAAGTTATCTAAACTCATTTTTAATTCCTTTTGGTCAAAAAATAAAAAATCGCTGTATTATAATCCGCTTATTTAGAAAGGCAAACGTTTGCTTTAAGAAGTGCAAAAATAGTTAACCGCATATTAAGAGGATAAAAACAAGGTTAAAGAGGAAAATAAAGGGAGGATAAAAGAGAATTATGCTATCTGAGTGAGAGGAAAAGAAAAAGCGCCAGATTCACTGACGCTTTAACCTGTATTTATTGCTGCAAATTTCGGCGTTGGATGACAGCTTTTGAAAGCGATTCCAAAACTTTCTCGCTATCTTCCCACCCAATACAAGCGTCCGTGATACTCTGCCCATAAGTGACCGCTTTTCCATCTACTAAATCTTGTCGCCCTTCAACAAGATGGCTTTCTACCATCACACCAAAGATTTGAGTAGAACCCATAGCGATTTGCTGGCAAACACTGTCACAAACCTCTAATTGTTTTTTAAATTGTTTACAACTGTTAGCATGGCTGAAATCGACCATCACATGTGGAATACGCCCTGTTTTTTCGATCTCTGCACAAACCATAGCAATATGCTCTGCGTCATAATTAGGACCTTTATCACCGCCTCGTAAAATAATGTGGCAGTCTTCATTCCCTTTTGTAGATACAATCGCAGAATGACCAAATTTCGTGACAGAAAGAAAATAATGTGGTGCTTCTGCTGCCCCAATCGCATCTAACGCGATTCTGACCCCGCCATTTGTACCATTTTTAAAGCCAACTGCACAAGATAGACCAGAGGCAAGTTCACGGTGCACCTGTGATTCTGTGGTTCTGGCACCAATCGCACCCCAACTCATGAAATCAGCCAGATATTGTGGGGTAATCATATCCAAAAATTCACCCGCAGCCGGTACCCCTAAATCATTAACGTCCGATAATAATTTACGCGCAAGACGCAACCCTTCATTCAGCTCAAAGGTACCATTTAGGTGAGGATCATTAATCAAGCCTTTCCACCCTACCGTGGTTCGCGGTTTTTCAAAATAGACACGCATAATAATCTCCAAGCTATCTTGGTATTTTTCGCGCATCATTTTAATCCGTTTCGCATACTCCAGCGCAGAAACAGGATCATGAATGGAACAAGGTCCCATGACAACTAATAAACGGTCATCTTTTCGATGAATAATATTATGTGCTTTTTTTCGTGTTTGTCTGACGGTTTCTACTGCCACATCACTGGCAGGAAATTTTTCTAATAACGCCACAGGCGGTAAAACTTGTTCAATTTTATCAATTCTGGTGTCATCATTTTCGATATAAATTTCATTTTTATATTCTGTCATACTGCGCTCACTTACTTCTTATAAAACGGTTCATTTTTTAATCTTATTTTTCAATAGGTTATTTTATCAAAATCATTGATACTGCCAATCTAGCACCAATAAACACACTAGTAAACTAGTTTTAAGCTTCAATTATAATAATTCATCTAATAATGACTCAAAACCTGTGCAGGTTGTAATTTGGCGGCACGATTTGCAGGATATAGGCTAGCAAGTAAACTCAAAATTAATGCTGAACAGAATACGAGCAAAATATCTTGCCAATGTAATTCACTTGGTAAGAAATCCACAAAATAAATCCCATCAGATAGCAGTTTCCGCCCTAGTAAATATTCAACCCCCTGTATGATTGAGGTTAAGTTTAACGCCAAAATAATGCCTAAAAAGATGCCAATTAAACACCCTTTCATGCCCGCTTGCAAGCCATACCAAATAAAAATTTGCTTAATAAAGCGATTATTTGCCCCTAAAGTACGCATAATCGCAATATCACCTTGTTTATCTTTCACCGCCATAATCAAGGTCGAAATAATATTAAAGCAAGCTACACCGATGACCAATACCATAGCGATATACATTACGCTACGAATTAATTGGATATCTCGATACATATAACCAAATTTATGAATCCAATGTTGTGCATAAAGGGCTTGCGGGTAGTCCTGTAACATCGGAAACGTTAATGTTTGTACTTGAAATGGCTGTTTCACTTTCAGTTCCACACCATGTACTTCGTCTGTGCTTATACCTAATAGTGTCTGAGCTTGTGTAAGCGGTAATAAAGCATAGCTGTGATCTAATTGACCTTCTAAACGTAAAATGCCACTGACTTGGATGCGATGACGAATGGGCTGAGCCAATTGATTTTGCTCATTGGGTGGCGAAATCAGTAAACTCACCCAATCCCCAGCGACTACGTCCAGCTCACGAGCAATGCCATAACCTAAAATCAAACCAGACTGCTGTTCAAAAACCTTCCACCCTTCATCTAATACAAATTGCCCTAACGCGCTGACTTGATCTTGTGCGGACTTTTCTACCCCTTTGACTTGCACCACTTTGAGTTTAGTGCCATTTTCAACTAAAGCAGTAAAAGTCACATAGGGCGAAATGCCGTCGATTTGCTCATGCTGCGCTAATGTTTTAACCAAGGGTTGCCAAGGTTTAATACTACTGGTACCTTTTTCATTGGGATAAGCCATTATTTCAACATGCGGAACCACCGCTAAAATGCGTTGATTTAACTCTCGTTCAAATCCATTCATAGCACTCAATCCCACAATTAGCACTGCCACACCCAGTGCAATACCAATGCTAGAAAACGCAGAAATCAAAGAAACTAAGCGATTTTTTTGCTTACTTCGCTGATAACGCCAGCTAATAAAAAACGGTGTATTCATTTAATGCTCCTCACGTAATACACCATCTTGCATCACTAAACGACGCGATAGTTTTTCAGCTAGCGCTAAATCATGTGTGACTAATAAAAACGCAATATTTTGTTCTTGATTGAGTTGTTTAATCAGATCGAAAATACTTTCTGTGGTTTTCCGATCTAAGTTACCAGTAGGTTCATCAGCCAGCACCAAGGCGGGATGATTGACCAATGAGCGTGCAATGGCAACGCGCTGTCTTTCTCCACCAGAAAGGGCGGACGGGCGATGTGAGATACGATGTGATAAACCCACCGCAGTTAACATTTTTTCTGCACGATCTTGCGCTTCCGATCTATTTTGCTTACCAATTAACATGGGCATCATCACATTTTCAAGCGCGCTAAAATCCGCCATTAAATGATGAAATTGATAAACAAACCCTAAATATTGGTTACGTAATTGCGCTAACTGATTCGCATTAATTTTCTGCAATGATTGATTTTGAATAAAGACTTCACCACTTGTCGGCTGATCTAATCCCCCTAACACGTGCAAGAGTGTGCTTTTCCCCGACCCTGAACTCCCGACAATCGCGACAAGCTCCCCTGCTTGCATCGAAAAAGAGACGTCTTTTAAAACTTGTGTCTGTTGCGCCCCTTCTTGATAATATTTTGTAATATGCTGACAATGTAATAAGTGTGATTTCATATCCAAGTTTGCCTTCTTATTCATAACGTAGTGCTTCTGCCGGATCAATTTGCGCTGCACGATAAGCAGGATAAATTGTGGAAATTAAAGATAATAATAACGAAAAAAATAAAATAATCATGAACTGGAGCGGATCAAATGCCGTCGGTAAATAAATATCCGCAGAATTGAACCAACCGACTAGCCTATCTAAGTTTAGCGTCACGAGAACACCTAATATGGCACCAATCACGGTACCAACAAAGCCGACCAAACAACCTTGATAAATAAAAATCGACCGCACTTGGCGTTTATTAAGTCCTTGTGTTTGTAAAATCGCGATCTCGCCTTGTTTATCCACGACCATAAGGCTAAGTGATGTCACAATATTAGAAACTGCCACAACAATAATTAAGCTAATTAAGAGTCCCATCATGTTTTTTTCCATACGCACCGCTTGGAAAAATTCGCCTTTTTGTTGACGCCAGTCGTATAATTGCCAAGATTGCTCAGCAAAATATTGTGGAAGTTCAGTAATTTGGAAAGGGTCTTGCAGAAATAAACGATAGCCTTGTGCCTGCTCAGGTTGAATGCGCATTAAACGTCCAATATCAGATAAATGAGCAAAAACTTCATAACTCGATGCTTCATCTCCTGAATAATAAATATCACTGACCGTAAACAGACGTTGTACGGGAACACGACCGAAAGGGGTATATTGACTGTTTTCTGTCATCATCAAGCGCACTTTATCGCCAATATGTAGCTGTAATTTTTGTGCGAGTTGCGCCCCAATCACTAAATTAAAGGCGCCTGGTGGTAGAATTTGTTCAAAATCAGGGCTCAACATATCCATTAATAAAGGATCATCAGCCGATTGTTGTACACCAATGACTTGACCTGCACTCACGCCTGTTGCCGTTTGTAAAATCACTTGTGTTTGATTGATCGGCACCGCTTTTTGCACAAAAGGCGGTAATGCAATCATTTCATCTGTTAATGTAATGCGTTGTGTTGCTGGCATAACAATAGCGTGTGGAATGTTTGCTAAGACATGCTTCTTTTGATGTTGTTCTAAGCCATTCATCACAGACAACACAATGATCAATGCCATCACGCCCAACACAATACCAATACTGGCCAGATTGGTAACCAGACGTCCAAAACGGTCCGCACTTTTTGCTCGCCAGTAACGCAATGCAATGAATAAAGGAACAGAAAATTTCATTTTTACCAAAATCAAGTCATAAAAAATATCGTGCTATTATTGCATAAACAACATACAACAACATCACGATATTTAATTTAGTTAAGCAATCTGCTCATTTTTTACAAAGTCTTCAATGTTTTGTTTCACCTTATTCACTAAGGTAGTAACCGCACTGTCGGATGCCCAAGCAATATGCGGGGTAACAATTAAATTAGGCAAACGTGTGGCAGCTTGGATAATTGGGTTGTTTTTTTCAGGCGGTTCTTTCACTAACACATCAACTGCGGCACCACCAAGATGTCCACTTTCTAATGCAGCGACTAACGCCTGTTCATCCACTAAAGGACCACGTCCTGTATTAATTAAAAATGCGCCTTTTTTCATCAAAACTAAGGTGTCTTGATTGATCAGATTTTGTGTGGTGTCCGTCAATGGGCAATGTAATGTCAAGATATCCGCTTGTGCTAACACCTCTTCAAAGGGGGTATAACCCTCACGACATGTTTTCGCACCTTTATGTTCTGCATAAAGTACATTCATGCCAAGTGCGGTCGCTAATCGACCGATTTCAGAACCTAAACAGCCTCGTCCCACGACACCAAGGGTTGAGCCTTTCACATCTGTAATCGGATAATCAAAGTAACAAAATTGTTTGCAATCTGCCCATTTTGCAGATAATTGATCGCGATACCAGCTCATAATACTGTGTTTGAGCGCATATATCAGACCTATCACATGTTCTGGTACGGTTGTGGATGAATACCCTGTCACATTTTTCACCGTGATTCCAAGTTCTTGTGCAGCCACCAAATCCACATTATTGGTCCCTGTTGCCGTAATCGCGATTAATTTTAATTTAGGTAATTGTTGCATCACTTCACGACTAAAGAGGACTTTACTGGTTACCGCAATGTCTACATCTTGCATACGTTCTACGACTTGATCTGGTGTCGTATGCTCATATTCAACCCATTGATGTGGAAAACTTGGGCGAGGAATCGGGATATGTTTAGGTATCGCGGTACTATCTAGAAAAACAATTTTTAACATTATTCACTCCTTTTTGTTATCAGCATTTCTATTCTGTCCAATTTAATTTCAGATAGCAAATAGAAATTTGCGCAATAATAAATTTTTGCAATACATTCAAAAATAAGTGACTTTTATGAATAATATAGACATATAAAAAAAGCCCTACCTCAGAAAAGGCAGGGCTTTCGTTTTTCACACAAATTAATTGGCGGTATCTAATTCTGGGAAATGTTTCACCAGATCATCAATCGCTTTCATTTGATGTACAAAACCTTCTAATGCAGATAGCGGTAAAGCTGAAGGCCCATCACATTTCGCTTGACTCGGATTCGGATGCGCTTCTAAAAATAACCCGGCTAATCCCACTGCCATTCCCGCGCGTGCTAATTCCGTGACTTGCCCACGGCGTCCCCCTGAGGCCGCACCGAATGGATCACGACATTGTAATGCGTGGGTCACATCAAAAATCACAGGGCAACCTTTTGATACTTTTTTCATCACAGAAAAACCCAACATATCTACAACTAAATTGTCATAACCAAAATTGGTGCCTCGATCGCATAAAATAACCTTATCATTACCACATTCTTCAATTTTCTCAACGATATTCCCCATTTGACCTGGACTTAAAAATTGTGGTTTTTTCACATTAATAATCGCGCCCGTTTTTGCCATCGCTGCCACTAAATCGGTTTGACGTGCTAAAAAAGCAGGTAATTGAATGATATCAACAACTTCAGCGACTGGTTGACATTGATAAATTTCATGTACATCTGTAATCAATTTAACCCCAAATGTGTCTTTCAACTCTTGGAAGATTTTCAGACCTTGTTCCATACCCGGTCCACGATAAGAATGGATAGATGAGCGGTTTGCTTTGTCAAAAGAAGCCTTAAACACATAAGGCACCCCTAATTTTTCCGTGACCTTAACATAAGCTTCGCACACTTGCATCGCCATATCGCGACTTTCTAATACGTTCATTCCCCCAAACAAAACAAAGGGTTTGTCATTAGAAATCTCAATTTCGCCTAAGCGAATCACTTTATTTTGCATCATGTTTTCCTTCTTAATGTATAGGATAAGTATCTTGTTTTAACTCTTCTAACTGATTTTTCAGTAAAAGCGCGGTTGGGTCCTGAGGGCATTGATCGATAAAATACTGAAAATCCTCTGTTGCCACATGGTAGCAGCCCATTTGCGCTAAAACCAATCCTCTATCACGAATTTCATAAGGATCTTCAGGATTATAATGAATTAAACGTGCAATATAACAAAAGGCTTCATCATTTTTTTCTTCCCGAATTAACGCATTCTTGGCAAGTTGACGGAAACGCCCTAGTAAATCGCCCACATTCGCAATCGCTAATTCAGCGGGTGTCAATGTCATACCAAATCCCATCGCTCCTTCGTACCATTTATGTAATAACGCTTGCGAAATATATTGCCCATCCCACGGGTTAATAAAGGCAACTTCTCCTTCTACTTCCGCACGAATCACTAATTGGGTTGGGAAATTGACAGGGTAAAGCGGTAAATTGAGCTTATCTGCAATATATAACAAAATTGCGCCCAGGCTCACCGGCATACCGCGACGTGTTTCTAAAACATCATTGAGGTATAAATTGGACGATAAAAAATACGACTCTGGATCACAATGAAATCCCCACTCGCCATAAAATAGCTGCAAAAGAAGATGAATTTTCGCTTTAGTTTCCAAGGTATCTGGAATTTCTTTTCTTGCTACACGGACTAAATGGCCTATCTGCCCACGAAGACGTAACCGATCTTCATGTTCCATACCGAGTGTTGTATGGTAAAAACTCAACATTTCATCATATAGGGCTTTTTTCACATAGTTCATTCTACTCACCTCCAACAACCTAAGGTTACCCTTTCATTCCCACTATAATCTTTTAGCGTCGCAACTTTATGCCATAAATTTTTTTGAAAAATTGACCGCACTTTTTCAGCTTGTTGCCAGCCATGTTCGAGTAATAACACCCCTTGTGGCTTTAAAAACAAAGGAGCTTGTTCAATAATATGGCGGATATCGGCATACCCCTCTTCCGCGGCGACTAAGGCAGATAAAGGCTCAAAACGGACATCACCTTGTGTCAAATGCGGATCGTTTTTATCAATGTAAGGGGGGTTACTGACAATCAAATCAAAGCGAATCTCTGGATTAAGTGCATCAAACCACACACTTTGTAAAAAGTTAACTTTTAAGTCATTTTGCTTGGCATTGTCTTTTGCTAAAGCGACCGCTTCAGCAATACGATCAACACCCAAAATATTTAAATTGATACCGCACTTTTGCGTTAACGGCGTCAATTCTGCCGCTAAGGCTAATGCAATTGCCCCCGTTCCTGTACCTAAATCAAGTATTGAAAGTTCGCCGGAAACGTGCGCTGAAGTCACTCGTTGTTTTGCGAAGTCTAACGCATGCTCAACTAAAACTTCAGTATCTGGACGAGGAATCAACGTGTGTTCTGATACTTTCAATGACAATGACCAAAATGCTTTTTCCCCGAGAATATAGGCAATCGGCTCACCTTTAGCACGACGCATTAAAAGTTGTGCTAACTGCTGTAATTCTACTTCCGTTAGCACTGTTTCTGAAAAAGCGAGAATATTCGCTTTTGAACGTTTAGTGACGGTTTGTAATAAGAGAACACTCTCACTTTTTACATCTAAAAAAGGATCGTTCTCCTTATTTTTCATCAATACATGTTCAGCGAATTGTCGCCATTCTTGATACGTCATTATTTAATCATTTGAATGTGTTTATATCCATCACCTACAGATTTCGCTTTAATATCTATTAGGCTTGCTCTGACAAGGCAGCAAGTTGATCTGCTTGATATTCGGTAATAATCGGTTGAATTAATTCATCAATTTTACCATTCATCACTTCATCTAAACGGTAAACCGTTAAGTTAATACGGTGATCTGTCACACGACCTTGTGGATAGTTGTAGGTGCGGATTTTGTCTGATCGGTCACCAGAACCCAATAAATTACGACGGGTATCCGCTTGAGCTTGCTCTTGACGTTCTTTTTCCGCCTGAACAATACGTGAAGCTAATACAGACATGGCTTTCGCTTTGTTTTTATGCTGCGAACGCTCATCTTGACACTCGACCACAATTCCCGTTGGAATATGAGTAATACGCACCGCCGAATCTGTGGTATTTACGTGCTGACCACCCGCCCCTGAAGAACGGTAAGTATCAATACGTAAATCAGATGGATTGATTTCTGGTAACTCAGACTCAGGTAACTCTGGCATCACGGCAACGGTACAAGCAGAGGTATGAATGCGGCCTTGTGATTCGGTCTTAGGGACACGCTGAACACGGTGACCACCTGACTCAAATTTTAATTGCCCATAAACGCCTTCACCATTGACCTTCACAATAATTTCTTTATAACCACCCTGCTCACTTTCATTGGCACTTAATACTTCTACTTTCCAACGTTTACTTTCTGCATAACGGCTATACATACGGAATAAATCGCCAGCAAAAATCCCGGCTTCATCCCCACCTGTTCCAGCACGAATTTCTAGATAGCAGTTATATTCATCATTTGGATCTTTTGGCAGCAATAAAATTTGTAATTGTTGTTCAACTTGTTCGATTTCTGTTTTACATGCTTCAATTTCTTCTTGCGCCATTTCTTTCATGCTAGGATCATCGAGTAAAAGTTGCGCTTCTTCCATATTACTGTTTAATTGATTCCAACGAGCAAAACATTTCACCACATCTTCTAATTGTGCATATTCTTTTGAGTAAGCTCGAAATTTATCTTGATCACTGATAACAGAAGCCTCACCCAATAATGCTTCTAGCTCCTCGTGGCGCTCTTTCAAACTTTCTAATTTACTGATAATTGTGGGTTTCATTCCTTAACCTTACTGAATTAACAAAAACGAAATAAAAAATCGAATAATTCTAACATGTATTGTGAAAGAAATTATAGAAATATTGCCAATAATCTGTTTCTAAGAGTAAAAGAAAAAGGCCTTCAGTTAAGTTACTGAAAGCCTTTTCATGAATAAAAGAAATCTTAATGAATCACAGATACATTCACTTTAGAACCACCTACGATACGCACACGCGCACCTGGAACTAAGCTTTGATCATATTTTTGTACAACAACGATTTCTTGTCCGTTGTCTTTTTTGATCACTAATTCTAAAGAATCTACTTGGTTCAATTTTTCTTCCGCTTTCGCGCCAATAACTGCACCAGCAATTGCTCCAACTGTCGTTGCAATCATTTGACCAGTACCACCACCGATACCAGAACCTACGATACCCCCTAGCGCACCGCCACCAAAGCCACCAAGAACTCCTTGGCTATCAGCTTGAATTTTGACAGGACGACTAGAAACAATCGTACCATAAGAAATTGAACGTACTTCTTTTGCTTGATTACCTTCGTACACATTACCACTGTAAATGTCGGTATTAGCGCAACCTGCTAAGCCTAAACTCATTAAAATAGCTAAGGCAAATGTTACTTTTTTCATAGAACTCCTACTTTAAAAATAGAATTATTATAAAGGTGATCTTGGATTAAAGGTAGAAATGTTCTTTAATCCTTCATTATTGTCAAGTACTCGAACACAAGCACCGACAACCAAAGTTGAATCGTATTTATGTCCAATTTGTATTGTTTCAATTGGACCATCTTCATGTTCGCAATTATTTTTACGCACAGTTAAGGTTAAATTTTCGCCATTGTATTCACTAAATAGGATTTCTGCACGATAACCATTACCATGATATTGGTCATTATAATTTTTACTACAGCCTGCTAATCCTAAACTTAATACCACTGCTAATACCGCTGCTTTCTTCATTTTACTCGGCCTCAATAATTTTTTTTATGTGATAAGGGTGAACTTTAATACAAGTAGGATTGTGTTGCTTATCCACAAAGCTGACGGCAATCGATGGATTAAGTAATTGTTCGCCTTCCACTCGAGGTTCACTCAATTTGACGTTTAAATTATCCGATAGTTCCCATAAAAATGTATGATTGATCCGCGCGACCCATTTCTCTACCGTTTCATGTGGCAAAAATGGCATCACAATTTCAATATGTTCCCATCCTTCAACGGGATAACTCTTATTTTTAGGAAAAGGTAATTCAATAACATCAATAGATTGTCCCAAAAACAGCAAGGGGCTATCTAACTTGATCAAATAAATAATCCGTCCATTCACCAGATTATCGGACAAAATTGTACCGTATTTTAATAAGAGTGTCAGCCAATATTTTGCACTTTGTTCCGTGTTAACACGCAATGCAATGTGATCGATTTCATATTGAGAAAGATCTAAGTGCATGATTTCTGCCAATTGCTGAATATTGTGTTCAAAGGTACGAAATTGTACGAAATGTTCAGCATATTGATTGCATAAATCATGTGAAGGATTAAAAGTTATCATTTTTTCTCGCTTTATCTTTTCTGAATAAGGAAAGAACGGTATCATAACCGATTATTTTATTAATTGTTATTCTTAGGTATAAAACGGTGAATATTCAATCTATTTTATCTCATAAAATTCAACAAGCCATGATTGCTAGCGGTGCAGATACCCAATCTGATGCTTTAGTTCGCCAATCAGCAAAAGTACAATTTGGTGACTATCAAGCTAATGGCATTATGGCGGCAGCGAAAAAGCTTGGACGTAATCCGCGTGAATTCGCACAACAAGTTATCGAACAACTTGATTTAAGCGAAATAGCTGAAAAAATCGAAATCGCGGGTCCTGGTTTTATTAATCTTTTCTTAGATAAAAATTGGTTAGCTGAACAAATCAGCCTTGCCGTCAACGATGACAAACTCGGTATCCAAGCCACAGAAACACAAACCGTTGTTGCCGATTATTCCTCACCAAATGTTGCCAAAGAAATGCATGTGGGTCACTTACGCTCCACTATCATTGGTGATGCTGTCGTACGAACACTCGAATTTTTAGGTAATAAAGTGATTCGTGCTAACCATGTGGGTGACTGGGGAACCCAATTCGGTATGTTGATTGCTTACCTAGAAAAAGTTGAAAATGAAAGTGCCAGTGAAATGGAACTGAGCGATTTAGAAGCCTTCTATCGTGCGGCGAAAGAACATTATGACTCGGACCCCGTTTTTGCGGAAAAAGCGCGTAACTATGTGGTGAAATTACAAAGTGGTGATGAATATTGTCGCACTATGTGGAAAAAATTAGTTGATATCACCATGCAACAGAATCAACACAATTATGACCGCTTAAATGTCACATTGACCGAAAAGGATGTCATGGGAGAAAGTTTATACAATCCCATGTTGTCCGATATCGTCGCGGATCTGAAACAACAAGGTCTTGCTGTTGAAGACGAAGGGGCATTCGTGGTTTACCTTGATGAGTTTAAAAATAAAGAAGGGGAACCAATGGGGGTGATTGTCCAGAAAAAAGATGGCGGATTTCTGTACACCACCACAGATATTGCGGCAGCCAAATACCGCTATGAAACGTTAAAAGCGGATCGCGCACTGGTATTTTCAGATACACGTCAAAGCCAACATATGCAACAGGCTTGGTTAATCACACGTAAAGCAGGTTATGTGCCAGACAGCTTCCAATTAGAACATAAAAACTTTGGGATGATGTTAGGCAAAGACGGAAAGCCTTTCAAAACGCGTACTGGGGGAACGGTAAAACTGGCAGATTTACTCGACGAAGCAGTTGAACGAGCCACCCAATTAATTCAGGAAAAAAGCACCGCACTTTCCGCACAAGAAAAAGCGGCGGTCATTGAAGCGGTTGCGATTGGTTCTGTCAAATATGCTGACCTCTCTAAAAATCGAACCACAGATTATGTGTTTGATTGGGATAATATGCTCAGCTTTGAAGGGAATACCGCACCGTATATGCAATATGCCTATACCCGTATTCGCTCTATCTTCAATCGTAGTGAACTAAATGAACAGGATCTTAGCGAAAGTCCTGTTGTGCTCAGCAATGAAAAAGAGCGCTTATTGGCGATTAAATTGTTGCAATTTGAAGAAGCAATCCAAATTGTTGCCAAAGAAGGCACACCTCATGTGTTGTGTACCTATTTATATGAATTAGCAGGTGTCTTTTCTTCATTCTATGAACACTGCCCAATTCTGAATAATGAAGATGAACAAATTAAACGCAGTCGCTTAAAACTGGCATTATTAACAGAAAAAACCTTAAAACAAGGACTCGATTTGTTGGGTATTAAGACTGTTGATAAGATGTAATCATCGAAGGCAATCACAAAAGCTGATAGAAATATCAGCTTTTTTTGAAACAAAAAAAAGTGCCTTGAAACAAGGCACTACTCGGAAAGCAAAATATGTCGGCTATTTTTTATAGCACTTATTTTTAGCTAGACACAGAATACGAAAATAAACCTTAGTTAGCAAATGGGTATTTTCAATAATGTGAACTAATTCACGCTTTTAAGATAAAAAAGTAAAAATGATTTCGGCTTAGCTGTGATAAAAAAAGAGTATCAATAAATCTCGATACTCTTTAGAAATCACTTTTTCCTGTCACAGATTATTGATTGACAAATTTCTCGCCTAATTCAATATCCGCACGTAATGTTTCTAGCATTGCATCTAATGCGTGTTGTTCAAATGCACTCAATGACCCTAATGGTAGAATTTCTTCAACGCCTTCTTTACCTAAACGAACAGGCTGAGCAAAGAAACGGGCATATTTGCCATCACCTTCCACATAAGTACATTCAACTACATTTTCCCCATTTAAGCCTTTAACTAAAGAAAGTGCAAAACGTGCTGCGGCTTGTGCCATGGATAACGTTGCTGAACCGCCACCCGCTTTTGCTTCGACCACTTCGGTACCCGCATTTTGAATACGTTTTGTTAATGGTGCAATTTCCGCTTCATTCCACTCTGCGTATTGGACTTGAGAAAGTAATGGAAGAATGGTGACACCAGAATGCCCACCAATCACAGGCACTGTCGTACGCGCTGGCTCTAAATTTTTCAATTCTGACACAAAGGTTTCAGAACGAATAATATCTAATGTGGTTACACCGAATAATTTACGCTTATCGTAAACACCCGCTTTTTTCAATACTTCAGCCGCAATTGCTACTGTCGTATTCACTGGATTAGTAATAATCCCCACACAAGCTTTTGGACAAACTTGCGCAACTTTCTCAATTAAGTTACGCACGATACCGGCATTAATATTAAATAAATCAGAACGATCCATACCCGGTTTACGTGCAACACCTGCAGAAATTAATACTACATCAGCCCCTTGTAATGCAGGTGTTGGATCTTCACCGGCAAATCCTTGCACTTTTACAGCTGTTGGAATATGGCTGACATCCGCAGCAACACCTGGTGTCACGGGGGCAATATCATATAATGATAACTCTGAACCGGCGGGTAATTGTAATTTCAATAATAATGCTAACGCTTGACCAATACCACCTGCGGCACCTAGAACTGCAACTTTCATTTGCTACTCCTTATGGGTTAATAAACTAAATACCTATGATTTTAGAATGAACCACAACCAATTTCAAATAAAGAAATGCAATAGTGAGATCTAACTCAAATTTTCACAAAAAAAGCCTCTTATTTGCATAAAAACAAAACAAGATGGCGGAATTCATTTGCATATTTATGCAAATTTATGCAAGATCATTGCATTATCTGGTGAAAGGAACCCCCACTATGAATTACGAGAAACAAGATAACTTACTCAATGCCTTTAAAGAGCTTCTTGCCCAGGAACGATTTGGCTCACAAAGCGAGATTGTACAAGCCTTACAAGAGCTTGGTTTTACACAGATTAACCAATCGAAAGTCTCACGAATGTTAACCAAATTTGGCGCGGTCAGAACACGCAATACCCGCATGGAAATGGTTTATTGCTTGCCAAATGAACTCAGTGTACCAAATACCAAAAGCCCACTGAAAAATTTAGTTCTAGACATTGATCACAACCATTTTGTTGTCGTGATAAGAACGACGCCTGGTGCCGCCCAATTAATTGCGCGACTGCTCGACTCGATTGGTAAAGCCGACGGCATCTTAGGAACAATCGCAGGTGATGATACGATTTTTGTCACCCCCACTTTAGATGCCAATATTGCAGATTTAATCAAAAGTATCCGAAATTTATTTGAAAGCAGTATATAACACAATGATAGTGGGGGCTTAACATGAATATTTTAATTACCGGTGCAACAGGATTAATTGGCTCCCACCTAACTTCGCAACTCATCAAACACGCACATGGGGTCACCGCATTGGTTCGAGATCCTAAAGCCGCCAAACAGAAGTTACCTGCTTCTGTCACACTCATTTCTTCTCTTGCACAATATACAACGCTAGATACCTTCGATGCGGTTATTAATCTCGCTGGCGAACCTATTTTTGAAAAACGTTGGACAGCCCAACAAAAACAACGTTTAGTAGAAAGCCGCGTCAATTTAACGGCACAGTTAGTACAACGAATCAATGCCAGTCGCACCCCACCGCATACCTTTATTTCAGGCTCAGCCACTGGTTATTATGGACATAACGCAGAAGAAATCATCACGGAAAACGCGCCAGCAACAGATACATTTCCAAGCCAACTATGCCAACGTTGGGAATCAGAAGCGTTATGCGCCAAAACACGAGTTTGTTTATTGCGTACGGGGATTGTCCTGAGTAAAACAGGCGGGGCTTTAGCTAAAATGCTTCCCCTCTATCGTTTAGGTCTTGGGGGAAAGTTAGGTTCTGGCAAGCAATATTGGGCATGGATCGCACTCGACGACATGGTGAAGGGCATTTTATTTTTATTAGAAAATCACCAATGTCAGGGCGCCTTTAATTTGGTTTCCCCTAATCCAGTTCGTCATGTTGAATTCAACAACACCTTAGCGAACATCCTTAAGCGACCTGCATTTGCCACTGTACCTGAATTGCTTCTCCGCTTTTTCCTCGGCGAACGCACACAGTTACTTTTAGATAGCCAAAAAATTGTGCCCGAAAAACTTCTCGCTCAAGGATTTGTCTTTGATTACCCTGAATTAAAATCCGCACTTCAAGCAATACTCAAATAAAAAAGACCGAGGCGATTATGCCTCGATCTTTCGTTATTTTTATTTTGTTTAGTCTTAAAAAATTGAGAACGCCAATACAACAATTAAACCTAGCGCCAAAGCAACTGTCATCATTGCATAACCAAATTCACTCATTGTTACCTCTACGGATTAATCAAATAGAGTTCCATTCTATCAATAAACCGATATGAAATAGAAGTCTCTTTCAACATTTAAAAATGAAAATTGTGATGTTAGACAAATATTTCTCATCTATTACTTAACCAATTGTCATTCACTCTTTATAATGAAATCCATTTGTATGGAGAAAAAGAATTATGGCAACAATTAAAGATGTCGCAAAAATGGCTGGAGTGTCCACCACCACAGTTTCGCATGTAATTAATAAAACCCGCTTTGTTGCAGCTGAAACAGAAAAACTGGTATTGCAAGCAATTCAAGAACTCAACTATTCCCCTAGTGCGGTCGCACGTAGCTTAAAAGTCAATACGACAAAATCGATTGGCATGATTGTCACCAGTAGTGAAGCCCCTTATTTTGCAGAAATCATTCACGCGGTGGAAGAACATTGCTATCGCCAAGGTTACTCACTGTTTTTATGTAATACACAAAATAACGTGGAAAAAATTAAAAACCACCTTGAAATGCTGATTAAAAAACGCGTCGATGGCATCTTAGTCATGTGTGCAGAATATACTCAAGATTCACTCGATTTATTAGCGAATTTCACCTCTTTGCCACTGGTCGTGATGGACTGGGGACCAGACAATAAACATACTGATATCATTCAAGATCACAGTTTTGAGGGCGGTTATCTTGCCACAAAATATTTAATTGATCACGGGCATAAAGATATCGGTATTATTGCAGGTGAGCTTACGAAAACGACAGCCAAAACACGCTATGAAGGTTTCATTAAAGCGATGAATGAAGCAGGGCTAAAGATTAACCCTGATTGGGTGATGGAGGGATTCTTTGAGCCTGAGGATGGTTATGAGTGCATGAATAAAATCTTGGCACAAGACACTCTCCCGACGGCTGTCTTTTGCTGTAATGATGTCATGGCGTTAGGGGCAATTTCCGCAATCGGTGAAAAAGGTTTACGTGTGCCAGAAGATATTTCAATTATTGGTTATGATAATATTCACGCTTCACGCTTTTACTCCCCGCCTTTAACCACCATACACCAATCAAAATCCCGTTTAGGTGCTCGTGCGGTGACTTTATTATTCGAACGCATTAATGAAAAATCTGAAGAGCGTGCCGTCATCGAAATGCATCCTGAACTTGTCATCCGTAAATCAGTCAAATCTCGCCTTTAACCTCCATAATGCCCTTATTTTTTCACAATATAAGGGCATTAATATTTGACGCCATTCATTAAAAAATATTCAATAAAAAATCTAAAAAATTGATTAAAAACAAAAGAAATCCACTTATTTCCATTTTTTTATTTTATGAATTAATTATCATTGATCTTTCAAAGTATTTTTGTTTATATCTTGCTTAGTCGAGGTATTTTACCTTTCATTCGTTGAAATCGAGGATTATTCAGAGAGGCTTTTTATGATTCAGCAGTATTCTACTATGCGTAATAATATCAGCATGTTAGGACGTTTTTTAGGCGAAACCATTAGTGATGCACAAGGTAGTGACATTCTGGAGTTAATTGAAAACATCCGTGTCCTTTCACGTAACTCCCGCCATGGGGATGATCAAGCACGTAATGCGTTATTAAACACCTTAGCGACTATCTCTAACGAAAACATTATCCCTGTGGCTCGCGCATTTAGCCAATTCCTCAATCTAACCAATATTGCTGAACAATATCAGACGATTTCTCGTCACCACCACGATCATGTTGCCTCTGAGCGTTCTATTTCAGCCCTTTTTAAACGCTTAAAAGCGCAACAGGTGCCCAAAGAAAACGTCATGGAAACCGTGCAAAAATTATTAATTGAACTGGTCTTAACGGCCCATCCCACTGAAGTAACGCGTCGTTCCCTAGTCCATAAACATGTCGAAATTAATAAATGTTTAAGTAAATTAGAACATACTGATTTAACCGACGCTGAGCGTAAAGCCATTGAACGCCGTTTATTACAGTTGATCGCACAAGCTTGGCATACCAACGAAATTCGTACCCAACGTCCTACCCCCTTTGAAGAAGCAAAATGGGGATTTGCCGTCATAGAAAACAGTTTATGGCAGGCGGTGCCTGAATTTCTGCGCCATTTAAATACCAGTGCGGTCGAATATTTTGGTTTTCATTTACCCGTTGAACTCAATCCAATTCGTTTTTCCTCTTGGATGGGAGGCGATCGTGACGGGAATCCTTTTGTCACCGCTGAAGTAACCCGTCAGGTATTGCGCTTAGCCCGTTGGAAAGCTGCCGATCTCTTTTTAACCGACATTCAAGCCCTGTCTGATGAACTTTCGGTAGTAAAATGTACCCCTGAATTCCAAGCCAAATACGGTTCACATGTAGAACCTTACCGCACTGTTGTAAAAGCATTACGGAGCAAGCTTACTGCAACACTAGCCTATTACGATGATCTCTTAGCTAACCGTACACCACGTGTTGCTGAAGAAGACATCATTACGCAAGATGCACAACTTTGGGAACCGCTTTATGATTGCTATCAATCTTTACAAGCCTGTGGCATGCGCATCATTGCTAACGGATTATTACTCGATTGTTTACGCCGTATTCGTTGCTTTGGCGTAACACTTTCTCGCTTAGATATTCGTCAAGAAAGTACCCGTCATGCAGAAGCGATTGCGGAAATCACACGCTATATCGGTTTAGGCGATTATGCGCAATGGAGTGAGAGTGATAAACAAGCCTTTTTAATCAAAGAACTGAGTTCACGTCGTCCATTATTACCAAGAGAATGGCAACCTTCTGCCGCAACGCAAGAAGTGTTGGATACCTGTCGTGTCATTGCTGAACAGCCTGAAGGGGTAATTTCTTGTTACATTATTTCTATGGCAAAAACTGCCTCAGATGTGCTTGCTGTACATTTATTACTGAAAGAATCTGGCGTGCCTTACCATCTCCCTGTGGTGCCGTTGTTTGAAACCTTAGATGATCTTCGCGCCTCAGAACAAGTCATGTCCGAACTCTTCAATATTGGTTGGTACCGTGGTGTCATCAATAATAAACAAATGGTGATGATTGGTTATTCGGATTCTGCCAAAGATGCGGGGATGATGGCGGCCTCTTGGGCACAATACTGTGCACAAGAAGCCTTGGTCAACCTCTGCGATAAATGCAATATTGAACTCACTTTATTCCATGGTCGTGGCGGTACCATTGGACGCGGTGGGGCACCAGCCCATGCGGCCTTACTTTCACAGCCGCCTCGCTCATTAAAAAATGGATTACGAGTCACAGAGCAAGGGGAAATGATTCGTTTTAAATTAGGTTTACCCGCCGTTGCCGTAGAAAGTTTGGGCTTATATGCCAGTGCAATTTTAGAAGCCAATCTCCTTCCCCCACCAGAACCTAAAGCACAATGGCGGACAGTGATGGATGAGCTGTCCACTATCTCTTGCCAGATTTACCGTGATGTCGTACGGGGTGAAAAAGATTTCGTGCCTTATTTTCGTGCAGCGACGCCAGAACAAGAATTATCCAAATTACCTTTAGGCTCGCGCCCCGCTAAACGTAATCCAAATGGCGGTGTAGAAAGCTTACGCGCTATTCCATGGATTTTCGCCTGGATGCAAAACCGCTTGATGTTACCCGCTTGGTTAGGGGCTGGCGCCTCTCTTCGTCAAGCGATTGAAAAAGGACAAAAAACTGTTATTGAAGACATGTGTAAAACGTGGCCATTTTTCTCCACGCGTATTGGAATGTTAGAAATGGTCTTTAGTAAAACGGATACTTGGCTTTCTGAACATTATGATCAACACTTGGTTGACCCCGCACTCTGGTATTTAGGCGAATCTTTGCGTGAGCAATTAAAACAGGACATTCAAACGGTCTTATCTCTTTCTCACGAAGATCAATTAATGTCCGATTTACCTTGGATTGCAGAATCTATTGCATTACGTAATGTGTATACTGATCCGCTCAATTTGTTACAAGTGGAACTTTTACGCCGGTTAAGACGTAATCCTGACAATCCAAATCCAGATGTGGAACAAGCGTTAATGATCACCATTACCGGTGTCGCAGCCGGTATGCGTAATACGGGTTAAGTCAAAACAAAAAGCCACAGTCTTGTTACTGTGGCTTTTCTTTTCTCAACAAAGTGCGGTGAAAATCGTTTAGTTTTTACCGCACTTTTTATCTATTTTATCTCTAGTCATTATTTATTTCAGTGTATAAATATTCTGTCTTAACTGTGTAATAAAAAACCTATCTATTTGATTTTAAATTGGAAATATTGAATTAACTTTGTTAAGATGACTTGCTTTTAGGAAGCAAGTAAGTTTTACCACTAATGGAATAGTATTTTATGGAAAAAATAAAACCTTCTTTTCTAAAAAACTGTGGGTTAAGTACCCTCTTTCTTATCCCTCATTCTCTCCACGCTGCAAATCACCTGAATATTTATTGCACGCTTCAAAACGATGCTTGTGAAGAAGTTGTTCAACGTTTCTCACAGCAATACAATATTAATACAAAATTTGTTCGCGCAAGTACGGGAGTCACTCTCGGCAAAATTAAAGCGGAGAAAGATAATCCACAAGCAGATATCTGGTATGGCGGCACTCTCGAACCACATTTGCAGGCTCGTGATTTAGGGTTATTAGAAAAATATCGTTCTCCCAAACAGACTGAAGTATTAGTACAGTTTAAAGATTTAATCAATAAATATGGTGACTATACTTCTTTTGGTTATATGTTAGTATTAGGTCTTGGTGTAAATACTGCAAAACTCAAACAACTTGGTCTTGAGACACCCAAATGTTGGCATGATTTACTTGATCCTCGCTTAAAAGGAGAAGTACAGCTGCCCGATCCACAAAGTTCAGGCACTGGTTACGCATTCATCGCCACACTTATTCAATTATGGGGAGAAGAAAAAGCCTTCGACTTCCTCAAAAAACTGAATAAAAATATCTCACAGTATGTGAAAAGTGGTCTAGTGACAAGTAATTTAGCGAGAGGCGATAGCAGTGTAAGTGTTGGCTTTTTACATACTTTTGAAGTAGAAAAAGCAAAAGGTGCCCCATTAAAATCAATCCCAGTCTGCGATGGCGATAGCTATACACTGGGTGGAATTAGTATTATTAAAGGAGCAAGAAACCTAGATAATGCGAAACTATTTATGGATTGGGCGCTCAGCAAGGAAGGACAAGAGCTTAACTGGATTCGCCGCGCCCCATATCAAATTCCAACGAACAAATATGCAACAGTGCTCCCTAGTGCAGTAAATCCAGAACAATTAAACTTAATGAAGTTTGATTTTGAAAAATTTGGCTCTAGCAAAGAAGCAAAACGCATTCTTTCTCGCTGGCTAGAAGAAGTCAAATTGTCTCAATAAAACTAACCTGATTCGCTACAAAAAAAGTGCGGTAAAATTTTCAAATTTTTTACCGCACTTTTTATTTCAACAGATATTTTATTTTACAGGCTTAATCTTCCAGATTTTTTCAGCATATTCCAAGATAGTGCGGTCTGAAGAGAAATAGCTCATATTGACAATATTCTGCAAAGTACTGTCAATCCACGCGTTTTGATCTTGGTATTTCGCATCTACGTTTTGTTGCATATCCACATAACTACGGAAATCCGCAAATGCCTGATAGTAATCATGGTATTGTAATGACTGCAACAACTGGTGATAACGGTTCGCATCCGTTGGTGAGAAACGACCTGAAACAATTTGATCAACTACTTTACGCAATTCTTCATCATTTTGATAATAGTCAAATGGACGGTATCCGTGATGACGTAACGCTTCCACTTCCTCAACCGTATTACCAAAGATAAAGATATGGTCTTGACCCACATTATCTAAAATTTCAACGTTTGCCCCATCTAATGTACCAATCGTGAGTGCACCATTTAAGGCAAATTTCATGTTACTTGTCCCTGACGCTTCAGTACCCGCTAATGAAATTTGTTCTGAAATGTCTGCCGCTGGAATAATCAACTCCGCCAAACTAACACTATAGTTAGGAATAAACACCACCTTTAAACGACCTTGTAAGCGTTCATCGTGATTAATGATATTCGCTACATCATTAATTAAATTAATGGTTTGTTTTGCAGCATAATACGCAGACGCGGCTTTCCCCGCCAAAATAAAGACACGAGGTACCCAATCTTTCTCTGGGTTTTCTAACATCGCGTTATAGCGGGCAATAATATGCAAGACGTTTAAAATTTGACGTTTGTACTCATGAATACGTTTCACTTGCACATCAAATAAGGCATTTGGATCAACTTCCACACCTAACTCATTTTTGATGTAATTGGCGAGTTTGACTTTGTTATTATATTTGATTTGCGCAATGGATTTTTTCAGTTCAGGATCTTGCACTTTGTCTTTTAATAAGGTTAATTGACTTAAATCACGGCGCCATTCTTTACCAATGTATCGATCAAAGAGTGCTGATAATTCTGGGTTAGCGACACCAATCCAACGACGTGGTGTAATCCCATTGGTCACGTTAGTAAAGCGTTCTGGATAAATACGGGCAAAATCCGCAAAGGTTGAAGTAACCATTAATTCAGAGTGAATTGCCGCCACCCCATTCACTTTATTCGACCCTACCACAGATAACCAGCCCATACGCACTTTACGGTGATCGCCTTCTTCAATTAAGGAGACACGACGAATAAATTCCGCATCAGTTGAAACATAGGTTCTGACATACTCTAGGAAGTAATCATTGATCTCAAAAATCATTTGTAAATGACGAGGTAAAATATGTGCCATCATTTCGACAGGCCATGTTTCCAACGCTTCTGACATTAACGTATGGCAGGTATAAGAGAACACGCGACGAGTAATGTCCCATGCTTTCTTCCATTCGTAACCTTCTTGGTCAATTAAAATCACCATTAATTCCGGAATCGCTAAGGCAGGGTGAGTATCATTTAAGTGAATTGCTACTTTATCTGCAAAGTTTTCCATCGTGTTATGAATACGCTTATGGCGATAGATAATGTCTTGTAACGACGCAGAAACTAAGAAATATTCTTGACGCAAACGCAATTCACGTCCACTCCAAGTCGAATCATCAGGATACAATACACGCGAGATATTTTTACTTAAAGTACGGTCTTGTACCGCGGCAAAATAATCGCCTTTATTAAAATCTGCTAGATCAAAACGATCCCCCGCATAAGCACTCCATAAACGTAGTGTTGCGGCTGAATCATTCGCATACCCCGGAATCATTTGGTCATACGCTAAGGCTTCAACTTCTTCTTTGCTCGTCCAAATACATTTTTTACCTTCAAAATGAATGCCGCCACCAAAACGAACAGTATGACGTTTCGAAGGACGAATAAACTCCCATGCGGCGCCTTTATCTAGCCAAGCATCCGGCTTTTCCACTTGGTGACCATCTTCGATTTCTTGCTTAAACATACCGTATTCATAACGAATACCGTATCCTACACCAGGTAAAGCTAAGGTCGCGATAGAGTCCATAAAACAAGCCGCTAAACGCCCTAATCCCCCATTACCTAAACCCGGATCAACTTCTTTTTCTAATACATCTTCTAAGTTGACGTTAAGTTCAGATAAGGCTTGCTTCGCGACGTCATAAACGCCTTCTGCGAGCATCGCATTAGACAGCGTACGACCAATTAAAAACTCCATTGACAGATAATAAACACGACGGGTTTCTTCACTTCTTGATTGACGTGCCGTCGTAATCCAACCTTCTGTCACAAAATCACGTACCGCATATAAAGTGGCATTCAACCAATCACGTTGACTGGCTTCTTTCGGTGATCGACCAATTGAAAAAATCAATTTATAAACAATACTTTTTTTCAACGAGTCAACAGTAATTTCAGGGCGATTATAGAGAAAAGGTGAATCAAAGTTATCCATAATCATAATTTATTTTACACTCCTAATTATTTTAGAAAACGGTGCAATTTAGTCATTTTTGACTAAAAATGCAACAGTTTTTTATCAAAAAAATAACAACAGACCAAAAATTTACACACTTCAATCTATACTAGTTGAACGATAAAAGACGTTGATATAGGGCATGATAACCCGTCGCTGAAATTTGCCAGCTAAAATCTTGTTCCATCGCGACGCTACGCACCGTAAACCAAAGGCGCTGTTTTTGCCATAATGCAAAAGCATTCACTAAGGCTTGGCGTAGTGCCTCACGGTTTGCTTGCTCAAACACAAATCCTGTCGCTAGTCGTGACTTGATGTTTTCTACTGTCGCATTTACCACCGTATCCGCCAAACCACCGGTAGCTCTGACTAACGGTAATGTGCCATATTTCAAACCGTATAACTGTGTTAAGCCACAAGGCTCAAAACGACTTGGCACTAAAATGACGTCACCACCTGCAATCATTAAATGAGATAAGGCTTCATCATAGCCAATTTTCACCGCAATTTGGTGTGGATATTGCTGGGCTAAATGCAAAATACCGGCTTCTAAATGCGGCGATCCTGAACCTAAAATTGTTAATTGCCCACCCTGTTTTACAATTTCTTCGGCACTGTCAATTAACAGATCCACACCCTTTTGCTCTGTTAAACGTGTCACCATCACAAATAATAACGCGTCCGGCTCTTGTGGTAAGTTAAAGTAAGCTTGCAATGCTTCTTTGTTTTTACGTTTACCCGTCATGGCTTTTAATTTGTAATGATGCTCAATGTACGCATCATGATTTGGATGCCAGATTTGATCATCCACACCATTTAAAATCCCAACCAATTTCCCTTGTGAATTTAATGTGGTTAATAGCCCTTGTAAGCCATACCCAAATTCAGGCGTAGTGATTTCTTTTGCATAAGTTGGGCTCACTGCAGTCACCGCATCAGAATAATAAAGTCCTGCTTTTAAGTAAGAAATCTGACCGTGCAATTCCAATCCATCCACATGGAACATGCCAGCAGGTAAACCAATTTCAACTAAATGGTGATAAGCAAATTGTCCTTGATAGGCTAAATTATGAATCGTGAAAACAGATTTAGCAGGGCGACCTTTATTAAACAAATAAGCACTGGCTAATCCGGCATGCCAGTCATGTGCATGCACCACATCCGCATGCCACCAACTGTCTAATCCCGTGGCTAATTCCGCTGCGACCCAGCCTAATAATGCAAAACGTTTATAGTTATCGGCATAATCGTTATACCATTGATCATGGTAAGGATTGCCTTCACGTTGATATAAATGAGGCGCATCAATTAAATACACACCAAGACCTTTATATTCACCATAACGCAACACAATATGCCCTGCAAAATTATCAAATTCACTGACAACAGTCGTCTCAGGAATGCCCGCCTTAATTGCAGGATATGCCGGTAAGACAATACGTGCGTCAATTCCAATCTCTTTTTGTGCAAAAGGTAATGCGCCCATCACATCTGCCAACCCACCGGTTTTTAACAAGGGGTATAACTCCGAGCAAGCATGTAATACTTTCATTTTTTATTCCTTTGAAGATATTGCAAAAGAAAATACGGCGTACGACAAAACACCGTATTTTCTTGGATGCCATACTTAATTAATCAAGATGGGCTTCTGACGCCACTTCTTCACCATTAAGCTTCTTTAACATGGATGGTGTCACCAATACAACACCACCAGAGCTGACTCTAAAACGTTGACGATCAAGTTCTAAATCCACGCCAATTTCCATGCCATCTGGAATCACAGAATGGCGATCAATGATACAACGTTTTAATTTACAGTTTTTACCAATCGTCACTTGTGGTAACACGACGCAGTGATCAATTTGAGAACCTTCATTAATTTTAATCCGGTCAAATAAGACGGAATAACTAATAGATGCATCTGTAATCACGCAACCACCAGAAATCAAGGAATTATCCACTGGACGCGCATTTTCTTTCTTATAGAAGAATTTTGATGGATAGGTTTGTACTGGGTTCCCACGAATTGGCCAACTTTGGTCATAAATATCTAACTGTGGATTTTCACACACTAAGTCAATATTCGATTGCCAGAAACTGTCTAATGTCCCTACATCACGCCAGTAAATTTCCCCTTCAGTGTTGCGTCCCATGCACGAACGGCTAAATGGATGCGCATACAATACGCCTTCTTCTAATGCTTTTGGTAAAATATCTTTACCAAAGTCATGTGAGGTATAAGGTGAACTGACTTCACGTTCTAACACATCATATAGATAATCCGCATCAAACACATAAATCCCCATGGAGGCGAGTGAAGTGTTTGGTTTGCCAACCATCGCTGGTGGATCTTTTGGTTTTTCCACAAATGACTTCACTTTTAAGTTTTCATTCACTGCCATCACACCAAATTCCGTGGCTTTTTCACGTTCAACTTCAATACAACCGACTGTACATTTTGCGCCACTATGAATGTGATCCAATAACATTTGGCTATAATCTTGTTTGTAAATATGATCCCCAGCCAAAATCAGGATATATTTAGGGCAGTAATGATCACGAATGATCGCCATATTTTGATAAACCGCATCGGCCGTACCACGGTACCACGTTGAATCATCAATCTGCTGACGCGCAGGTAACATATCAATAAATTCGCCGCGCTCAGCGGGTAAGAATGACCAACCGTTTTGTAAATGACGTAGCAAAGAATGCGCCGCATATTGTGTCACGACACCAATGCGGTTTAAACCTGAATTTAAGCAATTTGATAATGCAAAATCGATAATCCGACGATTCCCCCCGAAATACAGTGCTGGTTTTGCACGTTTATCCGTCAACTCATACAGGCGAGACCCCCGACCCCCTGCCAGAATTAAGACTAACGTATCTTTCACTAACTCATATTTATTAGGCAATTTTACAATGCTACTATTCATAATGACCTCCATTATTGGGTAACGTTGCACAACCTCATATCAACAACCCTTATTATTGTTTACATATAATTACTACTTATTTAACTGTTGCAACACACCAAAAGTGACATCATCCAACTCGATAAAACCGCCTTGAGTGGTTAAGTTTGTTGCACAATACATAACTTCCCAATCACCTTCTGGTAACGAAAAAGTTTGTAATTTTTGTTTCGCATTAATCAAAAAAAGCCATTTGTTATCTAAAAGCACTTGTAAGGCTTTGCTTTCTTGATTATGCCAATCCGCGATTGTCATTGGCTCCCCTTTTGTATTGAGCCATTGCACATTTACCTCAGACCACCAACAGTCTTGTTGTAAACTCGCTATTTGTTTTCGCAATGCAATCGTTTGCTTAGTCGCATTAAATAATACAGGATTAAAATCTTGCCATTTAAGCCAAGCAATTTCATTATCTTGGCAATAGGCATTATTATTACCAAACTGAGAATTGCCAAATTCGTCCCCCGCAAGGAGCATCGGCGTGCCATTTGCCAAGAGTAAATTCATCAATAAGGCAATGCTACTTAAAAGACGCCCATTTTCTACCGCACTTGGCACATTGTCGATCCCTTCAACACCGTGGTTATAACTGTAATTGTGATTACGCCCATCTCGGTTATTTTCACCATTTGCCCAATTGTGTTTCTCGTTATAACTGACTAAATCACGTAAAGTAAAACCGTCATGTGCGGTAATGAAATTAATCGAATTGTGTACTTGGCGGGTTTGTTGGAATAAATCACTTGACCCCGCTAAACGTTGTGCAAATGCACCACTTTCACCACTCTTCCACAACCAAAAACGCGTCACATCATCACGAAAACGATCATTCCATTCAGCAAAATAAGCGGGGAAGTTACCCATTTGATAGCCAAAATCACCAATATCCCAAGGTTCAGCAATCAATTTGCAGCCTTGTAAGCGAGGTTCTGCTTGAATATCGGCAAATAATTGTGCTTGTGGGTTAAAGCCCCCTTCTCCCTCACGCCCAAGTACTGAACCTAAATCAAAACGAAAACCGTCTACATGGCAAGCCTCAACCCAATAGCATAAACAATCTAGCACCCAACGACGCGTGATCGGCTGTGACAAATTAAGTGTATTACCGCAGCCCGTCCAATTGTGATAATGTCCTTGTGCGTCTTGCCAATAGTAAGTTTCATCATCAATGCCGCGCTGACTGAATGTCGGGAAATACTTTTCTGACTCAGCCGTATGGTTAAACACGACATCCAAAATTACTTCGATACCCGCTTGATGTAATGCTTTAACCATCGTTTTAAACTCATGCAATGCTCCCATACTGCTGTGCTGTGAGCTATAACGAGGTTCTAGCGCAAACATCGCTAATGGGTTATACCCCCAATAATTGGCTAAACCTTTTTCTTGTAAATGCACTTCATCCGATTGATATTGAACTGGTAATAGCTCGACTGCTGTCACGCCTAAATCTTGCAAATACGCAATCATATTAGGATGTGCTAAACCCGCATAAGTCCCTCGCAAGGCTTCAGGTAAATCTTCACGTAGTTGGCTAAAGCCTTTGACATGCATTTCATAAATCACTGTTTGTGCCCAAGGGGTTCGTAGTGGCTTATCTCCTTGCCAATCAAAAGCCTCATCTATAATAACTGCCTTCGGCGCAAGATGTGCGTTATCTCGAGGGTCATTAAGATCAAACCAAGCACGTTTTTCCGCTGTACTCAGATCCGGTTTGCCCACAACCGCTTTAGCATAGGGATCAAGCATCAACTTATTCGGGTTCGCTAAAGTGCGGTCAGTTTTACCCGAAATTCGATAAGCATATTCTGTCCCAACAGACACATCGCTCAACCAAATATGCCAAATCCCATCATCACTTGGCTGTAAATCAACCCGTCGCTCTTGCCCTTCGCTGAACAAACACAACTCAACTCGTCGCGCAGCTTGAGAAAAAAGCGCGAAGTTATAGCCGTCTTGCCCTTCTTCCGTTTGTTTTGAACACCCCAACGGAGAGGGTTTCCCACTTTTTATCGTATTCATTTGTACAACATTATCACTTTGACTACACATTTTGACTGCTTATATACGGAATAGGACAGCCTATCACGCACCGTTATTCCCCTTGATATTTCAAATAAATCGTGGCGAGTGGCGGAATAGATACACAAATTGATTGTGCTCGCGCATGGCTTGGAATCGCTTCACTGCCTACTTCACCGTAATTACCAACATTCGACCCCTGATAAAATGCCGAATCTGTGTTTAAGATTTCCACATAGTTACCCGCCATATTGACACCAAAACGATAATCATGACGTGGTACTGGCGTGAAGTTACTCACGACAATAATTCGCTCTCCGTCTTTACTGCGGCGTTCAAAGGCAAACACCGAGTTTTGACGATCATCAACCACTAACCAGTCAAATCCTTCTGGCGAGCCGTCGAGTTCAAATAACGAGGCATGTTGTTGATAAATATGATTGAGATCTTTCACTAACAATTGCACGCCTTGATGCCATCGCCCACCGTGCTCTTCTTCCAGTAAAAACCAATCGAGGCTTTCTTGATAATTCCATTCGCGCCCTTGCGCAAATTCATTGCCCATAAAGAGCAATTTTTTACCCGGATAGCCCCACATATAACCATAATAAGCGCGCAAGTTAGCAAATTTTTGCCATGCATCACCCGGCATTTTACCGAGTAAAGAACATTTACCGTGTACCACTTCATCGTGGGATAGCGGTAACACAAAATTTTCGCTGTATTGATACACCATACCAAAAGTCATTTGATCGTGGTGATATTGACGATACACAGGATCTTTTTGCATGTAAGACAAGGTGTCATTCATCCAGCCCATATTCCATTTAAAGTGGAATCCTAGCCCCCCTTCTGTGGACGGCTTGGTAACGCCTGCAAAAGATGTCGATTCTTCAGCAATCGAAATCGCGCCTTGTACTTCAGAATCAATTTTCCAGTTAGTGTGTTTTAAAAATTCAATGGCTTCTAAATTTTCACGTCCACCGTATTGGTTTGGAATCCACTCTCCTTCGGCACGGCTATAATCACGATAAATCATCGAAGCAACGGCATCCACCCGAATACCATCCAAGCCAAAACGTTCTAGCCAATAAAGTGCATTACTGGATAAAAAGTTACGCACTTCATTACGTCCATAGTTATAAATTAAGGTATTCCAATCTTGGTGGTAGCCTTCACGCGGATCAGCATGTTCATAAAGCGCCGTGCCATCAAATGCCGCTAAGCCGTGAGTATCACTTGGGAAATGACCGGGTACCCAGTCTAAAATAACATTGATCCCAGCTTGGTGTGCTTTTTCAATTAAACGCTTAAAGCCTTCTGCTGTACCAAACCGACTGGTTGGCGAGTACAGCCCCAAGGGTTGATAGCCCCAAGAACCATCAAATGGAAATTCAGAAATCGGTAAAAATTCAATGTGAGTAAAGCCCATCTCTTTCACATAAGGAATGAGCTCATCGGCGATTTGATCATAATCCAACCAAAAATTATTTTCTAAATTGCGACGCCACGAACCAAGGTGGACTTCATAAATCGAAATGGGTTGATCAAATTGATTCGCTTTACGACGTTGTTCTGTCATTGGCACAATTTCGGGTAACGCGCTAATTTGTGAGGCCGTATCAGGACGCAGTTGTGAACTAAAGGCATAAGGATCCGCTTTTAAGCGTAACTGACCATGACAATCTATCAATTCAAATTTATACAGTTGACCCAATGAGGCTTTCGGTAAAAACAGTTCCCACACACCGCTCTTTTGATGAAAACGCATTGGGTGGCGACGCCCATCCCAATAGTTAAAATCGCCCACAATCGAAACACGTTTTGCATTTGGTGCCCATAAACGGAAATTCACCCCGGACACACCATCACATTCCATAAAATGCGCACCAAGCACTTCATAAGGACGTAAATGCGATCCTTCACTCAACAGCCAATTGTCTAAATCCGCCAGCATCGGATGGAAACGGTAAGGATCTTCAATAAATTGTGATTCAGCGCCCCAAAAAACCTGTAACTGATAGGCAAAAAACGTTCTTGTTTTCGGTATGACCGCGGCAAAGAAACCGCGTTCATCGACGTGCTCTAATTCGCAAACGGCGTTATGCGTTTCCCTGTCAATCACAACCACACGGCTCGCATCCGGCAATAATGCGCGAATTTCAATTCCTTTCTCTGTTTCATGCATCCCTAACACAGAAAATGGGTCTGCATGCGTTCCTTCAAAAAATTGATTGATCACGGAAGGTGAAACTAATTGAACCATAACAAATCCTCAAATTCGACTTTAACTAAATTCATGCATGACGAGCTTGATCAATCGCGCTTAAAAACGCGGTGATATGCTTATCACTAAACATTTGTTCAAGTGTACATGCGAGCTTTTTACGCCAGTTTGGATATTCCCTATCAGTACCGGGTAAATTAAATGAAATTTCTTGGCTTAATATATTTTCCAGTTGTACCCCAATCAATTGAGTACAACTTCTGGCTAAATATTGGTGTAACACATAGTTAAGATGAGCATGCATCGCCATTGATAAGGCATTTCCTTCATAATGAGGGGGCAAATAGCCATCACGATGCAACGTGTCCAATAATGCTTGTTTATCAATCACGCGTTGTTCATATTTTTGTTGCAAGATCTCACCGTCTAGAATGCCGAGTTGATTAAAAAGTTGTAAATCAACACAGTGCCAGAAACTTTGTAACGACGGTACGTCATGCGTGCCAATGGTAGCAAAAGCTTTCACTGGAAATTGTTCACTTGCGGGATATTGACGATTACGTTGCTCAAAATATAAGACAAAGTAAGAAAAAATGTGTAACTGATTTAATTTTGACCGCACTTCATCTGGGACAGTGCCCAAGTCTTCCCCTACAATCAAGCAACGATTGCGTTGGCTTTCTATCGTTAAAATCGCCATTAACGCCTCAAAGGGATAATGGACATACACACCATCGGCTGCGCTTTTTTCTTCGGGAATCAACCATAAACGGAATAACCCCATCACATGGTCAATACGCAAGATCCCAAAATGCTGCATATTACTGCGCAACATATCAATAAAAGGTTGAAAACCACGGCGGGTTAAGATCGCAGGATTATAAGGGGGTAAGTTCCAGTTTTGCCCAACGGGTCCTAAAGGATCCGGCGGCGCCCCTACGGAGGCATTCACAAAGTACAATTCGGGATCAGTCCACACATCCGCACTACCGCGTGAACTATTAACTGCCAAATCACCATAAATCCCCAAATTCATGCCGAGGCGATGACACAATGCTTGAATATCCGTTAATTGTTCTGTCGCTAACCATTGTAACCAAGCGTAAAACTCAATCTCTGCTTGATGCGTTTTGAGTAACGTTTGGCGTTTTGCTGGGCTTAACTGTTGCCATTCACGACGCCAACCTAGCCAGCCAATCTCTTTTTCTGTTGGCATATTTGAGTGCGATTGACGGTCTAATACTTCAAATAAGCCTTGTAACAATAACGGTTCACCTTGCTGTTGCATGAATTGCAAAAAGGCTTGACGGCGTTGAATGATAGAAGTCGATTGACTGCGCTTTGAGAAAGCAAACAATTGTTCAAGTGCATTCTGCTTTAACCACATAACTTGTGCATAATCCACTAATTCTGTTGCTTGTAACTGCTCAAGCAAGTCTTGAATCTCGTCGGAAGCAAACCAATGCTGCACGCTTTTACAGCATTTAAATTCTGGCAATGTGGTCACAGATAAATAAATAGGGTTCAACCAACGACGAGAAGATGAGCTATAAGGGCTCGCCCATTCTGGTACCGCACTATACATCAAATGCAACGGATTAATGCCTATAAAATCCACGCCATACTTCGTCGCCTGTTCAACTAAATACGCTAGGTCTGCAAAATCCCCAATTCCCCAATTCTGCTTCGAGCGTAAGCTATATAATTGAACGTTCAATCCCCATGCTTTTCTTTGCTGTAACACAGGGGGTTGATACGCTGTTTTAGGACTGATCAATAAACGGACAGAATAAGCGTGATTTTCATAAGTGATCCGCAGATGATAATAACCAAACTCAAGTGCAGGTAAGGTGATAACGTCACGCTCAATACAGGATTGTGTCAGAATATGTTTACCCGCTTCATCCATGATTTGGCAAGACAGTGGCGTTTGGTTAACCACAGGAAGACGCGTTAATGCATACTGAATCGGTTCATTTTCAAGAAACACGACAACATCATCAAAATGTAATTGTGCCTCTGATGTGGCTGACGAAGATTTCAATAAATCCGTAAAATAAGTTAACGTCTCTTGGCTGGCGTAAATCAAATTCCCATTAATGTCATAATGAGAGGGCGCAATGCCTTGCTTTTCAGCCTCCCGCCGGATGTATGCAATATCCATTAATAACAACCTAAACTAGACTAATGATTAATAGTTATTCTATCCAAGCAACCTACAAAGGCAATGACTTTTATTTAAATTAGTGATCTTCGTCAAGATAATTTATTTTCAGGATTTGCAAGGTGTTAAGCTAATTTTGAGGACCGAATTGTGCATAAAAAATCCACATCAGAAAAGTGGGTTTGAGTGCAAAGGTTATGATTCAAAAATCAAATGTGACAGTGTGATAAATACAGCGCAAATATTTTTGGTATTGACACGTTTTTTAATCACATAACGTGATTTTACGCCGATAAGGGAAAATAAATCCCCTCATCAAGAGGACATATCAACGTATTTTGTGACTGGACTAACCTATATCTACTGGTTTTCTAATAAGTCGCCATCTCTAGCTCGTCTGCTTATTGAGCTCCTGACTCTCCCGGCGATAATCGCGAATAGAAATAAACAGGTTTTAATGTCCATCAACGACAAACTCAAACCAATCAATGACATCTTTTTCATGAATACCCTGTTTAATCAAAATATTGGCTTTTTTTACAGAATGAGGATCGCCGGAAATCAGCGGATGCCAGTCAAAGAGCGGTTTATTTTCATTTAATAAACGATAAGCACACGTCGGGGAAAGCCAATGAAAATCGGGTAAATTTTTCTTAGTTAGTTTCGTGCAATCAGTTTCTAACTGAAAACGTTTTGCATAATTAGTGCATCTTCCCGTTTCTAAGTCTAAAAGATTACATGCAATGCGAGTGTAATACAGTTTCTTACGTTTACCATGCCCCTCAATGAATTTTCGATAACAACATTTACCACAACCATCGCAGAGTGCTTCCCACTCTGCGTCGCTCATTTCAAGTAAGGTTTTGTGTTTCCAAAAATCAGGTTCAATTGACGCCTTCATCAATTCGTGACACTCTCTAAAACAGATCATAAAAAATAAGTGCGATATTCTACCGCACTTATTTCGTAGATCAATCTTTTCCAGTATGAGCGCTTGTGCCTCATCCTTTTCTTTTTATGAACAAACCGTATAAGGCGTCACACAGTATCATGACAGACAAAATCAAATATAACATAGAAGAAAATGTCACATTTTTGACCGACCAAACGTAATGGATTGCCCCCAAAAGCAACGCATAATAGCCTAATTGATGCAGGTAAAACCACCATTTGCCCATTTTCAGTTTTAAATAAGACCATGAACTGAGCGCCATCAAGGTCAAAATCAAAAAGGCAATAGCCCCAATAATTAGATAACCTCTGTTTACTAACTCTTGCACAAATAAAGAAAAGTCATAGCCTAACTCTAACGCCAAATAAGCATAAACATGTAAGACAACATAAAACCATGCCCATAAGCCTAATGCACGACGTAACACTTGAAGTTGTGGCTGTTTTAATAAATAGAACACCTTGCCCAAGATGAACATGATCAACAAAATAGTGAGCGCACTAAAGCCTAAAAAATGTTGAATTTCTTTAATTGGGTCTGCACCGAGCTGGTTTTCATCACCACTGAGCAAAACCCAAGCTAGCCAAGCAAGTGGACCTAAACAACACACATGAATGATAATTCTGAACAAACTTAACATCAGAAATAAGTCCTTAAATCCAAATCTTGATATAAATGTGCTACCTGTTCAGCATAACCATTAAACAGCAATGTTGGCTGACGTTTCACGCTCAATAAGCCACCAGAACCAATCACGCGCTCACTTGCTTGTGACCAACGTGGATGATCCACTTCGGGATTCACATTAGCATAAAAACCATACTCATGTGGAGCCGCATGATGCCAGGTTGTCATCGGTTGTTCAGATTTAAGCGTAATCTTCACGATGGATTTAATATTCTTAAAGCCATATTTCCAAGGGACGACTAAACGAATCGGGGCTCCATTCTGAGGGGCTAACGTTTTGCCATACAGTCCCACTGATAATAACGTTAAAGGATGCATAGCTTCTGCCATTGTTAACCCTTCTACATAAGGATAAATCAAGCCACCACCAAAAAAGTGATTTTTTTGTCCCGGCATACTGTCTGGATCATACAAGGTTTCAAATTCGACATATTTCGCCTGACTGGTTGGCTGAACTAACGCCAATAACTTATTCAGTTCAAAACCAATCCAAGGAATCACCATCGACCACGCTTCAACACAACGAAAACGGTAGATACGCTCTTCCAATGGTAGCTGCTGCATTAACTGATGCACATCAAATGTCATCGGTTTTTCGACTTCGCCTTCAATGCGCAACGTCCAAGGCTCCGTTTTTAATGCAGAGGCATATTTGGCTGGAGAAGCTTTATCCACCCCAAATTCATAAAAATTGTTATAACCGATCACCTTATTTTCAGGCGTCAACAGCAAGTTTTGCGGATTTTGATCTTTCGCAAAATGTAAGGCTTGACGAGAATCTTGTTTCTCCGCAGCCAATGAGAAACCTGGCAATAATGAAGCTGCCCCCATTAATCCCATACTTTGAATGATTTTACGACGTTCGAAAAAAATATGTTCCGGTGTGACATCATTTTCGTTTAATTTATGCATAGTATTCCCCCAATAAAGACAAGTAATTCGGTCTTTCTTTTTCTGTTTTTTTAATTTAATGGATATGACCATTAGACGATATCAAGCTCACCTTCTTACACAAAATCACATGAAAAAAGAAAGCAACAAACTGGCTGAATTGTCCTAATGTTTATCCCAATTCATGTTATGATGCATTTTTGATTACATGCTTAAAGGAATAAAGAATGACAGAGATAACAAAATTAGATCCCGATGTTGCCATTGACCTTGCTTATGATATCTTCCTTGAAATGGCACCAGAACACCTCGATCCTGCTGATATTTTGCTGTTTAATCTCCAGTTTGAAGAGCGCGGAGGTGTCGAGTTTGTCGAAACCGCGGATGATTGGGAAATGGAAATTGGGGTTTTAATTGATCCGGAAGAATATGCAGAAGTCTGGATTGGCTTAGTGAATGAACAAGATGAAATGGACGATATTTTTGCTAAATTCTTAATTTCTCATCGTGAAGAAGATCGTGAATTCCACGTCGTTTGGAAAAAATAAGTGAAACATGCCGAGTAAACTGCTCGGCATCTTTTTCCCCTATTGACGGAAAACCTTCACATTAGAAAATCCTTGTTCTTTTAGATATAAGGCTTGTAATTTGCTCATTACACCACGCTCACAATATAAAAGGTAATTCTTACTCTGATCCAAATTGGCAAATTGTGAAGATAATTTATAAAATGGCATTAATTGCACATTTTCCATATTGAGTGGCTTTTCATCCGTTTCTTCTGGACTACGAATATCCAAAATTACATCTTGCGCACTCAAAACAGCGACCGTATCTACTGCAACTACTTCTTTTTCAGTCTGTTCGGCAATCTGACGAATATCTAAATATTGTGCATTTTGCACCGCACTTTCTAATACAGCAAAATCAAAATGACGTTCTTCTTGCTCAATCTTCGCTTTAATTGCTTTCACCGTTGGATTTTTCGAAATCACACCACAAAACTCGGGCATCGATTTAGCAATATCATCCGTTCCAATTTCTTTCGCCATTGCGATAATCTGTTCTTTATCGTGGGTGATTAATGGGCGTAGTACTAAGCTCTCTGATGCCTCATCAATTAAGCGTAAATTGGTGAGGGTTTGACTCGACACTTGACCAAGTGCTTCGCCTGTCACGATCGCTTGAATCCCAAAACGCTCGGCAATACGGCTCGCTGCTCGCACCATCATACGTTTTAAGACAACGCCCATCTGCCCGTTATCGACTTTTTCCAAAATTTCGCCGACCACGCCTTCAAAATTGATTGCCACAAAACGAACTTTGTGTGATGCACTATAACGTTGCCAAATATGGTATGCCATTTGTTTCACACCAATTTCATGTGCCGCACCGCCAAGATTAAAGAAGCAATAATGCACACGTGAACCACGTCGAATCAGCATATAACTTGATACACCGGAATCAAAGCCACCTGAAATCAGTGATAATACATCTTCTTGCGTCCCAATCGGATAACCGCCAATGCCAACATGGCGTGCTTTAATCAACATCATGTTGTCATTTTCAATATCAATACGCACGGTGACATCTGGTTTGCTCAGTTGTACTTTGGCACTCGGAATATGTTGATTTAAGCCACCACCGACATAACGTTCAACATCCAAAGAATTAAACGTATGCTTGCCTTTTCGTCTAACCCGTACACAAAATGTTTTGTTCTCAAGACTTGTTCCAATATCTTGCAAAGTCTGTTCAAAAATATCGTGTATCGTTGTAAACGGCTTTTCATCTACTTCTAAAAAGTGATGAATGCCCGGAATACGCCCTAATAATTCAATTAAGTGCGGTCGATTTTCTTCTTTTTTCGAACGAACTTCGATGTAATCCCAATGACGAACCACCGCAATAGTTTCATCATGTTTTGTTAAAATATTACGAATATTCCCAGTTAAGATCTTGACGAATCGTTTACGTACCGATTCACTTTTAATCATAATTTCGGGAAACAGTTTAATCACAAATTTCATAGTTTATTTATTTTCTGTCTTCAAGTTACAAGCGGTGCATTCTATCAGATCTGCCCGAGAATCAAAAATCTTTCATCGACCTAACCCAAAGCTTTATAAAATAATTTATATAACAATAAGAAATAAACCTTTTTACTCAGTAAAAAAGCACTTTTACTACATTTTCCTTCAACTATTTGATTCAAATCAAAAATAATTCTGCCCACGCACCTACAATAGGATAACTCCTTTTAGGTAATTTTGCTGTTTTTATAACATCTTGCTATATAAATAAATATATAACCATTCATGGAGTGGCTTATGTCAAGAATAAAAAAACATTCTCTCCTAACAGTTTTTGCTTTGATGCTTGTGGGTGCGGGTACTTTGTTGGGAGTGCAATATGTGATGCATAAAACTAGCTCACCTGAATTCTGTGTAAGTTGTCATTCAATGCAATTTCCACAGGAAGAATGGGAGACAAGTGTTCATTTTTCCAATCAAAAAGGTATCCGCGCAAATTGTGCTGATTGCCATGTTCCTCCCGAAGGGTGGCATTATGTCAAAGCCAAAGTCTTCGCATTAAAAGACGTATGGTACGAGCTAAAGGGAAAAATACCAGATAGAGACGCTTTCGAAAAACATCGTTATGAAATGGCAAAAAAAGTTTGGGATGAGATGAAAGCGACAAATTCAGCGACCTGTCGTAGTTGCCATAGCTTAGATGCAATGGAAATTTCATTACAATCAAAATCAGCACAAACCATGCATGAATTGGCCAAATCAGATGGACAAACCTGTATTGATTGTCATAAAGGCATTGTCCATTTCTTACCAGATATCCCCGAAGAAATCACTCCAACAACAGTAACTGAAAACAAACCGGTTTTAACGACAGATCATTCTCAACCACTCTATGTAAAAACGATTTCTAGCGCACAAACAACAAAGGGAGGCGAAGTACGTTTAATGCCTTATGCCACATTGACTGAATGGAAAACGGACGAGGGAAAAACTACAGCAACCCTCAAAGGCTGGCAACAAGTAGGCGCTGAATCCATTGTCTATATGGCGCTTGGGAAGCGGATTATTTTGGCATTGTTGGAAGAAGAAGCGAGAGAACAGCTCACGATTACAAAAACAATCCAAGATGAAGTCACCGATTCTGAATGGAAAGAAGTGATGCTTAACATCACTGTACCACAAGATAAATTAACTGCCGATTTAGTTGGGCTCAACCAACTTGGTAATCGATTAAATCAAACTCATTGTAGTGGCTGCCATGCGGTGATTGAAGCAGATCACTATACTGCGAATCAATGGATTGGCGTCGTTAATTCAATGAAAGATCGTACTGCATTAACGGCTGAGGAAGTAAGAGCACTCACGATTTATTTACAACGTAACAGTAAAGATATATCAGGTGCTAGTCATTAAAAATTCATCACTGACGCCGAGCTTGTGAACCTAAGTCAAAAGATATGGTAACAAGCCTGCAATAAGTTCGCTTATGCCATGGATAAACAAGAAATTGATTGTCCACTCATCTTTAGAAAGGTGTCAAAACATTAACGACTTAAATAAGCGAGGCCTTATATGAAAAAAGAGAACAAAGTAGATGTTAAACGTAGAGCGTTTTTAAAAAGCTCCTCTCTTGGTATTGCTGGCGCATCGTTAAGCGGTGGTGTCGTTGGTGCACTTGTGTCACCAAAGGCGATTGCAGCTGACAGTAAAACAATTGTTACTGCTGCCCACTGGGGACCTTTAGGTGTTGTAGTTGAAAATGGCAAAGCCGTTAAATCTGGTCCTGCAATCCTGCCTGCTATTGAAAATGAATTACAATCCGTCGTACCTGATCAACTTTATAGTGAAACACGAATCAAATACCCTATGGTTCGTAAAGGCTATTTAGCGAATCCAGGAAAAAGTGACACGACTCTGCGTGGTCATGATGAATGGGTGCGCGTATCTTGGGATCAGGCTCTTGATTTAATTGATAAAGAATTTAAACGTGTTCGCTCAGAAGGCGGTTTTGAAAATATCTTTGGTGGATCTTATGGTTGGAAAAGCTCAGGTTCACTCCATTCAAGTCGTACATTATTACATCGTTATCTGAATGCAACAGGTGGCTTTGTCGGTCATAAAGGTGACTACTCCACTGGTGCCGCACAAGTTATCATGCCTCATGTACTTGGTACTATTGAAGTTTACGAACAACAAACCAGTTGGGAAACGATTTTAGAAAGTACTGATATCATCGTGCTCTGGTCTGCTAACCCACTGACTACAATGCGTATTGCTTGGACAGTGACAGACCAAAAAGGCATTGAATATTTCAAAAAATATCAAGCCACAGGTAAGCGTATCATTTGTATTGACCCAATCAAAAATGAAACCTGTAAAATGCTGAATGCCGAATGGATTCCAACTAATACAGCAACAGATGTGCCGTTAATGTTAGGAATTGCGCATACCTTAGTGACACAAGACAAACATGATAAAGCCTTCTTGAAAAAATACACTACAGGTTATGCAAAATTCGAAGAATACTTGCTTGGAAAAATTGATGGACAAGCAAAAGATGCCGAATGGGCAAGTAAAATCAGTGGTGTGCCTGTAGAAGTCATCAAGCAACTTGCAAATGACTTTTCATCAAAACGCACGATGCTGATGGGGGGCTGGGGGATGCAACGCCAACGTCACGGTGAACAAACACACTGGATGATGGTCACACTTGCCTCAATGCTAGGGCAAATTGGTTTACCTGGCGGTGGCTTCGGTTTCAGTTATCACTATTCAAATGGTGGTGTACCAACCACAACTGGTGGTGTCATTGGTTCTATGTCGGCAACATTGGATAACGATACCTCAAATACGGGTCAATCTTGGTTATCTAAATCAGCGAAAATCAGTTTCCCACTTGCACGTATTGCAGATGTCTTACTCAATCCAGGGAAAACCATCCAATACAATGGTACCGAAATCACTTATCCTGACATTAAATTAATTTATTGGGCAGGCGGTAACCCATTTGTCCATCATCAAGACACCAATACTTTAGTCAAGGCATGGCAAAAACCCGAAACAATCATTGTGAATGAAATCAACTGGACGCCAACAGCAAGAATGGCAGATATTGTATTACCGATCACGACAAGTTATGAGCGAAATGATTTAACCATGAGTGGTGATTATTCCATGATGCACATTCTGCCGATGAAACAAGTGGTTGAACCGCAATTTGAGGCACGTAATGACTATGATGTCTTTGCTGAATTAGCCAAACGTGCGGGCGTAGAAGATAAATTCACAGAAGGCAAAAGTGAAATGGATTGGTTAAAATATTTCTACCAATCCGCTTTTGATGCCGCACGCAAAAATCGTGTCCTCATACCTAAATTTGAAAAATTCTGGGAAGAAAATAAACCTATTACATTTAGTGCCAGTGAAAAAGCAAAAAAATGGGTTCGTTATGGTGAATTCCGTGAAGATCCATTATTGAATCCACTGGGCACACCTTCTGGTAAAATTGAAATTTACTCCGATACGATTGCGAAGATGAACTATGATGATTGCCGTGGCTATCCTTCTTGGTTTGAACCAGAAGAGTTTGCTGGTAATGTCACTACGGAACATCCATTAGCGCTAGTCACCCCGCATCCTTACTATCGGTTACACAGTCAATTAGCAAATACTTCGCTGCGTCAAAAATACGTCGTGAACGATCGTGAACCTGTGCTGATCCATGTAGAAGATGCAAAAACTCGAGGGATTTCTGACGGTGATATTGTGCGTATTTTCAATAATCGTGGTCAAGTCCTTGCAGGGGCAATTGTCACACCTGATATCATCAAAGGTACTGTCAGCTTATGTGAAGGAGCTTGGTATGACCCATTAGACTTAGGAGTAAGCGAAAAACCTCTATGTAAAAATGGCTGCCCTAATGTCTTGACAATGGACATTGGTACATCAAAACTTGCACAAGGTAACTCTCCAAATACCTGTATTGTGCAAATAGAAAAATTCACAGGTGAAGCACCAGAAGTCACGGTATTTAAACAACCAAAACAAGCGAAAGCATAAAAATGGCATGAAATGCCAAGGAAATAAAACAAAAGTGCGGTCAATTCGACCGCACTTTCTTGTTGATTATCCTATGAACGGGCAAGAAAGTGGGTTGAAAATCCGCAAATAATTTTAACATATGCCCAAAAATACAGTACAATGGTGCCCTTAATGCTTTCGTAAAAAGGATATACAATGGCTAAAAAAAGCACAGAAAAAACCGAATTAGATTTTGAAAATACGCTACAACAGCTAGAAGCCATTGTCACACGTTTAGAAAGTGGTGAACTTCCTTTGGAAAGCGCCTTAGAAGAATTTGAGCGTGGCATTAAGCTTGCCCATTTGGGACAAGAACGTTTACAACAAGCCGAACAACGCATTCAGATTTTATTACAAAAAAGTGACAGCGCGAAATTAAGCGATTACCAAGCGGAAGAATAACAACAATACGAGCATGTTATGTACCAACTTTCACAAGACTTACCCCAACTCCAACAACGTATTAATACTTTTTTAGCGCAACAATTGAATGTGGACAGCAGCCCCTCTCCTCTTGCCGAAGCCATGCGTTACGGTGTGCTCCTTGGTGGTAAACGTATCCGTCCTTTCCTAGTGTATGCAACAGGACGAATGCTCGGCGCAGACTTAAACCAACTCGATTATGCCGCGGCGAGTGTAGAAGCCGTTCATGCCTATTCATTAATTCACGACGATCTCCCTGCGATGGATGATGATCATTTACGTCGTGGACAACCAACTTGCCATATTGCTTTTGATCACGCCACCGCGATTTTAGCTGGTGACGCGTTGCAAGCCTTTGCTTTTGAAATATTAACTCAAGCACCTGCACTGCAAGCAGAGCAAAAACTTGCGTTGGTACAAACGCTAAGTCAAGCAGCTGGTGTAAAAGGAATGTGTTTGGGGCAAAGTCTCGATCTGATTTCTGAGCAAAAACACATTAGCTTAATCGAATTAGAACAAATTCACCGCAATAAAACGGGGGCAATGCTTTCCGCAGCGATTCAGCTTGGGCGAATTTGTTCTCCGCATTTTAAAAATGATACGCTAGCACAACAATTACAACGGTATTCGGAAACCATTGGCTTAGCCTTTCAAGTACAAGACGATATTTTAGATATTGAAGGCGAAAGTGACATTATTGGTAAAACCGTGGGTTCTGATTTATTAGCAGATAAAAGCACCTACCCCAAATTATTAGGCTTAGCGGGTGCCAAACAAAAAGCGCAAGAACTGTATCAAAGCGCAATCGCGGAATTAGAAAGTATTCCTTTTGATACCAGTGCACTTCGTGCTATCGCTGAATTTGTGGTAAATAGAAAAAGTTAAACCGCACAATATACCAAGATCAAAGTGCGGTCAGTTTTTTAATTATTTTGGAATTGACTAACAACTATGCAAAATTATCCTCTGTTATCATTAATTAATTCACCTGAAGATTTACGTTTATTAAGTAAAGAACAACTTCCCCAAATCTGTCAGGAATTACGTGCATATTTATTAGAGTCTGTTAGTCAAAGTAGTGGACATTTGGCATCAGGCTTGGGCACAGTAGAATTAACTGTTGCCTTACACTATGTCTATAAAACCCCCTTTGATCAACTGATTTGGGATGTTGGTCATCAAGCCTATCCACATAAAATCTTAACAGGTCGTCGTGATCAAATGTCCACCATTCGTCAGAAAAATGGTATTCATCCTTTTCCATGGCGTGAAGAAAGCGAATTTGATGTGTTAAGTGTTGGGCATTCTTCTACCTCAATTAGTGCAGGCTTAGGCATTGCCGTTGCCGCACAACGTGAAAATGCGGGACGTAAAACAGTCTGTGTGATTGGTGATGGCGCCATTACCGCAGGAATGGCGTTTGAAGCAATGAATCATGCTGGTGCCTTGCATACCGATATGCTGGTGATTTTGAATGATAACGAAATGTCCATTTCAGAAAATGTCGGGGCGCTAAACAATCATCTCGCCCGCTTATTAACGGGATCATTTTATTCTTCTATCCGTGAAGGGGGTAAAAAAATCCTCTCTGGTATGCCACCGATTAAAGAATTTGTCAAAAAGACTGAAGAACATGTGAAAGGCTTTGTTTCTCCTGTGGGTACCATGTTCGAGCAACTAGGGTTCAACTATATTGGTCCGATTGATGGTCATAACATTGAAGAACTTATCAGCACATTGAAAAATATGCGCGCCTTAAAAGGTCCCCAATTTTTACATATCATGACCAAAAAAGGGAAAGGCTACGCTCCGGCAGAAAAAGACCCAATTGGCTTTCATGGTGTACCTAAATTTGATCATTTAAGTGGTCAATTACCTAAATCAAATACAACGCCAACCTATTCAAAAATTTTTGGTGATTGGCTGTGTGAAATGGCAGAAAACGATCCTAAACTGATCGGCATTACACCAGCTATGCGTGAAGGGTCAGGGATGGTCGAGTTTTCTAACCGTTTTCCACAACAATATTTTGATGTTGCCATTGCTGAACAACATGCCGTCACGTTTGCCGCTGGCTTGGCGATTGGGGGTTATAAACCCGTAGTAGCGATTTATTCCACCTTTTTACAGCGCGCCTACGATCAACTCATTCATGATGTGGCTATTCAAAATCTGCCGGTTTTATTTGCTATTGATCGGGCTGGTGTGGTCGGTGCAGATGGTCAGACTCATCAAGGCGCTTTTGATATTAGCTTTCTGCGCTGTATCCCAAATATGGTGATCATGACACCTAGCGACGAAAATGAGTGTCGTCAAATGCTTTATACTGGTTACAAACTCAATCAACCTGCTGCCGTACGTTATCCACGTGGTAATGCCATTGGTGTTGAACTCACCCCATTAACGATGTTAGCACTCGGTAAATCCAACCTGATTCGTGAAGGCGAAAAAATTGCGATTTTAAATTTTGGCACTTTATTACCTACCGCCATCAACGTGGCAGAAAAATTAAATGCGACAGTAATCGATATGCGTTTTGTTAAACCTATTGATGTTGAGCGTATCCATCAAATTGCACAAACACATGACCTGATTGTGACTTTAGAAGAAAACGTCATTCAAGGTGGGGCTGGCAGTGCCGTTGCTGAAGTCTTACATTCTCAACAACATCAAACAAAATTATTACAACTTGGTTTACCTGATTTCTTTATCCCACAAGGGACACAACAAGAAATTTTAGCGGACTTACATTTAGACGAAGCCGGTATCGAAACACAAATAAAAAATTTTTTATAAAAAATAAAACTTTTTCTGAACTATTTTAAAAATGCTCGGTCTTAGATAATGCTAGTGCACTGCAAATGCAGTCGTCTTTTTAACTTTCTTATGTTAAGACCTCCCGCTACATCTTCTTGGTGTAGCGGTTTTTTCTTTTTTGAGCCTGTAACTTCTTAATTTCACGACACATTACTTTTGTCATCGGTTGAATGGGAGGAAGTAAGATCTCGTTTTGGACAGGCTGATCACATAAGTGTAAATACATTTCATAGACAACTTGCGCATCAACACCATGTGTATTTGGAAAAAAATTTTGTAAGCGATATACTTCCGTGTGTAAACCATAACTTGTCGCCCTTGCAACAACCTTTTCAATCTCCTTGGCATTCCCACCTACGTTACTGAGTACAATACAAACATCGTGCTGCGGGTTTTCAACACAATAGTTTAACGCATCAGCTAATTGTTGTTGTGCCAATTGTTTAGCTTGTTGAAAGCGCTCGACTGTCCAATGGTATTCACCGTTCTCTCGCAAAAAATGATCATTTTCAACATGAAAAAGCACACCCTCTGTAAAATTTTGCTTAAACTCAGCCATTTTTTGCAGGGCAAAGGTACTTTTTCCAGAACCAGAATGCCCGCGGATAATTAAGAGTGTTTGCATATTGAAAAATCCAAAGACAAAATATATTGCTTGCCTCGAATCCCCATTAGCTCACGTTGTGTGTGTTTGAAACCACAAGCAAGATAAAACGCATAGGCACGCTGATTAAGATGATTAACGCCCAGTACAATTTCATGACTACTAGGGAAATGGTGCAATAATAAAGGCATGAGCCTCTGATGAGATAAGGCTTGTTTTGCAATGCCGAGTCCCTGAAAATCAGGGTGAATTGACATCGAGCGTAATAAAACAGCTTGAGGATTATCAGAATATTTTTGCCGATCCTCTCCCTGATCTAACACAAAAAAGCCAACAGGTTCATCATCGGATAATATGCTGAAGGCTTTCCAAGGCTTTTTTGCATTAAGATCGGCAAACCAGACCGAAGGAAGCGCAGTAAATTTAGCTTGTTCTGGCGATAATGAATACGATAATGCACGAAAATGCTGTTGCTGACATTCTACGATCTTAACCATACTTCATTCCCACTCATTTGATTTATTGGCCACAAATTTCATTCAAATTCATCTGCTGAAAAGTGCGGTCAATCATAAAGGAATTTTACGTGTAAGTCATTAAGACCAAATATCGTTATCGACACCACGCTTTGCCAAAGTAGGATGTTGTTCGAGTTTAAATACCGGTTCAACGCCCGCTTTTATTTGCTGTTGATAATCTCTCAGAATTAACCAAACGATAGGTGATAATAATACAATCGCCACCAAGTTAATCATCGCCATGATGGCCATGACTGTATCAGCAAAATTCCACACGATATTGGCATGATTAATGGCACCAAAGTACACAAAAAAGAGAACCATCAAGCGGAAAATAAAAATAAAGAGTGGCTTATTACGTAGAAAACGGATATTGCTTTCCGCATACGCATAGTTACCAATAATGGATGAATACGCAAACAAAAATAAAATGGCTGCCAAGAAATGTAAACCAAAATCACCGACATGATATTGTAACGCATGCTGCGTTAAAGAAATGCCTTTTAATGTTTCATTGCCATAGTTATCCGAAAGTAAAATGATGACTGCAGTACAAGTACATACAATAATCGTATCAACAAAAACACCAAGCATTTGAATTAAGCCTTGACTCGCAGGATGTTTCACATCCGCCGAGGCAGCGGAATTTGGCGCGGATCCCATCCCTGCTTCATTAGAAAATAATCCACGTTTCACCCCCATTAGCATGGCTTTAGAAAAAATGGCACCAAACATACCACCCGCCATAGCACTGAAATCAAAAGCACTCGACACAATCCGTGAAATGACCATCGGAATCGCATGAATATTCATGCCTAAAATAATCACAGCAATAATCAGATAAAATAACGCCATCATGGGGACTAATTTCGCACTCACTGCGCCAATGCGTTTTACGCCACCGAAAATAATGAATGCTGTAATTGCAACTAACACCCAGCCAACATATTGTGCATTCCAATGCCAAGCATTATTGGTTGCTTCGACAATTGCATTCGCTTGTACTGCATTAAAAGCAAAACCAAATGTAAAAATTAAACTGACTGCAAATGCTGCTCCCAAGAGCGGTGCTTTTAATCCTTTGGTAATGTAATAGGCTGGACCGCCACGGTACAAACCACAAGGTTCTTTGACTTTAAATAATTGGGCTAAGGATGACTCAGCAAATGCACTACTCATGCCAATCAGCGCCGTGATCCACATCCAGAACACAGCACCTTCACCACCAATCGCAATTGCTGTTGCGACACCACCGATATTTCCTACGCCAACACGACTGGCTAATCCGGTCGTGAATGCTTGAAATGGCGTTAATGAATTGCCTTCTGCACTTCGACCTGACCACATTTCACGTAAACTGCGTGGTAATAAACGTAATTGCACTAACCCTGTTGTGATTGTAAAAAATAAACCAACACCTAATAATGTCACTATCGTAATGTCCCATAATGGACCATCTACTTTTTCAACAAACCACGTTAAAGCCTGTTCTACTATTGTTTCGAAAGTAGAAAATATGCTCATTATTCCTCCTGAGTTAAAAAGCAAAATTAACAAAGAGCCGTATTCTATTATTTTTTTACGAAAAATGGGGATTTTTATTATCTTTTCATTAAAAAAAGACAAATTAATTAGATAACTTCTAACAAAATGCTATTTTTTTAATCAACAAAAAAATTGCCCATAAAAAAGAGCGCTTCAAAAAGCGCTCTTCAAACGGCAAGAAAATTAGAAGCCTTCTTTTAAACTCACGGTTAAATTGAAGACCAAATGATCTGGACGGCTATCTTTGCTGTCTGCACAATAATAACCTTCACGCTCAAATTGGTAAGCTTTTTCTGGCTGTGCATTGGCTAAACTCTTCTCCACCACACCTTGTTTAATCACCAATGAATCTGGGTTCAGTACTTGGTGAATATCCTCTGCGGCTCCTGGGTTTGCCACCGTAAATAAACGCCCATATTGACGGAATTCAGCAGGTAAATAATCTTCCGCAGACACCCATTGAATCACGCCTTTCACTTTACGTCCATCTGCTGGATTTTTCCCTAGCGTGTCAGGGTCATAAGTACAATAAACGGTTGTGATATTCCCCTCTGCATCTTTTTCAACACGTTCGGCTTTAATCACATAAGCATTACGTAAACGCACTTCTTTACCAAGCACTAAGCGTTTATATTGTTTATTTGCTTCTTCACGGAAATCCGCTTGATCAATATATAGTTCACGCGTAAAGGGTAATTCGCGTACACCTAGTTCATCACGATTAGGGTGGTTTGGTGCAGTCAGCATTTCTTTGCCACTGAAATTCTCAATCACAATTTTAAGTGGATTAATCACCGCCATTGCTCGTGGCGCATTCTCATTTAAGTCTTCACGAATGCAAGCTTCTAGTGCACTGAATTCCACCATATTATCTTGTTTAGTGACGCCAATACGACGACAAAACTCACGCAATGAAGCTGGCGTATAACCACGACGACGTAAGCCCGAAATCGTTGGCATACGTGGGTCATTCCAACCATCGACAATACCTTCATTCACCAGTTGTAATAATTTACGTTTAGAAGTGAGGGTCGATTCTAAATTTAAACGCGAAAATTCATACTGGTGCGGCAATGGACGCGCAATCGAAATATTTTCTAATACCCAGTCATACAAACGGCGATTGTCTTGGAATTCCAATGTACAAAGCGAATGAGTAATGCGCTCAATAGCATCAGAGATACAATGAGTAAAATCATACATTGGGTAAATGCACCATTTATCACCTGTTTGGTGATGGGTCGCAAATTTAATCCGATAAATTACTGGATCGCGCATGACAATAAACGGAGACGCCATATCAATTTTCGCACGTAAACAGGCTTTGCCTTCTGCAATTTCTCCGTTCTTCATTTTCTCAAATAACGCGAGGTTTTCTTCAATAGAACGATCACGATAAGGGCTATTTTTACCCGGTTCCGTTAACGTACCACGGTATTCACGCATTTCTTCTGGCGAAAGTTCATCCACATAAGCTAACCCTTTTTCGATTAACTCAATCGCATAGCCATAGAGTTGATCAAAATAGTCGGAGGCATAACGAGGCTCTCCTTCCCACTTGAAACCTAACCATTCTACATCTTGTTTAATCGAATCCACATATTCCACATCTTCTTTGACGGGATTCGTATCATCGAAACGTAAATTACACAACCCTTGATAATCTTCAGCGATACCAAAATTTAAGCAAATTGATTTGGCATGACCAATATGCAAATAGCCATTGGGTTCAGGTGGAAAACGTGTTTGGACACCGGTATGTTTGCCGGATGCTAAATCTTCATCAATGATTTGACGAATAAAATTGGTGGGACGTTTTTCTGTATTTTCAGCTGCGACAACATTTTCAACTGGATGACTCATTCTGACCTCGAATTCCATAATGGTTTTGTTATAAAAATACTCACTATTCTACCCTGTTTGCCACCAGAATACAAAAATACGCCGCATTTTCTTGTGGCTTTCGTCTTCCTATTTTTCATTTTAATGATAAAATGAACGAACGTTCATTCACTCAATAGCGATTTAGAAATCTGGCGTGCGCTTCTTTCCACTTCTCGCATGAATAAATGAAGGGAAAAATAAAAAACAGCGCCAAACTTAGTCAGTGAACAAAATATCATGGAGGAAATAACCGCCGCTTTCCTTCCCATAAAACAATTGTTCTCTTGTGCTAATAAACATATTTTTGTGCAATTCCTATTATTGCCATACTTTCTTTCACACGAGAGCAAACCAAGAATTGCAATGAAGGTTTTAGCACGTAAAGAGAAAAGTTGCTATAATCCATTCTCGCAAATGGTAAAGGCAACTCGCATTTTTTAACTAAGGATTGTAATCATGTTAAAACGAAACCCACTCACTTTTTTACTCTTATCAACCGCTTTGGTTGGTTGTGCTAATCTGGATGATTCTTATCAACTCGCCAAACAAGACTTTCATCAGTATGAAGAGGTGACAAAACAATATTCTGTGCAAGAAAGTTGGTGGGCGCTATATCATGATACACAGCTCAATGCATTGATTACGCAAGGATTAGACAACAATAAAAATTTGGCTAAAGCCGCCATCAATGTGAATAAAGCACTTTATCAAGCCAATTTATTAGGTGCAAATTTAGTTCCAGCCTTTAGTGGCAGAGTCGAATCCAGTGCAACACGTAACATAGAACACAGTCAACCTTCCAAGATTCAGCATAGTGGTTCAATCAATGTCAGCTATACATTGGATTTATGGCGACGCTTAGCCGATGCGGCTTCGGCTGGTGAGTGGGCATACAAAGCGAGCGCCCAAGATCTTGAAGCCGCCCGTTTATCGCTCATCAATTCTCTCATCGCAACCTATTACCAAATTGCTTTCTTAAATGATGCGCTACAAGCGACAGAAGGAACAATTAAATATTACACGCAGATTAATACTATCATGCAAAATCGTTTTAAACTCGGTGTAGCAGACAGTGCGAGTTCTGATCAAGCACAGCAAGCCGTATTAAGAGCGCGTAACCAGCTGATCACCTACCAAACGCAGCGAAAAGTGGCAGAGCAAACTTTACGTAATTTATTAAATTTAAAACCAAATGAAGCATTAAATATCAAATTCCCAAGCATTTTAAATGTGAAAACGCTTGGAGTGAATACTAATGTGCCTGTCTCAACAATTGCGAACCGACCAGATATTAAAAGCGCACAATACCGTTTAAGCAGCACCTTCAAAGATGCTAAAGCTGTTCAAAAGAGTTGGTTCCCAACTATTACACTGGGCGCAAACCTAGCCTCTGCAGGATCGAAAGTTGATACCGCGTTAGATACCCCTATGGCTAGTGGACTCGTCAGTATTAATCTGCCTTTCCTCAGTTGGAATACGGTAAAATGGAACGTCAAAATTTCAGAAGCAAATTATGAACTCGCCAAAGTGAGCTATGAACAAACGATCACCACGGCATTAAATGAAATTGATACCCATTATTTCAGCTATCAACAATCACAAGCGAATTTAGCGAATCTACAAAAAGCAGATGCCTATAACAAACGCATTACACAGTATTACAAAAATCGCTATGATGCAGGCGTATCACCGTTACGTGATTGGTTAAGTGCCGCCAATACGGAGAATGATGCGAAATTGGCGATTTTAAATGCAAAATATCAACTTATTCAGCAAGAAAATACTATTTATAGCGCCATGGCAGGGTATTACTCAGCAAAATAACAAGAAAGAGGCAACTTGCCTCTTTTTTATTAACAAGAATCTTGGATAACTTCTCATGAAAATCGAAGTCTGTATTGATAATATTGAATCGGTACACATTGCGCAAAATGCTGGCGCCGATCGTTTAGAACTTTGTGCTTGCCTCTCCGTTGGCGGCGTTACGCCCTCCTATTCGTTGATAAAAAGTGCGGTCGATTTTGCTAACATTCCTTGTTATGTCATGATCCGACCAAGAGCAGGAGATTTTTTGTTCAGTACGCAAGAAGTCAACATGATGCTCGAGGATATTCGCCTTGCTAAACAGCTCGGCGCTCAAGGCATTGTGATCGGTGCATTGACCAAACATGCAGACATTGACCTTTCGGTTTGCGAAACATTAATACAGGCAGCAGAAGGATTGGGCGTCACTTTTCATCGTGCCTTTGATCTCTGTCGCGATCCCGTCACGAGCTTAGAACAATTAATTCAGTTAGGTTGCGAACGCGTATTGACTTCTGGACAAAAAGCCAGCGCAGTAGAAGGACAACCGTTAATCAAACAGCTTGTCAGTCAGGCATCAAACCGTATTCGTATTATGGCTGGTGCCGGCATCAATGCACAAAATGCCGCCTTATTAGTGAAAAATACGGGAATTACCGAATTGCATTTATCTGGAAAAGGTTATCGTTTAAGTGAAATGCCATATCACGCGAACGCTGTAATGGGGGAAAATAGCGAAGATGACCAAAAAATCTGGCGAACGGATTTTGCTACAATTCGTGCAGTTAAAACCGGTGTAGAAAAGTACTGAGTTGGTCGATAAGCCGAGTTCTGTCGCGGACAATCATTCCTCTAGGCGTACATTCGCACATACGCTCAAGCAACCTACCCGAATCCTGAGCGGGCCACTCATTGGATTCCTATTTGGTCTTGCTACGAGTGGAGTTTACCCTGCCATGTACTGTTGCCAGCCATGCGGTGCGCTCTTACCGCACCCTTTCACCCTTACCAGCCGAAACTGGCGGTCTGCTCTCTGTTGCACTTGTCGTAGGCTCGCGCCTCCCAGGCGTTACCTGGCACTCTGCCCTGTGTAGCTCGGACTTTCCTCTCGTCTATTTGTCCCACTAGGTCGTCATAAAGACGGTTAAGGGCTTCAATAAACCAGCGATTGTCTGACCAACTCAGGCGCGCAGTATAACGTAATTCTCCCCCAAAAGACAGAACTTATTTGAAACGCCACAAAAATCTACCGCACTTTTGAGCTTTTCTTGATACAAAACATTCTCTTACTCCAAATAAATGGAAAACTCAAAATCAAACGAAAATCTTATGTTATAATTCCCCCAGTTTTTATGTCGATAAAGGACTCAGAAATGAATTATTTGCAAATCGCACGTGAAACATTGGCGGTCGAAGAACAAGCACTGGCACGTTTAGGTCAGCGGCTTGATACCCACTTTAACGAAATCGTTGAGTTAATTTTACAGTGCCAAGGACGCTTAGTGATCGGCGGGATCGGAAAATCGGGGTTAGTGGGGAAAAAAATGGTCGCCACTTTTGCTTCTACTGGAACGCCCAGTTTTTTCCTACACCCGACAGAAGCCTTCCACGGTGACTTAGGTATGCTCAAACCAATTGATATTGTCATGTTGATTTCTTATAGCGGTGAAACAGATGATGTCAATAAACTCATTCCTAGCCTCAAAAATTTTGGCAATAAAATCATCGCCCTCACGGGAAACCCAAATTCAACCCTCGCCAAACACTCTGATTATGTCCTAGATATCAGTGTTGAACGTGAAGTCTGCCCTAATAATCTTGCCCCTACGACCTCTGTGCTGGTCACAATGGCATTAGGCGATGCCTTAGCGGTTGCCTTAATTAAAGCGCGTGATTTTAAACCAGCTGACTTCGCACGCTTCCATCCAGGCGGTAGTCTTGGACGGCGTCTATTATGTCGCGTCAAAGATGAAATGCAGACGCGTCTGCCTGTCACACGCTTAGAGACCTCTTTTACAGACTGTCTGAGTATTATGAATGAAGGACGAATGGGGGTTGCTTTAGTAATGGAACAAAATCAATTAAAAGGGATCATCACTGATGGGGATATTCGTCGTGCGCTTACGGCTAATGGTGCAGAAACCTTACGTAAAACAGCACAAGATTTAATGACATCGAACCCTAAAACCATTCATCAAGATGCCTATTTAGCTGAAGCTGAAGCCTTTATGAAAGAGAAGAAAATCCACTCTTTAGTGGTGATTAATGATCAACAAAATGTGGTTGGCCTAGTGGAGTTTACAAGCTAATGTTAACGGAAAAACTCAAAAAAATTAAATTTGTGATTACAGATATCGACGGTGTACTGACCGACGGCTCTTTGCATTACGATGCCCATGGTGAAGCTTTCAAAACCTTTCATGTTCGTGATGGTTTGGGGATCAGAATGTTAATGGAATCTGGCATTCAAGTCGCAGTACTCTCGGGGCGAGATTCCCCGATTCTACGCAAACGTATTGCAGATCTAGGTATCCAACACTTTTTCCTCGGCAAATTGGAAAAAGAAAGCGCCTGTCTTGAATTGATACAACAAGCCAATGTCTGTGCGCAAGAAACGGCTTATATTGGTGATGACAGCGTTGATCTGCCTGCTTTTGCCGTCTGTGGTGTTGCCTTTGCAGTACAAGATGCGCCGGCTTATATCAAAATGCACGCTGATCACGTACTAAGCCTGAAAGGTGGACAAGGGGCCTTTCGTGAAATGTCGGATATGATTTTAGCGGCACAGAATAAAAGTGACATCTACACAAGTGCACAAGGCTTCTTAAAAGCCGCAAAAAAAATGACACAATAAACCGTCCGCAACAAAAAAACACGCGTAAAAGCGTGTTTTTTTATGAAGAAAGAAAACCTCTCTTATTTAATAATTCTTAAATGAGAAGTCGCTTTTTTTTCCGCCGTTTTGTCTTTGTTTGTGCTTTTTTGAGTATTCTCACTGGTTTTTGGTTTATCAACAGCCTCAACAAAGCTCAGTGGCTGCTCAACACCAATATTTTGTGTTGCGAGCTCATCATAAATCGCTTCAGGTTCAAACAGTACACCATCACCATTTTCACGAGCATAAATGGCTAACGCAGCCCCCATAGGAATAAAAATATCTTGTGAAATACCACGAAAACGCGCGCTAAACTGAATACTTTCATTGCTTAGTACCAGATTACCTGTCGCATTCGCAGATAAATTGAGGACAATTTGCCCATCTTTGACATATTCCACAGGGACTTTCACACCAACATAAGTCGCATCCACCACTAAATAAGGGGTGAAATCATTATCCACTAACCAATCATAATACGCTCTTAACAAGTAAGGACGCTTTGGTGATGATTTATGTAGCATACTGAATTATTTCTCATCCATTAAGTTTTTCGGAGCCGACACGCCTAAAGATTGCATAAATGAATCACGTTCAAAAACACGTGCCATGTAAGCTTTAATTGCTTTGCTACCCGCCCCACTGAAATCCACACCCAGTTCTTGCATACGCCATAATAATGGGGCGATATAACAATCTACTAAACTAAACTCTTCGCTCATAAAATAAGGCATCTGCGTGAAAATAGGCGCAATCGCTAAAATCTCTTCTCTTAATTGTTTTAATGCGACAGCACGTTCCGCGTCAGTGCCTTTTTCAGCTTTTGCTAATACTGGGTACCAATCTTGCTCAATACGTAACATTAATAAACGGCTTTTCCCACGTGCCACTGGATAAACAGGCATCAAAGGTGGATGAGGGAAACGCTCATCAAGATATTCCATAATAATACGTGAATTAAATAACACTAAATCACGATCAACTAATGTCGGCAACGTGCCATACGGATTTAATTCCATTAAATCTTCTGATACGACTTGAGGATCTACAACTTCCGTTTCATAAGCAACACCCTTTTCAGCCAAAACAATCCTTACTTGGTGGCAATAAATATCTGTTTTATCTGAAAAAAGTGTCATTATTGAACGTTTATTTGCAGCGCTTGTCATCTATTCCTCCGACAGCTCTAAAATGAATTAAAATTTATTAAACTTTGCCTGATTCTGGCATGATTTTATATAAAAAATGGGCATTTATTCTACCACAAATCGCCCACTGATTTCCAAAGATTCTCGTAAATTTTATTGAGATAAAAAAATTGCAAGCCTTTTGGGCTTGCAATCTGAATATAAAACGTAAAAGAAAAATTAACGTTTTGAGAATTGTGGACGACGACGCGCTTTGCGTAAACCCACTTTTTTACGTTCAACTTGACGTGCATCGCGAGTAACGAAACCAGCTGCGCGTAATACAGAGCGTAAACTCTCATCATATTCGATTAATGCACGAGTGATACCGTGACGGATTGCACCCGCTTGACCAGAAATACCGCCACCTTTAACAGTAACGTATAGGTCTAATTTTTCAGTCATTTCAACCAACTCTAACGGTTGACGAACGATCATACGTGCTGTTTCACGACCGAAATACACGTCTAAATCACGTTGGTTGATAGTGATTTTACCACTGCCCGGTTTAATAAATACACGAGCTGAAGAGCTTTTGCGGCGACCTGTGCCGTAGTTTTGATTCTCTGCCATATCCTAAACCTCGTGATTAAATATCTAAAACTTGTGGTTGCTGTGCAGCGTGGTTATGTTCAGAACCTGCATACACTTTCAATTTACGATACATTGCGCGACCTAATGGACCTTTTGGCAACATACCTTTTACCGCAATTTCAATCACTGCTTCAGGACGGCGTGCGATCATTTCTTTGAAAGTCGCTTGTTTGATGCCACCTACATAGCCAGTGTGCCAGTGGTAAAGTTTATCGCTTTCTTTGTTACCGGTTACAGCAACTTTCTCTGCGTTAATGACGATGATGTAATCACCCGTATCAACGTGTGGCGTGTATTCCGCTTTATGTTTACCACGAAGGCGACGTGCTAATTCAGTCGCTAAACGACCTAAAGTTTTACCTGTCGCATCTACTACATACCAGTCGCGTTTAACCGTTTCTGGCTTTGCTACAAAAGTTTTCATTAATTAATTACCAATAAAATAATATTAATACCCAGTGTTTATGTTGTTTATTCACCCATAAACACAACCATGAATCTTAATCAAGCACCCCTTCGAGTGTGATCTCGATAAAATAATGTCTGGTGGGAAATCCAGTACATTCACAGGGTCGCAAGATTATACTCGAGAAAAAAAGGAAAAGCGACTACTTTTTGTTAAATTTTGCCACAGAAAAAGCAAGAGAAAGGAAAAAAGAAAACCGTCTGCGACTTACGGATTCACCACAAACGGTTTGATTGGCTTATGCTTCGCTTGTCAAATCTTTAATGACTGTTGAAGCGGCATTTTTGGTCACTGACACAATCCCTTTTTTAGCAGAGACGGACGAGGAATAATATTGACTACGACCAATTTCTTGATGATTTTTTGCTTTTAAAACGAAATAAGGCTTATCGTTTTTTGCAACACGGACTTCAAAATTTTTTTCATCAAGACCATTTTTTTGGACCGATGCAATGCCATTTTCAGCGGCAGAGCGTGAACGATAAAGTTCGCTAGTTAAAATCACTTGGCTATTTGCAGCTTTTAAATTAAACATAAATTGACCATCTTTTGCCAATTTCAGTTCATACCAACCTAATGCCATATTGTTCTCCTTCTTATAAAGTTCCCATGAGACGAAATTCTCATCAACAAGAATAAAATTTTTGGCGAAAATTGCAACCTTTTTAACCAATTAAATTGCCTGTGAGGTGTAAAGTTCAACTTTACTCAATTCGGACAAACGTTTGATATACTTTTCTAAGCGCGCAGGAAAACGAAGTCCTTTGACACAAGTTAAGTTTCTCAGCAACGGAAAAACTAAAATATCTTCGAATGACAAATGCTGATTTAATGAAGTTTCCCCCATTACGAGCGCAGATAATTTTTCAAGATCTTGTGTTAAACGTGCAAGATAAGTCGGCGTATTATTGAAATGTTGCGTAAAATCACCCACATAGTCGGTTTTCTTTTTGGTGAAATAATCAATCGCACTTTGCGTAGCAAATTCCGCCAAGTCCAGTTTTACGAAACGTGGCATCAATAAATAATTAGAATAACTCGTGATTTCCGCTAACAATGCCTCAATTTCTGGACGAACCGCTGTCTGTAAAATTGCTTCCCCATAATGTGCGTCAATGTATTTCACAATATCTAAGCTTTCTGGCATGGCAGTACCGTCTTCTTTCACTAAAATAGGCACCACTTTTTTTCCCACTAAACGAATTGGGGTTTCTTCATCATCATTTAACAGAACATGTTTTTTGAAGGGTATGTTCTTTAAGCCAAAAATCATCATCGCACGGACACAATAAGGGCAATGATCATAAACATAGAGTTCCATTTTTTTACTCCTTTTAATTTACATGAAATAGTTTACTCTAATCAGATTTGTTAAATAATTCAACTAACAATTGGTTCAAGCCACTTTGTCTTTTTACTGGATTTTTCACCGCACTTTTCCAAATTTCGGCACTTGAAAAAACGGTTAATTGCTGTTTCGCACGTGTCACGCCTGTATAAATCAATTCACGTGATAAAATCGGGTTAGGTTCGGTCGGTAATACTAAACACGTGTGTGCAAACTCAGACCCTTGTGATTTATGTACCGTCATCACAAACGCGGTCTCATAGTTTGGCACACGGCTAGCGAGCACAGTTTTATAATGCCCTTGTCCCTGCTCAAACCAGACTTTACCTTGTCCTAAAAATAAGCCAATGTCGCCATTATATAAGCCAATATGGCGATCATTTTGCTGGATCATAATTGGTTTACCTAAATACCAATCGCGTTCGTGTTTAAAATCAAGTAAGCCTTTTTGTTGTAAGCGTTGCGCGATTTTCTGATTTAGCTGTTCTACCCCTAGCTCCCCAACGCGTAATGCTGTTAAGAAACGAACCGCATTAAACAAGACAAAAATTTCTCCCACTTGTTGTTCATTCAGTATAGGTGACTGTTGTTGTAATGCTTTCAGTTTCACTAAATAATCTGTGTATTTTTCAACCGCACTTTTTACCACTAACGCTACACACGCTTGGCTATATAAACTCGGGTTATCTCCTTTTAATAAGGTAACCTGATCAAAATCCACCATTTCGATATCATTAAAATGGGTAAATGCGTTCCAACTTACCTCAACATTGCCTTGATTAATCGCCTGCGCTAATTGTCCAATCCCAGAATCCCCCGAAAAACGATGACTATGATGCAAACGGCATAAATGATCACGCAACGGGGAACCTTGATCTGACGAAATTAACTCAATATCCGCCACTGCTTTTAAATACTGGGTTAACGTAGGACTATAGGCGTGTTGAGAAAATTCAGACAACGCTCCCAACATTTCCCCTGCTTCCACAGGAGACAATTGATTTTCATCTCCAAGCAAAATTAATTTGGTATTCGGTTTGAGTGCCTGTAATAATTTCGCCATTAATGGCAAGTCAATCATAGACGCCTCATCGACCACCAACACATCCAATGGCAATGGATTGTTTGGATGAAAGGTGGGTGTTTCTTCAAAAAAACGTATGCCCAATAAACGATGTAAGGTCTGTGCTGTAGTCGGAATAGAGGCAATTAAATCGGCACTGATCGCCATATTTTCTTGTGCTAAACGCGTTAACGCACCATTAATTGACTCCGTCAAGCGTGCTGCCGCTTTGCCTGTAGGTGCAACTAACTTAATCTTAAGCTGACACGCAGAAAGTGTCTGTAACGCCAAGAGTAAACGTGCGACAGTAGTGGTTTTCCCTGTTCCTGGACCACCTGTAATCAAACAAAATGGTTGTTTTAACGCGGTCGCTACTGCTACTTTTTGCCAATTCACCCCTTCTATTTGCTGTACCGCAGGAAAATAGTGCATTAAGATCGCGTTGATTTGCTCATAAGCAATAGGCGCTGTCTCAGCCCCCCGCTGTACTGCACGTTGAAGATAATGAGCAACTCGGTATTCATCTTGCCAGATACGATAAAAATAAAGCGCATTAAACTGAAACACTAAAGGGGCGACTTTTTCCAGCGGCGTTGCTGTAAACGCTATATGATCCGCCAAGCTTGATTGCCAACATTCAATCGGTAGAAAAGCAATTTTTTCTTGAATAATATGGAGATAATGCTGCTCTGCTGTTCGATAAGCCAAATTAAAATAATTAGATTCCAGCCCTTTCTCTAGAAATAAGCAAGTATTGCCTTGTTGATAGCTGTAACTACAAAGTGCGGCAAGCAATATGGCTAAATTTTTCTGTTCCCGCGACAGTTCATCTGGTTGCTTACCCGCGATCAATTGCGCAAAGTAGTAATCTCCTTCACTGATCACCTTGTGTTGTTTTAATTCTTTTAAGGTAGCAAGCATTAAAAAAGCTCCTCTAATTCTTGAATCAAATTAGCATCTGGCTTATGAAAAGAGATCCCCTGTTGATCCTTTCCATTCATGCCACGTAAAAAGGTGTACAAGACACCACCAAAATGGGTTGCATACTGATAATGAGGATCACGCAAGGTTAAATAACGATGTAGCGCCAAAGTATAAAATAAATACTGCCAGTCATAATGTTGTTCCAGCATGACCTGCTGTAAATGCGCAGGTGCATAGTCCGAAGGAGAAGTTCCCAATTTATTCGATTTATAATCCAACAGATAATACTGTCCATCATAGCGGAAAACCAGATCAATAAAGCCACGCAACAACCCTTTTATACCTTGTTTAAGGGTGTGTAATTGTAATGGTGCTGAAATAAAACGGTATTTTTGTAACAACTGATTAAATTTATGTGCTTGAAATTCATGTTCAAATTTCAAATAAAATTCCATTTCTTTTATGCAATCCTGTGCACTGAGAGCAGATAAAGTTACTGGGTGTTCGCGTAATAATGGCGTGTTTAAAATGGTTGTGAACCATGTCTGCAAGGGTTCAAGCCATGTCTCCTCTAATTGCAACGCCTGACACATTTGAGCCACCGCTGCCCTGTCCACGGGTTGATCTAAAGGGAACTTTTCAAAATAACGATGCAGTACTTTACCAACCATTGTACCTGCTGGAAAATCAAAAGGCGTATAGCCTTTGCTATACCCCGCCATCTCCGCCACAGGTGCGAGTGCAACATTGCGTCCTAACGAAACATCATAATCTTTATGATCGAGCAAGAATGACACATCCGGCGTTTTTTCTTCTTCTGCCTGTGTAAGTAACTGCATTGTTTTTTCATGCAATGCACTGATCGCGCTAAAGCTAGTCACTTGCCAATTACGTTCAATATTACCATGAAATTCTGCACATTGTAGCACCTGATCCGCGCTATTCTCTTTTATGCTAGTGCTCAGATGAATCGGTAATGCCTCAAATTCCTCCACCTGAATCTTAACATCGGGATAGACAACACGTTGCTGGAATGCAGTCAGTGCCGCACGGACATCAGTTTGTGTCATTGCGCCTTGGGTTAACACATATTGTAAGCAATTCCAATGACTGACAAAGGTTTCAGGTAGCGCCATAACAACTTGGTATTTTGCGCGAGTTAAGGCAACATAAAACAAACGCATAGCTTCCGCACGTTGTTCTTGTTCAATCTCAGTTTGATGTGTTTCGTTGAGATCCCAAAGTACCTGTCGTTTTTCGTGATGGTAATAAGTATCAAGCAACGCGCGATTCGGTTTTGGTGCATCCGCAATAAATGGCAACCAGACTAAATCATATTCCAACCCTTTCGACTTATGGATCGTCACAATTTTGACAAGCTGACGCTCACTTTCCAAGCGAATTTGTTGCTCTTCTTGGCGATTTTCACCTTGAATTTGCTTCTCAAACCAGCGCAATAAACTCGCCGCACTTTCATTCAAAGTACTCGCTTCTTGCAACAATTCGGCAAGATGCAATAAATCCGTTGTTTGACGCTCACCGCCTACTTGACTTAACAATTTTTCCATGATTTTTTCATCTAGGAAAAGGCGATGTAACATCACTAAAATCCCTTGCCATTGCCAAATCCGTTGGTAATTCACAAATCGCTCAACGACCTGTGTCCAACGTTGCTCATCTTGTTTAATCTCACTGATTTCACGTGTGGTTAAGGCAAAAATACGCGTCGCAATGGCGTTTAAAATATTGCGCTCACTAAAAGGATGTAAACATGCGGTTAAAATCAAGGCTAATTCTTGAGCCTCATGGCAATCAAATACGTTACTTTTATCCGATAAATAAACCGACGCAATACCTACTTTTTGTAACGCCTCGCTGACAAATGACGCTTCTTTCCAATCTTTTACCAACACTGCAATTTTTTCCGCGCGCAAAGGTTGTCTTTTTTCTTCCTCTTGTTTTGCCTCGGCAGAATAAAAAATTGCGTCATGTTGAACCGCACTTTGTAACCACTGTTGAATCGAACGAGCACAAATCGTCGCTAACGTTTGCTTTTGGGCTGAAGTCAGGTTCCCACTGGCTTTTTTGGCAACCCCAACATCCCCCACATAACAACGGAATGGAGGTTCTTGTTGCCCATTTAACCAGAATGTTGGTTTATTTTGGCAAGCTGCGACAGGCAGAAATTGAATTTGCGGATATAAAAAAGGTAAGCCTTGTTCAAACTGAAATAAACTGTTGACGGCATTCACTAAACGTTGTTCCGAACGCCAGTTCGTGCCTAATGTAAATCGTGCATCCGCTTGTTCAGCCGCTTGAAAATAAGTGAAAATATCCGCACCACGGAATTTGTAAATGGCCTGCTTAGGATCGCCAATCATAATGAAACCATTTTCTGTGGTTTGTTGGTGCAAGTAAATCTTGGAGAAAATGTGATATTGCTGAGCATCGGTGTCTTGGAACTCATCGATCATCGCAAAGGGATACTGCACGCGAATAAACTGTGCAAGTTCTTCGCCTTGCGCTGAATAAAGTGCGTCACGTAACAAACGCAATAAATCGTCAAAATTTTTCTCTGTATGCTGCGCTTTATACGCAATCAAGGTCTGTTGCACACCACGTAAATAATAATAGCGTAATAATTTCGCGTAAAAAGGCTGAACGTCAAGTTGTGCATTGACTTCTTCGACTAACGCAAAAACAGGATGGCTCAACGGTGTTGCCCCTTCTTCTGCGTAAGTATTTAACGCACTTTGGCTAAAATATTTACTTAACTTATCATTTAATCCACTGACCAATGGCGAGGTTGCCCACTCATGAATGACCTTAAACCAATTGAGGACATTTGGCTTTTTAAAAGTGGTACGTTTGAGTCTTTTCTTTTCCCCTTTCGGATAGGTTTTCTCTAACTCCGCCAATATCAATGCTTGAATTTCTGCTTCCTGTGCAAGCCATTGTTGTTTTAATCGCTGGATATTTTGTTGTTGTGGTGCGATATGTTGTTGTAAAAAATCTTGCAATGGCATCGCCAGCCACGCTTGATATGCCGGTTCAACCTGTAAATCTTGTGCAATATATTGGCGTAGCTCAGAAAATACTGCTTGGGGGGAACCTAGCGTTTGGTGAATATAATTGGCAACCAAAAACGGCTGTGAATAAAAATGTTCACGCCAAAACGCTTTAAACAAACGCTCAAGTAACGCTGTTTCATCTTTGTTTAAAGTAAGATTGAAATGAACTCGCGAATGAAAGGCATATTGCATCAACATACGACGACAAAAACCATGAATCGTATAAATCGCCGCAAGATCCATGGTCTGTTCTGCGATAGTTAAACGTTGAATCGCTAGATCAAGATCGGAAATTGAAGCAAGACATGCTAACAGAAAAGGATCATCTTGCAAGGCTTGTTCACCTTGCTCTTGATACGCGATCAAGGCTTTTTTGGCTTGATGAATACGCTCTCGAATTCGCCCTTTCAGTTCTTCCGTCGCGGCTTCCGTGAAAGTGACCACTAAAATCTGTTCAACCGTTAACGGCTGGGAAAAGCTGTTTTCCCCGGCTTGCAATAATAAGCGCAAATAAAGCGAACCAATCGTATAAGTTTTCCCTGTCCCTGCGGAAGCTTCAATCAAACACACTTTATTTAACGGTAGAGTTACGGGGTTGAGAACAGCTGTATCCATCATATTTTCTCGCTATCAATCAAAGATAAGAAAAGTGCGGTCTAGTTTACCGCACTTTTTCACTTAAAAGTTTAAGACGTTATCCGCCGCAAAGGTCCAATCTGCAAGCTCAGATAAGGTACCAATTTCTACTCCTTCGGCTAAAGGGAGTTCCGAGATCCCCCTCGTATTAGTACAAGTTTTACACAACTTCACTTGTGCACCTTGTGCTGTGAGAATTTCCAACGCTTGTTGTAAATGGTAGCCTTCTGCTGGATTTTGTTTTGCCAGACCTCCAGTTACCGCATCGGACATTAAAAATAATTTAATCTCAACCGCACTTTTGTGTTGCTCTTGTAACTGTAAGGCTAAACGTAAGGCACTAAAAAAATTTTCATTGCCATAAGGGGCAGCACTAATAATAAAAAGGAATTTTTTCATCATTAACCTACCCAAATAAATTTAATCAAAAACAGTAAAGATACCACCCAAACTGGCGCATTGATTTCTTTCACACGACCGGTACAGGCTTTCATGACACAATAGCTAATAAAACCAAATGCAATCCCTTCTGTAATCGAATAGGTAAACGGCATCATGGCAGCCGTAATAAAAGCAGGCGTCGCTTCTGTTAAATCTTCCCATTTAACACGAATCAGGCTAGATGCCATTAAAATTCCAACATACACCAATGCCCCTGCTGTAGCATAAGCTGGCACCACACTGGCTAAAGGCGAAAAGAAAATGGTTAATAAAAATAATACGCCAACGGTAATTGCAGTTAATCCGGTACGTCCTCCGACTGACACACCGGCGCCACTTTCAATATAAGTACTGATGGCGGAAGTCCCCATATAAGACCCTGCTACAGCACTTACACTATCCACATAAAGCGCTTGTTTCATTTTAGGGAAACGCCCACGTTCATCACTAAAGCCCGCTTTATCGGTTACACCGAGTAATGTGCCTGATGAGTCAAATAAATTGACCAGCAAGAAAGAGAAAATAATGCCCAGTAACGCTGTATCTAATGCTCCCGCAATATCCACTTTACCAACGACCGTACTTAAACTTGGTGGCATAGACATGATCCCATTAAATGTCACATTAGGGTCAATAAAAAAGGCTAAACCGGTCACAACCGCAATCGACACTAACACACCAGAATAAATATTACGTGCAGCTAAGACCACGATAATAAAGAAACCTAAAATACCGAGAAGGACTTTAGGATCATGTAAATGACCTAATGCAACTAATGTGACAGGGTTAGCGATCACCAGTCCCATATTTTTAAAACCAATCAGAGCAATGAATAAACCAATTCCTGCACCAATTCCCACACGCAATCCCAACGGAATCGATGCCATGAGCCAATAACGAATTTGGAAAATAGTTAATACCAATAGACCGAGCGATCCCCAAAAAATAGTACCCATACCAATTTGCCAAGAATAGCCTAATTTTCCCACAACAACATAAGCAAAAAATGCATTTAAGCCCATGGCGGGTGCGAGTGCAATAGGAAGATTGCTAAACAATCCCATAGCAATAGTACCCAATGCGGCAATTAAACAGGTCGTGACAAATACGACTTGTTTATCCATGCCTGCGTCGCCCAAAATAGACGGGTTAACAAAAACAATATACACCATAGTAAAAAAGGTGGTGATACCGGCAATAATTTCTGTTTTTAAGGTTGTTTTTTTCTCAGTCAATTTAAAAAAACGATGAAGAAAAGATTGATTTTCCATTATGATTCCTAAGTGATGATGAAAATGAAATGCTGAAAAACAGGATAAAATGAGAGGTGTTTTTCCACCGAATTTTAACAAAAGAAAAGCCTTGATGCATTGTTTTTTCACTCAAAAATCAACACATCAAAGCAAATGATGACGGGGAGGCAATCGTTTTACATCAATCGCGTTACAAACCTAACTGATGTTTAATGCGATCAGCAAACATGCCAATACTCACCGCAAAATAATTTGAGCGATTCCAATCGAGTAATGTGCGGTAATTATTTGACACTAAAAAGGCGCGCCCTACTTCACGATCAGGTTGCACAAGCCATAAATCTGCACCAGAAAGTGCACTCAGCTTTTCTTGATTTTGAAGGCTATTTGACTTGAGTGCGACGCCTAAATGTTGCCAAGCTGTTAAGGGGCGTTTTTTCTGATGCTCAATACCAGACAAGGCGATATCGAGAGGTTTGGTCAACTGCACTTCTACCCCCCATGGTAATTGTTTATCCCAACCCACTGTACTCAAATAACTGGCAATTGAGGCAAACACATCATCGTGATTTTTCCAAATGTCTTTTTCGCCGTCGTGATTACCATCGGCGGCATAGCGTAAATAAGAACTTGGCATAAATTGAGTTTGTCCCATCGCTCCCGCCCATGAGCCTAACATTTTCTGGCGAGGGATATCACGACGTTCTAACATTTTCATGGCAGAAACAAATTCACGGCTAAACAAGCTTTCTCGGCGTCCTTCAAAAGCTAAAGTAGCCAATACAGACAGTACATCATATTGCCCTTGATAATGCCCAAAACTGCTTTCCATACCCCATAAAGACATGAGGTATTCTTTTTGCACACCAAAACGTTGACTTGCCTTTTCTAATTGGGCTTGTTGTTCCCAATAACGTGAGGTCGCCACATCCACTTTACGTTGTGTTAACACCCGATTAAGATAATGCGTTGTGCCATGTGGATTAGAACGAACGGGCGCATTAGGATCACGTTTTTGAACACGACCTGCTTGTTGTCTATCAAGCTCAATCGCTCTGGAAATATACTGGATATCATTATGATCATTGAGCGTTTGCTCAGAGACGCCTTCAGCACGCGCTTTGCGTTTTAAAAAGAGCACATAATCTGAAAAGTTTTCTACCTGACGCGCTTTTTGGAATTGGCTTCCTGCCGCTAATGGCGTAATAGGCGGCTTATTTGCACAACCAACTAAGATAAGGCTCATCAATAATGCACTGAGGCGAAACCATGATTTAACTAACACAATACCTGTCCTACTTTCTTAAAAATTGATAAATGATACGTAACAATGAAGTGGGCAATAAGCGTGGTAATGCCCGTAATAAAAAGGTGAATAAGCCTGATAACATACCCTGTAACTTTACGCGATATTTCAACTTAAATAAGCGCCATTCCGCTTGTGCTTGAGCAAGCCCCCGGCGACGCCCCACCATGCCATTTCCGACACGAGCATAAACCAAAATATCAGGTAAGTTCGCCACATTGTGACCACTTGCCACTAATTTAATCCACAAATAATAATCTTCTTGCAGATCTTCATAACCACCACAAGCTAAGACAGCCTGTTTTTGATAAGCCACTGTCATATGATTAAATGGACAGCGCTTTCGGGTAAATTGCACAATATCGGCTTTGCTAAGTGGCACGTTTCGATAACTGACAATCTCATCAAGCGACTGCCCAAATTCGGCAATTTGTCCACCCACAATGATTACATCGGGATGTTGCTGGATATAGCCTACCTGTTTTTCAAAACGAGTCGGCACACAAATATCATCGGTGTCCATGCGAAATACCCAATCATAAGAACAATGCAATAAGCCTTCATTTAACGCCTTACCCAAGCCACGATTTTGTGTCAATTTCACTGTTTTAATCGGTAAGCGCATTTCAAACTGCTGTACAACCGCTTCTAATTCTTCACTGACCGGACCGTCAAACACTAATACAATTTCATCTGCGGGTAAAGTTTGCTGTTGTAAGCTCTCGAAACATTCCCTTAAATACAAGGGATTTTCTTTCACATACAAAGACATCAAAACAGAAAATTTCATTAAATAAACCTTTTCATCTGAATAACCAATTTAGGCGAAAGACAAGTGAGTAACGCCAATATGCCATATTTAAGTTGCCCACTTTTGCGAAACATGCCGGCGTAATAACGTGCAGCACCCCGTGATAAATTCATCATATATGGATACGCCAGCATATATAACGCATTTAACTCAAACGCTTGTGCTTGTTGTGTCGTTTTAACATAACGTGCTTTAATTTCTTCAATCGCCTGTTCCGTATGTGAAGTATTGGTGGATACACTGGCACGTTTAGTATGAAAAGTACAACGTGTCAATGCTTGCTCCACATATAAAGGTTGGAAATCCTCATCAGACACCAGCTTTAACAAAAATTCATAGTCTTCCAATGCCCTTAAATAAGAAGATAACCCGCCAACTTTTAAAAAAAGCGATTTTTTCACCGCAATCATCGGCATCCCACCAATTTTATTGGCACGGAGCAAATTCTCTAAGGTTAATAACGCAGGGTCTGCATAAGGGTGGGTCTGGTAAGTAAACCCTTCATTAACCATCACACAGTATGCTGGATGATAGATAAAGTTCACTTCCGGATGCTGAGCGATAGCTTGAGCTAAAACAGCACATTTTTCCGCTAAAAACCGATCATCATCATCTAAAAAAAGCAACCAGTCATAACGTGCTTGTCTTGCCCCCACATTACGACTTTCTGCCGCCCCTAAATTTTGCGGATTGCGGATGACTGTGCAAGGGAAAGCATATTCTTGATTGAGCTCAACCGGTTCACGGGAACAATCATCGACAATAATCACTTCAAAATGCGTTACGGTTTGCTGATGCAAACTTTCCAACAACGCAGGGATTTCCGCTTTTCGATTGTAAGACGGCACAATAATACTAAACATTATGCCACCTCCCGTGTTTGACAGAAAATACGGTATTTTCCCGTCGTGCCAAATAAAGATAAAAACATCAGTAAAACCAGCATAATACCGGGAAAGGCATAGGTGTCAGCTTTAACATGTAATACACTTAAAATAAATACGGTGGACAGCATAAAGCGCCAACTACCGTCAAACCAATTATCCGCCACACGTTTGACGAAATAGACAGTAAACAAAAAACACACTACTAAATAACCTATGCCACCATACAAGACTTGACGAATAAAACCTGAATCTGTACCGCCATAATATTTGCCGTCTGGCGTGTAATAGTAACCATCGCCTATTAAGAATTGTTTAACTGTTGGGATAAATAAATGATTTTTGATCAAATTCTCACTCGATGAACTGATTCTTGCTACATCTTGATGTGACAGTAAATTAATCACTGGTTCTAACGCATGTGCGACATATTTATGTTGTGGGAAATTCAGGGCGAAGAACAACACAAGACCAGCAAACAAGAACAAGACTGGTAAATAACGCCATTTAAAATAAATCAAAATACTAACAACAGACAACATAAAGAAGGTTCGGCCTGAAATTAAGCCAATAAACAGCAATAAAAACACAAATATTGGCGATATTTGATTCGTTTTTACATTATAGGCCAATAAAAAATGTAACAGCATCAAATAGAAAATACTGAGCTGGAAAAACGCGGAAGAAGTGAGATTGTATAAACGGTATTCTTGCTCTGACTGATAAAAGCGAGGTAATAGCGTATTCGTTGATAACGCAAAATCAATCATAAAAGCCACGCCCATAAGTGCAACGATACCCACGACGGTTTGTACCACAATCCCGATTTTTAAATCACGTATCAACTGTGTTTTGCCTTGATGATGGCAATAAAATACATGATAAATCGCCACTCCAAACAAAAACAGTAACAAAGTTTTGACATACATTTTGGCGACAGCAAACTCGTTTGTCCCGTTTATCAGCGTCGGTATGAGACTCAATAAAATCAACGCAAGAATCACGCCAATACTGTCTAGCGGAAGCAAAATACCTTGTGGTAACTGTTTTTGATATACCCGATAAGCTAACACCACACAGGCAATCACACCGCTAAAAAAGGCCATGCGAAAAACATGCGCTAACCAAGGATCGTACAAATAAAAGAAATTCAATAATGCTGACATACCCTGTACCTAACCTTTAATCTGAAAATTACGTTGAATTGCTAACCATTTTTTCAACGGATATTTCAGCCATTTCTGCCATAAATGATGTGAAACCGAGCCTCGATTCGCCTCTAAATTACTGACTAATGCGGGGTTTTCAATCGCCAATAATGGGCGCACGACCATGATGTCCAAGCAAAAATCGCGACCAAATAAGATAAAATCATCCGCTAACCAGAATGGACGTTGTCCTTGTTGTGGTTGTTCAATAAATACTCGAGCCGCAGATTTCTTAATCAAATACGCCACGGTTCCTGCAAAGTAATTTTTATAAGGATATGCGTAATAAAATGACGAATGGGCAATTTTCTTTGCACAACACGCAAATGTCGTCGGATAATTAATTTCGAGCTCGCTTGACTCAAAGTGATCAATTTTTGATTGTCCAACTAAAATGACATCTGCCTGCGGTTTTTGTGTCAGTAACGTCTCAAGATGTCGCTGAAAACCTTGATTAAACAGCACATCGTCTTCACAGACTAAAAAATAGTCATTTTCTGATATCGTGGCATCGCCTACGATCTGTTGGTACACTGCAAGATGACTGAGCGTACACCCCACTTCCCCTTTAGTCACCGCTCGCCCATAATATTGTTGAAAACGGTTAAGATCAAAAAGTGCGGTCAAATTTTCCCAACTTTCCTGCATGGTATTCATTGCAGAAAAGACAGTGAAGTCCGCCGTATCTGGTTGAGCAAAAAAATGCTCACGACGCGCGTGATCTTTTTCTAATGAAATAAGCCATTTCTGCATATTACTCTCTTATATCAATAACGTTAACGCCTAGCTCATCAAACAAATCATAACAAGCATCATAGGCGGGATTTTCTGTGTCAATTTTTAATGCTACCACTTCAATATTGTCACTTTTATTCATGATATTAATAATGGCGCTACTAAAATATGTATAAACACAGTATTTGTGGGTTTGACATTGCTGAAGAATATAATCTTCAAAGATCAATTCCGTATCAATGTAATTGACTTGGGCTAAACGATACTTTTCGCGTGGATGAGGCAAATAATAATGAATATTAAATTGTTTGATCACGCGTTCCGCTAAGGCAATATTGCGTTCATCTTCAGCAAAAACGGGTTGCCCAAGCAATACGTTAATCACCGCTGAAGTGACTTTTTCACTGTTATCTGCTGCGACCAATTCAATCGGCTTTACCCGTTCAATAATATTCTTGAAGCCTTTATAAATAGTGTAGTGTGTATGGGATAAAGCGCGTAATGATTGAATACTGTATTTATTACCTAACAGCACATTAATCAGTTTTCGCTGCAACGTGGCAGGGTCATCTTGGTAAAAAAGACTATTCGGTACAATATTAATTGTGCCGTCATCAAAGGTATTTAACAGATTAAAGTCAATGGCACTTAATAAAAACTGAATTTGTAAGTCATTAATGTTTGCCACAAAAACCTGATCAAAGTGCTTACCCGAAAATGTTCGTTTTAAATACAGAATTTCTTTTAATAGATTGAAGCGATCCTTATGCTGCACCATGGAAAAAAAACCTTGGCACTGTTGCGCAAGCCGCTTTGCATAAAAATCAAATTTTTTATTACTGACTGTTGAAAGCATGACACCATAAAATGGCGTATGCGGAAATTTAGCGATAATTTTTTCTGCAATCAACACCTGTAACGGTGTACAACAAATAATCAAATTCATTTTACTTTCCTACTTTAGCCGTCATCCAATACAACACCGGTAAAATGCTGACTGCACCAATAATACTGGCTAATGGCACAAACTGGATCTCGGTGAGGGTCAAACCCAATAAGCTGATCACATAAATCAATGTGGTTAACACAGAACAAATCGAAATTGACTTATTCTGACCATGATAAAACAGATAATTCACTAAAATCAGATAAGGCACCACGAGGGTCGTGGCAATCAAAAAAAGCACAATATAGTATTTAGTACCAACAAATTGGCTCCCTAATAACCAAACAACAAATGGCTCTGGAATAAACCACATGATCAAAGCAGGGATCGGCACCAATAACAAACTGTATCTTGCCCATCGTTGTACCTGTACTAATGTGATGCGTTGCTGTTTTAAGCCCTCAAAAAAATAAGGGACTAAGGCTTTATTTAACACTTGAATCAGAATCATCACAATTGCTGCAATTTGTGCGCCCATCGCGTACAGCCCCAGTTCCGCTTCACTAAAGGCATGATAAATAAAAATCCGGTCTAACTGTCCACGTAAAAATAGACTGACATTATGAAAGATTAATGGCAAGCCAAAGCCCAATAGATAATAAAGTGCGGTCTTATACTGACGAAAATTAAACGATTTTATCCGTGTTTTTTGGCGATATAAAAGATAAGCAAACAGAAAAACTAACAAATTACTGAATAAAATCGCCAAAATCCGCTTTTCTACCAACTCGGTTTGATACATTTCTAACATGAAAACGGTGATACCTGCGGATAAACTTGCTGAAAGAAATTGGATGACAGAATACGCCACAGCCTGTTTCTGACATTGCCGAACACTTAATTGGACCGCTAAGAAAGATTGAAAAATCGCAGAAAGAGCTAAATACGCCAACATCTCTGCCTTAAAGAAGAAGCAAAATGCTAAGATCACGCTACCAATAGACAAGGTATAAGCGTATCCCGCATTTACCACTAAATTTAAGGCGCGTTTACCATAAACGTAAAAAAAACGCGCAATGGCACCTTCTTGGCTTAACCCAACTATAATCAGAAATAAGGCAAGATAAGTTTGATAGTAAGACAGTTCACCAAAGCCCTCTACCCCTAATTTACGGGACAAATACGGTAATAAAAGGAAAGGCACCGATCTGGAAATCAACTCTCCGAATAAATAAATTGCACTGTCTTTAATGGCTTTCATGCTGTGCTCTAGGTCAAATAACTAAGGCGCCATTTTAACAACAATACAATTTTAAACAATAGACAACCAAGGGGAGATCATGAATAATAGTACACCTTTTACTTATCTTTACTTAACATGTTCGGACTCACAAAACTCATTACTGTCGTTATTCTTCCGCCATTTAATGTGCTGATTCTTTGGCTATTGTCTTTGCTCTTTTCTGTCTTACATTACAAAAAACTCAGCCGTTTATGTGCACTCCTAGGTCTCACGATCCTCTATATTTTTAGTTTGCCTTATACTTCACATAAGATTGAAGATAGCTTAGTCATTGAAGACAAGTTAAGCCTAGCTGATTATCAACAAGCCCAGGCGATTGTATTACTTGGAGGCGGATTACGTGATAGCAAAGAGTTATACGACAAGCTGACGGTGAGTGCGATCCCGCTAGAGCGCGTTCGTTATGCTGCTTATTTACAAAAGCAAACCCAACTTCCATTATTGATTACAGGTAGTTCACCAAAAGGAATTTCAGAAGCGCAAATCATGGCAAATGAACTCAATGCTTTCTTTTCTGTTCCAACAACATGGGTAGAGGGTAAGGCAAGAACTACCAAAGAGAATGCTTTGTTTAGTCGTGAGATTCTCGAAAAAGAAGGCATTAAACGCGTTATTGTCGTAACAAACCAATGGCATATGCAACGTGCTAAACTGCTTTTTGAACAACAAGGATTCGAGGTTTTACCTGCTAGTGTAGGGCACGGTATTTCACCCCAAAGTTATGGACTTAATGTGATGTATTTTATCCCACAAGCGGGTGCCCTGAACAAAAATATGTTGCTGTTAAAAGAATGGCTCGGTTATTGGAAAGAAAAGTAAATCACGTTTTCGCTCTCTTATTGTTCGCTTAATTAAATATCAGGCATAAAAGAACAGAGGATGTTTTCTCAAGCTGATTATCAATATGCGTCCTTAGTATCGATAATTTCTTGGTAATTTATATCAGTAATAGGTCTTTGGTAAAAAGCGATCCATTTTTCCAGTAAATAGGCAAATTCTTTACGGGGGATGAAACGGGGATCGGTATCTCTTTCGTCAACATCATCAGGGATGTCCTCTTCTTCCATATCATCTAACAGATAGAACCCCACTTTTATTTGATCATGCTCTATCAAGGCATCAAATGCCTGAGAACTAATCCAATCCCGAGTAATCGTTGGGTCTCGAAGCTTCTCTAATACTTCACTCATCCAGCTTAACCAGTTTAACGTGCTAAGATAATCAGTAATCACCCCATCATTTTCCTCGTTATCACTTTCATAAACACCACAGGTTTGATAGATACCACCCTGAAATTCCCAATATCTAAAACGTACTTTCATTTTATACCTCATTGCTCTATTGTTGGATAACCTGTTGAAACATTATTATTTTTATCAAAATGTTATATCACTTCAACACCTGATTTTATTATTCTTTTATCACCTTGCCTAAGGTGGAATGTCCACCCACAATCACGGTCATAAATACGCCTCCTTAGTGTCAATAATTTCTTGGTAATTTATATCAGTAATGGGTCTGTGGTAAAAATCCAGCCATTTTTCCAGTAAATAGGCAAATTCTTTACGGGGGATGAAACGGGGATCGGTATCTCTTTCGTCAACATCATCAGGGATGTCCTCTTCTTCCATATCATCTAACAGATAGAAACCCACTTTTATTTGATCATGCTCTATCAAGGCTTCAAATGCCTGTGAATCAATCCATTCCCGAGTAATCGTTGGATCTTTGACTGCTGCTAAAACTTTAAACCCACGATCTGCATAAGAACCTGGAATAGTACTAAGATAATCAGTAATCACCCCATCATTTTCCCGATTATCACTTTCATAAACACCACAGGTTTTATAGATACCACCCTGAAATTCGTAATACGCAAAAATTACTTTCATTTTATACCTCATTGTTTTTCTGTTGGATAAACTGTTGATAAATAACCGTCTTTATTAATAACCCATTCTACTTTCACCCCTGATTTTGTTGTCCCTTCCCACTTGTTCTTAGTATCTGCTACTCTAGACCTGTTCCTAAACGCATGCTCCAACTCCACTTTCAACCTATCCTCTGTCCATGTTCTTGGAAACATCGTGGATACACCTTTATTTCCCCTTTTCTCCAAAAATTTCGGTGCATCAGGATCAGTTTTGGCTTTCGGATTAGGGATCAACACCCTCGCTTCATAAACCCCATTTGGGTATTCCTTAATCACCTTATCTACGATTACATTGCCTAAGGTGGTGTGTCTTAACGCTCCCATGTAAAAAATGGTCAATTTTTCAAAGTAAAACGTTTTCAAAATTGACCGCACTTTAATACTTAAATTAAATCTGATTAGAAAATACACTTATCATTGCCTTCCTTTGCTACTCCAAACAATAAGTCATCTTTTTCTCATAATCTATTCTAAATTCTGGTTTTTCTGCGATCAAAAAACCACTTTCTCCTTGACAAAAAAGATGAAGACTCGGTTTTGATGTTTTATTTTTTGAATCAAATCCCATCTCTTTAATTTTTTCTAAAATCTTAATGCGGTTTTCTATATCTGAATAATGAGGAAAAAAAACAGTCAAAATAAACCCATCCATTATCCGCCCCCCCGATTGTTTATACTCACCCTCCATATGAGTAATTTCTGTCGTTAAAGTGCGATAAATACGCCTTGTTTCTGCTTCTATGGCGAATTGTTTTTTAGCTGGTCCACCAAGAAACACATACCCATTACCTAATATAATCAAGACAATAAGTAGGATTTTAAAACGAGTTATTTCCATTATTCACCACCTAATGTTCCTATTTTAAATGTTTTTTCTTGATTTATGCTCCCTCTACTAACGTCAATCCTGAGAGCCATTTCTCTATCAAATCTCCCACAGCTGGATCTCGCCTTTGACAAGTGCTTTAATCAAACCGCACTTGTGTGAACACGAGAGCGTTCCCAATCCTAAATTATTAAATAAAAATGCTAATCTGGGATAATTCATTAGATTCATTAAATTCGAAATGAATATTTCTTCCATTATAAGAATATCTTACCCAGCCACTACCTTTAAAATTTGGCTCCCCTAAAAACCTTATAATATCCTCTATTGAGAATCCGTGTTTAAGATCACATATTAATTCATGAATAAATGGGCATGGAAAATAATTATCAACCTCTGCCAAGAAAAAGAAAACCGAATATAAGACATACTCTTCATCTATTCTTTTAAAACAAAATTCAACACCCCTCTTATAAAACAAATAATATATCTCGTATTCATCTTTATGACTTAGTTCATCCACTTCAAAATCTGAAGAAACTATTTCTACTAATTTTAAAATATCTTTACTACTTTCGTTTTTACCTAATGCCGATATAAACGAGTTAATATTTCCCTCTAAATATTTTATCATTCTGTTATTCCTAATATTTTATTTATTCCTACTACCTTTTATTATATGTTACATTTTCACTTAATGGTTTATTTTTTGGCATTCATACCTTTTACCATATTTATATATAAAATAATGAAACATAGCACAATAAAAATAAAGGTAGTAAAAAAACGCCTCCTTAAAATAAAATTTTAAAACAAATACATCATAATAAAAAACATATAATGATATTGAAAATCCTAACCAAGAAATATAAAATTTATTTTTTATCACTTTGATTCCCCATTGAATATTTAGTCTTTTCTTGCATATCAACAATACTATCCTTAACTTTTTATAATCACCAAGACACTCTGCCTACAGCTAGCACTCGTGTGGACTCAAGCACGATCTCAAAGAAAAAATACAAGCGAGACTTTTATTATTTCTACAAATTAGCTTACTTTTAATTTTTCTATTCGTTATAAAATACATCATCATTCTTTTCTGTATATGAAAAGCCATCTAGTCTAACATCTTTATTATTGAAAAGTATTGAAATTATATATTTAAATCGTTCATATCTATCATAAATATCAACACTTTCTGAATTAGATATTATAAAACTATTCCAGTTAGGTATCATTAATAATTCAATGATACGCATAACCCCTATTAAAATATCTGGAAAAACTTCATTAGTAGTTCTATACATTTGAGCAATTTTCAGTAAATCTTTCTCTAATTTCCAATATTCTTTATCATTCCATTCCGAGTAATCAAGCCATCTTCCTATGAATGAGTTTTCATCATATTCTTCAAAAAAAGTTATATTTCTATAAAAGTCCAATAGTTCATTCATGATTAGTCCCTCACCGCTAGCGCTCGTCTTTGACGAGTACTTCAATCAAACCACACGCCAGTTAACACAAGCAGGATATAAATTGCCTACATCATATCCATGATACAAAAACGGTCAATTTCTCAAAACAAAACTTTTTTGAAATTGACCGCACTTTAGAGTTGATAAATAAAGCCCCTCGCTACCAAAAGAAATCTTATATTCGTTCAGATAGTATCTCCGTCCCTATTAGAGATCAATGAAAGACATTACGAATACTTCTCCAGCATTTCATCAAATGATTTCAAACCATTTAAAAATGCTTCAAAATTTTCTGCCACAGGAAATAATAAACGCTTGCCTGTTTTTTCATCATATTCATCATGAATCACAAGACAAATTTTAGGTTCACTGCCTTTTGGATCATCACGGTAATCAAAACAAACAAAGTCGCCACATCCACTGCGACCAAAAGAATACACATGTTCATAACCATATATTTCATCATCATAAAGATATTGTGCAAAAATATTTTCTGGCGGTTCATATTTATTACTTTCCGTTTCAAATCCCTCAAAGCCAAAGGAAGAATATTCGTCTTCATTTCTATATGAATCATAATAATCAAAATAAGATTGTATAATACCTGGTGCATTATGCTTAGTGATTAATTCAATATACAATTTTGGTAATTTAATGCCAAACGTTCCCTCAAAGTCTGAAATAATTTCTTGGGAAACCATGCCATAATCATCATAAATATCTAAATTTCTAAACTTCATTTAACCTTCCTATACTTAAAGAACCTTCGACACAACTAGCGCTCGTCTTTAACGAGTGCTTTAATAAAATCGCACTCGTTAAAGACGAGCGCGATCTCAGAGGTTAGAAGCTAATTGACATTTGATATATTTAATCGAGCGACAAATACATCTACCATTTTATTATCTAAGTACCCATAATCATATAAGTCATCTATTGGAAAGAAAATCAGAGAGTCTATACCACCTTTTTCAATATTTAAAACACCTGTTATTTTATATTGATATCCTGATATTCTTTTTATACCTACTTTCTTTTCATTAGATATAAAGATATCAAATTCATCATACAGCTCTATATCTAGAAACATCTCATCCCCTATATCACCGAATAGACCCGCATTAGCAAAACAGAGCAAATCAACATTATTTATTCTTACAACAATATCACTCTCGTTATTTTCTTTTATAATGCATTTATAAATCATAAAAACTACTCCCCAAAACCTAGCTCTCATCTCTGACGAGTACTTTAATCAAACAATGTATCTTTTAAAAAAGCAATATATCAATTACTTACATCACATCCATCGTACAAAAACGGTCAATTTTTCAAAGTAAAACTTTTTTAAAATTGACCGCACTTTAGGAATAATAAGAACAATATTTCTAATATTCTAGCAATAATATCAATTAATAAACTCTACGAGTATAGCCTGTGCAATATTATTTATTTCATAAAGTTCAAATACACTTTCCCCATCTCTTACTTTATGAAAAGTAAAAGTAGAAAACCTACCCACATCATCATTTTGAAAGGTAATTATGACTACACACTTAATATCTGGATATATCTTCATCCATTTTCTCTTAAACTCACCTAAAAACAAAATAGATTGACATAAAATATTATTACTCACATAATCGTCGATATGGAATCTATTTATAGATAGTTCATAACCTGATAAATCTAAGAATTGTCTAGAAACATCATTTAAATCAACTGTAGAAATGTTATTTTCTATTTTTTGGAACTTAAAAAATAGACATCCATCAACATTAACAAAATCCAATAAATCTAGCAAATCACTGGATATCACACTTCTTTTAATATTATTCTTTTCTTTATTTATCTCATTTTCCATAAGTTGGTTAATATAGATCATTTATCTCCTCAACAAATACTCAAAACATTTACTCACACCCTTCCTTATCTTAAAATAATTTAATAAATCCGGAATATTTTCTAGGTGCTTACTTACCATTATGAATTTTTCTATACAAAATTTATCATATATATTTATACATAATTAACACTATGAAAATTAGATTATCCTTCAGGAAATATTTTATCTTTATTCATTTCTAATTCTAATACATCAATAATCTATGTATAAAAGAGTGTTATTAAAACGATATCCAATTTGTTATTTTTTCTTATAAATACTCGTACAATATTTAAACCCTTCCATCACGACTTTTCCTAATTCTTCATCAGATATATCTATTGGATGTTCAAATTTAACCCACTTTCCTTTTTCATCTTTTATAGCCGTATAGCCATTAAGAGAATCCTGATGCAAAGGAGTTATTATAACTTTCTTATCTAGAATACTCACAGACAAAAAGTCCATATTTTTATAAATTTCTTTTCTATTCTTATATAAAAACTCTTCTTTTATTCTTTTTTCCATAGATTGTAAAAATTCCTTTGGCTTATCGGATGAAATTATTAAATTAAATTCATTAAATTCAATTTTTCTACTTTTTAATAAATTTTCTTTTATATCCTTCCCTAAAGAAGAGTAGGTTATATTTGGTGGTAGTAGATTAATTACCTGCTCAGGATCTAATACACTAATCAGCCCCTCTAATAAATAATTAATTAAAATAAATTTATCTGTTTTTCTTATTATAACGCTATGTACAATCATTATTATTTAACCTCTTTTACTATAATTTTAACACCTTGCGATTTTGCATAGTCAATTGACCTATTTATCGCTTCCCATTGCGATTTAGTTGTTGAGTGAGGTATTGCTAAATACATCTCTTTACTCTTAATTTGCTCCTTTCTTTAAGGATAAAAGTGCCTCAATAGAGCTATATCCAATTTCTTATTTTTTCTTATAAATACTCGTAGAATATTCAAATGCATCCATCACCGCTTTCCCCAGTTCTTCATCGGATAAATCAATTGGATATGTAAATTCAATTGCTTTACCATAGCGATCTCGAGCAGTACCAAATGTGCCTAATCCATCTTGATGAGATGGGGTTATATATAGAATATTATTATTTATACTGACACTTAAGAACAGAGTATCTTTACAGATCTGTCTATAATTTTTATATCCATATATTCTCATAACATCTTTATTTAAATTTTCCTGAAAAGAAGAAAATAGATCATCATTATTCCAATAATACTCAAATTCTTTTCCAGATATCTCCCTGCTATTTTCCAACTCCAAATAAATAGCTTCACCTAATTTCTTTAGACTGGTAGTTGTATCTAAAAAAACAGGAGACTTATTTATATTAGTCATACTTACTCTTCCTATTAAATAGCTTTGAATGGAAATATATTTACTAGTTTTTTCTACAATCACATCTTTCTTCATTATTACTTAACCTCTTTTAAGATAATTCTCACACCTCGTGATTTAGCATAATCCATAGATTTATTAATTGCTTGTATTTGCTCTATTGAAGTACCATACGGAATGGCTAAATACATCTCTTTATTAGATATATCTCTCTCAGTAATACGTTTTCCACCTTTCTTACCATCCCCAGTGAAATTAACCATATCATCCACATACTTATTTAATTGATAAGTAATACGTTTCGGATTTTGATAGATTTTTGAACCAACAGTATCCATGGTTTTTGCACTAATCGCCGTACCATCTGGCAGCAATCTATCAAATGTTTTAAAGTTAGGTTTTATATCATTAAGATCAATCGTTCCCTTTGGTAAAATTTTCTGTAAATATTCCTCCCAAGCTTTACCTTGTTTTTCAATACCTTTTCCCCACTCTATCTTGACTTCTTTATTTAATAAAACCCCTTCCTTGATTGCTAATTTACCAACATTTCTTATACCTGAATGGATTAATCCAGAAACACTAGAAAAAGCACCAATTGCGATTATTTCATTGGATAAATATACCTTCATACGAATTAAATCAGCTTCATCTCGGTAGCCCGCTGCTTCTAATTCATCCGCTTGTTTTAATTCTATTCGGGTAGTTTCTGATATAGTATCAATTGGTGACAATGCCGCTTTCTTTATTTCATTCCCAATTTGCCTTAATTGAGCTTTAGCTGTTTCATCACCTTTCAATGCATCTATTGTGATTCGGGTTAATGTTACTGCATTTTCAACAGGTTCATGAGTAGAAATGTCCAATAAGGCTTGCTTAGCCAGATGTTCCATTCTTCGACTTTGAGCTTCACCATATAACTCCTCCACCTCTTTAAAATCAGAATATACAACAGAGTCATAGTGGTTCTGAGGCTTATAATCTTTAAAACTTTTATGTGCTTCCGATAGTGTAACCAACTCTTTTGCACAGGTTGGGGTCATTTTATATCCACATCGCGGGAAACATTAGCATTTCGCCGTTGTTGGTTTTGGCAATATATTGATTGGTATCGCTATCCCATACGGAAATTTGTGCAATATACACGCCATTTTTATAGGTTTTTAATACTCGGTCCACCCGAATATTGCCTAAGGTGGTGTGCCTTCACTCTCTCATGTAAAAAACGGTCAATGTTTCAAAGATAAAACTTTTTCAAAATTGACCGAGCTTTTGAGATAAATAAAATCTCAGAAAATCATACTATTAGATGGTAGTAGATAATATTTTATTTCTATTATATTTTCTCTTAATCATTTCTTTTTTGGCATTCAAACTTTTTACCATATTTATATATAAATTGGTGAGAAGTTAAGTATCTATTTTTAATAGAATATAACTACTTAGCGTCAAAATCTAAAAAAGGAAAAAGAACACCAGATAAAATGGATACAATAACCACTATTAAAAAATCATAGCGATCTATAACAAAAGGTAAAATATCCCTCATATCGCCCCCCCAAAAAAAGACCATAAATGATAAGATAAATACTCTTCAAAAAGATTAAAAAAAACATCACTAAGGTGGAAAACAAAAAATAATATATAAAAGAAGCTATATATCTAGAAAATTTATTTCTTCTCATCTTTTTTCCTCTAAAATTAAATCATAAATATCATCTAATTGTCTTTTTATATTCTATTTTTCCATAAATGCCCCTGTGTTCTCTTTCCCCCCACTGCTAGCACTCGTTTAGATATATCTAGGCTTTTCTCAAAAAATATTGCCTAAGGTGGAATGTCCACCCACAATCACGGTCATAAATACGCCTCCTTGGTGTCAATAATTTCTTGGTAATTCATATCAGTAATGGGTCTGTGGTAAAAATCCAGCCATTTTTCCAGTAAATAGGCAAATTCTTTACGGGGGATGAAACGGGGATCGGTATCTCTTTCGTCAACATCATCAGGGATGTCCTCTTCTTCCATATCATCTAACAGATAGAAACCCACTTTTATTTGATCATGCTCTATCAAGGCTTCAAATGCCTGTGAATCAATCCATTCCCGAGTAATCGTTGGATCTTTGACTGCTGCTAAAACTTTAAACCCACAATCTGCATAAGAACCTGGAATAGTACTAAGATAATCAGTAATCACCCCATCATTTTCCTCGTTATCACTTTCATAAACACCACAGGTTTTATGTATACTACCCTGAAATTCCCAATATCTAAAACGTACTTTCATTTTATACCTCATTGCTCTATTGTTGGATAAACTGTTGATAAATAACCCTCTTTATTAATAGTCCATTCTACTTTCACCCCTGATTTTGTTGTGCCTGACCACTTGTTCTTAGTATCTGGTACTCTAGACCTGTTCCTAAACGCATGCTCCAACTCCACTTTCAACCTATCCTCTGTCCATGTTCTTGGAAACATCATAGAAGCACTGTCTTGATTTTTTCCCCTTTTCTCCAAAAACTTCGGGGCGGTAGGATCGGTTTGGGCTTTCGGGTTAGAGATCAACACCCTCGCTTCATAAACCCCATTTGGGTATTCCTTAATCACCTTATCCACAATCACATTGCCTAAGGTGGTATGCCTTTACTCTCTCATGTAAAAAAACGGTCAATTTTTCAAAGTAAAACGTTTTCAAAATTGACCGCGCTTTAGAAATGAATAAGGAAAAGCTAAAGCTTGCACTATTAAGAGAAAAAATAAATTGTTATATATCAGGAAGAGAAGCGATTAACTTATGAATATAACCCATATCTAATTCAATTTTGGATACAGTACCCTGAAAATAAAACACTAAAATATCTTTCTCTTTTCCTATAAAACACTCTATACCTACATTCGTAACGGAATTAATTATTTTAAATAATCAATGCCCAATCCTCCATCATCATTTAGAAAAACGCCAATTGATGTTTTTTATTTACACAAATAGTTGCCTCTAACCTTTTGTTATCTATAAATTTAGATTTTTCCCATAAAAATGTCACTTTCATATTTTACTCCTTCATAAGCGGATAAACTGTTACAGTTGGTTCTAAGAAACCTTTAACATTTACACCACTAAGCGTTGTTCCAATCCAAATTTCTCGTCCTTTATCCATAATTATTTTTTTGTTTTATATGCTTCATTTACTTCAACCTTAATTCGAGCTGCTGACTAAGAGTCTGGAAACATTGTAGCTCTCTTGCTCAAGAGTTTTCCTGTATTAGGATCTTTAAAGCCAATTTTAGCTTTATAAACGCCCAATGAATCATTCATTTAATCTCTCTATTATTTAGCACTAAATTTAGATCATAAAGAAAGTCTTCTTTTTCTTCTTTTCCCAAATCTTTTAATAAGTGATTTAAATCATGTTCTGACAATATTTTCTGTATATTATCTAACAAAAAAATATGAACATCTTTAAATCGTCCTGCATTGCAAATAATCTCAACAGTAAAAAGCATTAATTTTTCAATTGTAGAATCATAAGCGTTTTCCCAGTCGTAATTTGCACCAGACCATTCAAGACTTGGCTCAACCTCTCTATGGACTTCACCATGATAGAACTTTCTTTTACACCAGTCATAACCACTTTCTAAATAATAAGCTTTAATATTTTTATATGATTCTCTATCCATATTACTCTCCTCTTCTATTTGGATTTAATATTTTCTCATTCTCATTACTTATAATATTTAATTTAACATTAGGATATCTTTGTTCAAACTGTTTAATCACACCTAAACAACTTACACATGCTTGGCCGTCGCCTCTATCGCCCCCCAAATCGCATGAGCAAGGGTGTTCGCAATTTTGTCAGTTTCCCCTTTGTCATTGGTCATTGGTCGTTGCCTCTTTAATCCATTGATTCACTTCCGGTGAAATCAGCTGGGTCGCAATGCCCCCTGCCGTTTGCTTAGCCAGTATCCCCGTCAATAATGTCGTCAGCCTCTCCGCTGTCCGTTTATATTCCCCTTTATCTCCCCCACTTCGCTTGCGCTTCTTCTGCCGCGAAAAGAGCGGTTTGTTTTTGTGTAATTTCAGCCTGATTCCCTGTTTACTTTACCATCAGAGAGTACACACGTCTTAGTCTATATCCTCAACTTACTTCCATAAAAAAAGGCGACCAATTCGTCAAAGCCCAAAACTTTTTCAAAATTGACCGCACTTAAAATGTTAGTTGTAAATAATGCTTAAAAAATACAACACATTATTTAAACAAATACCTATTCATAACCATTCGGATAGCGTTCATCAAAATCGTAAAGCATATCTAAAAATGCCTCAAAATTTTCCGCCACAGGAAATAATAAATGCTTACCTGTTTCTTCATCATATTCATCATGAATCACTATACAAATTTTGGGTTCATCACCTTTTGGATCATCCCGGTAATCAAAACAGATAAAATGTCCCTCTCCTGTACTACCAAAAGAATACACATGCTCATAACCATAGATTGGATCATCATAAATATATTGTCGACGAATATCTTGGGGATCTGGATTTAGCTCTGTTTCAAAACTATCAAAACCAATTCCAACTATTCCCTCCTCGTTGTTACTATCATAATAGCTAATATAACTTGGTTCTACAGATACACTATTATGTTTTGACATCAATTCTATATACAATTGAGGAAACCTAATATTAAAAATACGTTCAACATCTTTAATAATTTTAAGATCAACCTCGCCACTATCATATAATATTTCTAAGTTTCTGAATTTTATATTATCGTTCTTCACTCAAAATCCCCTCCTCGATATGTTGGATTACGTCATGAATATTTCTAGGTATTGATTGCGTATTATTAAGTACAGTTTATGCATTATGGCGCCAACTAAAACTATCAATAGGTTTATTGCCTCGATTAATAACATTCAGTTGCTTTTGTATAAATTGATTCTTATCAATGACTCCGCTATTCATTCACTGTCTTTCAAACGAATGTTTTAACAAAAACGCACTCGTCAAAAACGAGTGCGCTCTCAAAGTTCAAGATAAAAATATCGTGCAAAAACACATTTAAATTAATAACCTTGCGAGTAAATTAACTCTGCAAGCGTAACACTCAATAAAGCAAGATTAAAGCGCTGTTCATCTGCAACCGACCAAAATTGTAGACCATTTTCCACCGCACTTAACCCACTTATATGTAATTTTGCTGCTTGCTCTTCTGCCATTTCCTGTTCGCCATTCGTCACTGGGGTGCAATATTTTTCTGCATGATAAGTCATCAACGGATTGTCAGCCCAGCTCGCTAAGCAAGATTGAGGATCTAATGCATAATCCGATAATACGCTCACCATTTGTCCCATCCCGTAGAAAACGGGCACTTGGATAGAATGAAATACGACATTATCTAATTGTGGAAAGATCTTGTGAATTTGTGTATTTAAATGCGATGCGGGCGTAGGGAAAACATCAAAAGCTAAACGTTGTTCACCTTCATCAAGTGGAATGCCATTTAACAATCGCGCTGTTTGTCCCGCTAATTTACTTACCGTTTCTCCGTTAGTATAAGATGCAGGCAATAACGAGGTTACGGCAATGTCTTTGATTTCGTGATTTGACATCAACGGGACGATGGCTAATGCAAGTTGTGTCACTTGTGGATCGGCTAAGGACACAATATTACGCTGACGTAAATCCACCAATTTTTCCTGATTTACTCCCGGTATCACCACAGGGACGTCTTGCAAGCTGGCACAAATCCCTTTCATATCAATCACCACGCAGCCCATTTCTGCGGCTTTCGCGAGATGAGCGACTTGCTGAATATCGCCAGCAAAGAAAAGATAATGGATTGATGACCATTCCACCTCTTCTGGTTTAAGTTGTACCACACTTTTATTATGAAAACGTATCCCTTGTTCTTCATTGAAAGGATAAATTTCAACAATTGATAATTGACTAATATTTAATTGACTTTGTTCTAGTGTTTCAGCAATTTTCTCGCTTAATTCGAATTCTGCCGCAATAGCGACATTTAAGGTTGCGTTCATTTTTCTCTCCGCAGTAAAATAATGGGCTCATTTTACTGGAACAAGAAGAAAAGACAATGACACCAGCAATTGATTTACTGAAAAAACATAAGATTGCCTTTGTGCTACATCATTATGATCATGATCCAAATAACACCCATTTTGGTGATGAGGCTGTGGAGAAATTAGGGATTGATCCCAACCAGTCGTTTAAAACACTGTTAGTAGCAGAAAATGGTGATCAGAAAAAATTAGCCTGTTTTGTGTTACCGACTGCGAATATGCTGAATTTAAAGAAAGCCGCAAAAGCGATCGCTGTGAAAAAAGTGGAAATGGCAGATAAAGAATTTGCCCAGAAAAGTACCGGTTATTTAGTCGGTGGAATCAGCCCATTAGGACAAAAGCGTGTCTTAAAAACCGTGATTGCTCAGTCTGCGCTAGCCTTTGAACATATTTTTGTTTCTGGTGGAAAACGAGGCTTGAGTGTGGAATTAGCACCGCAAGACTTAGCCAAACTGCTCAATGCTGAATTTGCGGATATTGTGGACGAATAAGCCTGAAAAAAGATTACCAGCCTAATAAGCTGGTAATTTTGTTATTTCTATTTAAGTCGATAAAATCACTAGAACGCGCTCGTATCTTGAAATAGCCCGACTTTGAGGTCTGTTGCGGTATAAATCACGCGACCATCCACTTCCACTTCACCATCCGCCATGCCCATCACAAGTTTACGATTAATAACACGTTTCATGTGAATACGATATACCACTTTTTTCGCGCTTGGCAAAATTTGTCCTGTGAACTTCACTTCGCCTACCCCTAGCGCTCTACCTTTGCCTTTGCCGCCAATCCAACCGAGATAAAAACCAACCAGTTGCCACATAGCGTCCAAACCTAAGCACCCCGGCATCACAGGATCGCCTATAAAGTGACAGCCAAAAAACGGTAAATCCGGCTTAATATCGAGTTCTGCTTCGATATAACCTTTATTAAATTGCCCACCAGTTTCGTTCATTTCGACAATGCGATCCATCATCAGCATGGTTGGTGCTGGCAGTTGCGGCCCGTCTTCGCCAAATAATTCGCCACGACCCGATGCGAGTAAATCTTCGTAGCTGTAGCTACTCTTTTTATTTGGTGTACAACTGTTCATTATTTTAAACTCTCCTCAGTTTTAGGATATACAAGCAAATTCTGCTTGTCGGCATTCTAACAGAGTCGAGTAAAAATAAAAATAGCTAACACTTGTAAGCTTAACTTATCGGAGCAGTTATCGTTTACGCAGCAACCAATCCCAAACACTCGTTTTATACAATTGCTGCTCTGCCCGTTGTTCTATTCGTATTGCGATCAAGCGAGAAAGCGGCAAGTCCACTTCGCTGTAAACTTTTCCCGTTTCCTCAACCAAATCCCGTTGAAATAAAATATGACAAGCTTGATACACATCTTCAACAGGATAAATAAAGAACTGTCCAGCCTTCACAGCATTGACGACTTCTTCACTTAAACTCAGTTGATGAATCACCGTGCTCGGTACCATCACGCCTTGCTGTCCAGTTAAACCACGACGTGCGCAGATAGAGAAGAATCCTTCAATTTTGGCATTCACGCCCCCTACTGAATGGACTAGCCCGAATTGATCGATCGCTCCTGTAATAGCGATAGATTGGGGTAATGGATAATCCGCTAATGCACTGGCTAAAACACAAAAACTTGCTAAAGATGCGCTATCGCCATCAATTTCGCCATAGGATTGCTCAAAGACCAAAGAAGCAGAAAAAGGCAATTGAGAAGGGAAACCCAAAGTATGTGCTAAACAGGCTTGTGCAATCATAATACTTTTGCCGTGAATATTGCCCGCCAATTCACTTTTACGTTCAACATCCACCACCTCACCATCCCCAAATTGGACAATACAACTAATACGAGAAGGCTCACCAAATGCCATTGGTGTACCGGGATATTCAATTACGGAAAGCCCATTAATTTGCCCTACGATATCCCCTTCGGTGGCAACATACACTTGTTCATGCAAAATATCCGAATAGGTATGTTCTTTTAAAAAGCTTTGTTGCATTTCTTTCTGTTGAAAAAATTGCTCAAAATCCACCGCACTTAACAACGCATTGGTGTCTTTTTGTTTTAAAATCGCGCTACCTGATAAAATGGCTTTTAATTTCAATGGAGAGATAGAAACAAATGCGCGATCTTCGCTTTCACGCACTAAGAGTTGATAAAGCTTGTTCAGACCGTCTAAGGTTAATTGGGGTAATTGGTGATAGCTCGCCATTGATTGCACATATTCTGCCCATTTCATGCGTTGTTCAGCACTTTCAATAGCATAATAGCTTTCAATTTCAGAATAATCTGCCAGATCATACAAATCTGCATCCAATTCTGCCAATGTCGCTAATTCTTCTCGGTTACCGAGTAAAATCACTTTTAATGACAAAGGATAACTTGGAATATCACAAGGTAAAGCTTTAAATGGATGTGCGGAATACCAATCAAAACGCTGTGTTAAAAGCAGTTGTTTTAAACGAATCCACAAATCAAATTGGTTGATAAGGGAACCAACACCTAAAATTAACACTCCCCCATTGAGTTGATGCACTAAGCCGGGATTTAACTGAATTTCTTGCGAACTCGGATGAATACGTATTGATCCCAGTAATTGAAATTGGTCAACGTATAACGCACTCGCAACCTTTCTTTTGGCGGCAAAATTATCATTCTGATTTTGTGCAACTTCCATAAAAATGCGTGGAAATGAAAAAGAGTCACCTTGCTCAACAAGGTATTGCACACCATGTATTTTGTCGTCATGTTGTTGCTGACTGGCGACAAACTGTTCCAGTAAATGCGCATATTCCCCTTGCTCATCAGCTTTTAACACGCATAGGTGGCGATGAGGATTGTGTAAAAATTGATTCACAGCAGCACTTGCTCGCTGCTGCAAAGCAAAGAAATCTAATGATGAATGGGGTAATTCAGTTAATTGAAGTTCTGGACGTAGTTCTTGCCAGGAAAGGGCTTTTTCAGCTAAAAAAGATGGATTCACACGTATTCTCTTCGTTATTTTAAGTGGTTTTAAACCGTTTAATTTATTCGCTCGGCATTATCTCACATTTCCCTGAATAGTAAAAATCTGCTAGAAAAAATGCCTAAAACAGAGTATATTGACGGAGTTACCACGTCACGAATAAGCCAAAGTGAGAGCATACCATGAAATATCAAAAACTTGAGAATCAAGAAGCGCATTGGAAATGGTTGTATTTAATCAAAAAGCACCGTGAAGGTGAAAACATTACACGCTATGAAGAACGCAGTTTAAGTGAAGACAAGGTAAAACAACTCCTCTCTCAGCAAAATCAGCCCCAAGCAATTGAGACCTGGATCAAAGCCCACCTATCGCCTCACTTGATGATCAAACTTGATCAAGCGATTCGTGCACGTCGTAAACGTTTCTTTAATGGTGAAAAACAATCCACCAAGAAAAAATCCATTGACTTAGAATATGCTGTCTGGCTTAGACTTTCACGTTATTCACGTAAAATGAAAATGACGCTTTCTGAAACCATTACTTACATGATCGATGAACGAGAAAGCAAAGCCCAATATGAACACCAAATTTCTGCCATGAAAGCAGGGCTCAAAGACTTATTAAAATGAACCGAGAAAAAAAGACAAGGTTACATCCTTGTCTTTTTTGTTACGATGACTAAATGTTAAGAGAAAACCTTATTCAACGATTGGAATAATTTTCGTCGCATGTGATCCTTTATCGCCATGTACGACTTCAAATTGTACTTTTTGACCCGCTTTTAATGAACGGTAGCCTTCCATTTCGATGACTGAGTAATGCGCAAAAATATCTGCGTCTGTTCCTTCTGCAGAAATGAATCCAAATCCTTTCGCGTTATTGAACCATTTAACTACACCAACTTCCATAATTAAAACCTCTAATCGTCTAACGACTTTAACTATTTTTATTTTAATAAGACAAGATTGTCTTACCACCCAAATTTTATTCAGGGTAATCTTCTAGGAATTTTCTCTTTTTGGCAATTAAAAATAGTTTAAAATCAAACCGAGATCACAAAATTTTTGCATTTTGGAAACGTTTTCTCAATTCGCCTCACTTAATCATAACGAGTTAAGAATGTGTATTATTTAATTTTTGTTGTTTTTGTCGTAATTCTTGTGCCACAAATGCAATGGCTTCTCCTGAACTCATCCCCTCAGCCATGAGCTGTTGTATTTTCTCAACTGCCTCTTGTTGTTGCTCATGCGTTAAACCTAATAGTGCATTATCTAACATTTCATTTCACCTAGAAAAAACAAATTCAGTTACCCATACTTAATGTATGGAATTTAAATCCCAATCAAAAATATTAATCAAATCGAGCCATTGTTGATCGACACCCGCACAGATCGTGATCTGTTGCTGTGTTATCGGGTGTGTAAAGATCAATCGTTCTGCATGTAACATTAAACGTTGCACGCCCGTATGAGTGGTTAATGCACGATTTTGGTGTAAATCACCATATTGTGTATCTCCCAAAATAGGGTGAAAAAGGTGTTTCATGTGACGACGCAGCTGATGTTTTCGCCCCGTATGCGGAATTAAACGCACAAGCGAATAACGCGTTGTTGGGTACTTTTTCACACAATACGGCATTTCAACTTTAGCTAACCCAAGATAATCTGTCACCGCTTCTTGTGGCGCCTTGTCATCTTGGGCAAACTTATCCGCAATTTTGTCTAATTGAACTTTCAGTGGATAATCAATCCGCCCCTCACCGACTAAATATCCTCGAACAATCGCTAAATAACTTTTTTGCACTTGCTTATTTTCAAACTGAAGACACAATAAATTTGCCACTTCGCTACTTAATGCGAAAAGTAAAACACCTGAAGTCGGTCGATCTAAACGGTGAATAGGATAAACATGCTGCCCTATTTGATCGCGTAATGTTTGCATGACAAATTGTGTTTCATGTCGATCTAACCAACTACGATGGACTAACATACCTGCTGGTTTATTTACAGCAATCAAATATGGATCTTGATATAAAATCTCTAATGTCATGACTTATTTCTGCAGCAATTTTTCAATTTCGCTGATCGGACTTAATAAATCAGCCAATCCATCCATTTCTTTCAGCGCCTCCTCAAGATAAGGCGTAATTGAGATTTTATTTGGCAATCCTGCCTCACTTTCGATTAATGCATACATACGAGGAATAAAGATCCATTGTAACCATTCTGTTGGGCTCATGGTGTCTAGCGCAAAAGGTTGTTCACTTAAAAAAGCGCTTTCTGGTGGTGGTGTCATTTGCCATAAACCTAATGACTGCATATTCAACTGTAGCTGTTGTAAATGCATTTTTGTTTGTTGATACATGTGCATTCCTTCCTTTAAAAATGAGCCGCTATTTTAGGGGATTTTCCTCTTTTAAGCCAATCACGTAAAAAAATAGGCGGCAATTTTACAAAAATTGATTAAAATGAATCACTTTTTATGATTATCCTATGCCACTATGTACCTTATCGAAGCATTTTTTCGCTATACCCCAGCAGATGATGTCACACAAGATCCCGTTTATTTGCTCAATCAACTCATTGATCAATGGCGCTATAACGGACAGATTATTGGGCGTGAAATTCCGTTATATATTGCCAATCTAGAAGAGCAACAGGGCTTGGCTATCCGCTTGATCTGTCCTGAACAGCAAAGCTTATTGCCGGAATACAATAATCAAACAGTAGAAAATGCACTTACTCACGCAACCAAGTGCGGTCTCTTTTTCGATAGTTTTCAAGTGATTGCCGACGATCTCAACGCGGATCAAACCAGTCAACACGAAAAAGTGAGTTGGCAGGTATTATATACCACCCACTTACAATCTTGCTCACCACTGCATAGCGGTGAAGATATGTGCCCAATCCCGTTGTATCGTGTTTTAAAAGACATTCCGCATCTGAGTATGGATGTGATTAAATGGCAAGAGAATTGGCAGGCGTGTGATCAACTGCAAATGAATGGCAGTATATTAGAACAATATGCTTTAGCAGAGATTTCAGAACCTAAGAGTACCTTATCAAAACACGGACGCTATTTGGTCAACGAAATCGAACGGCATACCGGTATCCCGACTTACTATTATTTATACCGTATTGGTGGCAACAGCTTAGCGCAAGAACAACAACGTTGTTGTCCGCAATGTCAGAAAAAATGGCAATTAGCCCAACCACTTTTTGACTTGTTTTATTTTAAATGTGATGATTGTCGCCTTGTTTCCAATTTATCATGGCATTGGCAATGAATTAAATGATGAGCGCTCAATTATTCGTATGAAGGAAGGTAAGATGCAGTATCAACACGATAGCTTAGACAAACTCAAACTGGGTCAACAAACACAATATGCTTCAAATTATGACCGCACTTTATTACAACCCGTCCCACGTCACTTAAATCGGGATACACTCGGCATCACGCATACACAGCCCTTTCATTTTGGTGCCGATATTTGGACGGCTTATGAAATTTCTTGGCTAAACTTAAATGGGCTCCCACAAGTCGCCATTGCTGATGTCGTGATTGATTTCCAGAGTGAAAACTTAATCGAATCAAAAAGCTTTAAATTGTATTTAAACAGTTTCAACCAAAGCAAATTTGCCACATTCGAGGAAGTACAGCAGCATTTAACGCAAGATCTCAGCAATTGTGCTAAAGGGAAAGTCAGCGTCAAATTGCACCCGTTGTCAAAGTATTGTCATGAACCCATTGTAGAATTAGCCGGTGAATGTATCGATCAACAAGACATTGAAATTAACGACTATCAGTTTAATCCCGAGATCTTAACAAATTGCACTCATGATCAAATGGTGAAAGAATCACTCGTCAGTCATCTACTGAAATCCAACTGTTTAATCACCAATCAACCGGATTGGGGCACGCTCCAGATTCGTTATGAAGGCAAACAAATTGATCGTGAGAAACTATTACGTTACATTATTTCTTTCCGTCAACATAATGAATTTCATGAACAATGCGTTGAACGGATTTTTTGTGATCTCATGCAATTTGCTAAACCAGACAAGCTCACTGTTTATGCACGTTATACTCGACGAGGGGGATTAGATATCAATCCTTTCCGTTCTAACTTTGAAGCGGTTCCAGACAATCAGCGTTTGGCTCGTCAATAGGAGAAATTATGGATAAAAATATTTATTATGTGAATCCACGCGGAAGCATGGATCAGCTCTCTCATTTAGAGGTCGAGCTACTCACCAAAAAAGCCAAAAGTCAACTTTATACCCTTTATCGTAATTGTTCACTGGCGGTCTTAAACTCTGGTGCCGTGACGGATGATAGCCGTGCATTGCTCAATAAATACCCTGATTTTGATATTCATCTGGTAGCAAGAGAACGTGGTGTTTCCCTTGAGCTACATAATCCTCCCAAAGAAGCATTTGTTGATGATCGCATTATTCGCAGTATTCAATATCATTTGTTTGCTGTACTGCGTGACATTTTATTTGTCAATGTGATGAGCCAACGTTTAAACCCTGACAATATTCAAGACAGTAAACACATCACAAATTTGGTGTTTGCTATCTTGCGTAACGCTAAAGCCTTACCGATTGGTGAACATCCAAATCTTGTCGTGTGTTGGGGAGGGCATTCGATTAATCAAGTAGAATATCAATATTGTCGTGCGGTAGGCACTGAGCTGGGTCATCGTGAACTGAATATTATTACTGGTTGTGGACCGGGTGTCATGGAAGCCCCGATGAAAGGGGCGGCAATTGGTCATGCGAACCAACGCTATAAGCATAGCCGATTTATCGGGATTACGGAGCCATCAATTATTGCTTCCGAGCCACCTAATCCGATCGTTAATGAATTAATTATTATGCCTGATATTGAAAAACGTCTTGAAGCATTCGTGCGTATGGGACATGGCATTGTGATTTTCCCAGGGGGACCGGGTACTTTTGAGGAATTACTTTATATTCTTGGCATCAAATTAGCAGAAGAAAATAAAGGCAAAACATTACCTTTAATTTTAACAGGTCCAAAAGAAAGTGCGGATTATTTCGCGACGATTGACCGCTTTATTGGTGATACATTAGGTAAAGAAGCTCAAGCATTATATGACATCATTATCGATGACCCTGTAAAAGTGGCAAGAAAAATGAGCCAAACGATGCATGACGTCAAAATGGAACGCTATCAAACCGGCGATGCTTATGGCTTTAATTGGTCACTGAAAATTCCAACGGATTTCCAACAACCATTTATTCCTACCCATGAAAATATGGCAAATCTTGATCTCCACCGTAATCAATCTACACTGGGTCTGATCGCCAATTTACGCCGTGCCTTCTCAGGTATCGTGGCAGGCAATATCAAACCAGAAACACAAGATGCGATTGAAGAATACGGGGTATTTAAATTACATGGGGATGCAGAACTCTTGGATAAAATCGATCAGGTTTTACAAGATTTTATTGTTCAACATCGCATGAAATTACCTGACGGAAATGATTATGTGCCTTGCTATGAATTAGTCAAATAGTAAAAAAAGACCGTACTTTTGAGAAAAAAATAGCTTGTTTTTCAACAAGCTATTTTCTTTTGAGGGTTCGTTAGCGTAAGATCAACACCGGTTTGTCACTATAACGCGCTACTTTGACAGTATTCGAGCTCAATCCTTCTTTATTATCACGTACTGCCATCATAATAATCAGATCAATATTTTTCTCTTTCGCAATCCGAATAATTTCTTCATAAACAGGACCGTGCGCCAAAATATGTTGGACTTTCGCCCCTTCAGGAAAATGCTTTTTAGTAAACGCGTGTAAGGCTTTATTGGCTTCACTCAGAACATCTTGATCGAAGTTTTTCGGCAAAAAAGAGGACACAAAACTGCTACCAAAAGGTGGCACCACACTCATCACACGATACACCGTATCAGGATTATTTTGTGTCATTTCTAGGGCGGTTTTCACCGCCTTTTCTGCATCTTCTAAATGACCTAAATCCGCAGTAATTAAAATTTTCTTAAACATAGTTTTTCCTTACGCTGGCTGACGACGACGTTGATAAATTGCTAACATGAACAATAACAGTAATGTTGGAATAAATAACCATTCTTTAGCAAGGGCATCTTTGACAGGTACCGAACCTTCTAACACCACTTGATCCCAGTTCAATCCTGCTTTTGCTGCAATTGAATCAATCTCCACAGCATCAATCAGTAATTGTTTCCCTTCTGGTTTTTCTTGTTCAAATAAGGTCAAGCCCATTTTTTGTAAACGTTCCTCACCGCTTTGTCCTTCTGCAATTGGCAATTGCGCATAGAATTCAATTTGCTTGCCGTAAGGATTTAAGCCCGACACTTTAATTGTCAAATTATCACCCACCGAAGCTTGTTGTACTTCTTGCGTTAATTTTGCTGGTTCAAAATAACGCTGTGTTGGTGAAATATGTTCCATGAAGAAACCAGGACGGAATAAAGCAAAAGCTAATACAAACAAAGCGAGGCTTTCCCATAATTTATTACGACGGAAGAAATAGCCGACAGCACCTGCTGTAAAGGCGAGAATACCAATCGTGGCTGTAATAAAGACGAGAATGCCTTTCGAGAAACTCACATCAATTAACAGTAAGTCAGTATTAAAAATAAACAAGAACGGTAAAATAGCAGTACGTAAACTATAAGAGAAAGCCGTTAATCCCGTTTTAATCGGATCTCCCCCTGATACTGCCGATGCAGCAAAGGAAGCTAAACCAACAGGTGGCGTGACATCTGCCATAATACCAAAATAGAACACAAACAAATGCACCGCAATTAACGGCACAATGAAACCATTTTGGCGTCCGACCTCAATAATCACGACTGCCATTAAAGAAGACACCACAATGTAGTTTGCTGTGGTTGGCAAGCCCATCCCCAGAATCAAACTAAAACCAGCGACCAATAATAACATTAAGAAAATGTTACCCATTGAAAGCGTTTCAATAATCGTTGCAAGCTGTACACCAAAACCGGTTAATGACACGACCCCAACAATAATCCCTGCCGTTGCAGTAGCGATCCCGATTCCGATCATATTTCTGGCACCGGCTTCGAGTCCCTCCACCAAATCGTTCCAACCGAGTTTAAACTCTCGACGGAAAGTAGTCTGTTTTCTGAAATAGGCTAATAATGGGCGTTGTGTTAATAAAATCACAATAAGGAATAAGGCGCCCCAGAATGCCGATAAGCCCGGAGATAAGCGCTCTACCATTAAACACCAGATCAAAATAATCACAGGTAATAAGAAATGTAAGCCCGCATTAATCGTTGGTCTAACAGACGGCAATTTCACCACAGGTGAATGCGGATCATCAATTTCAAGATCTGGGAATGTCGCGACACGGCGCAATAATAAAAGATAAATGACAGCCAGTAAGGCAATCACAATACTGAATGCATAATGTGGTGTGACGACTTTTAACCAGCCTAGCCCAAACTCAACCGCAAAATACAGCACACAAAGAAAAATAAAGGTACCTAATGCACGAAGTAAGGTGTTTAAAAAAGGTTTTGGTTCATCCGTACGTGGTAACCCTTGTAAATTCATCTTACAGGCTTCAAGGTGCACAATATAAACCAGTGCAATATATGAAATCACCGCCGGTAAAAAAGCATGCGTAATCAACTGGCTATATGGCATGTTGACATATTCAATCATTAAAAAGGCGGCTGCTCCCATAACAGGTGGCATAATTTGCCCATTAACTGAAGAGGCCACTTCTACCGCACCCGCTTTCTCCGCGGAAAAACCGACGCGTTTCATCATAGGAATGGTGAATGTACCTGTTGTGACCACATTGGCAATAGAAGAACCTGAAATTAAGCCAGTTAAACCGGATGCCACCACCGCAGCTTTTGCTGGACCTCCACGCAAATGCCCTAAATAAGCAAACGCACTTTTAATGAAGTAATTTCCAGCACCCGCTTTATCCAATAACGCCCCAAAGAGAACAAACAGGAACACATATTTAGTGGACACCCCTAATGCCACACCAAACACCCCTTCTGTAGTAATCCATTGTTGATTAATAATATGAGAAAGTGAACCTGTACGATGACTAATGATCCAATCTGTTGGTAAATATTGCCCAAAATAGTTATACGTTAAAAAAACACTCGCAATAATCACCAGAGGTAAACCTAGGCTACGGCGTGTCGCTTCAAGTAATAAGACAATGCCAATACAACCCGCAATAATATCTTGTAAGTTTGGGGCGCCAAAACGTGTCACTAAGCCATCATAAAAGAACAGGTAGTACGAGCCTAAGAACGCTCCCGCGGTAGCAAAGATCCAATCCGTTAACGGGATACGATGCTTCGGCGAAAATTTAAAGGCGGGGTAAGACAAATAAGCTAAAAATAAAGCAAAGGCAAGATGAACAGAACGGGCTTTTGTATCATCGAAAACGACATTGAGATTGACCCCAATACTACGCAAAAACTCTTGCAACCAAAATGGCGCAGGAGAAGCATAATACAGTTGAAAAAGTGACCATAAGATCGCGACACCAGCAATTAATTTTTTCGGGAAACCGTCAGGATCACGACCTCCTGTGTCACTTGATGCGACGATATCTTGTAAATCATCATAATCGATATTTTTTGTTGACACGCTAAAACTCCTCGTCATCTAAAAATAAAAAACGGAAAAAGGCAGGAAACTTGCCTGCCTTAAAAATGGAGAGGTAAAAAGATTACAACCAACCTCTTTCTTTATAGTAACGCACCGCGCCATCATGTAATGGAGCAGAAAGTGCGTTTTTAATCATTTCTTCTTCTTTTAAGTTTGAGAATGCTGGGTGTAAACGTTTAAAACGATCGAAGTTATCGAAAACTGCTTTCACAATCGCATAAACACTGTCAGCATCCACATCAGAAGAGGTTACTAAAGTCGCATATACACCAAACGTCTCTGTTGGGTTATCGCTACCTTTATATAAACCGCCTGGAATCGTTGCTTTCGCATAATATGGGTGTTCTGCCACTAATTTATCAATTTCAGGTCCTGTAATTGGCACTAGATGTGCATCACAAGATGCTGCTGCTTCTTTTAGTGCACCATTTGGGTGACCTACGTTATAAGTAATCGCATCTAAGTTGTTATCACACATAACAGACGCCATTTCAGCAGGTTTTAATTCTGACGCCACTTTAAAGGCTGATGCATCCCAACCTTTTGCACCTAGAATCACATTCATAGTCGCACGCGTACCAGACCCAGGATCACCGACGTTAACACGTTTACCTTTTAAATCATCAAATCCTTTAATATTTGCATCTGTACGTGCCATTAAGGTAAATGGTTCTGGATGGATAGAAAATACCGCTCTTAATTTCTCATTTTTTTTGCCTTCAAACGAGCTTGAACCATTATAAGCGTGATATTGCCAGTCTGATTGCGCAATACCGAGTTCCATCTGATGACTTGCAATTGAGTTAAGGTTTGCAACGGAACCACCTGTTGATGGCGCATTACATTTTACGCCAGTTTTCGCGGAATCACGATTGACTAATTGACAAACAGATTGACCGACAACATAGTACACCCCTGTTTGACCACCGGTACCAATGGTCACGATTTTATCAGCAGCAAAGACTGCGTTTGAGCAAAGCATTAATGCTGCAGTGATTGAAAGCTTTAGAGACTTTTTCATAGCGTCATTTTCCTTATTGATTTTGTTGGTTTGCCAGAAACTCACTTCTGTTAGCGGACTTACAAATAGCAAAGATTTTACGTTTTTGCAACAATTTATTTTACCGCCTGTCAAATCTGTGTGACACATCACATCCTGCAAGTGGTATAAAAAGCAATCTTAACTTCTTAAGCCAATTCCGCGACTAATTAAATAATAAGCGAGCGTATATAAACAGACCATAAAAGCAATTAACACACCAAATGTATAGCCTACTGTGACGTCTGAGATACCTAAAAAGCCATAACGAAAGCCATTAATCATATACACAATGGGATTTAATTTTGACACCCACTGCCAAAAGGGCGGTAAAAGTGTCAGCGAATAAAAAACGCCCCCTAAATAGGTCAGTGGTGTTAAGACAAACGTGGGGATAATACTGATATCATCAAAAGAGCGCGCAAATACGGCATTAATCAAGCCACCCAGCGCAAATGTCGCCGTCGTCATACACAATGTGAGTACAATAATAAACCAAGAATGAACCTCAAAGGCGACAAAGGATAAGGCGACCATAGTGACTAATATACCAACACATAACCCTCGAGCCATCCCTCCAGTCACATAACCTAAAATGATAATATGTGGTGAAGTTGGTGAGATTAATAATTCTTCAACATTTTTCGCAAATTTGGTGCTATAAAAGGACGACGCCACATTTGCAAAGGCATTGGTGAGTGAAGACATCATAATTAAACCGGGCACAATAAATTGCATATAACTGACCCCGCCCATCTCCCCAATACGACTGCCGATTAATTGACCAAAAATCACAAAATACAAAGTCATAGTAATCACCGGTGGTACCAAAGTTTGTACCCAAATCCGCGTAAAACGGCGAATTTCTTTCATCACAATCGTCTGAAATGCAACCCATGCTAATTTCATTTATCCCCTTCCTGTTCAGACTGTTTTCCTTTATTTAACGACATCGATACAAAAAGCTCTTCTAAACGATTGGCTTTATTACGCATACTTAATACTTGAATACCTTGTGTAGATAATTGTGCAAAAAGCGAATTTAGTCCCTGTTCACGTCGAATTTCTACTTCTAAACTATTCTCTGTCACGCTCAACACCTGATAGCCTTCAATGCGAGGCAGCGGACAGTTGGGTGCCAGATCGAGAACAAAGGTTTCTGTTTCTAACTTCGCTAACAAGGCTTTCATCGGCATATCAATCACCAATTTACCTTGTTGAATAATCCCAATATGACGACAGAGCATTTCTGCCTCTTCTAAATAATGGGTGGTCAGAATAATGGTTGTACCTTGTTGGTTTAGCTCACGTAAAAACGTCCACATAGTTCGGCGTAATTCAATATCCACGCCAGCTGTTGGCTCATCCAAAATCAATAACCGTGGACGATGCATTAACGCGCGAGCAATCATTAAACGGCGTTTCATCCCTCCAGATAAACGAATGGCTTGCTGTGTTCTTTTCTCCCACAAATCTAATTTTTTTAACCAGATCTCTGCCCGTTTTATTGCTTCATGGCGAGGGATACCATAATAGCCAGCTTGATTGACTAAAATATCAATGACTCGCTCAAATTGATGAAAATTAAACTCTTGAGGAACTAAGCCAATACATTGTTTTAACGCACTTAAATCCCGATCTAAGTCATAACCAAAGACGTTGACTTCACCACTGCTTTTATTCACTAACGAGCTGATGATGCCAATCAGGGTTGATTTGCCTGCACCATTGTGACCAAGCAACGCATAAAAATCCCCTTCTTGCACCCTCAGATCAACGCCATGTAAGGCTTTTACACCATTTTTATATACTTTACGGAGTTGCTTAATCTCTAATGCTAACATGATTCATTCTGTCCTAAATTCGGCTTACATCAAACCTTGTCAAATCAATTTGATCTGGTGTGCCATAAAATGCACATAAGGCTTTACGTAGTGTTTCTGCCCGTTTTGGCAACCCTTTCTCAACATACCATTTGACTTGCTCATATACTGCTTGTTTAAACGGTTGGGTATCACCAGGCTCACCACTTAAATTATCGACACTAGCAAAATAACGAAAGCCAGCAGCATCGGACAAAATCCACTCGATTGCTTGTGGTTTGCCCTCAACTTGTTCAAATAAACGCTGTTGTGCAGTGCTTCTACCATCTGGTTCATACCAATAACCAAAATCTTCTAATTGACGACGTGCTTTCCCTGCCACTAGCCAATGAGCAATTTCATGTAAACCACTACTGTAAAAGCCTCGAGCAAAGTAAATGACATGGTGTGGGCAGTTTTCATTTGCGGGGACATAAAGCGGTTCATCACCACCTTTAACTAAAATCGTATTATATTCTTGTTCAAAACATTGATTAAAAATCGCTATCAAATCGGAAAGTTGATGTTCCATAGATACCCTAATTGAAAAGTTTCTGAAAATCGACCGCACTTTAAAAAAGAAAAAGAGGCAAGATCATGCCTCTTTCTTCAATAAATTACCAGTGTTATTTAAAACTATCTAATTGTTGTAATGCCGCAATACGTTTTTCTAATGGCGGATGGCTCATAAATAAAGCGGCTAAACCACCACGTTTACCGTTAATCGCAAAAGCGGCAAGCTGCCCTTCTAACTCTTGTGGTTCATGTAAACGTTGCAAACGTTGTAACGCGGCAATCATTTTGTGTTTACCGACTAACTCTGCAGACCCTGCATCCGCACGAAATTCTCGATAGCGAGAGAACCACATGGCGATCATGCTGGCTAAGAAACCAAATAAGATTTCCAAGACCATAGACACAAGAAAATAAATCCCTGTGCTACTTTCACCATCTCGATTGCTTGACACGACTTTCGCGATCATGCGTGACACAAAAATCACGAATGTGTTCAATACACCTTGTAATAAGGTCATGGTCACCATATCACCATTTTTAATATGTGCCACTTCATGCGCAAGTACTGCTTCTGCTTCATCTTGTGTCATGGCACGTAATAAGCCAGTACTCACGGCCACTAAGGAATTATTTTTACTTGGTCCTGTCGCAAACGCATTCACATCTTCAGAGTGATAAATCGCGACATCAGGCATCGGTAAATTCGCGCGTTCAGCTTGCGAACGAACTGTATTCACTAACCAACGTTCCATGTCATTACGTGGCTGTTTGATCACTTCCGCCCCCACAGCGCGTAGAGCCATGGTTTTAGATAAAAACAGAGAAATTAAAGAACCAGAAAAACCAAATAATGCCGCCATGAGCAATAGCCCTGTCGCATCTTGCGCTTGGATCCCCGTCAAACTTAAAATAATGTTAAAAACAACTAAAACTGCCATGTTCGTGGCAAGAAATAGCAAAATTCGCATCATAAGTAAAATCCTTATCGTTAGGTTAAGTATTCAGTGTTGTAATATAGTAACAAAATCGTTAAATTCAATAGCAAGCCGAAGAAATTTTACCACAAACTCATCTGTACTTGTGTCTTAGACTCCGTTGTTTCAGGCAAATTCACATGTAAACCAATTAAACGGATTTCTCTCCCCGCTGCACGTTGCCAAATTTGTGTAAGCAGTAATTCAAACGAGTTAAGTGTAATCAGCATGCCACGTTTTTCTAAGGTCGTCACATGAAAATCTGCAAACTTCAGTTTCACACCAACTTTATGCAACATAGAAAAAGACAATGTTGGACAATGAGTTTTAAGACGCTGAATCAACAATGCATAAAGTTCAGCCAAAATGACATAAGCTTGCGCTAATTCATCAATGTTGTGCTGTAATGTTCGCTCAACGCCGACCGACTTCAAGATCCGATGTGGTTCAACATGGCGTTCATCAACCCCATGACTAAAAGCCCAAATCCGCTGTCCAAGTTTACCAAATTGTTCTAATAATCGCGCTTTATTCATGTGCTGAATATCCGCACAAGTATTTAGCCCCATTGCCATTAAGCGCTGTGCCGTCACTTTACCCACTCCGGGGATTTTTTTTAGTGGCAAGTTGGCTATAAAATGCTCAATTTGTTCTGGTTTAATCACAAATTGACCGTTCGGTTTATTCTGTTCCGATGCAATTTTAGCCAAAAATTTTAATGGCGCAATGCCTGCAGATGCAGTCAAACCCAGTTCATTAAAAATAGCCTGACGAATTTCTGTTGCTATCCAAGTTGCTGAGCCTGAACAGGCTGTAGAATCTGTCACATCTAAATAGGCTTCATCTAAAGATAGCGGTTCAATCACATCGGTATAACGTCGAAAAATCTGGTGAATCTGCTGTGATACTTGTTTATATAAAGGCATATTCACCGGTAATAAGATTAAATTAGGACATAATTTAAAGGCTTGTGCTGTTGACATGGCACTATGTAAGCCAAATTTGCGAGCCTCATAATTACAAGTGGCGAGAACACCACGGTGTTTCGCCTCTCCTCCTACGGCAATGGGTTTTCCGATCAGAGTTGGATTATCTCGCATCTCAATTGCGGCATAGAAACAATCCATATCCACATGAATGATCTTTCGAATCGGCGCCATAACAAACGTATCCATAAGTCAGCTAAATTTCTTAAAATTTTACCGCACTTTAACACAAGATACTGTATAAATAAACAGCTATGTTCGCGCTAAACTTAATACTTTGGAAAACAAGCGTTTAAACAACAACGGAATAGCTTGACTACCACGCTTTTTTATCTCATTAGATAATGCTATCGCCAGATCGGGCTTTGAGGTACGTTGAATCGCGCGTTGAATAATTTTACTCATAGGATAGGAATGGGATTTAATTTGCCACTGTGCGAGGCGAATGAAAACATCCGCAAAGCCATTAGCATAAAAAAAGTGTTCAATATCACGTTTGGGTAAAATGGTAATTCTATCTGCTCTGACCATTTCTTCATCAAGCATATCTTCGACGATTTCACCGTATTTTTTCCCCGCCTCGTCACCGTCTGTTAACACATACCATTGAATGCCCATCGCTTGTACATATTTTAATAACGGTTTTAAACCACTTTGGGCAAATTCAACAATCCGAATGCCCTCCATTTCAAGATTAATCTCTAATAATTTGGCTAACTCGGATAAAATCCAAACCTCACTTTCTCCTTCAACTAAAATCCACATGCGTGAAAATAACGCTAAACTGCGATTATGATGAATATGGAAAGTTAACCGTCTAAAATCTTCTTTCCCTAGATCTTTTCGGCGTAATTGAAAACAATTGATTTTTTCTGGTGTACGCACTAAACGGCAAATCGCATTTAAATTGACTTGTGAAAGTAATTCAACCGAATTCGTGGTTGTAATCCGTTGTACCGGCAAATAACTGACAAGCTCCCACATAATCGCTACCATTCTTGGGTGCAATCTCGCATCGGGATCTTCAAAGAGGATAATCGGACGCGTAAAACGACCGAAATGAATACGTTGATTGCGAACAAATAAACTGGCTAACGAAAAAAACAGCTTCTTGCGTAGCCGATGCGTTTCATCTTGTTTTAATTTAGTGCACAGTGACTTCGCTTTATGCCAGAGTAACGTCGTATCCTGTTTAATTTCCGTCATATTTTTATGATTCAAGAAGTAATAGCATAACAGATCAGAAACCGCACGAATTTCATCTTGAGTCTCATCTTGGACTTCAGTACGAATAAATCGGAAGGAATGATGTGCGCGATTTAATCGAGCATCACGGAAACGGTAAACAGGATGACGAGCAATTAATGAAAATACCAAGTTATTGATATCATCAACCACAATTGGCTCGCCCTTTTCATTAAGAAATGCATAAGTCGTATTCACTTCATTGTTTGCATTGATCTGTCCTTCAACCCGTAAATAAAGGCGTTGATAACCATCTGGATGGTCGACGAGCAAATGATGTTGTAAATAAGGTAAGTGATACTCCATACTGTCTTCGTTTTTTTCACTTTCCGCAAAAGTAAATAATAAGATAAGGTGGCGTACCGGCTCAGTTTGTTCAGCTGGAATATGAAAATCACGCAATGTAAATTGATAAAGTGCTTTTTCTGGGTTAAAAATCAAACTTAATGCAGAGAGTAAACTGGATTTTCCCCACATATTTTCACCGATTAACACCATATCCGCACTAAAATGGATAGATAAACGGTGAATACCTCGAAATCCCAACACGTCTAATTGCCGTAAATGCATAAACACCTCTTGTTTTTTTCCTTGCCTTACCTAGAATGGAGAAAGCGTTTTAGTTAAGGAAAATTTATATGTACGAAGGGCTTCTCATTGTTTTATGTCCACTTTTTGTCGGTTATCTCATAAAAACACAAAACAAAATACTCTTAACCTCAATTAATCACATCCTGATGATACTACTTTATATTATTTTATTCATCATGGGATTTTCATTAGGACAATTAGATGATCTGGCAAAAAAGTTACCTGTCATTGCGATTTCCGCCGCTACTTTTGCCATTTTTATCCAATCATTCAATTTAGTAGGACTCATCGCTTATGATCGGTTTTCCCCTAAACCATTAAAAAAAGTCACAGGTGAGATGCCCTCTCGTTGGAAACTCTTATTTGATTCAGGAAAACTTTGTGCGATGGTACTTCTTGGTGCCTTCATCGGCTATGTAATAAAAGGTAAATTCAGTCTACCTGAACACGCCAGTACTTACGTCTTAGTTTGTCTTATTTTTTCCGTTGGCATCCAATTAAGGAATAATGGCATTGCTTTACGTGATGTACTTTTCAATAAGCGAGGATTGATAACTGGGGTAATTTTCATTATCACATCCTTACTGGGTGGGCTACTCGCTGCAATACTATTAAAATTACCCCTCACCCAAGGTCTGGCAATTGCGTCTGGGTTTGGTTGGTACTCTCTGTCCAGTGTCCTCATTAACGATGCATGGGGACCAATGTTTGGTAGTATCGCCTTTTTTAACGACCTCTCACGTGAAATCGTTAGCTTATTTCTCATCCCATTTTTAATGCAAAATCACCGCTCTTCTGCAGTCGGCATTTCAGGCGCGACAGCTTTAGATTGTACATTACCGATCATCCAAAAAGCAGGGGGGATTGAAGTTGTCCCATTGGCGATCAGTTTTGGCTTTATAACAAATATCTTACCGCCAATTCTCTTGGTCTTTTTTTCCTCTTTTCCAATTTAGCTTGGGATGTAGCCATGCTGTATTCACATTATTTTTCATTTCATATAAGCACATACTATGCTTACTCTAATGACAACAAAAGAATCTAAGAAACAAACGAGAATATTTAGATAGGAAATATGTTAGTAATAAAATCATCAAGATATAAATGCATTAACTACTTAAAGTGCGGTCAATATTCAATGTTTTTTATGTCATGATAAATCGGAAAGAGAATCACATCAAACTCATTCTGAGCTAAAAAACTGGTTCTATCATTGTATTAAACATTTCATATAAAAATTAATCATAGCCATTCTTTAACAGAAACAGTGTTTCTGCTCAAAGCTCGCGCGATAAACAGTGATATTTAAATATTCAAACAAGCGATAAATTAGCAAAAAATATCCGTGACTTTATGGATAGAGAATATCTCTCTGACCTCGCATTAAGCCTAACACTCAAGATAAATAATGATACAAATCAAGCTCTGGATGTCACCTTCATTTCCGCCTATGTGAATGATTCCCCTGTTGATTTCTTACCCCTCACCTTTAAACAAGGGGAAAGTATTGAAGTGAAATTGTCTAATGCTTCATGAGATATGCTTTGGCAATATGAAGCATCACCAAGTGTAAGTGTGATGACAAAAGGCTTTGAGCTTGATGACATTCTAAAATAAATCTAGCAGCACTCAATGGGTCATCGTGCATGTAATCACAGCATAGCGCCCCTGAGGTTTCCTCATTTCCATGCTTTTTATACGAATGACACTCTCCCCATATCCTCACTCTCCCCAAACACAAAAAAACCTCAAGTATCTCTACTTGAGGTTTCTTCTCATTCAGACCTGGCGGTGTCCTACTCTCACATGGGGAAGCCCCACACTACCATCGGCGTTACAGCGTTTCACTTCTAAGTTCGGCATGGAGTTAGGTGGGTCCACTGCACTATCGCCGCCAAGATATTCGGTTGATGTCTTCTCTTGTCTTCTCTATTCTTCTGTTCTTCCTTCGTGCTTTCTTCACTCTCGCACTTTAATCAAAAACAAGCTGTCTAAAGTAATTTTCTCTTCTTCGTCTTTTCGTCTAACGTCTCACTCAACACCCAAAAACACTTGAGCGTTGTATAGTTAAGCCTCTCGGGCAATTAGTATTGGTTAGCTCAATGTATCACTACACTTACACACCCAACCTATCTACGTCGTAGTCTACAACAACCCTTACTGACTTAAAGTCAGGGATGACTCATCTCTTGGCAAGTTTCGTGCTTAGATGCTTTCAGCACTTATCTCTTCCGCATTTAGCTACCCAGCAATGCCTCTGGCGAGACAACTGGAACACCAGTGATGCGTCCACTCCGGTCCTCTCGTACTAGGAGCAGCCCCAATCAATCATCCAACGCCCACGGCAGATAGGGACCGAACTGTCTCACGACGTTCTAAACCCAGCTCGCGTACCACTTTAAATGGCGAACAGCCATACCCTTGGGACCTACTTCAGCCCCAGGATGTGATGAGCCGACATCGAGGTGCCAAACACCGCCGTCGATATGAACTCTTGGGCGGTATCAGCCTGTTATCCCCGGAGTACCTTTTATCCGTTGAGCGATGGCCCTTCCATTCAGAACCACCGGATCACTATGACCTGCTTTCGCACCTGCTCGACTTGTCTGTCTCGCAGTTAAGCTTGCTTATACCATTGCACTAACCTGACGATGTCCGACCGTCATTAGCAAACCTTCGTGCTCCTCCGTTACGCTTTGGGAGGAGACCGCCCCAGTCAAACTACCCACCAGACACTGTCCGAGTACCCGTTTCAGGCACTTCGTTAGAACATCAAACGTTAAAGGGTGGTATTTCAAGGTCGCCTCCACAATGACTGGCGTCACTGCTTCAAAGGCTCCCACCTATCCTACACATCAAAATTCAATGTTCAGTGTCAAGCTATAGTAAAGGTTCACGGGGTCTTTCCGTCTAGCCGCGGGTACACCGCATCTTCACGGCGATTTCAATTTCACTGAGTCTCGGGTGGAGACAGCCTGGCCATCATTATGCCATTCGTGCAGGTCGGAACTTACCCGACAAGGAATTTCGCTACCTTAGGACCGTTATAGTTACGGCCGCCGTTTACTGGGGCTTCGATCAGGAGCTTCTCTTTCGATAACACCATCAATTAACCTTCCAGCACCGGGCAGGCATCACACCCTATACGTCCACTTTCGTGTTTGCAGAGTGCTGTGTTTTTAATAAACAGTTGCAGCCAGCTGGTATCTTCGACTTACTTCACCTTCATCCGCAAGGGACTACAATTACTGTAAGCGCACCTTCTCCCGAAGTTACGGTGCTATTTTGCCTAGTTCCTTCACCCGAGTTCTCTCAAGCGCCTGAGTATTCTCTACCTGACCACCTGTGTCGGTTTTCAGTACGGTTTAGATAAACCTGAAGCTTAGTGGCTTTTCCTGGAAGCAGGGTATCAGTTACTTCAGTCCCTTAAGACCTCGTCATCAGCTCTCAGTGTTTATAAAGACCCGGATTTGCCTAAGTCTTCCACCTACCACCTTAAACAGACATCCAACAGTCTGCTAACCTAACCTTCTCCGTCCCCACATCGCAGTTTATCCAAGTACGGGAATATTAACCCGTTTCCCATCGACTACGCTTTTCAGCCTCGCCTTAGGGGCCGACTCACCCTGCCCCGATTAACGTTGGACAGGAACCCTTGGTCTTCCGGCGAACGAGTTTTTCACTCGTTTTATCGTTACTTATGTCAGCATTCGCACTTGTGATACGTCCAGCAACCCTCTCGAGCCACCTTCATCCGCTTACACAACGCTCCCCTACCCAACAGAATAAATTCTGATGCCGCAGCTTCGGTGCTATATTTGAGCCCCGTTACATCTTCCGCGCAGGCCGACTCGACTAGTGAGCTATTACGCTTTCTTTAAATGATGGCTGCTTCTAAGCCAACATCCTAGCTGTCTAAGCCTTCCCACTTCGTTTCCCACTTAATATAGACTTTGGGACCTTAGCTGGCGGTCTGGGTTGTTTCCCTCTCCACGACGAACGTTAGCACCCGCCGTGTGTCTCCTGAGTATCACTCTTCGGTATTCGCAGTTTGCATCGGGTTGGTAATCCGGGATGGACCCCTAGCCGAAACAGTGCTCTACCCCCGAAGGTGTCCGCTCAAGGCTCTACCTAAATAGATTTCGGGGAGAACCAGCTATCTCCCGGTTTGATTGGCCTTTCACCCCCAGCCACAAGTCATCCGCTAATTTTTCAACATTAGTCGGTTCGGTCCTCCAGTTAGTGTTACCCAACCTTCAACCTGCCCATGGCTAGATCACCGGGTTTCGGGTCTATACCTTGCAACTCAACGCCCAGTTAAGACTCGGTTTCCCTTCGGCTCCCTTATTCAGTTAACCTCGCTACAAAATATAAGTCGCTGACCCATTATACAAAAGGTACGCAGTCACAAGGTTGCCCTCGCTCCTACTGCTTGTACGTACAGGGTTTCAGGTTCTATTTCACTCCCCTCACCGGGGTTCTTTTCGCCTTTCCTTCACAGTACTGGTTCACTATCGGTCAATCAGGAGTATTTAGCCTTGGAGGATGGTCCCCCCATCTTCAAACAGGATTTCTCGTGTCCCGCCTTACTTATCGTAAGCTTAGTTCCACTAACATACTTTCGAGTACGGGATTATCACCCTCTTTGATTTGGCTTCCCAGCCAATTCCTCTAATATGCTAGCTAAAACTTACTGGCTCTTCCGCTTTCGCTCGCCGCTACTCACAGAATCTCGGTTGATTTCTTTTCCTCGGGGTACTTAGATGTTTCAGTTCTCCCGGTTCGCCTCAATAAACTATGTATTCATTTATTGATAGTAGATTCTTCATCTACTGGGTTTCCCCATTCGGATATCTTGGATTAAACGCCTCTTATCGACTCATCCAAGCTTTTCGCAGATTAGCACGTCCTTCATCGCCTCTGATTGCCAAGGCATCCGCCCTGTACGCTTAGTCACTTAACCATACAACCTCAAGTATTCTTACTTAATCTCAATTAATCCATTAACCTTTGCTAATGCATTAATCAAGTTTCATCACCTTGATGTTGTGTTTAAACGCTAAACACTTGCATGCCTTTTTTCATGCAAGATTTTTCTACTCAGACTTTCTTTCGAAAATCTCTTCAGTTTTTCAGCTTGTTTCCAATTTTTTAAAGAACAGTAAAGACAACAAAAGTCATCTTTAAATGGCGTCCCCACGGGGATTCGAACCCCGGTTACCGCCGTGAAAGGGCGATGTCCTAGGCCTCTAGACGATGGGGACAACATGTAAAGATGCTCTCCACTTTGCCATATGTTTTATTCATACAATCTACCAAACAATCTGTGTGAACACTTGCAGTCGCTTCATTTTAGGTAAGGAGGTGATCCAACCGCAGGTTCCCCTACGGTTACCTTGTTACGACTTCACCCCAGTCATGAATCATACCGTGGTAAACGCCCCCCCGAAGGTTAAGCTATCTACTTCTGGTACAACCCACTCCCATGGTGTGACGGGCGGTGTGTACAAGGCCCGGGAACGTATTCACCGCAACATTCTGATTTGCGATTACTAGCGATTCCGACTTCATGGAGTCGAGTTGCAGACTCCAATCCGGACTTAGATGCACTTTCTGAGATTCGCTCAAGCTCGCACTCTCGCTGCCCTCTGTATGCACCATTGTAGCACGTGTGTAGCCCTACTCGTAAGGGCCATGATGACTTGACGTCATCCCCACCTTCCTCCAGTTTGTCACTGGCAGTCTCCTTTGAGTTCCCGACCGAATCGCTGCAACAAAGGATAAGGGTTGCGCTCGTTGCGGGACTTAACCCAACATTTCACAACACGAGCTGACGACAGCCATGCAGCACCTGTCTCTAAGTTCCCGAAGGCACAAGCTCATCTCTGAGCTCTTCTTAGGATGTCAAGAGTAGGTAAGGTTCTTCGCGTTGCATCGAATTAAACCACATGCTCCACCGCTTGTGCGGGCCCCCGTCAATTCATTTGAGTTTTAACCTTGCGGCCGTACTCCCCAGGCGGTCGATTTATCACGTTAGCTTCGGGCACCAAGCATATAGCCCAATCCCCAAATCGACAGCGTTTACAGCGTGGACTACCAGGGTATCTAATCCTGTTTGCTCCCCACGCTTTCGCACATGAGCGTCAGTACATTCCCAAGGGGCTGCCTTCGCCTTCGGTATTCCTCCACATCTCTACGCATTTCACCGCTACACGTGGAATTCTACCCCTCCCTAAAGTACTCTAGACTCCCAGTCTGAAATGCAGTTCCCAAGTTAAGCTCGGGGATTTCACATCTCACTTAAAAGTCCGCCTGCGTGCCCTTTACGCCCAGTTATTCCGATTAACGCTCGCACCCTCCGTATTACCGCGGCTGCTGGCACGGAGTTAGCCGGTGCTTCTTCTGTAATTAACGTCAATGATGCTATCTATTTAACAACATCCCTTCCTCATTACCGAAAGAACTTTACAACCCGAAGGCCTTCTTCATTCACGCGGCATGGCTGCGTCAGGGTTCCCCCCATTGCGCAATATTCCCCACTGCTGCCTCCCGTAGGAGTCTGGACCGTGTCTCAGTTCCAGTGTGGCTGGTCATCCTCTCAGACCAGCTAGAGATCGCAGGCTTGGTAGGCCTTTACCCCACCAACTACCTAATCCCACTTGGGCTCATCTTATGGCAGGTGGCCCTAAGGTCCCACCCTTTCCTCCTCAGAGAATACGCGGTATTAGCTGCAGTTTCCCACAGTTATCCCCCTCCATAAGCCAGATTCCCAAGCATTACTCACCCGTCCGCCACTCGTCAGCAAAGAAAGCAAGCTTTCTTCCTGCTACCGTTCGACTTGCATGTGTTAAGCCTGCCGCCAGCGTTCAATCTGAGCCATGATCAAACTCTTCAATTCAAAGTTCAATCGCTCAATAAACTGCTTAGCTAAAAGTTTACATTTACTTCAAAAGTATCATGAATTTTCAGTATTAAGCACCTATTAAGACTTCAATTTTAAAATTTTTTAAATGAAATCAATCAACAAGTGCCCACACAGATTGTCTGTTAGATTGTTAAAGAACAAAAAATGGTCGGCGAGATAGGATTTGAACCTACGACCCACTGGTCCCAAACCAGTTGCGCTACCAAGCTGCGCTACTCGCCGACTGTAAAAAAATTTGGGGTGGCTAATGGGACTTGAACCCACGACAACCGGAATCACAATCCGGGGCTCTACCAACTGAGCTATAGCCACCATTGATTTATTCAGTTTACATCACATTGACTCTCTGGCGCGCTCGACAGGATTTGAACCTGCGACCTTTGGCTCCGGAGGCCAACGCTCTATCCAACTGAGCTACGAGCGCTCATCGCGTCGTTGCGGGGCGTATATTAATGACTTCACATAAACTTGTCTAGTACTTTTTTGAAAAAAAAAGTTATTAGATAGTTTTTTGTTCAAATTGGACATAAAGTAGTAAATATACGCCTGTTTTTTATTGATTTAAAGGGTATTAATTAATTTTTTACGGGAATTAAATAGCGATAACATGAAAAAAGACAAGATAAAGCCAATCAATGCCCCCACGCTAGCCCAACATTTGCGATTAGGCGAACGTTGCATAATCGGCTGTGTTGGTTTTTTTAAATAACGATATGCACTGAATTGTTCATCTAAAGGTGAAACCGAGCGCATCATTTGTAGTTTCCCGTTCCAATCTTCTAATACCAATGCTGATTGAGCATTCTTACCTAAGTTAAATTCTGTCGCTTTCTTTACTTGTTCGAATAAAACTTTCCATTGGCTAATTAGATTGCTATAAACAATTTTACGTGTTTCAACGTTAACCTGATCAATAAAAGAAGAAAGTAGTTCTGTGGCTAATTTCGGATTCTCGAGTGTTAGACTCACACTATCCGCTACATCAAGCGTTTGTGCTGATTTAAATTTAATAGCTTTGGTTAACTTTTCTAATAATGCAAGATCAATGTGATCTTCCCCTGTTTGCTTTTGTTTATAATACTCTGTATTTTCCCAAAAACGGCGAATCATTTCTTCTGACATCAGTTGTTTCAAAAATTCTTGATAAACTATTTCTGTCTCTTGGTGTTGATTCTCTTTATTTTTGATAAATTGGTAAGTCGAAGATAATGCATAATAATTACCAAGTAACGCGATATCTGGCGCGCTCACATGAGCTTCTGCAAGCCAAGTTTTACTTTTTAAGTAACTGCCACCATAAGCCACTATCACGCCAAGCAACGTAGTCCCCAATATTATACTGATTGAGCTTAGAAAAGTGCGGTGTGTTTTTTGTGTATTTTCTACTTGCGTCATGCTGTTTAACCCTTATTATGAATACGTTTTGCGCGTCTTCTCATTCGTCTAATCCAACGTGTAATACGCCACGCACGTGTAATTGAATAAGAATACATAAAAAATAATAGAATAAATCCGGCAAACATCAGCCATTCATTAATATAAAAAATCTCTCCTAAAATACCAATCGTGGCACAAATTGCCGCTGCGAAAGTAATTAATAAGAAAGCTTGACGAGATGTTAAACCGGCACGCATCATTAAATGATGTACATGTAAACGGTCTGGACGGAATGGGCTTTTGCCTTTACGTAAACGGCGATACATAATCGCAATCATATCAATAAGTGGGATCGCGATTATCCATAATGCTGTCACAGGATTCATTGGATGCCCTTTACCTTGCGTACTGAGCAGTAAAATCCAAATAATCGTAAAGCCAATTAAAGTACTGCCCGCATCGCCCATAAATACTTTAAATTTCTGCCCAAAAGGAATGCCTAAATTCATCATAAAATAAGGCAGAATGGCAATAATTAAAGCAAAGCTCCAATAAGCCAAGTCAAGCTGATTATCCTTAATTAATAAAATGCCAATAGACACAAAAGCCACACTCGATAATCCACCTAGTAAACCATCAATCCCATCAATCATATTAAAGGCATTAATTGCAGCTATAGTGGCTAGTACCGTAATAATTAAGCCAATGGATCCAAGTGTCAGCTGAAATGGACCGAGAATTTGCCCCAAATGATCTAAATAAAGATTACCGAGATCAATCATTAATATAGCTAATATTGCTTGAATACCGGCACGCAAAAAAGGGCTGATGTCAAAACGGTCATCAATCATACCGATCACAAGCAACACAAAAATACTAAATAAATAAAGTGTTGGTAAGCGCATTTGTTCCCACTCTAATAAATAGAAACAGAGATTCCCAACAAACAACGACACACCACCAATTAGAGGAATCGCACCCTGATGGCGCTTACGAAAATTCGGTTTATCCACTAAACCTATTTTTTGGGCAATCGGGCGCATAAATAATAATGTCAGAAATGCCCCCAAAAATGTCACAATTAAACTCAATAGCATTGGAATTTCCCTTTGAATTTGAATGCTCGAAGAATACCACAAAGCATTTTTTGTTCCATAAATATTTTTATCTATTTCCGCTTTTTTACAGTAGAATGGTGCTCATTTCTATCACAAAATTAGGATACGATTATGACAACCTCTTTATCTCTTTTTCAACGTGCACAACATCGAATTCCCGGCGGTGTAAACTCACCAGTACGTGCCTTTAAGGGAGTAGGTGGCACGCCGATTTTTATCGAAAAAGCCCAAGGTGCTTATCTTTATGATACTGAAGGCAATCAATATATTGATTATGTGGGATCTTGGGGACCGATGATTTTAGGGCATAACCACCCTACCATCTTAGATGCGGTCATCAGCACCGCTCAAAATGGGTTAAGTTTTGGCGCACCAACTGCGTTAGAAATTGAATTAGCAGAATTAGTTTGTTCATTAGTCCCCTCAATAGACATGGTACGTATGGTCAGTTCTGGGACAGAAGCGACTATGTCGGCTATTCGCTTAGCTCGTGGATACACTAAACGAGATAAAATCATTAAATTTGAAGGCTGTTACCATGGTCATGCTGATTCTTTGCTAGTAAAAGCTGGCTCGGGCGCGCTAACTTTAGGGCAACCAAGCTCACCCGGTGTACCTGCAGATTTTGCCAAACATACGTTAACCTGTACATATAATGACCTAGATTCAGTCAAGCACGCTTTTGAACAATATCCTAATGAGATTGCGTGTCTGATTGTCGAGCCTGTGGCCGGTAACATGAACTGTATTCCACCTCAAGAGGGCTTTTTACAAGGCTTACGTGCACTCTGTGATCAATATGGTGCCGTCTTTATTATTGATGAAGTGATGACCGGTTTCCGTGTCGCATTAGGTGGTGCACAAACTTATTATGGCGTCACGCCGGACTTAACTTGTTTAGGCAAAGTGATTGGCGGCGGGATGCCTGTTGGTGCATTTGGCGGTAAAAAAGCCATTATGCAACACATTGCTCCACTAGGTCCGGTTTATCAAGCGGGAACATTATCAGGCAACCCGATTGCCATGGCAGCCGGTCTTGCTTGCCTTACGGAGTTGAAAAAAGCGGGAAATGCACAATGTTTAGCCCAACAAACCGAGAAATTAGCACTTGGCTTAAAAGCCTTAGCAGACAAACATCATGTCCCGTTTGTAGTGAATTATGTTGGTGGGATGTTTGGCATTTTCTTTACTGAACAAAAAACTGTTTCTTCTTATCAAGCGGTGATGGCTTGTGATACAGAAAAATTCAACCGTTTTTTCCATGCTATGTTAGCACAAGGTATTTATCTTGCCCCTTCGGCGTTTGAAGCAGGCTTTATGTCACTCGCCCATTCTGATCAAGATATTGAGCGCACTTTGCAAGCTGCCGATCAAGTTTTCTCTCAGTTAGCTTAAAGGCAGTGTATGGCGATAATTAAGGATAATTACAGCTTAGCATTGCTTAAGGTACACGGCACCGCAGTGTTATTTGGTGCCTCTGGTGTTTTTGGCGCATTAGCCACCACAGGTGCAGAAATGATTGTCTTAGGGCGTGTCTTAATTGCCTTTGCTGCGCTTTCACTTTTTTTCTTACTCCGTCGGCAAAAACTGATCCCCATGCAAGGGCGTGAAATCGCCAGCCAGTGTCTTTCTGGGGTGTTATTAGGTGTACATTGGGTGAGTTTTTACCAAGGGATAAAAATAGGTGGTGTGGCGATTGGTACTTTAGGCTTTGCCAGTTTCCCCGCCTTCGTTGCTTTGTTTGAAATGCTGTTCTTTAAAGAGCGGTTAAAAACAAAAGAATATTTTTTGCTGATCGCGATTTCGCTTGGGCTGATTTTGATTACCCCTGCCTTTGAGTTTGGTCATCAAGCTACACAAGGATTACTGTGGGGCATTTTTTCCGCCCTCAGTTATGGCATATTAGCGGTCATCAATCGCAAAAACGTCAGCACAATATCAGGTTCACAATCCAGTTGGTGTCAATATTTAGTGGTCGCCATTATGCTGTTGCCCTTTTCTGCACACCAGTTACCTGATGTGTCTTGGCAAGATTGGTTTTGGATCGCTTGTATTGGCTTACTTTGCACAACCTTGGCTTATACCCTATTTGTTTCTAGCTTAGATACGATCAATGCGCGCACTGCTGCGATGATCATTTCTCTTGAACCGGTATATGCCATTGCGATCGCGTGGATTTGGCTAGACGAAGAACCGAGTCTGCGTATGTTACTCGGTGGAGCATTAATTATTGTCTCCGTCGCGATTGTCAATTTGAAAAAATAGATAACCTTAAAAAAACAGACCGCACTTTTACATGGGATTTATACATCACTTGATAAACACCTCCCTCAACGTGCGGTCATTTTGGAAAACGTTTTCTATTTTGGTTCGAGTACTTCATGTAAACGCTGCGTTAAGCATTGTCGCTGTTCAGCCGTTAAGGCGCGATCTTCACTGTTTGTCAGAATAAAGAAATCCTCTGCCTTTTCGCCGATAGTCGTAATTTTGGCATTCAACAAATTCAGTTTTAACTCACTAAACACCTGACTCACTTTGGCAAGTAAACCAGTCTGATCTAAAGCAAACAATTCCATTTCCGTTTGATCAGTTCGCTGTTCTTTTAAAAAGCGCACCTCTGTTTTGACATGGAAATGTTGTAATTTAGGGTTGTGAGTCGCACGAAATGTTGGCAATTTGCTCGTATTCAGTGCCTGCATTAAGGCTTTTTCTAAGCTACGACGACGATCAAATTTCACTAACTTGCCATCTAATTCAGTAATAATAAAACTATCAAATACATAACCATCATGACTGGTGATGATTTGTGCATCATGAATACTGAACTTCTTCGCGCCAATCGTCGTCACCACTTTATGAAACAAGTTGGGTTGATCTTGGCAATACACAAAAATCTCGGTTCCCCCTTCTGAAAAACGATTACTGATTTTAACCAATAATTCTGTTTGGTTATCTGCCAGTAATTCTGTATGCCAAGCAATTTGTTTCGGGGTATTACGTAAAAAGTACTCTTCAGGACAGCGCTGCCAAATTTCTTCAATTTGTACCGCACTTAACAGGCTATTTTGCGTTAATAATGTCAAGGCTTGCTGACGATGATTTTCAATTTTCTCCACATGATCCAAGAGGCAATCCATACCTTGTGCAAATTGTTGCGTGGTAAATTGATAGAGGGTAGCAATTAATGTACGTTTCCAACTGTTCCATAACGTTTCATTTGTTGCACAAATATCCGCTACCGTTAAACAGGTTAAATAATCTAAACGCACGTTATTTTGTACGGCTTCCGCAAAATGTAATACTACTTCGGGATCATGAATATCGCGCCGTTGCGCAGTAACCGACATGAGCAGATGCTGCTCAACCAACCAAGTCAGTGTGTGAATTTCGCGTTGATCAAAACCATGTTGCTGCGCAAACTGAGCAACATCAACAGCCCCTAATTCGGCATGATCACCGCCACGTCCTTTCGCAATATCATGGAATAAGGCTGCAATATAGAGCAATGTGCGGTCGGTTAAGCGCGAAAAAATCTGACTACAAATCGGATGGGGGACCACACTTTCTGCCTCAAGAAAATATTCTAGTTTCAACAAGGTTCGCACAATATGTTCATCTACGGTATAACAATGAAATAAATCAAATTGCATTAAGCCTTCAATATGGTGCCATTGGGGTAAATAGGCTTTTAATACACCGTATTTATGCATAGGAACCAGTGCTCTCGCGATTGCACCTGGTTGATTGAATAAACGTAAGAAGCGCTCTCTTGCTGCCGGCAATTCAGACAAATAACCGCTGCGCTGTTCAAGGGCAAGATGTAACTGACGTAACGTAGAAGAATGAATATCAAGCTGATGATCTTGCGTTAAATGAAAAAATAAGCTTAGGATTTGTTCGGGTTGTTCTACAAACAAATTTGCTTGGCGTAAACAAATGGCATTATTTACACACTGGAACTCCTTATCTAATAATCTGACTTGTACGGGTTCATTGGTTTGTAAAAAGTGCTCGCGATAATGTTTGACTAGCAAATCACTGAGTAAGGAGATCGTTTGTAGCGCTTGGAAAAATGATTTCATCATTTTTTCCACACCTTGATTACCCGGTCCGACAAATTCAAGTAACTCAGCGACACGAATTTGACGTTCAAATAACAAGCGGTTGTCATAACGTTTTAAAATTAAATGCAATGCAAAGCGCACTTTAAACAAAAATTGCTGACTTTCCAGTAACTGCGCATATTCTTGAGGATATATAAAGCCCGAATTCAAAATATCCGTTAGATTTTTCGCCCCAGTATGACGTAAGGCGATCCAATATAACAAGTGAAGATCACGTAATCCGCCCGGACTGTGTTTAATATCAGGCTCTAAGTTATAGCTGGTATTATGATAACGTTGATAACGTTCAACTCGCTCTTGATATTTGGCTTGGAAAAATGCCTCACGTGGCCAAAAATCGGCTTTTTGCAATACGTTGTCCAACTGCTGAAATTGTGAGAAATTCCCTTCTAAATAACGCGCTTCTAATAAGTTCGTTGCAACCGTAATATTGTCACGTCCAGCTTGTTCACACTCTGATAAGGTCCGCACCGCATGCCCAACATCAAAACCACAATCCCATAAAAATTGCACGAATTGACGAATTTTTTGTTCAGTTTGCGCCTCTACCTGCTCGCTTGTTAAGATCAAGAAATCCAAATCGGACAAAGGAAACATTTCTTCACGACCATATCCCCCCACCGCGATCAAGGTGAGTGTGTTATCTTTGACTAAGCCAAATCGTAGCCAAAGATCCCGCAAGAGATGATCACAAAATTGCGTACGGTTAGTAATCAGATCATAGATTTCATAGTGTGCAAATTGCGTTAACTCGAATTGCTTTAAATTTTCTTTCTGAGTTCGTACTGCACTGACATCAAGCTCACTTAAGGGAAAATAAGGAAAAAGCATTATGCCCTCTCAATATCAATAAAAAAATGGCTGAAAAAATTCAGCCATATTTAATTTGTATTAGACATTCACCATGATTCGTTGAATGCGTCCTGCGGCGACCTCTTCTTCTCGAATAGTCATCACTTCACAACCCGTTTCCGTGACGACTAATTGATGTTCATATTGCGCAGAATGGCTACGATCTTTGGTTTTAACAGTCCAGCCATCTCCCATTAAACGCACTTCTTTTTTCCCCGCATTAATCATCGGTTCAATCGTAAACACCATACCCGGTTGTAAAATGACACCACCATCGTCTGCGTAGTAATGTAGCACTTGTGGCTCACAGTGGAATTCTGAGCCGATGCCATGTCCACAATATTCACGTACTACGCTAAACCCTTGATTTTCGGTGTATGTTTGTATTGTTCGACCAATCTCATTTAAACGGATCCCCGGTTTTACTGTACGTAATCCGACATAGAGAGCTTCTTGTGCTGCTTCGCATAATTTTTGGCTACGCACATTGGTTTCACCTACAATATACATCTTCGAATTATCGCCAAAATAACCGTCTTTAATCACTGTCACATCAATATTGACAATATCGCCATGCTTTAATATTTTGTCGTCACTGGGAATGCCGTGACAAACGACTTCATTAACAGAAATACAGGTCGCTTTTGGAAAGCCATGATAACCTAAACAAGCTGAAATAGTTTTTTGTTCGTTCACCATATACTCATGGCAAATACGATCCAACTCACCTGTACTCACGCCCGCTTTAACATAAGGTTCAATCATCACTAAGACATCTGAGGCTAACTTACATGCCTCACGTAACTTCACAATTTCGTCTTCCGTTCTTAATGGAATTGCCATAAAAAAATTTCTCCAGAAAATGCATTCGTTCGCGAATTATAACATTATCCAACATAAAAATCCTTGATAAATTCTTGAACGAATTAGTCGGTTATTAGATAATACGTCAATTCAGTTGAAATTATAGCGAGATAAATTATGACAGAGATTTCCGTGCCACTGATCTTTACTGATGCGGCTGCCAACAAAGTAAAAGCCTTAATCAGTGAAGAGGAAAACCCGAATTTGAAATTACGCGTCTATATTACCGGCGGTGGGTGTAGTGGTTTCCAATATGGTTTTACTTTCGATGAAAAAGTAAACGACGGTGATTTAACTATTGAGAAATCTGGCGTGCACTTAGTGATCGATCCCATGAGTTTACAATATTTAATTGGGGGAACCGTGGACTATACTGAGGGCTTAGAAGGTTCTCGTTTCGTTGTGAATAATCCAAACGCCTCAACTACCTGTGGTTGTGGTTCATCTTTCAGTATTTAATATGGATTTCCAATTCACATCTCATTTAGGTTCGATAATGGCGAAATGTTCTATGGGACATGAAGCCATTGCAAACTGGTTTAATAGCGAAGTGCGGTCAGATTCTGCCAAAATTCAAACAGTACTTCAGCAACTCCAAACAGGCAAAACACAACAAGACATCACACTCATTGGGACAGAATACAGTGTATTTATCAATCAGGAAGAAGTCATGGTTCGCGCTAATAATCTAATGCTTGAACATGACCAACCGCTTGAAGATGATTTCCACTATTACGATGAAGAAAGTATTGCCTTTTGTGGCACAGATGACTTTATCCATTTCTTACAATCTGCACTAGCTTTCATCCAATCCTAATGAAATTACGCGAGTTTGAGTAGGTCATATGCCAAAATCCAACAAAACCAATGTAAGCCGAAAAAAATCTTCTTGGCTCCTCTTATGTGCCAAAGTGAGTTTTACATTAATCTGTATGTTGGCGTTTTATGGATTGTATTTAGATTGGCAAATACGCTCTAAAATGGATGGGCAGATCTGGCGACTCCCCGCAGAAGTCTATAGCCGTATTGAACGTATCAGTCTTGAAGAACAACTGAGCTTTGAACAAGTCAAACAACGTTTATTAGACAATGATTATCGTCAAACCACCCTAGTAGCAGCCCCTGGCGATTTTAAAGTAGAAGGTGACACCCTCGTTTTGCTACGACGCGCGTTTCCCTTTCCTGTGCAACCAGAAGCACAACGTGTCTTTCGCCTACGTTTTAAACACAATCAATTGGCAGTAATTGAAGATTTAATCAACCAACGTACCATTCCTGAGTTTCGTTTAGCGCCAAAATTAATCGCTATGCTACAGTCAGAGAAAGAAGAGCGTTTAGCGATCCCACTCCATAACTATCCACGTTTATTAATCGATGCATTATTACTTACCGAAGATCGTCGCTTTTACCAACATGAAGGGATCAGTTTACTCGGCATTGCACGTGCGATGATCACCAATATTCAAGCAGGTCATACTGTACAAGGTGGCAGTACCTTAACGCAACAATTAGTCAAAAACCTGTTTTTAAGCAACAAACGAACCCTAAGCCGTAAAGTCAATGAAGCCTTGATGGCCGTGATTTTAGATTGGCGTTACGATAAAAATCGTATTTTAGAAACCTATTTAAATGAAATTTATTTAGGGCAAAATGGCGATACTCAAATTCATGGCTTTGAACTGGCTAGCCACTTTTATTTTGGGCGCTCAACCAACGAAATTAGTTTGGATCAAATCGCCTTATTAGTTGGCATGGTCAAAGGTCCTTCTCTTTATAATCCTTGGCGGAATCCGAACACCGCATTAGAGCGCCGTAATGTGGTACTGCGTTTACTCCTCGATCATCAAGTCATTGGGCATGAACTGTATCAAATGTTAGTCCAGCGTCCATTAGGCGTACAAGAACGTGGTCAAATTACGCGCAAGTACCCTGCCTTCATTCAGACCTTACAAGCTGAATTACGTGAGCAATTAGGCGAAAACAAAGCCACGAATTTATTAGGAGCACGGATTTTTTCAACCTTAGATCCTAAACAACAAACCCATGCAGAAAATGCAGTAGTCAGTGCGACATCTACCTTACAAGCGAAACACAAAAACCCCCATTTACAATCTGCGATGGTAATTGCTGATTATCGTTTAGGCGAAGTGCGGGCCATTGTTGGTGGTTTACAAACACAATATGCGGGCTTTAATCGTGCCTTAAGCGCCAAACGCCAAATTGGCTCTTTAGTAAAACCCGCCATTTATTTGACCGCACTTTCAGTACCTGACAAGTTCCGTCTTAATACAGCGATTCAAAATCAACCGATTACCATTCAAATTAAAGGCAGCCCACCGTGGCAACCGCGTAACTATGATCGCAAATACAGCGGTTCCGTGATGTTAATGGATGCCTTAGCTCGTTCCTTAAACATCCCAACAGTAAATATTGGGATGCAAGTGGGATTAGAGAAAGTGATTGAAACACAAAAGAAAATGGGTTGGGATAAAGTACAAATCCCCAAGGTACCCGCCACCTTATTGGGCGCTTATGCGATTTCCCCTTACGAAGTCACGCATTTATATCAAGTGATCGCCAATCAAGGACAAAAAATCCCGTTGGCGACCATTGACAGCATCACAGACCAACAAGGAAATCTCTTATATCAACGCCGCTTAGAACCTGAGCAAGTGGTACCGGCTGAAGCCAGTTATCAAACACTGTATGCCATGCAACAAACCGTAACGCGAGGCACTGCGCGCAGTTTGCAAAACCAATTTAGTCACTTACATCTTGCCGGAAAAACAGGCACTACCAATGATGCACGTGATACCTGGTTTGTGGGCATTGATGGTGAAAACATCGTGACGGTTTGGTTAGGGCGTGATGATAATGGCGAAACCAAACTAACCGGCGCTTCTGGTGCCTTGCAAATTTATCAAAATTATTTACAGCGTCATCCAGCAACTGTACTTCACTTACCTTCTCTTAACAGTATTCAATGGGTGGGGATTAATGATTATGGTAGTTGGGATTGTTCAAGCGCACGTCAAATTCCCGTTTGGATAAATCATGCTCAGTCTTTTTGCCAAGCACCTGAAATCAGCAAACAAGAAAGCGTATGGGATGTGTTATCGCCGGGTGCTCCATCAAACCAACCGGCACCAGTAGAAGATGCTATTGCTAACTGAGCAAACAGCATAAACAAAAAGTGCGGTCAATTTTTTTGCTTTTTTGACCGCACTTTTCTAAGTGAATATGAAGATTAGAGAGTTTTTAATTTCTCTAATGACGGCGCAAAATAATAGCTCCCAGTTACTGCCTTAGTAAAGCCTAGTAAACGATCGGTTTTACCGTCTTTTTCACCAAACATATTGAGTAACTGTTGCTCAATGTTATACAGGGTTGCACAGTAAGCAACAAAGAATAAACCGTGTTTCTCACTGGCTTTACCATAAGGTAAACTATGACGTAAAATTTTTAATCCCACGCCATTTTCTTTTAGATCAGTTCGCCCTACATGTGAGGTATCCACTTTATTTTCTAACTCAATACTGTCCGGCTTAGTCCGCCCAATTACCATTTCCTGCTTCGCAGTAGTAAGCTTTTCCCATTTGGTTAAATTATGCTCATAGCGTTGTGTAAAGACATAACTTCCATCCGTATCGTCACCTTGTGCAATGAGTGCGACCTCTGCGCGTTTTGTTGCTTGTGGATTTTCTGTACCATCAATAAAACCAGTAAAATCACGTTCTTCTACCCAGCGAAAACCATGAATTTCTTGCTCAACCTGAATCGCTTTACCAAAGCAGTTCATCGCGGCTAAGGCGACAGAAAAATTCACATCAGGACGTAAAGATTGAATATGAATCAACAGATCCCATTGGGTGGCAGGTGCGGAAGCATCACCTTTACCTAATGTCACAAAAGGTTTGAGCTCTTTTGCGCTGTTCTCTCCTGCTAATTGTTTCCACACCTTATCGCCAAAGGCAACAACCGCGCCGAGTCTAGCATCAGGATAGGTTTGTTGTAATTGTGCTAATTTGTCACAGAATTGACGACTTGCTTCAGGAATCACCGTCAGATCCGTGATGTTTGCTTCTAAATAAATTGCAGCTTTGCAATGCTCTAATAATACGCCACTTTGCGCTGTCATTTTGTTCTCTCTCTTATTAATCAAAAAGCAGTACAGATTATAAGTCTTTCTGATCTTTTCACCAAACAAAGTTCACAAAAAGACCAGAAAGCGAGATTAATAATCAAATACGCTATTCACCGGCAAGGTCGCTAATTGCATATTTTCACTGAACAATAACACATCATGTTGACCCAATACACGCGCTTGCTGACCTTGAATATGCAGTGCGGTTCCTTCTGGCAAGGCATAGACGTTGGCAGTTGGGTTGACAATTAAGAATTCCGCTAAGCGTTCTTCGCGACTTTCCCCATTATGCCCAGCAGGTTTACCCGAAATAAAATGCGGATTTAGTTGGTGTGGAAATAAATTTAAAGCGTCAAAAGATGGCGGATAGGTAATCGGCATATCATTGGTGGTCATAATAGAGCGACCGGCCACATTTGCCCCCGCACTCCAACCAAAATACGGTGTACCCGACTGAACTTTTTCGCGAATCAATGGCAATAAATGATGTTCATACATGCCTTTTAATAAACAAAACGTATTACCTCCCCCAATCGCAATAACATCCGCTTTTTCAATGATTTCTGCATGTTTTTCTGCACGGTGAACCGAAAGAATCGCCACATTTAATTCAGCTAATGCTTTTTGGACTTTTAATTCGTACTCATCATAACTTTGACGAACACCAGCATAAGGTACAAAAGCAACGGTTTTCCCTTGATAGTCTGCCAAAAAATCCTGTAGCCAAGGCAGCGTATGCACTAAATAGTCTGTATTTTGATATTTCGAACCGCTCATTAATAACATGTTTTTCATCGTTTTCCTCACTGAACTCATGGTCATATTTCTCTCATTATGCAATGCACCGCCCTAAATAAACAGCTGGCATTGTTGATTTCGTGACTCACATCACAGTATTCCATTACCCCAACGACTTTGAAAAATACCCTGCATATTTGTAATAAAATTTGTGCTTTTTATCACATTTTTATCATCAAAGCAGGATTTCTTGTTGCGAAAAAAAACGATAAGAGGATAATCATACTAACGAATATAATAATCACTATCATTTGGGTGAGTGTATGTTTTACGTTAATCAACTTCGATATTTAGTGCTCATTTTCAGCGTGTTTTTCTGTGCCTTCACACAAGCTAAAGACAATTATGCCGAGTGGATTCAAGACATTGAACACCGTTTAGACAAAACGGCGCATCTATATCAACAAGGCCAAGCTGACGAAGCACGTACGGAAGTGCAAATGGCGTATTTTGAAGTGTTCGAGAACTTAGAAGGTCCGATTCGTATTAATTTCTCAGCACAAAAAAGTTACCAAATGGAAGCGACGTTTGCTGAAATTCGCAAAATGATTGGTGAAGGAGTTTCATTAGAAACAATACAAACAAAAATCAATGGGCTCAAATCCGAACTGCAAGAAGTATTACCTGTATTAGCGGACGGACACCAACTCAATGCCTCTGCCCAACATGACGTGTATAGCAATCAAACTATTGCCCAACACTGGCAACAAAGTTTTAAAATTATTGATGATCTGCTTGCCCAAGCGATCAGTGCTTATGAACAGGGCGAATTTGCTCAAGCGAAAAAATGGGTTCAGCAAGCACAATACGATGGTTTTAAAAATGCGGAAATGGAAATGGCTATTCGTCAAAATCGTTCTGCCTCCATTTCAGCTAGCATTAATCAACAATTTTATGATCTCATTCGTCTTAGCGAAAAACCGGATCAACTCAATAACTTAGGCTACCAAATCACGTTGTTGTTACAAGAGATTGAAGAACAGCTACCAAATCTTCCGACTACGCGTGAAACACAAGTGGTGCAAGCACAAGTCAACTCAACAGACAATACGCCCGATCAAGACTGGCAGAAAGTAACGAATGAGATTAATCAACGCATTCAACAAGCGATGAACTTATATCAACAAGGTGAACAGAAAAAAGCAATGCTTGCTGTACAAGATACCTATTTTGATGTCTTCGAAAGCAGTGGGATGGAAAACAAAATAGGCGCACGGGACAGCAATATGAAAGCTGAACTCGAAGGCTATTTCACCCGTTTAGTAAGTTTGATCAAAGCCAATGCCTCCTCCGATCAACTACAACAACAAGCAAATCAGCTCGCTCAAGGCTTAAGCAAAAGTGTCGAGATGTTACAAGGAGGAAAACAAAGTCATTGGTCAATGTTCCTCTATAGTCTGTTAATTATTCTACGTGAAGGGTTAGAAGCCTTGCTCATTGTTGCTGCGATTGTGACTTATCTGATCAAAAACCAACATCAAGATAAGCTTCCCGTTATTCGCCAATCTGTCTATGTTGCCTTAATCGCTAGCCTGATTACCGCCGTGATTTTTCAATTCGTGTTTGCTAATGCAGGCGCCAGTCGAGAGCTGCTAGAGGGTTTTACAATGATGATCGCTGTAGTGATGTTATTTATGATGAGCTACTGGCTATTATCCAAAGTAGAAGCGCAAAATTGGCAACGTTATTTAGAAGGCAAATTGTCTAGCGCACTCACAACGGGTTCATTGATTGGGCTATGGCTCACCAGTTTTCTCGCTGTCTATCGTGAGGGGGCGGAAACGGTGTTGTTCTACTACGCGTTGGTTGCTGATGCCACAAGTGCGGTCAGTTATCTCTACCTTTTCGCAGGGTTGGTAGTGGGTATAGTCATTCTCACCATCTGTTATTTGATTATGCGCTATACCGTGGTGAAGCTGCCATTAAAACCCTTCTTTATGTTTACTGGCACCTTTATGTATCTGATGGCCTTTGTTTTTGCCGGCAAGAGCGTATTAGAGTTAATTGAAGGTAAACTTTTTGAACCAACTTTAATTGTGGGTGCTCCCGAGATCAGTTGGTTAGGTATTTATCCTTACCTAGAAACCTTGATACCACAAGTGATATTACTTATTGCAGCCCTTTTTGCCCTGTTCTATATGAAATATCAGAACCGCAAAGCAGTTTAGTTTCACAATCTATACTTAAATAGTCAGAGGAGATTAAGTATGAAAAAAGTACTCTTAGCCACCACTTTACTCGCCAGCATTTTAGCTGCACCATCCGCGCTGGCATTTAAAGAATATCCAATTGGTGAGCCTATTGAAATGAACGGTATGGAAATTGCAGCCGTATATTTGCAGCCCGTTGACATGGAACCGCGTGGTATGGGGCTGCCAGCAGCCAAATCTGATATTCACTTAGAAGCAGATATTCATGCGATTAAAGGTAACGTGAATGGCTTTGGTGAAGGAGAATGGATGCCATATCTCACCATTAACTATACTTTAGTCAATACTGATACTGGTGAGAAACAAGAAGGTACCTTTATGCCGATGGTTGCGGCAGATGGTCCACACTATGGCTTAAATATCAAAATGATGGGCGTAGGCAACTATAAATTAACTTACCATATTGAGCCACCACCAAAAGCGGGGATGCACCGTCATACCGATGAAGAAACTGGTGTGGGTCGTTGGTGGAAACCATTTGATGTCAGTTATGAATTCAAATATACCGGTTTGAACTAAGTCGCTTTAAGGTGCGTAAAAACGCACCTTTACACCAATTTTCGATACGCTATTTCCAATCGTGGCTTTTCTGACAAAGTGCGATTGGAAATAGTAGCATTTTAAAGCAAACAAAAGTTATGCCTTATCGTATCTAATCAACTATCACAGCATTGCGGACAACTTATGAATTACTTTTTTACGTCTTTACTGCAAACGCTTCTGCCTTTTGCCCTCTTGCTTGGCTGTGCGTGGTCCTACCATCCGCAAGTGAACATGAAATCACGCCTGTGGCTAGCGCTACTTTGTTTCGTAGCTGGGGCAATTCTGAGCATCTATTTACCAAAAAGTCAGCGCATTAATTTAGTGCTCAGTGCGTGGATTATCACCAGCCTACTTTTATTCTGTCTCAGCCAATATTGGCATAACAAAACATTAACCTCTTTTTGGCACGTCCTGTTAAGCTTTATCGCAGGACTTTTATGGGGTAAAGATCCCAATCTTTCGGCTATCACACACACCGACGTCATCAATACCGATTTTATCTTACACAGCAGTGCGATCATCTTAGCGATTTTACTTGCCATTTTTGTCGCAAGCTGGCTCAGTCTTTTATTACAACAAAGTAAAATTCAACACAAACTGACCGCACTTGCTCCTCTCCTCACTTACCTGATAGTGATTTTATTACTGATACCACAGAGCGCTGAGCTGCTGTTAAGTTTAATGAAACTCCAACTGCTCGACTTAACCAAAGCAAGGCTCAGCTTTGTTGCGAAAGCTGGCAACCTCACCAATTTCTTTAATTATCTCCAAAGTGCTATTTTACTGATTATCATGCTGAGTTTCTGGTTCCGCGTCCATTTAGCTCGTCAACATGCTGTAGAACAAGAAGCACACCCAATTGAAAAACGCAAAAAACGTGCCACGCTACTGACGTCATCCCGTCTCTTACAATGGGGAGGCGTTTGCGTATTGTTCATTTTCACGGCACAACTGTACTGGGATAAAGTGGCCTCTCAACCGCCTCGCTTATCCGAAGCCATCCCTGTACATATGGATGACAAGAACCAAGTTTATATCCCTATCGAACAAGTAAAAGACGGCAAATTACATCGCTTTGTATGGATAGCAGATGACGGAAAAGCAGTACGCTTTTTTTTAATTAACCGCCTGCCTGACCGTTTAAGTTTAGCCGCGGTCTTTGATGCCTGTATTCTTTGTGGCGATCAGGGTTATGTCATGGAAGGCGATCAAGTGATTTGCGTAGGTTGCGGTGTCAGAATGTTTATTCCGTCTATCGGTAAACCCGGTGGTTGTAATCCTGTTCCGATTGAAAATTGGGAACAAACGGACACTCAGGTGATTATTCACAAAAAAAGCTTAGAAGACGGCTTACATTATTTTTCAACTGTCGTTGAGATTGACGTGATCGATCCTGTGGATCACAGTCAACTGAAGAATACCCGTACTGAGCACAAATACAGTTACGAAGGCAAAACGTATTTCTTTGCTACGGAAAAAAATCTTCATTTATTCCGAGATGCCCCAGAAAATTACCTCAATGCAGAAGGAGGCAAGTAATGTTAGCCAGAATGTTATATCAATCTTGGCGCTTTGGTTTAAAACGCAAACTTCTCGCAATCATAACTCTTTTTCTTGCCGCAGGTTTAGTCTCCGCACTCCTCGCGGTTTCCATTGATATTGGTGACAAAATGGCGCGTGAATTAAAATCCTATGGTGCCAATATCTTAATTGAACCCGCTAGCCGTGCGATTTTACCCGAGGATGTGAATGGCGCCAGTTCATTAACTAGCCAAGACTTTCTTGATGAAAAAGAATTACCTAATGTAAAAGACATTTTTTGGCGAAATAACATTGTCGGCTTTGCGCCGTTACTAAGTGCGAACGTACAAGCACAAAAAGCTAATCAGAATACACTACAACCGATTCAGATTTTAGGCACATTTTTTGATCGTCAGATCGCCATTCCTGATGAAGCAGATTACCATACGGGACAAAAGATTATCAGCCCATATTGGAAAGTACAAGGTGAGTGGGTCAATGATTTACAGGATCAATTTAGCACAATCGTGCCTGCCTTAGCCGGAGAACAACTTGCCAAAACCTGGTCGCTCCAGCCTGGTGAACAGATTCATCTCGCTTACCAAGACGAGGAATTTCAACAACAGCTTACAGTAGAAATCAAAGGGATACTTGCCACTGGTGGCAGCGAAGAACAACAACTGGTGCTACCGTTAAGTGCAGTACAACAATTACTTGGACTCGAAGGTAAAATCCAAGCGATTAAAGTGTCCGCTTTAACCGTGCCAGAAAATGAACTTTCGCGCAAAGCACGCGCCAATGTTGAAGGACTAGATGCTGAAGAATATGATCGTTGGTACTGTACGGCTTATGTATCCTCTATTGCTCATCAATTAGAAGAGGCGATTTCAGGCGCAATTGTTCGCCCTATCTGGCAAGTCGCAGCCTCTGAAGGCGTAGTGATTGAAAAAATCCAATTATTACTGGCGGTGGTCACCGTAGCGGCAGTGATTGCTGCGGCAATGGGGATAGCCTCCTTGATGACCAGTACGATTATTGAACGAAGTAAAGAGATCGGTTTGATGAAAGCGTTGGGGGCATACCAATGGCAGATTGTCCTGCTCTTTTACTGTGAAGCCACTATTAGCGCATTATTTGGTGGTATATTAGGATGCTTAGCGGGTTGGGGACTAGCAAAATTTATTGGTATCACACTTTTTGGTCTCCCTTTAGATTTTACCTGGATAGTGGTGCCTTGTGTATTAGTGCTCTCTATCTTGATTGCTTTAATTGGTACTTGGTTCCCGGCACATCGGATTGCCAATCTCTACCCTGTTGAGGTGCTGTATGGTCGCCAATAAACCCAAATCCATGTTCTGGCGTTTAGTTTTTCGTGCCTTACGCTTACGTTTACAACGCGTCTTGATTATTTTTGCCGCACTCACTGTTGGCGCCAGTATTGTCACAGCAATGGCCGCTGTCTATTTTGATATCAATACCAAAATGAGCCAAGAGCTACGTACCTTTGGTGCCAATTTTTATATTGGCTCAAATAGCCGCGGACTGATCCAAGAACAGCAACTGCAACAAATTTTAGCCCAAGCACCATCCGGCTTAGTCACCGCAGCAAGCCCTTATTTGTATGGTGTCACACGCAGTGAATTGGAAAAAATTGTGATTATGGGTGTGTGGTTTGAAGACATGAAAACCCTCTCTCCTTATTGGCAAGTCACAGGATCGCAAATTGGCGTCAATTTTGATGATCGAAATGCGATGATTGGCAAAACCCTAGCAGAACGCTTACAACTCAATGTTGGCGATAGCATTACTTTAAGTAAAAATGCGGTGGAAAAACATCGTTTCCATATCAAAGCCATCATTGAAGCCGGCGATGCCACTGATAATATGTTGATTGTAAATTTAGAATTTGCGCAACATTGGCTAGAAAAAGAAGGGCAAGCCACTAATGCTTTACTCAATGTCAAAAATGATCAAGGACAAGTGGAACAATTTGCCACCTCACTGCAACAAACATATCCCGATTTAGAAATTCGCCCGATTCGTAAGGTGTCAGCTTCAGAAGGGCAAATCTTAGAGAAAATAAAAGGCTTAATGGGCTTAATTTCTGTGGTAATCCTGATCCTAGCAACCCTTTGTGTAAACACCACATTGATCGCCATTGTGGGAGAAAGAGCAAAAGAATTTGCACTACAAAAAGCCTTGGGAGCAAAAAAGCAAGATATTATCCAGCAAATCGGCACAGAAGCCTTCATTATTACGATTTGTGCTATTTTCACGGGTTTAGTGATTGGTTATTTATTGGCACAAGTTCTTGGACTCACTGTATTTAAAGCCTATATTGATATGCGTTTACCCGTTATCCCAATTACGATATTGTTATCCTTACTGGTGGCATTTATTGCCGTGATCATCCCAACACGTCGAGCATTAGCGATCCAAACTGCCAATGTATTAAAAGGCGAATAAGATCAATTCATTAGCTTGTTTGCGGATTTAAAAAAAGGAAATGAAAAAATGCCAAATTATGTGATTGAAACACAACATTTATACAAAAGATTCGGTCAAGTGACCGCACTTGAAGACATCAACATTCAAATTAAAGAAGGCGAATTTGTAGCAATCATGGGCGCCTCAGGTTCAGGTAAAACAACGTTAATGAATATTCTCACTGGTTTAGACACTGCCAGTGAAGGAAAAGTGATCCTAGACGGTGTCGATGCCGCACAACTTGATGAAATCGGCAGACAGCGGTTCCGGGCGGAGAAGATCGGTCTGGTCTTTCAGCAATTCCACTTAATCCCTTATTTAACTGCCTTGGAAAATGTCATGTTAGCACAACATTATCACAGTGTAATTGATGAAGATGCAGCCAAGGCGGTGTTACAACAAGTCGGTCTGGCGCATCGTTTTGACCACAGACCAAGCCAACTGTCTGGCGGAGAACAACAACGTGTGTGTATTGCGCGCGCCTTAGTTAATCAGCCGCCGGTGATTTTTGCCGATGAGCCGACAGGAAACCTAGATGAAAAAAATGAGCAACTGGTGCTCGATTTACTCGTCGCATTAAATCAACAAGGACGTACAGTCGTGATGGTCACCCATAATCCTGAGCTAAGTAAACTGGCCGACCGCACTATTTTCTTACAGCATGGTAAATTCCTACGAGAAGCCTCAAATGAAAACAAGCGTATTGTTAACCGCACTTTTTAAGCCATTGTTTCTTTGCACAATCGTTCTAAGTTGTATTGGATGTAAAGAAGACATCGCGGTCATTGGTAAGCAAGCCCCCGAAATTGCCGTTTTTGATTTAGCGGGCACACAACGTTCTTTAAATGAAGGGAAAGGAAAAACCATTCTCCTCAATTTCTGGTCAGAAACCTGTGGCGTATGTATTGCAGAATTAAAAACCTTTGAACAACTTCTCCAGTCTTACCCACAAAATAATTTACATATTATTGCGATTAACGTTGATGGAGACAAAGCAGATACACAAGCGCTTGTAAAAAAAAGAGAAATTTCCCTTTTGGTGGTGAAAGATCAATTAAAGATCACCGCTGAACGCTACCAATTAGTGGGCACCCCCACCTCTTTCGTTATTGACCCCGAGGGCAAAATCCTTTATAAATTCGAGGGCTTAATTCCTGCTCAGGATTTACACTTATTTTTTAAAGGTTAACGAATGAAAAAATACGACTCTGCTTTATGGATTTTGCTGGCACTTGTTCCAATCGCACAAGCAAATGTCAGCGTTGAACGCGGTCAACAACTTTTTAAACCCTGTTCCTTCTGTCATGGTAACCAAGCGGAAAAATCCGCTTTAAACCAATCACGTCCATTAAAAGATTTACCGGCAAATGAAATTGTCAATGCCCTCAAAGCGCGTAAAGAAGGACAAATTATCGGTGCCGGAAATGCCGCGAAATCTCGCTTATCTGAAGAAGATATGCAGAGTGTGGCAAAATTTATCGAAACACTGAAATAAACCACCCACAGAGAAATGGCATCATTGATGCCATTTTCACAATACAGTCTTGGATTTTCATGACACGGATTAATCTCATCGCCCCTGCTGAACTTTGTGATCAACATCTGTTAGCAGAACACAGAGAACTGACACGTATTCCCAATACTGTGGCAAAAGGGAAATTTAGCCTCCTCGGTCAGCCAGAAGATTATAAATTAGGTACAGGGCATGTACGCTTTTTCTTTAATAAGCTCCAGTTTCTCAAAAAACGTTATGACTTATTGCATCAAGAATGCCGAGCTCGGGGGTTTAATGTGCAATATATTTGGCCCGACAAGTTGCCGGAGGACGATAACCTCTGGTTAGACTACATCCCTACTGAGCATGCCTTAGCCGCCAATAGAGCACGTATTTTAGAAAGAATGCCTGTCAAAGCACGCTTTACACCAAGTAAAGCTACAACTTAAATAGCCAGTCATCCTCTTTTGGCATTTGTAAATAAAAACCTTGTGTTTCAATTTGTTTACGGACTTCGGCTTTCTCCGCATTAACTAATGCTTTCTCGCCAGCGAGATTAAACATCATCACAAAAATAGGGGGACCAAAAGCATTTCTTAATACCTCAGGAACCGCATCAAATTGATCACGTTTTGCCACATAAAGATATGTCCCCATTTTTCTTGTACTTTTATAAATCGCACATAACATTGCTTTAACTTCCAATTCGAACAAAAAAGATTTGCCGATCCTAGCACAATTCTTTATGATTGGAACAAGTAATTTGTTTATTTGGATAGAGTTATGGCACAGGATATTGTAGCGTTTCGTACAGGGCAATTTTCATCAATTTTTCTTACTCTTCATAGCTCTAGCCTCAGCGTGATTAAACGTGCCTTAAGCAAAAAAATCAAATCCTCCCCTTCAATTTTTCAACATATTGCTGTCATTCTCCAATTCACGCCTGAACTTGAAAAAGTCAATCTACAAGCACTAAAAAGTCTCTGTGAAGAATTTAATATTCATATTATTGGAGTTTCAGATTGGACAAATCATCTGCAAAAAGAATTAATCATGACATCAGGCTTAGCCTTGTTGGGTAAGAGCGGTGAATTTACCGAGATTTTGCCAGAACCACGCTGTTTACCCGTCAAAATCATTCATCAACATGTTGCAAGCAAGCAAGTGATTTATGCCAAAAACAGCGATCTGATTATTCATGGTAATGTAGAACCCGGTGCAGAAGTGGCTGCCGACGGTAATGTACATATTTATGGCAAGCTATTAGGACGTGCCATGGCTGGCGTGAATAACAATGTGGGTTCAATTTATACCCAATATCTTGATGCGGAATTCATTGCTGTGAGTAGTCGCTTTTTATATAAAGACAACTTACCTCATGAATACCAACATGAAGCCGTACGTATCTTTGCCGACAAAGACAAATTGCGTTTTCACTTCTTGTTAGAAAAAGAAACTTAAACGATAAAAAATAGCGGAGAATATCTCCGCTATTTCTATCCGTGCATTATTGTGCTTTAGGCACAATCACTTCTTTTACTTCTTCTGTTTTTTCACTCATTGCATCCGCTGCTTTATTCACTTCTGCTTTCATCGCATCTTTCATCTCTGTCGCTTTTTCTGTTACCATTTCTTTGGCTTCTGAGCTAGCAACTTTCGCGTCTTCCACTTTGGCTGCTGCAGCGTCTTTCATTTCAGCACTTTTCTCTGCAACGGCGGCTTTGGCTTCTTCCGCTTTGGCTGCTGCAGCGTCTTTTACTTCCGCTGCTTTTTCTGCAACATCGTTTTTCGCGTCAGCAACTGCCGCTTTCATTTCTTCCATCTTTGTCGCCGTAGCAGCTTTAACTTCTTCCATTTTCGCTGCGCTGGCTTCTTTCATTTCTTCCACTTTAGCCGCGGTAGTTTCTTTCATTTCTTCTACTTTAGCGGCAGTAGCGGCTTTCACTTCTTCCACTTTAGCTGCTGTTGTTTCTTTCACTTCTTCTACTTTCGTGGCAACCGTTTCTTTTGCTTCTTTCGCTGCTTCAACAGCAGAGTTTTTCACTTCATTTGCTGCATTAACAACAGCTTCTTTGGTTTCAACAACACTCGCTTTCGCTTTTTCCACTTCTTGACCAGCTTTGCTCTCTTTATCAAAGCAACCTGTGACGCTTAAACTCGCCCCTAATACTAATGCGGCTAATACTGATTTTTTCATCATTTCTCCTAACTTTTACGAGGTTTTTAAACTCAATACCTACAAAGTATCATACTTTGTTCAATATAGTGTGTATTAAATTCCATGAAAAAGAAATGATTATTTACATTATTTACTAAACATCATGTGTTTTGGGATCATAAAAAACGCCACAGTATGATTCTAACTTATTGAATATAAGCTAAAAATACTTTTACATCAGATGGCGTTTGTGAATTAATGTAAATGATTGAACTTTTCATTTTGATGAAATTTAACACAAATTACTTCCATGTTTATTTACTCTGGATATTTTGCTTGCACGATATTGCCTATTTTTCCATCCCATTGGACATGCGCAATCGTCGAAGGATAAAAGCTAACGGAATTCCGTCCACAAAGTGTTACCACAATTTCTCCTACTAAAGGCAGATGTGAAACAATCAAAACAGACTGGATACCTTGTTTCGCCAAAACATCCAAATACCCTACTACCGTATGTGAATTACCGTAAGGGGTTATCCCATCCCAAGTTTCTACCTTCTCGGCTAATTGATTAGCATAGACACCGTTAATCTGTTCGAATGTTTGTTGAGCGCGTGCATAAGAACTAACTAGCACTTTATCTACCGTCATCGTCGATTTTAACCACTCACCTTGTGAAATTGCTTGCTGAATACCACGACGATTTAAGTGACGTTCTCTGTCTGATTTCGCCATCACTTCGGCTTCGCCATGGCGCATAACAAAAATATCCATAATTGACTCTCAATATTAAAAAAATAAACTGAGCCTTATCGACTCAGCTTACTCAAAAAAACATTAGTTAGCTCGCACAACATCCGCAATCTGTTCTGCACATTGTTGAGCTAATGCACCATCTTCACATTCTACCATGACTCGAATTAAAGGTTCCGTCCCCGACTTACGTAATAAAATACGCCCTTTACCTGCCAAACGTTTTTCAACCTCTGCTGCAACTGCTTTTACCGCAGCGCTTTCGAGTGGATTATCTCCCCCGGCAAAACGCACATTAATTAACACTTGTGGGAACAGTGGCACCGCACTGGCTAACTCATTTAAAGATAAGTTATGCTGTACCATCGCACTTAATACGGCTAAGGAAGCAATAATGCCATCTCCAGTGGTGTTTTTATCTAAAATAATAATATGCCCGGAGTTTTCCCCACCCAATAACCAGCCTTTTTCTTGCATTTTTTCCAACACATAACGGTCACCCACATTGGCACGAACAAACGGAATGCCTAACTGTTTTAACGCAAGTTCAAGACTCATATTGCTCATTAAGGTGCCCACCACACCACCTTTTAAATGACCTGCACGTAAAGCTTCACGCGCAATAATAAATAAAACTTGATCACCATCGACTTTATTGCCTAAATGGTCAACCATAATTAAACGGTCTCCATCACCATCATAGGCAAGTCCCACATCGGCTTTCACTTCAAGCACTTTCTCTTGCAGTGCTTTGATATCGGTGGCACCACATTTCTCATTGATATTCAGCCCATTTGGCTTAGCACCGATTTCTATCACTTCTGCGCCCAGCTCACGCATTACATTCGGTGCAATGTGATAGGTTGCACCATGGGCACAATCTACAACAATTTTATAGTTTTCTAAACTCAGGTGAGCGGGAAACGTTCCTTTACAAAACTCAATATAACGTCCTACCGCATCATTAATCCGACTTGCTCGACCAAGCTCCGCAGATTCGACACAATCCATCGGTTCATCCAGCATAGCTTCAATCGCTTCTTCTACATCATCTGGTAATTTTGTCCCTTGGGCAGAAAAAAACTTAATGCCATTATCATAATAAGGGTTGTGCGATGCCGAGATGACGATCCCCGCTTCTGCACGAAATGTGCGTGTTAAATAAGCAATAGCCGGCGTTGGCATCGGTCCGGTGAACGCTGCTGAAAGCCCTGCCGCCGCTAAACCCGCTTCAAGTGCCGATTCCAACATATACCCCGAAATACGTGTATCTTTACCAATTAATACGGTTCTTGACCCTTGCGTCGCCAAGACTTTTCCAGCAGCCCAACCCAATTTTAAAGCAAAATCAGGGGTAATCGGGAATGTTCCCACTTTGCCACGAACACCATCTGTACCAAAATACTTACGTTCTGCCATATTTATCATCCTTCTTTATTTAAGCATTCATTGTTGCTTGCCAAATTTTGAGCGCATCCGCTGTGTGTTCGACATCATGCACACGTACAATTGCTGCACCATGCATCACTGCAATTAACGCACCAGCAACACTCCCAACAACACGGTCTTTTACCGCTTTATCTAACACATTCCCAATCATAGATTTTCGGGATAAGCCCGCTAATACCGGAAAGCCTGCAGCACAAAAGTGCGCTAAGTTTTGCAATAATTTATAGTTATGTACAACGTTTTTACCAAAGCCAAAACCCATATCCCAAATAATATTTTCTTGCCGAATGCCCGCGCTTATACATTCTGCAGAACGCGTTTGTAAAAAGGCGAAAACTTCAGCTACGACATCCTCATAATACGGATTCTGCTGCATAGTACGGGGTTCTCCTTGCATATGCATAATACATACTGGTAAATCCAGTTCCGCTGCAGTGAGTAATGCATTTGGCTCACGTAGTGCACGAATATCATTGATCAGATCCATTCCTACTTGGGCGGCTTCTTTCATCACTTCGGCTTTCGACGTGTCCACAGAAATCCAGCAATCAAAGTTCTGGCGCACCGCTTCAACCACAGGAATAACACGAGCTAACTCTTGTTCAAGCGTTACTTCTTCTGCCATAGGGCGCGTTGACTCACCACCAATATCGATGATCGTCGCCCCTGAATTTAACATGCTCTCTACATGAAAAAGGGCTTTGTCTAATGCAAAGAATTGACCACTGTCTGAAAAGGAATCCGGCGTGAAATTTAAAATCCCCATGATTTGGGGCATAGATAAGTCTAATACTTTATTGTTTGCGTATAATTTCATTGATGATTACCACGATGAAAGGTATGGCTAATTATAGCGAAAGATTGCCATAGAAAAAATAACTTATTGTCAAAACGCGTCAAGAGGGAAATAAAAAACCCTTTAACATTCGATTAAAGGGTTTTGAGAGGCTTATTTATCCGAAGGCGATTGATGATCGGAATCTTGTTCCGTTTCTACCGCACTTTTCGCTTCTGGAGAAGCTTTTGTCCCCGCTTTAGTTTGCGTAGTCGGTTCGTTTTCGTCCCAGCCCGATGGCGGTGTAACAGGTTGACGTTTCATCAGCTGCTCAATCTGTTCTTCTTCAATGGTTTCATATTTCACTAACGCATCTTTCATGGCATGTAAAATATCCATATTATCAATCAGAATCTGTCTTGCACGTTCATAGTTACGTGTCACAATGGCACGGACTTCCTCATCGATAAGATGTGCGGTTTCATCTGACATATGTTTTGCTTTTGCCATTGAACGTCCTAAGAATACTTCACCATCATCTTCTGAATAAAGAATTGGACCTAATTTTTCTGAGAATCCCCATTGGGTTACCATGTTACGGGCAATATTAGTTGCCACTTTAATATCGTTTGAGGCTCCGGTTGAAATATTCTCTTCACCATAAATCAAATCTTCCGCCAGACGTCCTGCATACAATGTGGAAAGTTTACTTTCTAATTGTTTTTGACTGATACTGACTTGATCGCCTTCAGGTAAGAAGAAGGTCACTCCCAATGCACGACCACGAGGAATAATCGTGACTTTATGTACGGGATCATGTTCTGGCACGATATAACCGACAATGGCGTGTCCCGCTTCATGATAAGCAGTCGATTCTTTCTGCTTCTCCGTCATAATCATAGTACGGCGCTCCGGTCCCATATTGATTTTATCTTTCGCTTTTTCAAACTCAAGCATAGTGACCAAACGTTTATTCGTACGTGCTGCAAATAACGCGGCTTCGTTGACTAAGTTTGCCAAATCCGCACCAGAATAACCTGGTGTACCACGCGCAAGTGTCATCGCATCGACGTCTGGTGCTATCGGAACACGACGCATATGTACTTTTAAGATTTGTTCACGACCACGCACATCAGGTAAACCTACTACTACTTGACGGTCGAAACGTCCTGGACGGGTTAATGCTGGGTCAAGGACATCTGGACGGTTCGTCGCCGCAATCACGATAACGCCTTCATTCCCCTCAAAGCCATCCATTTCCACCAACATTTGGTTTAACGTTTGTTCACGTTCATCGTGTCCACCACCTAAACCTGCACCACGTTGACGACCAACGGCATCAATCTCATCAATGAAAATCAAACAAGGTGCATTTTTCTTCGCTTGTTCAAACATATCACGGACACGCGACGCACCGACACCCACGAACATTTCAACGAAATCTGAACCTGAAATAGTAAAGAAAGGTACTTTAGCTTCACCTGCGATCGCTTTAGCTAATAAGGTTTTACCCGTGCCCGGTGGTCCTACCATTAAAATCCCTTTAGGGATTTTACCGCCAAGTTTTTGGAACTTACCTGGATCACGTAAGAAATCAACAATTTCGCCCACTTCTTCTTTGGCTTCATCACAACCCGCAACATCAGCAAAAGTGGTTTTAATTTGCTCTTGCGTCATCATTCGAGCACGGCTTTTACCAAAGCTCATGGCTTTACTGCCACCGCCTTGCATCTGACGCATAAAGAAGAACCAAACCCCGATGAGTAAAAGCATTGGGAACCAAGAAATTAAGATTTGTGAGAATAAACCCCGTTTTTCTGGTAAGGTTCCTTCTACCTTAACTTTCTTATTGAGCAAATCATTGAGTAATTTATCGTCATTTAACGGCATGACTGTCGTATATTTGCTGCCATCGGTTTTGGTAACAAAAATTTCATTGTAATCAAAACGGGCTTGACGAATTTGATCGTTACCTAAATCTGTAATGAAGGTTGTATAGTCAGTGGTATTTCCTGACGAACTTGAATTAAAGCCTTGGTATGCGGTCATCATTACCACAGCTACCACAATCCAAAGGACTAAATTTTTTACCATATCGTTCAAGGTTTGACCTCTTTTTGTTTAACGTTAATAATTTGTTGCTAAAGATTACTATATCTGTAATGAAATTGGAAATTATCCCATCAATAGTCATTAACGAATAAACTTACTCAACGTAAGTAAGCCTATCCTTTATAACCGGTTGCAACAATATACACCTCACGAGAACGACCTCGAGAAGCCTCAGGTTTCCGCACTTTTACAACACTAAAGAGAGAACGAATTTCTCTCAAGTATTCATCAAAACCTTCACCCTGAAAAACTTTTACGACAAAACTGCCTTTTGTCGCAAGCACTTGTTTACACATATCCAGTGCCAGCTCAACTAAATACATCGCACGTGGAATATCTACCGACGGCATACCACTAAAATTAGGCGCCATATCTGACATCACCACATCCACTTTACCTTCACCAACACGCGCTAATAACGCTGCTAACACCTTTTCATCTCGAAAGTCGCCTTGTAAAAAATCGACGCCTACAATCGGATCCATTTCCAAAATATCACAGGCGATAATGCGTCCCGCACCACCTATTTGGCTAACGACATATTGTGACCAGCCGCCCGGCGCTGCACCTAAATCGACCACGGTCATACCGGGCTTGAATAAACGGTCAGTTTGTTGGATCTCATCTAACTTAAAATAGGCACGTGAACGCAATTTTTGTTTATGTGCTTTCTGGACAAACGGATCTTTAAAATGCTCATTTAGCCAGCGAGAAGAACTCGCTGAACGTTTTTTCTTTCCCATAAACTTCTTCTATTGCTTCGATGTTTTTTCAATATGGGGCATTATACACAAGTTTCAAGGCGAATTTGGTAGAAAAAATGAATTGAATCAATATTGGCTATAAAACAATCTACCCGCCTTGCCTTTTTCAAAAAATCTGTACAAAAACAACCGCACTTTTTGCACTGCAAACTGTCATTCGCCTGTCATCAAACTGTCATATTTGTTCATTACAATCACTTTCACTACCACATGGTAGTGATTGACAAGACACTCAAAGGAGTAACATCTATGACAAAACGTGCAATGCTTTTGGCTATTCTATTCAGTACATTTGCTTTGACGACGCAGGCACAAACCATTACTGGCGCGGGCGCTTCTTTTCCTTATCCAATCTATGCCAAATGGGCATCCATGTATGAAAAACAAACAGGTAACAAAGTCAACTATCAATCAATTGGCTCAGGGGGCGGTCAGCAACAAATTATCGCCAAAACCATTGATTTTGGTGCCTCAGATGATCCGATGAAAGCAGAACTTTTAGCACAACATCAATTATTACAATTTCCAGCCATTATCGGTGGCACAGTGCCTGTCGTGAATTTACCAGAAATCACCGCCGGACAACTTAAACTTTCTGGTGAAGTTCTCGCCGATATTTTCTTAGGCAAAATTAAAAAGTGGAATGATCCCGCTATCGCCAAATTAAACCAAGGGGCTAATTTACCCGATAAAGCCATTATCGTGGTACATCGTTCTGACGGTTCAGGCACCACATTCGGTTGGACTAATTATCTTTCTAAAGTATCGACTGAATGGAAAGAAACAGTCGGTCAAGGTAAATCAGTCAAATGGCCTACGGGACAAGGCGGCAAAGGTAACGAAGGCGTGGCTGCTTATGTCAGCAAAATCAAATATTCGATTGGTTATGTGGAATATGCGTACGCGAAACAAAACCAGCTCGCTTGGGCGTCATTACAAAATAAAGCCGGGCAATTTGTACAGCCTTCAGCAGAAAGTTTTATGGCAGCTGCTGCCAATGCACAATGGGAAAGTGCGGTCGGTATGGGCGTTATTTTAACCAATGAAGAAGGCGATACATCTTGGCCAGTCACCGCAGCAAGTTTCATCTTGTTACATAAGCATGCAGAAAAGCCAGAAATCACCAAAGCTGTCTTTGAGTTCTTTGATTGGGCATTCAAGCAAGGCAAAGTCGCAGCAACGGAGCTTGATTATGTGCCTCTGCCTGAGGAAGTCATTCAGAAAATTCAAGCGCAATGGAAAACCGATGTGAAGTCCAGTGATGGCAAAACACTTTGGCAATAAATAAACGCAGAGGGCAGAAACACCGCTGCCCTCTCTATACAATAATGACAAGAGGGTGACCATGCTACGACGCAAAACCCAAGCGGAAACAAACCGCTTAAATCATCATATTATTGAACTTCTTTTTAGGCAAACTACACGTTTTTTCGCCATATTTGTGTTTTTACTGCTTGCTGCAGTGATGACCTCTTTGGTCTTTGGCAGTTGGGATTCGATCTCAACATTTGGTTTTTCTTTTTTATGGCACAATGATTGGAATCCTGTTCAAGAAAGCTACGGTGCCATTATTCCTATTGTAGGTACCTTAATTACCTCTTTCTTAGCTCTCATTATCGCCGTGCCTATTTCTTTTGGTATTGCGATTTTCTTAACTGAATTAGCACCAGAGTGGTTACGACGTCCTGTGGGTACTGCCATTGAAATGCTCGCCGCAATTCCGTCTATTATTTACGGCATGTGGGGACTTTTCATTTTTGTACCACTTTTCCAAGAACACATCCAACCGTCTTTAATCGAATGGTTTGGCGATCTCCCTGTACTCAGTTATTTATTTTCTGGTGCGCCTTTTGGTATTGGTTTATTCACCGCCGGACTGGTGCTAGCCATTATGATTATTCCCTTCATCGCTGCCGTGATGCGCGATGTATTCACTATCGTTCCCGCCATTTTGAAAGAGTCCGCTTATGGACTGGGCTCAACCACGTGGGAAGTGATGTGGAAAGTGGTGTTACCTTATACTAAAACTGGCGTTGTTGGCGGCATTATGCTCGGTTTAGGTCGTGCACTGGGCGAAACCATGGCGGTCACGTTTGTGATTGGCAATGCCTTCCATTTACCGGAATCCTTATTCTCCCCATCCACTTCGATCGCCTCTGCCATCGCGAATGAGTTTAACGAAGCCAGTGGATTGCAAAAATCCGCTTTAATGGAATTAGGCTTAATTCTCTTCTTCATCACCACTGTCGTACTATCCATTTCACGTTTATTAATTATGCGTATTGAGAAAAAAGAAGGACGGAAATAAATGAGTAACACCCATTTTCACTGTCGTAAACTTAAAAATAAGCTGATGCTCACCCTTTCATTTTTAGCGGTTTTCTTTGGCTTATTTTGGCTATGTTGGATTTTGTTTACCTTAATTACAAAAGGTATTCCCGCGTTATCCTTGGAACTTTTCTTAGAAAAAACACCGGGACCGGGTGAAAAAGGCGGCTTACTGAATGCCATTATTGGTTCAACTCTGATGATTACTGTCAGTACGTTAATTGGTACCCCGATTGGTATTCTCGCCGGCACTTACCTCGCAGAATACGGACGTTATAGCCAATTAACCAAAGTGACGCGGTTTTTGAATGATGTATTACTTTCCGCGCCATCTATCGTGATTGGTTTGTTTATCTACGCCATTTATGTGTCACAAGTGAAACATTATTCTGGCTGGGCAGGTGCCTTTGTTTTAGCCATCATCATTATTCCTGTCGTGGTACGGACAACCGATAATATGCTCAATCTCGTACCAAACAATTTACGGGAAGCCGCCGCCTCCTTAGGCTGCCCACAATGGCGCGTGATTACGATGATTTGTTATCGCTCTGCGCGTGCAGGGATTTTAACCGGAGTATTACTGTCAATTGCCCGTATTTCAGGGGAAACGGCGCCGTTGCTCTTTACCGCGCTATCCAATCAGTTCACTTCCTTTGATATGAATGGACCAATGGCAAATATCCCGATCGTAATCTATCAATTCGCGGCAAGTCCATTCCAAGATTGGAACGAGCTTGCTTGGGCTGGTGCAACCTTAATTACCTTATTTGTTTTACTACTTAATATTTTTGCACGTATTTTCTTTCCACAGAAATCCAAATAAAAATGGGAGAAATCTGAATGAATACTCAAATTATCCAACTTGAAGATACAAAATTAGAAGTGAACAACCTCAATTTTCACTATGGTGATTTTCATGCGTTAAAAAATATCAATATGCGTATTGCGAAACACAAAGTGACGGCATTTATTGGTCCTTCTGGCTGTGGTAAATCGACCTTGCTTCGTTCCTTTAACCGAATTTTTGAGCTGTATCCAAATCAATACGCTACAGGCGAGATTAAATTAGATGGTGAAAATTTATTAACGTCACCGATGGATATTTCACTGATTCGCGCCAAAGTCGGTATGGTATTCCAAAAACCTACCCCTTTCCCGATGTCTATTTATGACAATGTGGCATTTGGGATCCGTTTATTCGAGAAATTAAGCAAAGCTGATCTGAATGATCGCGTGGAATGGGCATTAAGCAAAGCGGCGTTATGGAATGAGGTGAAAGACAAATTAAATCAAAGTGGCGACAGCTTATCGGGCGGTCAACAACAACGCTTATGCATTGCGCGTGGCATTGCGATTAAACCAGAAGTGTTACTGTTAGATGAACCTTGTTCCGCACTCGATCCTATTTCAACAGCCAAAATCGAAGAATTGATCTCAGAACTCAAGCACGATTATACCGTGGTGATGGTTACTCATAATATGCAACAAGCCGCGCGTTGTTCTGATTACACCGCGTTTATGTATTTAGGTGAATTGATTGAGTTTGATGAAACCGCCAAAATCTTTGACAAACCACGTCTGCAACGCACAGAAGACTATATCAAAGGACGCATGGGATAAAAATAAACAAAATCAAATTGCATCCCGTATCATTTTGATTAAAATCAAACGAATTATGGACTTCTCCTCACGCTCTGATGAGGAGAAAGTTCGCTACTCCTATACGGTGTATAAAGTGAGGTACAAATGACCAAAATACTGGTGGTTGAAGATGAAAGTGCGATTCGAGAAATGATCAGCTTATTTTTAACTCAACAAGGTTATGACATTATTGAAGCTGCTGATTATCAAAGTGCGGTCAAAAAATTAGTAGAAAAGCCACAACTCATTTTATTAGACTGGATGTTGCCCGGTCGTTCTGGTATCCAATTTATTCAGTTTTTGAAAAAACACGAAGACACCGAAAACATCCCTGTCATCATGCTGACTGCTCGTAGTGAAGAAGAGGATTGTATTACCGGCTTAAATACAGGCGCGGATGATTACATCACTAAACCTTTCTCACCTAAAATCTTACTTGCCAGAATTGAAGCCATGCTCCGACGTGTTTATGAACAAAGCCAGAATAGCATTGAAATTGACGGACTAATTTTAGATCAAAATGCCTTGCGGGTGAGCTATCAAAAAAATGTGATTAACCTTAGCTCGACTGAATTTAAACTGCTTAAATTTCTCATGACTCACCCTGAAAAAGTCTATACACGCGAACAGCTATTAGATTGTATTTGGGGAAATGATATTTATGTGGAAGATAGAACGGTGGATAGCTATATTCGTCGCTTACGCAAAAGCCTTGAGCAATATGGTTTTGATCGCTATATCCAAACGGTACGTGGGGCGGGCTATCGTTTTTCGCCTCATTTTCAGGACGAGATGAAATGAAAAGAACCTTTTCAATTAAGTATTTTTTTATTGAATTAGCGATAAGCCTACTGATTGCCAGTCTTTTTTCCTATTTTACTCAATCCTTTACATTCTGGTTTATTGCAGTGCTCCTCTGCTTTCTGATTTTTCATCATTACAATGAATTTAAGTTGTTGAAAATGCTCCATCCAGATGCGACTGACACACTGAAAAAAACGCATCTGCTGGATAATATTTCTCAAACCACTGCCTACTATAAAAGTAAAAATCGAAAAGAAAGAATTAAAACGTTACGTTTACTTTCGAAATTAAATAAAAATATTCAATACCTCCCCGATGCCATTATCATTTGTGACAATGAAGGTAATATCTCTTGGTGCAATAACGCCTCGCAAGAAATGTTCATGTTTTATTGGAATAAGAAAATAAACAGTAAAAATCTCTTCAATGTCATTTTCTATAACGAATTTAAGCACTACTTTTATCAATCCATGAGAAAACGCCCTTTGGTGTTACTCACCAATGAAAACCGCTACATTGAGATCAACATTAATCATTATGACAACGAATCACGTGTGATTATTGCACGCGATGTCACTCAAATGATCCGTTTATTACATTCTCGCCAAACCTTTTTATCGAATATCAACCACGAACTACGCACGCCGTTAACAGTATTACAAGGTTACTTAGAGTTGCTAGAAGCAGAAAAAGATCACAGTGCACTGGCACAAAAAGCCATTCACGCCATGCAAGCACAAAGTCAGCGGATGGCAAATTTACTGCAACAACTCAATGTGTTGGCGAAAATTGAAAGCTCGTCTAATCAAGAACACGAACCAGTTAATCTGTCGCACTTGATCTTAAACTTAAAAGAGAATACACACTTTTTAAATCACTATCATCATCAAATCCATTTTGATATCGCACCAGATATTTATGTATTCGGTGATGAAAATCAGCTACAAAGTGCGGTTTCCAATCTCATTTATAATGCGATAAAACATTCTGGTGAGAATTGTCAAATCAACGTCAGTTGGCAACCTTGTGCAGAGGGTGCTAAATTCAGTGTGACCGATAATGGAATAGGTATTGCTGCACACCATTTATATCATTTAACTGAGCGTTTTTACCGTGTGGATGAATCCCGCAGTAACCAAACTGGCGGTCATGGTTTAGGTTTAGCAATCGTTAAACATGCCCTTGAACAGCATCACGCCCAACTGGAGATTGAAAGCAAAGAAGGCGAAGGAAGCTGTTTTTCTTTTATTATTCCGAAGAAGTTATTGTGTGAGAGCGCTTCAGCCTAACAGCACTAACATAAGAAAAACACATCGTTTTTCTAGCAAAATGTCATCATGCCTTACCAAAAAACGCCAAAATATTCTCCCGAATCGCACGTACAGGGAATTTAATAAACAGCTGCCATCTGGCTTCTGAATAAAAAGGCTGATGGAACGGTCTTAATCGTTTATACACCTCAAACGCTTCCTCTCTACGCCCTAGACGATATAACGCCTCCGCCCAAATCAGCTGGGCTTTGGCATACATATGCATATCATCGTCAGCGGAAACCAGCGTACAAGTGCGAATACATTCTTGGTAGCGTTTTAAGTTTTTGAGGATAAGTGCCGCATTAGTTTTTGCCGTAGCAAAAATAGTAGCGCCCTCACGATGTGTTATTGAATCCAACATCTTTAGCGCCTCATCGAGTTTATTGAGGCTAATCAACACAGAACTTAAAAACAATTTATCTTCGCCATCTAATTTTTGTTGTGCTACGAAATCTTGATAAAGTTGTTCAAGCTCATCAACGCGTTTCAAATTAATCAACAGATTAGCTAATTGCATTTGCGCAGAACGATACACTGTTTTATTGTCCATCGGCACAGCACGATACAACATCAAAACCGTATCAAAATTACGCAACATCTTTGCCGGTTTCTCTTTTTCCAATAGCTCCAAGAGTGCCGCTTTTTGAATTTCGACAAGATGATAGAGATCTGGTTCAAGCGCTTGATCGATGTCCACTTTTTCTAAGGTTAATAAAGCTGCTTTGGTCTTTTTCTGTTTGGCTAATTCAATCGCCGGTCCTGCAACTGCCAAAAAACGTTGACTTAATTGTTCATCTAACATAATTAATTTGCTTTATTGCACCTCAAAAAAATGTTCACGTAATTGTTGTAATTGATCCCGCACAGCCGCTGCTTTTTCAAATTCAAGATCCTGTGCATATTTATACATTTGTTGTTCTAATTTCTTAATCTGTTGCTGATATTCTTTCGCCGTTTGTGGTACAACATAAAGTGCGGTCGGTTCTGCCACTTTTTTCGCGTTTCTATTCGCTTTAGCTTTTTGATTCGCCCCTTGACCGATGTCTAATAATTCTCCCACTTTTTTATTCAATGCTTGTGGCACAATACCGCGTGCTTCATTATATTTCATTTGTTTTTCACGACGGCGATTGGTTTCGGTGATGGCTTTTTGCATAGAATTGGTGATGCGATCCGCATATAGAATCGCTTTCCCTTTTAAGTTACGTGCTGCGCGTCCAATTGTCTGAATTAAGGAACGTTCTGAACGTAAGAAGCCTTCTTTATCGGCATCTAAAATCGCCACCAAAGACACTTCTGGAATATCCAATCCTTCACGCAATAAGTTGATCCCAACTAACACATCAAATTCCCCTAAACGCAGATCACGGATAATTTCTACCCGCTCAACCGTATCAATATCTGAATGTAAATAACGGACACGAATACCGTGTTCATCTAAATAATCCGTCAGATCTTCCGCCATTTTTTTGGTTAAGGTAGTGACTAAAACTCGTTCATTTTGATCCGCCCTTTGACGAGCCTCAGACAATAAATCATCCACTTGAATCGCGACAGGACGAATTTCAATTTCTGGATCCAATAAGCCTGTTGGGCGCACCACTTGATCAATAATTTCACCACCCGATTTCTCTAATTCATAAGGACCCGGTGTGGCGGAGACATAAATTGTTTGCGGGGCTAAACGTTCAAACTCCTCAAAACGCAAAGGACGATTATCTAACGCAGAAGGCAAACGAAAACCATATTCCACCAGTGTTTCTTTACGAGAACGATCACCACGATACATACCACCAATTTGCGGCACCGTCACATGAGATTCATCAATAATAAGTAGTGCATCTGAAGGCATATAATCAAATAAGGTTGGCGGTGGCTCGCCTTCGTTACGCCCTGATAAATAGCGTGAATAGTTTTCGATACCTGAGCAATATCCCAATTCATTCATCATTTCAATATCGAATTGGGTGCGTTGTGTAATGCGCTGTTCTTCGAGTAATTTGTTATTTTCCAATAAGAATTGGCGACGCTCCGCCAGTTCTTGTTTGATTTTTTCAATGGCATCTAAAATCCGCTCTCTTGGTGTGACATAGTGCGTTTTCGGATAAATAGTATAACGAGGGACAGGACCAAAACTTGAGCCAGTTAGCGGATCAAATAAACTTAATCGCTCGATTTCATCGTCAAATAATTCGATCCGTATCGCTTTGTCATCAGATTCTGCGGGGAAAATATCAATGATTTCACCGCGCACACGAAAGGTACCACGCTCAAACGCCTGATCATTGCGTGTGTACTGCAATTCAGCCAATTGCGCTAAGATTTGACGTTGATTAATAATCGCACCCGTTTGTAAATGGAGCATCATTTTTAAATAAGAATCTGGATCGCCTAAACCATAAATAGCGGATACCGAGGCAACCACAATAGTATCTCGACGCTCTAAAAACGATTTAGTGGCAGATAAGCGCATTTGTTCGATTTGATCATTAATCGATGCATCTTTCTCAATAAAAGTATCGCTACTTGGCACATAAGCTTCTGGCTGATAGTAATCATAGTAAGATACGAAATATTCAACTGCATTTTCTGGAAAAAATGCTTTCATTTCAGCATAAAGCTGTGCTGCGAGGGTTTTATTCGGGGCAAGTACCATAGCGGGACGATTTAATTTTGCAATCACATTAGCAATCGTAAAGGTCTTACCCGACCCTGTTACCCCTAACAAGGTTTGATGAGCAAGCCCATTTTCAAGCCCCTCAATCAGCTGCGTAATTGCTTGCGGTTGATCACCAGAAGGAGAAAAATCCGAATGCAAAATAAATGATTTAGTATGCATTTTATACGCCATAGTCTTATACTCAATTCTATTCAAAGTGCGGTCAATTTTATCACAATTTTGTAACAGTTTTGGATTTAAAAAATGTAAGTTTTACACAGAGTTATATTTGTCAAGATTCAAACTTCTCAAATTTAAAAAAAATTTCCTATTTTTTTATGGATTTTTATTAACTAATTGAAAAATAAAGAAATGTCATTTTACAACCAATTGTATAACGAAGTCCGATCATACCAGTTATTCTCTAGCTTTAGCGATTTTTTTTAATAAACATTCACAGACTTATCCACAGGCGCTGTGGATATAAAAATAAGTTGTAAAAAAGAAAATTTTTTTGCTTTTTTAAGGTTGACAAGACAGATCAAGCACATTATCATACGCGACCTAAATTCCTTGTGATACAGAATTTTTCCTCCTTAGTTCAGTCGGTAGAACGGCGGACTGTTAATCCGTATGTCGCTGGTTCAAGTCCAGCAGGAGGAGCCAACTTTTTCTTTTGGTGAGCTTTTATTTGTCTCCTTTTATAAAAGTTTCATTTTTTAACCAAAAGATTTTAAGCCCATATCCTCCTTATGGGCTTTTATTTTTTCTTTTGCGCTCTTCTCTTTCCTGATTTTTGCATATATTATACGCGACCATATTCTTTCCTTCTTATTTGTTTATAGGATTTCAGATGTTATTAGAAGCCTCACTCGCGATTCTTGTTGGGTTGATTATTTTGGTATGGAGTGCCGATCGTTTCGTGGATGGTGCTGCGGCATTAGCACGTTATCTTGGTATGTCGCCACTGTTAATTGGTATTTTGATTATCGGTTTTGGTACTTCAATGCCAGAAATGGTGGTTTCAGCCTTATCCGCTTTAAATGGCAGTCCGGGGATTGCTTTAGGCAATGCTTATGGTTCCAATATTACTAATATTGCCCTGATTCTTGGTTTAACCGCATTGATCAAGCCTTTAACAGTACATGGCAGTGTGATCAAAAAAGAATTGCCTATTTTATTGATAGTTACTCTCCTCTCCGCTTATTTCCTATTCGATATGCGCATAGCTCGCTTAGAAGCCATCGTGCTATTAGCTCTTTTTATTGGTTATGTAGTTTGGACAATTTGGTCAAGTAAAAAACAGCGTGCATCTGTTCAAGCAAATTATGAAGAAGATAAGCATGAAACCTGTCTTTCTTTTAAAGCTGCCTTATTTTGGCTCATTGTGGGCTTAGCTTTACTGATGGTCAGTTCGCAGTTACTTATTTGGGGAGCAGTAAAAATTGCTCATTATCTGGGTGTCAGTGATTTAGTGATTGGATTAACCGTAGTGGCTATTGGAACATCTCTGCCCGAAGTTGCTGCCTCAATTGCCGCCGCACGCAAAGGCGAAGTGGATTTAGCGGTCGGCAATATTATTGGCTCAAACTTATACAACACCCTGGCGGTTGTGGGACTGGCTGGTGTAATCATGCCAATTCAAGCCGAACATGAGGTACTCTCACGTGACATGCTAGTTATGCTCTCATTAACGCTCGCCCTCTTTATTTTAGGCTTTATTGCTTACAAAAAACGAAGCCAAATTGGGCGCTTAACAGGATTCTTATTTCTCAGCAGCTACATCGGCTATACGCTATTCTTAATTCAAACTGCGCTCTAACTATCCAAAGAGCGCAGCCCCCCCACGCACAGCGATCGTCGTACCATATAATAAACTCGTTGCAAAAAAGATCAGTAGTATCCCCGCAACGAGTTTCAATAATCTCCCCCAACGTTGTTGTACTGTTGGTGAAAACTGATACCACTTGCCGACCTTCATCGCTGTATTTCGTGCATAAAGGACTATGAGCGCAAACCCCGATAACGTCATTCCTGTCCCCACTGCCATCGCAAAAGTTGCGATAATTCCCCAAAAATACAGATCAAGCATATAGGCTAAAAACAAAATAAAAATTGCCCCAGAGCAAGGGCGCATGCCAATGCTGAAAATCACTAAAAGCTGAGATTTCCAGTCTCGTGCTTGTGTTAACTGTGATGGATTGGGCGCATGCTGATGACCACAACCACAAGCAATTGAATGAGTATGTATTTGTTCAACGCGAGGTTGTCCTATTTTGCTGGGTGAATGATCAAACTGAAGGGTATAAATTTTTAGTGGTGAGTTTTGTCGTGTTTTCACATAATCGAGATATAATTTTCGCCCATTTTGATAACACCATGTAATACCTAAACATAACAATAACAAAAAAGCGATACGTTCTAACCAGAGCTGACTTAACTTAAAATACGCAGAAGACAGGTTCAGTATGACTACAACGAATGACGTCAAACACACCGCAACGCTCCCCTGAACAAGCGAGGACAAAAACGTGAGTTTCATGCTCGTTTTGAGCTGCGTTTGGTGAGTAGATAAGTAGGTCGCAATAATAAACTTACCATGTCCCGGACCGATAGCATGAAACACGCCATACAAAAAACTTATCGCGATTAACCACATGCCCGCATGGGTTTTATCCGTTTGAATTTGATGTAAATAATCAGACATTAACTGATTAATATCACGTTGCCAAAGAGCAATCTTAAAAAATAAATAGGGAAATAAAAAATACGCGCCAATACCAAGTAGTAGCAGAAGAACAACATATTTGACAGGAAACACTATTCGCATATTAACATCACTTTTTGTGCAAAAATAACCCCTAAGGAATCGTCTTCATTACGTTGTGTTTGATCCAACGAACTGGCATATTCACGAATTTTGGCATCGACTTGTGGCTCAATCACACGCCCTTGACAATGTGCTGGAAGCGCTGAAAAATCAAGCGCACTTTGATTTTCTTGATCATAATACATTGCCACATAATAGGTCGGATCGTAGGTCAGCAAAGTCAATTCATCTTTTGCTAAGGTTCTCGGTTGCGATAACAAGAAATCAAAATAATATTGCACCTGATTCTGATTTGATTTCATGCCATAGTTCTGCGGTTTTGAGCGGTATTTTATTTTCTTTCCAGCTTTATCGTAGAGATAACTAAAATAATGTTCATGTACAATGTTGCCCATCACTTCTTCCACTAACGCCTGTAACGCTTGTTTGTCCCCTCGTGTTTGACGCATATCATAAAGCACCGTCGCAGAGCTCGCTTCATCTAACGTCCATTCCATCGAAAACCCAATAAGTTGTTGCTCTTGTACCAGTATTTTGGTTTTCATATCAATAAAGGCATGCGGATGCGTTGACGCTGCGACCGAAAAGAGCAAGCATACTATCCCCAAAACAGAGCGAGAAAACGTTTTCATTTTAATAACCTTAATCTTAAAAATACTTTTGTCCATTTTATAGCAGGCAAGTTCACGTAGATGTGCTTAAATCATAATCAAAGTGAAATAATAGCTCAATTTTCTGACTAAACCGCTTCCAAATAGAGTGAAAAATGTGCATTTTTGTTTTTTTTTGTGATTTACTTCAAAAATAATGTAAAAATTGTTTCTCTTCAATGTAAATTTATGTAAAATAAGCAGCGTCAAGTGATTGCTTGATATTCATAAAGTTCCTAAATAAAATAATCATAAATAGCTAAACTACTTTCCTACCCTCCACTTCGGAGGGTTTTTTTTATCCAGTTTCAATCAGTTATGATTTTACTCTAATTGGAAAGTGGCTGTTTAGTGGCGACGACCGTGCGTGAATATTTAGCCAATCACGACTTGTTAGCTGACAGTCGTCCTAAGAGCCGTCACTTTACGTCAAACTCACTCGGCGTATTTTTTTACTTGTTAGTTAGCTAATCTACCAAATTTCAAGTAAAATAACCGCACTTTTTTATTTATCGCATAACGAGAGAAATTATGTCATCACAATTTGTTTATACGATGCATCGCGTGGGCAAAATCGTACCACCAAAGCGTCATATTCTAAAAGATATTTCCTTGAGCTTTTTCCCGGGTGCAAAAATCGGCGTACTAGGTCTGAATGGTGCGGGTAAATCCACTTTATTACGCATTATGGCAGGCATCGATAAAGAAATCGAAGGGGAAGCGCGTCCACAACCGGGGATCAAAATCGGTTATTTACCACAAGAACCTAAACTCGATCCACAACAAACCGTGCGAGAAGCCATTGAAGAAGCCGTTGGCGAGGTGAAAAATGCGCTCACGCGTTTAGATGAAGTATATGCCCTTTATGCCGATCCTGATGCGGATTTCGACAAACTAGCTGCAGAACAAGCTGAATTAGAAGCGATTATCCAAGCACATGACGGTCATAATCTCGATAACCAACTCGAACGTGCGGCAGATGCCTTACGCTTACCAGAATGGGATGCCAAAATTGAGCACTTATCAGGGGGTGAACGTCGCCGTGTGGCACTGTGTCGTTTATTACTCGAAAAACCGGATATGTTGTTATTAGACGAACCAACCAACCACTTAGATGCAGAATCAGTGGCGTGGTTAGAACGTTTCTTACATGACTATGAAGGCACCGTAGTGGCAATTACTCACGACCGTTACTTCTTAGATAACGTGGCAGGCTGGATCTTAGAACTTGACCGTGGTGAAGGGATTCCTTGGGAAGGTAACTACTCTTCTTGGTTAGAACAAAAAGAAAAACGTTTAGCCCAAGAACAAGCGGCAGAATCTGCTCGCCAAAAATCCATTGAAAAAGAATTAGAATGGGTACGCCAAAATCCAAAAGGTCGCCAAGCGAAAAGTAAAGCACGTATGGCACGTTTTGAAGAATTAAACAATGGCGAATATCAAAAACGTAATGAAACGAACGAACTCTTTATTCCACCGGGTCCACGTTTAGGGGATAAAGTGATCGAGGTACAAAACCTCACTAAAACTTACGGCGATCGCACCTTAATTGACAATCTTTCCTTTAGCATTCCAAAAGGGGCAATCGTGGGGATTATCGGTCCAAACGGTGCGGGTAAATCCACTTTATTCCGTATGCTATCCGGTCAAGAACAACCAGACTCAGGCACGATTACCTTAGGGGAAACCGTGGTATTGGCTTCGGTAGATCAGTTCCGTGATGCGATGGACGATAAAAAAACCGTGTGGGAAGAAGTATCTAACGGACAAGATATTTTACGCATTGGTAATTTTGAAATTCCAAGCCGTGCTTATGTGGGACGCTTTAACTTTAAAGGTGTCGATCAACAAAAACGTGTGGGCGAATTGTCTGGGGGTGAACGCGGTCGTTTACACCTTGCTAAACTGTTACAAGCTGGCGGTAACGTGTTGTTATTAGACGAACCAACTAACGATCTTGACGTAGAAACGTTACGTGCGTTAGAAAATGCGATCTTAGAATTCCCGGGCTGCGCGATGGTCATCTCGCACGACCGTTGGTTCTTAGACCGTATCGCCACACATATTTTAGATTACGGTGATGAAGGGAAAGTCACCTTCTACGAAGGTAACTTCTCTGACTATGAGGAATGGAAGAAGAAAACCTTTGGCGCAGAAGCCACCCAGCCACACCGAATGAAATACAAACGTATTGCAAAATAACAAAAAAAACCGCACTTCAATGTGCGGTTTCTTTTTGAAAAATTTTATTTACTTTTTTGTGTTTTTTAAACGCCATAATTGATAAATATGAATTAAGACTAAAAACGCATTTAATCCAGCCACGGGATAAGCATCAATACGCAACGCGTAAATCACAAATAAAATTGCCCCAATACCGTTAATGACCCGTATAAAAATGATATTTTTAAATAGGAATGATATTGCAACTAGCAATCCCGCTGCATAACCTAACAGTTCATTTACATTAAATTCCATATTGCCTCTTTAAAATAAATTATTGATTTCGTTAGTAGCGCAATAATAAATTATTTTTTATTCCACTCAAAGAGTACAATTAGTAAGCAAACGGTTGCAAAAAAGAAATTTATTTATTTTTTTTCACTAAATAAATTTAAGCGATTTTTTAGAAATTTAAATAAACACAGCCTGTACTAAAAACATATATAATCCTGTTCCAACAGCAATAGAAAGAAACATATTTCTGCGCCAAAAATGCAGCGCTAATACAACAGCACCCGCAATAAAATCAGGTATCCCATGATGTCCACTCAATACATCAACATCTTTATAGCAATATACGACTAACATACCAAACATCGCTGCGGGTAAGACTTTACCTAAATATTGTATATAACTCGGAATAGGGCGATGAGCAGGAAATACCCAAAAAGGTAGCCAACGAAAAAGCTGTACCCCCACAACCCCCATTAAGATCGTAATAATTTGTTCAACGAATGACATGTGCTACTCCACTTTCGCTAACTTAGCGCTCAATTTAACGCGACGTAATGTTAAAGCAAACCAAATCCCAATTAATGTCGGTAATAGAAAATAGGTTTTCCCCACAACTACCAAGGCAGTAAATGCAATACCAAGCCCTAATAATGCACTTTCATGTGAGCGTTCTTTACACCATTGCTCTGCGAAAATCACTAAAAACAACGCCGTCATGGCAAATTCAATCCCGCTTAAATCAAAAGGTAAGATTGAACCAAATAATGCGCCAATTGCTGCCCCTATAACCCAATACAATTGCAAATAGAAACTCACAAAGAAAAAATACCAACCGCGTTCGATCCCTTCCGGCACTTTCGCCATATAATTTAATGAAAAAGCTTCATCCACTAAGGTACTAATCAAATACCAGCGCTTTTTGCCTAAATAAGCGCCGTATTTTTCTAACATGGAAATCCCGTAGAAAATTTGACGACCACTCACCATTAAGGTGATTAACAACACATTCAAGGGGGAAAATGGCGCAACCAAAAGCCCTGCGACAATAAATTCCACAGAGCCTGCATAAATAAATAGTGCCATTAAAATCGGATAGAGCGCTTCAAAGCCTAGCGCCTTCATATAAACACCATACGCGATCCCTAAAAACAGAAAACCAGACAAAATGGGTAAACTATAAGGAAATGCGGCTTTAGCTGCCCTAAAAATAGGGTGCTTATTAACATCTAACATCTTGATTATTCCAGTACGGATAGTGCAGGTAGCGTCGAAAAACTCTGTGCTTTTACGGTTTCATAAAAATCATCGACAAACGCTACATTGGCATCAATTTCACGAATTGCCGCATATAAATTACTGTATAAGCCTTGTTTGGTAATTTTACGCGCCACCAAATAGCCACGATCTAAATAGGGTTTGGCTGCCCAAAATGGCAACGCCGCAATCCCACGTTTGCTTGCCACCAGCTGAATAATCGCAATGGTTAATTCACTGGTACGGCGCAGAGGATTAATCCCATTCGGGTGTAATACTTTGCGTAATAAATCCAACATATCATCAGGGACAGGGTAAGTAATCAAGGTTTGATCAATAAAATCTTCAGGTTCCCAAATCTCTTTCGTTGCTAAAGGGTGATCTTTGGCGCACAATCCCACCATTTCATAAGAAAACAAGGGCTTATGGATAATACCTGCGGTTTCTTCAATCTCAGATACCACCGCCCAATCGGCACGGTGCGTTAATAATAAGCCCACTGGATCAGTATGAAAGCCCGAGACAATATCTAATTCCACTAAAGGCCAATTTTGACGCAAGGAATCCATCGCTGGCATCAGCCAGTCGAAGCAAGTATGACATTCCACCGCAATGCGTAGCTCCCCTGCCTCCCCTTGTTTCACCCGAGCCAGATCGCGCTCCGCTTCTACTACTTTCGGCAAAATTTCATTAGCAAGCTGAATCAACCTTTCCCCCGCGGGAGTAAAATGTAACGGTTGCGTTTTACGTTCAAATAAAGGAAGCCCATATTGTTCTTCCAGTAATTTCAACTGGTGTGACAGCGCAGACTGAGTTAAATACACACGTTTTGCCGCTAAAGACACACTGCCAGTTTCTTTTAACGCCAGTAACGTTTTTAAATGACGGAGTTCTAAAAAAATAGGTTTCATTAAATAGGTTTCATTAAAAAGATTCATCGAAATAAGGGAAAGAATTGAACGTTATCATATACCAAAATCGCTATTGGATCACTAAAAGCAAATAAAAGTGCGCTCAGTTTTATCAAAATTTCTAACGACAACAAGGTGTTAGCCCAATGTACTCTTCTCTCTTGACCTGTCTTTATGTGTATTAAAAATTTTCATGTTTATTGTGAAAATTATGATATTGCATAATGGTCTAAAATCCTTCATTCTATATCCATATAGACGTTTAGCCGTCTATTCAGAGAATAACAACATCAATTTGAGTGAGGTATAACTATGACAACATTTCATGTAGCAGGCTTTCCGCGTGTGGGTGCAAAACGTGAACTAAAATTTGCCCAAGAGCGTTATTGGCGTGGCGAAATTGCCGAACAGGATCTGTTAGAGATTGCACAAAAATTACGTGAAATTAACTGGAAACACCAAGCAGCAGCCAATGCGGACTTCGTGGCAGTCGCCGATTTCACATTCTACGATCATATTTTGGATCTGCAAGTAGCAACAGGCGCTATTCCAGCCCGTTTCGGTTTTGATAGCCAAAACTTAAGTTTAAGTGAATATTTCCAACTTGCACGCGGTAACCAAACCCAATTTGCCATTGAAATGACCAAATGGTTTGATACAAACTACCACTATTTAGTACCAGAATTCACTAAAAATACCGAATTTAAAGCGAACCCAGCACATTACGTACAACAAATCCGTGAAGCGAAAGCCTTAGGTTTCAAATTTAAACCAACAATCGTGGGACCATTAACGTTCCTTTGGTTAGGTAAAGAAAAAGGCGAGGCCTTTAATCGTTTTGAATTACTGGCAAAACTCGTACCTGTGTATGTAGAAATCCTCAATGCCTTAGTAGCAGAAGGCGCAGAGTGGATCCAAATTGATGAACCGGCTTTAGCGGTGGATCTACCAACAGAATGGATTGAAGCTTACAAGGCTGTTTATACGACACTGAAAGAAAAAGTAAAAGCAAAACTCTTATTAGCGACTTATTTCGGCTCTGTCGCAGAACACGCGCCACTGCTTAAAGGTTTACCAGTTGATGGTTTACACATTGATTTAGTGCGTGCACCTGCACAGCTTGCTGCCTTTGAAGATTACAACAAAGTGCTTTCTGTTGGGGTAATTGACGGTCGTAACATTTGGCGTGCAAACCTCAACCAAGTACTCGATGTAGTTGAACCATTGAAAGCAAAATTCGGTGAAAATCTATGGATTGCACCAAGTTGTTCATTGCTTCACACCCCGTATGATTTAGAAGTGGAAACGCAATTAAAAGCGAATAAACCGGAGCTGTACAGCTGGTTAGCCTTCACGTTACAAAAAGTGCAAGAATTGCGTGTCATTAAGACCGCACTTGAGCAAGGTCGTGGCGCAGTACAAGCTGAACTTGATGCAAGCCAAGCAGCTGCTGACGCCCGTGCAAACAGCAAAGAAATTCATCGTCCAGAAGTGGCAGAACGTTTAGCAAACTTGCCGACGGATGCGGACAAACGTAAATCGCCTTTTGCAGAACGTATTGCAAAACAAAATGCGTGGTTAAATTTACCGTTATTACCAACCACGAATATCGGTTCCTTCCCACAAACCGTTGAAATTCGCCAAGCCCGTGCGAAATTCAAGAAAGGCGAACTTAGCGTCGCAGATTATGAAGCGGCAATGAAGAAAGAAATCGAATTTGTGGTACGTCGCCAAGAAGAACTGGATTTAGATGTGTTAGTGCACGGCGAAGCAGAGCGTAACGACATGGTGGAATACTTCGGTGAGTTACTCGACGGTTTCGCTTTCACAAAATTCGGTTGGGTACAAAGCTACGGTTCACGTTGCGTGAAGCCACCAGTGATTTACGGTGATGTCGTACGCCCAGAACCAATGACAGTACGTTGGTCACAATATGCACAAAGCCTCACCAACAAAGTGATGAAAGGCATGCTGACAGGACCGGTTACGATTCTACAATGGTCATTTGTACGTAATGACATTCCACGTTCAACGGTATGTAAACAAATCGGTGTAGCACTGTCCGATGAAGTGTTAGATTTAGAAAAAGCCGGCATCAAAGTGATTCAAATTGATGAACCAGCGATCCGTGAAGGTTTACCACTGAAACGTGCAGACTGGGATGCGTACTTACAATGGGCAGGCGAAGCCTTCCGTTTAAGCTACATGGGTGTACAAGATGATACGCAAATTCACACACACATGTGTTACTCTGAGTTTAACGATATCTTACCTGCGATTGCGGGCTTAGATGCGGACGTGATTACCATTGAAACCTCACGTTCAGATATGGAATTATTAACCGCCTTTGGTGATTTCAAATATCCAAACGATATTGGTCCGGGCGTGTATGATATTCACAGTCCACGTGTGCCAAAAGCAGAAGAAATTGAACGCTTATTACGTAAAGCATTAAATGTAGTGCCAAAAGAGCGTTTATGGGTGAACCCAGACTGTGGTTTAAAAACCCGTGGCTGGCCGGAAACTATCGCTCAATTAGAAGTGATGATGGAAGTCACCAAAAAACTCCGTGCAGAATTAAACTAATTCTCACACCCATTTCTCTTATAACAATAGCAAACCACAACACAACGGCACTTGATTTCAAGTGCCGTTTTTTATGCAAAGTAAATTTCATTGACCTTGACAACATTTCTGCCCAAAATACAGGCTATTTTCGAAGAATGAAAAGGCAAACGCATTATGGATTCAGTTACGCAATTTGTACTTGGTGCCGCCGTGCAAGGGGTTGGCATGGGAAAATATCAAGGAAGAAAGGCCTTGCTCTATGGTGGACTACTCGGCACTTTGCCCGATCTGGATGTTTTTATCCGTTATGCCGATCCCATTTCCTCCATGACTTACCACCGTGGGTTTAGTCATTCTCTTTTTGTCCTCACTGCATTGGCGTTTTTTATCACATGGCTGACCTTTAAACGTCATACGAACTTACCTTTTTCATTTCGAAGGTTATTTATTACCCTGACGCTAGCATTAATTACCCATCCTCTGATTGATGCGATGACAGTTTACGGCACCCAACTCTTTTGGCCTATTCCTTCTCCACCCGTGGTGTGGTCCACGGTTTTTGTGATCGATCCGATTTATACGTTACCGCTGATTTTTACATGCCTTTGGGCATATTGGCGAAAGCTAGATCCTCGTGCAATACGTTATCTTTTTACTGCTTTATTGTTTGGTTGCGTCTATTTTGCAGTCGGTTTTATGAGTCGCGCTTATCATGAACATCGGTTCGAAAGTGTTTTAACACAGCAAGGAATTGAGGTTGATGACGTGTTAGCGACCCCGACGCCTTTTAATATTATTTTGTGGCGTGTGATTGCGAAGGATAAGCAAGGCAACTTATACGATGCGGTCAGTGGTTGGCTAGATAAAAATGTACCTGAATTTATCAGAATTCCATTAAACCAAACACTGAAACAGAATGTCATTGCGGCCTCACCACAACTACAACGTTTTGAATGGTTTACTTCCGATTGGGTACATTATGAACAAATTGGCAATCAATTAGTGGCTAGCGATACCCGAATGGGCTTAGCTGGACAGTTTAATTTCCGTTTTATTGTGGCAGAAAAACATCAAGGCGAATGGCAAGCCGTACTGCCGAAGGCTTATCCAACGATCAAAAGTCATCTAAATAAGAAAGTTCTGCTCACCTTCTGGCAACGGATTTGGTCAGATGATGCCCCTTTACCATTAGCAGAATGGGCAACACGCTAACATTCAACCCGAGGCAATAAACAAGGGCAAAGCCATCGCTTTGCCCTTAACTGAAAGGCATCCTTGCTCATCGTGTCTTCCGTGCCTGTAACGAATAAATGCATGAGGGTTAACAAAACAAGTGTGTATGATAGTCTTCTTGCACTTACTTTCGTCCAAAACAGGGGGGCATGTAAAAAGAATGGGGAAATCAAATTGCGTTTAGCAAATTAATTAAAAGGATGAAATGCGTTGACTATTGGCATGAGCTGATGTTGTGTCAGGTTAATCCATTAAATACAAATCAACCTAAAACATACATTCTTTTATTTTTTCATGCGTTAAACGCAAACATCCTTATCCATGTTTTTACATAAAAAATAAATGTGATATGTCGTTTAAATGCCCTTTGCGAGCGCCAATATTTTTCTGATGAAGTGATTTCTTTTCTATCCAATTTTGAATAAAGAAAGATTCATCATGTTTTATTACAAAAATCTAATAACGTTCTGGCCATATCTCCTGAACAGGTACTCCGATAAAATCAGCGATAATTTTTTCGCCTTTCGGATACTTCCTATCTAATGCATTATTCAATGTTCTGGGGTGTAGTCCCGCTTGAACAGAAAGTTGTGCGAGTGAGCTACCTTTTTCCTTAATGGCAGCAATAATATATGCGCGGTGCATATTCTTTTTACTCTTTTTCATAATGTGATTTCCTTACTACTTGGATTAATACATTTTTTATTAGGTATGTGAGTAACTAAAAGGAACTATACAATTATTTTTAAAGGAACTCAATAGTTCTTTTTAAGAAAATTTACTTTCTATTTATAATTAAATATAAATCAATAAGTTAAACACTCACAAAAGTAAAACACATCGAGTTCCTTAGAAGGTTTTTTATGCAGAACTATCAAGAGTGGTTTTCAATAAAAGAACTCATGGAAAAAAACTTATATTTACCAGGATCAGATAAAGGTATTGTCAAAAAAGCCGCCCGAGAAGGTTGGCAAAAACGCCAAAGACAAGGCGTGAAAGGCAAAACGTTTGAATATCACTATACGTCATTCCCTATTGCGGTCCAGCAACAACTTGGATTATATCAAGCAGAACAGCCTCATTCTCAAGTGAATGAACCTTGTCGTCACTATACGACAGAAGTCAGTTCTATTGAAAATACACAAACAGAAGATCACATTCCGATCCCCTTTTACGCCTGTTTTAGTGCCTTCACGTCTTCTGCAAAAGCAAACCAACACATTACGTTAATGAAAGATTGGTTAACAGGAAGAGGCATAACAGCAGATAAACTCGTTTTTGTCAGCGCTACCGGTGACAGCATGCTACCAACCATTCATCATGGTGATTTACTTCTGATTAATCGTGAGGTGAACAGTACAAAAGAGGAAGGCATTTATGTGATACGTTCAGGTAAACAAATCTGGATTAAGCTTATTCAAGGGCTTCCCAATGGCATTCGCTTAATGAGTGACAATAAGACACTTTATCCGCCGATTGATCTCTCCTTTGAGCAATATCATGCCCTTGAGATTATCGGCAAAGTGATTTTTATTGGTCATCACTTAATTTAGTAAGGCTGTAGAAACCATACGACATGGTGCACTCACACACAAAAAAAGTGCGGTCATTTTGACCGCACTTTTTGTTCTTTCGCTTAACGCCATTGTTTATATTGGTTAATTAAGCCATTAGTTGAACTGTCATGAGTTGTAATCGTTTCGCGGTTTGCTAGCTCTGGCAAAATACGATTCGCAAGTTGTTTGCCCAACTCAACGCCCCATTGGTCAAAGCTATAAATATTAAACATTACCCCTTGTACAAAAATCTTGTGTTCGTACATCGCAATGAGGGCACCTAAAGTAAATGGCGTAATTTTTTGGACCAAAATCGAGTTGGTTGGTTTATTTCCCGTAAACACTTTAAATGGCACAACCTCTTTCACCTCATCTAAAGATTTACCTGCTTTCACGAATTCCGCTTCTACTTCTTCTTTCGTTTTACCAAAAGCCAACGCTTCGGTTTGTGCAAAGAAGTTTGAAAGTAATTTTTCATGATGATCCGCTAATGGATTATGGGTTTGTGCTGGCGCGATGAAATCACAAGGAATCAAGGTAGTGCCTTGGTGAATTAATTGATAGAACGCATGTTGACCATTGGTACCAGGTTCGCCCCAAATAATCGGTCCCGTTTGGTAGTTATCGATCACTTCGCCATTACGATCAACATATTTCCCATTGGATTCCATATTGCCTTGTTGGAAATACGCTGCAAAACGGTGTAAATATTGATCATAAGGTAGAATCGCTTCGGTTTGTGCACCTAAGAAATTGGTATTCCACAAACCAATTAACGCTAATGTGGTCGGAATATTTTGCTCAATTGGAGCGGTACGGAAATGTTTATCCATTTCGTGTGCACCCGCTAAAAGCGCTTCAAAATGCTCAAAACCGATTGAAAGGGCAATAGATAAACCAATCGCTGACCATAATGAATAACGCCCCCCTACCCAATCCCAAAATTCAAACATATTATTGGTATCAATACCAAATTCAGCAACGGCTTTACTGTTTGTGGACAGTGCTGCAAAGTGTTTTGCCACATGACTTTCGTCTTTTGCCGTGGCTAAGAACCAATTACGCGCAGAATGCGCATTGGTCATAGTTTCTTGTGTGGTAAAGGTTTTTGACGCAACCAAAAATAGCGTGGTTTCTGGATTAACTTTCTTTAAGGTCTCCGCAATATGTGTACCATCTACGTTAGACACGAAATGTAGATTCAAATGATTTTTATAAGGACGTAAGGCTTCTGTTACCATATAAGGTCCTAAATCAGACCCACCAATTCCGATGTTCACCACATCTGTAATCGCTTTACCCGTATAACCCTTCCATTCACCAGAAATCACACGATGGCAAAAATCTTTCATTTTGGCTAAAACCGCATTCACTTCTGGCATCACATCTTTCCCATCAACCAACACGGGCGAATTAGAACGATTACGAAGTGCGGTATGTAATACGGCGCGATCTTCCGTTTTATTGATTTTTGCCCCACTAAACATCGCGTCCACTGCCTCAGGCAATGCACATTCTTGCGCTAACTGGCGCAATAATTCTAAGGTTTCTTTTGTCACATTGTTTTTGGAGAAGTCCACTAACACTTCATTGTTAAAAGACAAGGAATAATCCGTAAAACGATCTTTTTCTTGCGCAAAAAGTTGTTGAATTGTCACCGCACTTTGCGTTTGATGATGTTGTTGTAAGGCTTTCCACGCGTTTGTTGTTGTAGGATTGATGTTTTTCATTATTGTTTTCCTTTTTTATAATATCGAATGGGAAAATAATATACTAAATTGGCGTGTAGGTTAAGGGGCAAACTTTGAGGCAGAACAACTTTCGCTTTTATAAATTCATTAATTGCATAATATACAAAATGCATGTAATCATTTTGTTAATAAATCATCGTTTGAGATTCATTTATATTCGCGCATTCTGAATTAAATTTCCCCCTTGTAAGTCAATCCATGTTTATACGACCTAGCCAAAATCTAGCACTTTATCTGGCACAGAGGTACTCCATTCATCTTTATTGACAATAGTTTTTTTTAAATGAAAAAAGGGAAACATATTAATAAGGTGTCGCCCGGTGGGACTCGAACTTCCCCACATATCAATCCCTGCGCAATGCATTCGTTAGCAGTTGTCGAGATTTACTGCGACGGACGACGTTGGTGAACACTATACTCATCATTAAAATAGAAAACAATATAGATGAGATGACATAAATGCTTAGAAAGTAATGAAAGGCTAAATGCGCTCATTGCACGCAAAAAGTGCGGTCAATTCCTGACAGATTTTTTACGCCATTATGCCAACAACAAAACCCCAAATAGCTGTAAGTGGATAATGAAACACAAAATATAAAAATATCGCAACAAGATGTGTCATAAAACCCCAGAAGAAAACTTGACCAATTGTTGCACTATCAAAAATCGCAAAGAACAAACCGATTGCATAAGGTAACAAGACGAGAAACCAATCAAGCCGTGTTGGCTGAACGTTTTTCATCGTGAATTTCTTACTCATTAGCAAATTTATCGCTGAGAACGTCATACTTATAGCGAGAATAAAAGTAAACCATAACAATACGTTGAACAATGCTAAAACACTTAAAAATGAATTATAACGCACGCTGTGTAGGGGAATGACCTACATCGGTGTATTCTTGTTCACTTAAACTCAAAATACGTCAAATAAACTCAAAGAGATATATACATATTTAAAGAATCTGTCTATAGTGAGGTTTATAAAAATAAAAACATAAACTCATTTATTGAAATGAAGGGGAAAAAAAGAGATGACTCAAAAACAAATGACTAAAAATCCACCCCAACATGAAAAAGAAAATGAACTCAACACCTTTAAAAATAAAATTGATAGTCTAAAAACAACTTTAAACAAAGACATTATTTCTCAACAAACTTTATTGGCAAAACAGGACAGTAAACATCCGCTATCCGCATCCCTTGAAAACGAAAATAAACTTTTATTAAAACAACTCCAATTGGTTCTGCAAGAATTTGAAAAAATATATACCTATAATCAAGCATTAGAAGCAAAGCTAGAAAAAGATAAGCAAACAACATCAATAACAGATTTATATAATGAAGTCGCTAAAAGTGATTTAGGGTTAGTCAAAGAAACCAACAGCGCAAATCCATTAGTCAGTATTATCATGACATCTCACAATACAGCGCAATTTATCGAAGCTTCTATTAATTCATTATTGTTACAAACATATAAAAACATAGAAATTATTATTGTAGATGATGATAGCTCGGATAATACATTTGAAATTGCCTCGAGAATAGCGAATACAACAAGCAAAGTCAGAGTATTTAGATTAAATTCAAACCTAGGAACTTACTTTGCGAAAAATACAGGCATATTAAAATCTAAAGGTGACATTATTTTCTTTCAAGATAGTGATGATGTATGTCATCATGAAAGAATAGAAAGATGTGTAAATATATTATTAGCTAATAAAGAAACTATTGCTGTTCGTTGTGCATACTCAAGACTAGCACCAGAAACACAACATATCATTAAAGTCAATAATATGGATTATAGATTAGGTTTTATAACCTTAGGTATGCACAAAAAAGTATTTCAAGAAATTGGTTTCTTCAATTGTACGACTAAAGGCTCAGATGATGAGTTCTTTCATAGAATTGCGAAATATTATGGAAAAGAAAAAATAAAAAATTTACTCTTGCCGTTATACTACAACACAATGAGAGAAAACTCTTTATTTACTGATATGGTTGAATGGATAGACAATCATAACATAATACAGAAAATGTCTGATACCAGACAACATTATGCAACCCTGTTTCAAGCGATGCATAACGAAACTGCCTCACATGATTTCAAAAATCTTTTTCAATTCCCTCGTATTTACGATGCCTTACCAGTACCACAAGAAATGAGTAAGTTGTCCAATCCTAAGATTCCTGTTTATATCAATATTTGTTCTATTCCCTCAAGAATAGCGCAATTACAACGTATTATCGGCATACTAAAAAATCAATGTGATCATTTTCATATTTATCTTGATGGCTATGTAGAAATCCCTGACTTCATAAAAAATTTAGGTAATAAAGCAACCGTTGTTCATTGCAAAGATAAAGATAACTCCATTAGAGATAATGGCAAATTCATTTTACTGGAAGAGTTGATTGAAAAAAATCAAGATGGATATTATATAACCTGTGATGACGACATTATCTATCCGAGCGATTACATCAATACGATGATCAAAAAGCTGAATGAATACGATGATAAAGCGGTTATTGGTTTACACGGCATTCTCTTTCCAAGTAGAATGACCAAATATTTTTCGGCGGATAGACTGGTATATAGCTTCTATAAACCTCTGGAAAAAGACAAAGCGGTCAATGTATTAGGTACAGGAACTGTTAGCTTTAGAGTCAGTCTCTTTAATCAATTTTCTCTTTCTGACTTTACCCATTCAGGCATGGCTGATATCTATTTCTCTCTCTTGTGTAAGAAAAATAATATTCTTCAGATTTGTATTTCAAGACCAGCAAACTGGCTAACGGAAGATAATAGAGACAGCGAAACACTCTATCATCAATATCGAGACAATGATGAGCAACAAACTCAGCTGATCATGGAAAACGGTCCATGGGGATATTCAAGTATTTATCCATTAGTCAAAAATCATCCTAAATTTACTGACCTTATCCCCTGTTTACCTTTTTATTTTTTATAATGATTCGTCAGATTAGCTCTGATTTTATAAATAATACTAAAAAGACAAAAAGTGCGGTAAATTCTACCGCACTTTTTCATCGCTAATTAATTAATCAATATATTCCGTTAAAACACGTGGCGTTAATTTTGTGATCAATTCATAACTAATCACGCCACTAATATCCGCGATTTCTTCAATGGGCAATTCTTTGCCCCAAAGAATGACTTCATCGCCAACTTTGTCTTGTGCTTCTGCACCGAGATCGACTGTCAACATATCCATCGAGACACGTCCCACAATGGGCACACGACGACCATTGAGGTAAACCGGTGTGCCTGTTGGTATGTCACGCGGATAACCATCGCCATAACCAATGGCAACCACACCAATTTTCGTGTCTTTATCACTGACCCAAATCCCGCCATATCCTACTGGCTCCCCTTTTTTATGCTGTTTAATTGCAATAAGAGAGGAGGTTAAGGTCATCACAGGGGTTAAATCATATTCTTGTGCCGGTACATTAATCGGTGAAATCCCATACATAATAATGCCCGGACGAATCCAGTCTAAATGGGAATTTTCCCAAAATAAGATCCCACCTGAGGCAGCAATACTTTTTTCGCCCGCTTTATTTTGCGTAGCATTTAAAAAACGTGTCAATTGTAACTTGGTATAGTCACATTCCAATTCATCCGCGCGACTAAAATGGCTGACAAAACCAATCTGTGGTTCAACATTCTCTGAATCGCGGAGCGCTTGGTAAAAATACTCAACGTCTTCTAGTGCTACCCCTAAACGGTGCATACCAGTATCAATTTTTAGCCAGACTTTAATCGGATTAGGAACTTTAGCTGCTTTTAACGCTTCCAATTGTTCGACGTTATGCACCACAGTTTGAATATTATTTATCGCAATCACCGGTAAATCTTTATCGCAAAAAAAACCTTCTAAGAGCAAAATAGGTTTCGTAATCCCATTTGAGCGTAAACTTAAGGCTTCTTCTAAACGGGCGACGCCAAAACAATCGACCAACTCTTCTACGGCAGCGGACACAAACACAACACCATGACCATAGGCGTTGGCTTTCACAACAGCAATAATTTTACTTTGCGGGGCTTTTTGTTTAATCGTTTGAATGTTGTGTTTTAATGCCACAGAACTGATTTTTGCTGTGGCAGGTTTCATATTCATTAATAATCGTCTCTTATATCTCGTTGTTCGGCTAAGTTATCAAAGCGTGAGAATTGTCCTCTAAACGCCAATCTCACGCGTCCAATCGGACCATTACGCTGTTTGCCAATAATAATTTCTGCCACGCCTTTATCTTCCGAGTTTTCGTTATACACTTCATCACGATAAATAAACATAATTAAGTCCGCATCTTGTTCAATGGAACCAGATTCACGCAAATCAGAATTCACTGGACGTTTATCAGCACGATTTTCAAGGGTACGGTTTAACTGGGATAAGGCAATCACTGGCACTTCTAATTCTTTTGCTAAGGCTTTTAGTGAACGCGAAATTTCAGCAATCTCTAAGGTACGGTTATCGGCAAATCCCGGTGCCCGCATTAATTGCAAATAGTCCACCATAATCAAACTTAAGCCGCCGTTTTCACGATATACTCGTCTTGCACGTGAACGTAATTCCGTTGGGGTTAAGCCGGATGAATCATCAATATATAAGTTGGGCTTATTAGCGAACAGCCCCATTGTACTCCCAATCTTCGACCAGTCACTTTGATCTAACCCTTGTCCAGTACGAATTTTGGTTTGATCCACACGCGATAATGAAGCAAGAGAACGCATCATAATTTGTTCTGCTGGCATCTCTAAACTGAACACTAAAACCGGTTTATCACTTTTGAGTGCTGCATTTTCACATAAATTCATTGCAAAAGTCGTTTTACCCATTGAAGGACGGGCTGCCACAATGATGAGATCGGAAGGCTGTAAACCGGCGGTTTTCTTATCGAGCGCATCAAAACCGGTACTGACACCTGTGATACCATTATGCCCTTCGGTTTTACTCAATAATTCAATACGATCAATGGTTTTTTCTAAAATCGCACAGATATTTTGTGGTCCTTCGTTTGAAGTGGTGCGTTTCTCCGAAATGGCAAAGACTTTTCGTTCTGCCTCATCCAGAATATCTTTCACCTCCATCCCTTTTGTCGTGTAACAGCTTTGCGCCACATCATTACTGACACTAATCAAATCACGCAAAATAGCACGATCACGCACGATAGCGGCATACGAAACAATATTGGATACACTTGGTGTATTTTTGGATAATTCAGCTAAATAGGCAAAGCCACCAACATCTTCACTGAGATTCTTTTCACGTAAAAATTCGTAGAGGTTGATCAGATCAATTGGCTTGCCTTGACGGAGTAAATTTTCCATTTCTTGGAAAATGACACGATGGGCAGCTAAATAGAAATCATCGGCAATGAGCATGTCACTAATGCTATCCCAATGAGCTGGGTGAATCAAAATACCGCCTAAAACAGACTGCTCCGCTTCTAAAGAATGTGGCGGAACAATGCCTTGTTCAAGAGGTTTACTTGGAATTTGGGCGTTCTTTTTTGCCATAAGAATGGGTCTATACGTAAATTCAAAAATTAGCCTATATGATATACCAATTCTTCTTTTAATTTAAGCGCGAATTCTGTCAAAAATAAAGGGATAAAAATCGCCCCATGTAAAAAACGCAGGCTATCTAGCGTACTTCCACACGAGGTTGTACATCCCTTTAACGAATTTTTTCTAATTTGGCTAAATGGGCAATCAGCCATTTAATCCCTTGATTTTGGAATGCAATTTGTAAGCGAGTATTATTCTCCGCCCCTTCCACATTAATGATCGTACCTTGCCCAAATTTGCTATGTAGCACTTTTTGCCCCATTTTCCATTCACTTTCCTGTAAACTCGGTGCAACCGATCCGACTTTCTGCTGATTCATGGCACGTGTCACCGTACCACGTAAGCGAATTTCTTGAATACATTCCGTAGGTAATTCAGCAATAAAACGGGAAGGAAGATGACGTTCTTCTTTGGCATATAGACGGCGACTTTCCGCATAGCAAATCGTCAACTTTTGTTTTGCGCGCGTGATCCCAACATAAGCTAAGCGACGCTCTTCTTCTAAACGCCCCGGTTCTTCAAAAGATCGGAAACTTGGAAATAGCCCTTCTTCAACCCCCACCATAAATACCCGAGGGAATTCCAATCCCTTTGCAGAGTGCAATGTCATCATTTCAACATAGTCTTGATGTGGAGAAGCTTGTTCCTCCCCTGCTTCTAAGGAGGCATGAGTTAAAAAGGCTGTTAAATCAGATAACTGTTCTGCCTCATCTGGCTTAATAAATTCTTTTGTGGCAGTCACTAACTCTTCTAAGTTTTCGATCCGCACTTCGCCTTTTTCCCCCTTTTCCTGTTGATACATGGCATATAAACCAGAATGCTTAATCACAAAATCGGTTTGCGCAAATAAGGGCATTTCACTGGTATCCTGCTGTAAGGAATTAATCAACTCTAAAAAGCGTTGTAGTGCGGTTGCTGCTCTCGCCGTCAGTAAATTTTCATGAATGGCTAATTGGGTGGCTTGCCACAAAGTCACTTCACGTTCGCGGGTCACACTACGTAGCATATCTAACGTTCGTTCACCAATACTACGAGGTGGCGTATTGACCACGCGTTCAAACGCGGCGTCGTCTTGACGATTGGCAATAAGACGTAAATAAGCAAGGGCATCTTTAATCTCTTGACGCTCGAAGAAACGCATACCGCCATAAATACGATAAGGTAATTGAGAACGAATTAACGCCTCTTCAATCACACGGGATTGGCTATTACTGCGGTATAAAATGGCACAATCTTTTAGCTTACCGCCATTTTCTATCCATTGTTTAATTTGTGAGGAAACAAATAAGGCTTCATCTAATTCATTAAAAGCCGCATAGATTCCTACTGGCTCACCTTTTTCTCCGTCCGTCCACAAATTTTTACCAAGGCGATTGCTGTTATTGGAAATAAGCTGGTTGGCACTTGCCAAAATATTCCCCGTGGAACGATAATTTTGTTCAAGACGGATGGTTTGCGCATTGGAAAAATCATCTAAAAAGCGTTGGATATTTTCAATTTTTGCCCCGCGCCAACCATAAATCGATTGATCGTCATCTCCCACGATCATCACCTTGCCTTGTTCCCCCGCAAGCAATTTTACCCAAGCATATTGGATCTTATTAGTATCTTGGAACTCATCGACCAAAATGTGCTGAAAACGTTGTTGATAACGCTGTAAAATCACAGGCTTTTTCAGCCATAATTCGTATGCACGTAATAACAATTCCGCAAAATCCACTAAACCAGCACGATCACAAGTATCTTGATAAATCTGATAAATTTTTATCCATTCCCGCTCATGTCGATCATTATTGTCATCAATTTGGTGCGCTCTTAACCCGTCATCTTTTTTATTATTGATATACCAGCAGACTTGTTTAGGAATAAAAATTTTCTCATCAAAATTATGTAATTTAAGTAAGCGCTTCACCAAACGCAATTGATCGTCAGAATCGAGGATTTGGAAATCTTGTGGCAAGTTCGCATCAAGATGATGGGCGCGCAATAAGCGGTGGGCAATGCTGTGGAACGTGCCCACCCACATACCAAATAAACGTTGAGAAGCATGATTAGCTAAGGTGCTTTCGATACGATGACGCATTTCAGCCGCGGCTTTATTGGTGAAGGTTACTGCCATGATACTCCCTTCCGAAACCTGTTCCACTGCAATTAACCAAGCAATACGATGTGTTAACACACGTGTTTTACCACTCCCTGCCCCCGCCAATACCAAGTAATTGCCGAGTGGCGCGGCAACCGCATCACGTTGTTTATCATTTAACCCATCTAATAATGCTGAAATATCCATTCTGTCATCTGCCTTCTGTTTTCATCTCAGTTCAGGAATGCTATGTTTTTGTCGCTTAGCAGCCGTCATAAAAGCAACAAGGCAGACTATGCCTACCTTGCTTACGCGATTTAGACCCACCAAACTGTTTTTTTATACAGTGGGATTATAGAGAAAATTCTCAAAAAAACAACCGCTCTTTTCCTGTATAGATTGTTGCTCTGCCTTCTCGCGCAAAGCCAACTAAGGTTAATTGGTATTGTTCTGCCATGTTCACTGCGAGTTCAGTCGCTGCAGAAATGGCAATTAGCATTTCAATGCCACAGGCTGCTGTTTTTTGCACCATTTCATAACTAGCTCGACTGGTCACCAATACAAACCCTTTTGTGGCAGGCTGTTTCGCATGCCAACCTAATAATTTATCTAATGCCACATGACGCCCGACATCTTCACGTAGGCACAGCAAATTTCCTGCGAGATCAAAAAAACCCGCGGCATGCGTTGAACCGGTTTGTTGCCCTAATACTTGTGCTTGTTGCAGTTGAATTAAGCAAGCATCTAGGCGCTTTAAATCAAACTGGATAGTGCGTTCTAACGGAGGTAAATTTTTGTGCACCTGCTGTAATTGCTCAGTACCACAAATACCGCAACCAGTCCGCCCCGCTAATGTACGTCGTTGTGCTTTGAGGCGCACAAAACAACGGGTGGCAAGTTCAATTTGAACTTCAATCCCCTGGCAGGCAGGAACCACATCAATACCATAAATATCACTTGGCTTATCAATAATACCTTCTGCCAACGAAAATCCCATGGCAAAATCCGCTAAATTTTCCGGTGAACACATCATCACCGTATGAGAAATCCCATTATAAACAAGGGCAACAGGAACCTCTGTTGCAAGATTTTCTTGTTTTGCTTCATAAGTTATTGTTTTGTTTTTTATTTGTTGCTTTTTTGTTAATTTGCAAAAAAAATCAACTGTGAATTTTGTGATCCAGTTCAAAATATTTTTCCTTATTAATGGTAATTGGTTATAGATTTACCACTAAAAAATCGGTATCCTAAAAGGTGTTTTAATTGCTGGTAATTTACTTCGTAAGACGCATATCAACAATTCAACGCTTGTGGCGATTGTAATACAATTTTAACAAGTGAAAAACAAGTCAAAATATTTAATTATCTATTTAACGTGTTTACGACTATCAAATGCTAACAAAATTTTTGTTACGCTAAGGAGTATTATCTATGCAGGTCAGTAGAAGAAAGTTCTTCAAGATCTGTGCAGGGGGAATGGCGGGGACATCTGCGGCAATGTTAGGCTTTGCGCCAACAGAAGCGTTAGCAGCGCCTCGCAATTACAAATTATTACGCGCCAAAGAAACGCGTAATACCTGTACTTATTGCGCTGTTGGTTGTGGTATGTTGTTGTACAGCTTGGGTGATGGCTCAAAAAACAGCAAAGGCAAACTCTTTCATATCGAGGGCGACCCCGATCATCCAGTTAGTCGCGGTGCCTTATGTCCAAAAGGGGCAGGTGCTTTAGACTATGTCAATAGTGACCGTCGTGTTAAATACCCTGAAGTGCGTGAAGCCGGTTCAAAAGAATGGAAACGGATTTCATGGCACGAAGCCATTGAGCGTATTGCTCGTCACATCAAAGATGACCGTGATGCTAACTTCGTTGAAAAAAATGACGCAGGTGAGCCAGTCAATCGTTGGATGACAGCAGGCTTCTTAGCGGGTTCGGCATGTAGTAACGAAACCGGTATTCTTACACAAAAATTTGTGCGTTCTCTCGGTATTATCTTTACCGACAACCAAGCGAGTATCTGACACGGACCAACGGTAGCAAGTCTTGCTCCATCATTTGGTCGCGGTGCGATGACCAACCACTGGGTTGATATTAAAAACGCAGATTTAGTGATTGTTATGGGCGGTAACGCAGCAGAAGCACACCCTGTTGGATTCCGTTGGGCGATTGAAGCCAAAAAACAAAACGGTGCCAAACTGATGGTGGTCGATCCTCGTTTTAACCGTACTGCAGCTGTCGCTGATATTTATATGCCTCTTCGTCCAGGTACGGATATTGCGTTTCTGTCTGGGGTGATTCGCTATTTGTTGAAAAACGATAAAATCCAACACGAATATGTGAAACACTATACCAATGCCACCTTCCTCGTGAATGAAAACTTCAAATTTGAAGACGGGCTATTCTCTGGTTATGACGAAGCCACACGCAAGTATGACCGCTCCACTTGGGCTTACCAATTTGATGAAAATGGTCAGCCAAAACGTGATATGGATATGCAAGATCCACGCTGTGTGATCAATATGCTACGTGAACATGTGGAACGCTATACACCAGAAATGGTAGAACGTATTACCGGCACACCACAGAAAGACTTCCAAATCTTCTGTGAAGAAATTGCTAAAACCTCTGCGCCAGATAAAGCAGCAACATTCCTTTATGCATTAGGTTGGACTCAACATACCGTTGGTTCACAAAATATTCGAACCATGGCGATGATCCAATTATTGCTCGGTAACATTGGTGTATCGGGTGGTGGTGTGAATGCATTACGTGGTCACTCAAACGTACAAGGGATTACAGATTTAGGCTTATTCCCAAATCGTTTACCTGCATATATTCCATTACCAACAGAAGCTGATAAAAGCTTACAAGCGTTCTTGGATCGTATCACACCAAAAACCATGATGAACGATCAGGTGAACTATTGGAAAAATACACCAAAATTCATGGTCAGTATGCTGAAATCCTTCTATGGTGATAAAGGTACGCAAGATAACGAATTTGGTTATCACTATTTACCAAAATTACCGAAAGGTGGTACCGACCAATTCCGTTACATCGAAGACATGTATAACGGTAAAGTGAATGGTTTCTTCTGCCAAGGGATGAACCCAGTTGCCTCTTACGCTAACTCACAAAAAATCATTAAAGCCTTAAGTAAACTAAAATATTTAGTGATTTTTGACCCATTAATCACCGATACCTCTGAATTCTGGAAAAACTACGGTGAATTTAATGATGTGAAAACCGAAGAGATTCAAACTGAAGTATTCCGTTTACCAACAACCTGCTTCGTCGAAGAAGATGGTTCCATTGCGAACTCTGGTCGTTGGCTACAATGGCACTGGAAAGGTGCGGAGCCACCGGGTGAAGCCAAAACTGACGGTGAAATTCTTTCTGAATTGCGTGCTGAGCTTATCCACCTATATAAAACAGAAGGCGGAAAAGCCCCACTTGAGCCACTAGAAGCAATGAGCTGGGATTATGCAAACCCACTTGAGCCAAAAGCGGAAGAAGTCGCAAAAGAGAATAATGGTTACGCATTAGAAGACATCAAAGATGCAGACGGCAACATTATCTTGAAAAAAGGTCAGTTATTGTCGAGCTTTGCACAAATGCGTGATGATGGTACAACATCAGGGGCTTGCTGGATTTACACGGGACAATGGACCGAAAAAGGTAACCAAATGGCAAACCGTGATAACGCTGATCCATCGAACTTAGGAAATACGCTAGGTTGGGCATTTGCTTGGCCATTAAACCGCCGTATTCTTTATAACCGTGCAGGTGCAGACTTAGCCGGTAATCCATTTAACCCGAAACGTCAGTTGATCAAATGGAACGGTAAAAACTGGAACTATGTGGATGTTGCCGACTACGGTACTGCCCCACCTAATAGCCCGGTTATGCCATTTATCATGCAACCAGAAGGGGTAAGTGGTTTGTTCGTACGTGAACGTATGGCTGATGGTCCATTCCCAGAACACTATGAACCAATGGAAACACCAATTGGTACTAACCCACTTCATCCAAATGTGGTATCAAGTCCAGTTGCACGGATTTTAGCCAGCGATAAAGAAGATCTGGGAACAAGTGCGGATTTCCCATATGTGGGTACGACTTACCGTTTAACCGAACACTTCCATTATTGGACGAAAAACGTATTACTGAACGTGATTGCACAACCAGAACAATTTGTTGAGATTGGTGAAGCCTTGGCGGCTGAAAAAGGCATTAAACATGGCGATATCGTGAAAGTCAGCTCAAAACGCGGTTATATTAAAGCCGTTGCTGTGGTGACCAAACGTATCCGTGCTTTAGTGTCTGACGGCAAGCCAATTCATACCGTCGGAATTCCTATTCACTGGGGCTTTGCCGCAACGACTGGTGCGAAAAAAGGTTTCTTCGCCAACAACTTAACCGTTCGTACTGGTGATGCGAATACACAAACACCAGAATCTAAATGTATGTTAGTCAATATTGAGAAAGTGGGGGCGTAAAATGGGTGTAGTACAATCTCAAAACATTATTAAAGCCTCTGCAACATCAAGCTTAACGCCACCACCACAAGCGCGTGAGCATCAAGTTGAAGTGGCAAAACTGATCGATGTCACCACCTGTATCGGCTGTAAAGCCTGTCAGGTGGGGTGTTCAGAGTGGAACGATATCCGTGCTGAGCCTGAAGCCTGTGTCGGTGTTTACGATAACCCGACCGATTTAAATGCCAAAGCTTGGACGGTGATGAAATTCAACGAAGTGGAAGAAAACGACCGCTTAGAATGGCTAATCCGTAAAGATGGTTGTATGCATTGTGCCGAACCGGGTTGTTTAAAATCCTGTCCAGCACCAGGTGCCATTATCCAGTATGCGAATGGTATTGTGGATTTCCAATCGGATAAATGTATCGGCTGTGGCTATTGCATTGCGGGTTGTCCATTTAACGTACCACGCATGAATCCAGACGATAATCGTGTCTATAAATGTACACTTTGTGTGGACCGTGTCACCGTGGGTCAAGAACCCGCTTGTGTGAAAACCTGCCCAACCGGTGCGATTCGTTTTGGTAGCAAAGAAGAGATGAAAATTTATGCAGAGCAACGCATTGCTGACTTAAAATCTCGTGGCTATGAAAACGCTGGACTTTACGATCCGGAAGGTGTGGGTGGCACACACGTCATGTATGTGTTACATCATGCAGATAAACCAGAACTTTATTCTGGTCTGCCGAAAGATCCATCAATTGATCTCAGCATCAAAGTTTGGAAAGATGTGTTAAAACCAGTGGCAGCGGTTGCAATGGGCGGTATTATCCTCAGTGAAATTGCTCACTACATCACCATCGGTCCAAATACCGAAGAATTCGATGAACACGAGGAGCACGAAGAGCACGAAGAGCATACAGGAGGCAATCATGAGTAAGATTCAGATCAGTAACGATCGTAAAATCGTACGCCATAAATTGCCAGCTCGCCTTAGCCATTGGTTACTGGTTATCTGTTTCTTTATTACTGGTTTATCGGGGCTGGCATTCTTCTTCCCGGATTTTTCCTGGTTAACGGAAATTCTAGGTACACCGCAACTGGCACGTTTTGTACACCCATTTACGGGAATTGTCATGTTTGTCGCGTTCCTGAATCTTTGCCGTATTTACTGGCGTCACAACTTCCCTGAGAAAAACGACTGGGTTTGGCTCAAAAATATTGGTGAAGTATTAAAAGGCAACGAGCATGCGGTTTCTGATAATGGCAAATATAACCTTGGTCAGAAAATGTTGTTCTGGACCTTGATTCTTGCCATGATCACCTTACTTGTAACCGGCATTATTATGTGGCGTCAATATTTCTCCCATAATTTCTCAATCCCGGTTATCCGTATTGCGATCTTGTTACATTCTACCAGTGCCTTCTTGTTATTCACTGGTATTATGGTACACATCTATATGGCATTCTGGGTCAAAGGGTCTATTCGTGGTATGGTCGAAGGCTGGGTGACGGTTCGCTGGGCGAAAAAACACCACCCTCGTTGGTATCGTGAAGAAGTCCTACCTGAACTAGAAAAAGAAGAATTGGCAAAACAACAAAACCAAAGCCAACCATAAACACGACTCTGTGAATAAAAGTGCGGTCAAATTTTCAGAAATTTTTCTAAAAGCGACCGCACTTTATTTATTCAAAAATAAGGAAACATGATGAGTATCCGAATTCTTCCCGACTCTGAAATTAAAGCGGCAGCCAGTTCATTTCATGCACCGGCACTCCTGTTTGCAAACCCGAAAAATCTCTATCAACGTCGTATTGCACGTTTCACTTCGCTTTCAAATGCACATCCATTGGAAGACTATCTTCACTTTGCAAGCCAAGTTGCCGAAGCGCAATTAGCTGTCTTGCAACAACAACCAATTGCGCAAGACCCGCGTTTAAGCGCAGAAAAACTCTCTGCCGAAGATCTTGCTAAACAACCACTTAACACTCAACGCTGGCAGCGCGATCCTGTTTGGCAAACCTTATTAATGGCAATTTTGGCGGAAATGAAACCCAAAGCCAATGAGACGATTCTCAATACGATTGAAACCTTAGAGAAATACTCAAAAGCGGAACGAGATAGCATCGCGGATAAACTCTTAGCTCAAGAATTTGAGCAAATTAGCAGTGATCAAGCTGTTTTCATTTGGGCGGCACTTTCCCTTTACTGGCTTCAATTAGTACAACAAATTCCACATTCAAGTCATAAAGAAAGCGGAGAAAACCTTCATGTTTGCCCAATTTGTGCCTCTGCACCTGTCACTAGCGTGATTCATTTTGGCGCTGAACAAGGCTTACGTTACTTACATTGTGCCTTGTGTGAAACTGAGTGGAATATGGTTCGTTCAAAATGTACAAATTGTGACCAAACGGGTAAATTAGATTATTGGTCTCTTGATTCTGAAATGGCGGCAGTGAAAGCAGAAAGTTGCGGTGATTGTCATAGCTACTTAAAAGCACTATACCAAGAACGTGATCCTAAAGTAGAAGCCGTAGCCGATGATCTTGCTAGTATTTTCCTAGATGTGGAAATGGAAGAAAAAGGCTTACAACGCAGTGGCTTAAATCCTTTCCTCTTCCCAAACTCAGAAGCCTAATCTTAATCTATAAACAAAAGCAAGGTTATCCTTGCTTTTGTTATTTGTCTCATTCAAATTGGCTAAAAAATCTCCTATGTTAAATAGCATATATTATTAGCGACAATAAAAAACTTTATAAATCATATTATTAGATAATACTTATCATCTTACTTCTTCCACTGGCTTTAGTATCACGCTGGCAAAAACTGTCTTTTATAAATCATCCGACATGATACGAATTGGCATCTCATTCAAATCATCTTGCAGGGTGAAATAACGGATAATATATTGTGCTGATTTTGTCACATACCTGCATTATTTAGCTTCCTCTTTTTTCTTCAATTTTGACCCGCTTACCAATATCTTTAATCTGCGAGAATTGCTCTAATAAGCGTGGGATATCGTCCAAACTCATAGCAAACGTCCACAGATAGCTGATGACTGCATAAATATGACCCGCACTGACTTCATGTGTGAAAGTCAAAATCGTCATAGTGACACCAAACAAGATAGCCATCGCAATACCAACTAGCAAATAGCTGAGCGCTTCTCGGTTGGAAATAATGATCCGCAAACGCGAAATAAAATCGTAATGGCGTGTCAAATGCGGTGTATGCGAACGCTCGATCATCTTCACATCGTTTTCCAAGTGGTTATTGAGCTTAAAATAAAGCCGGTCGTTAGTGTGAGTGTAACGTGGTGCCAATAAGGCAAAAAACAACAGAATCACGAGTGCCGTTAAACCTGACCAAAATTCGATAACCAGTAACATCAATACAGCCCCAGCAATAGAAATCACTGAAGTAATTAACACCGGCAAATGTTGCTCGAAGAAATCGACAAACTCACGCGACAATGCTACTCGAGCAGATACGGTTGAGGTAAGCTCGCCTTGTTGTCGCTGTTGTACAATGAGCGGGACTACTATCGCTGCATAAATACGAGTAAAGGTTCGGGTATCCACAGCACGGCGTGCAGACCCGATCAGCCACATCACCAACACCACAGCGGAATACGTCAAGGCTTGGGACAAATTACCCGCCACCACACCATTGATGGCAAACCCCCCGAAAATCGGGTAAGTCATCAGCATTAGATTTTCTAGCAACACAAGGGTAAATGTGCCAATAAGCTGTTTCTTATGTTGTATGCCAATATGTTTTAAATTATGAATTGCACTCATTTAGTAAAATTTCCTTACAATAAAATTATTGCTTTATCTGTTGTAATGCTGTCAAACACCACTCAACATTGGAAGCCAACCCCTATCGTCGTGGGTGCTTTAGACGCTTGAACGTTGATTACTTGTAATACAAAAAACGCGTCCATTTCTATGTGTAAACTTCCTCATCACCATTTTAAACTACAGCATTCATACTCAATGTTAGAGTATGGTGCGCTTGCTAATGATCTGGAATAAAACCTCTGCATTAGGCTGCTCTCCTTAAAATGAAGCGTATTGTAAAAAGAAAATATTGCTATGAAAAATCAATGGCTATCTATTTTTCAGATAGCAAAGATTAAAATCAAACGATAAAATAGATAAAAAGGAGGAGATATGTATAATTTGGAACAACTCAAAGCTTTTGTCGCAGTATGTGAAAATGGCTCGATATCAGCAGCCGCCCGCAAGTTAGGTAAGGCACAATCAGCAGTTAGTAGTGCTGTGGCAAATTTAGAAATCGCGCTCAATCAAACCTTGTTTGATCGTAGCAAAAACGCAGCCCATCTTACGTCTAATGGCGCTGCTTTACTGCCTATGGTAAAACATGTCTTACAGCAAATACACTATTTCGAACAAAAAGCGACCGCTCTTTCTGAACCTCAGGAATATCGGTTGAGTATTGCTTTTGAAGACACTTTGTGGGATGAACAACTCACAAAGATCTTTGTTAAATTGCACCAACGCTTTCCACATACCCAGTTGGATTTACAACTTTCCACCGCGGCTGAAATTCGCTCAAAAATAGAACAAGGTGAACTGAATATCGGTATCCTCTACCAAAATCAAGTACAATCTGATCTTCCTGTGCAGTTGCTCGGTCAACAGCGTTTTGTTGCTGCAGCGGCCCCCTCTCACCCATTATCTCAACTTACTGAGGTAAACAATGCCGATTTAGCACACTTCGTCCAGCTCATCCACCGCAACACTGACATTACACCGATTTCTCCACAATATTGGCAAGTCAATAGTTATTACTTGATGATGGACTTAGTGAATCAAGGGATCGGGTGGGCTATTATGCCAGAGCAGCTCTTAGTAGATGAGTTTCTTGGCTCACAACTTAACAGGTTACCATTAACTGCGTTACTCCACCCCAAACCTCTAGACATTACTGCTATGACTGCATTTAATCATTATCATGGCAAAGTTACGCAATTTGTACTGGCAGAACTTAAAGAGGTATTTCATACGCAAAGAAGTTAAAAATATCCAAACCAAATATAACAATGAGGAGGAGGTTGTGAGGGCAAACAAAGAAGGCGTAGAAAATGTTGTTACTAACGTAAACTCATTACTACCTTGCTAATATACGTATACGCAATCAAGAAAAGCAAGCCAAGCTAAATGCACTGACCTTGATAAAAGCAAAGAACAAAAAAGTCATCGTGTTAGCACCTGATATGATGAATTACATCACTCGTAAACAAGTGAAGATACTCAACGTGGCACCCTACTTATTGTATAAACGCATTAGGCAGTTGGGAGACAAAGGAAATAGTTCAAAAATACACACACTTGAATGCTAAGCATTGATTGAATTACATAAATCAAGTCAACTTTCGTCACACACATTCTTGGATTATGTCAAATGTGGTAGCAAGTAATAATAGTAACAGTGGATTTTTAGCAAATAAAAAACCGTAAGTTACTGATTTTACATATCCTTAACTTACGGCTACGACATTCTATGGCGGAGGAAGTGAGATTCGAACTCACGGAGGGCGTAAACCCTCGCCGGTTTTCAAGACCGCTGCCTTCAACCACTCGACCATTCCTCCGTGATGTAGACCAGTGCACTATAATATAGTTAATGAATTGAGTAAATGAAAAAATACCGACCTAGTTCACAAATGCTGAGATTTCAGTCATATTGCATTTTATTTATTCAATTTTTACAAATTTGTTACGTTTTAACATTGACTTTTCAATGATGAACCAGTACTTTATCGCCATCGTTTTATCTTTATTCCATTGCTAAAGGAGCCTTCATACCATGGAATCTCGCATTGTTCTAGATAGCAGAGAAACATCTCTACTTAACACCCACAAAGTGTTACGCAATACTTATTTCTTATTAGGTTTAACCCTCGCTTTTTCAGCAGTGGTCGCTTACATCTCAATGAGCCTAAACTTACCACGCCCAGGTCTCATTTTGATGCTAGCAGGCTTCTACGGTTTATTATTTTTAACTTATAAATTATCCAACAGTGGTTTAGGGATTCTTTCTACGTTCGCATTTACCGGCTTTTTAGGCTATACATTAGGACCAATTTTAAATGTCTATGTCAGTCACGGTGCAGGTGATATTGTCGTCTTAGCCCTTGCCGGCACAGCGGCAGTGTTCTTTGCTTGTTCAGCTTATGTGTTAACGACAAAGAAAGACATGTCTTTCCTTTCTGGTACCATTTTCGCTTTATTCATTGTCCTTTTACTCGGTATGGTTGCCAGTTTCTTCTTCCAATCACCAATGCTTTACATTGCTATCAGTGGTTTATTCGTCGTGTTCTCTACTTTGGGTATTCTCTACGAAACCAGCAATATTATTCATGGCGGAGAAACCAACTATATTCGTGCAACAGTCAGTATTTTCGTATCACTGTATAACTTATTTATTAGCTTACTCAATATCTTCTCGATTTTATCCAATGAAGATTAATCTAAAATACGAATCCATTTAATAGATAAATTAAGCGCCCCATTTTTGGGGCGTTTTGCTATAATGACGCCGTAAAAATAAGGTCAATTGAGAAAAAGATGATAGAAGTCAATCAACAACAAATTGAAACCGATGCGCATGGTTATTTACTCGACTTAACACAATGGGACGAAGATGTCGCGCGTGCTATCGCCCAACAAGAAAATATCGACTTAACGGATGCCCATTGGGAAGTGATTTATTTTGTCCGTGCATTTTATCAAGAATATAAAACCTCACCAGCCATTCGTATGCTAGTCAAAGCCATGGCTCAGAAGCTGGGGGAAGACAAAGGCAACAGTCGTTATTTACAACGTTTATTTCCAGACGGACCGGCAAAACAAGCGACAAAACTAGCTGGCTTACCTAAACCAGCAAAATGTTTATAAATCAAAAAGTTAAATTTTTAAATTTGAGAATCATTTTTATTTACAAAGTTATTTTTTAAGCATAGAATAGCGAGGCGACTTTATTAACCAACAACATTAAGGAGAAAATGATATGCGTCGCTTAACTGTTATTTTAAGTGCAATTATGTTAGGTATTTTTACATCGCCTGCGTTTGCAAAATTCAAAGTTGTCACTACGTTTACTGTGATTCAAGATATTGCTCAAAATGTTGCTGGTGATGCAGCCATTGTTGAGTCAATTACCAAACCGGGTGCGGAAATTCATGATTATGAACCGACACCAAAAGATATCGTCAAAGCACAACATGCCGATCTCGTCTTATGGAATGGCTTAAATCTTGAGCGTTGGTTTGAAAAATTCTTCGAAAACGTGAAAGATAAACCGGCTGTCGTTGTGACAGAAGGAATCACGCCAATTTCAATTTATGAAGGTCCTTACAAAGATGCACCAAATCCACATGCTTGGATGTCAACATCAAATGCCTTAATTTATATTGAAAATATTAAAAATGCATTGGTGAAATATGATCCGAAAAATGCCGACATCTATGTCAAGAATGCGGAAAATTATGCAAATAAAATCAAACAATTAGACCAACCATTACGTGAAAAACTCGCCAAAATTCCTGAAGGTCAACGTTGGTTAGTAACCAGTGAAGGCGCCTTCAGCTACTTAGCAAAAGATTATGGCTTACAAGAAGCGTATTTATGGCCAATTAATGCGGAAGAACAAGGCACACCACAACAAGTGCGTCATGTAATTGAAACAGTACGCAAAAACAATATTCCTGTGGTGTTCAGTGAAAGTACCATTTCGGATAAACCTGCAAAACAAGTTGCCAAAGAAACGGGAGCAAAATACGGTGGTGTACTTTATGTAGATTCCTTATCTACTGCTAAAGGACCAGTACCAACCTATATCGATTTATTAAACACCACTGTTTCCACTATTGTTAAAGGATTTGAAAAATAATGCCCTCTCCTACCATTGCATCCATTTCAGTCAATGATGTCACTGTTCGTTATAACAATGGACACCTTGCAATTTATGATACGACCTTTAACTTAGAAGGCGGTACAACTTGTGCTTTGGTAGGTGTGAATGGCAGTGGAAAATCCACCATTTTCAAAAGCCTAATGGGATTGGTTAAGCCACAAAAAGGCGAAATTCAACTTTGTGGCTTGCCAATTTCAGCAGCGTTGAAACAAAATCTCGTTGCTTATGTGCCTCAATCAGAAGATGTTGACTGGCAGTTTCCCGTTTCCGTCTATGATGTTGTGATGATGGGACGCTATGGTTATATGAACTTTTTACGTATGCCAAAAGCGATTGACAAACAAAAAGTAAAAGAAGCCATGCAGCGCGTCAATATTGAACATCTTGCTGATCGCCAAATTGGTGAGTTATCTGGTGGTCAAAAAAAACGGGTGTTCTTAGCACGTGCCCTTGCCCAACAAAGTAAAATTATTCTGTTAGATGAACCCTTCACTGGCGTTGATGTAAAAACGGAAAATGCGATTATGGCATTGTTGGATCAACTACGAAGTGAAGGGCATTTAATTTTAATTTCTACCCATAACTTAGGTACTGTACCTGATTTCTGTGATCAAGTGGTGATGATTAACCGCACTGTATTAGCGGCAGGTAAAACGGAAACAACCTTTACACAACGAAATCTCGAATTAGTCTTCGGTGGGGTGTTACGTCATATTAAATTACTTGGAAAAGATATCCACGATGATGAGGATAGCCGCTCCGTTACCGTATTAAGTGATGATGAACTTCCTGCTGTCTTCTATGGTGAAACGAAAAATGATCCGCCCGCACCTATTACTAAACATCCTCAACGAAAAGGCGAACAATAATGTGGGATTTATTGCTTGAACCTTTCCAATATAATTATATGGTAAAGGCAATTCTTCTTTCCGCAGCAGTAGGCGGAATTTGTGCTTTTATGTCTTCCTATTTAATGCTAAAAGGCTGGTCTTTAATTGGTGATGCCCTCTCTCACTCTGTCGTCCCCGGTGTTGCCATTGCCTATGCCCTTTCCTTACCTTACGCACTTGGTGCCTTTTTTTCTGGTATTTTAGCCGCACTTTCGATTTTGTGGATCAAATCAATTACTAAATTACGTGAAGATGCGGTAATTGGTTTTATCTTTACCACATTCTTTGCCTTAGGGTTATTGATTATCTCGCTTAACCCAACATCAGTTAATGTGCAAGATATCATCTTGGGCAACATTTTAGGCATTGCAGATGAAGACGTAACGCAAGTCGCCATCATTATTGTCATTACATTAAGTTTACTGCTGTTATTTTGGAAAGATCTCCTCTTAGTGTTTTTTGATGAAACCCATGCGACTTCTGTTGGGCTTTCCCCCTTGCGCTATAAAGTACTGTTTTTCACTTTACTCAGTGCTTGCGTCGTGGCTGCGTTACAAACTGTCGGTGCCATTTTAGTGATTGCTATGGTGATTACCCCTGGAGCAACCGCTTATTTGCTAACCGACCGATTTGGAAAATTAGCGACGATTGCAGTAATATTAGGAACAACAACTAGCATCGTTGGGGTTTATCTAAGTTATTATCTAGATGGAGCAACAGGCGGTTTAATCGTGTGTCTGCAAACTGCAATTTTCTTGCTCGCCTTTTGTTTTTCACCGAAATATGGTGTCTTACGCCGGCAAAGTGCGGTACAAAATGGGAAAAATCAGGAGGCAAACCATGGCTGATATCATCAATTGGTTTGTTGAACCTTTCTTGTATCCTTTTATGCAAAATGCCCTCTTCACCGCACTGATCGTTGCGATTATATGTGCAGTGCTTTCCTGCTATTTAGTCTTAAAAGGTTGGTCATTAATGGGCGATGCAATTTCACATGCTGTCTTGCCGGGAATTGTCATTGCATTTATGCTTGGTTTACCACTCACTTTTGGCGCATTTGGTGCAGGCTTATTTTGTGCATTAAGCGTCGGTTATCTGAAAGAAAATAGCCGTATTAAAGAAGATACCGTAATGGGGATTGTTTTTTCTGGGATGTTTGCCTTTGGTATCGTTTTATTTACTAAAGTCGAAACAGAACAGCACCTTACCCACATTTTATTTGGTAATCTGTTGGGTGTTAGTCGTGCTGAGTTAGTGCAAACTTTTATTATTGCAACAATCATTTTTGTCATCATGATGCTTAAACGTCGTGACTTCTTGCTTTATTGTTTTGATCAAAGTCATACCCGCGTCGCAGGGCTTTCACCTCGGCTATTACACTATGGCTTACTGGTCTTACTTGCCTTAACCATTATCATGGCGATGCAAGTGGTCGGGGTGATTTTAGTGGTTGCTATGTTAATTTCACCGGGTATCACTGCATTTTTATTAAGTAAGCGTTTCGACATCATGCTCCTCATTGCAATTTGTATGTCTGTCATCACCAGTATTTTTGGGACGATTATTAGTTATCATATTGACGCAGCAACAGGACCTTGCATTATTTTATTACAAGCCATGTTCTTTACGCTCGCATTAGGATATCAAAAATTAAAATGGCACATACAAAAGCCAATTTAAGCTAATATCGCACAGAAAAATCAGTAAATTCGCGAGAATCGGCATACTCTTGTTCAATCACTTGTTCAACCGATGCCGTTCTCGGTCCTTGTGTTAACCATGTATGTAATTGCGCTAATTGTGTCGTAGAACCAACAGCGACGACCTCAACACTACCATCATCACGATTACGCACATAGCCTTTAACCCCTATTTGCATGGCGGTTTTCCAAGTAAAATAACGAAATCCCACGCCTTGTACTAAACCATAAACAATAAACTGTTTTTTCAACATATTCTCACCTCTCATCCCTTCCACTGAAAAGTTTTAAGCTCATCACATTTTTTTCAATTAAAATAAACTTTTCTATTTCCATTTAACTGAATTTAGCATAGCATACAACCTAGCACTTTCATGAATAAAGTGTTTTCGTTCCAAACTTATTTCCTTTACCAAGACAGGAGCAAATATGAAATTTCGTTTCGCTGCATTAGCTAGCGTCGCTCTATTAACAAGCACTGTAAGCGTTGCAGGTGTTGTGACAAGTTCATCAAACATTGATTTTCTTGCCATTGATGGACAAAAGCCAAGTAAATCACTTTTAAAAGAAAAACGCTCTTTTAATGTAAGTGATACTCTTCCTCACCAAGTGGTTGTTCGTGTGGCTGAAATTATCCGTACAGGCTCTGACCGCTCACTTTATGAATCAGATCCTATTGTCGTCACTTTCCAAGGTACAACAGATGACATCATTATTTCCGCTCCTCGCTTAGAAACTGAAAGAGATGCAAACGCTTTTAAAAAATCACCTAAGATCACTGTTAAAACTGTTTCAGGCGTAGAAATTGCGACAAAACAAGAATATCTGAAACAAGAAGGTTTCTTACCGGGCATTAATCTAATTGAAAATCTATCTGAATATAATTCCTCTGGTGCGCCAGCGGCAGTGGCGCGTTTAGCCAGTACTACAATGCCCGTTGCAATGCCTGGATTTGGTAAAGCACAAAAAGGAAAAATTACTGTTCAAGGTGAAAATGTAGCCGAACAAATGTTGCAATACTGGTATCAGCAAGCAGATAAAGAAACACAGCAACGTTTCTTAAGTTGGGCCAAAGGTCAAAAATAAACATAACATAAAGTGAGCATTTTGCTCACTTTTTCTTTAGCATGTTTAAGGAGATATCATGCAGAGTACCGCACGTACCTTGTCTGTTAATAAACATATTGCACTGGTTGCACATGACCACTGTAAACAAGATTTGATAAATTGGTGTAAAACTCACCGCACTTTATTAGCACAACATACCCTTTATGCGACAGGAACAACTGGCAACCTCATTCAAAAAGAAGCAAATTTGCCGATTAAAAGTTTACTCAGTGGTCCAATGGGCGGCGATCAACAATTGGGCGGCTTAATTGCAGAAAAACAAATTGATGTATTGATTTTCTTTTGGGATCCGATGAATGCAGTCCCCCATGATCCTGACGTCAAAGCATTAATGCGAATCGCAACGGTGTGGAATATTCCCGTCGCAATGAATATGGCAACAGCAGATTTTCTCATTACATCACCTAGCTTTGCTCAAGAAACCAAAGTACGAATTCCTGATTATGACGGCTATTTGAAAGAACGTTTAAAATAACATCAGTTGTCGGTTATTTTTGTCAAAAATGCAGAAATCACATTATAATGGTGCTCGATATTGATCTCTTAATATTGAGCTATTTTTTATCTTCACGTTTTGATCATGTACGGAGAATAAATAAACGATGGCATTAATCTTAAATATCCTGAATTTTGTGCTAGGTGGTTTTGCTACCACTTTAGGTTGGTTGCTCGCAACGCTGGTTAGCGCGCTCTTAATTGTCACCTTACCTTATACACGTAGTTGTTGGGAAATTAGCAAAATGTCCCTCATGCCATTTGGTAATGACATTATTCATGTGAAATACCTTGAACCAACGCATGTTATTAGCAATTCCTTAGGCACGGTACTGAATGTACTCTGGTTTATCTTGTTTGGTTGGTGGCTCTGCTTATGCCATATTTTTTCCGGCATTGCACAATGTTTAACCATCATAGGCATTCCGGTCGGACTTGCCAATTTTAAATTAGCGGGCATTGCACTGTTGCCTGTTGGTCAACGCGTTGTCCCCAAAGAAGTGGCTGAAATCGCAAGACAACAAGCAGCACAACAATATTATCAGCGCCGTCATCACTAAATAAAGGACTCAAGGAATGAGAGAAGAACACGCATGAATAATTGGTTTAATGCAAAAATTATCGCAACGATCCCCATTTTTATTGCGATAAATATTGCGGCTTTCGCTATTTGGCTTCTGGATATCTCCGAACAAAGCATGCCACTTATTTTGGGCATTATCGCTGGCGGATTAGTGGACTTAGATAATCGTTTAACTGGGCGATTAAAAAATATCTTCTATACCTTACTTGCCTTCTCTATTTCCTCACTAGTGGTGCAAATTAGCATTGGTCATGGTTTTCAATTTACGCTGTTGATGACGGCCATGACGTTTATGTTTACCATGGTAGGTGCAATAGGACAGCGCTATAGCACCATTGCCTTTGGCACTTTAGTTATCGCCCTTTACACAACGCTTTCTTACTTTCCAGAAACTATTTGGTTTATCAACCCCATTATGATTTTATGTGGGACATTGCTTTACAGCATGATCACTTTAGTTGTGCATTTGTTTTTTCCTAATCGTCCAGTACAAGAAAGTATCGCGAAATCCTTCTTAGCCTTGGGACACTATCTTGACGCGAAATCACAATTTTTTGATCCCGATGAAATTGAACAACTGGCGAATAAAGAAGTGAATTTAGCCATGAAAGACAGTGCGCTTATTGAGGCATTTAATGCCACCAGAATTGCTCTGTTCTATCGTATTCGAGGTCAAAACCGCCATAGCCGCACACAAAAAATGATCCGTTATTATTTTGCGGCACAAGACATTCATGAGCGCGCGAACTCTAGTCTATTTAATTATCATACTATGGCGGAACAGCTCAAAAACACGGATCTCATTTTTCGTATTCAACGCTTATTTGAATTACAAGCCCAAGCCTGTCGCGAAATCGGTTTAAGTTTACAGCAAAATAAAGAGTACCATTACAATAATAAAGTCGAAAAAGCGATTGTAGGGCTAAATCAATCTTTTGAATTGTATGCAAAAACCCATCTAGAAAATGAACAAGTGGTGCTAAATCTTAAGACCTTGATTGAAAACCTGCAAGCTGTTGAATGGCAACTTAGTCATCTTGATCAAGAAACACACCAAGCTGAACGTGCATCTACCGCTAAAATTCATACAGAACAAGTTCGTGGTTTACGTAATATCCTGTATGCAATGAAAAGTCACTGCCATTTTAATTCTCAACTGTTTCGACATGCTGTTCGCTTATCTATCGTCGTTTTTACCGCTTGTTCTATTGTTGAATTTTTTCAATTAGAGCGAGGTTATTGGATTTTATTAACCTCCGTTTTTGTCTGTCAGCCCAATTATTCCGCTACTAAACTGCGCCTTCGTCAACGTATTATTGGGACAATTCTAGGCGTCATTATCGGTTCCTTACTGCCTTATATTAATCCAACACTGGAACTGCAACTTGGTTTGATTGTGGCAACCAGTACTTTATTTTTCTTTTTTAGAACGAATAACTACAGTTTCTCGACTTTCTTTATCACATTACAAGTACTAATCAGCTTTGATGTAATGGGTTTTGATATTCATGAAGCGATGTATTCAAGGGTAATAGATACATTCATTGGCGCCTTTATTGCTTGGTTTGCTGTGTCTTATTTATGGCCAGATTGGCGTTACTTACAACTCGATAAAGTCAGCCGTCAAGCGGTAAAAAGCAATGCCAAATACTTACTTTATGTGATTAGCCAACTGCAATTTGGTAAAGGAGATAACCTGAAATACCGTATTGTACGTCGCCACGCCCATGAAAATGCCACCGCCCTGAGTACCACCATTTCAAATATGAATAATGAACCAAACAAATACCAAGCACATTTGCAAAAAGGTTTTGAGTTACTGAAGATTAATTATTCTTTATTGAGCTATATTTCCGCATTAGGCGCTTATCGTAGTAATATGAAGGCATTACAACAAAATACCGAATTTCTGGCAGGATTTTATCCAATTGCCAAGAAAATTATTTATGTATTGGAGCATATTGAAAAACTCAGACCGGAGGTGTTCCAAAAAATGCAAGAAAGGATTGAGAGTGATTTAAAGCACGCGAACACTGAGCAAGCCGGTCATCTATTTCAACCGCAGTTTAGCGTGCCGATTCAGCAATTGAATATGATTAGTCAGATCTTGCCTTCACTTTACCATACGTTTCAACAAATCAACTTAAACCTCAAACAAAATTAAAATAGCTGCATCACCGCCCCATGCTTTTGGGGCTTGATGTAAGGCGCGTACTTTAGGATGTTGTACTAACCAACGTGGAATTTGGCGCTTTAAAATATACGAACCATAACCGGTCATCACACTCGCGCAATACACATGTTCATTTTCGCAGGCTTGTAATAAACTGGCGAGTTCTATTTTCGCTTGTTCTTTAGTCAACCCATGAAGATCCAAAAAAAGTTCTGGCGAAAAATCACCGCGCCGTAATTGCTTTAAAATATGAGAATCTTCGCCTTCACGTAAATATCTCACCGCACTTTCTTCATTTAACAATGGCTCATATTCATCAGAGAAGTAAAAGAGGGTATCCTCTTTTTCGCGAATATCTCTTAATGTTGATTTCTTTTTAGACATTTTCTGACGAGGGGCAATAAACTTATCCTGCTTAAGCGCTTTCACCCCTTTGACTGCACCGCGGAATAACGCAATATCATCCGGCTCTAACATATTCTTTTGCTCTCCATATTCAAATAGATTCATAATAACATATCTTTATGAGACATGATTTCCAAAATTTGGCGGAATATGATATAACTACGCCAGTTTTCTCTTATGATAAAAGGTACGTTATGACACATAATCAAGAGCTGATTGAAACAATCATTGCTGATCAAGTTCATCAAGAATTGCATTCTATTCAAGACTTTCTCCGCTGGACTTACAGCACCTTTAACCGCTCCGATATTTATTATGGTCATGGCTATAATAATGCCTGGGATGAAGCCTTACAGCTCATTTTAACAACCTTAGCCTTGCCTATTGATTTTCCTAATGAATATTATTCAGCGCATCTGACTCGCTCAGAAAAAGAGGTATTATTACGTCTGATTATTCAACGTTTAGAAAAACGTATCCCCGTTGCTTATCTGACCCATCAAGCGTGGTTCTGTGGCTTAAATTTCTATGTAGATGAGCGCGTCATTGTGCCGCGTTCACCAATCAGCGCCCTCATTCAAGAAGGTTTTGCACCACTATTACCGCAGGAACCTAAACGTATTTTAGACATGTGTACAGGCAGTGGTTGTATTGCTATCGCTTGTGCAGAACGTTTCCCTGAAGCAGAAGTAGATGCCGTCGATCTGTCCTCTGATGCGCTTGATGTCGCGCAAATTAACATTGAGCGCCACAATATGCTCGATCGTGTTTACCCTATCCAATCAGATTTATTTCATGACTTAGCCAAAGATCAGTATGATTTGATTGTAGCAAACCCACCTTATGTTGATCTGGAAGACTTATCTGATATGCCAGCTGAATTTCATCATGAACCAGAAATGGCATTAGGATCTGGCGTCGATGGTCTAGAAATTACCAAAAAAATTCTCTATGCCGCGCCAGATTATTTAACAGAGCAAGGTGTACTAGTCTGTGAAGTGGGTAATAGCATGGTACATTTAATTGAGCAATATCCTGATGTGCCTTTTAATTGGGTTGAACTCAAAAACGGTGGTGTCGGTGTCTTTGCGCTAACTCAGGCAGAACTGATGCAATACCGCCACCTATTTCAATAAAAAACGAATCAAAAGTGCGGTGAGATTTAACAACATTTTCATCGCCTATCACAACAAAAAACCAGTGAAAATTCACTGGTTTTCTATTAGGTATTACTTCATATTAGAAGAACACGCGTAAACCTACACCCAATTTTTTATCTCTCAAAGTTGGATCTAAATCATTGTCATGTTTGTATCTAAATACGCCACCTTCTAAATAAGTGACCACATTTTTATGGAATTTATAGTCCACACCCGCGATATACGCACGTAATCTCACTGTGCGATCATAAGCTGTCACGGCTTTACCCCAGATAAAGTCCGTATAGATTTTTGACTCTGGAATAAATTGATATTTCAAACCTAATTCGACTTCGCGAACTTTGTGGAAACTATCATCTTGATCTGGTTTACCTGGATGTTTTTGTCCACGCCAAGAAATTGTATCCAATTTACCACTTTTCACTTGGGAGTAATCTACTGCCACTGCAAAATCTTGGTAACTTAACTCACCGCCCACTGTCCAAGCTTTCTGATTAACAGATAGCATGGCATCACCGATTTTTTTGCTGCTGTATCCAGCTTCTAAAGCAAAACCCAGATCACCCACAGTTCGGTTATAAAGTACACCTAACACATAAGCCTTGTTATTGATATTCTTTTCATTTACTGCTTCTGTTTTAGACGGATCTTCATCAAATACATAGTCTGCACCAAAACGGAAACCTGCAAAATCTGCTGATTTGAAATGGATGACTTTTTCACCACTGGTGACTAATTTATTGACACCACCTAAGTTGTACGTGTAATCAGATAAACCGATATCATCACCAATCGTTAACTGTTTACCGAACGTTAATTTACCTACTGCTTCGTGATTAAACCCAGCAAATAAACGAGAAATTTTAGTCTGATCACCAATCCCTTTATCGCTAAAACGCACTTCAACTTGTCCTAATGCACTTAATCCCTCACCTAACTGATGAGTGACATCAAAGGTCACACGTGATCCTTTATCTTTTAAGTCGGTACGATGATTGGTTTCACGTTGTAAAAGTAAACGAACAGAACCGCTTACATCCACTTTGGTTCCTTCTTTATCGAAAACGGTTGCTGCACTGACAGAAGTCACTGCAAATGAGCTAATCGCTAATGCAATAAGTGTTTTTTTCATAAGATCCATTCCTTGCAACATATTGATATGTATTATTTTGAGAAAGATGACCGCGTAACGACTTTCAAAATCCTAATTTATTGTAAGTAAAACAAATAAAACCCAATAAAAAGCCAGTGTTTAACACTGGCTTTTTTCAGATTCTAACAAAAATTAGAAGTGTACGCGTAAACCTGTACCTACTACGTTGTTTTTTGTTGTTACACCATCAGAGTCTTTCTCTCTACCCCAAGCTGCTTCAACAAAAGTTTCCACTTGTTTGTGAAGTTTGTAACCAAAACCTACAGCGACAGTACGGTTTCTTGTAACATCACCTTTAGGACCTTCTTTTTCCCAGATGAAGTCTGTGTAAACTTTCGCTCTGTCGTTAAGGTCATAATTTAAACCCACTTCAAGAGCACGTTTTTTACCATCTACGTTAGTCACTTTAGATTGTGCGTAGTCAACACCAAGCGCTAAACCAGCATATGATAACTCAGCACCCACCATGAAAGCTTTCTCTTTTTCATCTTTAAATACTTTTGGTGCTTGTGCTTGTTCTACTTCTTGTTTCACATATTTTTGGCTATAACCGGCTTCGAATGCAAAACCAACATCACCCATTTTTCTGTTGTATAAACCTGCTACAACGAAACCGCGACCATCACGTAATGCTTGTTTGTCAGCATCAGCAGAGAAGACATACGCACCACCAAATGTGAAACCATTGAATTCTGCAGATTTAAAGTTAATTGCTTTTTCACCGCTAGAAAGGAGGTTATTAATACCACTGTTGAAATAGGTATAGTCAGATAGACCAACATCATCACCGATAGTTAATTGGTTACCGAATGTTAATGTACCTAAACCTTCATACGCGAAACCCGCATAAAGACGTTTTACGTGAACATTGTTACCAAGTTTCTCAACCTCATACTCACGTACTACTTCACCTTGTTGGTCTTTTACTTGCACGGGTACATTTTTACTAAAACGAAGTTCTGTATAAGCTAATGCGCTTAAGCCTTCGCCTAAATCATGAGATGCTTTGAATGAAACGCGTGAACCGTTATCCACTAAATCACCGCGCTCATTTTTTTCTTTTTTAAGGATTAAACGTAAAGAACCGTTTACATCAACTTTTGTACCGTCTTGATTGTAAACTGTTGCTGCGTTTGCTGAAGTTGCTGCTACTGCTGCGACTGCTAATGCTACGATTGTCTTTTTCATAGTATCACTACCTTGTTTTTGGAGTTTTATAATTCGATTAAATGATTGTTGCCAATCACTCAATCAACCTAAAATCGACTAACAGACGATAAGTCGTCTGCACATTTTTGCAAATGCAAGATAGCAAAGCTCCGTTTTCTTGTCAAAACAAAATAGGTTTGTCTTTTTTTTACCTTATCCTTTAAAAACAATATGTTATAAAAAATCAGCGGTTTTTTCAGGGTTAAAAAAGTGTTAAAAGGATCACATTTATTAAAAATTTTATTCTCTTTAGAACTTTTCTTTTAAAACATAACACATTGATTTAAAAATAAAAATAGTATAAATCAAAGATAAAAACATCGGGTAAATGCCTCTATTTCTCACTTCACCCAAATTTTATTTATATTTTGTGATCAAGATCACATTATTTTAAACCTCTCTTACTAGATAGACGCTTTTTTAAACAAAATCACGGTCTAATCGTGCATAAAATCGTTCAATTCTCCTTATAAAAAAGCATGGAAAAGTACCTCTATTCCATGCGGTGCTTTCGTATTTTATCCGTGTAGTGTGGCACTTTTTGTTGTATACGCTTTCTATTCCTGCGCCTACCCCAAATTTTCTATTGTTCTTGAAACAATAAATAGCGATAATATGCCACTTAACTTCAGGGCATCCTTTAATCGTCGCCCGAGAACATCATACTTATGACAGAATACATTCTCCTTATTATTAGTACAGCCTTAATTAATAACTTTGTCCTGGTGAAATTTCTAGGGCTTTGTCCTTTTATGGGCGTTTCTAAAAAAATTGAAACCGCAATTGGCATGAGTTTAGCGACCATGTTTGTCCTTACTGTTGCCTCAATCTCTGCTTATTTAATTGATACCTATATTCTTACTCCCTTAAGCGCGACTTTTTTACGTACTCTCGTCTTTATTTTAGTAATTGCTGTGGTGGTACAATTTACTGAAATGGTAATCAATAAAACCAGTCCTACACTGTATCGTTTATTAGGGATTTTTCTCCCACTCATTACGACAAATTGTGCTGTACTTGGCGTCGCACTGTTAAATATTAATCAAGCACACACCCTGACCCAATCAGTGATTTATGGTTTTGGTGCATCATTAGGTTTTGGCTTAGTGCTTGTTCTCTTTGCTGCCTTACGTGAACGCTTAGCCGCGGCAGACGTGCCTCATGTTTTTAAAGGTGCCTCGATTGCTTTAATCACAGCAGGGTTAATGTCACTTGCCTTTATGGGCTTTACAGGATTGGTGAGATGATAATAACAACGGTCTATTTTATCCTCATCGCTATCGCTGTATTAGCGTTGATATTTGGTGCAATCTTAGGCTTTGCTTCCGTTAAACTGAAAGTAGAAGCCGATCCAATTGTGGAAAAAATCGATGCTTTATTACCACAAAGCCAATGTGGTCAATGTGGTTATCCCGGTTGTAAACCCTATGCAGAAGCCATTGCTAATGGTGACGATATCACTAAGTGTATTCCCGGGGGGCAAACCGTAATCGTCAATATTGCCGAATTAATGGGAGTTGAGCCACCCACAACGGATATTGAGGGTGATCCAGCACCTATGGTTGCCTTTATTGATGAAGACATGTGTATAGGTTGCACAAAATGCATTCAAGCCTGTCCTGTCGATGCCATTATTGGCACAAATAAAGCCATGCATACCATTATTCCTGATCTTTGTACGGGCTGTGAACTTTGTGTGCCACCTTGTCCAACAGATTGTATTTCCATGATTAAGGTAGAAAGTACAATTCATAACTGGAATTGGAAATTCGATCCTAAACTGGTTATTCCCATTGTTGATACCACAACAACACAGAAAAAATTGTTCAAAGGGGAATAAAAAAATGGATGTTTTAACGCGTTTTAATTCAGGTAAATTGTGGGATTTTAAAGGTGGTGTCCATCCACCTGAACGGAAATCGCAGTCAAACCAAAAACCGATTCGTCACGCAAAATTAGTTGAGCATTTTTATATTCCCGTTGTGCAACATGCTGGTGAGGCTGGAAATATTTTAGTTAAAGTCGGCGATTATGTATTCAAAGGTCAACCGTTAACACAAGGCGATGGCTTACGTGTATTACCTGTCCATGCCTCTACGTCGGGTTTTATTCGAGCCATTGCACCTTATGCTAGTGCGCACCCTTCCGGCTTGGCGACACTTTGTTTGCATCTTGAAGCGGACGGTAAAGATCAATGGCGTGAACAACAACCCCTTGACGATTTCCTCACTCAAACGCCTGAAAAGCTGATTGAAAAACTCTATCAAGCGGGTGTCGCTGGGTTAGGTGGTGCTGTTTTCCCAACCGCAGCTAAACTGCATTCTGCTGAAAAACAAGTTAAATTATTAATTATTAATGGGGCTGAATGTGAACCTTATATTACCTGTGATGATCGTTTAATGCGCGACTACGCGGATGAAATCATCGAAGGTACTCGCATTTTACGCTATATTTTACGCCCTGAAAAAGTCGTGATCGCGGTCGAGGACAATAAACCAGAAGCCGTTGCGGCTTTACGTCAAGTTTTACAAGGCGCGAATGACATCGAGATCCGTGTCATTCCTACTAAATATCCTTCTGGTGCCGCTAAGCAATTAATTCAAATTCTCACTGGTATGGAAGTCCCCAGCGGTCAACGCTCTTCCAGTATTGGTGTATTGATGCAAAATGTTGCTACGGCCTTTGCTGTTAAACGAGCAATTATGGATGATGAGCCACTGATTGAACGTGTTGTCACATTAACGGGAGACAAAGTACGTCATAAAGGCAATTATTGGGTACGCTTAGGTACTCCAATCTATCAGCTCTTACAGCAAGTGGACTATCATTATGACGATCGTTTTCCTGTGTTTATGGGAGGACCGATGATGGGCTTTATCTTGCCAGATTTGCAGGCTCCCGTCACCAAAATGACCAACTGTTTGTTAGCCCCAGATCATTTTGAATATGCCCCACCTGCACCAGAACAATCTTGTATCCGTTGTTCTGCTTGCTCTGATGCCTGCCCGGTAAGCTTGATGCCACAACAACTGTACTGGTTCGCACGTAGTGAAGATCATGAGAAATCCGAAGAATATGCCCTGAAAGACTGCATTGAATGTGGCTTATGCGCTTATGTCTGCCCAAGCCATATTCCGTTAATCCAGTACTTCCGCCAAGAAAAAGCCAAAATTTGGGAAATTCAACAAAAAGCCAAACAAGCAGAAGAGGCCAAACAGCGTTTTGAAGCACGCCAAGCACGTTTAGCACGTGAAGAACAAGAACGTAAAGCACGAGCACAGAAAGCCATGGAAGCGCGCCGTCAAGAAATGAAAACGGCGCAAGGAATAGACCCTGTTCAAGCCGCGCTTGAACGTTTAAAAGCGAAAAAAGCTGATAATGACAGCAGTGCGAAGGTGGAAATCAAAACAATTGTGACAGAAAAAGGCGACATCTTACCTGATAACAGCGATATTATGGCGCAACGTAAAGCACGTCGCTTAGCACGCCAACAGCAAACACAAAACACCGATGTTTCGCAGATTGAAACAAACGAAGAAAATAAATCAACTGACAGCAAATCGGCTGTTGCCGCTGCCATTGCCCGCGCTAAAGCTAAAAAAGCAGCACAGCAAGGCAGTGCATTAGAAAAAGACGAAATTTCATCAAGTAATACGCTTAGTGTAGGAAATGACACAGAACTGGTAGCGGATGATCCGCGTAAAGCGGCAATTACCGCCGCCATTGCGCGCGCTAAAGCTAAAAAAGCAGCACAGCAAGGCAGTGCGCTAGAACAAGACGAAATTTCATCAAGTGATACGCTTAGTATAGGAAATGAAACAGAACCGGTAGCGGATAATCCGCGTAAAGCGGCGATTGCCGCCGCCATTGCGCGCGCGAAAGCTAAGAAAGCGGCACAGCAAGGAAGTGCGCTAGAACAAGACGCAATTTCATCAAGCGATACGCTTAGCGTAGGAAATGACACAGAGCCGGTAGCTGAAGACCCACGCAAAGTGGCGATTGCCGCTGCCATTGCCCGTGCCAAAGCTAAAAAAGCGGCACAGCAAGGAAGTGCGCTAGAACAAGACGAAATTTCATCAAGTGATACGCTTAGTGTAGGAAATGAAGCCGAACCGGTAGCTGAAGACCCACGCAAAGTGGCGATTGCCGCCGCCATTGCCCGTGCCAAAGCTAAGAAAGCGGCACAGCAAGGAAGTGCGCTAGAAAAAGACGAAATTTCATCAAGTGATACGCTTAGTGTAGGAAATGAAAAAGAATCAGTAGCAGAAGATCCACGCAAAGCGGCGATTGCTGCCGCCATTGCGCGCGCTAAAGCTAAGAAAGCCGCTAAAGCCAATAATCATGACGCATAAGGACGAGAAATTACATGTTTAAAATGGTCAGTTCCCCTCATACTCATTCCGGTAAACTCACAATGCGTATTATGTTGTGGGTCATTTTAGCAATGTTACCGGCAATGGGTGTGCAACTCTACTATTTTGGCTTTGGTGTCTTAATTCAAGCGGCATTAGCCATCAGCTTCGCCTTATGTTTGGAGGGAATTGTCACCGTATTACGCCAAAAACCGACGCTGTTCTATCTGTCAGATTTCAGTGTGATTTTAACTGCGCTGATTCTTGCTATGGCCATTCCCCCTTACGCCCCTTATTGGCTGATTCTGATTGGGACATTTTGCGCGGTGATCTTAGGTAAACATGTTTATGGTGGCTTAGGGCAAAACTTATTCAACCCAGCGATGGTTGGTTATGTGGTGTTACTAATATCGTTCCCATTACAAATGACCACTTGGTTACCTCCAATCCAATTGCTTAATGAACCCCCGACTTTACTGGATGCTTATTCGTTAATTTTTACAGGATTTAGCACAGATGGCTTTAGCCTACATCAATTTACGCAGTCCGTAGATGCGATAACACAAGCAACGCCACTTGATAGTGCCAAAGTGATCTTAAAAGAGGGCGTTAACTATAACACATTGCTTCAATCACCGATTTTTGAGGCGGGATTTGCGATTGGCTGGTGGCAAGTTAATTTGGCATTTTTATTAGGTGGGCTATTTTTAATTTGGAAACGGATCATTCACTGGCAAATCCCCGTCGCCATGTTAGTCAGTTTTATACTTTTGGCGGCAATCACGGAACTCGTGGCAAGTATCCCTTATCTGAAAACTTTACCGCATTTATTCAGTGGTGCCATGATGTTTGGTGCGTTCTTTATAGCTACCGATCCGGTCACTGCCTCGATTACCCCACGAGGTAAACTCGTATTCGGGGCACTGGTTGGCTTTTTGGTGTATATCATTCGTTTCTACGGCAATTATCCGGACGGGGTTGCCTTTTCGGTGCTATTAGGCAATATCTGTGTACCACTCATTGATCACTATACCCGACCACGTGTCAGCGGTCATCGTCAATAAGGAGCAAGCATGAAAACCGTTAAAATTTCTGCTTATTATGCGATTTTACTTGCCCTGATTGCGTTGATTTGTACCGCACTTTCAACGGGCATTTATCTATTAACCAAAAGCAAAATTGAGGATGAAATCAATAAACAGCGGCAAGCACTGCTACTGGAGGTGGTACCACAAGCCTATTTTGATAATCCACTGAGTGAAAACTGCCAGCGTCCAAACAGTGAAAAATTACGTGCTCAGCGTATTGATCGCCTTTGTATTGCCACTAAGAATAATCAAAAAACGGCTTATGCCTTTGAAACGGTGGCGCCTGACGGCTACGCTGGTCGCATTCGCTTGCTAGTAGGCATAACACCGACAGGCACGATCTTAGGAGTTCGGGTGCTTGAACATCAAGAAACACCAGGATTGGGGGATAAAATTGAAACGCGAATTTCCGATTGGATTTTATCTTTTAGCCAACAACAACTACGTTCAGATAACTTAGCGGATTGGGCAGTGAAAAAAGATGGTGGCAAATTTGACCAGTTTGCGGGCGCCACTATCACGCCACGCGCTGTAGTGAATCAAGTAAAACAATCGGCATTAAGCCTGTTAGATGAACTCAATCGAGAGAATTAATCATGAACGACACTTTCGCAAAACAGACCGCACTTTCTGACGCTAAAGACGATGTCATGGACCAGCAATCTACATTAGCGAATACATCCACTCCGTCGGTCTGGAAAACACTTTTCTGGCAAGGGGTATGGAAAAATAATTCAACCCTTGTGCAACTCTTGGGCTTATGTCCATTATTAGCTGTATCCAACAGTGTCACAAATGCGTTGGGGTTAGGCATTGCAACGCTATTCGTGCTGATTTGCAGTAACACAGTAGTCTCTTTATTCCGCAAACAAATTCCGCACGAAATCCGTATTCCAATTTATGTGATGATTATTGCCACGACCGTCACGGTGGTGCAATTACTGATGAATGCCTATACTTATTCACTCTATCAATCCTTGGGTATTTTTATTCCACTGATCGTCACTAACTGTATTGTGATTGGGCGTGCTGAAGCCTTTGCTTCAAAAAATCCGCTTTCCCATGCGATGTTTGATGGCTTTGCCATGGGGTTAGGCATGTGTTTAAGCTTAGTCTTTTTAGGGGCAATCCGCGAAATTCTCGGTAATGGCACCTTGTTTGACGGCATTGAGCATTTACTTGGTGATTGGGCAAAAGGATTGCGTATTGAATTATTTCATCTCGATAGCCATTTCTTGTTGGCGATTTTACCACCGGGCGCCTTTATTGGTTTAGGACTCATTTTAGCTATTAAAAATGTCATTGATCAGCGTAACAAAGCATGAATAAACAAAAACGAATTGAAATTTTAACACGCCTACGTGATCACAATCCGCATCCAACCACCGAACTCAATTACAGTTCGCCTTTCGAGTTGTTAATTGCGGTGATCTTGTCTGCACAAGCCACCGATAAAGGCGTGAATAAAGCCACAGAAAAATTGTTTCCTGTCGCCAATACCCCACAAGCCATTTTAGATTTGGGGTTAGATGGACTAAAGGAATACATCAAAACCATTGGGCTTTATAACAGTAAAGCCGAAAATATCATCAAAACTTGTCGCGATTTGATCGAAAAGCATAATGGTGAAATTCCTGAAAACCGTTCCGCGCTTGAAGCATTAGCTGGTGTGGGGCGGAAAACTGCCAATGTGGTGTTAAATACCGCATTTGGTCACCCGACTATCGCGGTGGATACCCATATTTTCCGCGTTTCTAATCGTACTGGCTTTGCGCCGGGAAAAGATGTGGTCAAAGTGGAAGAAAAATTACTCAAAGTTGTACCTGATGAATTTAAAGTCGATGTGCACCATTGGTTGATTTTACATGGACGTTATACTTGTATTGCTCGCAAGCCCCGTTGTGGCTCTTGTCTCATTGAAGACCTTTGCGAGTTTAAAGAAAAAACAGAATAATTAAAAAATATTGGATGTAATTTTATGACAACAACAAAACAAGAAAGACAAACTTGGTCAAGTCGACTGACTTATATTATGACTGTTGCTGGGGCAACCGTTGGTTTTGGCGCAACTTGGCGCTTTCCTTATTTAGTCGGGGAAAATGGTGGTGGCGCCTATGTGTTTTTATTTTGCATCGCCATGATCTTAATTGGAATTCCAATGATTCTGGTGGAAAATGTGATCGGTCGCCGTTTACGCGTCAATGCAATCGATGCTTTCGGAGATAAATTAGAAAAACGCAATATTTCAAAATATTGGAAAATTGTCGGCTACATGGGCTTACTCGGTGCATTTGGTATCATGGCTTACTACATGGTGCTAGGTGGTTGGGTGATTACTTATATTATCCATTTAGTGACTGGCTCATTGGATATCTCAAGCCCGATTACTAAAGAAGTCACGAAAAACTTCTATGATCTGCATATCAGCAACAGTCCATTAGAAATTAGCTTATATACCCTACTTTTCGTGGCGTTAAACTATTTTATTTTGGCAAAAGGCATCATTGGTGGGATTGAGCGCGCAGTCAAATACTTAATGCCGTTACTGTTTCTATTCTTAATTGGCATGGTGATCCGTAATGTTACTTTGCCTGGTGCAATGGAGGGCATTAGTTTCTATCTTAAACCGGATTTTACCAAAATCACGCCACAGCTCTTTGTGTTTGTATTAGGACAAGTGTTCTTTGCGCTGAGTTTAGGGTTTGGTGTATTAATCACCTTATCCAGTTATTTAAATAAAGAAGAAAACTTAATTCAAACTGCCGTGATTACAGGTTTTACTAATACCATTATCGCGGTTTTAGCGGGTTTTATGATTTTCCCATCGTTATTTACCTTTGGGATTGCACCGAATTCAGGCCCCACTTTAGTCTTCCAAAGTTTACCGATCGTATTTTCTCACTTATGGTTAGGCAAAATTTTTGCGATCATTTTCTTTAGTTTGTTATTGATTGCCGCCTTAACCACCTCTTTAACCATTTATGAAGTGATCATTACCGCATTACAAGAGAAACTCAAAATGCGTCGTAGTAAAGCAATTGTTTTCACCTTAGGTGGAATTTTCTTGCTGGGTAATATTCCGTCGATTTTAGGTGATAACCTATTAAAAGACGTAACCATTTTTGGTAAAAGCCTTTTCGATACTTTTGATTTTGTCAGTGGCAATATTCTGTTTATGCTAACTGCCTTAGGTTGCGCGGTATTCGTAGGCTTTGTGTTAAAAGATGATGCGAAGAAAGAACTCTCGCCACACCCAGACTCCACCTTCACGACAATTTGGTTTAATTATGTGAAATATGTGGTGCCGTTAATTATTTTAGTTATCTTTGTCAGTAATCTGATTTAAACAAAAAGTTCACCAAACAAGGTGGACTTTTTTGTTACATCACGAAAAAAGCAAAAAGCGCTACCGCACTTATTCCGCACGGTAACGATTCTCTTCTGTTTCTGGCTCTAAATCTAATTTCGCCATTAAGAGCTGATCGCCGTCTTCTTCTGGGTTACCAGTCACGAGTAATTTATCGCCATAGAAAATTGAATTCGCGCCAGCCATAAAGCACATGGCTTGCATTTCTTCCGACATGCCTTGACGCCCTGCTGATAAACGTACATAGCTTTTCGGCATGGTAATACGCGCCACCGCAATAGTGCGCACAAATTCTGTCCAGTCTAATTCTGCCGCATCGGCTAAAGGGGTACCTTCCACTTTCACTAATTGATTAATCGGCACCGATTCGGGTTGCGGGTCTAAATTCGCTAAACTGGCAATTAATCCTGCTCTTTCTTTACGGGTTTCATTCATGCCAATAATCCCGCCACAGCACACTTTTAAGCCGGCTTTACGCACTTTACCTAACGTATTAATACGATCATCAAATTGACGGGTACCAATCACATTACCGTAGTGTTCTGGGGCTGTATCGAGATTATGGTTATAATAATCCAAACCCGCTTCTTTTAAATCTTCTGCCATCCCATCTTGTAATAAACCAAAGGTACCACAGGTTTCTAAGCCCAGTTCTTTCACCGCTTTAATGATTGCGGTAACTTTTTCAATGTCTTTCGGTTTCGGTCCACGCCATGCAGCCCCCATACAAAAGCGCCCTGCACCACGTGCTTTGGCAATTTTGGCTTTTTCAACAATTTCTTCCACATCGAGTAATTGCTGCTTTTCTACTCCAGTATGATAACGTGCTGACTGCGGACAGTAGCCACAATCCTCTGGACATCCCCCCGTTTTAATCGACATTAAAGTGGATAATTGAATGGCTTTAGGATTAAAGTTTTCTCGGTGCACTTGCGCAGCCCGATAAACCAAATCTAAAAATGGGGTCTCAAACAGGGCTTCAATTTTACACACAGACCAATATTCTAAGGTCGGGTGAGGAGTAAGTGTACGAATCTCAAATGCCGTTGCCGTTGTCATATTTTTCTCTTTCCTTATCTAATTAATAAGCCGCCTAAAGTGCGGTCTGTTTTTCGTTAAAGTTATCCTTCAAAATGGTGGACTCACTCATCCTACCATGTTCAAAACGAATCATACGATCCATTTTCTGCTGTAATTCGTTCACTTGATGTGTCACGATCAGGAGTGTTAATTTTTTTTCATCACACAACTGTAACAGTAAATGCAACATTTCTGCCCGTAAATCGGGATCTAAGGCAGAAAAAGGTTCATCCAATAACAAAATTGGCTTATCGCGTAATAAACAACGCGCCAACGCCACACGCTGTTTTTGCCCACCCGATAACTGGGTGGGTAATTGATTAATAAAACCCTGCAAGCCCACTGCACTTGCCACTTGTTGTACGCGTTGTTCTTCAAGTGCGGTCAGTTTTAGGCTTGGTTTCAGCCCTAGTGCCATATTCTCTGCCACAGTCAAATGCGTAAACAAGTTGTTTTCTTGAAACAAAATAGATACCGGACGTTCATAAGGTTGAGTTTGGCTATGATTTTCACCATTCAACCAAATTTCCCCTTGTTGTGGCAATGCAAAACCCGCAATCAAATTTAATAAGGTACTCTTCCCTGCGCCACTGGCGCCAATAATAGCAACTTTTTGTTGAGCAGGAATCTGCAAATCCAGCTCAAAAGTAAAGGTATTATAGGAAAACTGAACACCGTTTAAATTAATCATCACGCGGTTCCTGATGTCGTTCAATAATCATAAAAACACTCAAACAAAAAACCAATAAAATAAACGCTGTTACTGCCGCTTCCTGACTACGATAATGCCCCAATTGTTGATACAACAAATGCGGTAACGATGTGAAGTCAGCCTGACCAAATAACGCGATTGCGGTGAAATCGCCTAATGATAACGCACAAGCCAGTGCAAAGGCATATTTCATTGGCGCACGAAGCTTGTGCCATTCAATCAATCGAAAACGTTGCCAACCACGCAGGTTAAGTGATTGGCATAATTTTTCATAATAAATCATGTTGTTATGCATCGGTAAAGCCAAAATACGCAACACAAAAGGCATTGCAGCTAACGCGTTACAGCATACCACAACCCCAAAAAGATGGTATGGAGAAAAATCGATCTCACGTAATAAAATGAATAAACCAATAGCTAACACTAACGTTGGAATGGCTAAAATGGTCGCACCGATATTTAAAATCACATGGGATAAGCTGCGATAATGTCGCCAATGTAATTCTCTAGCAAGCAATAATAAGGCAAAGGACAGTACTAAAGCGAGCAATGCAGAAGTGGGGGCGATGGTGAGCGAGTAACCTAATGCTTTCCATAATTGAGGTTGTAACCACAAGGTAAAAAACTGAGGCGAAAGCAAAGCAGAAACTAGCGTATTGAGTAGCGGTAATAAGATAAATACTGTCGCACACACAATGATCATACGTTGCCATAATTTAACCCAATACGATTGGGGCGCAAACCAAGTAGGTTGACTGTGTAATGTCGTGGCGGGGGCTGGAGAAAAAAAGCTACTCAGCGTGAATAACAGAAAACAAAAAACAAATTGTAATAACGCAAATAAGCCGGCTTTCGGTACATCAAACTCAAATAAAATCGCTTGATAGATAGCCACTTCCAACGTGGTATATTTCGGTCCGCCACCTAAAGTGAGCACAATCGCAAAACTGGTAAAATACAGCATGAAAATCAGAGTAAATGCAGGTAACAATTGCTGGCGTAAATAGGGCCACTCAATCAGACGTATAAAATGCCAACCACGTAAATTGAGTTGTGCCGCGAGCTGACGTTGTTGCACCGGAATTGCTTGCAAAGCTTGTAAAAACAGGCGACAAGCTAATGGGACATTAAAAAAAAGATGCGCCAGTAAAATACCTGTTAGGCCGTAAATATTAGGGGTCCAATCCCAAGCGAAAAACTGGCTTAACATCGCTAACCAGCCAGAAGCGCCATACACGCCTAATAAACCAAAAATCACCACTAAGGCAGGTAACACAAAAGTCAGTGAAAATAATTTGAGGATCAGTTTCTTGCCCACAAACGGTTGATAAAAAAAGGCTCGTGCTACAATGCCACCAAAGAGGACTGCAAGTACCGCCGACAGAAAAGCTTGCCAAAAGCTAAAGATGATCACCTGTTGTAAATACTGATCACTCAACAACGCTGTCCAGCTGCGCGCAAAAGGGAGCGAAAAAACCGCCCCTAAGGCGAACGCATAAAAAGCGATCAGAAAAACAATCACCAACATCCCGCCAAGATAACTGGCGGGACGGTATGTGAATGCACGAAATCGCTTAAACATCAAGACAAACAATTATTGGGTTAGGATCGTTTGCCAAACAGCAATCCATTTTTTGACTTGTTCGGCATTCACTTTTGAGGTATCGAGCACTTTCGTGTTCATTTGGGTGGCTTTAAGGGCATCAAAGTGCGGTTCAATATTGGTATTAATCACCGGTAACATCACATTATTCTTGACTAAATGCCCTTGTGCTTCTGGATGAATTAAAAATGCCAAGAAATGATCCGCACAGTGATTATCATGTTGTGCTACACGTGCAGCCGTTTCAATTTGTAATACGCCCCCTTCCTCGAATTCGGTGGCGAGATACTGATCTTTTTGTTCAAACACCATGTGATATAACGGAGAGGTGTTATAGCTTAAGACGACATCGGCTTCGCCTTTCAAAAACGCGCCATAAGTATCAGACCAACCTTTTCCCACAGTCACCGTATGTTTGGCTAATTTTTGCCAAGCTTGTGCCACTTCATTCTCGGTATAAACATGGTTCATCCAAATGAGTAAGCCACGTCCTACACTGCTGGTACGTGGATCTTGATAAATGACTTTTAAATCATCACGTTCTACCAATTCTTTTAAGCTTTTTGGTGGCTGTTGCACTTTGGTTTTGTCATAAATAAAGGCAAACTGCCCAAAATCATAAGGTAAAAAAGTTTGATTTTTCCACTCAACCGGTAGTGACAGCGGTGTTAAATCGACTTTATGTTGAACAAATAAGCCACTTTTTTCTGCCTCCTCAAGGTTGTAGTTATCTAACCCTACAACCACATCCGCTTTTGTTTTTTTCCCTTCTAAACGTAAGCGATTAAACATAGTGCCAGAATCACCAAACGCAGTAAAATTCACTTGGCATTGTGGGAAATGAGTTTCAAATGCTTTTTTTACTTTCGGACCTGCCCCCCATTCAGAAGTGAAGGAATCATAAGTATACACATTGACCGCTTGCGTTTGAGCAAAGACAGATAGTGACAGTGTGGAAAGTGCGGTGAAAAAAAAGGAAGTTTTTAATCTAGACATTGTGTCCTCTCTTGTAATTACGCAAAAAAGTACACAGCAATATTGACTGCTAGTTTCCTACGTCAGTATTAACTGCATCAGGTTCACGGGTATCATCTCAGCTAACGCAATAGCACCCCGACTAAGAGTCCTAAGTCTATAATATTTTGTAAAAAAAGCACAATCTTATTTCTGTGCAAGCTCGAATTTCCAAAATAAAAGCACAAAACGGATAACAAACACTAAAAATCCTACACCGAAAAAACAGGTTTTATGCTAAAGTTTGTTCAGTTTCGATTTGTTATAAGGATCTCTTATGTCTTTCCCTTTAGCGCACGTTGATGCCACTCTCAATCAACTGGCAAAACAATTGATTGCACACTTTCCTGAACAATATCAAGATCAAATTTTTCAGCACATTGCAACGGATAAAGAAAAGCCAACGAGTAACATTGGGCAACTCCGCTATGCCATTGCCATGTCCGACTTTTTTGCAGAAACATTGCAAAAACAACCGCACTTTTTACACCAATGTTGGCAACAATGTCCTCGCTTGCAAGATTGTGAGCAGTATGCAGAACGCTTAACCCCACTATTAGCGCAAGTAGAAAACGAAGAACAACTGTATAAAGTGTTAAGACAATTCCGTCATTGCGAAATGGCAAAACTGAGTTTCTGCCAAAGTTTAAATTTAGGCAGTGTAGAAGACATTTTTATTCGCTTATCACAATTAGCCGAAAGTGTGATCATTGGTGCAAGAGATTGGCTTTATCAGCGCGCCTGTGCAGAAATGGGGACGCCTGTAGATGAACAAGGCACACCACTACAACTTTATATTTTAGGCATGGGGAAATTGGGCGGTTTTGAGCTCAATTTTTCCTCAGATATTGATTTAATTTTTACTTATGCAAGCAACGGAGAAACTGTAGGTGCACGCCGCAGTATTGATAATGCAAAATTCTTTACTCGCCTAGGACAACGTTTGATCAACGCACTGGATCAATATACGGGCGATGGATTTGTCTATCGTACCGACATGCGCTTACGTCCTTTTGGCGAGAACGGCGCCCTTGCCTTAAGCTTTGCCGCCATGGAATTATATTATCAAGAGCAAGGACGTGATTGGGAACGTTATGCGATGATCAAAGGTCGGATTTTAGGCGCCAATGCCCAAGATCCTCATGTCAACACCTTACAGCAACTCTTGCGCCCGTTTGTTTATCGGCGCTATATTGATTTCAGTGTGATTCAAGCCTTACGTGACATGAAGCACAAAATTGAACGAGAGGTCCGTCGTAGAGGGTTAGTGGATAACATTAAACTTGGCGCGGGTGGTATCCGTGAGATTGAATTTATTGTACAGGTTTTCCAACTGATTCGGGGCGGACGAGAAAGTGCTCTGCAACAACCTGCCTTATTAAAAGTTCTACCAGAAATTAGTGCCCTTGAACTGATTTCTGCACAACAACAAGAAGACCTGCGCCAAGCGTATTTATTTTTACGCCGTACTGAAAATATCTTACAAGCCATACATGATCAACAAACGCAACAATTACCCGAAAATACATTAGACCAGCAACGCTTGGTTCTCGCAACGCAACGTTTTACTCAATGGGACACACAAAATAAGTTGGAAACCGTCACTTATCCAATTCATGATTGGGCGAGCTTTTGTGAGGTCTTACAGCAACATCAACAAAACGTGCGGACAGTGTTTGATCATTTAATTGGTGAAGAAAAAGAAGAACTGAGTGAAACCGAAACGCTGTGGCATGATTTCCTTGAAAACGAAATTGAGGAAAGTGAAATTGAACAAATGCTAATCGAACATCATATTGAAGAGCGTGATTTTCATGAGATCATCGAAAAGTTAATGCAATTTCGCAACGAAGTCACTCGTCGCCCGATTGGTACACGTGGTCGTATCGCTCTCACGCAAGTGATGCCAACCTTATTACCGCAGATTTTTGCGCATACGGCTTATCTCCATTTATTACCACGTATGCTCAATATCGTGGATAAAATTCTCACCCGTACGACCTATCTGGAATTGTTAGTCGAAAATCCACAAGCGTTAACGCAATTAATTGAACTCTGTGCCCAATCGAAAATGATTGCCGAACAAGTCGCCAGACACCCGATTTTATTAGATGAATTATTAGATCGTAATGCCTTATTAAATCCTCCCCCTTATGATCACTATGCCAGTGAATTACGCCAATATTTGTTACGCTTAACGCCCGATGATGAAGAGCAGATGATTGATGGATTACGTCAATTCAAACAAGCAACCCTATTACGTATTGCTGCCGCTGATATTTTAGGTGCGCTCCCTGTGATGAAAGTCAGTGATCACCTCACCTTCTTAGCTGAAGCCATTATTCATGTGGTTGTGGAGCTTGCTTGGCAACAAGTCACAACTCGATTTGGTACACCGGCTCACTTAGCCGAAGGAGAAAAAGGATTTCTCGTGATCGGTTATGGAAAATTAGGGGGAATTGAATTAGGTTATAAATCGGATTTAGATTTGGTTTTCTTATATCAATCAGATGAACAAAGTCAAACCTGTGGGGGAAAACGCAGTATTGAGAGTAACCAGTTTTATCTTCGCCTCGCACAAAAAATTATCAGCATTTTCAGCATCAATACTTTTGCAGGCGTGTTATATGAAGTTGATATGCGGTTACGCCCTTCTGGTGAATCCGGGCTTCTTTGTAGTTCTATTTCTGCATTTAAAGCGTATCAACTTCATGACGCTTGGACTTGGGAAAAACAAGCCTTAGTGCGCAGCCGTGCTATTTATGGAGAAGCAAGATTACAAACGGAATTTAATGCGATCCGTGCCGAAGTGCTTTCAGCGCCACGCGATCTAGCGACGTTACAACAAGATGTTGTCGCCATGCGACAAAAAATGTATGCTCATTTAGCCCATCCCGATAGCGATACCTTTAATATTAAAACGGATCGTGGTGGTATTACCGATATTGAATTTATTGCACAATATTTAGTCTTAGCCCATGCCCCTCAGAACCCTGCGTTAACAAGATGGTCGGATAACGTGCGTATTTTTGAGATCATGGCAGAAAGTGCGGTCATTTCACAAGAAATTTGTGACCAGTTGAAACAATGTTATGTTGATTTGCGCAATCGTATTCATCATTTGAATTTATTAGGTGAACCGTCTATTGTTCCACAAACGGAATTTCAGACAGAACGGCAATTCATTCAAACTATTTGGAAAAGGCTTTTTGAGCACAACGATAAATACGAAGAATAAAAAAAGAGAGCAAATATTGCTCTCTGTTAAAATTATATAATCACGTAGATAACAACGCCCTATTCATTCATTAAATTTGCTTCAACAAAGGCACGTGTATCTTTAATAAAAGCGAGTAAGGTTGCTTTTTGCTCTTGCTCGGTGTGGGCATGATTCATTCTTAAAATACCGGCTTGGATCTTTTCAAACAGTAAATCCGCTAATTCTTCATCAGAATGTTGACCATCAAAGGATAAAATAGCATGGATGTCCCCAGAATTGAGAACAAGTGTATTCCCCACGAAGTTAGACAAACTGATCACGGGTTTTTCCGTATTTAAATAATAGTCCAAATACTTACGGTACACGGTTTTTAACTTAATTTTATCTTGTTTAGTGACGGTAATGTTTCTTGCGTAAAAATCAATATTCTCATTATAAATTTCCAGCAAGACCGAGGTATAACCGTCATTTCGATTATCCGTAAAATAACGCTCAACAAAATCCGAGACTTTCATGGCATTTGGATAATGCGCTTTCAACGATTGGACAACTTTAGAAGAGGATTCCGCATTAAGATTGGTGCGAATATAGATGTTCTTTAAATCATTAATTTGAATATGACGCGAAATATTGCATTTCTCACGATTTTCAAGATGCGTCACAATACTGGTTCTAAATTGACGATTCAGAATGTAATCATAGTATTGTTCTTTCAGCAGATGATTATCACCACATTCGTTATCTAATAACGTTTCAATACGATCATCTTTAAAAATCGGGAAAGTCGCACTCACGCTAGAATCACAAATATGTGCGAGTCCATATTCTTCTAGTAATTCATTGAATTCATATAAATAAAGTGGCTGATTATATTCTTCAAAATATTCATGATAAATATAATGTTCATCTTTATCTTTAATCCCATCCGCCACGTCTTTCATCCGCTTATCGCCTAAGGCAAACTGACTTAAAAAATCCGCCGTTCCCTTACCATACGCCACTTTTTCTCGCATCGATAAATGAATATTTTGTTTAGCTAACAAATCCACACGGAATGTCATCATATCTTTTAGCGCTTCTAAAGACTTCCAACCGGGATAAGTATTATACGAAATCGTTGCCGCCCCGTTTTCACTTAAATGGGATTTGATCACCGTTAGAATCTTGCGACGAACGGATTCAGGTACCCAACTAAATACACCGTGACACACAATATAATCGAACTTGATGCTGGAATTCTCGAAAAATGAAATATCTTGGCAAAGTAACTCCACATTTTTTAAACCAAGCTGATTAACGATTGCTTTACCTCCCTCGATTTGTGTTTCCGATAAATCCACACCAACAAAATGCGCGTTCGGATGAATTAACGCACTGGAAATAATGTTCCCACCAAAACCACAACCGATTTCCAGCACCTTGGCGTGTTCAATATGAGGCGTATGAAAACCTAGCAAAGACAACACTGCACGTTGTCTTTCTGGTAAGGTATGTGAAAAGCCTTTTGAAACATAGGGCAATTCATTATAGCTTTGTTTAAGTAAATCGAGTTTTTCCATTTTTATTACACATTTTAAAAGTTAAAAAAAGTTAGCGATGGGTGGATAATGCCATTCTCACATAAGTATGGCGACGCCCTCGAATGGCGATAGAATACGTCATAATGTTTTCAGGCACTGCAATGCCGTAAAATCCGGCATCACCAATATGATACAAATCGGCACCTGCCATTTTGCTGTTGAGTGCAATTTGTCGGATCGTTGCCTCATCTGCCCCTTCTTGGCTCGTACCAATAGCGAGTAACGCTAATGCCCCTTTCGCGTGGATCAACTGGACATACTTTTCCACTCTTTCGACGGTCATACCCGGGATCGTACCCGGTGCGGCTAATAAGATAATATCCGCGCCCGCCTCAATAAAGCTGACTAAATCCTGTTCGGAAATCAAACCACTTCCCGTTTCGTTTGCCACACCCGCACCATGCATTTTACCAGCAATAATTAATCCGTCCTCACCCAATACTGCTCTTGCTCGTTTTATTGCTTGCACGATTTCCGTATTAGTCACACCGGTTTTAGGGTTACCGGTTAAACAAACAAAATCAAAACCTAATTTTTTCGCTTGCTGTATTGCCTCTGTCGTCGCCAAACGCCCTTTTGCGAGAGTATCTAAGGTTTCGATTTGCACGGCATGCTCATCCACTGGCTCTAAATTAATCCCAATTGGGCGCCCAACTAAACGTTTTAATTGCACAACAGTATGTGCAGGATCTGATTCCAATCCCTGTATTTTTGGTGAAAAAACATCAAATAAATTCAGCAGAATAAGGTCAGCCCCAAATGCAGCGGCTAACTCTGAATTGGTTACATTAGGATAAAGCGGTTGTACCGCCACCATATTTTCAGACAAAATCACGCGTCCTTCGCTCGCACGAATCGCTTGCTTTAATTGCTGTCCATTCATGTGCTGAAAATCAGACGCCGTACAATCCAATAATCTCTTCATCAATTTGATTCCTAAGCTTTTTTACCAAAACGATTTTTTCATTGTAACAAGGCAATTTGATTAAAGAAAGCACCGTTTATCTTTTCTCTATGAAAACAAAAAAGCACGCGTCTGATTACTCAGTTCGTGCTTTCTCTGTTTACTGACGCGAGGAATTAAAAGGCTAATTCACGATCGCCATGTTCATCTTTAATGCGGTTTGGTAAGCCGATTTTATTTAATAAATTCAAGAATGGTTTTGGATCGAGCTGTTCCACATTACGCATTTCACCCACATCCCATTCCCCTGTCGCGATCAACAATGCCGCCGCAACCGCTGGTACACCGGCGGTATAAGAAATGCCTTGGCTACCCACTTCTTCATAGGCTTCTTTATGATCTGCCACATTATAAATAAAGATTTCTTTGTCTTTCCCGTCTTTTTTACCTTTTACCAAGTTACCAATACAGGTTTTGCCGGTGTAATTTGGCGCGAGTGATGCTGGATCAGGTAACACCGCTTTGACCACTTTAATAGGAATGACTTCAACACCCTCAGCAGTTTTGACCGGATGCACAGATAAAAGACCTAAGTTTTTCAAGACATTAAACACATTAATGTAATGATCACCAAATCCCATCCAGAAACGAATATTCGGTACATTTAGGTGGGTGGATAAAGAATGTAATTCTTCATGTCCCGTTAAATAAGAGTTTTGCATGCCCACAATAGGTAAATCATCTGTACGTTTGATTTCAAACATCTTATTTGACACCCATTGGCTATTTTGCCAACTCCATACGGTACCGGTAAACTCACGGAAATTCACTTCTGGATCAAAGTTAGTGGCAAAATAGCGACCATGACTGCCTGCATTAATATCAATAATATCGATACTTTCTACGCTATCAAATTCATCATTGACGGCATAAGCGGCATACGCATTGACAACACCCGGATCAAAGCCCGCACTTAAAATGGCAGTGATGTTATTTTGTTTACATAACTCACGACGTTTCCATTCATAGTTAGCATACCAAGGTGGCGTTTCACACACTTTACTTGGATCTTCGTGCATTGCCGTATCAATATAGGCTGCTCCAGTTTCGATACAAGCTTGTAACACTGACATATTCACAAATGATGGACCGACGTTAATCACGATTTGTGATTCTGTTTTTTGAATTAACGCTTTTGTGGCCTCAATATCAAAGACATCGATTTCAAAACAATCTATCGTTGCGGGTACTTTAAAATTCCCCTTTTCTGCTACCGAGTCCGCAATCGCTCGACACTTCTCAATTTTACGTGACGCAATTGAGATTTTACCGAGCACATCATTGTGTTGTGCGCATTTATGTACCACAACTTGTGATACACCACCAGCACCAATAACCAAAACATTTTTTTTCATTTAGCATTTTCCTCCCAGGTGCCGAGCTTGCTAAAGGATCGGCATAGGCGTTAATAAAAACCTGATACATTTTGAAAACCTAAAAAGTCAATATCAGGCAAGGTGTTTGCCCTATCATATGGCATAATAAGACAAAAAAACGGCATGACAACCTAATGTCATTTCAATATTTTGATAAAACGTCCCGCACTTTTCTTGCTTAAGACAAACTCTCAACATAATCTTGATAGCCAAATGTTTTCACAACGCGAATACGCCCATCGAGCTCTTTAATCGCAATGGCAGGCATATTCACGCCATTAAACCAATTTTTCTTCACCATAGTATAACCAGCCGCATCACAAAATGAGATACGATCACCAATTTGTAATGGTTTCTCAAAGCGGTATTCGCCAAAAATATCACCCGCTAAGCAAGATTTACCACAAACCATATATTGATAGTCGCCTTTGCCTTGAAACGCATCTGGTAATAATTTAGCTTCAGAACGATAAATTAAAAGATCTAACATGTGCGCTTCTGTTGCGGCATCCACAATCGCCAATTCTTTACCATTATTGAGAATATCTAAGACAGTGACTTCTAAACTTGTACTTAAAGTAATCGAGGCTTCACCGGGTTCTAAATACACTTGCACGCCAAATTTTGCAGAAAATTGTTTTAACCGTTCTGCAAATGCCTCTAAAGGATAGTTTTCACCCGTAAAGTGAATACCACCACCGAGACTGACCCAATCGACCTGATGCAATAATTCACCAAATTCCTGTTCAATGCGATCTAACATCTCACAAAACTTACCAAAATCTTCATTTTCACAGTTATTATGAAACATAAACCCATTGATTAATGGCATCACATCACGGATTTTGGCGACATCCCACTCCCCTAAACGACTGTGTGGACGCGCAGGATCAGCTAATAAAAAACTCGATGTACTGACTCGCGGATTTACACGTAAACCACGTGGTAAATGCGTGGTGTGATCACAAAAACGCTGTAATTGACTAATGGAGTTAAAAATAATTTTATCTGCGTTTGCCACCACTTCGCCAATTTCTTCAGGCGAATATGCCACGCTATACGCATGGGTTTCGCCACCAAACTTCTCACGACCTAATTTAACTTCATAAAGTGAGGAAGAGGTCGTGCCATCCATGTATTGACGCATAAAATCAAACACCCCCCAAGTTGCAAAACATTTTAGCGCCAACAATGCTTTTGCCCCCGATTTTTCACGTAAATAGGCAATTTTTTCCATGTTGCGTAATAACTTGCTTTTATCAATCAGATAATAAGGTGTTTGTAATGTGGTCATTTTCAGTTACCTCTTTCGTTCGTTACGTCATCTCAATCTTTGTCAAAGCGCCGTATTATAGCGTAGGAATTAGAATGCGCAATCGTTTTCAATCGATTCTAAAATGAATGATTGCCCCCTTGAGTATAGTGCAAAAATACACATTTTTTGCTACACTCGTTGGAACTTTTGACACAAAAAATAAAATAATGAACAACGCATGATGACAAGCAATTATTCCGCACAAGAAATTACTGTTTTAAAAGATTTAGAGCCAGTGCAACTTCGCCCCGGTATGTATACCGATACCACCCGCCCCAACCATTTAGGTCAAGAAGTCATTGACAACAGTGTTGATGAGGCATTAGCTGGCTATGCAAATAAAATTGAAGTGGTCCTACACAAAGATCAATCTTTAGAAGTCATTGATAATGGGCGGGGCATGCCTGTGGATATCCATCCCGTAGAAAAGCTATCGGGTGTTGAAGTGATTTTGACCAAATTACATGCCGGTGGAAAATTCTCAAATAAAAACTATGAATTCTCCGGTGGTTTGCATGGTGTAGGGATTTCCGTGGTCAATGCGCTTTCTGAACGGGTTGACGTGACAGTAAAACGCAATGGTGAGGTCTATAAAATCGCTTTTGAAAACGGTCGAAAAGTCGAAGAATTAGAGGTTATTGGTACTTGTGGCAGACGTAACACCGGGACAACGGTACATTTCAAACCCAATCCGAAGTATTTTGACAGCGATAAATTTTCGGTTTCGCGTTTACGCCATTTATTACGTGCTAAAGCAGTCCTCTGCTCCGGCTTAGAAATTAAGTTCATTGACAAAATCAATCAAACCGAAGACTGTTGGTGCTACGAAGATGGGCTCGCGGACTATTTAAGTGAAGCAGTGAATGGTCTTGAAACCCTACCGGAAACGCCATTTATTGGTGATTTTAAAGGCGATACAGAAGCGGTCAGTTGGGCATTATTATGGCTTCCGGAAGGTGGTGAACTATTGAGCGAAAGCTATGTCAACTTAATCCCAACGATCCAAGGCGGTATCCACGTCAATGGACTACGTCAAGGCTTACTAGACGCCATGCGTGAGTTCTGTGAATTTCGTAATCTACTACCAAGAGGCGTTAAACTCAGCGCCGACGATATCTGGGAGCGTTGTGCCTATGTCCTTTCGCTGAAAATGCAAGATCCGCAATTTGCTGGACAAACCAAAGAGCGCCTATCTTCGCGCCAAAGTGCGGTATTTGTTGCTGGCGTTGTTAAAGATGCTTTCAGCTTATGGTTGAATCAACATGTACAACAAGCCGAACTTTTGGCTGAAATGGCAATTAGCTCTGCACAACGTCGTTTACGCGCTGCCAAAAAAGTCGTACGTAAAAAATTAGTGAGTGGTCCTGCCTTACCCGGGAAATTAGCGGATTGTAGCCAACAAGATTTAGACAAAACCGAATTATTTTTAGTGGAAGGGGATTCTGCCGGCGGTTCTGCTAAACAAGCACGTGATCGCGAATACCAAGCGATTTTGCCGTTACGAGGGAAAATTCTCAATACTTGGGAAGTCTCTTCTGAGCAAGTTCTTTCTTCAAGTGAAATCCATGATATTGCAGTGGCACTTGGGATTGATCCTGACAACGAAGACTTATCTCAACTGCGCTATGGTAAAGTATGCATTCTTGCCGATGCCGACTCCGATGGGCTACATATTGCGACCCTACTCTGTGCCTTATTTTTACGCCACTTCCCGAAATTGGTACAAAAGGGGCATGTTTATGTTGCGATGCCACCGCTTTACCGTATTGACTTAGGTAAAGACGTCTTTTACGCCCTTGATGAAAGCGAAAAAGACGCCATTTTAGATCGCTTAAAAGGCAAAAAAGGTAAACCGAACGTACAACGTTTTAAAGGGTTAGGTGAAATGAACCCACTACAATTACGCGAAACTACGATGGATCCCAATACGCGCCGGTTAGTGCAATTGACCTATGATCTTGAACAAGAAGAACAAGCCGCAACCCTTGAACTGATGGATATGCTCCTCGCTAAAAAGCGCGCAGAAGATCGTAAAAATTGGTTGCAAACAAAAGGGGATCAGGTGGATTTAGCCGTATAAAGATGATGGCGACTTGCTTTTCTTATGCAAATAAAGTCGCCACACACCGATTAAGTGGCTTCCTGATATCAAGAACATTTTTTAACGGAAACTACCTTGTCTCCGCGCTATTTCGCAAGGTTATTTTCCTAAAAATTATCGTTCCGTTTAGGCAACTTACAAGGCGATTTGATAAAGATATAGAACAATAAAAGTGCGGTGCTTTTTTAAAAAGTTTCTCCGCTATTAGTAAAATCTGATTTAAAAGTAAAAATAAAACATCATTATGAATATAATCAACTACGAAGGCATTGAACAAACCCCATTACGCGAGTTTACTGAAAAAGCCTATCTCAACTACTCCATGTACGTCATTATGGATCGCGCATTGCCTTTTATTGGCGACGGCTTAAAACCGGTACAACGTCGTATTATTTATGCCATGTCTGAACTTGGCTTAAATGCTGCGGCAAAATATAAAAAATCGGCGCGGACTGTCGGTGATGTGCTCGGTAAATTTCACCCACATGGTGATTCAGCTTGTTATGAAGCCATGGTCTTGATGGCACAACCCTTTTCTTATCGTTACCCATTAGTGGATGGACAAGGTAACTGGGGCGCACCTGATGATCCGAAATCCTTTGCTGCGATGCGTTATACTGAATCGCGGCTCGCCAAAATTGCTGATATTTTATTATCTGAGTTAGGGCAAGGGACAGTGGACTATCAACCGAATTTTGATGGTACATTAGAAGAACCCCAATATTTACCAGCTCGACTGCCACATATTTTATTGAATGGTACAACCGGTATTGCTGTGGGTATGGCGACCGATATTCCACCTCATAATATCAATGAGCTTGCTGAAGCCGCTGTGATGCTAATTGATAACCCAAAAGCGAGCTTGGATGATCTGTTAACTGTGGTACAAGGTCCAGACTACCCAACAGAAGCGGAAGTCATCTCATCGAAAGAGGATATTCGTAAACTCTATGAACAAGGTCGTGGATCGGTAAGAATGCGCGCAGTGTGGAAAAAAGAAGACGGCGAAATCATTATTACTGCTCTACCACACCAAGCTTCACCATCAAAAGTCATTGCACAAATTGCTGAGCAAATGAGTGCTAAAAAATTGCCGATGGTTGAAGATATTCGCGATGAGGCGGATCACGAAAACCCAATTCGGATTGTGTTGATACCCCGTTCTAACCGTGTGGATGTGGATGCTTTAATGGCACACTTATTTGCTACCACCGATCTTGAAAAAAGTTATCGTGTCAACATGAACATGATTGGTTTAGATAATAGACCTGCGGTGAAAAATCTGGTGCAAATTCTGACGGAATGGCTACAGTTCCGTCGTACCACTGTAACGCGTCGTTTGCAATATCGTCTCAATAAAGTATTAGATCGTCTGCATATTTTACAAGGTTTACTGATTGCTTACCTGAATATTGACGAAGTAATCCACGTTATTCGTCATGAAGATGAGCCTAAAGCCGCGTTAATCGATCGTTTCGGATTAAGTGAAACACAAGCAGAAGCGATTTTGAATTTACGCTTACGCCACTTAGCCAAATTAGAAGAAAACGAATTACAAGCGGAAAAAGATCGTCTAGAAGAAGAACGTGACAGTTTACAGCTGATCTTAGGGTCTGAACGCCGTTTAAATACGCTAATCAAAAAAGAAATTCAGCAAGACGCTCAAACTTATGCGAGTCCGCGTTTGTCGCCATTAGTCCAACGTGCAGAAGCCAAAGCAATCTCCGAAAGCGACATGACGCCTGCTGAGCCTGTCACCGTTATTCTGTCTGAAATGGGTTGGGTACGTTGTGCCAAAGGGCATGATATCGATGTACAAAATCTCAGCTATAAAGCCGGTGATAAATACTTATCCCATGCTTATGGTAAGAGTAATCAAGCCGCCGTGTTTATCGACAGCACAGGACGAAGTTACGCTTTAGATCCGTTAAGTTTACCTTCTGCTCGCTCACAAGGCGAACCGCTCACAGGCAAACTCAGCTTGCCTGCAGGTGCTAGTGTTGAGCATGTGTTAATGGAACAAGACAAGCAAGCACTCCTGATGGCATCTGATGCTGGCTATGGATTTATTTGTCAATTTGATGATCTGATTGCGCGGAATAAAGCCGGTAAAGCCCTGATTTCATTACCTGAAAATGCCAAAGTCTTAGCGCCTCTGCGAATAGATAATGAAAATGCCCGTTTGGTTGCCTTAACCTCGGCAGGCAGAATGTTGATTTTCCCAGTGAAAGATTTGCCTTCTTTAGCGAAGGGGAAAGGCAATAAAATTGTGACGATTCCTGCTGCACATGCGAAGGCACGAACGGAGCTATTAGTTCGGTTATTTTTAATTAACGAACAAACCAGCCTCGTTTTCCATGCTGGCAAACGGAAAATCACGTTAAAGCCTGAAGATTGGCAGAAATTTAGTGCAGAGCGTGGACGCAAAGGCACGCAATTACCACGTGGTTTGCACAGTCATGCAGATATTGAATTGCTCACACCAGACAGTGAGTAGAAAAAAGAGGGATGGTCACATCCCTCTTAATTATTGTAGGCGAGATAAACGCTCTTGGGCTAATGCCGCTAATTCATTTTGCTGAACGGACACCTTCTGATACCAATAAACAGCTTGTTTTTTATTTTTCTTGGTTCCCTCACCATTCTCATACATCACGGCTAAACGAAATTGCGCATCGTGATTACCCGCTTCTGCCGCTTTTTTATACCATTTGAAAGCTTGGGTCATTTGATTTAATTCGTTTTCATAGATTTGCCCTAGCACCAGCATCGCATCCAATGAGCCTGAATTGGCAGTTTTTTCAAATAACGTAATGCTGTGGCGAATATCTTGCTTGACACCATGACCTTGTAAGTAAAAAACGGCCAAATTATTGATGGCTTTAATGCTGCCCTTTTCGGCTGCTTCGCTAAACCACCAATAGGCTTTTTCGAAATCTTGTGGAACACCTTGACCACGTGCATACAAAATACCAAGATTGGCTTGTGCCTGGTAATCCCCTTTTAAAGCAAGTGGTAAAATCAGCTCAAACGCCCGTGTCCACTCTTTTTTATCGGCTGCCTCGCGAATTAAGTCGCGACGAGCTTCATCACTCAGTTCAGATGCATTCAGTGCCGAAACGTGCTGCTCTGCTCCCGTTGCAGTTGGTGCTGTCTGTGGCAAGACAGCTGACAGTTCAGGAGAAACCGGTGCAGACTGTGCGTGCACCACACCGGATAAAAACACACTGAATATGAACAGAATCGTTTTCTTCATACCAATACCTTATAACGTCGCAAGCAAGAGTAAAACAAAAAAGAGCAATGACACAACCATTTCCGCTAACCCCACTTGTTTCACACTCAGTTTCATTCGAGGTAGCCAAATCGCACGGAGCAGTGCGGGGAAATAAGCTAATGCGAGCCCATATTGTTGGAAAGGTAAAAATATCACAACACAAAGAAAATGAAAAATAATAGACGCTTTTAAATAAAATGGATTTTTCCGTTCACGTAATACTGACTTCACATAAAGTGTGGTGGCGATAAAAAATAAGCTTGGATAAAGTGCAACAAGCCAAATTTGCCGATCAAATGCACGTTCCGCAAAATAATACGAGGCCATTCCAGCAAGCGCAAAAATAGCGATGCCCGCAAAGTCATTTAACAACGCACGTTCATTTTTCTGCTTCACATAATAAATATTGACCGCAACCAAAGGCAGCATAGCCAGTAAAAAATATAAAATGTGCCAGTTATAATACAGTGCAGGTAAAGCAAACAGCAAACTTGTTCCGCCGTAAATCAAGCTCCATTTTATATTCATTGCCATATTGCGCCCTTTAAACAAATTTAAGAACGGGTATGTCATGAGATAAAGTGCCGCCCAGGCGAAAAATAAAAAGAGATGTTGCCAAACAGGCTGAGAGGAAAACAGTCCATATAAGAATGGCAATAATGCCATCACGATGGCACCATGTTGATTAGAAATAAGTAACTTCATTATTAAGAACCATGCCAAAATTAAGTTGCTTAATTTTAACGAGTTTGATACAAAATAGATATAATCTTTATTTGTTATGTCATGAATAAGAGGAGAAAAAGATGGGAAAAGTGCATCGCTTTCACTCAAACGGTCGTTTATCTGAAATTGCCATTTATAATGGGATTATCCATTTAGCTGGACAAGTACCTGAAAAAACTACCACGGAAACCGCTTACGAGCAAACCAAAGAGGTGTTAGGTTTAATTGATCAACTTTTATCAGAAGCCGGCTCAAAAAAAGCACAAATTATTCATGCTCAGATTTATCTTGCCGATATGGATTATTATGACGAAATGAATAAAGCGTGGGATGAATGGGTCGATAAAGAAAATCCACCAACACGTGCCACTGTCGAAGCAAGACTGGCACACCCAGACTGGAAAGTAGAGATCGTACTCACGGCTGCCGCGTAATTTTTAAACGCAGTCATGTCACAAAACAATTTTCCATTCTAAATGCACCTATTTTGTCTTATACTTAACGGGCTGATTTTCACGAAAAATCAGCCTTTTTTCTTTTACTCTCTGGAAAGCAACCTATGAATATTTATACCTATATTTGTTTTTTATCCGCGATCTCCATTTTTATTGGGTTTGTCACCCGGAAACTCAGCGATAAAATCCAATACACCATCGCCATCACCGCCACCTCCATTATCGTTTCTGTTCTCTTCCTCATTTTCGGTCACCTTTCTTGGTTTAAATTAGATATCATTGCCACACAAGTCATGGAACAACTCGATTTCAAAAGTTTTCTGCTCAATGGTATCCTCGGTTTCTTATTATTTGCCGGTGCATTAGGTATAAAATTACCCGTTTTAAAAAACCAAAAATGGGAAATCACGGTGTTTGCGCTCTTTTCCACACTTGCCTCTACCTTTATTATCGGCGTCTTGCTTTACAGTGTTGCTTATCTCATTGGTCTACCAATTGACCTGATCTATTGCATTTTATTTGGCGCTTTAATTTCGCCAACAGACCCTATCGCGGTACTGGCAATTATTAAAAATTTAAAAGCACCAAAACGCCTTTCCATGCAAGTCGAAGGCGAGTCCTTGTTTAATGACGGGGTTGGTTTAGTAATTTTTACCACGATTTTTGCTGTCGCGTTTGGCGGGCACGCCCCAACATTAGCAGGCATTACGGAATTATTCTTACAAGAAGCTGTTGGCGGAATTTTGTTTGGTCTCGTGATTGGCTTCGTAGCACATTTATTGATTTCATCCACAGACGATGGAAGTTTGGAAATTCTATTGACTCTGACGATTCCTACTGCTGGTTTTATGCTCGCGAATATGTTGCATGTTTCTGGCGCTCTCGCCATGGTCGTAGCAGGTATTTTAATCGGCAACTGGACACGACACACGGGGTTTTCCAAACAAAGCCAACTCTACCTTGATCATTTTTGGGAAATGATTGATCACTTCTTAAATTCCCTCCTGTTCTTATTGATCGGCTTAGCACTGCTTTTAGTCGATTTCGGTGCTCAAGGCTTTATTTTATTGATACTCGCGATTCCAATTTGTTTAATCGGACGCTATATCAGCGTGTGGATGCCTTTCAAAGTGATGCAACGTTTTCGCTCGTATAATCCTTATACACTACGTATTCTAACATGGGGTGGACTACGTGGTGGTTTGTCACTTGCTATGTCATTATCGATTCCGAAAGGCATGTTATATCTTGAGCATATTGGGATGGATGTCCGAGATTTATTACTGGTAATGACTTATGCGGTAGTCACCTTCTCAATTCTAGTACAGGGTTCTACGATTGAAACAATGATCAAAAAATCCAAAGAAAGTATTCTACATCAACGAGGTTATATCGGATTGCACCCGAACAAGACAAGTTCTGAAGACTAAAAATACGCCCTCAAGATTGAGGGCGTGGAAATTCTCGTAAAATCGACCGCACTTAAATGGGTTTTACTGTCGAAAGCTCGATTTCTGCACTAAATTCATGTAAAAAAAGCTGCAATTTCTCATCTTGCTGTAACGCTTGTTGCGCTTTTTCACGCAACGCTTTATAGGTTTGCCGATACCATTCTGTTGGTGTCAAGTTGTCAGAGTCCGTCGGCGAGATCAGCACATTCATAGCTTGCTGTTGTAATTGGCTCAATGCTTGCTGTAACTGCTGTTGTGCATTCGTGGTGTGTAAGTGCGCTTTGTTGTCACGCACGCCAAGATGAAACGCCGCCCCATCATGTGAAAGTAAAATACAGTTTAAGGCTAATTCTTTGGTTAAATTCTGGATATCAAGTGACTCTACACAATCTGTCCAAAAATCTTGTTTACGTGCGATATCAATCACTTTCGCGCGCAATTCAGGCGTAATTTCTTGTTCTAAACGCTGTTTTAAAGCAGAAGGCTTAATCCCTTCTTGTGTTTTAGCCAATTCTGGATTACGCCATTCCCAACGATAAGTTTCCGCCAAAAGCGTATCATCGATGATGTCATCTTCGTCTTCTCCTTCAGGTTCAGTATGCTGTGTTGCTTGTAATACAGGCGTATTTAAAGGAGAGGTTGAGGATAGCGCCGTTTCTGGCGCAGATAGTGTTGATAAAGCGGAAGCCTTATTTTTTATGAAACTTGTATCACGCGGTTTACTTTCAATCACCGGTAATGATGTTAACGTAGAAGAGGAGGTATCACTTGATAAGGAAACCCGTGGTGCTAACGCTTCTGTTGATGAACTATACTTTTTTTTTTCTTTCTGTGGCGTGATAGTTAAATGATCTAATTTATCAATCTGAGCTAAAGCATCAAATGCAGGCGAATACGTTTCCGTTTCTTCTGTGTGTGTGTGCACCTTTTCCTCAACAGGAGGGCTAACCTGTGCCGGTGCTGCGACTGTTGATTTCACTTGGCTTTTATATTGCGATTTTATATTTTGTGAAACGATTGGGACTTCAATATGACGCGTTGATGAACCGCCTGTATCTTGCTCAGAGATGGGCGTTGCATGCGTTGGTGCCACAGCAACGAATTTAGGATGAAAGGCTAATGCCCGCAATAACGTCATTTCAACCCCAATACGACGATTTGGCGCATACGGCAGTTCTTTACGTCCCGTGAGCATAACTTGATAGAAAAACTGCACATCTTCTGGTGAAATATGACTGGCTAGAAAACCGATTCGACTCGTGTCATCCAGCTGTGAACTAGGCAATAACTGTTGCATGGCAATTTTATGCAAATTCTCGCCGATATCACGCAATAATTCGTCCCAATCTCCCCCTTTTTCCGCAACGGCTTGTACCCCTTTCATCACTGACTCACCCTGCCCTTGTTGCAAAGCATGGATAATGTCTAAAGCTTGATCATCATCGAGCAAGCCTAACATCTCATGCACCACATTTAAGGTAATGTTGCCATTACTCATTGCAATCGCTTGATCCGTTAAACTTAAGCTATCACGAATACTGCCCTGTGCAGCTTTGGCTAATTTTTCTAACCCAAGAAACTCAAAGGGGATTTTCTCTTGGGTAAGAATAAATTCAAGATGCTGTGCGATTTGTTGCTGTTCCAACGCCTTTAAATGAAACTGCATACAACGGGATAAAATCGTAATAGGCAGTTTTTGTGGATCAGTGGTCGCCAGTAAGAATTTGACATACTCCGGTGGTTCTTCTAAGGTTTTCAGTAAAGCGTTAAACGAATGACGGGAAAGCATATGGACTTCGTCGATTAGATAAACCTTATAGCGTCCTTGTACTGGTTTGTATTGTACATTATCCAATAACTCACGCGTATCTTCGACTTTCGTACGTGATGCTGCGTCAATTTCAATCAGATCAATAAAGTTTCCCTGTTCAATTGCTTTACAATGTTCACATTCACCACAAGGTTCAGCTGTCACACCATGAACGCAATTTAAGCCTTTCGCAAATAAACGAGCTATCGACGTTTTCCCTACACCACGCGTTCCAGAAAAGAGATAGGCATGATGCAGGCGATTTTCTTTCAACCCATTAGAAAGCGCGGTTAAAATATGGGTTTGCCCAACCACGTCACTAAAGGTTTTTGGTCGCCATTTTCGTGCCAAGACTTGATAACTCATTTATTTTCCTTTCTTCAATACTCAGAGATGCGGATTAATGCCCAGCAAAGTCCACTAAGGTATAAGCATCAATACCTAATGCATTTAAACGTGCTTCCCCACCTAAATCAGGCAAGTTAATCACAAAAGCAGCGTCTTGCACATCACCGCCTAAACGTTGAACTAATTTCACCGTGGCTTCTACGGTACCACCTGTGGCGAGCAAATCATCAATAATCAAAACTTTATCTTGTGCATGAATTGCATCAGTATGGATTTCAAGCGTATCTTGTCCATACTCTAACTGATAGGTTTGTGAAATAGTTTCACGTGGTAATTTGCCCGGTTTTCTCACCAGTACAAAAGGCACATTTAATGCTAAAGCCACAGGTGCACCAAAAATAAAACCACGTGATTCTGTTCCTAACACTTTGGTGATCCCTTTTTCTTTATAACGTGTCACAAAAAGATCAACCACGGTCTGAAAAGCTGCAGGAACTTCTAACAAACTGGTAATGTCGCGAAAAATAATCCCTTCTTTGGGATGATTTGGAATAGACTTAATGGAAGATTTAATCAAAGCAAGTTTATCGTTCATTTTTTTGCCTAATAAGTGCGGTTAAAATAAAAATTATTTTGTGATTTCAAATGGATAACACCAGCCATTTACACAAAAATACAATCAAAATGTTGCTCGTCATTTTCGCAAAAAATGCCTAGCAACTCAACTCTTTCTACGAGGCTTACTCCTTTTCTATCAGCCCGTTCAGCGCTGTCATATCATGATAAAAAGAGACGATCATCACGTTGACAAGCAGACATGCCCACTGACTTAAGCATAAATGTCAGTGCCGTCTTTACGGGTTTTTAGCAACCGTAAAATCCAAACATATTGTGCCGGTGTAGCCGTCACAAAACTTTCAATTTCTTGATTCATCGCGCGAGCTGCTTGTTCAGGATCATCACTCAATGTCATAGCAGGATGAATCTCTATTTCATATTTTCCCGATAAGGCATTATAGCGAGGAAACATCGGGATCACCGCTGCCTTCGCTAAGCGTGCAATTTTATTAATGCCCGGTAAAGTGGCTTTGTATGTGGCAAAAAAATCCACAAAGACACTTAACTCTGCCCCATAATCTTCATCTGGTAAATAATAGCCCATATCACCTTGCTTCACATGATTTAAAAACGGTTTAATCCCATTTTGACGGGCATGCATTTTGCCACCAAAACGTTGACGGGCAAAAGTCCATAACCAATCAACCAAAGGATTACGGTGTGGATTATACATAGAAGTCATTGGCATACCATGGGTATGTAAAATAATCCCTGAGGCATCGATTGCCCAAGCATGAGGCACTAATAAAATAATATTTTTGCCCTGCTCACGAGCGCGATGAATATGTTCTAGCCCGGTGAAACAACTACGGCGTTGTAAATGTCGTTTCGAGCGTATCGCAATTTCCCCAATTCCTAACATGACTTGCGTCACAATCACAAACATTTCTTCGATTGTCTGTTCACGTTGCGCTTCTGTCCAGTGAGGAAAACAATATTGTAAATTAATCTTGGCACGGTGACGTTGCTTTTTGGCTTTCCTTGCCACAATTTTCCCAATGTAACTGGCCAACTTATCACGTAAACGAAACGGCACAAAGGCAAGTAAAATCAAGCCGAAAATGCCTAACCAAATTAACCAATATTTTGGCTGTAAATAGGACCATGAAAACTGTGGTTGATAACCACTGCGAGCCGTTAAACGTGTATCTTCTTCTGACATTGCCATTCCTATTAGCTAAACCAACCTTGATCATAGGCCATTTTCATTGTCATGATAAATGACATCACCACGACCATTGGGCGAATTAATGTTTTCCCTTTACTGAGTACCATTTTAGCGCCTAAGTTTGCCCCAATAAATTGCCCTGCCATCATCGCAAATCCCACACTCCACATAATCTGTCCTCCAATTAAAAAGAAGATCAACGAGGCGACATTTGAGGTGAAATTTAACACTTTTGCATGCGCGGTGGCTTTTGTCAGATTAAATCCTAATAACATCACAAAGGCTAAACTCAGTAAGGATCCGGTTCCCGGACCAAAAAAACCGTCATAAAAACCAATACCTAGACCGGCAGTAAAGGCAAAGGCTAGATAGGAAATGCGTTTTTGGCGATCCTCATTGCCCAAAGTAGGACTAAATAAAAAATACAAACCAATGGCTAAAATTAAAAAAGGCAAGACTTTCTTAATGATGGCGCTATCGACAAGTTGAATTAAAACAGTCCCTAATGAGGCACCAATAAACGTCATCAATAAAATAAGCCAAACTTCCGCTAAATTGACCGCTCTTTGACGCAAAAAATATAAGCTCGCGGAAAAAGACCCCCCGCAAGCTTGTAATTTATTGGTTCCCAATGCAAGTGCTGGTGGCATCCCAGTCATTAATAAAGCCGGGATTGTAATTAATCCGCCGCCACCCGCAATCGCATCAATAAACCCCGCGACCAATGCTACGGCAAAGAGAAGTACAAGCACATTGATTCCAATTTCCATTTATTTTCCTTATTCCAACCATTCACTCCGATTGGGTGCATTTAAGATCTGTTGACACAAAGGGGGAGCTTGTGGAACCCCTTTAGGTTCACTTGGTGTTTTTGTCGGTTTCGGTGGCTCGAACCAAGAATATAATTCACTTCCACAGCCATCCCCTGCAGGCACTGGTGCTTGATTTTCACAGTAACTTGCCCCCTTTGGACAAGTCAAACGAACATGAAAGTGAGAATCATGTCCGAACCAAGGACGCACTTTATGCAACCATGCTCGCTGATTTCCCGCGCTCTGACATAATTTGAGTTTAATCGCTGGATTGACAAAAATACGCGTCACTTTTGGATCTTCTGCTGCCAGCTTAATTAATAAGGCATGATTGTTGTTCCAAACTCGCTCATCTACACGCTGTGCTTTACGATCGACCACCAACAAGCCTTTGCCATCAGAATTCAATGCATCTTGATCAGACATAGTGCCCATACGCAACCAAATATCCGCATCTAAGCCCATTTGGTGACTGGCATGCCCCGTCAAAAAACGTCCACCACCGGGCATAGCAATATCGCCAATCAGCATTGTAGGTAACCCTGCGGCTTTGACTTTTTTGCCCAAACGTTGCAAATAGTCAATCATATCGGGGTGACCATAATAACGATTGCGATTTTTACGAATCACTTGATAACCATCACCTTTATAGGGTAAGGCTTGCGCGCCAATAATACAGCCATTGGAATAACTACCAATCGGCTCAGGACTGCCTGGAATCGGGCGTTTGATTTTCTGCCATTCTTGTGGCGACGCATAAGCAAGGCTACACAACAGGCTGAAAAGTGCGGTCAACATCACCGCGATATTAACGCTTTTTTTCATCATATTCGTGGATGTCATCCTCAATTAAACCTCGTGTTGGTGCCATCCTTTGCACGTGACTTCATCATTATCTATTTTGCGCTTTATGTCTTAATAAGTGATCGAGTAAAACAATCGCAACCATCGCTTCAGCAATCGGTACGGCACGAATCCCCACACAAGGATCATGACGTCCTTTCGTAATCACCTCGACAGGCTCATTGGCAAGATTGACTGAACGCCCCGGAATTGTGATGCTTGAAGTTGGTTTTAAAGCAATTGTCGCGACAATCGGTTGACCTGAGCTAATACCGCCCAGAATACCACCCGCATGATTAGACAAAAAACCTTCCGGTGTCATTTCATCGCGATGTGCTGAACCACGCTGATTAACCACCGCAAAGCCATCACCAATTTCCACTGCTTTCACCGCATTAATGCCCATCAAGGCGTGAGCCAGATCCGCATCTAAACGATCAAACACGGGTTCACCCAAGCCAACTGGCACATTTTCTGCCACTACCGTTAATTTTGCCCCAATCGAATCACCCTCTTTTTTCAGCTGACGAATTAATTCATCAAATTTTTCCACCGCACTCGGATCCGGACAAAAGAACGGATTACTGTTGACTTGTTGCCAATCAATTTGCTCAATCACTTGCGGGGCAATCGCCACATCACCAATTTGAGCCAAAAAGCCTCTCACCTCTACGCCAAAATGCTCACGCAAATATTTTTTCGCGATGGCACCTGCGGCAACTCGCATGGCTGTTTCTCGTGCGGAAGAACGCCCACCACCACGATAATCGCGTATCCCGTATTTTTGTTGGTAGGTAAAATCAGCGTGTCCAGGACGAAAACGATCTTTAATGTCACCATAATCTTGCGAACGTTGATCCGCATTTTTGATGATCATCCCGATACTCGTCCCCGTGGTTTTACCTTCAAACACACCCGATAAAATCTGCACTTCGTCATCTTCACGACGCGGTGTGGTATAACGCGATGTACCAGGTTTACGGCGATCTAAATCAGGTTGAATGTCTGCTTCAGATAAACTCAGCCCGGGTGGCACACCATCCACAATACAGCCGAGCGCAATCCCATGTGATTCACCAAATGTTGTTACCTGAAAAAGTTGCCCAATTGTATTTCCTGCCATCTTTTATCCTTCCTGTTTTTGCGTTGGAAAACATTGTTGATTCAGTTTAATTTCTTCGTTGGTTACCTGATTTTTAATGAAGACATCCAACTGGTTAAATGAAATTTCAATATTATTTTCTTCAAATAAGCTGTTAATACGACGGTTTAAGCAATCGACTGTCGGATTCCGATCCGCCAATTTGCCTACGTATAAACGTAGCTCATGATCCAATGAGCTTGCCCCAAAGTTTAAGAAGTACACTACCGGTTCTGGATCTTTCAACACACGATCACATTCTGTCGCCGCTTGCAGTAATAAACGTTTGGTTAACTCCAGATCTGAACCATAGCCTACCCCAACACGAATCACCACACGCGTAACCGAATCATTAAGTGCCCAGTTGACCAAACGTTCTGTTACAAACGCTTTATTTGGCACAATCACTTCTTTACGGTCAAAATCAATTAACGTAGTCGAACGAATACGAATACGTGATACGGTACCGGAATATTCACCAATCGTAATCACATCACCAATGCGCACTGGACGCTCAAATAAAATGATCAAACCTGACACAAAGTTAGCAAAGATTTCTTGCAAACCAAAACCTAGACCCACAGACAAGGCAGCAAATAACCATTGTAATTTCGACCATGACATCCCTAAAGTCGAAAAGGCGACGCCCGCGCCAATCGCAATAATGAAATAAGTGGCTAAGGTCGTAATGGTATAAGGCGTGCCTTGGGAAAAGCTCACCCGTGAAAACACTAATACTTCAAGCAAACCGCCAATATTACGCACTAACGCATACATGGCAATTAAAATCACTACTGCCAACAACAGATTCAATAAAGTAATGGACTCCATCACTGTTCCCGCTGCGGTAGTGACACTTTGTTGCCATAATGTGACACCCTGTAAGTAATAGGCGACAGTAACCAAATCAGACCAAACCCAATATAACATGCCTAATAAAATGACCGTTAACAGCAAATCAGTGACACGTAATACTTGATCTTTGACTTGGGCGATACCTAAACTTTCGTTTTGCTGTAACTCCAGCCCAATACTCAATTCTTCTTCCGTATTGACTTTTGGCTGCGCCTGTTGCTCGATTTTTTCTTTCAAACGATTGTAAGATAAACGACGCGAGGATACCGTTAAACCACGGTGAATCACATTTTTTAACACTAACCAAGTGACAACCACAAAATAAGAGGACATTAAATGTTCCATCAAATTCAGTGCCGTATAGTAGTAGCCCATCACAACAAGCACAATCAGGATAATCGGTGCCGCAACAAGGAAAAAACGCCCTATTTTTAACACCATATGAATTGATTTAGTGTTATCCTCCGATGAATTTTCATACGATTTCACGGCATCTTGAATACGTGGACCAATAATCAATAAAGAAATAAACAACACCGAAATTGTCATCACTTGCCCAATCACATCGTTAGTAATCCCCGTTTCTAAATGTGTAAAGAGCGAGGCATTAATCCATAACGCGGAAATCCAAACAGAGCGACCAAAAACACGATAAAAGCGATCGACACTTTCTTTTGGCATACTAAAATGGCGATAAGCAATCCCATTTGGACGTAACAGCGATAACATAAAGGCGAAGAAACACCAATAGCCGCCCATGCTGACAACCCAACTTGCTAAATTCAATGGTTCTGCAAAACACAAATACACCATAAACACTAGCAATGCAGTAAAAATGAAAGTGCTAGGTAAACATAACACCAACGTCCATAAAATGGCTTCGGGAGTGTGCCATTGGCTATCCGAAGTGAGTGTATTAATTTTTTGATTAATATTGGTTAAACGTTGTTTAATTTTTGCTTTCTGTAATTGAATCAAGAAAGTGAATACCAGTAATAGCGCAATGATTAATGCCGCAGGTACCAAATTCTCACGCCAATTGGAAAAATCAATTTGCTTAATAATCTCCGTTACTTGCACTTGAACCGCAGGTAAAAATTGTTTGACCCAATCTACATCCATCGGAGCATTACTTTTTACCCAGAAGCTTTGTTGCTGCAATTTACTTTGTAGTTGATCACTAATTAACGCAACTTGCTTTTGGTTAAGCTCAATATTAATCACCAAATTGAGCTGGTTATTAAGCAAACTAATGATGTCAGATAATAACTTACGGCGCTCTTGTAAAATCGAATCTAAGCTGGCTTTTTCTTGCGCACTAAACGCGACTTGTTGTTTCTTTTCAAGCGCTGAAATATAGCTCTGCGGATCATAAAGATTATCCCGCATCTCAGTCAGATCAAAGATACGGACACGCAGATCCGTGATGCGTTTCGATAACCCAGCAATCATTTCATCTTGTGGTAACAACTCTTTTTGTTTATTAATAATGCGTGACAACACCAGTGAACCTTGCAAGGCACTAATTTGATCTTCAATATTGCGTTGTGTCTGTTGTAAGTTATTCAGCACATTTTTAATACGTAAATTATCTTGCGATAACGTATTCATTTCGGTGGTTTGTTGCACTAGCGCCTGGCTTAATCGCACATTCTGCTCTAACTGACTTGCTACTTCAGGATGTGTAGTGCCTTTATTTTCCAATTGCGATTTGGTCAGTTGCTCCACTTGCTGTTGCGATTCTTTTAAATATTTCTGGTTAATCGCATCCTGTAAATTCTTAATCTGTTCTTGCAACTGCGCAACTTCTAAGTTCTTATCTTCTAGCTCGAGCGTATATAATGTGGTTAAGACATTATTGCCTTGCAATAACAATTTATTAAAACTGTTTTGCAATTCTAATAAGGCTAATTCCGTTTCTAGCTTCACTTTTCCACTTGGTATGGTGTCCGCATTCGCTAATAACTTATTAATTTCTTGTACACGGGTTAAATTCGCATTGAGTGTCACTTGGGCACGTTCTGGCGCAGTGCGAAGCGTGACCAATTCAGTATTCAGTCCTGTTGCATCTGCTTGAATTTGTTGTAATGCTTGTTGCGTACTCAATAACTTGGCTTGTAAATCAGCCAAAGACAATTTCTCAAATTGTGTTGCGGAAGGTGCTGGCGTACTTTTCAGCGTTTCTAAACGTTTTTGCGCTTTTGTCGTTTGCTCTGCAGCCCCATCAATACGCGCCTCTAAGTCTTTAATATCCGCTTTCTGCTTGTCAATTTTTGCCAACAATGCCAAGGTTTCTTCTAAATTCTGTACCACAGTTTTACTATTGGTATCATTTTGCTCTGCACTTTTGGCAACTTTTAATTGGGCTTGAATATCATTTGGTGTAGGAAGTTGAGCGAATGTGTATGCGTTGAACATAAAACATAAGCTCAGGGCAAAAAAGGCCTTTTTAACTAAATGTGTTTTTTTCATTCGTGAGTTCCTAGTAAATCCTGTAAGGCTAATTTTAATCTTGTTCGAGAAATTTTAATTGCACCTTGTTGTAATTGTTGTGTATTCAAAGGGAAATAAGCCACGGGGTGTTTAAATTTTTCCAATTTATCCGCAAGCCAAAGCGTCAATGCCTCAACAAGTGCGTCAGAAAAAGGCACAGAAAATTCGATGAACGCCACGGGGCGTTGTCCAAACTCAATATCCGCTTTCGGCAACACAAACACTTGTTTGACATATTGCCATTGCTGAATTATCCGTTCGATTTCTTCGGGCTGTATGTTTTCACCACCGGAAATGAACATATTATCAATTCGTCCTAAAATTACCAACTCATTATCACGCCATATCCCTTTATCTTTTGTGGCAAACCAACCTTGTGTATTGGTGAGCGGTAAAATCGTTCCCTGTTGCCAATAACCAAGCGCTAATCCCGCACCTTTCAGCCAGATTTCGCCCTCAACGAGTCGATATTCACGTCCACATAACGGTTGACCAACGCCCATTTTATCATCACTTCGTTTCGCAAATACGGTCGACGCCATTTCCGTCATGCCATATCCCGAATAACTTTGCACGCCCCATTTTGCTAATTGTGCAGTTAATGACGTCGGAATCTGCGCCCCACCGAGCAAAATATGCTGGGTTTTTAACGAGCTGTCTAAAATCGTATTCTCCTGCCAATAAGATAATAAACGTTGTAATTGAGTCGGGACTAAAGAAACATGTGTCGCTTGCCTGACAGACGCATAAAAGTCCGCTTGTGGAAAATGTAAGACTGCGCCTGCACGTAACCAACGCCAAAGGATCCCCTGCCCTGAAACATGATATAAAGGCAAAGAAAGTAACCATGACGCATTTGCGTCAAACTGCATGAGTTCACAAACGCCTTTGGCATTATCTAAATGCGCTTGTAGGTGATGAACAACCGCTTTAGGAACACCACTAGACCCAGAGGTTAAAGTCATGGTAGCGGGAATAAAAAAGTTTTCACAATCTGACCGCACTTCTGGTTCAACTTGTTCCACTTGAACATTCACAGTTAACGAAATCGCTTGGCAGTCACGCAAGAGTAAGGCATGTGGCGCATAATAAAACTCAATATCTGCCGCACGGCAATATTGCTGAATTTTTTCGACAGGAAAAGCAGGATTAAGCGGAAAGACTCGTGCGCCAATCTGAATAGTGGCTAAGTAGAGTAATAACAAGTCCAGTTCATTCTTACCACATAAAGCGACACCGGAATTAGGTTGAACGCCATGGTATTGCAAAAGCTTAGCATACTGGCTGATTTGCTCAAAAAGCTGTCGCCATGTAAAAACCTCGCCTTGCGGATCTCGCAAGGCGATTTGGTTTTGTTTAATGGGATCAGATGCGAATCGCTGCCAAGGAAACATAACTAATTGGCAACAAAATAGCTACGCACTTCTTCAATTAAGTCCGCCGGTAAATGCATCGATTGCATTGCGCCTTCTAGCATCAACATTTTGCGACCACTATTGGTATTGGTGATCACCCAATATGGCGTATCGGGAATTTGCTTTGGCTTCGTTTGATTTCCCGCCATTAATAACGTGCCTTCATCACGCGCAAAATAAACACGGGTACGCCCTTGCAATGATTCAGTTGCTTGCGCAAAACTTTCTGGGTTCGTACGATAAAGCACTTTCAAAATATTTAAAAAACGTACAACCGCTTTACTTTCTTGTTGAAATGCATCAGAACGGAGTAAGTCACGAACTTTGGTGACCACTTGCTGAATAGACTCATCAGATTGTTTTTTAGGTAAGATTTTTGGATTTTCAAAAACCGCTTCTGTTTCTGCTTGGACGGCAGGTTGTGGCGCTGTTGGTGCAGGCTCTGTCGTTTTAACCGCCACGGGAGGCACTTCTGTTTTTTCAACAGCTTTATTAGAAAAATTAAGCAAACGGCGCAAAATATCCGATGCGCTTTCGCCAATAGACTGCGTTTGACTCGCAATATATTGATAAAGCTCTTCATCAACTTCAATAATTTTCATTTTTTCCTCCACTTGCTTGATCTCTTTCAGATTTTGCAACATTATAACGACTTCTTTACAAATACTCTATATACAAATTATGTCTGAGAACAATTTACTTCACTTTCAATTTCATCAGTTAAAACAAGAAATTAATGCACCGACTTTCGTTTTTATTCATGGTTTATTTGGTGATATGAATAATTTAGGCATTATCGCCAGAGCCTTTAGTGAAAAATATCCCATTTTACGTGTCGATTTACGCAACCACGGACAAAGCTTTCACCACGAAGAGATAAATTATACGCTCATGGCAGAAGATCTCGCCAATGTCATTCATACCCTTCAGCTCAAAAAAGTCATTTTAATTGGGCATTCCATGGGAGGAAAAACTGCCATGAAAATGACCGCACTTTATCCCCATCTCGTCGAAAAATTGATTGTCATTGATATTGCGCCAGTCAAGTATGGTCACCATGGACATGACGCTGTTTTTGCGGGGCTATTTGCCACCAAACAAGCAAAACCGAAAACACGACAAGAAGCAAAACACTATTTAGCACAATATATTCCTGAGGAAGCGATCCAACAATTCATGCTGAAATCCTTTGATGCCAATGCCAAAGAATATTTCCGTTTTAACCTCAGCGCGTTACATGCCAATTATCCTCACATCATGGATTGGCAACCTTGTCACTGTACCATACCTACCCTCTTTATCCGTGGCGGACAATCAAACTATATCAAAACAGAAGACACACAACCTATTCTCGCGCAATTTCCACAAGCCACCGCCTTTACTATAAATGGTTGTGGACACTGGGTTCACGCGGAAAAACCTGAGTTTGTCATACGCGCAATTGAAAGATTTTTAATATCAAACAAATAGCCAAAGCGCGCAGAAATTCGTGTTTTAATCCCACATAAATTGTGTTATAGTTCAGCATTAATTTAGTTGTGGCTTATCATTCTCACTTAGCCACAGATTTTCAGTGATTTGATAGATGGCAAAACAAGACGCAGATTGTATTACATTGGATCTGTTTGCTAATACTCGCAAAGTTGGACGCCCAAAAACAAATCCACTGAGTCGTGAACAACAAATTCGTATCAATAAACGTAATCAGTTAAAACGGGATAAATCCATCGGGTTAAAACGGGTCGAACTTAAATTACACACGGATTTAGTTGAGCAACTAGAAGATTTAGCGGCAAATTTGCATGTTAGTCGATCAGAATTGATTGTAACGATTTTACAAGATTATTTTAATATTCAAGAAGATAGGTAGCAAAAATGGCTGTTGTTGGTTTATTTTATGGCAGTGATACAGGCAATACCGAAAATATTGCCAAAATGATTCAAAAACAACTCGGTAGTGACTTAGTTGATGTACGCGATATTGCAAAAAGTACAAAAGAAGATATTGAAGCTTATGATTTTCTCATGATTGGGATTCCAACCTGGTATTACGGTGAAGCCCAATGTGACTGGGATGATTTTTTCCCAACCTTAGAAGAAATTGATTTTACCGATAAATTGGTTGCTATTTTTGGCTGTGGAGATCAAGAAGATTACGCAGAATATTTCTGTGATGCTATGGGAACCGTGCGTAACATTATTGAACCTAAAGGCGCCATCATTGTTGGTCACTGGCCAACAGAAGGCTATCACTTTGAAGTTTCGCAAGCATTAGTCGATGAAAATACTTTTGTAGGATTATGTATTGATGAAGATCGTCAACCTGAATTAACTGCTGAACGTGTTGAAAAATGGGTGAAGCAAGTGTTTGACGAAATGTGTTTAGCAGAACTTGCTTAATAGCAAAATAATTAAGGGGCTATTATGTCTGAAGAAAATATCAAACTTTTGAAAAAAGCGGGGTTGAAAATCACCGAACCTCGTTTAACGATTTTGGCATTAATGCAAGAACATCAAGAAGAACACTTCTCTGCAGAAGATGTGTATAAAATGCTCCTTGAAAGAGGCGAAGAAATTGGTTTAGCCACAGTTTACCGTGTATTAAACCAATTTGATGAAGCAAAAATTTTGATTCGTCATAATTTTGAAGGCAATAAATCCGTCTTTGAACTTGCCCCAACTGAACACCACGATCACATTATTTGCGTGGACTGCGGTAAAGTGTTTGAATTTAATGATGACATTATTGAAAAACGTCAACGTGAAATTACTAAACAACATGGTATTGAATTAGCCACACACAGTCTGTATCTTTATGGCAAATGTAGTAATGTCAAGAAATGCGATGAGAATGGCAAAAAATAAAAACAAGGCAAATTAAATAAAAAGTGCGGTATAAATTTTCAACGTTTATACCGCACTTTTTTAGTAGCCTGTCAATTGTCAACTTTACGGCTTGTAAATGGTTTCTACCCCTTCTTCGTCTTCTTCTGACCAATCATCCCAATCCTCGTCTTCATCCTCGAACTGATGATCCGCTAATTGTGCTTGGTGGTAATCATCCCATTTAAATTTCACTTCTGCCTCGTCCGCCGTTTGCTCAACTTCGTGACGTGGATTTGCTTCAATAAAGTCCATAATATCACGACAAAGTGGCTGTACATTTTTGCCTGTTACTGCAGAAATGAGGTAATAGCCGTCATCCCAGCCTAAGCGTTCAGTAATCGCTTGCGCACGCTCGTGTGCCTCTTCATCACTCATGGTGTCAATTTTATTAAACACTAACCAACGTGGCTTATCCGCCAGGGCTTCACTGTATTGAAATAATTCTGATTCAATGATTGAGATATTCTCTGCAGGATCACTCTCATCAATAGGTGCAATATCAACTAAATGAATTAAGACGCGACAGCGCTCTAAATGTTTTAAGAAACGCACACCTAAACCAGCGCCTTCAGCCGCTCCCTCAATTAATCCCGGGATATCTGCCACCACAAAACTGTGGTTTTCATCAACACGCACGACGCCTAAACTCGGTACTAATGTCGTAAAAGGATAATCCGCTACTTTGGGTTTCGCCGCTGAAACGGCTCGAATAAATGTAGATTTTCCAGCATTCGGTAAACCTAGCATACCGACATCGGCTAACAACATTAACTCTAATTGCAAATCACGCTTTTCTCCAGGCGTGCCATTGGTTTTTTGTCTAGGTGCACGGTTAACGGAGGATTTAAAACGTGTGTTGCCTAAGCCATGGTAACCGCCTTTCGCCACAAGCATTTTGGCACCATGTTTGGTTAAGTCACCTAAGACTTCTTTCGTATCGTTATCAATCGCACGAGTCCCCACAGGCACTCTTAAAGTAATATCATTGCCACGGTGTCCAGTACAACCAGCACTGCGTCCGTTTTCGCCACGTCCCGCAGCAAAGCGTTTTTCAAAGCGATAGTCAATTAAGGTATTGAGGTTTTCATCGGCAACTAAATACACGTCACCCCCATCCCCTCCATCGCCACCATCTGGTCCGCCTTTAGGGATATATTTTTCACGTCGGAAGCTCACACAGCCGTTACCACCATCACCCGCTTCAACACGAATTAGTGCTTCATCAATAAATTTCATTCTTTCTCCTAACGCTTAATAAATTTGTGCCCAATAGCGGATGTAATTGCCCCTAAAACCACTATCAGCGCACCAATATAACTGATTGAATTTAAATCTGGTTCTGCAAAGTATTGTGGGTAAAACAAATATAATAAATACGAAAATAAAATCGTAAAAAGTGGCATTAACGTAATCACGACACTCACTTTAGAAATATCCCAACGATTGAGTGCTTCTGCATACGCCCCATACCCCACAAGTGTATTTAAACAGCAATAAATAAAACAAAATAGTGTCCAACCACTGAGTGCGCTCACTTGCTTAACCTCAGCAAAGGGGGTAAAAACTAAAGCACAGCCAATATAAATAACAAATAAAATCTGTTGCGAATTAAATTCACGTAACATTAATTTTTGCGCAATACCATAAATACTCCAAATCAACGCGGCAGAGGCAGCCAAAAAGATCCCCGTTGAATAGGCATTCACGCTCAAGAATAAACCAAAACGATCATTAAAAAATAAAATTAACCCAACTACTAATAACGCTAACCCGATTTTCTGATTTAAACGTAATTTCTCTTTAAAGAAAACCACACCAAAAATCATCATGGTAAACGAAGAAAGCTGGCTAAATATTTGTGCAAATGACGGTTCAATATATTTTAATGAGGTATTAAACAAGACAAAGTTTGCTGCTAATCCCACTACCCCGATTAACGCTAAAAGGCGATAACGTGGTAAAAACTGTGAAATCTTAGGTAATTTTTTACTGCAGCCTAAAATGATCCATAACCCAATTGCCGCCACTAAAAAACGGTACCAGACGATTGTTTCTGGGTTCATTACCGCGACGACGCGCTGCAGTGCAATCGGCAAGGAACCCCATGCCATTGCCGTAATCAGGGCAAATAAAAATCCCATTAAAGGTTGCTGTTGCTTCATCTTATGGTTTCCTATTTGTGATTTTAACTAAAATTCGATGTCCTGTGGCGGAAAATAATGCACCTGAAACGACAAAACACACACCGATATAACTGATCCAATTTAACTCCTCAGTCATCACATAATCAGGTGCAATGAACAGTAATACTTCCGAGAAAATCAAGGTCAATATGGGAATTTGTGTCACAATCGCGCTCACTTTCGTCACATCCCAATGATTCAGCGCTTCCGCATAAGCACCGTAAGCAATTAATGTATTCAAACAACAATAAATCAAGCAGCCTATTTGCATCGCATTCAAATGCGTCACTTGTGAAATGGTTGCCGTAGGCAGAAAAAGTATCGTACATCCTATATAAATGGGCAATAATACTTGCTGTGCTGTCAAACGATGTAACATCAGTTTTTGTGCACTCCCATAGGCGACCCAAACTAAACTTGCACTAATACAAATAATAATCCCTTTTACATAAGTGCCAAACTGTAAAAAGTCTTCCACGCGCTGATTAAAAAAGAGGATCAAGCCAAGAATGAGTAAACCTAAACCGACTTTTTGATAAACTGCAAAGGTTTCTTTAAATAACAATACCCCCACTAATAACATACCAAATGAGCTGAGTGGACTAAAAACTTGGCTAGTGGTTGGGGGAATATATTGTAATGCAACATTGTATAAGAAAAAGTTTGCGGATAATCCAACAATGCCTAATAAGATGAGAAGCCAATGTCGCAACCGAAGTACTGTCCAATTGGGTAATCTTTTTGTCAGTTTGAGGATAAAAAATAATCCAATGGCAGCCACAGCAAAACGGAACCACACAACTGTTTGTGCATCCATAATGTTTAATAATTGCTGTAACGCAATCGGTAAAGATCCCCACATACATGCGGCAGTAAACGCAAAAAGGAATCCTAGCAGAGGCTGCTGTTTCATAAGAGACTTCTACGAAAACGCCCCGCAACTTGTGCGAGGCGTTTTTCTATTTCTAAATTTGAAATTATTCAGCGATGATGCTGACATATTTGCGATTTTTTTCGCCTTTAACTTCAAATTTGACTTTACCGTCAGCTGTCGCAAATAAAGTATGGTCACGTCCCATACCTACGTTTGAACCCGCGTGGAACTTCGTACCACGTTGACGAACGATAATGCTACCCGCTAATACAGATTCTCCGCCGAAACGTTTAACACCAAGGCGTTTAGCTTCAGAATCACGACCGTTACGAGTTGAACCACCAGCTTTTTTAGTTGCCATCTACTTGATCTCCTCTGAAATTATGCTTGAATCCCAGTGATTTTCACTTCTGTGAACCACTGACGATGACCTTGTTGTTTACGGCTATGTTTACGACGACGGAACTTAACGATTTTTACTTTATCGCCACGACCGTGTGCAACAACTTCTGCCACCACTTTACCACCAGCAACAACTGGGGCACCAATTTTAACATCTTCACCGTTAACGATCATTAACACTGAGTCAAACTCAACTGTCTCACCAGTTGCAACTTCAAGTTTTTCTAAACGAACTACTTGTCCTTCGCTTACTCGGTGTTGTTTACCGCCACTTTGAAAAACTGCGTACATATATACTCCGCTATACTAGTGCTTTCATGTTTTTGTTCATTTAGCACTTCAAAAATTCATATAAATAGGTCGCAAATTCTACGCAAAAAATAACTTAAGAGCAAGAGCTTATTTACAATAAAGTAAAAAAATTATGATTTTGTGTGATTTAATTTCAGAAATCGCAGAAAATTGGGTACAATCCCTTTCACATTCAGTCTAAAAATCCATTATTACAAATGACAAAGCAACATAATTTAATGAGTATTGATGACATCCAAAAACTCATTCATCGTGATATGCAAAAAACCAATGAAACAATTCTCGCTCAGCTTAACTCTGATGTCACGTTAATTAATCAATTGGGTTATTATATCATCCAAAGTGGTGGAAAACGTATCCGTCCGATGATTGCGATTTTGGCTGCACGTGCACTGGGATTTCATGGTGAACAACCGATTACTTGTGCCACTTTTATTGAATTTATTCATACCGCGACTTTATTACATGATGATGTAGTAGATGAATCTGCATTACGACGAGGTAATCCCACTGCTAACGCGGAATTTGGTAATGCGGCAAGTGTGTTAGTGGGGGATTTTATTTATACTCGCGCTTTCCAATTAATGACGCAATTGGACTCTTTACGTATTCTCAAAGTGATGTCAGATGCAACCAATGTTATTGCAGAAGGTGAAGTGCAACAATTAATGAATGTCAACGATCCGAATACGACGGAAGAAAACTATATGCAAGTCATTTATGGCAAGACTGCGCGTCTATTCGAAGCTGCGACGCATTGCGCCGCGATACTTGCTCATGCGACGGAAGCCCAAGAAAATGCTTTACGCGAATATGGTTGTTATCTAGGCACAGCTTTTCAATTAGTCGATGATATTTTAGATTATAGTGCAGATGCAAAAGCACTCGGCAAAAATATTGGTGATGATTTAGCGGAAGGTAAACCAACATTACCGTTATTACACGCCATGCATCACGGCAATCCAGCACAAGCAAAATTGATTCGCGAAGCGATTGAGCAAGGGGGTAAGCGTGATATTTTAGAGGATGTACTGATAATTATGACAGAACATAAATCCCTCGACTATGCGATGATGCGCGCTAAACAAGAGGCACAAAAAGCCGTTGATGCGATTGCATTATTGCCTGAAAATGAATATAAACAAGCGTTAATTTCATTAGCTTACTTATCCGTCGATCGCGCTTATTAACCACTTAATAAGGCGAGACATGTTAGCGTAACGACCGCCTAAAGTGCGGTCATTTATTTAGTAATTTTAAACACGACAATGACAGAACAAAACATCCCTACGAAAAAAACACGCAAAGGCAAAGATCCTCACGCGCCTTTTGTACGCGAAAAATTATCCCTACCAAATGGGCATAACAAATTGTTATTGCATTCTTGTTGTGCGCCTTGCTCGGGAGAAGTAATGGAGGCAATTCATGCTTCAGGTATTGAATTTACTATTTACTTCTACAACCCAAACATTCACCCATTAAAAGAATATCTCATTCGTAAAGAAGAAAATATTCGTTTTGCGGAAAAATGGGGCATTCCGTTTATTGATGCCGATTATGATCGTCAAGAATGGTTTGACCGTGCCAAAGGCATGGAAGATGAGCCAGAGCGTGGTATTCGTTGCACTATGTGCTTTGATATGCGTTTTGAAAAAGCTGCAGAATATGCACACAACAATGGTTTCCCCGTATTTACTAGCTGCTTAGGTATTTCGCGTTGGAAAGACATGAACCAAATCAATGGTTGTGGACACCGTGCCGCCGAAAAATATGATGATGTAGTGTATTGGGATTATAACTGGCGTAAAGGTGGTGGCTCACAACGTATGATTGAAATCAGTAAGCGTGAACGTTTTTACCAGCAAGAATATTGCGGTTGTGTGTATTCTTTGCGTGACACGAATAAATGGCGTGAAGCAAACGGACGCCAAAAAATTGAAATTGGCAAATTGTATTATTCCGCTGATTAAAACAACCAAGTAAACCATCGTGCCGTCATATAACATGACGGCACTTTTTTAGGCTTTATATATGCAACGTTTTCGCCAATCTTTCGAAACCCAATGCTAACGCCTCTTCACTAATATTTAATGCTGGGGCAAAACGCAACACATTAGGACCCGCCACTAAAATCATTAAGCCATTATCTGCTGCTTTTTTGACAAATTCGCTCGCTCTTCCGTGATATTGCTCGATAAGCTCTGCACCAATTAACAAACCTTCGCCACGGATTTCTTTAAATAAGCCACATTGCTGATTAATTTCTTGCAACTTTTGCATAAATTTTTCAGAAGTGCGCTGAATTTTTTGCAAGAATGGTGGTGCTGAAATGATATCAATCACTTTTTCTGCCACGGCACAAGCGAGAGGATTGCCACCAAAGGTGGTGCCATGCACGCCAGGTGCAAAACTTTTGGCGATCTCATGCGTTGTCAACATGGCACCAATCGGAAACCCATTACCCAGTGCTTTGGCAGAAGTCAAAATATCGGGCACCACTTCATATTTCATATAAGCATATAAATAGCCAGTTCGTCCCACGCCAGTTTGGACTTCATCGAAAATCAGCAACGCATTATGTTGGTCACACAATTCACGCAAACCTTGCAGAAAATCTTGACTCGCCGGCAGAATCCCACTTTCGCCCTGAATTGGCTCAACAATCACCGCACAAGTATTTTCATCCATCACCGCTTGCACCGCTGCTAAATCATTAAACGGCACATGCACAATATCCGCAGGCTTTGGACCAAAGCCGTCAGAATACTTGGCTTGCCCCCCCACGCTCACGGTAAACAGCGTACGTCCATGAAAACTTTGTTTAAAGGCAATGATTTTACTTTTTTGATAACCAAAATGATCTACCGCATAACGACGCGCCAATTTGAGAGCTGCTTCATTTGCTTCTGCGCCAGAGTTAACAAACATCACCCGTTCGGCAAACGTTTTTTCGACTAATTTTGTGGCTAATGCCAAAGTAGGTTCACTCGTAAACCAGTTACTCGAATGCCATAACTTTTCACTTTGTTGTTTTAATACGTCAACGATTTCATCGGCGCAATGCCCCAAACTGTTAACAGCAATGCCACTGGTAAAATCGATATAGTCTTTGCCTTGTTGATCCCAGACATGACTCCCCTTGCCTCGCACAGGAATAAATTGTGCGGGAACATAGTTTTGGATCATGACTTGGTCAAAAATTTCTCTGTTATATTGTGTCATTGCCTTATCCTTTTTTGCATTATTATCGTCATCAGCATAATTAGATAAAAATATTTAGTCAATATAAATGAATAAATATTCATTCATACACCTAAAAAATCCAGACCGTTTGATCTGGATTTTTTTGATTAATTTGTGCCACCCACCGTAATTTTATCGATCTTCAACGCCGGTTGTCCTACACCGACAGGCACACTTTGTCCCTCTTTCCCGCAAACGCCCACACCATGATCAATTTCGACCTTATCCGCCACCATGGAAATGTTTTGCATGACTTCAATCCCGCTTCCAATCAACGTTGCCCCTTTTACTGGCTTGGTAATTTTGCCATTTTCAATTAAATAGGCTTCAGAGGTGGAGAACACAAATTTGCCGGAGGTAATATCCACTTGTCCACCGCCAAAGTGCGGTGCAAAAATCCCACGATCCACGGAGGCAATCAGATCATCAAATTGGCTTTGCCCAGCTAGCATATAGGTGTTGGTCATTCGCGGCATCGGCAAATGAGCATAGGATTCACGACGCCCGTTACCTGTTGGTGCAACGCCCATTAAGCGCGCATTCATTTTATCTTGCATATAGCCTTGTAAAATGCCGTCTTTAATTAGCACGTTATATTGACCCGGTACCCCTTCATCGTCCACCGTAATTGAACCTCGGCGATCTTGTAGCGTGCCATCGTCCACAATAGTACACAGTGGCGAAGTCACAAGCTCACCAATTTTACCACTAAATAACGAACTTTCTTTACGGTTAAAATCCCCTTCTAAACCATGTCCAACCGCTTCATGCAATAACACGCCAGGCCAACCAGCGCCTAACACTACTGGCATCATGCCCGCTGGTGCAGCAATCGCACTTAAATTCACCAACGCTTGGCGCACCGCTTCTTTCGCGAAATATACTGCACGCACTTCACCACTTTCAGTCGCTAAGAACCAATCTAAGCCAAAACGACCACCTGCGCCAGCACTGCCTCTTTCGCGTTTACCGTCTTGTTCCACCAGCACAGAAATCGATAAACGTACTAAAGGACGAATATCTGCCGCTAAGGTACCGTCAGTAGCCACTATCAGCACTTCTTCATACACCGCGCTTAAACTGGCAGAAACACGCATCACTCGGGGATCTTCCGCGCGTGCGATTTTATCCACCAAATACAACAACGCAATTTTCTTTTCTTTACTTAAACTGTTTAATGGATTAATTGCCTGATAACGCAAAATAGGATCAACTTGATGAAAGCCTTGTGGCACAATGCGGTTACCTTGTTTGCTCTGCGCAATCCCTTTCACTGCATCAGCACATTGTTGGATACTCACTAAATCAATTTGGTCAGAATAGGCAAATCCTGTTTTTTCGCCACTCACCGCCCGCACACCAACACCACGATCAATATGGAATCCACCTTCTTTGATAATCCCATCTTCTAACACCCAGTTTTCATCTTGGCTTAATTGAAAATAGAGATCCGCATAATCAATCTGACGGTGCGAAAGCAAATCAAAGGTATTTTGCAAGTCATTGAGGGTTAAATTGCTTGGCGTGAGCAAGGTATTACTAACAGTATTAATCATAAATTATGCATTCAAATAAACAAAAAGTGGCGGGTATTTTATGTTATTTTTGACCAGGAGGAAAGCAAGGAAATGTACAAGCGGTGTGCAAAGCGAAAGGAAAGACAAAAGTGCTTGGCTTAGCGAAACTTTTTTAAAAATGACCGCACTTTTATACCCAAAAGCAAAAGGAGCAAGTCTACCCTTGCTCCTTTTTCATTACATCACCACTACGTCAAACTGCTCTTGGTTATAATACACTTCTGTTTTGATTTGAACTTGCTTGCCGATAAAGACTTCTAACTCAGCTAATAACCCATGCGATTCTTCATTGATGAGATAATCTGCCACAGCCCTTGAGGCATAGACCACAAATTGCTCACTGGCAAATAAATGGTGTACACGAATAATCTCACGCATAATTTCGTAGCAGACGGTTTCCACTGTTTTGATACGTCCACGTCCCTCACAAGCAGGGCAATCGCCACATAACACATGTTCTAAACTTTCACGTGTTCGTTTACGCGTCATTTCTACCAAACCTAATTGTGTAAAGCCATTTACGCTCGTTTTGACACGGTCTTTAGAGAGTGCTTCTTGCAGGGATTCTAATACACGAACACGGTGATCATCGGTTTGCATATCAATAAAATCAATAATGATAATCCCACCGAGATTACGTAATTGAAGCTGCTGAGCAATGGCTTTTGTCGCTTCAATATTGGTATTAAAAATGGTTTCCTCGAGGTTACGATGCCCTACAAATGCCCCCGTATTAATATCAATAGTGGTCATGGCTTCGGTTTGCTCAATGATTAAATAGCCACCAGATTTCAAATTAACCCGTTTATTTAACGCGGTTTGAATCGCCGCCTCCACGCCATACACATCAAACAAAGGCTGATTCCCCGAATACAACACCAACTTATCCACCAACGTCGGCATAAATTCCTCAGTAAATTGCTTCACTTCCGTAAAACATAATTTTGAGTCAATACGAATTTTTTCTAATCCCGCCCCGATAAAATCACGTAAAATGCGTTGGGTTAATGCAAGCTCACCATATAACATGGATTTTGTTGGGTATTTTGCCCGACGTTCTAAGACCTTACGCCATAAACGTTTTAAAAAATCTGCATCTTGTTTAAGTTCTTCTTCTGTTGCACCATCGGCTGCAGTACGGATAATAAAACCACCAAGTTCATCACAAAGCGGCAGGACTAACTCTTTTAATCTGGCGCGCTCTTCTTCACTTTCAATCCGTTGTGATACCCCTACATGGCTATTTTCAGGCATAAACACTAAGTAACGTGAAGGCAAAGTGATATCTGTGGTTAACCGTGCCCCTTTGGTTCCTAAAGGATCTTTCACCACTTGCACCACAATATCTTGTCCTTCGCGTACCAGTTCCGCAATGTCTTTCACCACAAACTGCTTTTGCTCGCTTTCTTCTACACATTCGGTGTGCGAAACAATATCTGAAGCATGCAAAAAAGCGGCTTTTTCTAAACCAATATCCACAAATGCCGATTGCATACCCGGCAATACTCTTGTAACACGCCCTTTATAAATATTACCCACAATACCACGTTTCGCCTGACGCTCAATATGTACCTCTTTTAAGATCCCCATATCGACTAAGGCAATCCGTGTTTCACTCGGTGTGACATTCACTAACAGCTCAACAGAATCCATACTTCTACCTAACATCATCATTTTTCAAGACATTCAATTGCCAGTTAGTCTAACGAAAAGGGAAATAGAATAATAGTGCTAAATAAGGTAAAATGTGAGCTTTCTCAAATTTTGGCTGAGAAAAATCATACTTTTAGATGTTTGAGAGGTCATCATGTTTGGATTGGATCCAACACTTATTACATTTACGATTTATATTTTTGGCATGTTGCTGATTGGCTTATTCGCCTATCGTTATACTAATAATTTATCAGATTACATTTTAGGGGGACGTCGTTTAGGCAGTTTTGTAACCGCCATGTCAGCCGGTGCCTCCGATATGTCAGGCTGGCTGTTAATGGGTTTACCCGGTGCGATTTACCTGTCTGGCTTAATTGAAGGTTGGATAGCCATTGGCTTAACTATCGGAGCTTATCTGAATTGGCTATTTGTGGCAGGACGTTTACGTATTTACACTGAATTTAACCAAAATGCGCTGACTTTACCTGAATATTTTCACCACCGTTTCGGTACGTCACATAATCTCCTAAAAATTGTGTCCGCCAGTATCATTTTGGTCTTCTTTACTATTTACTGTGCCTCAGGCGTCGTCGCAGGGGCAAAACTGTTCCAAAATCTCTTTTCTGTAGATTATGCGACTGCACTTTGGTACGGTGCTTTAGCCACCATTGCTTACACCTTTATTGGTGGCTTTTTAGCCGTGAGTTGGACAGACACTATTCAAGCCACATTAATGATTTTCGCCTTGATTCTAACACCCGTGTTTGTGTTAATTAGCCTAGAAGGATTAAGTCAATTTAACGTGGTGCTCGCACAAGCGGAAAGCCAAGCTCATAAAGACTTTACCGATATTTTCACAGGTACTACTCCGCTAGGTTTACTCAGTTTAGCGGCTTGGGGGTTAGGTTATTTTGGTCAACCGCACATTCTAGCGCGCTTTATGGCAGCGGATTCGGTAAAATCCTTAAACAAAGCACGTAGAATCAGCATGACTTGGATGATTCTCTGTTTAGTCGGAGCAATGGGCATTGGCTTTTTTGGTATTGCCTATTTCTATGCTAATCCCACCGTGGCAGGTTTAGTCAATAAAGAATCAGAACAAGTATTTATTGAATTAGCCAAATTACTCTTTAATCCGTGGATCGCGGGGATTTTACTGTCCGCCATTCTCGCGGCGGTGATGAGCACGCTAAGTTGTCAATTATTGATTTCTTCCAGTGCGATTACCGAAGATTTTTATAAAGGTTTTATCCGTCCAACGGCGTCTGAAAAAGAATTAGTCTGGTTAGGGCGTGCCATGGTGTTAGCAATTGCTGCGATTGCGATTTGGATTGCGCAAGATGAACACAGCAAAGTACTCAAACTGGTGGAATTTGCGTGGGCGGGTTTTGGCAGTGCATTTGGTCCTGTTGTATTATTTTCTTTATTCTGGAAACGCATGACTTCTTCGGCAGCATTGCTCGGCATGCTAACTGGAGCTATCGTGGTCTTTGGTTGGAAAAGCTGGACACCAATCGGTTCTGAATTACACCAGTTGTATGAAATGATCCCCGGCTTTACTTTAGCAAGTTTGGTGATTATCACCACTTCATTGCTCTCTGCCAAACCAGAAGCACAAATTGTTGACACTTTTGAACAAGCACAAAAGGCTTATAAAAACGCACTATGATTGACTTTCGTCCTTTTTATCAACACATTGCCACCACTCATTTATCCGCGTGGCTTGAAACCCTTCCCCTGCAATTAAAACAGTGGGAAAAACAAACCCACGGTGATTATGCGAAATGGGCAAAAATTGTGGATTTTTTACCGCACTTAGATGCAGATCATATTGATCTGAAAAGTGCGGTCAAATCTGAGAGTGTTTCGCCATTGTCTGCTGGTGAGCAACAACGTTTGGTATATCACCTCAAACAGCTGATGCCTTGGCGTAAGGGACCTTATCATTTGCACGGGATTCACATCGATTGTGAGTGGCGTTCCGATTTCAAATGGGATCGTGTACTGCCCCACCTCGCCCCCCTGAAAGATCGCACGATTTTAGATGTGGGCTGTGGTAGCGGTTATCATATGTGGCGCATGGTCGGTGAAGGGGCAAAAATGGTGGTTGGGATCGATCCAACAGAATTATTTTTATGTCAATTTGAAGCCGTACGTAAACTGTTAAACAATGATCGCCGTGCTAATTTGATTCCCTTAGGCATTGAACAAATGCAACCGTTAGCAGCCTTTGATACGGTTTTCTCTATGGGCGTGCTTTATCATCGTAAATCACCATTAGATCATTTAAGCCAATTAAAAAACCAGCTGATAAGAGGCGGGGAATTGGTACTAGAAACTTTAGTGGTGGACGGTGATATCAACACGGTTTTAGTACCCGCAGATCGCTATGCCAAAATGAAAAACGTGTATTTTATCCCGTCTGTACCCGCCTTGATTAACTGGTTGGAAAAAGTCGGCTTTAAAAACGTGCGTTGTGTAGATGTCGCCCCAACGAGTTTGGCAGAACAGCGTAAAACCGACTGGTTAGAGAACGAATCCTTGATTGATTTCCTAGATCCTTGCGATCATACAAAAACGATTGAGGGTTACCAAGCCCCGACCAGAGCCGTAATATTAGCAAACAAATAAAGCAAAAAACGCTTTTCACGGACATTGTTTGATTTAATACAGAACAATGTCCATCATCTACTAACCTAAAAAAAAGCGGTGACGCTATAAAAGACTCACCGCTTTCCTTTAAATCTCAAGTCATTTTACGCCATTATGCTTGATACTTTTTGAAAATTAACGCTGCGTTTGTTCCACCGAAACCAAAGCTATTTGACATCACAGTTTTCAAGCCGGCATTTTCAACAGTTTCGGTCACAATGTTACAGCCTTTCGCATTCTCATCGAGAGTTTCGATATTGATACTTGGCGCAATAAAATCATTGTCTAACATTAATAACGTGTAAATCGCTTCGTGCGCACCCGCTGCACCTAAAGAGTGACCGGTCATCGATTTCGTTGATGAGATAGCTGGCACTTTATCACCAAAAACATTTTTAATCGCACCTAACTCTTTCACATCTCCTACTGGTGTAGAAGTACCATGGACGTTAATGTAATCAATTGGTGTATCAACCGTCGCCATGGCTTGTCTCATACAACGCTCCGCGCCTTCACCACTTGGCGCCACCATGTCATAACCGTCTGATGTAGCGCCATAGCCGACGATTTCAGCATAAATTTTCGCACCACGTGCAAGAGCATGCTCTAATTCTTCAACGACAACCACTGCACCACCACCTGCGATGACGAAACCATCGCGGTTCGCATCATAAGCGCGTGACGCTTTTTCTGGGGTATCGTTGTATTTTGTCGATACCGCACCCATCGCATCAAACTCAGTTGCACATTCCCAAGACAATTCTTCTGCACCACCCGCAAACACAATATCTTGTTTACCTAATTGAATTAACTCAAGCGCATGACCAATACAATGGGCTGATGTTGCACAAGCTGAACTAATACTGTAGTTCACACCACGAATTTTGTAAGGTGTTGCTAAACAAGCTGAAACACTGGATGCCATCGTTTTGGTGACCGCATAAGGTCCTACCGCTTTCACACCACGAGGACCACGCACCGCATCACAGGCGATTAATTGGTTATGGGCTGAACCAGTTCCCGCACCAATCACCAAGCCAGTACGATCGTTCGATACTTGATCTTCTGTCAAACCTGCATCTTCAATCGCCTCTTTCATCGAAAGATAAGCATAAGCTGCCGCATCCCCCATAAAACGATATATTTTACGATCAATCAGCTCACTTGGATTTAATTTAACCGTGCCGGCCACATGACTACGCATGCCAATCTCAACAAACTCGGGCATCACTTCGATACCTGATTTGCCAGCTTTTAACGATGCTAATACTTCGTCTTTATTGTTGCCAATACTCGAAATAATACCAAACCCAGTAATAACCGCTCTTTTCATGGAGTATTCCTTATCAATTATTCAAAATTGTGAAAAATATGGTCGATAAAATAACGAGCAAACGTTAACATTTCAAGTGCTAATTTGATCGTTCGACCAGTATATAAATTTTCGCTATTATATTACGATTCAGGTTGTCTATAAAGGAATAAAAAAATCATGCATAAAGTTCAGTTTGCTGATGTCCATTTTAATGCTGAAAACACGCCGGTTTCTGCCCAATTTGACGATGTTTATTTTTCCAATCAAGACGGTCTTGCGGAAAGTCACTATGTTTTTCAGGAAGGCAATCAATTATGGCAACGCTGGCAACAAACAAGTGAAGCGCATTTTGTGATTGCGGAAACTGGCTTTGGCACAGGGCTGAATTTTTTTGCAGTCACTCAGCGTTTTCGTGAATTTCGCCTTACTTATCCTGACGCACCGCTAAAACGGCTCTTTTTTATTTCCTTTGAAAAATACCCTTTACCCTTAGCACAACTCAAGCGGGCACATCAAGCCTACCCTGAGTTTCAATCTCTTGCACAACAATTACAACAATCTTGGTTAGAACCGATTGTTGGTTGCTACCGTTTTCACTTTGCTGAAACCACACTTGATCTCTGGTTTGGTGATATGGCGGAAAACCTGCCTCAGTTAGGCGATTATATGTGCAATAAAATTGATGCGTGGTTTTTAGACGGTTTTGCCCCGAGTAAAAATCCACAAATGTGGCAAGATACCCTTTACCAACACATGTATCGTTACACCAAAACACAAGGCACTTTTTCTACTTTTACCGCAGCAAGTGCCGTAAGAAAAGGTCTAATACATGCGGGTTTTACAGTCACTAAACGCAAAGGTTATGGCAAAAAACGAGAATGTTTACAGGGCGTAAAAGCACAACAACAGCCCACTGACATCCATGCCCCTTGGGCTCTTGTTCAACCGGCTGAACTGACAGAAAATGCAGATATTGCCCTGATTGGTGGAGGGATTGCCTCCGTATTTAGCGCGCTTTCCTTATTAGAGCGAGGAGCAAAAGTAACTGTATATTGCGAAGACAACTCACTTGCCGCCAATGCGTCAGGCAATAAACAAGGGGCATTTTATCCCCAATTAAGCGATGATGATTTACGCTATATTCGCTTCTACATCCATGCCTTTGCCTATGGTAAACAACGCTTCAACTGGGCAATTGAACAGGGTATTACATTTGAGCATGATTTTTGTGGTGTCGCACTCTGTGCCTATGATGCCAAAAGTGCGGTCAAATTAGCGAAAATTTCCGCGCTCCAATTGCCCCCTAGCCTGTATCAGCCCTTATCACAACAAGCACTTAGCGAACAAGTCGGGCTACCACTACCATGTGATGGTGGCTTTATCGCACAAGGCGCTTGGTTATCACCACAACAATTTGTTCAAAATACTTTCGATTTTTTAGCAACACGTGGGGTCATCATTAAAACACAGCAAAAAATCACCGCACTTGAACGACAAACCACGCATTGGCTCTTAACAACAGAACAAGGCGACAGTTTCAAACATCAAGTTGTTGTACTGGCAAATGGTCACAAACTCACACAATTTCGTCAAACAGAACATTTACCTGTTTATCCTGTACGTGGACAAGTGAGTGAAATTGCCACTTCTACTGAATTAAGCAAACTCAAGGCAGTCATTTGCTATGATGGTTATCTAACCCCAAAAGCAGCGAGTCAAACCCATTGCTTGGGTGCCAGCCATTTGCGTGATAATGCTGAGCGGACATTTAGCTTAAAAGAACAGCAAGAAAACCAACAAAAAATCCAAACGAATCTTGCCTCGGTGGATTGGGTCAATGAAGTTGATACTCGCAATAATCAAGCCAGAATTGGCATCCGTTGCTCCGTTCGTGATCGTATCCCAATGCTAGGGAATGTGCCTGATTTTGAACAACAGTTGAGTGATTATCACAATCTATACAACTTACGCCGTCGCAAACACGCCATAAAACACGCCGCACTGCATCCGAATCTCTTTCTAATTGGTGCTCTCGGTTCTAGAGGACTGACCTCCGCACCACTGTTAGCAGAAACCCTGGCTTCGCTGATTTATCACGAGCCCTTGCCTCTCAGTGAAGATATTCTCCATCAACTGAATGCAAACCGCAGCTGGATACGAAAATTATTAAAAGGAAGTCAAGTAAAACAGGGCTAAAATGCCCTCTTGCTTTTGCGCCTGCTCCTGTTCTTATTACAATAAAAACGCTTACAAAAATACGCATTTTTTTGTATATATCACCCCCATTCTTAGCAATTCATATTCATATCTGATCGCTATTCAACTTTCATCATCTTATTCAAAAATGGGACTTTCTATTTAATAAACAAATAACTATAATGAGAACGATTTTTATTCATAAAATATTTTTGAGGTCCACATGAGTCTAACTAAACATGCTTTATTAATGTTAACCGCTCTCACTTTGGCTCAAACAGCACTGGCAGAAGAGGTAAAATCCACAGAGGCTGTCGAAGAGCTAGACACGATCGTTGTTTCGGGTGCATCGGCTGGCGAAATCAACATACAAGAAAAGAAAGTCGGTGAAACACAGATTACAACTCAAACTCTCACCAAACAACAGGTCTCAGATAGCCGTGATTTAGTTCGTTACGAAACGGGGATTACTGTTGTTGAAACAGGACGCATGGGTGCGAGTGGTTATGCGGTTCGTGGTGTTGATGAAAACCGCGTTGGAATTATGATTGATGGCTTACGTCAATCTGAAACCCTAAGCTCACAAGGGTTTAAAGAACTCTTTGAGGGATATGGAAATTTCAATAACACCCGAAATGGCGTGGAAATTGAAAATGTGAAAGTCGCCACCATCACAAAAGGGGCAGACTCCATTAAATCAGGCAGTGGCGCGCTGGGTGGCTCGGTGATGTTTGAAACCAAAGATGCGCGTGATTACTTAATTGACAAAGATTATCACATCGGTGTCAAACGGGGTTATCAGAGTATGGATAATCAGGATCTTACGTCAGTAACACTCGCCGGACGCTATAAATGGTTTGATGCACTCTTTATCCATACACGCCGCGAAGGGCGCGAAATAGAAAACTATTTCTATGATATTTATAAAAATAAAGAACAAGATTATGCCGCAATAGGTAAAACCCGTGAAAAAGCGGATCCTTATCACATCACAAGAGAAAGCAATCTCCTTAAATTGGCTTTCCAACCGCATGAAGAACACCGTTTCAGCGTGGCATTGGATGATTCTAAATTACATTCAAATGGTGAAGATCTCTCTTATACGCTCCGCTCAAGCACACGTGTCGATCATGAAATCTATGGTCAGCGTAAAACAAACGACAAATCACACCGCAAAAATACACAATTTACCTACGAAAACTTCACGCAAACACCGTTTTGGGATCACGTCAAAATCAGCTATTCCACACAAAAAATCACTAATAACGCAAGAACCGATGAATACTGTAGTGGACCTAAATGTCAAGCTGTACTCAATGAACAAGGTCTGAAATTAGACAACAGTTCTGGTGTCAATAAAATTGTTGATCAGTATGGAGGTGATATTCGTGCCGAAAAAGAAAAAAAAGGTTGGCGGACAATCATCAAATATTACAATTCTAAAGGTGAGGAAATGCCGGGCACACACTATCGTGAGCATACTCCTCAAAGCACACTCATTGATTGTTCTAAGATTGACTGTACAAAGCCATTCAAAGTGTATGTCAAAAAAGATGAAAACTGGCGAGAGGTTTATGAATTCCAAAATAGACCAATTACAATCAAAAAAACCCCTAGTGGAAAAACCTATGGTGAAATTGAGCTAAGAAATAAACCGGGATTATTTGGTCCTCAGTATGAGGAAGTTAGCTTTTTACTCCCTTTCTCAGCGGGTTATAGCCGTAATGATTATAATGATCGGGATTTAAACACCAACACCAAACAGCTTGATCTTGATTTTGGGAAAGAATTCTCCTTTTGGGGTATTGAGCATAAACTCAAGTATGGAGGCTTATACAGTAAAACGGAAAAAAGCATGGTCAATAAAGATGGCTATCAAGGTGGCAATGTGCAATGGTGGGCAGATGCCTTTTTCTGTAATAAACCGATTGATGGAACGTTTCCTAGAGAGTATGAACCCAGACCTGACTACTGGCCACTCGTAGGCTGTAGTGGTGCATTAAGAGAAAATGTTAACGGTCGCTATAGTTATCTTATCCCAGTCAAGACGAAAAATTCTGCGCTTTACATTGGCGATAAGATCACATTAACCAATTGGCTAAACGTCGATCTTAACTATCGCTATGATAAAGTTACACATATGCCTCGCTACGATAACAATGTACCGGTACCAAAAGGCATGATCGCGGGTATTTTCATTCCGATTCCGGGTAACTCTTACGGAATAAATGCCACTTGCGGCTATAATACTAAGTGTCTGAACGATAATGTGGCTCAAAATTTAGCCATTATGTTGCAGAATAAAACCTACAAACATCACTCTTACAATCTTGGTGTGAATTTAGATCCGCTGTCTTTTATGCGTTTGCAGTTGAAATATTCCAATGGATTTAGAGCCCCAACCTCAGATGAAATGTTTATGACCTTTAAACATCCAAGTTTTTCGATTGCACCGAATGTCCATTTAAAATCGGAGCTCGCTAAAACAAAAGAAGCCGCGTTAACATTTTATCGTAACAACAGTTTCATCACATTGAGTGCTTTCCAAACAGACTATAAAGATTTTATCGATTTAGTCTTTGTAGGCGAACGCGCGGTTGATGTAGGAAGTGTTCTCACTTACCCATTCTACCAAAACCAAAACAGAGATAAGGCAAAAGTCACTGGTTTTGAAGTAAACTCTCGTCTTGAATTATCTGAATTACATGATCGTTTAAAAGGCTTTAGAGTAGGACTTAAATTAACACAACAAAAAGGCAAGATTGATGGCAAAATTCCGATGAATGCGATCCAACCGAGAACGACGGTCTATAACCTTGGCTATTCAACGGAAGAGGATAAATACGGTATCGACTTCTACATCACCGATGTGGCTGCGAAAAAACGTCATGAAACCTATAATATGTATTGGGAAGGACAAGCCAAAAACGGAACCCTTGTTCAAGGTAAAGCGGTGAAAGACAGTACACTTGCATGGCGTAATAATCATTACACCACTCTTGATGCTATCGCTTATGCAAGACCATTAAAAAATTTATTACTCACGGCTGGGGTATATAATATCACGGATAAAAAATACATTACCTGGGATTCCGCGCGTTCCATTCGCGCAATCGGAACACTCAATCTGATTGACCAAAATACAGGTGCAGGAATAAAACGTTTCTATGCGCCGGGACGTAATTTCCGCTTAAATGCTGAATTCACATTCTAGCTCGTCACAAAGAGGTAGGCTTCCCTACCTCTTTTCCTTTTCTCTTTCTTGCCAGGTTTACAAAAATAAATCTGTTTTGTTTTTATGTTTAAAAAACAACTCATTTTTGTATAACTAAACTACACTCCTAATAAAAGCGTAAATTTATAATAAAAATAGTCACTTAAACATCTTCATATTACTTTTTATTTCATTTATTTGCCCCTATAATTGAGAACGATTTCTATAATCAATATCAATCTAGTTATTTAGTTTAAATTATGAGGTATCTATGAAACTAAAAAAGCCGTCTATATTGATGCTCACTACACTCACTTGTAGCCTATCATCTGCACAACCTACCGAAACATTAGAAACTATTGTTGTTTCTAGCCAAAATGATGAAATCGCTATTCAAGACCAAAAAGTCGGAGAAACCCGAATCGGTACTGAGCGCATTCGTCGCCAACAAATGTCTGATAGCCGAGATTTAGTCCGTTATGAAACGGGGGTGACCGTTGTGGAAACAGGACGTTTTGGTGCGAGCGGTTATGCCGTTCGTGGTGTCGATGAAAACCGTGTTGGAATTATGATTGATGGCTTACGTCAATCTGAAACCCTAAGCTCACAAGGGTTTAAAGAACTCTTTGAGGGATATGGAAATTTCAATAACACCCGAAATGGCGTGGAAATTGAAAATGTGAAAGTCGCTACCATCACAAAAGGGGCAGACTCCATTAAATCAGGCAGTGGTGCACTGGGTGGCTCGGTGATGTTTGAAACCAAAGATGCGCGTGATTACTTAATTGATAAAAATTACCATATCAGCGTGAAACGTGGTTATCAAACGATGAATAATCAAGACCTCACCTCGGTAACACTCGCCGGACGCTATAAATGGTTTGATGCACTCTTTATCCATACTCGTCGTGAAGGACATGAAATAGAAAATTATTTCTACGATATCTACAAAACTCAACGCGAAGACCGTGAAGCGATTGGGAAAACCCGTGAAAAAGCTGATCCCTATGACATTGTTCGTGAAAGCAATTTAATTAAATTGTCTTTTCAGCCTCATGAAGAGCACCGTTTCACTTTTGCTTTGGATAAATCCAACATTCATTCTCAAGGCGAAGACTTATCTTATACACTTCGCTCAAGTTTCTACATTAATACTGAAGTGTATGGTCAACGCAAAACGAATGATAAATCTAAACGAGAAAACATTCAGTTTAGTTATGATAACTTTACACAAACTCCTTTTTGGGATCATGTCAAACTTACTTATTCCAATCAAAAAATCACTAATAACGCGAGAACTGATGAATACTGTAGTGGACCAAAATGTCTGTCAGTATTAAATGAACAAGGTCTGAAATTAGACAGTAAGTCGGGCGTCAATAAAATTGTTGATCAGCATGGAGGTGATATTACCGCTCAGAAAGAAAAAGGAGATTGGTGGACGGTCATCAAATACCACAACTCTAAAGGTGAAGAAATGTCAAGTACACACTATCGTGAGCATTCCCCTCAACACACGCTAATTGATTGTTCTAAAATTGACTGTAAAAAGCCATTCAAAGTGTATGTCAAAAAAGATGAGAATTGGAAAGAGGTTTATGACTTTCAAGAGCGCCAAATTGACATAAAAACATTACCAAATGGCAAAAAATATGGACAAATTCAGCAAAAATTCATTGAAAAAGAGCAATGGGGAAACAAAGTAAAACAATATGAAGAGAGTTTCTTCTTACTTCCTTTCTCTACTGGTTACAGTCGAAATAACTATAATGACCGTGATTTAAACACCAATACCAAACAAATTAGTTTAGATTTTGATAAAGAATTTTCACTTTGGACGATCGGACACCAACTTAAATATGGTGGCTTATATAGTAAAACCGAAAAAAGTATGGTCAATAAAGATGGTTATAAAGGTGGCAATGTACAATGGTGGGCAAACGCCTTCTTCTGTAATCAATACATTGAAGGGACTTACCCTCCGCAATATACTCCTCGCCCTGATTATTGGCCGGGAGGTAGTTGTACAGGTAATTTAAGAGAGAATGTCAACGGTCGCTATAGTTACTTAATTCCAGTCAAAACTAAAAATCAAGCCTTATATTTTGGTGACAAGATTACTCTCAGTAACTGGTTAAACGTAGATTTGAACTACCGCTACGATAAAGTAGAACACATTCCTCGTTATGATTTTAACGTCCCAGTACCAAAAGGCTTAATTGCAGGTATCTTTATTCCGTTGCCAGATAATGCTTATGGTATTGGTGCGAAATGTGGTTATAACACGGACTGTATGAATACAAACTTAGCGCAAAATTTAGCGATTATGTTGAAAAATAAAAGCTATAAGCATCACTCCTACAATCTTGGTGTGAATTTAGATCCACTATCTTTTATGCGTTTACAATTAAAATATTCCAATGGATTTAGAGCGCCAACTTCAGACGAAATGTTTATGACTTTTAAACATCCAAGTTTTTCCATTACGCCAAATGTGAATTTAAAAGCCGAAATTGCAAAAACGAAAGAGCTTGCCTTAACCTTTTATAAAAATAATAGTTTTATCACATTCAGTGCCTTCCAAACTGACTATAAAAACTTTATTGATTTAGTCTTTGTAGGCGAACGTGCTGTTGATATTGGTAGTGTCATCCGTTATCCGTTCTATCAAAATCAAAACCGTGATCACGCTAAAGTCACAGGGTTTGAAATTAACTCACGCCTTGAGTTAGCTGAACTGTATTCTGGATTTAATGGCTTTCGAATTGGCTATAAACTCACACAGCAAAAAGGAAAAATGGACGGACATATCCCAATGAACGCGATTCAACCGCGAACCATGGTATATAACTTAGGGTATTCCACAAAACATGATCAATACGGTATTGATGTCTATATTACTAATGTTGCAGAGAAAAAACGCCATGAAACTTACAATATGTATTGGGAAGGACAAGCCAAGAGTGATAAGTTAGTACAAGGCAAAAAAGTCACTGATAGCACAGTAGCATGGCGGAATAAACGTTATACCACTATTGATGCTATTGCTTATGCACGACCAAATCCGCATTTATTGCTTAGCTTTGGTGTATATAACTTAACAAATGAAAAATACATGACATGGGATTCTGCTCGTTCTATTCGTTCATTTGGCACATTAAATCTCATAGACCAAAATACTGGCGCTGGAATTAAACGTTTCTACGCACCAGGACGTAACTTCCGTTTAAATGCAGAGCTGACTTTCTAGTCCATAAAAAAGAGGTAGTCATTTTTTACCACCTCTTTTTTCTTTCTGTTTTATACCTTTTCTGTCTTTTTATCTAACAGTTGATTCGTGATCGTACCCGCCACCATCGAACCATTCACGTTTAAAGCAGTTCGTCCCATATCAATCAATGGCTCAATCGAAATTAATAAACCCACTAAGGCAAGAGGTAAATTTAAGGTCGATAACACCACAATGGCGGCAAAAGTGGCACCACCGCCAACACCGGCAATCCCTAACGAAGAAATCGTGACGACTAAAATTAAGGTGGCTAAATAACCTAGACTAAAAGGGTCAATCCCCACTGTCGGTGCCACCATTACCGCTAGCATGGCAGGGTAAATCCCCGCACACCCATTTTGTCCGATGGTCGCACCAAAAGTCGCGGCAAAATTTGCAATCACATTGTTATTACCTAGTTTATTGGTTTGCGTTTCAATATTTAGCGGTAAAGTTGCCGCACTTGAACGCGAAGTAAATGCGAAACTCAAGGTTGGCATTACTTTCTTAAAATAGGTAAAAGGATTCACACGGAATACGGCTAATAACAGACCGTGTACGACAAACATTAAGAAAATCGCCGCATACGAAGCAACAATAAAGGTGCCTAGATTTACAATATCTGCCCATTTTGAGGTGGTCGCCATTTTCAACATGAGTGCAAACACACCATAAGGTGTTAAACGGATCACCATACGCACTAAACGCATGATCAATTTATTTAAGGTATCTACACCTTGCGCAATACGTTCGCCAAGTGCATGATCTTCTTTTGCTAAACTTAACGACGCTATTCCCAATAACGCAGCAAAAATCACGACACTGATAATCGAGGTTGGATTTGCCCCTGTGAGCTCTAAAAACGGATTTTTCGGAATAAAAGAAAGCAACATAGAAGGAATCGTTAGCTCACTAACTTTTTCAACCCGTCCTGCTACATGCGTTTGTGCAGCAAGCTCTCTCTCCCCTGCAATCAAGCCTTCTGCCGTTAAATCAAATGCATAAGTCATTGCAATCCCGATTGCTGCAGCAATCGCGGTGGTGATCAATAACACCGAAATGACACTTAAGCTGATTTTTCCTAAAGCACTAGCCTGATTTAAACGCGTTATCGCAGACAGAATAGACACAAAAACCAATGGCATCACGATCATTTGTAATAAACGAACATAGCCATTGCCAACCAGATTAATCCATTCTAATGTTGGTTTAATCACTATTGGGGCTGCAAACTGTTGTAATAACACCCCACAAATGACCCCAAGTAAAAGACCAATCAAAACTGTTATGCCCAGTTTTTGGGTGCGGGTATAAATCACACGCAGTAAGACTAAAAGTAAACTGAAAATAATAAGATTGCTAATAACCATAAAGTACTCTAATCAAAAAATAAAATAGATGGATATGAATTAAATGAGAATTCTTTATAAATAACAACCCTTTTTTAGTGATTATTTATACCTTTTCGCTATATAAAATAGAAAAAATGGATAAAAAAAGCCCACTGATGAACAATATTCATCAGTGGGCATACGATGAGGGATAAAAACTTAAGCGGCAACCATCACCATAGCAGGGCGGATCACTCGTCCATTTAATAAATACCCTTTTTGTAAAACAACTGTAATTTGGTTGGTTTCAAAACCTTCCATTGGTTGCATCGAAATCGCTTGATGAACTTCTGGGTTGAAGGTTTCACCAACTACACCAACCGCCTCTACCCCAAAGCGAGAAACCGTGGCGAGTAATTCTTTTAAAGTCAATTCGACGCCATCGAACAATGACTTAATACTTTCATCTTCTAAGTTTGCTGGCGTCGCTAAAGCACGCTCTAAATTATCAATGGTATTTAAAATATCTTTTGAGAATTTCTCTAATCCAAACTTATGGGCTTTCTCCACATCTTGCTCAGCACGACGGCGGATATTATCCATTTCAGCACGACTACGCAGTAAGAAATCCTGTTCTTTTTTGACCATTTCTGTCAGCTGTGCTTCTAATTCTTGTACCCGCAAAATGGCTTCTTCAAGAGGATCAACCCCATTCACAGCTTCAACTTCTGTTTCTTCGGTTTTTTGTTGTTCCTCATGTTTTTCTTCTTGAAGTTGCTCTTCTTTTTCAATGTGTTGCTCTTTGTTTGACATCTCGTTCTCCATTCATGTAAACCTGTTGGCTCATTCTAACAAAAATATAAAAGTCAGCCTATCTATAGATACTTGCTGACAAATAAAAGGATTTGTGTGTAATATAATGACTAATTTTTTGAATTCAAGTGCGGTTATCTTTTTTAGCCGATGGAATAAGACATGAAACACCCGAATACCATTGATATTAAAGCGCTACAATCTTCTTTTCAGATCATAGGGTTACTTGGTAAACCTCGCCATGATGTGACCTTACAAATGCATAAAAATCTTTTTCAATGGTTACTTGAGAAAGGCTATCAGGTGCTCGTTGAGCGACCAATTGGTGAACAACTTGGTTTGAGTGAAAATTATTTAGCCTCTGTGGATGAGATTGGACAACGTGCTCAACTGGCTATTGTGATTGGTGGCGATGGTAATGTATTAGGTCGTGCTCGAACCCTTGCTAAATATGACATTGCGTTAATTGGTATCAATAGAGGCAACTTAGGCTTTCTCACGGATATCGACCCGAAAAATGCCTATTCACAACTGCAAGCCTGTTTAGAAGACGGGGATTGTTTTGTAGAAGAACGCTTCATTTTAGAAGCCAGTGTCGAACGGAATGGAAAAATCATTGCGCGCGGAAATGCAGTCAATGAAGCGGTAGTTCACCCAGCTAAAATTGCCCACATGATCGATTTTCATGTTTATATCAATGATAAATTCGCCTTCTCACAACGTTCAGACGGTTTAATTATTTCTACACCAACAGGCTCGACTGCCTACTCACTCTCTGCTGGGGGACCTATTTTAACGCCACAGCTCAATGCTATTGCACTGGTGCCGATGTTCCCTCACACCCTATCTTCTCGCCCACTGGTGATTGATGGCGACAGCAAAATTTCCATTCGTTTCGCGGAATATAATACCTCACAATTAGAAGTCGGTTGTGATAGTCAAGTGGCGTTAGAATTCTCGCCAGATGACATTGTACATATTCAAAAAAGTCCTGATAAACTGCGTCTGCTACATTTGAAAAATTACAATTACTATAAAGTATTGAGTTCCAAATTAGGCTGGCTACGCAATTCCGTTTAAAAATGCTTAAAATTTAGCAAAAGCACTTTACTGTATATAAAAACAGTTATAAACTGATAAATATACAGTAAGGGAGATTTTGCAATGCTTATTCAACTCACTATTAATCATTTTGCGATCGTTCGTCATTTGAATATTGAATTTACGCAAGGTATGTCCGTCATTACAGGTGAAACTGGTGCAGGAAAATCCATTGCGCTTGATGCATTAGGGGTTTGTCTTGGTCAGCGTACCGATATCAGTATGCTACGCGAAGGGCAAGAACGTGCGGATATTAGCGCGACGTTTGCTCTTGAGAAAAATGCCCCTGCGCGTCAATGGTTAATACAACAGGAATTACACGACACGGAAAATCCTGAAGAATGTATTTTGCGTCGTCTTATTAACCATGACGGTCGCTCTAAAGCCTTTATTAACGGGATTCCCGTTTCAGTAGCTCAGCTGAAAGAATTTGGTCAATATCTTGTCCATATTAATGGACAACATGCCTCCCAATTGTTACTCAAACCAGAATACCAGCTACAGTTGTTAGATCGATTCTGTGGACACACTACCCTTATGAACCAAATGCAAACAGATTATCAAGCTTGGAAAGCCTTACAATATCAAGTACAAACTTTTAAACAACAAGTGGCAGAAAATGAAGCGAAGAAGCAGTTACTGCAATATCAAGTTGAAGAACTGGATGCGTTTAATTTGCGTGACAATGAATATGTAGAATTAGAAGAAGAACATAAACGTCTTTCCAACACGGAACAATTAACTACGCTTTCACAATCTACACTGCAACTATTAAGTGAAAATGAGACAGTCAATATTGATTCTCTGCTTTATCGAGCAACACAACACCTTGCAGATCTCTGTGAGTTAGATCAACGCTATAGCAATGTCGCACATCTATTGCAAGACGCCTTGATCCAAATTCAAGAAGCAAGTCATGAAATGCAGCAGCTCGCAAGCGATATAGAACAAGATCCGGCTTTACTGCACGATATCGAGCAACGCATGGGACAAGCCTTACAGCTTGCGCGTAAGCATCATGTCAAACCTGAAAATTTAGTTGAATTACACCGCACTTTACAGCAAGAATTGACTCAATTAGTCGATTTTTCTGAAAGTGAACAGCGTTTAATTGCACAAGAACAAATCGCCTATGCGAAAGCCCAAGCGAGTGCATTGGCGTTACATCAGAGTCGCCAACAAGGCGCCAATCAATTAGCGCAACAAGTTAGTAAATCCATTAAACAATTAGCCATGGAAAATGCCGAGTTTTTTATTGAACTCAATCCTGAACATGACAAAATAACAAGCCATGGCATTAACAGCATACAATTTAACTTACGCAGTAACTTAGGGCAAAGTGCGCAACCGCTGAATAAAATCGCCTCAGGTGGAGAACTCTCCCGTATTTCACTGGCGATCCAAGTGCTTACCTCAGATAAATCCGCTATTCCAACTTTAATTTTTGATGAAGTAGATGTGGGCATTAGTGGTGCCACCGCCAGTGTCGTCGGAAAATTACTGCGTAAACTCGGACAACGTTGCCAAGTATTATGTATCACTCATTTACCACAAGTCGCCTGCCAAGGTCATCAACACTTTAGTGTAGAAAAACACATTATTGACGAAAAAACAGAAACTAAAATGACCGCACTTTCGCCGGCACAGCGCGTAAAAGCATTAGCTAAATTGTTGGGTGGTAGTAAAATTACTGACAGTGCGTTGGCAAATGCACAAGAGATGTTGGATCTCGTTTCCTAACAAACTTCACCACAAAAAAATGGGCAAATCATATTGCCCATTATTTTTTATATCATTTTCAGGTTTAAAAACGATAACCTAAGCCAACAAAGAACACCGTTGGATCTAATTTCACATTGACTTTATGCTCTTCACCGCCAACTTTAAATGTGGCTTTACTTTTGATTTTTGCATACCAAATAGCTGTATTTAAAAATAAGTTATCTGCGACTTGGATATCTACCCCAGCATTGAACGCAGGTCCCCAAGAATCTTTTAATTTCAGATCAGTCACGCCATTTAATACCGCTTTTTCACTAAAGAATGTGGTGTAGTTAACACCCGCCCCCACATAAGGACGAGCTTTCGCATCTTTGTCTAAGAAATAATATTGTGCATATAAACTTGGCGGTAAATGCTTCGTTTTACCAACTAAGGTATTGCCTAACGTAATCTCATGGCTGAATGGTGTCGCCGCTAATAACTCAACACCAAGATTATCTGTTGCCATATAAGTGGCGGTTAATCCTAATTGTGCGTTGGAATTGACATCAAACTTAAACACATCATGATTCGTCGACGCGTTTGGCACTACTAAAATTGGACCACCTCGCACAATCACACTACCTGCTTGATGTGCCACTGCCGAACCTGCAACTAATGCTGCCATCACACCTAATGCTAATACTGTCTTTTTCATTGCAAAACCTCATCTGTCTATAAATTGTCAAAAATCCGCTAAAAATTACGTCTTTTTAGCTTATTTAACATACCATGTCACAAACTGCGATTTACTGATCTTTATCAAGTTTTTAAATTTTTGTTAAAAAATAGTATTTATTGTTTCTTTTTTCATCCAAGCTAAACAAAAAGAATCCGTAATAAAAAAACGCACATTTGGTATGAATTTTGGAGTAAAAAACGGTATAATGCGCCAATCTGTTGTCCTAAAATGAGTGTTTATAAATGTCCATTAATTTTACAAAAATTTTTCAAGATAGCTGGAATTTTGTGCGCAATCAGCGCCAAACGACTTTCACATTTGTATTTGCTTTTTTTCTCAGTAATTTTCTAATTAGTTTATTGATAAGTAGCTTTTCATCAACTGAAGTGATGTCACTAAGCAATAGTAGTGACGATTTAGCCCAAGTTTTAGGCATCTCCACGCCTGCCCCCAATGACATATCCTTATATTTTTTTCACCAAATCCTTGATTTTATCATTGCGGCATGGTGCTTGATTTCTATCCATCACATTAGTCAAAGTAACCCTTCTCTCAATGCCAGTTTTAGCTTAGCATTGCAGCGTTTCTTCGGCGCCCTTATCATTAATATCCTATTAATCACCCCAATTATTATTGGTTTATCTGAAATCTTTTTCTCATTAACTGTGAAGAAATCACAACCCTCGATGTTTTCCTTACTGTCTGTGGGATTCGGTTTTTATCTGTGCATCCGTTTTTGTTTAACATCGACACATTACTTAATCACTCGTGAGGGTCTAATCCAATCATTCCAAACAACATGGAAAGCGGGGATCAAACGAGTTATCCCATTATTTTCATATTCCATGATTGTGTATTTCTTATTACCCGTAGTGATCCGCCAATTCGCAGCAATCGCAACCAATTTAATCGTAGAAATCGCCGTTGCCTTGTTAATTGCATTTTTAACCGTCTTCTCATTGGTTTTCACTTACCGTTTCTATACTATTTTTATGCAAAAGGCGTAAACCAACATGAAACAATTATTAGAATTTATTCCACTTATTTTGTTCTTTGCGGTGTACAAGCTCGTGGGTATCCGAGAAGCCGCAATTACCTTGATCATCGCGACCCTCATTCAATTACTGATTCTAAAAATCAAATATGGCAAAGTTGAAAAACAACAACTGTTTATGGGGATCGCTGTGGTATTTTTTGGTACATTAACGGCGTATTTTAATCAACTTGAATACTTAAAATGGAAAGTGACCATTGTCTATGCCATTTTTGCCTTGGTTTTACTCGTTAGCCAATATGGCTTTAATAAAAATCTGATAAAACTAATGTTAGGCAAAGAAGAGGCGCTTGAGTTACCGGAACAGGTATGGAATCGACTCAATCTCGGTTGGGCACTTTTCTTCTTACTCTGCATGTTAATTAATCTTTATATTAGCCAATATTTATCGGACGATTTGTGGGTGGATTTTAAGACGTTCGGTATTCTCGGTATGACTCTCATTGCCACAATAATCACCGGCATCTATATTTACCGCTATCTTCCGCAAACCAAAAGCAACAATAAGGAATGATCATGACAACTCATGTTGATACTTCAAAAAGCTGTGATACTCGAGGCACATTATTACTGCGTACTCTCGCAATGCCTTCTGATACGAATGCCAATGGTGATATTTTTGGTGGCTGGATTATGTCACAAATGGATATGGGCGGTGCGATTTTAGCGAAAGAAATCGCACATGGTCGCGTCGTCACTATTGCAGTCGACAGCATGACCTTTATCCGTCCTATTGCGGTAGGCGATGTGGTTTGCTGTTACGGTAAATGTTTAAGTGTGGGACGTTCATCTATTAAAATTAAAGTAGAAGTGTGGGTGAAAAAAGTCGCCAGTGAACCGATTGGGGAACGCTATTGCGTGACTGAGGCAGTCTTTACGTTTGTTGCTGTCGATAAAGAAGGACGACCTCGCGCGGTACCACGAGAAAATAACCCGGAATTAACTCAAGCACTCTCTTAAGCCACAAAGAAGGAAAGAAATGATGATGTACTATGTTATTTTTGCACAGGATAACCCTAACACCTTAGCACAACGTTTAGCCGTGCGTGAAAAACACCTCGCCCGCTTAACTCAGCTCCAAGCAGAAGATCGTCTATTGGTCGCGGGTCCTAATCCCGCCATTGACAGTGAAAATCCGGGTGAGGCTGGGTTTACTGGTTCAACCGTGATTGCTCAATTTGCCAGCTTAGCGGATGCACAACAATGGGCGAGTGAAGATCCCTATGTGGAAGCAGGCGTATATGCGGATGTCATCATCAAGCCCTTTAAACGCGTTTTTTAATCCCTTTATATGTCATTTATCTTAGGGCGAAAAAGCTTTCGCCCTTTTTCTTGTTCAAAATAAATTAAAAACACACCGCACTTTTCCTGTCAAATCAGGTCTAAATTTGTATCATTTTTATCCTTAATCTGTTCGAGAAATGAATGAAACTAACAAAAATTGCGCTCACTTATTTACTGACCTTGATGTCGATGTCACTTGCTGCCGCGTCTGTTAGCGTACCAGAAGATAAGACTCAACCTACTGAGGTATCGCTTACCACGACCAATTTAGTGCAAGCACGCCAGATTTATCAAAAAATACATCAATTACTGCAGCGTTCACAATCCGAAAACACGCAACGGATTGTGCAAGCCCTATTAGCAAAAATTGAGGATTATCCTCTTTATCCTTACGCTCAATACGCTTACTTAAAAGCACTCAAAGACCAATTATCCTTAGCACAGATTGAGGCATTCCAAACCGATTTTCCGTCTTTTCCCTTAACAACGGAATTGCAAAAACAATGGTTACAACAGGCTCAAGACAAGGCTGAATGGCAAGCGATTATTCACTCCCCTTTCCGCCCTAAAGATATGGCTTCACGTTGCATACAGTTACAAGCGGAATATGAAACGCAGCCTAATTCTCCAGCGTTTTCCCTCAAACAATGGCAACAACAAGTCGCCCAAATATGGCGCAATGGTGCTTCTTTACCCAAAGCCTGTGATACGCTTTTCGCACGTTGGAAAGAAAAAGGTTATCCTGAGGAAACTGAATTAAAAGAACGTGCCGTCCTCGCCTTTGAGCAAGGCAATCAAGCGCTACTTGCTTCCTTATCACAACAAGCTGACCAAGCAGACACGAAACGCTGGCTAAATGAGCTCCACCAGCTCAGTAAAAATCCGTTACGCTTACAGCACCCTCAATCTGCTTTTTTTATTGATACCCTTTCTGCGGATGATCCGTTTGCACAGCGAATCCTGTTAAGTCATTTTTCTGCGTTGATAAAACGGCTGAAAGAAACAGACATCAAAAACCAGCATGATCCTTTTGAACCCTATGCACAATGGGCAAATAAGCTAAGGTTATCTGAAGCACAACAACGTCAATGGAAAAAGCACTTAATTAGCCATCTCTTTGATAGTGAAAACCTCAACTTGCAAAAATGGCGAGATGCACAGTTATTTGAGCTGAAAGAAGATACGCTCACAGAACGCCGTTTACGTACCGCGCTGCGTGAAAAAACCGAGCTCACACCTTGGCTAGACTTGTTGTCCAATAGCGCCAAACAGAAAGAAGAATGGCGTTATTGGCAAGCAAAAGTCTTCGCACAAAATAAAAAAACCACTGAACAAGCCCAACAAATCTTTCAACAATTAGCAAAACAACGCGGGTTTTACCCTTTGTTAGCCAGTGCGGAACTGAATATCGACTACGCGCCCGCAATGGACGCTTTTAGCTCGACTTCTGCCACGGATATACAAGAGAAATTCTCCGTTGAATTAAGTAGGATCGCGGAACTGCGCGAACACAACGCCACTCAATATATGAATCTTGAGTGGAAAGCCCTATTAGAGAAAGCGAACTTTGAACAAAAACTCGCCTTGTCACACTTTGCCACGGAACAAGCTTGGTTTGATTTAGGCGTAGAAGCGACAATTCAGGCCAAAGCATGGGGCTATCTTGCCCTGCGCTTACCCAATGCCTATTTAGATTGGTTCGATTTACATCTCAATAATAAAAATGTTTCGCGCACTTTTGCGATGGCTATCGCGCGCCAAGAAAGTGCTTGGAAACCCTATGTTTCCTCTCATGCCAATGCACAAGGGCTGATGCAACTCTTACCGAGTACCGCAAAACAAACAGCCCAAGAAGCAGGTTTGCCTTATACGCATCAAAAGCAACTGTTTGATCCCTTTGAGAACATTATGCTAGGCACCGCTCATTTGCAGCAACTGTATGATAAATATGGTAATAACCGTATTTTAATTGCGGCGGCTTATAATGCGGGGGCAAGCCGAGTGGATCGTTGGTTAGCGAAAGCGGACGGTAAATTAAGTATGGCAGAGTTCATTGCCTCGATACCTTTTTATGAAACAAGAGGTTATGTACAAAATGTGTTGACTTATGATGTGTATTATCAGTGGCTACAACAGCAACCACAGCAAAAATTTAGCCAAGATGAATATAATCGATTATACTAGTGCGATAGTCAAAGGGAGGAAATACTATGTACTTAAGTCGCAATCTTGAACAATGGCATGCTTTCGTCGAAATGTTACGCACCGCATTCGCCCAAGGCAAAGAGCAGGAAATCTTAACTCTCTTGCTCACCCCTGACGAACGAGACTCCGTCGGACTACGCTTACAAATTGTCGCTCAATTATTAGATAAAAGCGTACCCCAACGCGAAATTCAGCAAAATCTCAATACCAGCGCAGCCACCATTACTCGTGGCTCAAATATGATTAAAACCATGCCACCTGAATTTATGGCGTGGGTAAAAGAACAATTAGATGAGCAAGCTAAAAAAGACTAAGCATCCTTTTCCTTGTTTCAGTATTTGGCAACAATTTAAACGCAAACTTTACCGCACTTTTGCACTATTTCTCGTGCTGTTTCTTTCAAGTGTGGTACTGTTTCGTTTCGTACCCGTTCCTTTTTCTGCCTATATGCTACAGCAAAAAATAGGCTATCTGTTTGAAGGGAATTTGAGTAGCACGATCCATTATCAATGGGTCCCTCTTGAGCAAATAAGTCAATCCATGCAGTTAGCCGTCATTGCTAGCGAAGATCAACGCTTTACGACCCATTATGGCTTTGATTGGGACGCCATTCAATCTGCTTTACAACACAATCAACGCGGAAAAAGAATCCGCGGAGGCTCAACCATCAGCCAGCAAACAGCTAAAAATCTATACTTGTGGCATGGGCAAAGTTGGTTGCGCAAAGCCATTGAAATGCCTACCACACTCGTGCTTGAAACCCTTTGGTCTAAAAAACGCATTCTGGAAGTCTATCTTAATATTGCTGAATTTGGACCGAATATTTTTGGTGTAGAAGCCGCCAGTCAGCATTATTTTCACAAACCGGCTAAACAGTTAAGCAATGCTGAAGCCGCATTACTCGCGGCAGTACTTCCAAACCCGATTATCTTCAAAGTGGACAAACCCAGTGCTTATGTGAAAAAAAGACAACAGCATATTCAGCGTCAAATGGGGTTGTTAGGAAAGCAGCATTTAAGTCAGTTAGATTAGCGCTATGCTGAAAGTGCGGTCGATTTTAGGTCAGTTTTCTTAAAGAGAAAGGCTCAACTTTGTTGAGCCTTTTGTTTATTCTTCACGCGCGTGGTTTAAACTGTATTTTGGAATTTCAACCACTAAATCTTCTTTCCCCACCAAACATTGGCAGCTCAAACGACTATCCACTTCGAGCCCCCACGCTTTATCAAGCATGTCATCTTCCATATCCGTGCTTTCATTTAAACTATCAAAGCCCTCGCGAATAATCACATGACAGGTGGTACACGCACAAGATTTATCACAGGCGTGCTCGATGTCGATGCCGGCATCTAGTGCTGCATCTAATAAGTTTTCTCCCTCTGCTACCTCTAAAGCTAAACCTTCAGGGCAAAGTTCTTCGTGGGGTAAAAATACAACTTTTGGCATTTTAATCCTATCTCTTAAGGTTATTTTGCGTTTTTCATTACATCATCAATCGCTTTGCCAGCAAGGGCTTGACGAATTGACTTATCCATTCGACGCGATGCAAACTCTTGTGTTGCAAGATCAAGCTGTTTAATACCTTGCTTAATTTCTTGCGTATCACCTTCTTTTTGCAGGCGTTGCAAAGAAATAATGGCGTTTTTCACCGCACTTAATTCTTCGTCATTTAATAAATCTTGATCAGCACTTAATGCTGAACCTACACTTTCTAATACACGTTGCGCTTCTACACGTTGTTCTGCCAATAAACGCGCTTGGATATCTTCTTTGGCATTTAGCATGGAGGCTTTTAGCATATTAGTAATTTCATCATCACTTAACCCATAAGAAGGTTTAACCTGAATGGATGACTGCACCCCCGTGGATTTTTCCATCGCAGTGACACTTAACAAACCATCCGCATCCACTTGATAGGTGACACGAACATGTGCCGCCCCTGCTGCCATCGCTGGAATACCTCTTAAGCTAAAACGCGCTAACGAACGACAATCTGCGACCATTTCACGTTCACCTTGTACCACGTGAACAGACATCGCGGTTTGTCCATCTTTAAAGGTGGTAAACTCCTGTGCACGCGCGACTGGAATAGTGGTATTACGTGGAATAATTTTTTCCACTAATCCCCCCATTGTTTCAATGCCAAGTGAGAGTGGAATCACATCTAACAATAACATGTCCGCATCGGGTTTATTCCCCACTAAAATATCCGCTTGAATCCCCGCACCTAATGCCACAACTTTATCTGGATCAATCGAGGTTAACGGCTCTTTTTGGAAAAATGCCGCCACTTGTTCACGCACAAACGGCACACGAGTTGAACCACCGACCATCACCACTTCGCATACTTCATCAGCACTTACGTCAGCATCTTTTAAGGCACGACGACAAGCCAATAATGAGCGTTTTACTAACCCTTGAATCAGCTGATTGAATTGCTCACGACTGATATTGCCTTGCCAGCCTTGATAAGAGATCGATGTTTCAAGCTTATCCGTTAAGGCAATTTTGATTTGCGTGGCAAGTTCTGTAAGTTGACGTTGTTGCTGTGCATTTTGTGGTGCAATACCAGATTGCGCTACGATCCAGTCCATTAATTGGTGATCAAAATCATCACCACCCAACGCGGTATCTCCACCAGTTGCAAGTACTTCAAACACCCCTTTAGATAAACGTAAGATCGAAATATCAAAGGTTCCGCCACCTAAATCATAAACAGCAATCACCCCTTCTTGTCCACTGTCTAAGCCATAAGCAATCGCTGCAGCGGTGGGTTCATTTAATAAGCGTAACACATTGATGCCCGCTAATTTTGCAGCATCTTTAGTACTTTGGCGCTGTGCATCATCAAAATACGCAGGCACAGTAATGACCGCGCCAGATAACTCTCCTGCTAGGCGTTTTTCCGCCAGTGCGGTCAATTTTTTCAAAATTTCTGCCGAAATTTCAACTGGGCTTAATGTGCCCTTGCTGGTGCGGATTAAAGGTAATCCATTTTCACTTGCCTCAAATTGATACGGCAAACTTGGATAACGTTGTTGCACATCAGCAAGACTGCGCCCAATTAAACGCTTAACTGAAACAATCGTATTTTGTGGACTCTGACTGGCTAATTCAGCAGCCTCATAACCGACAATGACGTTATCTTGTTCAAAATGCACCACGGAAGGGACTAAAGGGCGTTCTTTTTCGTCTAATAAAATATCCACTTGACCACTACGCACAGTCGCGATTAACGAGTTAGTGGTGCCCAAATCAATCCCTACCGCTAATTTATGTTGATGAGGACTTGCACTTTGACCGGGTTCTGCAATTTGAAGTAATGCCATTGTTTATCTCTATTCTCTTATTATTTCCTATTGACTTTATATTATAGCAGTTTTATTTTGTCGTTGTTTTAATCTACTTAAAAGTCTAATAGCTTTTCTTCGACACGTTCTACTTCAAGCAATAATTTTTTAATAAAACGTAATTTGTCGTTAATGACTTTTGCTTGTTGCCACTGTTGGCTTGACAATGCATCGGCTAATTCACTTAACAAAGCCTGTTGCGTTTGTTCAATATCTGCACTGAACGCCACGAGTTGATCACTGTCTTTCTGCGCTTCAATATTTTCTAGCTGTTCCCGCCATTGCATTTGTTGCATCAAAAATGCCATATCACGGGTGCTATTTTCTTCAATATTTTGTTGTTCACCGGTATAAATCGCAATGATAGTCTCCGCACGCAAAATCGGATCTTTTAAAATTTGTAGCGCATCATTGACTTCTGCTGACCGTTGCATCGCTAAACGCTGCTCTTGTGCAGAATGCGTAGTGAAATTATCAGGATGCAAGGATTTCTGTAAGGCAAGATAACGTGCCGATAATGTCGCTTGATCAACATGAAAATCAACTGGTAAATCAAAAATATTAAATGGGTTCATCTTTCACTCAAATATCAGATAAAAAAACAGCTAAACGTGGAAACTTTCTCCGCAACCACATTGATCTTTCACATTCGGATTATTGAACTTAAAGCCTTCATTTAATCCTTCTTTGGCGAAATCTAATTCAGTGCCGTCTAAATAGACCAAACTTTTGGCATCCACAATGATTTTGACACCATGTTGTTCAAACACCTGATCCTCAGGATTTAACTCATCTACAAATTCAAGGACATAGGCTAAGCCAGAACAACCTGAAGTTTTGATCCCTAAACGTAATCCAATGCCTTTACCACGATTCGCGAGGAAGGTTCGTACCCGATCTGCTGCCGTTTCAGTTAAGGAAATACCCATGAAATTCTCTACTCCATTGCGTCTTATAATGTGAAAGGGGCAAAATTGCCCCAACTGAATTTTAGATGATTATTTTGCTTCTTTTTTTGCTTTGTAGTCTGCAATCGCAGCTTTGATTGCATCTTCAGCTAAAATTGAACAGTGAACTTTCACAGGTGGTAATTCTAATTCTTCTGCGATTTGGCTGTTTTTAATCGCCTGTGCTTCATCAAGTGATTTGCCTTTCACCCATTCTGTAATTAAAGAACTTGAGGCGATCGCTGAACCACAACCGTAAGTTTTGAATTTTGCATCTTCAATAATGCCTTCTTCACTGACTTTAATTTGAAGTTGCATCACATCACCACAAGCAGGTGCACCTACCATGCCAGTCCCCACGTTTGCATCTTTTTTATCTAAAGATCCAACGTTACGTGGATTTTCATAATGATCAATTACTTTATTACTGTATGCCATATTGTATTCCTTCCAGTTTAATAAAAGTCCGATTCTTCATGTTGCTAAAACTCACTGAAAAACAACCGCACTTTCTCTTTAAATCATATGTTATTGAACGCAAATATCGCGTCCGACGACTAAACCGCTTAATATTAAACCTAAAAACATTGCCTCTATTACCTTTCTAGACGGCGTAAATCACATCAATAAACCGAACAATCGGCAAAGATTGTGGCAATGTTTCTCCGATTAGTGGTGCGTCCACTCGATCGTATTCAGATCGATCCCTTCTTTAAACATATCCCAAAGTGGTGAAAGCTCACGCAATTTGGCGACTGCATTTTTCACTAATTCGATAGTGTAATCAATTTCTTCTTCCGTAGTATAACGACCTAACGTGAAACGAATTGAGCTGTGTGCTAATTCATCGTTTAAGCCTAACGCACGTAAGACGTAAGATGGCTCAAGACTCGCAGAAGTACAAGCAGAACCTGAAGAAACGGCGATATCACGTAAAGCCATCATTAATGATTCACCTTCAACATAGTTAAAGCTGATATTTAAGTTGCTGTCTAAACGGTGTTCCATCGAACCGTTTACGTAAGTTTCTTCAATATCTTTTAAGCCATTGTATAAGCGATCGCGTAATGCTTTTAAACGTGGCATTTCGCTTGCCATTTCTTCTTTACAGATACGATATGCTTCACCCATACCAACGATTTGGTGTACCGGTAAGGTACCTGAACGCATACCACGCTCATGACCACCACCGTGAATGATCGCTTCTAAACGCACACGTGGCTTACGGCTAACATAAAGTGCACCGATCCCTTTTGGTCCGTAAAGTTTGTGACTAGACATTGACATTAAATCCACTTTTAATTCAGCTAAATTAATCGGCAATTTACCAACACTTTGTGTGGCATCAACGTGGAATAAGATTTTACGCGCACGGCATAATTCACCGATAGCCGCAATGTCTTGAATCACACCAATTTCATTATTAACGTGCATAATAGAAACTAAAATAGTGTCATCACGCATCGCATTTTTTAATTCCTCTAAATCAATTAAACCATCTGATTTTGGGTTTAAATAGGTCACTTCGAAGCCTTCACGCTCAAGCTGACGACAAGTATCTAATACGGCTTTATGCTCAGTTTTACAGGTAATAATATGTTTACCTTTGCTTTGATAAAAGTGCGCAGCCCCTTTAATGGCTAAATTGTCTGATTCGGTTGCACCAGAAGTAAACACGATCTCACGTGAATCTGCCCCGATCAAATCCGCAATATGGTTACGTGCAACATCAACAGCTTCTTCTGCCTGCCAGCCAAATTTATGTGAACGGGAGGCTGGGTTACCAAAGTTGCCCTCTACCGTTAAATATTCCATCATTTTTTTGGCAACACGCTCATCAACGGGACAAGTCGCTGCGTAATCAAGATAAATAGGTAATTTCATTTCTTTCCTCACTCCTAACAATTCATTTTTACCGCACAGCTGTCGGCTTAATTATCTAAAATAATCAGATTATCAAAGTCACCCCGGAACTCAATGGTTGCACGTTTTTGACGATTTTTCTCAACCAGTTCCTCAAGGGTAATTTCATTTAAAAACGCTTCAATACGAAGGCTCAACTCTTTCCACAGCGAATGGGTTAAACATTCAGTGCCTTCTTGACAATCACCGCGTCCTAAACAACGTGTGACATCAATATTTTCATTTACGGCATTGATGACCATACCGACAGAAATTCGATTTGCGGGAAAACCTAACTGATATCCACCACCCGGTCCTCGGACACTTTTTACTAGCCCATGACGACGCAACTTAGCAAATAACTGTTCTAAGTAGGAAAGCGAGATATGTTGTCGCTCAGAAATATCAGATAAACTAACTGGGCCTCTGTTTGAATTTAATGCAATATCAAGAATAGCTGTTACCGCATAGCGTCCTTTAGAAGTTAATTTCATCTTTATCTTCCTTTAATTTAATCCAACAATTGGCGAATATTTACATATCATACTAAATTAGTCAACTATTCCTCCGCGCTATTTCAAACGCTTTTCCACAGCGGTCAACATCCCACGTAAAATATTGAGCTCGTTTTTTTCTAACTGAACACGCTGATATAAACGCCTTAATTTCGGCATAACACCTTGATTTTGAATAAATCCTAATGCCGTATAAAGTCGCTCTGTATGCTGAAAAAAGTGTTCTATTTCAGTGTGTGTTGGATAGGTATTATCTATCGTTGAAAGTGATTCTGTCATTGCTTGTTGTGACAAAAATGCCAAACGTAGTTCATAACAAATCAATTGTACTGCCATCGCCAGATTCAAAGATGAATAGTCAGGATTAGCGGGTATCGTTAAATGATAACGGCACTTAAGCAATTCTTCATTGGTCAACCCAATACGTTCGCGCCCGAATACAATCGCTACTGGCGCTTGTTTTGCATACGCTATTGCGTGAGTACCACACTCACGCGGTTCAATTAAGCTATTTTGTAAGTGGCGTAATCTTGCACTGGTGCCAACCACTAACGCACAATCTGCCACTGCCTCATCAAAACTTGCTACAATTTTCGCCTGTTTCAACACATCTTCAGCCCCTGCAGATAACGCAATGGCATGTTCATCAAGAGGTTGTTTAGGTGCCACAAGATATAACTGATTTAAGCCCATGGTTTTCATCGCCCTAGCAGCAGAGCCAATATTGCCACTGTGCGAAGTTTCAACTAATACAATTCGGATATTTTCCAACATAACCTGATATCTTTGTATAAAATAGGCGCTATTCTAGCATAATAACCCTGAATTTTAGTCAACAACTTATCATTTTTCTGAGAAATCTCGTCAGTCTACTCATTCCCCCTTATCACGATAAGAACAAAAGAGGTGAAAATTTCTCTCGCCATTTTTAATGAAATTCCCTATAATACCCGCCACTTTTCTGTTCTTTAAAATCTGGTGGAAACAATGAATCCAATGTTAAATATCGCGATTCGTGCGGCACGAAAAGCGGGCAATGTAATTGCTAAAGGTTATGAGCGCCGTGATGATCTTCAAACAACGCTAAAAAGCACAAACGATTATGTGACAAATATTGATAAAGCTTCTGAAGAAGCCATTATTGAGGTGATTAGAAAATCGTACCCGGATCACACAATTATTACGGAAGAAAGTGGTGCGTTAGAAGGTAAAGATAGCGATATTCAATGGGTGATTGATCCACTAGATGGCACCACAAACTTTGTTAAAGGTTTACCGCATTTTTCTGTTTCTATTGCTATTCGTGTCAAAGGTCGCACCGAAGTGGGTGTGGTTTACGATCCTATCCGTAACGAATTATTCACCGCAGTACGTGGTGAAGGCGCTAAAATTAATGACATGCGTTTACGCGTTGAAAATAAACGCGACTTAGCTGGTACCGTGTTAACAACAGGTTTTCCTTTTAAACAAACGCGCTTAATGCCAATGCAATTTGCGATGATGAATAACTTAATTCAAGATTGTGCTGATTTCCGTCGCATGGGCTCTGCAGCATTAGACTTATGCTATGTTGCTGCGGGACGCGTTGATGGTTATTTTGAAGTCGGTGTTAAAGCTTGGGATATTGCTGCAGGCGACTTGATCGTACGTGAAGCTGGCGGGTTAGTTTGTGATTTTAATGGTGGGCATAGCTATTTAACATCAGGTCATCTTGTTGCTGCCGCACCTCGTATTGTGAAAGAAATCTTAAATAAAATTCAACCTTGTCTGTCTGACGAATTTAAAAAATAAGTTTAATACATTTAAGTGATCAAAAAATCCCTCAATAATGCGTTATTGAGGGATTTTTTTAGTTTATAAATCGCGTAGCAATGTACGACGTTGCGGTCTGTCCTCTAATTTTTTCTCTAAAAGCAATAGCTCTGGCGCAGAATAAATGATTTCTGCAGGCTGAGGAATGCCATTATAAGTCAACAACGTTAAAGAAACGGTTCCTTTCGCAAACTGATAAGTATCTAACAATGCACTCTCATTTTTTCTACGTTTTCTTATTTTTCCTTGCAGAATATCTTCTTCGATCAAATCTCGTTGCTCAACTTCTATGGTTTTACCATATTTTTCTTCTAAAACATGTAATAACAATTCTGCTGGATATTTCGGGTATTCTGGCATTTTTAATTCAATCGATTTGAGCTGCCCACCAATAAAACGCAGTCTTGCCACCGCATAGCCATCATCAAAACGGAATTTGTCACAGACCCAATAACCTCTCACAACACGTCGCCAATCATCATCCGCGGGTAAATGCCATTGGTCCTCACATAGTTTCGTTTCTTTGGCCTGTTCAATAGTCATACCAAAACGCAGATCCTTATAACCATTGACCGTCGTATTTGGGACAACGAATGGCATTAAAAAGGCAGATAATACTGCAAATATTTTCATAGGGAATCCTTAAATACAATGCTCCAGTTAAAAATAGAATAACATTTATTTCTTATGAGTTTAAATAATTAATATTCTATTTTACACCAATTTATTTTTATTCAATTTAATAACACACAACACAATTAAAATCGTTTTATTTATACCGATTTATTTAAATAACGTTCTAGCGCTTCAACATCCAATAACCAATATTGTGCTAATTGTTGTACCCAATCGTGAATGTTCTCTGTCCATTCACCTTGCTCTGGATCCTGCGCTTGTGCTGCAATTTGCTGTATTCGTTTTAAGCCAACCGAAGCCGCTGCACCTTTTATTTTATGCGCACAAGACAAGACATCGGCTTTTTGACTTTCATCTTGTTGATAAACAGAATATGCAGTCATTAATGCTTGCATATATTCCGGCATCGTTTCTTTAAATAAAGCTAAATTCTTTAATACAAAATCTGTGCCTAGCATCTCAACTAATTCGCTCAACATTTTCACATCAAAATGAGTGGCGTCTTGCGTAATCTGATGTGTTGTTGGTGTTTCTAAGCACAGAGAAACATCATGACCAAAATACTCGACTAAACAAGCAGTTAACTCCTCGATCGATAAAGGTTTGCGTAATACATCGTCCATACCTTGCGCTTGATATTCTTTTTTGTCGTGCATTACATTGGCAGTTAATGCAATTAAAGGTGGTAAAAAATCATACTGCCCATTCTCATAACCTTCCCGTAAATATTTCGCCACCGCAAAACCTGACATATCGGGCAATTGAATATCAAGTAATAGCAAATCATAATACTGCTGTTCAAATTTCTCAATGGCTTGCTGTCCTGTCATCGCAACATCAACCACATAGCCTAGTTTTTCAAGTACGGATTTTGCTACCACCACATTTACCTCAATATCTTCAACTAAGAGAATATTTAAGGTACTTGGCATTTGATTTTGTACGCGGACTGGCTTTTCAACTTCTTTAACTGGCAACATCAGTGTAAAACAAGATCCTTTCCCCATTTCGCTCGTTGCATATAAATCACCTCCCATTAATTGGGCAATGGTTTGAGAAATTGCTAATCCAATGCCACTACCAAGTGGTTTGTGCCCACTCGATTGTACTTGATAATACATTTCAAACACACGAGGTAATTCATTCGCCGGAATGCCAATCCCAGTATCACTGACACTAAAGGAAATTTGATATTCCGACACACGTTTCACATTCAGCGTGATACGCCCTTCTTGAGTAAATTTCACCGCATTTCCAATCAAATTCCATAAAATTTGACTTAAGCGAGCATAATCAACCATAAACCAAGTTGGTAAATTTTTGTCTGTCACAAGTTGAAAAGCGAGTTTTTTTTGCTGTGCTAATAAACGAGCAACATTACTAATATCATTGAGAAAACTATTTAACTCTACGGCTTTCGCATTCAGCTCAATACGGCGGGCATCAATTTTTTCTAAATCAATGATGTCACTAAAAATATGCCCTAATGAAATAGCACTCACATGAATCGTTTTCAAATAATTTTGTTGCGTTTCCGTCAGTTTTTCATCGAGTAAAATACGGCTTAAGCCAATAATACCATTTAATGGTGTGCGTAATTCATGACTGATCGTTGCCATTAAGCGCGTTTTATCCCGACTGGTTTTCTCAATATTATCTAACGCAATAGAGAGTTTTTTCTCAGCTAAAACCCGTTCCGACACTTCTTTGCGTAAATTCTCAACCATTTTGGCAAGCCCTAAACGCGAACGTTCTAATTTTTCCACCAGCACCGTGAAAAAATAAATGACAAAGGGAGCCGAAATCAGACCAAATACAACAGATCGGATCATATCAACCCAATACACTTCACCAATAATAAACAAACTTAATAAGGCTTGTGTACAGAGTGCTAAAATCGCCAACACGATCACGCCTAAAATCGAAAAGCGTAAGCGTCCCAAACGAATCACCCAATCAACATATTTTTGAGTAAAGTATTTAATATTTTTCATCTGATTTCTGCCTTTATTTTTCTAAACAACTGCGCTTATTGTACCACTATGTCTTCTTCACCAAAATCCATAGACTTCGTTATAGTGCCAATCCAATTGTCCATCATATTGTGGTAAAGATGCACAAAGATAAGTGGGGGCAATCCATTCTGGCGATACCACATTTAACTGTTCAGCCAAGTCGCTCAACACTGTATCCAATGATGCCACGAGCCAAGGTTGCACGACGGCGTGTTTATCTTGCTGTATTGGCTCATATTGAATCTCTGGCAATGCGCTCAATGTCTCCTCATCACGTTTTTGCGCACGATAGAAACCAAAGCCCCAATGAGAATCATCATCAGGTACACAAACCACTTCCAGTTCTGCCATGCTTTTACGAAATTCACTCATCAAAGGTAAATTCGCCAGTAAGTAGTTACAGTATCGAGGATCCCAATAGAGATTAACCAGATTATCACTGAGGTGATTTAACAGGCTAGCAATAGCATGATGCTCTAAATCCGCCAATTGAGTACTTGCCTGTAACACCTCGGGTTTTACAATGCGAGGCGTAGCTTGTATATGAGCTAAATCACGCTGCGAAATTAATTGTTCCAGTTTATGCGTTGCTAATTTATGCTGATGACTCTCAAACCCTGGACGGTGATAGATCACATCTTTCTGTTGATAACGTACCTTCAACCCTCGCCAATTTATCGGCAGTAGCGCAATATTGGGCTGTTCTGCCACTTTCTCTGCACGGTGTCGCCAGACTCGTCCCGCAAGCTGAATAATGGAACGCATAGAGGAAGGATCCACAATCGCCCAATCATAATCATGATCTCGCCCCACTTCAGTCACAGGGCTACCCAACACAATAAAGAGGTGATTTTTCGCTTTATATTGACTCATCGGCAAGGCAATTTCTTCGTGTTGAAATAATTGCTCGGGCGTGTGGCGGTCCAAAATTTTATCCAGTTTTTCTTCTAAATAAGAACGCAATAACAACAATTGCCTTGAATGATAGCAACATAAATGCACCTGATAATCGGCAAATTTTTCACTGGCTTGTAACCCAAACAACGCTTTTGCCAACGGAATCATAGGTTCGATATTCGAAAAGCGGATCAAGCCTACGCTGACTTTTTTCTGACTATGAGGATCGGTTTGCCCATGTAAATCATGTAGCGCTATTGCCTTTTGTAACAATGTGTCTGCCAGCAAGCCATAATGCAATTCTTCCCCTTCTCTTGGTTTGAGTGAAGGTATACTCAGAATTTCTGCCTGACGTCGCACGGGACTTTTCGCCAAGTTTTCCGCCCGTTTTCGCACAAATTCATCATGTTGTTGGATAAATTGCTCGTCTTGCCCACAATTAGCTTGCACTTGTTGGAATTCATCCACCCATGCACAACATATTGGCAAGGCTGCCACAATCCCTTTTTGCTGATTATAGATTTTTCGTCCTGCTTGATATGCTTTAAACAATCCCGTAATAAAATCAGGCGTTAGCGTAGCAGAAGAAAGCAACACTCGACTACCAAATAAGCCCGCTAAATACACTAAACGGCTTAATGCTGGCAAATCTTCCTGGGCAAAATCATCTGGTTCATCCAGAATTAAATCAGAAGTCAATAAACGTAATATGGGCACAATATGATGCCCACCTCGCCCACTTTCGGAGGCAGAAATTAAATGCTCTAAAGTGCAACTCACAATTGGTGCATAAAGGAGCTTTTTGGTTTTGTCATCTTTGCTTAAAAAAGACAAAATGGCTTCATTTTCGACCGCACTTTCAATATAAGTTGCGCCCTCAACTTGCATGTCCTCTAACCAATCTTCAGCACTTTCACTGCCCTGATGAGCAAGCTGGTTTTGCTTCTCTTGTTGTAGTGCGTATAGCTTTTTCACTGCGCTACCGCCTACCAACACAGCCAAATCCTGATCCGATAAATGTAAACGCTTTTTCAAAGCACTACCGGTTTGCAAAGTCAACACGCGTAAGCCTAATGCGATAGTAAATCTTGCCCCTTGTTTACTGTCATTCAGAGCATACATCATCTTGGCATTCGCAAGGGTTTTGCCACAGCCCGTACTCGCCATATTCACGCCAAAAAAGCCCTGTGACTCACTTGTTTGTTGCAACAAGCGAGCCACATTGACGGCTTTGTTTTGCCAAGCAAACCGATCTTTTGCCAACTGCACAAAGGGTTTATGTTGTTTAATACGCGGTAATTCTCGCGGAAACTTAGGTAATAGACGGGCGAAACGTACCGCGGTTTGACACACGCCAATCAAGTGTTCATCCAAACGCTGTTTGGGTTGATGGTTTTCTCGGTAAGTATTGGCTAATAAAGGAAAATTCAGCTCCCCCAGTTTTTCATTTTGATCTTGGGCGGAATAATAATGATCCCCCGTCATCAAACATAAACGAGCAAGCAACAATAAAAAAGGATCCGCGTTTTCGCTAACACTAAATAAAGCAGGGTGATTCAAGGCTTTTTTGGCCCATCTTACCATGTGTTTTTGCCATGCTTGGCTTTGCGTAGCAACCCGTTGGAATTGCCAAAATGCTTGTGGAGTCGGATGTTCAGCGCCATTCGAAACCCAGCCTACTGCGGGTTTATAAGCTTTAAATAAACTCTCAAAAGTCAACTTCGCGTATTTGCGTAAATTTTTTATACAGTCTTGCGAGCGACTAATATCATGAGTAAAAGGTAAACGATGATGCGAAGTAATCAGCCAAATCACCCTACGCGCTAAAGGAGGCAAATAGGCAAAATCAGAAAAATGGTTTTCATTAGGTCTATCTTGAATAATCTTGCTAAACCAAGTAGGATTTGTTTCTTCAAAAACCTGCCAGTTAGCAAGACGCTCAAGCCAAGCTTGGTCAGTTTGACACCCCTCGATCATCGCTTCAAATAAACGCGCAGAAATCCATTCATGTCGATAACTGTCTGCGACTCTTGGTGCATTTTTCGTTTTATCTAATTTCGCTTGAAAGCCCACGCTCGACTTGCCGACATCATGTAACAAGGCAGAAAGTGCGGTCAAAATTTGCAACGAATATGCATCTTGCCAAGCCATTTCCTCTTCCGCTCGCAAAATATTGCGCTGTGTGCGGTTAGTGGGCACTCGTCCTTGATCATTAAACTGACGTCGATCGCCCACAATCCATAATAACTCCGCTGAATTTTTGCGGTGTGTCCAATAACACGCCACCGCCGTATTTTTACGCGCAGTTTGACGTAACATTTTATACAGCGTTTCCAACCCTGCTTGAGTGATTGCTGTTTGCCAGACCCGATCACCACAACGTTCAGCAAATTGATCTAAAATGCGACGCGTTTCTGTTAACGCATTTTTTTGACATTGACTAACCAGCAAAATATTCATCTGACGCTCCTTGTAAAGCCAGTTGTTGCAATCTCTCAATGATGATATCTAAGGCACCAAAACGCAGTAAATTTTGAATACAGGCTTGGCGAAATTCTTTTTCTGAATCGCCATTTTGAGCAGAAATAAACGCTTGTGGCAAAATCATGCTGTCTTTGATGATATCTGCGGCATCAAAAACCAGCCCTCCTCGGCGCGTTTTGCCATGTAACACTGCCAAACCATGAGGTAAACCCAGCACCCAACATGCGGTTGCCCCTAAGCCGTAGGCTAAATAATTGCCATGATCTAAAAACTGATTAACTAAATCAATACTTTTTCCTCGCTCACTGCGTTTAAAATCAGGTTCATTCATCGTTGCTTGATTAGCTAATGCATACAGTTTAGTGGTTAATCGCCCTTCTGCCGCCAGTAATGCTTGACTATGCGACGCCTGTGCGAATTCGTGTTGATACTGTGTCACAAGTGCGGTCAGTTTTTCACAAGAATACACCCATTCTAATTTTGACCAAATCGGCTCAAGTAGCGCTAAACGCTGTTGTTGTAGCGCTTTTGCTACCGCTAAACGTTTTTCGTCATCAAACCAAAATTTGCACCATTGTTGCAAATACATTACAGGTCGATATTCACTTTGTGGGCTAAAAAACTCACAGCCAATTTCGGCTTCTGTGCCATTAAACAATGGTGTACCACCTCCGCTACAAAACCCCACCATGACGCCCGCTTTGGATAATTCTCGCATCGCAGCTTGCGTAATCGACGTACCACTGCCTAACAAAAGACAACTCGTATTGGCGATGGGAATATTCCAATAAAGCGATTCTCGCCCTTCATCGGTGACATATTCCACTCGTCCACCATTTAGTAATACGCGACAATGTTCTAAATAGTAAATATTCGCCCGCTTAGAATGCATAATGGTTTTCAAATCCGAAGACGGAATATAAGGGGTTTTGCGCATAATCTCTCCTTTTATCTAGCCCATTCTCTGATAAGCATAATGGGCTTTTTCTGTTCTTTAAATGAGGTTGCTTAACGGCATTGGATACACCGGTCTTAAAAACCGGCGAGGGTTTACACTATCTAGTCTATAATGAACGATTCGAACTCGCTCTCTTCCGATTATGAGTTTTTTAAGCCATCTACACGATGGTGAACACGTTTTGCTTTGAGTAACTCAAGCTCTTTTTTTTTCTAAGCCATCTACACGATGGTGAACTTGTATTAATTACATCAAAGTGGTTGACTGCATTTCTAAGCCATCTACACGATGGTGAACATAATTATTTGTTTCCAGCAGTAAAAATGAATTTTCTAAGCCATCTACACGATGGTGAACTTCTGTGCCGTTTTGTTGGTAGCCTTCCGCTTTTTCTAAGCCATCTACACGATGGTGAACAATCTAATTCAATCAGTTAGATTCAGTTATTATTTCTAAGCCATCTACACGATGGTGAACTCGCCGAGTTTCAAAAAGCGGGCAATGTGAAATTTCTAAGCCATCTACACGATGGTGAACTAAATGAATTTTGTTATATCTTCGGATATTTCAATTTGTTAAAGAACATCTGAAAAGAAAACCCTTTTTTAGGGTAGAACAATAACCCTTTGATCTTATTCGGAAACTTTCCAAATAAGAAAAAAGGGTTAACAATGAGATTAAAAGTGAGGCACGGTTGCGCTATTGCTTAATCCATAAGCATTAAAGACACCAACACAAGATTGCGACATTCTGTTCTCTTTCACTGCCAAAATAAAACGTTGACCAGTGCTCGCACTTTTTAAATGACAATGTGGGAAAAATGCCACATTTTGCTGACGTTGTTGCATGTCTGCACGGATGGACTCATCCCATCTTCCCTGACTTTTCAAGCGTTTTTCGGTACGGCGGATGGCACTTTGCCCTTTACGATGTACTCGACTATAACTGCGGTGCTCGGTAGGCAACGGCGTTTTACTCACTTTGCTAATTAAAGCATAATCTGATAAGCCAGATCGCAATAATTGTTGGTGTAATTGATTGCAATCTTCCTGATTAGCAAAAAGTCGCACAATGCCACCGAGAGTCCGCCCTAAGCCGTAAGCGGGAAATGCCACCCCAACTCGTCCTTCAAAGTGCGGTAAGAATTGATGCAAAATCTGCATACAATGCCCAATCACCTCACTTTGTAGCATATCCATTTGGGGGATAGCTTTCAGTTCAATGTAATGGGTTGTCATAATTATTCCTTACCACTTGCACCAAATACACCACCACGAATTAAAACACTCATCACATAATGCTGTTGCTCCACGGGTGGGACTTCGCCTTTTAAAAGCCAATTATCAAACAAGGTATAGAAGTCATTCTTTTTGGTTTTCGGTTGACGGAAAGCCGTACCTAATGTCGTCACGGCACCATAAGGTTCTGCAGCGATTGGGAACGCCACTTCTTCGGCATACCAGGTATCAATCGTGCGAATTGCATTGCCCACTTTTTGTGAATGCATCCCCGCTTTTTGGTTGATTTCATACAAAATTTTGCTTTTACGATTATTGGTTGAGTTATCCAACACTAATTCTTGTGATGGATATACTTCTTGTCCATACCCCATGTTGGCATACGCCGTGACATACAAAATCACGAATTTTTCACCTAATAAACCTTGTTTTATTTCTTTAGCGATCTGATGAATCTTGTCATCTTGATGATCAAAATGATTTAAAGAAAACAGTTTTGCATCGTCAAAATGGAGGGTGTTTTCACCGCATGTGACTTCTATTTTAATTTTTTCTGCGCCCATACGATTACGCCATAACCAACGTGCATTGGCGATATTGGTCGCATAACGCTTAGCCAATTCATCCATACCTTGTTCAGATAAATATTGCGCGACAGTTGTCATAACTTGGTGTTGATAGTCTTGATCATTACACACATTTGGGCGCCCCGTAAAAGGTAGCACTTTGACACTAAATGTCGCCACTAAGGTATCTTTGTCATCATCTAGGGTCGCCACATCCACACGTTGTAAATTGGCTTTTTCCGTTTCTGCATCAAGTTTTGCAGGATCATTAGTAATCGTATTTTTTAAGCGATTAGAGATCGTGCCTCGCACGGATTTTTCTCGAATACGCAAAGGCACAGGCGTATCTTTGTCATTTTTACTGTCTTTTTGCGCAAAAATCGCATCAGAAATATCCAAATTACGCTCAAAGGCTAAAACGCTTGGGGTTGATAATTTGCTCATTCTTATTCTCCTTGTGAAATCAGATAAAGGTTATTTTGTAGGGCGGTATAACGCCAAAAACATTGGGACAGATTCTCGGGTAAGCTTAGTGGAAAGACCCATTTCCCTAAGCTGTAAAGGGTTTCGACATATTGGCTTGGATATTGCTGGGTTCGGCAATGCTGCAATTGTCCAGGCGCAAACAGTGGGGAAATCGCTTGATAACCCACAGGAAGCGGCACAAGCCAACCACGCCCTTTCTTCACGCTATATGTCTGCCACGCTGAGGCTGTCGCATTTGCGTGTTCAGGAATATGATGCACCGTTGCCATTTCTAACAGGGCATCCAGTGCGGTCGCTTCAGGGCAACTTGGAAGACAGGATTTTTGCACATTGCCTTCTTCGTCAAGTTGACCAATACGCAAGCCCGTCTTGAGTTCTTCAGTAATGTTGGCTAATTCTTGTTTTGCATCCATCAACACAAAAGCGGGCATTAATGCCAGTGGAATATCTTGATCTTCTTCCAAGTTAAATAACTGGACATTGCCAATCTCTAGTACAGAGCCACCTGCAATGCGTTGTTGCCAAAGTAAATTTTTACAGGTCTGTAAAAAATCTTGACTGGCTTGACTGGTTTTATCGGTCAATGCCTCAAATACACGGTCATCTTGTACATGTACTTCCACCACCAAAGACAGATCTAAATGGATTTTTCCTTCTTCAATAATCGACGCTGTCTCACCATTGCGCTTTATCGGATTGCGTGTTTGTTTAAAAGTGCGGTCCGAAAATGCCGAGTTTTGATAGGTTTGTAATTCATAATCATGACACGCCACCATCACACCACCAAACTGCACGGGGTGGTGTGTTAATTTTCGATTGAGTGCGTGCATCGCTCCCGTCAACCCTGTTAGTGCGGGGAAACCATAGCTCAATGGACCTGAAATCGCATTGGCACTTTGTACCTTGATATGATCAAATAAAATATAGAAATCGGTTTGAAACATCTTTCCCTCCTATGGATGGCGTAAACGATAACGTAAGGTGCGACGAATATTACGACGCCATTCATGATACTCTGCATCGTCAAAATCCTTGGCAATGTGAGGAAAACGTTTTTGTAAGCGTTTATTCAGCCACAAGGCAAAACGACGCTCAACTTCCGCCACCCACTCGCCTTTTTCATACTCTGCACGAAATGCCTCTTCGTCTGGCAAGTGTACACGCTTTGGATCAAGCCAATATTTCTCGCACATTTCCAATTGATAGTCTTTCGACCAACCGGCGGGTTGTTTTTGTAATAAATTGACGTGAAATAAAAACGTACGCAAAATATTATTTAAGGCATCAATACGGCTATCTCGCACTTGATAGCCATTTTTACGTGCCTCAACCACATCAAATAATTGACGTAAGCCATAACGGCAAGCATAAGCAAGATGACCATTGAAAATTGTGCTTTGCGAAGGGGAAAGTCTAAAATAACGACTTGATGGTATAATCGGTGGCAAAGAAGGAAGAAGGTAATTACGACCGCCTTGGGCAGACATTAACTGGGAGATATTCTGGGGCTTACTTCCCCCTAATACTACAGTGGCGAGCTGATTAATGGAAAGATAATGTGCTTGCTCTACTGTTTTTTTCTGTCGGTTTTCTCTGGCTTGTTTATTTTGTTCAGAATAGCGATTGTTATTCACTTTTTGGTAAAACGCATGAGTCAAAGAGGAAGGATAAAGCGGAATTAAACAGGTGTAATCATCATCTTCTATCGGATTTTCCCCATTTGCCCAAAACACTTGTTTGTTTCTTTCATGGGTTTCAGGTTGAGTTAAATCCCCCGTTAATGCTTGCTGAAATTGCTTTTTATAGACGTCAGACAACGCTAAATCATCAGAAAAACAGCCTGCTAATCTTGGATCATCGACAAGTAATAAATCCCTTAATTTAAGCTGTTTTTCTTCATCCACAATAAAATTGAAAAAGGAAGCAAGAGGCAAAGCTGCCGCATTCCCATTCGCATCGAGCACTAAATGACTGACACTTTGCGAACCCACATACTCAGGAAGTAACGAATCACTTGGTTGGAAATTCACATTATCACCTTTTGTATCAGGATGAATACCCTTCGCAATATGGGTACCAAACTTGAGCTGTTTCGCCATTACGTTAGCCGCATTGGCTATCCATGTATCAAATTGGTATTTCTGGTCAAATTCTTGAATAAGTTGAGTGAGTTGTTCAATTTCAGTAGGATCAGTGGCTTTAGCGAGCTTTTTACGGTCACTTTCAGATTTTTTGAGGTTTTGTTCTTGAAGGAACAAATCAATTCGTTTTCTAAACGTATGTGACATTATCTTATACCTCCTTTGTATTATTATGATTAATAAACATACAAGATTTGTCAGTAATGTCAACAAATGTAAAGAAATGGAAATAAAAAAGATGGAAGTGATGATAAAAATCTAAAATTGATGATGATATATTGAAAATAAATAAAAAAACGTCTAAATAGCGTTAAAAAATCAGCGGTACAACCAGTGTACCGCTAATTTTACAAAAGGCAAGTTATCTGTTCGCTGACTTACAGATCGGCTTTCAACCTCACCACCCAACAATTATGAATTTGCTTATTGCGTTCAAAATCCAATGGCAAGGTTTTTGCTGTAATATCTACCGCACTTAAGCCAAGCGTTTCCAAGCCTTCAACATCCATTTTAAAACCTCGTTTGTTGTTGGAAAACACGATGGTGCCATTTGGACGTAAAATGCGTTTTAACTGGGTCATTAACTTAATGTGATCACGTTGTACATCCCAGCTATCTTCCATCCGTTTTGAATTAGAAAATGTCGGTGGGTCGACGAAGATCAGATCAAACTGACGATCACAACGGGCTAACCATTGTAAGCAATCTGCTTGGATTAACTTATGCTGTTTACCTTCCAACTCATTTAATAACAGATTTTGTTCCGCCCAGTTTAAATAGGTGTTTGACATATCCACCGTAGTGGTGGATTTTGCACCACCTAACGCCATATGCACCGTCGCCGATCCCGTATAGGCAAATAAATTTAGGACATCTTTGCCTTTCGCCATTTCCCCCAACATTTTGCGGGTTAAACGATGATCGAGGAAAAGTCCCGTATCCAAATAATCCGTTAGGTTTACCCACAATTTGGCGCCATATTCATTCACATAGAAATAGTCACCTTTGTTGGCGAGTTTTTCATACTGATTGGTGCCTTTTTGTTTTTGGCGCACTTTTAAAATCAGTTTGTTAGTTTCTACACCTGTTACCTGTAAGGTGGCAGTTACTGCATCCAATAAGCGCTGACGTGCTTTGTTTTCATCGATATTTTTGGGTGCAGCATATTCTTGTACCACAATATGATCATCATAGCGATCCACCGCCAAGTTATATTCTGGCAAATCCGCATCATATAAGCGATAAGCATTAATGCCTTGTTGTTTCGCCCATTTTTCAATTTTTTTGCTATTTTTTTGTAAGCGATTGGCAAAATCCACTGCCACTTGAGCAGAAGTTAAAGTGCGGTCAATTTCTGGCAAGTTTTGTGTATTCTCGTCACTCGCTGTTGTACGGGCACTAATATGATAATTTTTTTGCACGCAGTCGAGTGGACCATTTTTGGCTTTAAATTGGCGATGTGAACGTAAACGCAAGCAGTCTAATAACGCCGGCTCGCCACTGAAAATCGATACATTCCAATCGGCGAACTGTTGTTTTAAACGTTGTCCAAACACGGAATATAACGCAATTAACGCAGGTGTCGTGCCTAAACGCTCTCCGTAAGGTGGATTACAAATTACCGTACCTTTTTCTTCAACAAATGGATTTTTTAATGCTGCCACATCACCTTGTTGCCATTGGATGAGATGTGCCACACCCGCATTTTGGGCATTGCGTTTGGCTTTTTGCAGTACTCGATGATCAAGATCGCAGCCATAAAAATTCGCTTTTTGATTTTGGTTAAACGTTTGCTCCGCTAATTCAATCGCCTCGCCTTTCACCTTATCCCACGCCTGTTGATTGTGTCCTTTCCAAAAATCAAAGCCCCAATGCAGACGGTGTAATTGCGGGGCAATGTTGGCTTGCATTTGTGCTGCTTCAATCAGCAAGGTGCCCGAACCGCACATTGGATCCACTAAGGGTGTGCCCAGCTGCCAGCCTGAACGTAAGACGATCGCTGCCGCTAAAGTTTCACGTAACGGGGCTTTGCCCGTATCTTCACGATAACCGCGCATATGTAAGGCATCACCACTTAAATCTAAGGAGATCACTAATTCTTCGCGATTTAAATAGGCATGAATACGGATATCGGGCTGTGATTTATCTACATTTGGACGCGGTTTACCTACACGCTCAAAATAATCCACAATCCCATCTTTGACGCGCATGGCACCAAATTGGGTGTGACGAATTTCTCGGTTTGTGCCATTAAAATCCACCATAAAATGGGCTTTTTCATCAAAATAATCCAACCAATTTTGCCCCACCACCGCAGAATACAAATCTAAATCGCTATACACTTTGCAAGTCACAATGGGTAATAAAATCCGCGAGGCTAAACGTGTCCATAACAACACGCGATATTGCGTTTCCTCATCGGCATGAAAGTGCACACCACCTTGTGTGATTTGGCAATCCATCGCACCAAGGTCGATTAGTTCGACTTTCAGTAATTCTTCAAAACCACGGGCAGTGGTGGCAAACAGTTGTTTCATAAATGTTCTCTGGTTATTCAAGCTGGGCGGAATTATAACAGGTTTTCACCTGCAAAAACGGAGGAAAGGAAAAGTGCGGTAAAAAATTCAAAAATTTTACCGCACTTTATTGCATGAAAGAACTAACTCAAGGTTATTTTACCTGCATACCGGGTTTAACACCTTGATCGGCATTCAATAAGAACAAGTCAGCTCCACCTGTCCCCGCACTTAAAATCATCCCTTCTGATACGCCAAAACGCATTTTACGTGGCGCAAGGTTGGCAATCACCACGACAAAACGCCCTTCTAATTCCGTAGGATTGTTATATGCTTCTTTAATCCCAGAGAACACTTGACGCGTATGATCACCTAAGTCTAACTCAAAACGTAAGAGTTTGTTTGATTCTGGTACCGCTTCACATTTCATCACTTTCGCCACACGTAAATCTAATTTCGCGAAATCCTCAATGCTGATCGTCTCTGCGATTGGTTCCACTTGGCTAGCGGGTTCTGCTTTTGCTGAATTTTTTTGCTCTAATGCCTGCTGGGCTACAAATTGTTCTTTGGTTTCGTTCACAATTGCCTCAATCTGTTTTGGGTCTAAACGCTGTGCTAGCGCTTTAAACGGTAAAATTGCGTGATTTAACAGCGGGCGATTTAAGCTTTCCCACGTTAACTCATCCTGTAAGAAGGCTTCCGCACGCGCAATAATTTGTGGAATCACTGGTTTTAAATAAATGGCTAAGACGCGGAATAATTGCAATGCCATTGAACAAACAGCTTGTAATTCCGCCTCACGTCCCTCTTCTTTCGCCATTACCCATGGCGCTTTGTCATCAATGTATTTATTCGCTTTATCCGCTAATTGCATCACTTCACGCACGACTTTACCGAATTCGCGTTCTTCATAATAAGTCGCAATTTGCGCGGCTTTTTCTACAAATTCTGCCAATAATTCAGGTTCAGCAATCTCAGCTGATAATTTGCTATCAAAACGCTTCGTGATAAAACCGGCACTGCGTGAAGCCAGATTGACAAATTTATTCACCACATCCGCATTTAAACGTTGTACAAAGTCTTCCAAATTTAAGTCTAAATCTTCAATACGGTTATTCAATTTTGCCGCATAGTAATAACGTAAATATTCTGGCGCTAAATGACGTAAGTAGGTGGACGCTTGAATAAAAGTGCCACGAGATTTTGACATTTTCACCCCATTTACAGTCACATAACCATGGGCAAACACGTTAGTTGGTTTGCGTAAATCGCAACCGTCTAACATCGCCGGCCAAAATAAACTGTGGAAATACACGATATCTTTACCGATGAAGTGATAAAGCTCTGCCGAGCTGTCTTTTTTCCAGAAATCGTCAAAATTTAAGCCTGTTTTATCACACAAATTTTTAAACGATGCCATATATCCAATTGGAGCATCTAACCAGACATAGAAATATTTATCTTCTGTATCCGGAATTTTAAAGCCGAAATACGGCGCATCACGGGAAATATCCCATTGTTGTAAACCCGACTCAAACCATTCTTGCATTTTGTTGGCAATTTCAGGTTGTAATGAACCGGATTTGATCCACGCTTTTAACATGCCTTCAAACGCAGGTAAATCAAAGAAGAAATGCTCCGATTCTTTTAATACGGGAGTAGCACCAGAAACTACAGAACGCGGATTAATTAATTCCGTTGGGCTATAAGTAGATGAACAGACCTCACAGTTATCACCATATTGATCTTCTGCTTTACATTTTGGGCAAGTGCCTTTAACAAAACGATCAGGTAAAAACATGCCTTTTTCTGGATCGAATAATTGTGAAATCGTACGACTTTTAATAAAGCCATTAGCACGTAATTTTTTATACATTTCTGCTGTTAAGGCTTCATTTTCTGGGCTGTGAGTGGAATGATAATTATCATAGCTAATATTAAAGCCTTCAAAATCCGCCACATGATCTGCTTTCGAGCGAGCAATTAATGCTTCAGGTGTAATACCTAATTTATCCGCATTTAACATGATTGGTGTGCCATGCGCATCATCTGCACAAATAAAATGCACTTTATGCCCACGCATACGTTGGAAACGCACCCAAATATCTGCTTGAATATGTTCTAATAAATGCCCTAAATGAATTGCACCATTTGCATAAGGTAAGGCGCAAGTGACCAAAATATCGCGTGCCGAATTTGCCATGTTATCATTCCTATTTTTCATCAAAAAATTGGCGCTTATGTTACCTTATTCGCAGTATTTTTTCTACTTTAACCGCGCTTTTCCACATTTCTGCTTAACAGTTCTACAGCTTCGTGGTTAAATATAGTTGAGTGATTAACTAGGGCTTTAATTAGCCACCAAAAATAACGGGATAAAATCAATGGGAATTTTATTTTCTGACAGTTTAACGGACAGTCAAAAACAAGCTATCCAAAACGCATTTCAACAATTTCAACATCCTAGCTTACAAAAAGATCTCGTCAGCCTAAATGCTATCAAAAAAATTGAAAAAGGCGGTGAGACGTTACGCATTGAAATCAGCATGCCGTTTGCTTGGAATACTGCATTCGAACAACTCAAGAGCACTCTCTCAGCAGAACTTCTCACATTAGCAGAATGCAAAGACATCAAATGGCAATTAAATTATCAAATCGCGACATTAAAACGCGCTAATAGCCACCCAGCCGTAAAAGGGGTAAAAAATATTATTGCCGTGACATCGGGTAAAGGTGGCGTAGGAAAATCCACTATTTCCGTCAATCTTGCTCTTGCCTTACAAAAACAAGGTGCTCGTGTTGGAATTTTAGATGCCGATATTTATGGTCCATCTATTCCACACATGTTAGGGGTTGCTGATCAACGCCCAACTTCGCCAGATAACCAGCACATTACCCCCATTCAAGCTCATCATATCTTTGCCAATTCCATTGGTTTCTTAATGGAACCGGACAATGCTACGATTTGGCGCGGTCCAATGGCAAGCAGTGCCTTAAGTCAGCTTTTGCAAGAAACCTTATGGCCAGATTTAGATTATTTAGTCATTGATATGCCACCGGGTACAGGGGATATCCAGCTAACCCTTTCTCAACAAATTCCAGTGACGGGGGCGGTCGTGGTGACAACACCACAAGATATTGCTTTACTGGATGCGATTAAAGGTGTGGCGATGTTTGAACGTGTTTCTGTACCCGTTTTAGGCATTATCGAAAATATGTCGATGCATATTTGTAGCAATTGTGGTCATCAAGAAACGATTTTCGGAACAGGCGGCGCTGAGCGCATTGCACAAAAATACAATGTCAAAGTTTTAGGACAACAGGCATTACATATTCGCTTACGTGAAGATTTAGACAAAGGTATCCCAACCGTTGTCGCTGTACCTGAAAGCGACATTGCCCAATCGTTTATGCAATTAGCTGAAAAAGTCGCTACTGAGCTTTACTGGCAAGGTTCGGTGATCCCAAGTGAGATCATGTTTAAAGAAGTAAAATAAATAAAAAAAAAATGACCGCACTTTTCCACGAAATGTGCGGTGTGTTTTGCGATAATTTAAACATGCCTAGTATGCAGAAAAAAGAAAACCCTTGATAAAGTTATCAAGGGTTTTTGTTTGGAATAAATCCTAATACAAATTAGCGACGTAAACCTAAACGAGCGATAGTTGAAGTGTAAAGCTCAAGATTAGTACGTTTTAAGTAATCTAAAAGTTTACGACGACGAGAAACCATACGCAATAAACCACGACGACCGTGGTGGTCTTTTTTGTGCGTTGCAAAGTGAGATTGTAAGTGGTTGATTTGTGCAGTTAATAATGCGATTTGCACTTCTGAAGAACCAGTATCTTTTGCATCACGACCAAATTCAGCAACGATCGCTGCTTTTTTTTCTGTACTTAGAGACATTTGATAACTCCTAAAAGTTAAGTTAAAAATACATCGCTAGCCGATCTCTAATCCAGCTACGACAAAGAAGTGTGAATTTTAGCATTGATTTACAGAAAAGCAATAAATCTTTGTCAAATCCACCGCACTTTCCCTAAAAAGAAAGCCTGCATACGCAGGCTTAGGATTAGAAGGTGATTTCGGCACTGAGTTTAAAGTTACGACCTGGTGAGTAAAAACGATTAATTCCTGCGCCTGTTTTCTGATTAATTAAATTACTTGTACCAAATGGTTTAATCGAACGAGCAGATTCCCATGTCAAGTATTTACGGTCTGTCAAATTATAAACGCCAAACTGTAACGTTAAATTCTTAATCGGTTTAATATAACCAACCGCATCAACTAGCGTATAATCATCACTTCTCCAACGAACAGCACTATCTTTATATCCCTGTTCTTTATAGAACATATTATAAGTATCTTTCGCTTTTTTCTCACTCACACGTGTAATATATAAATCAGCGCCAAATTTATTTTCTTTATGATCGTAGCCTAAACCAAAAACAGAAGCTTTAGGCTGAATCGCATTCATTGGACGATCACCATCCAAACGACCACGTTGGTAAGTGAATTTATAGCTCGTATTAAATCCATCCAACACATGCCAGAAATATCCCAAATTCAAACGTGCATTAATTTCAAGTCCTTTAACCTTGGCATTATCGACATTGACATTTTGATAAACTTGGAAATCTCTTGCTTGTGCCTGCCCTCCCACGGAATTCGATAAATTTCTTGAACCTAAATACGCTAAATCAATAAAATGACGATACTTTGTTTGGAAAACACTTGTGCTAACAAATCCCCAATTATCGTGCACTGTTAATGCAATCTCTTGATTTTTTGCTTCCTCTGGTTTCAACACGGGGTTCGGTAAAATCGTAAAATCTGGATGCTTAAAGGTAAAATAAAGTTCATCCGAAGTCGGGGCTCTAAACCCTTTTGAATATTTTACTTGTACTCGTAAAAAATTCAGAGGATCGAAAGTTGCACCAAGAGAATAAGAATGTTTCTTAAAGCGTTTTTCTTGTGCAATATAAGCAATATTTTCCTCCGCATTCTTACGAATTTGTTCAGGAGTCAGTGGTTTTGTAAATACCACGGTCCCTACAGTTACTTTTTCACCTTCAGGTAATGGAATAAATAACCCTTTTACCATATCATCTGCAATTTTAGGTGTCACACCAGGAATATATTCTGGCTGATATTTAATATCATCATAACGATAGCCTAAATCTACACTTAACATATTGTGCAACTTGATATTGTCTGCAAAATATAAAGACTTAGTTGTTGCTTCTACCGGAATCAAGAAGGAGGTTAATGGTTCATGACGAGGACATAGCATCCCATTATATGAAGAACTTGTCTTACACTCTCTCAATGTACCATTCCATGATTGCCCTAACGTTCTCTCCGCCCACCAAGTAGGATTACGCCCATAATATCCTGCTTTATTCACCATTTCCTTGGTCGTTTTCGCGTAAACACCACCATAGGAAAGTTCATTTTCAATCTCAAAGAGAGTAAATGCTTTTGTTAAATCTAAATTAATTTGTTTCGTCTTTGTATTTAAATCACGCTCTTTATAATCCAAAGGCAAGTAACCTTGAGAATTTGGTAAAATGATATATCTTCGTTCTCTTCCCATATCATAAGTTGCAAAGGTCTTCCCATTCACTTCCATGGTTTTATTTAATTGAATATCTTCTTTCACTGGGGTCTCTGTACTATAACGATACTTATATGTTGTTACAGGTTTAGAACAATCAAAAACAGTACAATCTAACCAAAAATAAGAAGGTCCCAACTGTTTACCAGAAAAAGCAGCATAATTAGTTCCAGAAGTTACATCAAACGGCTTACCAGCTTTATCTACAACTTGATGTTTCCCATCAACGAGCTGTAAATTTACAGGATCACCATTCCGATCAACGATTTTTCCCTCTTTCAATTGAAGCCCTAAAGGATTCTTATAAGAGTCACATTTTTCATTACCATCACAATAATCTTCTGTTCTTGCTCTTGTTGTAATTCTTTGTTGTGAATAGCTTAACTTGAGCGTATCCCAAAATGGCGTAACAGTATAATTTTCATAAGTAAAGGAAACATTTTTACGTTTTGTCAAATCATTTGCATGACGAGATTCTTTCTCATCTAACTGAATATGTGTTGTTGCAACAAGATTATATGAAAGATCATGTCCGCGGGAATGCTGAAGATAAGTATCAGAAGCGACTGTAAAACGATGATTTTCTGTTGGCGAAAAAGAGAATTTCACTAATGTACTTTCTTTCGTAATTGTATAAGGATCCGCTTTTTCTCTTTCTTTCCCTTGAATATCTCTGCCATTTTTATAGTCATAATTTTCTAATTCATGTCCATGTCGCTTAGAATGCATAATCAATGCATCAAACATTTGATAGCGACCTGCAAGAGTCACAGCATTTAATCCCTGATTATCTGCCGTTGAGTAGCCCGCTTTATAGCCGATATGCCAATCTTTTTCAGTCAGGAAATCTCTGGCATCTTTTGTTTCAAAAAGTACAGCGCCTCCCAAAGAACCACTACCCACTTTTACAGAATCAGCACCTTTCGCGATTTTAGCGACTTTCAACGTCTCAATTTCCACACTATTTCGGGTATTGTTAAAATTGCCGTAACCTTCGAATAATTCTTTAAAGCCTTGAGAAGAAAGGGTTTCTGCTTGATGTAAGCCATCTACTGTAATTGCCACTCGGTTCTCATCCACACCACGAATGGCATAACCGCTCGAACCAAAACGTCCAGCTTCTACCACAGTCACACCGGTTTCATAGCGCACAAGATCACGACTATCCTGTACTTGCTGGCGTTTCAATTGACTCGCCGTTTTCACAGTTTCACCGACTTTTTTCTCTTTAATATTCATCTCATCTTGTTGAGAAGAAACGGTAATCGTATCAAGTTCAGTCGCCTCTTGATGACTATCCGCCAAAATGGCCCCACAATAACTCAATAATGCCAATGTAATTGCAGAAAATTTTATTGTTGTTGTACGCATTTTCCTAACCTCAAGTAAATACCCTAAAAAGTTGACAAAATTTATTCTTGGTGTCCTTCAACCAAGTGAACAAAGCTCACTAAATCATCATTACTCACTTGGAAAGCTTGACCAAAACCTTTTACAAATAACCCTTGTGAGGGCTTAAAACTAAACAAATGAAAATCTTTCATCCGAGACAATTCATCCATTAATGCACCATGTCTTGCTTTGAGTGCCTCAACGCCAGAATGCCATTCTTCACTTTCTCTCTCGACAACACGCGCAACCGCATCAAAAGATAAACGACGACGAGCAAAAATCTGACGACTTTGACTTTCATCTTCGATCAACATTAAAGAAACTTTTGGTACTTCTTGTAGATTACGTGCATGACGTGCAATAGTAGAAATAAAGACTTGGTATTCCCCATTATTAATTGCAAATGGCGCATAACTCACATTGGGATTACCATCTTCACCGACAGTAGCGAGCATGACTGTTTTACATTGTGCCTTTAACTCTTGAATTTCTGGACCTAAACGATTTTGTAATACTTCTTGACGATTTGTTGTCATTACTTTTTTAACCTTCTAAATAAATGCTTTAAATTTTTGAACTTGTTCTGGAAATAGTTGACGCTCAGCATCGCGCCCCAAATAAACTTTAAAAATAGTTTGCCCATTATTCGCAATAAATGCGATGTTATAACTTTCTTTACCGCGAAACGGTAAACTCACAAAGGCAATTTTGCTGATGTTATCTAATTTAAGGTGGCCATGAAGTGTGCCTTCTTCATCTTTCATATTCAAATTATAATAACCACGCCCAACCATCCCGGTCGGAAAACGGTCTTTAATTTCAAAAATCGATCCTTCTTTTTCAATAATGGTCGTGAAAATCCCCCAACTACTGATCTCAGCAAGCACTTCCTCCGCACGTTCCCCAGGAAACACTCGAACAAACTCATCAGGTAAAGCACATAAAATTTCACCTTCAGGTTTGCCAAAGTGCAAAGCCATATCCAAAGTAATTGCCAGTGGATTTTGTGTAATATAATCTGCAATTTGTGCTTTTAGCATCATCTTGACTTTATCCTTATAAATGTCATGGTTAAAACCCCATCATTATCAATATTGATAATAGTTTTTAATTATATTTGTAATCGGTCTTTTTTTCAAAAGAAACTACGATCTTTTTACAAAAAAGTTATTTAAAATTTAAACAAAAAACCTTTATTTTTATAAGGTTACTTCACTGCACCTGAATAAAGTAAGAGAGAACAGCCACACTGATGAAAATAAAGACAATTGAATATCTAAAATCATTTTTTGCTTGTAACCTATCAATGAAAAGGTATAATACAGACCTAATTTGATGCTCTTTATCAATATTAGCCTGGGTGGCGAAATTGGTAGACGCAGTTGATTCAAAATCAACCGCCTTCGGGTGTGCCGGTTCGAGTCCGGCCCTAGGCACCATTGATAAATAGCATTACAAAAAAGCCGACGTTAAGTCGGCTTTTTCTTTATGTTCAATATTCCAAATATAAAATCCCCTACTTTCATAAAAACACACTGTTTTTGGATTCATCTCGGCATCGTTTATCGTGTTAGAGCTATTGCTTTTCTCATTACCAACTGACAACGGAAGAATGCTTTACCGTAAAAACAATATGTAGTAAATTTGGAATCAGGTATAACTTAATTCAGAGCCTAGGATCTTAGTAAGGAGTGCTAAAATGAAAAAAACGCTTGTACTTTCTTGTTGCATCGTTGCGTTATGTGCATGTAAAGCAGAAATAGAAAAAGATATCTCATTAAAAGCCTTATTGAATGAGCCAATTAAAGTAGAAAGTGGTATCTTAAATGTTGAGATTGCAACATGTTCTAGCCATGAAGACTCTAGAAAGCCCTCCGATGCCCTTATTCAAATTCAACAAAAAATTCCTAATGTTTTTGATAATGCTGTTTATAAAGAATGCTATCAAAAAAACTTTAATTCTTTTGCAAGTTTTGAAATCCCTATTGCTGTGGGGAAATTGGATGATAGCTCAGAGATAAAACATAACGTAAATATTTATAGTTATAAAAATCACTATTTAAATGTTCAAACAAGCGATAAATTAGCAAAAAATATCCGTGACTTTATGGATAGAGAATATCTCTCTGACCTCGCATTAAGCCTAACACTCAAGATAAATAATGATACAAATCAAGCTCTGGATGTCACCTTCATTTCCGCCTATGTGAATGATTCCCCTGTTGATTTCTTACCCCTCACCTTTAAACAAGGGGAAAGTATTGAAGTGAAATTGTCTAATGCTTCATGAGATATGCTTTGGCAATATGAAGCATCACCAAGTGTAAGTGTGATGACAAAAGGCTTTGAGCTTGATGACATTCTAAAATAAATCTAGCAGCACTCAATGGGTCATCGTGCATGTAATCACAGCATAGCGCCCCTGAGGTTTCCTCATTTCCATGCTTTTTATACGAATGACACTCTCCCCATATCCTCACTCTCCCCAAACACAAAAAAACCTCAAGTATCTCTACTTGAGGTTTCTTCTCATTCAGACCTGGCGGTGTCCTACTCTCACATGGGGAAGCCCCACACTACCATCGGCGTTACAGCGTTTCACTTCTAAGTTCGGCATGGAGTTAGGTGGGTCCACTGCACTATCGCCGCCAAGATATTCGGTTGATGTCTTCTCTTGTCTTCTCTATTCTTCTGTTCTTCCTTCGTGCTTTCTTCACTCTCGCACTTTAATCAAAAACAAGCTGTCTAAAGTAATTTTCTCTTCTTCGTCTTTTCGTCTAACGTCTCACTCAACACCCAAAAACACTTGAGCGTTGTATAGTTAAGCCTCTCGGGCAATTAGTATTGGTTAGCTCAATGTATCACTACACTTACACACCCAACCTATCTACGTCGTAGTCTACAACAACCCTTACTGACTTAAAGTCAGGGATGACTCATCTCTTGGCAAGTTTCGTGCTTAGATGCTTTCAGCACTTATCTCTTCCGCATTTAGCTACCCAGCATGCCTCTGGCGAGACAACTGGAACACCAGTGATGCGTCCACTCCGGTCCTCTCGTACTAGGAGCAGCCCCAATCAATCATCCAACGCCCACGGCAGATAGGGACCGAACTGTCTCACGACGTTCTAAACCCAGCTCGCGTACCACTTTAAATGGCGAACAGCCATACCCTTGGGACCTACTTCAGCCCCAGGATGTGATGAGCCGACATCGAGGTGCCAAACACCGCCGTCGATATGAACTCTTGGGCGGTATCAGCCTGTTATCCCCGGAGTACCTTTTATCCGTTGAGCGATGGCCCTTCCATTCAGAACCACCGGATCACTATGACCTGCTTTCGCACCTGCTCGACTTGTCTGTCTCGCAGTTAAGCTTGCTTATACCATTGCACTAACCTGACGATGTCCGACCGTCATTAGCAAACCTTCGTGCTCCTCCGTTACGCTTTGGGAGGAGACCGCCCCAGTCAAACTACCCACCAGACACTGTCCGAGTACCCGTTTCAGGCACTTCGTTAGAACATCAAACGTTAAAGGGTGGTATTTCAAGGTCGCCTCCACAATGACTGGCGTCACTGCTTCAAAGGCTCCCACCTATCCTACACATCAAAATTCAATGTTCAGTGTCAAGCTATAGTAAAGGTTCACGGGGTCTTTCCGTCTAGCCGCGGGTACACCGCATCTTCACGGCGATTTCAATTTCACTGAGTCTCGGGTGGAGACAGCCTGGCCATCATTATGCCATTCGTGCAGGTCGGAACTTACCCGACAAGGAATTTCGCTACCTTAGGACCGTTATAGTTACGGCCGCCGTTTACTGGGGCTTCGATCAGGAGCTTCTCTTTCGATAACACCATCAATTAACCTTCCAGCACCGGGCAGGCATCACACCCTATACGTCCACTTTCGTGTTTGCAGAGTGCTGTGTTTTTAATAAACAGTTGCAGCCAGCTGGTATCTTCGACTTACTTCACCTTCATCCGCAAGGGACTACAATTACTGTAAGCGCACCTTCTCCCGAAGTTACGGTGCTATTTTGCCTAGTTCCTTCACCCGAGTTCTCTCAAGCGCCTGAGTATTCTCTACCTGACCACCTGTGTCGGTTTTCAGTACGGTTTAGATAAACCTGAAGCTTAGTGGCTTTTCCTGGAAGCAGGGTATCAGTTACTTCAGTCCCTTAAGACCTCGTCATCAGCTCTCAGTGTTTATAAAGACCCGGATTTGCCTAAGTCTTCCACCTACCACCTTAAACAGACATCCAACAGTCTGCTAACCTAACCTTCTCCGTCCCCACATCGCAGTTTATCCAAGTACGGGAATATTAACCCGTTTCCCATCGACTACGCTTTTCAGCCTCGCCTTAGGGGCCGACTCACCCTGCCCCGATTAACGTTGGACAGGAACCCTTGGTCTTCCGGCGAACGAGTTTTTCACTCGTTTTATCGTTACTTATGTCAGCATTCGCACTTGTGATACGTCCAGCAACCCTCTCGAGCCACCTTCATCCGCTTACACAACGCTCCCCTACCCAACAGAATAAATTCTGATGCCGCAGCTTCGGTGCTATATTTGAGCCCCGTTACATCTTCCGCGCAGGCCGACTCGACTAGTGAGCTATTACGCTTTCTTTAAATGATGGCTGCTTCTAAGCCAACATCCTAGCTGTCTAAGCCTTCCCACTTCGTTTCCCACTTAATATAGACTTTGGGACCTTAGCTGGCGGTCTGGGTTGTTTCCCTCTCCACGACGAACGTTAGCACCCGCCGTGTGTCTCCTGAGTATCACTCTTCGGTATTCGCAGTTTGCATCGGGTTGGTAATCCGGGATGGACCCCTAGCCGAAACAGTGCTCTACCCCCGAAGGTGTCCGCTCAAGGCTCTACCTAAATAGATTTCGGGGAGAACCAGCTATCTCCCGGTTTGATTGGCCTTTCACCCCCAGCCACAAGTCATCCGCTAATTTTTCAACATTAGTCGGTTCGGTCCTCCAGTTAGTGTTACCCAACCTTCAACCTGCCCATGGCTAGATCACCGGGTTTCGGGTCTATACCTTGCAACTCAACGCCCAGTTAAGACTCGGTTTCCCTTCGGCTCCCTTATTCAGTTAACCTCGCTACAAAATATAAGTCGCTGACCCATTATACAAAAGGTACGCAGTCACAAGGTTGCCCTCGCTCCTACTGCTTGTACGTACAGGGTTTCAGGTTCTATTTCACTCCCCTCACCGGGGTTCTTTTCGCCTTTCCTTCACAGTACTGGTTCACTATCGGTCAATCAGGAGTATTTAGCCTTGGAGGATGGTCCCCCCATCTTCAAACAGGATTTCTCGTGTCCCGCCTTACTTATCGTAAGCTTAGTTCCACTAACATACTTTCGAGTACGGGATTATCACCCTCTTTGATTTGGCTTCCCAGCCAATTCCTCTAATATGCTAGCTAAAACTTACTGGCTCTTCCGCTTTCGCTCGCCGCTACTCACAGAATCTCGGTTGATTTCTTTTCCTCGGGGTACTTAGATGTTTCAGTTCTCCCGGTTCGCCTCAATAAACTATGTATTCATTTATTGATAGTAGATTCTTCATCTACTGGGTTTCCCCATTCGGATATCTTGGATTAAACGCCTCTTATCGACTCATCCAAGCTTTTCGCAGATTAGCACGTCCTTCATCGCCTCTGATTGCCAAGGCATCCGCCCTGTACGCTTAGTCACTTAACCATACAACCTCAAGTATTCTTACTTAATCTCAATTAATCCATTAACCTTTGCTAATGCATTAATCAAGTTTCATCACCTTGATGTTGTGTTTAAACGCTAAACACTTGCATGCCTTTTTTCATGCAAGATTTTTCTACTCAGACTTTCTTTCGAAAATCTCTTCAGTTTTTCAGCTTGTTTCCAATTTTTTAAAGAACAGTAAAGACAAGTCAAAATGGCTTCGCCATTTTTCGCTCATCATTGCTAAATATTCTTAATGTAAGAACCATTAATCTATCCAGACTAATGCCATTTACACAAAACACTTAGCAATGATGATTTGGTGGAGATAAGCGGGATCGAACCGCTGACCTCCTGCGTGCAAGGCAGGCGCTCTCCCAGCTGAGCTATATCCCCATTCACATCATTACAATGCGCCGTCATCCCTTTTCGCTTCACTCTTTTGCTTTCGCTTGAGTGGTGGGTCTGAGTGGACTTGAACCACCGACCTCACCCTTATCAGGGGTGCGCTCTAACCACCTGAGCTACAGACCCAAAAGGATTTCGGTTTTTTGTCTCTTCATTGACACAATCTACCAAACAATCTGTGTGAACACTTGCAGTCGCTTCATTTTAGGTAAGGAGGTGATCCAACCGCAGGTTCCCCTACGGTTACCTTGTTACGACTTCACCCCAGTCATGAATCATACCGTGGTAAACGCCCCCCCAGAAGGTTAAGCTATCTACTTCTGGTACAACCCACTCCCATGGTGTGACGGGCGGTGTGTACAAGGCCCGGGAACGTATTCACCGCAACATTCTGATTTGCGATTACTAGCGATTCCGACTTCATGGAGTCGAGTTGCAGACTCCAATCCGGACTTAGATGCACTTTCTGAGATTCGCTCAAGCTCGCACTCTCGCTGCCCTCTGTATGCACCATTGTAGCACGTGTGTAGCCCTACTCGTAAGGGCCATGATGACTTGACGTCATCCCCACCTTCCTCCAGTTTGTCACTGGCAGTCTCCTTTGAGTTCCCGACCGAATCGCTGGCAACAAAGGATAAGGGTTGCGCTCGTTGCGGGACTTAACCCAACATTTCACAACACGAGCTGACGACAGCCATGCAGCACCTGTCTCTAAGTTCCCGAAGGCACAAGCTCATCTCTGAGCTCTTCTTAGGATGTCAAGAGTAGGTAAGGTTCTTCGCGTTGCATCGAATTAAACCACATGCTCCACCGCTTGTGCGGGCCCCCGTCAATTCATTTGAGTTTTAACCTTGCGGCCGTACTCCCCAGGCGGTCGATTTATCACGACGTTAGCTTCGGGCACCAAGCATATAGCCCAATCCCCAAATCGACAGCGTTTACAGCGTGGACTACCAGGGTATCTAATCCTGTTTGCTCCCCACGCTTTCGCACATGAGCGTCAGTACATTCCCAAGGGGCTGCCTTCGCCTTCGGTATTCCTCCACATCTCTACGCATTTCACCGCTACACGTGGAATTCTACCCCTCCCTAAAGTACTCTAGACTCCCAGTCTGAAATGCAGTTCCCAAGTTAAGCTCGGGGATTTCACATCTCACTTAAAAGTCCGCCTGCGTGCCCTTTACGCCCAGTTATTCCGATTAACGCTCGCACCCTCCGTATTACCGCGGCTGCTGGCACGGAGTTAGCCGGTGCTTCTTCTGTAATTAACGTCAATGATGCTATCTATTTAACAACATCCCTTCCTCATTACCGAAAGAACTTTACAACCCGAAGGCCTTCTTCATTCACGCGGCATGGCTGCGTCAGGGTTCCCCCCATTGCGCAATATTCCCCACTGCTGCCTCCGTAGGAGTCTGGACCGTGTCTCAGTTCCAGTGTGGCTGGTCATCCTCTCAGACCAGCTAGAGATCGCAGGCTTGGTAGGCCTTTACCCCACCAACTACCTAATCCCACTTGGGCTCATCTTATGGCAGGTGGCCCTAAGGTCCCACCCTTTCCTCCTCAGAGAATACGCGGTATTAGCTGCAGTTTCCCACAGTTATCCCCCTCCATAAGCCAGATTCCCAAGCATTACTCACCCGTCCGCCACTCGTCAGCAAAGAAAGCAAGCTTTCTTCCTGCTACCGTTCGACTTGCATGTGTTAAGCCTGCCGCCAGCGTTCAATCTGAGCCATGATCAAACTCTTCAATTCAAAGTTCAATCGCTCAATAAACTGCTTAGCTAAAAGTTTACATTTACTTCAAAAGTATCATGAATTTTCAGTATTAAGCACCTATTAAGACTTCAATTTTAAAATTTTTTAAATGAAATCAATCAACAAGTGCCCACACAGATTGTCTGTTAGATTGTTAAAGAACAAAAAACAACGACGCGAGGTGTATCTACTATCTCGTACAACGTCGCGTCGTTGTGTGGGGCGTATTATAGGCATTTTAAAACCCTTTGCAACCCCTTTTGACAAAAAAAGTTAAAATTCTCTGTATTCGATATTTTTTTATACAAAATGATAAAAAACATCACGCATCTAGTACATCTAGTACATCTAGTACAAAGTATGATTACATTTGTTCTAATTTATCAATCATCTCCAACCTGCGCTGATGTCTTCCCGCATCATAGGGAGTATTTATCCATAAAGTCACTAATGCTAACGCCTTTTCAGGAGTGATAATATTGGCGCCAAAAGAAATGATATTTGTATCATTATGCTCCCTACACATTAATGCTGTAAATTCGTCACTACATAATGCACATCGAATCCCTTTAATTTTATTTGCAGCAATGGATATCCCAACACCAGTACCACAAATTAAAATTCCAAATTCAGACTCTTCAATGATAACTGAATCAGCAACAGCCTTAGCATAAATAGGATAATCTGTACGTTTATCCGTAAAAGTCCCTTTATCAAAGAGTATATGCCCTTGTTTTTTCAACTTATCAATTAAGAAATTTTTATGTTTTAAACCAATATGGTCTGAACCTATTGAAATTTTTTTCATTTTTATTTCCTTAATTTTTGTAAAGCATAAATTGCTGCTCCAATAGCACCGTTAGTAGCTGATGAACTAGCTTTTAATATAATTATTCTTTGATATGGAAGAGGTTTTCTTACATATTGACCAATCATCAATTTCAGTTGTTCTAATGGAAAATATGGCATATCAATAATACCACCACCTAAAACTAGATAATTTGGATCAAAAAGATTAACCGTCGTACTGATGGCTTTAGCAATATTATTTAAATAATCTTGAATAAATGCATTTTGACATTCATATTTAAAAATATGCTCAATTGGGAAATCAAAATGATTATCTTCAAACCAATTTTTTAAGATGATTCCGGAACAACAAGTTTCTAGACAACCATAATTTCCACAACTGCATTGTATCTGACTATCCCCATAAGGAATATGTCCCAATTCACCAGCAACTCCGTTAGCACCAATAAATAATTTCCCATTACACCAAATAGAAAAACCGATTCCTGTTCCAAGATAAGTTCCCAAGACCAATTTATCTTGAAGTTGAAAATGATGGACATCAAATGTCATTTGTAAATTAACATCACGCTCCAGTAAAACTGAGCAATTAAATTTTTTGCTCAGTTTACTTGTCAACAAATCAAGTTCTGTTCCCAAGATAGGTAAATTAGGAATAGATAATACTTTCTTTCTATCTAGAGAAATCGTTGCTGGCAAGCCAATTACAATATGCTTAATACGTTTACTTTGTGTAAATTTTTGACAGAATTGTGCTATACCATCAATAAAATTGTCAGTAATCACTTGTTTGGTTTTATCTTTTTTAATAAGTAAAATCTGATGATTGAGATCCATAACACAAATTCTGATATGTGTTGCCCCCATATCAACTCCTACCACAACATCGATAAAGCTCATCTTTTACTCCTAGTATTGAGAAATTTCTTTTTCCATCATATTCCAAGCATCAATGATATTATCGGCATTGTTAAATAACCCTGAAGTTCCCACAATTAAAACATCAGCACCAGCTTCAATTAATGCTTGATAAGTTTTAGGATTACAAGAACCATCAACCTCAATTTGGTAAGTTAATTGGTTTTTTTCCCTAAAGACTTTAAGCTCTTCAATTTTATCTAACATTTCCGGTATAAAAGTTTGTCCAGCAAACCCAGGATCCACAGTCAAAACAGTGACTTTATTAGCTTTATGTAAATAATATTTCGCATTTTCTATCGCACTTTCAGGATTAAAAATAATACCTACCTTCATACCTAATCTCTGAATTTTATCAATAATACGGAACGCTTGACCTGAAATTGTTTCTACATGTAATGTCACCATATCACAACCGGCTCTAGCAAGCTCATCAATATAATTTTCAGGATGAACTACCATTAAATGGCAATCTAAGGGTTTGCTAGTCAATTTACGTACTTGACTAACAAAAAAAGGAGATAAAGTTAAGTTAGGTACAAAATGTCCATCCATAATATCTATATGAAAATAGCCTACTTTTTTATCTAGAAACTCAAGTTGTTCATTAAATTTGGTTAAGTCCATACACATTAATGATGGTGCTATTAAAACTTTCATCATATATTCCTCAATTAACGGCTAATTAAACGATCCAGAGCAACTGCCACAATAATTAAACTCCCCATAACAACAAGTTGATAATAGGTTTGTACTTGTAAAATATTCAGACCATTGTTAATAGTGCCGATAATTAGCCCTCCAATCACGACAGAAAATACTCGCCCTTTTCCACCAAAAAAGCTGGTTCCACCAATTATCGCACTTGCAATAGCATAAGTTTCAAAACCTACTCCAGCTAAAGGTTCTGCGGCACCTAAGCGAGCTGTAGAAACTACGCCAGCCAATCCAGCACAAATCCCTGAAATAACAAAAACCGCCATCGTATGAAATTTGACATCAATGCCAGAATAATAGGCTGACTCTTTGTTACCCCCTAATGCATAAATATTACGTCCAAGTCGAGTTTTATTAGTTAAAAACCAAAGAAATAGTGCAACAAGCAAAGCAAATATCACTGGAATGGGAATCCATAAAATATCCTGTGAAAAGAAATCCACAAATTCAAAAGAAAAACCGTAAACAGAATTGGCATCAGAAATAACTAACGTTGCTCCTCGAAAAATTGCATTAGTTCCTAGAGTAATAATAAATGGATGTAGCCCAGTATAATTTACTAAAGCACCATTAATAGCTCCTAATCCTCCACCAACGCAAATACTACCAATCAGTGAAGCTAAAATAGGATCAATACCAACAATCATCAATTTGGCCGTAACCATTCCTGATAACGCTAAAATAGAACCTACAGACAAATCAATACCTGCAATTAAAATTGCAAAAAATTCTCCCATTCCGATCAACACAGTTACAGAGCTTTGAACAAAAATTTGTCGTATATTATTGGTTGTTAAAAAATATTGGCTAGAAATCGATCCAAAAATTACTAAGATAATAGTAAGAATAAAGAAAGTTCCGTATCTATCCCAGAATTGAGGAAAATTAAATTGATTCACTTGCATAAATGGCTCCTATATTGCTAGTCCTGTGGCAATGCCCATCGCATAATTTCTTCTTCTGTAAGTGCTGTATTATTTTCAAGAATTCGTGTAATTTTCCCTTCTCTGAATACAGCGATCCGATCACATACTGCCATGATCTCGGGTAATTCTGATGAAACCATTAAAATTGCTTTACCTTGTTGAGCTAACTGACGCATGATTTTGTAAATTTCAGTTTTTGCTCCAATATCAATTCCTCTAGTTGGCTCATCAAAAATAATCACGTTCGGCTCACAAACCATCCATTTTCCAATAATCACTTTTTGCTGATTCCCACCTGATAATTGCATAATATTCTGTTCAATTGAGGCACATTTAATATTCAGAATAGACTTTTGCTGCTCCGCACATTCTTGTTCATACTTGTGATTAAACAAACCAATAGCCCCTTTATAGCCACCGTCCTTTAGACTCTTTGATAAAACAATATTTTGTTTAATCGAAAAATTATGAAAGAAACCATTGCCACGACGATTTTCTGTAATATACGCCATACCTTTTTTAATCGCATCTAAAGGAGATTTAGGACTAATTTCTTTCCCATCTAAATAAATTTTACCCGTGACACATCTATCAACACCAAATAAACAATTCATTAACTCTGTACGGCCAGAACCAACCAAACCAGAAAATCCTAGGATTTCTCCTCGATATAAAGAAAAAGAAACATCATTAACTTGTTTTAAATTTTTACTTGTAACACCTTTTACTTCAAAAATAATATCGTCTAACTTTACCTTTCCAGTATTAATAAATTTAGACTCAATTTCTCGTCCAACCATTAATTTAATTATCTGATCATTAGTAATATCCTGAATATTTCCTGAAGCAACTGATTTTCCATCTTTTAAAATAGTATAACGTTCACAGATCTGCCGAATCTCATTCATTTTATGAGAAATATAAACAATTGCTTTTCCATCTTTTTTAAGTTGTTTCATAATAAAAAAAAGATATTCAATTTCAGCATTTGTTAAAGAAGATGTGGGCTCATCCATAATAATAATTTTCACATCTGAAATTAAAACTTTAGCAATCTCTATCATTTGTTTATAAGAAATTGACAAATTACTCACTTTCTCATCTAAATCGATTTTTAAACCTAAACGCAGTAAGGTGATTACTGCTTGAGATCGCATTCTATCCCAATCAATTATTGAGATTCCTAAGACCTTTTTAGTCAATAAACGTCCAATAAAAAGGTTTTCTAAAACACTAAGTTCATCAATCAAACTTAATTCTTGATAGATAATGCCAATTCCTAGCTCAGCTGCAACTTTATGATCGAGAAATTCGTATTGTCTCTCATTAATGGCAATACTTCCCGAAGTAGGTCGATGTAATCCAGATAATAATTTCATTAATGTTGATTTTCCCGCACCATTCTCACCTAATAATGCATGTATTTCATGGCTATAGATATCCATGTTGACTTTATCTAATGCCTTGACAACACCAAAATGCTTAGAAATATTCCTCATTTGAACGAGTATTTGGCTCATATTCTTCTCCTACTTTAATAAGGGAAATTAGAGACTTACCTAATTTCCCAAAGTGCGGTAGAATTTATTCTTTTATAACAAGAATAGAATCTACTGTTGCTAATATAGGATCGTTATCTACTGAGTTTTGTTTACCTAATTTTTGAGCCTCAACTAATAAACGTAATCCTTTTGCTCCAATTTCAGCAGGATCTTGCGCAACTGTTGCAGTTAATTTTCCTTCAGAAACCATTTTTCTAGCTTCAGGTACACCATCTGTACCAACTACGAGTACTTTACCTTGCTTGCCTGCATTTGCTACCGCTTGAGCTACTCCCATTGCCATAGTGTCATTTGCTGCATAAAAAGCTTTAATATTTGGGTTACGTGAAAGTACATTAGTCGCGACATCAAGAGCCTTAATTCGATCCCAATCTGCCGGTTGACTTGCTACTAACTTAATTTGCGTATTTTTCTCAAAAATTTCTGTTGCACCACGTTTTCTAGCCTCTCCCGAAGCATTACCTGCTTTTCCCTCAATAATAGCAACGTCACCACCATTTTTACCTAATTGTTCAACAATAAATTGAGCGGCTTTGCCGCCAACAGCTACATTATCTGTAGTAATAAAAGCCTCTACATTTCCTCCAGCTTTACGTAAATTATCAAGATCTACTTTCTCATCTAAGTTAACAAGGTAAATTCCCTTTTTATAAGCTTTAGCGGCCGGCATAACTAAATTAGCTGGTGACAGTGGAGCAAATGCAATGCCCTTATAGCCCTTATTCATTAGATCCTCAAAAAGTTGTAGCTGAGATTGATAATCTCCTTCTGATGGTGAAGCAAAAATATCGACAGAAACATTGAGAGTCTTAGCTTCCTTTTCTACACCAGATTTCATCTCAACCCAGAATGGATTGGATAAAGTTTTTAAAATAACAGCATAATCTGCTGAATAAGCAGAAATAGAACATGCTAATCCCATAACAGCTAAACAAGATTTAAAGATTTTTAGGCTTTTCATAATAATCTCCTAGCATAAAGTGAAAATAGACTGTTGAATAAACAACATTAAGAAACAAACATAAAACTTCACTGAAGATTATCTTATGTTTTGTTTTACCTTACTTATATCAAAAAAATACGACAAAAAAAGCGATCAACTTCACAAATTTAATATTTTTGTAAAGTTAAAGGTTAAAACAAGGACGAGTAGGATAAATTGGAACAGATTATTTTTGACGAAACATTTCTGTAGAATTGAACGTTTTTTGTAGGTTTTCCTCGGCTCTTTGCATATCTAACTTAGCAACAGCCATAAAAAAAGCGTCTACTAAAATTAATTGTAAAATACGAGCTGATGCATTTTTACCTAGTAGCTGAGTGTCTGGGGCAGGAGTACATATCACAAAATCAGATAATGCAACAATAGGAGAAATATCACTATGGGTAATACAAATAATTTTCGCGCCATTTTCACGCGCTTCTTTAACAACTTTTAATAAATCTGCTGTTTTACCTGAATGAGAAACGACTAAAACTACATCTTGTTCAGATAACAAAGAAGCAGACATCATCATTAAATGAATGTCACGGAAAGTATTACAACGAATGCCAATGCGCAAAAATTTATGTGCTATATCATCACAAATTGAATTAGAGCCACCCGCTGCATAAAGATCACGCTGTTTAGCTGCAAAAAAACAGAGTGCTGCTCGCTCCAATACTTTGGTCTCTAAAATAGATTTGCCTTCCAAAATTGTTTGTAGCGATACATTAAATACTTTATTAATCAAGTCCTGTACACTGTCTTGCTTGGAAAGCTCAATAGTATCCGTATTAGTTGTTTCAAAAGATGACACTATTTTTTGTCTTAATTCACGAAAACCCGAAAAACCTAAAATTTTAGCAACTTTAACAACTAATGCTTCAGAAACAGATAAAGATTCAGCTACAAAATTCAACGAAGTTTGCTTATTGAACTTAGTTGAATCTAACAACCAATCAACCACTTTCTTCTCTGTTTCTGTCATTCCTTCTCGTTTCATTCGAATATTAGGAAGTAAAGAGTTTAATTCATTTGGCATAGTGTTTTCTCATTGAATTTTTGAATGCGTTATAACACACTACTTTCGAAAAAAATTTGATCCATTTCAAAAGATAATCTTTATAAATGAATTCCATTTATCTTTAACAACACCAATCTCTCAAATCCCCAAAAATGGATAACCTTTTGAAACTGTGCTTCATCCTCAAAAAATTGAGTACAAAAAATAAGATTTTTCTCGTTAGTTTTAGACTGAATGTCTATCTTAGACAATAACGTTTTAACCCGTAAAGCAATCGCTTTACCAGAATCAACAAAAAAACGCACTTGTGGTAAACACCATTTAATTTCTTCTTTAATTAAAGGAAAGTGCGTACAACCTAATACGACGGTATCAAGATCCTGAATTGACTGCCAAGGCGCTAGCTCTTGCTTTAAAGCATGTAAATCAACCGCTTTGCCATGTAACTTTTGTTCAGCAATTTCGACTAATTTTGTACTGCCCAATTTCTCAACTGTGCAATCGCGAGCATACTGTGCAATTAAATCCGCGACATAGGCTCTTTTCACGGTGCCTTTTGTAGCTAATAAGCCAATATGTTTTGTTTCTGAACATTCTGCTGCGGGTTTAATTGCAGGCACAGTTCCCACGACAGGAATCGCAAAATGCGCTCTTAGTGCGGGTAATACCACCGTGCTTGCCGTATTACACGCAATCACAATTAAGTCTAAAGGGAAAGTGCGGTCAATTTTTTGACAAATTTTGAGCGTACGCTGAATAATTTCCTCTTCACTTTTTTCCGAATAAGGAAAAAACGCATTATCGAAACAATAAAGATAGTGACAATCGGGTAAAAGTTGCTTTGTTTCTTTATAAACACTAAAGCCGCCCATACCGGAATCAAAAAATAGGATAGTAGGTTGATAAGGGCTATTCATTTGACTACTCTCGTAAAAATTTGTGGTGTTAGAAATAATTCAGCAACCATCATATTCTCAGCGCCAATACTCATTAAGGCACGGCGGGCATAAAGTGCAGTGTTTTTATCTTGCGTTAATTCTAATTTTTGCCTTATACGATCAGATTGCATAAACAGCCACTCACCTAACGCACGATTGCCCAATTGTTGTAATTCTCTATGCTGCGTCAATAAAGAAGCCGGAATTAAAGTACGCGCAAAAATTAATGGTATATCTTGGCTTTTTAAGATCACTTCTCGACACCAACACGGGCATGCTTGTTTTGGAAAAAATTGACGTTCATTCTCGTTAAGCGTCGTTATCCATGACTCGGCTAAGACACATACATTCACTTCGCCAAAAGCTTGTTTTAGCTGTGTAGTTAAAGATGTGGATAGCTCTAGCCAAGAAGAAATCGACGGAAGTAATTGCATATCCGTTGAAGGCTGCCAAGTGGCATTTTGTAACAATTGGGAATAATCAGACATGCGTATAAATCTCCCGTTGATTAATCCAACGTTGGATTAATTTGGTGGCCACTTCTGGTTGCTCAACAATCAAACGACGCGCATAATACTGCACCGTAGGAATCATTTTGCGATCGCGCATTAAATTTGCCACCTTAAATTCGGCCACCCCGGTTTGTTTTGTACCAAGCACTTCGCCAGGCCCTCTGATTTCTAAATCTTTTTCCGAAATAACAAAACCATCTTGCGTATCTCTGAGGACTTGTAAACGTTTCTGGGAAATTTTTCCTAGTGGGGGCTTATACATCAGTACACAAAAAGAAGCGGTTGTCCCTCGCCCTACTCGACCGCGTAACTGATGTAATTGTGATAAACCTAAACGTTCTGCATTTTCAATGATCATTAAGCTGGCATTCGGCACATCAACACCGACCTCAATCACCGTTGTTGCGACTAACAAATCAATTTCTGCCTGTTTAAATGCTTGCATGATGTCTTGTTTTTCAGCCGGTTTCATACGACCATGCACTAAGCCAATGCGTAAGTGCGGTAGAATTTTACGAAGATCTTCAGCAATAGCCTCAGCCGCTTGTGCCTCTAGTACTTCTGATTCATCAATCAATGTACAGACCCAATATGCCTGACGTTTTTCATTCACACAGGCATGATTCACTCTAGCAATGACTTCAGCTCGTCTTTCTTCAGAAATTGCCACGGTCGTAATCGGTGTTCGTCCTGGCGGTAGTTCATCAATAATCGAGGTATCTAAATCCGCATACACCGTCATGGCTAAAGTGCGAGGAATCGGTGTCGCCGTCATAATGAGTTGGTGCGGATAATGATCAGCCTGTTTACCTTTTTCTCGTAGCATTAAACGCTGATGCACACCAAACCGATGCTGTTCATCAACGATCACCAATGCCAAATCTGAAAATTCCACCTCGTCTTGAAATAAGGCATGGGTTCCCACGACCATTTGTACTTGCCCCGTTCGAATCTTTTCCAATTCTATTTGACGCGCCTTTCCTTTGACTTTACCTGCAAGCCAACCCACTTCAATGCCTAGGGACTCAAACCAACGGCGAAAATTTGTAGCATGTTGTTCCGCTAAAATTTCGGTAGGTGCCATAAGCACGACTTGTTTGCCATTATCTATTGCAAGCAAGGCAGCTAACGCAGCCACTAAGGTTTTACCTGAGCCAACATCACCTTGAACTAAACGCATCATCGGGAAAGGATGAGTAAGATCTTGCTCTATCTCTTGGGTAACACGAACTTGTGCATCTGTTGGTGCAAAAGGTAATTGTGCCAAAAAACGCTGTTTTAAATCAGTCTGATAAGATAAAGGGTAAGCGAAAAATTGCTGTGTACCGATCCGCACTTTTTGCATCGCCAAATTATGCGCCAATAATTCCTCAAAAATCAGGCGTTGCTGAGCGGGGTGGGTTCCTTTTTCTAAGGCTTCTAAGGATACATCAGGCGGTGGGCGATGCAAAAAACGAATCGCCTCTTTTAAGCTAAAAGGATGCGGATTAAATTCATTAGGTAAGATTTCTGCAATTTGGATATTCTCAAGCACAGCCAAAGCTTGATCAGTCAGCTTACGTAATGAATTTTGTTTTAATCCCTCTGTTGTAGAATAAATTGGCGTCAAGGTTTCTTCTAAAATTAAAGGGGCATTATCGCGAATAATTTGATATTCCGGGTGATGAATTTCTGCCATGAAACGCCCACGTTTAACCTCACCAAAGGCTTTTACTCTTGCACCCGGTTGAAGACTATTTTTCATGCCCGCATTGAAGTTAAAAAAACGTAGCATAATTTTTGATGTGCCATCCGAAAGAGAAACATTTAAAATTGGGCGTTTACCAAACTGCACTTCACACGTTTGTACAACACCCTCAATGGTAGCATAAGCATCAGGACGAAGATCATGAATTGGCGTAATTCGAGTACGATCTTCATAACGAATCGGTAAATGAAATAACAAATCTTGGAGATTGTGAATACCAATCCGCCCAAGCTTGTCAGAAATGGCAGCCCCAACACCAGAAAGTGTCGTTAAAGGGACTGCATCGAGGAATTGTATGGTCATTGATTGATATTACGTTCAATATTAATAAAACCCGGAATTGCTTTGATTTTACGAATAATATTCGCTAAATGCTTAGTGTCTTTTACGGTCAACAACACGACGATTTGATATAAACGCCCTTCTTGTTCTTCCGTCCAAATACTTTGAATATTACTGCCTAAAGACGAAATCAGTGTCGTTAAATTTGGTAAAGCGCCTTGCTGATTGATAAGTTCAATACGCAATTCCGCTTCAAAATCGATCATATTATCGCTTTGCTCCCATTCCACTGGCATATAGTGTTCAGGATTGTCTTTACGATGTTTTAAATTCGCGCAAGCTTCATGATGAATCACTAAGCCCTTGCCGGAGCTCGTATAAGCAACAATAGGATCGCCTGGAATTGGGTGACAACATTGGGCAAACGTGGTAAGTAATCCACCAGCACTTTTAATTTCAAAATTCGCTTTATTGTTTGTAAGATCACCATCCGTATCAATTTCAATGGCTTCTCCTAGCAAGCGATAAGCGATTACCGCACTCATTTGATTACCTAGACCAATTTCCATTAATAAATCATCGAATGTGGCTAATTTCAGCTCAGTTAATAAATTTTGTACTCTATTTTTATCAAGATCTTCTAACTTCGTCGGTGCCAACGCACGTGTCAACTGACGTTTACCTAATGTTATCGCCTCACCACCACGTAAATTTTTAAGGAAATTACGAATATTGGTTCGTGCTTTCGCTGTCACCACAAAATTTAACCATCCCGCGCTCGGTTGAGAATTTGGTAAAGTAATGATGTCAACCGTTTGTCCTGAAGTTAAGGCTTGTGATAAAGGGTAAGATTTACGATCAACATTAGCCGCAATACAGCTATGACCGATATCCGTGTGTACCGCATAAGCAAAATCGACAGGCGTTGCTCCAACTGGCAATTCCACAATACGTCCTTTCGGTGTGAAAACATAAATCTCTTTTGGGAAAAATTCAGATTTGACACTCTCGATAAACTCAAAAGAATTTCCTACACTTTGTTGCAATTCAATTAAGCTTTGTAACCAACGTTGAGCTCGAATTTGTACTGTCGTGCTGTCATTTTTGCCACCTTCTTTATATGCCCAATGAGCTGCCACCCCCATTTCCGCCATTTGATCCATTTCTTCAGTACGAATTTGTACTTCAACGGGAACACCATGTGGACCGATCATTGAGGTATGTAATGACTGGTAGCCATTTGCTTTTGGCACCGCGATGTAATCTTTAACACGACCAGGACGAGGTTTATATAGCCCATGCATTTGCCCAAGCACACGATAGCAAGTATCAATATCTTTAACGACAGAACGGAATGCATAGATATCCATAATAGAATGAAACTGTTGATCTTTCAGTTTCATTTTTTGATAAATGGCATAAAGATGTTTTTCCCGCCCAAAAACACGAGCTTTAATGCCCACATCTTCTAATCGTCCTTTAATTTCATTGGTAATACGCTGAATCATGTCTTTACGATTACCACGCGCCACCTGAATCACTTTTTGCAACACCGCATAACGTTGTGGGTGCATGGCTTCAAAGCCTAAGTCTTCCAACTCATTTTTGATATGTTCAATACCTAAACGATGAGCCAAAGGGCTATAAATTTCAAGCGTTTCTTTTGCAATACGGCGACGTTTATCTGGACGTAGCGAGCCGAGTGTACGCATATTGTGCGTTCTATCAGCAAGCTTAATTAACACCACACGAATATCTCGTGTCATGGCTAAAATCATTTTGCGAAAGTTTTCAGCTGCCGCCTCTTTACGTGTCCGGAATTTCAACTTATCGAGTTTTGATACGCCTTCTACAATTTCTGCCACACTGGCACCAAACTCTGTTTTCAATTGCTCTTCTGTATAAGGGGTGTCTTCAATCACATCATGCAATAATGCCGCCATCACAGCTTCATGATCTAAACGCATTTCAGCAATAATCGATGCGACTGCGACAGGATGAGTGATATAAGGTTCACCACTAGAACGCGATTGTCCCTCATGCGCATCACGAGCAATAATATACGCACGTTTAACAAGTTCGATCTGTTCTGGCGGTAAATACGCCTCAATAATGCGATTTAGACTTTCAAAAAGATACAAGGGACACCTAACTTAGTTCAATGTGATTTTCTGAAAACGTTGTGCAAAATGACCGCACTTTTACTGATTAGATAATAAAGAAACAGCGTGTAATTCCGAGTTTTCTTTTTCCAACGCATCATAACGCTCTTGGGCATTCATAATCTCGTTATTAATCAACCCTTTCTCAATTTCACGTAGGGCAATCACGGTTGGTTTATCGTTATCTTCTGGTACTAGAGGTTCACGAATATGTAACTGTAATTGTCTTGCGCGACGTGCTGCGGTTAAAATTAAATCAAAACGGTTACCAATTTTTTCTACCGCACCTTGTACTGTGACACGAGCCATATATTACTCCATCTCTTATTAGTCAAAAAAATGTTAAAAAGGGGTCATATGATACTAAAGTGAGGTCTATTTTGCTAGCAATTGTTCAATCAACGCCTGATTTTGTTTTTGCTGATGCGTTAACGTTAAACGTTCGGCACGTAGAATCGCTTGAAAATCAGCTAATGCTTGTTCAAAGACATCATTTACAATCACATAATCGTATTCATTATAATGAGAAATTTCATCGATTGCTTTCGACATACGTGCGGCAATCACTTCCGTACTATCTTGCCCACGTCCAATTAAACGACGTTCTAATTCAGCTAAAGACGGGGGTAAAATAAAAATACTTTTGACATTCGGCACTTTTTGACGAATTTGCTGCGCACCCTGCCAATCAATATCTAAAAAAACATCAATACCTTTGGCTAAATTTTCTTCAATAGCAGGTAATGAAGTGCCGTAATAATTTCCGCCAAAAACCTTGGCATACTCAAGAAATAAATCTTGCTCAATCAATGATTCAAAGGCTTCAACTGATACAAAATAATAATGCACTCCCTCTTGCTCACCGGGACGAGGTTGTCTTGTTGTATGTGAAACAGAAACCATCATTTTATTGTCTTGTTGCTGATTTAATAATGCGGAAATTAATGAGGATTTCCCCGCGCCACTGGGTGCCGAAAGAATATATAAATTACCTTGTGCCATAACGTCTTCCTTTATAATGAATGATAATGACTATTATGCCGATAAATCCACGGAAAATCAGCTAAAAATAAAAAAGTGCGGTAGATTTTAAAAAAATTTAGCCTTCAATGAGCTCGCCCGTTTCGCTATCTTCAAATGCCATGGACACTGAATTAACACAATAACGTAATCCTGTCGGCGGGGGACCGTCTTCAAATACATGTCCCAAATGAGCATCACATTGACCACAACGAATTTCAGTGCGAGGGCGTGATAATGTGTAGTCATCTAAATAACGTATTGCTTCAGGTGAAATCGCTTGAAAAAAGCTAGGCCACCCGCAGCCCGCATCAAATTTTGTATCAGACACAAATAACGGTGAATGGCACACTACACAACGGTACAATCCTTTCTTTTGTTGATCTAATAATTTCCCCGTAAACGGATATTCCGTACCTTGATTTAAACAAACATGCACTTGCATTTCCGTCATATCTTCTCTTTTTTTCATGTCATTTCCTCATAAAAAACGAGCGCATCTTCTGTTTTAAAAAATAGAAAAAGATTAAACAAGCCCGACATTTTATTATTTTGACATAGATCACAAAAAGTTTATCTGCTATTGTTTTCCCCATTGTGTGGTTTCACAACTAAAAAAAAACCGTGCTATAATCCTCCGCGACAAAAACAAAAATGAAACACACCATTTTTGTTCTCTGTAACCGTTTTGTTTAACTTTAAATATAGGTGAAAATCTTATGGCAATTAAAATTGGTATCAACGGCTTTGGCCGTATCGGTCGTATCGTATTTCGTGCTGCACAACATCGTGATGACATCGAAGTAGTCGGTATCAACGACTTAATCGATGTTGAATATATGGCTTATATGCTTAAATACGATTCAACTCATGGTCGTTTCGATGGTACTGTTGAAGTAAAAGATGGCAACTTAGTGGTAAATGGTAAAACTATCCGTGTCACTGCTGAGCGTGATCCAGCTAACTTAAAATGGAACGAAATCGGTGTGGAAATTGCCGTTGAAGCGACTGGTTTATTCTTAGATGATGCAACTGCACGTAAACACATCACTGCCGGTGCGAAAAAAGTCGTATTAACTGGTCCATCTAAAGATGCTACTCCAATGTTTGTCAGCGGTGTAAACTTTGACACTTATGCAGGTCAAGATATCGTATCTAACGCCTCTTGTACAACAAACTGCTTAGCACCATTAGCGAAAGTGATCAACGACAAATTTGGTATTAAAGACGGTTTAATGACAACAGTTCACGCAACGACTGCAACGCAAAAAACTGTTGATGGTCCATCTGCAAAAGACTGGCGTGGTGGTCGTGGTGCGGCACAAAACATCATCCCATCATCAACAGGTGCAGCGAAAGCAGTAGGTAAAGTTATCCCTGCATTAAATGGTAAATTAACGGGTATGGCGTTCCGTGTTCCTACTCCAAACGTATCTGTTGTTGACTTAACTGTTAACTTAGAAAAACCAGCAACTTATGCTGAAATCTGTGCAGAAATCAAACGCGCATCTGAAAACGAAATGAAAGGTGTGTTAGGTTACACTGAAGATGCTGTTGTTTCTACAGACTTCAATGGTTGTGCATTAACATCTGTATTTGATGCAGCAGCAGGTATTGCATTAACCGATACATTCGTGAAATTAGTTTCTTGGTATGATAACGAAACCGGCTACTCAAACAAAGTATTAGACTTAGTCGCACACGTTTATAACTACAAAGGTTAATTACTAACCTAAATAAACACGAAGCCTCTTGTCAGAACAAGGGGCTTCTTTTTTGCTGTCAACAAAAACGAAAAGCTGGATTTTATAAGAAAACCCAGCTTTTTTAATCGTTATTATCACACTAAATGCGATTTTTGAACATTTAGCTTGTGATCGTTTCAGCCTACACGGCTAGGCACTATTTACTTACAGCCTGCTCTAATTTTTCACCCGCGTTTTGAATATCTTTACCGACACCTTTCGTGGTTTCACAAGCAGTTAAAGCGAAAGCAAATGTCGCAGATAAGAAAATAGCAATGATTTTTTTCATTGTAAGCTCCTATTTTTTCTATAGCATCAAATAAGTCCTCAACATAAGAACTCCTCTTCATCCTATACCATGCTTTACAAAAATGCAAAAGCTTAAATTTTTCGTCAACTCACATATCGACTTAACATACCGTTTCATGTCACTGCCATTTTCGGTATTTTTAATCAAATTTCGAGAAAAATAACTAGTTTATTTTAGCTAACAAGTGTAAGCTAAAGCGGTTAAATTCCATTCTAATTAATTAAGGACACCATGACTAATTTGAACTTACACTTTGTTAATCGCATCCGCGAACAAGCCAAGCTCTTATTAAATGAAACTGCCCTACGTTACCACACGCCTTCAGGTTGGGAAAATATCTCTTGGCACCAATTTCAACAGGATCTCGACACCTTTTCTTATGCGCTCTTAGCCAATCATATTGGGGTACAAGATAAAATTGCCATTTTTGCACATAATATGCCACGTTGGACTATCGCTGACATAGGGACAATGCAAGTACGCGCTGTTGTTGTGCCAATCTATGCGACAAGTGCCGCCAAACAAGTCGAATATATCCTTAACAACGCAGATGTCAAAATCCTCTTTGTTGGTGATCAAGAAGAGTACAACTGTACGCTAGAAATCATCGATGCTTGTCCACAAATACAAAAAATTGTCGCCATGAAAGACAATTTGGACTTAAAAAATCATCCTAAAGCTTGTGATTGGCAAACTTTTTTGCTCGAGGGAAGCCCACTCCAACAAACAGCTCTGCAAGAGCGTCTTGAACAAAAACAACTGACAGACTTATTTACTTTAATCTATACCTCGGGCACGACGGGAGAACCGAAGGGCGTGATGTTGGATTACGCTAATCTTGCTCACCAATTAAAAGCGCATGACGAAGCATTTACTACACTCAATGTCAGCCAATATGATAGCTCGCTTTCTTTCTTACCGTTATCCCATATCTTTGAACGAGCCTGGGTTGCTTATGTTTTACACCGTGGTGCAGTCAATTGTTATCTTGAAGATACTAACAGAGTACGTGAAGCTCTTAGCGAAATTCGCCCAACCCTGATGTGTGCTGTGCCACGTTTTTATGAAAAAATTTACACCGCCGTTTGGGATAAAGTACAAAAAGCACCTCTCTTCCGTCGTATGATCTTCAATTGGGCAATTGCAGTTGGACAAAAACGTTTTCAGTTTATTTCACAAAAGAAACCTATCCCTTTTGTACTACGGCAACAATATGCGCTAGCCGATAAGTTAGTGTTATCTAAATTACGTCAATTACTCGGTGGTCGCATCCGCATGATGCCTTGTGGCGGTGCAAAATTAGAGCCTAACATTGGTCTGTTTTTCCACAGTATTGGTATTAATGTCAAGCTCGGCTACGGTATGACAGAAACCACGGCTACCGTATCTTGCTGGGAAGAAGGGCATTTTGAACCAAATTCTATTGGTACATTGATGCCTGGTGCAGAAGTCAAAATTGGGGAAAATAATGAAATCTTAGTGCGTGGCGGGATGGTCATGCGTGGTTATTATAAAAAACCACAAGAAACTGCTGACAGTTTTACAGAAGACGGATTCTTAAAAACTGGTGATGCTGGGGAATTTGATCCACAAGGTAATTTATATATTACAGATCGTATCAAAGAGTTAATGAAAACCTCCAATGGAAAATATATTGCTCCACAATATATTGAAACCAAAGTGGGTAAAGATAAATTTATTGAACAAATTGCAGTCATTGCGGATGCCAAAAAATATGTCTCAGCGCTTATTGTACCTTGCTTCAATAGTCTTGAAGAATACGCCAAACAATTAAATATAAAATATCACGATCGTTTAGAACTCATTAAACATTCTGATATTCTTCAAATGTTTGAACAGCGTATTAATGATTTACAAAAAGAATTGCCTAGCTTTGAGCAAATTAAAAAATTCACTTTATTACCTCAGGCATTTACCACAAAAATGGAAGAAATTACTCCGACATTGAAACTCCGTCGTAAAGTGATTTTGGAACGCTATAAAGCACAAATTGAAGCGATGTATAAAGAATACACTCATAAAAAAGACTAACTTGCAATACACAAAGGGCTTCCAAACAGAAGCCCTTTATTTTTGCTAAAAATGACCGCACTTTTTACTTGCTTAAGCAAGCAAAGTAGCTGTCCGCCGTATATTGTAAGAAGTTGGCATAAGAATTAACGCCTAACTTGACCGCATCGCCCATCGGATCTAAACGACCTACATGTACACCGGTACCTTTACTTAAACTTTCAATTACTTTTGGTGTGAATTGTGGCTCCGCAAATAAGCAATTCACTTTATGTTCTTTAATTTCCTGCTTAATTTTCGCTAACGTCTTAGCCCCCGGCGCCACCAACGGATTAATTGTGAAATAACCGGTTTGTTTTAAGCCATAAGCATTATTGAAATAACTATACGCATCATGGAAAACATAAAACCCTTTTTCTTTAACTGGTGCGAGTTGCTGTTTAATTTTCTCGCTTTGTTCAGCTAAAGTGCGGTTAAATTCTGCCAAATTTTGCGCAATTTTCTCTTTTTTCTCTGGATAAGCTTCCGTTAAACGTGTTGCTAAGCGTGTCGCGACAATTTTGCTAATCTCTGGCGAATACCACACATGCCAGTTAGTACTGTGATCATGATCGTGTCCATGTGCGTGGTCATGTTTATGCTCATGGTCGTGTTTGTGATCGTGGTCATGTTTATGAGCATGGTCGTGTTTATGAGCATGGTCGTGTTTATGAGCGTGGTCGTGTTTGTGATCGTGCTCATGTTTGTGCTCGTGGTCATGCTTATGATCGTGGTCATGCTTATGATCGTGGTCATGCTCATGTTTATGATCATGTGCTTCACCTTCAAGCAAACCACCAATTTCCGCAAAATCAGCAATACTTAACACCTTTTTAAAAGGCATTGGACGTAATGTTTTATCAAGGAAAGCATCAATATCTTCCCCGACCCACAGGATTAATTCCGCCCCCTGTAATTTTTGTATATCTGAGGGTTTTAAGCTGTAATCATGTGGTGAAGCACCCGCAGGAACTAATACTTCAGTGTCTGTTACCCCATCGGCAATCGATGAAGCAATAAAACCTAATGGTTTAATCGAAGTCACAATCGTCGCATTTGCCACAGTTGCTAAAGAAGCAATACTTGCCGCTAATGCGGTTTTTTTCAATGTCTTAATGAAACCTGCCATTTTTCTTCCTTCTTTTGTAAGATTGACAACAAAAATTTCGGATTAGCCTACTCTTTTTTCATGATAATTGCCATCTTTTTTTTAACTAAAAAATAAGTTGAAATAAAAAAAGGTGAAACGTCATTCACCTATTTCGGTTTTCTGCTTAACGTAACAGTTTATTAATAACACGAGAAACCGCAAAGAATCCAAAAGTTGCAGTCACCATAGTGGCAGCACCAAAGCCATTGGCACAGTTCATACTTGCTGATACTTCACAATTGCCATCCACGTTGGGAAAAATTAAGGGTTGTGTGGAAAACACACAATCAATACCAAATTTTCGTTTTGGATTTTGGCTAAAATGGTATTCCTTACGTAATAAGGAACGTACTTTTGCTAAGAGCGGATCTTGAATCGTCCTACTTAAATCGGTAATTTGGATCTGAGTCGGATCGGTTTGACCTCCTGCTCCACCAACGGTAATCATGTTAATTTTATGACGTTTACAATAAGCAATGAGTGCGGCTTTCGTTTTGACATGATCGATCGCATCAATGACATAATCATAGCCTTTCGATAAATAATCCGCTAAGTTTTCGCTGGAAATAAAATCATCAATAATCGCTACTTCACATTCAGGATTAATTAACGCAACCCGCGCTTTCATCACTTCTGTCTTTAATTGCCCAATGTTGCCAGAAAGCGCATGGATTTGGCGGTTAATGTTGGTCACGCAAATATCATCCATATCAATTAACGTCAATTTGCCCACACCTGAGCGCGCTAATGCCTCCACACACCATGAACCGACGCCACCAATACCGATGACGCACACATGAGACTGTTTTAAACGAGTAAGCCCTTCAGTACTGTATAAACGTGCGATCCCACCAAAACGTTGTTCATAATTATCCACTCTCTCCATTATTGTAATACCCACACACGTCCATAATGTTTTGATAATCCTGCAATATGACCCGCGTCATCGCCAATCCCACGATATAAATCAAAGTGATGCCCTTTCACTGCCCCACCCACATCAAGCGCGACCATCAAATACATTTGATGCTCACCTGTCCAATTACCGTGTTTATCCATTTGAGGCACTTCCACCAAAAGCAAGCTCCCTAAAGGCACAACATTTCGATCTGCCGCAAGTGACGCCATCGGTACTAAAGGCACACCGGCTGCACCTTTGACTTTACCGTAAGGATCATTTTTAAAATAAACATAAGATTCATTGCGTTCTAATAAGGCTTGTAAGCGAGAAGGATTCGCTTTTGCCCAATCACGAATCGCTTGAATCGACATTTTCTCTTTAGCAATTTCGCCATCTTCTACTAATAAACGTCCGACACTGGTATAAGGAAAACCATTTTGTCCAGCATAAGCAAAATAATTTAGCTTACCGTCCCCAAAATCCACATAGCCACTTCCTTGAACGCCTAATAAAAAGTTATCTAACATAGAATCACTGTAAGCCAGCTCCAACCCTTTTCGTGCTAAAGCACCTGCATACACTTGGGCTCGGGTTACACGTTTTTGTTTAGGCAACGCGTAAATAGGTTGATTATACTTCCCTTGTTGACTACGGCGAGCATGAATAACCGGAGAATAATACCCCGTCATTAAAACATTTTGATACCCATCAAAACCTTTCATTAATTGCAGCTGAATACCAAATTGTGCTAAATCATGCATATTACCACCTGCTAAGATCCAATTGGTCACTTTGACATAGCTGTGATCGAATTGATTGGCGAGCTTATTCGAATAGCTACGCACATGTGATAATTGGGTCAAAAAATCACCTTGATTAATCACCGCACTTTGATTTTCTACTTTCGCGACCGGAGTAAACACTGAGTGTTGATATTGACGCCCCTCGTATTTTGCACCAAATTTTTGCGGATCAGCCTGATTGTTTCCTGCACTTCCTCTAGGCTGCGAGCTACAAGCAACCAACAATGCTGCCGAACAAAGTGCGGTAAGTTTGACTAAATTTTTTGTCTGAAATAGCATATTCTTTCCCAAATAATAATGAGGCATTAAAGTTGCATACGCTATCAGAAAACTGGCTAAAAATATAGCCTAGCGCAGTGCTTTTTCTTCTCTCTGACTGAACGCAAATTACAGTACCAAACGATAAATAAGAATAAAAAACATACATATCGTTTATTTTTATAACAAACGAAACTCTTTATTTAATTTTTTTGTTGCAATAATTTTTTAAGCGCGTATATTGCACCTCCACAGACGCGGGGTGGAGCAGCTTGGTAGCTCGTCGGGCTCATAACCCGAAGGTCGTCGGTTCAAATCCGGCCCCCGCAACCAGATTCAAGAAAAGCCGTTAGTTCAATACTAACGGCTTTTTTCTGCTTTGTTTCTATCAAAAAAAACAGACTCACAAATCACAAGCATGAAAGTCTCTCTCAAACAAATAAAGGCAAACTCACGTTTGCCTTTTATACTTTCATTTAAGCAAGTACTTTATTCTGTTTTTAAAGCTAACTTGTCTAACAGTTTTTGATGGATCCCCCCGAAACTGCCATTTGACATCACCAAAATATGATCTGTTGGTTTCGCTTCATCAGCAATCATCTCCACCAACTTATCAAGATTCATATTCCAAACTGCTGGCTGGACACACTGACTCACAATATCTACCACATCCCAACCAATATTTTCAGGCTGAAATAAGAATACGTTATCCGCTCTACCTAAAGCAGGCGCAATCTCGTCTTTATGCACGCCCATTTTCATAGTATTTGAACGTGGCTCAAGTACTGCCAAAATACGCACGCCCCCTCCAACTTTGTCACGAAGTGCGGTCAATGTTGCCAGAATTTCTGTCGGATGATGAGCAAAATCATCATAAACCGTAATGCCATTAACTTGCCCTTTCACTTCTAAACGGCGTTTCGGGCTAATAAACGTGGCAAGTGCCTGACATGCCTCAGCAATCGAAATCCCGACATGATGTGCCGCAGCAATCGCCATTAATGCATTGTGCATATTATGTTGACCGACGACATTCCAATGCACCTCTGCCATTTTCTCGCCTTGGTAGAAAACACCAAATTGCGTGCAATCATGGCTGATCCGTTCAGCATACCAGTCTTGATCCTGACCTAAAAACTGTTGTTGCGACCAACACCCCATGTCTAAGGTTGCTTTCACATTCGGCTCATTCGCCACAGAAAGAATGCGTCCACTGGTTGGCATCGTACGAATCATATGATGAAATTGGCGCTGAATGGCTTTCAAGTCATCAAAAATATCCGCATGATCAAATCCGATATTATTAATAATCAAGGTTTTAGGATTATAATGGACAAATTTAGAACGTTTATCAAAAAATGCCGTATCATACTCATCGGCTTCAATCACGAAATAATCACTTTCCCCAAGTCGAGCGGATATACCAAAATTGCCCGAGATCCCCCCAATTAAAAAACCAGGTTTAAGACCACACTTATCTAAAATCCAACTTAACATGCCAGTTGTTGTAGTTTTTCCATGGGTACCCGATACAGCCAATACCCAACGATCACGCAACAAATGATCATGTAACCATTGTGGACCTGAGGTATAGGGTAAATGATGTTCCAATACATATTCTACGCAAGGATTACCGCGTTTCATTGCGTTACCAATGATCACCATATCCGGCGCTGGCTGTAATTGTGTCGGATCAAAATGTGGAATAATCTCAATTCCATTTTCCATCAAAAATGTGCTCATTGGCGGATAAACATGGGTATCGGAGCCTGTCACTTTATAACCAAGTTGTTTCGCAATCATGGCGACACCGCCCATAAACGTGCCACAAATACCTAAGATGTGGATATGCTTTACTGTCATTTTTTTATCTCTATGTCATCTATTGTCATAAAAAATGTGTCGAAGATCACATTGTTAACATTCGACTTTTCTATGATAAACCTAAGGTTGCTATAATAAATCAACTCATCAAATGAGTAAATTTATTAATAACAAGGATTAACATATGAAAACGTTGGGGCAATTTATTGTTGAAAAACAAGCAGAATATCCAAATGCAAAAGGGGAACTTAGTGGGATTTTATCCTCCATTCGATTGGTCGCAAAAGTGATCCATCGAGATATCAATAAAGCAGGGTTAACAAATAACATTATTGGTACATCAGGGGCTGAAAATGTGCAGGGCGAAACCCAAATGAAATTGGATCTGTTCGCACATAACACCATGAAACAAGCCTTAATCAGCCGTGAAGAAGTCGCCGGTTTTGCCTCTGAAGAAGAAGAAAATTTTGTTGCTTTCGATACAGAACGTGGACGCAATGCCAAATATGTGATTTTAACCGATCCCCTCGATGGCTCTTCCAACATTGATGTTAACGTTGCAGTCGGTACAATCTTCTCTATCTACCGCCGTGTTTCACCTATCGGCACCCCTGTGACTTTAGAAGATTTTATGCAACCTGGTCATCGACAAGTTGCCGCCGGTTACATCGTTTATGGTTCTTCAACCATGTTAGTGTATACCACAGGTAATGGGGTTAACGGGTTCACTTATGATCCGTCATTAGGGGTATTCTGTTTATCCCATGAAAATATTCAAATTCCTGCGAATGGAAAAATTTACTCAATCAATGAAGGTCAATATTTGAAATTCCCGCAGGGAGTAAAAAAATACATTAAATATTGCCAAGAAGAAGATAAAGCGACACATCGCCCTTATACTTCTCGCTATATCGGCTCACTCGTATCCGATTTTCATCGTAACATGCTGAAAGGTGGGATCTATATTTACCCAAGTGCAACGAACTACCCGAACGGCAAACTTCGTTTATTATATGAAGGTAATCCAATGGCATTTTTAGCGGAACAAGCAGGCGGTATGGCGAGTGACGGTTATCAGCGTATTTTAGATATTCAACCGACGGAATTACATCAACGTGTGCCACTTTTCCTCGGTTCTAAAGAGATGGTGGAAAAAGCACAAGACTTTATGAAAACATTTGGCTAACGCCGAATGTAAAGAAATTAAAAGAGCCCTCAATTCATTTGACGGGCTTTTTTTGATTGCCTATTATATCGCCACATCAGAATAGAGGCGATTTACTTTTGTTTTATTTTTTTGCTTTATTTAGGAAAGTTAATTATGTATTTAAAAAAAATACTGATGTTAGGGGGACTGATTCTGCCACCGCTCTTACTGTGGAGCTGTGATCAAAATGTTTCACCTTTAACTATCATCAAACACCAAGAAGAAACACAATCACTGAAGTTATTTAATAATACGGTCAAAATTATGCCGGCAGAACGTTATATTACACAAGATGCGAATAACAATGATCTTGCAGCAATGACTTACCATATTCAAAATTTAAGTAACAAAGCCATCAAAACGATTCTTTGGAATAGTGTGTATATTTTGGACTCAAATTCACTCTATACGCATGACTTACCTATTACATTTGACTCACCATTGGTTCCACATGGTGAACAAACTATTGCTGAAACGGTGCCCGTCAATAATATTCCTAAAAACAACCGACCGTTAGTGCTAAACCCTAAAAGCCCAATCAAAGTGATTATTATTGCAAGAGAAATTATTTTTGATGACGGCAGTAAAATCATTGTATCAAGATAAGAAAAAACAGCGTTTTATATAAAATATTATTTCAATAAAAACACAACATCTCATTTAATTCTTTGTTTTTTCATGCTCATCTCTCCGACCTAACACAAACCGTATCACCTTGTTCAGCTTCCTCTACACATTTCTGTGATCACACTCTCAAATATCAGTCTTTTTTCACAGATTACATTGCTATTTTCTGACCGAATATGTCACTATGCCTATTGAGTAATATTGTGCTGTTTGCTTTTTAATTTGATTTTACATAAGTCATAAATAAGAAGGAAAAGTCTATGATATTAAATGCCTTTCTGAAAGATCTAGAATCTCTCGTCAATATTGATAGCTATAGCTATGATCCTGTTGGTAAAGCACGTGTTGTCCAATTTTTTAAAGAAAAATTCCAGTCCATTGGTTGGCTTGTAGAAGAACGTTTTCTTGATGAAAAAGTGGGCTCTGCGCTGATTTGTAAAAATACACCTTCTGATACATTTGATGTGGTTTTATCAGGACATATGGATACCGTGTTTAAAACTGGAACAGTCAATGAACGCCCATTTAGAATTGAGCAAGATAAAGCTTTTGGACCGGGAATTGCTGATATGAAAGCCGGTCTCTTAGCTGGATTTTACGCTTGTAAACAGTTAACCGAAGAAAATGCGCTACAAAATGCAAAAGTTTGCGTGCTTTTCAATCCCGATGAAGAAATTAGTTCTATCTTCTCTCGCCCATTGTTAGAGGACTATGCGAAAAAAACACGCTATGCCATTATTCTAGAAGCCGCCAGAATTAACGGTAACCTAGTCAACGAAAGAAAAGGGATTGGGAAGTATGTAATTGAATTTTTTGGCAAATCTGCTCACGCGGCAGTCGATCCACAAAACGGAGCAAATGCCATCAATGCGTTTATTCGTATCGCGCAAGATTTACTAAAAAGTACCGCGCCCGACAAAGGTACCACGATGAACATTGGTACTGTGGAAGGAGGGACCACGCCAAATACTGTACCTGACTATGTCAAAACACAAATTGATTGTCGCTTTACTTGTCTTGAGGAAAGTCAACGACTCAATCAACTTATTTACGCCCTAAATGACACGGTGACCGAAGAACGCGTCAAAATCAAAGTGACAGGGGGTATTACTCGTCCACCTTGGCGACGTACTGAAGCCGGTCTTCAATTCTGCGCCGCCGTCGATAAAATCAAAGAAAAACTCGGCATACAAGCTGAATGGGAATCTACTGCCGGTGGTTCTGATGGGAATTTCTTTGCAGCACTCGGTGTCACTGTCATTGATGGTATGGGACCAAGCGGTGGAAAATGGCACAGTCCTGATGAATACTTAAATATCGACTCCATCGAACCGAGAGTCAAACTCGTATCTGAAGTCATAAAATATTGTACTCAACATAAAGGAGACACGTCATGCTAGGACTACTGCTTGGATTAGCGGTAACCATTCTTGTTGGTTATCTCATTGTCAAAAAGTACAAAGCACAATTTGTGTTACTGTGTGGTGGTATTATCTTGATGTGCTTTGCGGTGCTATTTGGACTGGGTGAAATTCTGCCTGCCAATAAGTCAACTGGTTGGGTCGGTTTCGATATTTTTGAATTTATCAAAAACCTATTTAGTACACGTGCTGCCGATTTAGGTTTAATGATTATGGCTGTCGGCGGATTTGCCCGTTATATGGATAAAATCGGTGCCAGTGAAGCGTTAGTGAATATTGCAGTCAAGCCACTCAACGCCATTAAAGCGCCTTATTTAGTCTTGGCTTTAGCCTATATTGTTGGACAAATCCTCAATATTTTTATTCCAAGTGCATCAGGACTCGGTCTTCTTTTAATGCTCACTATCTTCCCAATTTTAGTCAATTTAGGAGTAAGTCGAGAAGGTGCAGCTGCGCTTATCGCGACTACGGCCTGTTTGGATTTAGGTCCCGCATCTGGTAATGCGGTATTAGCTGCCAAAACTGCCAATATTGACATTGCGGAATACTTTGTCGGTTATCAATTAAAATTAGCCATTATCACGATGTTAGTGATTTCAACCTCGCATTTCTTCGTGCAAAAATGGTTTGATAAAAGACAAGCCCTCACGGGTGGTGGTTCTGAATATGACGCAAGTCTAGAAGTTAACCTTGACAAAAAAGACAAGCAAGCCTCGCCGGTACCTGCTGTTTATGTCCTGCTCCCCCTCCTACCTTTAGTTCTCATCTTAACCTTTAGTAAATTATTGGTTAGTAGCATTAAAATGAATGTTGCCACCGCAATGATCATCAGCTTATTTATTGCTATGCTATTTGAGTTTGTGCGCAAAAAAGATGTCAAACAGGTATTTGCCGAAATGCAAGTGTTCTTTGATGGTATGGGAAAACAATTTGCAGCGGTAGTCACCCTAATTGTGGCGGGTGAAACCTTCGCTAAAGGGTTAACAGCTGTCGGCGCGATTGATACCATTATTTCAGGTGCACAAACCTTTGGCTTTGGTGTTTTCTTAATGACATTAGTGATGGTCTTAATTATTGCCCTTTCTGCTATTGTTATGGGTTCAGGGAATGCGCCTTTCTTCGCCTTTGCCGCTTTAGCCCCTAAAGTCGCTGGTGGATTAGGTATTTCCCCTGTCTTGATGGTTCTCCCAATGCAACTGGTAGCGGGTATTGCAAGAAGTATGTCGCCAATTACGGCAGTCATTGTCGCGGTATCAGGTGTGGCGAATGTGTCACCGTTTGATTTGATTAAGCGTACCGCATTGCCAATGGCCTTTGCCTTGATTACGGTATTCTTGGGTACTTTCCTACTCTACCACTAATTATCTCTTATCATTCGGGCGTACAATGTACGCCCGTTATTTTTGTGACCGCGCTCTACTTTATCTAAACACGGCTATTTCTCTTATTGAATAAAAGCAAAGCTAGCCCAAAGTGGCAATGAAGCGGACATAAATAATAAAATGCTCAGCGTTGTATAAGAAAATGCCCATTTTTTAAAGATATGCACCGCGATAAACATAGCGATCACTAAATGCAATACAAAATACAACACGAATGCTAGCTGATTGACAAAATCCACGACACTTGAAAAATACAGTAGCAAGCTCAACACACTTATCGCATTCAGTAACAACGCAATCAGCATCAAGAAAGGCAATAATCCAATAAACCCTTGTAAACGATTACGTGAAATCACTAAAGCAAGGTTCGCCAAAATAATCCCGACTAATACTTGCGCAAACAGACTATATTGTCCCCAATAACGTGGCGGAATCTCAATAAACATCAAGCAATAGCAAAGACAGCCAACGCCACCTATTAAGCTCGCGATAAAAAGCATGGAACGACGTAACTTCGCTTCCTCAGGCTGTTGCCAAATCGCGATAGCAACGGCAATACCACATAAGCTCAACATATCAGTCAAAATAAAATGGTAGTTAGAAAAAAGACTTAATAAAAGCCAAATACCCCAAAAAATGACAAAATAAAGATTCACTTGGCTTAAACGCCCCCGTTGTCCGGGACAAATTTGCCCTTTTGTGAAGACCAAAATGCAACACAGTTGTGCAATTAAGACAGCAAAAGCGAGATGCGAAATTGCCTTGGCTTGTGAAGACAGAAACAGTGTAAAAATATCGGTACTGAGCAATAACAGTATCGGAAAAAGCGAGAAAAGTGCGGTCAAAATCGACGATGTTTTTTCTTCTGACATAATCATAGTTTGCCTTAATAAAATGAATTCGCTCATTATGCAAGAATTTGAAAGTACGGTCAAAATTTCCTATTCTTTTCCGCTATTCCCCTCTAAAATAAGCTCACTTTAAACCGCACTTTTTTGAGAGAAAATTTATGCTGTTAAGCGTCCTTTACATTATTGGTATCACCGCAGAGGCCATTACAGGTGCACTGGCTGCTGGACGTGAAAAAATGGATATTTTTGGCGTAATTATTATTGCTGCAATGACGGCGATTGGCGGTGGCTCAGTCAGAGATGTCTTACTCGGTCACTACCCTATCGGCTGGGTGAAAAATCCCCATTACTTTCTGATTGTGGCAGGTGCAGCGGTATTAACCGTCTTTATTGTGCCCCTAATTCGTCGCTTTATGCACTATTTTCATACCGTCTTCTTGGTCTTAGATGCCCTTGGTTTGATCGTGTTTTCCATTATCGGCGCACAAGTTGCACTGGACATGGGCTATGGCTTTACTATCGCTGTGATTGCCGCCATCATTACTGGTGCGTTTGGAGGGGTACTCCGTGATTTATTATGTAACCGTATTCCACTGGTTTTCCAAAAAGAGCTGTATGCCAGTATTGCATTGATTGCGACTGCCATTTATATTGGCTTACAGCAACTCAATATCGATCACAATCTTGTTATTATTATCACCTTGATCAGTGGCTTTATTGCTCGTCTTTTAGCAATTTATTTCGAGTGGGGGCTGCCTGTTTTTGACTATCAAGAGCAAGAAATGGCAAAGAAGAATAATGATGACAAATTACCCAAAAAAGTAACATGGAAAAAATAATCAGGAAAAAACAATGACCACAAATTTACAAGAAATGGGAAAACAGGCTAAACAAGCTGCCTTGGTACTCGCACAGCTCTCACAACAACAAAAAAATCAAGCACTCGAACACATTGCACAGCAACTTGAAGCACAAAGCGATAAGATTTTAGCCGAAAACCAAAAAGACATCACATTGGCAAAACAAAATGGATTATCCGATGCAATCATTGATCGTCTTTTACTCACGCAATCACGATTAAATGACATCGCTAATGATGTTCGCCATGTCATCTCTTTAGCTGATCCTGTTGGTCAACTCATTGATGGCGGCATACTTGATAGCGGTTTAAAAATTGAGCGAGTCCGTGTTCCTCTTGGTGTCATTGGTACTATTTATGAGGCCCGCCCGAATGTCACGATCGATGTGGCAAGTTTGTGCTTAAAAACAGGTAATGCGGTTATCTTACGCGGTGGCAAAGAAACACAATATTCTAATAAAATTTTAGTCGACGTCGTGCAACATGCTTTAGTCCAAGCCGGACTACCGAAATATGCTATCCAAGCAATTACCGATCCTGATCGTCACTTAGTGATGGAATTGCTGAAATTAGATCGTTATGTCGATATGATCATTCCTCGTGGTGGAGCAGGGTTACACGAACTTTGCAAACAGCACTCGGCTATTCCTGTCATTGTAGGAGGGATTGGGGTATGTCATCTATTTGTAGAACAAAGTGCAGATCTTGATAAAGCCCTGCCTTTAATTGAAAACGCCAAAACACAACGTCCAAGTACCTGTAATACGTTGGAAACACTGCTTGTCCAACGAACTATTGCTACGCAATTCTTACCCAAGTTGGCACAACACCTCTCCGCTAAGCGCGTCAAATTCCACGCGGATCCAACCGCACTTGCAATCTTACAATCGGTACAAGCTGATGTTGAGCCTATTCAAGCACATCAGTTACGCCAAGAATGGCTTTCTTATGATTTAAACGTGGTGATTGTTGACGATATTGAACAAGCTATTGCACATATTCGTGAATATGGTAGCCAACATTCCGACGGTATTCTGACCGGCTCACAGCAGTTGGCTCAACAATTTGTTGCACAGGTGGATTCGGCTGCGGTTTATGTTAATGCTAGCACACGTTTTACAGACGGGGGACAATTCGGACTCGGTACAGAAGTCGCTGTCAGTACACAAAAACTGCATGCACGAGGTCCAATGGGACTAGAAGCATTGACGACCTATAAATGGGTTTGTGTTGGCGACTATTGCGTCAGAAGCTAAAAACGCGCCTTTTGTGACAACTTGTCAACCCCATGTTCACAAAATATGTTTGACAAGTTTTTTATAAATCGTTATTTGTTTTACCTCAAACACAACATACTGAAAATTAAAATAACTTAAACAGGAGCCAATCTATGTCTCATCTTTCGATTGCCAAATTTGGAGGCACCAGTGTCGCTAATTATGCTGCCATGTCTGCCTCGGCAAAAATTGTCGTGAATGATCCCAATACACGGGTTGTCGTACTTTCCGCTTCGGCAGGCGTCACTAACTTACTTGTTGCGTTGGCAAATGGCTGTGACAACGAAGAACGCACTAAATTAATCAATGAAGTTCGCCAAATTCAAGAAAATATCCTTTCGGAATTAAAAGATGATAGCTTAGTACGTAATAAAGTGGAAAAGTTACTGGCGAATATAGAATCGCTTGCTGAAGCAGCAAGCCTAGCGACCTCCCCTGCCCTCACAGATGAGCTGATTAGTCACGGGGAAATGATGTCTTCTCTGATCTTTGTTGAAATCTTACGCGAATTCAACACACCATCCACTTGGATTGATGTACGTAATATTATCGCGACCGACAGCCATTTTGGCAAAGCAGCACCAAACGATCACAAAACGCAAGAAAACAGTACACATATTTTAAAACCCTTAATTGATCGCGGTGAATTGATCATTACACAAGGATTTATTGGTCGTGATGAACAAGGCAAAACCACCACATTAGGTCGAGGTGGGAGTGATTATTCTGCGGCATTATTAGCCGAAGTACTCAACGCGAAAGATGTCTTGATTTGGACTGATGTCGCGGGTATTTATACCACTGATCCTCGTATCGTGCCGAATGCGAAGCGTATTGATACCATGAGTTTTTCTGAAGCGGCCGAAATGGCAACCTTTGGTGCCAAAGTCTTACATCCCGCTACATTATTGCCTGCAGTTCGCAGTAATATTCCTGTTTATGTTGGCTCCAGTAAAGCGCCTGAAGCAGGGGGCACTTGGGTAACCCGAGATCCTCAACACCGACCGATATTCCGAGCCATTGCTCTCCGTCGGGATCAAACTCTACTCACCCTCTCTAGCTTAAATATGTTGCATGCGCAAGGCTTTCTCGCTAACGTTTTTACGATCTTAGCCAAACATAAAATTTCTGTGGACGTGGTCACAACCTCAGAAGTCAGTATTGCACTCACATTAGATAAAACTGGTTCCGCATCTTCTGGTCTCAGTTTACTTTCAAGCGCACTGATTGACGAATTGAGCCAACTTTGTAGTGTCAAAGTGGACAGCGATCTCGCTTTGGTCGCTTTAATCGGTAATGATTTGCATATTACCTCAGGTATTGCCAAACGTATTTTTGATACATTAGCCCCTTATAATATCCGCTCAATCAGTTATGGTGCGAGTACGAATAATGTTTGTCTTCTAGTCACTAATGCACATGCTGATGCTGTTGTTTCCGCATTACATAAAAATCTCTTTGAGTAACGCCTTGATAAAAAAGCGGTTAAGTCAAAAGATAAAGGTGCTTAACCGTTTTTTACCTTCTACAATTCATATAAATCCTCAAATAAAAACGTAAATTACATTGAGATTAATGTAAGAAAATAGTAAAGTAATCCGTTGTTCATTTTATTTATATACAAAGCTTAAAGGCGGAAAATACTATGGGAAAAAGTGTTGTTATCTTAGGTGCTCAATGGGGCGACGAAGGTAAAGGAAAAATTGTTGACTTATTAACTGACCGAGTGAAATATGTGGTGCGCTATCAAGGTGGTCATAATGCAGGTCACACCCTTATTATTAACGGTGAAAAAACCGTACTTCGTTTAATTCCATCTGGTATTTTACGTGAAAATGTAACCTGTTTGATCGGTAACGGCGTCGTGCTTTCTCCTGCGGCATTAATGCAAGAAATGGGCGAACTTGAAAGCCGTGGTATTAATGTACGTGAACGTTTATTAATCTCAGAAGCCTGCCCTTTAATCCTACCTTATCATGTTGCGATGGATCATGCGCGTGAAGCCGCTTTAGGTAAAAACAAAATTGGAACAACCGGACGTGGTATCGGTCCTGCTTATGAAGATAAAGTCGCACGCCGTGGTTTACGTGTAGGTGACTTATTTAATCGTGAAGCCTTTGCTGAAAAACTCAAAACGATCTTAGATTACTATAACTTCCAATTAGTCAATTACTATAAAGCCGAAGCTGTTGACTTCCAAAAAACGTTAGATGACGTTATGGCGGTCGCTGATATCATCACCGGTATGGTCGCTGATGTCACGACAATGCTAGATAAAGCTCGCAAAAATGGTGACAATATCTTATTTGAAGGTGCGCAAGGCACGATGTTAGACATTGACCATGGTACTTATCCGTTTGTGACCAGTTCAAATACTACTGCAGGTGGCGTAGCAACCGGTGCCGGTTTTGGTCCTCGCAACTTAGATTATGTCTTAGGTATTATCAAAGCGTACTGTACACGTGTTGGTGGTGGACCATTCACTACAGAATTATTTGATGAAGTTGGTACAGAAATTGCGCGGAAAGGAAATGAATTTGGTGCCGTCACTGGTCGTCCACGTCGTTGTGGCTGGTTTGATGCGGTTGCAATTCGTCGCGCCATTCAACTTAATTCAATTTCCGGTTTTTGTATGACCAAACTAGACGTTTTAGACGGTTTTGATGAAGTCAAAATCTGTGTCGCTTATAAAATGCCAAATGGTGATATTCTTGACTATGCACCATTAGCAGCAAAAGACTGGGAAGGTGTCGAGCCAATTTATGAAACAATGCCGGGGTGGAAAGAAAATACCTTTGGTGTAACGGATGTCAACCAATTACCAGAAGCCTGCCGTAATTATGTCAAACGTATTGAAGAAGTTACAGGTGTGCCAGTAGACATTCTTTCAACCGGTCCAGACCGTGTTGAAACCATGATCTTACGTGATCCTTTTGCTGCCTAATTGACACCCTATTATCATATCAAAATGGAAAGCGAAATCAGCTTTCCATTTTCATCTCCCCTCCAAATCAATAGATTTAAACTATTAATTAAATAGATTTAACGAATTAAATTTATTATCCTAGATCAAAAATCCTTATTGTTTGTAGTGTTAATATGCTGATGCCTAACCAATAAGGAGTGATGATCTATGAGAGTTAAAAATCTATTCTTTTCCGTTGTTGCCATTGCAGTCGCCAGCTTTTTAGGCACAGTTGGTTATGTTCATATCTTTGATAAAGAACAATCCGCTAAACTGCTATCGCAAACGCCACTAAGTGGGCAAGCACAGCAAGTGGCAAAAATCTTGTATGACAATGGCTGTCAATATTGTCATAGTACTAATGCAGAATTGCCTTTCTATGCTAAGTTTCCAGTGGCAGAAAGCATTATGCAAGAAGATATTAAAAAAGGCACACGTGTCTTTTTGTTAAATGAGATTCTTGATGGGCTAAAAGATCCTACTAAATTGTCTGAAGTCAGCCTCGCTAAATTAGAACAAGTTCTGATTAATGATGAGATGCCTGTCGCAAAATTTGTGCATTTACACTGGGGATCACGTCCTGATTTAGAGGAAAAAACAACGCTATTAAATTGGATACGTGAGCAACGCCAGAATCATTTTCTACCCGCAAATACACAAGGTACGGACCCAACGCGTTTAGTCCAACCGATTCCTGATAGTGTAGCAACGGATCCACTGAAAGTCGCATTGGGTGACATGCTATACCACGATGGACGTCTTTCAGGTGATGGTACAATCCAATGTCATACTTGCCATCAGTTGAAAAATGGTGGTGTAGATGGTCTAGATGTTTCTGTCGGTATTGATGGTCTCAAGGGAGGAATTAATGCCCCAACAGTGTATAACTCCGTTTTCAATATTTTACAATTCTGGGATGGACGAGCAAAAGATCTCGCTGAACAAGCCGGCGGCCCTCCTCTCAACCCAGTTGAAATGGGCTCTAAGAATTGGGAAGAAATTATCGCTAAATTCGAACAAGATGAAGCATTTAAAGCCAAGTTCTTAGCCGTTTATCCTGCGATTAATGAAGCCACAATTACACACGCCATTGCGGAATTTGAAAAAACATTGATCACACCAAACAGCGCATTTGACCGTTATTTGAAAGGCGAACAAAATGCACTCACAGCCGCACAAATACGTGGTTATGAGCTCTTCAAACAGCACAAATGCGATACTTGCCATGTTGGCGTCGCAATGGGTGGGCAATCCTTTGAGTACATGGGCTTATTTGATGATTACTTTGCCGCCAGAGGCACACCGATAACAGAAGCTGATCAAGGACGCTTTGCACATACCCAAGATCCTGCTGATATGCATAAATTTAAGGTACCGACTCTACGTAATATTGCTCTGACTGCACCATATATGCACGATGCTCGCACATCGGATCTCAAAGAAGCCGTGCGTATTATGTTACATTATCAAAGTGGTAAAACGTTACCGACCAAAGATGTAGAAGATATCAGTGCATTCTTAGAATCACTCACCGGTGAATATCAAGGCAAGTTATTAACCAAAGAAAATCAGTAAAGGTTTACGCTGTACTTATCAAACCAAAGACCTGGCACGTGCTAGGTCTTTTTTCTTGTCCAACAGGGACTTTATTCCAACCTTTATTGATCTAGATCACATTTTTACAAAAAATTATTGAGAATAACACTCAATATGAAATAAAAATTTTCTTAATAAAACCAATCAGTAAGGGAGAATATCGTCGCCTTTTCATCCTTAAACGAACATAAAAAACACTATATCTTGTGGTTGAAAATAAAAATTTAACTATATATAGTATCCTCGTTCTTTGGGTCATATAGATAAAATAGGGTGAAAAAATGGCAACTTTCTTTGTAATTAAACGCGATGGTTCACGAACAGGGTTTGAAATCCAACGTATTATTAATGCAATTAAAAAAGCGGCACAAGCAGTGAATATTGAAGATGAACGCTATTGTCATACAATGGGACAGCAGGTATGTAATGACATCTTTACCCGTTACCAACAAGAAATTGATATCAGCCACATTCAAAAAATCGTAGAAAATACCTTAATGGCGGGAAAATACCCTGAAATAGCGCGAGCTTATATCGAATACCGCCATGATCGGGATCTTGCGCGAGAAAAACGCAGTCAACTCACAAAAGAAATCGAAGGGTTAATTCAGCAAAGTAATGTTGAACTCCTCAATGAAAATGCCAATAAAGATGCGAAAGTTATCCCAACTCAACGCGATCTCTTAGCGGGTATTGTGGCAAAACATTACGCTAAACGTTATATTCTGCCACGCGATGTCGTGGATGCACATGAAAAAGGGGAAATTCATTATCACGATTTAGACTATGCCCCATTTTTCCCAATGTTTAACTGTATGCTTGTCGATCTCAAAGGTATGCTAAGTAATGGTTTCAAAATGGGTAATGCCGAAATTGAACCACCAAAATCGATCACAACAGCAACCGCAGTCAGTGCACAGATTATCGCACAAGTCGCGAGCCATATTTACGGTGGTACCACGATTAACCGTATAGATGAAATCCTTGCCCCCTATGTGCAATTAAGTTATGAAAAACATTTAAAAACTGCAGCGGAGTGGAAAGTTCCCGAACCAGAAGCCTATGCAAAAGCACTCATTGAAAAAGAATGTTTCGACGCTTTTCAATCCTTAGAATATGAAGTCAATACGCTACATACTTCAAATGGGCAAACCCCTTTTGTCACTTTTGGCTTTGGCTTAGGGACGACGTGGCAATCGAAACTTATCCAGCGCTCAATTCTGAAAAATCGTATTCGTGGTTTAGGCAAAAATCACAAAACCCCAGTCTTCCCAAAACTGGTGTTTACCATTAAAAAAGGCATTAACCATAGCCCTAGTGATCCTAACTACGACATTAAACAATTGGCTTTAGAATGTGCCTCCAAACGGATGTATCCTGATATTCTCAATTATGACCAAGTGGTGAAAGTCACGGGTTCTTTTAAAGCACCAATGGGATGCCGTAGTTTCTTAGGTGCTTATCAGGAGCAAGGACAGGAAATCCATGATGGACGTAATAACTTAGGCGTAGTGAGTTTGAATTTACCGCGTATTGCAATTGAAGCCAACGCCACGAATTCAGCTCAAAGAGCGGTCGAATTTTATAAAATTTTAGATCAACGTCTTGCGATTGCCAAAAAAGCCTTAATGACACGCATTGCACGTTTAGAACATACCAAAGCTCGCGTTGCCCCAATTCTTTATATGGAGGGTGCCTGTGGTGTACGCTTAAAGGCTGATGACAATGTGGCACAAATCTTTAAAAATGGGCGTGCCTCTATTTCGTTAGGCTATATTGGTATCCATGAAACAATCAATGCCCTCTACGGCGATAAACATATTTATGATGATGAACAACTCCGCCAAAAAGGGATTGAAATCGTCGAATATTTACACGAGACGGTGCAACGTTGGAAACAAGAAACAGGCTATGCTTTCAGCCTATATTCCACACCAAGTGAAAACCTTTGTGACCGTTTCTGCCGCTTGGATACTAAGCAATTTGGGCTTATCGAAGGTGTCACAGATAAAGGCTACTATACTAATAGCTACCACTTAGACGTAGAGAAAAAAGTCAATCCTTATGACAAGATAGATTTTGAATTGCCTTATCCACCGTTCGCAAGCGGCGGGTTTATTTGCTATGGTGAATACCCAAATGTTCAGCATAACCTTAAAGCATTGGAGGACGTTTGGGATTATAGCTATGACAGAGTGCCTTACTATGGGACCAATACACCGATTGATGAATGCTATGAATGTGGTTTCAGTGGTGAATTTGAATGTACCAGTAAAGGGTTTACTTGTCCGAAATGCGGTAACCATGACAGTGAGAAAGTCTCCGTGACCCGACGTGTCTGTGGCTATCTTGGCAGTCCAGATGCCAGACCATTTAATGCCGGTAAACAAGAAGAAGTCAAGCGCAGAGTAAAACATCTCTAAGCCAGTCCGACGTCCTTGACCATATGTCACGGACGTCAGTATCGTAGAAAATAAGCACGGTGAAGCCCGCTATGAATTACGTCCAATATTATCCTACTGACATCGTGAATGGAGAAGGAACAAGGTGTACACTTTTTGTCAGTGGCTGTACGCATGCTTGCCGAGGTTGCTACAACAAAAAAAGTTGGTCTTTTTGTGCTGGTCTTCCATTCGATGAAAAAATGGAAGCACAAATCCTTCAAGATCTCAAAGATACCCGTATTAAACGCCAAGGATTAACTTTAACAGGTGGTGATCCGCTCCATCCACGTAATCTGGCGATACTTCTTCCCTTTGTCAAACGAGTCAAACACGAATGTCCTGATAAAGATCTTTGGGTCTGGACGGGTTATACCTTAGCAGAGCTCAAAGCCGATACATTACAACGGCAAATACTGCCTTATATTGATGTCTTAATTGATGGTAAGTTTGAACAGGATAAAGCGGATCCAAGCCTTGTATGGCGCGGTTCTGCTAATCAGATTATTTATCGTTTCACACAATACTAAGCGATATGGATGCCAGAAGCTGAGTTACATGAGTACCCAAAAGATCAGGAGGTTACCTAATATGAACAGAATCGTACCTAAAATAAGATTAAATCTTGCCGAACGCGACAAGATCGCCCACCCTTTTCTTGGTTTCTTTTGCATTGCATTTCGCTGATATGCTGGTTTAACCACTTGTGCATCAGACAAGTCTTTAGAAACCCAAGCAACGCGCTCAGAAAGTAATAAATAAATGCGTAATAAGAGTAACATCCTTGCTTTGAGCATAAGTTATCTTCTCAACATAAAAAGAGTAAATAGGAACTTTAAATTGAAAACAGCTTACAGCTATTTTGCCAAATAACTTGCTTAATTTCTTCTGGTCTTTCCGCTCTTAACTCACATAAATGAGCAAAAATATTGACGATTCTCTCCGGTCGATTGGCTTGTCCTTGAAAGCCAAATACAGGCATATCAGGCGCATCAGTTTCTAATACAAGGCAATCTAAAGGCAAACGGCGAATCACATCACGAGTTTTATTCGCACGCAAATACGTAATCGTCCCGCCTACTCCGATTTTATAACCGAGATCAACAAAACGAACAGCTTGTTGATAGCTACCAGAAAATCCGTGGATAATACCACACATTGGTGAAGAAATATACCGTAAAAAAGGAACAAGCTGATCATGTGCTTTACGTGAATGTAAACTGACCGCTAAGCCATACTGCTTTGCCAATGCTAGCTGTGCTTCAAGAAACGCACATTGTTTTTCCCATAGCCCGTCATTTAACAAATCGGGTACCGCTCTTTCTAGACCAATTTCTGCCACAGCACAACAATTAGAAAGTCGTTTGTCTAACGTCTGCTGCAATTTCTCTAAATCAGCATAAGTATGCTGCCGAATATACAAAGGATGAAGCCCGACGCCGTAATACAAAGACTCAGGATACGCAGTAGCCATTTGTGTAAGTGTCACAATATGCTCGGAAGAGACGCCAACCATTAGCATTTTTTGCACATTGGCTTGTTGTGCTTGTTCCACTAATTGTGCCAGCGTTTCTCCTGTTTCTTGCTGTAAATAATCTAAATGGATATGTGTATCAAAAAATGGCATATCGTTTTCTATTCATTCTTATGCATTAGAACTAGAGAGTTATTTTCCCTGAATAATCAAAATAACGACCCGCTATCGCGCCCATAAAAGTGATGCTAGCCTTACTCTATTCAATGGTGACACTTTTAATGATCACTGGCTCTTTTGGTACATCACGGTGAAATCCTGATCGCTCAGTATCTACTTGGCTAATACGATCAACCACGTCCATACCTGCCACTACATTAGCAAAAACCGCATATCCCCAACTTTTTTGCGTTTCTGCACTAAAATTCAAAAAATCATTGTCAACTGTATTAATAAAGAATTGCGCTGTGGCAGAATGCGGATCAGACGTCCGTGCCATTGCAACAGTACCGCGCAAATTTTTCAAACCATTATTCGCCTCATTTGTAATAGGTGCGTCAGCTTTCTTTTGCTTCATCCCAACCTCAAATCCCCCAGCTTGAATCATAAAACCGGGAATAACACGATGAAAAATCGTACCGTTATAAAATCCTGCTTGGCTATAACGTAGAAAATTCTGAGTGCTAATGGGCGCTTTCTCCTCTTCTAACACCATTTTAATATCGCCATAATTCGTATGTAAAACCACATTCTTTGCTTGAGCAACACAAACAACACCAGCAAGCAAAAGTGCGGTAATTATTCTTAACATTTTCTCTTCTCCTAAAAGAATCCCCTCAATTACGAGGGGAGATACTGATTATTCAACGGTCACCGCAGTAATTACGATGGCTTCTTGTGGTACATCTTGGTGAAACCCTTTATTTCCGGTTTTCACGCCTTTGATCTTATCTACTACATCCATGCCCTCAACCACTTCACCAAAGACGGCATAGCCCCACTCTTGTACCACCTTTTTACCAAATAACTCTTTTGAACGGTGATCTAAAAAAGTATTATCTGCTACATTAATAAAAAATTGTGCGGTCGCAGAATGAGGATCCGATGTTCGCGCCATCGCAATTGTGCCACGTTTGTTACTTAAACCATTGTTGGCTTCATTTTGGATCGGCGCATTCGTCTTTTTCTCACGCATCGCCTCATCCATACCACCACCTTGGATCATAAATCCATCAATAACACGATGAAAAATTGTGTTATCATAGAATCCACTTTTACAGTAATTTACAAAGTTTTGCGCTGTGTTCGGTGCTTTTTCATGATCTAATTGAATTTTAATGTTACCCAAGTTAGTGTGTAATGTAATCATATCTGTTTTCCTCTAATAGTTTTATATCATTCGATTATTTCATAAAAGCACATTAAATGCTATAAAGTAACTTTGTTTATGGCAAATTACGCTATGCTAAATTTATAACACTCCTATACACTTAAGAGAACCAATCCATGCTAAAAATTTTTAATACATTAACAAGAGAAAAGGAAATCTTTAAACCTATTCATGCCAACAAAGTGGGTATGTATGTTTGCGGTATTACGGTTTATGATTTATGCCACGTAGGACACGGGCGTACATTCGTTTGTTTTGATGTGATTGCTCGTTATCTTCGGTATTTAGGCTATGACTTAACTTATGTGCGTAACATCACAGATGTGGACGATAAAATTATCAAACGGGCATTAGAAAATAATGAGACATGTAATCAACTTGTTGAAAAAATGATTGCAGAAATGCACAAAGACTTTGATGCACTCAATGTATTACGTCCAGATGTAGAACCCCGTGCAACCCACCATATTCCTGAAATTATCGCAATGATTGAAAAGCTGATAGCTCGTCAACATGCTTATGTATCCGCTAATGGTGATGTGATGTTTGATGTCGAAAGTTTTAAAGAATACGGAAAGCTTTCTCGTCAAAATTTAGAACAGCTCCAAGCAGGCGCTCGTGTTGAAATTGTCAATGTCAAAAAAAATCCGATGGATTTTGTGTTATGGAAAATGTCCAAACCAGGGGAGCCAAGTTGGTCATCCCCTTGGGGAGAAGGTCGTCCCGGTTGGCATATTGAGTGTTCTGCCATGAACCATAAAGAATTAGGTGAGCATTTTGATATTCATGGCGGTGGCTCGGATTTAACCTTCCCTCACCATGAAAATGAAATTGCACAGTCTTGCTGTGCCCATAGTGGACGCTACGTTAACTATTGGATACATTCTGGCATGATTATGGTTGATCGAGAAAAAATGTCCAAATCACTGGGTAATTTCTTTACATTACGTGAAGTATTATCACTCTATGACGCAGAAAGTGTACGTTACTTTTTACTGACAGCACATTACCGTAGCCAATTAAATTACAGCGAAGAAAACCTCAATCTTGCGCACAGTGCTTTAGAACGTTTATATACGGCATTACGAGGAACAGACCCAACTGCAGTCGCGACAGAAGGGCAAAACTACCTTGCTGCCTTTAGAGAAGCCATGGATGATGATTTCAATACTCCGAAAGCCATTTCAGTCTTATTCGAAATCGCACGTGAAATCAACAAACTGAAAAATGAAGATATATTAAAAGCCAATGCGCTTGCAGCCCGCTTACGTGAATTAGCGGGAATATTAGGTTTACTCTACCAAGATCCAGAGCAATTCTTACAATCGGGTTCAGACAATGATGAAGTCGTGCTGATTGAGGCGTTAATCAAACAGCGTAATGATGCCCGGGCAGCAAAAGATTGGGCAAGTGCGGATGCCGCACGTAACAAACTGGCTGAAATGGGTGTGGTATTAGAAGATAACGTAAATGGTACCACTTGGCGTAAACAGTAAGTCAAAAAATCATAAAAAATGGCAAGGCTCTCACCTTGCCATTTTTTTAACTAAAATCCAGCCTGTTTCTCAAGTTGTTCCACAAGTGCATCATCTAAATTTAAGGCTTGCGCTAATTGACCAAGAAACACAATTTCTTTACGTGATAAATCTTGGCATACCATGCGTGCAGCAAGGTACACCTGCGTGGCAAGTGCGGTATCTTTTCCGACTATTTTCGCAATCTCGCTCACACTTATCGGATGCGTGATTTCTTGCTCTAACCACTGTTGTAACGCCGGATCATCCCCGCCTTCTTGCATAATCAAGGCACGTTCCGATTCCTCTAATACGCCATCCGAAATCGCAGCTGCAATCATCGTGCGCAGAATAATGGCGCTACTGTCTTCCGTTTGCGGAGTTGCTACGAATGCTTCTTGCGAAAGCTCGCCTGTATTTTGCTGAACAGGCTGGTTCTTCTGATAACTCTGATAGGCTTGATAAGCTAAACTGCCCAAAGCAGCCAATGAGCCCAATTTCGTCAATTTCGCGCCACCCTTGCGACCAAGCACCATGGACAAAATCCCCGCCAAAGCCGCACCACCACCCACTTTCGTGATTGTATCCGCCGTACTTTGACTAGGCTTATTCAACTGACCCGCAGATTGAGTGACGGTATTTAAAACTTCATTTAATAAACGATTAAAATTCATGTTAGCTTTCCTCATAAAGTACCGATAAGAACTCCATTAGACTGTTTATCTTATAAAAGATTCACACAAACCCAAAGTGAAAAAATTTTCACAAAAATGACCGCCCTTTTTCGTCGTTTATCTGTGCTATCACCGCTTGTGTCAAACGCCCAATTTCTTGCCAATTTTGTTGTTGAATTAGCTGTTTTTCTACAAACCAAGAACCACCACAAGCGACCACATTAGGAATTGCCAAATAATCACAGATATTTTGTAAATGAATGCCCCCTGTTGGCATAATTTGTAACATCGGATAAGGTCCTAACAATGCTTTAATCATTGCTACTCCGCCCGAAGCTTCCGCGGGGAAAAATTTTACAGCATGAATGCCCATTTCAAGCGCAGCTTCAATTGCCATTGGGTTATTCACGCCGGGGATAATGGGGAAGGATAAACGTTGACACAGTTCAACAATTTTTGGATTAAATCCCGGTGTCACCACACAATCTGCTCCCGCATTCTTGGCTTGCATCACTTGTTCTGGGTTAAGCACCGTGCCAGCCGCGACAAAAATAGCTGGGCGTTGTTGTTTAAGTAAACGAATGGCTTGTTCCGCTGCACTTGAACGAAACGTGATTTCTACGACAGGTAAACCATGTTCAGCTAAACAATCTGCTAGCGGTAAAATCATCTCAGGATTATCTAACGCAATCACAGGGATGACTTTCCAAACGCGTAATTTTTCAACGATCTCTGCGGTGCGGTAAGCCATGTTGTTCTCCTCTAAACCGTATTATGCTTGTTGTTCAAAAACACGGATTTTATTAAAAGCATCTGATAAATCCGAAGCAAAATTAATTTTCTGAATTTCATTTACCGTATTCGATTTGACAATCATCCGTAGCGGTTGAAATTGCATGTTACACATATAAAGCTGTTGATGTGGTAACATATGTTGTACAAAACGAGTCAACGCATGAATACCTCCCGTATCGAGCACCGTGACCGCATCGCATTGCAATACAATATGTTTAATTTCATGCTCGGTATTGACGGTTTTATCATGTAAATCGGCAAATAAATTATCTGCTGCAGCAAAAAATAACGGTCCACTAATACGATAAACTAGCACATCGTTTAAATCTTCAGGATGGGCAATTTCAATCGATTTTGTCATTTCTGCAATTGTACGAATAAACAGTAAACTTGCTAATAAGACGCCAACAGTAATCGCAATCACCATATCAAAAATGACTGTTAAAATTAAGCACGTTAATAACACCGCGATTTCATTACGACCAGAGCGGCGGATGAGCTGAATAATTTGGGGTACATTTGCCATATTCCATGCCACAACGAGCAATAAAGCTGCCATCGACGAAAGCGGTAAATAAGATAACGCATTTGCAAAAAACAAGAGCGCAAACAGAACCAATAATGCATGTACAACACTGGAAATAGGTGACACGCCACCTGCTTTTACATTCGCGACAGAACGCGCAATCGCCGCTGTCGCCGTGATCCCCCCTAAAAACGGTGCGGCAATATTCCCTAATCCTTGTGCTAATAATTCATTATTAGAATGGTGTTTTGTGTCTGTCATATTATCTAAAATCACCGCACATAATAAGGATTCAATTGCGCCTAATACCGCCATGGAAAATGCTGCTGGCAATAACGCTTGAATGGTCTCTAAATTCCAAGTAATCACTTCCCCTTGTGCATTCGGAATATGCCAAGGCAAGATAAATTCAGGTAAGGCATTTGGGATACCAAATCCTTGTGTGCCATCGGATAAAGTGTATTGAAAGGCTGAACCAATGGTGGCAACATCTTGACCTACAGAAATTAAGCCTAAAGACAATAACGTGGCAATAATCACAGCAGGTAAATGACCCGGAATAGGTAAACGTAATTTATGCCATTGCGTTAACATCAATAAGGTCACGATCCCAACAAGAGCATCAGCCCAATTGATCGTCGGTAATGCAGTGACAATAGTTTGCACTTTTTCAAGATAATGCGCAGGCATTTCCACAATAGATAGCCCTAAAAAGTCTTTAATTTGTAACGTGGCAATGACGATACCAATTCCACAGGTAAAACCTAGGGTAACGGGCAAAGGAATGTATTCAATGAGACGTCCTAAGCGGAACAAAGCCATGAGAACTAAAATCAAGCCCGATAACAACGTGGCCATTAACAAGCCACCCAAACCAAACTGTTGCGTAATCGGGTACAAAATCACTACAAATGCCGCCGTGGGACCAGAAACATTAAAACGCGATCCCCCCGTTACCGCTATAATCATCCCTGCGACAATCGCTGTATATAAACCATGTTGAGGCGCTACGCCACTGGCAATCGCCAGTGCCATTGACAAAGGAATTGCAATCACCCCAATAGTTAAACCGGCGATAATATCTCTAATTAAAGATTGACGCGTGTAACCTGCGCGAAAACTCTCTTTTAACGCACTAAAAGGCTTAACGGCTAAGAACACATTTTTGCTGAGAAACCATTTCTTCAACATATTAAAATAAGACCTACAAAATTTAAGAAAACAAGACTGTTTATTTTATCTCAATTTAGCACAGCATTTTATGTTCTAACGCAAAAAATACTTGACTAACTTCAATGAAATTCTTATAGTTCACACCCTATTCAAAACGGTGAGATGTCCGAGTGGTTGAAGGAGCACGCCTGGAAAGCGTGTATATGCGAAAGTGTATCGAGGGTTCGAATCCCTCTCTCACCGCCATTCAATAATATGATTCATATTAACCGCACTTTTTCTTCTCTTCAGTCGATAACTTATTTGGCACTAAGTGACCATATTTCCACTGGACTAAAATAAATAAAACAAGCCCGAATACTGCAAATAACGCCCCAGCAACACCAATGTAGGCTAGCCCATAATGTTGCATCACTTGATTGCCTAGCAATGCGCCAGCCCCAATGCCAATATTATAAATCCCAGAATAAATTGCCATCGCGACATCTGTAGCATCAGGTGCAAGGTGTAACACTCGAATTTGTAATCCTAAGCCAATGCCTGCTATGCCAATTCCCCAGAAGAAGGTTAATAAAAACATTGTCCACGTTTGTTGGCTCGCAATGAATAAGAGCAAAAGTGTAGCGGTGAGTAGTCCCATTGAAAACAAAATAAAACGGATCGGTCCTGCATTATAATAGCGATTAAATAACAAACTGGCGGTAATGCCAGAAAGACCGAAGACGAAGAGAACAAAAGTTGCCATACTATGACTCATTGTGCTGATATTGAGCATAAAGGGTTCAATATAGCTATACGCAGTAAAATGAGCCGAAATAATAATCATAGTAAGCGCATAAAGCCCAAGCAATAATGGACGTTTAAAAAGCGTTGGCAGACTATTTAAAGAACCCGCATTCTTACTTGGTAAGTGCGGTAAAAGTTGATAAAACAAGCATAAAATGCCTATCGCAATAAGGGCAATAATGGCAAAGGTTGCACGCCAACCAAAGAATTGCCCAATCAAACGTCCGAGAGGCAAACCCAAAATCATTGCCAAAGAACAACCTATAGCAAGTAGTCCAATTGCCTGTGATTTTTTATCTTTAGGCGCAACCCGAATGACTAAAGACGCAGTAATTGCCCAAAAAATAGAATGGGTTAATGCGACACCTATTCTGGCTAATACTAATACCCAAAAATCCCAAGCGATCACGGATAACAGATGACTTAAAATAAATAACACCAGTAATTTAATCAATAACCCTCTACGCTCTGCTTTTGCAGTCAGTAACATAAAGGGCAATGACATTAATGACACTACCCAAGCATAAACAGTAATTATTAAACCCGTTTGTGATACGGGCATCGCGAAGCTTTGCGCAATATCAGAGAGTAAGGCAACAGGAATAAACTCTGTTGTATTAAACACAAACCCAGCAAGCGCAAAGGTGATAACACGCGCAAATTGACGTTGACGAGCGGCCTGAAAAGGTAACATAAATTACCTCAATTTTTCTTTAATAAGATCTTTTAATTGATGACGTAAATTCTGATTAAATTCCACTTTATATTGCGGAGAAGAACAACTGTCGAAAAAGCGGATAGGTAAGGAAAAATGCTGATACTGCGGGGAAGTCAACCCTAAATTCAGCGTTACATCACAGGTCATCGTTTTCAAATTTACGGCACCTTGCCCAGACACTCGGACTTTATCAATATGAAAAGTCAATGTATCTAGGTTTAATTTTGTCGCATCCCAAGAAAGGGAGGATTGCAAGTGTTGAAATGAGGTATTGAGATCTTCGCGATTAAAACGCGCTTCATCATAGTGAATAGGCAGATATTTCGTCACCAAGTCTAATAAATTTAAACCATTAAAGTGCCCTTCAGCCATTCGTATTGCCACTTTGCCTTTTTCTATTTTCGTGTCGGTTAACACCAAATCCCCCGAAATATCTGCCTCCCCAGTAAGCAAATAAGGCAAGTTCAACATTTTTTGCCAAGGTGCTAACGCAATATTTTTCCCTACAAAACGCACTTGCTGAGTTGAATTGACTTTATTGAAGAGCTGTAAATCAAATTGTGACTGAGATTGTGAATGGGCATAATGCAGTTCAGATACTGTTGACAACATTGTCGGCTGCTGGGTTGCCTTAAGTGTGAAAAGAACGAAATGTTCACCATTGATTTTCACATCATCGAAAATCACTTGCCAATCTGATGCAGAATGTTGTTTGATAGAACCTTTCTGTAATGCGATCTCCAATTGTTGTGTATTAAATAAAATGGGTTTCGCAAAAGTCATCTTCAGCAAGATATTCGCTAGCTGAATTTGGTTGGGTTCAATCAGAAAGTCCCCTGCAATTTCCCCTGTTATTCCAACCAGATCTGGTTCATGTTGACCTGAATACCAGACATCCATTTGTTCAAAGCGTACTGTCTTCACTCGCTTTTCTAGCGCCAATAGTGACCAAAACTCGGATTGTAAATAAACTTTTGACGCAAAAACAGACCGCACTTGTTGGTCCTGCCATTTGACATCGGATAATCGGATTTCGACTTGAGGAAAGAAGGTAAAATCGAGTTGAGAAAATGTGATGTGTTTTTCATTGAGGACGTTGGTTAAGACAGCATTGACACGATCAATTTGCCAATATGCAAGCGCAAAGATCGCCACAATGACAGCACAAAAACTGATGGCGATCTTTTTCAACATTTTATTTATCCTCATCAATACGACTGGCTACCGCACTTTGCTGATTTTTGTATTTTGCATTCTTACGACTGCTATATGGACGCGCAGCATAGCCACTCAAAATTTCAAAACTTAACGCACCAATCACCATATTGGGACGTAGTGCTAAGGGTAACTTACCTGAATTAAAAAATTCCAATACGATTCGCCCTTCCCAACCGGGATCAATACGATGTGCCGTCACATGTACCATTAAACCTAAACGCGCAAGTGAAGAACGTCCATCTAACCACCCAATAATATTTGCCGGTAGCTTAACCGACTCAAGTGTTGTGGCTAATGCCAACTCACCAGGATGTAAAAAGAAGGCGTCATTTTCACCAATCAGAATTTCTTCACTCATCACCGATTCTAATTGGGCTGAGACTTGTTCTTTTGGACCACTGAGATCAATATAAGGTGCGGAATGCTCACGGAAAACGCGGAAAGAATTCCCTAAACGAACATCGATCGTTGCACCATTAATTTTGTCATTACTCGGTCGAGGGGTTAACGCGATAATGCCATCATCTAAATAACGTTCAATATCAGTATCACATAATCTCATTCTCAGCTCCTTACTGTTAACGTTTTCCCAAAAGTTGTCTAATTTGTGCTTTTAACATATTAATGGCAATTCGATTTTTACCACCTCGCGGGATCACGATATCAGCATATTGTTTAGAGGGCTCAATAAACTGTAAAAACATGGGACGCACTGTTTTACGATACTGCTCCACCACCGATTCTAAACTTCGACCACGTTCTTTCATGTCACGTTGTAAGCGACGAATAAAACAAATATCCAGTGGTGTATCGACAAAAACAGAGACACTGACTTCATCACGCAATTTTTCATCAGTAAGCAATAAAATCCCTTCCAGAATGATCACTTTTTTAGGTTCAAAGTGTTGGACTTGATTGGTTCGAGTATGCTCAACGTAGCTATAGACGGGAATATCAACAGGTTGACCAGATTTGAGTGCTTTGAGGTGTTCAATTAAAAGGTGTCTATCCATAGAATTAGGATGATCATAGTTGGTTTTAATTCGATCTTCCATATCCAAATGACTTTGATCTTTATAATAAGAGTCTTCGGAAATAATGCCAATTTCTTCGCAACCTAGCTCATCACACAACTCTCGATGAACAGTTGAGGCAATTAAGCTTTTTCCTGATGCTGAAGCCCCAGCGATGGCAATAATAATACAAGATGGTGTTGATGAGTTTGACATAGCTATCCCTAAAAAAGCGTTGTTTTGATCGACAAATTATAAAGAAAAAAATCCACTTTTAATAGCACAATTCCAAGACAGATAAAATAAAGCAGATATTTTGCTCATTTACCATAATTTGGAGTAAAGAATCTCTATTTTGTGATAACTCTCACGGTATTCTCCTTTACTTTGCTGTAGGATTTAGAATCACTTTATGACGTTATGTACTTGTGACATATCATTTTTTTCTAATATGAAAAGGGGCAATCACTATGAAGTTCAAAAAACTTTCTTTCGCCATTTCAAGCGCACTTTTAGCTACTGGGTTACTGGCTTCACAAGCCTACGCCAAAGGGCGTTTAGTCGTATATTGTAGTGCGACAAATGAAATGTGTGAGGCAGAAATTAAAGCATTCGGTGAAAAATATGATGTGAAAACCTCATTTATTCGCAACGGCTCAGGCAGCACATTTGCGAAAATTGAAGCTGAAAAAAATAACCCTCAAGCGGATGTTTGGTATGGCGGAACTTTTGACCCACAATCACAAGCCGGTGAATTAGGTCTATTACAGCCTTACCGTTCGCCTAATGTTGATCAAATTGTGCCACGTTTCCAAGACCCTGCAAAAGTGAAAGGTAACTATACTTCTGCGATTTACATGGGGATTTTAGGTTTTGGTGTGAATACAGAACGCCTCAAAAAACTAGGCATCAATGAAGTACCAAAATGCTGGAAGGATTTAACAGACCCTCGATTAAAAGGAGAAATTCAAATTGCCGATCCACAAAGTTCTGGTACAGCTTACACAGCTATCGCTACCTTCGTTCAACTTTGGGGAGAAGAAGCCGCATTTGATTACTTCAAAAACGTACATCCAAACATTTCTCAATACACAAAATCTGGTATCACACCGTCCAATAACACGGCACGTGGCGAAACGACCATTGGTATTGGTTTCTTACATGACTACGCTCTACAAAAACAACAAGGTGCGCCAATTGAAATGATCGTGCCATGTGAAGGTACGGGCTATGAACTTGGTGGGGTGAGTATCCTCAAAGGTGCGCGTAACTTAGATAACGCTAAACTCTTCGTAGACTGGGTATTATCGAAAGAAGGACAAGAGCTTGCTTGGCAAAAAGGCAATAGCCTACAGATCTTAACAAATACCACAGCCCAACAATCACCAACCGCTTTTGATCCAACAAAATTAAACTTAATCGATTATGATTTTGAAAAATACGGTGCCGCGGATGAGCGTAAACGCTTGATTGGTAAATGGGTAGATAGTATCAAATTATCGAAATAGTGAGACAAAAAAGAGGGCAAACCATGAAAAAAACACATCTTGCCCTATTTGGCATGTTAGTGGCAGGTTTAACTGCCACTAATGTGGCAAAGGGCGAAGGCAGATTAGTCGTTTACTGCAGTGCACAAAATGTTGTTTGTGAAAAAGCAGTACAAGGTTTTGCAAAAAAATATGATGTCAAAACCTCTTTTATCCGTAATAGCTCGGGCAGTACCCTAGCGAAAATCGATGCAGAAAAAAATAACCCGCAGGCTGACGTTTGGTATGGTGGACCTTTTGATACTCACTTACAAGCGGCTGAACTCGGTTTATTAAGTCCTTATCCATTCCCTAAACTCAGTGAAGTGATGCCACAATTCCAAAAATTAGGTGATGGCAAAAGCTCCATTGTCTATATGGGAGTACTCGGTTTTGGGGTCAATACAGAACGTTTGAAAAAGTTAGGGATCAAGGACGTGCCAAAATGCTGGAAAGATTTAGCTGATCCTCGTTTTAAAAATGAAATTCAAATGGCTGACCCACAAAGTTCAGGTACAGCATATACGGCTATTGCCACGTTCGTGCAACTTTGGGGAGAAGAACAAGCATTTGATTATTTAAAACAACTTGATCAGCATATTTCACAATATCCAAAAGCAGGGACCGCACCGTCACGTAATACTGCGCGCGGTGAAACCACTGTTGGCATCGGCTTCTTACAAAACTATTCTTTTGAAAAAGAAAATGGTGCGCCAATCGAATTGGTTGTACCTTGTGAAGGGACAGGGTATGAATTGGGTGGCATCAGTGTGATTAAAGATGCGCGTAACTTAAAAAATGCGCAGCTCTTTGCTGATTGGGTTATGTCAAAAGAAGCACAGGAACTGTCTTGGAAGGAAGCGCAATCACACCATGTACCAACTAACATTCACGCCGAACCGTCACCTTATGCGCTTAAGCCAAGTGAATTGAACTTAATTAATTATGACTTTGATAAATTTGGTTCAAATGAAATGCGTAGTCACCTCATCGGAAAATGGGTTGATAAAATCAAACTCAATAAATAGTCAGGAGTCAGCATGAAAACATTAAAAATCTCTGCCATTTCCACCGCACTTTTACTCAGTGGCGGATTGCTCTCCTCTCTCGCTTTCGCAGAAGGGCGATTAACTGTTTATTGCAGCGCACAAAACACGATGTGTGAGCAAGAAGTTGAGGCATTTGGCAAAAAGTATGACGTCAAAGTCAGCCATATTCGTGCGGGAACAGGCAGTATTTTAGCGCGAATAGAGGCAGAAAAAGCCAATCCTCAGGGTGATGTTTGGTATGGCGGTACGCTAGATCCCCATTCACAAGCTGGAGAAATGGGGCTCCTCTCTGCTTATCAATCACCTAATTTGCAATACATTCCGGATGAACTCAAAGATCCCGCTAAAGTTAAAGGGAATTACACTTCCGCCATTTATTTAGGGGTACTCGGTTTTGGAGTAAACACAGAACGTTTAGCCAAATTGAATATTCCCGTTCCTAAATGTTGGCAAGATTTGACCGATCCACGCTTGAAAAATGAAATCCAAGCCGCCGATCCACAAAGCTCAGGAACAGCCTACACAGCATTAGCGACTTTTATCCAACTTTGGGGGGAAGACAAGGCGTTTCGTTATTTGACGGATTTACATAAAAACGTGTCGCAATATACCAAGTCCGGTAACACGGCGACACGCAATACTGCGCGAGGAGAAGCGGCTATTGGTATCGGGTTCTTACATGAACATTCCATTGAAAAAGAAAAAGGGGCGCCTGTTGAATTAATCGTCCCTTGTGAAGGAACGGGTTACGAAATTGGCGGGGTCAGTATTATTAAAGGCGCGAGAAACCTCGATAATGCTAAATTATTTGTAGATTGGGCATTATCAAAAGAAGCACAAGAATTATCTTGGCAAAAAGGGGAAACGCACCAGATTTTAACCAATACTCAAGCAAAACAATCACCTTATTCTCTCGACTTTAAATCAATTAATTTAATTAATTACGATTTTGATAAATATGGTGCTGTAGAAGAACGTAAACGTCTGATCAAAAAATGGGTAGATGAAGTCAAACTTGCAAAATAGTTGGTGGAAATACGTTTAATATGATTCACACGTTGTTCAACAAAAAATTTATCATTCTTGATAAGTAAAGAGGATTTTTTATTTCTTCATTCAATAGGGGCAAGCCCCCTATTGAATGGTCTATTACTGCTTAATTAGAGGTCTTTATGGAGCAGAAAAACACTTTCACATTTAGCACACCATTAATTTGGGTGTTATTCGCCTTATTAGGCTTTGCCCTTTTACCATCAAAAGCCTTAGATTACGGCTTATGGGACTCTACCAGCGATGAAATGCTTGAAGCTATGGGCTGGTATAATCTCAATTTGAGTTGGTCTTGGTTTTTAGCCGTGCTCATTTTTCCCGTTTTATCTTTGATTTTTCCAAAAGAAAGTACAAAACGTGCCAAAATAGAACTTGCTCTGATTGCAGCGATTTTCTTATTTGTCTTTATCTCTGCCACAGTCGCTAAGTTTAGCCTAGGGTATTCCGTCATCATTCTCATGGTGGCACTTCTCGCCCTTGCGACAAATGCTTTAGCACAATTAAAAGTCATGCAGGGGGATAAATTTGTCATCGCCTCGCTCATTGCGATTGTGATGACGATTTTTTTCTTTATCGTTTACCCGACTTTTGCCATTTTACTTTCCATGTTCTTTGATAATGGTGAGTTTAAACCGCAACAAGTCGCTGAAATTATCCAACAACCTTATGTGATTCGCGTTGTAGGAAACTCGCTTGCCGTCTCCTCTGTGGTCGGTGTGCTATCCACCATTTTTGGTTTAGCCTTTGCCCTCTATACCACACGTATCGCTAAACGTACGGCGTTCATTGGTAAAATTTTCTCTATTCTGCCAATTGTTACCCCGCCTTTTGTGGTCGGTTTAGGGGTTACTTTAATGCTTGGACGCTCAGGGTATGTCACTGCTTTTTTAGTGGAATATTTAGGCTTTAGCAGTAACTGGCTATATGGCTTTACTGGTATTGTGATTGCCCATACCTTAGCACTCACCCCTATGTCTTTTATGATCTTGGAAGGTGCCTTAAAATCGATCCACCCTTCGATTGAAGAGGCGGCTTATACGTTACGCTCAAATCGTTACCAAGCGTTCTTCCATATTATTTTCCCATTGCTCAAACCTGCATTAGCCAACTCCTTCTTAGTGGTCGTCATCCAATCCCTCGCGGACTTCAGTACTCCACTTGTCCTTGGCGGAAGCTTTGATGTCATTGCGACTCAAATTTACTTCTATATTGCGGGTTCACAATTAGATTATGCTTCAGCCAGTACATTAGGTACGATTCTCTTAATGTTCTCACTGGCGATTTTCGTGATTCAATATTTATGGATTGGTAAACGTTCCTATGTGACTGTTTCTGGTAAATCGTACCGCGGTGATGTGCAAGAATTGCCAAATGGGCTAAAAGGGATTATCGTCTTTTTCCTTGGCTTTTGGACGCTATTTAACCTTGTTCTGTACGGCAGTATCTTCTACGGCAGTTTCACCGTGAACTGGGGAGTTGACTACACACTCACCTTGAAAAACTACCAAATCCTGTTTGGACAAGGTTTCAGTGACGGTGCATGGCCTTCTTTAATTCAAACCGTGATTTTTGCTGCCAGTGCAGCGCCAGTGACCGCCTTATTTGGTTTACTGATTGCTTATATTACGGTTCGCCGTGAATTCAAAGGCAAGAAAACCTTGGAATTTTTAACCTTACTGTGTTTCGCTGTACCCGGTACCGTGGCGGGGGTATCCTATATTATTGCCTTCAACAGCTCACCAATTTATCTCACAGGGACAGCGATGATCATTATTTTATCAATGGTCATGCGTAATATGCCTGTGGGGATGCGTGCTGCCATTGCAGGCTTAGGTCAATTAGACAAATCGCTTGATGAAGCTTCCCTTTCCTTAAAAGGTAGCTCCTTCAAAACCATTTGGTATATTGTCTTCCCACTCTTAAAACCTGCTTTACTTTCTGCTTTAGTAACCAGTTTCGTCCGCTCAATGACCACGGTCAGCGCAATTATTTTCTTGGTTACCGCAGATACACGCGTGGCAACCTCCTATATTTTAAACCGTGTAGAAGATGGTGAATACGGTATTGCAATTGCATATGGTTCAATCCTCATCGTAGTAATGATGGCGATTATCTTATTCTTTGACTGGATCGTGGGCGATACGCGCATTTCACGTTCTAAAGCGAAAAAAATGAATTAATTGATAGGTAGTAGAATATGAGTAATAACGATTTCTTAGTGTTAAAAAATGTCACAAAAGCATTTGGTAAAGCCGTAGTGATTGATAATTTAGATCTCAGCATTAAACGTGGCACCATGGTCACGCTGTTAGGTCCTTCTGGTTGTGGGAAAACCACTGTATTACGTTTAGTGGCAGGCTTAGAAAGCCCAACTTCAGGGCAAATATTCATTGATGGAGAGGATGTCACAAAATCATCGATCCAAAATCGTGATATTTGTATTGTTTTCCAGTCTTATGCGCTTTTCCCTCATATGTCCATCGGTGATAACGTTGGCTATGGTTTAAAAATGCAAGGTGTCAGTAAAGAAGAACGTGCCAAACGTGTTAAAGAAGCACTGGAACTGGTTGACCTAGCTGGATTTGAAGATCGTTATGTGGATCAAATTTCTGGTGGTCAACAACAACGTGTTGCACTAGCACGTGCCTTAGTGCTTAAGCCGAAAGTGCTGTTATTTGATGAACCGCTCAGTAACCTTGACGCCAATTTACGTCGCTCTATGCGTGAAAAAATCCGAGAGTTACAACAACGTTTAGGCATTACTTCACTGTATGTGACCCACGATCAAACGGAAGCCTTTGCCGTATCCGATGAAGTTATCGTGATGCATAAAGGGAAAATCATGCAAAAAGCACCGGCCAAAGAACTGTATTTGCGTCCAAACTCGCTGTTTCTCGCTAACTTCATGGGCGAATCCAGTATCTTCCAAGGTACATTGCAACAAGATCAAGTCACCGTAAACGGCTACCAATTTAAGCTCAATAATGCCGCCCAGTTTGGATTAACAGACGGAGCATGCTTAGTCGGTATCCGCCCAGAAGCCATTTCTTTTAAAGAAACAGGCGAAGCTGCACAACGTTGTAGCATTAAAAGTGCGGTGTATATGGGGAATCATTGGGAGATTGTCGCCAATTGGGGAGGACAAGATCTGTTAGTCAACACCAACCCAGAGCAATTTAATCCTGAGTTGAAAGAAGCCTATGTGCACTTAGCTGAACATGGTGTCTTTCTATTAAAGCCAGAATAAAAGGTAAGAAAGGCAGACTTTACCGTCTGCCTTCTTTTTTCTAAGCCGATTTATCTAAACTTTAATGCATTCACCCTAAAGTGAGTCGTACTTGTTTAGTCGCGGACAGAATACACTTTAAATTTAGTGGTTTTGGCTAACACACAATGTGAGCCAAAATGTTGATCCAATAAATCAGGATAAGGCAAGAATGCATTCGCCACAATGCGTAATTCGCCGCCCGGTACTAAATGCCATTTCGCTTGCATAATTAATTCACTGACAGCACGATAAGCCGTGTCAATGCCATCGTGAAAAGGGGGATTTGAAATAATCAGATCGAATTTTCCTGCCACATTAGAAAAAACGTCACTGGCGATCACCTCTGCCACTAACTGGTTCTCAGCTAAAGTCCGTTGGCTAGAAGCTAAGGCTAGCGCATGAATATCCGCCATAGTCAGCTCAACTTGAGGATATTGCTGTTTAATATAAGCACCAATCACACCCGCACCACAACCTAAATCTAACACCTTTCCTCGCACCGGTTGATCTAAGGTTGAAAGCAACAAATCTGTGCCAACATCCAACTCACTCGCACTAAATACCCCCGGTAAACTGTAAATACGCAAATCACCTAAGCGAGGATGCTGATAAGTTTTCCAATAATCTGCTAACGCAAAGTGCGGTGTGTTTTTTAAACAAAAATGATACAACCCACAACGCCTTGCCGAGTCAATTTTAGCAATATCGCCATAAGCATCGAGCATTTTTTCCACAGAACGCACTCCGCAGCGATTTTCACCTACAATCAACATTTCTTGACCAATCGGAGCTTGAGCGAGTAATTGCATAAGTTGGAATTGCACTTCTTGCTTGTTTTTAGTCCAGTAAAACACCATGAGATCCGCTTTTTCTTCACAAGTTAATGAAAAATCGACCGCACTTTTGCTTTTGGCATAATCAAAATACCAACTCCATACCTTCACGCTGCGCGCCGGCACTTGCTGAGGAAACTGATCATTAATGCCCCCCGCAAATAAAACTGATTTATGCTCAAAAAAAGAAAGATGACGCTGTAGAACTTGGCTTTCAAGAGAAATCACGCTGTTAATCCTATCTGTTATTCGTTAAAATTGACGCATTATAAAGGAAAAACACGCAACGATGAAGAAATAGCATGAATAGACGAGATCTTCTGTTACAACAAATGGGTATCACACAATGGCAACTGAAGTCCCCTACTCGTTTGAAAGGGGTGGTAAAAATTAATGTAGAAGAAAAAATACGTCTCATCATCGTTGCCGAGCACGCTCTCACAACAGATTCTCCATTATTAAAAGATATTTTACGTAGCTTAGACCTTGATGAAAGCATGTGCTTATGCTTGGATTTTGAACGTATCCCCCATCTAAATACGCAATATCCTGTCCATTATTGGCTACTCAGCGATAATCAGGAAGAAATCGAACGCCTTTCGGCTTTCTGTCAACCCGCAACCGCAATTTGGCAAAGTAGCGCATGGTCGCAGTTTAAACACAACCATCATGCCAAACGCCAACTCTGGCAACAAATGCAAACAACGCTATGATGATCATTACGCAAATTACAGAACATGACTTAGAACGCTTATTTGAAATTGAGCAATCAGCCCACCTCGTCCCTTGGTCTATGGGAATCTTAAAAAATACACAAGGCGAAAATTATCTGAATTTAAAACTCACTTACCATGATCAAATTATCGCTTTCGCCATTTGCCAACACATTCTTGATGAAGCAACACTACTTAATATTGCCGTTGCTCCCTCTTTTCAAGGTAAAGGCTTCGGTAAACAGTTACTGAATCACTTACTTCAGCAATTAACCGAAAAAGGAATTTCTACCTTATGGTTAGAAGTGAGAGAATCCAACATAGCAGCACAGAAATTATATGAGCAACTAGGTTTTAATGAGGTAGATAGGCGCAAGAACTATTACCCCACGCCTCATGGTCAACGTGAAAATGCGATTGTGATGGCACGCTATCTATAAAGCTCATTTCGTTCACTATCAATGGCATAGGCATACAAAAATGCGCTCTATTTTTCAAGCTGCTCAAACATAAGCTTAAACCACGATGTTGTCCGTTCACCTATCGCGTTGAGCCTCTCCTCATCGAGTACTTGTTGTGCAAGTACTCGTTGCCAATAAATATCCCCATCCGAAGCATAATCCCCTTCCGCTAGATGATGTAACAATGTCCGAATCATATCAAAATCTGGCGTCTCAGTATGTCCATATGCTTCTAAATAACGTTGAATATTTTTCATCGGAACCATTTGCATCTGCTGATAGCCCTGCAAATAACTTTCAACATAGATTTGTAATTGTGCTAACGCGATTTCTTTTACACTTAACGCCTCGCTAGCACACAATGCTTGAAAGGTCGCTTGCCCATTCTTACCATAATAAATAGGAGGTTCATGCTGTGCTAACATTGCACATTGAATAAGGTAATACACCCAATTTTCAATTAAATGTTTTTCCTGAATTTGTCCCACTCGCCACATCACTCTACGCTGTGCATACAACTGATCTAGCAGCCCAATCAGACGAATATCGCCATAGCCACTCGGGATAGTCAAATCCACTTCGACGACATGCGCCTCTTGTTTTAAATAATCAGCAACGGTTGTTTTTAACGCGGCAATGTCTTCTTGTTGTTGTAACGCAAAGATCTGGGCAAATTCACCACGCGGTAGCATACCTTTTACTTTTAATTGAGCGAGAACCTCCGCGCTTTTTTCCTCATCACAATAAAGCAATTGCTCATTAATTTGATAGCGCATTAAGCCATCTAAAGTAAAATTTTCACTGTCTTCAATACGTTCTTCTTGTTTAGTAAAAGAAACGCCTAAATGACGTTTAAAGAAAAACGCAACAGGATGTTGAATAAAGGCAATTAAATCCGCTAACGCAATTTCACGATCCTCGGCTAACACTGTTTGTGCGATAGGTTGAACAAAATCCGCCCTCTCTTGTTTCTGAATATTTGCTAGGGGTAACCATTGGTTAGCAAAAGATCCGTTTTCTCCTCGAAAATTATCCGGACTAAATGCTGTCATCGGATGCTGTTCAATTAATCGAGCCTGCCAATCTTGTGTTTCAGCGCTTGATAACTTATCTACTAAATAGTCAATCAATTGACTGACTAACACAGACGGAGGTTTGCTTTGGTTATCCACAATGGAACGTCCCACAAAACTCACATAAAATGCCTCTTGTGCTGACAGCAGCGCTTCAAGGAACAAATAACAATCATCGTCACGGCGAAAACGGTCGGCTTTACGTCGATCATATTGCATCAAATCAAAGCTATTTGGCGTTTGTTGACGAGGATAATCACCTTCATTCATCCCCAATAAACACACCACTTTAAAGGGAATCGAACGCATCGGTAGCAAGGTGCAGAAATTCACTTTCCCTGCCAGAAACTTCATGCTATTCGGATCATCTTCTAATAATGCCGACAGGACATCAGAAACCACTTCACTACTTAACGGTTGATCAAAATGTGTTTGTTGAATATCTGTTACCATTTGCACTATTGTTTCTTGAATATATAGCAAAGTGGTAATATTCGTTTCATCCTCAGCGAAGAAATCTGTTAAAAGCGTAAGTAAATGCTGTTGCCATTTTTCAATAGGCTGAGGCGTTTGTAAAAACTGATACCATGCTGATAACCTTGCAATAAACTCCGCCAAGCGTCCGGCTAATTGCCCTTGTAGTCCATAACAAGGATCAAAGCCTAAATTCCCTTGCCAAATCCCATTTTCCTCACGCATCGCATAACCAAGCAGCATCCGCTCCAGCCCAGCTTGCCATGAGTTAGTGTTCTTTTCTTGTTTACCTTGTTCTTTTTCTACACCAAAACGTATGCCAGCATGTGCGACCCAATGCCGAATCTGCTCTAACTCCATTAACTCAATCTGAAACCTATTCCGAATCGCAGGAATATCTAATAAAGCTAAGATATCTTCTGCGCTAAACTGACTCTCTTTTAAAGCAAGTAAATGAATAAAACTTGCTATTAACACGTCATTTTCAGAAAGACGGTTATCCGAAATAGAAAAAGGAATCTGCCGCTGTGCGACCTGATTGTACTGTCCAAATACAGCTTGAATATAGGGTGTATATTTATCAATATCCGCCACCATCACCACAATATCTTTTGGAGTAAGTGTCGAGTCTTGCTGAAATAAATGAAGCAAATAGTCATGTAAGACTTCAACTTCACGCATAGGGCTATGGCAAGAATGGAACGTTAAAGAGCGGTCATTTTCAGCCAAATTTAAACCTTGCTTGCCTTCTAAATGTAAAATACGCGCTTGTACCTGAGATAAAAGATGTTGGGAAGTTAATTCGGTGTACGCATCAATACTTCGTACGCCTTCGAGCTGTTCTAATTCTGTTAATAAATATAAAAAATCTCGTCCCAATTTCCCCCAGCTTGACAGCAAAGGATGCCCCTCAAATAAATGCTCATGATCATAACTTGATTCAAATCGGGCATTATCTGTATGGTGAAAAACAGGTATAGGTAAAGCGGTATGGTAGCCAGTTCGTTGCATTTGACTTAAGCGTTGCATAAAACGCGGATCAATTAAATCACCCCAATATTCACGACAGCCATTGGTAAAAAATAAATGTACTTCACAATACCGACTCATGGCATAAAAAATTTCTAAATAGCCTTTTGGCAACGCTGAGATACCAAAAATAAAAAGACGCGGAGGTAAATTGACAGGGTGCCGGGTCTGTAAGAACTGCAAGAATTGTGTTTGTAAATAAGCACGATGTAAAGGAACAGTCTGACCGCTTTCAGACAAAACATCCGCCACTAGAGCACGCCATAGTATTGCTTGCCATTTAACATCTTGAGAAAAAGCGTTGCCTATTGGTAGGCGTGTATCTTTTAGCTTGCGTTCTAACTGTGCCATCATAGTGGCTTCATCACCACGCTCCCAACAAGCGATCCATTCTGGGCGGTAAACAAGATATTGGTCAAATAAATCAGCAATTTGGTAGGCTAATTGGTACAACTTTTGTTGTTCTGTTTGATGAGAAGAAGATAAATAATGACGAAGTGATTGAAATTCGACTTGTTCAAGATGCTCGGGAATTAAACGCATTAAACGCCATGTCATCGACGCTTTATTAAATTGGCTTTGTTCCTCAGTATTCGGTAAATTGTCTACGTATTGTTGCCAAATAAAGCTCGCAGGCATAGGAAACTTAATATTACTCGAAATCCCTTGCTGCTCCGCAATTTTCCATTGTAACCACTGTGCCATGCCTGGACTTTGAACTAAAATCACGTCTGACTGAAAGGGATCATCCAGTGTATCTTGCATTAACGTGAGCAAAATATTTTTTTGTACATCAAGATCATTAGAATAATAAATTGTAAACACAGGTCGCCTTATCCACATCGAAACAATCAGTTTGACTATTGTTCCCCACTTTGTGTTCTACCGCAAGTCTTTTACAAGCTAATCTCCGCCAAGGACGTACTGACTTTTACATGCTGTGATGTACATTGAATCTGAAACACTAAGTCATTTCGTTTTACGTTGTTTTCACAAGCTAAGCCCAAAAATTGACGTTGTTTCTGGTTCTGTGCAATTTGTAAAGCTTGAACATGTTGATAAATGTATATTGCACGTTGGCGTTGATAACTTAGCCACTGCTGTGTTGAAAGGAAAATACCACTAAACAACATTAGTGCCATTAACAATACAGGTAAACTCATGCCTTTATCATAATAAAAAATCATGCCAACTTTTCTCTGCTAATTGCCAATCTCGTAATTGTGTTACCCAATATGCTACTGTCGCTTTATGGTAACTCACTTGCACACTTGGCTCTAAAGTTAATCGCCCTCCAGTCACAATTGTTCCTTTTATCTTCCCTTTTCCGTGAATATGTAAATCGCCTTCAGCAATAATTATCGCCTCGATATCTTGTGTCAGCGTCCAACTCGTTTGTTTAGCATCAAACCAGTAAAAATAGGGAGCATGTTGGACAGAAAATTGATGAGAGAAAAGATCTCGATATTCTCGTTGAATAAAATACGCTAATTTCCCGATATTAAGCGCTTGACGAGGTTGTGCTTTAAATAACGCCCGACAAATACACCAAACATAATTCGCTTTACCTTCAACAAGATGAAAAGCGACTTGTTGCCGATTTTCTGAAGATGTTGCTGAGATATGTTTACAAAGATGTTGCTTTTTTTCCTCGTTCTGACGTTGTAATACTAACATTTGTTGAACATCTAATTTCCGTTGATGAAACACAGACAAATGCCAATGTAAAATATCGTCATTCAATAACATTAAAATAGTTAATCCACTGCTTAATAACACTAAAATGACGAAAGTTACCATACCTTTATGATAAATCATTGCTTCTCTCCATGATTCAAGAGTGGTACAACCATTGTCGTTTCATATTGAAAATGTGGCTGTTTTTTTAAGTATCCTTTCAAATAGATTTCAAGCGCTGGCTTTCCCATAAGCCAATGAAATGATAAATCGCTGATGATATATTCTTGATCATCTAATAAATCTACCCAACCACCACTATGACACGCTGACTGTTGTAAGTAAGTACGACATTCTGCTAATTTACAGCGAGAATTTACCGCACTTTTATATGTTAAGCGTGTTTCGAGCATCCCATTATTCAAACGGTAACCAAACAGCTCACGTTCAAGGTGACTGGTATTATTTCGTCCATCCTTAATACAGGTTTTCTCTTTGAACTTTCCCCCTAAACAACCGTTCATATCCAGATCATAAAAAAATAAAATACAATCCGATACATTTCCGCCATGTATTGAGAACAGTTGTAAACTAGCCTGTATTTCTGATTCAAACAGTGAAAAGTTCACTTTATTCGTCGTCTCTGGAGGCGCACGAAAGCCCGCTCGACGAATATCTTTTCCCATTAATTGAATCACTCTTTCTAGCTCAGTTTGCAGTTGCATTTGGAAATGGATTGCCCTATTTTGTCTCTGAACATCAACATAAAAAGCGATAGCAACAAGTAACAAAAGAGAAGAAAGACTTAACGAGATCATCAAACTCAATACTGTATAACCGCGAAATAACATACTTTAATTTTCCTTGTTATGTTCACAAGCACTTAATGAAGCCTCTTTCTTCAATTTAATACTACCCACATTAAATAAAGAAAAAATTGCTTTTTGATAATCGGTTTGTAAAACAAAGCAGGTTGTTTCCAACGTGTCTCTGACAGCACTCAATCGAGTCATCGTATTTGGGTAATAATGTTTCGTCTTTAACATCGTATAACCGGTAAAATGCGAGGAATAGAATTGTGCAGATAATCTTTGGGGACAATGTTGAGGAGCAAAACAATCACAAATATATTCACTTTTTAATTGTGCTGTTAAACACCAATGTTGGCGGTTTACATCACGATTCGCAATCAAAAACCAAACTTGTCCTGATGTTGCTACTCGTGTCTGTAATTGCCGAAGAAAAATCCATAATTGGCGTTGCTCTTGCTCGAAAGAAATAAAATCAATCACTCTCGTCCAATTCGGTAAGACGACGAGCAACATACTGCTTATCAGCAGTAATACCATGAGTATTTCTAACAATGTAAAGCCTCTTTTCATATCTCCTCTTTTTTTGCATATACTGTATATCGCTACTGATTTAACTCATCAATTGACTAGTAATGTTTTGAGATGCGGATCGCAAAAATAAAGTGATAGATAGAAAAATAGGATAAGGAAATGCTGTACTGAAAATAGTCTTGTTGAAAAGAATATAGAATGAAAAAGAAGTGGTGGGTCGTGAAGGATTCGAACCTTCGACCAACGGATTAAAAGTCCGCTGCTCTACCGACTGAGCTAACGACCCATTGCATTAATTGCTTTGGAGTTTATATCGGATTTGAATTAAGTGGTGGGTCGTGAAGGATTCGAACCTTCGACCAACGGATTAAAAGTCCGCTGCTCTACCGACTGAGCTAACGACCCATTGCATTAATTGCTTTGGCGTTTATACAGGATTTGCGTTGAGTGGTGGGTCGTGAAGGATTCGAACCTTCGACCAACGGATTAAAAGTCCGCTGCTCTACCGACTGAGCTAACGACCCGCTTCATATCACTGCGTAACGGAGGCTTATAATACTGATTTTATTTTAATAAGCAATAAAAATTTTCATTTTTTTGTTTATTTGAATGAATACTCACCAAAAGACCGTAATTCTCGCCTTTCTCACTACAAGTAAAATTCCACACATAAAAAAACTGGGTGCGAATGCACCCAGTTTTTAGACAGAAAAATAAATTAGTATGCTAACACAGCACGACGGTTTTTAGAGTAAGCTGCTTCATCGTGACCTAACACAGCAGGTTTCTCTTCACCGTAAGAAACTGTTGATACTTGACCAGCTTGTACACCTTTCGCTGATAAATAATGTTTAACTGCATCTGCACGACGTTGACCTAATGCGATGTTATATTCTGGTGTACCGCGTTCATCGGTGTTACCTTCAACAACGACTTTCGTTGCAGGTGTTGCATTTAAGAACGCCGCATGTGCATCTAAAATTTGTACATATTCACCTTCGATATTGTATTTATCGAAGCCGAAATACACGGTATTATAACGTTGTTGTAAATCTTGTACTGAATAACCGCCAAACATTTGACCAGCGCTTTCATCTTTTTTAGATGAACCACAAGCAGCTAATACAGCAACAGAACCAGCAACTAATAATACTTTAGTTAGTTTTTTCATTGTTTTCTCCTTAGAGTTTTTTATTTAGTTAAATAAGGTGACCAAGCTGGGAATTTAACTTGTCCATCATTTCCTGGTAACCGTGCTTTAAAACGACCGTCAGCGGATACCAATTGTAGCACTTTTCCTAACCCTTGAGTAGAGCTGTAAATGATCATGATACCGTTAGGTGAAATACTTGGACTTTCATCTAAGAAAGTGGAACTTAGCACTTCTGTGGAGCCAGAAGCTAAATCCTTTTTCACAATATTATCTCTACTGATCATGATTATAGCGCTACCATCGGCAGTCATTTGCCCACTATAACTGCGACCACCAGTGCTTACTAATGATGCACCACCACCGGATGCACTCATTTGGTAGACTTGCGGTGAACCGCTTCTATCAGATGTGAACACAATTGTTTGTCCATCAGGTGACCAAGATGGTTCAGTATTATTCCCTGTACCACTAGTCAACTGTGAAATCTGTCCACTACCTAAATTCATTACATAAATATTCAATACACCGTCTTTTGAAGAGGCAAAGGCTAATCTTGAACCGTCTGGTGAAAATGCAGGCGCACCATTATGCCCATTAAACGACGCGACCACTTTACGTGCACCAGAGCCTAAATCCTGCACTACTAGCTGGGATTTTTTATTTTCAAAAGAAACATAAGCTAACTTTTTACCATCATGTGACCAAGCTGGTGACATTAAAGGTTGCGCACTACGGTTAACGACAAATTGATTAAACCCATCGTAATCAGATACTCTGACTTCATAAGGTTGAGAGCCACCGTGTTTCTGCACAATATAAGCAATGCGCGTTCTAAACGCCCCTCTGATGCCCGTTAATTTTTCAAAAACTTCGTCACTGACTGTATGTGCTCCATAACGCAACCACTTTGCTGTTACTGTATATTGGTTTTGTGTTAACACCGTACCCGCAGTACCAGTTGCACCAATCGTATCAACAAGCTGATAAGCGATGTTAAAACTGCCATTTGCTGGTGTTACATGCCCCACTACTACCGCATCAATACCAAGCGCAGCCCAAGCTTCTGGATTCACTTCTGAAACAGATGTTGGGTGCTGTGGCATCCGATTGACTGGAATCGGATTAAATTTACCACTATGGCGTAAATCGGCAGCAATGATATCGGCAATATCCGCTGGTGCAGAACCCGGCCCATTCCACTTAAATGGCACAACCGCAATTGGTCTGGCACTATCTACACCTTCATCAATGACAATTTGTACCTCTGCTTGTGCAGGTTGCAATACAGCAAGAAAGAATACGATCAATATACTCCACATACGGGTGACTAATTTCATTGGAACCACCTATTATTTTTCATTTCCAATCCTTTATCGTTGATTTACGATAAACAAAAAGGCAATACTAACTTTATCTTAATTTAAATTCAATTGGGGATTTCTTATATCTTTGATAGATATCATCTGTTGGTGCTGGCGGGACTTTCTTCGTCCTTGCCACGGCACTTACCGCAGCTTGACAAATATCATCAGGTCCTGATACTCGACGATAATTTGCAATGGTTCCATCCCGTAAAAACTCGACTTCAACGACGCAAACTTTATTTGCAAAACTCGGCTCTTTCAAAAATCTGCGTTGAATTTCTCGTTTAATTACTCCGGCATATTGATCGCCTGTTTTTCCACCATCACCAGCCCCCAGTGCTGCACCGCTTCCTTGGCTTCCCTGACGATCCGTATTTGATCCTCTCGTTGCAGAGCCTCCACCGACATCTCCTCCACTAAAGAAATCATCCAGCGCGGCTTGATTCGCTTTGCGTTGTGCAGCTTCCGCATCGGCTTTTGCTTTTTCAGCTTTTGCTTTTGCTTCCGCTTTGGCTTTTTCTGCTTTGGCCTTCGCTTCCGCTTCTGCTTTGGCTTTCTCTGCTTTGACCTTCGCTTCTGCTTCTGCTTTCGCTTTTGCCTCAGCCTCTGCCTTCGCTTTTTCCGCTTTACGCTTGGCTTCTTCTGTTGCTTTCGCTTTCGCCTCTTCTTCTGCATGTTTAGCCAATGCAGCTAAGCGTTTAGCTTCTGCTTCTGCCTTTAGTTTTGCCGCTTCAGCTAGCTGCTTCGCTTTTGCTTCTTCTGCTTGTTTTTGTTTTTCTAATGCCGCCAAGCGTGCTTGTTCTTCTTGCTTTTTCTGCTCAGCAAGTTGTTTTTGACGTTCAATTTCTTTTTGTTTTTCAATTTCTTTCTGTTTTTCTAACGCTTTTTGCTTCTCAATTTCTTGCTGACGAATGATCTCTTGTTCATCTGGCTGTACAGGTTTCTCTTCAATAACAGGTTCCGTTTTTTTCGCTTTATCGGTTTGACCTTTTTTCTGTTGCTGAAGGCGTCCCCACTCTTGAGCAGCTGCGCCTGTATCAACCATCACCGCTCCCATCACCTCGCTGTCACCTTCACCGCCACCCATAATTTCAACCCGATGATAGAGGGAACCTAAAATCAATAAGCCAAATAAGATCGCGTGCAAAATGACGGAAAGAATAACCGCACTGATGTCTTTATTGTTCTGCTTACTTTGCACAATATTGCCTTTTTATTAAATCGGGTTTGTCATTAATCCAACAGATTTAATACCTGCAAGATGAAGCAAGTTGAGTGCTTTGATCACTTCTTCATAAGGAACATCTCTCGCACCACCCACTAAAAACAACGTATTATTATCTTTATCGAATTCTTGTTTAGACAATTGAGTAACCATCTCTTCAGTCAGTCCCTCTAAGCGCTCTGTACCAATCGCTAAACTATATTGTCCGATACCTGCTACTTCTAAAATAACCGGCACTTTATCTTCATTACTGACACTTTGGCTCTCTACCGCATCAGGCAATTCAACTTGGACACTTTGGCTAATAATTGGCGCTGTTGCCATAAAAATCAGCAACAACACGAGTAACACGTCCAAAAAAGGAACGATGTTGATCTCAGATTTCACATCTCTACGTTTACGGCGGTAAGACATTATCTCCCCTCAAAATTCTAAAAAAACAACCGCACTTATCTCAAAAGGCACGGAACGCTAAACATCGCTTAGCGATTAGTGTGTGCCATTTTTACCAAATGCTTGGCGGTGTAAAATTGTGGTAAATTCATCAATAAAATTACCGTAATTCTGTTCTAATTTACTGACACGTAAACTTAAACGGTTATAGGCCATCACCGCAGGAATTGCTGCAAATAAACCAATCGCCGTTGCAATTAATGCTTCTGCGATACCTGGGGCAACCATTTGTAATGTGGCTTGCTTAGCACCACTCAATGCCATAAATGCATGCATGATCCCCCAGACTGTGCCAAATAAACCAATATATGGGCTAATAGATGCCACCGTTGCTAAAAATGGCACGCGCGTCTCAAGTTCTTCCACTTCACGATTCATGGCCAAGTTCATTGCTCGTGAGCTCCCTTGAATAATAGCCTCTGGTGCATTAGGATTAGCTTGTTTTAAACGCGAAAACTCTTTGAAACCAACATAAAAAATTTGTTCACTTCCGCTCAACCCATCACGCTTATTTTCTAAACCATCAAATAGACGGTTTAAATCTTCACCGGACCAAAAACGATCTTCAAAGGCAGCTGAATCTTTCAATGCCTTTGTTAAAATACGACTACGTTGAATAATAATTGCCCAAGACATAATTGAGAAAATTATTAAAATTACAATAACAAATTGAACAACGATACTGGCTTTTAGAAATAATTCTAAAAAGTTCAAATCTGCAGTCATTACATACTCCAAAAGGTTTTATAACTCATTTACCAATACAGCTTTCATCTCTGCAGGAATAGCGATTGGTTTCATTTTTCCAAGATCAACACAGGCTACTTTTACTGTAGCCTCGCATAAAATCTGTTCCTCTTTCTTTAATCGTTGAGTGAAGAAAATCGATGCGCCTTTCAACTCAGTGACTAACGTCTCGACGATTAATAAATTATCGAGCTTTGCTGGATAGCGATAATCAATATTCATTGTTTTGACAACAAAAGCGAGCTGTTGTTCATTTAACAGTGTATGCTGTGAAAATCCTGCGCAACGCAAATATTCTGTTCTTGCTCGCTCAAAAAAATGCAAATAGCGCGCATGGTAAACGACACCACCCGCATCAGTATCCTCATAATAAACACGAATAGGAAAATTAAATACATTGGCGACCATTGTTCTATTCCTTCCGTTTGTTTACGTCGTCACATCTCGACAAATTGGTGGCGTATTTTAGAGCTTGTATGAATGATAAGCAAGTCTAGCATACGATTCTGAGCAAAAATTTTGCTTTACAACTCATCATTATCCCGCCCAACTTACCACGATAGCCAAAATAAATCCAATATAGCCAATTATAGGCGAAAATAAGCCTTTCCAAAGTGTGCTACGGATCTCAAAGCCAATACCATGAATCCAGAGAATCCCCGTCCCCCAAATCATCAATAAAATTAAGGGTGCTGGTGCACTACGTAAGTTTGTAGAAAAATCATTGATATTGAAGAAAAAAAACAATGTGATCAAGATAGCGAATATAAATGAAAGGGTTCTTAACGAACCCTTATTAAAGATTTGATATAGTGAATTAATCATTGAGATTACTCATCAAATTTACCGGTTTTCTCAATACCGATAGTAATTACCGCGGCTAACATCACCGTAAACAAAACACCCAATACCCAAATGACATAAAACATAATATTTCTCCTTAGTATAATGAGTTTTTGTTCTCTTCGATAAATTGACTATCGAGACGACCAAACATTTTCCAATACGCCCAAATCGTGTATGCAAGTAAAATTACAACAAATACAAGTGCAAAACCGAGCATTAAGGTTAATGTCAATTTACTTGATGTAGAATCCCACATTAACAAGCTTAATTCAGGATGCGTAATGGATGGCATCACGAATGGGAACATAGAAATGCCCGCAGTCAAAATAATACCCGCCATCGTTAAGGATGAGAATAAAAACGCGAAACCTGAACGATCTGCTTTAGAGGCTAAAATGTTCAATACTGCACTTACCACCGCTAGTAAAGGGAAAATCCATAAAATCGGCATGTCTTTATAGTTATTAAACCATGCACCCGCTTCAATCGCCACAGTTTTACCAAATGGAGTTGATGGGGCGTTATGATCAATCACAGATGTCACAACAAAACCGTCTTTGAAATATAACCAAACACCAGCAAGCACAAAAGTAATGATTGTAGCAACGGCACCAGCTTGTGTAATGCTACGAGCACGATGACGTAATTCGCTAGTTGTTTTCATTTGCAACCAAGCACTACCTTGTGTTGTTAACATTGCTAAGCTCACTAAACCACAAAGTAACGCAAACGGATTTAATAATGCAAAGAATGAGCCTGTGTATTTGACTTGCAATAATTCGTTGAATTCAAATGGTACACCTTGTAACAAGTTACCAAATGCCACACCGAAAACTAGCGAAGGGACAAAACCACCAATGAATAATCCCCAATCCCATAATGTACGCCAGGTTGGATTATCAATTTTAGCACGATACTCTAAGCCGACAGGACGGAAGAATAATGCCGCTAAAACTAAAATCATGGCGATATAGAAACCAGAGAAAGAGGTGGCATACACAATCGGCCATGCGGCAAACATTGCGCCACCAGCTGTTAATAACCAAACTTGGTTACCGTCCCAGTGTGGTGCAATGGAGTTAATCATGATACGTTTTTCCACTTCTTTTTTACCAGCAAAAGGCAACAAAGTTAGAACACCCATATCAAAACCATCAGTTACTGCAAAACCAATAAGCAATACACCGATCAAGATCCACCAAACAAAGCGTAGAATTTCATAATCAATCATAATCAGGCTCCTACTTATTTAGATGATTGTTCAAAGTAGTAACGACCTGTTTTTAATGAACTTGGTCCTAATCTACCGTATTTGAACATTAAATACATTTCTACTACAAGGAATAAGGTATAAAGTGCACAGATTAATCCAATGGAGAACCAAAGATCACCTGTTGTGAGTGCAGAGTTAGCCACACCAACTGGTAACACTTCATAAATCGCCCAAGGTTGACGACCATATTCAGCTAAGAACCAACCACTTTCAATTGCAATCCATGGTAATGGAATCGACCATAAAAGCGCTTTTAAGAACCAAGGTTTTGTTCCCACTGTTTTACGCACATTTTGTACAAATGCACCAACCAGAAGAAGAAGTAATAAACCACCTGCTGCCATCATGATACGGAAAGACCAGAAAGTAGGTCCCACATTTGGAATTGTATCTGCCGCAGCTTGTTTAATTTGCTCTTCAGTCGCATCAACCACTTTGTCGGTATAACGTTTCAATAATAAACCGAAACCGAGATCTTTAGAGACAGCATTAAATTGTGCTTTTGTTTCTTCACTGATTTGACCTGCTTTTTTCTGTGCTTGTAATTGAAGTAACAAGTCATATGCTTGAACACCATTACGTACACGTTCCACATTCAACGCTTCTAAATCAGCAAGACCCGCAAATTGTTTATCTAAAGAACGTGTCACAATAATCCCTGCAGCGTAAGGAATTTGAATAGCAAAATCATTACGTTTCTCTGCTTGATTTGGCACTACAAGTAAATTCCAGTCAGCTGGTGCAGGTTGAGTATGCCATTCCCCTTCCATTGCTGCTAATTTCACAGGTTGTGTTTGACCGATTTCATAACCAGATTCATCACCCATGATGATCACCGAGAAAATAGAAATCACACCGAAAGTGGAAGCAATAGAAAACGAACGTTTAGCAAAACCGAGATCACGACCTTTCAAGATATAATAAGCGCTAATCCCTAATACAAACATTGCACCACTCACATAACCTGCAGAGAGAGTATGTAAGAATTTACTTTGTGCAACTGGGTTTAACCATAAATCCATAAAACTGGTCATTTCCATTCGCATGGTTTCAAAATTAAACTCAGAAGCGACAGGGTATTGCATCCAACCGTTTGCAACAAGAATCCACATTGCGGATAAATTTGAACCAAATGCCACACAGTATGTCGCAATTAAGTGTTTACCTTTTGATAATCTGTCCCAACCGAAGAAGAATAAACCAACGAAAGTCGACTCTAAGAAGAATGCCAATAATGCTTCAATTGCAAGAGGCGCACCAAAAATATCTCCCACATAATGAGAATAATATGACCAGTTCGTACCAAACTGGAATTCCATTGTAATACCAGTTGTGACACCGAGAGCAAAGTTAATACCAAATAACTTACCCCAGAATTTTGTCATATCTTTATAAACTTCTTTGCCTGTGGCTACATAGAGCGTTTCCATAATCACTAGAATGAACGATAAACCTAGTGTTAATGGCACAAACAAAAAGTGATATAACGCAGTTAATGCAAACTGCAATCGAGAGAGTTCAACAACGTCCAACATCTCAACTCCTTGTAAATGCTACAAGTTCCTACAAAATGATTACAAAGTAACCACCCCCAATACTTAAAGAAATTCCCTAAGTAGACCCCTTGAATTACCTTCACAATCACAACTATAACACTATGATGTATAATCATTTTTACAGTTGAATAGTTTATCATTATATAGGCAACCCAACTTCGGTATCTATTCTACTACTAAACATAAGGATTAAAAATATAAAAAAATGACACATAGATCACATTTTTATACTTAAATCAAAAATAATGAAAAATATGTAGAACTCTAAGAATTGATACAGGTCAAATTATAAATTTTATTAACATTTTAGCAACGCTTACTGAAATAAAAATCACGGTTTGGATAAAAAAACGACAAAACACTAGACATATCCTATGTATTTTGTTACTTTTCCTAGCGATTGATCCTCAGAAAATAAAAGAATCTAAAGGTATTATAATGAAAAGAAGATTTTCGTTCATTTTGACCGCACTTTTCGCGGCAAGCGCGTTGGTGACTTCACCTGTTCATGCAAGCAAACCTGCTGAAATTAAAACCAATACCAATGCTGCAGTTCCTCAACAGTGTGAAAAACTTTTCAAAGAAACCGAGGATTTAATTGCCGAGGCAGAAAAACAGCCGGGTACACATACCCAAGTGAGTAAAATTAAAAGCAAACTCAACCAAAGCAAACAACAAATTCTCGAGATGGAATTAGCCACTCAAATTAAAAGTTGCGATTTTGCTTTAACTAAGTTAAATACTCTCAAACAGCAATAAACTAAAAAAGCGTGTTAATTTTTCATTAACACGCTTTTTTAATAATGTTTCGCTCGTCTTATTCTGTTAATTTCTCTAACCCAAAATAACGGTACGTTCTTGAGGTTGCCATACGTCCTCGAGGTGTACGCTGTAAAAAGCCTTGCTGTATTAAATAAGGCTCTAGCACATCTTCTATCGTTTCTCGTTCTTCTCCAATCGCAGCAGCAAGATTATCTAATCCTACAGGTCCCCCGTCAAAACGTTCAATCACAGCATTTAACAGTTTGCGATCCAAATAATCAAAACCTGCATCATCCACATCCAACATTAACAATGCGGCTTTAGCACTTTCTTCTGAAATAATGCCGGCATGACGGACATCTGCAAAGTCTCTCACGCGTCTTAATAAACGATTAGCAATTCGAGGTGTCCCCCTTGAACGACGTGCAATTTCATAACACGCGCTATCGGAAATAGATAAATTCAAACAATTTGCACTACGCGCTACGATCGAAGTTAAATCTTCCACTGCATAAAACTCCAGCCGTTGTACAATCCCAAAACGATCACGCAACGGCGATGTTAACGAGCCCGCACGTGTTGTTGCCCCAATTAATGTAAAAGGTGGAAGATCTAACTTGATTGAACGAGCCGCAGGTCCTTCACCTATCATAATATCTAATTGATAATCTTCCATCGCTGGATATAACACTTCTTCAATCGCAGGGGATAAGCGATGAATTTCATCAATAAATAGCACATCATGTGGTTCTAAATTCGTAAGCATTGCGGCAAGATCGCCCGCTTTTTCTAATACTGGTCCTGAAGTAGTACGAATATTCACACCCATTTCATGCGCTACAATATTGGCTAATGTGGTTTTACCTAACCCAGGTGGACCAAAAATCAATAAATGATCCAAAGCATCTTGGCGCAATTTAGCCGCTTGAATAAAAATCGCCATTTGTTCGCAGACGTGCGGTTGTCCAACATAATCATTTAGCAATTTTGGACGAATCGCACGATCAATATACTCTTCATCGCCTTTCGCACTTGTACTAATAATTCTATCTGCTTCAATCATGTTCTTTTCACTTAAAGATTATAAGGCGGCTTTTAATGCTTCACGGATAAGTTGCTCACTAGAAAGTGCCGGCTTGCTGATTTTTTTCACCAGTTTTTCAGCTTCTGCGGCTTTATAACCTAACGCAATCAGCGCAGAAATAGCTTCACTGGCAGGGATATCTTGTTCATTTAAGGCATGTTCAGGCTGTTTAAGATGTTGACTTTCAATAAAGAAGTCTTCTTGTTGAATGCCTTTGAACTTCCCTTTTAATTCCACTAATAAACGTTCTGCTGTTTTCTTACCAACCCCAGGAATCTTCACTAATTTAGAAAGTTCTTCACGTTCAATCGCATAAGCAAACTCTTCCACTGACATGGCTGATAAAATAGCCAGAGCGAGCTTAGGTCCTACACCATTGGTTTTGATTAATTCACGAAACAAAGTGCGGTCGGTTTTTTGCGAAAAACCAAACAGTAAATGTGCATCTTCACGCACAACAAGATGAGTAAATAGAGCTGTCTGTTGACCAATATCGGGAAGCTGATAAAAGCTGGTCATCGGTAATAATAATTCGTAGCCAACGCCTTGCACATCTAACAAAATCTCAGGAGGGTGTTTTTCAACTAAACGTCCCGTCAAATGACCAATCATATCTTCCTCATCACATCATTTATTTTGTTGTATAGCATAAAATAAAACTGGATGAACATCCAGTTAAATTTTTAAACGAAAGCGTCCTCGGCTGTATCGCGCTTTAAGCAGTGCGGTCGTTTTTTCTGGTTTTTCTGTCGCTTGTGCACTATTTGTAACATGGAAAGCGTGTTGAAGAGAATGGGCATGCGTAATCGCTATCGCTAACGCATCCGCCGCATCGGCTTGTGGTTTTTCAGATAAAGTTAAAATCCGTGTTACCATATCTTGTACTTGAATTTTATCTGCAGAACCAATCCCTACTACCGTTTGTTTGACTAAGCGCGCCGCATATTCGAAAACGGGCAAATCATGATTAACTGCGGCAACAATCGCGGCACCTCTTGCTTGCCCAAGTTTTAAAGCTGAATTGGCATTTTTGGCTAAAAACACTTCTTCAATAGCAAACATATCCGGTTGATATTGCAAAATAATTTCATTTACCCCCATGTAGATCCGTTTCAAACGAGTTGGTAAATCTGTAACAGACGTCCGGATCACGCCACTACCTAAATATTCTAAATGCCTACCCGCTTGACGTATAACGCCATAGCCAGTTACGCGAGAGCCAGGATCGATGCCTAAAATAATTGCCATTACTTGCCCCAAAAATAAATGGATCTACATTTTACTGTAAATCCATTATTTTCATCTATGCCGAAAAATTGTTAACACACATTATTTTGCGTTAGTACAATTTTTAGCTAGGATTTTGTTGTTGTCAGTAAACATTACTGCAGCAGTTGTGCCGACTGTGCTTGCTGCAAAGCCATTATCTAATGACCAGACTTTGTTCCCTTCTACGAAACGCACACCATCTTGATAAGTGCTATCGAGTTTCATTTCATGACCAACAACTTGACGATTAATTGTTACTGTTGCGCTATCTGCTTTACCATTAACAAATGTATACGTGGCTGAAACAACTTGATTTTTCTTACCTTTCACATCACAAAAATAAGCTGCTGTTTCAAATGTTGGCTCAGATGATTTCATTTCCATCGCTTTTTTCATGTCCGCACCATTTTGTGCACAGGCAGTTAATGCGCCAGCAACCATTAAGCTTGCAAAAAGTTGAGTTAATTTCATAAGTTCTCCTAAAATAAATGATCAATTGTATGCACGATACAATCGGTAAAATCACTATTAAATAAATCGCATTTAATAGAATAATCTATAGCATAGCCGCTATTTCATCACTGATTTCGCCATTATGATAAACATTTTGTACATCATCACAATCTTCTAGCATATCAATCAGCTTTAACAATTTCGGTGCAGTTTCTGCGTCAAGTTCAACAGTCGTAGACGGAATCATGGTAACTTCGGCATTATCAATTTTAATCCCTGCGGATTCAATACCATCACGGACAGCACCAAGTTCTTCCCAAGCAGTATACACTTCGAAACTCCCATCTTCTTGAACTTGTACGTCATCCGCACCGGCTTCAATTGCGGCTTCCATAATAACATCTTCATCACCAGAAGTAATTAAAATTAACCCTTTTTTGCTGAACAAATAACCAACAGAGCCTTCCGTTCCTAGATTACCGCCACATTTTGTAAAACTCGGTCTAACTTGTGAAATTGTACGGTTAGCATTATCACTTAAGCATTCCACCATCACTGCCGTACCACCAGGACCATATCCTTCATAGATTTTGGTTTCCATATTGGTGTCATCACCACCGCCCACACCACGTTCAATTGCACGGTTAATGGTATCACGCGTCATATTACTTGATAAGGCTTTATCCACCGCAGTACGTAAACGCGGGTTTGCATTGACATCACCACCACCTAACTTCGCAGCTGTCACCAATTCACGAATTAATTTAGTAAAAATCTTGCCACGTTGTGCATCTTGTGCGGCTTTACGGTGTTTAATGTTAGCCCACTTACTATGACCTGCCATTCTCAATTTCCTTCTTTATTAAATAATTATACTCGTTCGATATTCTCTGTAAGATGCCACTATCCAATGGTTGTTTCACTAAATACTTTTCGATTACTGCGCGATTATTCCATGACTTAGTCAAGATCGCTGCCTGCTCTGCAGGTAGCCATTGAAAAGCAACATGCTCTGTTAAATGGGGTATTCTTTCCTCTGCAAGCCCTAGCAAAAACCAGTGTTCAAGACAATGAGTGACATTTGGTGCGTATTTATAACGGAAATGGGGAAAAATTTCAAACGCTATCCTTTCTTCACAATCAAAAAGCGCTAAGCTCTCTGACTGAATATCAATTCCGACTTCTTCTTTCACTTCCCTTATCGCAGTTTCTCTTGGTGACTCATTTAAGGCTAAAGAACCGGTAACAGATTGCCAAAATGTCGGATCATCTTGTCGTTGTAACATGAGAACACGTTGTGTGCTATAACAGAAGATGACCACTAAGACACTATGCGGATTCTTATACATTTTCATCCCATTAATATAGTAATTCAGGTTTAATAATGTCCTTTAACTGGCGATAAGGAAGCACTAAATCGATTTCACCATCTGCATAAGAACCTAATGTATAAACAGGATAACGGAATGTTAATCCATTAATTGTAAAGACAAAATTATCCGTCAGCTCGAGTTCATCATGCATAGAAAAATCCGATATTCCTAATGTTTTTAAACGAGCTAAATTCGCTTCACGCAATAATTCAATCAACTGATAACGTTTATCTGATGAAACCAAAATATCGTCTAGTGTATAAATTTGCTTATTGGTTAAATCAATATTTAAAAACTGTGTATCATACATGCCATGCGCACCACCCGTATAGTAACTCGTGATCACAGAAAATGTCGCTAATTGTTCACGCTGTCCAATAAAATGGATCTCTCGCGAATAATCCCAGCTTTGATTAAGTTCTAATTCTGGCAACACGTCATTAAACCACTTTTGTACGAGCTGTTCGATACCTTGCTCAGAGGATTTGGTTTCAATCAATATACTTAAAGTAAGATTATCCAAGAACGTATTGAGCCAATCGACATTGGTTTTTTGAGATATCAAGCTCAAATTCGCGCAATGTTCTTCTGTTGAACCAACATCAAGTTTAACGTTAACACATTGAAAACGCTGAGCTAAAATATAAAAATCGGACTGGATAGCAATCGTGTCATGCGAGGCTTGAGAGGTATTATTTGCTTTCAGGAATGGTAGTTTATCAAAGCATGATATTAATAAAAAAATAGGAATCAATAAGATAGCATAACGCATAATTACCTCCCAATAAATTTACATGAAAAGGTGCAGTTATGATAACCGCACCTTTTATAAACTTTATTCAGATTTAATTACTTGAACTGACAGTTCATTCAATGCTTGTGGGTTTGCAAAACTCGGCGCCTCTGTCATTAAACAGGCGGCGGCTGTGGTTTTCGGAAACGCAATCACATCACGGATATTGTCCGTTCCAGTCAATAGCATCGTTAAACGATCTAAACCAAAAGCCAAGCCTGCATGTGGTGGTGTACCAAATTTTAACGCATCTAATAAGAAACCAAATTTTTCACGTTGTTCTGCTTCATTAATCCCTAAAATACGGAATACCGTTTGTTGCATTTTCGGATCGAAAATACGCACCGATCCCCCACCCACTTCATAACCATTAATCACCATATCATAAGCATTAGCAACGGCTGAAGTTGGATCCGCTTCTAATTGTTCTGGGCTGAAATCTTTTGGTGAAGTAAATGGGTGGTGCATAGCGGCAAGATCACCTTCATCATCGCGCTCAAACATTGGGAAATCAATCACCCAAAGTGGTTGCCATTCTTCTAATTTCGTTAAGCCCAAATCACGTCCTAACTTCAAACGTAACGCGCCCATTGCATCAGTTGTTACTTTATAGTTATCCGCACCAAAGAAAAGAATATCGCCGTTTTGTGCTTGTACACGCTCTAAAAGGGCTTTTAACACCGCTTCAGATAAAAATTTTGCGATTGGACTTTGTACGCCATCCATCCCCGCAGCAAGATCATTGACTTTTAACCAAGCCAAACCTTTTGCCCCATAAATCCCAACAAATTGCGTGTATTCATCAATTTGTTTACGCGTAATGTCTGTGCCATTTGGTACACGAATGACGGCAATACGACCATTAGGGTCATTCGCTGGACCATTGAATACTTTAAATTCAACCTCTTTTAATAAATCCGCTACGTCCACCATTTCTAATGGATTACGTAAATCAGGTTTATCTGAGCCAAAACGACGCATCGCTTCTGCAAAGGTCATCACGGGGAATTTACCTAAATCTACCCCAAGGGTTTCCCGCCACAAACCATGTACCATTTTTTCCATTATCTCACGCACTTCTGGTGCCGTTAAGAAAGAGGTTTCTACATCGATTTGAGTGAATTCAGGTTGACGATCCGCACGCAAATCTTCATCACGGAAACATTTCACAATTTGATAATAACGGTCAAACCCTGACATCATTAACAATTGTTTAAATAACTGTGGTGATTGCGGTAATGCATAGAATTTACCTTTATGTACTCGGCTTGGTACTAAATAGTCACGAGCTCCTTCCGGCGTTGCTTTGGTTAACATCGGTGTTTCAATATCTAAGAAACCATGTTCGTCCATAAAGCGACGCACAAAGCTGGTAATTTTGGCTCGTGTTTTTAAACGTTGCGCCATTTCTGGGCGACGTAAGTCTAAATAACGGTATTTTAAACGCTGTTCTTCCGTATTATTTTGGTTAAAGTCGAGAGGTAATGGCTCTGCGCTGTTATAAATAGACAGGGATTTTGCTAACACTTCCACTTCGCCTGTTGCCATATTTTTGTTGATTTGATTATCTGGGCGGGCAATCACTTCGCCTTTAATTTGAATACAAAACTCATTACGTAAACTTGCTGCTGTGGTGAGTGCTTCTTGATATACTGGATCGAAACACACTTGTACAATCCCTTCACGATCACGCATATCAATAAAAATTAACCCACCTAAATCACGGCGACGATGCACCCAACCACTCAATGTTACTTCTTGTCCGATATTGTCACGGTTTAATGCACCGCAATAATGTGTACGCATCATTTCAAAATCCTTTGTACTCTTAATTATGCTCAAAAATTCACTCAATTATAGCGGAAAACCAAGAGAGATAAAAAGGTTATTTATGCTTACAAATCAACCAATAAGAAAAAGAAAAGCGATGAACGTTCAAAATAAAGGCGTATTTCCATGCCATATCATCGGATTTTTTGTTATATTACGCCACTTTATTGGAATAAAATTATGTTAAGGATAACCACATGTTATTTATCAATATCACTTTTGCCTGTATTTTAGCGATCCGTTTTTATAGTCTGTCTATTTCAATCCGCCATGAAAAAGCATTGATTGCAAAAGGTGCAATACAATATGGTAAACGCAATTCTACGCTGTTATCCATTGCCCATGTTGTATTTTATCTCGCCGCGATCATTGAAGCTAATAACCAAAACACAGCATTTAATAGCACCTCACAAATAGGGCTGGCGATTTTAGTCTTTGCGATCGCCATGCTATTTTACGTGATTTATGAACTGAAAGAGATTTGGACAGTAAAACTTTACATTTTACCGGAACATCACATTAACCGCTCTTTCTTATTTAAATACGTACGTCACCCGAATTATTTCTTAAACATTATTCCCGAGTTAATTGGTTTATCGCTTTTCTGCCAAGCAAAATATACCGCATTGATTGGATTACCCATTTATTTGCTTATCCTAGGCGTGCGTATTAAACAAGAAGAAAGTGCCATGGCGCATTTATTCCCGAAATCATAATTTATTTGTGATAGGTCGAAACTTCTTCTAAAATGACCGCACTTTTTCTCGGTCTTTAACACATTATGACAAAAGATACTCTATTTTCGACTCCCATTGCTAAATTGGGGGATTTTACTTTTGATGAAAGCGTAGCTGAAGTCTTTCCCGACATGATCCAACGCTCTATTCCCGGCTATGCCAACATCATTACCGCTATTGGGATGTTGGCATCACGCTTTGTTACGGCGAATAGCAACGTCTATGATCTGGGGTGCTCGCGTGGTGCAGCAACATTATCTGCACGTCGTCATATTAATCAGCCCGGCGTCAAGATCATTGGTGTTGATAACTCACAACCCATGGTCGATCGTTGTCGCCAGCATGTTAGTGCCTATCAAAGTACAATACCTGTGGACATTATTTGTGATGATATACGCCATATCGAAATCGAAAATGCCTCCATGGTAATTTTAAATTTCACTTTGCAATTTCTGCCACCTGAAGATCGTCGAGCCTTATTAAGTAAGATTTACCAAGGCTTACAACCGAATGGGATCTTGGTACTATCCGAGAAATTTCATTTTGAAGATCAAAACATGAATGCCTTGTTGATTGATTTACATCATCAATTTAAACGCGCGAATGGATACAGTGAACTTGAAGTCAGCCAAAAACGCACCGCACTTGAAAATGTGATGCGTACAGACAGCATTCAAGCCCATAAAATACGTTTAGCTGAAGTCGGTTTTCAACAAGTGGAATTATGGTTTCAATGCTTTAATTTTGGCTCAATGATTGCGGTGAAGTAAGTGGCATACAACATAAAGGCGGTTCACTACCGCCTTTTGTTTTATAATGCTTTTAAGTTCTTATCTAGTAAGCGGAACAACAACGCTTTTCCCCCTTTAAAGCGATATTCTGCATATTCAGCTTGTGCATAATATTCACCTTTTCCCTCGGCAAAAAAGTAGTCTTGACTTGGTAAACGTGGCCACCACATCGCGACATTCACCGGTAAGTAAATATTTGGTGTACACCCGTCAAATGTTGTAGGTGCTTTGGTTTCAAGACGACACAAGGTAGCAATCCCTAGGCTGTCTCGTTTTAACAACGCATAAATAAAATACTGTGTTTTTTCCTCTTCTAAATTTTTTCCCCATTCCTCACTAATGTCTGCCAAGATTTCATAGTTCAACGTCATATAATCCCCTTGCATCAAGGAACGCGGATCAACAGGTGCCGTTTTTAAAATAATTGACTCACCATTCGTTAAAATATCTTCATATTTATGAATAGTATAATTCGTGGCAAAGGCAATCAAACATGTCGCCAACAAAGTGAATCCTAGTTTTTTACGTAACATTGTTTGTGGTTGAAACGTATTGTGCGATTCAGCTTGTAATGTTGCCTGCGGTGCCTTGTTATAACGTGATAAAACAAACGTAACTAGTGCCAGAACGATGCCTACTCCCATGAGTAAGAAAGATTTATGTAATAAAGGGATACTCAAGAGATAATAGTAATAGCTCAAATTCATGATCACGCCCAACAACGCGAGCGCAAATAATACTCGGCTAACGCTTAAATAAGCCAACAATAACAAAGAAATACACGCTAGGGTTTCATTCACCGCAATAAAACCCAAACACAGTGCGAGAAGAGTCAATAGTACGCTAGCATACAGAAACTTAGCTAACTCAAAACGTCGACTTATTAACACAAAAAATATAATCGGGGTGATAGATATCAATAAATGTAGACTCTTTATCAACCAAGTATCAGAGGTTAGCGCCGTAAAAAAATACCCAGTAATGACATGAAACCAGTCATTTAAATCAGACATTTCTGGTGTCTGTTGTGCAGTATCAAGAAATGTCCAACGGTTGAATATGTCAAGATTCATAGCCAAACCGACTAACAACATTGCCCAAGCAATAGGTAATAGCTTTATCGTATACGGTCTTTCCTCACTTAACGAAAAAAAGTAATAAAGTAGCAAACCACCAAGAATTATCCACTGTTGTGCAGATAACACAAATTGCCCTAAATGCTCTTCATAATAGGCATACCATCTCAAATCAAAAAAACCAATGTAAACTAAAAACGCGATGATAAAGAGTGATGCAATTAAGAAACGTAGCCAATTTGATGAACGTAATTGATACAAAAAGACCGATAGTATTGCCATTAACGCAAGATAAAGGTCATTTTCTCCATCAAAAAGGAAAAAAATGAAATACAGAATAAAACCTGTTGCCATGAACATATCAATGGCAATATCAAACCAGTCTGCCTTTTCTTTTTGATTAAAATGCATTACTAAGGCAACGATAAGAAAAAGGATACTCGGATAGATAAGATCTTGTTCATCTTCCAAACCAAATGAGAAAAATAAAGTAATAAGGAGTAGGCCAGTACAAAATATAATTAATAAAATAAAGAGTGGATAAATATGCCAAGTGACTCGAGAAGCAGTAGGATTATGCCACTTAAACCACTTAATTAACGTGATAATCGCACCAATCGTGCCACCAAATGCCAATATCGTTACCAAAAAGATATCTGATAAAAAATCTTCCCCTGAGCTTAATAGTACTTTCGTACAAATACTGACGACTAAATAGAAAAATAAAACGATTAAATTAAGAAAGTCAAAACGACGCTCTTTATAATAATAGACAAGCCCTGCACTCAATAACCACGACAACAGCACGCTATTGTTGACGATCAGCGCCCAACCAAAGGCAAACACTAAGATAAGCAACGCGATCTTAGGTAAAATGCGCCAATTCTGATCTCTTAAACGCTCACCAAAATATTCATAGCACACGAGAAACAGCATATTTAAAAAGATCATCATGTGCACGATATCACCGAGCAGGGAAATAGCTAAAGATAAAGCCACATTTGCCGTGACCAATAATAATAAGGCACTTGCTACATTAGGAAATAACAGCAAAAACGGAATTTGGCAAATAGACCAAATAGCGAAAAGTTCCCAAGGGTCAGCGCCCGTTTGATACGTTTGCCCAATTAAAGCGAATATTGCCCCAAGCAATACCGCAGCGAGAAAAGCAAAAACAAGAGGAAGTACAGAAGTAACCTGCTTTTTTTTCGCTTCATAGTAATAAAAAAAGACACTTAAAAGGATAGAAACGCCAAAGAGGCTTTGTACTCCATAAAGCTTTTCAAAGCGAGAAAAATAGTCCCAATTTGCCGCAATCCAAGTAATCACGCCACTTGCAAAAAAGCCGGTTCCTAGCAGGAGAAATAAGAGAGTAAGATATTTCCGCCAAGATAAATGAAACAACGTCGTATTTTGCATATACTCGCTCCTCTAGTTAGAGAACATAATGATTTTTCACGATGATTATGGCATAATCATTTCCAATTTTGGCAAAAATTTTTCAGGTTCATAAAAATCAAAATGGGGGGATAATGCGAATTTTACATACAATGTTGCGCGTAACAAATTTAGAGCGCTCAATCCAGTTTTACCAACAGGTTTTAGGTATGCGTTTACTGCGTACAAGTGACAATCCGGAGTATAAATATACGTTGGCATTTCTTGGTTATGACGATGAAGAGAATGCCTCCGTATTAGAATTAACCTATAACTGGGGCGTGACTGAATACGAACTGGGTACGGCTTATGGTCATATTGCGATTGGCGTTGAGGATATTTATGCAACCTGTGATGCGGTACGACAAGCAGGCGGTAAAATCACCCGTGAGCCCGGTCCAGTGAAAGGTGGAAAAACAGTGATTGCGTTTGTCGAAGATCCTGATGGTTACAAAATCGAATTTATTGAAAATAAACATGCGCAATCTGGCTTAGGTAATTAAGTTTCTCGCTCATGAAGTGCGGTCAATTTTAAAAAAATTTCTATAGCGTGGCCTTTGTCCACGCTATATTATTTCAAATAGGATAATAAGGTGACAGAAATACAAGCTGAAGCAGCAAATACCCATTTATTAAAACATCGTTTTCGCGGTTATTTCCCGGTTATTATTGATGTTGAAACTGCAGGGTTCAATGCGAAAACTGACGCATTACTTGAACTTGCCGCCATTACAGTCAAAATGAACGAAGAGGGTCTTTTAGTCCCCGATCAAACTTGCCATTTTCACATTGAACCTTTTGCGGGTGCTAATATTAACCCCGAGTCACTCCAGTTTAATGGGATTGATATTCACAATCCATTACGAGGGGCAGTCAGTGAAACAGTCGCTATCACAGAGCTCTTCAAAATGGTTCGTAAAGCACAAAAAGCAGCAGACTGCCAACGCTCTATTATCGTGGCACACAATGCGGCCTTTGATCAAAGTTTCTTAATGGCCGCAGCAGAACGAACAGGCGTCAAACGCAATCCATTTCATCCTTTTGGTATGTTTGATACCGCAACGTTAAGTGGTTTTATGTTTGGACAAACCGTCTTGGTTAAAGCTTGCCAAGCCGCTCAAATTGCTTTTGATGGTAAACAGGCCCATTCTGCGTTATACGATACAGAGCGGACTGCTGAATTGTTCTGTTATATGGTGAATCATTTAAAACATTTAGGTGGTTTTCCACACCAACAAGCTAACGAAAAGAAATGATTATTCTGCATAAAAAATCTGTTTTATCACCATTTTTATGCAAAAAGATAGACAAATTATTTTTTTTAAGTAAATTTAGAACTCTTTTAAAAAAAACATAACTTAATAACCTAAGGACACATACAATGTTATTAACTAACCCTGTCGTGATTTCCATTGTGGTTCTACTTGCGCTCAGTTTATTGCGTATTAATGTTGTCATCGCACTCGTTATTTCCGCATTAGTGGCAGGTTTAACTGGCAATTTGGGCGTCAGTGAAACAATAAAAACGTTTACGAATGGACTAGGCGGAGGTGCAGAAGTCGCCATGAATTATGCGATTTTAGGCGCATTTGCGGTTGCCATTTCAAAATCAGGCATTACTGATTTACTTGCCTATAAAGTCATTAAACGTTTGGGCAATACACCAAGCAGTCGCTCAATGGCGGGTTTTAAATATTTTATCTTAACAATCCTCACGCTGTTTGCCGTTTCATCGCAAAACTTATTACCTGTCCATATCGCGTTTATTCCTATTGTGATTCCACCGCTTCTTGCGATTTTCAATAAACTAAAATTGGATCGTCGTGCCGTTGCTTGTGTTTTAACTTTTGGTTTAACCGCCACTTATATGTTATTACCAGTAGGGTTTGGGAAAATTTTTATTGAAAGTATCCTCGTTAAGAATATCAACCAAGCCGGCGCGACTTTAGGCTTACAGACATCTGTGGCTAAAGTGTCATTAGCTATGGCCGTCCCAGTGATTGGCATGATTCTTGGTTTACTGACAGCGATCTTTATTAGCTATCGTAAACCGAGAGAATATGCCATGATGCGCAGCGAAATCAGCACGCAAGATATTGAATCACATGTTGCTCAAATCAAGCCGTTCCATGTCGGCGCAAGTTTAGTGGCAATCATTGTTACTTTTGCCCTTCAGCTCTTTACCAGTTCAACCATTATTGGTGGATTAGCCGGTCTGATTATTTTTGCTGTTTGTGGTATTTTCAAATTAAAAGAAAGTAATGACATTTTCCAACAAGGCTTACGTTTAATGGCGATGATTGGTTTTGTGATGATCGCTGCTTCTGGCTTTGCCAATGTTATTAATACAACGGGTGGTGTAACGGCGTTAGTTGAAACCTTCAGTCAAGGTTTTGGCGCAGAAAATAAAGGGATTGCAGCCTTTTTAATGCTGTTAGTTGGCTTATTTATTACTATGGGGATTGGCTCATCATTCTCAACGGTACCTATTATTGCCTCTATTTATGTACCACTTTGTCTTTCTCTTGGTTTCTCACCTTTAGCAACGGTTTCGCTTATTGGGGTATCCGCTGCGCTTGGTGATGCGGGTTCGCCTGCCTCTGACTCAACATTAGGACCAACCTCGGGTTTAAATGCAGATGGTAAACATGATCATATTTGGGATTCTGTCGTCCCGACATTTATCCATTATAATATCCCACTCATTCTTTTCGGTTGGTTAGCCGCCATGTATCTGTAATATCCACATCAATCCTCCTACTAGGGAGGATTGATTGTTTATCACCACCTATGAAAAAAACAGAACTTATTCGAATCTTAACAAACAAGATCACGCAACTTGATCACAAACAGTGTACAGCGACAGAACAGCCATTAAAAACGCGTTTTGCCCCTCATTTATTTAGTGAAAATAACCAAGTCTTTTCTTTTTATTTTCAAGAACTAAAGCAAACGCTAACACAACTAGAAAATGCACCGGAAACGGACATTGCACTCTGCGCCTTTTTTGCAGAAAAATTACTATCACAGTATGTTGCTTTATCTGAAGCCTTAACTCATACTCAAATCAAAACAAAAACCTTCACTCCGACCAATAAAGCAACACATCATGTTCATCAACTCCCACCTAGAGAACGTTTAGAAAAATATTATGAGGCATTACAAGCATTAAATGAAAAATTGATGTCACTACAAGATAGCCAACAAAAAACACAAGCAGAGCAAGAAAAAAAACTGTTAGGACAAAAAATCCAACTAACTCAGCAACGAAAAGCAAAGTGTCTGGCAGCCATTGAAACGTTAGAAGAATATTTAGTATTCAAAAATACACAAGATAAAAAGTAATTAACCTACTGAGATAAACACTGTCCTCATCATTCAGCATATCATTTCTCTCCCCCGTAAATTTCTTACGGTCTAAAATATAGCTCATTGTACGCCTCCTCAACTAAACATTTAGGAGGAACTATGCGATACCTTTTGTGATCGCACTCAAAGATAATACCATTATACTTTTCGTACAACATCACATCATAAACCAGATAGTTAATAAGAAAACAAGATGTAAAGATAAGAAAAAACCGTAAGCCAAACGACTTACGGTTTTCAAAATTTGATGGCGGAGGAAGTGAGATTCGAACTCACGGAGGGCGTAAACCCTCGCCGGTTTTCAAGACCGGTGCCTTCAACCACTCGACCATTCCTCCGTGATTTAAGCGTGGTGAATAATACGGATTTTAGCTTGCTAAGTCAAGCAATTAAATAAGGATTTTTATTCAATTGCTTTATTTTAGAACAATTCGTTACTTGCTATCTTGTTGTCTAATAGCAAATCACAACTCCGTGCTTATTCGCCTTTATTCTCCGCTTTTGTCGGTCCTGCATAAACGTGGCTAATCGCACTATGATGCCCTGCTGAACCTTTGCCATGGAAATAGTAACGCGACTCACTCCACACGCCAATTTGGCACATTTCAAGAGGCTCATCACTTGCTTTAGCTAGCGTCATTTCTGATGTCGTATGCGGCACTGCCGAAATAGTACCTAAGCGTCCACTAAACTGATAGTTTCGTTGTAAGCGACTAATGGACTTCACTTCATCCCCTTGAGCAGGCATTTCGACTTGTTCAACAACTTCTTCTACTGGCGGCTGTTGTGGAAGTCTATTTTCGTCCTTCTCCTTCACACTGAGTTCTGTCGAAACGTCGTTTAATGGCTTGTGCTCGGTTTCCCCTTCTGCTTCGCCTATTTTAGTATCTGCTACCGATAAAGGTTGCATAATGGCTAAAGCTTGCTCTTCTTCTAAACGCTGTAACGATTGTTTGACTTTCTTTTCAACCGACTCATTCGCAGGCTGTACAACGAAACCATTAAATGGTGATACACCTTTTTCACTGCCTTCCGCCACCAAATCAAGTGCAGGAATCGTTGCTGCGCTTTCTTTTGGCTGATGTTGTTGTTCTAATAACTCATCTACCGATAAGAATTGGTTTTCTTTTACTACAACAGGTTGGAAATCAGGCCATACTTTACCACTTGCTAACTCTGGAGAAGCTACCGCAGCAAATAATGGCATTGGTGCTTTAAACTCTTGGTTCTGACGACGACGGCGTTGATTATTCACACGTAAATGACGAGGTAAACGGCGACGATTATTATCACGGCGTTTTTCTGTTTCTCCTTCTTCAACTACAGGCACAGTTTCTGGCACAAGTTCTGTTGCAACAACCGTCTCCTCAACCACGGTTTCTGCTTCAGGCATACTTATTTCTGTCTCGACAAGTGGCAATGCACGTTCATGAGCATCATCGCTAATACGGACTTTTTTACGCAGATCGCGACGTTGACGACGTGGCGAAACGGACTCCACTTTTTCCACTTCAACGCTCTCAACGGTAGCAGTATCTAATGTATTTTCCGTTACAGATACGGTATCAACCGCATGATTTGCCTTACGATTACGTTTAGTATTACGTTCTGAACGAGGACGAATCACTTCTTCAACAACCTCATCTTGACGTTTCGTATTGCTATCACGCTCCACATTCTCTGCACGTGAACGACGTTGATTACGACGTTCTTGTTGACGGCGATTACGGTTACTCTTAGGACGATTTCCTTTTGACTTCTCTTCCACCACTGGTTTATCAGCAAAAATTGCTTTTAATTTTGCCAGTATGCGAGTCAATAAAGACGGTTTATTTTCGACCTTCTTCTCTGGAACGGGTGCAGGTGCAGGAATTGCCATTGAAACAGCCGCACTTTCTAAAACGTTTTCACTTGTTAAAGCTGCGGTTTCAATATTACGTGACACAAGAGATTCCTCAGGCACAAAATGCTCATCTTTCTCTTGATGTAATTTAACTAAATTATAACTGAGCTCATGTACTTCTTCGCCCTCACGCACACGGAACACGCCAAAGTGTGGAGTCTCCATCGTTTCATTTGGTACGACAATCACATCCACATCGTGACGTTTTTCAATGCTGTGAATCGCACGACGTTTTTCATTTAATAAATAAGAAGCAATTTCTACTGGCACAAGGGTATGCACTTGTTTGGTATTTTCTTTTAATGCTTCTTCTTCGATTAAACGTAAAATAGAAAGAGAGAGTGATTCATTATCACGGATTTTACCTGTCCCTTGACAACGCGGGCATACATGATGGGATGACTCCCCTAACGATGGGCTTAAACGCTGACGTGACATTTCCAACAAACCAAAACGAGAAATACGACTAATTTGGATACGTGCACGATCTTGACGTACAGCATCACGAATACGATTTTCTACTTCGCGTTGATGACGAACTGGAGTCATATCAATGAAATCAATCACAATCAAGCCGCCTAAGTCACGTAAACGTAGTTGACGAGCAATTTCATCTGCCGCTTCAAGGTTAGTATTTAACGCGGTTTCTTCAATGTCGCCACCTCGCGTCGAACGAGATGAGTTGATATCAATCGCCGTTAAGGCTTCTGTCACATCAATGACGATCGAGCCACCAGAAGGTAACCGCACTTCACGTTGGAACGCGGATTCGATTTGTGATTCAATTTGATAGTGGCTGAACAACGGTACTTCGCCCTGATAAAGTTTGACTCGATGAATAAAGTCAGGACGCACTAATTTAATATGCGCTTTGGCTTTTTCATACACTTTAGGGCTATCAATTAAAATTTCACCGATATCACGGCGCAAGTAATCACGAATAGCTCGTACAATCACATCGCTTTCTTGGTGAATCAGGAAAGGCGCAGGGCGACTTTGCGAGGCTTGTTTAATTGCTTCCCAATGGTGAAGTAAAACTTTTAAGTCCCATTGTAATTCTTCCGGCGACTTACCTACCCCGGCAGTACGCACAATTAATCCCACACCGTCTGGTACTTCAAGAGAACTCAATGCATCTTTTAACTCAAGACGTTCATCCCCCTCAATACGACGTGAAATACCGCCTGCTCTCGGGTTATTCGGCATGATCACCAAGTAACTTCCCGCTAAAGAAACAAAAGTTGTCAACGCAGCCCCTTTATTCCCACGTTCTTCTTTATTTACTTGAACAATGACTTCTTGCCCTTCGCTCAAAATATCGCGAATGTTTGGGCGTCCTTGATAGACATAATCATCGGGAAAATACTCACGTGCAATTTCTTTCAAAGGCAAGAAACCATGACGTTCGGCACCATAATCCACAAACGCGGCTTCAAGACTAGGTTCAACACGAGTAATACGGCCTTTGTAAATGTTTGCTTTTTTCTGTTCATGACCTGGACTTTCAATATCCAAATCAAATAAACGTTGTCCATCCACTAGAGCAACGCGCAACTCTTCCTTTTGAGTTGCGTTGATTAACATTCTTTTCATTATTTGTTCTCTTAATTTTTATTCTGTCTCTATTAAAAAATCACCGCACTTTTCTTCGCTATCGACCTCGTGTCTGTCGCAGAATGTCAGTCTCTCGACTGTCAGCTGCTGGGTGCATTGATAACGTTACTCAAATGAAAGATACATTTGCGTAAAACAGCATCGACTCATCAAAATGATACTGTAAGTCGCGATAGGATTTTTAATATATAAAATCATTGGGTTACTAATGTCTTATGCCATTCGCTGCATTATATGACCACAATAATAACGCTCCATTTTCAAGCCAATTTAATGGCATAAAAATACGCCTTATTATGTACTTATCCCTCTTATTTATCAAGGTAATTTTAATCCTTTAAAGGAAAGCAAAATATGATATGATCCGTCCAATTTCTATCAAATAGACGTATCAAATGAACCAAAAAAAAGACGAAAAAGTCATCAATCAAACAGTAAAAATGCTGACGATTAGTGAAGATGAAGCAGGGCAACGTATTGATAATTATTTATTAGCTAAACTCAAAGGTGTGCCAAAAAGTTTAATTTATCGTATTTTGCGTAAAGGCGAAGTCCGTGTAAATAAAGGGCGTATTAAACCAGAATACAAACTGCAAGCCAATGATATTGTACGAGTTCCTCCTGTCTGTGTGTCAGAAAAAGAACACGCGCCAATTTCAACTAAATTAAATAAAGTCAGCCAATTAGAAAAACAAATTTTATTTGAAGATGAGTGTTTATTAGTCTTAAATAAGCCCTCTGGTATTGCTGTTCACGGTGGGAGTGGATTAAGTTTTGGCGTGATTGAAGCCTTACGCACCTTACGTCCTGACGCCCGTTTTCTTGAGCTTGTCCATCGTTTAGACCGTGATACTTCGGGAATTTTATTGGTCGCGAAAAAACGTTCCGCCTTACGCAGTTTACATGAGCAATTACGCGAAAAAACGGTACAAAAAGATTATTTAGCCTTAGTCCGTGGGCAATGGCAATCCCATTGCAAAGTGGTGAAAGCGCCACTACTAAAAAATGAGTTATCCAGTGGCGAACGTATTGTACGAGTCAGTGAACAAGGTAAACCGTCTGAAACCCGTTTTTCAATCGAAGAACGTTATGAATATGCCACTTTGGTAAAAGCCTCCCCCGTCACAGGACGAACTCATCAAATTCGAGTACACACTCAATATGCAGGTCATCCTATCGCTTTAGACGATAAGTATGGCGATAAACACTTTGATGAGCAAATGACTCAATTAGGCTTAACACGCTTATTCTTACACGCGTTTTCTATTCGTTTTGAACACCCTAAAACAGGTGAAACATTACGCATTAATGCACCATTAGATCCAGAAATGAAAAAGATCTTGGGTGCATTGCGTGAGCAAAAATCAAGCAATTAATATCATAACAACAAAAAATGACGGGGAAATACGAGTGAAATCTTGTGAGAGGTAAGAAGAACCACACATCAGGAGGAAAACGCATGACAAAACAAGTTAGAATTGTTGTCTTAACCGGTGCTGGCATTTCAGCCGAATCGGGTATTCGCACTTTCCGAGCTACTGATGGCTTATGGGAGAATCATCCTGTTGATGAGGTTGCTACCCCAGAAGGCTTTGCTCACAATCCCAAACTCGTGCAGCGCTTTTACAATGAACGCCGCAAGCAGTTATTTTCTGATCAGATTGCACCCAATGCTGCCCATTTCGCCTTAGCGGAACTGGAGAAAAAACTCGGCAATAATTTACTCATCGTCACACAAAATGTAGATAATTTACACGAACGTGCAGGGTCAAAAAACTTGATTCATATGCATGGGGAATTATTGAAAGTTCGCTGTGTCAAATCAGGAAAAATTTATGACTGGCAAGGAGATATTGGTGAGCACGACAAGTGTCTTTGCTGTACACCTACTCAGATTCTGCGTCCGCATATTGTATGGTTTGGCGAAATGCCGTTAGAAATGGAAAAAATTCAGACCGCACTTTCTGAGTGTGATTATTTTATTTCAATTGGAACGTCTGGCAATGTTTATCCCGCAGCAGGGTTTGTACGCGAAGCGCTATTTTATGGGGCTCACACAGTCGAGCTTAATTTAGAACCTAGCCAAGTGCGGTCTAGTTTTGACGAATGTCATTATGGTAAAGCGACGGAATTGGTTCCACACTATTTAGCACAATTTCTTTAAACATAAAAAATCCCAAACACACCTGTTTGGGATTTTTTATGCTATTCGTTAACTAGATATTCTGATTAATAAAGTTAGCTAATTGGTTCTTTGGTAAAGCACCCACTTGTGTCGCAACGGCTTTACCATTTTTAAATAAGACTAAAGTAGGGATACTACGCACACCTAATTGTGCTGGTGTCGCTTGGTTTTCATCAATATTAATTTTCACCACTTTCACTTTACCCGAAAATTCTGCTGCAATTTCATCTAAAATTGGAGAGATCATACGGCAAGGACCACACCAAGGTGCCCAAAAATCTAATAAGACCGGTACATCTGAATTGACGACGTCTGCCGTAAATGTTGCATCAGTTGAATGTAATACTTCCATTATTTCTTCCTTTTTTGTTAATAACATTCTTTATAATAAGAATATTTTTTATCATTTCAAGTGCAATGATAATATCATAAGCATTATGCAAATCAATCCGTCCACGAGGAAAACTTAGTTTAATTGTGCAAACGCTTGTAATAAATCCGCTTTAATATCCTCTACATTTTCTAAACCAACAGAAAAACGCAAAAGACAATTACACACACCGCGCGCAATACGCTCCTCTTCTGGAATATCCATATGGGTTTGTGTCGCTGGATAGGTAATAAAGCTCTCTGTTCCCCCCAAACTTTCAGCAAAAGTGATTAGTTTCAGCGCTTTCAAAAAAGGATTAACCCAATGTGCTTCATGTAAGCGGAAAGAAAGCATACCGCCCTTATTTGGATATAACACATTTTTTACTTGTGGCTGAGAAGCCAGAAACGCAGCCAGCTGTTTGGCATTTTGTTCATGACGTTCCATACGTAAGGCGAGGGTTTTCATGCCTCGAATCGTTAACCATGAATCGAAAGGCGACAGAACTGCACCAGCCCCATTCTGAATATAGAATAAACGTTGGCAGAGTTCTTCACCTTTTGCCACAACCAGTCCAACCAAGGCATCGTTATGACCAGCCAAGTATTTAGTTCCACTATGAATCACAATATCTGCACCAGCCTCAATTGGTCTAAATAAAACCGGTGTTAAGAAAGTATTATCGACAATCAAAAGCAGATTATGTTTTTTCGCAATTTTTGCAATCGCAGCCACATCACATTCCTCCATCAAAGGATTAGAAGGAGTTTCTACAAAAATTGCTTTTGTATTAGACGTAATCGCCGCTTCGATACAGGATACCTCTGATGTATTCACATAAACTGGTTTAACGCCTTGTGTATTTTTGTACGCGAAATCCAATAAACGATAGGTGCCACCATACACATCACGCGAAACAATCCACTCATCAGGGGAAGTAAATAAGGACATGATTAATTGAATTGCCGCCATTCCTGAAGCACAAGCAAAGCCTCGTTCCCCACCTTCTAATTTAGCAATGGTTTCTTCTAAAACGCTACGTGTTGGATTTTTCGTACGTGTATAGTCATAGCCTGTACTTTCACCAATTCCATGGTGGGCATAAGCTGTTGATAAAAAGATCGGTGTAGAAACTGCACCAGTACGCTCATCCGTTCGATTTCCAGCCTGCGCTAATAACGTTTCAATTGAATAATGTTGTGTCATAGAACCTCTGTATTCCCTAAGTAAAGAATAAAAACTTATTATTTTAGCTATCTAGATGTCTAGACTTGATATTATGTCATAAAAGTGAAAAAAGAAAATAGAAAAATTTTCAATCAACAAGAAAACACCAAGTTGTTTAAAGTTAAGCAAAAAACACATTTTTTAAACAGAAAAAATTAATATGCACTTTTTTTCACCAATTAATCACTTTTTTTCAAAACAACCGTTGACAGATTTTTATAAATCAGTAGAATGCACCGCACTAACAGCGAATGCGGGAATAGCTCAGTTGGTAGAGCACAACCTTGCCAAGGTTGGGGTCGCGAGTTCGAGCCTCGTTTCCCGCTCCAAACTAACGGCGTGTTAGCAAAGCGGTTATGCACTGGATTGCAAATCCATGTAGCTCGGTTCGACTCCGGGACACGCCTCCATACGCTGATACTAAGTTAGTTTAAAAAAGATATAAAATTGTGCGCCCGAGTGGTGAAATCGGTAGACACAAGGGATTTAAAATCCCTCGCTTTTCGAAGCGTGCCAGTTCAAGTCTGGCCTCGGGCACCATTTAAAATATCAAGGAAATCAGCAATCCAGTCGCTTAACGCGGCTTTTTTTTGTATCTAAAATTTCCTGTTTTTCTTAATCTTTCACCTAGTCGCTATTTGATAGCCGTGATTTTCTTTATTAATATTTTATATACAAGCCAAATGGTGACCAATCGTGCCGCCTGCTCATGCTTCAAATGCTCTCTATCACTCATATATGCTTTTCATCCGTATTTAGTTTATCTTACGCATGCTAAAAGACGGCATTTCTCGTCTACTTTAGCGATCACAAATAGAGCGTGTTTTTCGCTTTCTGCTTTCTTCCTTCTCCACTTATATCACATCAATAATCCTTATACGTCCTTATTCCTGTGACAAGGCGACAACAGGCTTTAATCTTGCAGCATTACGCGCAGGAAAATAACCAAAGATCATGCCGATCATTGACGAACAAACAAAAGCAATCAAAAAGGAAGAAAACGTAAATTGCATTTTAATACTGTCAGTGAATGCAGAAAAAAGTCCCCCCAATAATAAAGAAAGTAATACGCCCAACATACCACCAAGTAAGCTCACACTCGCTGACTCAATCAGGAACTGGTGTAAAATATCTTTCTCTTTTGCACCGACAGCAACACGAATACCGATTTCACGAGTTCTCTCTATAACAGAAACTAGCATGATATTCATTACCCCAATCCCCCCTACAACTAACGAAATAAACGCAATAGACGAGATCATCATCGTCAACGTTTGGGTCGTGCGCTGAAGAGATTGTAAAAACTTACGACTGCTGAAAGTAAAGAAATCTTTCCTACCATGTTGTATGGTTAATAAATCAATAATAGCTTTTTCTGCCAGTTCTGGTGCAATATGCTCTTTAACTTGTACCGTAATCTGCTGAAAATAAGACTGATTGTATAACCGGCTCACGACAGTGTTATAAGGTAACCATATTGCGGCACGCTGTCCTTCTATATTTTGAGAAGGGGTTTCTACTACCCCGACAATCAAAATCGGAATTTGCCCAATAAAAACCGTTTTTCCGACCGCACTTTCCGTCCCAAAGATGACCTGCTGTGATTTTTTATCAATCACACTAACCGCTTGATGAGTTGCCATATCGTGAGCATTAAACCAACGTCCATTGAGCAACCTGTGCTTTCTGAGTTGGAAAAAAGCGTCACTTACGCCATAAACTGACGCATTCACTGTTCTATTTAAGAAACGTAACGGTAGATCGACTGAAATCTGAGGTGTAGCCCCTTTTAAGTAAGGTTGTTGGCGTAAGAGTGCTAAATCAACCTGATTGAGCGTTTGAATTTTTATCGCATCGGGATCACCCCAATTCTTTCCTGGATAGATATCAATTGTATTATTGCCTAACGCACTAAACTCAGCTAAAACTTTATTTTTTGCGCCTTCCCCTAACGCAATGACACACACTACCGCAGCAATGCCAATAATAATGCCGAGCATCGTAAGTAATGTTCTGATTTTATGCGCAAACATCATGTGCATTGCCATCAAAAAAGCCGCATGATAACGGCGTAGCGTAGCCAAATAATGGATTGAAGAGAGCTGAGGTGTCACTTCTTGAACGGATGATTTCATTAGGTTTTGAGTCACGCCACTATCCGCAATAATCTCACCGTCTTTCATTGTGATAATTCTGTCTGCATGCGATGCAATTTGCATATCATGCGTAATCAAAATAACCGTATGTCCCTGATGATTCAAGGTCTTCAGTACGGATAAAACTTCCTGACTGCTTTGACTGTCTAATGCTCCAGTAGGCTCATCAGCTAAAATAATCTCACCGCCATTCATCAATGCCCGTGCAATGCTCACACGCTGTTGCTGCCCACCGGAAAGTTGAGAAGGTTTATGCTTTAACTGATTTTCTAATCCCAAACGACACAATAATTTTTGTGCTCGTTCAATCCGCTTTTCCTTCTCCATAGCAGAATAAATAGCCGGTATTTCGACATTTTCTACTGCAGTGAGATGAGGCAATAAATGATAACGCTGGAAAACAAAGCCAAAGTGGTAACAGCGTAAATCCGCCAATTCATCAGAGGATAATGTGCTGATCTGACGACCTCGAAAAAGATACTCACCATCATCCGCCTGATCAAGTACACCTAATAGATTCATTAAGGTCGATTTCCCCGATCCCGAAGCCCCTACGATCGCTACCATTTCGCCAGCATAAATCTTAAGATTGATCGACTTTAATACTGTCGTTTCAGTATCGCCATGACCATAACGACGCACAATATTTTTCAATTCAATTAAAGGTTGATTCATCATAATCCAAGATCATATATTTCTTCGTCATTCAAGGACGTAGCTAGATTTACTGACAGGACAACGTTATCACCTTCAGATAAACCTTCTACAATTTCTATTCTTGCCCCATCTTTTAAGCCTGTTTTCACGATAACCTGCTCTTTTTCACCTGATTGATTTAAAACAGTCACAGAATAATGATTGGGTTTGAGCATTTGTCCTAATGCAGAAATCGGGAGCGTCACAACATTTTCTCGTTTATCTAATAAAATAGACACTTCTGCTGTCATCGCGATACGTAGTTTATGGTCGGGATTAGGAACCTCAAAAGTTGCATAATAATACGTCGCCTCACTCACTTTCACAGGTGATAATTTAATTGCAGCTAATTTGGCATGAAATTGTGCATGTGGTGCCCCTAATAAAGTAAAATGAACTGGTGCACCCACTTGTAGATCAATCACATCCGCTTCAGAAACCCGAGCATTCACTTTCATGGTGTCAATGACAGCCAATTTCATTAACACCGGTGTTTGTTGACTCGCGGCTAAGGTTTGTCCACTCTGTGCCACAACGGAAATCACTACACCATCAAGCGGAGAACGGATTTCAGTATAACCTAATTCTGTGCTCGCTTTTTCCACTTTGACTTTGGCACTTTCTACTTGGCTTTGCGCCATACGTAATTCTGCACTTGCAATAATTCGCTTATTTTCGGCTTCCTCAATATCTTTTTTTGTCGTAGCCTCTTTTTTATTCAACTGATAATGGCGTGCCAAATTCACTTCAGATAACACCAAATTCGCTCGCTTTACCTCTAAATTTGCTTCAGCACTTTCTAACTCTGCTTTTGCAAGCTTCAACTCGGTTTCCGCAATACGCGGATCAATAAGTGCTAATAAGTCCCCTTTCTTGACACGCTGCCCTTCTTGCACCACGATTTGTTTCACTTGACCAGAGGCCTGTGAACCAATCTCAACTTCTTCTTTTGCTTGCAAAATACCACTTGCCGTAATCACTTTTTGTATATCACTTCTTATCGCTGGAAAAATAATATCGCTGCTATTTTCCTCTTCGCTTATATAGTAAAAAGTAACGAGACAGAGTAATAAAACAAGCAAGGCATATTTACTGTATTTCCTCATGTAAAATCACTCTCCTTTATCAATTTCACTTAATATCATGCTAGAAAAGAATAAAAAGGGAGGCATACTTTGCCTCCCTCAAGATAGATTAAAACATATAGTAGAAATTTAAAGCTGAACTTATTTCACCACTTCGTTTCACAATCGGTGATTTTTTTATCGCTTTAGAATAAGTTTCCCAGGAAAAAGAAAGTCCCATACCAATATGATTGGTAATTGCATAATGACTATTCAATGCAATATGTCCTGAATACGCTTTTTTCGGATGGTACACAGATTTAAGTTTCGTTTGATTCAGTTCTGCTTTCTTAATACCGAAATAGTAATTGGTATATTTTGCAGAATAATAACTCAAACCAAAAGAAGGGGAAATACTAAATTTATCGGTTAACATAAAAGTACGGGTCAAAGTAATATCGCTATTGAACCCCCGACGTCCTTTTTTCATTTCAAGTGAAATGTTCGTATTTGGTAAATTAAACAAATCACTTAAGTCATAATCTAGACCTAACCCTACAGCAACTTGTGTTTTACGATCTTGAATAGAATCATAACCAGGCTTAAGATCTTTTCTTTTTATGGGGGCACCATCAAAGGGACTCAAGAACAGTGAAGTGCTAAAACTCGGGGTAAAAACGTGCTGATAACCTAGTTCGCTTAACCCTGCCGCACCACGCATATAAAAATTGCCAAAAGATAAATCAAGCATCAAAAACGGTTCAACGGCTGTCTTCTTTTTTACCTGATAAATACTATTTCCAGCAGATACACCGACACCAATTAAATTGTTATTTCCAATTGAAAAACTGGATATTGGAAGAGCCATTAAACAACATGCTAACAATTTACTTTTATTTTTCATACAAACCTCGTATAAAATGAATTGGAAGATGAATTCTGATATTAAATACATATTATTTCAATAAAAACTGGTCAAACCTCAATAAAAGCAAACGTTTGCTTAAATTTAACAAGATAATAAATAATCAAATTAAATAAAAATTAAACACTTAAAATTTTATTAATAATAAATAAAATGAATTAAAAAATAATCTTATTATTCATTAATCTCATTATGAATAAAAATAATAGAAAGTCATAAAAACACAAAGAGAATAAATTGACTTAGAAATAAGCATTGCATATTAAAAAAGATATTCAGTCTCAATGTCCAAATAATCTAAAGAGATCTATTGGGGGAAGAAAAAAACGAAAAAGGTAAAAAGGTTGAGCAAATAACTTATCTTGCTCAACCTTTTAAGTCAACAACATCGTACAATAAGCCCCTTTCATGAAAGATAATATCATTGAGTCGCTTCTTAGACGAATAAAGTGCGGTGTAAAAAGCCACTATTTTAGAAACCCGCTCTCCTCCGAATATCATCAAAATGTTCATCAATCAGTAATTCTCCATTCAGAAACACTGTGCGGAGCTGGTTCTTTTGCTGTCCAAGCGCCTTTTGTTCAATCGTGTGCCACCGGTTCTCTTGTTTCACTAAGGCAAGCACGCCTCTTTTCGAGCGCTTTGCTTGGCTAGTAATCGGGTCTTTATACACATCATGCCATTCGCCTGCAATACACACTGCACTGGCCTTCATTGCCCAACTCATTGTGTCTCGATTCACTTGCTGTAATAATCCGCCTCCCATACCAAAGGCGACATTCTCAACACTAAAACCGCTGGCAAGAATTGCCTCCAAAATTTTACCTAAAGAATTCACATTAATACCATCGCCTTGAATAAGGCGCACACAATCAGGCAAGACTTTATAACCTTTACTATTTAAAGTCGTACCAAATTTCTCAGCCAAGATCGCTAAAGTGCGACAAACCACTTCAGCAGGATCACCACTATCAGGGCGAACCACTAAAGTGCCTCCTTTTATCTCCACCAGATCTTTTAGTTGCGTGCCCCAAATATTTTCTAAAGCATTCCAAAGGTCATAACTATCTGACACGACTGCATATATTTTATGTTCACCTGCAAATTGCTCAACCATATTACGATAAGCATCCACTTCTCTCTCTTTTCCCCAAGACGTCATCGTGCTATGTTCCGCCGCAGGAATCGAAAACGCAGGCATGCTAGTCGCGTTATACCAACGCTTTGCTGCGACAAGCGCAGACACACTGTCGGTTCCCATAAAATTCACTAAATGTGCTAAACCGCCTAATGCCACGGTTTCTAAACTTGATGCACCACGAGCACCAAAATCGTGCAATTTAAAACCGAGTCCTGCTAAATTATCTGACGATTTTTCTAATGCCGTTTTAATTTTTTGTTTACAGAAATATGACACACTCGCCACCGTAGAAGGATACCAAATCGCACGCAATAACGCGGTTTCTAAATAGCCAACTAACCAAAAAAACTCAGGATCAGTATTAACGATTTGACAAACCACATTTCCAGTAGGTAACACAGTGCCTTCTGGTACTGCTTCGATTTTGATTGGTAATAAACCTTGATGTTTCTCCAATAAACGTTGCCAACCTTGACGATTAAATGGCAAGCCGTGTGCCGTCAAAACAACTTCTGCTTCATCAATATCATTTTGCGAGATAGGTTTCAGTAAATATTCTTTAATAAATGCTTGTAAACCAAACGCAAGCACATCAAAGTTTCCTCTACGCGCTTCAATATAGTAAGAAATATATTCTGTATTAGGAGGATATTGGAGCCAATGAGAGGCTTTATAGCTATCTGTATTCAAGATAAGATTAAGAAAATTAGAAGTATACATTTCATTTAACCACTAAAAATAAATAAAAATATAAAATTTGATGCATACACTTTACCAAAAATTTTTATCCACTGCATTAATAATCTTGAAGAATGAAAAGTGCGGTACGTTTTCTTAGCATTAAGATATTAAAAATAGAAAAAGTAATGAAAATCGCATTTCTGTTCAATTTTCATTACTTTTATTTAAAAAGGTACTCAAGTCCAATGAGCACTCAGTCCTTAGAACTGATAATGTGCTCCAACAGCAAAGGAAGACTGTCCTTTATTCCGCGCATGCTGGAAACCAACTTCCGTTGAAAATGCAAAACGTGGCGTTAAATGGGCAACGAATTGTGTATTTAAATGAAGTGTATCAGCCAGTTTACCTTGCTTATAAGCTACATCATCAACATACAATTGACGTGTTTTTTGTTGATACATATCGTAAGAAAGTAAACCTTTTACTTCAAACTTCCCGATTCGATAGTTCACATCAACACCTAAATTCGTTTTTAACGCATTGAAATTATTATATTTCAATAACGCTTTATTCGCTTGGTCATTGACATCTGAAAGCGAGGCATATAAATAATGCAAACCAACCATTGGTGTAATAAACGCATTTTTCATCCATTGATAGCGATAACCTAAATCCGCACCAATATTAAAAGTATAACCTTTCACATGACCTGCATGTTCAATGTCGCCCTTATGTTTTTGATAGCCAGCTGATAAATCTACTATCAGATTGTGAGGCAAGTTACTATGCCAATTTATACTTCCTCCCCAGCTGTGGTATTTCGCTTTCGTCTCACCATCTACAGCTTTCGGCGTCACTTTATAGGACGTTTTATTCAATGCTGTATACAGGGCATGGTTACCACGTTCAGACTGCCATACTTTGCCTCCTAACATCACACCGCTATAACTCGCATTAAAATCATACCCATAGTCAATAAAGCTTAAGTTTGAGCCATATTTTTGTTTACCATTAAGATACTTAACAAAAATACTGCGATCTTTTTCTTGCAATAAACGCGTTTCATGCATGAAACTTTGCTGAAGTTGCTCGCTCATTTTATTAAGCGCAAGATTGGCGGTTAAATAAGAAGCTAATACCGGATTTACTTGTGGGCGAGCATTTACGGTTAATGGTGCTTTCAATGGAGCCACCGTGGATACGGCTTTACCATCTGCTGTAATTAACTTATTTGTTAAATAGAGTGAATGTGGCTGACTTGTTGTACGTAAAACACTTGGTTTAGCCACTGAAGCCAAAGTATAAACATACATGCCATCTTTTAGTTCATCGTTAACTAAACGCCATTTGACTTGTCCATTATCCTTAAATGCGATTAGTTCTTCTCCTTGGGCATGGTAATAACCTTTATCATTTGGTTTGAGTTTTTTCTGTAAGTTGACATGCAGCTTAACTTCTTTACCAGATACCCCTTTCGCAATATTTAACATCGGTGTGCTCTCATCTGAAACACTAAGTTGAATATACCCTGATGCTTCATTATTGACAGTTAATGTATCAATATTTTGCACTGATTCAACTTGTAGAATACCTGTTTTATTGAGCGTAACATCTGTGAAAGCTTTATTTTTATCTTGTTCTGATTTTTGCGCTAAAACTAAGGTCCCTTCACTGACTGTCACACCGCCTAAACTTTCTCCTACACCTTGCTTAATCGCAATACCATCACCTATTTTTTCAAGGGAGTCTGCACCGTTATAAGTAACAGTTAATGGTGTTTTTTGGCGGATATCACTGAATATTTTGCCATCACGCCAGAAAAATTCTTGCATTTCAATTGGTAAGTACATAATAGTTGTGTAATCAACCGTATTTTCATAGGCTAAGCCAATACTACCATCTCCTAATTCAGCAAGAGAACTATATACATAACCATTACTATATCCTCTCAAATTACTCTGTCTAGAAGTTCCAGTACTGCTAATTTCTCGCAACAATTTGTCTGTTTTCCAAACAATAGAACCATCCTTTTGTACTTCACCTAAAAATAATTTTCCATTTTTTCGTTTATCATCTCCACCATTTCCTTCGACTGATTGTCCAGAAAAAATCAAATACTCTTTCCCATTGATTTTTTTAGAATATTTAATCACTGAAAGTTGAGAATAGCCATGTTTTAATTCACTTACCTGATGGGTATCTAACCAAGTATATCCACCATCTTTTGATGTGGACATAATCACTCTTCCACTTGTATTACGCATAAAAAGTTTCAAATCACCATTCTCAAGCTCGATAAGTTGAGATTCTGTTAGCTCATGTCCACGCTGATTTGTTCGAAGCGTTTGAGAGTTTTGCCCATACAAATCTGGACGGCTATCATTAGGGCTAGCGCCCAAATCCCAAGTTTTACCACCATCTTTACTAATAACCAATGCTGATGATTGCTTACCATGTTGATTAGTGTAATAAATAGGAAAAAGTAAACTTCCATTCTTTGTTTGGATTCCAACACCAGGACCTGTACCAAAAAACTTCATCCAATCTTTCTTCACTTGTGCACTTAAATCAATAGGATTTGACCAAGTTTTTCCATTATCATCCGAATGGATTAACCAAACATATGCAGTATTAATGGCTAAAAATGGTGTATTCCTATCTTTCAAATAAATATTTCCAACTTTCTCATTTCTCTCATTATAAATATCTCCCAAATCTTTAAAGTTTAATTTTGGATTCCCTTCTACAACAACTCTATAAGATGTTTTCTTATTCTCATGATCGAAAACCTCTCCATTTTCACGAAGAGTCCAACGTTGACCCGATTGCGTTTCATTTAAAATAGGATACTGTTTACCATCAATATTAATGCGCCCATTACCACTGTCTTTTACACCAAAAAAACCTGCTCCATCGGCAAACATATCAACTGCTAAAAAAATTCTACCATTACGTTTATCTTGTACCATCTGAGCATCGATCAAAAAAGCAGAATTACAGTAAGTTGTACAATTTGGTCTATCTCCCCACGCGTTGAATGTTACAGGATCTGGTGCTGATGGGGATTTTTCCCCATTCTTTGATGGCAAATCCAAAATCGTTGTAATATTTCCCCATGTTTTCCCATCATCATGACTAATTCGGATTGCGGTATCAATATCGCCCCAGTCACCACGGTGTTGCCAACGCTTATCTGCGGCGGCAATTAATACACCGTCTTTTGTTCTTAATAAAGACGGAATGCGCCAAATTGGCACATTATCACTACCTTGTTCTACTAAGCTCTGATGAAAGAGTAGGCTTTCTTGATGTTCTTTCACACCAAAGAGTGCTTTATCTTGTTGCTGGATTTGACCAAAGGTCAATGTGGATGTGAGTAGCAGACTTGATATGGACAACGCCAATACACTAGGATTAAATTTTTTCATCATCACCTCAACTATAAAATAAGCTCAACCTTCAAACAACTTCAAAATATGTTGTAAAAACAACATGATCTAAACTAACCGCCTTATAAAATGGAGTAAAGCACGAGAGAACAATAGTTAGAGTGGAGTCACAATTTTATGTAAAAATATGGAGAAACACACCATTTATGTATAAAAAATAACCATGCTATAAATAGAAAAAAAGCAAAAAACAACAATTTTGATAAGCAATTGAAATTTAATAATTTATTAATGAAGTGAAATAAAAAGAAATACGATGAATAATAGAAAACACGCTGTCTATCATAAAATGAAGCAATAAAAAGAGCGGTCAATTTATCAAAAATTTTTCATAAAAAATAACCGCTCTTGAGAAACACAAGAGCGGTTAAATATTTGAAGGGATAGCACTACTACGCGTGATAACGTCCCACGCCGAGTTCATCTTCTTTACGAGTACGATTAATCACCATTTGTGGCGATTGAACAACGCGAAGTCCCATTTGTTCTTCAGTTCTGACGACTTCACCACGCAGTGAGTTAGTAAACACATCCGTGATCTTGATATCAACAAACTTCCCAATCATATCTGGCGTACCCACAAAATTTACGATACGATTAGTTTCTGTACGCCCTGTGAGTTCCATTAAATCTTTTTTCGATGGTCCTTCCACTAGCACGCGCTGTTCTGTTCCTAACATTGCTCGACTAAATTGCGCGGCTTGATTGTTAATGCGTTGTTGCAACACATATAAACGTTGTTTCTTCTCTTCTTCTGTCACATCATCAGGCATATCTGCTGCTGGCGTGCCTGGACGTGCTGAATAAATGAAGCTGAAACTCATATCAAAATTTACTTGTGCAATTAAATTCATGGTTTGCTCAAAATCTTCTGCTGTTTCACCCGGGAAACCAACAATAAAATCTGAGCTAATTTGAATCTCTGGACGCACCGCTCTTAACTTCCGAATAATCGATTTATATTCTAATGCCGTATGATTGCGTTTCATCATAGATAACACACGATCAGAACCACTTTGTACAGGTAAGTGTAAGAAGCTCACTAACTCTGGCGTATCACGGTACACATCAATAATGTCATCAGTGAACTCAATTGGGTGACTGGTGGTAAAACGTAAACGGTCGATACCATCAATAGCGGCTACTAAACGTAACAATTCCGCAAAAGTACAAATACCGTCATCATGAGTTGCACCACGATAAGCGTTCACGTTTTGTCCTAATAAATTCACTTCACGCACGCCTTGCTCTGCCAACTGTGCAATTTCAAATAATACATCATCCACTGGACGACTGACTTCTTCACCACGCGTATAAGGCACTACACAGAATGAGCAATATTTATTACAGCCTTCCATAATGGATACGAAAGCAGTTGGACCTTCTGCACGCGGTTCTGGTAAACGGTCGAATTTTTCAATTTCTGGGAAACTGACATCGACTACTGAGCTTTTACCACCTCTGATCTGATTGATCATTTCAGGTAAACGATGTAAGGTTTGTGGTCCAAAAATAATATCGACATAAGGAGCACGAGTACGAATGTGTTCTCCTTCTTGTGAGGCAACACAGCCCCCAACACCGATAACGAGTCCCGGCTTATGTTTCTTTAATTCTTTCCAACGTCCTAATTGATGGAAAACTTTTTCTTGTGCTTTTTCACGAATTGAGCAAGTGTTTAACAATAACACATCCGCTTCTTCCGGAATTTCTGTTAACTCTAAGCCGTGAGTACTGTTTAAGAGATCTGCCATTTTAGATGAATCATATTCATTCATCTGACAACCCCACGTTTTAATATGTAATTTTTGCGTCATATCGTTTAAAAAATTCAGTTAACCTATAAAAATGTGACTGGCTATTTTACAGTCTTGAACCTATGCTGGCTAGCTAAAAAAGAGATTTCTTTTGAAATTCCCTCATTGACGGTAGAATACGTAACAAAAAGAAAAGGAAAATCCTATGGACGTCATACAAAAAGACATGATCGTGGTTGGCGGTGGCATGGTTGGTGCAGCCTGTGCGCTTGGCTTAGGTAAACAAGGACATCAAGTCCAGCTTATCGAACACGCCCCACTCCCACAGTTTCAACCTAATTCGCCTTACGATCTTCGCATTTCTGCGATCAGTGTTGCTTCCGTTAATCTCTTAAAACAATTAGGTGCTTGGCAGTATATCGAAAATACTCGTATTTGCCCGTATCGCGCCTTAGAAACCTGGGAGATCGAAGGATTTGGTACCACTTTCCATAGTCAAGAATTAAACTTACCTGAGCTGGGTTTTATGATAGAAAATAATGTTGTACAACTTGGTTTGTGGCAGGCAATTTCAAGCATTGAAAACATCCAAACTTGCGTAGAATGTACTATCCAAAAAGTCGAAAAGTGCGGTGAAAATTGGCAAATTTTGCTAGCTAATGGTACAACTTACCAAGCCCCTCTTATCATTGCCGCAGATGGGGCGAATTCACAATTACGCCAAATTGCTAATATTGGGACGAGTGGTTGGCAATATCGTCAAAGCTGTTTGCTTATTACCGTCGATACTGAACTTGAACAACAAGATGTCACCTGGCAACAATTTTTCCCTTCTGGACCAAGAGCCTTTCTACCATTATTAGGCAAACAAGCCTGCTTAGTTTGGTATGATTCCCCACAACGTATCCAAACCCTCAAACAACTTTCTCACGAAAAATTAGCGGCGCAAATTGAGCAAGCTTTCCCGGCACGATTAGGAAAAATCAAAGTGCAAGCAGCAAATAGCTTTGAGCTGACTCGAACCCATGCGCAAGATTACTTTAAACAAGGTATTGTGCTAGTAGGTGATGCTGCACATACCATTAATCCTCTTGCTGGACAAGGTGTGAATCTAGGTTTTAAAGATGTCAACATTCTGCTTGAAGTACTACAGCAGGCGAGTCAGAAAAAAGAGCCTCTCGCCAGTGATGATGTACTTATACGTTATCAGCGTAAACGTAAACCCGATAACCTATTAATGCAAACAGGTATGGATGTATTTTATAAAACGTTTAAAGAAGATATCTTACCGCTCAAAATAGTACGTAATGCCTCATTATTCCTCGCCAACAAAGCAACACCATTGAAAAAGCAGGCATTGAAATATGCATTGGGTTTATAACACTTATTTCTCATGGCATGAGGCTTAACTTGACGAGCTAACCGTTCAATAGACAATAAACCAATACAAAATCCCTTTAGATTTATGCGTCGTAATACAAACTGAAGGGATTTTAAATTTCAATATTCCTTTTCTAAGAAAAGGCTTGCATTATTTAACTGTTTTATTTTAGAATACGCCATTGGAATAAAATATATTTTACCTTTCTCGTCATTTATCTGAAAAATTCGCTTTCATTAATCCCCCCTCCGCAACATATTTACAGTGTTTTACTCTTTATTACAACAAAATGAATTACTTTATGTTTATTTAAATAAGGTAAACATTATTTCTGAATTTATATCTTTTCTGATTATTTTTTTACTTATATTGATACATCTTTATATTTATTTATGTATTTCATACAATAAAAAACATAACAATCCAAACTATCTTTGTTTTATGAGTAAAACTTTATTTTTTATCTAGAAAACCCATTAGTCCAATTAAACCACACCTTGACCTAGTTTGCTTTTTTTAAAACGAGATCTATAATCAAGTCAAACTCAAATCACATAAACAATGTAAATTCATTTATTTAACACAAACAGCACTAAAACTTTAAGGCATATTTATAACAATACAAAGAAAATAAAAAATAATTTTTTAAAACATTGTTACATCTCTATCTAAATTATATTTAGATACTCGGTATATTTTTTTCAAAAATATAGTGACTTTAATTAAATAAATTAAGTATTACGTTATATCCTCGTTAGCATTTTATTAAGTTATACCATCTGTCATTTTCATTTCTATTTTTTCTTTAAGGGACAGAATATGAATATTGAAAAATTAAAAATTGGCATCATTGGTCTTGGTTACGTTGGACTACCTATCGCTGTGGAATTCGGTAAAAAAGTCCCTACGGTGGGTTTTGATATTAATGAAAAACGTGTCAAATCACTGGCGTCAGGTAAAGATTACACATTAGAAGTGTCTGAAGAGGAATTACAACATGCCTCCAAATTACGTTATACAAACCAAACCAAAGGGTTAGAAGAATGTAATTTCTTTATTGTGACAGTTCCCACTCCGATCGATCATTACAAACAACCGGATCTTAAACCCCTGATAAAAGCCTCAGAAACTATCGCAGAAGTATTGAAAAAAGGGGATGTCGTTGTATATGAATCGACAGTTTATCCAGGTGCGACTGAAGAAATTTGTGTGCCTGTACTTGAAAAAATGTCAGGTTTGAAATTTAACCATGACTTCTTTGTCGGTTATAGCCCCGAGCGGATTAATCCCGGTGATAAAGAACATCGTGTTACGAATATTTTAAAAATTACATCCGGTTCAACTCCACTCGTCGCCAATTATATCGACTTCGTTTATAAGCTCATTATAAAAGCGGGAACACATCAAGCCCCAAGCATCAAAGTGGCTGAAGCCGCTAAAGTAATTGAAAATACACAACGAGATGTCAATATCGCCCTGATTAATGAACTTGCCTTAATCTTCAACAAAATGGGGATTGATACCGAAGATGTGTTAAACGCGGCAGGAACGAAATGGAACTTTTTGCCTTTTAAACCCGGTTTGGTAGGCGGGCACTGTATTGGCGTAGATCCTTATTATTTAACACACAAAGCACAGTCACTGGGCTTACATCCCGAAATTATTCTTGCTGCACGCCGTTTAAATGACCGTATGGGAGAATATGTCGCGACACAACTCATTAAAGAAATGGTGAAAAAAGACATTCCCGTGGTCAATTCTAAGATTTTAGTGATGGGCTTGAGTTTCAAAGAAAATTGTCCAGATATACGTAATACCAAAATTATTGATCTCGTTAATTCATTAAAAGAATACGACATTGATATTGATATCTACGATCCTTGGGTAGATAAATACGAAGCAGAAGCAGAATATGGCTTAACACCAATCACAGAGATTCATTCACATAACTATGATGCCATTATTATCGCCGTTGCACATCAACAATTTAAATGTATGACGGAAAAAGATTTTAAAGCATTAGGGAAAGAAAATTTTGTCCTTTATGACCTGAAATATGTGTTAGATCAATCTCAAGCCAATATTAGATTATGAATCTGAAATTATGTTAATACGAAATACACTATTACTCACAATAAGCCATATGTTATCTCGAGGAAGCTTAATTTTTTCTTCCATGATCATATCAAGCTTAATGGATAAAGAACAATTCTCAATCTACAGTTATTTCATATTAACAACGACGACAATATCTATTTATTCTGCCTTGGGAATAGGAATCACGACAAATAAATTTTTTTCCTCATTAAAAAAAGAACTTAATTTAGAAACACCCGTGATGACACTATGGATTATAAATATTAGCCTAGCAATCTTAGGAGGAGTAATATTCACTCTATTATCAGAGCAAATCATTCCTAAATCAATTAACTTTAATAAAAATTATTTTGCTATTGTTATTCTTTTTTTATGCTTGGATATTTATACAAGCAATGCGCTCATTGGATTAGGAGAATATATAAAATTATGTATTACATCACTCCTTTTCTTTTGCATAAACATCATTATGGTGGTGATAGCAATTTTAAATAACAATATCGATTACGCGATACTAGGATTAATCTCTGGCGTGATAGTCCAGCTGATCTTTAATACAGTATTCGTACTCCGATATCTTTCGAGCATACAGCTTTTAGAGAAAGTAAATATAAAAATAGCCCACTTAAAAGAAATTTTAAAAACAATGGGACCTATGATGTTTGTTTCTCTCTTTGCCGCATCGAATACTTGGATAGTAAGTCAATATATTTTAGTTTCAAACAGAGAAAGTGCCCTTGAGTTCAATCTCTTTTCAATAGGATTACAATGGTTTTCACTGGCGCTCTTTTTACCCTCTGTTTTTTCTAGAGTATTACTAAACTATTTTATCTCTCATACACATTCAAATAGTTTAGTCATAGCGAAAAGAAATATTGCGTTGATTCTTTCCCTATTTTTATTGCTCACATTTGTTTCATATATTGCGTCACCCATCATTCAAGGGATTTATAGTAGATACACGATTCCTGCAATATTAATACCTTTATTCTTATTCATTGCAGGAATAAATTCATCTACAAACATATTAGGTAATATTTTGATTTCTCAAAATCAAGAATGGGTATGGTTAATTTTCGTAACAATTGGTTTTCTATTGCTAAACATACTTTGTGCTTTAATAAAAGAAATCGACAGCATGACTGGTACAGTCATTATGTTAATTAATAACATTCTTATATTTTCACTTTCTCTTTTTTATTTATTCGTTTATAAAAAACCTCATAAAGAAGAAATAAAAATATGAAATATCTCGTTATACTTATATTAAGCTTATTTTCATTACTGTTTATATCAACAACAGGAAATTTGTTCTTTGTATTAAGTATAACTCTTACACTAATAACATTATTGGTAACAGAAAATAAAAATTTAGTCCATCAATTATTAGGTATAGGATATGTCACCTTTGTCGCTTATCCTTATATCATACTCTTCTACCTAGGCTGGCAAGAAGAAACGCTTTATCTCTTTTATATGGTTTATTTTTTCTTTTTCTTTCTTTACTTTACAAAAGAAACTGATTTTTCAAAAGAAAAAATAATCAGAGAAAATGTAAGGTTAAAAAAAATAAAATACTATTTTTTATGTTTATCATTAATAGGAATGTTATTTTTAACCAACGGTGATCCAACTTTTTTCGTCGCTGGTGCTGCAATAATATTATTATTCATGCTGAGATATATGAATAACTTTGGCTATAAAGACTTGTTTATATATAGCATACCATACCTAGGTTACATCATTATTTACTCAATATTTTTCTGGTCTGGGTTTGGTCGTCTTGTTCTCGTTGGTAATATTATTTTCCCATTATTATATTGGTTAAAATTCTCCAGATTTAAAATAGGCAATAGCATTATATTTATTTTTTCAATCATCATTGGCTCCTTAATGTCATTACTTAGATTTGAAAATGAGAGCCTAACACTTGATTTATTATTAAAAGATTCAGCTGTGGGGCCCTTTATATTGAGTTACGGTATGTTTTCTGCAAAAGATTATTATCAAATTGATTTATCTGGCTTATCAGAACAAATCCAACTGATGTTTTTCGCTTTTACACCAAGAGCACTATGGACAGATAAACCTATTGGATTCGGCAGACTCTATGTAGATAAAGAAATGGATACGACAATTTTTTCAGATAGTCATTCTATCGCTGCGCTTATTTTCGGTGATTACTATTTCTTTCTGAGTGAGTATTGGTTAATTGGTATCATTTTATTTTCTGTTTTCATCATTTTGTTTTATCGGTTTTTAAATCATAAACTCGTATCAATTAACCATGTTGCCCTCATTTATCTCCCTACATTAATTTGGGGAGGCATGGCTTCTTTCGGTGCAAGATTTAGTACTGGTGCAATGGCAATATTGATTTTACTCTTTATTGAAAAATGTTTATTTAAATACATCAAAGGTAAAAAATAATGGAAAAGAAAAATGTTTTGATTTTCACAGGATTATACTTGCCTGGTGTGAAAGGTGGTGGTCCAATTAGAACGATTTATAATTTAACCTCACGCCTTAAAAATGACATCAACTTTTATATTATTACGTTAGATAGAGATCTTGGCGATCCTTCACCATATAAAAATATTGCAACAAATACATGGACAGCCGATGAAAATGGCACAAGGATTTATTATATCAACCCAAATTTTAAGATAAGAGAATTAATAAAAGTCGTTAACCAAATTGACTATGACGTTCTATACCTTAATAGTTTCTTTAATTTTAGATTTACTATTATCCCGTTATTTTTAAATAAATTTCATTTTTTTAAAACAAGTAAACCCATTGTTTTAGCACCACGTGGGGAATTGTCATCAAGTGCATTATCTCTCAAAAAATACAAGAAAGAGATATTTACAAAACTCGCATCATGGATTGGGCTCTATGATCAAGACATTGTCTGGCAAGGGTCAAGTGCGCATGAAATTAATGATATATATACATTCTTAGTCAAAAATAATATCACTTATAAAAAAATAATTGAATGTAGAAATCTATCAACCCCCTCTTCATTAACAACATCCAAAGAGGGAATAAATAATCAATCAAGGTTGAGAATTTGTTTCTTATCAAGAATAGCAAAAATAAAAAATTTATATTTCGCATTAGAAATACTACAAAAAATAGATTTCCCTGTTTTCTTAGGTATCTATGGACCATTAGAAGACAAAAAATATTGGAACGCTTGTTTATCATTAATTAGCAAGCTCCCTTCTCATATTGAAGTGAAATATTATGGCATCGTTGAAAATACAAAAGTACAAGAAACAATTTCAAACTATGATTTATTTTTCGTGCCGACTCAAGGTGAAAATTACGGTCACGTATTTATAGAAGCCCTTTCTTCTGGCACCCCAATATTATTAAGCGACCAAACACCTTGGCGAAATTTAAAAGATAAAGGCATTGGTTGGGATATTCCTTTAGCAAGAAAAGATCGCTTTATTCATGCTTTACAGGCGTTTAATCATCTCAACGTGGAAAAAAGACAGATTATTAAACAAAAATGTATCAATTTTGCTGACAGCATTATTAATAGCAAAGAAGTCTTAGATGCCAATAAAAATATATTTTTGGATTTAGTCTAATCTTTACATTTGAGGAAAGTATTATGTTTAAAAATAAAACACTTTTAATTACAGGTGGAACGGGTTCTTTTGGTAATGCTGTACTCAAACGTTTCTTAGAAACAGATATTCGAGAAATTCGTGTTTTTTCGCGTGATGAGAAGAAACAAGATGACATGCGGAAAAAATATAATGATGCAAAATTAAAATTTTATATTGGCGATGTTCGTGACTACGATAGCATTTTAAATGCCTCACGAGGTGTTGACTATATTTATCATGCTGCCGCATTAAAGCAAGTGCCTTCATGTGAGTTTTATCCGTTAGAGGCAGTGAAAACCAATATTTTAGGTACGGCAAATGTCTTAGAAGCCGCCATCCAAAACCAGATAAAACGCGTCGTCTGTCTTAGCACAGATAAAGCGGTGTACCCAATTAATGCGATGGGCATTTCTAAAGCAATGATGGAAAAAGTCATCATCGCAAAATCGCGTAACCTAGAAGGCACACCAACGACAATCTGTTGTACTCGCTATGGCAATGTCATGGCTTCTCGTGGTTCGGTTATTCCATTATTTGTCGATCAAATACGTCAAGGCAAGCCTTTTACTATTACTGATCCTGAGATGACACGCTTTATGATGACATTGGAAGATGCTGTGGATTTAGTCCTATATGCATTTAAAAATGGTCAAAATGGTGATGTTTTTGTACAAAAAGCCCCCGCAGCAACCATTGGTACCCTTGCCAAAGCAATTACTGAATTATTATCTGTCCCAAATCACCCTATTTCCATTATAGGTACGCGTCATGGAGAGAAAGCATTCGAAGCTTTATTAAGCCGTGAAGAAATGGTTCATGCAATTAATGAAGGTAATTATTATCGCATCCCAGCCGATCAACGCAGTTTAAATTACAGTAAATATGTCGAAAAAGGGGAACCAAAAATTACCGAAGTCACCGACTACAACTCCCATAATACCGAGCGTTTGACTGTCAAGGAAATGAAGCAGTTACTGCTTAAACTTGAATTCATACAGAAAATGATTGAGGGTGAATACATCTCACCGGAGGTATAAAAATGAAAGTCTTAGTAACAGGTTCAAATGGTTTTATTGCGAAAAATCTGATTCAGTCTTTATTTGAGGAACAAGATATTGAGATTTTATGTTATCACCGTCAATCCTCTGAGAAAACGCTTATTCATCATGTATTGAGTGCTGATTGGATTATTCATCTTGCGGGTGCGAATCGTCCACCTGAAGAACAAGAATTTATGACATCAAATACACAATTGACGGAAAAAATTTGCCGTATTTTACAGCGTCATCAGAAAAAAACGCCTTTGTTATATTCCTCTAGCATTCAAGTAGAAAGTCCCAAAATAAGTACTTATTCGCAAACCAAATTAGAAAGTGAATATCATATTCATCAATTACATAAAGAAAATGGTAATCCGATTTATATCTGCCGTTTAGCTAATGTCTTTGGCAAATGGTCACGCCCTCACTATAACTCGGTAGTCGCCACATTTTGCCATAACTTAATTCATGATTTACCCATCGAAATTCATGATCATGCTGCAGAAATAAGGCTCATTTATATTGATGATGTCGTTGACACCTTTTGCCGTCTTATTGCAGGCAAATACCAACCTCAAACTACGCCTTTTTATATCAACCCAGAATATAAAATCACGGTAAGTGAGTTATATCAACTGCTCATGTCATTCAAAAATACACGCAATACCCTGATAACCAGTGAGGTTGGCACGGGGTTAAAGCGCGCATTATATGCCACTTATCTCAGTTTCTTACCCCCTGAAAAATTTACTTATGTGATTCCGCAATATCGAGATGAAAGAGGTGTTTTTGTCGAAATGCTTAAAACACCGAGCGCGGGACAATTCTCTTATTTTTCAGCACAACCTGGAATCACCCGCGGCGGACACTACCATCATAGTAAAACAGAAAAATTCTTAGTGATTCGAGGTAAAGCGCTGTTCAAATTCAAACATGTCATAACAGGGGAAACTTACCAGTTAGAAACACATGGGAAACACCCGACGATTGTCGAAACGGTTCCAGGTTGGGCACATGATATTACAAACATTGGTCATGATGAGATGTTTGTCATGTTATGGGCAAATGAAATATTTGACCGTGAAAAACCCGATACGTATGCCATGCCAATTACATCTTAATAGGAATAACTAATGAAAAAGCTAAAAGTCATGACGGTTGTTGGTACTCGACCAGAAATTATTCGCTTATCTCGAGTCATTGTGGCTTGTGATAAACACTTTCAGCACATTCTTGTCCATACTGGACAAAACTATGACTACGAATTGAACGAGGTCTTTTTCCATGATTTAGGTATTCGCAAACCTGACTACTTCCTTAATGCTGCGGGAAAAACCAGTTCAGCCACCATCGGAAATGTCATTATTGCCGTTGATCAATTACTGGAGGAAACCCAGCCAGAAGCATTATTGGTTCTTGGTGATACCAATAGCTGCCTTGCCGTATTACCCGCCAAGCGTCGAAAAATCCCAACGTTCCATATGGAAGCAGGAAATCGTTGTTTTGATATGCGTGTGCCAGAAGAAATCAATCGTCGTATTGTAGATCATACAGCCGACATTAACCTGACTTACAGCACTATCGCAAGAGATTACCTCCTCGCTGAAGGACTAAGTCCAGATCTTATCATCAAGACAGGGAGTCCGATGTTTGAAGTACTGCATTTCTATCATGAGCGGATTAAGCACTCAAAAATATTAGATAAATTAGGATTAACCCCTTTCCAATATTTTGTAGTCAGTGCGCACCGCGAAGAAAATATTAATTCAGAACCGCACTTTTTGGATTTAATCCATACATTAAATGCGGTTGCGAAAAAATATCAATATCCTGTGATCGTTTCGACACATCCAAGAACCCGAAAACGGATCGAGGAGTTAAACATCACTTTTCATCCATTAATTCAGCTATTAAAACCGTTAGGCTTCCTTGACTACAACAAATTACAGCTCATGGCAAAAGCCACTCTATCTGATAGTGGAACGATCAATGAAGAGTCCTCTATTTTAAATTTTCCTGCATTAAATCTACGACAAGCTCATGAAAGACCTGAAGGAATGGAGGAGGCGGCTGTCATGTTAGTTGGACTACAAGCTGAACGTGTTTTACAAGGTTTAGCTATTCTTGATGAGCAACGTCGTGGACAAGAGCGAAATTTACGCTTAGTCGCAGATTACAGTATGCCGAATGTAAGTGCCAAAGTGATACGTATCCTTTTAAGTTATACCGATTATGTTAACCGCGTTATTTGGAAAAAATACTGATGAAGATTTTACTATTAACTCAATGGTTTGAGCCCGAGCCAGCTATTAAAGGGTTGGCATTTGCAAAAGAATTAAAAGCGCAGGGACATGACGTACAAGTCTTAACTGGCTTTCCGAATTATCCCGGCGGAAAAATATATGAAGGTTATAAACTTCGATTTTTCCAAAAAGAATGCATTGAAGGCATTCCTGTATTAAGGGTGGCGCTCTACCCAAGCCATGATAGCTCAGCCATAAAACGCATTCTCAATTATGTCAGCTTTGCCTTTATGGCAATGTTATTCGGTATCTTTGCGACCAAAAAATGTGATGTTATTTATGCCTATCACCCTCCTTTAACAACAGGCATCGCCGCCATCATGATTAAACTTTTTAGACGGACACCCGTTATCTATGATATTCAAGATTTATGGCCAGATACTTTAAAAGCCACTGGTATGCTAACGCATGATCGATTACTAAAAATCGTCGATTACGTCTGCCAATGTGTTTATAAATGTGTTGATCATATTGTGGTTTTAAGCCCTGGCTTTAAAGAAAAACTCATCCAAAAATCCGTTCCCGCAAATAAAATCAGCGTGATCTATAACTGGTGTAACGAAACTGCGCTAATCAACACTGAAACATCACAGACTGTTCATTTATGTCACCAAAAATTCAATGTTCTTTTTGCTGGCAATATGGGAAAAGCGCAAGCCCTCGATACGATACTGGATGTCGCAGCTAATATGCTTCCTTATCCTGATATTCATTTTACCTTTATCGGTTCTGGTACAGAAACAACACGCTTAAACACGAGAAAAGATGATGAAAATTTAACGAATGTGACTTTTATACCACGTGTACCGATGTCTCAAATCGGTCATGTATTACAACAAGCAGATTTATTACTAGTTCATCTGAAACAAGACGCGTTATTTGAAATCACGGTTCCCTCAAAAATACAGGCGTATATGGCAATAGGAAAACCCATTTTAGTTGCAGTACCAGGAGATGCGAGCAATTTAGTGAGGCTCGCACAATGTGGAGAAACCGCGCTATCAGAAAATATCGAGAGCATACAACGTGCCATTTTGAAAATGTATCACTTGCCGGCGCAAACACGCCATCTTTTAGGCAAAAATGGGAATACTTTCTATTTTAATGAATTATCTTTGCAAAAGGGTACTGAGAAATTTATTGAATTGTTTAAAAAAATAAAACCTGAAAAATCAGTTTGATATTCAGCTCACAGCTTCGTAAACAGCTTAGGAGAGTGGAACAATGCTAAAACGTTTTCTCGATATTGTGATTTCAGCCACTGCGCTAATTTTACTTTCTCCCCTATTTTTAATTATTGCTTATCAAGTAAGAAAAAATCTAGGGACGCCTATTTTATTTCATCAGATGCGCCCTGGGCGATATGGTAAAGCATTTAACATGATCAAATTCCGCACAATGAAGGACAGCAGAAATGAAAAAGGCGAACTTTTACCTGATAGTGAACGATTAACACCCTTTGGTCATTTCCTACGTTCAAGTAGCCTAGATGAGTTACCGGAATTATGGAATGTCTTAAAAGGCGATATGAGTTTAGTTGGACCTCGTCCTCTCTTAATGGAATATCTCCCCTTATACAATGCTGAACAAGCTAAACGGCATAACGTGCGCCCCGGCATTACCGGTTATGCCCAAGTTAACGGGCGTAATGCAATCAGTTGGGAACAAAAATTCAAATTAGATGTTTGGTACGTAGAAAATCAATCGTTGTGGCTAGATATCAAGATTCTCTTGAAAACCCTCAACGTCGTCATTTTTCGCAAAAATGTTAACGATCAATCGGGGCATTCGATGCCGAGATTTTTAGGTGATACGGAGAAAAAATAAGATGAATACTTCTGTAACATGTACGCTTGTTGAGATCGATCATGAATGGGATAACAAGATTCAATCCTTTGACTTCGATATTTATCACATGTCTGGTTGGATCAAATCGTCTGCACTCATTGATCAAGGTGAGCCCAAAGGATTGATTATTACCCTGAATGAAAAAACCTTGTTGTTTCCTCTCATTATTCGTCGATTAGATGACAAATATTGGGATATTACTTCCACTTATGGTTATAGCGGTGTATTAGCCAGCACAAACTTAACAGAAACAGAAATCGATAAGATGTTAACCACTGCGATAGATTATCTGAAAGACAGACATTGTGTTTCATGGTTTCTACGTCTTCATCCTATTTTAAATGCTAATTGGTTTTCGCATGTTGGTCATTTAGTAGCACATGGTCCAACCCTTTCCTCCGATTTAACAAAAACAGCAGAAGAACATTGGGCAGAAACACAATTAAGACATCAAAGAGGCATCAAAAAAGCGCAGAAAGTCGGCGTAACAACAAAAATCGAACAATTAAATAATCAGAATCTTGAAATCTTTATCCATATCTATGAAGAGACAATGCGTATGTTAGGCGCAACGGCATTCTATTTCTTTCATAAGCAGTATTACGACAGTTTATTACAGTTATTACATAACAACATTATCTTAATTACAGCATTCAATAAGAAGCAAAAACCGATAGCCTCTTCAATGTACACCTATTGTCAGAAAAGTGGAATTATGCAGCACCATTTAGGCGGGACATTAGATGATTATCGAGAGTTACAACCCTCAAAATTGATTACTCATGAAGCACGTCAATGGGGAAGAGAAAATCACTATAAGGTATTACATTTTGGTGGTGGTTTGGGGGCCCAAAAAGACTCTTTATATGAATATAAGAAAGGTTTTAGCTCAAATAGCCATATATTCAAGACTCACCGCATTGTGATTAATCAAAATGTATATCATCAACTATGTCACGCCAAAGGGTGTACAGAAGAACAGATTCACAATCTAACAGAGTATTTTCCACTCTACCGCAAATAAGGGGAAAGCAATATGTTAACAGGTGAAAAAGTAGTATTAAGAGCAATTGAGCTCAAAGATAGCGAATTATTACAACACTTAATGAATGATCCTCTTATTACGGGTAAGACGATTGGTTGGACTTTTCCAGTGTCATTACATGCCCAAGAGAATTTCATCAAATCTTTATCTAATTCAAACAAAGATTATCGCTTTCTTGTTGTTGATAAACAAACACGAACAGCAATTGGTCTGACTGGATTGTGGAATATTCATTGGCAAAATCGATCCGCAGAATCTGCCATTAAGCTTTCTCCTCACGAAAGCCAAAAAGGTTATGGCACTGAAACTATTATGCTCATGATGGCTTGGGCATTTTACACCGTTGGTTTAAGACGCCTTTATGCAGAAATTCTCACTGAGAATGCGCCCAGTCTTGCAGTTTATCTTAAAAAGTGTCACTGGCGAATTGAAGGCACACAACGAGAAGCCATCTTTAAAGCGGGAGAATGGCGCGATGTACATAATATCGCCATTTTAAAAGAAGAGTTTGATCAATTACCCGAGGCACAAAAATATATTCATTTTGTTTGCCCTAATAATAAGACTCCAACTCGTTAACCTTTTACTTTGGAGAAATTTATTATGCTCAATACACCTTTTGCACCTTGGCCATCCTTTTCAGCACAAGAAATTGATGCCGTCGTCAAAGTACTTCAGTCTAATCAAGTCAATTACTGGACAGGACAAGTATGCCGAGAATTTGAAAAAGAATTTGCACACTACACTCAAACAAAACATGCCATTGCGTTGATGAATGGTACAGTTGCACTGGATCTTGCCTTAAAAGCCCTCGACATTAAAGCTGGCGATGATGTGATTGTGACTTCTCGCACTTTTCTTGCTTCAGCAAGCTGTATTATCACTGCCGGCGCAAATCCTGTGTTTGCCGATGTCGAGCTTGATTCACAAAATATCTCTCGTCGAACTATTGAAGCCGTTTTAACGCCGAATACAAAAGCTATCATCTGTGTACATTTAGCAGGGTTAATGTGTGATATGGATCCGATTATGGCGCTGGCTCAAGAAAGAGGATTGTATGTCATTGAAGACTGTGCTCAAGCTCATGGCGCAATGTATAAAGGACGTTCCGCAGGTTCCATAGGTCACATTGGTGCTTGGTCATTCTGCCAAGACAAAATCATGACAACTGGCGGAGAAGGCGGAATGGTGACTACGAATGATACGGTCCTTTGGAATAAGATGTGGTCCTATAAAGATCATGGTAAAAGTTTTGACGCAGTTTATCATAAAACACATCCTGCAGGCTTTAAATGGCTTCACGAATCTTTTGGCACCAACTGGCGCATGATGGAAATTCAAGCGGCGATTGGACGTATTCAACTTACAAAAATGCCAGAATGGACGAAAAAACGGAATCAAAATATGCAACGTATTTTGACCGCATTTGCTGATTCACCTTATTTTACGCAACATACACCAACACCAGATTATGTTCATGCCGCCTATAAATGTTACGTACAAGTCAACCCGAAAACGCTACCTCAAGGCTGGGATCGTGATCGTATCATGCAACATATCAATGCATTAGGCGTGCCTTGTTATAGCGGTTCTTGCTCAGAAGTTTATTTAGAAAAAGCATTTGACCACACCACATGGCGACCAAATAAACGTTTAGAAAACGCGAAACAATTAGGGGAAACCAGTTTAATGTTTTTAGTCCATCCCACATTAACTGAATCAGACATCAGTCGATGTGTGGAAGTGATAAAAACAGTAATTGAACAAATTTAAATGGCGTTTAGAACTTATGAATATGCATTATTTAATCACTTCCTTAACACTGCTTTCTAAAACGAATAAAAAGATTTTTTTATTGGTGTTAGATTTCATTGCATGCCCAATTCTGCTTTGGCAATGTTATATGCTGAGATATTGGAGTATAGAAATTTCAGTAAATTTACCATTTTTATTGGGTATTTCGTTACTCACTGTAGGAAGCCTCCTTTTGTTTGGTGTGTATGACTTCATTATCCGTAGTTTTAGCGAAACGTTAATTTTACGCTTAGGTTTAGCCACCATTATCACCGTGCTTAATCTTTATCTTGTGACGTTCATCGCGGAAGAAATGTTACCGAGATCGATTCCGTTAATGTATGGTTTTTTAATGTTCACTTGGATTTGGCTCAGCCGTGGCATTATACGCTTTATCGTAAAAGCACACTTAACTACAAAAGCCCCCAAAATACGTATTGTTGTTTACGGTGCAGGCGCATCAGGACAACAAATTATCAGCGCACTACAACGTTCTTGTGAGTACTTACCTTTATTTTTTATTGATGATAATAAGCAACTTTGGGGAAGAACTTTAGGTGGTTTCAAAGTCTATTCTTTCGAAACTGCCATGACCTTGTTAAAAGACTATCGTGTTGATGAAATCTTAATTGCGCTTCCTTCTGTCAGTCGGGAACGTCGAAGAGAACTCATTAAAAAGCTGAATAAAACACCTTGTAAAATAAAAGAATTACCGAGCTTACAACAACTCGTGGATGGCGAAGTAGGGCTTTCTGACATTCAAGAAATTGCTATCGAAGATCTCTTAGGGCGCGATCCAGTCCCCCCAATCACCGCTTTATTAAATAAAAATATCCAACATAAGTCCGTTATGGTAACTGGCGCTGGCGGTTCAATTGGTTCCGAATTATGTCGGCAAATTCTGTTAAATCATCCGACGAAATTAGTGCTGTTTGATGTTTCAGAATATGCCCTCTACTCTATCCATCTTGAGTTATTACATATTCAGCAAGAGAAAGGAACACACGTGGAAATTATCCCACTGTTAGGCTCTGTACAAAATCTCAAGCTGCTTATCAAAGTCATGCAAACTTTTGAAGTTAATACGGTATACCATGCTGCTGCGTATAAACATGTTCCATTAGTTGAATACAATGTCATACAAGCGGTATACAACAACATTTTTGGCACATATAACGCAGCTAAAGCGGCGATGCGATGCCAAGTCGATGCCTTTGTATTAATTTCTACCGATAAAGCCGTAAGACCCACAAATGTGATGGGCACAACAAAACGTGTTGCAGAATTGTGTTTACAAGCCTGTGCCGATACTTATGGTAAAACCCTAGACGGCGTCGTCCATAAAACCCTTTTCTGTATGGTCCGTTTTGGCAATGTATTAGGTTCCTCAGGCTCTGTTATTCCTTTATTTAAACAACAAATTAAAGAAGGGGGACCGATTACTGTAACAGACGAACGTATCATCCGTTATTTCATGACAATCCCTGAAGCTGCACAGCTTGTTATTCAGGCAGGAGCTATGGCAAAAGGAGGAGATGTGTTTATCCTCGATATGGGCGAACCCGTTAAGATTCTTGAATTAGCGAAGAAATTAATTTTACTTTCCGGTCTCAGTATCAAAAATGAAAACAATCCAAATGGTGATATTGAAATTAAATTCACGGGTTTACGTCCCGGAGAAAAACTTTATGAAGAACTCCTCATTGGCGGAGAAAATGTCAGAAAAACGTTGCATCCACGAATCCTAACCGCGCAAGAAACATGTCTTCCTTTTTCGGAGTTGTCCTTACTCTTAGACGAATTGGAGCGTGCATGTAAAAAATCAGATTATCAAAAAATTCATGACATTTTGCGCAATGCACCGACAGGATATCAACCTGTCACAGAATTAGCAGACTTAATTTACACTCAACAAAATAATCACATACATCTATGGGGGTAAAGCAACGGTGAACATCAATAAATAAACTGTATCCAGATGAACAAAAAACCGAGGTAGCTGTAAGCCTTTCACTTATTCACTAATTAAAATGAGTAAAAGACATGTATAAATTATCTAGACTTCTCATCCTAATCGGCATTGGCATGTCTGTCTCTGCCTGCTCCGTCATGCTACCCTCCACCAAATCACCCGTAAGTGGTGTTAAGGTCTATGCGCAAGGCGGACCTCTTGATGCGCAAAAAGCAGTCGATGCCTACTTAATTACCCCTTCGTTGGTTAAGCAACTCGCGCCTTCTATACCTTTTGCTCGTGCCAACCCGCCACTCGATCAAAAAATTAAAGCCTACCAATACCGTGTAGGTCCTGGTGATGTATTAAATATTACCGTTTGGGATCATCCTGAATTAACAACACCAGCAGGGGCTTATCGTTCGGCGGCGGAATCCGGTAGTCAAGTTCATGCTAATGGCACGATCTTCTACCCTTATGTAGGTTCTATTCATGTCTCTGGACTGACCGTAAGCCAAATTAGAAACAAACTGACCAAAAGGCTCGCCAACTATATTAGTGAGCCACAAATTGAGGTCAGTGTCGCCACTTACCAATCGAAAAAAGCCTATATTACAGGGGAAGTAAATCGTCCGGGGCAACAATATTTGACTAATGTTCCGTTAACTTTATTAGATGCAATTAACCATGCTGGTGGCTTATCTGAACATGCTGATTGGCACAATGTCACACTCAATAGCAAAGGAAAAGATGAAAAAATCTCAGTCGAAGCACTTATCCAACGAGGAGATTTAAGCCAGAACCGCTTATTAGTTGATGGTGATATTGTTCATGTTCCTCGTAATGATGCGAATAAAGTCTTTGTGATTGGTGAAGTTGCTCAACCGCAAATGCTCAAAATTATGCATTACGGTATGACATTAACTGAAGCAATCACAGCAAGTGGTGGTATTGATAAATTAGCTGCAGATGCAACGGGGATTTTCGTTATTCGTGGACAACGTTCGCCATCTACAACAAGACAAGCGACATCGTCTGAGGAAAATATAGAAAAAATTGCAGATATTTACCAATTAGATGTCACCGATGCTACCTCTTATCTTCTTGGTACCGAGTTTTATTTAAAACCTTATGATGTGGTTTATGTCACAACAGCTCCAGTTGCCCGCTGGAATCGTGTGATTAGTCAGATCGTGCCTACTTTGTCAGGGTTCGACTCAATCACTGAAAGTATGTTAAGAATCCGAAATTGGTAATATGTTTGAGCAAATTCTGGTCGTATGTATGGGAAATATCTGTCGTTCCCCTGTAGGGGAAAAATTACTACAACACCATTTCCCAGAAAAAAACATTACCTCTGCAGGTCTTGTCACTGAACGTAGTTGCTTAGTTGACAAGCCTGCCGACGATATGATGATAAAAATTGCTAGCCAGCACGGATTAAATCTTTCGGCTCATCGTGCTAAGCAGTTGACACATGCATTATGTCATAAAGCCGATTTGATTCTTGTTATGGAAAAAGCGCATATTGAATTAGTTCATCAAATATGCCCTTTATCTCAAGGTAAAGTCATGTTGTTTGGACATGGATTAACTGCGTCAAAAGAGATTCCCGATCCCTATAAAAAGAGTCAAGAAATGTTTGAGTATGCTTATCAAATGCTAGATAGCGCAGCATATCAATGGAAAAAAATGTTATAGGATATGAAATAATGAACGAGAAAAACCATGAAGAAACACTTGATGTAATGAAATTCCTCGGCATTTTATTAGATCATAAAGGGTGGATTGCCCTGTTTACCCTACTTACAACACTCATTGGAGCAGGCTATGCCTTTCTTGCCCCTCCTGTTTATCTTGCGAATGCTTCCATACAGATTGAAGATAAATCAGCGGGCGGTGCATTAAAAGATTTCGCGGGGATCTTTGAGGAAAAATCCTCCTCGCATACCGAAATCGCGATTTTAAAATCGAGAATGGTGCTCTCGTATGCGGTTGAAAAACTCGATTTAACGACACAGGTTGAGCCAATTTATCCGGTTCCTATCTTGGGTAAACTGTTCGCAAGTGCCACAGGCTATTCACCGCAAATCACCATTTCCCATTTCACACCACTCAATGAAGCAGCCAATACACTCATCTTAGAAATTGGTGAACAACGAGATAGCTATACCCTTTTTCTGGAAAAAAACTACAGAGCCACTGCTAACAGGCAAAGTGGGGGAAAAATATGATACGGATCTTATTCAATTTTCTTTATCTCAGATAAATGCCAAACCTAAACAACGTTTTCTAATCAACAAGCTACCAGAATTAACCGTTATTTCAGCCTTACAGGAACAACTGTCGGTTCATGAAATTGGTAAACAAACGGGCATCATTAATATTGCGATTCAGGGAAAAGATAAAAAACACATACAAGATATCGTTTCGAGTATTGCTGAAAGTTACTTATTACAAAATGTCGCGAGAAATTCGGCAGAAGCCTCTAAAAGTCTAGAGTTTCTTAATCAACAATTGCCAGATGTACGTCAGAAACTGTCTGACTCAGAAAATAGATTGAATGAATTCCGCTTAAAAAATGAATCTGTTGATCTCAGCCTTGAAGCAAAAGCCACATTAGACACCATTATCCAAATAGAAGCGGATCTCAGCGAATTGTCTATTCAAGAAAGTGAAATCTCACGTAAATTTACGCTAAAGCATCCTTCTTATGTTGCTTTAATTGATAAAAGAAATGTCTTGAATGCGGAGAAAGAACGATTAAATAAGCAATTAGAAAAATTGCCAAATATACAGAAAGAAATGATTCGTTTTACACGTGATTTAGAAGTCAACCAACACATCTACATCCAACTCTTAAATAAAATGCAAGAGTTAGATGTTGTAAAAGCAAGCACTATTGGTAACGTTCGTATTTTAGATCATGCACAAGTATTTCCAAATCCTGTTGCACCTAAAAAAGCGCTCGTTATCATACTTGCCTTTTTATTAGGCGGACTTTTATCGTCCTTTTTAGTGCTGTTTAGGAATTATTTCCAACGTGGTATTGAATCAACGGCGGATGTTGACAAAACGGGACTACCGACTTACGCCGCCATTCCACATTCAGAACAACAGCCGGCGATTTCCCGCAAACATGTACATAAAGGAAAATATCGTCTCCTGTCAGAAAGTCACCCTGAAGACAATGCGATTGAGGCCATTCGTAGTTTAAGGACAAGTCTCCATTTTGCCATGTTAGAAGCACCAAATAATCTTGTGATGATTTCTGGCACATTACCTTCTGTAGGAAAAAGTTTTATTTCGAGTAATTTAGCTAATGTGTTAGCAAAAACTGGAAAACGAGTTTTACTGATTGATGCTGATTTACGTCGCAGTTACTTGCGCCCGTTCCTCGGTATTGCAAATAAACAGGGATTAAGTGAGGCTATTGCACAAAATATTCCATTTGAAGACATCGTTCATCAATATGCTGAATTTGCCATTATTACGAAAGGAAATACACCACCTAATCCATCAGAACTTTTTTATACTGCGCGTTTTCAGCAACTTCTTGAATGGGCATCGAGTCATTATGATCTTGTTGTAATTGATACACCGCCAATTCTGCCGGTAACAGATGCTGCTATTATTGGACGTTATGTTGGTACAACCCTACTGGTTGGCTTATTTGGGAAAACAACGGTTAAAGAAATTGAAATCGCTAAAACACGTTTTGCACAAGCAGGTGTCCCCGTTAAAGGGTTTATTTTAAATGGTACAAAACGCAAAGCGCTGAGCTACTATGATTATTACAATTACCGCAGCTAGCATTTGAGGAAAAAAAAGGAAAGTGCGTCATGTCACTCACTTTCCTAATCAATTTAGCCTAACTTAAAAAAACAAACATGTGTTGCCACATGGCTGTTTTTGCTTAATAGCCATCTTCATGCATATTCGGGAAGAACGTCTTATCTTGAATGCGTTTTACGCGTGTTTCAATCCGACCATCACTGTGTAATTCAAGCTCTCGCCAACCAGGCTGAACTGAATCAAGTGTAAACGTATTATGATCTGGTTTAAATTGGATACAGGTTGCAGGTGTTGCCATCACTCTATAACCTCGCCAGTTAGCATCCATTTCTTGGTGAATATGACCATGTAAAATCCCTTTCACTTTATCAAAAGGGGCTAATGCATACGCTAATTCATGAGCATTACGTAAATTATGCTGATCTAACCAAGTTGAATGGGTAGGCAAAATGTGGTGATGTAAGACAATTAACGTATAACGTTCTGGATGATCTTTTAATTTTGCGACCAACCAGTCTATTTGATATTGGCTTAATTCACCATGTGGAACGCCAAACACTTGACTATCTAACATTAAAATCTGCCAAGATTTGCCTAAAAGAATGTGCTTTTTCGGATTTAAATTACCTTGATCCTGATTCAAGATTTCAAACATTTTTGGTTGAAAATCATGATTTCCGGGAATCCAAAAGACGGTTTTTTCTAAGCTTTTCACTTGTTCACAAAAATGTAAGTAGCCTTCACGACTACTATCTTGAACCAGATCCCCTGTAGCTAACACCAGATCATAGTCAAAACGACTGGCTTTAATTTCGTGTAAAACTTGAGAAAAGCTTTGAAATGTATTGATGCCTAATAATTCCCCATGCTCATCTTTAAACAAATGAGGATCGGTAATTTGAATGATTTTGAACACCTCCGCTGATGTATCATATCTATAAGTGCTGAACAAAGCGAACTCCTACGACTAAAATAAAACTCTTTGTAAATTACCGACTTATCAAAGAAATTGCACCTACCAAAATAAAAAAATGTTAGCTATGTCATATTTATTGATAAAAAATTTTCTGAAAATTAAACCTAAATCACACTTTTATCGTGTGGATTTAGAAAATTGAATTATGAGAGGGTCTTATAATTCAACTGTAACCACTGTAATCCCAACACCGCAATGCTATTATCAATTTTTCCCTCATTAACCCATTGATAAGCTTGCTCACGGCTCACTACATGGACACGGATATCTTCATTCTCTTCGCTCAAACCGTGTAGCCCTTTCGCTGTTGTGCTATCCACTTTGCCCACAAACAAATGGATACGCTCAAACACACCACCTGGGCTGTCCCACACGCTTAAACAATGTTGCAAATCTTGCACTTGCACGCCGGCTTCTTCTTCGCTTTCACGTAGCGCAACCTCTTCTGGTTTTTCCCCTTCTTCTACCATGCCGGCGATCAACTCTAACAACCAAGGTGACTGTGCTGAATCAGGTTGATAAGCACCAATACGCACTTGCTCAACCAATACAACGGCATCTTTAATCGGATCGTAAGCAATCACCGCAGATGCTGCCCCTTTGACTAACAATTCACGAGTGACTACCCCACTGTATCCGCCAGCAAACAGCTTGTGTTTAAATTGAATCTTTTTTAATTGAAAAAAACCTTGGTATAAGGTTTCTTCTTTAAGAATGTCAATATCTTGCTGACGAAACTGTTGAATTTCCATGTTATCTCCTTAAATAAAAAAACGACAAAAAATCTGCGCGAGATTCGCAAGCAAACAGGCTTTGCCCGCAATTTCTTCCTGCTGCCATGCCTCACATAATATATCTGCATTCAACTGTTGTTGGGCTTGTTGTGCAATCGGTAAATAACTGATATGCCAAGGTTCATAACCAATTTCTTTATCTTGTGGTAACTGCGTGAAAGGCAAGGCAAAATCAAAATGAGCGAGATTTTGTTGCAACCAGTCACTTAATTCAAAGAAATAACCGCCTTGTTCATATTCCCAAGGTTCAAGTTGTAAAGTTTGATGAGGAGGCAATAAGTGCGGATCAAAAACATCAATTTCCGTGCCCCAATGATGACGACTACCACCCGGCAAAGCAGACCAACGTAAAATAGCTTGTACTTTTTCCCAGTCGGAAAGTGTGCTCAAATCGAGCGGATTTCCCTGATCATCATGCACTTTACGCTCACCATAAAATTTCGCATTCCAAATGGCTTGTTGACGTTGAAAGTCACGAAAGCTACTGGCTGGCTGTAAATTAAAGCCATGTTTAGCTGCACTTTGCTGTAAACATTGAAAAGCCACTAAGCAATCTTGGTGTAAGAAATGATGGACAGAAAATGGGCAAGGGAGTGCAACTAAATGTGTGCGTGCCTTGCCGGTTAATTGTTCGGGTGTAAAGAGAAAGCTCATACGCGTTCCAACATATTACACAAAACGTGCTGATATACCTCACCACATTTTGCCAGATCATCTACATTGACACATTCATCGACTTTATGAATAGTTTTATTCAACGGTCCAAATTCCACTACTTCTGCCCCCATTAACGCAATAAAACGGGCATCTGACGTGCCACCACCGGTATCTAAGTGCGGTCGGTTTTGCGTGATTTTTTCCACGACATCTAGCAAGGTATCCACCAATTTGCCTTTCGCTGTTAAAAACGGTTTGCCCGATAGATGCCACTCAATACGATAATTTAACTGATGTTTTGCCAACATCTCTGCAACTTTCTTTTTAATGATGTCATCGGTCACTTCTGTGCAATAGCGTAAATTAAATTGCACATAAAGCTCACCCGGGATCACATTATTGCTACCTGTTCCCGCCTGAATATTAGCAATTTGCAATGAAGTCGGTGGAAAAAAGTCATTACCGTTATCCCATTGATAAGTGGTCAATTCCGTTAAAAAGCCAAGTGCCTTATGCACTGGATTTTGTGCTAAATGCGGATAAGCCACATGCCCTTGTATCCCTTGAATATAAAGGTTTGCTGTAATCGAACCGCGGCGACCATTTTTGACAATATCACCAAACTGCTGAGCACTTGAAGGCTCGCCGACAATACAATAATCAATCGGCTCACCTCTTGCCATTAATGTCTCGACTACACGTACTGTACCATCTTTAGCGGCAGCTTCTTCATCTGAAGTAATTAATAAAGCAACAGTACCTGAATGCTCTGGATTGGCTTTCACATAGTGTTCTGCTGCCACCACCATCGCCGCAAGCGATCCTTTCATGTCTGCCGCACCACGCCCATACAGCACATTATCCACTAGCTGTGCGGAAAAAGGCGGATACTGCCATTGGGTTGTATCCCCCACAGGCACCACATCGGTATGTCCTGCAAAGGCAATGACTGGCGAACCCGAACCATGTTTCGCCCATAAATTTAACGTATCATTAAAAGGGAGCCATTCGATTTGGAAACCTAAACGTTCTAAACGCTCAGCGATGATCTGTTGACAACCTTGATCGTCAGGGCTAATGGATGGTCGGCGAATCAATTCACGGGCTAATTCAATAATGGAATTTTTCATTTTTATACCGCACTTTTGCTCAAGAAGGTAAAACGGGGTTTCTGTCAAAAAAGATCAGGGCAACCATGCCACGATCGTCTTATTTAAAACAGGCTGCATACTCTTTTGCATTAAAGCCAATCAATGCCTTGCCGTCTTGTAAAATAATTGGACGTTTAATTAAGGTAGGCTGCTCAAAAAGCACCTCAAGTGCGGTCTGTTTTGATAAATTTTCTTTCACCTCATCACTCAGATTCCGCCATGTAGTGCTACGTTTATTGACTAACACTTCCCAACCAAACTGGGCTTCAGCTTGTGCCAACCAGCTTTTGTCTAAGCCATCTACACGATAATCATGCAATTGGTGTGTAATATTATTGGCACTTAACCAACTTAATGCTTTTTTCACAGTATCGCAATTTTTAATGCCATAAACAGTAATCATCATTTCTCCTTAAAATAAAAATCCCTTAGATATTTGACCCAAGGGATTTTAGCATATTTCAAAATACGACGTTAATGACTTGTGAGTTTACCTAACAAGGTGTTCATGCGTTTAATAAAGGCAACTGGATTTTCAAGGCTACCACGCTCAGCCAACATCGCTTGTTCAAGTAGCAATTCAATCCAATCGGCAAATTGCTGCTCATCGGCAATTTCTGCTACTTTTTGTACTAAACCATGTTCTGGATTTAATTCGAAGGTGTATTTAACCTCTGGCATCGCTTGACCCGCCGCAGCGAACAATTTCGCCATTTGGGTGGTCATCTGATCATCACCCGTCGAAACAACCGCTGGCGTATCCGTTAAACGGTGGGTTAAGCGCACTTCTTTCACGCGCTCGCCAAGCAAGGTTTTCACACGTTCCACAAAAGAAGCATATTGCTCATCTTGTGCTTTTTGACTGTCTTCCTCTTTATCCGCTAAATCACCTAGATCTAAATCCGCTTTACTGATGGTTTGCAGTGGCTTACCGTCAAATTCCGTTAAGTAACTTAACATCCATTCATCAATACGATCGGACAGCAATAATACTTCAATGCCTTTCTTATTGAATAATTCTAAGTGCGGTGAGTTTTTCGCGGCGACATAAGTATCTGCCGTAATGTAATAAATCGCCTTTTGTCCTTCTTTCATACGTGCCACATAGTCTTCTAACGATACGCTTTGTTGGCTGCTGTCATTGTGTGTTGAAGCAAAACGTAATAATTTTGCAATCGTTTCTTTATTTGCAAAATCTTCTGCTGGACCTTCTTTTAACACTAAACCAAACTCTTGCCAAAAGCGTTGGTATTTCTCTGCATCGTCTTTGGCTAATTTTTCGAGCATTTGTAATGCACGTTTCGTTAGGGCTTTACGTAAAGCACTCGTGACTTTGTTATCTTGTAAAATTTCGCGTGATACATTCAGTGGTAAATCATTGGAATCTAATAAACCACGCATAAAACGCAGATAATTTGGCATAAAGACTTGCGCATCATCCATAATAAAGACACGTTGCACATACAGCTTTAAGCCGTGTTTATGTTCGCGATTAAATAAATCCCAAGGGGCTTTTGCTGGCACATAAAGTAAACTAGTATATTCTTGATTTCCTTCTACTTTATTGTGTGCCCAAAGTAACGGATCGGTAAAATCATGACTTAAATGCTTATAGAACTCTTGATATTCTTCTTCCGAAATCTCATTTTTTGCACGTGTCCACAAGGCTTGCGCTTTATTGATTTTTTCCCATTTAATGCCGGTTTCTTTGCCTTCATCGTCATATTCTTTGGTTAAGATTTCTACTGGCAAACCAATATGATCCGAATATTTGCCGATAATTTCACGTAAGCGCCAATCATTTAAAAAGGCTTTTTCATCTTCACGTAAGTGAAGGGTAATTTCGGTACCACGTTCTTTTTTGTCAATATCCGCCACAGAATACTCACCTTCGCCTGCCGATTCCCAAAGCACCGCTTTATCTGCACTTACGCCTGCTGCACGCGTTTTCACAGTGACTTTATCTGCCACAATAAAGGCGGAATAAAAACCGACCCCAAACTGACCAATTAATTGGCTATCTTTGGCTTGATCTTGTCCTAATGCACTTAAAAATTCTTTGGTACCCGATTTGGCAATGGTACCTAAATGATCGATTACTTCATCACGCGTCATCCCAATACCATTATCACTAATGGTTAAGGTGCCTTTCTCTTCATCAAAACGAATACGCACTTTTAAATCCCCATCACCTTCATAAAGCTCTGGCGCAGACAAGGCTTTAAAACGCAATTTATCTGCCGCATCAGAGGCATTGGAAATTAATTCACGTAAGAAAATTTCTTTATTGGAATAGAGAGAATGGATCATTAGTTGAAGAAGTTGTTTGACTTCTGATTGAAAACCACGCGTTTCTTGATTCGTCGACATAATATTTCCTTCTGTTACGCTTTATTACACTTAATAAGTGCTTCCTGATATAAGTGCAAAAAACGAAATTTCAAGGGAAAATACTACTATTAAGCGCAAAAAAAGTGCGGTAGAAAGTTTCACCTTTTCCACCGCACCATTTAAACAACGTTTAATTAGGCAATCTGCTTAGAAATCGTAACGTAAACCCACTTTCGCGCCGTATTGGTTGATTTTAACGCCATCAATTTTACCTAAACGATTATATTCGATACCCGCGTTCAGAGACACATTCTTCACTAACGCATATTGTGCCCCCGCTAAAAAGCCATAGCCCAATTTATGTACTTTTGTACTGCGATATTCTGAATAGCCTGGCGCTTTAAAATCTAAAGTGGATTTGAAATGATTTTGAGAGAGTCTCATCCCGACATAAGGCTTAATTTCTGTACCAAAATTGAAATCATATAATGCAGACAGCCCCCATGAGGTCACTTTGAGCGAATATTTTTCTGGTCCATAAACAGTTTGAGCCCCCCCACCATTTGAAATCGTGGCACTCTCTTGCTCTGTATGGGTTAATTTTCCATAATGGCTATAATCTAATGCTAAACGGAAATCATCAAATTTATAACCCACTGCTAAACTTGATGAAAATTTACTCTTACTCACATCTTCAAATTTTAACTTGGAATACCCCAAATCACCCTGTACATAAAAATTAGCGCTTGCTGTTGCTGCACATAATGTGCCTAACGCTAATATAAATACTGATTTTTTCATTGTCATGTCCTCTTTAGTGTTAATGGAGTTATAAAATCTTGGCAACGATACTATCAAGCCATATTAAGTCTTCTTAATCAACCGAGATTTACAATTTTTACATAAGTATACAATGTTATTTTTTTGTATATTATAGTGTCTTCTTTGTGTCAAATGATGTTCTTTGCATTGGCAATAGTAAGCAAAAGTCGGTCCTCTTACTCGCGTTACATCAAATTGATGACACACTTCCGGTGTTAAATGAAAAACATCTTGCATTACGCTCTGCCATTCTTCACCGTGTGGTTTAACGCGACCAAATACTTGATAAACAATTAAATGAGCGAGTTCATGGGGCACCACTTGCTGAATAAATGCTGCTGAATTTTCAAGTAACAGAATCGGATTCAGCCGAATTTCATTTTGTTGCAAATATGCCACACCAGCTTTCATGCCTCGTACATTATAATGCACTGTTGGCATAGAGAACGTACGATTGAAATAGCCACTCGCAAGTTGCAAACACTGAGTGAGTTTACGTTGAACTTGCCTATTTAAATGACGGAGCTGAGTTTGTGGTTGCATAATTGGCATAAAAAAGAAGGCGAACGTTGTTGTCCGCCTTTACGTTTCTTGTCCGAGTAACGGTTATTTAAGTCCTGCTGCAGCGCGTAATTCTTCTGCACGATCAACTTTTTCCCATGGGAATTGTTCACGCCCAAAGTGACCATAAGCCGCCGTTTCACGGTAAATAGGCTGAATTAAATCAAGCATTTTAATTAAACCGTACGGACGTAAATCAAAGAATTCACGCACCAATGCTACTAATAATTCGTTAGCAACTTTACCGGTACCAAAAGTTTCCACCATGATAGACGTCGGATCAGCAACCCCAATCGCATACGAAAGTTGAATTTCGCAACGATCTGCAAGCCCCGCAGCGACAATATTTTTCGCCACATAACGCGCCGCATAAGCAGCTGAGCGGTCTACTTTGGAAGGATCTTTACCCGAGAATGCACCGCCACCATGACGCGCGGCACCGCCGTAAGTATCCACAATAATTTTACGCCCTGTTAACCCGCAGTCCCCCATCGGACCACCAATCACAAAGCGTCCTGTTGGGTTGATGAAATATTTGGTTTCTTTTGATAACCACTCTGCAGGTAAAACAGGCTTAATAATTTCTTCCATCACTGCTTCATGCAAATCATGTTGTGAAATGCTGTCACAGTGTTGCGTAGAAAGGACGACCGCATCGACCCCAACAATTTTGTGATCTTCATATTTTAGCGTGACTTGGCTTTTTGCATCAGGACGTAACCATGGCAAGGTACCTTCTTTACGCACCTTGGCTTGACGCTCCATTAAACGGTGCGCATAGGTAATGGCTGCAGGCATCAGCACTTCAGTTTCATTAGTGGCATAACCAAACATAATCCCTTGGTCACCAGCACCTTGATCTAATGGATTTTCACGATCCACACCTTGATTAATATCGGAAGATTGTTTACCAATTGCATTTAACACGGCACAAGAATGACCATCAAAGCCCATATCAGAATGTTTATAGCCAATATCACAAATCACCTGGCGGGTTAAGTTTTCAATATCTACCCAAGCCGATGTTGTGATCTCGCCACCCACTAATGCCATCCCTGTTTTTACATAGGTTTCACAAGCAACGCGGGCTTTGGGATCTTGTTTTAAAATTTCGTCTAATACCGCATCGGAAATTTGATCGGCAATTTTATCTGGATGTCCTTCTGATACGGATTCGGAAGTGAATAAATAACGAGACATAATATCCTTCTTGTGTTCTTTTAGATGTTTCTGCGTCTGGACGGCTATAATACGCTTTTATTGAGAAAATTCAATCTTTATCGCAAAAAAATTTCCCTTCGTGATAAAACACACGAAGGGAAATCGTTTTCAGACAAGCAAGAAAAGACAATTAAAAAATTTCACTCTCCACGAAAAAATAAGCAATTTCGCGTTTTGCACTGTCCAGACTGTCCGACCCATGCACTGAATTATGTCGCCCATCAATCGCAAAATCGCGACGAATTGTCCCCTCTGCGGCTACGGCAGGGTTCGTTGCCCCAATTAAGGTGCGATAATCTTTCACCGCATTTTCTTTTTCTAGCACTAATGCTAAAACCGGTGCAGAGATCATATACGCGACGAGCTCAGGAAAAAACGCTTTATCTTGATGCTCCGCGTAAAACCCTTCTGCTTGCGCTTGTGTCAGATGTAACATTTTCGCTGCCACCACGCGAAACCCCGCTTGTTCAAAACGGCTTAGAATAGCGCCAATTAAATGTCGTTTTACCGCGTCAGGTTTAATCAATGAGAGTGTTCTTTCTACTGCCATATCTGGTCCTTATCCCTTGACTGGATTTAATAATAAGTTGGCGAGCGTTTGCACACCAATCCCCGTTGCGCCCACAGCCCATAAATCGCTGGCTGTTTTACGATAAGTGGCTGAACAATCAATATGTAACCAATGTTGTTGATAATTTTTCACAAAGTAAGATAAAAAAGCTGTGGCTGTACTTGCACCCGCCCCTACTGGCACCGTCCCTGTATTCGCAATATCGGCAAATGCCGTGCTTATTTGTGAACGATGTAATTCCGCAAACGGTAAACGCCAGAAAGGTTCTTGTTCGGTTTCCGCAGACTTAAAGAGCGCAGCTACCAATGCATCATCCATAGACAATACTGAGTGGTAATCATTGCCTACCGCCATTTTTGCAGCTCCAGTTAACGTTGCACAATCAATGATCATTTTTGGCTGTTGTTTATCGGCTTCAATTAATCCATCTGCAAGTACCAAACGCCCTTCCGCATCCGTATTTAAAATTTCAGCAGTCACGCCGTTGCTGTAAGTGATAATATCACCCAATTTAAACGCATTGCTGCTCACCAGATTTTCTGCACAGCATAAATAGAGTTTCACACGTTGTGTTAAACCACGGGCGATGGCTAACCCTAATGAGCCTGTTAACAATGCCGCGCCGCCCATATCTGTACGCATCGTGCTCATATTATCACTTGGTTTAATGCTATAACCGCCACTGTCAAAAGTAATGCCTTTCCCCACTAAACAGGCTAATACCGGCGCATCAGGATTGCCTGTTGGGTTGAAATCTAATTGCAACATCGCTGGCGGGTTAGCAGAACCACGTCCCACATTCCAAATACCTTGATAATTCTGTGCTTTTAATTCTTCGCCCGAAATAATGTTAAAACTGACCGCACTTTTATCCCCATATTCTTCTGCTTGTTCTTCGATAAAGTGGGCTGCACGGCGCGCCAATTCCACAGGGGTAATCACTTCCGCGGGCAAATTAATCATTTCACGTACAAAATCACCACATTGAATGCGCGCTAATAATTCCGCTTGCGGTGCATCGTCTAAAGTTGGAAATTCCACCGCATAATCTTGTTTTGCGCTATAAAAACCTTGATAAAATGCCCAGCAGGTTTCTAAATCCCAATTTTCGCCAGCAAGTACCACATCTTTAATCCCCTGACCACGTAATTTACGCGCTGCTTTTTGTACAGTATTACGCGCGGAATAGTCAGTAACATGAATAGTGGCTTGCGCCTGATGAAAACTTAATAGTGCATTTTTTCCCCAAGCTTCATCTGCCACTTGAGTCGATAACATAATTTGCATTGGCATAAACGATCCTTTTATTTTTTGTATTATCTAAATAAAAATAAAGTGCGATTCACTATACCAGTTTTTCCGCACTTTAGTACCTTTTCCACAAAATATCTTTTCTTTCATGGTGACAAATAATTCACATACCATGCGACTGTTTTTCGTAATCCCGTCTCAAAATCCGTTTTTGCCACCCAGCCTAATTCGTCTTGAATTTTTGAGGCATTTATCGCATAACGCAAGTCATGACCGGGACGATCTTTCACAAAAGTGATCAGCTGCTTAAAGTCGGTTATTTCGCTGAGTTGATCCAAAAACGCTGTCAATCCTCCCGCCTGTTTTAACTGATTTAAGATCTCACATAACCGCATCACAAGATGAATATTACTGTACTCACAACGTGCACCAATATTATAGGTTTCCCCCACTTTGCCCTTTGTTAGTACAAGATACAAAGCTTGTGCATGATCATCAACAAACAACCAATCTCGCACTTGCTGCCCATCGCCATAGAGCGTCAGCGGTTTTCCCTGTAAAGCCTGACTTAACATAAAAGGAATGAGTTTTTCAGTATATTGATAAAAACCATAATTATTCGTACTGTTGCTCATCACAATGGGCAAACCATAAGTTCGATGCCAAGCTCGTACTAAATGATCACTAGCTGCTTTTGAGGCAGAATAAGGGCTACTTGGACGATAGGGGGAAGTTTCTGTAAACGCAGGTTGTGTGAACTCAAGGTCACCAAATACCTCATCTGTTGAAACATGGTGAAAACGAAAAGCCGCTTTGCTTTTTTCGTCTAATGTGAGCCAATATTGCCGAGTCACCTCAAGTAAAGTATAGGTACCAACAATATTTGTTTGAATAAACGCGGCTGCGCCAGCAATTGAGCGATCAACATGACTTTCTGCTGCCAAATGCATAACACAATCCGGTTGATAGCGCTGAAAAATGTTGCTCAAGGTCGTGGCATCTGCAATGTCACCTTGTTCAAAATGGTAACGTGGGTTGTCAACAACAGTGGCTAAAGCGTCCAAATTACTGGCATAGGTGAGTTTATCGAGATTTATAATCTGATCTGATGTTTGGCTTAAAATGTAGCGAATAACGGCGGAGCCAATAAAACCTGCCCCACCAGTAATAAGGATCTTTTTCATCTTTTATCTTGAAACGGATGGAATAAAAACTTGCCGTACATCACAAAACTTGTATAATTCAGCACAACCGTATAATATACAGCAATTAAAATCAAAATGCTGTAAACATTTGTAGTTTATTTAGAGGAACCAATGGCAAAAGAAGATTGCATTGAGATGCAAGGCACAATTTTAGAAACCTTGCCAAACACGATGTTTCGTGTTGAATTAGAAAACGGTCACGTTGTGACAGCCCACATTTCAGGTAAAATGCGTAAAAACTATATTCGTATTTTAACCGGTGATAAAGTGACCATTGAAATGACACCTTACGACTTAAACAAAGGTCGCATTATTTTCCGTAGCCGCTAACCTATTTTGACAAAAAAGCACTGATATTTCAGTGCTTTTTTGTTTGTTCTGACTTATGTACGGGGCATGAATAAACGACGACGAATCAGTGCGCCGACCCCACGCATTAAGAGCAGTAGCAACGACAGTCCATAGATAGCGGTATTACCAAACACAGCGTAAGGCGTTTGACCTTCCGTAGCCACCACTTTATGCGTTAACGTCGTTTCAATGAATTGTGGCGCTTGTGCAACAATTTTACCTTGCTCATCAATAAACACGCTAATGCCAGTATTGGTGGCACGAATGACTGGTTTCCCAAACTCTAAAGCACGCATTCTTGCCATCTGTAAATGTTGCCAAGGTCCAATAGAGTCACCAAACCACGCATCATTTGAGACTGTGAGAATGAAATCCGTGTCTTGTTTCACATTCTTCCTTAGTTGCTCACCCAAAATAATCTCATAACAAATTGCCGCACTTAGCTGGCGATTTTTGACCACTAACGGCGATTGAATTTCATCACCACTTTGGAAAGCAGACATAGGTAAATTAAACACACTCCCTAATGGACGCAATAATGTCTCTAAAGGAACATATTCACCAAAAGGCACAAGGTGATGCTTACTGTAACGATTTGTCGTTTCTAATGAATAAGGGAAATCCGTATTTCCCAAGGTAATAATTGAATTTAATAACTTATTTGCTGTTTCATCTTGATAGATCGTCCCCATGACGATTTCCGTTCCAGCTTGTTGTGCATGTGTTTGCAGTCCTTGGAAAAAAGGCTGAATATGATTTTCTAACACTGGCAATGCAGATTCAGGCAAAATAATGACGTCAGTTTTACCGAGATGTTGACTAATTAACTTATGATAAATATCTAAAGTTTGATACAGATATTCTGGTTCCCATTTTAAATTTTGCTCAATATTGCCCTGTGCTAACGTCACAAGCAAATCCCTGTCTTCTATTTTTCTGACATACTCAGCCTTGGAAGAATAAGCTGACAATCCACCAACTAGGGTGAGTAAAAGGAGATTAGCTATCACAACATTCCACTTTCTTGGTTTAATAAGCAAGACGGAAAACAAATTAAAAATCACCGCACTGACCCACATTACAAAGAAAGTGACGCCAGTAACACCAAACATCGGCGCGAGATGAGCAAATGGGCTATCGATTTGACTATAACCAAATTGTAACCACGGAAACCCGGTAAAGAGCCAGCCGCGTAAAAATTCGGTAAAGGTCCAAATCACGGGGAACATCGCTAAGCTACTGATTTGAAAACGCTGGATCAAATAAGCAAAGAGCATCGGATACAATGCAAGATAGGCGGCTAAGACAAGGACTAACACATAGCTCACCACGACAGAGGCACCACCAAATTGATGAATGCTAACGTGTACCCAATTTATCCCAAAAGTGAAAAAAGCTAATCCCCACAAAAATGCCGACCAAAGTGCGGTCTTTTTTTCCGCTGTTTTAGCAACAAAAATAAGACCTAAAAGCGATAAGTAAGCACAACCCCAATAATCAAAAGGGGAAAAGGCTAACACCCCGATCATGCCTGAAAAAATCGCAATAAAATAAGTAAAAATCTTTTTTTTCATCTTCTTTAAATAATGAAGCACGAGTCTTTACTCGTGCTCGTCTTCTGTATCGACGTGTTTAATCTTCCTTTAGTTCTTCGGCTTTTTCAATTTCAGCTAACTGCTCATCCGTGACAGTAATGCGTAATTGAATCAAACGACGACTATCCGCAGAAGTCACTTTAAAACCGATATTCTCAATGGTGATTTCTTCACCGCGTTTTGGTAAGTAACCAAAGGCTTGCATGACCACCCCACCAATGGTATCCACCTCTTCATCAGCAAAGTGAGTATTAAACTGTTGATTAAAGTCTTCAATATCCGTTAAAGCGCGTACCGCATAAGTATGGCGAGAAAGCTGACGAATATTGACAATTTCTTCTTCATCGAATTCATCTTCAATATCCCCTACAATTTGCTCAAGAATATCTTCAATTGTCACCAAACCAGACACTGCACCAAACTCATCAACCACGATCGCCATATGAAAACGTTCTGAACGGAAATCTTTGAGCATCCGATCAACTCGCTTACTTTCCGGCACAATTACCGCAGGACGTAATAAAGGCATTAAATCAAATTCTTCCGCATTGGAACGTAAAAAGCGGAGCAAATCTTTCGCATGTAGAATCCCTGCGATATTATCACGCTCATCCGTAATAACCGGAAAACGCGAGTGTGCTGACACAATGATCGTATCCAAACAAGAATCTAAATTTTGATCCGTGTGAATAAATACTATTTGTGAGCGGGGGATCATAATGTCACGCACGCGTAATTCCGCGATTTCCATGACACCTTCTATCATCTCCCGTGTATTTTGATCAATCAGCTCGTTTTGCTCTGAATCGCGAATCACTTCGACCAGTTCTTCACGATTTTTTAATTCACCTTGGAAAAAGCGCCCAAACAGCGATTGAAAAAAACTTTTTTTCTGGTGAGATTCAGTAGAGTAAGTATTTGATTGTTCTTCGTTAGCCATAAATTTTTGAATACGTTTCCGTCAACATTGACCGTTGAAAAGTAACATATTTCCTGCTTAATAGCAAAAAAAAGCCCCTAGACAGTGGGGCAAAAAACGACAATTCGCATTTATTGTTATGATGAAAAGTTAAAACGGGTCCAATGTTGATATTTTTCTCCGGCTTGGCTCATGCCGCCCAATGTCCACCACTCAGGATGATTAGGGGTATCAGGTAAGGCTTGTGTTTCTAACGCAATCCCGACGTAATCCTGATAGTATGAGCCGAAACGATTCGGCGTGCCGGCTAGAAAATTCCCAGTATATACTTGTAAGGCAGGTTGAGAGGTGGAGACCTGTAAACGTAAAGAACCGTCTGCTGCCGTAAGAACCGCACTGAGTTTTTCTTTGTCTTGATTTAATAGAAAAGCATGATCATACCCTTTTACTAGGGCTTGTTCATCTTGTAAAAAGTCTTTCTCAATAGACTTCATCTCACGAAAATCAAAACTGGTGCCCTGTACGGATTTCAACGCTGCACAAGGGATCCCCTCTGGATTCACAGGTAAATAATGGTCAGCATTGACTTGCAAATAATGTTCTCGAATGTCCTCACCAAGCTCCGCGTTATTGAGATTAAAATAAGCATGGTTGGTTAAGTTTAGTGGGGTATCTTGATCACTTTCCGCCTCAAATTGAATTTCTACACAATTTTGCTCGCTCAGTAAGTACGTTACACGTACTTTCACATGACCGGGAAAACCTTGATCACCGTCTGGCGAAGAAAGTGAAAAACACACAAAATTTTCACCGCACTTTTCCAATTGCCAACGTTGGCAATCAAAACCATTTTCGCCACCATGTAACTGATGTTGTCCTTGATTCGTCTGTAACTGAATCGGCACCCCATTTAATACAAAACGTCCATTCGCAATACGATTCGCATAACGCCCGATAGTCGCACCTAAATAAACCTGTTGCTTAGGGTAATCCTCAAGCTGACAGCCTAATAACACCTCACGTAATTGATTTTGCACAGGCACCTTACAAGACAACCATGTCGCCCCCCAATCCATCACTTGGATAGACATCCCTTTTGCATTGGATAAAGTGACTAATTGAAATGGTTGTCCATCTGGTGCGACACCCAGTGTACACTTGCTCAGCATACGCTTACTCCTTGTGAGGCAGTACACACATAAAAATCTTCTTTTAAACCCGTTTGTTGGGCGTAATTATCAGCAATAATCTGACGAACGGCTTCCACTTTTTCCACCGGTGCAACCGCCACAATACACCCACCAAAGCCACCGCCAGTCATTCTAGCGCCACCGGTTTTACCAATTGCAATCTGTGCCAGTTCCACTAAATAGTCAATTTGAGGTACCGTAATCTCAAAATCATCACGCATTGACTCATGCGATTGCGCCATAAGTTCTCCCAGTAGCGCAAGATTGCCACTTTGTAAGGCTTTAACCGCATCTAAAACACGTTGGTTTTCCGTCACCACATGACGTGCACGTTTCGCCACTTCGGGATCCAATGCCGTCAACTCTGCTTCTCTTTGTTTAAATTGAGCAAGAGACACATCACGTAATGCTTTCACGCCAAAGAATTTCGCGGCGACTTCACATTGCTGACGACGAGTGTTGTACTCCCCCGCCACCAAATCGTGTTTCACATGAGAATTCACAATCATCACCGCCACATTAGCGGGAATAGGCGTTGGAATCGTTTCTAACGAACGACAATCGATCATCAGTAAATGATCTTTCTGTCCTAAGGCTGAAATCAATTGATCCATATTGCCACATTGGCAACCGACAAACTGGTTCTCAGCTTTCTGACCAATAAGCGCAATTTCCGTATTAGTTAAAGGTAAATTACCTAATTGTTGGCAAAATTTGCCAACCGCCACTTCTAAAGAGGCAGAAGAACTCAAGCCCGCAGATAACGGCACATTACCAGAAATCACTAAATCCGCACCGCACTTAAAGTCTGGACAATGGGCCTGCACAAATTTCACCACGCCACGTACATAACCTGTCCATTTTTTACTTGAATCTGGAGTAATCTCTTCTGCTAAATCAAATTCATCCCATTGCTGCAAATCACCAGCATAGACTTTAAATCGGCTATCATCCCGTTTTCGACCACTGATGGCGGTGCCATAATTAATTGCACAAGGCATCACAAAACCATCATTATAATCCGTATGTTCACCAATAATATTGACTCGACCTGGTGCATAAACATTTAAGGTCGGTGTACAATTAAATTTTTCTTGAAATAAGCGTTGAGCAGATTGCTGTGGAGTCATGTTATATCCCTTTCCTTATCGCAAACAATATGCGTCTTATCAAATGACAAATAGAAATCGCGTTGTATCTCACTTAGGTTATCTTTGCTTATAATGCACTTCACTGAGCACACGTAAACGTTCTGCGGCTTGCTCTGCAGTTAAATCACGTTGAGATTCCCCTAACATTTCATAACCTACCATAAATTTACGTACAGTAGCAGAACGTAATAATGGTGGATAAAAATGGGCATGAAGTTGCCAATGTTCATTGCTCTCTTCATTAAAAGGCGCCGCATGAAACCCCATGGAATAAGGGAAAGAGGTTTCAAATAAATTATCGTATTTTGTCGTCAGTTTTTTTAATGCCAGCGCTAAGTCTTTGCTTTGTTCTTCAGTTAAGTCCGTCAAACGTTTCACATGCGCTTTCGGCATCAATAACGTTTCAAATGGCCAAACCGCCCAATAAGGCACCACCGCTAACCAATGTTCAGTCTCAACCACCACGCGTTCTTTCAGTTCAATTTCACGTTTGGCATAGTCCATTAACATCACCGAACCTTGCTTAGCAAGATACGCGCGCTGAGTCTGATCCGCACGCGCTACCTCATTTGGCAAAAAGCTATTCGCCCAAATTTGCCCATGTGGATGCGGATTAGAACAGCCCATAGCGGCACCTTTATTTTCAAAGATTTGGACCCATTGATATTTTTGCCCCAATTCTAGCAACTGCTCTTGCCACACTTTTATCACGTCATGAATTTCTTCGACTGTTAATAAAGGTAAGGTTTTGCTATGATCAGGCGAAAAGCAAATCACGCGACTTTCGCCTTGTGCTTTTGATATTTGGAATAAAGGATCGGTCGACTTTTCTGGATTAGGTGTTTCTTCTAATAACGCAGAAAAATCATTTTTGAACACGAAAGGCTTTTGATAATCAGGGTTTTGTTCACCCGTAATACGCTTATTGGATGGGCATAAATAACAGGTTGGATCATAACTTGGCTTTTCATCTTCAGCCACTTTTTCTTGTTGCCCTTGCCAGGGACGTTTTGCTCTATGTGGTGATACAAGTACCCACTGATCGGTTAACGGATTATAACGGCGATGTGGGTGTTCGGTTGGTTCAAATAGTGAATGACGCATCTTTTACTCCCGACAACTGAAAACGGTTACATTTTATTTTTGGCATAAGATACCAAATTATCAAAAATAAACTGTTAACTAGATCACAAAATCAAGAAATCCCTTACGATTTTACTTTGTTTTTTGTGTATAAGGTGTCAGATTTAGTGCTAAACGTTTTCAAACCTAGCAAAATTTTATAGGATGAAAACAAGGGTTTCTCACAGGAAAGGTCATATTCGTTATGGTTACTATTCATGATGTTGCACAACATGCGGGTGTTTCTGTCGCTACGGTATCTCGCGTACTCAATAATCATCCTTCTGCGAGTGAAAAAGCTCGCATCGCCGTCCAAGCTGCCATCGAAAAGCTTGGTTACCAACCCAATGCGAATGCACAAGCACTTGCCATGAAAAATACCGATACTATTGGTGTGGTGGTAACAGATGTTACCGACGCCTTTTTCGCGATCTTAGTGAAAGCTGTCGATAAAGTGGCAGAAGAATACAAAAAAACCATTATCATTGGGATTGGCTATCATAATGCAGAAAAAGAAAAAGAAGCGATCGATACACTATTACGCAAACGTTGTAGCTGTCTTGTGGTACATGCAAAGGCACTCAGTGATGAAGTCCTATGTCAATATTTAGAAAAAGTGCCAGGTATGGTGATTATCAATCGTGTTGTGCAAGGGTATGAACATCGTTGTGTTAGCTTAGATAATGAAAAAGGGACTTTTATCGCGACAGAAACCTTAATTAAGCTCGGGCACAAAAAAATCGGCTATATTGGTTCAAACCATTATATTATGGATGAAATAGAAAGACATCGTGGTTATCTGGCGGCGTTAAAGCAATACCATATCCCCGTCATTGAACATGCGATTACGCACAGCTCACCCGATTTTGAAGGGGGAGAAGAAGCCATGATTAACCTACTCAGTTACAATTCCGATCTCACCGCGGTGGTCGCTTATAATGATTCTATGGCAGCCGGTGCGATTTCTGTATTAAATGAAAATAACATTCGTGTTCCAGCCCAATGTTCGATCATCGGCTTTGATGATATGCCAATTGCACGTTATTTGATTCCTAAACTCACTACAATCCGCTATCCCATCGATTTAATGGCGAATTATGCGGCAAAATTAGCGCTAAGCTTAGTGGATCAAGATGTGAAAAAACCTTCACACATTCAATTTAATCCCACATTAGTTAGACGTTTCTCAACTGAGCAGCATTCACAATGAGCTAATGATGAAAACGTAAACATTTTCCATTAACAATACAAAAAACGTGGTTAAATTTGTGCAAATTTAGCCACGTTTTCTTTTTTTATAGTAAAAAAACACCTTGAAAGTGTGATCAAGGTAACAGTTTCATGAGTCAATTGTAATCGTTTTCACAAATGTGAGTGAGATCACAGTCTTAGAAAATATTTTCCAGTATGATTCACCCCAGTTATCTAGGCAAAGTGGGTTAAACGCAAAAAGATAACAAAATCTATTCGTTCTAAATAGGAGAGTTATTATGAAAAAAACCGTATTAAGTGCTGTTGCTTTAGCAGTCGGTCTAGGCGTAGCCGCTTCAGCAGCGCAAGCCGCCGATCGTATTGGTGTAACCATTTACAAATATGATGATAACTTCATGTCACTCATGCGTAAAGAAATCAATAAAGAAGCTGAGCAATTTAAAGATATTGAGTTATTAATGAACGACTCACAAAACGCACAAGCGGTACAAAATGACCAAGTGGATGGTTTGATTTCTAAAGGCGTTAAAGCCTTAGCCATTAACCTCGTTGATCCAGCGGCAGCACCAACTATTATCGGTAAAGCAAAACCTGATGATATTCCTGTTGTGTTCTTTAATAAAGATCCTGGTGCAAAAGCAATCGGTAGCTATGAACATGCATACTATGTGGGTACCGATCCAAAAGAGTCTGGTTTAATTCAAGGTTCATTGATTGCTAAACACTGGCAAGCTAACCCTGCATATGACTTAAATAAAGACGGTAAAATTCAATACGTTTTATTAAAAGGTGAACCAGGGCACCCAGATGCAGAAGCTCGTACAAAATTCGTCATTGAAGAATTAAATAATAAAGGCATTCAAACTGAGCAATTATTCATCGACACGGGGATGTGGGATGCCGCTTTAGCGAAAGATAAAATGGATGCATGGTTATCTAGCTCTAAAGCAAATCAAATCGAAGTGATCATCGCTAACAACGATGGTATGGCGATGGGGGCATTGGAAGCCACGAAAGCACATGGTAAAAAATTACCAATCTTCGGTGTAGATGCATTACCAGAAGTCCTCCAATTAATCAAAAAAGGTGAAATTGCAGGTACGGTGTTAAATGACGGTGTGAACCAAGGTAAAGCCGTTGTTCAATTAAGTAATAATCTTGCAAAAGGAAAACCTGCCACTGAAGGCACAAAATGGCAGTTAAAAGATCGTGTAGTACGTATCCCTTATGTTGGTGTGGATGCGGATAACTTAAACGAGTTCCTAAAATAATAAACTATAACAAAACAAGAAGTTGTAATTCTCGGGGAGGTATACCCTCCCCCTTTTTATGTGAGGTTGGATATGACAACTCAAATTCCAAATCAAGACAGTGAAATACTGCTCACAATGACCAATGTCTGTAAATCCTTTCCCGGTGTTAAAGCGTTAGACAATGCAAACCTAACTGTGCGCTCGCATTCTGTCCATGCCTTAATGGGCGAAAATGGGGCGGGCAAATCAACCTTATTAAAATGCTTATTTGGTATTTACAGTAAAGATGAAGGTGACATCCTTTTCTTAGGCAAGCCAGTCAACTTTAAAACGTCGAAAGAAGCCTTAGAGAACGGGATTTCCATGGTGCACCAAGAACTTAACTTGGTTAAACAATGTACTGTAATGGATAATCTTTGGTTAGGACGTTATCCATTAAAAGCAGGCTTTGTCGATCACGGCAAAATGTATCGTGATACCAAAGCGATTTTTGAAGAATTAGATATCGATATCGATCCAAAGGAAAAAGTGGCCAAATTGTCAGTGTCACAAATGCAAATGATCGAGATCGCAAAGGCCTTTTCATACAATGCCAAAATCGTAATCATGGACGAACCGACTTCTTCGCTTTCAGAAAAAGAAGTTGAACACCTATTTAAAATTATCGCGAAGCTGAAACAACGTGGCTGTGGCATTATTTATATTTCGCACAAAATGGACGAAATCTTCAAAATTTGTGACGAAATTACGATTTTACGCGATGGTAAATGGATCAATACAGTCGCTGTTAAAGGCACCACAATGGATCAGATTGTATCCATGATGGTTGGGCGTGAACTCACACAACGTTTCCCACCAAAAACCAATACCCCAAAAGAAACCATCTTAACGGTGGAAAATCTGACCGCACTTAATCAGCCATCTATTCAAGATGTTAGTTTTGAATTACGCAAAGGCGAAGTGCTCGGCATTGCGGGACTGGTTGGGGCAAAACGTACCGATATTGTGGAAACGATCTTCGGGGTGCGTGAACGTAAATCTGGTGTGATTAAACTGCACGATAAGGAAATGAAAAACCGCAATGCGTTCGAAGCCATTAACAATGGTTTTGCTTTGGTCACGGAAGAACGTCGCTCTACAGGGATTTATGCGAATCTCAGTATTGAGTTTAACTCATTAATTTCTAACATGAAATCCTATATCAGCAAGTTAGGTTTATTGAGTAACACAAAAATGAAAAGCGACACGCAATGGGTCATTGATTCCATGAATGTGAAAACGCCATCTCACAAAACCAATATTGGCTCATTATCTGGTGGTAACCAACAAAAAGTGGTCATTGGTCGTTGGTTATTAACCCAACCTGAAATCTTGATGTTAGACGAACCAACACGTGGTATCGACATTGGTGCGAAATATGAAATTTATCAGCTGATTATGGAATTAGCCAAAAAAGATAAAGGTATCATCATGATTTCATCTGAAATGCCAGAGTTATTAGGGGTTACTGACCGAATTCTTGTGATGAGTAACGGTAAAGTCGCAGGTATCGTGAATACTGCTGAAACCTCACAAGAAGAAATTTTACAGCTCGCTGCAAAATATTTATAAAACACAGAATTAAGGAAATAAATTATGGCTGCATTAAAACAAAATAAATCCCTTGATTTCTTTAAACAAAATGCAATCTACTTTGTATTATTAATTTTACTCGGGATCATCATTGTTCAAGACCCAACATTCTTGAACTTACGAAACTTCAGTAACATTTTAACGCAATCTTCCGTACGCTTAATCATCGCGCTGGGTGTAGCCGGCTTACTTGTCACACAAGGGACAGACTTATCTGCCGGTCGCCAAGTCGGTTTAGCGGCGGTTATTTCAGCGACCTTGTTACAAGCCATGGACAACTTTAACCGCGTTTTCCCAGATTTACCTGAGCTCCCAATTCCGGTTGTAATTTTAACCGTTTGTGCGATTGGTGCAGTCATCGGTTTAGTAAATGGTTTAGTTATTGCTTACTTAAACGTAACACCATTTATTGCCACCATGGGGACCATGATTATTGTTTATGGGATTAACTCACTTTACTATGATGCGGTGGGAGGATCGCCAATTGCAGGCTTTAACGAAACCTTCTCAACGTTTGCACAAGGTTTCTTTAAATTCGGTTCCTTCAAACTGTCCTATATCACGATTTATGCTGCTGTTGCGACCTTCTTAGTGTGGGTATTGTGGAATAAAACGCGCTTTGGTAAAAATATCTTTGCTATCGGTGGTAACCCAGAAGCGGCTCGAGTATCTGGCGTTAACGTCGCACGTAACTTAGTGGTTATCTATATGATCGCGGGAATGTTCTACGGTTTTGGTGGAATGTTAGAAGCCGGTCGTATCGGTTCTGCCACTAATAACTTAGGTTTCATGTATGAATTAGATGCGATTGCTGCCTGTGTAGTAGGGGGCGTTTCATTCGCCGGTGGTGTGGGTACGGTTATTGGTGTGGTAACTGGGGTAATTATCTTTACCGTCATCAACTACGGCTTAACCTATATCGGTGTTAACCCATATTGGCAATATATCATCAAAGGTAGCATCATCATTCTTGCGGTGGCTATCGACTCACTCAAATACGCGAAGAAAAAATAAAAAGGCGTATCGCACTAGCACAAAAAAGGCGATTCTCAGAATCGCCTTTATTTTCTATCGAAGCGTCGTAAAAGAGACGAACACCACACAACTCATCACACTACTGGCTCAATCCTTTCACGAGATTCTCAACAAAATCCAACCGCACTTTATGCCCCTCAAAGGTTTTGCTAAAGCGGAATTTGGTTGGTCCATCAAAACGATACACACTTGGTTCAGTTTGAATTAATTGTAAAAATTTCATTGGATCCAGAGCCGCATTAGAGGCAAACTCAATGAAGCCACCCTGTGCATTCGCATCAATTTTCTGAATTTGAATCTTTTTCGCTAACTGGCGTAATTCTGCGATACGGAATAGCGATGTAGTGGCTTCCGGTAAACGACCAAAACGGTCAATTAACTCCACTTTTAACTCATCTAATTCCGGCTTATTCTCCGCCCCAGCAATCCGTTTATAGAAAGATAAACGAATATTTACATCACCCAAGTAATCCTCTGGCAACAAGGCAGGCAAACGTAAATCAATCTCGACTTGTTGTTGAGTGAGTTCTTCTAGGGACGGCTCACGCCCAGCTTTTAAGGCATTCACCGCACTTTCCAATAAATCCATATACAAAGAGAAGCCAATCGATTCAATTTGCCCACTTTGTTCAGAACCAAGGAGTTCCCCCGCACCACGAATTTCTAAATCGTGAGTAGCAAGAATAAAGCCCGCCCCTAAATTATCTAAGCTCTCTAACGCCTCAAGACGTTTTTGTGCATCTTTGGTCATGGCTTTTATCGGTGGGGTTAATAAATAGGCATACGCTTGGTGATGTGAGCGCCCCACTCGACCACGTAATTGATGTAATTGGGCTAGACCAAAGTTATCCGCACGCTCAATAATGATCGTATTTGCGGTAGGGACATCAATCCCCGTTTCAATAATGGTGGAACACACCAACACATTAAAACGCTGATGATAAAAATCCGACATGACCCGCTCAAGCTCACGTTCACGCATTTGACCATGACCAATGGTCACCCGTGCCTCAGGTACCAGTGTACGCAATTTTTCAGCACAATTTTCAATACTCGCTACGTCGTTATGGAGATAATACACTTGTCCACCACGCAAAATTTCACGCAAAATCGCTTCACGGATCACTGATTCATCGCTTTGTTTGACAAAGGTTTTGATCGTCAGGCGGCGCGCTGGCGGTGTAGAAATAATCGACAAGTCCCGAATACCGTGCATCGCCATATTTAAAGTTCGTGGAATAGGTGTCGCGGTTAAGGTAAGAATATCAATATTGGCACGTAGCTGCTTAATCCGCTCTTTTTGACGCACCCCAAAACGATGTTCCTCATCGATCACAAGTAAACCCAAATCTTTAAATTGCACATCTGATTGAATCAGTTTATGCGTGCCAATCAAAATATCGACTTTCCCTTCCGCCAGATTCTGCAAGACCACTTTTTGTTCTTTCGCTGTTTTAAAACGTGAAAGCACTTCCACATTGATCGGTAAATTGGCAAAACGATCTTTAAAATTCTCAAAATGTTGTTGCGCCAATAAGGTCGTCGGTACCAACACCGCCACTTGCTTATGATTCATTACCGCCAAAAATGCCGCACGCATCGCGACTTCTGTTTTTCCAAAGCCCACATCACCACAAACTAAACGGTCCATGGCTTTTGGTTGGCACATATCTGCAATCACCGCGTTAATCGCCATTTCTTGATCTACCGTTTCTTCAAACGGGAACGTCGCTGCAAATTGTTGAAACGCTTCACGATCATAATGGAAAGCAAAGCCTTTTTGAGCTTCACGTTGGGCATACACATCCAACAATTCCGCAGCCACATCACGAATTTTTTCCGCGGCTTTTTGACGTGCACGTACCCATGCATCACTCCCTAATTTATGTAATGGTGCCGTTTCATCAGCCCCCCCCACATAGCGACTAATCAGATGCAAAGAGGATACGGGGACATATAATTTAGATTCATTAGCATAATTTAACAGCAAATATTCGGCCGTAATGCCTCCATTTTCAAGTGTCACTAATCCCGCATAACGCCCTACACCATGATCTAAATGCACTACCGGCTGCCCAATTTTGAGTTCCGCGAGATTACGAATTAGAGTATCAGGATTGACTGATTTACGTTTATCTCGACTGCGCTGCTGTACTCGCTCACCAAGCAACTCGGTTTCCGTCATCACCGCAACTGGCTGATCGTTATCAATAATAAAGCCGTTTTCTAATCCACTTATTAAGACATTAAACTTCTCACTGATATTGGAAAGTGCGGTTAATTTTTGTGGTTTTATTTTGAGTGGCGAGAGTAAATCCAATAAGGTTTCACGGCGCCCTTCGCTTTCCACCGAAAACACAATCTTGCCCTTAAATTGCTCACTAAATTGACGTAATTGCTGTAATGGTTCTTTGTGTTGCGATTGAATAGCGAGTGTGGGTAAAGGTTGCACGGCAAGGTTCTTTTGACGTGCCGATGAACGAACTTTATCCAGTTTGAAACTGATTCTTGGATATTGCTTTAATATCCGATTAATCTCTTCGAGACGTAACCATAAACGATCAGGCGGTAAAAGCGGACGCATAGGATCCACTTTTCGACTTTCATAGCGTTGCTCAGCATCTTGATAAAAACGCGTCCCCTGCTCTTGGATATCGCCTACATCTAACCACAAAGTATTCTTTGGTAAGTAATCAAATAGACTTGCCATCTGTTCAAAAAATAAAGGCTGCCAATATTCAATACCTGAAATTAAAGTACCTTTACTCACTTGCTGGTAGATATGTTCCGGATCACGACGAATTTCACCAAAAGTTTCACGAAATTGAGTACGGAAAAATTCGATGCCTTTCTCATCAGTTGGAAATTCATGCGCGGGCAATAAATTAATGGCTTGAATTTCTTCGAGGGTACGTTGTGTATCCACATCAAAAGTGCGGATCGAGTCAATTTCATCATCAAAAAAATCTAAACGGAAAGGCACCGCACTCCCCATTGGGAAGAGATCTAATAATGCCCCACGCACCGCATATTCCCCATGTTCCAACACCTGTTCTACCGCACGATAGCCCGCACTTTCTAACTGCAAACGCAGTTTATTAATCTGTAAGCGATCACCCTTTTTAACTAACAGCAGATTATGATGCAAAAATGTCGGCGGGCATAAACGCTGCATTAAAGTGCTAATGGGTAAAATGACAATCCCTTTTTGACAATGCTGTAATTGAGATAGCGCACTTAAACGAGAAGAAATAATGTCTTGGTGTGGCGAAAATGCATCGTAAGGTAACGTTTCCCAATCTGGAAAAAAAGTCACGGGTAATGAACTAAATTGTGCCAACACTTTCTCTAAACGTACCGCACTTCGCGTATCCGCTGTGACAACTACGGTCAGACCTGAATATTGCTGCGCAATTTGGCTTATCGCAAGGCAATCTGCGCCCATCAGAACATTACCCAGAATTTTATGATCATTAGCTTGTGTAGGAATCGTGAAATCGAAATATGTGGTTGTCATAACAGCGGTGGTAGTTAGATAAAATAAGTCAAAAAAGATGAGCGATAGTTTAGCCTAAATCGACGGCATTTCCAATGAAAGTCTGTATAAAAAGCCAGTAAAAAAGCCAAGCTTTACTTGGCTTTTATTCAATGTCCTATACTAGCGTATGCGACAACGACGTAAAATATCCATGTCTTGTTGGTAAGTTTCACTCTCCTCCGACATTTGCATCAAACCAAACACGGTACTAAAAAAGTGATCATGCGAATAGGCTTCTTCTTTTGCTTTTTGGCGTAAACAAGTTAAATCCACTTGTTGTGAGGCTTTCCAACGTGGTGAAAACCACATGATCATCGGAATATGTGTCTGCTCTGTTGGGGCAATCACATAGGGCGCGGCATGTAAATAAACACCTTTTTCCCCTAAGGATTCGCCATGATCAGACACGTAAATCACAGCACTCTGTAAGTGTTGGCGCTGTTCTAGCTTGCTGATCACTTGATCAATAAATTGGTCTACATACAAAATCCCATTGTCATAAGTATTCACCAGTTGTTGTTTTGAACAGCGATTGATTTGGTTAGTATCACAGGTTGGCACAAATTGGCGATATTCGGGCGTATAACGTTCATAATAGGTAGGTCCATGATTACCAATAGTATGCAAAACAAGCACTGTATCCTTGTCTGTACTGTCAAGGATCTGATCTACTTGCGTCAGTAAAATATTATCTAAACATTCTCCATTTCGACAGTATTCTGCTAAATTCAATGTTGTCACATTCTGATAAGGAATGTGTTTACAGACGCCTTTACAATCGGAATTATTATTCAACCATTTAATAGCAATCCCCGCGCGTTGCAAAATATCCAGTAAATTATCTTGGTGATCCGCTTGTACATTGTTGAAGTGTTTACGATCTAATCTGGAAAACATACAGGGGACAGAAACTGCAGTTGAGGTTCCACAGCTCGTCATATGCTGAAAGTTAATCACGTCCTCGCCCCGATTTGCTAATAACGGGGTGGTTTGTCGCTCATAATGGTTAAGCCCCCAATTTTTCGCACGTGTCGTTTCGCCAATGATTAAAACGGTGACATGACGATCTTGATCCGTTTTTGCTTGGCTTGCTTTCAAATCAAGTTGCACATAAGGTAAATTCGCCGCGCGTAAATCCTGTATCACATTAATCGTCGCGCCAATGAAATTGGAAGGTACTAATAAATGCGTCAGGCTTTTGTTATTGCGGAAAAAGGCGGAATAATCTTGGTAGAAAAACGCTGCCACACCAACAAATAACAAAACAGAAAGTAAGATCATGCTCAAGCGAACAAGCACTTCTTTCACAACATGATGATAGTTAACACGAGTGAGACAATATAACAGTGCCGGCACAAAACCAAACGCCAACAGCCATTCTAGATAAGTCCATGTGATCAAGCGTGAACCTTCTGCCAGATTACTTTGCACTACGTTTTGCAACATCTCACGATTAAAATAAATATCAAAAAATAACGTGTTATAAGAAATGGCTGCACTGATTACGATCAAACAAGGCATGATGATCTTATGTATGACAGGTATGGCAATGATTTGGAAAGCCGCATTGAGAATCACGAAAATCACCAGTGGCATGGTGTAAATAAAATAATCGGCAGAGGTGTGGGTTAAAGGGTGGATACTCAGTACTTTGGCATAGAAAGGGTAATTTAAAATGACACTAAAGTAGAAAGCGGTGAGGGCAAGTAATTTGCTGGACGATAAAGACCAACGAAATCGTAATTTTTTCATACAACAAAACTCCTAAAAAAATCGACTTCTGTTAGAAACAAAAAAAATGAAAAAGTTCTGCTGTGTTATTTTGTTTGCTTATATAACAAACATGCCAAGTCAGTACTTGGCATGTTTTTTTACGATTTTTGTTGTTCTTGCGCCTTTTTCATTGCGGCTTTTTCTTCTTCACTCCATGTTTCATCAAACTTGACGACGGGAACGCAGCAACAACCGCGACCTCCCCCCTTTTCAACACCAATGTCCTGACAGAATTTGCTATAACCGTCCCACACGCGACGTAATAAACCTTTCTTTTTTGTCTGCTCCATTTTATTGCTCCTTCTCAACACCCCACTTGATTATGATAAAACGGCTGTATGATTTTGCAACAATTTCTTGACTTCCTCACGGCATATTTTTATCCCATTTTTCTTGCCTCCCGCAAATTTCATCTCGTTTGATGACGGTTGTAACAGGGCAGACAATAACGGACAAATGCACCTGTCAGTTTGTGCCAACAAACGTTGTATCGCAGGTAAGGCGGCTGTAAATGAGCCTTGAAAATAAGCAAAATGCACTAATGCACGCCAATCTTGCGGATCTAATTGCCATGTGGTGGGCAAAGAAGGGAATGCCGTCGCGAGGGGGTGTCGCGATAAACTGAGATTACGTTGGAACTGTTGGTACGCTTGCTGACAAAAGCTTATCCCTGCGGACGACAACGGTTTTAAGCCGATTACAGAGTAACAACCGCTACTGGCTTCTTTCTGTTCACCTAAATGCACCAATAAAAAACCGCACTTTTGCCAAAATGCAGCCAGCTTAGTGGTGTAACCAAAACTGACGGACAAAAAATCCACCTGTGCATCTTGGCAAATATTTTTGACTAACTGTTGCCCAATACCTTGCTGTTGCCAATCTGGCTGAACAGCAATACGGGAAATCCGCAATGAGGATAAACGGCAGGCTTGCGGCAAATGCGCTTGAAAACACAGTAATTGAGGCACTAAATTGCCACGAGGACGGCGCAAACCGCGCTCAATCTCACCAATAAGTTGTTCTGATTGCAGACTTCCCTCTTGCACAAGCCAAGCGGCACCAAGAAGATGTTCGTCTTTTTGTGCTAAATAAAAATGTTGATTTGGCGCATCAAACAAACGGCGTAAATCCAGTGGTGACGTACGGTAATGGGCACGCGTCAGTAAACCATAAAGCGGAGCAATTTTTTGTTGCTGATATAATGTATGTTGTGAATAGCGCTGAAATTGAACGCCTTCAGCTGACGCCAATGGGGCAAAAGGCAAATCTTCCGCATGTAGCAATAAGAGATCATCCATAAAGGCTTCTAACTTATCATCAGCTTGCCAACGTAGAGGCTGGTGAAGCTCAAAATGCGCAAAAGTGCGGTCTAAATTGGCTAAAAATTTGAGTAAAAAACCACGCCCGGTCCCTTCATAACTTTGTATCGTAGTGGTACAGAGTATGCCTTTAAAGGTTGATGTCAGCAGTTCTAACAAACTTAAAGGGAGCATAGCCGCTTCATCAATCAATAACCATTTATCAGCAAACGCATGGGGATCTTGTGCAATTTGCTCACAAAGTAAATCTGGTGACTTGAAATCTAACGCCGTATTAGCAAACGCTTGTAAAATCCTGACAGCCGCTTTATTCGGTGCAGTTAATATCAATGTTTGATTTTGTTGCTTCAACTGCCTTGCCCAAAAACCTGCTAGCGCCGATTTTCCTCGACCCCGCTTCGCCGTCACAATCAATACCGCTTCAGTAGCCTTGTTGATACGGTGCAGTAACTGTGCTTGTTCCACTGTCGGTTCTGATTGAAAATCGACCGCACTGGTTGATTTATCCGGCAATGATAGCGAAGGGAAAAAAGTATGATAAACCGGAAAGCCGTAGTCTCGTACTTTTTGTTGAAAATAATGTAGAAAGTGCGGTGTCAAAATAGGATCATTTTCACCAGACCAACGGACGGAGTCAGGATCTTGCCAAGTGCTCAGCATCGCCCATTGTGGTAATAAAATCAGCAACACACCTTCTTGTTGCAAAGTGCCACTGGCGATAGCTAAGGCATCAAGATTCAGCCCTCCCCTTGCATCATAGACAATCAAGGCAAACTCTTGCCCCAACATGTTTTTTGCTTGCTTGAAATCGAAATGAGCAAAAGACAAAAAAGGCGGTAAATCATCGCCAATCCATACCGCACTTTTTATTCCAGATAAGCGTGCGAGTGGGGGAAATAATGTAGCATTCTCCCCCACCCAACATTGCACTTTTCTTTGCTTATTTACCCGATTCATTTCACTTTCATCGTGCTATTACCAACGATCTAACGGGTGTGACCAATCAATACTGATATCGCGTTTAGGTTTATACATCGGCTCTGGCTGACCAAGTATTTTGCGTTCCATCGCTTCTTGTTGTTCACGCATTTTTCGCTCAATAGACATCTGCTGATCACGAATCTTATCTTCGATCGCCTGTTGCTGATCTTGGATACGACGTTCAATTGGATGACCGGATCGATTTTCTAAACCACGTTGCCGTTTGAGATCTTTAAAACGTTGGTTATAACGCTCTTTTAATTGGCGGCACTCTGACTCACGAATATTAGTTAAATCGTGTTTTAATTGCTGATATTTGAACTCAAAATAACCATAAGCATCAGGATCATCATAAATCACTTTCGCAGAAGATTTACCGACAATGTTTTCTAACTGTTCATGAATGATCGCTTTTACTAAATGTTTTTCTAGCGCTGTCAAACGGGCATCTTCTTGCTGCCCTAACTCAGGCAATAAACAATATTCCACATTATTCTTTGCCTGAATAAATTTATTCATGTGTTCGGTTGATATTTTGTAATAACCCTTTTTCTCCTTTGGATAGCTACGCTGAGTTTGCGTTTCGAATGAAGGGGCTAAAGGGGGATCATAGCTTGGTTTTGAGATCGGCTTGCTACGAGGTTGATAATCTGGATATGGATAGTACGCTACGCAAGCTGTTAAACCAAATAACGCAAACACAATACATAATTTTTTCAACATGATTTTTTCCTATACAACTGTGATAAACCTGTCATCTTGGCATCTTATATGCCTAACAAAAATTTTAGACTTCTTTGACCACAATTTAATAAAATGGTTTAAAAAGAAAGCACTTTTTATCCGTGCATTTCTTTTTCGCTCAGATAAGGATCGTCAAAACCCAAAGACTGCATGATTTCCGTTTCTAACCCTTCCATTTCCTCTGCTTCGGCATCCTCAATATGATCATAGCCAAGTAAATGTAAGCAACCATGCACCACCATATGCGCCCAATGTGCCATTAATGGCTTACCTTGTTCTTCGGCTTCTTTTTCCACCACTTGACGGCAAATGACTAAATCGCCTAGCAAACTTAATTCCACTTCATCAGGGCATTCAAACGGAAAGGATAAAACATTGGTTGGCTTATCTTTGCCGCGATAAGTCAAATTCAGGTCATGACTTTCTGCTTCATCCACAATGCGCACCGTCATTTCAACATCGGAAAATTCTGGCCGGATCGCACGATTTGCCCATGCCTGAATTTGTGCTTCACTCGGTAAATTATCCGTGTTTTCGCAGACCAGTTGTAAATCAATTATCACTTGTTTCATTTATGCTTTCTCATGCGCTGTATTTTCTGACCGCACTTTTTCTATATTGTCTTTTTCAGCACGCTCTTGACGACGTTGTGCCGCGATCTCGGCACGGCGAATTTCATCTTGTGCTTCCCAAGCATCATAAGCTTGTACGACTTTCGCAACCACCGGATGCCGAACAATGTCTTTACTTTCAAAGTAGTTAAAACTCAATTCTGGTACACTTTCTAACACTTCAATGGCATGACGTAAGCCAGATTTTTGACTACGTGGTAAATCAATTTGAGTAATGTCACCGGTAATTACCGCTTTCGAATTAAATCCAATACGTGTTAAGAACATTTTCATTTGTTCAACTGTTGTATTTTGGCTTTCATCAAGAATAATAAAGCTGTCATTAAGGGTACGTCCACGCATATATGCTAAGGGGGCGATTTCAATCACATTGCGTTCCATTAATTTTTGTACACGCTCAAACCCCAACATTTCAAACAGCGCATCATACAATGGACGCAAATAAGGTTCGATCTTCTGTCCTAAATCACCGGGTAAAAAACCTAACTTTTCGCCCGCTTCCACCGCAGGACGAGTCAGCAAAATACGACGCACATCTTGCTTTTCGAGTGCTTCCACCGCGGCAGCCACCGCCAAAAATGTTTTTCCTGTTCCCGCCGGACCAATACCAAAACTGATATCATGACGAAAAATATTGTGTAAATACTGCACTTGATTTGGTCCACGCGGTTTAATCAACCCTCGTTTGGTTTTGATCGAAGACGCATATACCTTGCTTTCATCACGTTCAGTTTCTGTTTCTTGCACTAAAATACGGCTTTCTTGAATGGCGATATGCACATCTTCTAAATCCAGTTCACGAATTTGTCCCCGTACAGGCGCGGTTTCCAAATATAACATTTGAATTAATTTGACTGCACTTTGTAACAATTTGGCGTGATGAGGCTTATTTTCTGCCTCATTCGATTGAATCGTAAAAGTAAAATTACGTCGTGAAACGGTTAAATTTAATGATTTTTCAATCAGTTGTAAATTCCCTTCGTACGCACCACATAAGGCTTGTAAACGCGCATTATCTTGCGGTTCAAGGGTAAATGTTTCCGTGAATAACTCCGTCAATGTGAAACCTCAAAAGTGAAAAGAAAACTTACGGTATTGTAAAGAGATTGTGGAAAATTTGCTAGGTAAGATTTCGTCCAGCCGCCACAAACATAGCAGTGCAAAAAACAAGCGGTTTTTCACCTCATGTCGTAGCTTTTCAGTTATGATAGACGAAATTGTTTATGATCAGCACGTGATCTTAGGAGGCATGATGACATTGGCAAAAGACAAACTACCGGCAACCTTTCCACGACCGACTGAAGTACAGTATTTGGTTTGTTGTGATATGGATGAAACCTATATTCCTTATCACCCTGACAATCAAGTGACAAGCGGGATTACCGAATTAGAGCATTTCCTTTTAGAAGAAGGGGAGAAAAAAGGCATCCTGTTAGGTTGGATAACAGGCACAAATAAGACCTCCGCTTTACGCAAAGCAAAGCGTACCATTTCACAAAGTCCACACTTTTTATGTTGTAGTTTAGGAACCGAGTTTTATTGGATAACACAAGGGGAATTAGTGCCATCGACAACTTGGCAACAACGTATTGCTACCTCTGGTTATCAGCAACAAAAAGTTGATCAGATCGTCGAACAAATTCTTGCTCAAGGTATCAGATTAGATAGACAGCCTGAAGATTATCAAGGTCCCTATAAAACCAGTTTTTATTATTTGATCAGAGATGAGATGGAAAAAGACATTGCTTGGATACGCTCACTCGCCGAACAAGCACAACTGAGAGTACTCATCACGAAAGCAAATCCTGCTGCCGGTGATCCTGAAAACAGTTATGATGTGGACTTTATTCCAAAATGCTGTGGTAAAGATCAAGCAGTACTCTTTTTAATGGAAGAACTGAAACTCGACAAACAGCAGGTTTTAGCATTTGGTGACAGTGCCAATGATTTTACTATGTTTGCTGTGGCTGGGAATGGCTATTTGGTAGCCAATGCAGATAAGCATGCGATTGAGCGGTATGGCAAGTGCCTAGATAAGCCTTACTGTCACGGCATCTTGAGTATTCTTCGTCAATTGCCGTAAAAAAGCCCATTATAATAAAGGCGAACTGAGGGTTCGCCTTTATAATGACTTATGCACTTACTCCAGTTCAGGAAAGAGCATCTTAATCACATTCTGAGTTAAACGACGAGATTTACCCGCATAAGGGAAAATATGCATCATCATCATCGGATTAAAATTCGCTTCAATCACGCCCCAAGAACTTAAGTTTGGCGAAGCCGGTTGCTTCAAGTCAGGGATAATTAAATCCACACCACACACCGCCGCGCCCATCGCTTTCGTGATACCAACAGCCAGTTGTTTATAACTCTCGTGCATTTCATCCGTCATATCAATGGAATCACCACCTGTACTAATATTGGAATTGGCTCGTAGTTGTACAAGCTGATCTTTAGCGGGAATGCTATCAATGGTTAAGCCTTGCTCCTTGAGCTGTAACTGCTCAATTTCGCCTAAAGCAATTTTTTTCAATGGTGTACGGCTACCATCACCTCGTAGCGGATGATCATTTTTCATGGCAACAAGTTCTGCCACAGAATGCACACCGTCTCCCACGACATTGGCTGGTACACGCAGTAATACCGCCAATGTTTCATCACCTAATACAAAGAAGCGGTATTCTGTTCCGACTAAATAATCTTCCACCATTACTTCTTTATCTTCACGGAAAGCAATTTCTAGCGCCTTAGCAAAATCCTCACGGTTTTGCACGCCTTGTTGGAAAATGGTGATACCCAAGCCATAATTCGTGGATTTGGGTTTAATCACTACCGCACGGTTTTCAAAAAGTGCATAACTTGCCACCGCTTTCTCAAGAGAAGTAAACTCCACACTTTGCGGTACATTAAAGCCCGCTTTTTGCAATACTTTTTTCGTCACCACTTTATTTTCCATAATTAGCGGTGAAATATAACTGTCGTGTGAGGTCATATTGCCGTTTTTCACATACTCAATATGATCACCATGTTTTAAGCACAAGAATTGATCATTTTCATCCAAAATCTCAGTATGAATCCCTTTCTGGATCACATCAAATAACAACGCTTGGGTAGAAAGCTCCATGTTATCGAATGCAGATAAGGCATAAAAACGTTCAAAGGCTTGGGCTTTATATTGCTGTGCGAGCTGGGCACCTAATTGTTGATCGCTCCCGGCTTGCTCAATTGCGCGTACTAAACGTCCTGCCACTGTTTTGCTTGGATCCGTGAATTGAGTTAATTTCTCTTTCACAATCTCAAATAATTCCGGCTCTGCGCCAATTTGCTCTAGCATCGACAATAATTCTAAGAGCACCAATTCGCCTTCGACGGCATAAGCGGTTTTTTCTAATGGATGCTCAAAAGCCACTTCTGCCAAACGCGCTTTACCTAATTCCACTTCTCCTTGATCAGCAGTGTGATCCATCCAAATCATGAATAAGGCGAACACGTGGATAAACTTCGCATCTTTTAGGCTAATCCCGTAAATCTCAAACGGATTTAAGTCAAATAAACGGAACTCCAGATATTGAATACCCGTTGTCAAAAATTCGCGCGCTTTCTTTGCACCACGCAAACGCACATTAGAATAAAATTCTTTTTCTGCAATCAATTTCCCCGTTGATACCCAATGTTCTAAGCTTTCAACATACTTTTCGACACTATCAAAAGAAACGTTAATTTCGGGATCATTCACATAACCATATTGACTTGAACGTAAACTACGCACGAATTGCCCTTTCGCTAACGGGGATCCATCTTTAAAATAAGCGGATTCAACCGTTGGTGTTGCCGCTAATAGATACAACAAAATCCATTGATAACGTAAGAAGTTTTTTGCCATTTTCAGATATAAATCATTCTGAAAATCGACCGCACTTTGATACTCATTCTGCAAGTGGAATAAACGTGTGATCAAGTCGGGGGAAAGCTGAAAGTTGTAGTGAATCCCGCTGACCATCTGCTTGTTTTTACCATATATTTTCACTAAATATTCACGATAAGCCACGTCTTCTGGGTTATCTAATTGTGCCACACGAATTTGCTCTTCTGCTGGCAATCCCGCAGGCATACTCAATGGGAAAATATATTCTTCTTCGGGTAGCGAACGTTGTACCACTTCATGAATAGCAGACAACCAACGAAACGTATCTTCTAACTTTTTAGTTGGCGGGGTAATCAGCTCAAGTTGGCTCTCAGCAAAATCTGTTTGAATATAAGGATGATAACGGCGATTACCAAACACCGCAGGATGAGGAGTCGTTACAATTGCACCATCGGCAGTCACGCGCTGACTTTCTTTTTCTAACCCGAATGAGCCTTGTTGAAACAATAATCCTAATTGGTTTTCATGAATGATATGTTGAATTTTCATTTGCTTTCCTTCAAATAAATACGGTTAACCGGCTTGAACAGATGAAACTTAATCAGTGAAATAAAGGGTTGGTTTGGCATTGTAGCCTAATCAAGCGAGCAGCAGAAGAAACAAATTGCACTAAAGCATAATAGAAAAGGCGATGTCAAGTACGGATTCTTAAACATAAAATACAGCCTAAAAGCACACATAGTGCGCCTATCCCTTGGTAAACGTTCATCACTTCGCCTAACGTAACATAGCCAACTAACGCTGTGGAAATGGGCACTAATAATTGAATCACATTAAATCTCACAATCCCTTGTGTTTTCACAATAAAAAAAGCCAATAACATGCCTGTCATCATGCCATATACGCCCGCCAGACTTAGTTCAACGAGTGCGCCAATACTCACTTCAGCTAAACGAAAAATGATCTCACTTTTCAACGCCCAAACCAAGTATATCATGCCAGACAAAAATGCCGTGAATGCACTCAACACGACCACATTGGTTCCTCTCGCGACCTGCTTCACTACTAAATTTTGAATAGATTGGATGAAAATAGCCAGCGTTAAAAAAAGCGAACCTAACAAGAAATCGCTGTCTGATGCGCTTTGTTGACCATAAAGTACAAACAACAGCGACCCCAAAATCAAAATACAGCTCCCCACGGCAAAAGGGATCTGCATGACTTTTTTTCTTTCATCTTGATAAATGATAGCTGCCATGAAAATCGAAAGGGGCATCGCCAGCACCCCAAAAATACTGCCAGACAAAGCTGATGTATATTTCATTCCATTGATAAAAAAATACATATTCGCGGTCATAAAACAGGCTAGAAGTAAAAATGATAAAAGTAACTTCGGCTGATGAAAAACACGCGTTAACTCAGCGCGATAATAAAAAAAACAGGCTAAAATAAAAACGCTGCCCCCTGAGAGAAAGCGAACAGCGTTATTATTTAATGTATCAAAATGAATACTCATATAACGCATAATGGGAAAACCGAATCCCATTAATGCGACATAACTCAAACAAATCAAGTTATCGCGCTGGATACTGAGTTTAGTCATCTTGACTGTATTATTTCGCTAAGAGATTTTGTAATGCTTGATAAAGCACCTGAGCTTGCTCCCCAGATAACGCATTGCCATCATCATCGGTCATCACCACCGCACTTTGCTTCCCTAAGGCGCTTAACTGCATAAAATAGGTACCTGTTTTCAGTCCGCTACTGCCTTCAGCACGACCAAATGGCCACCACCAACTTTTTGCCCCAGCTGGCCGGTATTTTAACTCCCTTACCCCGCGACCAATAATTTCATCTTTAATATCAAATTCAAGCTGCGGTAAAACTTGTCCTAGTTTTGTCCACGCATGATTAAAGGGTGCGCCTAACACGAGAGCAGTACGCCCATTACTGTCCGTACCTAATACAGACTGAATTGGCATCAATCCGCTGTTATTCAAATCACGGACTTGTTTACGATAAGACGCATCTAATTCACCAACAAGTTGGTTCAAGCGATCAGAACTATAACGTTGTTTATCCGCTAAATGTGGACTAAATACCACCTCATTACGTTTCATCTGTAAAATGGAGACAAACAGTGCGCTATAATTGCCAGAACTCACTTGCTCAATTTCATAACGTACTTGCGTATCCCCAATCTCATCCGCACGTCCCGTTGGAGCCCAATCTGTTACAATTTTCTCATTCGTTAACTGATAACCAATCCCCTGCTCTTTTAATAAACGTGCGACTTGTTGCAGGTTATAAACCTCTCTTTTATCAATCGGATAAGCAATTAATGCCCGTTCACCATCAAACTGTGCAATAGAATTTTGAATAATCGCTAAAGGCGTTTCTGGGGGGCGAATATCCACCTGATCCGCTTTTTTCACTTTCACTTGAGGAAGTTGATAAGTGGTATCCTGCTTTGGCAAGCTCACGCCAGCGGTGTTCAAAGGGGCGAAAAGCGGTAAGGCCGCATCTGATTTTTGATAAGTATCATTGGCTTGCTGTTTACTTTCATTGCTCACTGAGCAACCTGCCAAGGTTGCAACGAAAGCAAAAGGGAATAACCACTTTTTCATAACTATTTTCCTTAATAATAAATTTTTTTCAACGCTACCGCACTTTGACAATAAGGCGAAACAAAAGTTTACTCGACTTATTGTTGTACAACCTCAGTGTATCTTATTACAACAAACCCGCGATTTTTAATGCGTCTTCGACTTTAGGTTGTAAATGTTCACTCAGCGTTGTCAACGGTAAGCGTAAAGTTGGTGTATCAATCAAACCTAAACGGTAAGCTGCCCATTTCACAGGAATTGGATTGGATTCGACAAATAAATTTTTATGTAATGCCATCAAGCGCTGATTAATTTGTTCAGCTTCCTCAAATTGTCCATTTAGTGCAAGATGACACATTTTTGCCATGTCCGCGGCCGCCACGTTATTGGTCACAGAAATTACACCTTGCCCCCCTAATTTAATGGACTCTAACCCTGTTGCATCATCACCACTTAAGAAAATGAAATCCTCTCCCGACAATTCTTTAATTTTGGCGACACGACTAAGATCACCGGTTGCTTCTTTAATAGCAACAATATTGTTGATTTTCGCCAAACGGGCTACTGTTTCTGGCAACAAATCGCTTCCAGTACGACTTGGCACGTTATATAAGATTTGTGGCAAATCTGTACATTCTACAATGGCTTTAAAATGCTGATACATACCTTCTTGGGTTGGCTTATTATAATAAGGCACCACAGAAAGACAGCCTGCTACACCACTGTCATTTAAGAGTTTAGTCATTACAATGGCTTCGCTAGTGGCATTAGCACCGGCTCCCGCAATCACAGGAATACGTCCATCAGCAAACTCGACCGTTTTTAAAATGGTTTTAACGTTCTCATCAATGCTTAATGTTGCAGCTTCACCAGTTGTGCCTACTGAGACAATCGCATCCGTGCCCGCTGCGATATGATGTTCAACTAAACTTTTCAATCTGACAAAATCAATTTCGCCAGAACTGTCCATTGGGGTCACGATAGCAACGATACTGCCCGAGAAGAGATAATTGTTTGCTGACATACAGCCTCCTGAAAATATTTATTAATTATAAATAGCTGTCATTTTTAGAATGAATTCACTATATTGATGTTGAGTTTGCTTGTAAATTTCGATTTAAGATCGCTAAAATAGCTTGGATTTGCAAGTAATTTTTTCAATTTTTTCGATAAACTTATTTTTCAACAGAGGATTTTCATGAAAACCTTATCCATCGGCGAAAGTGCACCACAATTTAGTTTGCTTAATCAGTGCAAAGAAAACATCACACTAAATCAATTTGCTGGCAAAAAAGTCCTTGTTTATTTTTACCCTAAGGCCCTCACACCGGGCTGTAATACTCAAGCTTGCGGATTACGAGATAGCAAAACTGAATTAGAAAAGCATGGTGTGGTGATTTTAGGTATTAGTCCTGATAGCCCAGAAAAATTAAGTAAATTTAGTGAAAAAAAAGCCCTTAATTTTCATCTGTTAGCAGATGAGGATCATCAGGTGGCAGAACAATTTGGTGTGTGGGGAGAAAAGAAATTTTTAGGCAAAACTTATGACGGTATTCATCGCATCAGTTTTTTAATTGACGAACAAGGTAACGTTGAGCAGGTTTTCCGCCAATTCAAAACCTCAAACCATCATCAAGTAGTGTTAGATTATTTAACTCAAAAATAAAGGCAAAAACGACCGCACTTAACAGCGCGGTCATTGCTACCACAGAACCTTTACAGTGTAATCTCAAGCTTATCATAAGCACGGCGTGCTTTTTCTAATGCTTTCTCAACAGAAATATCACGTGCTAAAATCACGCCCATACGACGGTGACCATCTACTTCGCCCTTACCAAATAAACGAAGATTCGTATGCGGTTCAGCAAGCACCTCAGCCAATTGACCAAATACGACTTGCGTGGATTTCCCCTCAACCACAATCGCTTTGGACGCTGACGGGCTAATAAGTGTAATGTCCGGAATTGGCAAACCTAAAATAGCTCGTGCGTGTAACGCAAACTCAGACAATTCTTGTGAAATTAAGGTCACCATGCCAGTATCATGAGGGCGTGGTGAAACCTCATTGAAAATGACTTCATCCCCACAAACAAACATTTCCACACCAAAAATACCACGTCCCCCTAACGCACCAGTAATTTTTTCTGCAATCGCCTGCGCTTTTTCTAATGCCACTGCTGACATGGCTTGAGGTTGCCAAGATTCGCGATAATCCCCATCAATTTGAATGTGACCGATTGGTGCGAGAAAAGAAGTGCCATGGACATGACGTACTGTTAATAACGTAATTTCATAATCAAATTTGACAAAACCTTCCACAATGACACGTCCTGCCCCCGCACGCCCACCTTGTTGCGCATATTCCCACGCGGACGGTATCTGTTCGACTGATTTCAAAATACTTTGTCCATGTCCTGAAGAAGACATAATCGGCTTAACCACACAAGGGATCCCAATTTTTTCCACTGCGCGTTTGAAATCATCAAAATTATCAACAAATTGGTAGTTTGACGTTGGTAACCCTAACTCTTCTGCTGCCAAACGACGAATACCTTCACGATTCATGGTTAATTGGGTTGCTTTCGCCGTTGGAATCACAGTAAACCCTGCCTGCTCTAATTCCACGAGCGTTGCCGTCGCAATCGCTTCCACTTCTGGCACGATGTAATCTGGCTTTTCTTTCTCCACTAAGGCTTTTAAAGCCTCGCCATCAAGCATAGATATCGTATAAGCACGATGTGCCACTTGTTGTGCTGGCGCATTAGCATAACGATCAACAGCAATCACCTCAACACCAAGGCGTTGTAGCTCAATCACCACTTCTTTACCGAGTTCGCCTGAACCTAGCATCATCACTTTTGTGGCTTTCGGCGTAAGTGGGGTACCAATTGTTGTCATATGGATTTCCTTCTGGACGGTTGTGTTTTATAAATGCTTAAAGAGATAATAATTGTTCGTCGAGTAATAAATCTTCATTTTTATTCACACTCACACCACGCTCAAGTACATTGTGTGCGATTTGTTGTGCTTCGGCTAATGAGTGCTCGGTGTAAGTCCCGCACTGGAAAGCATTTAATTCCGGGATCTGTGCTTGATCTTTGACCAATAACACATCTCGCATTGAGGCTAACCAAGCGTCTGCCACCTGTTGCTCATTGGGTGTGCCAATTAATGACATGTAAAACCCTGTACGACAGCCCATCGGGGAAATATCAATAATTTCTACTTCTGTCCCATTTAAATGATCGCGCATAAAACCCGCAAAAAGATGTTCTAAAGTATGAATCCCTTTTGGGGAGAGAATCTCTTTATTTGGTATGCAAAAACGTAAATCAAATACAGTAATGTTATCGCCCTTTGGGGTAGTCATGGTTTTCGCAACGCGTACTGCTGGCGCTTTCATACGGGTATGGTCAACTTTAAAGCTATCAAGTAATGGCATAATATGTCCTTAAATTTTCAAGTTTTCGCAAAATGCAGGTAAATTTTTTTGAACTTTTTTTAAACGTATCAGTCTTAGGATACAGCAACTTGCAGTTGTTTTTAATAAAATTGGTTCCTTAGGTTATTCACCACCCATCTTGGGTGGTGTTTTTTTTAGCATGTGAGATATTACTAGGACATCACTTTCATCGTCAGCAACAGTAAAAAAAGATAACGTACCCATTTTCCAACAAAAATCAGCACACATGCCCCGAGTATATTCAATCTTAACCATCCAGCAACCGCGCAAAATAAATCACCAACTATCGGTAGCCAACTAAACAGCAGACTCCAAACACCGTAGCGTTGCACTTTTTGCATGACCCACTTAAAACGAGGATGCTGTTGCTGTTTTTCGGATAAACGAGGTAAACCGTAACCTAAGTAATAAGTTGTCATGCTACCTAAACTGTTTCCCAATACTGCCATATGGAATAACCACAGTACATCATCAGAGAAAAGCCCTTGCTGATTAAGTTGCAAAGGGGCGAGTAATGTAACAAACACGATTTCTGAATTACCGGGTAAAAGCGTAGCACTCAAAAAGGCACTAGCAAACATAAACCATAAGCTATGTTGTTGCCAAAAATCCCATGTCCAAAAATCAATCATTCCAGTCTGGTTTAAAACGTTGTAAATAATCCTCTCGGTCCTGCGGGCTAATCATTCGTTGTACTTTACATGGATTGCCCACGGCTACACAATTTGCCGGAATATCTTTTGTGACCACAGAACCCGCCCCAATCACAGTATTGTCACCAATAGTAACGCCGCCTAAAATCACCACATTGCCCCCAATCCACACATTATTCCCAATCACAATGGGTAGTGCTTGTTCCCATTCTGCCTTACGCAATTCAGGATCAATTGGATGCCCTACGGTGTATAAACTCACATTCGGAGCAAATAACACATCATCGCCAATCTTCACGCCTCCTGTATCTAGGATAGTACAGTGATAATTCGCAAAAAAGTTTTTTCCGACTTCAATAAATTGCCCGTAATCACAGTAAAAAGGCGCATTAATGTGAGGTGTATTCGCAGCTTTACCAAGAATAGATAAGATCAAACGGGCTTTTGTTTGTTTATCTGAAGGGCGAGTTAACACATTATATTCATGCAATAATTCTTTATTACGTAAGCGCATCTCTGCCAATTCCGGATCATAAGGCTGATGCGCTAAACCTAAATGTCGTTTTTCTTTGTCTGTCAACATCGTTGTTACTCTGTGATTAATGTATGGGTTCTGACATCAAAAACATGCATACCTGCTGCAAGTCCTGCTTGCACACCTAAATCAGCATCTTCAAATACCAGGCAAGTTTGAGGATTTACTCCAATTAATTCGGCACAACGCAAAAAAGTATCGGGTTCGGGTTTATGTTTCGCCACATCCTCTGAAGTAACCACTGCATCAAAGCAATGTGCGATCTCCAATTTATTTAATAACTTATGTGTGATTTCACGATGCGACCCAGTGCCTAACGCCATGGGTTTTTGATTATGATAGCTTTTCACAATTTCCGCAGCAGGTAACAATATAGCTTCCGCCATGATTAAAGCATGACCAAATTGACGTTTTAATTTCATGACTTCCTGTAATTGTGTTAATGGCATATTCGCACGCAGCATCATTTCCTGGGCAATAGTGCGAAGAGGCGCACCTGCGAGTTCATACATGACAGACGGTGATAACGGATATCCCACCTTGTCAGCCACCTTGAGCCATGCACGCTCATGACAAGGCATCGTGTCCACTACCGTCCCATCCATATCAAAAATCAACCCAGCATATTGCGCTAAAATCTTCACATCTAACATACGTCACTCTTTCTATTATCAACTCAAAGCTAGGCATTATTTTGCGACAAAATTGTGATCTCTGCACTATTTAATTTTAAGAAAGTAAGCTAGACTGCAAAGCAACGTGTCGCAGGGGGAAACATGGATATCCAATCTCACTTAAAAATGTTACAAGTGCGAAAGTTAATTGATGAGCAAATTGTCGAGATTGTATTTAATGCGCAAGATCATTTGGCTCAACACTGGCATGTTGATGTCAACACGATGCAAGTACAAACCCTGCTGGTTCACTTAGCCAATGCATTAGGTCGGATTAAACGACAACACTGTGCCTCTCCCTTGCATAAAGATTTTCAGATAAAGATTCAAAGTGCGGTCTGTTTTCCCGTTGTTTCTGCTATGCACCAAGATATTTTGGATCTGATTCCTTTCCCTATTCCCGATAACGAACAAACTTATTTTCTAGCAAATTATTATTCGTTATTGTTAGATCAACCCGATATTCTAAAAAAATTCAATTAGCTGTTGTCGGCTTAGACACACCAACAGAATAGGATGTTATTCGTTTGAGATTTTCAACGCTTTTGCCTAAAACTCAAAAGAGAACGGAAAGTTATTTGTATTTGATAAAGTGAAGAGATTGATAAGAGAATGAAATGGCGCACCCGAGAGGATTCGAACCTCTGACCGCTCGGTTCGTAGCCGAGTACTCTATCCAGCTGAGCTACGGGTGCGTATTGATATGCGTTGATCTTATTTACTTGCTTAAACCAGTTTAATCAGTAGAGTCTAATTAAAATGGCGCACCCGAGAGGATTCGAACCTCTGACCGCTCGGTTCGTAGCCGAGTACTCTATCCAGCTGAGCTACGGGTGCAGCACGATTTTACTTCCGCCAAAGTAGACTTTGTAAAATACTTGAGTAAATGGCGGTGAGAGAGGGATTCGAACCCTCGATGGAGTTTTTGACCCCATACTCCCTTAGCAGGGGAGCGCCTTCAGCCTCTCGGCCATCTCACCGCAATCGGTTTGTGGGCGGTATAATACGTTTTTCTAAAAATAAGTCAAATCATTTTTACAAAAAAATTATTCAGTTGACTGATTTCTCTACAAATTCAATAAAATACCTACTTAAAAACTATTTACCCCGCAAAATCGCACGTAAGTTCGCCAATTGTGTGGCGGTATTCTCGCGAACTTGTTCCTGTGTTAAAGGTGGCTTATCGCGCTCCCACTGCACATCATCGGTGGGTAGTTCAGCCAAAAAGCGACTTGGCTCAGGCTTTAGTAACTCACCAAACTGGCGTCTTTCTTTGCATAACGAGAAGGTTAATGTTTGTTGCGCACGCGTAATGCCTACATAGGCTAAACGGCGTTCTTCTTCCACATTATCCTCATCAATACTGGTCTGATGCGGTAAAATCCCTTCTTCCATCCCAATTAAAAAAACATGCGGAAATTCTAAGCCTTTAGAAGCATGTAGCGTCATTAATTGCACTTGATCACTTTCATCATCCTCTTCTCCTCGCTCCAACATGTCACGTAATGTCAAACGTGTCACTACTTGATTAAGCGTCATTGGTTCGTCAATGTCATTTCCCTTTAACATCTCCGCGACCCAATCAAACAGTGTCGCCACATTTTTACTTTGCATTTCCGCTGCTTTAGGGCTGGTCGCATATTCGTATAAGTATTCTTCGTAATGAAGCTGTGCGAGCATGCTACGAATCGCGCGTTCAGGTTCTGAGCGAATTACCTCATCACTTAATTGCACGATCCACTGTCCGAAATGTTGCAATGCATTATAGGCTTTAGGTGTAATTCGTTGAATTAACTCAAAATCAAAGATTGCTTCAAATAAACTACAATGTTTTTCATGGGCTAACTCGCCTAATTTTTGTAACGTCACCGTCCCAATTTCGCGCTTAGGCGTATTCACAATACGTAAAAACGCGGCGTCATCATCTTGATTTACCACTAAACGTAAATACGCCATCATGTCTTTAATTTCTGCACGCGAGAAAAAGGAGGTCCCCCCTGAAATTTTGTAGGGAATACGGTTTTGCATTAACACCTTTTCCAACAAGCGCGATTGATGATTACCGCGATATAAAATCGCATAATCTTTATACTTGGTTTTGCGCATAAATCGGTGTGCGATTAATTCCCCTACCACACGTTCCGCTTCTTCTTCTTCATTTTTTGCTTCGATAACTTGTAGCTTTTCCCCTTGATCTAGCGTTGAAAACAGTTTTTTAGCAAACACATGATCATTATTATCGATCAAAATATTGGCACAATGTAAAATGCGTTGTGTTGAACGATAATTTTGTTCTAATTTCACGACGTTTAAGTGAGGAAAATCGGTTTTCAACCGCATCATATTTTGTGGCTGCGCGCCACGCCAAGAATAAATTGATTGATCATCATCTCCGACTACCGTAAAGCAAGCGCGCTCCCCGACTAATAATTTGATCAATTCATACTGACTGGTATTGGTATCCTGATATTCATCGACTAATAAGTAGCGGATTTTCTGTTGCCACTTCGTGCGAACCGCATCATTTTGTTGTAATAATAAGGTCGGCAACATGATTAAATCGTCAAAATCCAATGCATTGTATGCACGAATTTGCTGGTTATAACGATCATAACACTCTGCAAACATTTGTTGCTTGTGATCACGTGCAAGCTGTTTTGCCTGTGGTGGCAAAACTAAATCATTTTTCCAACGAGAAATGACCGAAATTAATTCACGTAATAAATCCTTGTCCTCACACAATAAGTCCGCTGTTAACTCTTTTAATAGCGCATATTGATCATGTTCATCAAACAACGTCATATTCGCTTTAAAGCCTAATTGCTTATATTCACGTTTAATCATATCAAAGCCTAAAGTGTGAAACGTGGATACAATTAGACCACGACTGGCTTCTTTACCAATTGAGTAGGCAACACGTTCTTTCATTTCCCGTGCAGCTTTGTTCGTAAAAGTCACCGCCGCAATCTGGCGCGGAACATAGCCACATTTGGCAACGAGATAAGCAATTTTATTAATGATAACCCGTGTTTTACCCGAGCCCGCCCCAGCGAGCACTAAGCAAGGTCCAGTGACATATTCCACGGCTTGTTGTTGCTGTTTATTTAATTTCATGGGTCATTTATTCGGTTTCTTGAGTCCAGACATAAGGCAATAATGCGGTATCCAATATAAAAGAGAAAGGCAAATCTAAAATAGGAAGTCCCCAGCGCTTTGCCATTTCAAGATCATATTTTGTGCCAGCATACGAAGAATAAGACTCCGTAGGGTCAATTAATTTCACGACAGTACCACAGCCATTTAAGCCTAAAAGTACGATTAAAAGTAAGCAAAATTTTTGCATTTGTTTCCTTGTTTATTATAGCTAACTAATCCTCGCGACAATATTAAAAAATGCCATAAACATTTCTACATTTTGAATACGCCAGACCACACAGAAATGCGATATATATCACACTTTACAATTAACAAAATATATTTTGTGATATATATCACATTTTCAAACAAATAAAAGAAAAAAACATTGTGATGCTCATCACATATTTAATATGAAAAATTTTAGATTTCAGTTTCGCTATGCTATTTTGACAGTTGAAAATTGGTCATTTTATCGACGAGGTTAACTATGCTTTCAGCAAATGCAAAAGTCAAAGTACAAAATTTTGGTCGTTTCTTATCCAACATGGTGATGCCCAATATTGGTGCATTTATTGCTTGGGGTTTTATCACCGCACTTTTCATTCCAACGGGTTGGCTACCCAATGAAACGTTAGCCAAATTAGTAGGACCGATGATCACCTACTTATTACCACTCTTAATTGGTTATTCTGGTGGTAAATTGATTGCTGGTGAGCGCGGTGCGGTGGTCGGCGCGATTGCTACTGCGGGGGTCATTGTAGGTACTGACATCCCAATGTTTTTAGGCGCCATGATCGCGGGTCCGACAGGGGGCTGGGCAATTAAACGTTTTGATAAATGGGCTGATGGTAAAATTAAAAGTGGCTTTGAGATGTTAGTCAATAACTTCTCTTCAGGTATCATTGGTATGATCTTGGCTATTTTATTCTTCTGGCTAATTGGTCCTGCGGTGAAAGCGTTGTCCACTATGTTAGCTGCTGGTGTCGATATTTTAGTAAAAGCGCACTTACTGCCGCTCACCTCTATCTTTGTTGAGCCAGCCAAAATCCTCTTCTTAAACAACGCAATTAACCATGGAATTTTCTCCCCACTTGGTATTCAGCAATCGCAAGAATTTGGACAATCCATTTTCTTCTTGATTGAGGCCAACCCGGGTCCGGGCTTAGGGGTGTTACTTGCTTATATTATATTTGGGAAAGGTACAGCAAAACAAACAGCAGGCGGTGCCACGATCATCCATTTCTTTGGGGGAATCCACGAGATTTATTTCCCTTATGTTTTAATGAATCCGCGTCTCTTACTGGCCGTGATTGCAGGTGGTGTATCTGGTGTATTCACATTAGTATTATTTAATGCAGGTCTTGTGGCACCCGCTTCACCAGGTTCGATTATTGCGGTTTTATTAATGACACCACAAAACGCTATCGTTGGTGTTCTCGCTTCTGTTGCCATCGCGGCAACGGTATCTTTCGTTATCGCTTCATTCTTCTTAAAAATTCAAAAAGAAGAAAATGGGCATTCATTAGAGAAAATGCAAGCCGCATCAAAAGCGATGAAATCCGGTGTACAGTTCAATACACCAGCCCGTTATCAAGGAGTACAAAAAATCTTTGTTGCTTGTGATGCCGGTATGGGATCAAGTGCAATGGGCGCAAGCATGTTACGTAAAAAAGTCAAAGAAGCAGGGTTAGCCATTGAAGTGACAAACTGTGCAATTAATGATTTACCGGAAGACGCGCAATTAGTCATTACGCATCAAGACTTAACATTACGTGCCAAAAAACATACGCCAAATGCTATGCATTTTTCCTTAAACAATTTCTTAGATGCCCATTTCTACGATAACCTCGTTCAAGATTTGAGCAATACAAAGGTGTCTGATTTAGCAAAGGTCAACACGCTTGAGCCACAAGAAGCGCCTCAAACTGCATTTGTACTCACAGAAAAACAAGTCTTCTTAGGCTTAAAAGCAGCAAATAAAGAAGAAGCCATTCGATTCGCGGGTGAACGTTTAGTTGAATCAGGTTTTGTGTTACCAAGTTATGTTGATGCGATGTTTGAGCGTGAAAAAATGGTTTCCACTTATTTAGGTGAAGGTATTGCGGTACCACATGGCACAATCGAAGCTAAAGATGCGGTACTCAAAACAGGTGTTGTTGTCTGTCAGTATCCAGAAGGTGTCAAATTTAATGAGGATGAAGAAGACAGTATCGCAAAATTAGTGATTGGGATTGCCGCCAAAAACAACGAGCATCTGCAAGTGGTTTCTGCCATTACCAATGCACTAGATAACGAGGATGCCATTCGCATTTTATCGGAAACGGATGATGTCGAAAAAGTCTTAGCGTTATTAAAAGCATAATCTTCTTGGGCAGATCATTATCTGCCCATGTTTATTTAAACTCTTTTCTTATTTTTGGAGTAAGCGATGAAAGCATTACATTTTGGTGCGGGTAATATTGGACGTGGATTTATCGGAAAATTATTAGCTGATAGTGGTATTCAAGTCATCTTTGCCGATGTCAATGATCATGTTATTGAGCAACTCAAAACACAACGGGCTTATCCAGTCAAAATTGTTGGCGATCGCCTGAATGTGATTGAAACCGTGTCAAACGTCACAGGAGTCAATTCTAAAAATGAGGCGGATATTATTGCATGCTTTACTGAAGTTGATTTAGTGACCACCGCGGTGGGACCTAATGTATTAAAAATCATTTCAAGCACTATTGCAAAAGGCTTAAGCGCACGTTTTCGTGCAGGAAATACCCGCCCATTAAATATTATTGCATGTGAAAATATGGTGCGAGGTACCAGCTTTTTAAAAGACAATGTGTTCTCTTATCTCACCCCTGAAGAACAGCAACAAGCGGAAACACAGATTGGCTTTGTTGATTCTGCCGTTGATCGCATCGTGCCGCCAGTACAGTTTGATCCCGCCAACCCGTTATTAGTGACAGTTGAAGAGTTCAGTGAATGGATTGTAGATAAAACCCAATTTAAAGGTACAATTCCAGCTATTACTGGTATGGAGCAAACGGATAATTTAATGGCATTTGTTGAGCGCAAACTGTTTACATTAAATACTGGACACGCCACTACCGCCTATTTAGGCAAATTAAAAGGTCACCAATTTGTCAAAGACAGCATTGATGATCCAGATATCAGGGAAGCCGTTAAAGCCACGATGCAAGAAAGTGGTGCCGTATTAATTAAACGTTATGGTTTTGATCCTCATGCCCACGCGGCTTACATTGAAAAAATCCTGAAGCGTTTTGCCAATCCGTATTTACAAGATGATGTTGATCGTGTGGGCAGAGAACCTTTACGAAAACTCAGCTATAACGATCGTTTAATCAAACCATTACGTGGCACCTTAGAATATGGATTACCAAATCAACATTTAATTCAAACCATTGCTAGTGCCTTAGCCTATCGCAATGAGAGTGATCCACAAGCAGTTGAATTAGCTCAACTTTTACAGCAAGATGCGCTCGAAAGTGCGGTGAAAAAAATCACTGAACTGACAGAATCAAACATTGTGCAACAAATCGTAACTGCTTATAATGCCTTGCAAAAAAACTAAAGTGCCAATGCGGTCTTAATTCGGTCTAGAAAAGGATAACGAGTGCAGTCAGTCGATCCCATTTATGAAAAACTCAATGAAGCCACCTCAATTCGTGGTTTCATTACGGCTTCTGTCGCGATTTTTGACGAAGCGGTTGATCAACTTATTAATCGCGTTTTTCGTAAAACAGATTTTGCCGTCAAATCTGTAGTTGACTCATTATTATCTAATTCTGGACCGCTCTGCGATTTATCGATTCGTTTAAAAGTCTTATTAGGTTTAGGGATTATCGAGCATCATGTGTTTAGCGATATCAGCCATTTTATTGAGATTAAAGAAAAGCTGAATAACGATGAAAAAGAATACGATTTTGCCGATCTTATTATTATTGATTTTATCCAACAGTTAAGCTGTCAAAATGATAAATCCTTGCTCAATTTTCCGATGGAAAAAGACGAAAACCCCGACTCACTGCTCTATCAAGTCAAAGCCTTACGTCGAGAAAAATTGATTCGTTCTTATCTCACCTTAGCAATCACTGAAATTTACGAGCAACTCCAAATCGAAAGTCCATTGTGAAGCAAACATAAAAAATGCGATGAATTCATTTCATCGCATTTTTGTTCAAAAGAAATGAAAATTATTTACCATCCCAAGCATGAATTGCTTTAGCACGGACATCTAATTTACTTTGTGAGTCGCCTTTGAAGTAGTTCTTATCTAAGCCACCTTCCCAGTCACCATATTAGGTATTTGGTAACACGATGAATTTTTTACCAAAGGCTTTGCTATTTTTCGCTACGAAATCACGGCGCTCTGCATTGGATTTTTTGTAAGTTGCATCACCAAAATCGTTTAAGTTATCGCCCACAAATAACACGATGTCATAACCCATATCTTCAACTTGTTTGAAACGTACAGATTTGTTGGATTTATCTTTTTTCAACAACAAGGTTTTATCATTCACCCCAGTGAAACCAAGACGTTTCATATCATCCACTGTCCCTGCTTTTTCTACATCATCACGACGGTTAGAAACGAAGAACATCGTACCGCCATTGGCATTGACATAATTAGAGAACTCCACTGCGCCCGGAATCGCTGCGGATTGTCTCGCGTCAACCCATTTTGTCCATGTTTTCGGTGAAAAACCTTGTCCACTTTGTACTTGCCACCCTGCATAAGCACTGTTATCAATCATGGTTTCATCTAAATCCACCACCACGGCTTTTTTCTTACCTTTTTTCGCTTTTGCATGGTCAAATGCCATTTTGGCAGAGTTAAACGCTTGGTGTGCTAATGCTGCATATTCGCCCGACTGTTGCGTCCAAATTAACCCCATTGCCACTTGTTGCTGTAATTTTGCTTGATTGGCTTGCTCGACTGCTTGTTGATTTGAACAAGCCGCTAATAAAACGAGCGAACTCACGGCAATAACTGATAATTTAAATTGCTTCATTGTATTCTCCTTGAAAATTCCATTCTGACGATGAGGTTATTAATGTAACAAATTCATTCTCCTATTGTCATAAATCAGCGCGTTGAATGTGACTAAGATCACATATTTTTTATTCAATGTGATTATTTTTACATCCGCTACTGCAACATCAACCACACGAAATCGAAAAGCTTATGCTTTTTGAACGCCTTCTTGCTGTTTTACGTTATAATGGCAACCTCTTTTCATTAAATAAACGGATAATTTATGGCAAAAATCGCAGAAAACCCTTTAGTCTTAGTGGATGGTTCTTCGTATCTATACCGCGCATTTCACGCATTTCCGCCTTTAACGAACTCATTAAATGAGCCAACTGGCGCAATGTACGGTGTATTAAATATGTTAAAAAGCCTCATTTCACAAGTACAACCAAGCCATATTGCCGTGGTTTTTGATGCGAAGGGCAAAACCTTTCGTGATGAAATATTTGAACAATACAAATCTCATCGTCCCCCAATGCCTGAGGAATTACGCAGTCAAATTCTGCCACTGCACAATATTATTCGGGCCTTAGGCATTCCTTTGTTAGTGGTAGAAGGTGTGGAAGCCGATGACGTCATTGGTACCCTTGCGGTGCAAGCCTCTCGTGCCGGAAAAAAAGTCTTAATTAGTACCGGTGACAAAGACATGGCGCAGCTTGTTGATGAGAATATTATGCTCATTAACACCATGAACAACACTTTATTAGATCGCGAGGGAGTACTTGAAAAATATGGTCTGCCTCCGGAATTAATCATTGATTACCTCGCGTTAATGGGCGATAGCTCAGATAATATTCCGGGAATTCCAGGCGTAGGTGAAAAAACGGCGTTAGGTCTGCTACAAGGCATAGGTAGCATGGCTGAGATTTATGCAAATTTAGACAAAGTCGCCAGTTTATCCCTACGTGGCGCCAAAACATTAGGAGCAAAATTAGCCGAGGCAAAAGATCTCGCTGATTTATCTTATCTACTCGCCACCATTAAAACCGATGTTGCACTGGATGTCAGTCCAGAACAACTGACTTTTGGTGTTGCGAATAAAGATGCGTTAATTGAATATTTTGCTCGTTATGAATTTAAGCGCTGGCTTAACGAAGTGATGAATGGAGGAGAAAGCTCCGTCACCAATGGATCGGAACAGGCAGTGAAGATCAATCCTTACCAAGCCACTCCAAGTGCAAATGAGAGAGAAAATACCGTTTCTGTCCAAATTGACCGTAGCCAATACCAATGTCTTCTCGAACTCAGTGAATTGAAGCGCTGGATAGACAAGCTTAATCAAGCCAAATGTATTGCAATTGATACTGAAACAGACAGTTTAGACTATATGGTGGCTCATTTAGTCGGGGTATCTTTTGCGTTAGAGAATGGTGAAGCTGCTTATTTACCATTACGCCATGATTATCTTGGCGCACCTCAGCAAGTAGATTTTCAGACCGCACTTTCTTTGCTTAAACCTGTTTTAGAGAACCCTGAAATCCATAAAGTAGGACAAAATATTAAGTACGATTTAAGTATCTTTGCTCGTCACGGTATTGAAGTACAAGGCGTGAGCTATGACACCATGTTACTGTCTTATGTGTTAGACAGTACTGGGCGCCATAATATGGATGAATTAGCCAAACGTTATTTAGGTCACCAAACAATTCACTTTGAAGATATCGCGGGTAAAGGCAAAGCTCAGCTCACCTTTAATCAAATACCACTTGAACAAGCGGCGGAATATGCGGCAGAAGATGCCGATATTACCATGAAATTACAGCAGGTCTTATGGGAAAAAGTGGCAGCACAGCCTGAATTAGTGAAGTTATATCAAACCATGGAACTGCCTTTAGCTTCGGTGCTTTCACGTATTGAACGTCATGGCGTGCTCATTGATAGTGACGCACTGTTTAGTCAGTCGCAACAAATTGGCGTAAGATTGACCGCACTTGAACAACAGGCGTATGAATTGGCTGGACAACAATTTAATTTGGCCTCAACCAAACAGTTGCAAGAGATCCTGTTCGATAAATTAGGCTTACCTGTCTTGAAGAAAACGCCTAAAGGCGCGCCATCAACGAATGAAGAAGTCTTAGAAGAGCTTGCCTACGAGCACGCCTTGCCAAAAATTCTTGTGGAGCATCGTGGATTAAGTAAATTAAAATCCACTTATACTGACAAATTACCGCTCATGGTGAATAAAGACACGGGACGTGTACATACTTCCTATCATCAGGCGGTAACCGCCACAGGCCGTCTTTCATCGAGTGATCCCAATTTACAAAATATTCCGATTCGCAACGAGGAAGGGCGCCGCATTCGTCAAGCCTTTATTGCACCTGAAGGCTATCAAATTATGGCCGCGGACTATTCCCAAATTGAACTGCGAATCATGGCTCACTTATCGCAAGATAAAGGGCTAATTAACGCATTTAATGAAGGAAAAGATATTCACCGTTCAACAGCGGCAGAGATCTTTGGCATTCCATTAGCGCAAGTTAGCAGTGAACAACGTCGTAGCGCCAAAGCCATTAACTTTGGTTTAATTTATGGCATGAGTTCATTTGGACTTTCTCGTCAATTAGGCATTCCACGTCATGAAGCACAAAAATACATGGACTTGTATTTCCAACGTTACCCCGGTGTACAAGCCTTTATGCATGACATTCGCGAAACAGCCAAAGCACAAGGTTATGTAACAACCTTGTTTGACCGACGCTTATATTTACCTGATATCCAATCTTCCAATGCCATTCGTCGCAAAGCGGCTGAACGGGTTGCCATCAACGCGCCAATGCAAGGGACAGCGGCAGATATCATTAAACGTGCAATGATTACTTTAGATCGTGAAATCGCAGGACAACCTGACATTAAAATGATCATGCAAGTACACGATGAATTGGTCTTTGAAGTACGCACAGATAAAATCGAACACTTTCGCACGATCATCAAAACCACGATGGAACAAGCTGCTCAACTTGTGGTACCGCTGATTGTAGATGTGGGTGTGGGTAAAAACTGGGACGAGGCACATTAACCTCACCCCAAATAATATGGCAAGCGACTCGGGCTTGCCATTTTTGTGTTCTCTCACACACTCGGTTTTTTAATGAGCTTTTTACGCATTTTAATGTTGATCATTTCAACCACCACGGAGAAGCCCATCGCAAAGTAAATATAACCTTTCGGAATGTGGAAATCTAAACTCTCCCCAATCAATGCCACACCAATTAAGATTAAGAAAGACAGAGCAAGGACTTTCAAGGTTGGATGCGTTTCAACAAAATCCCCGATTGGTTTCGCTGCAAACATCATTACCCCAACAGCCATCACAATCGCCACAATCATCACGCCCACTTGATCTACCATGCCTACTGCCGTAATCACCGAATCCAGTGAGAACACAATATCCAAAATCGCAATCTGCGTTAAGATGCCTAAAAAGCTTACTGTTTTTGGTTTCTCTTCCTCATTTTCTTCTTCTGGCATCATGGCATGGTGAATTTCATGGGTACTTTTTGCTACTAGGAATAAGCCACCAATCAATAAAATTAAATCACGCCCTGAGATCGCCTCCCCTAATACGGTAAATAAGGTCGCCGTCAACGACATGACCCAAGAAAGAGAAAGCAATAATAAAATTCGCATTCCCATTGCCAAACCGAGCCCAATCAAGCGTCCGGATTGGCGTTGATGTTCGGGTAAACGCCCAACCAAAATACTAATGAAAATGATGTTATCAATCCCTAACACAATTTCTAAAGCAGCTAAGGTAAAAAGTGCAACCCAAGCCTCCGGACTCGCAAGCCATTCAAACATAGTCTGTTCCTTTTTTCATAAAAATGAGATAAATCATATCATTTTGTGCAAAGACACCAAGTCAATTACCCCGTGCCAAGCAAAAATTGTTGTAAAATTTCCGCAGTAAAGGTTTTACGTAAATAAAAGCCTAAAGGTAACGTATCAATCATTTCACCGTGTTTGCCAATTCCACGGGTCAACGCTTTACTGTTTGCCCCTTTCGGACGAAGCTGTAGCACCTCGCCTAAGGTCGCATTAATCTGCTCAAGCTTGCCTAAGCTAATATATTCCATTAGCTCTTCCCAATCTCGCTTTAAGCGCAATTCTTGCTGTGCTGAAGGCTGCCATAAAATCGGCTGCCCAACACGCCGTTCAGACAACGGAATCTGTCTTTCCCCCTCAACTAAAATCCACAGTACCTTACTGAGCTTATGCCTAACATGTGAGTTTTCCCAACTGACCCCCACATTCTGCGTTAAGGGCGCTAAGCTGACAAAAGTGGTTTCTAACGGCATCCCCTGTGCATTAATCGGGAGCGTTTTTAACTCAATCCCCAAGTGCGCAAAATCTTGCTCAGCTTTACTGCCTGCGGTTGCACCGAGAGCGGTTTCAATTAACATACCCACCCAGCCTTTATCTCGTTTTAAGTCAGGTGGAACCGGCATATGCAGGCTTTGTGCCAGATCGGCAAAGCGTAAGCCTGCAATCGCCTGTGCCCGTTGTAATAATTCTTGCTCAGTTTGAGGTGTCATAAAGTGCGGTCATTTTTGCTGATATTTTTTGAGGTGTTTAGGTTTTACAAACTCTACCCCGTGATCCACATAGTCAATTTGTTCTAATTGCAACAAATGGCGTTTGATGGGTAAGCCTCCACCAAAACCGGTCAATTCACGTTGTTTACCTAAAACACGATGACAAGGAATTAGAATGCTAATTGGATTACGACCAACGGCCCCACCAACCGCACGCACCGCCTTCGGCTGACCAATTCGTTGAGCCAGCTCGCCATAAGTCGTGCTTTCACCATAAGCTAACTGTTGTAATGCAGACCAAACGCGTTGCTGAAATGCCGTACCTTTAGGCGCGAAAGGAATCGAGCCAAAGCACACGCGTTTCCTAGCAAAATAGTCCCGCAAGGCTTGCTTAACCTGTAAAAAGAGCGGTCGATTTTCATCTAAAATCCAATCGGGGCGAGGGGCAACTTGCGTGACAACAAAATCAAGATGCGTAAGTTTCTCCGCTTCACACAGCATCAATAAACGCCCAACCGGAGAATCCTCATAGCAATAATAAACAGGTGACATAACATCCTCTAAAGAAGAAAAGCGTACCGAAGTACGCTTTATTATGCTTGATTTTTTGTCAATTAGAAACGGTAATTCACGTTTAAACCATAAAGGTTCGCACTGGCTTTGCTAGTAAATGGAACCCCTTCTTCTTTAAAGGTATTCTTCTTGCCTTTTAAGTGTGCAAAACCGGCATCAATAGATACATTTGGCGTAAAGTGGTAAGTGGCCCCCACACTAAACCAAGTACGATCGGTATCTGGAATAGAAATAGTGTTATGCTCATCTGCAGCACTTTCATCATACGCAATACCCGTACGTACCGTTAATGCATCGGTTACATCATAGCTCGCACCAAGGGCAATACGTGAAGAATCACGAAACTCTTCTGTTTTGCTAAATAAGGTCTTACCGTCCGTACCTTTTGCACGTAATTCTTTAAATTTGCTCCATTGCGTATATTTATAGCTATAGTGCATTGCAAAACGATCGGTCATTTTGTGATAACCAGAAATTTCCCAGTAAGCCGGTAGCGGTAAATGTAAGGTACCCGGGATTTCTTTGCCACCTGTCGCAGTAATGCCTGCAGCTTGTAATTGCTGAGCTGCAGCTACAGGGAATTGGTTTGAATACTGCCCTTTAAAGTTAATATCCACTTGTGAATGATAGGCAACACCAATACGGTTATGTTCATTAAATTCATATACCAAGCCGGCATTCCAGCCAAAGCCCCATTTATCGCCTTGTAGCTTTGAAATGATGCTATTTTCTTTCATACCAAGTTGCTGAAATTTTTGTTTTGCTAACGCCCCCGCATAACGCTCAAGTTTCGCTTTCGCATGCACCGCGTTTAAGCCTAAGCCAACGCTGAACTTCTCAGTAACACGATAGGCACCGCTTAAGTTAAAGTTAATTGCGGTTAAATCGGTTTTACCGCCTAAAAAGCCGCCCGCATATTTGTCATCAAACTCGGTGGCTAAACCATAGTTAACATTCAATCCACCGCCCACAGCGAATTTTTCGTTAATTGGATACACACCATACACTGTCGGAACTAACGCATTCGGCGCAATATTTTTATAGGCGAACCCTGGCATTGGTGAAGTTAAATTAATATTTGGGTCCACATAAATTGCCCCAACAGAAATTTCAGGTTGTTTCAATAAGCTCATTAATGCTGGGTTCGTGGCAACCACTGCCGCATTATCTGCAATCGCGGCTTCCCCCGCATAAGCACGCCCTAAACCGGATGTTGACACTTCTGCTAGTTGGAAAGCGGCAGCAGAAGCGCTACCCGCGACCACCGCTAACGCGGAAGCAAGAAGAGTTTGAGTAAATTTGCTAGTTTTCGCCATAATTATGAGACCTTTGTTATTTAAGTTATTTGTATAATAAAACATTTGTAATAAAACGTTTGGATTCTAAAGAAGTATCTAGAGGGGTGCAAATGTATTTGCTCGATTTAGCAAGAGTTCAGACCAGTCAGATAGATGTGTGAATGATTGATTTTACCTTACAAAAACCAGGGTTAAATTTTACGAGCCCGCGGAACAGTGATAAAATGTGCTAAATATTTCATCAAAATTAGAAGGAAAAGGTATGAGTAAATTAAAATGCAATCCAGAAGAAGCCAAAGCCTGTTGCTGTGTTGATGTGGGTACTATTATTGATGGTTCTGACTGTACGGTAGAATTTGAACAAGTATATGCCTCGCAAGCACAAGCCGAAGAAGCACTGGCTTATTTAACTGAAAAAGCAAAAGCCGCAGAAAGCGATCCTTGCGAAATCACAAGTGATATTTCAGCCGTAGAACAAGGAGCCTTGCTTAAAGCACAATTTGTGTTTAGCTGCCAAGCAGAAGCCATGATTTTCCAACTTTCGACACGATAAAAAAGAAACGAAAAAAAAACCGCACTTTGATGTGCGGTTTTTTGTTGATTACAGTAACGTCCACAGCAATATAGCTAACAGTTGAGGCGAAATAATCCGTAAGAACATCACAAGCGGATAAACCGTTGCGTAGGATAACGCAGATGCACCACTTTCCTCTTTAATCGCATTTGCAAAGGCTAGTGCTGGCGGATCGGTCATCGAACCCGCCAATAAGCCACACAAACTTAAATAGTTCATTTTCGCGTATAAGCGTGCCACGATACCAACAATCATCAATGGTACAAAGGTGATAAAAATCCCATACACCATCCATTCTAGCCCACTTCCATTAACTAAAGTATCGACAAAATTTCCTCCGGATTTTAAGCCCACTACTGCAAGGAATAACACGATCCCAATTTCACGCAATGCTAAGTTAGCGCTAGGTGGCATAAACCAATACAGTTTACCAATGCTCCCAATACGCGCCAAAATCAACGCAACCACTAATGGTCCACCGGCTAAACCGAGCTTAAGCGGCACTGGAAAACCGGGAATATGGAAAGGAATGGAACCCAGTAATACCCCTAAGCCAATCCCAATAAACACAGGCAACATTTGGACTTGTTGTAATTTTTGTTGCGCATTGCCGAGAATTGAAACCGCTTGGTTTAATACTTCACTGCGCCCAACAACATGTAACACATCACCAAACTGTAATGCGGTATTCGCTGTCGGCACCAACTCAACCCCTGCTCGGTTTAATCGTGAAATCACGACGCCATATTTCTGATGAATACCTAACGCGCGAATTTTCTTGCCTAAAACTTTTTCATTGGTGACCACAATACGATCGGAGCGTAAATCCCCAGTAAAACTGGATAAAGGCACATCGACTTCTTCACCTAACACCAATTTGATTTTACGCAATAAAGGAATTTCACCCACCAAATGTAACAAGTCACCTTTCTGGATAATCGTATTGGCTTGCGGCACACTAATATGCTCGTCCCGTTTTAAACGCGTACACACCACATCTCTTTTTTCATCAAAACCGGGAATATCCACTAAACGTAGCCCATCTAAATTCGGATTGGTGACTCTGACATTTATCGAACCAAGGGTTTCTTTATCTTGCCCACTTTCTTTCAGGAAATTTTTCGCTTCATCATCAATTTTAATGCGGAAAAATAAGCGGATTAACCACATACTCAGTAAAATCCCGCAGATACCAAATGGATAAGCCATCGCATACGCCATCCCCATAGTTGACGTGGTTTGCGTAAGCCCTAATTCAGAAAGAATTTGTTGCCCTGCCCCTAACGACGGCGTATTCGTCACTGCACCTGAATAAATCCCGAGAATAATATCCAATGGCACATCAGCAAGCTTATGGATCACAATCACCGCCAGTGAACCCAGCAAAACAATTAATGCTGCAAAGCCATTTAACTTAAGACCAGATTGACGTAATGAGGCGAAAAAACCGGGTCCCACCTGAATCCCAATCGTATAAACGAATAAAATTAAACCAAACTCTTGAATAAAATGCATCGTATGTGCATCTAGCTTTAAACCATATTGGTTAGTAAAATGGGCGACAATAATCCCGCCAAATAATACCCCGCCAATACCTAACCCCACGCCTCGAATCTTCCAATGTCCTATCCACAACCCAATGACAGCAACCAGTGCAAGGAGGCTTATCGTGATGGCGATATCACTCATATTGACCTCTATATCAATTTTAAATTTAACAAAAATAACTAAAATGAATTATAGCAATCTCTTTTTTTAAAAACTTGAAGAAATACTAAAAATTTAACCGTAATCACATTTTTCTTGCTAAAAATGTCAAAATTTTTAACAATACTGGCTTGTTTTTTAAACATTATTTCAATTTGGAACAGCTATGGATTGGTCACAAGAATTATATGATTCTTTTATTTGGTTACTAAAAAGCCTTTCATTGACAACGTTACTCTTTCCTCTCACCGTTTATATCTTGGCAAAAACCACGCAATGGGGTCGCCAGTTTTGGCTTTTGGCGGAAGACTATTTCCACCCCAAACACAATCTCTTACCACTGTTTTATTTTATGATTATTGTGTTTTTCAATTTGCTTTCAGTGCGTATCGATATTTTGGTATCAAACTGGTACAACGCGTTGTACAAATCATTACAAGACATGAATGAAACCGTCTTTTGGCAGCAAATGGTGGTATTTGCCGTGATCGCCAGTTCAAGTATTACGAACGCTCTACTGACTTACTACTTGAGTAAACGTTTTTTGATCCACTGGCGAATGTGGCTCAACAATAGAATGCTCAATAAATGGACAGAAAATCAGGCGTATTACAAAACGCAATATGTAGAAGCCCAATTAGATAACCCCGATCAACGTATTCAACAAGACGTGAGTTCCTTTGTGTCGACCAGCTTAGATTTTGCGACGGGGTTAATTTCTTCTATCGTTTCAATCATTGCGTTTACTATTATTTTATGGAATCTCTCTGGACCGATGACCATTGCCAATATTGAAATTCCTCACGCGATGGTCTTTTTGGTCTTTATTTACGTGCTGTTTAGCAGTATTGTGGCATTTAAAATCGGTCGCCCGTTAATTCAGCTCAATTTTGCCAATGAACGCTTAAACGCTAACTACCGTTATTCACTTATCCGTCTGAAAGAATATGCTGAAAGCATTGCCTTTTATCGTGGTGAAAAAATGGAAAAACGTCTATTGACCACACAATTTAATCAGGTGATTGATAACGTTTGGCAAGTAATCTACCGCACCTTGAAATTATCCGGTTTTAACTTAATCATTACGCAGATTTCGGTGGTTTTTCCGCTGGTGATTCAAGTGACACGTTATTTTCGTCAACAAATCACACTGGGCGATTTAATGCAAACCTCCAGTGCTTTTGGTCGAGTACAATCCTCGTTGTCTTTTTTCCGTAATTCCTATGATGACTTTGCCGCTTATCGTGCGGTGTTAAATCGTTTAACCGGCTTTCATAGCGCGATTAAAGCGGCTAATCGCCCAAGCAAATTAGTGTTCACAGAAAGTCGTCATGATATTGGTTTTCATGATCTCAACGTAGAGACCCCGCAAGGAAAAACCTTAATTGACAAGCTCAACCTACAATTTCCTCTCGGTACATGGTTATTAATTCAAGGACATTCTGGTGTAGGGAAAACAACCTTGTTAAGAACCATTGCGGGACTATGGCCTTATGCCAGTGGGACAATTCAACGTCCACAACAAGATACTCTGTTTCTTTCTCAAAAACCTTATTTGCCACAAGGTCGCCTACTTGATGCCTTATTTTATCCTGAACTGGCGCCTGAAGACGTGAATGAGCAACAAGTTATAGACATACTCGCGAAAGTACAACTCGGGCATTTAAGCGATAAACTAGAACAAGAAAATGATTGGACACGGGTACTCTCTTTAGGTGAACAACAACGTCTGTCGTTTGCTCGCATTTTATTGCATAAACCTACTGTTGTTTTCTTAGATGAAGCCACTGCCAGCATGGATGAAGGACTGGAAGATGCGATGTACCGCTTACTGAAAGATGAACTGCCTCAGATTACTGTGATCAGTGTTGGACACCGTTCGACGTTAATTCCGCACCATTCACAGCAATTACACATTCAATAACAAGACAGGGCGTTGTGGAGTCAACGCCTTATGAAATAAAGCAAAAACTCACCGCACTTTTGCCCTCATATCGAAATGAAAAACTTTGTTAATTGCCTGATTATTGCTACAATCGCGCGCAATTTTTATCCTGTTTAAGGTGTAATATGTTAAGACTATTGATTTTACTCATGACAACGCTTTCGCTCTCGGCATGTTTATCTACAAAACCTACGACATTTCCTGCCGAATTTGCCAATCTTGATTATGAGCTTTCTGATCAAGATGCCAGACGTTGGGCAATCGCCAGTACGCAAGTAGAACAATGTATTTACCCAAATTTAACTCGTATCCAACGCGAACATTTTTCCAAAGAAGACGCCTATATCCATTCGCAATATGTCTTTTTCTATCCACTCGAAGAAATCATTGGCGAACAATATGTCAAAATGATCCAAGCAGATGAAAAGTCCATGGGTTATGCCATATTACAATACAAAAAATTTAAGCAACGACAAGAAAAACCGTTAGAAGAAGAACCATGTCGTGTATTGAGAATGCAAGCAAAAGACGATCTTGCCGTCGTCAAAGGTCAATATAAAAGTGGCATGGCTGAAGAAAATCCACTTAACCAAGATAAACACAACCCTGACGGTGTTGCGACCAACCAAAATAAATTCTTCTTTGACATCATTAAATGGGGTGCCGCCTTGTTATTATAAGGCGACATCACAGAGAGGATCATCTCCTCTCTGTCTCCCTTTTCTTTGCCTGCCTCTTCCACACAAATAAAAACATAATCGATTGCAAAGTGACTCAGTTCAAATAATTTGAGTTTGATCATTTTCATTTTGCTTTTTTTCGGCTAGTCTAACTATGTTATATACCGCATAATTTTTAATAAAATTAAGGAGAATTTATGTCAATCTTTACCCTTGCTCAACATTGGTTAGCACAAGATCCTGATCCTGAAACACATGCAGAACTTACCGCACTTCTTGACGCGGCAAAAACGGGGGATGCGAAAGCAAGCACAGAATTAAATGCACGCTTTGATGGCCGTTTACAGTTTGGTACTGCAGGCTTACGTGGTCGTTTACAAGCCGGACCAATGGGGATGAACCGCGTGTTAGTTGCACAAGCAGCGGGGGGCTTAGCCGATTATTTAAAAGACTATGATAAAACCCCTTCCATTGTCATTGGCTATGACGGGCGTAAAAATTCAGATGTATTTGCACGCGATACTGCCGAAATTATGGCAGGCGCAGGCATCAAAGCCTACTTATTACCACGTAAATTGCCAACCCCAGTCCTTGCTTATGCGATCAAATATTTTGATACCACAGCGGGGGTCATGGTGACCGCAAGTCATAACCCACCAGAAGATAATGGCTATAAAGTCTATTTAGGTAAAGCCAATGGTGGCGGTCAAATTGTTTCTCCAGCAGACCAAGACATCGCTAAACTGATTGATAAAGTGGCGGCTGGCTCCATTAAAGATTTACCACGTAGCCAAGATTTTATCGTACTGGATGACGAAGTCGTTGATGCCTACATTGCGAAAACAGCTAGCCTTGCCAAAGAACCCCAAACAGACATTAATTATGTCTATACCGCAATGCACGGTGTCGGCTATGAAGTATTGAGCAAAACGTTAGCTAAAGCAGGTTTACCACAACCACATTTAGTGGCGGAGCAAGTGTGGCCAGATGGCACGTTCCCAACAGTAAACTTCCCGAATCCAGAAGAAAAAGGCGCATTAGACTTAGCCATTAAAGTAGCGAAAGAGAAAAATGCCGAATTTATCATTGCCAATGACCCAGATGCTGACCGCTTAGCCGTCGCGGTACCAGATGTAGAAGGCAACTGGAAACCGTTGCATGGTAATGTGGTCGGTTGTTTCTTAGGTTGGTACTTAGCGAAACAATATCATGCACAAGGACAAAAAGGCATTCTTGCTTGTTCATTAGTTTCTTCGCCAGCACTGGCTGAGATTGCGAAAAAATACGGTTTCCAATCAGAAGAAACACTCACTGGCTTTAAATATATTGGTAAAGTCGATGGGTTATTATTCGGCTTTGAAGAAGCATTAGGTTATTTAGTTGACCCAGACAAAGTCCGTGATAAAGACGGTATTTCTGCCGCTATTTCGTTTTTAGATTTAGTACGTTACTTGAAAAAACAAGGCAAAACACTCGCCGACTATGCCGATGAATTCACCCAAGAATTTGGTGCTTATGTGAGTGGACAAATCTCGATTCGTGTTGATGACTTATCTGAAATTGGCAAATTAATGAGTGCACTGCGTCAAAATCCACCAAGCGATATCGGTGGTTTCAAAGTCGCACAATTCTTGGATCACACCAAAACCGATCGCCAAAGTGATATTTTAGTGTTCGTTCTTGAAAATGGTAGTCGTTTGATCGTACGCCCATCTGGTACAGAACCAAAAATCAAGTTCTACCTCGATGCGAAAGGGAAAGATCCAAAAGATGCTGAGCAAGTGTTAGCCCAATTTGATGAAAGTGTTCGTCACATTTTACGTCAAGATGAATTTGGTAAGCAGGATTGCTAATCTGACTTAAGCTACAAAATGGCACAGTACACTGTGCCATTTTTCTTTACGCAGCTTAAGATAAACAGCGATTCAACGTCCCTTCACATTTAATATTTTTCAGCAATCACTTTTTTCTCTGGCTCTGCCTCAGCAATTTTTTCTTGCGCTAATTCATGATCTGTCTCCTCTACCTCAGGCTCAGGTTGCGCAACCTCAACACAAGGATGATATTGAAAACAGCCATAAACAGGGAAATGATCAGAGCCAATCTCTGACAGCACACGAATATCACGCATCATGAAGTCATTACTGTGATAGATATGATCCAATGGCCAACGTAAGAAAGGATATTTGGCATGAAAGGTACTGTATAATCCTCGTCCCACACGCGGATCTAATAAACCACTGGTTTTCTGAAATAAGCGTGACGTTGTCGACCATGCGACATCATTTAAATCGCCAAACACCAATACCGACTGATTATGGTTACTGATCTCTTGTCCCACAAGCAACAACTCGGCATCACGTTGGGTTGAGGTGGCACTTTCTGTTGGCGTCGGTGGCATTGGGTGCAAACAATACAAATGAATCCATTCTCCAGAAGGTAAACATGCCTCCGTATAAATGGAAGGAATGTCCTCTTGTACCCAATGGCGAATCTCTGTATTACGCAAAGGCAAGCGGCTGTATAAATGCATACCGTATAAATTATCAAGCGGGATTTTCACCGTGTAAGTATAATGCGCTTCGAGCGAAGCCAGCTTTTCCTCCCACCACAGATCTGTTTCGAGCGTTAATACGACATCGGGTTGCCATTGTTCAATGAGTGATAATAATTTATGCACCTGACGATTTGGGGTAAGCACATTGGTCGTGAGTAACGAGATACTACGTTGATCGCGTTCGCCTTGATATTGTAAGACTTGCGGACGTGCTAAACGCGTATAAGCCAAAATTTCCCAAATTTGATAGCCCATGCATGTCAAATTCAATAATTGTAAGATGACCAGTAACCAGCGTGGTTCCGGCAAAGCGACCCAACCTATTACGAGGCAAAGAAAATTGAGGATCGCAATTTGTAAACGCGGAAAATCAAAAATACGCACCGTCCAATGATTAAACGGCAAAAAAGGCAATAATGTGGCAATAATCGGTATGCTTAAAAAACTAAAAAGTAACCCATCCATTGTGCAAGTAAATGTCAATAATTTGTTAAAAGTTGAACAATAGTAGCACTATTTAACAATGGAGGAAAACGGCACAGTGCAAAAAGTGCGGTCTGTTTTTATCAATTTTCTTTTCAACTTAAACACGATCAGCACTCTCAGGCATATGTATTATATCAATGCCACAATCGCAAACCACCTTGCTCGCTGTAAAAAGCGTTGTTTATCATCTTGTTTACACAAAAGAGCGTATTGTGACTGGCACTTTCCTAAGCGTAAAGAGATGAACAACAGCATGTGATAAAAGACAGCATGAAGTATCTTATATACAGAATGCTTAATAAGCTGAAAGCATCGCTTCTCTGATTTAATCATAAACAGGTAACCTCTTTTGCTTTTTGAAAAAAGCACTACTAAAACATAATTTGATATTTTATAATCAATTCAAGCAACGACAAATCAAACAACAATTGCCGTTTCAAAAAGGAAATCAAGATGAAAAAAATCACACAACTTAGCTTAGTTACCTGTTTTGCTTTAAGCCTTATCGCCTGTGATAATGCCAGCAACACGCAAAAAACGACCGAGCCCGCCCCCAAAGCAGAAATCACCCTCTCTCCACAAGAGCAATTCCGCAAAGATTATGAAGCCTTTGAAACATGGCAAAACACGACCGATCAGAGAATGAATAAAGAAGTCGATGGTTTACAGCAAAAAGTCGCACAAATAGAAAGTGGTAAACAATTATCTCCAGAAGAAATTAACACATTAATTTCAAATTTACGGACTCAAATACAGGCAAGCAGCGCAGAACTCGATGGATTACAGCTGAAAGATGCTGATGTATTACTCTTAGCTGAAAAAACGAAAGCAGCACATAGTGCAGCAATAGATATGCTTGAACTCGTGGTCAAAGCAACGGCAAATCCACTTGAAAAAGCGCAAAAAGATTTGGCTTCGCTTGAAGCAAAATTGAATGAAATGGATAAGTTACATGCTGAAATGGAAACACAAAAAGAAAAACTAAAACAACAATACCAACAAAAATAATCCCTTAAACAATATAGCCAAACAGCCTTGTTTGGCTATTTTTTACGCTCTTATCACCGCCATTTCATTTGTGTTCTATCGCCTTACTTTCCCCTATTTTATTGCGTTTTTCCTCAAATAATCACAAGGAAAAAACAAGATAATTTTATAATGATAATTGTTATTATTTTGTTAACAGTATAGAATGGCGAAGTTTATGCACATCGCTCAGATAGAGTCAATCCTACTCTCGTCATGACTGACGGATCGCTGGCGAAACCAAATACACACTGAAATTAACAGTCAAACTCATATTATAGGACATGATTATGAAAAAACTTCTTACGCTTCTGTTTTTATCTGCGTTAACCCCGTTTGCCTATGCACAAAAAATTGTTACTTTGACGCCTGATGTGGCTGACATTGTGGTGGCATTAGACGCTCAAGATAAGATTGTGGGACGTGATCAAACTACGATGAACCCTGCCTTAGAAAAAGTCGCCGTGATTGGTATTCATCGTAAACTCGCTGTTGAGCCGATTGTGCAAAGCAAGCCGGATTTAGTCTTAGGTTCTTATATGGCAATGCCTGCAACGATTTTCGATAATCTGACGCAACTTGGTGTAAAGGCTGTCAATGTTTTACCCGAAGATCATATTGATGCCTTTGGTAAAGCGATTCTTGAAGTGGGTCAATTAATTGGTAAGCAAGACAAAGCAAACCAAGTGGCAAGCCAATGGGAAGCCGGTATTCAAGCATTACCAAGCACAGGCAAACGTTATTTATTAACCTATGATGGTCGCGTAGTGGCAGGCAAACATACTGCAGCAGATGAATTAATTCGTCGTGCAGGTGGGGTAAACGCAGCAGTAGATGTAGAAGGGATTAAGCCACTTAATCGCGAAGCCTGGTTAGTGGCACAACCAGATGTCATTATTGTGGCAGAACACCAAAAAGAAGTGATTGGCGGAGTAGAAAAATTATTAGAACGCCCTGAAATTGCCAATAGCCCAGCGGCAAAATCAGGTCATATTTACTTCTGGTCTGCTAATGATTACTTACGTTATGGATTAAACACCCCTGAAGTGTTAAAACGTTTACATGATTTAGCGAAGTAATCTGCATTCCGAATGAAAAAACTGTCTGTCTTTTTTGCCATATTGGGAACCGTATTACTGATTTGGTTTTCAACTGGCGTGGGCTTTGGTGGTTGGCAGCCACCAAACGCCCTTGATCCCATCGTTTTTGATATCCGCATTCCTCGTATTCTCAATGCCTTACTCGTTGGCGCAGCACTCGCGGCAGCGGGTGCCGGGCTGCAAGCCTTATTTGAAAATCCCTTAGCCGATCCCAGTTTGATTGGCACCTCTGGCGGTGCCGCGTTAGGCGTCATTTGTGTACTGGCATTTGGAAGCCTTGGCATTGGCGTACCTCTTGCCGCCTTTGTCGGTGCGTTAGTAGTTTGCTTAGTGATATTATTCGCTCATCACGTATTCGGGGGCGGTACGTTGGGTTTGTTAATCATGGGGTTTATCCTCAGTGCCTTTTGTTCCGCTGTGGTAGGGCTTATCCTATTTTTATCCGATGATCTTGTGCTACGCAGCGCCACCATTTGGTTAGCTGGTAGCTTATCAGAAGCCGGCTTTACCCCTATTTACTACCCTTTCGCCATTATGTTGATTGGCTTAGTTTGGATGGCTATTTTAGGTCGCCAGCTTGATTGCTTGATGCTTGGTGAAGACACTGCCTTTACCATGGGTATATCCGTATCCAAACTCCGCTTACAAACTGTCATTGCTGCCGCTTTATTAACCGGTGCTGCTGTTTCTTTATCTGGTATTATTGGTTTTTTAGGCATGATGATCCCGAATATTTTAACGACTGTCATCGGCGGGCATCGCCGTAAACTGATTTTATTATCCGCTTGGGTGGGTGCTGTATTTTTATTAGCGGTGGATAGTGCTTCTCGTCTTATCACTTATCCCATTGATCTGCCTGTGGGCATTGTGATTGCCTTACTTGGTGGTCCTTTCTTCTTCTGGATCTTTATCCAATCAACACAACGTAAAGTGTAAGGAACCGTTGTATGCAAGCACTCTTTGAATTACACCCCTTATCCCTAAAGGCAAATGAGCGGGTAATTTTACAAACTGATCAGTTAACCATTCCACAGGGCAAACATACCGCGATTATTGGTCCGAATGGCGCAGGCAAATCCACCTTATTGCGTGCTTTATTAGGCTATTTTAATGCACAGGTCACCCTCAACGGACACCCTGTGCAAGAACAAATCAGAGCAGGAAAATTAGCCTTTGTGGCACAAAATGGGCGCTATGGTATGCCGTTAAGTGTGGAAGAATATGTCAAATTAGGACAATTCAACCCGACTCTTTTCTCCGCCAGAAAAGTGAATCAACAACATTTATCACTATTATTAGATCAATTTGAACTCAGTCATTTACGCCATAAACGGATCAATCAACTTTCCGGTGGTGAACAGCAACGCGCCAATATCGTACGTGCGTTAATGCAAAATGCGCCTGTGATTTTATTAGATGAACCTTGTAATCACTTGGATATTCGTCACCAACAAAGTCTTATGCAATTTTTAAAACAGCATAAGACCCAATTTAATGCCGTCATGGTATTACATGATTTAGATCTCGCTGCCAGTTACGCCGACCACATTATTTTAATGCAACAAGGTCAAATTATCGCTCAAGGTAAGGTAGAAGACGTGATGCAAAGCGAACGCTTAAGTGCGGTCTACCGCTGGCAAATTTTGCAGAAAAAAGATGAAAGTGGGATTTTCTTTCGGGTTTAAAAAATGAGAAAGCGCTCGCCTGTGACCAGCGCTTAAATGCTGAAAAAAGCGCTCGTGGGAACACGAGCGCCATGGAAAGATTAGTTAAAATTAAACGATGTTTTTGACATCTCTATAGTAAGACGATTTATTTACGTATTCATCCTTAGAATTTAAAATTCATTCCCACATTAAGACCTAGACCACTTTGCGGAATATAGGATAAGAACGAAGTATGATTATAGACTCTACTATTTAGCACATTATTCACATTGGCAAATAAAGTATACTCATTATTGCCCATCTTACCATCATAACTCATACCAAGATTCAACATGGTATGCCCCTTCGTTGGTGTTTCTAGTCGTGCCACTTTGTTTTGTGCAAAGACTCGATAAAGCTGCGTATTGAAACTTATGCCGTTGTCAAAATACGCATTCCATTTTATGCCTAAACGCATTGGTGACATACGAGGTGCATTACCATCAGGTTGTTTTTCCCAACCCGTTGGTTGTACACCAACCATGTCATAATTTTCGTTATAGATATATTTATATCCAATCGGGAGAGACGGAAGGTCTTTTAACTTACCCCGCACGTAATCACCAAAAACGGACACACTGTGTGTTGAGGAAATTTGATAGCTCACTTCGGCTTCCAACCCATAAATCTTTGCTTTCGCTTGATTGTAGCGATATAAGCGTAATGGATAATCATCGCTTAATGAACGTAAACAACGGGAATTAGGTCGCCACGGACAGCTTGTTTTGTTATTTAAAATAGCGGCATAAATATAGTTAGAAAACTGTTGATAGTAGCCACTTAATTTGATCCCTAATTTTTCCCCTGTATACCCCCAACCTAATTCGACATTATTCGAGCGTTCTTTTGTCAGATTTTTATTTCCCGCTTCAAAAGAATTGGTGGCTAAGTGTTTCCCATGCGCATATAGCTCTTGCGCATTTAGCAAACGTTCTTGATGCGAAACAATCATATTAAACTGATGTTGTTCATTTAATTGATAATTTGCCGATAAAGCATAAGAATAGGCTTTCGATTTATGTGGTCGAGTCAGCTCTTCCGGTGGCTGCTCATCTTTTGGCACATTAAAATGATATTTCATCGCAATGCGTTGTTTTTCCACACGCCCACCAATATCAAATTGCCATTTACCTAATTCAACATGCTCCATTAAAAAGAGGCTTTGCTGAGCCGTAGTATGATCAGAAAGGAGATTTTGTTTACGATATTCAAGTGTATGATTATCTAACGCATAGCTATCTTGATATACATGACTTAAACCAATTAACCCACTGACGCCCGCAATCGGCTGATGAAGGAATTCAACACGTGCTGAATAGCCTTTATTTTTAAATGAATTGTCTGAGATCGCCCCTGATTTTTCATCGTGGCGATAACCAACTTTGGCAATCGAAAAACGGACTTTATCTAAGCCTTTTACTGGATTTTTCCATTCGCCACGCAAATCCCAACGTTGCGTGTTTAACGCAATATGCGGATCGGCATGCGCGTGATGATCGTGACTATGTTGCCCATTTCCGTGATGAGCATGACCGTGATTACACAGATGCCCATGGCTATGCCACTCTTTTTTTATACAATCAATACCGGGATTATTATAATCAATGTCAGTTTCTTCCATTAAAAATGGATAATGTTTTAGATAGGGCTTACGCCAATGTGCATCGGATAATAAAACATGCATGTAGTATTCATCGTAGAGATGTGAATGCGCAGGTAACCCATATTTGTCTTTACGTTGGCTATACGCAACACCTAAATAACCTTTATCACCCACCCAAGAAAATCCAACACTGCCACTTCGATTATCCACAAAGCTATTTGCCAATTTATGATGCGTGCTCCCCTGATACTGATAAGAAGGTGTGCGATAATCACCGGCTTTTTTGTGCAAACCTTCAAGGTGTAACGCAAAATGTTTTGATAATCCCACATCTAATGCCACATTCACCAGACGTTCATTGTCCGCACTGCCCGTTCTTAAGCCGACTTCGCCCTCAACTCCGACAACCTCGGCGGTAGGAATTTTATTATCAACCACATTGACTACACCTGCCGCATTGCCTGAACTATACAACAAGGTATTTGCACCACGTAAAATTTCAACTTTTTTAGCTAATAGACTATCCACTGCCACAGCATGATCAGGCGACATAGCAGACATATCCAAGGTTTCATTACCACTGCTCAGCACTTTGATCCGCTTACCTTCTTGTCCACGGATCACAGGCGCAGACGCCCCACCGCCAAATTGACTAGCATGAATACCCAGCTCACTCGATAGCGCATCACCAAGATTACTGCCGCGTTGTTTAAGGCTATACGCTAGAATAATTTTTTCACTTGCCATTAAACGCCCACCAAGTGGCGCACCTTCTCTGCTCTCAATCAGCGTATTTACAAAGATCGGTTCAAGTTCAATATGCTCAGTTGTATTTTTTAGTGGGCTTTGAGCAACAGCCAGTTGGCTATAAAGTGCCGAAATAACACACAATGATAAGTACGAAATTTTTCTCATAAAAAACATATTAATTTTTAAAGTTAATAAAGGCATGTATTACTAAAAATACGCATTCAAGCCCTGTCTTTACGTCAGTCTGCAAGATGCTATAAGTAACTGACTGTACGGAATACACGCGCTAGGTGTGGCATCCTAATAACGACTTGTCCGTTGTAATAGGATCGTGCGCGATACCTAAAGCTGATTCGGTTAAGCTATGCGGTACATTAAAATTAGCGCTAAATTATTGTCTATATATCGATCAATGACAAGTCTTTTTTTACTGCGTAAATTATCATGATGATATTTACTCTTTTTTAACGATAGAGAGGCTGATAGCTTTTTTAACGGCAGCGCTCGTCTGTAGCCTAAAGACAGTGCTCATCTGGGACGGGTGCTTTAACTTGAGAAAATGAAAAAGCACTCGTGAGAACACGAGTGCCAGCGTAAGTGCGGTCATTTTGAGCCAACTTTTTAACATATGAAAAATAAGATTACGTTTATCACTCTCTTTCTATTTAAAAAGGAACAATAGCAAAATCTAACATTCTTGCTAGCTGTAAAATGCGTTTTTTATCTTTTTGTTTACAGACAAATAAACTGTATGAATCTTGTTCCGTTTCAATATTTAACAAAGTATAGTCGCTCTTTTTCTCTAAGCGTTCGACAATTTCATAAGGTTCGAGGGCTTTTTGGGGCAGTTTGAATTTCTTGCCAATGACGCTTGATAAATATTCGCTTAATTCTTCATTATCAATGCGCCAATCCGTATCAAACGAATCTAACATGGGTTGCAATAAAAAACGATAACTCAAAAATGCCAATTCAGGTTTATCGCCTTCCTCTGCATAGCCTTGTTCAACTAAATCCAATAGGCATTTTTCAGGCGCCTCTTGAATTTGTTGATAACGTTTTATAAATTCCTCTTTATCATGAATATTTAATAAAGTAGTGAAGTCATGTAATGCTTCTGTAATGTCAATTGGTTCTGGTGCATCAATATCTAATTTTTCGCACATAAAATCGACAGCTTCTTCAAGTAATTGAAGATAAGCTTGATCAACTTCACAGTTTGGATCAAGTAATTGGCTATTGCCCATTTCTTTAAACAGATTGCCCGTTGTCGGTGAGGTATAAAGCAATTCCATACTATCCTGACCTTCATGATCTTGGCAAGGTATGCAAATAAAAGTGACATATTCTGTATTATAGTATTTTTTCAATGCTGGATTTAGCGGAGAAAAGAAATTGAATTTAATCGCAAAAAATCGCCAATTGCCTCCCTCAATCATCTCCGCAGGACTAGGTGGCGTGATATTCGCTTTGCTCATCAGCGCTTCAAGGGGCGTATAAAAATCTTCATAGCCTGCTTGCGTTAAAAAATGATTAGCCAAATTTTTCGTCGCTTCTGGAATATCTTCAGGGTAATAATAATATTGTGCCCTTAACGCCATACCAAATGGTGATTTGGCGAAATAAAAACGATATTGGCAATGTTGTAAAACATAGTCTTCAATCTTTTTTAGCTTTTCGATGAGTGCCATGTTGCTCTCCGTTAAAAAGTGCGGTCAAATTTACAGAAGTTTTATTGCATCTTACTCAACTAAAAAAAGATATCAATATAATCCACTACTGAATCACAGGGACTATCCATCTGTTGTAAACGCCAATATTTGCGCTTATCGGTTGCACGAAATTCATAAGTACCATGGCGAGTACAGGCTTTACCCTTGTTAACGTGATAGACAATAGTGACAATTTCACCGGTAAAAAGAAATGCGCTTTCATCAATCACCTTAATTCTGCCAAACAATGATACTGAATTGCCATCCAACTCCTGTTCTCCTTTGATCACTAACCCCGTTGCATCTCTTGAAATCTCAGCAGTACCAAATTTATCCCAGCTGATCCACTGTAAAGCAAATTTGTGTTCCCCAATCAATTTATTTTCAATTTTGGTCATTTGTTCTGGCGTGAATAACTGAGATTGAGCCTTAACACTTAACCAACAAAGACTTCCCAAAAGGGCAACGCCGAGGGATTTGAAGTACTGCTTTTTTTTCATAAATACCCTCCTCATAAAAGTGAAAACTGCTTGTTTATTATACGATAGTATTGATTAAAAACGGTTATGTCTGAAATACGTTATTGATAGAGGGTGTTAATGTTGTGGTTTGTGAGGAGTATTCTGAAGAGCGCCCAATCTTTGGTGAGTGCTTTAACTAAACTAGAGATGAAAAGGTGATTGTGAAAACACGAGTATCATTCAGGAGAATATGATTTGGCATAATGCAATACCCATAAAAAATCATTCCTTTTTCTTTACAACAAAACGCAAGTGCCTGAATAATCCCTCCAAAATATCTTTCTCTAACAAATACCTCTATCCAATAAATCGTTGTGAAACTACAAAATAAATTCCCACTGGATTATTTATTTTATATTTTCTGTACATTATCCTTATCCTGATAAAAATTAATTATAACTCTTTTCGTTTACCTACTTCTTCCTACTCACAAAATAAAAATGAAATAGCTAAGAAAGATTGTACTCGTCTGTTAAGAACACTTAGACTAAATTAGACATGACAAGACTCTCGTATGAACAAGAGCGCCATCGGGAGAAATAAAAAACAAATTTAAATAGCTGCCTGATTTTATTTCCCGATATAATTCACAAAAATAAAAACGCCAGAAAATTAAAAAAAGGACAGCGTTCATCGGTGATGAGTACTTTTAACTGAATTAGGTATTAAAAAAGGGCAGTCGTGTGGACACGAGCCCTATAGGAGGGAAATAGTTGTCAAGTTAAAAAGAATAATATGATTAAATTAACAATAAACAAGATGATATAAGGTCCCCATACAGAAAAGCGTTGACAATTTAGAATGATTTGTATATCTGAAAAGGATGTTTTAGAAATATCAGTTCTAATTCCCTCCTCCGAAATATGTAATGAATCACCACACAAAACTTGATTTAACATGTTTTCTATATTATGTGACTTTTGAATCATTTTATATTGAATTATACGAATGTTAACTTCAAATATAAAAACAAGTAATATTATGAATATATCATATAGTATAATTGATACGTTGCAATGTTGAAAACCAAATGCTATTAATGCAGACCAGATTGAAATTCCCCACATGCGTATATTCCAAGCAGTTTTATCATTGTTTTGGCTTATATTTTGCACAGTTTCCCATGCTTTAATAAGTATATCTTTATTGTTTTCCATTGCTAATTACCTTCTTTAGATAACTAAATAAAGCATTTGCATCGCAACTTTTATTATCAATAATTTCCAAAATGGATAGAATAAATGGTGTTAGGTATCTTGTAATAAATTTGTTCAGATCATGCTTTACATAGTAAGTATATGTAGGCTCATATAAAACTCGGTTGTTTTCTAGACAGCTCTTCATTGAGGATACAACTTCTTTATATAGAGGAGGCGATTCTAATTGATTTAAATTTAGATTGGTGTCCATTAAATTTCTATATTCTTTTTTAAATATTTCTGAATAGATTTGCTCTACAATATTTTCAAAATATAATTTAATTTCTTTCCTGTCGGATGTATTTTTCTCATAAAAATTATAAAATAAAACTGAAAGATTTCTACACATATCATCATTAATCATACAAGATCCTTTTTTATTAAAAAATATACTGTTAATATTAGTTTTTTAGCCTCTAGAGAATTAGGTTTTATTGTTAGGTTTAATGAAATGTTTCTTGTACTATAATCATAGAACTGTTGTAGTTCTAAGAGTTTTTTTCTTAGTTGCTCATTCTTTACTGCTTCTATTATACACTCTTTCTTATTAAAGATATAAATTCCTTTGTTAGCTAATTTAAAAATACAATAATTTTTTAATAGAGGATATATATTATCTAAGACAGATAAATAGAAACCATTAGAAAAATCTAGATTCCTATATAAACTAATATCAGATTGTATTTTTTTAATTTCATCAATAAAGCTAGACTTTACTCTGAATTCTCTCTTTAATTTATTCCAGAGTTGCATATTGCCATAAATAACTTTTCCTTCTAGAAAAATATGATGAAGAAATAAACTTCCTTCTATATGGAATTTATAAAATGTATCATAATTATATTCTATATAATTATGAGGGTAATTCGGTAGTTTGTACTGTCTTAATATATTTTCTGATTCATATATATCTATATTTATCAATAATATATCTAGATCGCTGTTTATATTATCATCTCCTCTTGCCACGGAACCAAAAAGAACAATAAATTGATTTTTAAACATTATGATGTTATCTCCGAGGAACTACTAACAAGCCAAATTGAAAGTATTATTAATTCAAATATCATTTGTTGAATTATTTACTATAGTTATAAAAGCAGTTGATAAGTAATTATCAACTGCTTTTACTTAAATCACTATTTTAAGCTCACCCTAGCATTCCTAAAAATCCGCATCCATGCCCCATCTTCGCTCCAATCTTCTGGGTGCCATGAGTTAGAAACTGTACGGAATACACGCTCTGGGTGTGGCATCATGATCGCAACACGACCGTCTTGGTTAGACAATGCTGTGATGCCTTCTACGGAGCCGTTTGGGTTGGCAGGGTAGATTTCCGTTGGGTTGAGGTTGTTGTCGATATATTGTGCCACGATTAAGTTTTGATCTTTTAACATCTGTAACTGTTGATCGTGTTTAAACTCAACACGTCCTTCACCATGCGACACCGCGATTGGCATATGTGAACCTGCCATACCTTGGAACCAGAGTGAATTTGTCTCATTAATACGCACTAATGCAGCACGGGCTTCGAAACGCTCGGATTTATTACGCACGAAACGTGGCCAAGCTTCTGTACCCGGGATAATTTCAGCAAGGTTAGAAACCATTTGGCAACCATTACACACCCCTAAGGTGAGAGTGTTTGGATTAGCAAAGAACTCGCTAAATTGATCACGTAATATTGGATTAAATAAGATCGATTTCGCCCAACCGCCACCCGCACCAAGCACGTCTCCATAAGAGAAACCACCACAGGCTACTAAGGCATTGAAGTCTTTTAAGTGGTGACGTGCATTGTGTAAATCGCTCATATGGACGTCAATGGCGTCAAAGCCTGCACGGTCAAAGGCCGCTGCCATTTCGTAATGGCTGTTAACCCCTTGTTCACGTAAGATTGCAATGCGCGGTTTCTTGCCTGTGGCAATGTAAGGTGCGGCAATATCTTCGTTAATGTCGTAGGTTAAATGAGCGGAGAAACCTTTGTTTTCAGGATCTTTCTTCGCTGCAAACTCTTGGTCGGCACATTCTGGATTGTCACGTAAACGTTGCATTTGGTGGGTTAATTCTGCCCAGATGCCACGTAGTTCAGAACGTTTTTGGCTGAATAATAATTTGGTACCACGAGAAATTTCGATACGATCTTCTGTGGTCACTTCCCCTAACTCTTTGGTTAAATGGATTAAACCATGTTGTGATAACACATCACGTACATAGCTTAAATCACTCTCACGCACTTGAATCACCGCGCCTAATTCTTCATTGAATAACACGGCAAGATCGTTATCCCCTAATGCACTGATATGGATCGATAAACCACAGTTACCCGCAAACGCCATTTCGGCAAGGGTGGCAATTAAACCGCCGTCTGAACGGTCGTGGTACGCCAAGAGTTTTTGCTCTGCCACCAACGCTTGCATGGCATTGAAGAAGTTTTTCAAGCTTTCAACGTTCACCACATCCGCAGGTTTATCACCAAGTTGTTTATACACTTGCGCAAGTGCGGTCGCACCTAAGCGATTTTTGCCTTCGCCTAAGTCAATTAATAATAAGCGACTGTGTCCTTTGTCGGTGCGTAATTGTGGCGTGACTGTTTTGCGTACATCTTCCACACGTGCAAAGGCACTAATCACTAAAGATAATGGTGCCGTCACGGTTTTTTGTTCACCGTTTTCGTGCCACGTGGTTTTCATTGACATGGAGTCCTTGCCCACAGGAATGGTTAAGCCAAGTTGTGGGCAAAGCTCTTCACCTATAGCTTTCACGGCTTGATATAAGCCTGCATCTTCGCCTTCGTGACCTGCCGCTGACATCCAGTTCGCTGATAATTTAATACGTTTAATATCACCAATGTTCGTTGCTGCAATATTGGTGATGGATTCAGCCACGGCTAAACGCGCAGACGCGGCAAAATCTAATAATGCCACGGGCGCACGTTCACCCATTGACATAGCTTCACCGTGATAGCTGTCTAAACTAGCTGTGGTAACCGCACAGTCTGCCACAGGAATTTGCCATGGACCGACCATTTGGTCCTGTGCCACCATACCAGTCACAGAACGGTCACCAATGGTAATTAAGAAGGTTTTTTCTGCCACCACAGGTAAGCGTAACACACGGTGAAACGCTTCTTTTAAGTCAATTTGAGAGTGATCTAACGCGCTACCTTCTACCGTTTTTGATTTCACATCACGGGTCATTTTTGGCGTTTTACCCAACAACACATTCATCGGTAAATCGATTGGGTTATTATCGAAATGATCATCGTGTAAGGTTAAATGTTCTTGCTCTGTGGCTTCACCAATCACCGCAAAGGGTGCACGTTCACGTTCACAAAGTGCGGTAAATAATTCTAATTTTTCAGGGGCGACCGCTAACACATAACGTTCTTGTGATTCGTTACACCAAATTTCTAATGGACTCATCCCACGCTCATCACTTAAGATCTTGCGTAGTTCAAATTTCCCGCCACGACCGCCATCATGTACGAGTTCTGGCATCGCATTGGATAAACCACCTGCCCCCACATCGTGAATAAAGAGAATTGGGTTGTCCTCACCTAACTGCCAGCAACGGTCGATCACTTCTTGGCAACGACGTTCCATTTCTGGGTTATCCCGTTGTACCGAGGCAAAATCTAAATCTTCTTTTGATTTACCAGAAGCCATAGAAGAAGCTGCTCCACCGCCTAAACCGATGTTCATGGCAGGTCCACCTAATACAATCAGTTTTGCCCCGACAGGAATTTCGCCTTTTTGTACATGTTCTGCACGGATATTGCCAATCCCACCCGCTAACATGATCGGTTTATGGTAACCACGTACTTCTTCACCCGCAAAGCTATTGACTTTTTCTTCATAAGTACGGAAATAACCTAATAACGCAGGGCGACCAAATTCATTGTTAAATGCTGCACCGCCTAAAGGTCCTTCGATCATAATATCGAGTGCTGAAGCAATACGATTGGGTTTCGACACTGGATTTTCCCAAGGTTGTTCAAAACCTGGAATCACTAAGTTAGACACCGAGAAGCCCACTAAACCGGCTTTTGGTTTCGCACCACGACCGGTTGCGCCCTCATCACGGATCTCACCACCAGAACCGGTTGCAGCGCCTGGGAAGGGCGAAATCGCAGTTGGGTGGTTGTGAGTTTCCACTTTCATTAAGATATGCGCATCTTCATTGTGATAGCGATATTGCCCATCTTGATCCGGGAAGAATCGTCCCACTTTTGAGCCTTCCATCACCGCCGCGTTATCTTTATAGGCTGAAAGTACGTGATCTGGGGTTTTCTCAAAGGTATTTTTAATCATTTTAAACAAGGATTTTTCTTGTTTTTCGCCATCAATGATCCAATCCGCATTAAAAATTTTATGACGGCAGTGTTCAGAGTTTGCCTGTGCGAACATATACAGTTCAATGTCATTTGGGTTGCGACCTAGTGCGGTGAAATTTTCGACTAAATAATCAATTTCATCTTCTGCGAGCGCCAGACCTAATTCCACGTTTGCATTTTCTAACGCTTGACGCCCACCGCTCAAAATATCAACAGTAGTAAATGGTTTTGGTGCTTGTTGGTCGAACAGCACTTTGGCTTCTTCAGGGGTATGAATGATGCCTTCTAACATTCGGTCATGAATGTGTGAAACCAAGCGTTGTTGCTCTTCAGACGATAACGTGCGGTCAAATTCAAAATAAAATGCTAATCCACGCTCTAAACGATTCACTTTGTTTAAGCCACAGTTGTGCGCAATATCGGTTGCTTTAGATGACCAAGATGAAATAGTGCCAATACGCGGAATCACGATAAAACAGTGACCAACAGGATCATGCTCCGCAAGAGTGGGACCATAGTGTAATAGTTGGTCTAATTTTGCGCTTTCATCTTCTGTTAAGGTTTCAGATAAGTCAGCAAAATGAATATATTCCGCATAACACGCGCTCACGGGAAGATTGGCTTTTTGAAAACGCACAGCAAGTTGATTTAAACGAAATTCAGAAAGTGCGGGAGAACCACGAAAAATTTGTAACATAGGATTAGCCCTGTTTAGTTAAATAATTAAAACGAAAAACGGGGCTATTATAAAGGGAAATCAGAAAAAACGAAAACGTTTGCGTTGATATTTACACTTTGATTTTTTTGCAATCTGAGGCGTAAAAATCATTGTTTTGAAAAAGGAAAGGAAATGAAAATTAAAAAGGCGAACCTAAGTCCGCCCTTCTATAACCAAAACTAGTTTAAATACTACAATGGTCCGTTAACCCATACCGTACTTTTTTAATTTCTTACGTAAAGTGCCACGGTTAATCCCTAACATTGTCGCTGCACGAGTTTGATTTCCACGTGTATATTGCATAACCATATCTAACATAGGATGCTCAACTTCTGCTAATACTAATTCATAAAGCTCATTGACATCTTGGCCATCTAACTGCGACAAATAATTTCTCAATGCTTGTTTCACAGAATCACGCAATGGTTTATTTGTGACTTGAGATTGTGAATTTAACACTGATACAGTTAGTGCATCAGCAGGATTACGTTGTTGTTCTAACATTTTTTTCTTTATCCATCAGAATCAAATTAAAAAAACCTTCTAAAGCAATTAATTGTTCTTTGGGATCAGTAATTGCATTAAAAGCCTGTCTAAAAACGGGATTAGGTTGGATTCCCTGTAAATACCAAGCAACGTGTTTACGTGCAATACGACATCCTTTTTCCGCACCATAAAATTGATGCAGTTCTTGGATATGCTGTAAAATCACATTACATTTCTCGTTTAAACTTGGCTCTAAAACAATCGAGTCTTTTTCAATTAAGCTTTCCATAACTCGGAAAAGCCACGGATTGCCTAATGAACCACGTCCGATCATTATTGCATCTGCGTTGGTATAATCAAGAACATACTTTGCTTTTTCAGCGGAAGTAATATCGCCATTGGCAATAATCGGAATAGAAAGTTGCTCTTTGACCGCCTTGATATTGTCATATTCAGCCTCCCCCTCAAACATACAACTCCTTGTTCGTCCGTGGATGGTCAGTGCTTGAATACCACATTGCTCTGCAATTTTAGCGATTTCTAAACAATTTCGGTTGTCTTTATCCCAGCCTGTTCTTATCTTTAATGTCACTGGTACAGTAACAGATTTCACAACTTTATTAAGAATTTGTTTGACCAAATCAGGATATTGTAACAGCGCAGAGCCCGCCATTTTACGATTCACTTTTTTGGCTGGGCAGCCCATATTGATATCAATAATTTCTGCCCCATATTCTACATTGATTTGAGCGGCTTTCGCCATCTCATCGGGATCACAACCAGCTATTTGCACAGCATTAATTCCTGCTTCTTGATGATGAGCCAAGCGCAGTTTCGATTTTTCGGTATGCCAGACTTGCGGATTCGTTGACATCATTTCAGAAAAAGTTAAACCTGCCCCATAATGAGTGCAGATTCGCCGAAATGGTTGGTCAGTGATGCCAGCCATAGGAGCAAGAAAAATGCGATTTTTAAGCTGATAAGAACCTATCCGCACTGTCATTACTCCTTTAACATCCAAATCCTATTTTATCGGTTAAACATACCCGGACCGATAAGGGACGCTATAATACGCACTTTTAAGCCATTTGGAAAGCATATTTTTTATACACAAAGTGCTTTTTGAACATTTTTTGATTTATATTAAGAAAGCAAACGGTTTCCTGCTCAAAAATTATTTAACAATCGTTTATTTATTGTCCAATACACTCCATTTGCTCATAAAATAAGCAAAATAATTTTTCTCACTTTTATATTTCCGCTAAATGACGCGGTTCCTCTATTGCAATTTTCCCGTAATACGGCACCATTCTTCGCGTTCTTCTACAGGTTCAAGGACAAAAGATTGCGCGTAGGCATCACAAACGGACGATGCTTGAGTTGCTAAAATGCCTGATAGTCCTAGAACACCATTTGGTTTCACTAATTGGCGAATCACTGGATAAAGTTCTTTTAATGGTCCTGCAAGAATATTGGCTACCACCACATCTGCTTTTAAATCAGCCGGCTTATCTTCAGATAAGAATAATTGCAGTCTGTCGGCTACGCCATTTTGCTCCGCATTATTGCGGCTGGCTAAAATCGCTTGTGGATCAATATCAATGCCCACCGCACTTTTCGCGCCCAGTTTTAGGGCGGCAATCGCTAAAATGCCCGAACCGCAACCAAAATCAATCACGGTTTTATCTTGTAAATCAAGGCTATCTAACCATTCTAAACACAATGCGGTCGTTGGATGAGTACCTGTACCAAACGCCAAACCAGGATCGAGCATTACATTGGTAGCGTTTTCATCTGGTACCTCACGCCAACTTGGACAAATCCATAAACGTTTACCAAATCGCATAGGATGAAAGTTATCCATCCATTCTCTCTCCCAATCTTTATCTTCGATTTGTTCAATTTTATATACAGAACTTTCAACGAGATATTGCGCTTCTTTGAGTAAATCCACAATCTGTTGCATGTCTGTTTCTGCATCAAATAACGCCACCACATCCGTATTCCCCCACAAACGAGTTTCCCCTGGAAGCGGTTCAAAAATAGGAGTATCTTGGCTGTCCATAAATGTCACCGACACCGCACCAATTTCGGCTAAGTAATCGCTCATCTGTTCTGCTTGTGTATTAGTACTATTAATACGAATTTGGATCCAAGCCATAATCAATTTTCCTCAATCTGTTAATAAAATCATAACCTGTCGTGTATTGTATCGTGTCACGACACATTGTTGCAGGTTTTTACGCAAAATAATAAGGGCAGACACTCAGGTCTGCCCTCAAATCATGTCATAGTAATGTCACTTAGTGCTGAATCTTACGCTCACCGTATTGGTTACCAATTAGGAAAGCGATCAAACCAAATAATAAAGCAGGCACAATCGCATGAAAATCCAATAATTTAATTGAAGCCGCAGTTAAGGTCACATAAGAGCCCAAACCAACTATCATGGAACATACCGCACCATATGCATTCGCTTTCTGCCAATATAAGCCTAGCAACATCACCCATAAGAACGTTGTTTCTAATCCCCCTAAGGCAAATAAGTTTAACCAAATCAGCATATCCGGTGGATTTAATGTCGCGACAGTGACTAAAACCGTCATGAATAATGTAGCGACTGTCGATAAAATTTTGACCCGTCGCTCATTACGAATTTGCTCAGGTTTAAAACGTAGATATAAATCTTTAATTAACGTCGAAGACGCTTGAATAAGCATCGAGTCAATAGATGACATAATGGCTGCCATCGGCGCCGCTAAGAAAATCCCAGCAACCACGGGTGGAAGCACTTGAATCATCAAAGTTGGAATAATTTTATCCGTAACTGATAATTCTGGTACCACCGCTCGTCCTAGTGCGCCAGCTAAATGCATCCCTAACATTAATAAGGCAATCACCACAGTACCAATCACAATTCCACTATGTAACGCTTTACTGTTTTTATATGACATCGCGCGGATAACCGTATGTGGAAGCCCTAACAATCCAAAACAAACCAACACCCAGAAAGACGCCATAAAAGTAAAATCAAGCGGTCTTGCTTCAATGCCATAAGGCGTAATCAAACGTGGATCAATCGTTTCTAATATATCTATGATTTGACTGACTCCGCCACCAGCATAAATCACACCAAATAACAGTAGGAACGTACCAATCATCATGATGAGACCTTGAATCGTGTCCGTTAATACTACCGCTCTAAAGCCACCAATGAAAGTATAGATTCCCACAGTTGTGGCAAAGATTAATACAGAAAGACGGTAGTCAATATTCAATGTGGTTTCTAATAAACGTCCAACACCAATGAATTGTACTGCCATCATAATAAAGAAGGAAAATAACAAGGATAAACTGGCTAACAACACAATGGTTGGGCTTTTATAGCGAGAAAATAAAATGTCATTAATGGTTAAACTTTTATGTTCTCTTGCCCACATGGCAAATTTTTTCCCCAATACGCCAAGGGTAAAAAGCACCACTGGGACTTGAATCATCGCCAATAAAACCCAGCCTAAACCAAATTTATACGCGGCACCCGGTCCACCAATAAATGAACTCGCCCCTACATAAGTTGCCGCCGTCGTCATCGCCAACACAAAACCAGACATAGAGCGATTTCCAACATAATATTCACTTAAAAAGCTCCCCTTTTGTCGTTTAGCATAGGCATAATAAGCCACTGCAAACACAAAGCATAAATACAGGAATAAAGGAATAAGAATGCTATAGTTCATTTTCATTGTCCTCTAAATCGATATCACAAAAGACAAATTTAATACAAATATAAATGATAGCTGTGAAGAGGATTGGCAAATAAAAGCAGGAAAATTCAAACCAGAGTGGGAAGTCAAAAAATCCTTTTGTATTTGGTAATCCATAGGCAAAAACACACCAACCAACCATATATAAAATGGTTAACCCAAACGCCCATAGCGCTTCATTTGTTGCTTGCTTATAGCGGGAATTAAGATTCATTTTATAAATTCCTTGTAAAACTGATATAAGAAAAGTGGATAAATCCACTTTTCTCGTTCCTTCGTTAAGTGACAGATTTTAATTAGTCACGCATGCCAAGTTTTTTCTCCAGGTAATGGATATTCGTGCCACCCTGTTGAAAATTTTCATCTGCCAGAATCAATTCGTGCAGAGGAATATTGGTTTTAATACCGGTTAAAATCGTTTCACCCAGTGCATTTTGCATACGACGAATCGCGACTTCACGAGTATCACCATAAGTAATCAATTTTGCAATCATTGAATCATAATGTGGTGGGACGGTATAACCCGCATAAACATGTGAATCCCAACGCACACCTAATCCACCCGGAGAGTGTAAATGATCCACCTTACCCGGTGAAGGCAAGAAGGATTTAGGATCTTCTGCATTAATACGGCATTCAATCGCATGACCACGCACTTTCACATCTTCTTGCTTAATGGAGATCGGCAATCCGGCTGCGATACGCAATTGTTCTTTCACCAAGTCCACACCCGTGATCATTTCTGTGACTGGATGTTCTACTTGAATACGGGTATTCATCTCAATGAAATAGAACTCCCCATTTTCATACAAGAACTCAAACGTACCTGCCCCACGATAACCAATTTCTACGCATGCTTTGGCACAACGTTCACCAATATCACGACGAACTTCATCGGAAATACCCGGTGCAGGGGCTTCTTCTACCACTTTTTGGTGGCGACGTTGCATTGAGCAATCACGCTCCGCTAAATAAATGGCATTACCATGGGTATCGGCTAAGACTTGAATTTCAATATGACGTGGATTTTCTAGGTATTTTTCCATATACACCATATCGTTATTAAAAGCCGCTTTTGCTTCTGCTTTGGTCATCGCGATAGATTCTTCTAAAGAGGCCTCATCACGCACTACACGCATACCACGACCACCACCGCCGCCTGAAGCTTTAATAATCACAGGGTAACCTATACGTTTGGCGATTTCTTTGTTTTTTGCCATATCGCTACCCACAGGACCATCAGAGCCCGGTACACAAGGTACACCTGATTTCTTCATTGCTTCAATCGCAGAAACTTTGTCACCCATTAAACGGATCACGTCTGCAGTGGGACCAATAAAAATAAATCCAGAACGTTCAACTTGCTCCGCAAAATCTGCATTTTCAGATAAAAAACCATAACCAGGGTGGATAGCATCCGCACCTGTTACTTCAGCCGCTGCAATGATAGCCGGAATATTAAGATAACTTTTCGTTGAAGGCGCAGGACCAATACAAACAGTTTCATCTGCAAGTAAAACATGTTTCAATTCACGGTCTGCTGTGGAATGCACCGCAACAGTTTTTATGCCTAATTCTTTGCAAGCACGCAAAATACGTAGCGCAATTTCACCACGATTGGCAATAACCACTTTCTCTAACATAAGAAAATTCCACTTTGTAAGTAAATAGTGAGCTCACTATCTAGCAATAGATTGATATGAAAAATAAGCGATATCACATCGCTTATTACAAATTTAGTTGATTATTCAATGATGATAAGTTTTTGATCAAACTCAACGGCTTCACCGTCATTGACTAAGATTGCCTTCACCACGCCGGCTTTATCTGCTTCAATACGGTTCATCATTTTCATTGCCTCAACGATACAAAGTGCATCACCCACTTTTACTGCCTGCCCAATTTCAACAAATGGTTTGGCTTCTGGACTTGGACTACGATAAAAGGTCCCTACCATTGGTGAACGAATAAAGTGACCAGACACTTCTTCTGCATTGACTGGCGCAGCTGGCGCCGATACGGCTGGTGCAGTAGGGGCTGCAACTGGTGCTGGAGCAGCTTGTACAGGTAGGCTATATTGCACCGCACTTGGTGCAGCTGAACCACGATTAATACGAACGGATTCTTCCCCTTCAGAAATTTCCAATTCCATAATGCCCGATTCTTCTACTAATTCGATCAGCTTTTTAATTTTACGAATGTCCATAATCTATGTCCTAACATATTATTTCTTAACGACCCTTTAGCTATCAAACCACGATAGTTAAAGTGCCAACTGGTTAATTCTACATCTCGTGCGAGAGATTACCTGAAAATCGACAACTTTGCGATAAAATTCTGTCAATTTCTTTAATTTATGCCTATTTTTTCAGGAAACTGACCGCAAACTGTAGCGCAAATTCATACCCTTTTGCGCCTAAACCGCAAATCACACCTTCAGCCACATCACTAAAATAAGAGTGATGACGGAAAGGTTCACGTTTATGCACATTCGATAAATGCACTTCTACAAACGGAATCGCCACAGCCAAAAGCGCATCGCGTAGTGCCACACTGGTGTGAGTAAATGCCGCAGGATTGATAATAATAAAATCAATCTGTTGAAAACTTTGGTGAATTTTCTCAATTAATTTTTCTTCACTGTTTGCTTGGAAACAACTCAATTCAACAGCATATTGTTGTGCCAATGACTGTAAATCTTGCTCAATGGTTTTTAAAGACAGGCTGCCATAATGGGTAGGCTCTCTTACACCTAACATATTTAAGTTCGGTCCATTTAATAGCAAAATTCGTTTTGGTTGCGACATAATGCCTTCCTCATTAAAAGTTGAGAATTATAACTATTTTTTCTGAAATAACAGCCTTTTTGTGGTCTTATCAGTCCAGCTTAATGGGAACAATATATTCTGAATCTAAGTCAATCAGTGGTAACGTTGAGCTTGGCCACGGGCGTATCACTTGGTAATCCATCAAATCTAGCGTATCCAGTCCCGGCACCGTATTTGGGGTATATTGTTGCGCAAGACGTGCTAATTGCGTTAACCCTAGGCTACTTTCAATGGAAGAACTGATTACCGCTTGTATTCCATGCGCATGTGCTTGCTTAATCAATTCAACACAGCGTTGTATAGAACCCACTAACGTTGGCTTGATCACAATGGCTTTCACTTGAGGCGTAAAAAAGTGCGGTGGATTTTGTTGAAATTCTGCGTCACGTACTGTTTCATCCCAGGCTATCGCAATACCGGTTTCTTTTGCAAATTGCAGGCTTTCTGCTGGCGTTTTACACGGTTCTTCTAAAAATTGAATGCGTGCACGATGTTCTGGTTTGACATATTTCGCAAACATCTGTGCTTTGCTCGGCGTCCAACTGCGGTTCGCATCAAGGCGTAAATGTAAATCAGGAATGGCTTCAAGGAGCATATCCGCAATTAGCCCATCGCGATTAGCTTCATACATCCCCACTTTAATTTTGGCGACTTTTTCACCTTGCATTTGGTTGAGGGGATCATATAACTCATCAGGATCACCATAACAAAGCGGTGCCACTTGATAATTGCCTTCTTCATTTAGTAACCCCTTCATTTCCGCTAACGCACAGCTTAAACCAAATGCCACAGAAGGAAATAAATGCTCTAAAGGCAATTTTCCGGCTGAACCATCACTGGCAGACCATTCTTCTAACCATGCTAATGCTTGTTCACGCGCCTGCTCTAAAGTTTCTTGGCTAAACTCAGGTAGGGGGGCAATTTCCCCCCAACCTTGTGCATCATCACAGCAAACTTGCACGAGCAACCCTTCACGCTTTTTTAAGAAACGATTGCGTAAAATGAGTTGGCTATCGACGGGAATACTGTATTGATATAACTTAAATTTTCTTATCATGGTCATTTTTCACATATTTTTGTTGCATCGTCATAACGTCCACCATAATCTAAACAACGGTCTTTCGGATCAAGCGTTAACAGCGCCATACCGACAAAAAATACCGCGACAGCGAAGACAAAGATCGATAATACCGCTATCACACCTTTAAAGAGGACTTTCTTCCAAGAAAACATAGACATCTTCCTTATGTATTTACTTCATGTTAAACAATGCAGTTCACTCGCAACAAGCTCACCACTTACAACAATACTTGGATCAGGGATTACGTTTAAATTTACTGAAGTCAGGCGCACGTTTTTCATTAAACGCATTGCGCCCTTCTTGGCCTTCTTCTGTCATATAGAATAACATCGTCGCATTGCCCGCTAACTCTTGTAAGCCCGCTTGTCCATCACAGTCTGCATTTAATGCAGCTTTTAAACAACGTAATGCAATTGGACTATTACGCAACATTTCACGGCACCAACGCACGGTTTCTTTTTCTAACTCCGCGTAAGGCACGACTGTATTCACTAACCCCATTTCCAAGGCTTCTTTGGCGTCATATTGACGACATAAGAACCAAATTTCACGCGCTTTTTTCTGACCAACGATACGCGCCATATAACTTGCGCCCCAACCACCGTCAAAGGAACCCACTTTAGGTCCTGTTTGACCAAAAATCGCATTGTCTGCAGCAATGGTTAAATCACAAATCATATGTAATACATGCCCACCACCAATCGCATAACCCGCCACCATGGCGACCACTGGTTTTGGACAAGTACGAATATCACGTTGAAAATCCAATACATTTAAATGATGTACACCGCTCTCATCTTGATAACCGCCATAATCGCCACGCACTTTTTGATCGCCACCAGAACAAAACGCTTTTTCACCTTGCCCTGTTAATACAATCACACCAATTTGTTCATCAAAACGCGCATCGGCAAAGGCTTGAATCATTTCTTTCACGGTTTGGGGACGAAATGCATTACGTACTTCAGGGCGATTAATGGTAATTTTCGCAATCCCATCGAGCGATTTATGATAAAGAATATCGGTATACCCTTCACTGTGGTCTTGCCATTCAATCGGCGCATAAAGTACGTCATCTTTTGGATTTTGCATGATAAATTCCTTAAATTTGAGTTCTCTTGTTCTAAAAAGTTCGTCCATTATAGCGGATGTTTTATCAATCGGTGATAAATTCTTAGCTCTGCCTATTGCATTGGGCAAACTTAACGCACCGAATGGAATAATTGGTTATGTTTTTCGCGTAATTGTTCTCTCTCTGCCTGCAATACTAACGCTTGCTCTGCCCTTGCCAATGCTTGCTCTGCCATAAGTAAGGCGGCATTTGAAACGGCTTTTTCTGGTACATTACGCCAAATACTGGCGAGCACTTTTTGCATCACCACGTTGACCTCTAAAATCCCCGCGCCATCACGGGAAATAGGAGCAAAGGCATCACGTATCCATTCTGCACAATCTAATTGAGCGATAGATAACCGATCATATTCCACTACATCTGCTTCCGATTGGGGTTCAGGCTCTTGTACAAACAAATTCATCATGATTGCCATAATATTAATCGCCGTTCCCGGATCATTCACCGCGGGGGAAAGAGCGCGTTGCGCAGCTTCACTTAAGACAATAAAGCCCCAGTTAGGATCTTGCTCATACGTCCGTCCTTTTGCTAACACAAAATACTGACGCAATATTTCTTCTTCAACGTCCTGTTCAGTTTCTAACGCACAAATCACTGTATCCGGTGAAATCAGTTCGCCAGGTCGAACATAAATATGAATATATCCCTCAAGTGCTTGTGCCTTTTTTGTAGCCCTTGCATATCAATATGGGTTAAATAGCCACTTTTTCTTGCCTCAATTTTTTTTGCCACTGAGCTGAGCTGTCGTGTTGATACCGCGTTCATCTGAGGACAGTGACGGTATTGCTGCAACGCGTTGCTTGTCACTTGTTCAATTTTTTCTAACGTATTCCCCAAACGTCCGAGTTGGGATAAGGTATAAACCCAACGGATTAGAGTAATAATTAAATACAACAGAACGGCTACCGTACTAATAAATAAAATAAAACGTCCATTTTGTGCGTAAAACGCCATACCTAACGCCGTTTTGGCAATAATGGCGTAAATAAAAGCACAAATAAAACTGGTAATCGCAGTGCGTGTGGTACTGTCTCCCATCACCAAATCCGTGGCTCGTGGGGTTGCCCCATTCGAGGCAGAGGCAAACGCCGCTACCATAATTGACAACGAAAACGTCGTCACCGCTAACATACTGGAAGCAATCACATTTAATAAACTTTCTAATGTCTCTTGCTTAATATCCGGTAAACTTGCCACCTCTAACGTTCTTGCCCCTAAACGGAGCGAAAGCACAAAAATAACGGTGAGCAATGCCCAGCTCGCAGCGCTAACCCATAATTTATTACTTGGTTTTTTTAATACCAATAACCATTGATATAGCATTCCACAGGCTCCCTACACTTAACTTTAAAATACGTTCAAGTCTAACCAAAATAGGGAAAAAAGTAAGTACGCCAGATCACATTTAAAAACAAAAAATTGCGAAAAAACCACCGCACTTTAACACGCGTCACATAACCAATCCGCATTTTTATTTTTCTGTTTTTCTCGCAAAATGAAAAATCAAGTCAAACAGAGATTATTCTTTATCCCGCTTTGACTTTCCCCTATAATAAGGCGTATTTTTCTCTCTCTTTTTCAACTTATTTTATAAAGACATTATCATGACAAAATTTAATGTAAAAACCTTCCAAGGCATGATCCTTGCCTTACAAGATTACTGGGCAAACCAAGGTTGTGTCATCGTTCAACCCTTCGATATGGAAGTAGGTGCTGGCACATCGCACCCAATGACTTGCTTAAAAGCTTTAGGTCCTGAGCCAATGGCAGCAGCCTATGTTCAGCCATCACGCCGACCAACAGACGGTCGCTACGGCGAAAACCCAAACCGTTTACAGCACTACTACCAATTCCAAGTGGTAATCAAACCGTCACCAGATAATATTCAAGAATTGTATTTAGACAGCTTAAAAATGCTCGGTTTTGATCCAACCCAAAACGATATTCGTTTCGTGGAAGATAACTGGGAAAACCCAACGTTAGGTGCATGGGGCTTAGGCTGGGAAGTGTGGTTAAACGGCATGGAAGTGACCCAATTTACCTATTTCCAACAAGTGGGCGGTTTAGAATGTAAACCGGTGACTGGCGAAATTACTTACGGTTTAGAGCGTCTAGCCATGTACATTCAAGGTGTGGACAGCGTGTACGACCTCGTTTGGTCTGATGGTCCATTAGGCAAAACTACCTACGGCGATGTATTCCACCAAAACGAAGTGGAACAATCGACCTATAACTTTGAATACGCTAATACTGACTTCTTATTCTACTGTTTCGACCAATACGAAAAAGAAGCCAGTGAATTGTTAGCCTTAGAAAAACCGTTACCATTACCGGCTTACGAACGCATTTTAAAAGCAGCACATAGCTTTAACTTGCTTGATGCACGCAAAGCGATTTCCGTGACCGAACGCCAACGTTATATCTTACGCATTCGTGCCTTAACCAAAGGCGTGGCGGAAGCCTACTATGCAAGCCGTGAAGCCTTAGGGTTCCCAGGCTGTAAATAAAGTGCGGTTCATTTTTCAGGTATTTTTACGATGAGCAAACCCGTTTTATTCTTCGCTAACCTCTGCCCTGATACCGCCCCGTTTGTAGCAGAATTAGCGCGCTTAGAAGTGGACTATGAAAGCGTAGAAATCATGTCTTCTATGGCAAATTTCAAACGTTTTTTAACACTGCGTGATCAGCATCCCGCTTTTGAACAAGCAAAAGGCAATGGCTATATTGGCATTCCGGCATTGTTATGGGCAGACGAGCAAGTGGTTCTCGATATTCACCAGTTAAAAGACATTTTCGGCTAACAAGTAAGGAGCAAAAAATGAAACTCTGGCATTCCAACACCAGTCCTTATGTACGCAAAGTGATGGCGGTGATTAAACATCATCAGCTTGAGGATCAGATTGAATTACACACCATTCAATCATCCTTTGATCCCAACTCACCGCACAACCAAGACAATCCACTTGGACGAGTGCCTGCGTTACAACTGGATAACGGTGAATGGCTGTATAACAGTCATGTAATTTGTGAATACCTTGATCATCTTGGTGCACAAACTCAGTCAGAGAGTCATTTATTGCCTCGTAACAGCCAACGCTGGAAGGTATTGCAACTGCACGCCCTAACTGACGGCATTATGGAAAATACCTTGCCGATTATTTCCGAGCGTTTGCTCCGCCCTGAAAACGAATGGTGGACTGCACGTCATCAACAATTAACCGAACGCAATATCCGCAGTTTCAAAGAGTTAGAACGTTATTTAGTACAATTCGGCGATGAACTGAATTTAGGCACGATTTCCGCCGTTTGCTTGATCGACTGGTACGCCTTACGTGGTGAAAAACTCGGTGTGAATTTGAAAGACATCGCACCGCACTTAGTGCAATGGGCGGTGGAGATGAATGACAAATATCCTGAGCTAAAAGAAACACAGCCTAAGTGAATGATAGAGAGATAGCGCTCGTCGGGAAACGAACATAATCAAATGAAACGTCACTCTTTTTAGTTATATTGAAGATTTCGCAAAATCAAAGTGCTATAAATATTAATTTATGTCGACAAGGAGCAAATAAATGTTAGTCATTAACATTAAGGAAGACCTTGAAAGAGCGTTGAAGAATAAAGAGCCGAGTTTCATTATTAAAGGTGAATTAGCCGAAAAAATGAAAAAGGCCCAAAAGATTACAACAATTGACAAATGGATTTTAGGCGCACTTGCTTTCGTCTTTGCTGTATCATTCTTCCCATCAACGAGTGACGGACTATTTGGAATAATAATGAACAAAATATTAATAGCTATCGGCATATTCGCAACATTTGAAATCGCGATTATATTGGCTGTTATTTTGGGTGGAATGACTTTAGCAATGATGCTTTATAAAAATTATCATGCGGAATTTGGAACTGATGTTAAAACAGAAAAAATAACAATTAAATGTACGATAAAGAAATAGAATCTTGATATTTTTTAAAGAGAAACAAAATGACAACACAAAACTTCCTCGCCGAGATCGGCACTGAAGAGCTGCCACCGAAGGCGCTCAAAAAATTAGCGACTGCGTTTGCAGAGAATATGGAATTGGAGCTAAACCAAGCCGGTTTAGCCTTTGATAAGGTGGAATGGTTTGCGGCACCGCGTCGTTTAGCGGTGAAAGTGTTAGGTTTAGCAACGAGCCAACCAAGCAAGCAAATTGAAAGGCGTGGTCCAGCGGTGTCTGCGGCATTTGATGCAGAAGGTAAACCAACCAAGGCAGCTGAAGGCTGGGCGCGTGGTTGTGGGATCAGCGTTGAGCAAGCTGAGCGTGTTGCCACTGACAAAGGTGAGTGGTTAGTGCATCGCGCCACAATCGAAGGTCAACCGACCAAAAACTTATTGAAAGACATGGTGGCGAATGCGTTGGCGAAGTTGCCTATTCCAAAACCGATGCGTTGGGCGGACAAAACTGTGCAATTTATTCGTCCTGTTCACACGGTGACGATGTTACTAGGCGATGAGCTGATTGAAGGCGAAATTTTAGGCGTAGAAAGCGCTCGTACCCTTCGTGGTCACCGTTTCCTTGGTGAGCGTGAATTCCAAATTTCACACGCGGATCAATACCCTGCGCTATTAAAAGAAAAAGGCTCAGTGGTGGCTGACTTCAATGAGCGTAAAGCGTTAATTTTGGCGAAATCGCAAGAAAAAGCGACCGCACTTGGTGGCGTAGCAGATATTGAAGACGATTTACTTGATGAAGTCACCTCATTGGTAGAATATCCAAATGTATTAGCGGCGAAATTTGAAGAACGTTTCCTTGCTGTCCCAGCGGAAGCCTTGGTTTATACCATGAAAGGTGACCAAAAATATTTCCCAATTTATGACAAAGACGGCAAATTATTACCGCACTTTATTTTTGTGTCGAACATCAACCCTGACGATCCAAGCAAGATCATTGAAGGGAATGAAAAAGTGGTGCGTCCACGTTTAACCGATGCGGAATTTTTCTTTAAAACCGACTTAAAACAACGTTTAGAAGATCAATTACCACGTTTAGAAACCGTATTATTCCAACAACAGCTTGGTACCTTGCGTGATAAAACTGCTCGCATTGAGCAATTAGCAGGCGAGATTGCGAAACAAATTGGTGCTGATGAAGCTAAAGCCAAACGTGCTAGTTTATTATCAAAATGTGACTTAATGACCAACATGGTGTTTGAATTTACTGACACGCAAGGTGTCATGGGGATGCATTATGCTCGTCACGATGGTGAAGATGAAGAAGTAGCAGTAGCATTAAATGAACAATATATGCCACGTTTTGCTGGCGATAAGTTACCAAAATCCTTAGTCGCCAGTGCGGTAGCATTAGCCGATAAATTCGATACGCTCACCGGAATCTTCGGGATCGGTCAACAACCAAAAGGCAGTGCAGACCCGTTTGCCTTACGTCGTGCCGCATTAGGTGCATTACGCATTATTGTGGAGAAAAATTTACCGCTAGATTTAGCCGAAATTGTGAAAAAATCGAGCGCCCTTTTTGGAGATAAGTTAACCAATACTAATGTAGTGGAAGATGTGGTTGAGTTTATGCTCGGTCGTTTCCGTACTTGGTACCAAGATGAAGGGATTGCCGTGGATGTGATCCAAGCAGTGCTTGCTCGTCGTCCAACTAAACCATCAGACTTTGATGCTCGTGTACGTGCGGTGTCACACTTCCGTACCTTAGAAGCAGCAGAGGCTTTAGCGGCAGCCAATAAGCGTGTAAGCAATATTTTAGCGAAAGTTGAAGGGGAATTACCAGCCAATATTGACACCACATTATGTGCAGAAGCAGCAGAAAAAGTGTTAGCTGAACAGGTGATTGCGTTACAAGCTGAGCTTGCGCCACTATTTGCTAAAGGCGAATACCAAGTGGCACTGGATCGTTTAGCGGCATTGCGTGAGCCCGTGGATACTTTCTTCGATAATGTCATGGTGAACGCGGAAAATCCACAATTACGCCAAAACCGTTTAGCAATCTTAAATAACCTACGTAATCTATTCTTACAAGTGGCAGATATTTCCCTCTTACAATAATAGATAACCGCATCACGAAATGGCACTGTAAAGTGCCATTTTTTCTTGTCGAGGTATAACAAAGAAAATTTCCAAAAAAGAAACCGCACTTTAAGCAAGCTCAAAGTGCGGTTAAATTAACAGTTATTTTGCAAGTTATTTATTCAACTTCGCTTTATAGGTTGGATTCATTAAGTTCTCCACTGAGAGAATATCATCTAATTCTTCTTCTGTGAGGAGTCCTTTTTCGAGTACGACCTCTTTCACTCCGCGCCCTGTTTTCGCACAGATTTTACCGACTAAGTCACCATTATGGTGTCCAATAAATGGATTTAAATAAGTCACGATACCGATAGAATTAAAGACATAGTTTTCACAAGTTTCTTTATTCACCGTAATGCCATCAATACATTTATCGCGTAAATTCACACAAGCATTGGTCAAAATATCAATAGATTCAAACATCGCTTGTGCAATCACTGGCTCCATGACGTTTAATTGTAATTGTCCAGCCTCTGCGGCAAAGGTAATGGTAGTATCGTTCCCCATCACTTTATAGCAAACTTGGTTAACCACTTCGGGTACCACTGGGTTGACTTTTGCTGGCATAATCGATGAACCCGCTTGTAATTCAGGCAAATTAATCTCATTTAACCCTGCACGCGGACCCGAAGATAATAGACGTAAGTCATTACATACTTTTGATAGTTTCACCGCAGTACGTTTTAATGCACCGTGTACCATCACATACGCCCCACAATCCGAGGTAGCTTCGATTAAGTTTTCAGCTAATACACAAGGTAATCCTGTGACTTCAGACAGGTATTTGACCGCTAATGGCGCATACCCTTTTGGTGTATTTAAGCCCGTACCAATTGCTGTCGCACCTAAATTAACTTCTAATAAGTATTCTGCTGTACGTGTTAAATTGCGAACTTCTTCATCTAATAAAACAGAGAAGGCTTTAAATTCTTGTCCTACTGTCATTGGCACAGCATCTTGTAATTGCGTGCGTCCCATTTTAAGAATGTGCGAAAATTCTTTTGCTTTATTTTCAAAACCTTGTTGTAAATAAAGCACTTTTGCCACGAGCTTCATAATACTGTTATAGACAGCAATACGGAAACCTGTTGGATAGGCGTCATTGGTTGATTGGCTAGCGTTAACATGATCCATCGGATCTAAATATTGGTATTCCCCTTTCTTATGTCCTAATAACTCTAACGCCAAATTCGCCACAACCTCATTGGTATTCATATTCACTGAGGTACCTGCACCGCCTTGATAAATATCTGACGGGAATTGATCTAAGCATTTGCCTGTGGTTAAGATTTCATCACAAGCAGCTACAATCGCTTTTGCAATTTTATCAGGAATCGCCCCTAATTCACCGTTTGCTAAGGCGGTCGCCTTTTTCACCATCACCATACCGCGTACAAAATCAGGCACATCTGAGATAACGGCATTTGAAATATTAAAATTTTCTACCGCTCTTAAGGTATGAATTCCCCAGTATGCGTCTGCTGGTACTTCACGTTCTCCGAGTAAATCCACTTCTTTTCTTGTTACTGTCATTATTACCCTCCATTTCGAGTGATGAACAAGTTAATGCCTATTATAATGGAAATAACTTTGCTAAATATTTGATCGCCGTCACATTTTACAGATTGCCCCCACGACATATTTTTATTATTCGGATTAGTTTTACTTATCCGAAATACCTCGCAAAATAAAAATTGATACGTAGGGCGTTAATAGGTTAACAGAAATAGAAAAGAAATAATTTGATCCTGTTAACACTTTGTTAAAAATTTTATTTGAATGTGACATATATCGTGTTAGATTGCAGTTGGGCGAAAAATGAGCATAGCCCTTGTATCATTAAAATATAGAAGGACTACACATGACTACAACACAACAACAAAAGAAAGGCAGTAAATTTCTTCATACGGTGGAATGGCTCGGTAACATGTTACCTCACCCCGTTACCCTTTTTATGATTTTTATTGTTTTATTATTAATTACTTCTGCATTAGGGGAATATTTTGGTCTAGCCGTTGCAGACCCTCGTCCGGAAGGCGTTAAAGGACGTGCGGCTGACGGGATGATTTACGTCGTCAGTTTGCTAAATGCCGAAGGCTTAAGCAGAATTTTGACTAATTTGGTGAAAAACTTTACCAACTTTGCCCCATTAGGCACAGTATTGGTGGCATTATTAGGGGTCGGTATTGCTGAAAAAGCAGGGCTTCTTTCTGCCGTTATGCGTTTATTGGTCACCAAATCACCACGTAAATTGACAACGTTCACTATTGTTTTTGCGGGGATTCTATCGAACACAGCCTCTGAATTAGGTTATGTTGTCCTCATTCCTTTAGCTGCCATTATTTTTCACTCATTAGGTCGCCATCCATTAGCGGGTCTTGCTGCTGCATTTGCGGGGGTATCTGGTGGTTACTCCGCCAACCTCTTATTAGGTACGATTGATCCATTACTCGCAGGGATCACGCAACAAGCTGCACAAATTATCGATCCAACTTATACGGTAGGTCCTGAAGCCAACTGGTTCTTCATGGCTGCCAGTACCTTTGTGATTGCGTTTATTGGTTATTTCATTACAGAAAAAATCGTTGAACCACAATTAGGTCCTTATAACAGTCATCTTTCACAAGAAGAACTGGATTTACAGCACTCGAATGAAGTCTCACCATTAGAGCGTAAAGGATTAAGATACGCGGGTTTAGTCTTCTTAATTTTATGTGCACTATTAGCTTGGACTGTGGTCCCTGAAAATGGCATTTTACGTGATCCAAAAACAGGTTTAGTCACTGGTTCACCATTCTTAAAATCGATCGTTGCCTTTATCTTCATTCTCTTTGCTATTCCGGGTACGGTTTACGGAATTGTGACAAAAAGTATTCGTAGCGAAAAAGATGTGGTCAATGCGATGGCTGAAGCCATGAGTACATTAGGACTATACCTTGTGATTATCTTCTTCGCGTCACAATTCGTCGCCTTCTTTAACTGGACCAATATTGGTCAATATATCGCGGTAAAAGGCGCTAACTTCCTAAATGAAGTAGGCTTACATGGCGGTATCCTCTTTATGGGCTTCATCTTGATCTGTGCCTTCATTAACTTAATGATTGGTTCTGCCTCTGCACAATGGGCTGTTACTGCACCGATCTTTGTGCCAATGCTGATGTTAACCGGTTATTCACCTGAAATCATTCAAGCAGCTTACCGTATCGGTGATTCCGTAACCAATATCATCACCCCAATGATGAGCTACTTTGGCTTGATCATGGCAACCGTATTGAAATATAAGAAAGATGCGGGGGTCGGTACGCTTGTGTCAATGATGTTACCGTACTCTGTTGCCTTCTTGGTGGCATGGTCTGCGATGTTCTTTATTTGGGTCTTCGTGTTAGGCTTACCGGTCGGTCCTAACTCGCCAATGTTCTACCCAGCGCAATAAGTGCAAAATTAAAAATAAAGCTCACAACCCTGTGAGCTTTATTTTTTTATGCTAAAGTGCGGTTGAAATTTGGCTAATTTGCTCCCATTTATAACAACATCTCACAAACGTGCATACAGCGAGGAAACAACAATGCCTCTGGTTCTCTTTCTTTTTATCGCTTTTTTATTTATCTATACCGAATTGTCACTTTTAGTTTGGATAGGATCGAATATTGGCGTATTGAGTCTCATTCTGTTACTCATTTTATCATCGCTTTTCGGGCTCTTCATGATCCGAGCTCGTGGTTGGTATACCTTATTAAATGTACAAAAACAATTATCCCAAGGCGAAATCCCGACACGTGCGTTATTAAAATCTGGCATTTGGATTGTAGCCGGTATCCTTTTCTTTATTCCCGGCTTTTTGACCGATTTAATCGCATTATTTTTATTAATCCCGATCACTAGCCTCTGGATTGAAAAACTGATTACCAACAAGATCCATATAGTGCGTAGCCGTTTCTTCCGCTACAGCCAGAAAGCGAATCACAGCCAATCAGAAGGCGAAGTGTTTGAAGCCGAATACGAAAAACAAGTGGATGAAGATAAAAGAATAAAATAATTTTATTTTCCCCCTTGAAACAGACAAATTTTCCCTCATATTAGGGAAACGTTTCATCAAAAACATAATTTAATTAAGGAGTAATTCAATGAATATTCGTCCATTACATGACCGTGTGATCATCAAACGTGAAGAAGTGGAAACCCGCTCAGCAGGGGGGATTGTGTTGACCGGCTCTGCTGCAACAAAATCAACACGTGCCAAAGTATTAGCCGTGGGTAAAGGTCGCATCTTAGAAAATGGTACAGTACAACCTTTAGATGTGAAAGTCGGCGATACCGTGATTTTCAATGACGGTTATGGTGTGAAAGCAGAAAAAATTGATGGCGAAGAAGTGTTAATTATTTCTGAAAACGATATTTTAGCCATTGTTGAATAATTTTTATCAACAACACGAAATCGTTATTTCTATAAATAAACAAACTTAAAATAGCAATTTGCATAACAAGATTCGAAATGAGAGGAAGATAAAAAATGGCAGCAAAAGACGTAAAATTTGGTAATGATGCACGTGTCAAAATGTTAGCGGGTGTCAATATTCTTGCGGATGCAGTAAAAGTTACCTTAGGTCCTAAAGGTCGTAATGTCGTATTAGATAAATCTTTCGGTGCACCAACTATCACTAAAGATGGTGTATCAGTGGCGCGTGAAATCGAATTAGAAGATAAATTCGAAAATATGGGTGCACAAATGGTAAAAGAAGTGGCGTCAAAAGCGAATGATGCGGCAGGTGACGGTACCACGACAGCAACCGTTTTAGCACAAGCTATCGTCAATGAAGGCTTAAAAGCGGTGGCAGCGGGTATGAACCCAATGGATTTAAAACGTGGTATCGACAAAGCGGTAACCGCAGTGGTTACAGAATTAAAAGCCCTTTCAAAACCTTGTGAAACCTCAAAAGAAATCGAACAAGTGGGAACAATCTCTGCTAACTCAGACAGTATTGTTGGTCAAATCATTGCACAAGCGATGGATAAAGTAGGTAAAGAAGGCGTGATCACCGTTGAAGATGGCACAGGTTTAGAAGACGAACTTGCCGTTGTAGAAGGGATGCAATTCGATCGCGGTTATTTATCACCTTACTTCATCAACAAACCAGAAACAGCAACAGTTGAATTAGACAATCCATTTATTTTATTAGTGGACAAAAAAGTGTCCAACATTCGTGAATTGTTACCGGTCTTAGAAGGTGTAGCAAAAGCGGGCAAACCATTATTAATTATCGCAGAAGATGTCGAAGGTGAAGCGCTTGCAACCTTAGTCGTGAATACAATGCGTGGAATTGTGAAAGTGGCAGCAGTGAAAGCACCTGGCTTTGGTGACCGTCGTAAAGCCATGTTACAAGATATCGCGATCTTAACGGCTGGTACGGTTATTTCTGAAGAAATCGGTATGGAATTAGAAAAAGCCACACTTGAAGATCTTGGTCAAGCAAAACGTGTAGTCATCAACAAAGACAACACCACGATTATTGATGGTATCGGTGACGAAGCACAAATCCAAGGTCGTGTGGCACAAATTCGCCAACAAATCGAAGAATCCAGCTCTGATTACGACAAAGAAAAATTACAAGAGCGCGTAGCTAAACTCGCTGGCGGTGTCGCAGTCATTAAAGTGGGTGCGGCTACGGAAGTAGAAATGAAAGAGAAAAAAGCGCGCGTAGAAGATGCACTCCACGCAACACGTGCGGCGGTTGAAGAAGGTATCGTTGCCGGTGGTGGTGTTGCCTTAATCCGTGCAGCTAGCAAAGTCGCTGGTCTTCAAGGTGATAATGAAGAACAAAATGTGGGAATCAAACTTGCCTTACGTGCAATGGAAGCCCCATTACGTCAGATCGTAGCCAACGCGGGTGAAGAAGCGTCTGTCGTAGCAAGTGCAGTGAAAAATGGCGAAGGTAACTTCGGTTATAACGCAGGTACAGAACAGTACGGCGATATGATCGAAATGGGTATCTTAGACCCAACAAAAGTTACCCGTTCTGCATTACAATTTGCGGCTTCTGTTGCTGGCTTAATGATCACCACTGAATGTATGGTCACTGACCTACCAAAAGAGGATAAAGCCGACTTAGGTGCTGCTGGTATGGGTGGCATGGGTGGTATGGGCGGTATGATGTAATCTTCCCCCCTTTTCACATACGAAAAAAGGATTGAGTATAACGCTCAATCCTTTTTTATTCGTTAAATTCGATATATTACATTTTATATAATGATTATGTTATAGTTATCCCATTTTTATGCAAAGGAGATAACCATGAAAAAATTGATTGTACTTTCAACTCTTATCACAGCGACATTTTCAGCACAAGCCGCTGAGCTTTACCTTTATGCTGGTGCCGGCTTAAAAGATCCTGTTGAAAAAATTGTCAAACAATTTGAAAAAGAAACTGGCAACAACGTTACGATTGAATACGGTGGCTCAGGACAATTATTGGCACGCTATAACACGGTAAAAACGGGCGATCTCTATTTACCCGGCTCAAGTGATTATGTAGAAAAATTGGAAAAAACAGGTGACGTGAAAGAATCGGCGCCATTAGTGCTGCACATTCCCGTAATGGCTATTCGTAAAGAAAAAAGCGCTGGAATTGATTCCTTTAAAGCCCTTGCCGAAAGCAATCTGCGTTTAGGGATTGGTGATAGCAAAGCCATGGCGCTCGGTAAAGGGGCAGAAAAAATACTTGAACTCTCGGGTTATCAAGCACAATTGAATGACAAAATTGTTGTTAAAGCGGCGACGGTCAAACAGTTGATGCTCTATTTATTAAACGGCGATGTGGATGCTGCCGTAGTCGGACGTTCTGGTGCGTGGAAAGTACGTGATAAAGTCGATTTATTACCAAATCCAGCAGGTACACCAGAAGAAAAAGTCACTATTGCCCTGCTTGCTTCCACTAAACATCCGAAAGAAGCCAAACAGTTACTTGATCTTTTTAACTCAGAACAAGGTGTGAAATATTTTGTCGATGAAGGTTTCTTACCTATTAAATAAAAGTCTGAGTTTAAAGCTTGCACTGCTCCCTTTACTACTTTTATTGCTCGTCGTCATTGGGTCTGTGCTTGCTCTGATAAGCCAGCTCAACTTTTCCTTTTTTCTGCTGGTTCTCACTGATCCTGAGCTACATTTTGCGCTATGGATGTCTCTTGCGACATCCATACTGTCTTTACTGCTGGCTATTTTTATTTCAATCCCATCAGCATGGGTCATGAGCCAAGTGCGATTACCTTTGCAAAAATTGATTGATACTTTTCTTGATTTGCCCATGGTATTACCGCCGTTGGTTACAGGTTTAAGCCTACTGCTTTTATTTAATTCACAGGGCATCTTGAGCCAATTCATTCCCATTATTAGCCAATGGATATTCAGCCCGCTTGGTATAATTGTGGCACAAACTTATATCGCCAGTTCCATTATGTTACGTAATGCTCGCGGTACTTTTTCTAGCTTAGATTCAGGCTATCGCCTCGCTGCATACAATTTAGGTTTGTCACCGCTTCAAACCTTGCTCAAAATAGAATTACCAATGTGTTGGAAACCATTACTTTGTGGCGCGATTTTGGCTTGGTCCCGAGCAATTGGGGAATTTGGTGCAACGTTGATGTTAGCGGGTGCTACGCGTTTTAAAACAGAAACCTTGCCCATGGCGGTCTATTTAAATATTGCCAGTGGTGATTTTGAGATTGCGGTAGGCGCATCACTATGGCTTTTATTCATTGCTGCTTGCTTACTGTTAGTCTTACGTACACTCAATAGGAATATCTAGGATGCTCAAGATTGAAAATTTATCTGCGGGTATTTTACGTCATATCCATTTACACGTTAGTAAAGGAGAATGTGTCGCTGTAGTAGGACAATCTGGTAGTGGAAAAACTACCTTACTCAATAGCATTGCTGGTTATCTTGATTATCAAGGTCATATTACCCTAGCACAACAACCCATTGATAACCTTGCGCCATGGCAACGTCATTGTCGCTACCTTAATCAACGTTTGTATTTATTTCCACACAAAACCGTATCTGGTAATTTACGCTTAGCTCAGCCCAACGCAGATTGCGAAGCACAGCATAGGCTACTGGCTAAGCTCAAAATCGCCCATTTACGTGATCGTTATCCTCATCAGCTCTCAGGCGGTGAACAACAACGCGCTGCACTGGCCCGTGCATTAATCAATCCTCCAGACTTGTTATTACTTGATGAGCCTTTTTCCTCGTTAGACTGGGAAACCAAACAACATATTTGGGCAATCTTAAAGGACTTAATGCAGTCATATCACATGACCACGTTATTAGTCACACACGATCCCAAAGAGGCCGATTACCTTTCTCACCGGCAAATTCGATTACACCAAGGACAACTTATTTAATTGATAAGGACTGCACTATGCTTTATTTTTCAGATAACGAACTCGATGACTTTTTATTAGAAGATATCTATCGTGGTGATCTCACCACCCATGCATTAGGATTAGAAAGTATCCCCGCTGAGATTTGCTTTAAACGTAAAAATGCCGGCATCGTCGCGGGTATCAGTATTGCGGAAAAACTGCTCCGAAAACTCGACATCCACCCACAAGTGTATGTGAAAGAAGGAGAATTTGTCGAAGCCGGAAGCTTATTATTAAGCGCCAAAGGCAGTGCTGATAAGCTACATCAAGCGTGGAAAGTGGTTCAATTGGTCTTGGAATGGTCATGTGGGGTTGCACAATATACCGCTGAAATGATTAGCAATGCGAAAGCCATTAATCCTGTTGCTGTTGTTGCTTGTACACGTAAAAGTATTCCTAATACGCGCAAATTAGCCACAAATGCAGTCTTAGCCGCAGGCGGACATATTCACCGTCAAGGATTGAGCGAAACCCTCTTGGTATTTACCAATCATCGTAATCTCCTCTCTGATCCAGAAGATTGGCAAGGCATCGTGACAAGACTAAAGCAACAAGCACCAGAAAATAAAATTACACTGGAAGCTGATAACTTAGTGCAATTTGAACAAATGTTGACAGCCGATCCTGATATTATTCAATTAGATAAATTCACGCTGGAACAAGTCAAACAAGCCTTGCATTTATTAGCGTTAGCCAATAAAAACATTACCTTATCTGTGGCAGGTGGTGTTAACAAGCATAATGTGGCAGAGTATGCGAAACTCGGGATCCAACTTTTCATTACATCAGCACCTTATTATGCAGCGCCAGAAGATATTAAAGTGATTATCGAAAAACAAGTATAAATAAGACAGTAAAAAATTGCGCCTAAGGGACACTTAGGCGCAATCATACTGTTTATCAACGAATAGGTACGCAACCGCCTCGTTTAAACTCATCTTAACTTACTTTTGGCGTTCACGTCTTTCTCTGCGTGGGCGATCATTAAAAGTGCGCTGACTTTTTTCTTTAAATTTACGATCTTCACGCCCAAAACGTGGTTCATCGCCGCGTCCTTTACGTTTTCCACCACGGCGGTCAGCGAAATCATCGCGATCACGGCTTGAACCTGCATTAGACGCTCCCACAAATGACATCTGCATTTGTTTGTTCATCACGCGTGTTTTCGCAAATACACCTAATAATTCTTTCGGCATACCTTGTGGTAATTCAATCGTGGTGTAATCATCATATAATTTAATATGACCAATATAACGACTATTGATATCACCTTCATTGGCAATCGCCCCAACAATATGACGGACTTCCGCGCCATCTAAACGTCCTACTTCAATACGATATAAATCCATCGCCTGCGGTGTACCGTAACCACGACGCTCTGCTGAACGTGGATTTTCACGTCCACCACGTTCACGACGCTCGCCACGATCACCACGTGAAGTTTTACGATCAATAATTGGATCGGCTGGTAAAATAAGCTTTTGTTTACCTTGCAACAACATCAACATCGCCGCCGCAATATCTTCCTGATCTTGATCCGCGGTGAACATATCTTCTAGTAAGCTACGATAAAGCCCTAAATCATGATGCTCTAATTGGACTGTAATTTTGGCTTTAAATTTCTCACGGCGACAAGCTTGTAGTACCTCATGATTTGGCACTTCGACTTCCGTAATCGGTTTTTTAGTTAATTGTTCAATATTGCGTAATAAACGACGTTCTCTTGGTTCAACAAATAACAATGCACGCCCTGTACGTCCTGCACGCCCTGTACGACCAATACGGTGAACATAAGACTCAGCATCTAATGGAATATCATAGTTCACCACGAGGCTAATGCGTTCCACATCTAAACCACGCGCCGCCACATCGGTTGCCACAAGGATATCTAAACTACCATTTCTTAAACGATCAAGCGTTTGTTCACGTAATTGTTGTGTCATATCGCCATTTAATGCTGCGGCACGGAAACCATGTTTTTCCAACAATTCCGTTACATCTAATGTCCCCGTTTTAGTACGAGTAAAGATAATCGCGGCATCAAATTTTTCTACTTCTAAGAAACGTAATAAGGCATCATTTTTACGGAAACCATGCACATACCAACAACTCTGTGTAATATCTGGATTCGTCGTTTGCGTCGATTTAATTTTAATCTCTTTCGGATCTTTCATAAAACGCTTAGTAATACGACGAATTGGATCTGGCATGGTGGCTGAGAAAAGTGCGGTCTGATGTTGTTCTGGTAATTCTGCCATCACCGTTTCAACATCGTCAATAAAGCCCATACGTAACATTTCGTCCGCTTCATCTAACACCATAAAACGTAAATTAGACAAATCTAAAGTGCCACGACGAATGTGATCTAAAATACGACCGGGTGTCCCCACCACAACCTGAGCACCTTGGCGTAAAGCACGCAATTGAATGTCATAGCGTTGACCACCATAAAGGGTAACAATATTGGTATTTTTCGCATATTTGCAAAAGTGCTCACAGGCATCTGCTACTTGGATGGCTAACTCACGTGTCGGTGCCATCACTAACATTTGTGGATATTTTTTATCTAAATCAATTTGTGCTAATAAAGGGAGTGAAAAGGCGGCGGTTTTACCACTTCCAGTTTGTGCCATACCTAGCACATCATGCCCATTTAACAGGTTTGGGATACAACTTTGTTGAATTGGAGAAGGGGTTTCAAAGCCTAAGTCAGAGACGGCGTTAAGAAGAAATTCAGGCAAGCCTAAATCATTGAAAGTCATTGTTGTTTCAGTCATTAAAGTACTCGAATATAAAAAAGAAATGCTCACTATGCTGGTGAGCCAGTGTAATCAATGTTGCGCGTTTTCACGTTTTACAACAGCCTATGGCATAAAGCATGCCACTATGGTTTTGAACTTTGCTTCAATTTCAAGAGTTCAAACAGCGCAAAACGATACTCAACGAAGTTATACACTTGGTTTGCGATGGCCAGTTTAAATAGCGTTTCCGCCTCATTAATTTGACCCGAATTGAGTTTTAGTTTTGCTAAATAAAAGTAGGTTTCAGTTAGAATTTCTGCATATTTTGCACGATTCATTTGCGCAAATTGCTGTGCTTGAGCAAATAATGCCTTAACTGATAACTTTCCCAAATAATATTGGACTAAATACGTACCCCAATATTCATCAGAAAGCCCCATTGCTCGTTGAGCAAGATTTTTAGAAGCATCCTGTGGATTATGCTTTAATTCATTTAAATAAAGCCATAAAGTGCGGTATGGATCTGATTTATCGGCTTGATAAAATTGAAGAAAATCCCGCTGAGCTAATTCATAACGTCCGACGTAATAAAAATTTAGCCCTCTATTTAGGAATGCATACTCATATTGAGGATCAAGTTCAAACAACACATTAAAGATATCTAGAGATGCGCTGTAATCTTCCTCTAACAATAAATATAAACCTAAATAATTAAACGCTGCTGCCAATTTTGGATACAACGCTAATGTTTGGTCAAAATCATAACGCGCCAATGCCCACAATCCTAAGCTATCGTACAGCACGCCTCGCTCAAAATGTAAAATCGCACGTTCTTCTTTTTTTAACCCTTTAACAAGTAACAATTCGCTAATTTGCGCAACCATCACCTCATGCTCAAGATGATCATTCGGATGTTGCTCTGCTAACATTAATTTCTCTTTTGAAAGAAAAACTTGTTCATGATTAACACAAGCTGTTAAACAACATACCCAAAATGGGAAAATTAGCAGGCACTTTAACCACGGATGAAATTGCTTCATTTCGCTTCGCCTTAAAGCACAAATTGTACTTATCAATATGCACACCAACGCCCTTTATCACGAAGGGCGTTGGTGTTTATTGCTTATGCGTTTTCTTCTGCGGCAACGTCTGCGACAACAGAATCAACGTGTTCTTGCTTTGGTGCAACTTCTTTCATGGTTAAACGAATACGACCTTGACGATCAATCTCAACCACTTTAACAGTCACTTCTTGTCCCACCGCAAGATAATCACTCACTTTCTCAACACGCTCTTCCGCGATTTGAGAAATATGCACTAAACCTTCTTTGTTACCTACGATAGAAACGAAGGCACCAAAATCAGCTAAACGAGTAACTTTGCCTTTATACACTGCACCCGCTTCAACTTCTGCAGTAATATCTTCAATACGCGCCATCACCTCTTTTGCTGAATTGCCATCAACCGCAGCAATCTTCACTGTACCATCATCATCGATATCAATTGAGGTACCTGTTTCTTCTGTTAAGGCACGAATGGTTGCACCACCTTTACCGATCACATCTTTGATTTTCTTCGGATCAATTTTCATGGTGTAAATACGCGGTGCAAAATCAGAAATATCTGCACGTGGCGCAGGGATCGCTTGCTCCATCACACCTAAAATGTGTAAACGTGCGCTTTTCGCTTGGTTTAACGCAATTTGCATGATTTCTGCTGTGATACCTTCGATTTTGATATCCATTTGTAATGCCGTTACACCAGTACGTGTACCCGCCACTTTGAAGTCCATGTCACCTAAGTGATCTTCATCACCTAAGATGTCTGAAAGCACCACAAATTTTTCGTCTTCTTTGACTAAGCCCATTGCAATACCTGCAACCGCCGCTTTAATTGGTACACCCGCATCCATTAATGCTAAAGACGCACCACAAACCGATGCCATAGAAGAAGAACCATTTGATTCTGTGATTTCAGAGACAACACGTACCACATACGGGAACTCGGCAAGTGTTGGCATCACTGCAGCCACACCGCGTTTCGCTAAACGACCATGACCAATTTCACGACGTTTTGGTGAACCAATCATACCGGCTTCACCCACAGAATATGGCGGGAAGTTGTAGTGGAATAAAAAGTGATCTGAACGCTCACCGGTTAATTCATCAATAATTTGTGCATCACGTTCTGTACCTAAAGTTGCAACCGCAAGGGCTTGCGTTTCACCACGGGTGAAAATCGCAGAACCGTGTGTACGTGGTAAAACACCAGTACAAATATCTAATGCACGAACAGTATCCACTGTACGACCATCAATACGTGGTTCACCAGCAATGATACGGCTACGTACGATTTGGCTTTCAAGTGCGGTGAAAATATCGACAATTTTCCCTTCACTGATGTCTTCGCCTTCTGCCACTTCAGCTGTGATTTGTGCAATCACATCAGCTTTAATCGCATCAATTTGTTCATAACGTGCTTGTTTTTCAGTGATACGGTATGCTTCGCCTAAACGCGCTTCTGCAATCGCTTTCACTTTTTCAATTAACGCGGTATTTGGTTCAGGTGCCACCCAATCCCAACGCGGTTTACCGGCTTCTGCGGTAAATTCTTTGATCGCGTCAATCACCACTTGTTGTTGCTGATGACCAAACACCACCGCAGCTAACATTTGTTCTTCAGTTAACACATCGGCTTCAGATTCCACCATTAACACCGCTTTATCTGTTCCCGCGACAACCAAGTCTAAACGGCTTTGTTTTTGCTCGTTCATGGTTGGGTTTAACACAAATTGATCATCAATAAAACCAACACGTGCCGCACCGATAGGGCCATTAAATGGCACACCTGATAAAGAAAGTGCCGCAGATGCACCGATCATTGCCACTAAATCTGGACAAATTTGCGGATTAACAGACACCACTGTCGCCACGATTTGAATTTCGTTATAAAAACCTTCTGGGAAAAGTGGACGAATTGGACGGTCAATTAAACGAGCAATTAAAGTTTCGCCTTCAGAAGGACGACCTTCACGTTTGAAAAAGCCACCAGGAATACGGCCTGCAGCATAAGTACGCTCTTGATAGTTAACAGTTAATGGGAAGAAGTCTTGACCTTCTTTCACATCTTTTTTGGCAACCACTGTGACAAACACAGTAGTATCATCCATACTTGCCATCACTGCTGCCGTTGCTTGGCGTGCAATTGCACCCGTTTCTAGCGTAACAGTATGTTGACCATATTTAAATTGTTTAACAATTGGATTCACGAGAATGTTCCTTTTAAAATGGCTAATGAAATCAACAATTTCATTAACTTGTGAATAAAAAAATGGCTCTATTTTCCAATTGCGACTAGCAAAAATAATCTCACTTTCCAACCGCACTTTTGCTTTTCAGTACTGTTCGTAAAATCACTTTTGATAGCCGCACGCGTTAATACAGAAAATAAAGCTCGGCTATTATACAGGCTTTAATGCAGGATTGGTAATTTATTTTCAGACTAAACAAAGAATAAGCTTTAAAAGACGAATTAAAGACTTAGAAGATGATTTGGTGGAGATAATCGGGATCGAACCGACGACCTCTTGCATGCCATGCAAGCGCTCTCCCAACTGAGCTATATCCCCACATCAGAAATGTCGTGGCGGTAATAATAAATTCCGCCACACAAACTGTCAACCTCAAATTGCTGATATTTAAACAGAAGCCTAAATATTAGACATTTTGACTTTTAATAAAATCAATCGCTTTTTGAATACGTTCGAGAGTACGTGCCTTGCCAATGCCCACTAGAGTTACATCCATAGAAGGTGATTGACCAGAACCAGTTACCGCAACACGCAATGGCATCCCAACCTTGCCCATCCCCAATTCTAATTCAGCGGCAGTCTGTTCAATGGCTTGATGCGTGCTGTGTAAATCCCAGCTATCAAGTGCGGTCAATTTTTCTTTAACTTTCTCAAGTGGCTCAATCGCGGCGACTTTGAAATGTTTTTTCACTGCGGCTTCATCAAAGCTGTCGAAATCTTCGAAGAAATAACGGCTTGCGGCAGCCATTTCTTTGAGTGTCTTACAACGTTCAGCCAACATTTTTACGATGTCTTCTAATGCAGGTCCATTGGAGGTATCAATGCCTTGATCCTGATAGTGCCATGCTAAATGTTTAGCCACATATTCTGCTGGCAATTCACGTATATAGTGATGATTTAACCACAATAATTTTTCCGTATTAAACGCGCTGGCTGATTTACTCACACTTTCAAGCTCAAATAACTTGATCATTTCTTCTACGGAGAAAATCTCTTGATCGCCATGTCCCCAACCTAAACGCACCAAATAATTTAATAACGCTTCAGGCAAGTAACCATCATCACGATATTGCATCACGCTCACCGCGCCATGACGTTTGGATAATTTTTGTCCATCATCACCTAAAATCATCGACACATGGGCGTAAGTTGGAATGGGTGCGCCTAAGGCTTTTAAAATATTAATTTGACGCGGCGTATTGTTGATATGGTCTTCACCGCGCACCACATGCGTGATGCCCATATCCCAGTCATCCACCACCACACAGAAATTATAAGTCGGTGAGCCATCGGTACGGCGAATAATCAAATCATCTAACTCTGCGTTACTGATCTCAATACGTCCACGCACTGCATCTTCAAACACCACGGAGCCTTCCGTTGGATTTTTGAAACGCACCACATGCGGTTGTTCTGGTGAGTGCTTATGATCACCTAAACAATGACGATCATAGCGGGGTTTTTGTTTATTCTGTTCTTGTGTGTTGCGTAAATCTTCTAAACGTTCTTTTGAACAATAACAACGGTAAGCTAACCCTTGTTCGATCATTTGATCAATCACTTGGTTATAACGATCAAAACGCTTGGTTTGAAAATATGGACCATGTTCCCAAGCTAAATTTAACCACGCCATTCCTTCTAAAATGGCAGCAGTCGCTTCTGGTGTTGAGCGCTCTAAGTCAGTATCTTCAATACGTAAAACAAATTCGCCTTGGTGATGTTTTGCATAGAGCCAAGAATAAAGTGCCGTTCTAGCGCCCCCTACATGTAAATAGCCCGTTGGACTTGGCGCAAAACGGGTGCGCACTTTCACACCAGGATCTAAATCAAATAATGCTTCTGCTTTCATCTTATAACCTTTTCTCTTACCTTAAATTACATCAAAAAATTTGTGCCATATTGTACTATGAGTTTCCATATTTCCGAATAAAAAATGTGATTTTATGCCTACTTTTAAAACAATTAACGCTTTTTTTGTAAAAACTTGTTGACTGAATAGAAGTAATAATTATAATGCCACCTCACAACATTTGGGCGATTAGCTCAGTTGGGAGAGCACCTCCCTTACAAGGAGGGGGTCACTGGTTCGAGACCGGTATCGCCCACCACTTTTCAACAAAGTGTCCAATGTTGTGATTGAATTTTATGCGGGCGATTAGCTCAGTTGGGAGAGCACCTCCCTTACAAGGAGGGGGTCACTGGTTCGAGACCGGTATCGCCCACCACTTTTATGTGTTCCAATCCATAAAATTCACCCAATATTTTAAGTCTCAAGTGGGCGATTAGCTCAGTTGGGAGAGCACCTCCCTTACAAGGAGGGGGTCACTGGTTCGAGACCGGTATCGCCCACCACTTAGACTTGAAATAACGCTTCATAACTTTGTCATTTTTCCTGTTAAAAAGACAAAATCTGAAGGGCGATTAGCTCAGTTGGGAGAGCACCTCCCTTACAAGGAGGGGGTCACTGGTTCGAGACCGGTATCGCCCACCACTTCTTTTCTAAAAATCTTTTTTCATTTCATACAAGCCTTTTGTTCTTTCTTACATAAAATGATAAAGTATCCCAAATTTCCCTCTATTTAAAGAAAACGGACTTTTGTCATGTATAAACCTGTTAAAAATAAACACCTCATTCTGATAACCAATGGTATGACTCGCCTACTCGGGAATATCGTTAAAACTTTAAGTTATCCTTTTCATGCATTATTTCCTAAAATGCGTTTCACCATTCCCGAATTTAGTCCTGCTAAACGCCAATCCCATAAAAAAACCAAAATTAATCGTGTAATTTGGCAAACCAATTACAGTAATAAAGTGACATTACCCGTTTACTGTAACTATCTCTTTAACCGTTTATTATCGTTAAGTTACGATTATCGCTATGTCAGTACGGAAGCCCGTGCAGACTACATCAAAACCCATGCAGATGAACGTACTTTTAACGCTTATAGCAAGCTGACCGATGGGGCAGCACAAGCGGATTTCTGGCGTATATTCACCCTCTATCATGAAGGTGGTATCTATATGGATATTGATGGACACTTAGTGTGGTGCCTTGACAGCATTATTGATGAAGAGGATAGCGAAGTGGTCATTTCTCGCCGAGGTCGTTATACCAACTTCTTTTTAGCCAGTGCCAAAGGCAATCCTTTCTTAAAAGATACGCTTGAAATCATTATTAGCAACATTGAACAAAAACGGATTGAGGGCGGTGTATTTTGCTTAACAGGTCCCGAAACGCTGATCAAAGCACTAGAAAATAAAGAGGTGAATTCCCGTCTAGATAAGCTCACCTGTTCACAAGGCACCTTTACCAACGAATATTTCCAATATATAGATAAAAAACGCGGTAAATGGATTCATGCGAAAAATGAAGATTTATTAAAATAACTACTCAAAATACGCATCCAAAGTGCGGTCTGTTTGAGAAAACTTTTTTAAAACAGACCGCACTTTTTCGATCTTGACCTAGCATTTAGCCTGTACAAAACTGCCCAATCAGTTTGGTCAATAACTGGCGAGTTGGATCAATAAATTCGGCAGATAAAAATTCATCTGGTTGATGCGCTTGCTCAATGGATCCCGGACCTAATACCAAGGTCGGACAAAGCTGTTGAATAAAAGGCGCCTCCGTACAATAGTTCACCGTCTCACATTGCTCACCTAATAATTTTTCCACCACCTGCACCACTTGTGCCGAATGCGCACATTCATAGCCTGGAATAGGGTCATGTAAAGCTTGTAACGAAATACGATCCCCCCATTTTTCAAACATCGGGGCTAATTTTGCTTGTAACATTTCATTCAGATCCGTTAAACGTAAATTCGGCAAAGGGCGAATATCAAAATGCAATTCACAGCAAGCACAAATACGATTCACCGCATCTCCCCCTGAAATAGCGCCAAAATTCATCGTTGGATAAGGGATATTAAACGCGCTGTGATGATATTTCTGGCGTAATTCATCTCGCATTTGCATTAAATAACCCGTTGCCTCGTGCATTAATTCAATCGCATTAATCCCCTTGCTAGGATCGCTCGAGTGCCCACTTTTTCCTGTAATTCGTAACGCTTCACCTACATGCCCTTTATGCGCACGAATAGGCTTTAATGATGTTGGCTCACCGATAATCGCACAATCAGGACGAATATGGTTATGTTGAATAAAAGTTCTTGCCCCTAACATGGTAGTTTCTTCATCCGCCGTCGCCAAAATGCGCAAGGGTTTTGTCAATCTCGTTAAATCCAACTGGCTTACCGCATCAATGACAAAAGCAAAAAACCCTTTCATATCTGCCGTGCCTAAACCATAAAACTTACCGTCTTTTTCAGTAAGTTTAAACGGATCAAACTGCCAACGCCCCTCATCAAAAGGCACAGTATCTGTATGTCCCGCTAAGAGTAAACCGCCTTCCCCTTCACCATAAGTCGCTAATAAATTAAATTTATCACGACTCCCCTCTAGAGGAATAACCTCTGTTTTAAAACCAAGGGAACTCAGCCAATTCGCTAATAATTCAATTAAGGTGCGGTTAGATTGATCAAAATGTGGATCAATACTACTCATTGTTGGTGAAGCGATCAGTGCGGAATACATTTGCAAAAAAGAAGGAATTTTTTTCATCGTTTTTCCCTTGATAAACAGAAAGACATTGCCTTTTAAATATTTATGCATAATAATAGCATAATTAGTCATTTAAAAATTTATCTTATTATAAGGCACAAAACAATATGCAAAAAGCGATTATCATTGGTGCAAGTGGTTATACGGGGGCTGAACTTGCCCGTATTTTAATCAAACACCCCAAGTTTGAGCTCACCGGACTGTACGTCTCTCGCCAAAGCCAAGATGCCAATAAATGCATGAGTGAAATTTATCCACAACTCAAACATCTTGTGGATTTACCTTTACAGCCACTGCCTGAACAATTAACTCAACTTGCACAACAAGCGGATCTGGTGTTTCTCGCCACCGCTCATGAAGTCAGCCATGACCTTGCCCCCATTTTCCTACAAAATCAATGTAAAGTCTTTGACTTATCTGGCGCATTTCGTGTGAATAATGCGGCATTTTATCGCACGTTTTATGGTTTTGAACATCAACATCCTGAATTGCTCACACAAGCGGTGTATGGTTTAGCGGAATGGAATGCACATCAAATTAAACAAACGGATTTAGTAGCCGTCGCGGGCTGTTATCCAACCGTTTCTCAATTAAGCCTTAAACCCTTAATTGCACACAATTTATTAGATTTAACCCAATTACCCGTGATTAATGCCGTCAGCGGAGTCAGTGGTGCCGGTCGCAAAGCAACCTTAACAAGCAGTTTCTGTGAAGTCAGTTTAAATGCGTACGGTGTGTTTAATCACCGTCATCAACCCGAAATCGCGACCCATTTGGGGACAGAGGTCATTTTCATACCACACTTAGGTAACTTTAAACGCGGTATTTTAGCGACAATCACAGCAAAACTAAAAACCGGCGTGAGTGACGAACAGATTCGTGTAGCTTATCAACACGCCTATGCTGACAAACCATTAGTCCGTGTTTATGAACAAGGTTTACCAAGTATCAAAGCCGTCGAATTTACTCCTTATTGTGATATTGGCTTTGCGACTAAAAATGGTCATATCATTATCATCGGCGCAGAAGACAACTTATTAAAAGGGGCGGCAGCCCAGGCAGTACAATGTGCTAACATTCGTTATGGTTTGACTGAAACATTAGGATTACTTTAAATGAAACCTTTAGTGATTAAATTAGGTGGTGTCTTACTTGATACACCTGCAGCAATGGAAAATTTATTTACGGCGTTAGCAAATTACCAACAAAACTTTGATCGCCCGTTGGTCATTGTGCACGGTGGTGGCTGTATTGTTGATGAGTTGATGCAACGTTTACATTTGCCAGTACAAAAGAAAAATGGTTTGCGTGTCACGCCAAGTGATCACATTGAGATTATTACGGGTGCGTTAGCCGGCATTGCCAATAAAACTTTAGTTGCGCAAGCCGCCAAATTTCATTTAAATCCCGTCGGACTATGTTTGGCAGACGGGAATTTAACCTATGCAACGCAATTAGATCCAGAACTTGGACATGTGGCGACTGTGGTTCCTAAAAATCCCGCCTTATTAAACAATTTGCTTGGTGAGGCATTCTTGCCTATTATTAGCTCAATTGCGGTCGATAAACAGGGCTTATTAATGAATGTGAATGCAGATCAAGCTGCCACAGCTATCGCCGCGCTCATCCAAGCCGATTTAGTCATGTTATCTGACGTCGATGGCGTATTGGATGCCAACAAACAGCGCTTACCAGAATTAAATGGTACGCAAATTGAACAATTAATTAAAGACAACGTCATTACCGATGGTATGGTTGTCAAGGTGAATGCCGCATTAGACGCTGCTAAAATGTTAAATCAGGGCGTCGATATCGCCAATTGGAAATATCCAGAAAAACTCACCGCACTTTTTGCTGGTGAAATCATTGGCACAAGAATTAAACCATAAAAATAAGAGGATGTTATGGCACTTTGGGGTGGACGTTTTACACAAGCCGCAGATAAGCGTTTTAAAGATTTTAATGACTCATTACGTTTCGATTATCGTCTCGCAGAACAAGATATTGAAGGTTCCATTGGCTGGTCAAAAGCTTTAGTCAGCGTTGGGGTATTGACCGCACAAGAACAACAACAGTTAGAAAGTGCACTGAATACTCTCTTAATTGAAGTGCGATCAAATCCACAAGCGATTTTGCAAGATGACGCTGAAGATATTCACAGCTGGGTCGAAAGTAAATTAATCGATAAAGTCGGGAATTTAGGTAAAAAATTACACACGGGACGTAGCCGTAATGATCAGGTTGCACTGGACATTAAGATGTGGTGTAAACAACGTGTGATTGAACTGCAATCCTCGCTTCACGCTTTACAATGCAAACTTGTCGAAACAGCCGAAAATAACCAACATGCGGTGATGCCGGGTTATACACACTTACAACGAGCTCAGCCGATTACTTTTGCCCATTGGTGCATGGCTTATGTGGAAATGCTTGATCGTGATTATTCCCGTTTAACCGATGCTTACCAACGCATGAATAGCTGCCCACTCGGCAGTGGTGCCCTCGCTGGCACCGCTTATGCGATTGATCGTGAACAATTAGCCCTCGATCTCGGCTTTGACGTTGCTACACGCAACAGTTTAGACAGTGTGTCAGACCGCGATCATATCGTTGAACTGCTTTCTACTGCCTCACTAAGCATGGCACATCTTTCACGTTTTGCGGAAGATATGATCATTTTTAACAGTGGTGAATCTAACTTCGTGGAACTTTCCGATCGCATGACTTCTGGTTCTTCCTTGATGCCACAGAAAAAAAATCCCGATGCTTGTGAATTAATTCGAGGTAAAGCAGGTCGTGTAATGGGCGCATTAACCGGTATGCTAATGACCTTAAAAGGCTTGCCGCTTGCCTATAATAAAGATATGCAAGAAGACAAAGAAGGGATTTTTGATGCCCTAGATACTTGGCAAGACTGTATCGACATGGCGGCTCTTGTGTTAGACGGCATTCAAGTCAATGTAGAACGTACCAAAGAAGCTGCTTTAAAAGGTTATTCCAATGCCACTGAACTGGCCGACTATTTGGTCGCCAAAGGCGTACCATTCCGTGACTCTCACCATATTGTGGGCGAAACCGTTGTTTATGCCATCCAACAGCACAAAGCGCTTGAAGCACTCAGCGTTGCTGAATTTAAACAATTTAGTGATGTTGTCGAAGAAGATGTGTATCAGATCCTATCTCTGCAATCTTGTTTAGATAAACGCTGTGCCAAAGGTGGCGTATCACCACTTCGTGTTGCAGAAGCCATCGCTGAAGCGAAAGCAAGGCTCAGTTAAGCTGAGTAACAAAAAACGCAATCGTAAGATTGCGTTTTTTTATACTGTATTTAGGCTTTAACACCCAAATTCCCGATTTTAATCCCTAAAAATCCCATGCTAACAGGGTCAAGGTAATCACCAAGGAATTTGAAAAGCTCACTTAAGTCAGTAAAAGTGCGGTGAATTTTAACTTGTTCTTCGACCTTTCTTGTAAATTCATAAGAAATATTCGAGCCATCAATATGGGCGACTAAGGTAATATAAATAGTTTCAAAGAAATGGCTATGTGCCCCTTCTTCGCCCGGATCGCTGATTCTAACATTCCAATTATTACTAAAAAGGATTTCCGTTTGCACAGTCATAAATTTACCTCGCTGAGTTTAAATGAGTTGCATTGTTGTAAAATATCGTTAAGAAAAACCCGATTATAAAATCTTTCAAATCAAAAATCTTATAATCGGGCTTTTCAAAATATTTCCCTACATGCTTGGCTTTGCGTTGATAACTGCCTTTTCCTTTCCTTTTTTTCTCAATACGTTGACGAAACAACGGATCATGTAATAATGCACAAATTGCATTATCGCGAATAACACCACGGCTGTGCTGATAAGGCTGTGCACTGAGTGGCTGTTTTTGCTTTTTAGCCATATTTTTCCTCATAAGTTGTAATAAAAAATTGCCCATTTGTGTGAAACAAACGGGCGTCATTATAAAACGAAATTACAGAATCTCAAGTACGGATTCTGGTGGACGACCAATTTTTGCTTTGTCACCATGAATAACGATTGGACGCTCCAACAAACTACTATGTGCAACCAATGCTTCTAACAGTTGTTGTTCGCTGACTTCCGGCTTATCTAAGCCTAAATCACGATAGAGTTCATCTTTTGTGCGCATCATCTCTCGGAAACTGGTTACTCCTAATTTTTGCGCAATTTGCTGTAGCTGTGAGGCAGAGAATTGTTGTTCTAAATAAAGTTCAATTTTCGGTTGACCGTATTTCGCTTCGAGTAAGGCTAGCGTTTCACGGCTCTTAGAACAACGTGGGTTATGATATATAGTCACGCACATAGAATTTCCTCGCTTAATGATATGATCTTATTAGATTTTACCTTATAATCGCTCAAAATGCCTAAATTAAGGATATCTTATGATCGAAATGTTGAAAAACTGGTATAACAACCGTTTTAGTGATCCACAAGCCATGGGGTTGTTTGCCATCTTACTCTTTGGTTTTATATCCATTTATTTTTTTAGTCACCTCATTGCGCCACTCCTCATCGCTATTGTATTAGCTTATTTATTGGAATGGCCAATTCGCGTTCTCACAGAAAAACTCAAGTTTCCACGCCTACTCTCAACTGCCATTATTTTTGGTGGTTTTTTAGGGTTGATCCTCGTTATCGTATTGGTCTTCATTCCAACGTTATGGACTCAAACCTTGAATTTAGTGACTGATTTGCCACATATGTTTAATAAACTCAATGAGTGGTTACTTTCTCTACCTGAACATTATCCCGAGCTAGTGGATTACCAAACCATTGATTCTGTATTAAGTACTGTCCGCTCCAAAATTCTTGGCTTTGGTGAATCCGCCCTCAAATTCTCCCTGACCTCGTTATTAAGCCTAGTCACCCTAGGGATTTATGCGTTTTTAGTACCTTTAATGGTGTTCTTTTTATTAAAAGATAAAACAGAATTAATCGCCAGTGTAAGCCGTTTCCTTCCGCGTAACCGTACGCTAGCCTCGAGCGTTTGGAAAGAAATGCAACAACAAATTGCGAATTATATTCGCGGTAAATTATTCGAAATCATCATTGTCACCGCCGTGACTTATGCGATTTTCGTCTTCTTTAACTTAAATTATTCGTTATTGTTAGCTGTTGCGGTAGGGCTATCCGTGCTCGTGCCTTATATTGGTGCCGTCCTTGTCACGATTCCTATTGCCCTCGTTGCCGTCGCGCAATTTGGCATCACTCCTACTTTTTGGTATATCATTACTGCCTACGTCATCAGCCAAATTTTAGACGGTAACTTATTAGTCCCATTCCTTTTTTCTGAAGCCGTCAATTTGCACCCTCTAACCATTATTATTGCAGTATTAATTTTTGGTGGACTATGGGGCTTTTGGGGCGTTTTCTTCGCTATTCCATTAGCCACTTTAGTCAAAGCTGTGGTGAATGCATGGCCATCAACCGAACAAGATACACGTTAATTCTGTTTTTCACGCAAAAAAATACCGCACTTTTGTGCGGTATTTTTTTATGTTGAAATTAATGTGCGCTATTATCCGTTAACGGTTTTATGCTTTCATCAAATTCCGGTAGTGGTTTATGTTCCGTTGCAATATAGCTATAAATCACAGGTAACACAAACAGGGTAAATAATGTCCCAATCGCTAAACCTGATACAATCACAATCCCAATACTAAAGCGCGACACCGCACCTGCGCCCGAAGCATACAAGAGCGGGATAAGACCTGCAATCATTGCAGCGGTCGTCATAAGAATCGGGCGTAAACGCACTTTCGCTGCTTCAGTAATCGCTTCAATACGATTTTTACCATGCTGTAATTGCTCTTCTTTTGCCACTTCACACATCAAAATCCCGTGCTTAGTAATTAAACCTACTAGCGTGATTAAACCAACCTGTGAGTAAATATTCAGACTGGTTCCAGGAATACGGAAGAAGCCTAAGAAATTCAGCATTAATAGCGCCCCACTCACGGCAAGTGGCACCGAAATCATAATGACTAACGGATCACGAATTGACTCAAATTGAATCGCTAAGACCAAGAAGATAATCACCACAGCAAGTACAAAAGTAACGGCTAATGCATTACCTTCTTGGACTAACTGACGCGCTTCACCAGTAAAGTCATAATTATAGCCTTGCGGTAAATACTCTTTTGCTGCCATTTTTAACCACGCAATCGCCTCACCTGTACTTTTGGTTGGGAGAGGAACTGCACTAATGACCGCTGAATTAAGCTGGCTAAAACGAGGTAAAGAAGTTGGCTGTGATTCTAACGTCATGGTTAAGAAACTGCTTAATGGTACTGATTTCCCGTTACTTGCCGTCACATAATAGTTGTTTAAACTTTCTGGTGACAAACGTTCACCCCGTTTAACTTGCATGATGATTCGATAAGCACGTCCATCAATATCAACTCGTTCAATCGTGGCGGCAGACAAGAAACTCCCTAATGTGGCACTGATTTGTTGCATTGTGACACCATAGGTACCTGCTTTTTCTTTATCGACTTTAATCCGCATCTGCGCCGTATCAAATTTTAAATCCAACGCGGTATATACAAAGTGACCGGATTTTTTCATTTCTTGTAAGAAGTTTTCTGCCACATTGGCTAAATCTTCATAGCCACTCGCAGTACTGATCACAAAACCAATTGGTGGACCTTGCTCTCCCGTGTTGATTTCTGGGAAGTTAAATCCCGTCAACGCCACTTCTGGAATATGCGCCGATTTTTTATTTAACTCCGCTAAGATTTCCGCTTGGCTACGGGTACGTTCTTTCCAATCTTTTAATGTCACCACACTAAAGGATTGGTTACTCCCCATTGCCCCTGAAATCACCATGGAAAAATCCACTTCCGGTGTGTCTTTCAAAATCTGTTCATACTCATGCATTGCTTCTTGTACATAATCCACATTGACATTGGACGGTGCACGACCAATCACCATGAATGCCCCTTTATCTTCTGCTGGGGTTAACTCACTCGCTAACCCATTAAACAAGAAAGGCAGCGTAGCAAAAATAACCGCTGCAAAAGCCAGCATACAACGACGGCTTGCCATCACCAGATTTAAAGCATAGTTATAGCCATGATTAATGGTGGTGAGCATTTTTTCGATGCATTGTTCCAACTTACTTGGGTCAGTATGCGGTTTAAGCAACTTACTGCTCATCATCGGTGAAAGGGTTAACGCCACGATCCCAGAAATAAATACCGCACCAGCCAAGGTTAAGGCGAACTCTTTAAACAAAGAACCTGTAATGCCATCCATTAATGCCATTGGCGAGTAAACTGCCATGAGGGCAATGGTCATCGAAATCACGGGCACGGCAATTTCACGTGTACCAATAATGGCAGCACGGAAAGGTGTTTCGCCTAATTTAATGTGACGATCCACGTTCTCAAGCACCACGATGGCGTCATCCACAACGAGTCCGATCGCCAAAATTAAGGCAAGTAAAGTCATTAAATTAATGGAGAAATCAAACGCCTGTAACAACATTATTACGCCGATCAAAGAAATCGGAATCGTAATCACAGGAATGAGAATTGCGCGCAATGAACCAATAAATAATGTGATCACCACTAAAACAATGATTGTCGCCTCTAAAATGGTTTTGATCACTTCATCAATTGAGCTATTAATTGCTATCGTGGTGTCATAAAGAATTTCTGCCTGCATACTATCTGGCAAATTTTGCTTAATTTGCTCATACAATGGACGCACATTTTCTGCCACAACAAGTGGGTTGGCTGAAGAGGTTGGATTGATTGCTAGCACCACAGATTCAAAACCATTAGCAACCGCTCTTGAGCTATCACTCGATTTATTTAATTCTACGTCAGCGATATCACGTAAACGCACTAACTTATCGCCTTGTGAGGAAATAATCAGATTGCCCAGCTCTTCCACTGATTTGGTGGTTGTCTCCACTTTATTTTTATAGGTGACATAAAAACCATTGTCATTCCCCGCCGCCGTTTGCACATTATTCGAAGATAACGCATTTCTGACCGCCATCGCGGATAAATTCTGTGCGGCCATTTTGGCAGGATCTAACCAAATCCGTAGCGCATAATCCGATGCACCAAAGATTTGTACTTCCGCCACCCCTTCAACCGTAAAGAATTGAGGTTTAATCACACGTTCAATGTAGTCTGTTACCTGACTAGCATCCAGTTTAGTGGAGCTAAACTGGATGTACATCATCCCCGTTCCCCCCGTCGAAGACGTAATGACCGGATCATCAATCCCCCGTGGTAATTGCGAACGTACAGAGTTCACTTTCGCTAACACGTCTGCTAAAGCCCCGTTCGGTTCGGTATTTAGCTTCATTTTAATTGTAATTAACGAGTTATTTGGGCTACTTTTTGAAGATAAGTAATCAATGTTATCGGCTTGTGCAACAGCTTCTTCTAGTTTTGAAGTAATAAACGCTTGGATAAGACTTGCATCTGCCCCCGGGTACACCGTAGAAACATTAATCACCGTTGTAGTCATTTTGGGATATTCTCGCACAGCTAACTTCGCAATCGCTTGTAATCCTAAAATAATAATCAGCAAGCTAATAGAAACCGCTAAAACAGGGCGTCGAATAAAAATATCGGTAAATCGCATGGTAATTTCCTATTCCTTAATACAGATAAGTGCCGCACAGTTTTCTAAAAAGGCTACATCTTCTGCGGAAAAACGGGCTAAACGAGGTGAGTCGACATCCAATTCAGCAATCATCTCTCCCCCTTGAAAAATCGGTACTACAACTTCTGATTGTGATGCGCTATCACAAGCAATATGCCCCGCAAATTGATGTACATCATCTACGACGGTCGTTGTGCCCGTTTGCCAAGTATAACCACATACTCCTTTACCAAAGCCAATATCAGAACAGGCAACTTTACCTTGGAAGGGACCGACTTTGAGTACCCCATCTTTGACAAGATAAAATCCGACCCAGTTTAATTCCGGCATGTGCTGATACAAAAAAGCAGACGTATTTGCCATTCTTGAAATGATATAGGTTTCAGGTTCTAGAATTTGTTCAAGTTGTTTTAATAATAAGGCGTAGTTCATCAAATTTTTCCTCTTTGGAACCGCACTTTATAGGTTATTTTTTACAGCAGGTTGCATGGTTCCCACCCCAGCTTTATCAGCGACGAGTACTAAACTGCCATTACTTAAATTTTGTTGTCCGCCGGTTACAATTTTATCTCCGGGTTTAATTTCTTCCCCTTTTAACTGGGCATAAATCCCTTGGCGATCTTGGGTAAATACAGTGACTTGTTTAACCCGATAGGCATTATCAATTTTTTCGCGGTCGAAATCCTGTCGTGCGACTAATGTTTCACGCTCTTCTGCAGAAAGTTCGCTAAGAATATAAGCAATTTCTCCATACATGTTGTAATTAATCGCGACTTGTGGCACAACGACTTGATCATATTTTGTCGGCAAAGCAACCCGTAAGCGAGTAAACATACCAGAAAGGAGTTTACGTCCATCTTCTGGTTCAAAGGTGGCTTGTACATCAATTAACCCTGTTGTTGCGCTGATCGCAGGTTCAATGGCAGTAATCTTTGCCGCAAAGGTTTCACCACTACGCGCATCAGCAGTCGCTGTCACTTTTTGTCCAACATGTAAGTGTTCCAATTCCGTTTGTGAAAGGGCGAAATCAATTTTCATACTACTGGTGTCTTCAACACGCACAATTTCCATTCCTGGATTGACATATTGCCCGACGTTGACTTTCACAATACCGGTTTGTCCATCAAAAGGCGCCAAAATCTGACGACGTGCAATGCCCGCTTTTAAAGCAGCGATATTTGACTCTAATGCTTCATAAGCAGATTTCGCATTATCAAGTTCTTGTTGCGACACGCTCTTGGTTTTATACAAACTTAAATAACGTTGGTATGTAGCTTTCACAGATAAAAGTTGAGCTTGGGATGCTTTCAAATTCGCTAGTTCTACTGAACTGTCTAATACCACTAACACCTCGCCTTTCTTCACGTGCTGTCCAGATTGAACTAAGACTTGCTGTACTGTACCTGATGTCTGTGCACTTAACATCGCACCCTGATTAGGACGCACAATGCCAGTGGTTTCAATCACGGGTGTCCATTGCTGAGGCTGAATAGTCATTGCGGTTACGGGATAAATTTTTTCCCCTGCACCCGCAATAAATTTTTCAATCATTTTGCCTTTGATCACATTAAAAATAATGACCCCAGCAAAAAGTAAGACAATAACGCCGAGAATGATTTTCATGGCAATCGAATGAGATCGTTTTGGTTGATTTGCTTGAGTCACACTCATACAAAAACTCCGTAAAATTAAAAGATAAATTATTTTTGAATAGCACACCATGTCAGTTGAATCACAGATTCCAGCAACTCAACAGAGAACGTTTCTTTAAAATAAATTTGTTTCCAAGCAATTTTTATTGCACTTTCTAGTCCAAGTGCAAAAAGAATATTGATGGGTAAATCACATACCTCACCGGCTTGCTGTGCTCTTTCGCAAAACAATGTCCAGTGGCTACGATCCCACGATTTAATCACCTTATCAAACCCAGGTAGGGATTGATATTGGTGCATATTTAACAAAATATTTGGGTTTTCCAACAAAAAATGCCAAATGTTCCACCACATTTGGCGGTATTGTTCAAAGAATGGCTGACGGTCGTCATGATTCTTTTCTAATGCACGCTGAAAACGTGCGAATACTTGCTGAGCAAATTGTTCTAGCAATTCCTCTTTACATTTAAAATAAATATAAATGGTCCCTGGTGAAATTTTGGCAGCCTTTGCAATTTTATGCATAGAAAGATTATGTAACCCTTCTTTCGCCATCAGGTGATCGATTGCTATAAAAATATGCTCAGTCATGTCTATATCAGATTGACGCATAATAAGTTCACTAAATGAATGAAATAAAAAGTCAGAAATAGATCTGTATTTCTGAAATGAACGATCGTTCATTTTAAGACTTTTTAATATTTAAGCAAGTGTAAAAACAAAAAAACGTGGGAGAATCCCACGTTTTTTTTACATACACCACATTTACATACCAATCACCACACATTGTGCGATTGCTTTCGCTTTTTCTTGAGCTTTCAAGGTTGAGGCACGATCACCTACTGGTCCGATTACTACTCGATTCCATTCTTGATTAGAATTGACCCTTGCATTGAGCCCTAACATTGCTAAACGCGCTTGCAAGTTTTCTGCTTGCGTTTTGTTTTTAAATGCACCACATTGTAAGCCATATTTTTTCTCACTCGGTGCCGCATTGATAACCTCGACTTTTTTAGGCGGTTCCACTTTAACCACCTCTTTCACTGGCTCTCCCTTTTTCACTTCAATCACAGCAGGTGTAGTTTGTGGTTTATTGACTGCCTTAGTTTGCCCATTTTGGGTTTCATTTGTTTTTATCAGCGTTGCGCTATTGTCTTTTTTACTCTCTTCTTTTTTATTCTCTTCTATTTTACGCTGTTCTTCTTGTTGTTTTAAACGCGCCTGTTCTGCTGCTTTTTGTTCTTGTTCCATCGCCAATAAAATTTTTCGTTGCTCTTCTGTCAAACGCATATTCTTATCTAAGATTTTTGGATCATCCGTAACAGGTACAGTACGCGTTTCTAATGCTTGAATATAACTCCAAACTTCTTCTGGACGATTTGGTAGTACACTTTTCGTTGATTGATTTTCACTTTTAGGAAGCGCCACAATTTCCTTTGACGTTTTCTCTTTTATCAACATCAACACAGATAGGAAAACGGCAATGATTACCCCCACTAACAGTAATAATACCATTTTGCTTGTTCCTTTCTTTTTCTTTCTACTGCCACGACCGGCGTAATTTCGTCTTGCCACGCTAAAACCTATTCCTAAAAACATTCATAAAAATTGGCACAATTCTACTGAAAAATCCCTTATAACTCAAACACAAGCTAATTTAAATCAATGGGATCCACATCTAATACACAACGTACTGAACCAAATTTAATCGTTGATGTTGCTTGAAATGCCGATAAGGCATGGTGTAACTGGGCTCTGGAAGGATGTTGTAGCAATAATTGCCAACGATATTGACCAGCTTTTTTACTGAAAGGTGCCGCAATCGGTCCTAAAATTTGTATCGCACACTGCGAGCTTTGATTCCAAGTGTAAAAATACTCAGCAACTTGCTGCAAGACTTGCTCGGCGTCTTCTGAATGCCGGCTTTGTGCTTTAAACAATGCTTGTGCACTAAACGGTGGCAAGCCCATTTTTTGTCGTAATTGTAACGCGTACTCTGCAAAATCTGCATAACCTTGCTGCAACAAACGCTGTAATAATGGATGATCTGGGTAATGGGTTTGTAGCACCACTTCCCCTTGTTTCTCCACACGACCTGCACGACCTGCCACTTGTACATAAAGTTGTGCCAAGCGCTCTTCTGCACGAAAATCTAAAGAGAATAAGGCACTATCTACGTTCACTAACGCCACCAACGTCACATTAGGAAAATGGTGTCCTTTTGCGAGCATTTGTGTACCAATCAGAATCTGACTTTTCCCCTGTTGAATGTCAGTGAGATAATCCTCTAATTTGCCTTTTCGTGCCGTACTGTCACGATCAATACGTGTAATTTGATATTGTGGAAAACGACTTGCTAAAGTTTGCTCTAATTGCTCAGTTCCCAACCCAGTGGTGATCAAATGTGTGGACCCACAATGCTCACATTGCCGCGGAATCGGTTTTTGTGCCGCACAGTGATGACAGCGTAAAGCACGCTGATGTTGATGATAAGTATAAGGTTTCTCACAATGTTGGCATTCGGCAATCCACCCACATTCATGGCATAACATCACAGGAGCAAAACCACGCCGATTTAAAAAAAGTAACACTTGGTTACCTTTTTGTAGGTGCTTTTCCATTCGCTGTAACAACGCTTCAGATAAGCCATTACGCACAACTTGTTGCTTTAAGTCGATCACAGAATGACGTAGTAATGCAGCATTACCCGCTCTGTTTGATAGAATAATATGGCGATACTTGCCATTATGAACATTATTTAGACTTTCTAAACTCGGTGTCGCTGACCCCATTAACACTGGAATATTTAACCGTTTCGCCAATACAACCGACAAGTCACGAGCATGATAACGGAAATTGTCTTGTTGTTTGAAAGAGGCATCATGCTCTTCATCAATAACAATCAATCCTAAATCAGCAAATTGCGTAAATAATGCGGATCTTGTGCCGATGACAACCGCACTTTGTCCAGTTCTTGCACGCTGCCATACTGCCAAACGTTGGGTATCATTTAGATTAGAATGCAATACATCAATCACCACCTGAAAACGAGCGACAAAACGTTGTACTGTTTGTGGTGTTAAGCCAATTTCAGGCACAAGCACTAATATTTGTTTGCCTTTTTTCAACACCTCTTCAATCAGTTGCAAATAAATCTCGGTTTTTCCTGACCCCGTTACACCATCGAGTAACCACACCGCAAATCCTTGATGAAACACTAATTGGCTGAAAGCTAATGCTTGTTGCTTATTTAGCCGTAATCGATTTTCGTCATTCACCATCGGTTTATCGGTGAAATCGGTCTGCCATGCGTGTAACTGCGGTTGAACCTCAACGTCTTCTACGTAATCTTTTTGTTTAAGAGTTGAAAAAATCGCGCTATTAAACGGATTATTGCCTTTTTCTAGTGGGGTTTGAGATAACGCGATGAGAACCTCAAGCTGTTTTTTTGCCCGCTTAAACTCCCCGCTGTCAGTGTGTTGTGCCAATGCTTGCCGACCACGTTCGGTCAATTGCCAAAAAATTTTCGCTTTTTCAACCGCACTTTCCCCCTGCCTAAGTTTGACAGGCAACGCTTGAAATAACACTTCACCCAATGCAGTTTGATAATAGCCAGCAGCCCAATGCAATAACTGCCACATATCTTGATTAAACACGCTTTGAGTATCCAACACCTCAATTACTGACTTTAATTGCGCCGTTTCAACCTCTGTTTCCACAGGCAATGCCACCACAATCCCAACACGCTGTTGCCTACCAAAAGGCACAACGACACGTCCCCCAATCACGGCATCAAGCTCGGGAGGTAAAAGATAATCAAAAAAACGATATAACGGCACTGCCAGCGCCACACGGATGAGTTGCATGGTTGGTCGGTTAATGAATGGGTTGGTCTCCGTATTATTGATGAAATATAGCATTCATAGGCATATTTGTCTAATTAGGTGATTTGGCTTGAATATTCTGCTTTTTTTTTGTAGAATTTGCCACCTTACATACAAACTGCTACTTATGTGGCGTAATATTAATTACATGCGGTGTCAGTCTGTGTACTCGATAGCGGCATGGCTTCAAATTGAGGTTTTCTATGAAACAAGGTATTCACCCTAATTATGTGGAAGTTACGGCAACTTGTTCTTGCGGTAATGTTATTAAAACTCGCTCAACAGTGGGTAAAGATTTAAACTTAGACGTTTGTGGTAACTGCCACCCATTCTATACAGGTAAACAACGCGTTGTTGATACTGGTGGTCGTGTAGAACGCTTTAACAAACGTTTCAATATTCCAAGTACAAAATAATTTTGAAGTTTTAACCCCACATTCGTGGGGTTAAATTTGCATCATATACTAATAACTCTTGACCAATTTTATTTCCCCCTTGAAAAATCAAATCTACATGTAAGGAGACTTCATGAAGTTTAATTTATATGACTATACATTTTTCATCAGTTTATTCCACCCGTTTAATAGACAAAAAAGACATGAACTAAGAAAAATCTTTAGAGAAAAAGAACATCAAAAATATTTAATTGAGTTTCATAAGTCTGCTCCTCTTGCATTAAAAAAATTCATTGATGCTATAAATGCCTATCCTAAAGAAGTAAAAGTATGGATAGAATTCGGCACTTTACTTGGTGCTTATAGAGATCAAAAGTTAATTCCTCACGATAGTGATATGGATTTTGGCATTAATGAAGAAGATATGAGCCAAGATCTAATAGAACATCTTAAAAAATATGATTTTCACCTTTATAAAAAATATATCATAGAAAGTAATAATAAAGACATTAACGATTTCACTGCTGAATATACTTTTCAATATGGAAAATATGTAGCAATAGATTTGTTTGTTTTTAAAACTCTAAACAATCAAAAAGTCTGTTTCTCTTTTGATGCTGAAGAAGGATTAAAATATGGAGAAACATTAAAAAAATATAATAATAAATTAAGAACAATACAAATAAACCTATCTAATTTCAATCTAAAAAAAATATCATTTATGAACAATGATGTTTACATTCCAGATAATACACCCGATCACTTAGCTGAAATTTATGGTGAAGATTTCATGATACCTAAAGTATATAGTTATGGAGATAGAATTAAAGACTTTGAAATTTTATTAGATAACCAAACTCTAGGAAGAAAAGTTGAATTCCGTCGTAAATAACATACTTATGAATATACAAAATTATGATAAAAGAACAAATTATTGACTTAATAAAAAATGAATTAAAAACAAATGATATAAAAATAGAAACGTTAGGAGGAATGACTAACAGAAACTTCCTAGTAGAGGGAGATAATAATAAAAAATATGTTCTTCGTATACCTGGCAATATGACTTCCAGCTTAATAAATAGAAAATATGAAAAGCTGAATAGCTTATTAATGTCTGAACATAATTTCAATGTAAAAACAAAATATTTTAATGATGAGAGCGGTATAAAAATAACTTATTTCTTAGAAAACAGTTTTAGCCTAGATCATAGTACTATAAAAAATGATATGTATTTAAAAATGATCGCAGAAAGATTATATAAACTGCATAACTCTAATATTAAATTAAGTAATAAATTTGATGTACTATTAGAATTTAAAAAATATTTAAGTTTATTAAAAGAACCAAGTAATTTTTATGATTTTAATGAGAATATAAGAGAAATTTGTATTTTCTTTGAAAAGACATCTATCTACTTAATAGATAAATATAATAAACTTGTACCTTGTCATAATGACTTAGTACCTGAAAACATATTAATTAAAGATAATAGGATTTATTTTATTGACTGGGAATACTCTGGCATGAATCATCCATTATTTGATATAGCTGCATTTTTCCTAGAATCAAGGTTATTACAAGAACAACAAGAATCATTCTTAAAATATTACAATAACAATATTAACTTTAACCTAATAAAAAACGATATCATTGCATTTCAATTCACGCAAGATGTTTTATGGTTCTTATGGACAATTATAAAAGAAGAAAATAATGAGTTTTTTGATGGTTATGCCAAAGCTAGAATAGATAGAGCATACCAAAGTATGCTAACCTTACAAAAGGTATTATGATGAAGAAAGGTTACATCTTAGGATTATCGTCAGGATTTTTATGGGCTATTTCAGGAATAGTATACCAAATACTATATAACAATTTTCCAAATCTTGATACATTATTATTCAGTATATTTATATTATTTTTTATTGAATTTATTTCATTGGTAACAATTTCTTCATACTTATATAAAAATAAGAAATTTCCTTCAATAAATAAAAATAACTATTTTGCTATCTTTTCAGGGTTACTAGGTGCTCCAATTGCAATGTTTTGCTATTTGAAAGCTATTCAAATTATCGGTGTGAATTATGCCGCTGCAATTTCTTCTACTTACCCTATACTAGCTGCATTATTGTCAATAAAAATTAATAAAGAGAAAAAAGAAAATGTAATATTATTTACATCTCTCATTCTAATAACAATATTATTAAATATAGAATTAGAAAGTGATATAAGTATAATTGGAATATTCCTTGCAATATTTGTTTCTATTTCCTGGGCAAGTGAGATCACTTTATCCAGTTATGCCATGCACAATAAGAAAAATAAAGCAGAAGATATCTATTTCATAAGACAATTATTTTCTGTACTAGGATATATAATAGTAATACTGTATACAACATTAACAACAGACAACATGAAAAATATAGAAACCATAGAAAATATAGATTATAATAATACTTATCTAGTTATTCTTGTAATTTCACTCACGATATCATCTGGATTATCATATTTCTTATACTATAAAGCCATTGAAATATTAAAGCCAATTAGAGCCATGGCTCTAAACATAACATATACTGCATGGTCAATTATTCTAAGTCATATATTAATGATAGACAGAATAGATATCAAATCAATATTAACTTGCTTTATCATATTTACATTTGTCACTATATTAAGTAAGGAAAGAATCAAATGAATGCTATCATATTAGCAGCGGGTCTAGGTAGCCGTTTTAAAGATGTTACAAAAAAAATACACAAATCCCTTCTTCCAATAAATGGTATACCAAATATAGAAAACACTATTCAAAACCTTATCGAAGCAGGAATTGATGATATATATATTGTAACAGGACATCTGTCAGAACAATTTTCTTATTTGAAAGAAAAATATAAATGTAAAATACTAAATAATGAAAAATACAAAGAATTTAATAATATATACTCTTTCTATAAAGCTATAAATCACTTCGGTGATAGCTTTGTTATTGATAGTGATGTCGTAATCTTCAAAAATATTTTCATAGGTAGACCTAAAACTAGTCTATATTTTCTAATTACTAGACCCAAAAGTAATAAAGAAGAATGGATACCCATAATAAAGAAAGATAAAATTGATAATATTATTGTATCAAATGATTATTTACCTAGCCTACTAGGCATATCATATTGGTCAAAATCAGACGCTGAAAAAATAAAAGAACATATCCATAAATTTATGGCAAAAAATATATTGTTAGATAACTCATTATATTGGGATAATATTCCCATGCAAATCCTCAGTGACTTAAATGTAGGATATAAAGAATTATCTATACATGATGCTTATGAAATTGATAGTATAGAAGAATATCACTTTGCGTTAACTTTAAATCATAAAAATTAGGAGAATATATGAAATTACCTAAAATTATAGTAATTAGCCTTAAAAATTCCCCTAGAAGACAAATAATTTCTCACAGGTTATCTGGATTAGGGTTAGACTTTGAATTCTTTGATGCCGTTTATGGAAAAGATCTAACAAAAGAAGAACTAGAAAAGATTGATTATGAATTTTTCCCAAAATACTGTGGCTCAAAAGGAGCTCTAACACTTGGTGAAATTGGTTGCGCTATGAGCCATATTAAAATATATGAGCATATAGTAGCAAATAATCTCGAACAAGTTATTATTCTGGAAGATGATGCTATCGTCTCTCTATACTTTGAAGAGATTGTACTCGCAGCATTACAAAAACTACCTAACAGAAGAGAAATTCTTTTCTTAGATCATGGTAAAGCAAAAGTATATCCATTTATGCGTAACTTACCAGAAAGATATCGCTTAGCTCGATATAGAAAACCATCTAAACACTCTAAACGTTTTATAGTCAGAACTACAGCTTATCTAATCACTCTAGAAGGTGCTAAGAAGCTACTAAAACATGCCTATCCGATCCGTATGCCGTCAGACTTTTTAACTGGATTATTACAATTAACGCATATCAATGCCTACGGAATCGAGCCTAGCTGTGTTTTTGGTGGAGTTGAGTCAGAAATAAACGAAATGGAGAGAAGAGCGGGTTTGAAATGATAAAAAGCATGCTACAAAAAATCAGATTAAAACTAGGTAAATTATTACTTGATAAAACAAATCTACCAAATAGTATAATCAACATTGATATTCGAAGCATCCTCTTCCTCCGCCAAGACGGAAAAATTGGGGATTATGTGGTGAGCTCATTTGTATTCCGTGAGATAAAAAAATTTAATCCCCACATTAAAATTGGTGTAATTTGTACCAAACAAAATGCTTATCTTTTTAAACAAAATCCATATATCGATCAACTTTACTATGTAAAAAAGAAAAGTATTTTGGATTACATCAAATGTGGTCTAGCAATTCAAAAAGAACAATATGATTTAGTGATTGATCCGACGATTATGATTCGTAATCGCGATCTTTTACTTTTACGCTTAATCAATGCCAAGCATTATATTGGCTACCAAAAAGCCAATTATGGTTTATTTAATATTAATCTGGAGGGACAATTTCACTTTTCGGAACTCTATAAACTCGCCTTAGAAAAAGTGAATATTACGGTACAAGATATAAGCTATGACGTCCCATTTGATGAGCAAAGTGCGGTCGAAATTTCTGAATTTTTGCAGAAAAACCAACTAGAAAAGTATATTGCTATTAATTTTTATGGTGCTGCAAGAATCAAAAAAGTAAACGATGACAACATCAAAAAATATTTAGATTATCTCACGCAAGTTAGCGGGGGAAAAAAGCTGGTGCTATTAAGCTATCCTGAAGTAACAGAGAAATTAACACAATTGTCAGCCGATTATCCGCATATTTTTGTCCATCCAACAACCAAGATCTTTCATACCATTGAATTGATTCGCCACTGTGATCAATTAATCTCTACAGACACGTCTACTGTACATATTGCTTCAGGTTTTAATAAGCCAATTATTGGTATTTATAAAGAAGATCCTATTGCATTTACACATTGGCAACCCAGAAGTCAGGCAGAAACGTACATACTTTTCTATAAAGAAAATATTAATGAGCTCTCGCCTGAACAAATTGACCCTGCATGGCTTGTCAAATAGTCTTATCTCTTCTGACACTTGGGGCAATAGAAACTATTTCGTTGCCCTATCACTAAACTTTCTATTTTTGTGCCACATGTTGGACAAGGCTTATCCTTATTACCATAAACCCGCAATTCTTGGACAAAATAACCTGGACGCCCATCCGGTTGGAGAAAATCTTTTAGCGTCGTACCACCTTGTTGGATTGCGTTAGACAGCACTTGTTTTATTTGTTCTACTAACTGCCCACATTGTGCCTTAGTTAAACTCCCTGCTGTTTTTTGCGGATGTAGGTTACAAAGAAATAACGTTTCATTCGCATAGATATTCCCAACGCCAACGACGACAGCATTATCCATTAAAAAAGTTTTAAGTGCGGTCTGTTTTTTACGACTTTTTTGCCACAAGTAATCAGAATCAAATTCCTCAGACAGAGGCTCTGGACCTAATTTCAGAAAAAGAGGAAATTCGTCCAACTTCTCTGTCCATAACCACGCGCCAAAACGACGAGGATCGTTATAACGCACAACTTTTCCGTTATTCACTACGATATCAAGATGATCATGTTTATCAATAAGATCCCCTTTCTCCACAACTCTCAATGACCCTGACATCCCTAAATGTCCAATCATATAGCCTGTTTCAAGTTGGATAATTAAATACTTCGCACGGCGACTTAATGCGATGACTTTTTGTTGTGTAATTTGTGCTAATTCTTCGCTTACCATCCAGCGTAATTTCGGTTGGCGAACAATAATTTTTTCAATGATAGCCCCTTCAAGATAAGGGCTAATTCCATTTTTTGTGGTTTCAACTTCAGGTAATTCTGGCATAGGTTATGTATCCATAAATCTTATAATTGATAATATCCAAACTATTCATCAGGTATGATTGGCAGGCAAAAAGCCGCAATCGCGTAAATATTTTTGTCCGCAAGTCAAACAAAGCAACGAGTCCACAAGGCGTAATGCTTCCGCAGTAAAAGCTGCTAATGTATAGTTCGCCCTCACATTATACTCATCAGGAATATCCAAAACACAAATATCAGAATGTTGACGCAAAGATTGATGATTACTCGCATAACCAATGAAAAGATCAGCATAATTCTGCTCAAAAAGCCACTCTGCGGTATTTCGTCCTGTTGGAATAGTGATAGAATCCGGACCACCAACTATTGCCATTGCTTTTTCTTTTAATTCCGAGCCATAGCCCATATGCCGTTTTTCAATATTCGAAAATAATGCCAAAGTATAATCTCCACAAGGATCTGCCTTAGGTGTCGATACTCCTAAGCGTAAGTGGGGCGACATCAATAATGTCAACCAATTCTCATCATGGTGAGTAATCACCGATTTCTTTGCAATTAAACATAAACGATTCGTAGCAAAAGGCACAAGTTGAATATGAGGATATCGCGCTTGTAAATGCCTAGGATGCGCATCATTGGCAGAGGCAAACAAATCCACTTTTTCCCCTTGCTCAATGCGTTGGCACAACAACCCCGCCGGTCCAAATTCAATTTCGACTTGTAATTGATACTGTTGGATTAATGCTTGTTGCCATAACGTAAAAGGCTGGCGTAAACTCCCTGCGGCTAAAATTCTCATGCGATGTGTTTACTGTATGGTAAAGATGGGGACTAAAACCTGCTGTTCTTCAATCATAGAATATTTAATCGGTACATTATACGCTTGTTTCAAATGAGATTCCGTTAAAATTTGACTGGCTATTCCATATTTCCATTGTTGGTTAGGCAATAGCAATAACACATTATCTGCCACACATAAACTGTGATAAGGATCATGAGTGGAAAAAATAATGGCCATTTTTTGTTCCGTTGCAAGAAAACGTATAAGTTGTAACACACGCTGTTGATTATAAACATCCAATGCTGCTGTAGGTTCATCTAAAATGAGGACCTGACATTCTGTCGCAAGTGCACGAGCGATGAGCACAAGTTGGCGTTGACCGCCCGAAAGCATATTGATATTGCGCTCAGCTAAATGCAGGATGTCCAAGCGCGCCAACATCTGCAATGCGACTGTTTCATCCGCTTTACTTGGTAGGTTAAATGCACCGATTTTGCTTGCTCGCCCCATTAAAACAATCTCTAACACGGAATAATCTGGCGACGAAAAAGACTGTGGCACAAAACCAATATGACCTTGTTGCCTAATCTGTCCAGACATAACAGGTAACACATGAGCAAGAGAATGCAATAATGTGGTTTTACCTTTTCCATTTGTCCCAAGTACCGAAATAACCTCTCCTTTCTTACATTGGAAAGTAAGTGGTAAATACAACGGCTTATCATAACCAAATAACAGCTTATCTACATCTAAACTCAATTCATTCATAATGACTTCTTTCGATAAGTTTTTAATAAGAGCAAGGTAAAAATGGGTGCTCCTAAAAGAGCGGTGATAATACCTACAGGAATTTCTGCAGAAGTTAACGTACGTGCAAGTGTATCAATAACAATCATGAAAATCCCACCAATCAAAAAGGAGGCGGGCAATAGATAACGGTGATCACTTCCTACAAAAAAACGTGTCAAATGAGGAATAACAAGCCCTATCCACCCAATACTCCCACTAACAGCGACTTGTGTTGCTACAAGCAATGCACAAAGTAGCAAAACAAACCAACGCGTTTTCTTAATGGAAACGCCTAACATTTTTGCTTGCATATCACCTAGCGATAACACATTAATATGCCACCGTAAACGAAATAATAAATAAGCTGCAATAAAAACGCAGGGTAACAATATAGCTAGTTTTGCCCAACTAGCGGTGGCAAAACTTCCTAATAACCAAAATACAATGCTCGGCAGAACTTCTTCTGCATCCGCTAAATATTGGATTAAGCTCACTAGAGCGCTAAAGAAACCGCTTAAAATGACACCCGCTAAAACTAATACAATACGATTTCCTTTTCCGATGAACATCGTGGTTACATAGATCAAGAATAATGTCAATAAACCAAAAGAAAATGTGGATAGAATCAATAAATAAGATGGGAATCCTAATAAAATTGCTAAACTGCCTCCAAAAGCTGCCCCTGATGTGACACCAATAATATGAGGATCAACAAGGGGATTATGAAAAACGCCCTGTAGTGTTGCACCACTCATCGCTAAGATCCCCCCTGAAAAAAATGCCATAATGATGCGTGGTAAGCGTACATGCCAAACAATATGGTATTCCATGGGTGTAAAAGACGCGTGTTGCGAAAGAAAAGGCTTAGATAAAATAGAGAGCACTTTTCCGGTTGATAACGAAAAAGTGCCAATATTTAAAGTGAACAATACGATGATAAACAAGATAAAAATCAGCGATGTTATAAAACCTCGCTGATTTGCTAACATAGACTTCATCGTTATTACTGGTTATATGGCATACGATAGAACAGTTTATAGTATTGGTTTACTTTTTCCTCTAAATCAACATCTGCAAACAATTCAGGGTAAAGTTGTTTTGCTAACCATAATTCACCAATCGCTAATGCTTCAGGCATTGGATATCCCCACGCTTTTGCATATTCCGGCATTAAATAGATACGTTGATTTTTCACCGCATCAATAATTTGCCAAGAGGGATCCTTTTTAATTTGCTCGATAACCTGAGGATAACGTTCCTGTACGAAGATAACTGCAGGATTCCAATGAATCACTTGCTCAATCGAAACTTGTTTAAAACCTTTTATTGTTTCAGCTGCCACATTCTTCGCTCCAGCATGAAGCATCATTAACCCTGTATATTTTCCAGAACCATAAGTCGCTAAATCTGGATTTGCAATATAGACCCTAACACGCTGCTCATCAGGCACCTTACTTAAACGTTGACTCACTAATTCACGCTGTTCAAAAGTGTAAGTAACTAGCTTTTTGGCTTGCGCTTGTCGATTAACTACTTCACCAATTAAATAAATGCCTTGTTTCAAGCCATTATTATAGGCAACTTCTTCATCTTCCATTTCTGGGTTGACTTTTCCTTCTTCACCTTTTTTATCTTCACGCAAAGAAATGGCTACAACAGGCACACCAGCCTGTTCGATTTGCTCAATCATTTCTTTTGGTGCATAGTTTGCCACAAACACAAGTTGAGGTTTTAAAGCAAGTAGACTCTCAATATTCACTTGAGTTAAATCACCTGGTTGTGGCATCGTTTCTAACTCTGGCATAAAACGTGAATAGTTTTTCCCTAATTGTTTTTTCCAACTTGATAACACCCCGACTACACTTTCCTTTGCATCAAGCTGGACAAGGAGATTTAAAGTCTGATGCTGTAAGACAACAACACGATTAACTTCATCTGGGATAGTGACCTTTCGTCCTAATTGATCAGTAATAACACGTGCTGCAAACGCATTATTGATAAAACCTAAGAAAAGTAATAAAGCAATACTGACTATTTTAACGTAGCGTTGAATCATAAGAGTCCCTTAATATCATTATATAAATAAATATATAATACTCTTATTTAGCTCATAAAGTAAACAGAAAACAAATTTGTCGTCATGAACAGAGCGATAAAAAGGGAACTTGAAATAATGAAGAGAAGGAGCACAAATAGATTATCAGAAATAAAAAAACCCGAACAATGTCGGGTTTTTCAAAATAGGACTAAAATTATTTGATTTTAGCTTCTTTATAAACAACGTGTTTACGCACAACTGGATCGTATTTTTTGATTTCCATTTTTTCAGGCATATTACGTTTGTTTTTTGTTGTAGTGTAAAAATGACCAGTTTCTGCAGTTGAAACTAATTTGATTTTCTCACGAGGTCCTTTAGCTGCCATGTTTTAGCTCCTTAGATTTTCTCGCCACGAGCACGGATATCAGCTAAAACTGCATCAATGCCTTTTTTATCGATAATACGCATACCTTTCGCTGTTAAGCGTAAAGTTACGAAACGTTTTTCGCTCTCAACCCAGAAACGGTGAGTGTGAAGGTTTGGTAGAAAACGACGCTTAGTCGCGTTCATTGCGTGCGAACGGTTGTTACCAACTGCTGGACGCTTGCCTGTTACTTGACAGACTCTAGACATATTAATCTCCAATAAATCAAATATAAGCTCGAGCTTAGGGTTCGGATTACATTAAAACGGTGTCAATATCGACTTTATGCGTTTTAAACGCAACCTCGTCAGGTCGCTGTAACCGACCCGCATACTATATTAAAGGTGGTGAATTATACTCACTTTATCTTTTATTCTCAAGCCTAAATACCACATTTCAACAAATAAATGTAAAAATTTTCGCCAAGGAATTGAATGGTAACAAAAAACCTTATAGGAGTCTATTTTCTGCAAACGAATAGTAACAGCCTTTCCCTATAACAAAATGATCCAAAATTCGGATTTCAACTAACTCAGCAGCTGCTTGGATTTTTGTGGTAACCATTTTATCCGAGGCACTTGGTTCGGGGTTTCCAGAAGGGTGATTGTGAGCTAAAATTAACGCCGCCGCATTACAAAAAAGTGCACTTTTTATAATTTCTCTCGGGTGAATCGTTGTACAATTAATCGTCCCTAAAAACATTTCTTCTTGTTTAATCAAGCGATGCTGATTATCTAAAAAAAGGACCTGAAAAATTTCTCGTTCCTTATTTTCCAATGTCGCTTGTAAGTAAAATCGCACATTTTCAGAATTCTTAAATGCTTGTGTTAATTTTAATTCTTCTTGTAGATAGCGTTTACTCATTTCAGTACAGGCTTGTAATTGAATAAATTGCGTTATCCCTAATCCTTTCAGCTGACAAAACTCAGTTTGTGTGGCTGACATTAATCCTCTTAATGAATGGAAATGCTGTAAAACGTGTCGCGAAAGTTGCATAACGGAGCAGCCTTTTATCCCTGTTCTTAAAAAAATCGCTAGCAATTCTTCATCAGTTAAAGCCGGTGCACCAAAACGCAATAATTTTTCACGTGGCATCAAACTCAGGCTTTCTACTTGATTCTGCATGATATCATCCTCTTAGTTATCACATAACGCATTAAATTACTGATATCGCTTATCAAGGAAAACGATCACACACGACTCTGGAAATAAGATCGCAAAAATACCATTCTTTCTTGGCAAAAATTACAGTAAAATAAGGCTTTTGTTGGTTTGAATAAAAATTAAGCGCGAGGATTCATCATGCACCCCCTTCAATCAAAACGTATCGTTGTCGGTATTACTGGTGGCATTGCTGCTTATAAATCCATCGAATTAATCCGCTTATTACGCAAAAATCAGGCTGATGTACGCGTAGTGCTCACTCCGGCTGCTGCAGAATTCGTTACTCCTTTAACGTTACAAGCCATCTCAGGCAATGCCGTGGCTCAGTCTCTCTTGGATCCCCAAGCTGAATTAGCGATGGGACACATTGAATTAGCCAAATGGGCAGAAGCCATTGTGATTGCACCAGCAAGTGCAGATTTTCTCGCCCGTTTAACCGTTGGTATGGCAAATGATCTGCTTTCTACTCTTTGTTTAGCAACCAAAGCCCCCCTTTTACTCGCTCCGGCGATGAATCAGCAAATGTTTGCTCAAGCGATAACGCAGAAAAATCTGAGTGCTCTAGTTCAACGTGGTTACCATGTTGTCGGTCCTAATGCAGGTGAGCAAGCTTGTGGGGATGTTGGTTTAGGACGTATGTCTGAACCTTCTGAAATTTATACCGCACTTTGTGAGTTATTCCATACTCAACAAGATTTAGTGGGATTAAAAGTGGCGATTACCGCAGGTCCAACGCAAGAAGCCATTGATCCAGTTCGTTATATTAGTAATCACAGTTCTGGAAAAATGGGCTTTGCGATTGCCGAAGCCTTTGCTGAACGTGGAGCAACAGTCACATTAATCTCAGGTCCGGTCAATTTAGCAACACCCGAGAAAGTCCAGCGCATCAATGTCATTTCTGCTCAAGACATGCATCAGCAAGCGCTCAAAAGTGCGGTCGAAAATCAGATATTTATTGGCTGTGCTGCCGTAGCAGATTATCGTGTTGCTGAGATCGCGACGCAAAAAATCAAAAAAGCAGGAGATGAAATCAACCTGACATTAGTTAAAAATCCTGACATTATTGCAGATGTTGGGCATTTAGCGGTACAACGTCCATTTACGGTAGGTTTCGCAGCGGAAACTCAACATGTTGAGCAGTACGCACAAGACAAACTACAACGTAAAAAGCTGGATATGATTTGTGCGAATGATGTATCAGGTGGACAAGTCTTCGGGCAAGATCAAAATAGCCTGCATCTCTTTTGGCACAATGGCAGCACAAAATTAGCATTAGAGAGTAAAAAAACATTAGCCAAACAATTAGTTAATCAAATTATTGCGCGTTACCGCCAATCTTAAACAATAGGACAAAGAATGAAAAAAATTGATGTCAAAATTCTCGATCAACGTATTGGAACAGAATTCCCTTTGCCAACATATGCAACCGAAGGGTCCGCGGGCTTAGATTTAAGAGCATTAATTGATGCGCCAATGACTGTAGAAGCGGGACAAACCGTGTTAATTCCAACAGGTTTATCTCTTTATATTGCCGATCCTACGCTGGCGGCCGTTATTTTGCCTCGTTCAGGTTTAGGTCATAAACATGGCATCGTTTTAGGTAATTTAGTCGGTTTAATTGACTCGGATTATCAAGGTCCATTAATGGTTTCGCTGTGGAACCGTAGCACTGAGCCATTTAAAGTGGAAGTAGGTGATCGTATTGCCCAATTAGTGTTTGTGCCTGTCGTGCAAACTGAGTTTAATATCGTCAGTGATTTTGCACAAACTGAGCGTGGTGAAGGTGGATTTGGACATTCGGGTAAACAATAAGCTATGCAAAAACCAGTAAAACGCAGTCTGAAAGAACGCCGTCAGCAAGTGCTGACCGTTCTGACACATATGTTGCATTCGGAACGGGGAATGGAACGTATGACAACAGCTCGCATTGCTGCCGAAGTAGGTGTTTCAGAAGCCGCGCTTTATCGTTACTATCCAAGTAAAACCAAAATGTTTGAAGCCTTGATTGATAATCTGGAAGCACATTTATTCACACGTATTACGCAATCCGTTAAAAATGAGACCCATACTGCCGCGCGTGTTCATAATATTATGCAAATGGTGTTAGATTTTGCACGCAAAAATCCCGGCTTAACTCGTATTTTAACGGGACACGCCTTAATGTTTGAAGAACCGCAATTACAAGCACGCGTCGCCCAATTTTTTGATCGCCTTGAGTTACAATTCATCAACATCTTACAAATGCGAAAATTACGTGAAGGAAAAGGTTTTGACTATGAAGAGCGCGTTATCGCGGCACATCTGGTGAACCTGTGTGAAGGGCACTTTATGCGTTATGTCCGTTCCAATTTCCGCCATTCCACACAACAAAGTTTTGAGCAACAATGGCGATTGCTTGAAAGGTTATTTGCATAAAATCTGAATTTAGGTAAGAATATGATCATTCCTTGGCAAGAATTGGAAGAAGAAACGTTAAACAATATTGTGGAGAGTTTCATTTTAAGAGAAGGGACAGACTATGGTCAATGTGAGCTTTCCTTAGAACAAAAAAAACAAGCTTTACTTTCTCAAATTCAACAAGGTACTGTCGTGATAGTTTGGTCTGAACTGCACGAATCAATTGATATAAAAGACAAAATGGACTTGTTAAAATGATTCTACTTTGTCGGAAAAATTAGTTTATGGAGGTCTTCCGTGCAAGAACAAATGCAAACTACACCATCGATAGATCCTACGTTAGAGTGGTTTCTATCTCACTGCCATATTCACAAATATCCTTCCAAAAGTACATTGATTCATGCAGGTGAAAAAGCCGAGACGCTGTATTATCTGATTAAAGGTTCCGTTGCTGTCTTAGTCAAAGATGAAGATGGCAAAGAAATGATTTTGACTTATTTAAGTCAAGGTGATTTTTTTGGTGAGGCTGGTCTTTTCGAAGAGGGACAATTACGTTCAGCTTGGATTAAGGCAAAAAGCCCATGTGAAATTGCCGAAATTTCTTATAAAAAATTTCGTCAATTAATTCAGGTCAACCCAGATATTTTAATGCATTTATCAGCTCAGCTAGCACGTCGCTTACAAAATACGTCAAGACAAGTAAGTAATCTAGCCTTTTTAGATGTGACGGGGCGTATCGCACAAACCTTATTAAATCTGGCTAAAATGCCAGAAGCCATGACCCATCCAGATGGGATGCAAATTAAAATCACGCGCCAAGAAATTGGGCAAATGGTGGGATGTTCGCGTGAAACGGTTGGACGAATCCTCAAAATGTTAGAAGATCAGCATTTAATCTCTGCACATGGTAAAACCATTGTCGTTTACGGTACAAGATAATCCCCCGGTTCTCTGCTAAAATGCGATCCATTTGATCGCATTTTTTATATTCAAATGACCTGTTAATTCTCATTCTTATTTTGATTTGAACATGGTAAGCTAAAATCAATTCAACACATTGAGGAGTACATGATGGGTAAAACAGAAGTTGGACACAATTTTTTAGCACGTTTAGGCAAAACACGCTTACGCCCGGGTGGTAAAATCGCGACAGATTGGTTAATTGCCAATGGTGATTTTCATGCGAATAAAAAGGTACTTGAGGTTGCCTGTAATATGGGAACGACGGCTATTGCCTTAGCCAAACAATACGGTTGCCAGATTGAAGGGGTTGACTTAGATGAAAGCGCACTAGAGAAAGCAAAGCAAAATATCTGTAATGAAGGTTTACAAGATTTGATTCATGTGCAACGTGCCAATGCGATGAAATTACCTTTTGCAGATAACAGCTTTGATATTGTGATTAATGAAGCCATGTTAACCATGTTGCCAATTGAAGCGAAAAAGAAAGCTATTACAGAATATTGGCGTGTGTTAAAGCCCAACGGCTTTCTACTCACACATGATGTGATGTTAGTCGGAGAAGATCATCAACAGATCTTGGAAAAATTACGCGATGTCATTAATGTTACAGTTACACCATTAACGAAAGACGGCTGGAAACGTTTATTTAGTGAATGTGGTTTCCGTAATATTGATGCTTATTCAGGTGAAATGACCTTACTTTCCCCTAAAGGACTCTTTTATGACGAAGGTGTTCTAGGCACTTTTAGAATCATTAAAAATGCCCTTAAGTCAGAAAATCGAGAACAATTTAAACAAATGTTCAAAACCTTTAATGACCCACAAAATAAGCTCAATTTTATTGCGGTTTGTAGTCAAAAATAAGGCATTTAAAGCGGTGCAATGCAACCTTCTTCAACCCGAAAAGTGCGGTGTTGCTGTGGTTGCATTTGCTTTAGTTGTGTTTCTGTAATCGCGCTGACAAACACTTGTGAGCCACTTTGTTTCAAACGTTCAGCTAATAAAGCGCGTTTATATTGATCCAGTTCCGAAGCAAAATCATCAATCAGAAAAATACAATGTCGTTCTTTCTGCTTCATTAAATGTTCACCTTGCGCAAGGCGTAGTGCACACATCAATAACTTCAACTGCCCACGAGAAAGCACATCTTCCACCGGCAAGCCATTGGCTTTAAAGCGAAAGTCTGCTTTTTGTGGTCCCGACACGGTATAACCTATCGCACGATCGCGTTCAAAATGGCGCACTAACAAGTCAGCATAGTCACTGTCTTTTTCCCAACCTTGATGAAAGCTCACACTGATCTCTAATTCAGGTAAAAATAAGCGGCAAGTCTGTTCAATTTCAGGACGCAATGCTTCTGCATATTGTGCACGCCATTCACTGACTTGATGCGCAAGTTTCACTAGTTCACGATCCCAGATTTCAAGCGCCTGATAATGAGTGGCTTGTTGTAACGCCGCATTACGTTGTTTTAATAAACGATTTAAATTTACCCAAGCTAAATGAAAGTGATTATGATGATGAAAAAGTCCCCAGTCCAAAAAAGCACGACGGTAAACGGGACCACCATTTAACAAGGTTAAGCCTTCAGGGGTAATTAATTGCATAGGAAGCAAATGGGCAAGATCAGCAATTTTATTGCCATCTTCACCATTAATTTTTACAACTGAATTTCCTTGCCGTAATTTCTGTAAACCAACAGACCATTGATGGGCTTGTTCTTGAATTTTGGCGTGTAAAATAAAATGCGGTTGTTCGTAAGAAATAATGCGATTACTGACCGCACTTTTGAAGGAGCGACCATGCCCGAGATAAAAGATCGCTTCTAATAGGCTGGTTTTGCCACTACCATTGTTACCCACTAAAAAGTTAAAGCCGTGATCAAATTCGAGATCCACGGCTGTTAAGTTACGAAAGTTTTCAATCAGTAAACGTGAAATTGCCATACGGTGTGCAAAGAAAACTATAAACGCATTGGCATAATGACATATTCCGCGCTAGCATCGTCACAATCTTCAATTAAGCAACTTGACGAGGCATCGGTCAGACGCATACGCACTCGCTGACATTTTAACGCATTTAATACATCTAAAATGTAGCTTACATTAAAGCCGACTTCCATTTCTTCACCCACATAAGAAACATCGATAATTTCTTCTGCCACTTCTTGTTCTGGATTGGTTGCCGTAATTTTTAATTGATTTTCACTTAACTGTAAACGAACACTACGGAAACGCTCATTAGATAAAATCGCCGCGCGCACAAACGCCTGTTTTAACACATCCCATTCCGCTTCTAAAATACGTGTTGCATTGCGTGGTAAGACACGACGATAATCTGGGAATCGACCATCGATCAGTTTTGAAGTGAAAATAATATTGCCTAAATCAATACGCAAGTTATTCGTACCAATTTGTAAACGGGCGGGCAAATCCGTGTTTTCGAGTAAACGGACTAACTCTAATACCCCTTTGCGCGGTAGTATCACTGAATGGGTTTGTAAGTCTTGTTCTAATGCAATGGTACAAACGGCTAAACGGTGACCATCCGTTGCCACAGTACGCAATAAATTCCCTTCTGTTTCAAATTTCATGCCGTTTAAGAAATAGCGTGCGTCTTGGTTCGCCATGGAAAATTGCGTGGCTTCAATCAGGCGACGCAATGTGCTTTGTTCAAGAGTAAAATCAACCTCTGATTGCCAATCAGTTAAATTTGGGTACTCTTCTGCTGGTAAAGTCGACAAGTTAAATTTACTGCGACCAGATTTCACAATGGCACGATCTTCTTCGAAACTGACTGAGATCTCCGCCTCTTCGGGTAAACTGCGGCAAATATCTAAAAATTTCTTGGCAGGAATAGTAAAACTACCTTGCACATCTGTACGTAATAGTGCAGTTTCAGTGGAGAGCTCAACTTCTAAGTCCGTGCCGGTAATCACTAAACGCTCACCACGAATTTGTAGTAATACATTATTTAATACGGGAATATTTGGGCGGCTACTTAGCACCCCACACACTTGTTGTAATGGCTTTAATAAATTTTCTCTTGAAACAATAAACTGCATATTTTTCCCCTTTTTACACAGAGAGTGTACGGATTAAATTTGACCAATCCTCTTCTAAAGAATGTTCTTGTTCTCTCAATTCTGCAATTTTACGACAGGCATGCAAGACCGTTGTATGATCTTTATCACCAAAGTTTTTCCCGATTTCTGGCAGACTGCGATTTGTCAATTCTTTCGACAACGCCATCGCGAGTTGGCGTGGACGTGCAATCGATCGCGAGCGACTCTTGCCTTTCAAATCCGACACTTTAATCCGATAATATTCAGCCACCACTTTTTGAATATTCTCTACTGTGACCAATTTATCCTGTAATGCCAACATGTCTTTTAAGGTTTCGCGTACAAAATCAATTGTAATCGCCGCCCCCATAAACTCCGCATTCGCACTTACTCGATTAAGTGCGCCCTCAAGATCACGTACGTTAGTACGTAATTTTTGTCCGATAAAAAACGCCACTTCTTCAGGTAAATAAATGTTCTTTTCTTCGGCTTTCTTTAATAAAATCGCTACGCGCGTTTCCAGTTCAGGCGGCTCAATCGCGGTAGTTAATCCCCAACCGAAACGCGATTTCAGACGCTCTTCCAGTTTTTCAATTTCTTTTGGATACCGATCCGATGTCAGGATAATTTGACGTCCCGTATCAAATAAATTATTGAAAATATGGAAAAACTCTTCTTGGGTTTTTTCTTTTTCTGCAAAGAATTGAATATCATCCACTAACAGCGCATCTAAAGAGCGGTAGAATTTTTTAAATTCATCCATTTTGTTATCACGTACCGCATTCACCATTTGTTGCATAAAATTATTAGCATGAATATACAGGACTCTCGCATTTGTATTACGAGATAAAATACCATTGCCAATGGCATGCAATAAATGGGTTTTCCCTAAACCTGTACCACCATACAGAAAAAGCGGATTGGAACTCGGTTCACCAGGATTATCTGCCACTTTTTGTGCAACAGCACGAGCAAGTTGATTCGATTTACCTTCCACAAAATTTTCAAACACATGCTTGGGATTTAAATAAGAACGAATAACCGTTTGCGGTTTATTTTCTTCTTTATTGTGATGTGTTGGCAAAGCAGAAGGTTGCGCGGGCTTCGGTTCAGGTTTCACCCCAACTTTGACCTGTACCACTAACTCAGCATTGCCACTGAGCTCTTGTGCAACTTTAGTCAATTGTGCCAAATAACTTTCGTCCACTTTTTGTTTAATAAACACATTAGAGGCATACAAAACAATCGTATTTTGTACGCTAAAATCGGCCTGTAAAGGACGTAACCAGGTGCTAAAATCCGTTAGTGAAATCTGGTCTTGAAGCTGTAAAAGGCATTCTTGCCAAAGAGAAGATAGGTCTGGTTTCATATTCTATTATCGTTATAGTTAAGGTATTTGAAAAAATTCCGCTAAACGCGCGGTCTTTAAGAAAATTAATTCTACAATAAACTCCCGTAAAGATCTTCAATAAAGGCAGAAAAAAATCTAAAAAGGTTGCTTGAGATTTTTAACAAAAAACGTATAATCCGAGGCGCACTTTTGCTTTTTATTAGGAAAACTGAGATTTATTTGCTCATTTTGCCTATTCTAATTTGACGAACGTTGAATTTATGATTACAATTCCGTTCCTTATTTGATTAATCCTTGTTTTCAAGATTACTGAACAATTTTTGATTTAGGTAAATTACAGTTATGAAACGTACATTTCAACCATCAGTGTTAAAACGTAGTCGTACACACGGTTTCCGTGCTCGTATGGCAACTAAAAACGGCCGCCAAGTTTTAGCTCGTCGTCGTGCTAAAGGTCGTAAATCGTTATCAGCATAATCTTAATCCCTATTGGTGTGATTAAGCTGAATTTTTCGAGGGAGTTACGTTTGTTAACTCCCCTTCATTTTAAATACGTCTTCGAACAGCCGTTCCGTGCTAGTACACCTGAACTTACCATTCTTGCTCGTCCCAATAATCTCGCTCATCCTCGCTTAGGGTTAACTGTCGCGAAAAAGCATTTAAAAAAAGCACATGATCGCAATCGCATCAAACGCTTATGCCGAGAAAGTTTCCGCCTAGCACAGTATAAACTCCCCAATTGCGATTTTGTTATTGTGGCGAAACAGGGAATTGGTAAATTAGACAACAGGACACTCACACAAACATTGGATAAATTATGGCAAAGACACATTCGCTTAGCTCAAAAATCTTGATTGGGTTAATTCGTGTCTATCAAGTTGTCATTAGCCCACTCATTGGCCCCCGTTGTCGTTTCACACCGACATGTTCTTGCTATGGGATTGAAGCAGTAAAAACCCATGGTGCGATAAAAGGGAGTTGGCTTACGCTAAAACGTATATTAAAATGTCATCCTTTAAACGCGGGTGGATACGATCCTGTTCCACCAAAGATCAATAACAAAAAAGAGAAAAAATAATGGACTCAAGACGTAGCCTGTTAGTCATCGCACTACTCTTCATTTCTTTTCTTGTTTATCAGCAATGGCAACTTGACTACCATACGCCAAAACCTGTTGCAACTGAACAAGTAAAAGTATCTTCTGATGTACCTGCAAGTTCTGCTTCTTCATCTTCGGATATTGCAACAACAGCACAAGCACAAGGTCGTATTATCACATTAGAAAATGATGTATTCCGTTTGGAAGTGGATACCTTAGGGGGCGATGTTGTTCATTCTGAATTATTAAAATACGATGCAGAATTAAATTCCAATACCCCGTTTACGTTGTTAACCAACAAAGCAAATCATGTCTATATCGCACAAAGTGGTCTTGTTGGTAAAGACGGTATTGATACCAAAGCGGGACGTGCTAACTATCAGGTTGATGGCGATACGTTTAAATTAACAGATGGGCAAAATGAACTTGCCGTGCCATTCGTGTTTGAGAAAGACGGCGTGACTTTCCGTAAAATCTTTGTGTTAAAACGTGGTGCTTATGACATTGCGGTAAACTTTGAAATTGATAACCAAAGTGATAAAACTATCGAAGTTGAGCCTTATGGGCAATTACGTCATACTTTAGTTGAAGATACTGGTAACGTCGCGATGCCAACCTATACGGGTGGCGCTTATTCCTCGTCTGAAACCAACTATAAAAAATACAGTTTTGCAGACATGGAAAAAGCCAACTTGTCTATCTCAACCAAAGCTGGCTGGGTCGCTGTATTACAGCACTATTTCGTTTCGGCGTGGATCCCAAATCAAGATGCGGATAATCAGCTTTATAGCTTAACCGATAAAGCTAATAATTTGGCTTCGATTGGTTATCGTGGTCCAGTAACTGCAATTCCTGCTGGTGCCAAAGAAATGATTCGCAGCTCCCTTTGGACTGGACCTAAGTTACAAGATCAAATGGCAACTGTCGCAAACCATTTAGACTTAAGTGTGGACTATGGGTGGGCATGGTTTATTGCTAAACCGCTATTCTGGCTCTTAACCTTTATTCAAAGTATTGTACAAAACTGGGGGCTTGCGATTATTGGTGTGACTTTAGTGGTCAAAGCGATTTTATACCCACTTACTAAAGCACAATACACCTCCATGGCAAAAATGCGTATGTTACAGCCGAAACTGCAAGAAATGCGTGAACGTTTTGGTGAAGATCGTCAACGTATGAGCCAAGAAATGATGAAACTTTATAAAGAAGAGAAAGTCAATCCATTAGGTGGCTGTTTACCTATTCTTCTGCAAATGCCAATTTTCATCGCATTATACTGGACGTTCTTAGAAGCCGTTGAATTACGTCATGCACCGTTCTTTGGTTGGATCCAAGACTTATCGGCACAAGACCCGTATTATATCCTGCCGATCTTAATGGGTGCATCGATGTTCTTATTACAGAAAATGTCACCAACGCCAGTGGCAGATCCAACACAACAGAAGATCATGAACTTCATGCCATTAATCTTTATGGTGTTCTTCTTGTGGTTCCCATCAGGCTTGGTATTATACTGGTTAGTGTCTAACTTGATCACTATCGCTCAACAGCAATTGATTTATCGTGGCTTAGAGAAAAAAGGGTTACACTCTCGCCATAAATAATTCAGTTGAATGAACATAAAAGGCATCAAGTTGGTGCCTTTTGTTTTATCAAAGTGCGGTCATTTTTAAGAGAGTTTTTATGAAAGAAACCATTGTTGCACAAGCTACTGCACCGGGACGCGGTGGAATTGGGATTTTACGTGTGTCAGGTCCGAAAGCAGTTGAGGTTGCCCATGCGGTATTAGGCAAATGCCCCAAACCACGTATGGCAGATTATTTGCCCTTTAAAGATAGTGATGGAAATGTGCTCGATCAAGGCATTGCGCTGTACTTCAAAGCCCCTCACTCCTTTACAGGCGAAGATGTGTTGGAATTACAAGGACATGGCGGTCAGGTTGTACTCGATCTGCTATTAAAACACATTTTACAGTTAGAGGGGCTCCGTTTAGCCCGTCCTGGTGAATTTTCAGAACAAGCTTTCTTAAACGATAAATTGGATTTGGCGCAAGCCGAAGCGATTGCTGATTTAATTGATGCCAGTTCAGAGCAAGCCGCTCGCTCAGCATTAAAATCCCTACAAGGTGAATTTTCTAATAAAGTGAATCAGCTCGTTGATAGTGTGATTTACTTACGGACCTATGTGGAAGCGGCAATTGATTTCCCAGATGAAGAAATTGATTTTCTAGCAGACGGTAAAATTGAAGCCCACCTGAATGATATCATTACACAGCTAGACCATGTCCGTTCAGAGGCGAAACAAGGTTCGATTTTGCGTGAAGGGATGAAAGTGGTGATTGCTGGGCGACCAAATGCAGGGAAATCGAGCCTTCTCAATGCGCTAGCTGGGCGTGAAGCGGCAATTGTCACGGATATTGCGGGAACAACCCGTGATGTGCTACGTGAACATATTCATATTGATGGTATGCCACTGCACATTATTGATACAGCCGGTCTGCGAGAGGCTACGGATGAAGTCGAGCGTATTGGAATCGTGCGTGCTTGGAGTGAAATCGAACAAGCTGATCGCATTTTGTTAATGTTAGATAGCACAGAAGCCGATAACCAAGATTTAGAAAAAGTGCGGTCAGAATTTTTAACCAAATTGCCAAGCAATATTCCCGTCACGATTGTACGTAATAAAGCGGATTTAAGTGGTGAAAATGAAGGCATAGTGGAGCAAAATGGTTATACTGTCATTACTCTTTCCGCTAAAACGCAACAAGGGGTTGCGCTATTGCGTGAACATCTCAAACAATCCATGGGTTATCAAACCAATATGGAAGGAGGATTCCTCGCTCGCCGTCGCCATCTTGAAGCACTAGAACAAGCAGCAACGCATTTACAACAAGGTCATGTGCAATTAACGCAATTCTATGCTGGCGAATTATTGGCAGAAGAATTACGTCGAGTTCAGAATCATTTAAGTGAAATTACTGGGCAATTTACTTCCGATGATTTACTCGGCAATATTTTCAGTTCTTTCTGTATTGGTAAATAAACAATCCATCACAAAAAAGTGCGGTGATTTTTTAGAAATCAACCGCACTTTGTTTAATACCTGATTGTTTGTTTCAATTACATCACAAGCGATGTTTTATAGCCAAAATAAATAGCCTACTGTCGCAATTACAAAGATACAGACAATATTTAATAACACACCTACTCTCACCATTTCACTTTGTCTAATCTCACCTGTACCAAAGACAATCGCATTCGGTGGTGTCGCCACCGGTAGCATAAAGGCACAAGATGCCCCTAAACCGATAATTAACGCAAGTCCAAGTTCTGGCATGCCTAAAGACTGGGCAATGGAAATGAAGATAGGGACTAACAACGCTGCACTGGCTGTATTGGAGGTAAATTCAGTTAAGAAAATAATAAATGCGGCAACCAATAAACCAATCAAATAAAAGTGTCCTCCTTCAATTAAGAAGACAATACCGTCAGCTAAAATCTTACTGGCACCAGAATCGCGTAACACGGCACTTAAAGTCAAGCCACCACCAAACAACATTAAAACGCCCCAATCTGTGTTATCTTGAATTTGTTTCCAGGTTGCCACGCCAGTAGAACAAATCACCACAGCTGCTAATAAGGCGACTACGCTATCAAAGCTCGCCATTTTCTTTTCTAAGCCTAATAAATTCGATAACATCGGATTAATCTGACTACTAAACACCCAACACAATGCAATTGTGACAAAAATACATAATGTAATAATGCGTGATTTATTCATTTCAATGACTTCAAAATGCTTTTCAAAACGCACATTCAATTTTGGTTTAAAGACCAAATACAATGTCCCAATCATGAGCGGCATTAAAATCAACATGATAGGTAAACCATATTGTAACCAATCCGAGAAAGTCAATTTTAATTGTGAAGCAACAATAGCATTCGGCGGGCTGCCCACTAATGTACCCATTCCCCCGATGTTGGCACTATAGGCGATACCTAACAAAATGAACACATAAGTATTATGATTTGCTTCTCTGTCCATTTGGCTTAATACCCCCATGGCTAATGGCAACATCATTGCTGCTGTCGCGGTATTACTCATCCACATAGACAAAAACGCAGTAATAGAAAACAAGTAAATACTGGCCACAAATAATTTGCCTCTCGCTAATGCCATAATTTTATTGGCTATCATGCGATCCAACTTTTGAATATGTAATGCAGTCGCTAATGCAAAACCACCAAAGAAGAGGAAAATCGTTGGATCAGCAAAGGCAGCTAATGCATTCTTCGTGGCGACTAAACCTAATCCAATCGCCAGTAAAGGCACTAATAATGCCGTCACTGTCACATGTAATGCTTCCGTCAACCAGAGCACCGCAATAAAGACTAATAAGGCTAAACCTTTATTGGCTTTAGCATCGAAAGGTAACACATTCAATAAAATAAAAAAGATGACAATATCGAATAAAAAAATAATGGCATTACGATTAAAACCACTTTTTGTTGGTGTTTCGGCGAGATTCATAATGTTATCCTTCTAAATAAACCACGATAAAAAAGGGAAAAATAGCTGTTCAACGTGTGAACAAAACTTTTAGAAAAATTACCATTGTGTTAATAAAAAGCAACACATTTTATATGGATTTGTGAACAAGCGCATAAAAACAATCGCGCAACAAAAAAGTGCAGCGAAAATTTGACTTTTTCAGCTGCACTTTTATGCAATGTCATATCAGCGCAAATTACGCGTCATTAAATTCATCTAGCTCTAAAGGCTCTTGCGATAAAATAATACCTGTTAAATCAGCATACACATAATCTTCAGGGAAAAATGTTACACCACCAAAATTGACTGGTACATCAATTTCACCGATGTTCTGTTTATCTGCGCCCACAGGAATAGGAGCTAAGGCGTGTATACCAATGTCCATCTCTTCGAGTTGTTGAATTTGACGAACAGCACCATAAACAATAATACCTTCCCAACCATTATCGACTGCTAATTGTGCGAGCTCTGCATCGACTAAAGCACGACGTACTGCACCACCACCATCAATCAATAAAACACGACCTTCGCCGTTCTCTTCTAAAATATCTGTAATTAAGCCATTATTTTCAAAGCATTTTACGGTAGTGACTTTGCCATAAAAACGATTTACGCCACCAAAACTTGAAAAAATAGGTTCAACTACATCCACTTGATCAAGATAAATATCACAAAGCTCAGAAGTATCAATGTACATAACATTACCTTATTTTGAAGAAAATTCATTTCGTTAGTATATGCCTATTGCTAGCTGATAAGCAAGCCTAAACTAAATAACAGATTGATAAGTAACGCCAATAAGGACATTTGTGCCAACATCGGGCGTAACTGGAGTGGTGACTTATTTTGATACACAAACAACGCATGTTTGACAAACAAAGGGAGCGCGAAAAGAAAAATAAAGCCTGTCAGTTTTTGCACATAACACAAAGTAAAAATCAAATAACAAAGGATAGCCACTAATAATAAACATGCATGATAAATCCGACCTTTTTCACTGCCTAAACGTACCGCTAAAGTATTTTTACCGACTTGACTATCTTGTTCAATATCTCGTAAATTATTGATATTTAATACTGCACTGGCTAATAAGCCTGAAGCAAACGCCGGTAATAAAATAGCTAAATTGAGCTGCTGGGTTTGTAGGTAATAACTTCCACCAACCCCAAGTAAACCAAAAAATAGCAAGACCGATAAATCGCCCAATCCCATATAGCCATAAGGTTTCGCCCCTACGGTGTAAGTAATTGCAGCAACTACTGCCAATAGCCCCAGTAAACTAAACGCCAATAAATCCGCTAAGGATTGATATGCCACAATAATTAAAATTGCACCAGAACATAGACTCGCCAAGGCGACAACAATTAACCCTTTTTTCAGTTGACTCGCGCTGATCTCGCCCTGTTGAATTGCGCGTAAGGGACCAATTCGATCTGCCGTATCCGAGCCTTTTTGGTGATCACCATAATCGTTGGCAAAATTCGAGAGAATTTGTAGCAACACCGTCGTGATTAAACACCATACCGTAATTGTCCAACTGAATTTGCCAGACCAAAAAGCCAATGAAGCACCAGTGATAATAGATGCGATTGCCAATGGCAAGGTTTTTGGTCTTGCTGTTTCCACCCACTTTTTTAATACATTATTTGTCATAAACATCACTTGTTAAAAGAAAAAGCACGATTTTTCACGTACTTTTACGTAAAATACTGAAATCAGTTTATTCTACACGAAATCTTCATACGAAGGAAAATATGTCTGACTTATCACTCCAGTTACACGCGATTGGTATTATTCATACCCCTTATAAAGAAAAATTTTCGGTACCGCGTCAGCCCAACTTAGTCCAAGATGGCACTGGGATCCTAGAATTACTCCCCCCTTATAATCAAGCAGAAACGGTCAGAGGATTAGCACAATTTAGTCACCTATGGTTGATTTTTCAATTTGATCGAGTCGCTACAGGAAAATGGCGTCCAACCGTTAGACCACCACGTTTAGGTGGTAATCAACGTGTGGGGGTGTTTGCCTCCCGTTCAACCCATAGACCTAATCCCTTAGGTTTATCGAAAGTGGAATTACGCCGAGTGGAATGTCAAAATGGCAAGGTTCGCCTTCATTTAGGGGCTGTAGATTTAGTCGATGGTACGCCGATTTTTGATATTAAGCCTTATCTTGCTTACGCTGACAGTGAAGCTGAGGCAAAATCGGGTTTTGCTCAAGAAAAACCAGAATGTACATTGCAAGTCATATTTAGCGAACAAGCACAGAACGCACTACAAAAAATCGAAAAAAAACGACCGCACTTTAAGCGCTTTATCACAGAGGTAATCGCCCAAGATCCGCGCCCAGCCTATCAAAAGATGCAATCATTAGAACGAGTTTATGGTATTAGACTACATGAATTTAATATTCGCTGGAAAATGGAAACAACAGAGGAACAGCAAGCACGCATTTTAGATATAGAAGAGGTAGAAAAGAAAAAGTGCGACTAATATGACATTGTCGCACTGCACAGATTATTTCTTAATGATATTTTTTACATCGATATCGGTTTTATTCCACTCTTTATCGACTTTGCCTTGAATAATGATCAAATCATTCGGTTGAATAGTTTGCCCATTCCAAGCACGATCACTGACATCAATACGGATTTCTGAACCTGCTACATCACGGAAAATAAATTCATCACCATCAATTTGTCTAACAATATAGCCTTCGATAGAAACTGGCATATCATCTTGTGCATTTAGTGCAGCTCTCACGCTATTGATACCAGCATTTGGTCCAAAACCACCACCGGCATTATTCGTATTGTTTTGGAAACCACCTTTTGCGACGGCCATACCTGAAATAGCTAAAATTGAGGCCAATGCGATTAATTTTTTCATCATCTGTTCCTATATAAATGTTAATAAAAAATGAAGGTTCAAAAAGCTACTTGCCTTTTGATGAGTGTATTAAACAATACAAATATTAAGAAAAACTTAACAACCGTTCAATCGGTTGTTTTTTAATCAAAAAAGAACAATTCATTGATTTTTTCTTTTATAATAAACGTCTCTCGCAATATAAATTCAGATAAAAATGCTAAATAAAATAGATAGTTGGCTCATTCAACATCCCCAAACTCAGCATCTCACAGGTATAAAACGATTCAATATAGAATTTTTATTTTTTGGCTTAAAAGAAATTCGCGCCTGCTTATTTGCAGGTTTATTCTTTATCGCCATGTTTATCACACCAAAAGCAGGTTTCTTAGGGCTACCTCGTTATGATGTACTTCTAATTTTTGCGATTTTACTACAAGTTATCATGTTTTATACAAAATTTGAAACACTAGATGAAATCAAATCCATTACACTATTTCATCTTATTGGCTTCGCACTAGAATTGTTTAAAACCTCAAGCAGTATCCAATCTTGGTCCTATCCTGATTTTGCTTACAGTAAAATCTATGGCGTCCCCTTATTTACAGGTTTTATGTATGCTGCAGTGGGTAGTTATATCATCCAAGCTTGGCGTTTATTTGACCTCAAAATTAAAAGTCACCCACCGTATTTTTTATCCACATTAACTGCAATTCTTATTTACCTAAATTTTTTCACTCATCATTATATTGGTGATTATCGCTGGTATTTAGCCGTTTTTGCGTTAGGGTTATATGCGCGTACCATCGTATATTTCACCCCTTACGATAAACCACGGAAAATGCCATTATTGTTTGCATTTATGCTAATAGGTTTCTTTATTTGGCTAGCTGAAAATATGGGAACATTTATTGGCATCTGGCGCTACCCTAATCAAATTGGAGCATGGTCAATGGTACACGTCAGTAAATGGAGTGCGTGGGCGCTATTAGTTATCATGACCTTTACTATCGTAGCGAACTTAAAACACATCAAAAAAAGTATTCGCGTTTCACGAGACTAATGCGACTAAAAAAAGACCGCGCTTAATCGCACGGTCTTTAAAAATAAGCATGTTCAGCTAGTGAGTGCTAGTACTGGTTGTCGTACGACTTGCACGCTTACGATCAGTTTCCGTTAACAATTTTTTACGGATACGAATCGAGCTTGGTGTCACTTCCACCAACTCATCATCATCAATAAACTCAATCGCTTGTTCTAAGCTAAAGCGTACAGGTGGCACTAACACAACGGCTTCATCTTTACCTGAGGCACGCATGTTAGTTAATTTTTTACCTTGTAAACAGTTCACAGTTAAGTCATTTGAACGGCTATGAATACCGATGATTTGCCCTTCATACACTTCGGTACCATGTTCAATCATTAATTTACCACGCTCCTGTAAACTAAATAAGGCGTAAGCCAATGCCTTCCCAGTCGCATTAGAAATTAAGACACCATTTTTACGTTGTCCAATTTCACCTGGTTTAATATCATCATAGTGACTAAAACTTGAATAAAGTAAACCGGTACCGGAGGTCATCGTCATAAATTCGCCGCGGAAACCAATTAAGCCACGGCTTGGAATGTTATATTCCAAACGGGTACGTCCTTTACCATCTGGCACCATATCACGTACTTCACCTTTACGAATACCGAGTGCTTCCATGACTGAACCTTGATGCTGTTCTTCAATATCAATCGTCACTTGCTCAAATGGCTCCTGCTTACGTCCATCTACTTCTTTATAGATAACACGTGGGCGTGACACAGCCAATTCATAGCCTTCACGACGCATATTCTCGATTAAAACAGAAAGGTGTAATTCACCACGACCCGAAACACGGAAAGCATCTGGATCTTCTGTTTCTTCTACTCGTAATGCCACGTTGTGTACCAATTCTTTATTTAAGCGCTCAAGAATTTGGCGAGACGTCACATATTTCCCTTCTTTACCACAGAAAGGTGAAGTATTAACACAGAAGAACATAGTCACCGTAGGTTCATCAACGCTTAATGCGGGTAAGGCTTCAACATGGTTAATATCGCAAATGGTATCAGAAATATTTAACTCACCTAATCCCGTGATCGCAATAATATCCCCGGCATAAGCACGCTCTGTTTCATAACGTTGCAAACCTAAATGACCGAGTACTTGACCGATTTTACCGGTACGGGTTTTACCTTCGCTATCAATAATGCTCACGGTTTGGTTAGGTTTAACTGAACCACGTTTAATACGTCCGATCCCGATTACCCCAACATAGCTGTTGTAATCTAATTGGGAGATTTGCATTTGGAAAGGTTGCTCAAGTTCCACTTTTGGTGGCTCAACATGTTTCACAATCGCTTCAAATAATGGGGTCATATCTTCTGCTAAATCATCGTGTTCAAGACCCGCAACACCATTTAATGCGGAAGCATAAATAATTGGAAAATCTAACTGCTCATCGGTTGCACCTAAGTTGACAAAAAGATCAAAAACTTGATCCACTACCCAGTCAGGACGCGCGCCAGGACGGTCAACTTTGTTAATCACCACAATTGGTTTTAAACCGTGGGCAAACGCTTTTTGAGTCACAAAACGCGTTTGTGGCATTGGACCATCAAAAGCATCTACAATTAAAAGTACACAATCTACCATTGACATCACACGTTCTACTTCACCACCGAAGTCTGCGTGTCCTGGGGTGTCTACGATATTAATGCGATAGTCATTCCAATTAATGGCGGTATTCTTAGCTAAAATGGTAATACCACGTTCTTTTTCGATGTCATTAGAGTCCATGACACGCTCATCACTTTCATTACGTGATGCCTCTAATGTGCCGGATTGTTGTAAAAGTTTATCAACGAGGGTAGTTTTACCGTGGTCAACGTGGGCGATAATTGCGATATTACGCAATTTATTGATATCTATTTTATCTGTCATTGAGAAAATCTTATATATTGAAATAGGAAAAAGTTCTTTTTCTGACCGCACTTTTAGCGAAAAAGTGTGTGAAAGGGGCAAGATTATACAACTTTTTACGCCAAGGAGCCATTAAATAATCACTGAAAAAACACATAAAAATTCTGTCATTTCCCAACGACTGTTTTATAATACTTTTTTATTCTACTCCCCCGAACTAAGAGGATTTCTTATATGCCAAACACAGTTGCTATCGCCAACGTATTCAAGCTGATTGAAGAATACGATATCAAATTTGTTTTACTTCGCTTTACCGATATTAAGGGGAAAGAACACGGTGTTTCGCTTCCTGTTAATCTTGTTGATGAAGATTTATTTGAAGACGGTAAAATGTTCGACGGTTCTTCCGTTGAAGGATGGAAGGCAATCAATAAAGCAGATATGCTCTTGATGCCGATGCCAGAAACAGCTGTGGTTGATCCTTTTGCTCAAATTCCTACCCTTTCCCTCCGTTGCAGTATCTACGAACCTTCTACTATGCAAAGCTACGATCGTGATCCACGTTCTATTGCGATTCGTGCAGAAAACTATATGCGTTCAACGGGAATAGCCGATGAAGCCCTCTTTGGGCCTGAACCAGAATTTTTCTTATTTGATGATGTTCGTTTCGATGTCTCGATGAACCGTAGCAGTTATTCTGTTGATGATATTGAGGCTGCGTGGAATACGAATAAAAAATATGAAGACGGTAACAACGCTTATCGTCCACTCAAAAAAGGCGGTTATTGTGCGGTCGCCCCGATTGATAGCGCACATGATATCCGCTCTGAAATGTGCTTAATCTTAGAAGAAATGGGCTTAGTGATTGAAGCACACCACCATGAAGTCGCCACAGCAGGACAAAATGAAATTGCAACGCGCTTTAATACCTTAACCACTAAAGCCGACGAGACCCAAATTTATAAATATGTAGTACAAAACGTCGCCTACGAGCACAGTAAAACTGCCTGCTTTATGCCAAAACCCATCACTGGCGATAATGGCTCCGGTATGCATTGTAATATGTCATTAAGCAAAGACGGCAAAAACGTTTTCCAAGGGGATAAATACGCTGGACTGTCTGAAACCGCACTTTATTATATTGGTGGGATTATTAAACATGCAAAAGCGTTAAATGCGTTCACTAATCCTTCAACCAACTCTTATAAACGCTTAGTGCCGGGCTTTGAAGCACCTGTCCTATTAGCGTATTCTGCAAGTAACCGTTCAGCCTCAATTCGTATCCCTGCGGTCACCAATCCAAAAGCGATTCGTATTGAAGCGCGTTTCCCAGATCCATTGGCTAATCCTTATCTTGCGTTTGCTGCATTATTAATGGCGGGTCTAGACGGGATTATCAATAAAATTCACCCTGGCGATGCAATGGACAAAAACCTGTATGATCTGCCACCAGAAGAACTACAAAATATCCCTGCGGTAGCAAGCTCATTAGAAGAAGCTTTAAATGCATTAGAACAAGATTATGAATTTTTAACCAAAGGAAATGTGTTTACTCAAGCTTTTATTGATGCGTTTATTACAATTAAGCGGAAAGAAGTAGAACGTTTAAATATGACCCCACACCCCGTGGAATTCGAAATGTACTATGCCTAACAAGGCAAAGGCGGATTTTTTATTTTAATCTGAATACAAGGTACCCATTGTATATTCTCTGATTATCCCAGTGGGTTTCCAATTTAATGACAGGAGCGTTTATGCATATAATCAAAACCTTAATCTCTGTTGGCGTAGCATTTTCACTCAGTGCTTGCCTGAGTCTGGAAGGCGTTGAAATAACGGGCTTAGAAAGAAAATCCTCTGGCACATTAACCAAATATCGTTGTGAAAATGGCTATAAAGCCTCTATAAAACAACGCGATAATGGTGTGGTAAGTATCGCTTTCAATGATGGCAAAGACAGCTATGTCAGCTACTTAAATCATGTGCCTTCCGCTTCGGGAACGCTGTATGTCAATGATAAAAATACTTTAAAATGGCATCAGAAAAATAATATTGCAGTATTTACCTACCCAGATCGCCACTATGCAAAAACGGGGCAATTAGTGACAACAAACTGTCATAAGTATTAATCTTATTCACTTATCATTAAAAAAACCAGCAAACGCTGGTTTTTTATCTATGAATCGTCTTTGAATACAGCAGAGACTTTTTCAACAAAACAAAAAACCCAACGTAAGCCGTTGGGTTTTTTCATTCAACTGGATTGTGAATTATTCAGCAACAACAATCACATTGATTGTTGCAAATACTTCACCGTGAAGTTGGAATTTCACTTCGTGATCACCTAAAGTGCGAATCGGGCCTGTAGATAAGCGAACTTCACTTTTTGCTACTTCAACACCTGCAGCTGTTACTGCATCTGCCACATCACGCGTTGTGATTGAACCGAATAAACGACCTTCATCACCTGCTTTAGATGCGATAGTTACAGAACCTAATTCTGCTAATTTCGCAGCACGTGCTTGTGCCGCAGCTAACACTTCAGCAGCTTTCGCTTCTAACTCAGCACGACGAGCTTCAAAGTACTCGATGTTTGCTTTAGTTGCCATAACTGCTTTACCTTGTGGGATTAAGAAGTTACGTGCGAAACCTGATTTCACATTCACTTGATCACCAATGTTACCAAGGTGAACCACTTTATCTAAAAGAATTACTTGCATTACCGTATCCTCTCTTTAATTACTGATGATTGTCAGTGTACGGAAGTAACGCTAAATAACGTGCACGTTTGATCGCACGCGCTAATTGACGTTGATACTTCGCACGAGTACCGGTAATACGGCTTGGAACAATTTTGCCGCTCTCTGTGATATAGTTCTTTAATGTAGCCACATCTTTATAATCGATTTCTACTACATTTTCCGCTGTGAAACGGCAGAACTTACGACGACGGAAATAACGTGCCATTTGGCTAGTCTCCTAATCTATAAATTCGATTTGCTCGGCATGTAATACTAATTGGCTTAAACCATTTGCGGTTTTGTGAGAACTAATAAATCCCACCACCAAAAGCTGACTGCCGACCGTAATGCTTTGAGTTTTTTCTCTAAATTGATTGCCACTCATTTGAACTGGCATTTTACACCACGCCTGACGGCTTAATCCGGCTTCTTCTTGTATAGAACGATGTTCTAATACAAATTGGCAATGATAAATGCCATTCGGACTTTGGTGTCGTTTTGGTTGACTCGCGACGATGCCTATCAACGAAAAACGATTATCAATATTTAAATTACTCTTCAGCATCCTCAAAATCGTTGTTTTCAACTTCAGCTAAAGCTTTACGATCGTCTTTTGCTTTAACCATTGGGGACGCTTCTGTTACGGCGTGCTTAGTACGAATGATTACGTTACGAAGAACTGCGTCGTTGTAACGGAAAGTTGTTTCTAGCTCGTCGATGACTTCTTGAGGCGCTTCTACATTCATTAACACATAGTGTGCTTTGTGTAATTTGTTGATTGGGTACGCTAATTGACGACGACCCCAATCTTCTAAGCGATGAACTTGACCGCCAGCTTCTTTTACAGAACCTGTATAACGTTCAATCATGCCTGGTACTTGTTCGCTTTGGTCCGGATGAACCATAAACACGATTTCGTAGTGTCGCATTACTGCTCCTTACGGGTTAATCAGCCTCCGACTGTTAGACCAGCTACCCATCTGCGGAAGCAAGGAACGAAAATTAAATGTAGCTGTAAGGTGGTGAATTATACAGATAATTAGACGTTTTGCAAGACAAAGTGCGGCGTGTTTTTTGAATATTTTTGTTTGTTATTTTTTCAGTAAGCTGAAGTCCAAATACAACGATTTACTGGCACATTGATAGGGAATGAATCAAACAAATATCGGCAATATTTGGTAAAAAATCACCGCACTTTTCAATAAGATGAAAAGTGCGGCGTCAGTTTAAAATAGCAGAAAAAAGTGAGCTTACATCCAAGCATTATTGCGGATAATCCCTACAGCAATTCCTTCAATTTCAAAATTAGGTTGCTGATTTAAATCCACCACAATTGGCGCAAACTCTTCATTTTCCGCATGCAGATAAATTACCGAGCCTTTACGTTCCAAACGCTTGACTGTCACTTCATCCTCAATGCGTGCAACCACAATCTGTCCATTACGGACATCTTTGGTACTATGTACAGCTAACAGATCACCATCTAAAATCCCAATGTTTTTCATCGATTGTCCGTAGACTTTCAACAAAAAGTTGGCTTGCGGTTTAAACATATTGGCATCGACTTGATACGTTCCTTCAATATGTTGTTCCGCTAAAATCGGCTCACCTGCGGCAACACGCCCGACTAAAGGTAAGCCTTGGTTTTCATCACTCTCGCTCTCTTCAAGCAATAAACGAATACCACGGGATGTCCCGGAAATAATCTCAATCACGCCTTTACGCGCTAAAGCTTTTAAATGTTCTTCTGCCGCATTCGGTGAGCGAAAACCTAATTCTTTTGAAATTTCTGCCCTTGTTGGTGGCATACCTGTATTTTCTAAATGACGTTTTAACAAGTCATAGACTTCTTGTTGACGCGCGGTCAATGCTTTAAATGGCTTCATGCTTACCCCTGTTTTTTTATACAGAATAACTGTTATTATATACAGAAATACGTTTGTTGCAATCTTTTCTTCGTAATAGTCAGCCTATCCCGTAAATAACACATTCACATCAATCAATATCTCCCCTCTGATAAGCAAGGACAATCTCGCCATTTCAGCTTTCCTGCATCCAAAAAAGAACACAAGCCCGACTTTATTAACATCTAATTTCGTTATTGACGATCAACTAAACATTAGCACACAAGTCACTTCGGACTGATGAGCGTTTTTCCCCTCTCCTGACTTTTTTATCAGGTTGGCTTCTCTTCATTTCACTTATCGCGCCTGATTATTTTTATCTTTCTGATATAAAAAGACGATGCGCTTCTTTTAGACAACGACTAACGATTTTTCATTTTTATGGTAAACTAACGTAAATTTTTCTAATAAACCTATAAAGAACGGAACTTCATTATGTTTAGTTTGCTAAATATGTACCGCAAAGTATTGGAATTACCTTTATCCTTTTTAGTCAAAAACAACCCGATTCCACATCATCCTATCGAAGAATTAAAATTAGACCCAACTCAACCGATGGTGTATGTGCTCCCTTATACTTCACAAACAGACTTAGTGATTTTTCGTAAAAACTGTTTAAGTGTCGGCTTGCCTGATCCTTTAGAAAAAAATGAAATTGAAGGAAAATCCCTTCCTCGCTTTGTCTTCTTAGATGAAGGTCGCCGTTTTTTTAAATCAAAAGGGGCAAAAGAAGAAACCATTCAAGTGTTTAATCAATATCTTGAATTACATCACCAACGTTCTGACTTAGATGTCCAAATTATTCCAGTTTCAGTACTTTGGGGACGTTCACCTGGTCACGAAAAACAATCAGGCTTACCTCAATTACGTTTATTAAGTGGTCTGCAAAAATTTATCGCCGCCGTGTGGTTTGGACGCGATACCTTCGTTCGTTTTTCACAAGCCGTTTCCTTACGTTACATGGTGAATGAACATGGTTCAGACCAAGCCATTTCACATAAATTAGCGCGTGTGGCGAAAATTCACTTTTCTAAACAGCGCATTTCTGCAACAGGTCCTCGCCTACCAAATCGTGAAGCGATGTTTAACAAATTATTGACCTCACCAACAATTTTAGATGCGATTCAAGACGAAGCCAAAGCAAAGAACATTAGCGAAGAAAAGGCAACCCAAGAAGCGAAAAAGATTCTTGATGAAATTGCTGCCAATGTGAATTATGAAGGCTTACGCGTCGCAGACCGTTTCTTACGTTGGTTATGGAATAAACTCTATCAAGGTATTGATGTACAAAATGCAGATCGTGTACGCAAACTGGCATTAGACGGTCATGAAATTGTTTACGTACCTTGTCATCGTAGCCATATTGACTATTTATTACTGTCCTATGTGTTATACCACCAAGGTTTAGTGCCACCACATATTGCCGCTGGGATTAACTTAAATTTCTGGCCAGTGGGCGGTATGTTCCGTCGTGGTGGTGCCTTCTTTATTCGCCGTACATTCAAAGGTAACCGCTTATATTCCACCATTTTCCGTGAATATTTAGCCGAATTATTCCATCGTGGCTATTCAGTGGAATACTTCATTGAGGGGGGACGTTCGCGTACGGGACGTTTACTCGCACCTAAAACAGGCATGATGTCGATGACCCTACAAGCCCTGTTACAAGGGCAAACCCGTCCGATTTCAGTGGTTCCCGTGTATGTCGGTTATGAACACGTCCTAGAAGTGGACACCTACGCTAAAGAATTACGTGGTGCCGCGAAAGAAAAAGAAAATGCCGGACTGGTTTTACGCGTGATTAAGAAACTCCGTAATTTGGGTAAAGGTTATGTGAACTTTGGCGAACCTATCACCTTAAGTAACTACCTCAATCAACACTATCCCGAGTGGAAAGAAAATACCCAAGTAGAGGAGCGTGCGAAGTGGTTTAATCAAGCCGTTGATAGCATATCTCATCAAGTGATGGTGAATATTAATAAAGCGGCTGCTGTCAATGCGATGAACTTGACAGGTACTGCGTTACTTTCTTCACGTCAACGTGCTCTTTCGCGTGAACAATTGCTTGAACAGTTAGAAAGTTATCAACAATTCTTACAAAATGTGCCTTATTCACAAGATATTGTGGTGCCAACGGAATCACCAGAAAAAATGTTAGAACATATTCTGCAATTAGAGCGAGTAGGCATTATTGTTGAAAAAGATAACTTTGGTGAAATTGTTCGCTTAGAACGAAATTCTGCGGTGTTAATGACCTATTATCGAAATAACATTCAGCATCTGTTTGTACTACCGTCATTGGTCGCCAGTATTGTGTTGCATTATGAAGCCATTCAAAAACCACTGGTACTCGAAGCGGTAAGTAAGATTTATCCGTTCTTAAAAAGTGAACTTTTCCTGTCTTTCTCTTATGAAGAATTACAAGATCGAGTGAATCACATTATTACTGAATTTGAACGTCAAGAAGTGATTAAATGTAACGCGAATATGTTATCAATTAATAAACCGCGTGTTCGCATGTTACAACTCTGGTCATCCGGTGTCAGAGAGATTTTACAGCGCTATTACATCACCGTCAGTATTTTAGAAAAAGATCCTGCCACACCACGTGCAAGCCTAGAAAAAGACAGTCAATCTGTGGCACAACGTCTATCTGTGTTACATGGCATCAACGCGCCGGAGTTTTTTGATAAAGCCGTATTTTCTGCCTTTATCGCGAGCTTAAAACAAGAAGGCTATTTCAATGAGGAAGGTATTGCCAATACAGAAAAACTCAATGAAATCACAGAGATCTTAAATCAAGTGATCTCCACTGAAGTTTGCTTAACGATTAAAGGGGCGATTGCCAAAATTGAAGAAGAATAATCTGTGATAGCCATCTGATAAAAAATAAGTGCGGTCAAAAAAATCTAAATTTTGACCGCACTTTAGTATTCCTCTCATGCCCGCCCATGAAACCGCGGGTTTCTGATAAAAAGGGAAAATACACATTTTCCCTTTTTCTATACTTTTACATTAGCGTCTAAACATCCCGCCTAAACCGCCGAGTCCGCCCATCATGCCTTGCATGCCGCGCATCATTTTTGCCATGCCACCTTTGCGCATTTTTTTCATCATACGTTGCATTTCATCGAACTGTTTGAGTAATTTATTCACATCTTGCACTTGCGTACCTGAACCCATTGCAATACGACGACGGCGAGAACCTTTGATAATTTCTGGATTTGCGCGCTCTTTCAACGTCATGGAATTAATCATGGCTTCCATTTTACTGAACATTTTGTCATCTACTTTATTCTTGATGTGATCCGGTAGATTTTTGGCACCAGGCAATTTATCTAACATCGACATCATCCCACCCATGTTTTTCATTTGGATAAGCTGCTCACGGAAATCCTCAAGGGTAAAATTATCACCTTTTTTGAACTTCTGCGCCATTTTCTCCGCTTTTTCGCGATCGACAGAACGTTCAAGATCTTCAATTAACGACAGCACATCACCCATGCCTAAGATACGTGATGCCACACGTTCTGGATGGAAGGGTTCTAGTGCATCGGTTTTTTCGCCCACCCCTAAGAATTTAATCGGTTTACCAGTAATCTGACGAATTGATAAGGCAGCACCACCACGCGCGTCACCATCCACTTTCGTTAATACCACCCCTGTTAAAGGCAACGCTTCATTAAAGGCTTTTGCCGTATTTGCAGCATCTTGCCCCGTCATCGCATCCACAGTAAAGAGTGTTTCAATTGGGTTAAGTGCGGCATGAATTTGCTTAATTTCGTCCATCATTTCGCCGTCGACGTGTAGGCGACCTGCGGTATCCACAATTAACACATCGTAGAATTTTAATTTTGCTTCACTTAATGCCGCTTGGGCAATTTGCACTGGGTTTTGTGAGACATCGGAAGGAAAGAAATCGGCACCGACGGCTTGTGCAAGCGTTTCTAATTGCTTGATCGCAGCAGGGCGATATACGTCAGCAGACACCACTAACACTTTTTTCTTATGCCGCTCTTTTAAAAATTTTGCCAGTTTCCCCACACTGGTGGTTTTACCCGCCCCTTGTAAACCCGCCATTAAAATCACTGCAGGTGGTTGGGTCGAAAGATGTAAACTTTCATTCGCCTCTCCCATTGCTGCTTCAAGTTCTGCTTGCACGATCTTAACGAATTCTTGACCTGGTGTGAGGCTTTTATTGACTTCCACCCCAATTGCGCGTTCTTTCACTTTATTAATAAAGTCACGTACCACTGGTAACGCCACATCCGCTTCTAATAATGCCATGCGGACTTCACGTAGCGTTTCCTTAATATTGTCCTCAGTTAAACGTCCACGCCCACTAATGTTACGTAGCGTTTTTGACAAGCGATCCGACAAATTCTCAAACATGCAATCTTCCTATTTAATCTCGAAAAAATTGCCCTAATTATACTGAAATCCCATAGATTTTCATCCTTTGTAATAAATTTATAGCGATTTCACAGTGAGAAAGTTAGAATGAACGGAGAACAAAGGTGAGGGAATTTCAATGTGGCTTTCAATTTTTTCCGTGTTTTTTTATCTATTGAGTGTCTTACTCATTACCCCTATGTTGTTAAAAATTCAAGCGGGCGAACCCGCATCGGTTCCCAATAGAATGCCTTTTTTAACGGCAGCATTACTCGCCATTCTTCTGCACTTTATCAATCTTATTCCTCTTTTTACCGATTTAACCAGCGGTCAAAATTTCTCGGTTATCGAAATCAGTTCCTTAATCAGTGTTATGACAGCAACGATCGCCACATTAGCGTTTTTATTTCGCATACACACTTTATGGTTTTTATTACCGATTATTTATTCTTTCGCCATCATTAATCTGGTCCTCAGTACCTTAATGCCGGCGCATTTTTTATATCATCTTAATCAAGATATGGGCTTATTTATTCATGTAGGCTTATCACTGTTGACTTATTCGGTCTGTTCGATTGTCGCGTTATATTCCATTCAGTTAGTTTGGATCGATCGCGCCTTAAAAAATAAAAAACTGCCTTTTTCACCAATGATTCCACCGTTAATGACCGTAGAGCGCCATTTTTTTCGTTTAATGCTGATAGGTGAAATATTACTCACAATTGTCCTCATTTCAGGGAGCTACCATTTATCGAAAACCTTTGCCCCACAAGACATTCAGAAAGCTGTTTTTTCTTTCTTGGCTTGGATAGTCTTTGGGAGTGCACTGGTTGGTCATTGGAAACTCCATTGGCGTGGAAAAAAAGTGGTGTATTATGCGCTTTTAGGTATCATTCTCCTGACTATCGCCTATTTTGGTAGTCGTGTAATGCTTGAAATATAAACAAGATTTATTTATGCTACGCCATAGTAAAAGTGCGGTTCAAAAAACGAAAAAAATGACCGCACTTTTCGATTTTTGATTAACTCGCAAAAGGATGCATTTTGGACAGTATTCCCCTTAGTACCCTCTTTATTACACTCATCATCTTATTGATCATCTCTGCTTATTTTTCAGGCTCTGAAACCGGTTTGTTGTCTGCCAATCGTTATCGACTACGCCATTTAGCCGAAAAAGGGCATCGAGGTGCGAAAAAAGCGGAAAAATTACTGAAAAAAACAGATGTTTTGCTTAGCCTGATTTTAATTTGTAATAACTTAGTCAATATTACTGCTTCTGCCATTACCACGATTATCGGCATGCGCTTATATGGGGATGCGGGAGTCGCCATTGCAACTGGGGCATTAACCTTTGTGATGCTTATTTTTGCCGAAATTTTGCCGAAAACTATCGCCGCCCGTTATCCAGAAAAAGTGGCATTCACGTCCAGTCATTTGTTGTCCGTTTTTCTGCGACTTTTTACCCCGCTGGTCTATTTAATGAATTTAATTATTCAGGGGATTTTGGCACTATTACGTCTAAAATCAGATAATAAATCAACTTCATTAAGCCCAGAAGAATTACGTTCCATCGTAAATGAATCAGGTAAATTTATTCCTTCCGCCCACCAAGAAATGCTGTTATCTATTTTGGATTTAGAAGGGGTCACCGTAGATGACATTATGGTGCCACGTAATGACATTGGGGGTATTGATATTGACGATGATTGGAAAGCCATTATGCGTCAACTTAACCATGCAGCGCACGGGCGTGTTGTACTGTATAAAGGAAATATGGATGAAAATATTTTGGGGATGTTACGTGTACGTGAAGCCTATCGCTTAATGCTCGATAAAAATGAATTTAACAAAGAAACTTTAATCCGTGCCGCCGATGAAGTGTATTTTATTCCTGAAGGTACGCCACTGAATAGCCAATTATTAAATTTCCGCAACAATAAAGAAAGGATTGGTTTAGTTGTAGATGAATATGGTGATATTAAAGGCTTAGTCACCTTAGAAGATATCTTAGAAGAGATTGTCGGTGAATTTACCACTTCAACAGCCCCATCAATTAACGATGAAGTTATCCCACAATCAGACGGTTCTCTTATCATTGAGGGATCCGCCAATTTACGTGATTTGAATAAATTATTTGACTGGAATCTCGATACCGAAGATGCACGTACCTTCAACGGCTTAATTTTAGAGCATTTAGAAGAAATTCCAGAAGAAGGAACGGTATGTGAAATTAATGGGCTACAAATCACGATTCTAGAAGTGAATGACAACATGATTAAACAAGCCAAAGTCATTAAACTTTAATTCAACATCTGGCTAAGCGATGTCATCAAGACATCGCTTTTTTATTCCGTACATGAATGTTTGATCCAACACAACATTTATTCAACATTGGATAAATAATCATCCTAAATCGCACGAATTTCTTATTTACCCCGTTTTTGGCTTTTGCTAGAATCTTGCAATTGAAATTAATTCTCAATACCGTATAATGTTCAACCTTATTTTGCGATACAAATTAAAGGATTATTAAAATGCCACAATTATTCCAATTCTTACAACAATATATTGATTACATTATTCTAGGCTTACTTGCCTTCATGAGCTTTATTATGGTTTGGCTTGTGATTGAACGCTTTCTTTTCTTAAGTCGCGTCAACGTGGCATCTTATGAAAGCATACATGAATTAGACATTGACTTACAACGCCACCTCACAGCTATCTCTACAATCGGTTCTAATGCACCTTATGTAGGTTTACTTGGTACCGTCATTGGTATTCTCTTAACTTTCTATGAATTAGGTCACTCTGGTGGCGATATTGATGCGGCGGCTATTATGGTGCACTTATCATTAGCCTTAAAAGCCACAGCAGTAGGTATTTTAGTCGCCATTCCTGCAATGGTGTGTTACAACGGTTTAGGACGTAAAGTCGAAGTTAATCGTTTGAAATGGTTTGCCTTAAATGAGAAAAAAGCCAAACAACAAGCATAGGGAGCCGTCATGAAAAAATTTGATGAAATCAACATTATCCCTTTTATTGACATCATGTTGGTACTATTGGCTATCGTTCTGATTACAGCCTCTTTTATTTCACAAGGTAAAATCCAAGTGAATGTACCAAAAGCAAGTTCAACAGTTGCGTTTCGTTCAGATGATTTAGCCAAATTGCTGACTATTACGGAAAGCGGTGAAATTTTTTATCACGATAAACCGATTACGATAGAGGCATTGGAACAAGAAATCAGTAATTGGGAAAAAGATCAAAAAGTCACCTTGAAGGTAGATGCAAAATCCAGTTTCCAAGATTTCGTTTCTATCACCGATATTATGGCTAAAAATGAAATTAAAAATGTCGCTATCGTGACGGTTAAAGAAAAGGCACCTCAATGATAGATAAAAGTCGTTCTTGCATCGGGTTTGCAATTTCATTGCTTTTTCACGCAAGTTTTGTCTCTTTCCTGTATTGGATTGTACAAAAAGACGATGACAGCGCGAATGGATTTGCTGCCGATATCATCTCAACTCATATTTCCATGGAAATGCTGGCGGCTACCGTTTTAGAAGAACCAGAGCCTGCACCTCCGGTAGTAGAACCTGAACTGCCAAAAGAAGAAGTCGCAGATCCGACGGTGAAACCTGAGCCACCAAAAGAACCCGAAAAACCAAAAGAGCCTGAAAAGCCAAAAGAGAAACCGAAGGAAAAACCAAAAGAAAAGCCGAAAAAACCGAAGAAAGAACAACGTGATTTACCAAAGTCAGATCGCCAAATTGATTCTAATTCATCGATCAATCAACAAGCGACCACAACAGGTAACATCACAACCAATAATCCGAATCTGGTCGGTAAAGGTAATAGCACAGATGAAGTCAATGCTTATCGCTCGGCTTTACGCAGAGAAATTGAAAAACATAAACGCTATCCAAACCGTGCACGCATGATGCGCAAACAAGGTGTGGTAACAATCACGTTCCATCTTAATAATGCAGGCGTAATTAGTAATGCGCGAATCAGCAAATCTTCTGGCTCAGAAGAATTAGATAACGCTGCACTGGTAGCTGTCAATAATGCCCGTCCAATTGGTCCACTGCCTGCAGGTATGCCAAATGAAGTGAGCGTTCCTGTCAGTTTCAGAATCACAAATTAAAAAAGTGCGGTAAATTTTACCGCACTTTTTTCTCTCTATTAGAATTCCTCTCATTTGTGTACTTATCTAGGACATCTTTCATAAAAACTTGTGCATTTTTTATCTTCCTATTAGGATATCTAACGATTATCTTCTGCTCATCAATAAGGTAAATAAAAAATGACTGAAAAACGGCTTGCCCAAATCAGTGTTGTACTGAGTACAATCATCATCATGACTTATGCTTTTCTCAGTAGCTATTTTTTAAATAAGCCACTCAATTTGTCTTCTGCTGACTTAATGTACTTTGCGCTATCCAATCTTCTCTCTCTTAGCTTGCCTTTCGTTTGCGCTTGGTTCCCCTATCTTTTTGTCCGTCCTGCCGCGGTAACAGGAAGCGCCCTATCTGCGTTTGGATTGTTTCTTTTCTTCGCGATAACAAGCAGTACTATGGATGATCCTAAAGGCGCTGCCGCAATATGGGTGATTTATTTTTTCTGGCTTATTGGTGCTGCACTGGCTGGAGTTTATCCTGCATTATTTAAACCTCACTTTTTTACTAAGACCGCTACTCGTGCACTGGTATTAAGTGCCTTATTTACTGTCGTTGTCAGTTTTATCATTGGTTTTTTGATTAGTCGGATCGCCTAGCAAGGATTTATCGATAGCTTATAATAAAAATGGGTTAATCCATAAAATTTGGATTAACCCATTTTCTTTTATTTATCAAAGCGAAGCGAAATAATTATTTTGCTGCGTTCTGGTAGAGTGCCATGGCTTTTGGCATGAGGCGTAATAAATTTTGCTGGCGTTCTGCATCGTTTGGGTGGGTAGAAGATAACGCAGCTAATACACCACGACTGCCTGATGATGCCCGTTGCATTTTTTCCCACACACGAGGAGCAGCCTGTGGATTAAAGCCGGATTTTGCCATCAACATAAGTCCAACCTCATCCGCTTCGGTTTCATTGCTACGTGAATAAGGTTTATCTAACGCCCAATCTTTGGTCAAACCAACCACCATCGCACTGCCATCACTACCAATTGCACTAGAAAGTGCAATATGACTGACTTGTGCTAACACATCCGTAAATTGCCCCATATTGACTTTTTTCTTACCATGCTCTTTCAGCGCATGTGCCATTTCATGACCAATCACCGTCGCAATTTCATCATTAGTTAATTGCAATGTATCCACTAATCCCGTATAGAATGCCATTTTGCCGCCCGGCATCGCCCAAGCATTTAATTCTTTTGATTTGATTACACTCATCTGCCAATGGAAAGGTTGCCCTGTCTGATTTTCTGCATTCGCATAAGGCACCATTTTATTGAATATCGCATGGATACGTTTGGCCGTAGCAGAGGACGTATCTAACACACCTTTACTACGAGCCTCATTAATCGTTTGTCGATAAGAAGACGCAGAGTATTGATTAATGCTGGCAGAATCCGCACAAGCATGCAATATCAAGGCGAAAGCAGGCACCCATAGTAACCTTTTAGTCAATTTCATCATAAAGTCCTCACTCAATTTAGATAAAAAAATACCGCTCTTTCAAGCGGTATTAAAACAAAAATGTTATTTTTTTGCACGTTCAAATGAATCTAAAATTTCTTGACGGGCGGCATCAACACCTTCCCAACCATCTACTTTCACCCATTTACCCGCTTCTAATGCTTTGTAGCTTTCGAAGAAGTGTTGGATTTGTGCTTTTAATAATGCCGGTAAATCATTCACATCTTTAATATGATCGTATTCTTTGGTTAATTTGCTGTGTGGTACTGCCACCACTTTCGCATCACTTCCAGCTTCATCTGTCATTTTTAATACCCCAACTGGACGACAACGAATCACTGAGCCCGGTTGTAATGGATATGGTGTCGGGACTAATACATCAACAGGGTCACCATCTAAAGACAATGTGTTATTCACATAACCATAGTTCGCTGGATAGAACATCGCTGTCGCCATAAAACGGTCAACAAACAACGCGCCACTTTCTTTATCCACTTCATATTTAATTGGATCTGAATTAGCAGGAATTTCAATCACAACATAAATATCATCTGGCAATGCTTTACCTGCCGGTACGGTTTCTAAACCCATTTTCGTATTCCTTATTTCAAGTTAATTATAAATAAAAGCACTCAATTATAGCGTTATTCGCACAAACTTGTCGAGATATCGCCCTATTCATCTCAACAGACGCCCAAAATAATTGCGTTGTTTAGCAAAAATCCATTGCTTTTTATTTTTGCACTATTAAAATAGTGCAAATTATTTTTTATAAACTCATAACAACACAGTGGTACTTTTATGACAACAAAACAATTGCCTTCTCTTTTAGGTGGCGCCATGATTATTGCCGGTACAGCGATCGGTGCTGGTATGTTAGCCAATCCAACTGCTACAGCAGGCGTTTGGTTTATCGGTTCTCTTCTTCTATTAGCCTACACTTGGTTTTGCATGACCACGTCAGGCTTAATGATCCTTGAAGCCAATTTACACTACCCAACAGGGGCGAGTTTTGACACCATCGTGAAAGATTTACTCGGCAAACGCTGGAATCTCATCAATGGCTTATCTATCGCTTTTGTATTATATATTTTAACGTATGCTTATATCACATCTGGTGGTGGCATTACCCAACATCTCTTAAATCAAGTTCTCAGCCGCCCTGACAATACGGTGGAAATTGGACGCGGCTTGGGGTCTTTACTTTTTTGTTGCGTGCTCGCTGGATTTGTCTGGTTATCGACTAAAGCCGTGGATCGTTTTACCACTGTACTGATCGGTGGCATGATCATCGCCTTTCTTCTTTCCACGAGTGGACTCATGGCTTCTGTCAGAAGTGATGTGCTTTTCAATAATCTTGCGCAAGGAGAAACACACTATTTACCTTATCTTCTCACTGCACTTCCTGTTTGCTTAGTCTCCTTTGGCTTTCATGGTAATGTACCAAGCTTAGTAAAATACTACGATCGTCATGCTCAATCTGTGGTCAAAGCAATCTTCCTCGGTACCGGTATCGCCTTCGTGATCTATGCATTTTGGCAGCTTGCGGTACAAGGGAATTTACCTCGCCATCAATTTGCACCAGTCATTGAAAAAGGGGGTGATATTGCTGCCTTACTAAAAGCCTTATCGCAATATATCCAAACCGATTACATGGGCGTCGTGCTTAATTTCTTTGCTTATATGGCGATTGCAAGCTCATTTTTAGGCGTCAGTTTGGGCTTATTTGATTACCTTGCGGACTTATTAAAATTTGATGACAGTAGCTTAGGGCGAACTAAAACCACGTTAGTGACCTTTCTGCCACCGCTCTTGCTCAGCTTACAATTCCCTTATGGGTTTGTCGTGGCAATTGGATATGCTGGCTTAGCCGCCACCATTTGGGCAGCGATTGTCCCAGCCCTATTAGCGAAAGCCACACGCCAGCGTTTCACGGAGTCCCACTATACTGTTTATGGTGGTAACTTCATGATTTATTTTGTGATTTTATTTGGTTTGTTAAATATTTTGGCACAAATTGCTGCTCAATTTGGTGTTTTACCGACATTTTTAGGTTAAAGCTCACAAATTTAATGCAAAGTACTTGGCTTGACACAAAATTTTAAGTATATAGTTAGCGGATTTTTTTCTCTTAAGAGGTTTACCATGAAAAAATTAACAAAATTGAGTGCAATCGCCCTGTCATTAGGGTTAATCAGTCAAGCTTACGCTTATACCCAAGACAAAACCTACAATATTACGGTATTACATGCCAACGACACACACGGTCATTTCTGGAAAAACAGTCACGGCGAGTATGGTTTTGCTGCACATAAAACTTTAATTGATAACATTCGTAAAGAAGTCGAAGGCAAAGGTGGCTCAGTGATTTTGCTGCATGCAGGTGATTTCAACACAGGCGTGCCTGAATCTGATATGCAAAATGCGAAACCTGATATCGAGGGTATGAACATGATTGGTTATGACGTAGCAGTACTCGGTAACCATGAATTCGATTTCCCGATGCAATTGCTTGAAATGCAAGAAAAATGGGCGAAGTTCCCCCTCATTTCAGCTAACGTCATCAATAAAAAAACCAACAAACCTTTAGTCAAACCTTATGTGATACTAAACAAAGAGGATGTCAAAATTGCTGTCGTTGGTTTGACCACAGAAGATACCGCTAAATTAGGTAACCCTGATGTGGTTGACCACGTGATCTTTAACAACCCAATTGAAACTGCCAAAAACACCTTGGCTGAAATTAACCAAACCGAAAAACCGGATATCCGTATTGCGTTAACCCACATGGGCTACTATTTTGATGGTAAACACGGACATAATGCGCCGGGCGATGTCACCATGGCACGTACTCTAGATAAAGGCGCGTTTGATTTAATTATCGGTGGTCATACACACGACACGGTGTGTATTGATGAACAAGGTCAATTCAAACTGAAATACACGCCGGGTGAAGCATGTAAACCTGATTTCCAAAACGGCACTTGGATTGTCCAAGCGGGCGAATGGGGAAAATACATTGGTCGTGCAGATTTTGAATTCAAAAATGGCGAAACCAAATTGGTGAAATACGAGTTAATTCCAATTAACTTAAAACAAAAAATCAAATTGGAAGACGGCAAATCCGAATACAAACTGTATCAGCCTGAAATTGCTGAAGATCCAGCCGTCTTTGCCCATTTGAAGAAATACCAAGATGAAGGCGATCGTTTATTAGGCGTGAAAGTGGGGGAAGTAAAAGGGAAATTTATCGGTGATCGTAAAATTATCCGTTTCCACCAAACTAACTTAGGACGTTTAATTGCTCAGTCACAAATGGAGCGTGTGAAAGCGGATGTGGGGATCATGAACTCAGGCGGGATTCGTACCGACATCAACGAAGGGGAAACGACATATAAAGATCTCCTTACTGTACAACCTTTCGGTAATATGATTGCCACTGTCGATTTTACAGGGCAAGAGCTATTAGACTACCTCAATGTGGTGGCATTAAAACAAGTAGATAGTAGTGCTTACCCACAATTTGCTGGGCTTTCTATGGTAGTTGACCGCACCGCACAAAAAGTATCGGATGTCAAAGTCGGTGGCAAAGCACTGGATTTAAACAAAACCTATAAAGTATCTGTACCAGACTATTGCGCCGGTGGTGGTGATGGCTATCCTGTCTTGAAAAAACACCCAAGTTATGTCAATACGGGTTTTATCGATGCGGAGATGCTGAAAAAATACTTTGAAGAAAACAAAGTGTTAGATGCGTCTAAATACGATCCAAAAGATGACATCATCTTCAAATAAGATGACGAAAAAAAGCGTCTATGATGCCCCGCAATTTTTCGAGTTGTATCAAAAATTGCGGGAAAATCCCCTCAGCTTAAATGAAGTGGTAGAAAAACCGACCATGTTGTCTTTGCTCCCCGATCTGACCAATAAAAAATTGCTCGATCTGGGGTGTGGCACCGGTAGTCATCTACTGCTGTATTTACAGCGTCATGCCCGCTTTGTCGTGGGTATTGACCTTTCTCACAACATGTTGAAGCAAGCTGAGCATGACCTATCAAAACATTTTCAAAATGGACCGCACTTTGCCCTCCACCCATTGTCCATGGAGCAACTGGCAGATTTACCAGAAAGTAATTTTGATGTCATCACCAGCTCTTTTGCTTTTCATTATGTGCAAGATTTTGCTAAGTTACTGCAAGATATTCGCCAAAAACTCACCCCCAATGGTTATCTGATTTTCTCGCAAGAACATCCGATCGTCACCTGCTATCAAGAAGGAGATCGTTGGGAAAAAGATCAACACAAACGCCAAGTGGCATATCGGTTGAACTATTATCGTGATGAAGGTGAACGTGAGCGTAATTGGTTTAAACAACCGTTTAAAACCTATCATCGCACTACGGCAACGATTGTCAATCAACTGATTCAAGCCGGTTTTCAGATTGAGCAGATGGCAGAACCCATGCTTGCCGATCAACCAGAATGGCAACAGGAATTTAAAGATTTACAGCACCGCCCTGTGCTGTTATTTATTAAAGCAAAAAAAATATAAATTTTTTGTAAAAAATCCTTGTCAGTTTATTTTTTTTACAGTAATTTGAATAGCAATTGACCAATAAGGAAACACTATGAATTTTACTCGCATGACTCATCATCACCATCTACCCTGATTATCTTTCGGGTATTTTGTGATGCTTGGAAGATAACAAATCTTCCGAGTGTGCGATAAAATGACGAACAATATAAACCTCTCGGAAGCCATTTCGAGAGGTTTTTTTATCACTAAAATTAACAACATCTACTAGGATAAGAATTATGATTGAAAGTAAAAGACTACGCATTGCGATGCAAAAATCAGGACGCTTAAGCCAAGAATCACAAGCCTTATTGAAACAATGCGGTGTAAAAATAAATTTACAGGAACAGCGTCTAATTGCTTACGCTGAAAATATGCCGATTGATATTTTACGGGTGCGTGACGATGATATTCCCGGTCTCGTCTTTGATGGTGTGGTTGATCTCGGAATCATTGGTGAAAACGTCTTAGAAGAGGAAGAACTCACTCGTCAAGCTGCGGGTGAAACAGTCAATTACAAAAAATTACGCCGTTTAGATTTTGGCGGTTGCCGTTTATCAATCGCCATACCGCAAGACGAAGCTTACAATGGCATAAGTGATCTCAAAAATGCGCGTATTGCCACCTCTTACCCGAATTTACTCAAACGTTATATGCAACAACAAGGTGTGGATTTTAAAACCTGTTCACTCACAGGATCGGTGGAAGTCGCGCCCCGTGCCGGACTTGCCGATGCGATTTGTGATTTAGTGTCTTCTGGTGCCACACTTGAAGCTAATGGTTTAAAGGAAGTGGAAATCATTTACCGCTCAAAATCCTGCCTCATTCAACGTGCCGCTGAACTTAGCCCAGAAAAACAAGCCTTAGTGGATAAGTTACTCACACGCATCCAAGGTGTACAACAAGCAGCAGAATCAAAATACATCATGCTTCACGCCCCAAAAGAAAAACTGGAAGAAATCACCGCACTTTTACCCGGCGTGGAAAACCCCACTATTTTGCCATTAGCACACGACAATTCGAAAGTCGCTATGCATGTCGTCAGTCAAGAAAATCTGTTCTGGGAAACCATGGAACAGCTGAAAGATGCTGGCGCCAGTTCGATTTTAGTGCTACCAATTGAGAAAATGATGGGGTAACTTGATGCCATTTACACTTTCACAACAACAATCGCTGTTAGCACAAAAAGGCATCGGCACCACCATTCTCAAACGCTTGCAAGAGATGGGGCTAGATGATGTCAAACAGCTTGCAAAGACAGATCCTGCATTTATTTTAGAACGTGGGGCGGAACTCACTGGGTCCACTTGCTGGCGTAATAGCCCGCAGGCGCGTAAAGCAATAGAAACGGCAGTGAATTGGGCAAAAACACAATGCGATGTAACAACAGAAAAATAACAACACAACAAGGTTAGGTATGCTATGCGATTTCCTGATAAAGATCAGATTTTCCCTATCAAACATTATCACCGACTGTGCTTTTTAAAAAACTTAGTTCGTCATCCTAATATTATTGTGGGGGATTTTACCTACTACGATGATGCCGAGAATGTGGAAAATTTTGAGAAAAATGTGAAATACCATTTTGACTTTTTAGGTGATAAATTGATCATCGGTAAATTTTGCATGATTGGATCGGATGTGAAATTTATTATGAATGGCGCCAATCATCAAATGAATGCCATCTCCACTTACCCATTTGGGATTTTTGGTTATGAATGGGCAAAAGCGTTACCGGAGAAAGCCGAATTATCGAGCAAAGGGGATACGGTTATTGGGAATGACGTTTGGATTGGCTATAACGCCACGATTATGCCAGGCGTAAAAATTGGCGATGGCGCGATTATTGGCACAAATTCGGTTGTCACCAAGAATGTGCCACCTTATGCGATTGTCGCAGGAAATCCCGCTCGCATGATTAGAAAACGTTTCTCACCTGAAAAAATTGAACAATTATTAGCATTAAAATGGTGGGATTGGGAGATTGAGAAAATCACGCGTAATCTTGACTTTTTAACTGGCAAAATCAGTGAACCGATTGAATAATCAAGGAAACAATATGCAAACACTTATTTGGAATACGTTAAATTCAGCACAAAAACAAGCTGCACTTTCTCGCCCAGCTCAAGCCGTTGGTGAACAAATTACGCAAGCCGTGAATGCGATCAAAAGCAATGTCATCAACAATGGGGATAAGGCATTATTTGAACTTGCGGAAAAATTCGATAAGACCACATTAGAAAGCCTTGTCATCTCAAAAGCCCAAATTGAGCAAGCGAGCCAGCGTATTGCGACGGAATTAAAACAAGCGATTCAAACCGCCAAAGGCAATATTGAACGTTTCCACCAAGCACAAAAAAACCAAACGGTGGATCTGGAAACCCAAGCCGGTGTGCGTTGCCAAGTCGTTACTCGCCCCATTCAAAACGTCGGTTTATATATCCCCGGTGGCTCTGCTCCACTGTTTTCCACAGTGTTAATGCTTGCCGTCCCTGCCAAAATTGCTGGCTGTAAAACCATTGTGCTGTGTTCCCCACCACCTATTGCCGATGAAATTCTTTATACCGCCAATTTATGTGGTGTTGAAACCATTTATGCCATTGGAGGTGCTCAAGCCATTTTTGCCATGGCAAACGGCACGGAAAGCGTGCAGAAAGTGGATAAAATTTTCGGTCCGGGCAATGCCTTTGTCACCGAAGCCAAACGTCAAGTATTACAACAAGGCACTGCGATTGATATGCCAGCCGGTCCCTCTGAAGTGTTAGTGATTGCTGATGAATTTGCCGATCCAGATTTTGTCGCCAGCGATTTACTTTCCCAAGCGGAACATGGCGCAGACAGCCAAGTGATTTTAGTCACTAACTGTGAAACGTTGGCAAAACAGACCGCACTTTCCATTGAGCAACAACTGGCTCGTTTACCAAGAGCAGAAACGGCTCGTAAGGCACTTGCTCACAGTCGCACCTTTATCGCCGAAGATCTGCAACAATGTGTAGAAATTAGTAATGCTTATGCGCCTGAACACTTGGTCGTACAGGTGGAAAATGCGCGTAACTTACTGCCGTTTTTAGATAACGCCGGCTCGATTTTCTTAGGTGCCTATTCACCTGAAAGTATGGGCGATTATGCTAGTGGTACCAATCACGTTCTACCGACCTACGGCTATACTCGCACCCATTCAAGTTTAGGTTTAGCCGATTTTAGCAAGCGGATGACAGTACAAGAACTCACCTCACAAGGCTTTACCGACCTTGCAGAAACCGTGATGTTAATGGCGACGGCGGAACAGTTAGAAGCACATAAGCAAGCAGTAGCAATTCGCTTGAATAAATTGAAATAACAGCTTATGACGATAGAAGGAAAATAACATGAATTATCCAATTAATGGACAATGTCAATATGGGAAAGTGCACTACACTCTACACAAAGCGCCTATTGCGATTGCAGCTTGTCATTGTAAACAATGCCCAAAATTATCCACTAGCGCATTTAGTCTGACGGCAATGATTGATAAAGATGCGTTGGAGTTAATGGGTGAACTAAAAGCCTTTCGTCGTCAGGCAGACAGCGGTAACCAAACCATTGTAATGTTCTGCCCCACTTGTGCAAACCATATTTACCATTACAGCCCAAGTTACCCTGATAAATTAATGCTCAAACCTTCCACATTGGACAATACAGAGATCATCACACCCACGATCCATGTTTGGACGAAGGAAAAACAGACGTGGTATCAAATCCCTGATAATGTGATGGTGTTTGAAACACAGCCTTGATGCCATTATGAATAAAATTATCTTGATTCGACATGTAACGCCTGTAGTCAGCGATATCCCTTGTTCTTATCTGGAGGCTAAACAACGTTTAGTGGAATATAACAACACTGAAAAGTTGAATTTTGCTGAAATCAATTTGCTAGGTGTAAACCAAGATAATCTGGATACAGACACTATTTATAGTTCATCATTAATTCGAGCAATAAAAACAGCTGACTACCTGTTTCCTAAGAAAAAGATTATCACTACAGACAAACTTGTTGAGTTTAATTTAGATATTTTTCCAATCCCTATTTTAAATTTATCATTTAAAAATTGGTTATTTGTTTCTCGAGTTTTATGGCTGATAGGTATCAATAAAAGTCAAAAAAATTTACGACAAGAAAAGCAAAGAGTAGCAAATTTTATTCACGAAAATGTAAACAAAGATTGTACTATCGTCGCTCATGGTTTTGTATTAAATGAAATACAATCATATTTAATAAAAAATGGGTTCAACATTACAATAGCTAAAAAACAAGGATGTTTTAGTATCACTATACTGGAAAGGAAAACATGATGAACAATCAAATCCAGCTCTACACTAGCGAAGATGGCAAAATTGCCTTACAGGTTTCTTTTGAGCAAGAAACGGTGTGGTTAACTCAAGCACAGATGGCGGACTTATTTGAAGTTAAGCCGCAAAATATCACTATGCACTTACAGCATATTTATGCTGAAGGTGAATTGGATGAAATTTCAACTTGTAAGAATTTCTTACAAGTTCAAAAAGAGGGAAATCGTCAAGTTAAACGGCAAAGAAAACTGTACAACTTAGATGCCATTATTTCTGTGGGCTATCGTATTAGTTCTAAACGAGCAACCCAATTCCGCCAATGGGCAACGCAAACCTTAAAACAATTTTTAGTGCAGGGTTATGCGATAAATGAACGTCGTTTACAAGAAAAAGGGATTGAATTTAGCCAAGCGGTCGCCTTATTAAGCCGCACACTAACGAACCAAGCCTTAGTCAATGACAACGGGCAGGCAGTCATTAGCGTAGTGCAAGACTATGCTCGCACTTGGAGTTTATTACAGGCTTATGATGAACAAAGTTTGGTTGAAAATCGAGTCAAACAGCCCGCCATGAAAGCCTTAGTTTTTGATGAGGTGTTACAAGCCATTGAGCAATTAAAACAAACCTTGATTGAAAAAGGGGAAGCCACCGCATTGTTTGGGCAACAGCGTTCTGATGGTTTAGCTTCTGCGATTGCGACTATTGAGCAGGGATTTGGTGAGGAATGGTTTTATCCAAATATTGCCAGTCGCGCCGCGCACTTACTGTATTTTGTGATTAAAAACCATCCATTTGCAGATGGTAACAAACGGACTGGGTCTTTTTTATTTTTATGGTACTTACGCCTCAATCAAGGCTTGTTAGCAAAACCTGTCGAGCAACTAATTAATGATAATACATTAGTCGCCTTAGCTCTGTTAGTGGCAGAAAGTCTGCCAGAGCAAAAAGCGCTGATGATTAAACTTATCGAACACTTTATTTTATTAAAAACACACAATTAAGCAGGAACACAACATGTCAATTTCACCACTTTCACGCAAAAATATTCAGACCTTAACGCCGTATCAATCTGCACGTCGTTTAGGCGGTAAAGGCGATATTTGGTTAAATGCGAACGAATACCCGACTTCGCCTGATTTTAATTTAACCAATCACACCTTTAACCGTTATCCCGAGCCACAACCACAAGCCGTGATTGAAGGCTATGCCAATTATGCGGGGGTAACGCCTGAAAATGTCTTGGTCAGCCGTGGTGGCGATGAAAGTATTGAGCTGATTATCCGTGCCTTTTGTGAAGCGGAAGACAGCGTACTTTATTGCCCACCAACCTATGGGATGTATTCGGTCAGTGCCGAAACTTGTGGGATTGCCCTCAAAACGGTGCCGTTAACCGCAGATTTCCAACTGAATTTACCTGAAATTGAACGTCAGATTTCTGGTGTCAAAGTGGTGTTTGTGTGTAGCCCGAATAACCCAACAGGGACGTTAGTCAATCGCACGGACTTGCTCGCGTTATTAAAAATGACCAGAGACAAAGCCATTGTCGTGGTGGATGAAGCCTACATTGAGTTTTGTCCACAAGCAACGATGGTTACAGAACTAAAAAACTACCCGCACTTAGCCATTATCCGCACACTCTCCAAAGCCTTTGCCTTAGCGGGGCTACGTTGTGGTTTTACCTTGGCGAATAAAGACTTAATCGAGGTGCTACAAAAAGTGATTGCGCCTTATCCTTTGCCAGTGCCTGTGGCGGATCTTGCTGCGCAAGCCTTACAACCTGCGGGTTTACAAGCAATGCAACAACGGGTACAAGAAATTCTGCAAAATCGCACCGCACTTGAGGCAGATTTACGCAGCTTGCCTTGTGTAGAAAACGTCTTTCAAAGCGACGGCAACTATCTTTTAGTGAAATTCAAAGACGGACAAAAAATCTTCAAAACCCTTTGGGATCAAGGCATCATCTTGCGTAATCAACACAGCGCATTGATGTTAGAAAACTGTATTCGTATTACCATTGGCACGGCAGAGGAAAATCGTCGTGTCATTGAAGCGATCCGCAAAATTGCCTAAGATACTAACAAAAAACCAACAGATTAAAATGAAAAAACAGGATAACTCTATGACACAACAATCTATTCTTTTTATCGACCGTGACGGTACCTTAATTGATGAACCAAAAACCGATTTTCAAATCGACAGTTTAGAAAAATTACAATTTGAGCCGAATGTCATTCCAGCATTATTAAAACTCAAACCCTTTTACCGTTTTGTGATGGTCAGCAACCAAGACGGGCTAGGTACGGCATCTTTCCCACAGGAAAATTTTGATAAACCGCACAATGCGATGATGGCGTTGTTTAAATCGCAAGGGATTGAATTTGATGAGGTGCTAATTTGCCCACACAAACCTGAAGACGAGTGCGATTGCCGTAAGCCGAAAATTAAATTATTGAAAAAATACATTGATAAAAAATTGTTCGACCCTACCACCAGCTTTGTGATTGGCGATCGTGCTACCGATGTGCAACTGGCAGAAAATCTCGGTATTCGCGCCTTGCAATATGATCGTGAGAAGCTCAATTGGGATCTGATTGTGGAAAAATTGTTGCCAAAACAGACCGCACTTATTGATCATAAACCACGCTATGCCGAAGTGGTACGCACAACCAAAGAAACCGATATTAAAGTGCAAGTTTGGTTAGATGAAACTGGCGTAAACGAGATTAAAACTGGTGTCGGCTTTTTCGACCATATGCTCGACCAAATCGCTACCCACGGTGGTTTCCGCATGAACGTGCAATGCAAAGGCGATCTTTGGATTGACGAACATCACACCGTGGAAGACACTGCCCTCGCCCTCGGCACCGCACTCAAACAAGCTCTCGGCGACAAACGTGGCATCGCCCGCTTCGGCTTTGTGCTGCCGATGGACGAATGCAAAGCGGAGTGTACGATGGACTTATCGGGTCGCCCGTATTTTAAATTCAACGCCAAATTCAAACGTGACAAAGTGGGCGATTTCAGCACCGAAATGACCGAGCATTTCTTCCAATCCCTCGCCTACACCCTAATGGCAACCTTGCACTTAAAAACCAAAGGCGACAACGACCACCACAAAATCGAAAGCCTATTTAAAGTGTTCGGACGCACGTTAAGGCAGTGTATTAAGGTGGAAGGGACGGAATTACCGAGTTCGAAGGGGGTTTTGTGATTTGATAGAAATGGTAAACCGTCATGTACAATATTATACCACAATGCGATTTATCTTATCACTAAGTAAAAAGTGTGCTCTAACCTTATAAAACTTTGAAAATCTACCAATTTTTATTTTAGAAAGGAATACACAAAATGAAAATTTGTATTATTTGTAGAAAAGAATTTACAACAACAAGGCCTGCAACTAAGGAACATATTATTCCCGAATCTATTGGAGGTAATTATATTATTGAGACAGTTTGTAAAGATTGTAATAGTAAAATGGGAACTAAAATTGATGCTCCATTTGTAAAAAATTTAATTAGTCGTTTACATATTGAAGAAAACCAAATTAAAGGAAAAAAAGGGATTGTTGATTTCCCTTTAAAAGGAAATTATCAGAGTAAATCAGGCAAGAAATATCAAGTTAATAATTTCGATTCTAATCCAATATTATTGGATGATAGACCCATATTAAATATAGAACAATTAGATAAAAATACTACTTTAGTATCAATTTCATTTGAAAAATATGGCTCCTTTTCTCAAGAAGAACTAATAAATTTACTTCAAAAGCACAAATCATTTCTAGAAAATGAGTATAAAAAAAATGGGCTAGAATTTAACTTAGAACAACTAATTAATTCTGATTTTACTCGCCAAATACAAGAGCATTCTCCATTAAGAAGAAGTGAATTGATTGACTTTAATCCATTCTTCTTAGAAGCACTAAAAATTGCGTATGAATTTTTTGTAACAGCCTGCCCAGAATTTTTAGATCACCCAGATATCAAAAATATAGCCAAAACATTAGAAAATACAGATCTTGAAACAGCAAAGAAATATGTAGCACTACACATAGCTAATGAACAAATAGAATACATGCGTTTAGTCAAATGCCTAAAAGATAAATTTGGTAGTATTTTTATAGTTCAGCCATTAAAAATACCAAATGGTGGAAGTGGATGCTTTATTTCTTTATATGAAAAATTTATATGTTTAGTACAACTTTCGGAGGATGATTTGTTTGGGAATATTATCCATGTACCATATATTTATATAGTAAATCAAAAAAAAGCGTTACATGAACTACCACAAGATGAATCAATAAAGTTTTAAGAGTGTTTAGAATTATGCAAAAAATGACTAAACTTACTATCATCAACACCCGCTGCGCCAACCTTTCTTCGGTTAAATTTGCCTTTGACCGTTTAGGTTATCATGCAGAAATTACCGATAATATCGAAAAAATTAAATCAGCAGATAAATTGATTTTGCCTGGTGTAGGCACGGCAAAAGCTGCGATGCAAAATCTGGCGGATTTAGGCTTAATTGAGGTTATCCAAAACCTCTCTCAACCTGTTTTGGGGATTTGTTTAGGGATGCAATTAATGACCGACTATTCCGAAGAAGGCAATTTGGACTTATTAAAATTGATGTCAGGCAAAACCAAAAAATTGCCAGATTGTCAGTTGCCGTTACCGCATATGGGCTGGAATAAGGTGCATTATGCCGCCGATCACCCGCTCTTTGCAGAGATTGCTCAAGACAGCTATTTCTATTTTGTGCACAGCTACGGCGTGTTGCCCAATCCACACACTGTCGCCACCTGCGACTATGGCGTGCCATTTTCTGCAGTAATCCAACATAACAATTTTTATGGTGCACAATTCCACCCTGAGCGTTCTGGCAAGGCAGGCGCGTTATTTTTGCGTAATTTTGTGGAATACATTAAATAAAGTGCGGTCGATTTTTTAAAAATTTTGCAAACACAGGACAACACAATGAAAACATCACAAATTATCCCCGCTCTTGATCTGATTGATGGTCAAGTGGTGCGCCTTTATCAAGGTGATTATGGACAGAAAACCCTTTATTCCGATAACCCGATAGCCCAATTCCAAGATTATGTGACACAAGGGGCAAAGTACTTACATTTGGTGGATCTAACTGGTGCGAAAGAGCCCAATAAACGCCAAACGCAGCTCATTGGTGAAATCATCAACGCAGTGAATTGCCCGATTCAAGTGGGTGGTGGTATTCGCACCGAGCAAGATGTGGCAGATTTACTGGCGGTGGGCGCAAATCGTGTAGTGATTGGATCAACTGCAGTCAAGCAACCCGAAATGGTCAAACAATGGTTTAAAAAATACGGGGCAGAAAAATTTGTCTTAGCGTTAGATGTCAACATTAACGCACAAGGCGAAAAACAGATCGCAGTGAGCGGTTGGCAAGAAAACAGCGGCGTGTCTTTAGAAGCCTTAATTGCCGATTTCCGTGAAGTCGGTTTGCAACACGTGTTATGCACCGATATTTCCAAAGATGGTACTTTGCAAGGATCTAATGTAGCGCTATATCAAGAAATCTGTGCCCAATTCCCGACGATTCAATTCCAATCATCAGGCGGGATCGGTTCCCTTGCGGATATTGACGCCTTAAAAGGCACGGGGGTCGCTGGTGTGATTGTGGGACGTGCTTTATTGGAAGGCAAGTTTAACGTGCAGGAGGCGATCGCATGTTGGCAAAACGCATAATTCCTTGCTTAGACGTACGTGATGGGCAGGTGGTCAAAGGTGTACAATTTCGCAATCACGAGATTATTGGCGATATCGTGCCGCTGGCGCAACGCTATGCGGAAGAAGGCGCAGATGAATTAGTGTTCTATGATATTACCGCCTCCTCTGACGGCAGAACTATTGATAAAAGCTGGGTGGAACGTGTGGCACAAGTGATTGATATTCCATTCTGTGTCGCCGGTGGGATTAAAAGCGTGGAAGATGCCGAAAAACTATTCGCCTTTGGCGCAGATAAAATTTCCATAAATTCACCCGCACTTGCCGATCCCGATTTAATTAATCGCTTAGCGGATCGTTTTGGTGTGCAAGCCATTGTGGTGGGGATCGATAGCTGGTTTGAAAAAGAAACCGGCAAATATTGGGTTAATCAATATACTGGCGATGAAAGTCGCACACGCCAAACCCATTGGCAATTACTCGACTGGGTCAAGGAAGTACAACAACGTGGCGCGGGCGAAATTGTGTTAAATATGATGAACCAAGACGGTGTTCGTCAAGGTTATGACATCGCCCAATTAAAACTCGTGCGTAACCTCTGTCATATTCCCCTGATTGCCTCAGGTGGTGCAGGTGAAATGGCGCATTTCCGTGATGCCTTTATTGAAGCCAATGTGGATGGTGCGCTCGCTGCCAGCGTGTTCCATAAACGGATTATTGATATTGGCGAGTTGAAGGATTATTTGAGAAAGGAAATGATTAATATTCGAGTATAAATAATGGAAATGAAGAATAAAAAAATAAGATTTAAGAAAATTAGAGGAATTAATAGAAGGTTAAATGCAATAAAAAAGTGGAAGAATGAGAACATTTACTTTGATCAAGAAACACTTTTTAATCAAGATTGTCTGTATGTAAAATTCTGGGTTGACCCTTGGTCTAGATTAGCTTTAAAAAATATCCAATATTGTATTCCAGCAGGAAAAATCAGAGAAATATTCATTCAATCCTTAATTGAAATCTATGATGAGTGGAAGATTGAACTAGAAAAATTACAAATTAAATATTATCTGAAAATATGGATAGATACGACAAGTCTAAAAAACAGCCAAGTAGTCTGTGCAATTAACGATAAAATTGATTGGTATCAAAATCTATTTTTTAAAGGGAATAATACTTCCTTTCCTATAGATAAATTTCCAGGAGAAATAAAAAAAACACTAAAATCATTTAACTGGGCTCATTATTCGTATGAAGAATTAATCGATGAAGATTATATAGGTAATGAAAAAGATTACTCTAATAAAAAAGACTATCTTTCAAACAAGAAATGGTATGAACAATTTTTAGCATCAAAACACCGGATAATTCATACAGACAACCAATCTCTACATTTTTTGAAAATAAGTGATATTTGGGTAGGTGAAAAATAAAATATGGAACAAAAAATCATGTGGCAAGGCATTTTCAGCCAACTTAGTGCACTTTACCCTCTGATTGGATTAGCCATCTTCGTTTTTACCTTTAAAGTCATAATGATCATATTGACCAAAAAGCGGAAAAACAAAAAGAAATATGCTTATTCCGATCTTAGACAACCAAGTAAGCTGGAAATATTGTCAAAAGCTGAATTTAAAAAGTCCAGTTTAATGAATAAAAGTGAATACGCCCTTTTTACTCAGTTAAAAACACTATTGGATACACAACAAAACGGGAAATATTTTCAATTATTTAGTCAAGTCGCCATGGGTGAATTTATCCAATCAGATGATTACCATGCTTTTCACCTGATCAACAACAAAAGAGTAGATTTCTTAATCATTGATAAAGATTGTCAACCAATTGTCGCGATTGAATACCAAGGCAACGGACATTACCAAAATAACGCAGTTGAACGTGATGCAATAAAAAAGGAATCCTGTCGTAAGGCGAATATTGATTATATTGAATTTACCCCCGACTACGATGAGCTTGATTTTCAACGCGTTTTAAAAATAGTAAATGCATACGCACATCGTTTTATAAAAAATGAGGAAATTTATGTTAAACCCAACTCAAATCAACTGGCAAAAAGTCGATAATTTATTGCCCGTCATTATCCAAAACGTGGCGACTTGTGAAGTGTTAATGCTTGGTTATATGAATCAAGAGGCATTAGAAAAAACGCTGGCGGAAAAACGGGTGACCTTTTTTTCACGTACCAAAAACCGTTTATGGACAAAAGGTGAAACTTCTGGACATTTTTTAAACGTAGTGGATATGAGTTTAGATTGTGATAATGATACCCTACTGATTCTAGTCAATCCGATTGGTGAAACCTGTCATACTGGGGCGGAAAGCTGTTTTTATCAGTTTGAAAAAACAACACCGCCGGATTGGATTTTTTTGAGCAAATTAGAACGTTTAATTGCCAGTCGTAAAGGTGCCGATCCTGCAAGTTCTTATACCGCACAACTGTATGCTAAAGGTACTAAACGCATTGCACAAAAAGTCGGTGAAGAAGGGGTGGAAACCGCTCTTGCCGCAACTGTGAAAGACAAAGCAGAAACCATTTGTGAGGCTGCGGATCTCGTTTATCATTTAACGGTCTTGTTGCAAGATGCCGATTTAAGCTGGTCAGATGTGATTCATAAATTAAAAGAACGTCACACAAAATAACAAAAAGCACCGCACTTTTTCTTCGCCTACCGAAAGTGCGGTTTATTTTTTATGAGGTTGTTTCCCGCACCTGATTTCACTCTAGGAGATTATTGGCTTTTATGCTATTTTAACGCCAACATTTCTTCACTATATGTAGGTCAATATTATGGAAAAAATCATTATTGATGAAAACCAATTTCTCCGCACCATTTCCCGTATTTCACACGAGATTATCGAAAAACACCAACGTTTAGACAATATTGTCATTGTAGGCATTAAACGACGTGGTGCGGAAATTGCGGAGTTAATTAAGAAAAAAATTGCTGACCTCGCAAACGTTGAGTTACCCTCAATTGATCTGGATATCACCTTTTACCGTGATGATTTAGAATATGCTGAACCTGACTCCAAATCGCCTACCTATAGCGGTGCCTCCAGTTTTATTAGTATCCACAATAAAGAAGTGATTTTAGTCGATGACGTACTTTATACCGGCAGAACCATTCGTGCAGCACTCGATGCATTAGTGGATTTCGGTCGTGCCGCAAAAATTGAGCTTGTTATTTTTGTGGACAGAGGGCACCGTGAACTGCCAATTCGCGCGGATTATGTCGGTAAAAACGTTCCAACCAGTCGCAGTGAAGAAGTGCAAGTGCGCACCCTGAAGTTCGACAATTGTTATGAAGTTGCACTACTTTCGCCGACAAAATAAAGTTTGTGAACCTTTTGTAAAATTGATACTCTAACAAATGTAATTTTTAACCAACATAATGGAATAGATGATGAAAATGATTAATGTAAAATCTATTTTCTGGGCAATACTAGGGCTTTTTATCTATGTTTCTACTGCGCAGGCCGCAGAACGCGTTGTTGCCACCGTTAATGGTGTGCCGGTGTTAGAAAGCCAAGTCAAAAAAAATATGGGGAAAAAAGGTCAATATCAAGTTGCTTTGGATAAAGTGATTGATGATATTTTAGTGCAACAAGCCATTCAAAATTCAGGCATTAAAGTCAATTATGCACAAGTCGATCAAATCATTGAAGGCATTGCTGCACAAAATGGCTTGACTTATGGACAATTATTGGATGCCTTAGATTATCAAGGCATTAGCTACAATGCTTATCGTCAACAAATTGCTAATCAAATCTTAATGGGAGAAATCCGTAACCAAGCGATTGGACAAAGTATTGATGTGACTCGAGAGCAAGTTGAAGCCTTGAGTAAACAACTGCTAAATCAAGCAAAACAAGCAGGAACAGAAAAGAAAATTTCTGCCCCACAATATGAAGTAAGACATATTCTGTTAAAATTAAACCCGTTATTAAATGATGCACAAGCAAAAGCACAATTAACCCAAATTCGTGCCGATATTATTGCGGGTAAAATGAGCTTTGCCGATGCGGCGTTACACTATTCGAAAGATTACCTTTCTGGTGCCAATGGCGGTAGCCTAGGCTTTGCCTTCCCTGAGGCCTATGTGGGCGCATTCCAAAAAGCGATTCTGACGACGAAAAAAGGTGTGATTTCTGCCCCATTTAAAACCGAATTTGGTTGGCATATTTTAGAAGTGACCAACACTCGTGAAGGGGATAAAACGATTGATGTCTATCGCCAAAAAGCCTATGAACAGTTAGTAAATCAACAAGTTAAAGATGTGGAAAAAGATTGGGTCAAGGCATTACGTAAAAACGCAGAAATTCGTTATCTAAAATAGCAAATCAATAAAACTTAAAATCCCAGCCCAAATGCTGGGATTTTGCTTTATAATAGACCGCACTTTTGATATCGCATCGTGCGAACCATTAATCGAGAAAATATGAATTCAAAAAAACATTTAGGTCATACCGCCCGTAAACGTTTCGGGCAAAACTTTTTACATGATAATAATGTCATTCATGGCATTGTTTCCGCGATTTATCCCCAAAAAGATCAATTTTTAGTGGAGATCGGTCCCGGTTTAGGGGCATTAACTGAGCCAGTGGGCGAATTGGTCGATCATTTAACCGTAGTGGAATTAGACCGTGATTTAGCTGAGCGTTTACGCCATCACCCGTTCTTGCACCATAAAATCACCGTGATTGAAACGGATGCGATGCAGTTTGATTTTGGTCAGCTTTATCGTGATGCGAATTTAGCAGAAAAAAAGCAAAAAATGCGGGTGTTTGGTAACTTACCGTACAACATTTCGACCCCATTAATGTTCCACTTATTTAAATATCACGATTGCATTCAGGACATGCACTTTATGTTGCAAAAAGAAGTGGTAAAACGTTTATGTGCTGGTCCAAACAGCAAAGCTTATGGGCGCTTAACCATTATGGCGCAATATTTCTGCCAAGTGATGCCGGTACTTGAAGTACCGCCGACGGCATTTAAACCCGCGCCGAAAGTGGATTCTGCTGTTGTACGCTTAGTACCACACAAAGTATTACCGCATCCCGTAAAAGACTTATATTGGTTAAACCGAGTATGTAGCCAAGCTTTTAATCAACGCCGTAAAACTTTACGCAATGCGTTATCAACTTTATTTAGTGCGGATCAATTAACGGAATTGGGTATCGATCTCACCGCACGCGCGGAAAACTTATCGATCGCCGATTATGCACGCTTAGCTAACTGGTTAACAGACAATCCACCAGCCGATGTTAACAAAGACGAAATGATTGAACATCTAGACGATTAATGGCATAAGTGCGGTGTAAAAATGGCAACATATTTAGTAGGCGATTTACAAGGTTGTTACGATGAATTGCAACGTTTACTGGAAAAAGTGCAGTTCGATTCAACGCAAGATCAACTTTATTTAGTTGGGGATTTAGTGGCACGCGGGGATAAATCTCTCGAATGCTTGCGCTTTGTCAAATCTCTGGGTAAATCTGCCAAAACGGTGTTAGGCAACCATGATTTACACTTGATTTCCACTGCACTGGGTATTAAAAAAGTGAAAGTGAGAGATCGAGTGGATGCCATTTTTCATGCTCCCGATTTTGAAGAATTAATTGATTGGCTACGTCATCAACCTTTACTTGTACACAATGAGCAACAGAACTTTTTAATGACCCATGCCGGCATTTCGCCGGATTGGGATCTTGCCACGGCGAAACAATGTGCGCATGAAGTGGAAAACGTGCTACGTCATGGTGATTACCACAATTTAATTGAAAATATGTATGAAAATCGCCCTGATCGTTGGCATGATGATTTACAAGGTTTAGATCGTTTACGGTACAGCATTAATGTCTTTACCCGTATGCGTTTTTGCTATTGGGATCACCGCTTAGATTTCGACTGTAAGTTGCCACCAGAATCCGCCCCAGAAGAGCTCACGCCTTGGTTTAATTTAGCCAACCCACTTTATCAAACAATCCCTATTGTGTTTGGACATTGGGCAAGTCTAGTCAATACGACAACACCGAATAATATCTATGCGTTGGATACAGGTTGTGTCTGGGGTAATCACATGACTATGCTACGTTGGGAAGACAAACAATACTTTAGCCAATGTGCGGTAAAAAATTATCGCGATTTTTAATTAATCTGTTTATTTCCTATTCGTTTTCAGGTAACCTGTGCCACGTTTATTCATTGTTAAAACTGAATAAGCAAGATGCATATAACATGTTATGTTTATCTATCTACACAGGACAATTCCATGAAAAAACAACTTACCGCACTCATTGCGGGCTACTCTACCGTTGCCTTCGCAACAACAATCCCAAATACCTTGACTGAAACCCATACTTACGAACTGACTAAATCCTTTGATTTGGTTGTGCCGAAAGGCTCGCACGGTGAAACCAATTTATGGGTACCTTTACCTTTTAATGCGGATTACCAAACCGTCAAATCCATCCAATTTGAAGGCAACTACAACACCGCCTATATCACGGAAAATAACCGTTATGGTGCAAAAACCTTGTTTGCCAATTGGGATGAAAATGCCAACAAACGTGCTTTAACCATCAAATTAGTGCTGGAAACCCAAGATCGTGAACCGATGCAACAAGGGGTATTACAAGGCTATCAACCACCTGAAAAAATTCACTATTCCGTTGATGTATTGGAATACTTAAAACCTACTGCCCATATCAAAACAGACGGTATCGTAAAAGACTATGCCGATAAAATCGTAGGTCAAGAAAGTAATCCACTGAAAAAAGCAGAACGTATCCACCAATGGATCGTCAACAATATGGAACGGGACAATTCTGTTCTAGGTTGTGGTGACGGGGATGTGGAAAAAATCTTAACAACCGGCGTGTTAAAAGGAAAATGTACCGACATTAACTCCGTCTTTGTCGCCTTGGCACGTGCATCAGGTATTCCTGCCCGTGAGATTTTTGGTGTACGCTTAGGACAAGCGGTGAAAATGGGCAAATATTCTAAAGGGGCTTTTGGTAGTGCTGATGAAAACAAACTGGCGAATGTCAGTGGCGGACAACATTGCCGTGCAGAATTTTATTTAGCCGGCTTTGGTTGGGTACCTGTGGATTCTGCTGATGTGACCAAGATGCGTTTAGCCGAAAACAAAGCCGTTAATGCTCCCGATACGCAAGCGGTATCAAATTACTTATTTGGTAACTGGGAAATGAATTGGATTGGTTATAATCACGCACGTGATTTTGATCTGTATCCAATGCCAGAAATCGCGCCTCTGAATAACTTTGGTTATCCGTATGCAGAAGTGGGCGGTGATCCATTAAACTCTTTTGATCCAAAAGCATTCGGCTATGAATTCAAAGCACAACAACGCCAGTAAAAGCTTGATTGCCAGTGGCGTCACGGCAGTGATTGCTGCCGTGACCTCGACACTCTGCTGCATTGCACCATTGATGTATCTGGTGTTTGGTGTGTCATCTTCTTGGTTAGTGAGCCTCAATGAGCTGGAATATTTACGCTTACCGATGTTAATCATCGCCTTGATCTCGTTTGGCTATGGTTTCTGGTTGCTCACCTTTTCCAAGAAAATGCTCTGCACTAAATACTTCTCACGTAAAGGCTTGATTGGGTTATACAGCGTTATGTTTGTACTCATGCTGTTTTTCTTATTTTATCCCACGTTGTTGCCTTACTTTTTAGCATAAGGAACTGTGATGAAAAACATTCTCGGTCTATTTTTATTTCTATTCTCACTGTTTAATTTGAGTTATGCCGCAACACCGAGCCTGAATCCAGACGAGAAACAGGTTTCCATTCAGATTAAAGAGATGACTTGCCAGCTTTGTGTGTATTTAGTCAATAAAGAATTACGAGAGATTGAAGGCGTGATGTCCACTAAAGCCAATTTTAAAGATCGCGTAGTCAATATTGTGGCAAAACAGTCTGTGGATAATCAGCACTTTATTGACGCCATTCATAAGCTGAAATACACCCCTGAAATTCTCAACCAACATCCTTAAAAAATGACATAAAAATCCACCGCACTTTAGGTGGATTTTTATGAGAAAACAAAACGCACACAGTTATGTTTACTTCCCTCCAAACTGGTGTGATGTTAACCAGTATACTCTCTTTATTTCCAATAAAATAAGCGACTTTTCCCTAACTTTATCATGCTTTTCACTGTCAATTTTTGCGATTTTAGGCTATCCTATATCACATTTTCTTAAGTAAATTCGTCCCGCAAAGTGCGGTTAAAATCAAAGGTAACATTATGCAAGAACAATACCGTCCCGATTTGATTGAAGCGGAAGTTCAACAATACTGGGCTGAAAATAAAACATTTAAAGCAATTAAAGATACTAATAAACCAAAATATTACTGCCTCTCAATGTTCCCTTACCCCTCTGGTCGTCTGCACATGGGACATGTGCGTAACTACACCATTGGTGATGTGGTGTCACGTTATCAACGTATGAACGGCAAAAATGTGTTACAACCGATGGGCTGGGACGCTTTTGGTTTGCCCGCAGAAGGCGCAGCGATCAAAAACAAAACGGCACCCGCAAAATGGACCTACGAGAATATTGATTATATGAAAAATCAGCTCAAAATTTTGGGCTTTGGTTTTGACTGGGATCGTGAAGTGACCACTTGTAAACCCGACTACTACAAATGGGAACAATGGTTCTTCACTAAGTTATATAAAAAAGGATTAGTGTACAAAAAAACCTCAACAGTAAACTGGTGTCCGAATGATGAAACTGTCTTAGCCAACGAACAAGTGCATGAAGGTTGCTGCTGGCGTTGTGATACCCCAGTAGAACAAAAAGAAATTCCACAATGGTTTATCAAAATCACAGATTATGCCGAACAATTATTAGGCGGGTTAGATCACCTTCCATTATGGCCAGATCAAGTAAAAACCATGCAACGTAACTGGATCGGGCGTTCTGAAGGGGTGGAAATCACCTTCCAGTTAGCCAATTCAGAAGACAATTTAACCGTTTATACGACACGTCCAGATACCTTCTTTGGCGTCTCTTATGTGGCCGTGGCAGCTGCACATCCTTTAGCAGAAAAAGCGGCAGAAAATAATCCTGAATTAGCTCAATTTATTCAAGAATGCAAAAATACCAAAGTGGCTGAAGCTGAGCTTGCCACAATGGAGAAAAAAGGCATGGCGACTGGTGTGTATGCCATTCATCCATTAACAGGGGAAAAAGTGCCGGTCTGGGTGGCTAACTTTGTGTTAATGCACTACGGTACAGGGGCAGTAATGGCTGTGCCTGGACACGATGAACGTGATGCTGAGTTCGCTCGTAAATATGGTTTACCACTGCTTAATGTCATTAAGCCGATTAATGGTGAGCCTTTACCTGAACATGAATTACCTTATTGTGAGCATGGTATTTTGTTTAATTCAGGTGAATTTAATGGTCTAGACTTTGATGCCGCATTTAATGCGATCGCAGACAAATTAGAAGCGCTTGGCAAAGGAAAACGTCAAGTGAATTACCGCTTACGTGACTGGGGTGTTTCTCGTCAACGTTACTGGGGAGCGCCAATTCCAATGCTTACCTTAGAAAATGGTGAGGTGGTGCCTGCGCCATTGCAAGATCTGCCAATCGAATTACCAGAAGATGTGGTGATGGACGGCGTGAAAAGTCCAATTAAAGCCGATCCAGAATGGGCAAAAACTACTTACAACGGTCAGCCAGCACTGAAAGAAACGGATACCTTTGATACTTTCATGGAATCCTCATGGTATTACGCCCGTTATACCTCACCAAAATTTGCGGAAGCCATGTTAGATGCGGACGAAGCAAACTATTGGTTACCCGTGGATCAATATATCGGCGGGATTGAACACGCCACCATGCACTTGTTGTACTTCCGTTTCTTCCACAAATTATTGCGTGATGCAGGTTTTGTCACGAGCGATGAGCCCGCAGATAAATTATTGTGCCAAGGCATGGTATTAGCCGATGCATTCTACTACACTTCACCAACCAATGAGCGTATTTGGGTTTCCCCAACAGAAGTCACTCTTGAGCGTGATGAGAAAGGGCGCATCCTGAAAGCCTTTGATAAAGAAGGACGAGAACTAGTGCATTCTGGTATGACCAAAATGTCTAAATCCAAAAATAACGGGATTGACCCACAAGAAATGGTGGAAAAATACGGTGCGGATACCGTGCGTTTATTCATGATGTTCGCGTCACCAGCAGAAATGACCCTTGAATGGCAAGAATCAGGCGTCGAAGGGGCAAAACGTTTCTTAGGACGTTTATGGAATCTCGTGTTTGAATATAACAAACATCCCGCAGAAACTGCCGTAGAACCGACCGCACTTTCAAGCGCACAAAAAGCTTTACGTCGTGATGTACACAAAACGATTGCTAAAGTGAGTGATGATATCGGTCGTCGTCAAACCTTCAATACTGCCATTGCCGCGATTATGGAATTAATGAATAAATTAACTAAAGCGCCATTAGTGGAAGTACAAGATCGCGCGATTATGGCAGAAGCATTAAGTGCCGTCGTACGTATGCTTTACCCAATCACACCACATATTTGTTTCCAATTATGGAAAGACTTAGGTAATACAGAAGCGATCGACTTTGCCCCTTGGGTAGAAGCCGATGCAGCCGCGATGGTTGACGATGAAAAATTGGTTGTGGTACAAGTGAATGGTAAAGTGCGTGCCAAAGTGACCGTCCCTGCAGAAATGTCAGAAGACGATATCAAGCAAGTCGCATTAGCAGATGGTAATGTAGCCAAACACTTAGAAGGTTTAAACATTGTGAAAACCATCTATGTACCGGGAAAATTATTTAGCTTTGTGGCAAAATAATTCCTAATTTTCTTTGATATTTCCCTCTTCCTAGAGGGAAATTAAGGATCACAATATGTTGAAACAACTCAAAACAATTTTGCTCACAGCAGTTTTTACTTTCCTGACAGCATGTGGCTTTCAATTTCAAAATGGTGGACTCATTCCGCCTGCGTTGCAAACCCTTACGCTTGAAAGTAGCGATCCTTACAGTGAAATGACGTTGACCTTAAGAAAAGAGTTACAGCTCAATAATATTCATTTGGTCGAGGGACAAGCAAATATTCCCGTATTACGTTTAAATAAAATCACTATGCATGATCAAGTTGCGTCGATTTTCAAACAAGGTCGTGAAGCAGAAAAAATGCTGATTTTAGAAGTAGAGGCAATGGTAAAATTGCCTAATCAAGCTGCGTTCCCGATTTCAACTAAAGTGAATCGCACGTTCTTCGATAACTCACGCGCAGCCTTAGCAAAATCTGCCGAAAAAGAAGTGATTTGGCATGATATGCGCGAGCAAGCTGCACGTCAGTTAATTAATAAAATGGTTGCTCTTCAACATCAAGTTCAGACAAAATAATGCAACGGATTTTCACAGAACAATTAGGATCTGCTCTACAAAACAAACTAGCCAAGCTCTATTATTTCGTAGGGCAAGATCCGTTACTGTTAAGTGAAAATCAAGATCGCATAAATCAATATGCATTCAAGCAAGGTTTTGACGAAAAAAATGTCATCACAATTGATCAGAATACTAATTGGTCTGATCTCTTTGAACGCTGCCAATCCATTGGCTTGTTTTTCAATAAACAGATTTTGTTTCTTAATTTACCGGAAAACCTCAGTGCAAGTTTACAAACTCGTTTACAAGAACTGATCTCACTCCTCAACGATGACATCCTGTTAATACTACAATTGCCTAAACTGAACAAAGCGACTGAAAAACAAACATGGTTTATCCAAGCTAATCAGTATGAACCGGAAGCCGTACTCGTGCATTGCCAAACCCCAACTATTGAGCAATTGCCTCGTTGGATCGCGTTGCGTGCGAAAAGTATGGGACTACAGATTGAAGAGCAAGCAATCCAACTTCTTTGTTATAGCCATGAAAATAACTTATTAGCCTTAAAACAAAGTTTGCAGCTCCTTGCTTTACTCTATCCTGACAACAAAATCAGTTATGCACGAGTACAATCCACTATCGCTCAGACCTCAGTGTTCACACCATTTCAATGGGTCGATGCGCTGTTAGAAGGCAAAAGTAAACGCGCCCAACGTATTTTAGAAGGATTAAAAGCAGAGGAAATGGAGCCCATTATTTTATTGCGGACGTTACAACGAGATTTGCTCACCTTATTAGGATTGGCGAAGCCATCACATCCTGTCACCCTTGCCACGCCCCTCCCAGCTCATCAACTGCGTGAACAATTTGATCAATTAAAAGTGTGGCAAAATCGACGCCCTTTCTTTACTCAAGCCTTTAAACGCTTGAATTACAAACAGCTTTATTTGATTATTCAAGCGCTAGCAGAGATCGAACGTTTAGCGAAACACACATTTAGCCAAGATATTTGGGATCGTTTAGCCGAACTTTCTGCTTTCATTTGTTTACCAGATGATCCCAATCACCTACTATCTCTACCAACTTTCTCTCGTTGATAAGCTAAATCTGCCTATTCTTACTCTCGCATTGGCATATTTTGTTTTTTACATTGCTTAATTATCCGTTATAATGCCTTGCCTTTAGGCGATTTTTTATACATAAAACACGTTATTAAGGACTTACTATGAAAAAATTAGTTGCAATCATGACCTTCTCTGCGTTTTCTATGACAGTTTCCGCAGCAGAACTTGCACCAGCTTGTGAAAAATATTTCGCTGATTACGAGACTTTTCTTAAAAATGTCCCTGCAGAACAAGCGACTATGATCAAACAACAGTATGACAGCGCCAAACAACAGTTCTTAGCTTTACCGAAAGACATGCAAGAACAAACCTGTAATCAGGCTGCTGAGCAATTGAAACAAATGCAAAGTATGATGGGTAAAAAATAATTACTCAACGCAAACACAAAACCCCTGTATTAACAGGGGTTTTGTTGATATAAGGCAACCTATTACTAACGATTCTCGGCCAGTAACCGTTGGATTAATTTTACATTCGCAGGTGGAAATTGCCCAGCATCCAGTTCGTTTTGTGCGACCCAAAATCCAGCTTGTCCTTCACGCCCAAAAGGTTCACCAACCCATTCATCAACGAGATAGAAATAAAAAGAAATCATTTTAGTTGGATATTCAAACTGAAAACGCTCATAAAGTGTCGCATTTAAAATATGTATGCCAATTTCCTCTTCTAACTCACGTCTTAACGCTTGTTCCGGACTTTCACCATCGTCCACTTTTCCACCGGGAAACTCCAATGCTTGGGCAAAATCTTGCCCTTCTAAACGCTGCGTGACATAGATCTGACCAAACTCATTACGAATAATGCCTGCTGCAACGTGAACTAAAGGTTTTGTCATGATGTATCCTTAAAAAAAGTGCGGTCAGTTTTAAAAATTTTTTAAAAACATACCGCACTTTTATATCTACTTAAATCGTCTTATACACAAGATTAATATTTAGCTTTACTGCCATGGCAATGTTTATATTTCTTGCCAGACCCACAAGGACATGGCTCATTTCGTCCCACACGACGTGTGCTCTCTTCGCCACTGTCTTCATCTGCATTATATTGTATACTGGCCGTTTCGCGTTTTGCCATCTCTTGACGCTGACGCTCCGCTTGTTCAACTTCTTCTTGTGTACGTACTTGTACACGACTTAACGTCGTCACAACACTCAACTTCAAGGCATCAAGCATATCCGTAAACATTTGGAAACATTCTTTTTTGTATTCCTGTTTTGGATCTTTTTGTGCATAACCACGCAAATGAATACCACGACGTAAATGATCCATTGCTGATAAATGTTCTTTCCACAATTCATCAAGAGTTTGTAACATCACGCCTTTTTCAAAGCTACGCATGGTTTGTTCACCCACAATGCTTTCTTTTTGCTTGTATTCCTCAATCGCTGCATCTAATACACGCTGACGTAATGCATCTTCATCAAAATGATTATCTTCTTCTAACCATTTTTCAAGCGGTAAATCTAAGGCAAAGTCATGTTTCAAACGTTGCTCTAGTGCAGGTACATCCCACATTTCTTCTAAAGATTGTGGTGGAATATATTGATCAATCACTTGATTAAAGACATCCGCGCGAATCACATCAATCGTGTCAGAAATATCCTCATTATCTAACAACGTATTACGTTGTGCATAAATAGCATGACGTTGGTCATTAGCAACATCATCAAACTCAAGTAAGTTTTTACGACCATCAAAGTTATGCGCTTCCACTTTAGCTTGTGCGGAGGCAATCACTTTGGTCAACATTTTTGACTCCATCGCTTCGCCTGCGGTGCTAAAGGCTTTGCGCATTAAGTTTAACTTACCTTCATTTAGATAAATACGCATCAGCGCATCATCTAACGATAAATAGAAACGTGAAGATCCTGGGTCACCTTGACGACCAGAACGACCGCGCAACTGATTATCAATACGACGTGACTCATGACGTTCCGTTCCAATAATATGCAATCCCCCCGCGGCTTTCACGATCTCATGACGCGCTTTCCAAGCAGTATGAATTGCCTCAATTTGTGATTCTGTCGGATTGTCCAACTTCGCAATTTCGGCTTTCCAGTTACCACCTAGTACAATATCTGTACCACGACCTGCCATATTGGTGGCAATCGTCACCGTACCTGGATACCCAGCGTTTGCCACGATTTCGGCTTCCTGTGCGTGGAATTTCGCATTTAGCACATTGTGTTTAATGCCGGCTTTTTTCAATGCATGAGAGAGTAATTCTGATTTTTCAATGGAGATTGTCCCGACTAACACCGGTTGATTACGTGCCACACAATCTTTGATGTCCTCAATAATCGCATTAAATTTATACTCTTCATTCTCGAACATGACGTCAGTACGATCATCACGAATCATCGGACGATTGGTTGGCACGACAATAGTTTCTAACCCATAAATTTGTTGGAACTCAAAGGCTTCAGTGTCCGCAGTACCGGTCATCCCTGCTAGTTTTTCATACAAGCGGAAATAGTTTTGGTAGGTGATTGAGGCAACGGTCTGGTTCTCGCTTTGAATGCGCACACCTTCTTTGGCTTCAATCGCTTGGTGTAAGCCGTCTGACCAACGACGACCCGCCATAGTACGACCAGTGTGCTCGTCAACAATCACGATTTCACCGTCTTTCACGATGTAATCCACATCACGCTCAAATAAAGTATGGGCACGTAATGCCGCGTACACATGATGTAACAATGAAATTTTTGACGGCGAATACAAAGATTCCTCCGCACTCATTAACCCTTGTTCAGTCAGCCATTGTTCGACTTTCTCTTGACCTCGCTCAGTTAAATGCGCTTGCTTGGTTTTTAAGTCTAAAGTGAAGTCTCCTTCACCTTGATATTCTTCTGAGTCTTCTTTATCTTGTTTGATTAAATTCGGAATCAATTTATCAACCGTCATATACAATTCTGAGCTGTCTTCAGCTTGCCCTGAAATAATCAACGGCGTTCTGGCTTCATCAATTAAAATAGAATCCACCTCATCCACTAACGCATAATGTAAATAACGTTGAAAACGTTCTTGTGCAGTATGGGCTAAATTATCACGTAAATAATCAAAGCCTAATTCACTATTGGTTGCATATGTTACATCTGCCGCATAAGCTTCACGTTTTTGCTCTGGTGATAAACCAGGAACATTCACGCCCACCGTCATACCTAAAAATTCAAAAAGTGGGCGATTCGTTTCCGCATCTCGACGAGCTAAATAGTCATTCACCGTCACAACATGCACACCTTTCCCCGTTAGCGCATTTAAATAGCAAGGTAAGGTCGCGGTTAATGTTTTCCCTTCCCCTGTACGCATCTCCGCAATACAACGGTTAGTCAGTACCATTCCCCCCAACAATTGCACATCAAAATGACGCATGCCTAATACACGTTTGCTTGCTTCACGCACTGTGGCAAATGCTTCAGGTAAAAGTTGCTCTAATGTTTCGCCCTGTGCTAAACGTGCTTTAAAGGCATCAGTCTTCGCTTTTAAATCATCATCGCTTAAGGCTTCAAACTCAGGCTCTAACTGATTAATCTTAATAACAATTTTATTCAATCGACGTAAAATCCGATCATTACGGCTGCCAAAAATTTTGGTGAGAATACTTCTAAACATAATTTTTTTCTTTCTTATAAAATGAATAACGGATCTGCTTTGCCGTTCAATACAAAACAGAGTAAATAAGTCAACGAGTTAAGTTAGACGCTAATCGGACCCGCACGAATAGGTGGCAGTGAATAAGTAAGGATTGACGCAAAAAATGCCTGATTTTGCCTTACATAAGGCTTATTTTGAGGTGGAACAATCAGATGATATGACTGTTGTTGAACATGTTGCGCAATCGCAATCGTATGTGAAATTTGCTGTTGAATCAGCTGAGATGAACGATGATTCTCATGAGGTAAGCCTGTTGGTGTGCTCAATTCTTGTGACTGCGGTAATGCAAAAATCGCAATCATACTCAAGAGTAATCGCGACCAAAAATTATGCTTACCTTTCGTTAGAACCATCATCTCGCCTACTGTAAAAAAATCTCTCGTATTGTAGCGGAAATTCGCTACAATGTCATAAATATTGAGGTAAAAAGTGAGAAAACAAGCCCATGCGATATGAAAAACCGGTTAACGTTATCGAGCTGTTAGAAAATTCCAGTTTAGCGAAGATCATGAAAAAAGGTCTGTTTTTAAATGCCTTAAATTTGCATTTACAACAACGTATTCCTCAACAATATCAAGGCTTGTATAACGTCGCGAATTTAGAACAGGATACGCTTTATTTAGATGTTGCCAATGCCAGTGTACGGCAAGCTTTATTGTTTGAACAAAAAACGATATTAGCACGCATTCATCAAGACTATCCTGAAGTGAAAAAAATAAAATTCACTATCACGCCTAATCTCTTTTGCTAACGTCTCTTTTCACATCAAAGCCTGCTCAAAGCGATCGTCCTTCTTGATTACTTAGCAAGAGGTGTTCCTTTGAATACTGCAATTAATTCTGCCACTTTAATCCGGCGTGCCGATTGATGACTAATTGAACGCTGTACTTTCAGAGCTTTAATTTTAGCATTCTGGTAAATCTGTCGCGTAAACGGCGTATCATGATTCGAAATTACTACCGAAATCTGGCGCTCTTCGGCTGTTTTTCGAGCTAACTCAGCAAGCATTTGTTGGTGCAGTGAAGAGAATTCATTGCCAGCGTAACTGGTAAAATTACTGTCCTGAATTAATGGTGCATAAGGTGGATCACAATAAATAATCGATTTTTCATCAGCCAAAGAAAAGGTTTGTTGGAAATCCGCACAAATAAACTCTGCATTTTGTGCTTTTTCCGCAAAATAACGGAGCTCATTTTCTGGAAAGTAATGTCTTTTATAAGTACCAAACGGCACATTAAATTCATTTTTAGAATTGTAGCGACAAAGTCCATTAAAACCAAAACGATTCAAGTATAAAAAAATCACTGATCGTTCAAATGGATCTTTGGAAAGATTAAACTGTGTACGCTTTGCATAATAAAAAGTACTGGTATTGGCTTCAGGGTGGAAGAAAAGTGGCTTGCTCGCATTAATATAATGCTCAACGTCGTTTTTGACAAAATTAAACAGGTTAATCAAGTCTGGATTAATATCCGCCAAAATATAACGTTCAAAATTGGTATTCAAAAAGACCGCACCCGCTCCAACAAAGGGCTCAATTAAGCATTGATTCGTTTTGGGCAACAGTTTATTGATTTCATCAGACAGGCGAAATTTACCACCTGCCCACTTCAAAAAGGGGCGGTGTTTAATAGGGATTAATTTTGCTTTTTTCTTACCAACAATAGCGGGGCGCTTAACCGGGCATTTTCGACGAGGTGGCATGAATCAATTAACCTGCGTGCAACAACGAATAGCATCTAGCACTAACACTGGATCGGTATCTGTTGCGACATAAGCCTGACCTAAAGACGCTAATAAGACGAGACGCAATTTTCCAGCGAGCACTTTTTTATCGCGTAGCATATGTGGTAAATAATCTTCAGGTTGCATAGTATCTGGTGAGACTGTCGGTAAGTTGGCTCGAGCTAGCAATCTTTCAAGACGTGCCACATCAGTCTTCGTCAAATTCCCCAGTTTTTCTGAAAGTACCGCAGCCATTAGCATCCCAACCGCCACCGCTTCACCGTGTAACCAATGCCCATACCCTAAGTGGGTTTCAATCGCATGACCAAATGTATGCCCTAAATTTAATAAAGCGCGATCGCCTTTTTCCGTTTCATCGCGCGCGACAACATCTGCCTTAATTTGACAACAACGTGCAATACAGGTTTGTAAATTGTCTGGATCTCGTGCCACTAGACTATCAATATTTTGTTCCAACCAACTAAAGAACGGCAGATCTAAAATCGCGCCATACTTAATCACTTCAGCTAAGCCTGCATTGATTTCTCGTTTTGGTAAACTGTTTAAGGTTAATGTATCGATGATCACCGTACAAGGTTGATAGAACGCACCGATCATATTTTTACCAAGCGCATGATTGACCGCGGTTTTTCCCCCTACGGACGAATCAACTTGCGCTAATAAGGTCGTTGGAATTTGAATAAAACGCACACCTCGTTGATAACTCGCCGCCGCATAACCTGCAACATCGCCGATCACACCACCACCGAGAGCAATAATCGTCGTATCTCTACCATGATTTCCTTGCAACAGTGCTGTAAAAATAAGATTTAACGAGTCTAGTGTTTTATATTGTTCACCATCTGATAAGAGTACATGTTCAACCAAACAGCCTTTTTTCACCAAGGTGTCTGTCACTTGAGAAAGATAATATTGTGCAATCGTTGGGTTCGTCACAATCATGACTTTGTCGCCAGATTTTAAAGGATAGCATTTTTCATCCGAAAGTAATCCCGAACCAATATAAATTGGATAACGGCGCTCTTTTAACTCAACATTTACACACAACATGCTTTACCCTACTTATCTAACCGTGAAGATTATCAATTAAATCGACAATTTGCGTTGCCATTACCTTAGCGCTTTGTTCATCAGTAGGTAAGGTGATATCGGCAATTTCTTCATACAAAGGATTACGAATTTTTGCTAAATCCTCAAGGACTTGACGGGGATCCTCAACCTCTTGCAAAAGAGGGCGTTTTTTATCACGCTGTGTACGCTGATATTGTTTCTCTACCGTCGTTTCTAAATAAATCACGATACCCCGTGCTGATAAGTGATTACGATTTTCTTTCGATAACACCGCGCCACCACCTGTAGATAACACGATCCCTTGTCTTTGTGTTAATTCATTAATAATGCGTTCTTCACGCTTACGAAAACCATCTTCACCTTCAACATCAAAAATCCAACTAATATCAGCACCCGCTCGTTGTTCAATTTCATTATCCGAATCCACAAAGTCCATACTTAATAGCTGTGCTAATTGGCGGCCAATCGTACTTTTACCCGCGCCCATTGGTCCAATTAAGAAAATATTACGCTTTTCTGCCATCTCTAATTTTTCTTCTTTTCATTAATACATTGATAATTATGATCTTTTACAAAATAGAGAAGCGACCCTTATCGGCCGCAGAAAGATCACCCAAAAAATAATTGAGATTATCGCAATAAATTGCCCTCTTTTTCAACCTCAATGCTTATTTATTTCTGATATTTACTTAATATGAACAAAAGTCACCTCGATTTTGCAGATTTTTTAACTCTTGTTGTTTTTTGTTCAGGCGAACCTTGGCTAGGTTTGATAATATGAGGAGTGACAAAAATCACTAATTCCCGCTTTTGATGACGTTCAGTTTTTTGGCTAAACACATGTTTAAGCAAAGGCAAATCCCCTAGTAATGGTACTTTATTGACTCCCTTTGTCATCGTATCATGAAACACCCCACCTAAAACGATGGTTTCACCATCTTGAGCGACGACTTGAGTATTGATTTCCTGTTTATCGATCGAAACAATTTCGCCTTTATCATACACTACCGGTGCACCTAATGTATTTTGTGTAATCAATAAATCTAATAAAATCGTGTTGTCTTTTGAGATATGCGGTGTCACATCTAAACCTAATACAGCTTCTCGAAATTCCACCGATTCGCTTTTATCTTTTCCCCGTTTCATCACATAAGGAATTTCTGTCCCTTGTTTGATACTGGCACTTTTTTTATTCGTTGTTAATAAACGAGGACTCGCAATAATCTCAATATGCTTTTCTCGCTCCAAGGCAGTTAATTCCAAGTCTAATAATCGACCATTTATTTTCGCCAACTGTAAGGCGATGGAACCAACAGGTGCACTATTGGTCGAGAAATTCACATTTAATTGGTTTTCTATATTCGAAAAGCCGTTCGCGGCTAAACTCCCCGCAATAGTATGTGCCTGTTCTGTTGCTTGAAATAGCCCCCATCTTACACCAAGTTCCTGCAAACTTTCGTCTGTCATCGTCACAATCCTAGCTTCGATCGCAATTTGTTCAATGGGTTTATCCATTTCTGCTACTAATGCTTTAATACGCTGTATTGATTGCGGTTCATCCTGAATCAGCAGTAAATTAGTCCGCTCATCAAAACTCAAACTCCCCCCGACAGAAAGTAAACTTCCCTGCCCTGAAGTTAAAGATTTCACCACCTCTGCAGCTTTGGCAAAATGCAATTTTATTGAAGATGTCATCAATGACGTAGGATGATGAGTATCGTTTGCTGCAACACCTGAAGGGGAAGTTAAATAATAGGATTTTCCTTCTTGATGTAACTCAAGTTGTTTCATTCTTGCAATCGACTGTAAACATTTCTCAAAGGTTGTCTTTTTCATCTGTAATGATAATGTGCCCTCTAAATGATCATCGATTAACAAATCCTGATGTTGTTGCAATGCTAAATACTGTAACATTTCAACTAAAGGCGCTTGTTTTAAACGTAAATAAAAATGTTCTGCGTCTTGTGCTTGACTACTTCCAACATAAGCAACCCCACATAAAAAGTACACAAAAGATATTTTTCTGAATGCTCGCCACATAATCTTTCCTTAAAATTTGAGTGATAGTATCCCTTCATCCGTGCAAGTTTGCTTATTCTTCCAATAAGATAACTCAACGCCAAATTGACTTATCTGTTTGACTTTCAAGGCTTCGGCGGTTAAAAACTGTCCTACAGTAACCATTTCGATCTGGGCTTTATCATCCATAAAGAAGGCTTGCCATACATTGTTTTGTTGTAACACACCAATTAACTTCAATGCCGACAAAGGATATTGCGCAAAGACTGTCGTCGCCACGGTATGACAAACTGAAGCCTTAGACGCATGCTGCTCTCTTTTATTTTTATCAAAAGGATCAGCACAGACCGTGAAGCTAAGTCCACATAAAAGAAAGATGATCTTGATGTTCATCGTTAACTATCCTGTTTTAACTGTAATTGAAAGGAAACCTCAGTTTGAATTGTGCTTTCTTCACCCTCTTCATTTTTCATGATTTGTAATGAAAGTAAGAATAATTGTGGATATTGTGTTAACAATTGCGTGAAAAAAGCCTGACATTGTTCAAAATCACTCTTAAAATGCAACACTAACTGAGGAAAGGGTTGAAATGTCCATTGAGTCGCTTGCTCAGGCAAATGAGCAAGTTGGACTTCAAGAAATTGATTAATTTCTGTAAGTCGATGTGTAACATCGAGGGGCATTAGCTGGCGCAGATTATTTCGCTCTAAACTGGCTAAAATGTGTTTTTGATGTTGCAATGCCTGCTTTTGCGCCTTCTCTTCTAACACGAATTGATTTAACGTTTGTCGTACTTGCCAATAATTTGAAAGCGGAAACATCAGCAATAGACCGAACACCACGAAAAATAACCCTATTTGTTGAAAGAGCGAAAACCTAAACCAACGATCTAATTTTGCCTGTAATACTTTACTCAACATCATTGTGCCTTTTTTATCGTTAATGCTATTTCAAAAACAATATGCTCTAATTCTGACTTCATTTCCGCTAATACCACGTTTGTAAAAAGAGGTTGTGCTAAGAAATATTGGTGTACTTGCTCAAACTCTTGCTGTTTTTCAACTTGCCCTCGTACGGTCAAAACCTCGTTATCTAAATGTAGGTAAGTCAATTCACCTTTACCTAAGGGGAAGACTGATAAACAGGCTAATAAAGCTAAAAAGTCAGGCGGTGCTAACCATACCGTATCAGATAAAACAATCTGTTGTTTTAAACGTTGAATCTGTTGACTCACTGTCTGTTGCTCAGTATGCATTTGTGCTTGGATGTTTTGCTGTATTGAAATCTGCTGCTTGAATAATGCGGTTTGCTCAAAACAATAAAAATAACCAAAACTACTCAACAAAATGAGTATTGCGAATTGTGCGCTAGCTGTCTTGATACGCTGTTTTGTTCTTTTTTCTCGCCAAGGCAACAAATTGATTGTGTGTTTCATGTGTTTGTTTTCACTCCATGTAATAAATCTCAACCTGAATTAATCACTTTTTCCATGCCATAAAGCATTCCCTAGTGCGATCAAAGGGACTTCTGTTTGTAACATCGTCCAGTCTGTTGGAAGTAGCGCGCTTATTCTTTCTGTTTGATACACAACCACAGACTCGATCTCTGTCGGATAGCGTTGGCAAAATTGTGTATAAGTGCTATTCAAATCTGCCATCGCCTGTTGTATATACACGACTTGATGGTCTCTTTTTTGCATTGCGATACAACCTTGTGTATCTTGATACAGTAGTAATGTTTTTAAATAGTTTGTATCTGGTAATAGAAATTGAAACGCACGCAATAAGGCATACACAACGTTATCCAACACACGAACATCCACATGAGATAAAGGGGCTAAATACTGTTCAGCGATACTACGTTGCAAAGCAAAAACTGTGAGTCTAAAGCCTTGTTGTCGTTGTTCTGCGCAATAATCAAACCATAGCTGAGATAAAGCAATTGGTAATTCTTGCGTTAACAATAAACCACATTGTGCTTCACATTCGCTTTCCGAAAGAGGATGAGGAAATAAAATTGTTTTACTCCAAATCTGGTGGGGTGAGATCGCTGCCACAAAATAGTGTTTTCGTCGCTGAAGTTTATGCTGAGCTAAATTCGCTCTAACGCATTGATCAAGCGTGGAAAGGTGAGGAAGCGCACAAAATAAGACGTGCGGTTGACGTTGCTCATCTAACCAAACCAACTCGAGTTTTTCTTGTGTTTGCCATAGACCAATTTGAATAAAATCTGATGATAATTTAATCATTTTTCTGTACTTCTTTACTGAGTATTTACATTTTTACTGCACTTTTAGCTTTGGATTTAGTCTTGTTGTCTTTATACTGTGTACAATTTTTTCGAGTTTTGAATAAACAAACATTAAACTAAAGAGAATTTCCCGATGCGGATCGCAAAACTAATACTCAGTACCCTGCTCACGCTCATCGTACTAGGCTGTCTCGCGCTAGGTGCGATCTATGTTTATTTAAAGGCGGACTTACCGGATGTAGAAAGCCTAAAAACAGTCGAATTACAACAGCCAATGCAAATTTATACGGCTGATGGCAAACTGATTGGCGAAGTGGGAGAACAACGTCGGATTCCAGTGCCACTGGATAAAATTCCAAAACAACTGATTCATGCTGTTTTAGCAACAGAAGATAACCGTTTCTATGAACATCATGGGCTCGATCCTATTGGCATTGCGCGTGCTATTATGGTCGCGGTTACGAAGAAAGGCGTTTCACAAGGTGCCAGTACAATTACTCAACAATTAGCACGAAATTTTTTCTTAACCCCTGAAAAATCGCTTGAACGCAAAGCTAAAGAAGCCGTTTTAGCCATTGATATCGAAAATACACTAAGTAAAAATGAGATTTTAGAACTCTATCTGAACAAAATTTATTTAGGCTATCGTTCTTATGGCGTTGCCGCTGCAGCCAAAACCTATTTTGGCAAAGAGCTCGATCAACTAAGCTTGTCCGAAATTGCGATTATCGCTGGCTTACCTAAAGCACCTTCCACAATGAACCCGATTTATTCATTAAAACGGGCGCAAGAACGCCGTAATATTGTCTTAGGACGGATGTTAACCACTAAATACATCACACAAGAAGAATATGACGCGGCAATCAAAGAACCTATCGTCGCGCGCTACCATGGTGCACAAATTGATTTCCGTGCAGACTATGTCACTGAAATGGCACGTCAAGAAATGGTCAGACGTTTTGGTGAAGAAAAAGCCTACACTAGCGGTTTTAAAGTTTATACTACGGTGCTTTCGAAGGATCAGGCTGAAGCGCAAAAAGCCTTACGTAATAACTTAATTGATTACGATATGCGCCATGGTTATCGTGGCGGTGCGCCACTTTGGCAAAAAGACGAAACGGTGTGGGACAATGATCGTATCATAGGTTTCTTAAAAAAATTACCACATTCTGAACCGCTCTTACCGGCTGCCGTCATGAATATCAGCAAAACCGGAGCAGAACTTCTTCTAGCCTCAGGTGAACGCATGACTTTATCACACAATGCTATGCGTTGGGCGGGTAAAAAAACACCAAAAGTAGGCGAACAAATTTGGATTCGTCAAAAAGAGAAAGGGGAATGGATTCTGGCTCAAGTGCCGGAAGTCAACTCTGCCTTAGTATCCTTAAATAGTGATAATGGTGCAATTGAAGCCTTAGTTGGTGGATTTAGTTTCGAACAAAGCAAATTTAACCGTGCTACACAATCTTTAGTCCAAGTGGGCTCTTCAATTAAGCCATTTATTTATGCGGCCGCATTAGAAAAAGGGTTAACACTTTCAAGCGTCTTACAAGACTCGCCTCTTGTCATACAAAAAGCAGGACAAAAACCTTGGCAGCCAAAAAACTCACCAAATCGATTTGATGGACCAATGCGCTTGCGGGTTGGCTTAGGATTATCAAAAAATATGATTGCGATTCGTGCGATGCAAATGGCGGGCATTGATTTTACAGCAGAATTCTTACAACGCTTTGGTTTTAAACGCGATCAATACTTAGCCAGTGAAGCCCTTGCCTTAGGTGCAGCCTCTTTTACTCCACTTGAAATGGCAAGAGGCTACGCGGTCTTTGACAATGGCGGTTTCTTAGTTGATCCCTTTATTATTAATCGTATTTTAGACAATACGGGCAAAGAGATTTTCTTAGCCAATCCGAAAATTGCCTGTATTAGCTGTCATGATATTCCTGTGCTCTATGGTGAAACTGAAAAACTGGATGCATTTAAAAACTACGACTTAAGCTTAACAGAGAATTTCGATACCAATATCAATGGGGAAGAAGAAAACGATGTCGGTGATTTGATCCCTGACTTGCCAGAACTTCAACCAACGGCACAAACACAATTAGATGAAAATAATCTTAGCTTTATGGCTGCGGCTAAAACAGATAATGCGGAAACCCAATATGCACCACGCGTGATTAGCGGTGAATTGGCCTTTTTAGTTCGCAGTGCTTTAACCTCCGCTATTTATGGCGAGCCGGGTAAAAGCTGGGTGGGGACTAGCTGGCGCTTATCTAAAGCCTTTAAACGTCAAGATATCGGTGGAAAAACCGGTACTACGAATAATTCGAAAGTTGCTTGGTACGCTGGCTTTGGCGCACATTTAACCACCGCTGTGTATGTTGGCTTCGACGACAATAAGCGCAATTTAGGGCGCGGTGAAGCAGGGGCAAAAACGGCTTTACCTGCGTGGCAAGCCTATATGCAAGTAAGCTTAGAAAATATTCCAGAACGTAAATTGAGTCCACCACCCAATATTATTGAAAAACGCATTGATACGGGTTCTGGCTTACTCACGGAGTCTGGTGGACGAATAGAATATTTTATCAATGGTACAGAACCTAAACGGAGTTATGTAGAAGAACAAGGCTACTACATCCCATCTGATGAGATAAACGAAAATTCCCCAATCCAAGAACGGGAAGAACTTTTCTAAAACAGACCGCACTTTTAAGACGTTATTTCTTTCAAATAGCGTCTTGTGCAAACCACGCATTCAATAAACAGCTGACGCCTTCCACTAATTGTGTTTCGCTTAAATCGCCAAAGCCTAAAGAAAATAACCTACGCGCCGCACAATCTACGGGATACACTTTAACCCCCTTGTCATAAGCCAATTGTGTTAAGGTGTCCAAACTTCTTGACTCCGCAATAAGTTCAATCAGTAAATAAAATCCCGAATGTTCACCATAGTATCTTATTTGAGTTGCATAAGGTGCAAGCAAACTACACAGCAGTGCCATTTTTCGTCGATATATTTTACGCATACGATTAATGTGTTTTTCAAATTCACCTTGCTGCATAAAATAAGCCAAACGCTGCTGTTCAAAGCGAGAAACCGCACAATTAATAAACCCACAATGTTGTTGATATGCTGCCAGTAATGACGTGGGCAGTACCATAAACGAAACCCGCAAAGAAGGCATCAATAACTTCGAAAAAGAACCTAGATAAATCACACTGTCATTCTTATCTAAACTCTGTAACGCAGGGATTGGTTTACCTTGGTAACGAAATTCACTGTCATAATCATCTTCAATAATGTAACGCTGTGGCTGTGCTTTTGCCCAAGCTAGTAATTGTTGACGTTGTGTAATAGAAAGCACATGACCAAAGGGATACAAATGCGACGGCGTTACACACGCAATATTCACTGAACTTTGCGCTAAAAAATCAAGATCAAGCTGTTGGTCATCTGCATTCAGAGGCAACTTGATCACTTTCTGGTGGGCTAATGTTAATAGCTTTTCTAAAGTCTGATAACCATAAAATTCCATACCATAGTGCACAACAGGCGTTTGATAAAGGTGCGTAAACAACAACATCAGTTGCTGAATCGCGTTTTCCAAACCACCACAAATGATAATTTGATCAATATGACATTTCACACCGCGCGATGAAAAAAGGTAATCGCAAATCTGCTGTCTAAGGTTACTCTCCCCTTGTTTATCACCAAGACCTAATAAGCTTGAATGGCGTGCTTGGAATAACGCTTTACCCGCCTTACGCCAGTTTTTTAACGGAAAATGTTTACTATCAATATAGTGGGGATTAAAGTCAAAGGCTATCGTACTATGGCGAGGTGCTACAGTATGGGGTTGTGTTTGCTTTGGTGCTGAAAAAAACAAAGAAGGTTGAAAGCACACAAAAAAACCACGTCGTGCAATGGATTCAATATAACCTTCTGCGAGTAGCTGCGCATAGGCAGCTTCCACAGTATTTTGACTGATCTGCAAATAATCACATAAGGCTCTTTTTGAAGGTAATTGCTCTTCAAATGCAAGCTGCTGTGTATAAATTAAATCACGGAGCTGTTGATAAAGTTGTAAATACAAGGGCTCTTTTTTCCCCTTATCAAGCTGATAATTCAATTTACGCATCACTCTGACCTCATTAAATTTCTCTTTTTTGACACTTTTAATCATACCTAAATAAGCGCAAAAATAGCAGCAGTTTATACACAACAATACATGATAAAAGGAGACAAAATATGAATACGATTTTAGGTTCTGATACCGTCAAAAGAGGTATGGCACAAATGCAAAAAGGCGGTGTGATTATGGATGTGGTGAATGCCGAACAAGCACGCATTGCCGAAGCGGCTGGTGCGGTTGCTGTCATGGCGTTAGAGCGAGTGCCTTCTGATATTCGCGCGGCGGGTGGTGTCGCACGCATGGCAAATCCGAAAATTGTCAAAGAGGTGATGAATGCGGTATCAATTCCAGTCATGGCGAAAGCTCGAATTGGGCATATCACCGAAGCCCGCGTGTTAGAGGCAATGGGTGTCGATTACATTGACGAGAGCGAAGTATTAACTCCTGCTGACGATGAATTTCATCTGTTAAAACGTGAATTTACTGTGCCGTTCGTATGTGGTTGCCGTGATTTAGGCGAAGCATTACGCCGTATCGGTGAAGGTGCCTCAATGCTGCGCACCAAAGGTGAACCGGGCACAGGTAATATTGTGGAAGCGGTACGTCATATGCGTAAAGTCAATGCACAAATCCGCAAAGTCGTCGCCATGAACCACGATGAGCTCATGACCGAGGCCAAAAATCTTGGCGCACCTTTTGAATTACTATTACAAATCAAAGCATTAGGTAAATTACCGGTAGTAAATTTTGCCGCAGGTGGGGTGGCAACGCCAGCCGATGCTGCTTTGATGATGGAATTAGGTGCTGATGGCGTCTTTGTTGGTTCAGGAATTTTTAAATCTGAACATCCTGAAAAATTCGCCAAAGCCATTGTACAGGCGACCACTCATTATCAAGATTATGATTTGATCGCCCGTTTATCGGAAGAATTAGGCGAACCGATGAAAGGCATTGAGATTTCCCGCCTGCAACAACATGAAAGAATGCAAGAGCGTGGCTGGTAAGTATGAAAGACTATTCACATTTACACATTGGCGTGTTAGCTCTGCAGGGAGCAGTAAGCGAACATTTGCGCCAAATTGAACAACTTGGTGCCAACGCCAGTGCAATCAAAACCGTCTCAGAATTGACCGCACTTGATGGTTTAGTGCTCCCGGGCGGTGAAAGCACGACCATTGGCAGATTAATGCGTCAATATGGGTTTATTGAGGCAATTCAAGATGTTGCCAAACAAGGTAAAGGTATTTTCGGCACCTGTGCCGGCATGATTTTACTCGCAAAGCAATTAGAAAATGATCCTACGGTGCATTTAGGTTTAATGGACATCTGTGTGCAACGCAACGCCTTTGGGCGACAAGTGGATAGCTTTCAAACCGCCCTTGAAATTGAAGGCTTTGCTACAACGTTTCCTGCAGTTTTTATCCGTGCACCACATATTGCTCAAGTCAATCATGAAAAAGTGCAATGTCTAGCGACTTTTCAGGGGCATGTTGTCCTCGCGAAACAACAAAATTTGTTGGCTTGTGCCTTTCACCCAGAACTGACGACAGATCTGCGCGTCATGCAACACTTTTTAGAAATGTGTTAGTCTGTTTGAGGATGTGAGCACTCGCACATCCTCTTTTAAAAAATCTCATAATTTGACCGCACTTTTTCATCTCATCTTGCATGTTTCACAACTTTAATAGCGCTTCATGAAAAAATCTTTATAATACCGATTTACTTACTTGTATTTGAAAGGCGCTATTATGCTGAGTTATCGTCACAGTTTCCATGCGGGCAACCATGCTGATGTGTTAAAACACCTTGTTTTAATGCTAATTATCGAAAATCTTCAACAAAAAGAAAAAGGCTTTTACTATTTAGATACTCATGCCGGCGTTGGACGCTATCGTTTATTTAGTGAAGAGGCGGAAAAAACCGCAGAATTTGAACAAGGCATTGCTCGCCTTTGGCAACGCGATGATCTACCTGAGGAAGTGGCTCGCTATATCAAATTAATTAAACAAGTCAATTATGGCGGCAAAGCATTACGTTATTACGCGGGTTCTCCGCTGATTGCGGCTAAGATGTTACGTCCACAAGATCGTGCTTTACTCACAGAGTTGCACCCTAGCGATTACCCACTCTTACGGAATAATTTTAAAGAATTTGACAATGTCACCACGAAACGCGATAACGGTTTTCAACAACTGAAAGCGACCTTACCTCCCAAAGAGCGACGTGGCTTGGTGCTTATCGATCCCCCTTATGAATTGAAAGAGGATTATGACTTGGTGGTCAATGCGATTGAAGAAGGCTACAAACGTTTTGCCACTGGCATTTATGCCATTTGGTACCCTGTGGTGCTGCGTCAACAAACAAAACGTATCCTTAAAGGATTGGAAAAGACTGGGATCCGTAAGATCTTACAAATTGAACTTGCCGTACGTCCAGACAGTGATCAACGTGGCATGACGGCAAGTGGAATGATTGTGATCAATCCACCTTGGACATTAACACAGCAAATGCAAAACATCCTACCTTATTTAACTAATGTCCTGGTTCCAGAAGGAACGGGAAGCTGGACAGTAAAATGGGTTACCCCAGAGTAAAATAAAAGCGACAACATAAAACGTGTATTTGATAGGTAGCGTTGGAAAAGAGTACAGATTTTTATCATCCTCCCCTGAATGAAAAGGAACAAGACAATGACAAAACATTATGATTATCTGGCGATTGGTGGTGGCAGTGGCGGAATTGCTTCTATTAACCGTGCAGCAAGCTACGGCAAGAAATGTGCCATTATTGAAGCAAAAGCGTTAGGTGGCACCTGTGTGAATGTCGGGTGTGTACCAAAAAAAGTCATGTGGTATGGCGCACAAATTGCCGAAGCCATTCATCAGTATGCGCCAGATTATGGTTTTGATCTGCAAGTGAATAAATTTGATTTCGCCAAACTGGTAGAAAGTCGTCAAGCCTATATTAGCCGCATTCACACCTCTTATCACAACGTGTTAGCCAAAAATAATGTGGATGTTATTCAAGGCTTTGCAAAATTTGTGAATGCCAATACCGTTGAAGTCAATGGTGAACACATTACCGCCGATCATATTCTGATTGCCACTGGTGGACGCCCAAGTCGTCCTGCCATTCCTGGCGCAGAATATGGCATTGATTCAGATGGCGTCTTTGCTTTATCCGAATTACCAAAACGGGTTGCAGTAGTCGGTGCCGGCTACATTGCGGTTGAACTTGCTGGAGTGATGAATAGCTTTGGTGTAAAAACCCATTTATTTGTGCGTCAACACGCCCCATTGCGTCACTTCGATCCCTTAATCGTAGATACCCTATTAGAAGTGATTCAGCAAGATGGCATTCAATTACATACTCGAGCGATCCCACAAGAAGTGGTGAAAAATGCGGATGGTTCACTCACGATTAAACTCGAAGATGGACGTAGCCAAGAGGTGGATTGTTTGATCTGGGCAATCGGTCGCCATCCAGCTACCGATACCATTAACCTTGAAGCAAGCGGAGTGGAAACCAACGCACGTGGTTTTGTTAAAGTGGATAAATACCAAAACACTAATGTGGAAGGTATCTATGCGGTGGGTGACATTATTGAAGGGGGAATTGAACTCACTCCAGTTGCTGTGGCTGCTGGACGTCGTTTATCTGAGCGTTTATTTAACAACAAGCCCAATGAGCATTTAGATTACAATCTGGTGCCAACCGTAGTATTCAGCCACCCTCCTATCGGCACCATTGGTTTAACTGAACCCAAAGCGATTGAGCAATACGGTGAAGAAAATGTGAAAGTGTATAAATCCTCTTTCACGCCAATGTACAGTGCCGTGACGCAACACCGTCAGCCTTGTCGCATGAAATTAGTTTGTGTGGGCAAAGAAGAGAAAATCGTCGGCTTGCATGGTATCGGTTTTGGTGTCGATGAAATGATCCAAGGTTTTGCTGTGGCAATCAAAATGGGCGCCACTAAAGCAGATTTCGATAATACCGTGGCAATTCACCCAACAGGGTCAGAAGAATTTGTGACGATGCGTTAATCCTATAAATTCTCTACACTAGAGTTACCATAAAAAATACTATAGGTCAGATATATATCTGACCTTTTTAGGTCAAGTATACTAATATATCAATATGTCTAATCTTCACATCACTCGAAATAAAAGAAGTATTTCTCATTTTAAAATAATTTTGCTAAATTAGTTACCAAAACATACAGAAATAACAAATGTTTTAATTCTATATTACTACCTAACGATCTTTCCTGATTACAGATAGTTAGAAATATCTAAATATTTAAGACTAAAGAGATGCTATGGAATATCTAACTGCTACAATACTTGCTGGTCTCCTCTATGACGGATTCAAAAATGGAAGCTCTATATGTTACAAACTTCTAAAGTCCAAGCTACAAGGATGGATAATTGACGATAACCAATTGAATAAACTTGTTAGTGAGCTAAAAAAAGCTGGTGTTAACGAGGATCTTGCCTCTCATGTAATAGAGAGAAAGATTAATGAGCACCCACAACTAACTGAAATATTGAAGAATCTTAAACCTTCCAATAACAATACTGGAACTCATCAAATTTCCAATATTGGTCACAACATTAATAATCATGGTAATTCTTCTATTTTTATTGGTAATATCACGATAAATAAAGACAATGACTAAAAATATGAGAAATAATTCAATAATACAAAGCACTAAGATTGGGCATAATATTAATATGGGTGCTCACTCAAATGTAGAAATTGGAAATATTATCATATCTAGTCTATCCTCCAACGATTTATCTATATGCATAAAAAAATTTTTTTATGCAATAACTCACAGGGATTGGAAGAAGGCAAATATACTTTTAACAACCCTCAATAATCTAAATTCTCTTGATTGTGAATGTAAAAATTTACTCAGAATACTCCAATATAAATTGCATCTATCCCAAAAAGAAAATGCAAAAATCGATCTAAATTTGTTTATAGAACTGCTACGTAGTGAAGAGGCAAACCGTGTAATCAAAGATGCTGTAGAATCGATTTATCTTCATCACTTATCACTTTCATCTATAATTGATGCTAAAAAACGATATGAAAATTCTGAGTACAGGGGAAGTTTTTGTACAGAAGTATTTTATGAAACTCTTGCAAATGAAAAAGATCTAAGTCAAGCTCTGGAAACTAGAAATAACTTATTTGAGCATGAATTATGCTCATTAGTTAGATGTGCAATCAGAAATGAACATTTCGAAATAGCTGTAACTCTTTCAGAGGATCTAAATTATCGGTTTCCCAATAGAAATAGTACAATTCTCTGTGCTCTATCTAAATCTTATATGCTCAACAAAATTATAGATAGTAAGCATATATGGATAATTGATAGTAAATTAATGAAAGAGCTTAAAGAGCAAATCGAATTATCATTAAAATTAATAGAAAATTGTGATGACCCTAGAATAATACATATAGCAACTATATTACTTGCTATAACAAAATTTCAAGAACCTGATCTAATTGATATTTGTAAGAATAACATTCAAGAAGCTGAAAAAATAATTCCAAAAATATCTATTTTACTAACTAACAATGAGAATTCCTCAATCACAGCGAAAGAAATTCTCAAAAAAGAAGAATTAAACATTAATAAAGAGGATTCTTATCAAATATTATCTGCTATGATGGATGGTAGTATCACAAGTCGTGAACTACAACAATGGTTAAATAAAGGTGGAGATATAATAGAACAGGATAACGCAATCAAAGAATTCATAAAAATATTCTTACAGGCAATAGTTTGTGAACCTAAAAATACACAAAAAATAATAAAATTATCTCAAAAAATAGAAGATTTCTTGACAAATTATTTTAGTGAATTAAATCGATTTAATATACAAGCAATACATAAACTATGCGAAATCCTAATGACACTCAATTTACCTACATTTGTAATTAGTCTGATAAAACCTTTTTTACCAAATTCTCCTTGGTGTTCCCCAATATTAGAGGTGTATGCGCAAGCACTGTTAGATGCGGATCAGCTTAGCCTTTTAGATGAATTATTAGAAAAAATGGAAGGAATAAACGAAAACTATAGATTTATGTCCATTCAGATTGAGAAAGTTATACTATCAGAAAATATTCCCAAAGCCACACAGCTATTAGAAATCGCTTTAACTAAATTTAAATATTCATGCTACTACTGGAAATTACAGCTATACCTTTCTAATTTAGCTAAACGCCCTCATAAAGAATTAAAATTTACTATATCGAAAATTCCCAAAGATATACTTAAAAAATACAGCATTGAAGGGCTAAGACTTCTCTATTTAATAGCAAAAACTGATATACATTTAGCTGAATCTTTCATTTTAGAATGGTTTATTGACAATCCTACAGAAATGGCTATTAACGTTACTAATTTTCATATTAACAATATAGAGCACTACAAAAATACCTTAGACATAGCATATCCCTCAGAACGTTGTGCCATCGCTGTTAAATATAGTTTAGGAAAAGATATTTTTCAAAAACTAATAGTTGATGATTGTAGTACCAACGAATATCTCTTAGATTCTAATAGTCCTTTAGGTAAACTGCTAAAAAATGCTAATGTTGGTGATACTCTTGAATTAGGAATGGTTTCCTACAAAGTAATAGAAAAACTTCCACCTATAGTTGCTGCTTTTCAAATATCACTAAAAATTAGGAATGATATAAATCCTGGTACTGATTGTTTTTATCAATTTCCAATTGAGGACAATAGTGTCGAGGGTATGTTAAAGCAGATAGACCCCATATATAACCACAAAAAATTGTGCGATCCAGAAATTAATGGGCAAGTAATCCCAATTCTAATGCGATTAAATAAAACTCATAAATATGACTTAGTTAAAGGTTCACTACTATATCTTTGTGATAAAAATAGCAATTTAAGTTTCAATCTATATTCTGGTGGAAAAACTATCAAAGATGCAGTAATCCTTGATGTACTTTCCCTATCTTATTTATCACTAACTGGTTTTTGTCACGGACTAATTCGAAATGGAATTAAAATTTATATAACCAGAGAAACTAAAGAAATTGTTTCAAAGTGGTTAAAACAAACAGGTAGTCCAGATTACTTCTCAATTACAAAATCTCAAAATCATTTTGTAAAGATAACTGCTGATGATATTGCTAAAGATACGACTTTTAACAATCTAAATTCTTTATTTCGTATGTGTGATTTGATCCATCCTGAAATTGGCAATATGCCGGAAGAGATCATTAAAATACGAGACAATATCGATATATCTCATTACAGCAGCATAAGAGCTTCAATATCACATAGTATCCCATTACTTTGTTTAGATATAGAGTTTTGCTCTTTATATAATCAACTAGACATACTATTAGCTAATGCAGCACAATTTATAAACGATTGTAAACTTTCTACACTAACAGAGAAATCTAAGCATGTAGAATGCCATATCCAATATGGTTTGAATGTTCCTATTTCGTATGAAGATTTAGTCCAACTATGTGGGAAAGAAGAAAAAGGGCAATATCTTGCAACACAATTACTTAAAATGTATCCAAATAATTATCCATCGACAAATACAGCTCTATATGTATTGACCCGATGTTGCCTATTAGCAATCTGCAATGCATATATTAATGAGCAGACGGACTATAAGTTAGACTTTTCTGAATGGCGCTACACCCAACATATAGTGTATGCATGCAGTCAATCTGCAATGCTTAGTCTTCAAGGTAATACTAGCGAGCAAAGGCTTGCTCGTTTAATCTCGCAAGTTATCAATAAATTAAGGATAGTAAATGGTGCTAGAAAACTTGCTCTTATTTTATTCAGTCAATTTGCACACGGGCATTTTCTGGATGTAAAACAGATAGAGATAGAATTAAAAGAATTATTGACAATAGAAAATTGCACAGAATAATAAAACATACATTCATGTTTAAAAATATTTTAAGAAATGCTAGAACTATATCATCCTCTGTAATCAAAACATTTTGATGAAAACTTCTGAAAAATCTTGCTGGGTTAAATAAATGTATATACGTTCTGATAATAAACAATGGATAGCTAGTCAATGAAAAAGGCTGTTTCAAACATCACTTCCTCTTTGATAAAACCGAGTCAAAAATGACCGCACTTTTCAGCGTCAATACGCTTAAAGAGCAATCTTCTCTTTGTAATGTAAACGACAAACCGACAGATAACTGTCATTCCCACCGATTTGAATTTGCGCACCGTCACGTACAACCTCCCCTTTGTCATTTAAACGTAATACAAAGTTTGCTTTACGTCCGCAATAACAAATGGTTTTGAGCTCTTCTAATTGATCTGCCCACGCTAAAAGATACTTACTTCCCTCGAACAATTCTGCTTGGAAATCTGTGCGTAAACCGTAACACAGCACAGGAATCTTTAATTTATCCACCACTTCGCTAAGCTGATACACTTGTGTTTTGGTTAAAAATTGCGCCTCATCGACTAAAATACAATGTAAAGGTTGTTGTTGAAGATGTTGTGCAATTTCAACAAAAAGATCACTTTCTTTATGAAACAGTTGTGCCTCTTGGCTAATCCCAATACGTGAGGTTACTTTTCCCACACCAAACCGATCATCAATGGCTGCCGTATAGACTAAGGTATTCATGTCGCGTTCTTGGTAGTTATAGGACGATTGTAATAAAGTGGTGGATTTCCCCGCATTCATCGTTGAATAATAAAAATAAAGTTTTGCCATCTTACTTTAATACCCATTTCCAAAAATAATAAAAAATAGCGCCTGTCAGAGGGGGTAAGGCTGCCAACATTAAAATACCAAAAGTGGTTCCACCACCGACCCAAGATCCCGCTAGCGTTAAATAATCAATTAATATGCCCGTTGGGAGCATAAACACCACTAAGGCAATTATCATTAACATTAAGACACAACCCACACCTGCTGCACGCATGGCTTTTATTTTTAGCTGTTCACTCATGGTGATTTCCTTGTTAAATATTAATCAATCGCAGAAAGCTCAGTCATCGCCCAACGCGGTTTTACCTGAATCGCAAGCGGTTGTGACTCCCCTTGTTTTAAACGTAAAAAACCAGTATAGGCAATCATGGCTCCATTATCGGTACAAAATTGTGGTTGTGGATAAAATACTTCCCCTTTTAACTGTTGCATTAATTGTGCTAAATCCTGACGAAGTTGCTTATTTGCGCTTACGCCCCCCGCAATCACGAGGCGGTTAAATCCCGTTTCCTTTAACGCACGGCGGCATTTAATCACTAAGGTTTCAACCACAGCTTGTTGGAAAGCATAGGCAATATCTGCTTTGGTTTGTTCGGTTAATTCCCCTTCTTCTTTTATCGCTTGCTGCAGTGTATTGGCAGCAAAGGTTTTTAAACCGGAGAAACTAAAATCCAAACCTGGACGATCCGTCATCGGACGTGGAAACTTAAAGCGTTTAGGATCACCTTTTTCCGCCAAACGCGCCAACGCGGCACCACCCGGATAATCTAAGCCTAATAATTTCGCTGTTTTATCAAAGGCTTCGCCTGCCGCATCATCAATTGATTCACCCAGTAACTGATAACGTCCTACGCCATCAACACGGACTAATTGCGTGTGTCCCCCTGAGACTAATAACGCAACAAAAGGAAATGTCGGTGGATTATCTTCCAACATTGGTGCTAGCAAATGCCCTTCCATATGGTGTACACCAATAGCTGGCACATTCCAAGCATAAGCTAAAGAGCGTGCAATAGTGGATCCCACTAATAATGCACCGACTAAGCCTGGACCAGAGGTATACGCGATCCCATCGATCTCGTCGGGCGTTAAATTAGCTTGTGCTAACGCCGCTTGGATCAAAGGAGCGGTTTTTCGAATATGATCGCGTGATGCTAATTCGGGCACGACCCCGCCGTAATCAGCATGTAAGGCAATTTGTGTGTATAACTGGTTTGCCACTAAACCTTTTTCTTCATCATAAATCGCGACCCCTGTTTCATCACAGGAGGTTTCAATGCCTAACACGCGCATTTTGCTCTTCCTTTGTCATTATTATTGGGGCAGAATTTTACCTTGTTTAACACGCTTTCACCAGTTTGACAGCGCATTTTTACACAAAAGATCAAACTTCCCTTTGCTTTTCCGTGAAAAGTAGATTAAAATTGCGACCTTTATTGAATAAGCCGTTTATTCCAAACGGTAAAATAAATTAGCAATTGCAAAATTAATTCCATTGAGGTGATTGGCTTATGCCTGTAATTAAAGTACGTGAAAACGAATCATTTGACGTTGCATTACGTCGTTTTAAACGCTCTTGCGAAAAAGCTGGTATCTTAGCAGAAGTTCGCAGCCGTGAGTTCTACGAAAAACCAACTACAATCCGTAAACGTGAAAACGCGACTCGTGCTAAACGTCACGCAAAACGTGTTGCACGTGAAAACGCACGTAATACACGCTTATACTAATACGAAATACGTATTTAAAAACTCGAGTTATACAAACCGTGAAGCCGATAGGTATCACGGTTTTGTTTCATTCAATCGCGCCATATTTTTATGTTAAAGCAGGGGCATATACTTGATGAAAGGCTCAATTCCACGCACATTTATTGATGATCTGTTAGCCAAGACAGATATTGTGGAGCTTGTCAATTCAAGAGTGAAGCTCAAAAAAGCAGGGCGAGATTACCAAGCTTGCTGTCCATTCCATCACGAAAAGACGCCTTCTTTTACGGTTAGTCAAAAAAAACAGTTTTATCATTGCTTTGGCTGTGGTGCACACGGTAATGCAATCTCATTTTTAATGGAATATGACAAACTTGAATTCGTCGAAGCCATTGAAGAATTAGCAGGCATGCTCAGTTTAGAGATTCCGCGTGAAAATAAACCGCACTTTCATGGCAAACAAATTAATCTGCAAACTAAGCGTAATTTATATGAATTGATGCAAGAAATTGCCCAATTCTATCAACAACAACTCGCACAACATATTCCTGCACAAAGTTATTTACAACAACGCGGTTTGTCTCCTGAGGTGATTTCTCGTTTTCAAATTGGTTTCGTACCGAATAGTTTTGATGCAGTTTTACAACGTTTTGGGCAACAGAAAGAAGATCAACAAAAACTCTTCGATCTTGGTATGCTTTCCCGTAGCGAGCAAGGCAAGATCTACGATCGCTTCCGTCATCGGATCATGTTCCCGATTCGCGATCGACGTGGCAGAACCATTGCGTTTGGCGGACGCGTGCTTGGTGATGAAAAACCTAAATATTTAAACTCACCAGAAAGCGCGACCTACCATAAAGGAAATGAACTATATGGTTTATATGAAGCCTTACAAGCCAATGAATCACCAGAGATGTTACTGGTTGTGGAAGGCTACATGGATGTGGTGGCATTAGCACAATTTGGTGTTGATTATGCCGTTGCCTCACTCGGAACAGCGACTACCGCAGAACAAATTCAACTCCTGTTTCGTTCTACGGAACAAGCAATTTGTTGTTATGATGGGGATCGCGCGGGACGAGAAGCAGCTTGGCGAGCGTTTGAAAATGCCCTTCCTTATTTAGAAGACGGGCGTCAATTAAAATTTGTTTTTCTGCCTGATGGTGAAGACCCTGATTCATTTATTCGTCAGCATGGAAAAGCCGGCTTTGAACAATATATGCAAAAAGCCCTCTCGCTGAGTGAGTTTTTATTCACTAGCCTCGCGCCACAAGTGGATTTTTCCAGTAAAGAAGGGAAAACAAAATTAGCCGCATTGGCGGTGCCATTAATCAAAAAAATCCCTGGCGATATGTTACGCTTATCTCTACGCAACACGCTCGCGCAAAAACTCGGCATTTTAGACCAAGCCCAATTGGAAAGTCTGATTCCAAGCTATTCTGAAATGAAAATAACAGCCTCGCCTCAACCGGTCAAAAGAACGCCAATGCGTGTATTAATTGGTCTGTTATTGCAAAATCCAGAATTAGCCCAATTGGTACCAGACTTATCTCCCTTACGAACACTGAATGAACCAGGGCTGGATTTATTGGAAAAACTGACCGCACTTTGTCAAGAAAAAGTGGGCATTACTACCGGTCAAATACTTGAATATTGGCGTGATACTGAACACAGCAAAGCCCTTGAAATTTTAGCAAGTTGGAATCATTTAGTAGAAGACACACAAATTGAAGAAACGTTCAAAAGCACGCTACGCTATTTGTACTTTCAACTTATTGAACATGAAATCGATTTACTGATTGCCAAAGATCGCTCAGAAGGGCTAAATATGAATGAGCGGAAAAAGTTGACACAATTATTAGTGAAAAAACAACAAAAGGCATAGTTAATCTAGCATAACAGTGATAAAATCAGGCGTATTTTATCTTCATAACTACTCAAGCAAGGCGGATATTACATTATGGATCAAAATCCACAATCTCAATTGAAATTGTTAATCGCACAAGGCAAAGAACAAGGTTATCTTACTTACGCAGAGGTCAATGACCACTTGCCAGAAGAACTTGTTGATGCTGAACAAATTGAAGATATTATTCAGATGATCAATGACATGGGGATTCAAGTACTTGAAAGTGCACCTGATGCTGATGATCTGATGTTAAATGAAACGATTGCTGATGAAGATGCGGTTGAAGAAGCGACGCAAGTATTATCAAGCGTTGAAGCAGAAATTGGACGTACAACTGATCCTGTGCGCATGTATATGCGTGAAATGGGCAGTGTTGAACTACTTACCCGCGAAGGCGAAATCGACATTGCAAAACGCATTGAAGAAGGGATTAATGAAGTTCAAAGTGCGATTGCCTTTTACCCAGAAGCAATTTCTTATCTACTTGATCAATACGCATTAGTCGAAGAAGGTGGCGTCCGTTTAGCTGACTTAATCACTGGCTTTGTTGATCCAAATGCGATGACAGAAGGCGATGTTGCAGAAATTGAAGACACTTTTGCTGAAGACGAAGACAGCGATTCTGTAAGTGCTACGCTCAATGAAGAAGAGGAAGAGGAAGAAGAAAGCGAAGAAGAAAGCACGACAGACGATAGCGATTCAGACAATTCCATCGATCCAGAAGTGGCGCGTGAGAAGTTTCTAGAACTCAAGACACAACACGCAAAAGTGGTTGCGATGATCGAAAAACACGGTCGCACCAGCAAAAAATCAAAAGATCAAATCCAAGCCTTAGCAGATGTCTTTACCCAATTCCGTTTGGTGCCAAAACAATTTGATACGCTAGTCAATTTAATGAGCAATATGATGAAATCGGTTCGTTTACAAGAGCGTAGCATTCAAAAAATTGTGGTAGATAAGGCCAAAATGCCAAAAGAGCAATTCCAAAAAGTCTTTATTGGGCATGAAAACAAAGATACTTGGTTAGTTAAAGCACTATCATCAGGCAAAACTTGGTCTGAAAAATTAGCGAAACATGAAGAAGAAATTCGTTATTACATTGATAATATTCTGGAAATTGAACGTCAAACCAATTTAACCGTTTCGCAAATCCGCGAAGTCTGTGAACGGATTTCTGCCGGCGAACTCAAAGCACGCCGTGCGAAAAAAGAAATGGTGGAAGCCAACTTACGTCTTGTGATTTCTATCGCTAAAAAATACACGAACCGAGGTTTACAATTCTTAGACTTAATCCAAGAAGGAAACATTGGTCTTATGAAAGCAGTGGATAAGTTTGAATACCGTCGTGGTTACAAATTCTCCACTTATGCGACTTGGTGGATCCGCCAAGCGATCACGCGTTCTATTGCAGACCAAGCAAGAACGATTCGTATCCCTGTACATATGATTGAAACGATTAATAAATTAAATCGTATTTCACGTCAAATGCTACAAGAAATGGGGCGTGAGGCATCTCCAGAAGAGTTAGCAGAACGTATGGGAATGCCAGAAGATAAAATCCGTAAGGTCTTGAAAATTGCCAAAGAGCCGATTTCTATGGAAACGCCTATTGGTGATGACGATGATTCACATTTAGGTGATTTTATCGAAGACTCAACTCTTGAGTTACCATTAGACTCTGCCACAGCACAAAGCTTGAAAGTGGCGACACACGAAGTATTAGAAGGGCTAACCCCACGTGAAGCGAAAGTACTCCGTATGCGCTTTGGTATTGATATGAACACAGATCATACTTTAGAAGAAGTAGGCAAACAATTTGATGTCACACGTGAGCGTATTCGTCAAATCGAAGCGAAAGCCTTACGTAAATTACGTCACCCTAGCCGCTCTGAAACTTTACGTAGTTTCTTAGACGAATAATGGAAACCAAGAGAAACGCATCTCATTTATTCCCAGTCTATTTAATCAAAGCCACTCGTCAGCGAGTGGCTTTTCATTTAAGCACATAATGTGAATTATAAAATCGCTTTTGCTTTTTCGACTATATTCTCGACTGTAAAACCAAAGAGTTTGAACAATTGGTCAGCTGGTGCGGATTCACCAAAACTGTTCATCCCCACAACACGCCCCTCAAAGCCCACATATTTGTACCAGAAATCCGCAATACCCGCTTCAATCGCAACACGTTTTGTTATGTGGCTTGGTAACACGCTTTCACGGTAAGCCGCATCCTGTTTATCAAACACATTGGTGCTCGGCATAGAGACAACACGTACTTTTACCCCTTCTGCATCTAAAACATCCGCCGCTTTCATCGCCAATTCCACCTCGGAACCCGTCGCAATCAAGATTAAATCTGGGCAAGTTTGGTTTTCACAGCAATGACGTAAAACATAACCACCACGTGCCACATTGGCTAACTGCTCAGCAGTGCGGTCCATTTGCGCAAGATTTTGACGAGTAAAAATTAACGCACTAGGTCCCTCTTTACGTTCCACTGCCGCTTTCCACGCCACCGCCGATTCCACTTGGTCACATGGACGCCATGTTTCCAAATTTGGAATTAAACGTAAAGCAGACGTTTGTTCAACCGGTTGGTGAGTTGGACCGTCTTCACCAAGCCCAATAGAGTCGTGGGTGTAAACAAATAATGAGCGTTGTTTCATTAATGCCGCCATACGCACCGCATTATGTGCATATTCCATAAACATCAAGAAAGTAGCACCATAAGGAATGAAACCACCATGTAACGCGATACCGTTCATAATCGCCGACATACCAAACTCACGCACACCGTAGTTGATGTAGTTACCATCGGCATTTTCTACTGCACGGATTGGTTTGGAACCTGACCAGAGGGTTAAGTTTGAGCTGGCTAAATCCGCTGACCCGCCTAAAAACTCCGGTAATAATTTAGCATAGGCTTCAATCGCATTTTGTGACGCTTTACGGCTGGCAATGCTCGCCGGATTCGCTTGTAAATGTTCAATAAAGGCTTGCGATTCTGCCGCCCAGTTTGCCGGGAGTTCCGCATTCACACGACGAGTAAATTCTGCCGCTAATTCTGGGTAAGCTTTGGCATAAGCTGCCAATTTTTCTTCCCACGCTTTTTCAGCAACTTGACCTTTTTCTTTCGCATCCCATTGTGCATAAATCTCCGCAGGAATTTCAAACGGGGCATGCTCCCATTTTAAGAATTCACGTGCTGCCGCAATTTCATCATCACCTAATGGAGCACCATGACAATCGTGTGAGTTGGCTTTATTCGGTGAACCATAACCGATAATGGTTTTACAAATAATTAAGGTTGGTTTGGTTGTCTCCGCTTGGGCTTGTTTCACCGCCTCAAGAATCTGCTCTGGGTTATGACCATCCACCGCAGGAATCACATGCCAACCATAGGCCTCAAACCGTTTTTGCGTATCATCAGTGAACCAACCATCCACATGACCATCAATTGAGATATTGTTGTCATCATAGAAGGCAATTAGTTTACCTAACCCTAGAGTACCCGCTAAAGAACAGGCTTCATGAGAAATCCCTTCCATTAAACAACCATCACCTAAGAACACATAGGTGTGGTGGTCAACAATTTCATGACCTGGACGGTTAAATTGATGGGCAAGGGTTTTCTCCGCAATCGCAAAACCCACTGCGTTCGTAATCCCTTGACCTAATGGTCCTGTTGTGGTTTCAACACCCGGCGCATAACCGTATTCTGGGTGTCCCGGTGTTTTGGAATGTAATTGACGGAATTGTTTTAAATCTTCAATAGAAAGGTCATAACCACTTAAATGTAATAAACTGTAAATCAGCATTGAACCATGACCATTGGATAAAATGAAACGGTCGCGATCGGCCCAGTGTGGATTGCTTGGGTTATGTTTTAAAAAGTCACGCCATAAGACTTCTGCAATATCTGCCATCCCCATCGGTGCACCTGGATGCCCTGATTTTGCTTTTTGCACTGCATCCATACTTAAAAAACGAATGGCATTGGCCAGTTCTCTACGTGTTGCCATAGTGATTACTCCCTCTTATTCAACATGTTATAGTCTTTCCAAGAGCATTTTTTCTAGTTTTTCTTGATCTTCTGCAAATTTACAAATGCCTTCTGCTAATTTTGCAACAGCCATTGGATCGCTGTTATGTTGCCAATAAAACTCGCTCTCTGTTAAAGGTTGAGGTCTGTCTTTTAACTCGCCGCTGAATGCTAACTTACGAACAAGTTCCCCTTCTCTTGCTTGTAAATGACTCAATAAAGTAGGTGAAATCGTCAAACGATCACATCCTGCTAACTCAATAATTTCATCTACATTTCGGAAACTTGCGCCCATGACAACCGTCTTATAATTATGTTGTTTATAATAATTATAAATTTGAGTCACGGAAATCACACCTGGATCTTCCGCAGCCGGATAATCTTGTCTGCCCGTATTTGCTTTATACCAATCTAAAATTCGCCCTACAAACGGCGAAATTAAATACACACCGGCTTCAGCACAAGCTCTCGCTTGTGCTTCAGAAAATAACAACGTCAAGTTACAATTAATTCCTTCTTTCTCAAGCACTTCTGCAGCTCGAATACCTTGCCAAGTTGAAGCAATTTTGATGAGGATCCGATGATTCTCTATTCCCGCTTCATTATAAAGCTTGATCAATTTACGCGCTTTCTCAATAGTCGCTTGTGTATCATACGAAAGCCTTGCATCGACTTCCGTAGAAATCCGTCCAGGGATAATTTTGAGTATTTCTAAGCCGATATTAACGGCCAGTTTATCTTCAGCATCAACCAACTGCTGGCGTGGACAATCACTTTTTGTTTTCGCATAAGCAATGGCGTCATCAATTAATGGCGCATACTGGGGCAATGCAGAAGCACTTAAAATCAAAGAAGGATTTGTTGTTGCATCTTGTGGCTGATATTGCTTAATTGCTTCAATATCACCAGTATCTGCGACAACAACCGTCATACTGCGTAATGAATCTAATTGTGTCATGCTCTTCTCCCTATCATCTATTCTGTTTCTAATAACGCTTTCATTTCGCTATAAATTTTTTCTACCCATTTAGGACCTACAATAATTTGATATTGATTAGCGATCGAAAATAACCCGCTCACCCCATTTATTTTTTCTATTGCTACTTTATTTATATGATTTTCATTCCGCGTCATCACTCTAATCCGACTCGCACAATGCGTTAACGCACTGATATTTTCTTTTCCTCCTAAGTGTTTAATGAGCTGAGTAGCAATAGGGCTAAATTGATGTATTGTACCCGCCAAGGCTTTTAACGCACCGTCTATTAAAGTATAAAAACATTGTGCATCCCAGGCGCTACGCCCAACAAACAATCCGTCAATATGAGGCTGCATAATTAATTCATTTGCATTTTCTAAATTCACACTTCCCCCATACAATACCGGTATCTTTTTACTTTCCTCACCAAACATTTCAAATAAACATTGTTTAATGATCTTCTGTTTCTCATCTGCATATTGCGCCGTTGCAGGAATACCACCTTCACCAATTGCCCAAACGGGTTCATATGCGATGAATAAATGAGGTAATTGCTTCACTGATACACCGTGCAAACCGATCTTTAATTGTGTCCGGAGTACTTCATCGGAAATCTGATAATTTTTCTGTTCTAACGTTTCACCAACACAGAGTAATGTTTTAAAGCCATGCTTCAACGCTGACAATACTTTCTCATTCTCTTCCTGATCGGTTTCCTTCAAAACATGGCGACGTTCAGAATGCCCAATCATGACCAACTGAACCCCTAACTCTTTCAACATGAGTGGTGAAATTTCGCCAGTAAACTGCCCTTTATCCTTAGCATTCATGTTCTGTGCACCAATAAGAATTTTATGCGTTGTCTCTGATGCCGCTGCATGTACAGCATCTTTTAAGGCGATATAAGAAGGAATGACAAATAATTCAATATCATAATCAGATTGAAGTTTTTCTCTGAGGGCAAGTAACTGAGTAAGGTAATCGACTGTTTCACAATTACCTTTATACATTTTTAAATTTGTACCAAAGTAAATTTTTTTTTCCATAACATTTACCTTTTAAAGATTTTTGACCAAAACGCGACAAGGCGCGCCATCTGTATGTTCAATAGCAATAGGTATCATTAACCCTTCCACACAGTGACTTGTAATTTTATGTGTATTACAAATGTATTCGACCAAGGTCACGCCTTGCATTAATAAGTGCTGGTGAGTGACATGTTTTGACAAAGGTTTTTCTATGATGCCATCAACCCATCTTCGAATAGGATAATCTTGAGGAAAATCGAAAGTAATGAGTTTCAGTTTCTTTTCCGCTAAATACTTAGCACCATCTTCAGTAATATAGGGAGACTTGGTCCAAAAACAAACCGTGTTATAATGGTGGTGTTGATCCCAACAAGTTTTAAAAATAATTCTCTCTACATCACCTTCAGGCCAAATCGCATCAAGTACGTCTGCTGTAATCGCCAAGTTTTCTGTCACTTGTTTAGATAAATCCAATACATGAAACTTGCCAATATATACATCTGGAGAAATATCTAAAATATTATAAGCGCCTTTCTGAATGTGACTGAGTGCATCCATGTGTGTGAATGCATGGCAAGAGACTTGGAGCTGTGTCGCTTCAAATAAATCCCCCGAATCAAAATTACCTTTTTTCTCAATATGGGTTTGCCAACGCACATGGTTGTTAGCAATCGGCATTGATAAATCAATCCAGTTACTCATGATTTACTCCTTATTTAAATAATAAATCGGGTAAGAATGTACTAAATTCAGGTACTAAAATGAGTAAAATAAGTAAACCTAGTAATGACAGTAAAAAAGGTAAACTTTCTTTCAATACCTTAATGGGTTCACACTCTGCGATATTTGCTGACAAGAATATTAAATAACCGACAGGCGGGGTAATGAGACCTATCATCAGATTTAAAATAACAACTAATCCAAAATGAATAGGTGAAATACCAAATTGATTAACGATCGGCATAAATACAGGAACTAAAATGGTTAATGCCGCGGTAGGATCCATTATCATGCCAATAAAAAGAACAATCACATTAATAAGAATAAGCGCCTCTAATGGGCTACTGCACACAGAAGATACCCAACTTGCGACTTGATGGCTGATTTGCAAACGCGCAATCATCCACGCAAAAATAGAAGACGCGCCAACAATTAACATTACTGTAATGGTACCTTTTAAAGAAGAAATAAAAGCTTTCTTTAATCGTTCCAGATTTAATTCTTTATAAACAAACGTACCAATTAAATAGGCATAAACGACCGAAACTGCGCCTGCTTCTGTTGCCGTAAAAATACCTGAAATAATGCCATAGAGAATGATAATCGGACAGAGTAACGCCCATACTGCATCTTTCGCGCTTTCTTTAACTTCTTTGAGGCTAAATTCTACTGAATGATTACCATAGCCTTTAATTTTTGAAATGATGAACGTAATTAAGATTAATGTTAATGCGATCATAAGCCCAGGAATAATCCCAGACATAAACATCTTCCCAACGGAAACACCTGCTCCTGCTAATGCAGCAAATACAATCATCGGCACACTAGGCGGAATAATGGGACCAATGATAGAAGCCGACTGCGTTAATGCAGCAGAAAAAGGGGCGGGATAACCTCTTTTTTTCATTTCAGGGATTAATGAGCTTCCAATCGCGGCAGTAGATGCCACAGCGGAGCCACTGATAGAACCAAAAAATAAACTGGAGAAAATATTGATATATGCCAGAGAACCTTTCCAACGACCAATTATCGAGGTGACAAATCGAATAATACGATTAGTTATGCCACCCACACTCATCAGTTCACCGGCTAAAAAGAAAAATGCGAGTGCTTGTAATGCATTGGTGTCTAACCCTTGCATCACTTGTTGTGCAACAATCGTAACAGGGATATTAGGTAAGAAATAAAACAATGTCACAATTGAAGCAAAAATAATACTATAAAATAATGGCAAGCCAAAAACTGTTAATAAAAACATTGTCCCTAATAAAAGAATGAATGACATTATAGATCCCTCACTTTTTTAGTTTGAATTAACGCAATTAAAGCCAATACAATTCTGAATGCTTCTAGAGATAAACAAATAATAAATGGCACATAAACCCAAGAAATAGAAATTTTGAATGCAGAGTAATAGCTATTTACATTCATTGTATAAAGCTTTATTCCACCTTTAACTAATAGGAATAAACAAAACAACATAATGCAATAAAGTAAAGAGGATAAAACCCAACCAAATTTAAACTTCTCAAAAATCATGATTCTGAGTAAGGGCACTTGGATCTGTGTGGTTGTCAAAATGCCAAAGATAATCATCCATGTATAACAAAATCGCAAAAATTCCTCTGCCCAAGGGAAAGAGATATTCACAACATATCTTGTAATCACTTGAATAAAGGTCATAATGACGAGGATTGAAAAGAATACACATCCTAAAGAAAGGAAAGTATTACTAATAAATTTATTATAACGTTCAATCATAATTCCCTCTTGAATGTAAAAATGGCTACTATTTACTAGTAGCCTTTTACTTATTATTGAGTTTCAACCACTTTATTAATTAATTTGTCACCAAATTTTTTCGCATAATCATGCCATGCTTTTTTAGCACCTTCTTGGAATGACGCCGTATCTGGGGAATACTCAATTTCCATTCCTTGCTCTTTCAATTTACCAAGATAAATTTTATTCTCTTCAATGTTGAGTTGTTTTTCTAACTCTGCCCCTTCTTTAGCCACTTGTAATAAAATACGCTGTGTTTCTTTATCCAAAGAATTAAAGGTATCTAAATTCATGGTCATTGGCGCGGCTGTATAGGCATGGTGAGTCAGAGAAAGATATTTTTGAACTTCTTGTAAGTTATTGTTATAAATATGATGAACTGGGTTCTCTTGACCATCGATGACCCCTGTTTTTAAAGAAAAATAGACTTCATTAAATGGCATTGGTGTTGGATTCACGCCCCATTCTTTAAATGCAGAAATATGTGCTGGATTTGGTGTTGTTCTTAATTTCAAATGGGATAAATCTTTGACTGTGCTGATAGGGCGTTTATTATTGGTAATATCTCTAAAGCCGACTTCATAAAACGCTAGACCTTTAAGCCCCACTTTTTCAAAAGAAGCTAACAAATGCTCACCAACATCGCCTGCTAAAACTTTTTCAACATGTGCTTCATCACGGAATAAGAAAGGTAAATCAAGTAAATTTAGCTCTTCATTGAAAGTGGTATAATATGGATTTCCCACAACCACAATATCAATTGTCCCCATACGCACACCATCAATTTGTGCACCTGAATTACCTAATTCACTATTCGGATGTAATTTTATGGTAATGCGACCATTAGATAATTCATGCGCTCTTTTTGCCATTAACTCTGTCGCTTTTGTCACCGTATCACTTGGTGAACCATAATGACTCAAAGCAAATGTGTAGTTGCTGGCCGCAATAGACGCACTAGAAAACATTGTTAATACTATCGCAGAAGAAATAAGATTAAGTTTTTTCATAAGTCACACCCTATTGTTAAAATAAGAACACATTCAATTCTAATATCGCTATAAAGAGCGATGATATTTAGAATCAATTTCATTAATTTGCGCAACTTTAGGTGTAGAACCACCACCTGCGAAGTCACACGCTAACCACGTTTTTAATAATGCTTTGGCCAATTCGACACCGATAACCCTTTCACCAAAACAAATAATCTGCGCATCATTACTCTTTCTTGCTCGCTCTGCAGAAAAAACATCATGACACACAGCAGCACGAATCCCAGGAATCTTATTCGCAGTAATGCACATACCAATTCCTGTTCCACAGGTTAAAATGCCTCTGTCATATTCTCCTTTTGCGACAGCGATTGCGACTTTCTCAGCAACATTCGGATACAGTGTTGTATCACCAGCACCCGCACCAAAATCATCACATTCAATGCCAAGGGAAGTTAAAAACTTAATTAATTCCACCTTCAAATTATAAGCCGCATCATCACAGCCAATGGCGATTTTCATTTTTAGCTCCTTATCAGTATCTTAACTTTTCGTTAAACTCAAAATTGTGTTAATGTTGCTGGCGGTTGTAGCAATAATATTAATAATTCCTGTTCTTAAAGCGCCCAAAATTGCTGTCGCTTTTGTATTTTCAGAAGCGATGCCTATCACGCAAGGTATCTTTCTTAAATCCTCAAGACTTAAACCAATCACTCGGTTATTCATCACGGTATCCGCAGGCTCTCCTTGAAAGTTAAAAAAGCCATAGCCTGCAATCTCACCTACCACACCTAAATTCATCCGTGCATGCGTAATTTCCTGAGGAGTAAACCATCCCAACTGAACCATATAGCTATTCTCATTCATATCACCGATGCCAACCAAAGCAATATCCGCTTTGCGAGCTTTATCAAGCGTTTCTTTTATTACCCCATTTTGTAAAAAAATATCTCTAAATTCGGGCTTTTCTAAATAAGCAGGGGAATACAACGTTTCGTTAGTGCCATTAAATTTACGCGCTAAGTTACGGCAAATATGGTCAGCATCTATTGGTGGACCTATTCGATGTGTACCACCGATACCACAAATGAACTTACAATTTCGCTCAGGAAAAACGCCCACATATTCTCCAACGGCGGCTACATTTCGTCCTTGCCCAACTGCTACTGTCATACCGTCTTTTAACGTACTGGATAAATAGGCATTTACTAACGCAGCGACTTGTTTGCGCTGTTCTACTTCATTCTGAGTATCAATAGCAATTAAGGCGCGATGAATACCAAACTGTTCTATCAAACGCTGTTCTAATTTTGATGTGAAAATCGGGTGATATTTCACATTAATTTCAACAATCCCTTCCTGACGGGCTTTCTTTAATAACCGACCAATCTTAACTCGAGAGATATTAAATCGGTTTGCAATTTCCTCTTGCGTTAACTCATGTTCATAGTAAGAAACTGCAATCTCGGTTAATAAATCCATTTCTTCTTCACTCATTTTTATTCACTAATCCTTTATAAATATCATCAATGTATTTTTTTGATTCAATCAATGTCGTTTCAATTAACGGCAAAGGAATCAAACCTTCTATTTTCTTCGGTGTAGAATCAAGCTCTCTATATATACGCAATGGAATTTCAAAACTAAAAGGGATATCGCTTTCAATTAACTTATTCACAATAAGTGAATAATCTATTTCACCTTGTCCAATAGTCACAAAATTAAATTTATCTTTTTGAAAAACCACATCTTTAACATGAAAATATCTGCAGTACTGCATGGAATCCAATGCTTGTTGGACAATATCCAGATGAGGTTGATAAGTCATCATATTGCCGGGATCAAAATTTAAGGCATAACGTTCATCACCTAATAAATGTAATAATTCAATACCATCCTCTAACGTCGTAAACGCATTAAAATTATAATCGCCCGCATTTTCTAAGCATAAAATACAATCAAAACGCGCTAACAAAGGCTTGAGCGAAATAAGATTTTGAATAAGCTTATTTTTATTAACTAATTGTGTCGTACAGACATTGATATATTTTGCACCAATTAAATGAGCAAACTGGAGACGAGGTAAAAAAATTGAAGATAAATCATCTGTTGCTAAATCCATTGTACAGCCAAGCGCCAACGTATTTAATTGATATTTATCTTTTAAGAGATTAATTTCACCCGCATGTTTTTCGCTAAAGCGGTCTTCTTTAAAATCACTGACATAACCCTGATTATATGCTAATTCGAAAAACTGGAAACCGCACTTTCTTATTGACGAAAAGATCGTTTCTAAATCATAGCCGTCATAGATTGACGTGTTGACCGCGAGTTTTATTTTACTTTCCATTCTGTATTCCAATGATAAAATTTAACGCTAACTTGACTTTCTAGGTTATTTATTTCTCGAATAGAAACAGTGCAATAGTCATCAAGAGATAGAGCAGAAAATGTATAAAAGGCATATTTATATGATGCTTTTTTAGTACACGACTTTCTTCTGCTCTTATCTTCTATACTTAAAAATATTATTGGTTAACAAATTCAGCCATATACTTAATGATGAATGACATTGAAACAGCACCGGGATCAACATAACCTAATGAACGCTCCCCCAAACTTTTGGCACGACCAAAAACAGCAACTTGGTGACGGGTATTTTCAGCGCCTTCTTCTGCAGCTTTTGCAATACTTAATAAAGCAACATTAAGTGGCTCATGACTAACTTCCTCCGCTTTTTTCTCTGCGGCAACAAGAGCATCAACCATTGTTTTATCACCCGGCTTAGCACCACCTCTCGCAAATACAGCACTTGAACCCGCTACAAGAAATTTAGCAAAAACCGAAGTATCGAATTCATTCTCTCCAATAATCGCCTTACCTCCAGCACGAAAGAGGGTGCCAAATATCGCGCCAGAAGCGCCTCCCATACTTGACATCATTTTCGTCCCAACTGTCACAAATAACTCGCCAATGTCTTTAGGTTGAAAATTCTCTTGCTGTAACAGATCTCTTACTGCCGTAAATCCACGTAACATGCCTAAACCATGATCACCATCACCGATCTTGAGATCAAGTTCAGTAAGTGTTGGCTCGCTTTCCATCATTTTCTCTGCGGTATATAGCAATAATGCTTTTGTTTCAATTACATTCATTTTATTTTCTCCATGCAAAACCATCACAAGGCAAGTCATATAATTTTTGTAATTCATCATCTAAGCGGAAAAGTGTCACAGAATACCCCGCCATTTCCTGAGACGTACAATAAGAACCAATCAAAGTGTCATGCACCTGAATACCACGTTTTGCTAATTCTTGATGGACTTTGCGGTTTGAAATCAATAACTCAGTATAAGTTGCCGCACCTAAATTATTGATTGTGACACACACCCTATCTCCTGCTTGCAACCCGATATCCGCACAAATCCGATCAACAATTTCTTGGTTAATTTCATCCGCACTTGTTAATTTCTGACGTCTTACGCCCGTTTCACCATGAATCCCCATACCGAGCTCTAATTCGTCATCTGCAAGCTCAAAGTTAAATTTTCCTGTCTGAGGAATAGAACATGCCGCTAAAGCAACCCCCATAGTTCGAGTATTAAAATTCGCTTTACTCGTCACTTCATGTAAGGCGTCAAGGTCATAACCGGACTGAACGGCTGCACCTGCAATTTTAAGGACATACATATCACCAGCAACACCACGACGTTCTTGCATTCTTTCTGGTGGTGCCGCAGAAATATCGTCTGTCACACGTACAGTTTTGACAGTGATACCTTCTTCTTCTAATAATTCTGCCGCAATATCAAAATTCATATTATCGCCAGCATAATTACCATAGACGAAAAGAACACCTTGACCTTTTTGTGCGGCTTTAGTCGTTTCGATAATAATATCTGGAGAAGGTGAAGTAAAAATTTCACCCAGTGCCGCAGCGTCTGCTAATCCTTTCCCCACAAAGCCCGCAAACATCGGTTCATGTCCACTACCACCACCAGTAACCACGACGACTTGCTGATCTGCAATATCTGTACGAATCACTCCACTATAACCCTCTACTTTTGAAAGTTTCCCATGGCATGCATAGAGCAACCCTTCTAATTGCTCCGCAGGCACATCATTTGGATGATTAAGGAGTTTTTTTGGTTTTCTAGTCATTTTTGAGTCCTCAGCAAAGATTACTTTTGATTTAAAACACCCTGTCCCATTCTAACTGCAATGTTAAACGCTGCTTCAAATGCAGTCGGAATAGCAATATTTTTACCATGTAAATCAAATGCGGTACCGTGGTTAGCTGTTGTGATAGGAATCGGAATGCCACCTTGTACTGTCACACCACGTTCAAAACCTAAAATCTTCAACGCAGTAGAAAATTGATCATGGTACATGGAAACAACACCATTAATTTTTAAACGTTCAACTTCACGCATTGTGGTATCACCAGGAAATGGGCCATAAACATCAATTCCTGCTTTACGAGCTTGTTCCATTCCTGGTTGAATAATCGTCATTTCTTCATCACCAAAAACACCACCTTCCCCGCCATGAGGATTTAATGCCTGAACAGCGATTTTAGGATTTTCAACACCAGCTTGAACTAACGAGCGATAGAGAAGATGAATACAATCAAATACACCCTTAATCGATAGATTAGGCACAATATCTTTAAATGGAATATGAGAAGTCACCCGTGCAGCCCAAATATCATCAACTACATTTAACTCACAAACAAATTCATTGAAATCTGTTTGCTCGGCAAACCAATGCAATTCATCTCGATAACGCAGTCCACCTTTATGCATCGCTTGTTTATTTAATGGTGCAAAACAAATCGCTTGCACATACCCCATTTTTGCTAAATTTAATGCGACTTTTAGCGTTTCTAAAATATAGACACCACTTTGTTCAGTAACTTTACCGTACTCAAAAGGCTTGGGATGTGAAGATTTATGAGAAATTAAAACGGGTACACCTGTTTTGAATTCATATTGACCTAATTGATGAAAAGATACTTCTTCATATACAAACTGTGCTTTAGCGATCTCCATCCCTTTTTCTAATTCATCTTTATCTGCCACTAGCACAATGTTCGCTTTCTCTCTGATATTTTGTTTTGCTAGTAATTTAGCAACTAACTCTGGACCAATACCGGCAGGATCACCTAACGTCAATGCCACTGTAGATTTCGTCATGATAACTCTCCTAATAACAAATAAACGAAATGATCAAAAGATCAATGCTTTAACTTTTGTTAAATGTATTAAAACAAATTTCATACCTTTATAGTGTGATGAATATCACATAATTGAATTTCTTTTTTAAAACTTTTTCAAATAAAAACCCCGTTCTTTAAAAGGTTTTGTGTTAATAGTACATCAAAAACGTGAATACGATCACATATTCAAAATTACATAGATTGAACAAACGATAACCTTTGGTTATATTGAACAATATTCGCATATCCCAATCACTTTTCAACACTGAGGATTTATTAGGCTGTTTTATCCTTCCACAAACATAAAACTACTAATGGAGACTTTCACTATGAGTACATCATTATTAAAAAGATTAACCATTGTGGCATCTTTATCATTCTTATTTGCGAATAGTATTCTGGCTAAAGATCTCGTTGTATCCACAACGGCTAGTCTAGGTTCTTTACAATATGACACGACAAAATATTTTGTGGATGTCACAAACCAAAAACTTTCGGAAGCTAAATTAGACTACCGTTTAAATTTCTTTGGTTCTGGTCAACTAGGGAACGATAAAGACACGCAGCAAAAATTAAAACTAGGGACGATTGATATAGCCCTTCTCTCTTCAACACTCGCTACGAACATTCCTCAAATGGCGACTTTTGAATTACCTTTCTTAATCACAAACCGTCAACAGCTGAATAAAATTGAGCAACAAGTCTTCTATCCTTTCGTTGCACCAGAAGTAGAGAAAAAAGGATATAAAATCATTGGGTTATGGGAGAATGGATTTAGAAGTATTACTAACAATACACGCCCAATCAACCGCCCTGAAGACTTGAAAGGATTAAAAATTCGTACCCCAAGTAGCTCTTGGCGTTTAAAAATGTTTAAAGCATGGGGTGCTAACCCAACACCAATTCCTTTCGGAGACGTGTTTATTGGTTTAAGAACCGGCGTCATAGACGGTCAAGAAAACCCACTAACAAACATCTATGCAGCAAAACTCCAAGAGGTTCAAAAATATCTCAGTATCACTAACCATGTTTATTCTCCTGCTTACCTTACGGTAGGCAAAAACACATATCAAAAATTACCTGAAAATGTTCGGAAAATTATTGAAGCTGGGGCAAAAGAAACACAAACATGGGGATATCAGGAAGCCGAAAAACGAGAAAGTGAACTGGAAAAGAAATTAGTAGAAAGTGGCATGACACTTAATAATGCAAATATTCAAGCATTTATCGAAGCGAGCCAACCTATCTACGATGAATTCATTTCTGAAGTTCCAAATGGAAAAGAATTATTAGAGAAAATGAAGGATACGCTTAAGTAAAAAGAAACCGGGGGTAAGTTTTTATGGACGCACTCTTTAACCTAACGAAAAGAATTCTAACGCTGATTTCAGTACTTATTTTAAGTGCATTGGCCATTATTATCATTATTTCTATATTTACCCGATTCTTAGGCAAATCATTATATTGGTATGATGAAATCTCGGCGATATTACTCGCTTGGCTCACTTTTTATGGTGCGGCACTAAGTGCGTTAAATCGTTGTCATATGGGATTCGGGAATTTTATCGCTTCGTTACCGCTCACCACAAGAAAGGTTCTTTTCTGCATTACGGAAGTATTAATTATTAGTTTCTTTATTTTATTAACTTGGGCTGGTTTTTATGTGCTTTCTATTTTCGGTGATGAAACACTCACCAGCCTCGATTTTATTCCGTTATCTGTTGCACAATCTGCTTTGCCTATAGGTTGTGTGTTATTCATCATTGCAGAACTTTTATCCATACCGAAAGCGTTTAATTCTCTCAGCAAAGGAAAAACCCAAGATGATGAGGAAATAGAACAAGCATTACGAGATGTGGACAGTAATGAAGGTATGAAGATAGCAAGGGAGAAATTACAATGATTGCATTCTTAGTTTTAATTGCACTTGTTCTACTTGTTATGATTAATGTGCCTATCGCAGTAGCAATTGGTATTGTTTCACTCATAGGTATGTTAATTACAAATAGTTTTGATGCAATATATAACGTCGCACTGTCTGTTTTTGATGGAGCCTCTAATTTTTCATTACTTGCTATTCCGCTTTTCATTTTAGCAGGAGCATTAATGAATACAGGGGGAATATCGGTTAGGCTGATTAATTTTGTTAATGCTTTAATCGGCTTCGTCCGAGGTGGGCTTGCAATGGTCAATGTGGGTGTTTCCATGATCTTTGCTGAAATTTCCGGATCTTCTGTAGCGGATGTCGCCGCACTGGGTTCTATCCTCATTCCTGCAATGAAAAAAAGAGGTTATAAATCAAGCTTTTCTGCTGCTGTTACTTCATCATCGGCTTCCTTAGCGGTGATTATCCCACCCTCACTCCCCATGATTATTTATGGTGCGATGGCAGATGTTTCTATTTCTAAGCTTTTTGTGGCAGGACTTGCCGCAGGTGGTGTAGCTTCGTTAGGTATGTTTGCTGTATGTTATTATTATGCGGTTAAATATAATTTACCGAGGGAAGAACACTTCAGCTTGTCCAAATTATGCACAGCATTCAAAAATGCGTTCTGGGCGTTAACGTTACCTGTTCTGATTTTAGGTGGGATTATTTCAGGTTTTACCACTGCAACAGAAGCGGCCGGCTTAGCTGTACTTTTAGCATTAATCATTGGTTTTTTCATTTACAAAGAGCTCACACTCAATGCAGTATATAAAGCATTGGTAGAAAGTGTAAATGGAACATCCGTTGTCATGCTACTGGTTGCGACGTCAGCTGTTTTGGGATTGTTTTTAACAGAACAGAAAGTACCTCAACAAATGGCTGCAGCAATTTTAAATATCTCGGACAATAAATATATCGTTTTAATGATGCTAAATGTCATGTTATTTATTGTTGGTATGTTTTTACATGGCGCGGCGGCCATTATTTTAGTCGTCCCTATTGTTATGCCTCTGATTACACAATTGGGCATTGATCCGATTCATTTTGGTATCATCTTAACGTTAAACATTGCAGTGGGTCAGCAAACACCACCGGTGGCAAGTGTATTAATCACAGCCTCATCTATCGCGAAAAAAGATATTTGGAGTGTCACTAAGGATAATGTTTGGTTTATTGTTGTATTATTAATTTCTTTAATGATGGTCACTTATATTCCTGCATTGACGGTTGGTATGGTGGACCTATTCTATTAATGATGAAACAAAATAAAGCCTGCCATCAGAGGAAGTTGATCGCAGGCTTTATTATTTTCAACCCAATTTGAACACAACACACCGCAGAATGTGTTACAGGCATAAGCGTAAATAAAACAACACCACACTATCTTGTTCCTGTCGTAATAAGGAAAAAATACGCGTAGTAAACTTGAATTTAAGAAAACAGATATGCAATATGCGCCCTCTCTCTTGCTTAAATTTAAAACAGATAAAAGTCACTCCCTAGACTTTACAACAAGATTTCTCTATAATCGTCGAGCTTTCATATTTCATATAGCCCCCATAGCTCAGTCGGTCAGAGCAGTCGACTCATAATCGATTGGTCACAGGTTCAAGTCCTGTTGGGGGCACCAAAGCCCTTATCCTAAACCTCATCCAACAGCCCCCTCTCAAATCCGTTAATGTTTTCGAATTGAGTACAACGACTCGAGTTTAATTACCCTGTATTCACTGATAGCTAAGTTGCTGATTCTCGTCGTGCCTCAAAATAGAGTAATACCAGATAAAATCTCAAATGTACTGTAAAATACCAGAAGGGCGAAGAGACTCACTAATAATATCCATCATCTCTTTATAACAAAAAGCACTGAACAAACGTTTTCAACCCATCGAAATTGATTAAATAAACATCATCAAGCATGATTATTGTACATAAATACGTCATTTTGTTGAAATAATGTAAATTTCTGTTATGTTATTTTTATATAAGAAATGGTGTGATTGATGTATAACATACTCCACTATCTTTTATATATCATTTTTCTTTTTTTAAAATCATAAATCGATTTTAATTTTTTTGTATATAAACTACTCATAGAGGAGAAAAATATGGGTTGGATTTCAGCTATTATTGTTGGGGCTTTAATCGGTTGGATTGCAGAGCAAGTCATGAAAAGTGACATGGGTCTGTTAATGAATATCATCATCGGGATTATCGGTTCATCACTTGGTCGTTGGTTATTTGGTGATGTTCTTGAAATTGGCTCAGCACAGGCAGCAGGCAGTTTCTCATTTGCAGGCTTACTCTTTGGTGTATTAGGTGCAAGTGTTCTGATCTTTATCTTAAGATTCTTTAAAATCATGAGTAAATAATGAAGAGCAATCACACGAGATTGCGTATCATGACACAAAAAAGCCGAGTTCTTACTCGGCTTTCTAGATCACAGCATCACACGCTAATCTCTAAAATTATTAAATTGGAATGGCTGCCCTAATTCTGCGCCTTTCACCAATTGAATCACCGCTTGCAAGTCATCCCTTGATTTTCCAGTCACGCGAACTTGTTCACCTTGAATCTGAGTCTGTACTTTCAGTTTGGAATCCTTAATTAACTTGGTGATTTTCTTCGCCATTTCTGACGCAATCCCTTGTTTTAATTTAATCTCTTTACTATAGGTTTTCCCACTATGCTCATATTCTGTTGGAATATCTAAGGAACCTGAATCAATGCCACGCTTAATACAAGCGTTGCGTAAAATATCCACTAATTGCTCAACTTGAAAATCAGACTCACTAGATACTTTAATACTTTCATTTTTTTCATTCAATTCAATCGCGGCTTGTACATTGCGAAAATCCCAGCGATTCGTCAAATCACGATTGGCATTTTCGACGGCATTGCGCACTTCATGTAAGGTAATTTCAGATACGATATCAAAAGAAGGCATAAATCATTACTCCTTATTTGCTTTAACCAATTTATCATTTGCACTCAGTAAACATAACAGTGCGCTAAAGTCTGCAAAGTTTACCACAACTTTGGCTTGTTGTTGTACCTTCGGCTTGGCATGTAATGCCACGCCCATACCTGCTACACTTAGCATAGCCAGATCATTTGCGCCGTCGCCAATCGCCACCGTGTGTTGTAAAGCAATGTTAAATTTTTCTGCTAACTCGCCTAAAGTACGTGCTTTATACTGTGCATCAACCACGTCACCCGCGACTTCACCAGTCAGTATCCCTTCTTCAATAGCAAACTGATTTGCAACGGTATAATCTAACTTCAAACGCTGTTTGAGATAATCAGTAAAATACGTAAAACCACCTGAAGCAATCGCCGTTTTCCAACCATATTGTTGTAATACTGCTAATGTGTCTTCTAAACCGGGCGTTAAAGGTAAGTTATCACGTACTGTCTTCAAAATCGTTTCAGGCGCCCCTTTTAAAGTACTCACACGACGACGTAAACTTTGTTCAAAGTCTAACTCGCCACGCATGGCTTGTGCCGTAATGGAAGAAACCAACTCCCCGGTTCCAGCTAATTTTGCAATCTCATCAATACATTCAATTTGAATTGCTGTGGAATCCATATCCATCACTAACAACCCGGCTTGTGCTAAACGAGGACTAAAATCCAATAATGCACAATCAAGGCCCAATTCATGTGCATAATCGAGCCATTGTGTGTGCCAATCCCCTCGTAATAATACGACTGTATTGTGTAATACATTCCAAGCTTCTAAAATAATGAAATTTTCACCGCACTTTTGTTGAAATTGACGAAGCTTGAGCAGATTTAAGGTTTCTCCATAGACAACCATGTGTGTTTTCCCTTCCGTTACTGGCTCACTACTCGTAATCGAACAAGGGAAAGAAGAAAAAAATTGCGTAATCGTCGCAAGATTTTGTGTTTGCATAGAAAATCCTGTAAATTGTCGAGCTGAAAATAACGTGTTGGTATTCTAGCCCATTTACTTATCTTTAGGAAAAAATAACTTGCATTTAACCAAAGAAAAATTCATTAAATTAAGCATGATTTCATCGATCATCATCTTATGTATTGCGATTGTTTCGGTGATCTTATTTGGTGTTCAGCAATTCAAAATTGGTTCACAGTTAGCCAGTGTTAACCAAGTGTCTAATTTGTCACATTTATTAATCCGTCAACAGGCTAATTTACTTTCTATGCTATTAGTAAATAATGCGAGTACAGAACAATTAACGGAAAGTTTAGATGCGTTCGCAAAAGAGGAATTTGTGTTGGATGCCTCAATTTATTCTAATAGAGGCGAACTTTTAGCGCACACCAGTCATTTTCAAAATTTGCGCCTCACACTTGGCTTAAATAGTCCCACTCAACCTGATGAAGAAAATACGCAACAAATTGTAGAACCTATTTATTCGCTAAATGGGATTGAAGGCTTTTTGCGGGTGACCTTTGACTCCAAATATGGCAAAACGACACAAAGCAAAATTGATCATTTATTTCATCAGTTATATGGCGAATTAATTATTATTTTTCTGGCTGGGGTATTATTGGCAAGCTCTATACATTATTTCCTGAGCCATTACCGAAGAACTTACCGTAAAGTCACTGAAAATAAAGCGGTTAAGGTGTTAAAAACCAAGCAAAATGTAGGAAACTACCACCGACGTCGCAGACGTTTGAATAAATAGAAATAAAAAAACCGCACGTGATAATGCGGTTTTTTAATTTGCTTAGAATCGAAAAATTACGCTAATTTTTTGATTTGTGCAGATAAGTTTGCTTTGTGATTCGCCGCTTTATTTGCGTGGATTAAGCCTTTAGAAGCCATTCTGTCCACCACTTTTTGCATTTCAACAAATGCTTTCTCTGCGACTGATTTATCACCTGCTGCGACTGCTGCGTAAACTTTTTTAATGTAAGTACGCATCATTGAGCGTTGACTTGCATTGTGCTGACGGCGTTTTTCTGATTGAATCGCACGTTTTTTAGCTGACTTGATATTAGCCAAGGTCAAACTCCTAAAATTATTTGTTAGTAAACGAGATAAATTAAAGGCGTAAAATATGCCTATTTTCTATGCTTTTGTCAATGACTAATTGCGTTTAGTCACTGAAAATTTGTTATTGATTTCGGTGAGACACAACCGAAAGTTAAGCATCGTTATATCAATCAAGCGCTTTCAAGATAGGCTCACCAAACGATGTGGGCGAGATTTTAGCAGTTTTTTCACGTAGAATATAGCGTAAAAACAAAATTTCTATACAATTAAGCAAATTTTCCTCACTAATTATCCAAACAAAACCTGACGAGTATATTATTTTGAGCAAAGGATTATTAAAATCGGGCATTGTCGTCAGTACAATGACGTTGTTATCACGCATTCTAGGCTTAGTCAGAGATGTCGTTATTGCAAATTTACTGGGGGCGGGTGTGGCAGCAGATGTCTTTTTATTTGCCAACAAAATCCCTAACTTTTTACGACGTTTATTTGCCGAAGGCGCATTTTCACAAGCCTTTGTTCCTGTTTTGGCAGAATATCGAAAAAGCGGTGATCTGGATAAGACTCGCGAATTTATCGGCAAAGTCTCTGGCACATTAGGCGGGTTAGTTTCCATTGTCACCATTTTGGCGATGGTCTTTTCCCCGTTGATTGCTGCCCTGTTTGGCACGGGTTGGTTCATTGATTGGGTTAATGAAGGACCCAATGCGGAAAAATTTGAGCAAGCCTCTTTCCTGCTCAAAATCACCTTTCCTTATCTTTGGTTTGTTACCTTTGTCGCCCTTTCTGGCGCAATCTTAAATACGATTGGGAAATTTGGGGTGATGTCATTTTCTCCCGTCTTACTGAATATTGCGATGATTGCTACCGCTTTGTTCCTCGCCCCCCATATGGATAGCCCCGATTTAGCGTTAGCGATCGGTATTTTCACTGGCGGGTTATTACAATTTCTGTTTCAAATTCCTTTTTTAAAACAAGCCGGGTTACTCGTCAAACCCAAATGGGCATGGCACGATGAAGGGGTAAAAAAAATCCGCACGCTCATGATCCCTGCGTTATTTGGTGTGTCTGTCAGTCAGATTAATTTATTATTAGACACCTTAATTGCGAGCTTTTTAATGACGGGTTCAATCAGTTGGTTATATTATTCCGACCGCCTACTGGAATTCCCATTAGGGCTCTTTGGGATTGCGATTTCCACCGTTATCCTTCCCACTCTCGCACGCCACCATGTCAATCGTCATGATCATTCAAGCCAAAGTGCTATTGATTTCCGTCATACTCTAGATTGGGGCATTCGCATGATTCTGCTTTTAGGTGTGCCTGCGATGGTCGGCATTGCAATTTTAGCCCAGCCGTTACTGTTAGTGTTATTTATGCGTGGCAACTTTGGCTTAAATGATGTACAAGCCGCTTCGCTTTCACTCTGGGCATTTAATGCCGGGTTACTCAGTTTTATGCTCATTAAAATTTTAGCTAACGGCTATTACGCCCGTCAGGACACTAAAACCCCTGTCAAAATTGGGATCATTGCTATGGTCAGTAACATGGGCTTTAATTTACTGGCAATTCCCTTTAGCTATGTAGGATTAGCGATGGCTTCCGCCATGTCTGCCACCCTTAACGCTTATCTACTCTATCGTGGCTTAGTAAAAGAGGAGGTTTACCATTTTAGTCGTCAAAGTGCGGTGTTTTTTGGCAAAGTTTTATTGTCCGCAAGTGTCATGGGCGGATTAGTTTGGTATAACACGCCCACTTTACTTGAATGGCATGCAATGACCTTCTTAACACGCCTACATTGGCTGATTTGGCTGATTGGTTTTGCCGTGGTGATTTACTTCTCAATGCTAGCCTTGGTCGGTATTCGTAAACATCATTTAACCACTAAAGGATAAGCTAAAAAAATATCGCCTATTTGCTTGATTTATGCTTATAATGTCCGAATTATTTTTGCTTATAAATTTCGAACGGATAACGATTTCAATGCGACTGATTCGTGGCATTCACAATTTACCCCCAAATTTATCTGGTTGTGCGCTGACTATTGGCAATTTTGATGGTGTGCATTTAGGTCATCAAGCCATTTTGCGCCATTTACGTCAAAAAGCCGATGCGTTGAATTTGCCGGTGGTCGTGATGTTATTTGAACCACAACCGCGCGAATACTTTACTGGCGACGCCATTCCCGCACGCCTGATGCGCCTACGCGATAAATTACATTATCTCGCTCAAGCAAAAGTAGATTATGTGCTTTGTATTCGTTTTAATGAAAATTTTGCTAGCCAAACCGCCGAAGAATTTATTGAAGATTGGCTCGTCAAAAAGTTGAATGTCCGCTTTTTAAGTATTGGTGATGATTTCCGTTTTGGGGCGAAACGACAAGGTGACTTTGCCCTGTTACAGAAGTCAGGCGAGGCATTTGGCTTTTTCGTGGAAGATAACCACAGTTTTTGCTGTGACGAGTTACGTATTAGTAGCACTGCGATCCGAGAAGCCTTAGCCGAGGATGATTTAGCCTATGCTGAAAAAATGTTAGGTAAACCTTATCGCATCTTAGGGCGTGTTGCACACGGCAATAAATTAGGTCGAACTATCGGTTTTCCGACAGCCAACATTCCATTACATCGGCAAGTGAACCCCGTTAAAGGGGTTTACGCGGTAAAAGTGCGGTTAAAAAATCAAGAGATTTATCACGGTGTTGCGAATATTGGTAAACGTCCTACGATTAATGGCGTTGTACAGCTGTTAGAGGTGCATATTTTTGATTTTCATTCAACTATTTATGGACAGTGCTTAGAAGTCGAATTTTGCCACAAAATCCGTAACGAATTTAAGTTTCCCTCTTTTGAGGCATTAAAAGAGCAAATCGCCCAAGATGTGGAAACCGCAAAGCATTTTTTCAGAACACAACAAATTTAAAAATTAATTTATTTTATTCATTAGGATATCAAGATGACAGTTGATTATAAAAACACTCTTAACCTGCCAGAAACAGGCTTTCCTATGCGTGGGGATTTGGCTAAACGTGAGCCAAATATGTTAAAAAGCTGGTACGAGAAAGATCTTTACCAAAAAATCCGTCAAGCGTCCAAAGGTAAAAAATCATTTATTCTGCATGACGGCCCTCCTTATGCAAACGGCACTATCCATATTGGTCACGCCGTCAATAAAATCCTGAAAGATATTATTGTGAAATCCAAAACGGCATTAGGTTATGACTCTCCTTATATTCCGGGTTGGGACTGCCACGGCTTGCCGATTGAATTAAAAGTTGAAGGTTTAGTGGGTAAACCAAACCAAAATATCAGTGCAGCACAATTTCGTGAGGCATGCCGTCAATATGCGGCAGAACAAGTTGAAGGTCAGAAAAAAGATTTTATCCGTCTTGGCGTATTAGGTGACTGGGACAATCCCTACTTAACCATGAATTATCACACTGAAGCGAATATCATTCGCGCCTTTGGTAAAGCCGTGGAAAATGGGCATCTATACAAAGGTTCAAAACCGGTTCACTGGTGTTTAGACTGTGCCTCTTCATTGGCTGAAGCCGAAGTCGAATACGAAGACAAAGTCTCCCCTTCTATCTATGTACGTTTTAGTGCGGTGGATTCTGACGCTGTTTTAGCGAAATTCAATGCGACAGATAAAGGTACAGGTAACATTTCAGCGGTTATTTGGACGACTACGCCTTGGACCATTCCGTCTAACCGCGCTATCGCTATTCATGAAAATTTGGATTACCAACTCGTTCAATTCAATGATGAGCGTGTGATTTTAGCCAAAGACTTAGTGGAAGAAGTGGCAAAAGCGGCAGGTGTAGAACAAGTTATCATCTTAGGCGAAAGCAAAGGGAAAGATCTTGAATGGTTACGTTTCCAACATCCGTTTTATGATTTTAGCGTGCCCTTTATTTTAGGCGATCACGTTACCACTGATGGCGGTACCGGTTTAGTACACACCGCACCAGATCATGGTCATGACGACTACATTATTGCGCAAAAAAATGGCATCGAAATGGCGGGCTTAATTGGTAACGATGGCTTGTTTAAAGCTGATGTGCCGTTCTTTGCGGGCAAAGGCGTGTTTGAATCGAATGATTTAGTGGTCGCCAAATTACAAGAAGTGGGTGCAATGCTGAAATTCAGCAAAATCAAACACAGTTACCCACACTGCTGGCGCCATAAAACCCCAATTATCTTCCGCGCCACACCACAATGGTTTATCGGCATGGAAAAACAAGGCTTACGCCAACAAGCCTTAAGTGAAATCAAAAAAGTGCGTTGGATTCCAGATTGGGGTCAAGCGCGAATTGAAAAAATGGTGGAAAATCGTCCAGATTGGTGTATTTCTCGTCAACGTACATGGGGCGTGCCGGTTGCGTTATTTATCCACAAAGAAACAGAAGAACTGCATCCACGCACCGTTGAACTTGTCGAAGAAGTAGCAAAACGTGTTGAACAAAAAGGGATTCAAGCATGGTGGGATTTAGATACGGCAGAATTATTAGGTGCAGATGCCGACAACTACATCAAAGTACCGGATACCCTTGATGTCTGGTTCGACTCGGGATCAACCTATTATTCCGTGGTGAAAGATCGTCCTGAATTTAATGGTCAAGAAGCGGATATGTATTTAGAAGGTTCTGACCAACACCGTGGTTGGTTTATGTCTTCCTTAATGCTTTCTACCGCAACCGACAATAAAGCACCTTATAAACAAGTCTTAACGCATGGTTTCACCGTTGATGGTCAAGGTCGTAAAATGTCAAAATCTATCGGTAACATTGTGACGCCACAAGAGGTGATGGATAAATTCGGTGGCGATATTTTACGTTTATGGGTTGCTTCCACTGACTATACCGGCGAGATTTCTGTGTCGGATGAAATCTTAAAACGTGCAGCCGATGCTTATCGTCGTATTCGTAACACCGCACGTTTCTTACTGGCGAACTTAAATGGTTTTGATCCAAAACGTGATCTGGTTAAGCCTGAAGAGATGATGGTGCTCGATCGTTGGGCGGTGGATTGTGCATACCAAGCACAGAATGAAATTAAAGATGCCTACGATAACTATCAATTCCATGCAGTAATTCAACGTTTAATGAAATTCTGCTCAATTGAAATGGGTTCATTCTATTTAGATATTATTAAGGACCGTCAATATACCACTAAAGCAGATAGCCTTGCACGTCGTAGCTGTCAAACGGCGTTATGGCATATTGCAGAAGCGCTTGTTCGTTGGATTGCCCCAGTGTTATCCTTCACTGCGGATGAAATCTGGCAGTATATTCCGGGTGAGCGTGGTGAATTTGTGTTTACTGAAGAATTCTACAACGGTTTATTTGCGTTAGATGCAAATGAACAAATGAATGATGCTTACTGGCAACAAGTCATCACTTTACGTAATGAAGTTAACCGCGTATTAGAGCAAGCACGTAACGATAAAATTATCGGGGCTGCCCTTGAAGCGGAATTGACCATTTATGCGAATGACACTTATGCTCCACTCTTAGCCAAATTACAAAATGAATTGCGTTTTGTGTTACTTACCTCAAAAGCAGAAGTCAAACCATTGGCAGACGCTGATGTGGCGGAAGGTGAAGTGAAAGGCTTTGCAGTAAAAGTGGTACGTTCAGCGAATCACAAATGCCCTCGTTGTTGGCATTATTCTGACAGCAAAGATGCTGAATCGCTCTGCTCTCGCTGTGATGAAAACGTCAACGGTCAGGGCGAAGTCAGACAATTCGCATAATCTTGCACAAAGGCAGTTTATCCTGCCTTTGTTGTGCATGCTCGAATTTATTCTTACAGGCGAACATGAACGTTCGCCTCTTGCAATATTGAAACGATGTAAAGGTTATTATGACAAAATCGAAAAGTGGGCTTTCATTTCTTTGGTTAAGTGCGGTGACATTTTTATTAGATTTAAGCAGCAAATATTTCGTCGTAAAAAATTTTGAACTGTATGAAAGTATCAATATTCTTCCCGTGTTTAATTTAACTTATGTGCGGAACTATGGCGCAGCATTTAGCTTCTTAGCCGATCACGATGGTTGGCAAAAATACTTTTTTATTGTGCTTGCCATCGCGATTTCACTGATGTTGTGTTATTTTCTCGCAAAAAATCAAGCAACACAGAAATTACAGAATATTGCCTACGCACTGATTATTGGTGGGGCATTAGGTAATATGATTGATCGTTTATATCATGGTTTTGTTGTCGATTTCTTTGATTTTTACTGGGATATTTATCACTACCCAGTTTTCAATGTTGCCGACATCGCCATTTCCCTTGGTGCAGGATTGATGATTCTTGATGCGTTCAAAAATCGCCATGAACCTGAACAACGTACAGAATAATAGAGGACGATGATGAAAATTATTTTAGCCAATCCACGTGGTTTCTGTGCCGGTGTTGATCGTGCGATTAGTATCGTAGAATCTGCGTTAGAGATTCACGGTTCACCTATTTATGTGCGTCATGAAGTGGTACACAACCGCTTTGTTGTTAATGGGTTACGCGAACGTGGGGCAATTTTTGTAGAAGAATTACATGAAGTACCGGATGGTGCGATTGTGATTTTCTCAGCTCATGGTGTTTCACAAGCGGTCCGCCAAGAAGCCAAAAATCGCAATCTCAAAGTGTTTGATGCGACCTGTCCTTTGGTGACAAAAGTCCATATGCAAGTGGCAAGGGCAAGCCGTAAAGGCACCAAGGCGATCTTAATTGGTCACGAGGGGCATCCAGAAGTCGAAGGCACGATGGGGCAATATGACAACCCTGAAGGGGGCATTTTCTTGGTGGAAAGTGTAGAAGATATTGCTAAGTTAGGGTTAAGACAAGAAGATGATTTAACTTTTATGACGCAGACTACCTTGTCAATTGACGATACCAGTGAAGTGATTGAAGCACTCAAACAAAAATACCCAGCTATTCAAGGTCCGCGTAAAAACGATATTTGTTATGCCACCACCAACCGCCAACAAGCTGTGCGTGAACTGGCACAACAATCCGATTTAGTCATTGTCGTTGGTTCTAAAAATTCGTCTAACTCTAACCGGTTAGCTGAGCTTGCCTCTCGTATGGGCGTCGTCTCCAAACTGATTGATGATGCAAATGACATTGATCCAACTTGGCTAGAAAATGTAACTACCATTGGGATTACTGCCGGTGCCTCTGCCCCAGAAGTGTTAGTCCAATCGGTCGTCAAACGTTTGCAAGAGTTAGGTGTTACCCGTGTAGAAGAGCTACAAGGGTGTGAAGAAAATACGGTGTTTGAAGTGCCGAGAGAACTGCGTATTACCGAAGTCAATTAGCCTCCCTCATTGCTTAATTTATCCAGACATGATGAAAACCACGGATTGAATACCCGTGGTTTTTTTATTGGCTCAACAACATGATTCAATCCTATCATCAGATGGCGATCTTTCACTCAAGGATGAAAAATTCTGGCAACAATAATTTTCTTTTTCGATCTTCATCTCAAAAAAACACCCTATTTTAGTCAAAGACCTTTCTGATCGAGAAAATAGCCCCTGTTGAATTTGTTCAACACCTTCTTCTTATTAACCTCAAATATTTTTAAGGAAGACTTATGAAATTAAAATCTCTTTTATTTTCTGTTTTTGTCTTTGTTTCTCTTTCTAACAGTAGCAATGTATGTGCTGAATCAGCAAACATGACAAAAGCGAAAACAGAACACGCTGTAGTACAAAACATACAAAGCAAACCACAGGATACGCTTAATGAAAAAGTGAATATTAATACAGCCAGCGCAACTGACTTGCAACAAAAGCTACTTGGCATTGGCACGAAAAAAGCTGAAGCCATTATCCAACACCGAGAAAAGCATGGTCCGTTTACTGACATTGAACAATTACGTGATATTCAAGGTATTGGTCAAGCTATCTTGGAAAAAAATAAAACACGCCTTCAACTCTAACCCTCCTCATCACCTCATTTTATTCACATGCGGAATCTTAGGATTCCGCTTTTGTCATTTGGCTTTATGTCGTAGAAAAGCGTATAATTTCCTCACATTTTCTTCAGTACAAGGTCTCAAATGAAACAAAAAATCGTCTTAGCAACAGGTAACTTAGGAAAAGTCAAAGAAATGTCAGATGTCCTGGCTGATTTTGGTTTTGAAGTGATTGCTCAAACAGAACTCAACATTGAAAGTCCAGAAGAAACTGGTTTGACATTTGTGGAAAATGCACTATTAAAAGCACGCTATGCCAGTAAAATGTCAGGCTTACCCGCCATTGCTGATGACTCAGGGTTAGTCGTGCCTGCCCTTGGTGGCGCACCAGGTTTATACTCTGCACGCTATGCGGGGGTAGATGGTCCTGATGCAGATGCGAAAAACCGTGCAAAATTATTACACGCGCTACATCATATCGCGCCAACACATCGACAAGCAAAATTTGTCAGCTGTATCGTCATGTTACAACACGAACACGATCCTTCTCCAATTATTGCCGAAGGAGAATGTTATGGTGAAATTGGCTTTGCAGAAAAAGGCGAAAATGGCTTCGGCTATGACAGCCTGTTCTTTAGTCCTGAAGTAAACTGCACTTTTGCAGAGTTAGCAACAAGTGAAAAGAAAAAAATTTCCCACCGAGCAAAAGCGCTATCTGTGTTACAAACTAAATTAGCAACAAAAGGAGCTTAGTTATGTGGAAAAAGTGCAGTCTATTTTTAATGAGCTTTACTTTATCTCATACAGTTTATGGACTAGATTATTTACCTGAGCAAATTGAATTACTAAAAGAGGCTCAGAAAGGCAACCCAGAAGCACAATACGATTTAGCCATGAGTTTGCAGACAACTACTGATATGGCACACTTAAAACAAAGTGACTTTTTCTACTGGTTGGAACAAGCTGCCAATAATAAATACGACGTTGCGCAAGATTTATTAGACGATATTTTGGCAGAATATGATCCGAAATTATTACAAGACTTGGCACCAAATGGGAGTCAAAAAATCTTCGATGAAGTGTATCAATTAGATAAGCAGCAACCTAAAAATTACGCGCTGATTGTGAGCAAACTCAAACAAGCCGCAGAATTAGAAAACTACACGGCACTTGCCCAATTGAGCTGGATTTACGGTGACAGTCGGCTAGCCAAAAATTATGGTGTAGCATTTTCTACCATTAAGGCCTGCACTCTAGCAACGTATAACAATTTGCGCCATGGTGATATCAATAAAGAAGATATGGAGTATTTATGCAGTGGCGATGTCCTCAATCGGGCTGATTGGCCACAAGCACAAAAGCTAGCCAACAAAATGGCAGTTGAAATTAAACAAAAACCAACCGCACTTTTTTCACTGTTAGACCAACTTAAATAAGGAATACCTATGCTTATTACCACGACGCCAAGCATTGAAGGAAAACAAATCATTGAATACAAAGAGGTGGTATTCGGTGAAGTGGTTGCAGGCTCAAACTTTATCCGTGACTTTTTTGCGGGCATTACTGATATCATTGGTGGACGCTCTGGGGCATACGAGTCCAAAATTGCGCGTGCTCGCAAAGAAGCCTTAGAAGAATTACAACAGCAGGCAAAACGTTTAGGCGCCAATGCGGTTGTGGGTGTCGAAGTCAATTACACATCAATCAATGGTGAAGGCAAAAGTATGTTTATGATTGTGGCAAGTGGAACAGCCGTGGTGGTACGTTAGTGAATATAAACCGCCTTCCCCCACTGAGCCTGTATATTCATATTCCTTGGTGTGTACAAAAATGCCCTTATTGTGATTTTAATTCTCATGCACAAAAAGGACATATTCCTGAACAAGACTATATTGCCCACTTATTGCAAGATCTACATCAAGATCGGCAACGTTTTCAAGACAGTATTCAAGATCGTTCTCTCCATTCGATTTTTATTGGGGGAGGGACGCCTAGTCTATTTTCTGCGGAAGGAATTCATACGCTCTTATCTGGCGTTGCACAATGTCTCCCTTTTCAACCCGACATTGAAATTACGCTTGAAGCTAATCCCGGTACAGCCGAAGCAGAACGTTTCAAAGGTTATGTCCAAGCAGGTGTCACCCGCATTTCATTGGGTATTCAAAGCTTCAATGATGATAAATTAGTACGTTTAGGTCGCATCCATAATGCACAAGAAGCCAAAAGTGCGGTTGGTTTTGCCAAACTTTCCGGGCTAAAAAGTTTTAATTTAGATCTGATGCACGGGCTACCTAACCAGACCTTAGAAGAAGCGCTCTCTGATTTACAACAAGCGATTGCGCTCGAGCCTCCCCACCTTTCTTGGTATCAACTCACTATTGAACCTAATACGATGTTTGCCTATCGTCCGCCCGTTTTGCCTGATGATGACGCACTCTGGGATATTTTTGAACAAGGTCATCAACTATTAACGAAGGCAGGTTATGTGCAATATGAAACCTCTGCTTATGCGAAACCCGCTTTTCAATGTCGGCATAACCTGAATTATTGGCGTTTTGGTGATTATTTAGCAATTGGTTGTGGTGCACATGGTAAAATCACACAACCAAACGGCGAAATTAAACGTTATTCAAAAACCAAACATCCAAAAGGTTATATGCGTGGGGACTATTTGTACGAAGAAAAAACCGTTGCCACAGAAGATCTGGCTTTTGAATTTTTTATGAACCGTTTTCGTTTATTAGAAGCGGTCCCCAAAACAGATTTCACCCGACTCACTGGACTGTGTGAAGAAAGTATTCAGCCACAAATTCAATGGGCATTAGCCAAAAAATATCTTGTTGAAACGGAAGTTGCATGGCAAGTGACCGAACAAGGCAAGTTATTTTTAAATGAATTGTTAGCAGAATTTTTACCAAAATAGGCTTGTTAATCCGCTTGAATAAGATTAAAGTAAGGCGTTATTACACCATGCGCAAACGATTACGCAAGTTATATATCAATCAAAAGATGTCGTGCTACATTGCTTTTAGCACGACGTTAAACAGGATTATTTGCAATTTAAAGGAATCAACATGGATCAACTTGAAATGAAAAAAATGGCTGCGGCAGCCGCACTGCAATACGTGAAACCCGATTCAATCATTGGGGTAGGCAGTGGCTCAACAGTCAATTGTTTTATTGAAGCGCTAGGGAGTATGCGAGATCAAATTAAAGGGGCGGTGGCGGCCTCAAAAGCCTCAGAAGCCTTATTAGCAAAACAAGGGATTGAAGTGTTTAGTGCCAATGAGGTTTCAAGCCTTGATATCTATGTCGATGGTGCCGATGAGATTAACCCACAGAAAATGATGATCAAAGGCGGAGGTGCCGCACTAACCCGTGAAAAAATTGTGGCAGCGTTGGCAAAAAAATTCATTTGTATCGTTGATACAAGCAAACAAGTTGATGTGCTCGGCTCAACTTTCGCCTTGCCGGTTGAGGTGATTCCAATGGCGCGCTCTCAAGTGGCGCGTAAATTAGTCGCCTTAGGTGGCTCACCAGAATACCGCGAAGGTGTTGTTACAGATAATGGTAACGTGATTTTAGATGTCTATCATTTTGCTATTATGAATCCTGTTGAAATGGAAAAAGAATTAAATAATGTGCCGGGCGTGGTCACCAATGGCATTTTTGCTCTACGCGCAGCAGATATTATTATTGTCGGCACGCCTGAAGGTGCCAAAGTCATTGAATAACAAAAAGGAAAGCAAACATGACGACCAAAGTGTCTTTAGATAAATCTAAAATTAAATTTCTCTTATTAGAAGGGGTCCATCAAACGGCATTGGAAGTGCTACAAAATGCTGGCTATACCAACATTGAATACCATAAAAAAGCCTTAGATGATGATGAATTAAAAGAAGCCATTAAAGATGCGCACTTTGTGGGTATCCGCTCACGCACGTTCTTAACAGAAGAAGTACTTGCCCATGCACAAAAATTAATTGCGATTGGTTGTTTCTGTATCGGTACTAACCAAGTCAATTTACAAGCGGCAAAATTACGTGGTATTCCAGTGTTTAATGCGCCGTTTTCAAATACCCGTTCTGTAGCAGAGTTAGTGTTAGGGGAAATTCTCTTGTTAATGCGTAACGTTCCCCAAGCCAATGCCGAAGTACACCGTGGGATTTGGAATAAATCAGCCAATGGTTCACATGAAGTACGTGGTAAAAAACTGGGTATCATTGGTTACGGGCATATCGGTTCACAGTTAAGTATTATTGCGGAGTCACTCGGGATGCGCGTATTCTTCTATGATATCGAGAATAAATTGCCATTAGGCAATGCACAGCAATTACGCACATTAGAAGAACTTCTGTCTAGCTGTGATGTAGTGTCATTACATGTGCCTGAAAATGCCTCAACCAAAAACCTCATCAGTGCAGAACGCATCGCACAATTAAAAGAAGGCGCCATCTTAATTAATGCGGCAAGAGGCACAGTAGTAGATATTGATGCCTTAGCACAAGCCTTAGAGGCTGGCAAAATCCGTGGCGCAGCCTTAGATGTCTTCCCAGAAGAACCCGCCTCCATTCAAGAGGAATTTGTTTCACCGTTACGTGCTTTTGATAATGTGATTCTTACGCCGCACATCGGTGGCTCCACGTCAGAAGCACAAGAAAACATTGGTGCAGAAGTATCAGGTAAATTTGTCAAATATTCAGATAATGGTTCTACCCTTTCTGCGGTCAACTTCCCTGAAGTGTCACTCCCTGAACATGTTGGTACTAAACGCTTATTACATATTCACCACAATAAACAAGGGGTACTCAATAAGATTAACCAAGTGTTTGTGGATGCTAATGTGAATATCGCCGCACAATATTTACAAACAGACCCAGCGATCGGTTATGTCGTGATCGATGTTGAGACAGAAGACACACACAGCTTATTAACGCAATTAAAAGAGATTGAAGGCACGATTCGCGCACGCGTCTTGTACTAGTGATAAACTTCATCTCATGCAAAGTGCGATCATTCAGATCGCATTTTGTCTTTTAGGGCTTATCAATTTCTGCCCGGCTTTATGCTATAATCGCCAAACTGTGACTTTACTGTGGACGGATAATTCGTATCGATGAAAAAATGGCTTACTTCGTTTTTCCTGCTCATTCTCGTGGGGTTAGGGATTTTGTTTGTTGCTTACCAACATATTCAGCAATTTATGGACACGCCGGTCAACGTCAAAGCGGATCAGCTTTTAACCGTCGAACGCGGCACCACAGGCAATAAACTTGCTACGCTTTTAGAACAAGAGCATATCCTCGATAACGCCAATTTGCTCACTTACTTGCTTAAATTAAATCCCCAACTCAATAAAATCAAAGCGGGAACGTATTCAATGCAAGGGGTCAATACCGTCGCAGATTTGATTCATGTACTCAATCAAGGTAAAGAAGCCCAATTCAGCATTCAATTTATTGAAGGTGATAACTTTGCGAATTGGCGAAAAAATTTGGAAAAAGCACCGCACTTAGTACAAACCTTAAAAGGCAAAACGGAAGCCGACATTTTTGCGTTATTAGAGTTACCTCACGACGTAAAACAAATTCAAGAGTGGAAAAAAGTGGAAGGCTGGCTTTATCCAGACACTTACCACTACACGCCCAATTCTACGGATCTTGCATTACTTAAACGTGCGTCAGAGCGGATGAAAAAGGTTCTGGCACAGGCATGGGAAAAACGAGATGCTGATTTACCCCTTGCGAATGCCTATGAGATGCTCATTCTTGCCTCTATTGTGGAAAAAGAAACTGCGATTGAAGCGGAACGCGGTAAAGTTGCCTCCGTGTTTATCAATCGTTTAAAACAAAATATGCGCTTACAAACGGATCCCACTGTGATTTATGGTATGGGCGAAAAATATGATGGCAATATCCGTAAAAAAGATTTAGAAACCCCAACTGCGTATAATACTTACATCATTAGCGGCTTACCGCCAACCCCCATTGCAATGCCGAGTGAAAGTGCCTTATTCGCGGTGGCAAAACCAGAAAAAACCGATTATTTATACTTTGTTGCCGATGGTTCTGGCGGACATAAATTCAGCAAAACGCTGGCTGAACACAATCGTGCCGTACAACAGTATTTACGCTGGTATCGTAGTCAAAAAAATGGAAATTAATATGACAACAGGAAAATTTATTGTACTTGAAGGCATTGAGGGCGCAGGTAAAACGACGGCGCGTGATAGCATAGTGCGTGCATTGCATGCTCATGGTATCCATGACATTGTGTTTACGCGAGAACCTGGTGGAACCCCCTTAGCAGAGAAATTACGCCAGCTGATTAAACACGAAACAGAAGAACCCGTGACCGACAAAGCAGAGCTCCTCATGCTGTATGCCGCACGTATTCAATTGGTTGAGAATGTAATCAAACCTGCTTTAGCACAAGGAAAGTGGGTAATTGGTGATCGTCATGATATGTCATCACAAGCCTATCAAGGCGGAGGACGCCAACTCGATCAACATTTGCTCCATACCCTCAAGCAAACTATTTTAGGTGAGTTTGAACCCGACTTAACCCTTTATTTAGATATCGATCCTGTCCTCGGCTTAAGCCGCGCAAAAGGGCGTGGGGCTTTAGATCGTATCGAACAACAAAATTTGGATTTTTTCCACCGCACTCGCCAACGCTACCAAGAGTTGGTGCGCCATAACCCGAAAGCCGTGACCATTGATGCCTCCCAGACGATGAGCAAAGTGGCAGAAGATGTGGAAAGCGCGATAGAGACTTGGTTGACTACACGTTAAACAGATGATGACATTGTATCCTTGGCTGTTGCCTTACTATCAACAACGTATTGATGCCTTCCAACAAGGACATGGGCATCATGCGCTCTTGTTTCAAGCCGAGCAAGGCTTAGGCACTGAACAGCTATTATTTGCCTTAGGTCATTGGCTCATTTGCCAGCAACCGCAAAACCAACAACCTTGCCAACAATGTCATCATTGTCATTTGTTTCAAGCCCAAACTCATCCTGATATCTATACCTTGACCCCGATTGAAAATAAAGATATTGGTGTGGATCAAGTGCGTGAAGTGAATGAGAAAATTAATCAACATGCCCAACAAGGGGGCAATAAGATCATCTATGTGCTGGGTGTTTCGCGTTTAACCGAAGCCGCTGCCAATGCGATGTTAAAAACCCTTGAAGAACCACGTCCAAATACTTATTTTCTGCTATACGCAGAAGCATCCAACTCAGTGATACCGACGATTTATAGTCGCTGCCAAACGCAAAAATTGGCGCTCCCAGCTGAAACCAGTGCGATCGCTTGGTTACAGCAACAAACGACACAAGAAATTGCAGCAATCCAGACCGCACTTCGTATTAGCTATGGGCGACCATTGCATGCCTTAACGGTACTACAACAAGATTTATTGGAAAAACGTCGTGAGTTTTTGCGTCAATTCTGGCTATTTTATCGGAAACGTTCTCCGTTAGAACTGTTACCTTTTTTTGATAAAGCCATTCTCCTCCACCAACTTGACTGGTTACTCGCTTTTTTAAGTGATGCTCTCAAAGCAAAATTACAGATTAAAAGCGATTGGTTATGTCAGGATCTCGCTGCTGGCGTACTGCAATTAAGTCAACAACAAAGCGCACAGGCATTACTTCATGCCACACACATCATACAGAAAGTACGTACCGATTTAACGCAAATTAATGCCGTCAACCAAGAACTCATCTTATTAGACGGTCTCACTCAATTAATTACCGATGTATTTGAAGGATAAAATATGTTTATTGTCGATTCCCACTGTCATCTTGATGCACTGGATTATGAAAACTTACACAGCAGTGTTGATGACGTGGTTAACAAAGCCATGGAAAGAGAAGTGAAACATTTACTTGCTGTAGGGGTTACCTTAACTCGTTTTGAGCAAATTTATGCCACATTGGCTAAATTTAAGAATGTTTCTTTAGCATGTGGTGTACACCCCCTCGATCTGGATGATGAGCCGTTTGATGCCGATCGTCTGTTGAAATTAGCGGATGATCCCAAAGTTGTCGCGATTGGTGAAACCGGATTAGATTACTATTACAGCGCAGAAAATAAAACAACCCAACAGGCGATTTTTGCCAACCAAATTCAAATTGCTAACCAATTGAATAAACCGGTAATTGTGCATACTCGCAGTGCCCGAGAAGATACCATTCGTTTGCTGGCTGAAAACCATGCGGATAAGTGCGGTGGCGTATTACATTGTTTTACTGAAAATTGGGACATGGCGAAAAAAGGCTTAGATTTAGGACTGTATATTTCGCTGTCGGGTATCATCACGTTTAAAAATGCAGAAGAAATTCGTGATGTGGCACGCCGTGTACCTCTTGACCGTTTATTAATCGAAACAGATTCCCCTTATTTAGCGCCAGTCCCTTATCGTGGCAAACAAAATCAACCTGCTTATGTACGCGAAGTCTGTGAGTATGTGGCGACATTAAAAGGCGTGTCTTTTGAAGAGTTTGCCCAACTCACTACACAAAACTTTGAACGTTTGTTCAAAATTAATGTACAATAAATCAACTATATACTGGGTGGATAATACTTATTAAGGGAAATACGATGCGAAAATTTTTTAAATACTTTTTTCTGACGGTGATTTTTGTTTTTCACCTCGTCTTATTCGCAACCGTGAATTTCGTCACACCAAGTTATGAAGTGACTAAAGTGACGGGGGTCGAGGTGAAACGGGTCGATAAAGATGGTCCGATCACGAAAGCCAATCCAGCCGATGGTCCAACCCGTGACGTCTATTTTATTAATACACAAAACCAAGATGGCAAGATTATGGTTTACCGCAATGAGGACACGCGTTGGGGTTTCCCATTCTATTTCAAATTTGGCTCAGCCAATTTACATGCTGAGGCAGAAGCATTAATTAAAGAAGGACAGAAAGTACAAATTAAATACTATGGATGGCGTTTAGTGATGTTTGATGAATTCCGTAATGCACTCAATATTAAAGCAGTGGATGAACATGCCTCACCATCACATCCAATTTTCGCCTACATTTTGTATTTTATATTACTCATTACGCTTTTCTTTTCAGTCCAATTCATTCGTGGCTGGTTTGATAGCGAAAACTAGCGCCTCTTTTCTCTCACGTGGTTTAATCTCACATTAAGCCACGTTTTGTTTCTTCCTAGCCTCCCTTACCGTTCAAAACAGAGATATTTTATGAGTTTATTTGAAGCAATTCTAAGTTTAGGCATACTGATCATTATCAGTGCGGTGATTTCAGCCGCTGAAATGTCACTCGCCGGTGCGCGAAAAATCAAACTACAAAGTTTAGTCAACGACGGTGATGCACGCGCGCAATTAGTACTTGAGCTACAAAGCCAACCGGGGCGCTTTATTACTGTTGTCCAAATTGGCTTAAATATGGTCGCCATTTTAGGCGGAATTATTGGCGAAAGTGCGATTCGCCCCTACTTAGCCCTCGTCTTAACCCAACACGTCAGTGTCGAATGGCTAGATAGCGCCGCCTCTTGGTTGGCATTCGCTTTAGTCACAACCTTATTTGTGCTGCTTGCGGATCTCGTGCCTAAACGTTTAGCGATGATTAATCCTGAAAAAGTGGCACTGCGTACTGTACGTATTATGTCCGTCTGTATTTTCTTACTCAAACCCTTGGTGATGATTTTTGATTCTATTGCCAATGGCTTTTTTAAGCTCTTTAGAATTTCGACCATACGTGAAGAAAATATGACTCCAGAAGATATCGTCGCGATTGTCGGGGCAGGAGCAGAAGCTGGGGTTGTTAATGCACAAGAACATTATTTGATCGAAAATATTTTTGAGATGCAACAACGCACAGTCACTTCAACGATGACAACGCGTGAAAATATTGTGTTTTTAGACCGCTCTTTTGATCGCCAAGCCGTGCTAGATACCCTCACGCACAATTCGCATTCTAAATTATTAATTTGTGATAACGGCTTAGATCGCATTCTCGGTTATGTAGAATCGCACACATTACTGACAATGTATCTCCAAGTTGAAAAAGGGGTCTCATTGACAGACAGTCGCCTTTTACGTAAAGCCCTGTTTATTCCAGATACGCTCTCGTTATTTGAAGTGCTTGAATTATTCAAATCGACAGGGGAAGATTTTGCTGTGATTGTTAATGAGTACGCACTGGTGGTCGGGATTATTACTTTAAATGATGTGATGAGCATTGTTATGGGTGAATTAGTGTCAAATGAAGAAGAACAAATCGTGCGCCGTGATGAAGACTCTTGGTTGATTGATGGTGCAACGCCCTTGGAAGATGTTATGCGCGCCCTCAATTTAAGTCATTTTCCGGGCGAAGAAAATTACGAAACAATCGGTGGCTTTATGATGTATATGCTGCGTAAGATTCCGAAAAAAACCGATTTTGTATTGTATGATAAATACAAATTTGAAATTATTGATACCGAAAATGTGAAAATTGACCAACTGTTAGTTTCTCTCAGAAAGGACATTGACCCTACCGTTTAAATGCTCACATTCCCACTGCAACAGAAACAAATAGATCATAATGCTTATCCGGTCTAAGTGTTTTGTTGCAGTACTCAGGGCGAAAGGCGTCGGTTAGCGAAAAATCCCACCACCAAATGCCTTTCCTCTCCATTTCCTGAGAACAATCCCTTGAGACTATTTCTCACTTGAAAAGAAAAAATCCCTACAAAGCATAAACAGCGTCATTTGATAGTACGACAGTTTTTTCATGTTGTTATGATCACTATCATATTAAAATGTCCGTTCTCTTTGTATGATGAATTCATTTTCTCGGATTGAGGTGGTAATGCAAACTCCTTTTCAATTAATGGCAAAGCCAACAGGCTCATTGTGTAATTTAGATTGTAAATATTGTTTCTATCTCGAAAAACCACATCTACAGCAACGCGCGATGAGTGATGACATGCTTGAAGCGTATGTCAAAAAATATTTACAACTTGCCCCACAAAAAGAGGTCACTTTTCTCTGGCAAGGTGGTGAGCCAACACTTGCGGGCATTGCGTTTTACCAAAAAGCCGTTGAATTCCAACAAAAATATGCTAACGGTAAAACAATCTATAATGCCCTACAAACTAATGGTGTCCTCTTAGATAAACAATGGTGTCAATTTCTGCAACAAAACCAGTTTTTAGTGGGCTTATCTATTGATGGTCCCGAACATTTGCATGATGTGTACCGCGTAACTAAAAGTCAAAAAGGCACCTTTCATCAGGTCATGCATGCACTGGAAAATCTGATTGCCTTCAACGTGTCTTTCAATACCCTCACTGTTGTCCATAAACAAAATGTGTTACATGGTAAAGCGGTTTACCAATTTCTAAAACAAATTGGCTCGACGTATATGCAGTTCATCCCTTTAATGGGTGAATGGGAACAGCAAGCGGGGGCGAAAGAATACGGTCAATTTATGATTGAGATTTTTGACGAATGGTATGCGCATGATATTGGTAAGATTGGGGTGCAGTTTATTGAGCAGTGGCTCATGGCGTTTTTAGGCATGCAGCCGAGTTTATGTATTTTCCGTAAAACCTGTGGTGATCAAATGATCGTCGAACAAAACGGCGATATTTTTAGCTGCGATCACTATGTGTATCCTCACTATAAAATCGGTAATTTAATTGAAACCCCACTCAAACAAATTGTTTACTCCGCACAACAACAAAAATTCGGCGCAGATAAACAAAAGGTGTCCCATAAATGTCAGCAATGTCAATTCTACTTTGCTTGTCATGGAGGCTGTCCTAAGCATCGCACAGTGCAAGGTTTCGGTGAAGCACATAATATTTTATGTGAGTCTTACTACAGTGCATTAAGCCATATGTCGCCTTACTTGAAGAAATTAGCCATTTTTTTAACAAAAAAACAAAGATTGTTATGATTTTGTGATCCAGTTCACCCTACAGATATGACAATAATCATACTCATTTTGGTGTTTCTTTTATATGCTATTTACAACTTTTCAAAAATACCCTCTTATTTAACCGCTCATAATATAAGGAGAAGTGAAATGAAAACGTGGAAATCCGCAATTAAAGCGAGCTTAATTGGTTTATTAGGTCTCGTTTCAATCAATTCTATGGCGCAAACAAATTGGCCAACAGCCCCCGTCACAATTATTACGCCTTGGGCGGTAGGCGGACTTGCAGACCAAATTAACCGTGCAATGTCAGAATATGGAAAAGAGCAATATGGTCAACCATTACTGGCAGATAATATTCTGGGCTCAGGTGGTGCAGTCGCATTAACAGAATATACAAAAGAAAAACCAAACACACACAAATTAATTTTAGGGGGTGAAGGGAGCTTTGCTATTGCACCTTTAACAATGAAAGTGGCATACAAATTTGAAGATTTCGTACCAGTCATTAACATTTACTCTTCCACTTTTGTGTTAGTCACCAATCCAAGAACAAAAGTAGACAGTATCCCAAGCTTAAAAGAGTACATTGCAAAAGGGAAAAAAATCAAAATTGCGACCAACGGTACAAACTCCTCTGAAGCATTACAATCTGCCGCTTTATTCAATGAAATGGGGGCAAAATACCAAATCATTCCTTATGACGGTGCGAATGAAGCCTTAACCGCTGTCATTTCAGGGGAAGTTGATTTTGCAACAACACACGCCTCTTTAGCAAAAGAGTTCGTCAAAGCAGGAAATGCAAAAGCGGTCGTGGCCTTTGATGAGAAAAAATTGGTTGATGACGTGTATAACTTAGACAGTGTTGTCGATCACGGCTATGATACTTGGATGATCAACACTTGTGCGGTCTTTATTCGTGCCGGCACCGACCAAGCGATCATTGATAAAAACTATCAAGCTCTTAAAAACATCTTAGAAAATCCAAAACTACAACAAACCGCGAAAAATATTGGTATCCGTTTAGATATCAAAGATGGCGCAGCAGTCAAAGCCTATATTGACTCCACCATGGATAAAGCGGCTAAATATTCTAAACTCGTTAAATAACCCACAATAGCCAGCATAGTGTTGACTCTCCCACTATGTTGGTTATTTTTTTGGAGATATTGTGATGAAAATAACTTTTCGCCAAGATTTAGTCGGTGCTGCCGTTTTCCTTATTTTATCCATCACATTATGGTTGTTAGTCCCTTTACAAATTGTCATTGATGAAGATGATGGTATTACTGCACAAACCTTTCCTCGCCTGATTATTGGTCTGATGGCACTTTGTAGCTGTATTTTGCTTGTCAAAGAAATCATCAAAATTATTCGCAAACAACCAAGCAAGATGGTGACCTTAACCTTAAGCGAGGAGTTAAACGCCTCGATTGTTATTCTATTATTGGTATTGTACTGGTTTATGTTGTATTGGTTACCTTTTATGGTTTCCTCCATTATCTTTGCCTTCTTAATGTTACTGTTCTTCCGTTGCCGGAATTGGCAATACTACGCCATTGTTGCCACGGTGATTACGGCTGTTTCTTTTATTTTCGAGTATTTACTTAATATTTCGTTACCGTAGGAGTGTTTATGTTTGACCAAATCATTGCGGGATTTAACGAGTTCTTTACTTGGGGAAGCTTTCTTTATATTAATCTAGGCCTATTTTTAGGTATCGTCTTTGGTTCGATTCCGGGACTGACTGTCATGCTTTGTTTAGTCCTCTTTCTCCCCATTACGTATTCTTTAAATGCGATTCATTCTTTTATGTTTTTATTGGGCATTTATTGTGCGGGAAGCTATGGGGGATCCATTTCTGCGATTCTCATCAAAACCCCCGGCACCCCACACGCTGCCGCCACCATGTTAGATGGTAATCCATTAGCGAACCGAGGTATGGCACAAAAAGCCTTAAACGTTGCCCTGTACGCATCATTTGTAGGAGGAATTGTCAGTGCGCTGGTATTGCTCTTCTTGGCACCAGAAGTCGCCAAAGTCGCCCTCAAAATGGGTTCACCTGAATACTTTCTGATTTGTGCCTTTGGCTTAACCATTATTGCCGGTGTCAGTGGAGAAAGCTTATTAAAAGGCATTATCTCAGGCTGTTTGGGTTTATTCCTGTCCTTCATCGGCATGGATCTGATCAGCGGCAGTACAATGCGTTTTGCCTTTGATAACATTAATTTATATGGTGGTTTTGATCTGGTTGTGGTCTTAATTGGGTTATTTGCCTTAATCGAAATTATCAATAAAGGGCGTGATCTAAAAAGCCATGGAAATAAGCAAGTCGAACCGCCTAAACTCGATAAAGGCACCGTGTCGAAAAGTGAATGGTTGCGTTTACCGAAACCCCTTGCCATTGGTTCATTATCGGGTATTTTAGTCGGTATCATTCCCGGAACTGGCGCCTCTATCGCGTCTTTCCTCAGCTATGACTTTTCCAGAAAAGTTTCTAAAAAGCCCGAAGAGTTTGGCAAAGGCTCTGTCGAAGGAATTGCTGCTGCTGAATGCGCTAATAATGCGATCACAGGTACCGCACTTGTTCCCTTATTAACCTTAGGTATCCCGGGCGATGCCGCAGTTGCTTTAATGTTAGGCGCTCTCATGATTAACGGCTTAACACCTGGTCCAAACTTATTCCAGAATCATGGCACGGCGGTCTATGCGATTATGATTGGACTGATTTTCGTTAATATTTTCATGCTTATCCAAGGCAAATATTTACTGAAATTCTTTGCCAAAGTGGTGAAAATCCCGCAACAAATTTTAATTCCTATCATTGCGGTCTTCTGCTTTGCTGGCGCTTATTCCCTCAAAGAATCCATGTTTGATGTCGGTGCTGCATTGGTCTTTGGCATTATTGCTTATCTGATGGATAAGCTCGGGTTCTCCGCAGTACCAACCTTACTTGGTCTGGTATTAGGCGCATTGACTGAAAAAAATCTCCGGCGTGCGTTACTCATTTCTGACGGAGACTGGACCCTCTTTTTAGAAAGACCGTTCTCACTGGCGTTCTGTATCTTAATCTTAGTAACCATCATGAGCATTGTGTTCAATAATTACAAAAAAGCGAAAAAGGGCTATTAAACGAGGAAGCATTATGACTAGACCTAATATTATTTTTTATTTCACTGACCAACAGCGTTGGGATACCGTGGGTGCTTATGGGCAACCACTTGATATTACACCAACATTAGATAAATTAGCCGAGGATGGTGTGGTGTTTGAAGAAGCCTACTCTTCACAACCGGTTTGTGGTCCTTGTCGTTCAATTTTCCAAACGGGATTATACCCAACCGAAACGGGCTGTTTCCGTAATAATATTGCTCTTCCAGAAGGGGTTAAAACCATCGCGGATTATTTTAATGAAAATGATTATGACACTGCCTATATTGGCAAATGGCATTTAGCTAGTGATGGCGAACTTGAAGAAGAGCCAACGATTGATTACACCACCAGTGCGATTCCACCAGAACGTCGTGGCGGATATAAAGGCTTTTGGCGAGCCTCAGATGTCTTAGAATTCACCTCTCACGGCTATGACGGTTATGTTTTTGACGAGAATATGAACAAGTGTGAATTCAAAGGCTATCGCGTTGATTGTATTACCGACTTTGCGCTGGAATATCTCGATCAATATCAAGGCGATAAACCGTTTTTCATGACCATCTCACATATTGAACCTCATCACCAAAACGATCGTCATTGCTATGAAGGACCGGATGGCTCAAAAATCCGTTTCAAAGATTTTGAGTTACCAAAAGATTTAGCAGAATTAAAAGGTAATGCGGCAGAAATGTATCCTGATTACCTTGGCTGCTGCCGTAGCTTAGATGACAACTTAGCGCGTTTAATTGAGAAATTAAAAGAGAAAGGACTCTATGACAATACCATTATTGTCTTCGCCTCTGATCATGGTTCGCACTTTATGACTCGCAACACTGATGAAAACCTCAATGGTTATGATGACTATAAACGCTCTTGCCATTCTTCTGCGTTGCATGTCCCGCTGGTCATTGCTGGCGGCGCATTTAAAGGCGGAAAACGTGTCAAAGACTTAGTCAGTACCGCAAGTTTGCCAAAAACCTTCCTTGCCATGGCGGGCATTGATGTGGGCGATGCGATGATTGGTGAAAACCTACAAGACGTGGTAGAAAATAACATTCCAAACCGAGTAAATGAAGTGTTCGCACAAATCAGCGAAAGCCGAGTAGGTCGCTGTATCCGCACAGAAAAATACTTATATAGTGTTTTCGCACCGAATAAACATGGTGGTGTACACGCGGGCAGTGATGTATATCAAGAAGACTTCCTCTATGATTTAGAGAAAGACCCTTATGAGCTTAATAACCTCGTGCGTGATCCTGCCTACGAGCAAGTACGTGTTGAATTACGTGAAAAACTCTGTGAGCATATGCTAAAAGCAAAAGAAGAACGTCCAACGATTCTTCCTGCCGCGTAGCACGATAATAAAAGAAGATCATGCTGATCCAAAAAGCCTGATCTTCTTGTCTTTTCGACATTTCATCTCCTCGGATGTCTATCCATTTTGCGCTTATCTACAGCAAACCACACTGAAAGCACATGGAATAAAATTGCAGAACATAAAAAAAAGTTTAATAATACATGAATACCTACAAAGCGCAGATCCAATCTGTTCCTTTGTTTTTATCCCAATTCGTTAGGTTCTGTTATGTATTCAAATTCTGAAAAAAATCACCGCACTTTGCTGTTCCCCATTTTCTTTTTTGTCTTCGTTAATCTCATCGTTTTCACGCTTTCGCGTTTAGGGCTGTCACTCTGGCAAGCAGAGCGTGTGAGCGCGGTCAATGGCTGGGTCGAGCTATTTGTGCAAGGGCTACGCATTGATATTGTGTCACTGTGTTATTTATTTGGCGTCCCTGCCTTATTCACAGTATTACTTTATCACCATAATGCGCTCGGTCGCGTTTGGCAAAAAATATTACGTGTTTGGTTAACCTTTGGCAGTGTCTTTATCTTGTTCATGGAAATTGCCACACCTGCATTTATTGAGACCTATGATTTCCGACCAAACCGTCTTTTCATTGAATACCTCATTTATCTAAAAGAAGTGTTTACTATGCTATTTGAGGGGCATTTGCTCTCCATGGTAATTAGCTTAGTTGTCACTGCCACTGCAACACTCTGTTATTGGAAATTAGCGGGGTGGGCAGTGAAAAACTTATCTTCACCGAGTTGGAAATTCCGTCCAGTTATTGCTCTGTTAGTGATCGCCATTGCCTTTATCGGTGCCCGATCAACTTTTGCGCATCGCGGTATTAATCCGGCGATGGTTGCCTTCTCTTCCGACGGTTTAGTCAATTCATTAGTCCTCAACTCAGGCTATTCTGTTATTTATGCTGCACAACAATTTAAAGATGAAGACAATGCTGCCTCTTTATACGGCAAAATGGCAGATGATGAAATGCTACGTATTGTAAAACAAACGCGTGGTCGTCCAGAAAGTGACTATATTTCTAGTCAATATCCAACCTTAACCAGAAACCAAGCCACTTACCAAGGCAAACCTAAAAATATTGTGATTATTTTAGAAGAAAGTCTTGGCGCACAATTTATTGGCAGTTTAGGCGGATTACCTCTTTCTCCAGAATTCGATAAATTAGCACAAGAAGGCTGGTTATTTGAGAACCTGTATGCGACAGGAACCCGTTCTGTGCGTGGGATTGAAGCCGTTACCGCGGGCTTTACTCCAACACCGGCACGAGCCGTCGTCAAACTCAGTAACAGCCAACATGGTTTCTTTACCATTGCCGAATTATTAGCTAAACAAGGTTACCACACCTCGTTTATTTACGGTGGTGAAAAGCATTTCGATAATATGGCAAGCTTCTTCTATGGCAATGGCTTCCAATACATTATTGATGAATTGGATTACGTCAATCCTAAATTCAAAGCGACATGGGGAGTGAGTGATGAAGACTTATTTGATAAAGCCCATGAAACTTTTACCGCCTTACATAAAGAAGGTAAACCGTTCTTTAGTTTAGTGTTTAGCTCAAGTAACCATGATCCGTTTGAGTTCCCTGACGGTAAAATTGAACTTTATGAACAACCAAAACAAACCCGCAATAATGCGGCGAAATATGCAGACTATGCGATTGGTCATTTCTTTAAATTAGCTAAACAAGCAGATTACTGGAAAGATACGCTGTTTTTAGTCATTGCTGACCATGATTCTCGTGTCGGCGGTGCTGCGTTAGTACCGATTAAGCACTTTCATATCCCAGCTTTATTGCTAGGCGATCATGTAGAGGTAAAACGTGATGCCCGTCTCGTCAGCCAAATTGATATGCCTACAACGTTGCTGTCTTTAGCTGGCATCAGTGGCGATTATCCGATGATTGGTTATGACTTAACCAAAGAAGACAATCCAAATCGTGCTTTTATGCAATATGATCAAACTCTCGCCATGATGAAAGGTAACGAGGTTGTCATCCTTGCCCCCAAAGTTGAAGCCAAAGGTTATCTCTATGATAAACAAACCAATCGTTTTACAGAGGCGAATTTATCAGAAGCGCTAAAAAAAGAAGCACTGGCACATTCACTCTTGGGCAGTTATTTATATAAAAATAGGTTATATAAATCAGAGGATAAAAAATAAACAACACTAAGCAATAATAGGACAAAAATCGTCCTACATACTGAATTTTATCTTTTAGAAAGGCTTATTAATTGAAATAAAATGAAAAATTACGGCGTAATCGATCATTTTATTTCATTTTTCAGCACAAAAAGTGATATAAATATAATCATCATAAAAAAAAGATATTGAGGGGAAAAATGTTAACACCAATTCAAAACTTTCTGAAACAAGAAGCGGCAGGTGGTATTCTGCTGTTCATTTTTGCAACCTTAGCCATTATTTTAGCCAATACCCCATTAAGTTATTTATACTTTGATTTTTTGCAAACACCAGTGAGTGTCCAAATTGGTGCATTCATCATCAATAAACCGCTTTTAATGTGGGTCAACGATGGTCTTATGGCCGTGTTTTTCATGCTCGTCGGAATGGAAGTTAAACGTGAATTACTAGAAGGCTCGTTATCCAGTTATCAACGTGCTGTTTTTCCCGCCATTGCGGCAACAGGCGGTATGGTTGTTCCTGCAATTGTCTTTCTTGTGTTTAACGCAACACATCCTGAATTTCAAGAGGGATGGGCGATTCCGATGGCAACGGATATCGCTTTTGCCCTTGGCGTCATCGCCTTATTAGGTAAACGTGTTCCACTCGCGCTGAAAATTTTCTTGTTGGCACTGGCGATTATTGATGACTTAGGGGCGATTGTTGTTATTGCGCTATTTTTCTCTCATGATTTAAGTCCACAAGCCTTTATCTTCGCGGGGGTTGCTGTGGCAATTTTGATCACAATGAACCGTTTAAAAATTACCGCACTCTCGGCTTACGGCATTGTCGGTATTATTCTTTGGGCATCCGTACTCAAATCAGGTGTACACGCCACTTTGGCGGGAGTGATTATCGGTTTTTGTATCCCATTAAACGGTAAGAAAGGCGAGCGCCCACTAGATGACTTTGAACATACTTTATCACCTTGGAGTGCCTTTGCGATTCTCCCACTGTTTGCTTTCTGTAATGCTGGGGTTTCATTAATTGGTATGGGAATGGATAACTTAACCTCTACGTTACCAATGGGGATTGCCCTTGGCTTACTCTTAGGTAAACCTCTGGGGATTTTCTCATTCTGTTTTGTGGCAGTAAAATTAGGCATTGCTAAGCTGTCTGAAGGCATTAATTTCAAACAAATTTTTGCTGTGTCTGTACTCTGTGGAATTGGATTTACCATGTCCATGTTCCTTGCTGGTCTCGCCTTTGGTGGAGAAAGTGATAGCGAAAATGTCACTGCACTCGCCCGTTTAGGTATTCTGATTGGTTCTGGTTTCTCCGCGGTGTTAGGTTATTTACTGTTGAAAATGTCCACAAAAGACCCCATTGAGGCACAATAAATCAAATAAAAAACACCACCAACAAATATAAGAGTGGTGTTTTTTTATCCATTAGAAAAAAGAGCATTGACGACAGGCATGCTGCCAATCAGACAAGCCTCCAGTGCTTCACAAACACAGGAATAGATTATGTTACGCGTACGCTATGCACATGAAAGAGGAAAAAGTCATCCCGCAATCCACTGGCTAAGGGGATATCATAGTTTTTCCTTTGCTGATTATTATTCTCCCCAACATATACACTTCTCACATTTACGTGTGATTAACGAAGATATTATTGCCCCACAACACGGTTTCGATATGCATCCGCATCAAGATATGGAAATTTTAACCTATATCTTGTCTGGCACAATTGAACATCAAGATAGCATGGGTAATCACACCCAATTACATGCTGGCGAATTTCAAATTATGTCGGCAGGATCAGGCGTGCATCACGCTGAAATCAATCCAAGTAGTGAGCATGATGTCCATTTATACCAAATCTGGATCTTACCGAAGTCAAAAGGCATTGCACCGCGTTATGAGCAAGGTCGCTTTGCTGACACAGAAGGAGCAACCTTAATTTTATCCCCTGAAGCAAAAGACGGCGCCTTTTATATTCATCAAGACATGTCTTTATGGCGTTGGCAACTTAGTTTAGAACAAAGTGCGGTCAAAACGATTCCACTTTTGCCAACGCGACGCTATTGGCTACAACTGGTAAAAGGACAACTCCGTGTGAATGACGTCCTACTCAACACCAGTGACGGTCTGGCAATTACACACGAAAATGTCTTACAGATTGAACTGATTCAAAACAGCGAATTTTTATTGTTCGATTTAGTATAACACAAGAAAAATAGCGGAATTCTCCGCTATTTTTTGTTATCCTTAGTCTAATTTAAGCTCTATGGATATTTGCTATGACAGATCAACACGCTTTTGCGACCGAACAAGTGCAACTCGACCCGACTTTATCTCCTACCACAGAAGAAACCACGCATTTTGGCTTTAAAACCGTGGCAAAATCGGAAAAACAAAAAATGGTTGCCAATGTCTTCCATTCCGTCGCGGGCAAATACGATTTAATGAATGATTTACTTTCATTTGGTATTCACCGCGTTTGGAAACGCTTTACCATTGACTGCAGTGGAGTACGTAAAGGACATAAGGTGTTAGATCTGGCGGGTGGAACAGGAGATTTTACGGCAAAATTCTCGCGCCTTGTAGGACCTAGCGGTGAAGTGATCCTTGCTGATATTAATGATTCGATGTTACGGGTCGGTCGGGAAAAACTGCGTAACCTCGGCGTTGTCGGCAATGTTAATTATGTACAAGCTAATGCTGAAGCACTGCCTTTTCCTGACAACACTTTTGATTGTGTGATCATCAGCTTTGGTTTACGTAACGTCACAGACAAAGACAAAGCACTACGTTCTATGTTTCGCGTGTTAAAACCCGGTGGTCGCTTATTGGTGTTGGAGTTTTCCAAACCGATTTTAGATCCACTCAGTAAAATTTATAATTTCTACTCTTTCAATATTTTGCCTAAAATTGGCGAAGTGGTGGTCAATGATAGTGAAAGTTATCGCTATCTTGCTGAATCTATCCGTATGCACCCCGCACAAGATGTTTTAAAACAAATGATGATCGACGCGGGCTTTGAACAAGTTAATTACTATAATTTAAGTGCAGGCATTGTGGCATTACACCGAGGTTATAAGTTCTAACATTGAGGGGAGACCCACATGAAATATCGAGCTAAAAATCATTCAAAACAGGTCTTGATATTACTAGGACTCGATATTCTGATTTATGTGGTACAAATAGGGCTAAGCCGTGAAATTATACAAGCAACTGATGCGCTCTTATTCGTAAATAAAAACATCGCTAACATGATTTAGCGACAATCACGATGTTTGACAGTATATTAGCAATTCCCCTTGCCTTGCTATTTTCTTAATTGTCATCCAGGTACAACAAATTCAGAATAAATATCAACCCAAAGAAGAAAACAGCAACAAAAAAATCACCCAGAGTGCCTTAGTGAGCTAAAGAGTATCTATGCAATTCACCTTTTTTCAGCAACTGATGTTGCCACAATATCTATGCGCAGGTGTAGAAACACTGCTTAATAAATTGATTCAACAGACCGCTTATTGTGCTCCCTATTTACGCAAGCTCAATAACAAGGTTTTAGTAGTCAAATTACAAAAAATAGACTTACCAATCTATTTTTTCTTTTCTTCACAACGGATTGAGTTACTCAGCCGATATGAAGGTGAAACTGACTGTGCTGTGGATATTGCGCCAAGCTTACTGTTTCATTTGCCGAAGAAATCGCAGTTAAGCCAATTTATTAATGATAAGTCCATTTACCTGCAAGGCGATTTACAGGTGTTACAAGATTTTGTCGCCCTGATTGAATTTTTAGAGAAAGATCCCGCAGAATTGCTTTCTCCTTATCTTGGCGATGTCCCTGCACAAACGGCAGTAGATTTTCTGACGAAATTAACCCGTTCGATAAAATACAAACTTAACCAAAGCCAACAATTTTGGGGTGAGCGCTTAACGGAAGAATGGCAAGTTATTTCACCAAGTTTGGCTATCGCGGATTTTTGTGATCAAGTTAAACACTTAGAACACCAAACCGCGCATTTAGAACAAAAAATTGAAATGCTTTTCAAAAAGAAATAGCCCAATAGGGACAACCCATGCAAATTAAAGATATTTCCCACTTATATAACATCATTAAAACTTTCTTACTTTACGGGATTGATGAGGCCCTACCCCAGCACCGCTATACACGTGCAATCCGCTGCTGGCGAAAAACCCTATTTTGGCTACGAAATCAACATAAGGACAAAACATTTGGTTTGCGTTTACGCCTTGCGCTACAAGAGTTGGGACCAGTTTGGATCAAATTAGGACAAATGCTTTCCACGCGTCGTGATTTATTCCCCCCTGACATTGCTGATGAATTAGCGTTGTTACAAGATCAAGTCGATCCCTTTGATGGCAAGATCGCCAGAGCACAAATTGAAAAAGCGCTAGGCGCACCACTCGAAACATGGTTTGATGAATTTAACGAAATCGCCTTAGCTTCAGCTTCGATTGCACAAGTCCATACGGCAAAATTTAAGCAAAACGCACCGCACTTAGAAAGCCGTTTGGCAGGAAAAGAAGTGGTATTAAAGGTTTTACGCCCTAACATCCAACAAATGATTAATGCTGACTTAAGTTTAATGTACAAAGTGGCAAGTTGGATCCCGCGCATAAAAGCAGAAGGACGCAGACTACGCCCTGTGGAAGTCGTGCGCGAATATGAAAAAACCCTACGCGATGAATTAGACCTACGCCGTGAAATGGCGAATGCGATTCAATTACGTGCCAATTTTGAAAACAGCCCAATGTTATACATTCCCGAAATGTATAAACAATTTTGTCATCAAACCGTCATCGTCATGGAACGTATTTATGGGATACCGGTTTCCAATATTGAAGAACTCCATGCTAATGGCACCAATATGAAATTACTGGCGGAGCGTGGTGTACAGGCATTTTTTACTCAGGTTTTTCGTGATAGCTTTTTCCATGCCGACATGCACCCGGGTAATATTTTTGTCAATCGAGCACATCCTGACGATCCCCAATATATTGGGATCGATTGTGGTATTGTGGGACGCCTCAATGATCATGATAAACGTTATTTAGCGGAAAGTTTTGTGGCGTTTTTTAATCGCGACTATCGCCGTGTGGCGGAAATGCATGTTGCATCGGGTTGGACGCCCAAAGACACGAATATTGATGATTTTGAGCAGGCTTTTCGTGAGGTGTGTGAGCCAATTTTTGCTAAACCCTTATCCGAGATTTCCTTTGGACATGTGCTCTTAAACCTGTTTAATGTGGCACGCGAATACAATATGGAAGTCCAGCCACAATTGGTGTTACTACAAAAAACGTTACTTTACATTGAAGGGTTAGGCAGACAGCTTTATCCGCAGCTAGATTTATGGGATACCGCGAAGCCCTTCTTACAAAAATGGCTCGATGAGCAAATGGGCATAAAAGCCTTTACCAAATCAGTTAAACAAAAACTGCCATATTGGCGTGAACATTTGGTTGATTTACCAGAAAATGTGATGGATGCCCTCGCGCAACAAAAAATTATCGCTGATGAGTTAATCCATTTAAATCGCACCTTAGCCAAAAAACGTAACATTCCTCACTTCACCTCCTTTATTCTGGGGTTATGCACTGGCTTAGCGATCTGGCTTTTAATTTACTTACTAAGCTGATCAAACGCAAAAGAAGAGAAAATAATGTGAATTGGCTATTGTTCAAACGCAGTAAAAAAGCTATATTCACCAACATTCATTTTTCAACATACTAAAGAAGGATAAAATATGGGTGGCATTAGTATTACGCAACTACTTATCATTGTAGCAATCGTTGTTTTATTATTTGGTACAAAAAAATTGAGAACATTAGGGTCTGACTTGGGCGAATCCGTAAAAGGTTTCAAAAAAGCCATGGCAGATGATAACAAAGAAAAAGATGCAGAATTCAAGTCATTAAGCGATGACAGTGAAACTACAGCAAAAACTGAAAAAGCAAAAGACAAAGAACAAGCATAATGTTTGATATTGGGTTTTCTGAGTTATTTCTTATTTTAGTCATCGGTCTGCTTGTGCTCGGACCGAAACGTTTGCCTGTGGCAATTCGCACCGTCATGGGCTGGGTTGCAACAATTCGTGGTTTAGCCTCCAATGTGCAAAATGAACTAAAACAAGAACTGAAATTACAAGAGCTGCAAGAAAGCATAAAAAAAGCAGAAGAACTCAATTTCCAACAACTCTCGCCTGAACTCAGTAAAACGGTTGAAGAATTGAAAGCCTCGGCTGAAAAAATGCGTACCGCGCTAGAACAAAAAGCCGCAGCGACCAATACAACACTGGAAGAACAGATCAAAGAGATAAAAAATGCAACAGAGAGCACATCACAAACACTGACGGAGCAACTCACCCCGTCTGAACAAGTGACGGAGGCAACAACCGATGATGTCCTGTCTCCTGCAGAACAAGCAGAACTTGCCGAAGAAAACGATGAAATGGCTTATATCCAGCAATATTATCCCGATGACGATGATGAGCCGGTATTTGCCTCAAAAGTAAAACCTCAAACAGAAGAAATACAAGATAAGAAAGCCTAATGCGTGTTGAAGATTCTCAACCTCTGATCAGCCACTTAATGGAGTTACGTGATCGCCTACTACGAGCGATCATTTTTGTTGCGGTCGTTTTTTGTGCCTTAGTGTATTTTGCCAACGACATCTATAACTTTGTGGCTTCGCCTTTAATTGATGTGTTACCGGCTGGCGCCAGTATGATCGCCACCAATATTGCTACCCCTTTCTTCACACCAATCAAATTAACTGCGGTGGTTGCCGTCTTTCTCTCCGTGCCTTATTTACTCTATCAAGTCTGGGCATTTGTGGCACCTGCCCTCTATCAACATGAAAAACGCTTGATTTACCCGCTCCTGTTTTCCAGTACTGTCCTGTTTTATCTTGGGGTGGCTTTCGCTTATTATGTTGTCTTTCCTCTCGTGTTTGGTTTCTTAACCAAAACCGCCCCAACAGGTGTCGCGATTGCTACAGATATCAGTAGCTATTTGGATTTTGTATTGACGATCTTCTTAGCATTTGGGGTCTGTTTTGAAGTGCCTGTGGCGATTATTTTATTATGTTGGACAGGCGTCACTACACCCGAGGATCTTAAAGGCAAACGCCCCTATATTATTGTTGCTGCTTTTATTATTGGCATGCTATTAACACCACCCGATATTTTCTCGCAAACCCTACTTGCTATCCCAATGTGGTTATTGTTTGAGGTTGGTGTGATTTTTGCACGTTTTTATCGCCCTAGAGAGGATGAAGAAACGCAATAGTTCACGAGGCAGACCAACGTGTCTGCCTTATTTTTAGCGCGAAGACTGACTTAAACACGAGGACGCTATTCATGACACAACAAATTTTTGCCAGTTTCCCTCAACGTCGCCTACGCCGTATGCGGAAACAAGCTTTCAGTCGCCGTTTAATGGCAGAAAATAAACTCAGCGTAGAGGATTTAATTTATCCCGTTTTTATTATTGAAGGCGAAAAGCAAAGGGAACCCGTACCTTCCATGCCTGGTGTAGAACGCTTAACCATTGATGAGCTATTAATTGAAGCCGAACTTTTAGTCAAATATGGGGTACCGGTGATTGCACTTTTCCCGGTGATTGCACAAGAGAAAAAATCCTTAATGGCAGAAGAAGCTTATCATCCTGATGGCTTAGTACAGCGCGCGGTAAAAGCATTAAAGGACAAATTCCCAACTGAACTTGGCATACTTACTGATATTGCCCTCGATCCCTATACTACACACGGACAAGACGGGATAATTGATCAACATGGCTATGTGTTAAATGATGTCACTAGCGATATTTTGGTCAAACAAGCGCTTTCCCATGCGAAAGCGGGCGCAGATATTGTAGCACCAAGCGATATGATGGACGGTAGAATTGGCAAAATTCGCCATGCCCTCGAGGAAAAGGGGTTTATCAATACACTCATTATGGCGTATTCTGCCAAATATGCTTCTCATTATTATGGACCTTTCCGCGATGCCGTCGGTTCTGCCACCAATTTAAAAGGGGGCGATAAAAAAACTTATCAATTAGATCCGGCCAATAGTGATGAAGGACTACAAGAAGTGGCATTAGATTTACAAGAAGGGGCAGATATGGTGATGGTCAAACCCGGCATGCCGTATTTAGATTTAGTTTATCGCGTGAAAACTCATTTTGGCGTGCCAACTTTCGCTTACCAAGTATCGGGTGAGTATGCCATGCATCAAGCTGCGATCCAAAACGGCTGGCTCAAAGAAAAAGAATGTATTATGGAATCTTTATTGTGCTTCAAACGTGCTGGCGCCGATGGGATTTTGACGTATTACGCCAAACAAGTAGCAGAATGGCTATATTGGGAAAAACAACATCAATAATGTCTCTTGCAATAAAAAGTGCGGTCAAAATTTCATACGTTTTGACCGCACTTTGCTTGTAATAAAGGGAAGGAATTAAGCCTCAATGCCTTCAAATAATGCCGTACTTAAATAGCGTTCTGACGCAGACGGTAAAATCACTACGATTAATTTCTCGGCAAATTCAGGTAATTTTGCCAAACGATCTGCGGCAGCCACCGCCGCCCCTGATGAAATCCCCCCTAAAATGCCTTCTTCTGCCATTAATCGACGTGCAGTTTGCATGGCTTCCTCACTACTCACGGTTTCAACACGATCCACTAATGCAAGATCTAAATTTTTAGGGATAAAGCCCGCGCCAATGCCTTGAATTTTATGTGGGGCAGGCTTGATCTCTTCACCGGCTAAAGTTTGACTAATCACCGGTGATTCCGCAGGTTCAACTGCCACAGAGAGAATCGCTTTACCTTTATCTTGTTTAATATAACGGCTAATCCCTGTAATCGTCCCACCGGTGCCAACGCCGGCAACCAGCACATCAATTTGACCATCCGTATCACGCCAAATTTCCGGTCCGGTTGTTTGTTGGTGAATGGCTGGATTAGCCGGATTTTCAAACTGCTTTAACATCACATAGCGTTGTGGATCAGACGCGACAATTTCTTCTGCTTTGGCAATTGCCCCTTTCATGCCCAATGCACCTTCCGTTAAAACTAAATTGACGCCCAATCCACGTAATAAACGTTTACGTTCTGCACTCATAGTTTCTGGCATCGTTAAAGTGATTTTATAACCGCGTGCAGCTGCCACATAGGCTAAGGCGATCCCTGTATTTCCACTGGTAGCATCGACAATTTCTTTTTCTTTCGTCAAGATACCGTCTTTTTCTGCTTGCCATACCATATTCGCCCCAATACGGCACTTCACACTAAAACTGGGATTACGCCCTTCCACTTTGACCACAATATTGCCTTGACCAAAGTGTTTCAAGCGCACAAGTGGTGTATTACCAATTGAATAAGAATTATCTGAGTAAATGGTCATCTTGTATTCCTTCTGTGTTCAATCCATTGAGTAATTAAGCCATAGCTTAGTTCTACCATAATTCCAATCCCCACAAAAATAGCCATTTGCTATATTTTATAACAAAATACTATTTTACAATGCTGACCGTACTCGCTCGACTTACGCCTTCCTGATTAACCGGTTTCATGGCTAAATGCTCGCGAAAATGTGTCACCCACATCGCCGTCGCACCACAAACGGCAACAGGAATCACCACCAAATTCACTAAAGGAATAAAAGTACACAGCATTACCAAACCACCGAAACTTAAGCTAAGTGCTCTCTTTTCTGCTAATTCTGCTTTCATCACAAAAAAAGGCACTTTATGGTTATCAAAAGGATAATCACAATATTGAATTGCCATCATCCATGCCGTAAATAATGTCACAATAATCGGAATAACGCTTTGCCCTAAAACCGGCACAAAACCTAATAAAAATAAAATAATCAGTTTCGGTAAACTATACACTAACTTTTGCCATTCTCGCCCAAGCATCCGTGGAATATCTTTCATAAAATCCCATACACTGCCCTCCACCAGATTTTCACCTGTCAGCATTTTTTCGACTTTCTCCGCTAACAAACCATTAAAAGGTGCAGCAATAAAGCCTGACAAGGTCGTGAAGACAAAATAAAACAGGACTAAAATCATCAAAATAGCAAAGATCAACAAAATGCTACTCAACCAACTTAACCAATCTGGAATCGAGAGCATGAGCATTCCAATCATTTTTTCAATTTGTGTAATAAAAAGCCAAAATAATCCGCTTAGTAACACGATGTTTAGTAGGATTGGCATAATCACAAAACGGCGTAGCCCTTTCTGAGTAATTAAATGCCACCCCATCATAAAATAATGAAAGCCTTGCTTCAGTTCAGCATGCGATAACATAAGTTCTCCCGATAAATTAACAAAGCGCTAGCATACAAAGCGAGCACTCAAAAAGCAATTTTTTGCTGTTTTTTTCATCCTTGGATTGTCATAACAAATGATCAACAAGCCCTAGAAAATATGATAAGCTTATGCGAGTTTTATCCTTTTAATAATGATGAGGAATGGATAATGGATTTGAATACAATTTTAATTATTTTAGGCATTATCGCATTAATTATTTTAGTGGTTCATGGCTTATGGGCCAATCGCCGCGAAAAGTCACAATACTTTAAAAGTGCGAATACCTTTACGCGAGATTCTCGTCTAAGAGAACCTCCAGCGCATATCCAATCAGCATCAGAAGAAAAAAAGGATGCGAACACCAGTACGCCTACCGCCGAGGTTTCTCCGGCACAACGTACCTTTGCTTTTGAAGCAGAAAAACAATTCGCCCATGAACAACAAGCTGTTGAACAAGCGATTGAAAATATCAAAATTACTTTGCCTAAAGAAGAGCAACCTTATCAAGCTAAAATTGAACCCGATACCCCACCAACCTCTCCCGCGTTAACCACCATTGCAGAGGTTGAGAATTATGCAAATCAAGAAGAAGGGATCGATACTCATTCCGAACAATTACGCCAACAATTGGCTGATCTCGCACAACAATCACCTTCCGTGACATTAGCTGCATTACAGGAAGAACAAGCCTTAATGGAAAGTCAAGCTCAGCAACAAGCAAGCGAAGATGTACGCCAAGACACGGATGCCACTTTTATTATGATGTACGTCGTTGCACCTGAAAATTATCAATTCCAAGGCGCAAGACTGGCTAAAATTTTAGATGAATTAGGTTTCTTATTTGGTGAACATAATATTTATCACCGCCATTCTGATTTAAGTGTCAACAGCCCAGTCTTATTTAGTGTTGCCAACATCGAACAACCAGGGACATTTGATTACAATATGCATGACTTTAGTACCGTTGGGATCGCCCTCTTTATGCAGTTGCCATCAGAAGGCAATGATCTGATGAATTTACGCATGATGATCCGTGCAGCGAAAAGTATCGCGGAAGATCTTGGTGGCTTTGTCTTAACTGATCAACAAGCCATTTTTGATGACCAAGCGGAAAAAGCCTATCTTGATAAAGTCAGATAACCTAAAACGCGCAATAAAAAAGGACCGTCTGGTCCTTTTTTGTTACTTAGCTAAATTAATCTTTTTTGTTTTTCAGTTTATTCCACACTTTGTCTTCTTGCCCACGCCACAAACGCTGAATATTGTCATGATGGCGATAAATCAACAAGCAACACACTAAAGCGACAGGGAAAGTAAACTCGGGCTTAAACCACCACACATAGAAAGGTACCAGAAGCGCGGTCATCACTGCACTGAGCGAAGAATAACCACTCACGAAGAAAATCAATAACCAAGTGCCTAGCATACTGCCTGCGACACCCCATGAAATCGGCGCAATAGCACCAAATGCCGTTGCCACCCCTTTTCCGCCTTTAAATTTAAAGAAGATTGGGAAAATGTGCCCTAAACAAGCACCTAATGCCACCATCCCTAATTCAAAATGAGTCAAACCAAGATAATAGCCTAACCAAACAGGTAACATACCTTTGAGCATATCAAACAGGAGTACACTCAATGCCACCCAACGCCCACCAATACGCAAGACATTGGTTGCACCGGGATTATGAGAACCACTTTCTCTTGGATCAGGCAACCCCGCTAAACGACACAATAAAATTGCACTAGAAACAGATCCTAATAAATACGCCAGGAACAGATAGAAAATCGCAAATAGGCTCATTTTTTGTCCTTTAGAGTGGTCGGCATGGAAAAATTTTATTCGTCTATTGTACATAAAGTTGATAGCATAAGCCTAATGAAATTTCATATTGGAAGGAATAAATGAATGATTGATCACATTTTCATTGAGGAACTGACCGTTTTCGCTCAAATTGGGGTATATGACTGGGAACAGCAAATTAAACAAAAATTAGTGTTTGATCTGGAAATGGCATGGGATTGCCGTCAAGCTGCCGAAACTGACGATGTGCAATATTGTTTAAATTATGCTGAAGTGAGTGCGTTTATTCTTGATTATGTGCAATCAAAACCCTTCTTATTGATTGAACGCGTGGCATATGAAGTGGCGGAGCAATTACAACAACGCTTTGGCATCCGCTGGTTGCGTTTAAAATTAAGTAAACCGAAAGCCGTGGCACAAGCACGTAATGTCGGCATCATTATTGAGCGCGGAATACGATGACAAACAAACAAGGTTATGGCTATTTTTGCTTACTGTTAGCCACCCTCTTTTGGGGCGGTAACTACCTATTTGGCAAAATACTCAGCACGGACATTCCACCCATTGTGTTAAATTATGCTCGTTGGTTTCCGGCTGCCTTAATCTTATTGCTATTATTTAGTAAACGTAGCTGCCAATTTACACCCATGATCCGTCAACATTGGCGAATTTTGACCGCACTTTCTCTGCTGGGTATTGTGATTTTCCCAGTATTTTTATATCAAGGTTTACAAACCACAACGTCGCTCAATGCCAGTATTTACCTCGCGGTAGTCCCTATTTTTGTCTTATTTCTCAACCGCCTTGTCTTTGGTGATCCTATTGATTTTACGGGATTGACTGGTGCATTGTTTAGTTTTGTTGGAGTTCTTTGGCTACTTAGCCGAGGCGATATACAACGTCTAACTCAATTAGAAGTGAATCAAGGGGATTTATGGGCACTCGGCTCTGCACTGAGTTGGTCTATTTATTGTTGTCTGATTCGTCTTAAACCAGCACACTTACCCAATACGGTGCTGTTAACTACGTTAGTTTGTATGGCAATGTTACTTTTTACCCCGCTCTTCATTTGGCAATATCAACAATTGCCACCTGCATTTTTCTCTACGTTAACACCAACACAATATAGCATTATTGCTTATTTAATCATCGGTCCATCGATCCTGTCTTATGGCTTTTGGAACTATGGGATTTCACTAGTGGGTGCGGATAAAGGCGCTGCCTTTACAAATGCTACACCATTATTCGCAGCGTTATTAGGGGTATTAGTGTTAAATGAAACTCTTGCGTTCTACCACATGATCAGTGCGGGTTTAATCATTGCTGGGCTATTACTTTGTAACCGAAAATCGTGCTCGTCCTAGAGATGCGTTTCTACTTAATCGTTAAAACCAGTGCTTTTTGTCTTCTCGAAATTGGGGAATGTCGCCCTGTTCATAAGGATTATAATGTTCACGATGACAACCAAATTCTTGTAAATAGCAAATTTGATTGTGCTCAGACCATTTAATTAGCGACATACCATCAAATGCCTCTTTCCTGCCATCTTGCATTTGATCATGAAAGGTCCACTCTACAATCGTTTGATTACCTTTATGAAAATACTGCTTGATTGCCCAAACCTGTACTTTACCACGCTGGTTCCACTCGCTAAACCAATGCTTGAGCGTTGCGAGATCAGTATATTTCGGTCCCCAGCTTTCAATATAAATCACATTTTCCGTAAAGATCCGATCAATACCTAAATCTTGTTGTTGCAGCCACATCTCAAACCATAAGGCTATCGTGGCTTCTCGTTGTTGTTGCATATTTCCTCCCTCACTACGATGTTTACGCCACCAACATTAACAACTGTTTCAACTCGGTAATTTCTAAGGTTGGCATTAATCTTGCTTCTGGGAAATCCCGTAGCACTTTGCCTGAAAGATTAATCCAAACCGCCTGACAATCAGCCTGAATCGCGCCTTGTACGTCTGTCATTAAATTATCACCGACGTGTAAAATCTCGTGCGGCTGAACGCCAAAGTGTTGTGCGGTTTGATGGAATAAATCTTGATGGGGTTTCGCTCTGCCCTGTTCACCGCCCCGTAGTACGAGATCAAATTGCGATAAACCTATACGTTGTGGCTCAACATTACCGTTAGTAATCGCCACCAGTGGATATTTTTGTTTTAGTAAATTCAGCACCTGTTGACTTTGCGCCGGCACATCAATTTTATGACGCCATTCCACAAATAACGCCATCGCTTGCTGACAAACTCGCTCAATCTCTGCCGCACTTTTCTGATAATTTGCTAAAAGTTGGTGCAAGGTTTCAATCCGCCACGCCACTACATCTTCACACAACATAGGATGACGTTGTTCGATACGTTGCTTCCAGGCTCGCCATTCTTCTGATGAGATATTTAACTGGCTTTCAAGTTTGACTTTTTCAATAAAATTTTCTTCCGCGAGGCGAATCACGTCGCTGTTATCGTACAGGGTGTCGTCCAAATCAAAACTGATTAATTTGAAAGGGCGTAAAGTGCGGTAGAATTTCATACAATTTTCCTATTTTTTGCGTTTCGCACGCGGATGTGCTGAATCATACACCTCCGCAAGATGTTGAAAATTTAAATGGGTATAAATTTGAGTGGTGGATAAATTACTGTGACCTAATAATTCTTGTACCGCGCGTAAATCAGAGCTCGCCTCGAGCATATGTGTGGCAAAGGAATGGCGCAGTTTATGTGGATTTAAATGACTGCTTAGTCCTTGTTTAATTCCCCAAACTTCGAGCCGTTGTTGAATAGCTCTGTGAGTAAGGCGATTGCCTAATTGGCTGACAAACAGCGCTTCATCTTTTGGGTTAAACAAGATACGCACTTTTAACCACTGTTGAATTGCATGAGAGGCATAACGCCCGAAAGGCACAATACGTTCTTTATTACCTTTACCCATCACCCGCACTTCTCGTACTCGAGTATTAATACTGTTTAAATTCAAACTTTGTAATTCGGATAAACGTAAACCGGAACTGTATAACAACTCTAAAATCGCTCGATCCCGAATATCAATTGGTTCCTTGCTATCGTTGTTCAGTAATTGCTGTACTTGTTCAGCGTCAATATTCTTCGGTAAGTGTCGATTTTGTTTTGGGGCAGACACGCCAGTAGCGGGATTAACGTTAATGTCTTGTTGTTGGACTAAATAGGTAAAAAAACGGCGTAATACCGACAAACGCAATGCTAAACTGCGTTCTTTTAAACCATCTTTATTACTTTGCGCCAAAATAAAACGTACAACACTGGGGGTCACGGCTTGCCAACTTGTGATCCCATTTTCCGCCAGAATGTCCACAATGCGATAAAGCTGACGCTGGTAATTCGTCAACGTATGCGGGCTTACTTGTCTTTCAATGCGCAGATAATTCCAATATTTGTCTAACTGTTCTTGCATTCCACTCCCCGTTACCCCACTTATTTTTTAACACAAGCCAACTTAGGCTTTTTTAAAACTGTCCACCCATCGTCCCAAATGTAAGGTGACAATATCCACTAAATGTTTCAAAAATTCAGTATCTTGCCCATTATGAAAATGACGCTCATCTCTGGCAGAAAATAACAAAAGTGCGGTCGGTTTTTGCGAGGTTTTTCCACCTAACAAACAACAGGCGACCGAACCAATCGGAAATTCTTCTGGTAAAAATAGCATGGTTTTTTCTTTATGTGTCATTTGCCCCAAATAAAAACGGCGTAAACCAAAACGCTCTAAGCGTACTATCTCAAACGCTTTACGATCAAGCCACACTTCATCCGTTAAACTTTCACCTTTCTGCCACGCATCAGTAAATAAGAGGATTTTGGCTTGTTGCAATTCAAATTTTTTCACCCACTGATCAAGTTTCTGAATCCCTTCTGTGAGATTATGTGCTTGAGAAAGCTGTTGTTGTAACGGCAATAACCCCAGAAAAATATCACTATTTTGAATAGCAAGTTGCGTGAATTTCTCCAGCTCCGCTTCTAATTCTTGAATACGATGACGCTGACGGTCAAGCTGCATTTCCACTAAAGACAGGGTATTGTTCTGTGTGTGATGGAGGTTAAGTTCATCCAGTATTTCTGGGTGATGAAGGAAAAAATCCTTGTGTTGTGTCAGGTAGTCGATGATGTCAGTTGGGGTGAGGGATTGTTTTTGCATAGTATGTTATTTTTTCGTTAGGAATTAATCGTGCTTTCGCTCCGATGAGCGATCTACTTTTCTCTGTCACTTTTCTTTGCTTCGCCACAGAAAACCAAAAGAAAAGCGAACCGCCAGTGTTGCGCTTTCCTCTGGTAAAGTAAAATTTTTTAACGCCAAGTTAGCAGACTACGCACTGCGTGCTTCGCTAGCGTAACTTGGCTAAAGTTTTCTTTTCCCTTCGGGCAACATTCACGGAAAAAAGTCACTATGACTAAACAAAAATCATTGCTATGACAGCGAGAATAATGCTCAAACCATAGCCCCATGTAAGCAACCTGAATGAAGGGCTTATTTTTAGAAAAGTTACGCCAGCGAAGCACGCAGTGCGTAGTCTGCTAACTTTTCGTGAAAAAATAAGCACGAAATGAAGAGCAGTTGCTTAGTTGGGGTGTATTTTCTTTGCCTACTTTCTTTTGTACAAGCAAAAGAAAGTAGGTGGCTTTTGGTTACTTTTCTTTGGCGAAGCAAAGAAAAGTGACAAATGACTATAACCGAATCACTCCATCATACACGTGTGTCGCATCACCTGTCATAAATAATGGTTTACCTACGCCTTCCCACTCAATAATCAAGCTCCCACCTGGAAGATCCACTTGCACTTTACTGTCCAATAATCCTTGCATCACACCCACTGCCACCGCAGCACAGGCGCCACTACCGCAAGCTTGGGTTTCACCAGCGCCTCGCTCGTACACACGTAGTTTAATATGTCCTCGATGAATCACTTGCATAAAACCAGCGTTTACGCGCTCTGGAAAACGTTCGTGGTTTTCCAATAAAGGTCCTAATTGCTCAACATTGGCAGTTTGAATATCGTCCACTTGCACTACACAATGGGGGTTGCCCATCGACACGGCACCACATAACACCGTCTGAATAGAGGTACGTAAGATATAGTTTTTTTCAAATTTATTGGCAGTAAAGGGGATTTTCGCTGGTTCCCAAATCGGCTCTCCCATATTAATGCGGATCATGCCGTCATCTTTAATTGATAAAATCATTTTGCCTGTTTGCGTACTGACCGCAATGTCTTTTTTATCGGTCAACCCTTTCAACGTCACAAAACGGGCAAAACAACGTGCACCATTACCGCATTGCGACACTTCACTGCCATCTGCATTAAAAATGCGATAATGAAAATCGAGATCAGGATCATATGGTGGTTCAACGATCAACATTTGGTCAAAACCAATACCACGATGGCGGTCTGCCAAACGCTTAATGGTTTCTGGAGAAAAATAGAGGTTTTGTGTAATGGCATCCACTACTACAAAATCATTACCTAAGCCGTGCATTTTGGAAAATTGCATTTTCCTGTCCTTTAGTTGAAACGCTGAATGACTGGCATTATAACAGGCAAGAAAAATCAGTAAATCATTACAGCGTGATGACTCTCACAAAAACTCATAAAAAATGACCGCTCTTTCTTTGCTGTAACCTATTGAAAATATGACATTTAATAGGTTTGAATTAAATATATCGCTTAAATACTCTTGAAAATGGTAAAAAGGGGCTTATTTATTCCTTGTAAATCGAAGGGATATTTGAACATTCCTTAACCCGATTTAATTTTTACAGGAGAGCAAATATGAATATCGAAAAATTTACGACAAAATTTCAACAAGCGCTGCAAGAGGCGCAATCTTTAGCCATTGGCAAAGATAACCAATTTATTGAACCCGTCCATTTACTCACCGCCTTGTTAAATCAACAAGGTGGTTCCACTGCGCCAATTTTAACAGCAAGTGGGGCAAACTTACCTCTCTTGCGTAATGAATTAAATGCCGAGCTCAGTAAATTACCACAAGTGTCAGGCAGCGGTGGTGATGTACAAGTTTCACGGAGTTTAGTGAATCTATTAAACTTGTGCGACAAGTTAGCACAGCAACGCCAAGATAAATTTATTTCCTCTGAATTGTTTTTACTGGCAGCGTTAGAAGACAAAACACTTGGTGATGTGTTGAAAAAGTGCGGTGTGAAAAAAGAAAATTTACAACAGGCAATAGAGAAAGTCCGTGGCGGACAAAATGTAAATGATCCAAATGCGGAAGAAAGTTGCCAAGCGTTAGAAAAATATACGATTGATTTAACGGCGCGTGCAGAAAGCGGCAAACTTGACCCCGTGATTGGGCGTGATGAAGAAATTCGTCGTGCCATTCAAGTATTACAACGCCGTACCAAAAACAACCCAGTGTTAATCGGTGAACCGGGCGTGGGGAAAACTGCGATTGTCGAAGGGCTGGCGCAACGCATTATTAATGGTGAAGTACCCGAAGGCTTGAAAAATAAGCGCGTTCTGTCTTTAGATATGGGGGCATTGATTGCCGGTGCGAAATACCGTGGTGAATTTGAAGAACGTTTAAAAGCGGTGTTAAATGAACTGTCAAAAGAAGAAGGACGCGTGATTCTCTTTATTGATGAAATTCACACCATGGTGGGGGCAGGGAAAACCGATGGCGCGATGGATGCCGGTAACTTGCTCAAACCAAGCTTAGCCCGTGGGGAATTACACTGCGTGGGGGCGACAACACTAGATGAATATCGTCAATACATAGAGAAAGATGCCGCCCTTGAGCGTCGTTTCCAAAAAGTGTTTGTTGGTGAGCCAACGGTGGAAGATACCATTGCGATCTTACGTGGGTTAAAAGAACGTTACGAAATCCACCACCATGTTCAAATTACTGACCCTGCGATTGTGGCGGCCGCGACCCTTTCTCATCGTTATGTATCTGATCGTCAGCTACCTGATAAAGCGATTGATTTAATTGATGAAGCAGCATCGAGCATTCGTATGGAAATTGACTCTAAACCTCAGCCGTTAGATCGTTTAGAGCGCCGTATCATTCAATTAAAATTGGAGCAACAAGCGCTACAAAAAGAAGATGATGATGCGAGTCGTAAACGTTTAGCAATGCTTGAAAAAGAATTAGGTGAAAAAGAACGTGAATATGCGGAGTTAGAAGATGTTTGGAAAGCTGAAAAAGCCGCCCTTTCAGGTACACAGCATATTAAAGCGGAGCTAGACAGTGCCAAAACACAAATGGAACAAGCGCGCCGTGCCAGTGACTTCGCAAAAATGTCGGAATTACAATACGGTGTGATCCCTGCGCTAGAAAAACAACTAGCGCAAGCAGAATCCGCTGAAGGCAAAGAAATGACCCTGCTCCGCTACCGTGTGACCGATGAGGAAATTGCCGAAGTGCTTTCGCGCGCAACTGGTATTCCTGTGGCGAAGATGATGGAAGGGGAAAAAGAAAAACTCTTGCGTATGGAAGAAGAATTGCACAAACGAGTGATTGGTCAACATGAAGCCATTGAAGCAGTATCGAATGCAATTCGCCGTAGCCGTGCCGGGTTATCCGATCCAAATCGTCCAATTGGATCGTTCTTGTTCTTAGGTCCAACCGGGGTCGGGAAAACAGAACTTTGTAAAACCCTTGCCAATTTCCTGTTTGATGACGAAAACGCGATGGTGCGTATTGATATGTCAGAATTTATGGAAAAACACAGTGTTTCACGCTTAGTGGGCGCCCCTCCGGGTTATGTGGGTTACGAAGAAGGCGGCTATTTAACCGAAGCCGTTCGTCGTCGCCCTTATTCCGTGATCTTGCTTGATGAAGTGGAAAAAGCACACCATGATGTGTTTAACATTTTATTACAAGTGTTAGATGATGGACGCTTAACCGATGGACAAGGGCGCACCGTGGATTTCCGCAATACTGTGGTAATCATGACATCTAACTTAGGCTCACACTTGATCCAAGAAAACAGTACATTGGATTACCCAAATATGAAAGAGTTAGTGATGTCTGTGGTGGGACAACATTTCCGCCCAGAATTTATCAACCGTATTGATGAAACCGTCGTCTTCCACCCATTAGGTAAAGAAAACATTCGTGAGATTGCGACAATCCAACTTGCTCGCTTAATCAAACGTATGGAAAGCCATGGTTATCAATTACACTTCACCGATGCTTGCTTAGACTTCATTGGAGAAGTAGGTTACGATCCGGTGTATGGCGCACGTCCGTTAAAACGTGCAATTCAACAAGAAATTGAGAACCCGTTGGCACAACAAATTCTGTCAGGCAAATTATTACCGAATCAATTAGTCACCATTGACTATGTTGACGGAAAAGTGATTGCCAATCAGTAAATCTGTGTTTCATCTCTCAAGCCCAATGCTGATGCGTTGGGCTTTTTTATCAAGTGCGGTCATCTTTTACAAAGTTTCTGTAAGGATTTCTCTCTTCCTTCGTCTAAATCACCATATCACTACCATTTATGTTTAATTTACTTTAGGAGAACTTTATGAAAAAACTTTTGACCTTCGTTGCTACTTGCTTACTGTCCGTTCAAGCTTTTGCGGTGGATTTCAAACCATTTGAACAAGCAGCATTTGATGTAGCCTTACAAAGCGATAAACCGGTTTTAGTCGATGTTTATGCCAATTGGTGTCCAACTTGCAAACGTCAAGTCAACGTACTTGAGCCAATGTTAAAAGAGGCACAATTTAAAGATTACACTGTCTTTAAAGTGGATTATGACGAACATAAAGATGCTTTAAAACATTTCAATGTCACTCGTCAAAGTACCTTAATTCTGTTTAACCAAGGCAAAGAAGTACGCCGCAGTATTGCTGAAACAAGCGAAGACGGTTTGCGTCGTTTTATCACCCTCCCATAAGGAAACTGACATAATATGGATATCAGTGTCACCGTTTTAGGCTTAAGTTTACTGGCAGGATTGCTTACTACTCTTTCCCCATGTGTTTTACCTATTCTGCCAATTGTCGCCTCTTCCGCCATGGCAAAACGGAAAGTCGGCTTATTTACCCTAGCCTTTGGTATGGCAATTTCTTTTACCCTAGTTGGTACGGTCATTGCGTCTATCGGTTTAGCATTAGGTCTCAATAGCGAATATTTACGTTATGGCGCGGCGATCTTGATGCTGTTAGTCGCTTTCTGGCTACTCAGCTCACGCTTACAAGCCTTGTTGAGTCGTTACACATCACTGCTCACTGGAAAAGGGGAAGCTTGGTTAAGTGGCTTTAACCCAGAGTCCGCGACAGGACAATTTTTTGTTGGTTTATTGCTAGGTATTGTTTGGGCGCCTTGTATTGGTCCTACTTTAGGTGCCGCAATAGCGCTTGCTAGCCAAGGAGAAGCCCTTGCCAGTGTAGCAATTGTGATGGTGATCTTCAGCTTAGGCGCGGTGATTCCATTAATTGCGATTGGATTACTCTCTCGCCAATTTTTCCGTGAAAAACGTGAAAGCCTCGCTAATGCGGGACAAAAAGGACGTATTGTGATGGGGTGGAGTTTGTTAGTGGTAGGCTTATTGGTCTTAACAGGCTTTGATAAACAAATTGAAATCTGGCTCGTTGAATTAAGTCCAGAATGGCTAACTAACTTAACAACCCGCTTTTAACTCTTAAAAAGTGCGCTACGTTTTTTCACATTATGATTAACGCAACGAAAAAAAGGGCTGTTTATACAGCCCTTAAATCACGAATAAAACGATTATTCTACTGTTAATTTCTTACCATCATAACTCATTGTTTGTACAGCGCTTAATGGCTTACCACCATCAGTTTCACCGCCAATTAACAATACTTTATTATTATAAGAAACCGCTAAACCATAACCAATTGTTGCTGGTAATTCACCCACAATTTTCCAGTTACCAGTTTTGCCATCCAACGCATAAACTGCTTTATGATAGGTTTTCTTCAAGCCACCTGTACGGTGCGCATCCATAATCCCTTTTTCATAGTTTGCTAATGCACCAGGGAAGTTCGCACCACCTGTCACGATATAATGACCATTGGTATAACCACCCATACCGCCTGCAATACCATCTTGTTTGTCATAGCCTGTTGGTGCTGGTAAATCACCGAGTTTTTTCCAAGTAACGCCATCTTTACCAATCGTACCTAACGCAGTACCTGGCGAGCGTAAACCTGCTTTCACTTCACCATTCACGACTAATAATTTACCATCTTTAATCGCAACCGCAGCGCCTGCACGACCTGAATATGGGAAGTAGCCTTCGTTACGCCATACATTGTTAGCTGGCTCATAACTGATGATTTCTGGTGAGAAGAAGAAATCTTGTGCGCGTAAATTGAAATACGGGTCAAAGATCGCTTTTTCTTTCTCTTTATCACCACCTGCAGCTTTAACATCTTGGAATAAACCATTCCAAATTTCGTGGTTTACCCCACCTACGAAGTAAATTTTACCGCCATCTGCTGCAACACTCGCTCCCACAGATGTAGAACGAGGAGAACGTGTGCTTAATTTTGTCCACGTATTATCTGCCGGATTATACTCATAAGCATCATTGATAATTTGATTTTTCGCGACATCTGTATCTTGGAAACCACCAAACACATAAAGCTTACCATTCACACCCGCAGCAACAGGCTGATTACGTTTACCACCAGGGAATTCTGCAATTTCTTTCCACTCTTTTGGATCTTTCAAATTTAATGAATAGAATTTTGTTGTGCCAGTACCACCTAACCCCACATAAACGGTATCACCAATTAATGCACCTGCACCGGCTTTAATGCCTTCTGGTAAATCTGGATACTGACCTGCTTGTGCGGCAAATGCCGTTGCTGCTAATACCGTAAATAACGCTGTTTTTGTAAATTTCATTTTATTACCTCAATTAATTAGGTTAGTAAGAATGAATACCGATTCAGATAGCATAATACTGAATGGCAAGTTTTTTAAATTAAAGCCAACCGAGTCCGATTGGCTTTGAATGCCATTTCTTCACGCCATTATGGCATCAGAAGATTTGGTATAAAGGTGATAATTTGTGGGAAAATTGTAATCAACACCAGTGTCACAAAAATTGGTACTAAGAAAGGTAAAACCCCTTTTGCGACTGTACTCACCGGCATATTACCAACACGTGCCACAACAAATAATGCCATTCCCATTGGTGGAGTCAAAATACCAATCATCATATTTAATGTGGTCATGACACCAAAGAAAATTAAGTCAATGCCAAAGTGAACCGCAATTGGAATTAACATCGGTAACACCAAGAATTGCAATGCTAAAGCATCAATAAACATACCAAGGAACAAGAGCAATAGGTTGATCATGACTAACACCATCGTTGGTGAATCGGCTACTGCAACAAAGACTTCTGCAATTTTCATAGCCACTTGTTCACGTGCAATCATGTCACCAAAGAAAGTGACCGTCATCACCATTAATGCTGTTACCCCTGTAATCGCCATTGCTTCAATACAGCTTTTGAACAACATTTGTAAATTCAACTCTCGGTAAACAAACATCCCGATAATAATGGAATAGAAGGCTGCAATCACCGCGGCTTCTGTTGGTGTAAAGAGACCAGAGAAAATACCACCGATAATCAAAATTGGGGTTAACACTGCCCAAATGGCCTTTTTAAATGCCTGACAACGTTGTTCAAGGGTCGCTTTAGGTGTTCTTGGATAACCACGTTTTTTCGCCACATAATAGTTCATGGTCATTAACGCAATGGTTACGAGCACACCAGGAATAAAACCCGCAATAAATAATTTTGCAATAGATTGGTTAGAAATAACCCCATAGATAATCATCGCAATACTTGGTGGAACTAATGGACCGATAATACAAGAAGCAGCGGTAATCCCACCACAGATGTCATCGTCATACCCAGCATCACGCATGGCTTTAATTTCTAACTGGCCTAAACCACCTGCATCGGCAAGTGCAGAACCAGACATACCTGAGAAAATTAAACTTGCCCCGATATTCACGTGTCCCATACCACCACGGTAATGACCGAGCAAGGCACGTGCGAAATCAAAAATACGTTCTGTAATTCCGCCCGTATTCATTAAAATACCGGTTAAAATAAAGAACGGCACACTCAGCAATGGGAAACTATTTAAACTGTCAGTGAGCTTGGTTGATGCTGAGTTAACAATATTCCAACGCGTCATCGCAAAATAAAGCAACGTCGCAATAAATAATGACCAACCTACCGGGGTTCCCACAAACATAATGACAAGCCAAATCACTAATGTGATATACACCGCATCACTACCAAATTTCACATAATTTGAAATACGGAGGACTTTATACCAATCTGGCTCAATCAATAAAATCGCAAAAATAATGACCGCACCAATCACAAATGCCGTGACAGGAATATAACTTAACTTATTTCTATAATTTTCAACTTGCGCTTGGAAAAAGCGGAATAACATTAAACAAGAAATAAAAGGCAATGCCGCATACATCCATTTTTCAGGCACAATCGTCTCGCGCCCAATTAAATCTGAAGCGAAAGCAGTTAATGCTTCCATTTTAAAACTGGAGTCGAGCCAAACTTTAAAGCCTAAATGAATGAAAATAATGATGGAAATAAAGATGAGAACTTGAACAAAGGAGTTTGTCACCTTTCTCACTTTCTCGGGCATAAAGTTAGTTAAAAAATCAATATAAACATGCTGTTGACTACGGATACCCATGCTGATACCAAGTAGCCCGACATAGATAAATAGCAATCTTGCGAGTTCTTCACTCCAAATAAACGGTGACTGAAACACTTGACGAGCAATGATTTGTGCTAACAGAATTAAGAAAATTCCAATGAATAGCACACCGCCAATCCACTCTTCTAATTTATTTATTATTTTCATAGATACCTCAAGACAACCCAATAAAAAGGAACCTTATCCCTTAAGGCGCAGGGATAAGGTTACTATATTTATTTAGCGAGATTAGAAATTTCTTCAATCGCCATTTTACCGACTTCACCATTTTTCTTGAGATATTCATCATAGTATGGTGTAAGTGCTGCTTTAAATGGTTTTAAGTCTGGTTGTGTAACTGTCACACCTTGACTTTTGAAGAATTCAACTAAGCTGTTCTCACCGTCAACGAAGAGTTTAGTGTGATATTCAGCGGCTTTCGCTGCTGCATCTTTAACCACTTTTTGTAAATCTTCTGGTAAATCTGCCAACGTATCGTTACTGATTAAGTAAAGTTGGTCATTTAAGATGTGGTTAGTTAATGCTAAGTATTTTTGTACTTCATAGAATTTTTGTGCTTGGATTGTCGGTAATGGGTTTTCTTGACCATCCACAGAGTTTGTTTGAAGCGCAAGGTAAACTTCAGAGAATGCCATTGGTGTTGGCGCTGCACCCACGTATTTTGCATAAGCAAGGTTGGTTGCCGCGTTAGGTACACGTAATTTTAACCCTTTCATGTCTTCAATGCTGTTGATTGCACGGTTAGAAGTTGTTTGACGTGTACCGTTATACGCCACAGATAACACTTGTACGTTTAACTCTTTATCAATTTTTTTCAATAAACCTTGACCAAATTTTGTGTCGAGCAACGCTTTTTTAGAGGTTTCAAAATTAGGAATCATATAAGGCAACGCAAATACTTCTGCTTCTGGGAAGTAAATTTGGAAACGTGCTGATTCACCTAACGTAAAGTCTAATGCACCGTCTTTTAATTGTTTAATCATCACACGGTCATCACCTAACTGTGAGCTAGGGAAAATAGCCACATCAATTTTGCCATTGGATTTTTCTTTCACTTCTTTCGCAAAGAATTCTACTGCTTTATATTCGTTTGAGCTTGGACCCGCAACCATACCGAATTTAAGATCGTAATCTGCTGCAAATACAGAAGCTGAAACACCTAAACATAAAGATGCAAGTAGTAGTTTTTTAAATTTCATTATGAGTTCTCCTCTATTGGTTACGTTGGGATTACGTTAAAATGATGATGAAATAAATTTCACACGTTTGGCATTCTAAAGTGAAAAAACTATTTTTTATATAGAAAATGAAGTTTTATTTCATAAATGATAGGTTCGTCACAAAATTGAATATTTACCCCTACGGAAGATAAGTTTACTGTTTACCGGCATATCAGGTTTTATATAATACTTAGCGTTTTATTTCAAAATAGAGGTCCACGCATGCTAAGTGATCAGGATATTTATCAACGCTATCAGAGCAAAATGGCGGAATTTTCCAAACCTGCCAATATCAGCTTAATTGGTCATTCACTCTTTGACATGTGGGACGAACAGGTAGCAGGCACACCACAATTAGCGGGACAAACCGTCGCCAATTTAGGACTTTCTGGCGTCAGTACGCGACAATATTTGGATGTTATCGTTAAACCTAAACGGATTCAACAAGTTGGACAATCTGTTTTTCTTTTTTTAGGCGTCAATGATATTTGTAAGGAAGAAACGTATTCACCGGCGCAAGTCATGCGATGGTTAAATGACATTCTGACTCACCTACACACCATTTCTCCTACGTCCCACTACTTTTTATTAGAAGCCACACCGGTCAATCAGATTAATACGGTCACTAACGCACAAATTCACACGCTCAATACCTATTTAAAACAGCATTGTCCGTCAGACGTGACTTACGTTGAAACACAAAAATACTTTTGTGATCCTAACGGTGAACTGGATTTACGCCTTTGTACCGACGGATTACATTTTAATGAGCAAGGTTATCAAGTGCTCAAAGCAATATTAGAACAGTGTATCGCAAACCAGCAAACACAAAAATAGCAAGGATTGACAAATCATAACTAAAATTAAGCTGTCTATTCCCTATGAATAAATATGCGACAAAGATCTCAAATTTTTATTATTTTGGTTGTTATTTTTTAATTCTAAGATTAACCTATGCAAATTGGAGTCAATCTTCTTTTGATAAATTTAGACTGGAGTTAATATGTCAAAACTATCACATCCGCAAGTTTTAGAACAAATTAAATATGGCTTAATCGCATCTTGCCAGCCTGTAGATAATGGGCCAATGGACTCGCCAGAAATTGTTGCCGCCATGGCGCAAGCATCCGTTATCGGTGGTGCTGCTGGGTTACGTATTGAAGGGATCGAAAATTTAAAAGCCACGCGTAACGTCGTCAATGTACCGATTATTGGTATCGTTAAACGCGATTTACCTGACAGTCCCGTTCGTATTAGCCCATTTTTACAAGACATTGAAGAGTTAGCCGCAGCAGGCGCCGATATTATTGCTTTTGATGGTACCGATCGCGTCCGTCCAACCACACGTGAAGCCATTATTAAACGAATCAAAGAATTAGGTTGTTTAGCCATGGCGGATTGTTCTAATTTTGAAGAAGGAATGTATTGCCACAACTTAGGGGTAGAAATTATTGGTAGCACCATGTCTGGTTATACTGGCGGTGAAATTCCAGCTGAACCGGACTATCAGTTAGTCAAAGATTTAAATGCTGCTGGCTGCCGAGTGATGGCAGAAGGGCGCTATAACACCCCAGAATTGGCGAAAACCGCAATTGAGATTGGTGCTTACTCTGTCACCGTAGGATCTGCGCTGACTCGCCTCGAACATATCGTAAGCTGGTTTGCCGATGCCGTCAAATCGGCAAAATAAGTCATCACAGAAGGAGAGCCTATGCGCTGTTTAGCATTAGATATTGGTGGAACAAAAATTGCCTCGGCTATTGTAACAGACGGCAAAATAGAACAACGCCAACAGATTGCAACGCCACAAGCTGATGCTGCCAATGCGATGCATGACACACTGGCCAACATTCTTGCTTTGTATGCCGGACAATTCGATTACGTTGCAGTGGCCTCAACCGGCATCATTAATCATGGTGTGTTAACCGCCTTAAATCCAAAAAATTTAGGTGGTTTGGCGGAATTTCCCTTAAAAGAAAGCATTGCGCGTCATACGGATAAACCGATTGGCTTACTAAATGATGTGCAAGCTGCCGCGTGTGCGGAATATAAAGACGAAGATAAAAATGCGGTACAAAATTTTGTTTTTATCACCGTATCCACTGGGGTGGGTGGTGGCATTATTTTAGAACGCCGTTTATTGACAGAACCTAACGGCGTTGCCGGGCATATCGGACATACATTAGCAGACCCAAATGGTCCGGTTTGTGGTTGTGGGCGTGTAGGTTGTGTTGAAGCCGTCGCGGCTGGACGCGCAATTGAAGCCGTTTCTAGCCAATGGAATCCACCTTGCACACCAAAACAAGCTTTCGAGTTATTTAGAAAAAATGATGAAAAAGCGACCGCACTTATCCAGCGTTCAGCTAGCGCGATAGCCAACCTGATTGCAGATTTAGTGATTGGTTTAGATGTACAAAAAGTGGTAGTTGGCGGTAGTGTTGGTTTAGCGGAAGGTTACCTCCCCTTAGTCAAACAGTACCTCAACATGATGCCACATTTCTATCATTGTACCGTTGAACAAGCACGTCACGGACAAGATGCTGGGCTACTGGGTGCCGCTTGGTGGGTAGCCGATTGCCTAAAACAAGGCGTTCATTTGAAATAGGAGAATCATATGTTTATTGGGGACTTAACAAGAAACGATTTCAAATTAGGCTTACCTCCTGTTATTGCTGAGGTATGTGACTATTTAAATACATTAGATTTAGCTGCTTTAGAAACTGGGCGTCATGACATTACGGAGCAAATTTATATGAATGTCATGGCATTTGATACCGCGGCGGCAGAAAGTAAACAAGCTGAGTTACATCGTCAATATATTGATGTACAAGTGTTGATCTCAGGACAGGAAAATATCGAGTATAGTGTCGCTTATCCTACATTAGCCAACTATACCGAATACGATGAAAAAGACGATTATCAACTGACCCCAGAAATCGAGTATAAAAGTACACTCACATTAAAACCGAAAATGTTTGTGGTGTTCTTGCCTTATGAACCACATAAACCTGGCTGTAATGTGGATAACCAAGTGATAAGTTTGAAAAAACTTGTCGTAAAAGTGCCGGTTGAATTGCTGTGATTCACCCCACATTGTAAGGAGCCTCTATGTTAATTAGTGGAAAAATTTTAGACACGATTGGTGCACTACATGATAGTTTAACCAAAACAGAAAAAAGAATTGCAGCGACAATTCTCGCCTCACCTGATTTATTAAGTCAGTCTTCACTGTCTGATATTGCTAAACATCTTGATGTGGGCGAAGCCACTTTCATTCGTTTCTGTCGTACATTAGGCTTTAGAGGCTTCACTGACTTTAAATTAGAACTTGCTATTGAATTAGCCACAAGAGAAAAGCAATATCATTCTTTACTTGATACGGACATTTCACCTTCTGATGATCCTAAAAATATCGCGGCGAAATTACAGGGTGCAGTGACGAATGTCATTGCTGAAACCATTAACTTACTCGATTTTAATGAGTTAGAAAAAGTGGTGAATACCATGATGAAAGCCAAACGCATTTTTCTCTTCGGCGTGGGCTCATCTGGAATAACCGCAGAAGATGCAAAAAATAAATTCATGCGCATCGGTTTACAAGTGGATTCCACCTCAAATAACCACTTTATGTATATGCAAGCTGCACTCATGCAAGAAGGTGATGTTGTAGTCGGTATTAGTCATTCTGGTTATTCGAAAGAAGTCATTCAAGCACTAAACATCGCGAAAAAGAATAGCGCAACCACTATCGCGATTACGCATAATTTGCGTTCACCCATTACGCACGCTGCGGATTATGTCCTGATTAATGGTAATCGCCAAGGGCAACTACAAGGTGATTCAATGGGAACAAAAATTGCTCAGCTTTTCGTTTTAGATTTGATCTACACCTTAATCGTACAAGCGACGGAAGATACAGCCACTAAAACGAAGCAAAAAACCGTTAACGTCATTCTCGAACAACGTGTTAAATAACACATCTATAGGAGTATCCAATGAAAAACTTAAAAGGTATCTTCAGTGCATTGTTAGTTTCTTTCAACGCTGATGGTTCAATCAACGAAAAAGGCTTACGTCAAATTGTTCGCTATAACATCGACAAGATGAAAGTGGATGGTCTTTACGTTGGCGGCAGTACAGGCGAAAACTTCATGCTTTCCACTGAAGAGAAAAAAGAAATCTTCCGTATTGCTAAAGATGAAGCGAAAGATGAGATCGCCCTCATTGCTCAAGTGGGAAGTGTGAACTTACAAGAAGCGATTGAGCTAGGTAAATATGCCACTGAACTCGGTTATGACAGCTTATCTGCGGTAACGCCATTCTATTACAAATTTAGTTTCCCAGAAATTAAACACTATTACGATAGCATTATCGAAGCGACTGGTAACTACATGATTGTTTACTCTATCCCATTCTTAACTGGCGTAAACATCGGTGTCGAACAATTTGGTGAACTTTACAAAAATCCAAAAGTTTTAGGGGTGAAATTTACCGCGGGTGATTTCTACTTATTAGAGCGCTTGAAAAAAGCCTATCCAAATCACTTAATCTGGGCTGGCTTCGATGAAATGATGTTACCTGCCGCCTCATTGGGTGTAGATGGTGCAATTGGTAGTACCTTCAACGTCAATGGTGTGCGCGCTCGTCAAATCTTTGAATTAACACAAGCAGGCAAATTAAAAGAAGCCCTTGAAATTCAACATGTGACAAATGACTTAATCGAAGGCATCTTAGCAAACGGTTTATACTTAACTATTAAAGAGTTATTGAAACTCGATGGTGTCGAAGCAGGTTACTGCCGTGAGCCAATGACAAAAGAATTAAGTCCAGAGAAAGTCGCATTTGCGAAAGAATTAAAAGCCAAATACCTTTCTTAATTTTGGAAAAAAGCAACCGCACTTTGATGTGTCAAGTGCGGTCAAAAAAGAGAAAAAACCGTTTAGTTAACGCTAAACGGTTTTATTTCATCTTACAAGTACGGTTTGCTCCACGCCAAGAAGGTGTTTTCATCAATCACTTTGACGCCAAGCTCATTGGCTTTTGTCAGTTTTGAACCTGCGCTGTCACCTGCCACCACCAGATCCGTTTTGGCAGAAACACTGCCACTGACTTTTGCCCCTAACTGCTGGAGTAAGGCTTTCGCTTCAGTCCGCCCCATTTGCGTTAAGGTGCCAGTTAACACCACTGTTTTCTCTTTAAATGGGTTATCTCCAACATCTTTGACTTCTACGGTTTCCCAATGGATGCCCTGCGCAATCAGATCATCGACTACTGCCACATTATGCGGTTCACGCCAGAACACAAAAATCCGATTAGCAACCACTTCGCCTACATCTTGTACTTCTTGTAGTTGCTCCAGCGTCGCTTCTTTTAATGCCTCTAAGGTCTTAAAATGATTGGCTAAGTTGAGTGCGGTGGCCTCGCCCACTTCACGAATACCTAGCGCAAAAATAAAACGCGCTAAAGTCGTTTTTTTCGCTTTCTGTAAACTGTCGAGGGCATTTTGCGCAGATTTAAGCCCCATGCGCTCTAAACGAGCCAACGTGTTGAGATCCAATTTAAATAAATCCGCTGGGGTATGAATTTGTTCTCTGTCCACCAACTGTTCAATAAGTTTTGCCCCAACACCATCAATATCCATGGCTTTACGTGAGACGAAATGTTTCAATGCTTCTTTACGTTGTGCCGCACAGAATAAACCGCCCGTACAACGAGCAACGGCCTCACCTTCAATACGTACAATCACCGAACCGCAAACTGGACATTCTGTCGGAAAAACGATCTTCTCTGCATTGGCTGGGCGTTTTTCATGTAGCACACCAATAATTTGTGGAATCACATCTCCCGCGCGGCGAATAATCACCGTATCACCAATTGCCACATCCAAACGTGCAATTTCATCGCCATTATGCAGTGTTGCATTACTGACCGTCACGCCTGCGACGAACACAGGTTGTAACTTCGCGACGGGTGTAATTGCACCGGTTCTCCCCACTTGAAACTCCACCGCATTTAATACTGTCAATTCTTCTTGTGCTGGGAATTTATAGGCAATTGCCCAACGAGGCGCCTTCGAAATAAAACCTAATTCCTCTTGTAAAGCAATATCGTTGACTTTAATCACTGTCCCATCAATGTCATAGCCCAAAGTGCTCCGTTTTTGCATAATCGCACGGTAGAAATTGAGCACATTTTCCGTTCCTTCACATAACTGAATCTCATTATTTACTGGAATACCAATGGATCTTAACCATTGTAAGCGTTCAAAATGGGTATCAGGTAAATCAATCCCCTCTGCGACACCAATGCTATACGCGTTTAATAGCAACGGACGTTGGCTAGTAATTCGCGGATCTAACTGACGCAATGATCCCGCTGCCGCATTACGTGGATTGGCAAAGGTCTTCTCCCCTCTGGCTAACGCTTTTTCATTTAATGATTCAAAGCCCGCTTGCGACATAAAGACTTCTCCACGTACTTCCAAACGCGTCGGTGGATTTTCCATTAACAATTGCAAAGGGATATTACGTACTGTGCGAATATTTAACGTAATGTCTTCTCCTGCACTCCCATCACCACGGGTCGCTGCTTGTGTCAATTTTCCATCTACATACAAAATACTGACCGCCAACCCATCTAATTTCGGTTCGCAACAAAATTCAAGTAATTTAGGGGAAAAAACCAGACGGTCTTGAATACGTTTGACAAAAGCATGCAACTCTTCATCTGAAAATGCATTATCCAAGGACAGCATAGGCATTTCATGTTGCACTTGCGCAAACGCAGAAAGGGGTTTCGCGCCCACTCGTTGTGTAGGAGAGTCCGAGCTAAACCATTGTGGATATTGTTGTTCCAGCATTTTTAAACGATGAAATAAACGATCGTATTCCGCATCAGGAATTTGTGGATTATCTAAGACATGATATTGATATTCATGATAACGTAGCGTTTGGCGTAATTGTTCTATTTCTAATTTAATACTGTCTGTCATATAAAACCCTGATAAAAATCACCGCACTTTTGCAGATTCGACGCGTAATTTTACAATACTTTGAGCCTATTGATTAAAGAAATTTAACACCTATTATTTTTACGCAATTTTAGCTCAATTATTGAACTAAAAATCTATTTTGTATAAAATTCATACATAACAAAAAACAAAATTACGTTAATACAGGACGTTTAACATGACTCATCTAAAAAAGTCTTCTTTACCACTAATTCTCACCTCCCTTTGTTTATCGTCAAATGTTTGGTCATCTGTTAATACAACATCTTGTGGTGAGGGATGCACAGTTACAGAAGAAATAGACACGGCAACTGACACACATATCATTACCATAGATGGCGATAAAAGCCGATCTTATTCCCGCCACCTAGCCGTTTTAGAAGATAATAAAAGATACCGTCTGACAAATCATCTACATTTAGAAAATGAAAACTATAAAGTCTATGTATCAGAAGGAAATAATGCGCGCAGTGCGGAAATTATTAACCATGGCAAACTGATTAGTTCAACCCCTGCTGGTGCCACCAGTGCAATTGATGCACAATGGGGCAATATTACTGAGAAATTGCACGTTACAAATTATGGCGAAATTCGAACAGATGGCTTAGGTGGCAATGAGTGTGCGATATGCTCTCGTTATTTTAAACGAGCAGCCACACTTGCTGAAAGTACTTTAAAAACGCCAACAGAAGTGGTTTACGAAGTACATAATCTCGGTAAAGAGGCACAACTCTTAGCGAATGGCGGACCGAGTATTTGGTTAGACAATGGTAAATTCACTCATATCAATAATGAAGGCACTATTCTTTCTAAAAGTAAAGTTATCCCTTCCGTCGCAATTAGATACACGACTCATGCTGATTTACAAAATCGTGGCACTATCAAATCGCTTGGTCACAGTGCTGTTTTTATCCAAAATGCGAATAAGATAGACTTCATGAATAGTGGTAACCTCGAAAGCAGTGATCCCACTAAAACTATCGTATCATTGGGCGGAGAATCTGTTTCTCTCGTCAATGCAGGCAAGATCAGTTTTAGCCAGAACGACCCAACCAAACAAAGCCGTGCTATTGGGTTAACGGGCAGTGAAAAAGTAGAACTGATTCTCAAAACCGGGTCAAAAATTGACGGGTTCGTGGCTACGAGTGCTAACGGTAAAAACAATCAATTAATTTTGACAGAAACAGGGGAAGAACAGGGATTATTGTACGGTAAAAATAAATTCCAGAATTTTCATGCCCTTACGATGCGTGGCGAAAAATGGACATTGTCCGATCCTTTTATTTTTAAAGAAACAATGTATGCCGAATCAGGGCAACTCGTCTTGAAACAAGGTAGCTTAACGGCTGCAAATATCATATTAGGTGAAAAAAGTGAATTGCTGTTTGCCAGTGATTATGAATTAAATGGTAAATTCACCCATCAGGGTAAGTTTACATTCGCACATCATAAACCGACACCAGTGTTTAAAAATGTGACTATCAATGAGGATTACCAAGGACATAACGGTACGCTCCATTTATCTGCGGATTTTAATGGTACGACAAATCCAACCGACACTTTATTCATTCGAGGCAATGCAACTGGGAAAACACGCGTCGCGATTCACCATATTGGCGCTGATGCAGAAAACGCAGTCAACGGTGTCAAAATTATTGAAACAAACACCTCCACAGACAATGCGTTTGTCATCGATAATTATCTGTCAAAAGGTGCGTTTGTGTATCATCTTGAGAAACGACATGAAACCAACCAAGATAATTGGTATTTGACTAGCTACATTGGGGGGACGCCAAGCTATCGCGCAGAAATGGCAAGCTATGCTAATAACCTCTATGCTGCCCACCAGCTTTTTCAACTACGTCTTGAAGACCGTTTATCTCGTCATCATTTTTTAAATCAATCTGCCGACAAAACATTTTGGATACGTGCTGTTGAAGGAACAAATCATAATCGAATGCGTGATAACCAAAACACAACAAAAGCCCAACGTTATGTCACGCAATTAGGCAAAACTGTTATTAATCAAGCACATTATCATGCCGGTGTGATGTTCGGCTACGCCAAACAAAGCAGTAAAACACGCTCATCTCGTGTCGGGACTTCACGCGGCAAAGTACAAGGTTATGCACTTGGTGTTTATGGTACTTGGTATCAAAACCCAAATGATGACACCGGCTTATACATTGACAGTTGGCTACAATATCAATGGTTCAAAAATCAAGTGATCAATCCAGCCTCATCTAACGATAACTATCGTACACAGGGACTGAGTGCCTCACTTGAGCTAGGCTATCACTTGCCACTCGTTCAATATACCGTAGCAGATCTGAAACATAGCTTCAATATTCAGCCTCAAGCACAATTTATTTGGCAAAAGCTAAATAGCAAACAGCTTAGAGATCCACAACAGACGCTGATTCATTATATAGGGCAGCAAAATACACAAACACGTCTTGGTGTCAGATTCAGTTTAGATAGCCATTTCTTAAACACGCAATGGAATTTAAAACCTTACTTTGAGGTGAATTGGCTACATCACGCAAAAGACTACGGCATCACCATCAATGACGTAGTAAACTATATTGAAGGAGCAAAACAGCTATTTGAGTATAAGGCGGGTATCGCGTCTCAATTTGGTCGTCATCTGCGCTTTTGGCTAGACACCACACACCAAAGAGGAAAACAACAATTTAAAGATAATCAGCTTAATGTTGGTTTCAATATTCTGTTTTAACGAAATAATCAGGCTATTGAAATAAAAAGTGCGGTGAAAAAAAACGGGATTTTTCACCGCACACGCTTATTGAGGTAATGCTTGTTATTCAAACCAAATTAAACTTGCCATACGACCAGTTCGTTGCTCACGTCGATATGAAAAAAATTTCTCTTTCTGTGCGAATGTACAATAGTCACCACCGCTGACTTGGCTAATGCCTAGTCTATTGAGGCGTTGTGTAGCTAATAAATATAAATCTGCTAAATATCTTTCTTTAACATCAGGATCTGGTAAAAAAGCGTGCTCAGCATCAGGATCTTGCTGTATAAATTGTTCCCGTACTTCTTTGCCCACTTGAAAATGAGGCTGACTAATCGCCGGTCCCAACCAAGCAATAAGTTGCTCGGCAGGCGTATTAAATTTCTCCACCGTTCGCTCTAAAATTCCATGACATAGTCCTCGCCAGCCTGCATGTGCCGCTGCAACTTCATTTCCCGCTGTATTTGTCAACAACACTGGTAAACAGTCAGCTGTCATAACTAAACAGACTTGATTTGCTTGGTTGCTATACACGGCATCTGCTTCGACATTATGCGCTGTTGTAGGTAGAGTCAGTACATGTGTGCTGTGTATCTGGTTTAAAAAACGTGGGAATTGGGGTAATTTTAACGTGTCGACCAATAAAGTGCGGTTACGTTCCACTGTTTTTGGATCATCGCCTACATGATCACCTAAATTCAAACTAGCATAAGGTGGCGAGCTATATCCACCTTGCGTTAAAGTACTAAACGCACGAACATGCGTTGGCGCATGCCAATTGGGTTTGAGTACATCCATTCGATCACCTATTAATAATCTAAATCGTCTTGATGTAATTGATAATCCGCTTTTAATGCTTCGACTAATTCCACGAAATCTGTTGGCAAAGGCGCATGCCATTCCATCAGCTCACCTGTAATGGGGTGTGCTAAACGAAGCATAATCGCGTGCAATGCTTGACGTTTAAAATCACGCAAAGTTTGCATCAATTCTTCACTGGCATTTTTCGGCGGTCGTGGACGTCCACCATAGGTTTGATCACCTAATAAAGGATGGGCAATATGTGCCATATGCACACGAATTTGGTGGGTTCGCCCGGTTTCAAGACGTAAACGCAAACGGGTATAGTTACGAAAGCGCTCCATAATGCGATAATGGGTCACCGCCGGTTTCCCCATAGGGTGTACTGCCATATGTGTACGTTTCGTCGGATGACGTGCCATCGGTTGATCCACCATGCCGCCTTTCGTCATAATGCCACAAGCAATGGCTTCATATTCGCGGGTAATTTTACGCTTTTGTAAATCTCGTACTAATTTTGTTTGTGCAGGAATGGTTTTCGCAATCACCATTAATCCCGTTGTATCTTTATCTAAACGGTGTACGATGCCCGCACGAGGTACTTCTGCAATAGCAGGATAATGATAAAGTAAAGCATTTAATACGGTCCCAGAGGCATTACCCGCACCGGGATGCACAACGAAATCCTTAGGTTTATTAATCACTAAGATATCGTCATCTTCGTACACAATATTTAGCGGTAAATTCTCAGGCTCAAAACGGGTGTCATCTTCAATCTCCACCACAATTTCAATTTGCTCGCCTCCATAAACCTTGGCACGCGGTACGTTCACAACGTCGCCATTGACGTGAACTAAATCCTGTTCAATCCACGTTTTTAAGCGAGAACGAGAATAATCTGGGAACAATTCAGCTAAAGCTTGGTCTAACCGTTGTCCCAGTTGAGATAGCTGAATTTCAGCTGAAAGGGTGATTTGTGCCATAAATAAAAAAATCCATGAATGAGGTTTGCTTATTTAATAATGTTATATACAATAATGAGTCATTGTAACTCATTTATCATTGCTCGTAAAAATAAGGATTATCTAATGCGTAAATTAAAATCGTTCACGTTTATTGCTTTAACCGCATTTGCTATCACTGCGTGTTCCGGCTCTAAAGATGTTGAACAGCGTCCAGAACAAGAGCTTTATAATGTTGGTCAAACGCATTTACAAAACGGAGATTATTCACAAGCAATCCGTTATTTGGATGCTGTCCGTAGCCGTTTCCCTGGTAGTAGTTATAGTGAACAAACACTATTAAATTTGATTTATGCAAATTATAAAACGCAAGATTATACACAAACTTTAGTCTTAGCTGATCGTTTTTTCCAACAATATCCGACAAGCCGAAATTTAGATTATGTCCTTTATATGGCAGGCTTAACGAATGCAGCATTAGGTGATAACTATATTCAAGATTTATTTAGAATCGATCGCGCTACACGTGAAAGTAGCTCAATCAAAGCCGCATTCGCGAACTTCCAGACCCTAGTGCAAAATTTCCCAAACAGCCCTTATGCACAAGACGCGCTTGCTCGCATGGCGTATATTAAAGCCAGCCTTGCTCGTCATGAATTAGCGATTGCCAAATTCTATGCGAAACGTGATGCACATGTTGCTGTGGCAAATCGTGTTGTAGGCATGCTACAACAATATCCAGATACACAAGCAACTTATGAAGCTTTACCGCTGATGCAAGAGGCTTACGAAAAAATGAATTTAAACGATCTGGCTGCCAAAACTGCCGCGATTATCGAAGCTAATAAAGGCAGAACCTTTGCTGAAATCGAAAAACCAGCGGAGCCTGAAGGCTTATTAAAACAATAAACCACTTATGATTTAAAAATAGGACGAGTGTTACACTTTGTCCTATTTTTTTATGTCATTTATTCTGCAATCAAAATCTGTGCAAGTGGCATATCCCAAGCTTGGCTAGGTAAATGGTCAACAAATTGACAGGCATGTGCAAGTCCTACAGGGATAAAAGATTTTTCCTGCCAACCTTGTAACGTGCGATCATAAAATCCCCCGCCCATTCCAAGACGATTCCCTTGTTTATCGAAAGCAACAAGAGGCGTAAAAATTATCTCTAGCGCGCTTATTGGCACAACGTCTTGAACATTGAGTTGAGGTTCTAAAATACCAAATGAATTCTTATACATAACCGATTCTGGATGATAGCGTAAAAACAACAAATGCCCCGGACAAAAAGGATGCAAAACAGGTACAGCAACTTGTATGCCTTGCTGCCATAAACACGTAATGAGCTGCTGAGTAGATACTTCTCCATCGAAAGATAAATAAAGCGCTACTGTGTTTGCTTTTTTCTGTGCAATCAACTGCAATGCTTGTTGTGTAATAGACTGTTCGGCTTGTTGTTGCTCAAGTGCGGTGAGTTTTTGACGACGTTTTCGAATGTCATTTCGAATTTTTTGGCGAAGCAGAGAATCAGTATTCATGAATATTGGTTGTAAGGGAAGAACCCGAGATGCCGCTGCAAGTCTCAGTCCTTGAACCCAACGGTTCAAGGGAATCAGTTATAACTATTTTTAGGCTTCTTAGTCAAGCTAAGCATGCACACCAACAATTAGAAACCGATTCATAAAATAAAAGTATCGGCTCAGGGACATAACCCACTGGCAAACACCTCAGGTAATCTTTACTTAATACTAGCTTAATTTAAGGTGATTGACTAGCGATAATTCACACATCTCACTTTCCGTCACCCTAATCGCAAATTAATTGTTCACTTTTTGGGTTAAAATGCTTTCAAGAGAATGATCAAGTTGTTGAATGCGGTGCTGTAATAACGCCTCAATTGAGGTGGTCTTTTGCTGTGCTTGTAATAATTCATAGCTTAAATTTAACGCAACAATCGACAACACGCGTTCTAACTGTAAAATCCCTGTGCGTTCTTTCATTTCACTGACACGTAAATCAAGCTCTCTTGCTGCTTGTTTTAATGCTTCATGCTGCTCTTCTGGACAATTTAAACGTAAAACCTGCCCTAATACAGGTAACTCAATACTTTTAGACGACATCTCGCCTCCATTCAGCGTAATTATCAGGATTTAGGATGGCGACATTATGCCATAGCTAAAAAAATCCGTCTAATTATTGGTTGCCTAGTCGTAGAGTGGTAAACTGAACAGAATTTATTACAGCATAACCTAAGGATACAAGTATGTCGTCGTATTCCGACTTTTCTCAACAATTAAAAACCGCCGGTATCGCTTTATCTGCCGCAGAATTACATGGTTTTCTCACAGGTCTAATCTGCGGGGGCATCCACGATCAAAGTTGGCAACCCCTGCTTTTCCAATTTACGAATGAAAATCACGCTTATCCCACCGCACTGTTGCAAGAAGTCACTCAAATACAGCAACGCATCAGCAAGAAATTAGCCGATATTGATGGTTTTGACTTTGAATTATGGTTACCTGAAAATGAAGATGACGTCTTTACTCGTGCCGATGCATTATCCGAATGGACAAACCATTTTTTACTTGGTTTGGGGCTCGCCCAACCGAAATTAGATAAAGAGAAAGGTGATATTGGTGAAGCTATTGATGACTTACACGATATCTGTCAACTCGGTTACGATGAAAGTGACGATAAAGAAGAACTCAGCGAAGCATTAGAAGAAATCATTGAATATGTCCGTACTCTAGCTTGTTTGTTATTCACGCATTTTCAACCCCAACTCCCTGAACAAAAACCCGTATTACATTAAGTGAGATGATAAAGGAGAATAAAATGGATTTAGCTTATATGGCTGCGATGCCTCAAGAAGAATTTGCTGAACGCCGCCATCGTGTCTTTCAACAAATGCAAGAGGATGCTGTACTTATCGTTTTCTCTGAAATTGAAAAACGCCGTAGCAACGACTGTACTTATCCTTTCCGTCAAGACAGCTATTTTTGGTATTTAACTGGGTTTAATGAGCCCAATTCCGTATTGATTCTGGCTAAACATGGACAAACAACCGAAAGCATTATTTTTGTTCGTCCTTCCGATCCCTTACGTGAAACTTGGGATGGTCGCCGTTTAGGTGTAGCCAATGCTCCCCAAAAGCTGCAATTAGATCGTGCCTTCTCAATTGAAGATTTTCATACCGAGTTGCCTAAAATTTTAGCAAAAAGTACCGCACTTTATCATGTTAACGCACTTCACCCTTGGGGCGATGCACTATTAGTTGAAAATGATATCAATTTAGAAACAACTCTTTGTTGGAAAGGCATGTTAGATGAAATGCGCCTATTCAAATCTGACAACGAAATCGCCCTTATGCAACAAGCCGGACAAATCAGTGCCTTGGCCCACATTCGAGCTATGCAAAAAACACGTCCAAATCGCCTTGAATATGAAATTGAAGGGGAGTTATTGCATGAATTTAACCGTTTTGGTGCGCGTTTTCCATCTTATAATGCGATTGTTGCCGGTGGTGAAAATGCCTGTATTCTGCATTACACTGAAAATGATATGCCACTAAAAGATGGTGATTTAGTGCTGATTGATGCGGGTTGTGAGTTTGCGATGTATGCAGGCGATATTACACGCACTTTCCCTGTGAATGGAAAATTTAGCCAAGCACAACGAGAAATTTATGACATCGTGTTAAAAGCACAAAAACGGGCGATTGAATTATTAGTACCAGGCAATTCTATCCAACAAGCTAACGATGAAGTCGTTCGGATCAAAGTGGAAGGCTTAGTGAAATTAGGTATTTTACAAGGTGATGTAGAAACCCTGATCCAAAATGAAACCTATCGCCAATTTTATATGCATGGGCTAGGTCACTGGCTAGGGCTTGATGTCCATGATGTTGGTAGCTATAGCAAAGATCAGCAGAATAATAACCGCAATAGTAAAGTACGTGACCATCCACTTGAAGTCGGTATGGTATTGACAGTTGAACCGGGGCTTTATATTTCAGAACAAGCAGATGTCCCTGAGCAATACAAAGGAATTGGTATCAGAATTGAGGATAACCTGCTAATCACCGAATACGGTAATAAAAATCTCACTAGTGCTGTACCAAAAGAAATCGATGAGATTGAAAAATTAATGGCGGGCAAATAAAGGATCATTTTATGCTTGAAGCAGCAAACTACGATGTGATTATTGTAGGTGGGGCGATGACGGGAACAACGCTAGCCCTTGCACTCAGTAGCAAAACAGCGGGGAAAATGAGAATTGCTGTCCTTGAAAAGCAAGTAACTCATCATCACCAACAAAGTGGCTTTGATGCGCGTTGTATTGCTTTATCTGACGGTAGTTGCCAGCGTTTTGCGCAAATCCAATTACCTCAGTCACTGCATCTTTGGTCACGTTTGCAGCCCGTCAGCACCCCCATTCATAAGATCCACGTGTCTGACAAAGGGCATAGTGGTTTGCTGGAATTCAGGGCACAAGAGTTTAATTTGCCCCAATTAGGTGCAGTCATTGAATTAACCCAAGCAGGGCAAATACTCCTCAATGCCATTCAAGAATACACGCATATTGACTACCTTGCACCGATTGAGATTGAGAACATCACACGAAATGACGCGCATGTCGAAATCAAGCTGAAAAATCACCGCACTTTACGTGGTCAACTTTTAGTTGGCGCAGATGGTACACAATCCTTGGTCGCCAAAGCCGCTAATATCGCACAGAAAGTCGTACGCGAATATCGCCAAACAGCGATCATCACCAATATCTTGGTACAACATGATCATCAGTATCGCGCTTTTGAGCGTTTTACTGATGAAGGACCGCTCGCTTTATTGCCAATGCAAGATAATCTGATGTCATTAGTTTGGTGCGTTAAAGATGCTCAACAATTAATGACACTCAATGATCAGGCGTTTTTATCTGCCTTACAAGATCGTTTCGGCTGGCGTCTAGGTAAACTGCTACAATGTGGACAACGTTTTACTTATCCATTGAATCTATATCAAGCCGAACAACATATCCAACCGCGCATTGCCTTAATTGGCAATGCCGCCCAAACGCTGCATCCGATTGCGGGGCAAGGTTTCAATTTAGGCATTCGCGATGTGATGACCCTCGCCGATGTGGTCGCCACACATTATCTACAACAAAAAGATATCGGTACTTACGCACATTTACAAGCATATGAAAAACAACGTCAGTCAGATCAACAGCAAACGCTACGCTTAACTGATGATTTACTTTCTATCTTTGCAAATCATTTATTACCATTACAATTTGGACGAACACTTGGCTTAATGACACTGTCGCAATCAACCTTATTGCGACAACATTTTGCCAAACTGGCATTAGGGTGGACTTAAACATGAAAACATTTGATCTGGTTATTGTCGGTGGTGGCATGGTTGGGCTCGCTCTCGCTGCTCGCCTCGCTAACGCACCACTACACATTGCGCTGATTGAGGCATTTCCGCCAACAACCTCACTAGAAACAGTTACTCATCGCGTGAGTGCGTTAAACCTGGCGAGCCAGCATTTACTGACTCAACTCGGTGTCTGGCAAGACATCACCCACATACGAGCAACGGAATACAATGCCATGCACGTATGGGAAAAAGATAGCTTTGCTCATATTCATTTTACGACCGCAGGATTAGGCATTTCTCACTTAGGGCATATTGTTGAAAACCACGTAATTCAGCAAACATTATGGCAAAAAGTGAATCAACAAAAAAATATCGAAATACTCACCGCACTTCCACAAACATTAGGCTTAACCGAAAGCCACGCCATGCTCTCACTCAATGATGGTCAAATGGTCGCCACCAAATTACTAGTGGCTGCCGATGGTGCAAACTCTTGGGTACGCAAACAAGCAAACATTCCACTTGTTTTTAGAGATTATGGACATCATGCATTAGTTTGTAATGTGGCAACCACAGAACCGCACCAACATTGCGCACGCCAGATATTCTCAAAAGACAGTATCCTTGCCTTCTTACCCTTACATCAACAACACCTTTGTTCGATAGTTTGGTCACAACCTGGAGAACAAGCAGAGCACCTTGCACAATGTGATGAAGAAGAATTTAATCGCGCATTATCTGTCGCCTTTGATATGCATCTGGGATTATGTCAAGTTCAAGGGGAAAGACAAGCGATTAAGTTAACAGCACGTTATGCCCGTGATTTTGCTCAAAATAGAATTGCGCTCGTAGGTGATGCAGCACACACTATTCATCCTCTAGCAGGTTTAGGGGTCAATTTAGGCTTACAAGATGTTATCGAATTGGCGCGGACAATAGAAGAAAATATAAAAGCAGATGTGGATATTGGACAATATCGTTATTTACGCCACTATGAACGTAAACGGAAGAAAGAGGCCATGAAAATGTTACTTGTCATGCAAGGCTTAAAAGATCTTTTCCATGGAGATCATCCAATCAAGAAAATGATCAGGGGCATTGGATTGAGTGCAACTGATAAATTTAGCCTTGTCAAAACAGAATTAATGAAACAAGCCTTAGGATTATAATGACACATATAAAAAAAGCGTGGTTTGATATTTATCGAACCACGCTTTTTTATCCCTTCTCATTTATCATAGCATGCTGATCAGATACTACCTAACAACATTTCTATAAAAGAGACCGCACTGGAACACTCGGATTAAGTCAAATTTTCGTCATACTATCTTATACACACGAAAGATAAGTTGTGAAAATGATAATATTGAGACGATTTTTAGAAAACAAAAAAGCCGTAAGTTAATGATTTACTTACGACTTTATCTACATAATAATGGCAGGGGCGGAGAGGCTCGAACTCCCAACACCCGGTTTTGGAGACCGGTGCTCTACCAATTGAACTACGCCCCTAGAAAGAAAGCGAAACCTAATTCGCTTAAATAAGTGGCGGAACGGACGGGACTCGAACCCGCGACCCCCTGCGTGACAGGCAGGTATTCTAACCAGCTGAACTACCGCTCCGCGAAATTTGATATTTGGTAGTGACCTACTCTCACATGGGGAACCCCCACACTACCATCGGCGTTACAACATTTCACTTCTGAGTTCGGCATGGGTTCAGGTGGGTCTGCTGCACTATGGCTACCAAAAAATTTTTATTTGATTAATTCACTTATCATTAAATGAACTAATCAAATAATGACCTGGCGGTGTCCTACTCTCACATGGGGAAGCCCCACACTACCATCGGCGTTACAGCGTTTCACTTCTAAGTTCGGCATGGAGTTAGGTGGGTCCACTGCACTATCGCCGCCAAGATATTCGGTTGATGTCTTCTCTTGTCTTCTCTATTCTTCTGTTCTTCCTTCGTGCTTTCTTCACTCTCGCACTTTAATCAAAAACAAGCTGTCTAAAGTAATTTTCTCTTCTTCGTCTTTTCGTCTAACGTCTCACTCAACACCCAAAAACACTTGAGCGTTGTATAGTTAAGCCTCTCGGGCAATTAGTATTGGTTAGCTCAATGTATCACTACACTTACACACCCAACCTATCTACGTCGTAGTCTACAACAACCCTTACTGACTTAAAGTCAGGGATGACTCATCTCTTGGCAAGTTTCGTGCTTAGATGCTTTCAGCACTTATCTCTTCCGCATTTAGCTACCCAGCAATGCCTCTGGCGAGACAACTGGAACACCAGTGATGCGTCCACTCCGGTCCTCTCGTACTAGGAGCAGCCCCAATCAATCATCCAACGCCCACGGCAGATAGGGACCGAACTGTCTCACGACGTTCTAAACCCAGCTCGCGTACCACTTTAAATGGCGAACAGCCATACCCTTGGGACCTACTTCAGCCCCAGGATGTGATGAGCCGACATCGAGGTGCCAAACACCGCCGTCGATATGAACTCTTGGGCGGTATCAGCCTGTTATCCCCGGAGTACCTTTTATCCGTTGAGCGATGGCCCTTCCATTCAGAACCACCGGATCACTATGACCTGCTTTCGCACCTGCTCGACTTGTCTGTCTCGCAGTTAAGCTTGCTTATACCATTGCACTAACCTGACGATGTCCGACCGTCATTAGCAAACCTTCGTGCTCCTCCGTTACGCTTTGGGAGGAGACCGCCCCAGTCAAACTACCCACCAGACACTGTCCGAGTACCCGTTTCAGGCACTTCGTTAGAACATCAAACGTTAAAGGGTGGTATTTCAAGGTCGCCTCCACAATGACTGGCGTCACTGCTTCAAAGGCTCCCACCTATCCTACACATCAAAATTCAATGTTCAGTGTCAAGCTATAGTAAAGGTTCACGGGGTCTTTCCGTCTAGCCGCGGGTACACCGCATCTTCACGGCGATTTCAATTTCACTGAGTCTCGGGTGGAGACAGCCTGGCCATCATTATGCCATTCGTGCAGGTCGGAACTTACCCGACAAGGAATTTCGCTACCTTAGGACCGTTATAGTTACGGCCGCCGTTTACTGGGGCTTCGATCAGGAGCTTCTCTTTCGATAACACCATCAATTAACCTTCCAGCACCGGGCAGGCATCACACCCTATACGTCCACTTTCGTGTTTGCAGAGTGCTGTGTTTTTAATAAACAGTTGCAGCCAGCTGGTATCTTCGACTTACTTCACCTTCATCCGCAAGGGACTACAATTACTGTAAGCGCACCTTCTCCCGAAGTTACGGTGCTATTTTGCCTAGTTCCTTCACCCGAGTTCTCTCAAGCGCCTGAGTATTCTCTACCTGACCACCTGTGTCGGTTTTCAGTACGGTTTAGATAAACCTGAAGCTTAGTGGCTTTTCCTGGAAGCAGGGTATCAGTTACTTCAGTCCCTTAAGACCTCGTCATCAGCTCTCAGTGTTTATAAAGACCCGGATTTGCCTAAGTCTTCCACCTACCACCTTAAACAGACATCCAACAGTCTGCTAACCTAACCTTCTCCGTCCCCACATCGCAGTTTATCCAAGTACGGGAATATTAACCCGTTTCCCATCGACTACGCTTTTCAGCCTCGCCTTAGGGGCCGACTCACCCTGCCCCGATTAACGTTGGACAGGAACCCTTGGTCTTCCGGCGAACGAGTTTTTCACTCGTTTTATCGTTACTTATGTCAGCATTCGCACTTGTGATACGTCCAGCAACCCTCTCGAGCCACCTTCATCCGCTTACACAACGCTCCCCTACCCAACAGAATAAATTCTGATGCCGCAGCTTCGGTGCTATATTTGAGCCCCGTTACATCTTCCGCGCAGGCCGACTCGACTAGTGAGCTATTACGCTTTCTTTAAATGATGGCTGCTTCTAAGCCAACATCCTAGCTGTCTAAGCCTTCCCACTTCGTTTCCCACTTAATATAGACTTTGGGACCTTAGCTGGCGGTCTGGGTTGTTTCCCTCTCCACGACGAACGTTAGCACCCGCCGTGTGTCTCCTGAGTATCACTCTTCGGTATTCGCAGTTTGCATCGGGTTGGTAATCCGGGATGGACCCCTAGCCGAAACAGTGCTCTACCCCCGAAGGTGTCCGCTCAAGGCTCTACCTAAATAGATTTCGGGGAGAACCAGCTATCTCCCGGTTTGATTGGCCTTTCACCCCCAGCCACAAGTCATCCGCTAATTTTTCAACATTAGTCGGTTCGGTCCTCCAGTTAGTGTTACCCAACCTTCAACCTGCCCATGGCTAGATCACCGGGTTTCGGGTCTATACCTTGCAACTCAACGCCCAGTTAAGACTCGGTTTCCCTTCGGCTCCCTTATTCAGTTAACCTCGCTACAAAATATAAGTCGCTGACCCATTATACAAAAGGTACGCAGTCACAAGGTTGCCCTCGCTCCTACTGCTTGTACGTACAGGGTTTCAGGTTCTATTTCACTCCCCTCACCGGGGTTCTTTTCGCCTTTCCTTCACAGTACTGGTACTGGTTCACTATCGGTCAATCAGGAGTATTTAGCCTTGGAGGATGGTCCCCCCATCTTCAAACAGGATTTCTCGTGTCCCGCCTTACTTATCGTAAGCTTAGTTCCACTAACATACTTTCGAGTACGGGATTATCACCCTCTTTGATTTGGCTTCCCAGCCAATTCCTCTAATATGCTAGCTAAAACTTACTGGCTCTTCCGCTTTCGCTCGCCGCTACTCACAGAATCTCGGTTGATTTCTTTTCCTCGGGGTACTTAGATGTTTCAGTTCTCCCGGTTCGCCTCAATAAACTATGTATTCATTTATTGATAGTAGATTCTTCATCTACTGGGTTTCCCCATTCGGATATCTTGGATTAAACGCCTCTTATCGACTCATCCAAGCTTTTCGCAGATTAGCACGTCCTTCATCGCCTCTGATTGCCAAGGCATCCGCCCTGTACGCTTAGTCACTTAACCATACAACCTCAAGTATTCTTACTTAATCTCAATTAATCCATTAACCTTTGCTAATGCATTAATCAAGTTTCATCACCTTGATGTTGTGTTTAAACGCTAAACACTTGCATGCCTTTTTTCATGCAAGATTTTTCTACTCAGACTTTCTTTCGAAAATCTCTTCAGTTTTTCAGCTTGTTTCCAATTTTTTAAAGAACAGTAAAGACAACAAAAGTCATCTTTAAATGGCGTCCCCACGGGGATTCGAACCCCGGTTACCGCCGTGAAAGGGCGATGTCCTAGGCCTCTAGACGATGGGGACAACATGTAAAGATGCTCTCCACTTTGCCATATGTTTTATTCATACAATCTACCAAACAATCTGTGTGAACACTTGCAGTCGCTTCATTTTAGGTAAGGAGGTGATCCAACCGCAGGTTCCCCTACGGTTACCTTGTTACGACTTCACCCCAGTCATGAATCATACCGTGGTAAACGCCCCCCCGAAGGTTAAGCTATCTACTTCTGGTACAACCCACTCCCATGGTGTGACGGGCGGTGTGTACAAGGCCCGGGAACGTATTCACCGCAACATTCTGATTTGCGATTACTAGCGATTCCGACTTCATGGAGTCGAGTTGCAGACTCCAATCCGGACTTAGATGCACTTTCTGAGATTCGCTCAAGCTCGCACTCTCGCTGCCCTCTGTATGCACCATTGTAGCACGTGTGTAGCCCTACTCGTAAGGGCCATGATGACTTGACGTCATCCCCACCTTCCTCCAGTTTGTCACTGGCAGTCTCCTTTGAGTTCCCGACCGAATCGCTGGCAACAAAGGATAAGGGTTGCGCTCGTTGCGGGACTTAACCCAACATTTCACAACACGAGCTGACGACAGCCATGCAGCACCTGTCTCTAAGTTCCCGAAGGCACAAGCTCATCTCTGAGCTCTTCTTAGGATGTCAAGAGTAGGTAAGGTTCTTCGCGTTGCATCGAATTAAACCACATGCTCCACCGCTTGTGCGGGCCCCCGTCAATTCATTTGAGTTTTAACCTTGCGGCCGTACTCCCCAGGCGGTCGATTTATCACGTTAGCTTCGGGCACCAAGCATATAGCCCAATCCCCAAATCGACAGCGTTTACAGCGTGGACTACCAGGGTATCTAATCCTGTTTGCTCCCCACGCTTTCGCACATGAGCGTCAGTACATTCCCAAGGGGCTGCCTTCGCCTTCGGTATTCCTCCACATCTCTACGCATTTCACCGCTACACGTGGAATTCTACCCCTCCCTAAAGTACTCTAGACTCCCAGTCTGAAATGCAGTTCCCAAGTTAAGCTCGGGGATTTCACATCTCACTTAAAAGTCCGCCTGCGTGCCCTTTACGCCCAGTTATTCCGATTAACGCTCGCACCCTCCGTATTACCGCGGCTGCTGGCACGGAGTTAGCCGGTGCTTCTTCTGTAATTAACGTCAATGATGCTATCTATTTAACAACATCCCTTCCTCATTACCGAAAGAACTTTACAACCCGAAGGCCTTCTTCATTCACGCGGCATGGCTGCGTCAGGGTTCCCCCCATTGCGCAATATTCCCCACTGCTGCCTCCCGTAGGAGTCTGGACCGTGTCTCAGTTCCAGTGTGGCTGGTCATCCTCTCAGACCAGCTAGAGATCGCAGGCTTGGTAGGCCTTTACCCCACCAACTACCTAATCCCACTTGGGCTCATCTTATGGCAGGTGGCCCTAAGGTCCCACCCTTTCCTCCTCAGAGAATACGCGGTATTAGCTGCAGTTTCCCACAGTTATCCCCCTCCATAAGCCAGATTCCCAAGCATTACTCACCCGTCCGCCACTCGTCAGCAAAGAAAGCAAGCTTTCTTCCTGCTACCGTTCGACTTGCATGTGTTAAGCCTGCCGCCAGCGTTCAATCTGAGCCATGATCAAACTCTTCAATTCAAAGTTCAATCGCTCAATAAACTGCTTAGCTAAAAGTTTACATTTACTTCAAAAGTATCATGAATTTTCAGTATTAAGCACCTATTAAGACTTCAATTTTAAAATTTTTTAAATGAAATCAATCAACAAGTGCCCACACAGATTGTCTGTTAGATTGTTAAAGAACAAAAAACAACGACGCGAGGTGTATCTACTATCTCGTACAACGTCGCGTCGTTGTGTGGGGCGTATTATAGGCATTTTAAAACCCTTTGCAACCCCTTTTTACAAAAAAAATTAAATTTTTTATTAAAAGATTATTTTTTAAACTTAATGTGTAAATCTTGTTAGATTTTTGTTAACTTTTTAATCCTTTTATCAGTTTTGGTAGATCCGCAATGGACGCTAACAAATAATCTGCTTGTTTTACACCTTCTGCTGTAATCGGTTTTCCTGTTTTCACTAAAACAGTATTTTTGATATTTGCTGCTTTTCCTGCTAACACATCCTCAACTTTGTCACCCACCATAAAAGAAGCACTAGGATCAATCTTAAGTTCTTTGATCGCTTGTAATAGCATACCCGCTTTTGGTTTACGACAATCACAAACTTGACGATACTCTCCTTTTCCGTCTATATGATGTGGACAATAATAAATGCCATCAAGATCAACGCCTCGATCTGCCAGCGACCAATCCATCCATTCTGTCAGCTGTAAAAATTGATCTTCGCTAAAATATCCACGCGCAATACCTGACTGATTTGTTACAAGTACCAATAAATAGCCCATCGCTTTCAGTTGTTGTAACGCTTCAATGCTACCGTCAATAAATTGAAACTGATCAATTTCATGAACATAGCCATGATCAATATTTAATGTGCCATCTCGATCTAAAAAAATTGCTTTTTTCATATGAGAGCCTTCCTTTTATTTAAATGTGCTTTAAATTATCCCTTTTCTTGACTCACTTCGCAAATAAAGTCGCGATTATTTCTATCTCATAACAAATTGTACTAAAAATATTAAAATTACATATTGACATGGAAATCTAGACGTCTAAAATACACAGCCAATGTAACAAAAAATGATAAACAAAGGGCTTATATGATTAAGCTAGAAAAGATTAGTAAAATTTTTGATGTGTCAGGTAAAAAATTGACCGCACTTGATAATGTTTCACTGCATGTACCTAAAGGGCAAATCTGCGGTGTGATTGGTGCATCTGGCGCGGGGAAAAGTACTTTAATTCGTTGTGTCAACTTACTTGAAACCCCTTCTTCTGGTGCTGTCATTGTTGATGGTAAAGATTTAACACAGTTAAAAAATGCGGATTTAGTGCACGAGCGTCGCCATATTGGCATGATTTTCCAACACTTTAATTTATTAACATCGCGCACAGTATTTGGCAATATCGCGTTGCCATTGGAATTGGAAAATACACCAAAAGAGAAAATTCATCAAAAAGTGAATGAATTACTTGCATTAGTGGGTTTAACTGACAAAAAAGATGCCTATCCCTCAAATTTATCAGGGGGACAAAAACAGCGAGTCGCTATTGCTCGTGCACTGGCAAGTGAGCCAAAGGTTTTATTATGTGATGAAGCCACCAGTGCTTTAGATCCTGCAACAACGCAGTCTATTTTGACATTATTGAAAGAAATTAACCGCACATTAGGGATCACGATTCTTTTGATCACCCATGAAATGGAAGTCGTAAAACGTATTTGTGATCATGTGGCTGTTATCGACAAAGGACGTTTGATCGAGCAAGGTTCGGTGAGTGAGATATTCTCGAATCCTCAAACTCAACTGGCAAAAGAGTTTATCCGTTCCACATTCCATATTAGCCTGCCAGAAGAATATATGGAAAAATTAACCGAAACACCAAGAAATGCGACATCTTGGCCAATTGTAAAATTTGAATTTACTGGTCGTACTGTCGATGCCCCTGTATTATCGCAAGCATCTAAAATGTTTGGGGTTGATCTGAGTATTTTAACTTCGCAAATCGACTATGCAGGCGGTGTTAAATTTGGTTTTGTGATTGCTGAAATGGAAGGTGATGACGAAGCGATTACCAGAACAAAAACCTATTTAATGGAACATAATGTAAAAGTTGAGGTATTAGGCTATGTTTGATCAATTATGGGCAGATTTCACCCAAGAAATGACACCAAGAATTTGGGAGCTCGTTGGTCTTTCGACTCTTGAAACACTTTACATGGGATTTATTGCCACCTTATTTGCTATCGTGATTGGGTTACCCATTGGTTTATTAGCTTTTCTAACAGGTAAAGGTGAAATTTTAGAAAATCGTCGTGCCAATCAAGTATTAAATGTAATCATCAATATTGGTCGTTCAGTACCTTTTATTATTTTACTGATTATTTTACTTCCTTTTACTCGTTTAGTGGTTGGAACGACATTAGGGACAACAGCGGCTATCGTGCCATTAAGTGTGTCTGCCATTCCCTTTTTCGCACGTTTAACTGCAAATGCATTATTGGAAATTCCAAGTGGCTTAACAGAAGCCGCAAAATCCATGGGAGCGACAAACTGGCAAATTGTCACCAAATACTATTTACCAGAATCGATCCCAATTTTAATTAATGGCATTACGCTTACCTTAGTCGCTTTAATTGGTTACTCTGCGATGGCGGGTGCTGTCGGCGGTGGTGGCTTAGGTAATTTAGCCATTACTTATGGTGAACACCGCAATATGATCTATGTAAAATGGATCGCAACCATCATTATCGTCCTGATCGTTATGTTAAGCCAAAAGTTGGGCGACCACTTAGCAGAACGTTTTGATCACCGTTAATTGAAATATAATTTACACAACATCATTTTTTAGAGGATTTTCTATGAAATTAACAAAACTTTTTGGTCTAGCAACACTGGTTTCTGCTGTCGCACTAGCAGGTTGTAAAGATGATAAACCAGCAGCCGCTGCTGCACCACAAGAACCTGCTGCGCGTAAATTAACTGTTGGAGTGATGACAGGTGCTGAAGCGCAAGTGACAGAAGTTGCTGCCAAAATTGCGAAGGAAAAATATAACATTGATGTGAAATTAGTTGAGTTTACGGAATACACTCAACCAAATGATGCATTAACGAAGGGCGATTTAGATGCTAATGCCTTCCAACACAAACCTTACATGGACAAAGAAGTTGAGCAACGTGGTTATAAATTGGCGATCGTAGGCAATACTTTTGTTTTCCCAATTGCAGCGTATTCTAAAAAAATCAAAAATGTCTCTGAGTTACAAGACGGGGCAACTGTTGCGGTACCAAACAATCCAAGTAACTTAGGTCGTGCGCTATTACTTTTAGAAAAACAAGGCTTAATTAAGTTAAAAGATCCAAGTAACTTATTCTCAACCTCAATTGATGTGATTGAGAATCCAAAAAATCTCCAAATCAAAGAAGTTGAAGGTTCACTACTTCCACGTATGTTAGATGATGTCGATTTCGCGATCATCAACAATAACTATGCTGTACAACAAGGTTTAACCGCTGAAAAAGATGGTATCTTTGTCGAAGATAAAGATTCACCTTATGTTAACTTAGTGGTGAGCCGTGAAGATAATAAAGACAATGAAGCGATCAAAGATTTTGTGAAAGCATTCCAAACCGAAGAAGTGTATCAAGAAGCACTTAAACACTTCCAAGGTGGTGTGGTTAAAGGTTGGTAAGACGCAACTATTACTTACATTTCAGTACTCCCCGGTCAACTTGACTGGGGATTTTTTTATTCTTTTTCGCCTTCTATGACATAGCGTTTAATCTTTCTTTTCAATTCATCCTTTAAATTTTCATTACACTGTTAACATCTCTTTATAGATAGCCCTTCTATATAAACTTTCCCCCTTACTTTCGCAACAGGCGCATATTATAACTAACTCAGTACAAGAACATATTATGATGAACTCTTCTGATACCCGTATTATGTCAGATGTGATAAAGCTCATCTTTCTAGGCGAAGCATACTCAAATTAGGTGGGACAAAATAAATCACCCAGAATGGATTGCCGTTATCCCTGAACAAGGCGAATTTAAACGTTTCTTAACCGCACCTAATGGAAGTGAAGTCACCGGTATTGCCTTTACACCGGATAATAAAACCATGTTTATCAATATCCAACATCCTGGTGAGCCTGATAGTGGCGTGACCGAACCGGACCAAGTGACCGCGATCTCAACTTGGCCAGATAGACAAGGAAAAACACGTCCACGTTCTGCTACCGTGGTGATTCAAAAAGAAGACGGTGGGGTTATTGGTTCATAAGGGAAAGATAGGGACCGTAAAAGTGCGGTTGATTCTGAGAAAAATTTTATAACTCACCGTAAGGTTGAGAGATAAAAGGCAGAGAAGTCGTATTCTCTGCCTTTGACATTTATGCTATTCCCCACACCGCAATTATTCTACAGTAACGGCTTTTGCAAGGTTTCTCGGTTGATCCACGTCGGTTCCCTTAATTAAGGCAACGTGATAAGCCAACAATTGCATTGGAATGGTATAAAAAATCGGGGCAATCACTTCATTGACTTTCGGCATAGTCATAATTTTCATGCCTTCCGTTTCAGTAAAGCCAGCTTCTTTATCAGCAAACACGTAAAGCTGTCCGCCACGAGAACGCACCTCTTCAATATTGGATTTTACTTTTTCTAAAAGATCATTGGTTGGTGCGACCACGATCACTGGCATATCCGCATCAATTAACGCAAGTGGACCATGTTTTAGCTCACCCGCGGCATAGGCTTCTGCATGAATATAAGAGATTTCTTTTAACTTTAACGCGCCTTCCATCGCAATCGGATAATACTCTCCTCGTCCTAAAAACAAGGCATGGTGTTTATCTGCAAAATCTTGCGCGAGACTTTCAATTTGTTGATTAAATGCTAATGCTTTCTCTATCTCAGCAGGTAAAGATTGCAGGGCCTTAACCAGTTCTTCTTCCTGCGACAGAGAAATGTTCCCTGTGACTTTACCAATAGCAATCACTAGCATCAGTAAGGTTGCCAATTGTGTGGTAAAAGCCTTTGTTGATGCCACGCCAATTTCTACTCCCGCGCGAGTCATAAAGGCAAGATCTGATTCTCGTACCAGTGAAGAGCCCGCTACATTACAAATCGTCATCGCACCCATATAACCTTTTTCTTTAGCTAAACGTAATGCGGCTAACGTATCAGCAGTTTCACCTGATTGGGAAAGGGTAATCAATAAACTCTTAGGACGCGTCACAAATTTGCGATAACGAAACTCTGAAGCGATTTCCACATCACAGCTTATTCCTGCCAAATGTTCAAACCAATAACGCGCTACCATACCTGCATTGTAAGAGGTGCCACAAGCCACAATCTGAATATGTTCAACCTGCTCTAATAATCGTTCTGCGCCATTACCGATGCTGTCCACCAAGACATTATGCTGATGCAATCTGCCCTCAAGGGTATTTAAGATAGCACGAGGTTGTTCAAAAATCTCTTTTTGCATGAAGTGACGAAATGTGCCTTTTTCCGTTGCATCGTGTGTAAGATGAGAGTCTTGGCTGTCACGTTGAACGGGATGTCCATTCACATCGTAAATATCGACGGTGCGTCGAGTAATTTCTGCTACATCCCCTTCTTCTAAAAAAATAAAACGACGTGTCACATTTAACAAAGCAAGTTGATCTGAGGCTAGGAAATTTTCCCCTATCCCTAAACCAATCACTAATGGGCTACCTGAGCGAGCTGCAACAAGATGATTTGGTTGTTCACAGTCCATCACAACCATCCCATAAGCCCCTTTTAGCTGTTTTACGACCTGCTGCACAGCCCGTAACAACGAAGTTTCGTTACGCATTACCCAATGCACTAAATGAGCAATCACTTCAGTATCGGTTTGAGAGAGAAATTGATAACCCTTCTGTTGTAAATCAATGCGTAATTGTTCATAGTTTTCAATAATTCCATTGTGCACTACCGCAAACTGACCTGATACATGAGGGTGTGCATTATCTTCAGAAGGCGCACCATGTGTTGCCCAGCGGGTATGAGCGATCCCTGTGCCCCCTGTTATTTTTTCAGCCGCAACGGCTTCAGCTAATACCTGTACTTTTCCTAAACAGCGAACACGTTGCAATCGTTTCTCTTGATCGACAATGGCTATCCCTGCTGAATCATAGCCCCGATACTCCAAACGATGTAAACCATTCACTAAAATTTCTGCTACATCACGTTGTGCAATTGCACCAACAATACCACACATAGTATTCTCCTTTTTATAAAAAGTTTAATGTGTTAAGTTTACGCTAAAGAAAATTAAAACATGAGGCTCATTATAGTTAGCAGGTCAGTTTATGCAAATATTAAATACAGAAAACTGATTCATTTGGAGTGTTTGTGTACATATGAAAAAGCTCTGTGAACGCATCACAGAGCTTTTTAGAAATATGAAAAAGTATGACTTAATTATTTAACAGCGTCTTTTAAGGCTTTACCGGCAACGAAAGCAGGCACTTTAGAAGCAGCAATTTTGATTTCTGCACCTGTTTGTGGGTTACGCCCTGTACGCGCTTTGCGTGAATTTACTTTGAATGTACCAAAGCCGATTAATTGCACTGGTTCACCCGCTTTTAAACTACCAGAAATCGCTTCTAGAGTTGCTTCTAATGCTGCTTTTGCTTGCTTCTTGTTTAACTCAGCCGCACTTGCAATCGCATCAATTAAATCCGTTTTGTTCATAAATAAATACCTTCTACTTTTTATTTAAATCGTGAGGAAAGACATGATGTGTTTCCGATAAAATGATTACTGTAGACACAGCAATGCCAAGCTTAATCTAAGTTCGCCATAAAACAAAGCAAGATTTTCAAATTTTGTTATAAACATCACATTATTGCTCAGTTTCTATACCGATATTAGAGATTCCCGTGCTGCGCAGCTCATTTTTTAAGTCTAAAATCAGCGCAATATCACGCTTCTCACACGCGTTCAAAGTGCGGTAAATAAGCCACTGGAGGTCCAATTCTTGCTGAATTTCCTCACTTTCTTTTAAGGCTTTTTCAGATAATGCTTGTTCAGCTTGCTGTTCTAAAAAAGTCGCCACAGTTTGTAATGATAATTGGCTTATTTTTATGGCTTGTTCTAAACTGGAACCCGCAATCAGTGTATGCAAAAGCTCAGAAAGGGCTTCACAGGCATCTGCAGCTGGAAGAGCACCATAAAATTGGTGTTCATTTAAATCTGGAATAATATTTTCTAATTTTTCTAACTGGTTCTCAAAATTGATTTTGGCGCCTTTCACCGTCAAATGTTCCCAAACCAAGTTCAAAATATTCTGATATAGTTTGCCGTTTTCCTCTTGCTCAACGACCTGACAGAATAATTGAAAGTTCGGTAACATACGTTCACAAAGGCACGCCATAAAAGTGATATGTTGCCACGTTTCAAGATTTTCTAAGCGTTTATGAATAGGGTTTCGCATAATTCTCCTGCGTATTATTTATGATAAGGTTGAGAAAATTGATGAATCGCGTTAACAAACACCGCTGGGCTTTGTTCTGGCACATCTTGATGAATACCATGACCAAGATTGAACACATGACCAGATCCCTCACCAAAATCCGCCAAAATGGACCGCACTTCTTGTTCAATACGAGCAGGTGAGGCATATAGTACCGATGGATCCATATTGCCTTGTAACGCCACTTTATGTCCGACTCTGGCTTTGGCTTGTGCCAAATTAACTGTCCAATCAACGCCCAACGCATCGCAACCAGTTTCTGCCATGGCTTCTAACCACATGCCACCACCTTTCGTAAACAAGGTTACCGGCACTTTACGTCCTTCATTTTCTCGTATTAATCCTGCGACAATTTTGTGCATATAGTGCAATGAAAAATCTAAATACTCACGATGCCCTAACACACCACCCCATGTATCGAAGATCATCACTGACTGTGCGCCTGCTTTAATTTGTGCATTCAAATAGAGTATGACAGCATCCGCCAGTTTATCTAATAATTGATGCAATAATTGGGGATCAGCATACAGCATTTTTTTTATTTTAGTGAAGGCTTTACTGCTGCCACCTTCTACCATATAGGTTGCTAATGTCCAAGGGCTACCTGAGAAACCAATCAACGGCACTTCCCCTTTTAATTCACGGCGAATGGTGCGTACTGCATTCATCACATATTGTAATTCACCTTCAGGATCGGGAATGGGTAAATTTTGCACTGCACGTTGCGTTTCAATTGGATGCGCAAATTTCGGTCCTTCGCCCACCCCAAAACTTAAGCCTAACCCCATAGCATCTGGGATAGTTAAAATATCAGAAAATAAAATGGCGGCATCCAACGGGTAACGACGTAGAGGTTGTAACGTGACCTCACAAGCTAGCTCTGCATTGCGACATAAAGACATGAAGTCCCCCGCGACGGCTCTCGTCGCACGGTATTCTGGTAAATAGCGCCCCGCTTGACGCATCATCCAAACCGGTGTCATATCGACAGGCTCACGCAATAATGCTTTTAAATAGCGATCATTTTTTAATGCAGTCATGTTGCTTTCCTTTCTTCCTCAGCACACAGTTGCAATGTATGCTCAATTAATTTTAACGCGATAGTGCCTTTCGGTGGTAACTCTGGGAGGGGCGCATTATAATCAAACCATTGCGCATCATGAATTTCCATTTCTTGTACACAAATCTCTCCTCCTGCATAATCGGCTAAAAAGCCAATCATAGCAGAATTAGGAAAAGCCCAAGGTTGGCTCCCGAAATAACGTAAATTCTGAATCTGAATGCCTGTTTCTTCCAACACTTCTCGATGTACCGCCTGTTCAAAGGTTTCACCTACTTCAACAAATCCCGCTAAAGTCGTGTAAATGCCGCCCTTATGACGTTGGTGGTTAGCCAATAGAATTTGTGCACCACGGCGTACCGCGACAATAATACAAGGACAAATCACAGGGTAAGTGCGGTGTGAACAAGATGGATTCTGACATTGAATCGCCCATTCCTGCTGCACAAGGTCAGTAGGATGTCCACATTTGCCACAAAAACGATGAGTTTTAAAGAAATGGTTTAGCTCAACACCACGGTTAAGCAGATTAAAATGCGCTTCTGGTAACGCTAATAAGCTACGTAAAGAGAAATAGGTTCGCTGATCGTCCGCTATCTCCTCCACCAACCATAAAGGCCGCCCATTGAGCTCACCAATTATCATCCCATTATAGCCTTGTAACTGAAAATCAGCCGCCTTACCTTGAGGTAGCTCCCCATTAATCAAATATAAGGCTGAATCTTGGGTTAATAACCAATAACCGGCATCATCAGGTTGAATCGCATTCATATAGGCTCACAAAATATAGCAAAAAATGACCGCACTTTTTGCTGTTTGGAATGGAATAAAGTGCGGTCATTATAAAGGGAATTTTACAATTTAGCGAATAAAAAACCCGAACCTAAGGCTCGGGCTTTTTGCTTAATCAGGCTTATTCTGCATCATCAGCCATATTTAACATTTCTGCTAAACTTGCTGTGGCGTCTTCTGCAGTCACCGTAAATTCTGCTGCGATTTCTTCTTCATCTGCGGCAGATAATTTCACTGGCATTTCATCACTCATCACCACTTTCTTCTGACGATTTTGGTGGTAAGCAAAACCGGTACCGGCAGGGATTAAACGACCCACAATTACGTTCTCTTTCAAGCCACGTAATTCATCACGTTTACCTGCCACTGCGGCTTCGGTTAACACACGTGTGGTTTCTTGGAACGACGCTGCTGAGATAAATGACTCAGTTGCAAGAGACGCTTTAGTAATACCAAGCAATTCACGTTCAAATTCCACTAATGGTTTACCTTCAGCTTCACGCTTACGATTCACAATTTTCACGCGTGCCACTTCAACTTGCTCACCCTCTAAGAATTCAGAGTCATAAGCTTTCGTGACAATACCTTTACGTAACATTTGGCGAACGATCACTTCGATGTGTTTATCGTTAATTTTTACCCCTTGTAAGCGGTAAACTTCTTGTACTTCGTTAACGATATATTCTGTGACTGCGTGAACGCCACGTAAGCGTAAGATATCATGTGGGGTTTCTGCACCATCCGAGATCAAGTCACCACGTTCCACCATTTCGCCTTCAAATACGTTGAGCTGACGCCATTTTGGAATCATTTCTTCGTAGGTCTCACCTTCAGCCGGGGTGATCAATAAGCGACGTTTACCTTTGGTTTCTTTACCGAAGGACACGATACCTGAAATTTCCGCCAAAATAGCTGGCTCTTTCGGTTTACGTGCTTCAAATAAGTCTGCCACGCGTGGAAGACCACCGGTAATATCTTTCGTTCCTACCGATTCTTGTGGAATACGTGCTAATGGTTCACCGATATGGACTTCCGCATTGTCGTCTAAAGTCACGATCGCTTTACCTGGTAAGAAGTACTGTGCTACCACGTCTGTCCCTGGAATTAAGATATCATTACCTTTCGCATCCACTAATTTGATAGCTGGACGTAAGTCTTTACCTGCTGTCGCACGTTCACCCACATCTTGTACCACGATAGAAGATAAACCAGTCAACTCATCGGTTTGACGTGTCACGGTTAAACCGTCAATAAGGTCAATGAATTTCACAAAACCACTTACCTCAGACACCACTGGCATAGTATGTGGATCCCAGTTTGCTACGGTTTCACCGGCTGTCACTTCTTGCCCATCACCTTTGCTTAAGATCGCACCGTAAGGCACTTTATAGTGCTCTTTTGTACGACCAAAGGCATCAATAATGGTTAATTCGGTGTTACGTGATGTTAACACTAACTTACCTTCGTTATTGGTGACAAATTTCACGTTGGCTAAACGTAAGGTACCCGTGTTTTTCACTTGGATACTGGATTCTTTCGCTGCTGCAGACGCCGCACCACCGATATGGAACGTACGCATCGTTAACTGTGTACCCGGTTCACCGATAGATTGTGCCGCAATAACACCCACGGCTTCACCTTGGTTAATCAAGTGACCACGTGCAAGATCACGTCCATAACATTTGGCACACACACCGAAGTCTGTGTTACAGGTTACAACGGAACGCACTTTGATGCTATCCACAGAATTACTGTCGATCACATCACACAATTTCTCATCTAATAAGGTATTGCGTGCAATCAACACTTCTTCTGTGCCTGGTTTCAACACGTCTTCTGCCACCACACGACCTAATACACGATCACGTAGTGCTTCTTTCACATCACCACCTTCGATTAATGGGGTCATCACGATACCTTCGTGTGTACCACAGTCATCTTCGATGATCACTAAATCTTGTGCCACGTCCACTAAACGACGGGTTAAGTAACCGGAGTTCGCTGTTTTTAATGCCGTATCCGCAAGACCTTTACGCGCACCGTGGGTTGAAATAAAGTACTGTAATACGTTTAGACCTTCACGGAAGTTTGCGGTAATTGGGGTTTCAATGATCGAACCATCTGGACGCGCCATCAAACCACGCATACCCGCTAACTGACGAATCTGTGCCGCAGAACCACGCGCACCCGAGTCCGCCATCATAAAGATACTGTTGAAAGAGGCTTGTTTCTCTGGTTGACCTTCACGGTTGATCACTTCTTCAGTCGATAGGTTTTCCATCATGGCTTTCGCAACACGTTCGTTTGCGGCTGCCCAAATATCGATCACTTTGTTATAACGTTCGCCCGCTGTCACTAAACCTGATTGGAACTGCTCTTGGATTTCCGCTACTTCGTCTTCTGCTGCAGAAATAATTTCGTATTTCTTGGCAGGAATGACCATATCATCGATACCGACAGAAGAACCAGAACGTGCCGCATACGCAAAACCGGTGTACATGATTTGGTCCGCAAACAAGACGCTTGGTTTCATCCCTAAGCGACGATAGCTCTCGTTGATTAACTTAGAAATCGCCTTTTTACCTAAGGTTTGGTTAAACAAGCTAAATGGCATTCCTTTTGGTGCGATCATCCAAAGAATCGCACGACCAATAGTCGTATCCACTAAGTTAGTTTGTGGCTCAAACTCGCCTACCGCATTTTTCACGTATTCTGTGATACGCACTTTGACACGAGAATGTAATTCGACTTGACCGGTGCGATACGCTTTTTCCGCTTCACGTGGGTCTTGTAACAACATGCCTTCACCTTTACCGTTCACTTTATCACGGGTCATATAGTAAAGACCTAATACCACGTCTTGTGAAGGAACGATAATCGGCTCACCGTTTGCAGGTGATAAAATGTTGTTGGTTGACATCATTAATGCACGCGCTTCTAACTGTGCTTCTAATGTCAATGGCACGTGAACCGCCATTTGGTCACCGTCGAAGTCCGCGTTGAACGCCGCACAAACAAGTGGGTGTAACTGGATCGCTTTACCTTCGATCAATAAAGGTTCAAAGGCTTGGATACCCAAACGGTGCAACGTTGGTGCACGGTTTAATAAAATTGGGTGCTCACGAATTACGTCCGCTAAGATATCCCATACGATCGCATCTTCACGCTCAACCATTTTCTTCGCGGCTTTAATAGTTGAAGCGAAGCCACGGCTTTCTAATTTTGCATAGATAAACGGACGGAATAATTCCAATGCCATTTTCTTCGGTAAACCACATTGATGTAGGTGCAAATATGGTCCTACGGTGATTACGGAACGACCTGAATAGTCAACACGTTTACCTAATAGGTTTTGACGGAAACGACCTTGTTTACCTTTGATCATATCCGCAAGTGATTTTAATGGACGACGGTTAGAACCCGTAATTGCACGACCACGACGACCGTTATCTAATAACGCATCTACTGATTCTTGTAACATACGTTTTTCGTTACGCACGATGATATCTGGTGCGATTAAGTCTAGAAGACGTTTTAAACGGTTGTTACGGTTAATCACACGACGATATAGATCGTTCAAATCTGAGGTCGCAAAACGACCGCCATCAAGTGGTACTAACGGACGTAAATCTGGTGGTAATACCGGTAATACGGTCATTACCATCCATTCAGGCTTGTTACCAGATTGAATAAAGGCTTCTAACAGTTTTAAACGTTTAGTGATTTTCTTACGTTTGGTTTCTGAGTTCGTTTCTTGTAATTCTTCACGTAAGTTTTCACATTCTTGCGGTAAATCCATATCGCGCAATAAGGCTTGGATAGCTTCCGCCCCCATTTTCGCGTCAAATTCATCACCCCAACGATCTTCCGCATCGATATATTGTTCTTCGGTTAATAACTGACCTTTATCGAGATCCGTCATTCCCGGCTCGATCACAATATAAGATTCGAAGTATAAAACGCGTTCGATATCACGTAATGGCATATCAAGTAATAAACCGATACGGGACGGCAGTGATTTTAAGAACCAAATGTGCGCCACGGGTGAGGCAAGTTCAATGTGACCCATACGCTCACGACGTACTTTGGTTTGAGTGACTTCCACACCACATTTTTCACAGATCACACCACGGTGTTTTAAGCGTTTGTATTTACCACATAAACATTCGTAATCTTTTACTGGTCCGAAAATACGTGCACAGAAAAGACCGTCACGCTCTGGTTTAAAGGTGCGGTAGTTAATGGTTTCAGGTTTTTTAACTTCACCAAATGACCAAGAACGGATCATGTCCGGTGAGGCTAAACCAATTTTGATCACATCAAAATCTTCACTTGTTTTTGATTGTGCTTTTAAAAACTTAACTAAGTCTTTCACAGATTTGCTCCTGTCGGAGTTAAACTTATTCAAGTGCGGCTGAAATTTTAAAAATTTTTACCGCACTTGCGCGTACATTGCTTTACACCAAGCTTGGTTATGATGTCAGATTAATCTTCATCTAAATCAATATTGATACCAAGCGAGCGAATTTCTTTCATAATGACGTTGAAAGATTCTGGTGTGCCTGGATCCATTTGATGTGTGCCACCGACGATATTTTTATACATCTTCGTACGACCGTTCACGTCATCAGATTTCACCGTCAACATTTCTTGTAAAGTATAAGCTGCACCGTATGCTTCAAGTGCCCACACCTCCATCTCACCGAAACGCTGACCACCGAATTGGGCTTTACCACCCAATGGTTGTTGTGTTACCAAGCTGTAAGAACCGGTTGAACGCGCATGCATTTTATCGTCAACTAAGTGGTTCAATTTGAGCATATACATGTAACCTACGGTAACTGGACGCTCAAACTTCTCACCAGTACGGCCGTCGAATAAGGTAATTTGACCAGACGTTGGCAAGCCACCTAATTCTAATAAGCCTTTGATTTCGCTTTCGTGCGCACCGTCAAATACTGGGGTGGCAAGCGGTAAACCTTTACGTAAGTTTTGTGCTAAACGCATCACTTCTTCATCAGTGAAGGTACTTAAATCCACTTTTTGTGAACCGTGACCCAAGTCGTAGGCTTTTTGCATGTATTCACGCAATTTCGCCACATCTTGTTGTTGTTTGATCATCGCATTGATCTTGTCACCAATCCCTTTCGCGGCTAAACCTAAGTGTGTTTCTAAGATCTGACCAATGTTCATACGTGATGGAACACCTAGCGGGTTCAACACGATATCCACTGGTTGACCGTTTTCATCGTATGGCATGTCTTCCACCGGGTTGATTTTTGAGATAACCCCTTTGTTACCGTGGCGACCCGCCATTTTATCACCTGGTTGGATCTGACGTTTCACCGCAAGATACACTTTCACCACTTTCAATACGCCCGGTGCTAAATCATCACCTTGGATGATCTTGCCACGTTGTACTTCCAACTTACGTTCAAATTCTTTGCGTAATTCTTCGTATTGTTCAGCAAGTTGCTCTAATTGGTTTTGTTGTGCTTCATCGCTTAATGATTGTTCTAACCATTTAGTGCGGTCTAATTTATCTAAGTTTTTCGCGTCGAAACCACCTGCAATCAGAAGGCTACGAACACGCGTAAACAAGCCTGCCTCAAGGATTTCTAATTCTTCCACAAGGTCTTTTTTCGCTTGTTTTAATTGCATTTCTTCAATTTCAAGCGCACGTTTGTCTTTTTCTACACCATCACGGGTAAAGACTTGCACGTCGATAACGGTACCAGAAACACTGTTTGGCACACGTAATGAAGAATCTTTCACATCCGAGGCTTTTTCACCGAAGATTGCGCGTAATAATTTTTCTTCTGGGGTTAATTGGGTTTCACCTTTTGGTGTTACTTTACCCACAAGAATATCACCACCTTTTACTTCCGCACCGATGTAAACGATACCGGACTCATCCAGTTTGCTTAATGCGGCTTCACCGACGTTTGGAATATCCGCAGTGATTTCTTCTGAACCTAATTTGGTATCACGTGCCACACAAGAAAGTTCTTGAATGTGAATAGTAGTGAAACGATCTTCTTGTACTACACGTTCAGACACTAACATAGAGTCTTCAAAGTTATAACCATTCCAAGGCATGAATGCTACGCGCATGTTTTGACCAAGCGCTAATTCACCTAAGTCTGTTGAAGGACCATCAGCTAATACTTCACCACGGCCGATAGGCTCACCTAAAGACACGCAAGGAATTTGGTTGATACAGGTATTTTGGTTTGAACGGGTGTATTTCACTAAGTTATAAATATCAATACCCGCTTCACCTGGGATGGTTTCATCTTCGTTCACTTTCACCACGATACGTGACGCATCAACGTATTGCACCATACCACCACGTTTTGCGATTACTGTTACACCAGAGTCAACCGCTACGGCTTTCTCAATACCAGTACCGACTAATGGTTTATCCGCACGTAATGTTGGTACCGCTTGACGTTGCATGTTCGCCCCCATTAACGCACGGTTCGCATCGTCGTGCTCAAGGAACGGAATTAACGCTGCCGCCACAGATACTACTTGTTGTGTAGAAACGTCCATATAGTGAATTTCATCTGGACGATATAAACCAGACTCACCGTGTTCACCACGACAGGTAACAAACGCATCGGTAAAGCGTAATTCTTCGTCAAGATTCGAGTTCGCCTGAGCGATAACATATTTACCTTCTTCAATCGCTGATAAATATTCGATCTCTTCTGTTACTTGACCATTAACCACTTTACGATATGGGGTCTCTAAGAAACCGTAGTCGTTGGTACGTGCATAAACAGACAATGAGTTGATCAAACCGATGTTTGGACCTTCAGGCGTTTCAATTGGACAGACACGACCATAGTGGGTTGCGTGAACGTCACGCACCTCAAAGCCTGCACGTTCACGTGTTAAACCACCCGGACCTAATGCAGAAATACGACGTTTGTGTGTTACTTCTGATAACGGGTTGTTTTGATCCATGAACTGGGAAAGTTGTGAAGAACCAAAGAATTCTTTCACTGCCGCAGAAATTGGTTTGGCGTTGATTAAATCTTGTGGTGTCACTGCATCTAAATCACCTAAAGATAAGCGCTCTTTCACCGCTCTTTCTACACGCACTAAACCAATACGGAATTGGTTTTCTGCCATTTCACCCACTGAACGAATACGACGGTTACCTAAGTGGTCGATATCATCGACTTCACCACGACCGTTACGGATCTCGATCAGTTTTTTCATCACACCAATGATGTCATCGTTGCTTAAAATGCCGCTACCTGTCTCTTCATCAATGCCTAAAGAGCGGTTGAACTTCATACGACCTACCGCAGATAAATCATAACGGTCTGATGAGAAGAATAAGTTATCAAATAAGCCTTCTGCCGCTTCTTTTGTTGGTGGCTCACCTGGACGCATCATACGGTAAATTTCCACTAACGCACTTAAACGATCGTTTGATGGATCAACGCGTAAGGTTTCCGAAATGTAAGGACCGTAATCTAAATCGTTAGTGAACAGCGTTTCGATGGTTTTGTAACCCGCTTGCGCAAGTTTGGCTAACATCTCTAATGAGATTTCCATATTCGCAGGGCAAACAATTTCACCAGACTCTAAATCCACATAGTCTTTTGCTGCTACTTTGCCCACAATATATTCTGTTGGGACTTCAACTTGCGTAATTTGATCTTTTTCTAAAGCACGGATATGGCGCGCGGTAATACGACGACCACGTTCAACATACACTTTGCCGTTTGCTTCAATATCGAAAGTTGCGGTTTCACCACGGAGTCTTTCTGGTACTAATGTCATCAACAATTTGTTATTGCTGATTTCAAAAACCACTTTATCGAAGAAAATATCTAAAATTTGTTCGGTGGTGTAATTTAACGCACGTAAAATGATAGTTGCCGGTAATTTACGACGACGGTCGATACGCGCATATAAGTTATCTTTTGGATCGAATTCAAAGTCTAACCATGAACCACGGTAAGGAATAATTCTTGCGTTATATAAGACTTTACCTGAAGAATGTGTTTTACCTTTGTCAGAATCAAAGAAGACACCTGGGCTACGGTGTAATTGCGACACGATAACACGCTCTGTACCATTAATCACAAAGGTACCGTTATCGGTCATTAATGGGATTTCACCCATATAAACTTCTTGTTCTTTAATATCTTTGATTGTGCCCGGTGCGGCGTCTTTGTCATAGCTGACTAAGCGTAATTTCACACGTAATGGCGCAGCATAAGTGGTACCACGGATTTGACATTCTCTGACGTCAAATACAGGCTCACCCAATTGATAGCTTACATATTGTAATTCTGTGTTGCCGTTATTGCTGACAATCGGGAATACGGAGCGGAATGCTGCTTCTAAACCTTGTTGACCTTCAGGATCTCTTTGAATGAATTTATCGAAAGAATCGAGTTGGATAGTTAATAAATAAGGTACATTTAAAACTTGCGGACGTTTGCCGAAGTCTTTACGAATACGTTTTTTCTCTGTGTAGGAGTAAACCATAGGGTTCCTCTGCTTGTGTTTCAGTGAACCAAATACACAATGCTGATGTTCTTGAAATAGCATTATGTATGCGTGTAAAGATACCGTTTCCAGATGCCGCACTCTGAACCTTACTTCTGATGAGCGGTATTCCCAAATTAGGTGAACATAATTAATTTGAGAAGAAAAACAGAAAAATTAAACGGAAAAATTTGTTCTGTTTTGATAGCACAAAATGGCTGATGGAAAAACCACCAGCCATCGAGCCTTAGAAGGGCTTACAAGTCAGTCAAAATTATTTAACTTCGACTTGTGCACCAGCTTCTTCTAATTCTTTCTTAAGTGCTTCAGCTTCAGCTTTAGAGATACCTTCTTTCAATACTGCTGGAGCAGATTCAACTAAGTCTTTCGCTTCTTTTAAGCCTAAACCAGTTGCACCACGTACCGCTTTGATTACTGCAACTTTGTTCGCACCTGCGCCTGCAAGTACTACGTCGAATTCAGTTTTCTCTTCAGCCGCTTCAGCTGGACCCGCTGCTACTGCTACTGCTGCTGCCGCTGCAGAAACACCAAATTTTTCTTCCATCGCAGCGATTAATTCTACGATTTCAGTGACAGATTTAGAAGCGATCGCTTCAATGATTTGTTCGTTAGTTAATGACATAACAATCAATTCCTAAAGTAAAAAAGTTAAACGAGTTAAGAAACCGCTGGATTAAGCTGCTTCTTGTAATTTGTCGCGTAATGCCGCAAGAGTGCGAACAAGTTTGCCTGCCGCAGCTTCTTTCATTGTGCCCATTAAACGTGCAATTGCTTCGTCGTAAGTTGGTAATGTTGCTAAGAATTCAACATCTTGAATCTTACCTTCAAAGGCTGCACCTTTAATTTCAAACTTATCGTTTGCTTTAGCAAAGTCTTTGAACAAACGGGCTGCTGCACCAGGGTGTTCAGTCGAGAATGCGATAAGTGTTGGACCTACAAACGTATCTTTTAAGCACTCAAATTCAGTACCTTCAACCGCACGACGTAATAATGTATTACGTACAACACGCATTGAAACACCGTTTTCACGAGCTACTTTACGTAATTCAGTCATTTTATCTACTGTTACACCGCGTGAATCCGCGATCACAGCTGATAGGGCACCTTTGGCTGCTTCGTTTACTTCAGCAACAATTGCTTGTTTGTCTTGAAGATTTAATGCCATTGGCTTTTAGCTCCTGAATACACTCCGCCTAAGCGGAATTTACAAAAAATCTCAAAAAATGACCGCACTTTGGTACGACTATTTTGTGAGGCTAAGGTGTCCAGAAGCAGAAAATTCTGTCTGTTCACCATCTACGTAGGCCAAATTAAGAGATGATATCCATCATTTCACCTACGGTCTCGGACGGGGCTTGAATGTGGTCAAGCACCATCAACAATTTCATCACCTAAAAATGACAAAATTCAGGAGCGAAATTTTAATAGAAATCCCCTTTCTTGTAAAGTGATTTATATAAATAATTCTGTCATGACCTTTCCTTTTCTTCGCATAAAAGCAACCGACACAAAACAACATTGTTTTTAGTGAAATATTTACTTACCTAACAAGATAAATATGATATATAAGAGATAGCTTGAATGACATGTTTGTTTTCAAGAATGCGCCTTCTTTCATAAACCCTCGGACGAATATTCTTGTGTTGATGGGCTGACTTAAAAGAAGTCACTCATCAAGAATCAATCCGCTTTGTTCTTCTACAACATTAGGAGGTTACTATGAGTGGTATTGCATTAATCTGTGTTTTTGTCATTGCAATTATTGTCATGATTTGGCTGATTGCAAAAGTCAAAGTTCACCCTTTTCTCGCTTTGATGTCCATTTCTCTTGCTCTCGCCTTTATTGCAGGTATTCCATTAGCTAAAATCCCCGCCATGATTGGTGATGGGTTTAGTGGCACTTTCAAAAGTATTGGGATTGTGATTATTTTCGGTGCCATTATTGGTATGGTGCTCGAAAAAACCGGTGCAGCGTTAAAATTAGCCGATATGGTCGTCAAATATGTTGGGCATAAAAGACCTGAACTGGCCATGTTAATTATGGGTTGGGTTGTGGGTATCCCCGTTTTTTGCGATAGTGGCTTTGTAGTATTAAATCCTATCAGAGAAGCATTACGTAAAAAAATTTCCGCGAATCCTGTTAGTATGGCAGTGGCGCTTAGTGCAGGTCTTTATGCTTCCCATGTCTTTATTCCACCGACACCCGGTCCTATTGCAGCCGCAGGGGCTGTCGGATTAAGCCATAACTTATTATTAGTTATCGGCATGGGCGTAGTGGTATCCATTCCTGTTCTGTTTGCCAGCTACCTGTTCGCTAAATGGGTAAGCCGTAATATGACCTTGAATGAAGAGGACAGTGATACTGTCATTGAGAAAAGTTATGAAGCATTATTAAAACAATACGGCACCTTGCCGAGCGGTCGCTTAAGCCTTGCCCCAATTTGTGTACCAATTTTGCTCATGGCTTTAGGTTCTATCAGTAAGATTCTCGGTCTAGAAGGCAATGTTGGCATTCTATTGCAATTTTTAGGTCACCCAATCATTGCTCTCGCCCTTGGTGTGATTTGTGCTGTGGTATTGTTAATCAAAACAGAGAAAATCAGTGGCTTTGATCAGCTTACAAATGATACCTTAAAAATCGTTGGTCCGATTCTCTTTATTACTGCAGCTGGTGGTGTATTGGGTAAAGTCATCACGCAAGCAGGTTTTGTCGAATACATTAAGCAAAATGCACACATCATTAGTACCGCAGGCATTTTCTTTCCATTCTTAATTTCAGCCATTTTAAAAACTGCACAAGGTAGCTCAACTGTCGCCATTATCACCACGGCTTCAATTATGGGCATGTTTAGTGCGCAAGATTCTTTAATGAGCGCCTTAGGCTTAACCTCTGAAATTGCCGCCGCCTTAACCGTGATGGCGATCGCTGCAGGGGCAATGTGTGTTTCTCATGCTAACGACAGCTATTATTGGGTGGTTACGAATTTTACCAAAATGACCCCACAACAAGGTTACCGTACACAAACTGCTTTAACACTGATTATGGGTATCGTTGGGATTATCACCGTATATCTACTTTCACTTATTTTATTGTAAAAGGATAAGATTATGCGAATTGTGATTGCACCAGATTCTTTTAAAGAAAGTCTTACAGCGCTTGAAGTCGCGCAAGCCATTAAAATAGGCTTTCAAAAGATCTTACCTCACGCGGAATATGTGCTTGTTCCAATGGCAGATGGCGGAGAAGGCACGGTACAATCTTTGGTGGATGCCACACAAGGTGAGATCATTAATACAGAGGTCATTGCCCCCTTGGGGAATCCAATCCAAGCATTTTTTGGATTATCTGGAGACAAACAGACCGCCATTATCGAAATGGCGGCAGCATCGGGTTTGCATTTAGTGCCTGTCGAACAGCGTAATCCGCTAAAAACCACTAGCTTTGGGACGGGACAATTGATAAAAGCTGCGTTGGATTTGGGGGTAAAAAAAATCATACTGGGCATTGGTGGTAGTGCCACTAATGATGCGGGTGTGGGCATGTTACAAGCACTTGGCGCATTATTTCTCGATCAACATCAGCAACCAATTGGGTTTGGCGGTGAACAGTTGCAAGATATTATGCATGTCGATTTATCTCAATTAGATCCCCGTTTATCTTCTGTAGAATTAGAAGTGGCTTGTGATGTCAATAATCCGTTGTGTGGACCTCGAGGGGCTTCTGCCATCTTTGGTCCACAAAAAGGAGCAAGCGTAGAAATGGTTGAGAAATTAGATAATGCATTACTTCACTTCTCACATGTGGTAGAGCAACAATATCAACGCAATATTCGTGATCATGCTGGTGCCGGCGCAGCCGGGGGAATGGGAGGTGGCTTATTATTGTTACCTAATGTTTCTCTAAAAGCTGGTGTCGAGATTGTTATCAAGGCTGTCAAACTCGATACCCTTGTTGCCAATGCAGACTTAGTGATCACAGGAGAAGGGAGAATGGATAGTCAAACAGCACAAGGGAAAACCCCAAGTGGTGTGGCAAAAACTGCCAAACAGTTTCAGAAACCCGTGCTTGCTATTGTGGGGAGTCTAAAAGAGGATTATGAAGTGGTTTATCAAGCAGGCATTGATGCCGTTTTCCCGATTATACGTCAGGTAGAGAGTTTGGAAGCGACCTTAAAGTGCGGTCGAGAAAATTTAATTTCTGCGGCACAGAATATTGCTCGCTTCTATTTGCTTGCTAAACATATACCAGATTAACCTAGAAAACAGATATAAAAAAAGTGCAATGAAAACATTGCACTTTTTCTTTTTTAAAGCAATGAATTATAGTGAAGCTTGATCAATCGCTACACCAGCACCCATTGTTGTAGAAAGACTTACTTTCTTGATGAATACACCTTTAGACGTTGTTGGTTTCGCTTTCGCTAATGCCGCTAATAAGGCTTGTAAGTTTTCTTTTAATTGTTCTTCGCTAAAGTTAACTTTACCGATTGTGGTGTGGATGATACCGTTTTTATCATTGCGGTAACGAACCTGACCAGATTTCGCATTTTTCACTGCATCAGCAACGTTTGGTGTAACAGTACCTACTTTAGGGTTTGGCATTAAACCACGTGGACCTAAAATCTGACCTAATTGACCTACAACACGCATCGCATCTGGAGAAGCGATAACAACATCGAAGTTCATTTCACCTTTTTTCACTAATTCAGCTAAATCTTCCATACCGACTAAATCCGCACCCGCTTCTTTAGCTGCTTCTGCGTTTGCACCTTGAGTGAACACAGCAACACGTACAGAACGACCTGTACCGTGTGGTAATACAGTTGCACCACGTACGTTTTGGTCAGATTTACGCGGATCGATACCTAAGTTCACTGCAACATCCACGCTTTCAACAAATTTAGCTGTCGCAAATTGTTTTAATACTGCGATTGCTTCATTGATTTCATAGGCTTTTGTAGAGTCGACTGCCGCCTTGATTGATTTCATTTTTTTAGTCAATTTAGCCATCGTATTATTCCTCCACCACTAAGCCCATTGAGCGAGCTGTACCAGCGATTGATTTCATTTTCGTTTCGATAGAAGAACCTGTCATATCTGCTGCTTTGGTTTCAGCGATTTGACGAACTTGTTCTAATGTTACTTTACCCACTTTATCTTTGTTTGGTTTACCTGAACCAGACTTGATACCTGCAGCTTTTTTCAATAATACTGCTGCTGGTGGTGTTTTCGTAATGAACGTGAATGAACGGTCTGCATACACAGTAATAACAACTGGAATTGGTAAACCTTTTTCTAAACTCTCAGTACGAGCGTTGAATGCTTTACAGAATTCCATGATGTTCACACCTTGTTGACCTAACGCAGGACCAACTGGTGGTGAAGGGTTAGCCATACCAGCTGCAACTTGCAACTTAACATAGGCTTGTACTTTTTTTGCCATTTTTAGCTTCCTCTAGAATGGGTAATAGCGCTATTGCTAGCTCCCCTGTTTACGAAAAGGCTGTATTGTAATTAAACACAACCCAAACTTCAAGTAAAAATTACTCAAAAGCTCACCGCACTTATCTATTAAGTAGAATAGCTAAGTGCGGTTAAAAATTAATTTGTTTTCTCAACTTGGCTGAATTCAAGTTCAACAGGTGTTGCACGACCAAAGATAGAAACAGACACTTTTAAGCGACCTTTTTCATAATCCACTTCTTCCACTGTACCATTAAAGTCAGCGAATGGTCCTTCAGTGACACGAACTTCTTCACCAGGCTGAAATTCTTTTCTGTGGCGAGGTTTTTCTGAACTCTCTTGTAAACGATTTAAAATACGATCCGCTTCACGCTGTGAAATTGGCGCTGGTTTATCTGCTGTACCACCAATAAAACCCATAACACGTGGTACACTACGTACTAAATGCCAAGTTTCGTCATTCATTTCCATTTGCACTAATACATAACCTGGAAAAAATTTACGCTCACTTTTACGTCTTTTTCCGGCTACGTTTTCTACGACTTCTTCTGTCGGCACAAGCACTTCACCAAATTGATCTTCCATTTGGTGTAACTTAATATATTCACGCAATGTTGTTGCAACACGACCTTCAAAACCAGAAAAAGCCTGTAACACATACCAACGTTTTTTGGTTGTTGTTTCTGTCATCTTAGAACCTCAAATCTGTTAAGAAAGTAATTAACGCAACAATCACTGAATCTAATCCCCACAGGATTAAAGACACAACAATCGTTACACCTGCCACAATTAATGTCGTTTGCATCGCTTCTGGACGCGTTGGCCAGACAATTTTTCTTAATTCAATTCTTGATTCACTAAAGAAATGACGTGCTTTCACACCTTGGTTTGTTAATGCAGCAAGACCTAACGCAATCAACAATAAAACCACGACTCCAACCACACGAATCGGAGTAGAAAATTGTTCTACAAAATAAATATTACCTAATGCTGCAGTTGCAATAACAACAATAACGAGCAACCATAAAAAGCGATTCAAGCCTTTTGACTTTTGGTTCTCGACTTCATGCGCATTTTTCTTTTTCTCAATTTCTAACGCCATAATTTAATCCATTACTTAACTTAAATAGGGGATTCGTTTCTGAACGCGTGATTGTAGCACTTTATTTAAAAAATGCATATTAAAATTACAGCAGAAGCCTAAATTTTTCATTGGCATTCCTGCTCAATTTTGCTAGCAAAGAACAAAGGCATACTCTCAGTTAAATCGTGTTGAGATCCATTTGATGCTCATTTCAAATCTCATAAAAACACAAAAGGCGTATCTTTCGATACGCCTTCTTTCGCATGTTAAGCCAAATTATTTGATAATTTTCGCTACAACACCCGCACCTACTGTACGACCACCTTCACGAATCGCAAAGCGTAAACCTTGGTCCATCGCGATTGGGTGAATCAAACTTACAGTCATCTTGATGTTATCACCAGGCATCACCATCTCAACACCTTCCGGTAATTCGATTGTACCTGTTACGTCCGTTGTACGGAAGTAGAACTGTGGACGGTAACCTTTGAAGAATGGTGTATGACGACCACCTTCTTCTTTTGATAACACGTAAACTTCTGATTCAAAATCAGTGTGTGGCGTAATTGAACCCGGTTTCGCTAACACTTGACCACGTTCGATTTCTTCACGTTTAGTACCACGTAATAAAGCACCAACGTTCTCACCCGCACGACCTTCGTCTAATAATTTACGGAACATCTCAACACCTGTTACTGTGGTCTTCGTTGTCGCTTTAATACCAACAATTTCAACCTCTTCACCTGTACGGATGATACCACGCTCAACACGACCTGTTACTACTGTACCACGACCAGAAATTGAGAACACGTCTTCAATCGGAAGAAGGAACGGTTGGTCGATTGCACGTTGTGGCTCTGGAATGTAAGTATCTAAGTGGTTGGCTAACTCAAGAATTTTCTCTTCCCACTCAGCAACGCCATTTAACGCTTGTAACGCTGAACCACGTACGATTGGTGTATCATCACCTGGGAAATCATATTGAGAAAGAAGTTCACGCACTTCCATTTCAACTAATTCTAATAATTCTTCATCATCCACCATGTCGCATTTGTTTAAGAATACGATGATGTAAGGAACACCTACTTGGCGACCTAAAAGGATGTGCTCACGTGTTTGTGGCATAGGACCGTCAGTTGCCGCAACAACTAAGATAGCACCGTCCATTTGAGCTGCACCGGTAATCATGTTTTTCACATAGTCCGCGTGTCCTGGACAGTCAACGTGTGCGTAGTGACGAGTTGGTGTATCGTATTCAACGTGTGATGTGTTGATGGTGATACCACGCGCTTTTTCTTCTGGCGCGTTATCGATTTGGTCGAATGCACGAGCTGCACCACCGTAGTGTTTTGCTAATACGGTTGTGATTGCTGCGGTTAAAGTTGTTTTACCATGGTCAACGTGGCCGATTGTACCCACGTTTACGTGCGGTTTTGTACGTTCAAATTTTTCTTTAGACACGATTAAGTTTCCTCAGTAGAGACCACAAGCTATTACAGCTTGTGGTTTTGTTAAACAAAATTATTTTTTGCGAGCTTCAATGATTGCATCAGCAACGTTTTTCGGCGCTTCTGCATATTTCAATGGTTCCATTGAGTATGAAGCACGACCTTGAGTTTGTGAACGAAGGTCAGTTGCATAACCAAACATCTCTGAAAGTGGTACTTCTGCATTGATCTTCACAACAAATTCATTTGCTTCTTGACCGTTAACCATCGCACGACGACGGCTTAAGTCACCAATTACATCACCAACGTAGTCCGGTGGCGTTTCAACTTCTACTTTCATGATTGGCTCAAGAAGCACTGGGTTTGCTTTATTAAATGCAGCTTTAAAGGCTAAAGATGCAGCTAATTTAAACGCAAGCTCAGATGAGTCAACATCATGGTATGAACCGAAGTGTAAACGAACACCTAAATCCACTACTGGATAACCCGCTAATGGACCCGATTTAAGTTGTTCTTGAACACCTTTATCTACTGCAGGGATGTATTCACCAGGGATCACACCACCTTTGATTTCGTTCACGAATTCATAACCCGGACCTTCTGGATCTAACGGATATAAGTCGATAACAACGTGACCATATTGACCGCGACCACCAGATTGTTTTGCGTGTTTACCTTCAACATCATTAACGCGAGTACGGATAGTTTCACGGTAAGATACTTGTGGTTTACCAATGTTCGCTTCAACTTTGAATTCACGACGCATACGGTCAACGATAATATCTAAGTGTAACTCACCCATACCAGAGATAATAGTTTCACCCGACTCTTCATCAGTATGAACACGGAATGAAGGATCTTCTTGTGCTAAACGACCTAATGCAAGACCCATTTTTTCTTGGTCTGCTTTCGTTTTTGGCTCAACAGCAACAGAAATTACTGGCTCTGGGAATTCCATGCGCTCAAGAATAATTGGCGCATCTTGTGCACATAATGTATCACCAGTACCTACATCTTTCAAACCAATTGCGGCTGCGATATCGCCTGCACGCACTTCTTTGATTTCTTCACGTTTGTTTGCGTGCATCTGTACGATACGACCAAAACGCTCACGTTTATCTTTTACAGAGTTTAATACAGTATCACCTGAATTAATTACACCAGAATAAACACGGAAGAACGTTAAGTTACCTACGAATGGGTCAGTTGCGATTTTAAACGCAAGTGCAGAGAAAGGTTCATCATCACTTGCATGACGCTCACCTTCTGTTTCATCTGGATTAATCCCTTTGATCGCTGGGATATCTGTTGGTGCTGGTAAATAGTCGATTACCGCATCAAGCATAGCTTGAACACCTTTATTTTTGAAGGCAGAACCACAGCATACAGGAATAATCTCACCGGCTAATACGCGTTGACGTAAACCTGCTTTAATTTCTTCTTCTGTTAATTCTTCACCGCCAAGGTATTTTTCCATTAACTCTTCTGACGCTTCTGCAGCTGACTCAACTAAATTTTGACGCCATTCTTCACAAGCATCAACCATATCAGCTGGGATCTCTTCATAGGTAAATGTCATACCTTGGTCAGCTTCGTTCCAGTTAATCGCTTTCATTTTAACAAGGTCAACAACACCTTTGAAATTATCTTCTGAACCGATTGGTAATTGTAAAGGAACAGAGTTACCCCCTAAGCGAGTTTTAATTTGTTCAACTACACGTAAGAAGTTAGCACCAGTACGGTCCATTTTGTTTACGAAAGCAACACGAGGAACTTGGTATTTGTTTGCTTGGCGCCATACGGTTTCTGATTGTGGTTGAACACCACCCACCGCACAGTAAACCATCACCGCACCGTCAAGTACACGCATTGAACGTTCAACTTCGATCGTGAAGTCAACGTGTCCCGGAGTATCAATCACGTTGATACGGTGTTGTGGATATTGTTTAGACATACCAGACCAGAATGCGGTTGTTGCCGCAGAGGTGATTGTGATACCACGCTCTTGTTCTTGCTCCATCCAGTCCATAGTAGCTGCACCATCGTGCACCTCACCAAGTTTGTGACTCACACCTGTATAGAATAGGATACGCTCGGAAGTGGTTGTTTTACCTGCGTCAATGTGAGCACTGATACCAATGTTACGGTATCTTTCAATAGGGGTTGTACGTGCCATTATTATTTCCTTGCTGGAATTAAATATGAAATTTTAAATATGTATAAGGCTTCACCACATAATTAAATGAGATGAAGCCTGAAAACGTAGTTGCTAAAAAATTACCAACGGTAATGTGCAAACGCTTTGTTAGCTTCAGCCATACGGTGAACGTCTTCACGTTTTTTCACTGCTGCACCTTTATTTTCTGATGCATCAGATAATTCGTTAGCTAAACGTAAAGCCATTGACTTATCACCACGTTTACGTGCTGCGTCAACAATCCAACGCATACCTAATGCGTTACGACGTACTGGACGAACTTCTACAGGTACTTGATAAGTAGAACCACCCACACGGCGAGATTTTACCTCAACGGTAGGACGAACATTATCAAGCGCAGCTTCAAAAGCTTCTAACGCTTCTTTACCTGTACGTTGTGCTAATGTGTCTAATGCACTATAAACGATTTTTTCTGCGATAGATTTTTTACCATCTACCATTAAAACATTAATAAATTTAGCAAGTAATTCTGATCCGAATTTTGGATCTGGAAGAATCTTGCGTGGTTCAATACTACGACGACGTGGCATTGCGAATTTCTCCGTAATTAATCTTCAGGATTTCCCAAAACTCTACATTTTGCGATAAATATCGCCTTTTGACTGGAGTTTATGGTTTAAATAGTTTTACTAATTTAGACGTTTGGCCTTACTCAACGGAGAACCATTAAGATTTAGGACGCTTAACGCCGTATTTAGAACGACCTTGTTTACGATCTTTAACGCCAGCGCAGTCTAATGCACCGCGTACAGTGTGATAACGCACACCTGGTAAGTCTTTAACACGACCGCCACGGATAAGCACAACACTGTGCTCTTGAAGGTTGTGACCTTCACCGCCGATATAAGAAGTTACTTCGTAACCGTTAGTTAAGCGAATACGGCATACTTTACGTAATGCTGAGTTCGGTTTTTTAGGTGTAGTTGTGTATACACGGGTGCACACACCACGTTTCTGCGGGCAAGCCTCTAATGCAGGAACGTTACTTTTTACAACCTTTTTCACACGCGGTTTGCGTACTAGCTGGTTGATAGTTGCCATTAAAAAAGCTCCAGTTTTAACAATTATTCATAAAAGAATGTTTTTATACGTATTCTATTTCACACAGAAATAGACGTGCTATTATAATGAAGTCATTCAAATAATGTCAAGAATTAGACAAATCTAATTTCAGCACAGTGATTGGGGTAAGCTGTGCAAAATGCACACAATACACTATCGAATTATAGGCAAACCCATCTGCCTTAAATTTACAGTGCAAGTTGAGGAAAGTACTGTTCCGTCAATTCAACTAATTCCGTTAAAGAAATCGTCTTGACGCTCTCTATCGAAGAGACGAACTGATAAAGATTTCGTGCTATCACATCAATATCTAACGCATAACAAGACGTGTTGAGTGACGAAAAAACCTCAGGGTATTTGACACAGAGATAAACGCCATCTTGCCATAACACGATGGCATCTTGCGAGGTCGTTTGCTGGAGATAAGCAAGCAACACGCCTTCAGGATAAGATGCTTCGGCAAAAGTATATAACATGAAACTTTCCTAAAACGTGAGCACGCGTTCTGCTTTACCTAATAACGTAAGCAAAGCCCCACGCGCCATTTTTTCACAAGTAATAATACAGTCAGATGCTGTCATTTTTGCTGTCGCAAGTGATTCCAAGCAAATATAACGTTGCTCGATATCATATAAATCCAGTAATTTGAACATATTGACCACATCTTTTTGTAAAATTTGTGCAGGATCCTGATGATTTAATAGGGAAAAAACCCCATCATCAAGAAAAAAGACCGCAATATCTTGTTCATCACAAAAAGCTGTTGCTGCCAATAAAGCATCAAGACCTTCGCGCGTACTGGCGCGACCAAAGGGCGTTGAACGAAAAACAAATGCCAATTTCATCACAAACACACCACCCTGTCCGCTTCTAGACTGGCTTTCATAAATTCACCTAATCCTGCTAACACGAAACAAGAAGCCAGATTATTTTGTTGCGTTGTCGAGGAGGTCAACGGTTCGACGACACCGCGACGCTGTGCTGCTGCTACACACAAATGGAGAGGCACATGATAATCTTGCGCTAAACGTTGCCAAGCGTGTTGTAAATTAAATTCATCACTCGCGGGATAAAGGAACGCATTGCCATGTGTGACCCCTTCTTGGAAAAAAAACACCTGCGTAATTTGATGTCCCTTTTCCAACAGGGCTTTCGCCAATTGATAGGCTAAGAATCCACCTTGCTTACCATAAGCAGGTTGTTTTACACACAACACATAACGCATTATTTTGCTTCATCCGAATCTTGTTTTAACTGACGAATGTATAAATACACCGTATGACGCGAAATATCTAACCGTTCCGCCACCAAATTGATCGCATCTTTAATATCAAAAATTCCCTTCTCATATAATGAGATGACAATTTGACGATTTTTATTATTGTTTGCCACTAAACGATCCGCTGTGACTTCTTCAATCGTTTTCTCAACAGTTTGTGCAACTAACTCTTCAACAGAACTCGCAAAATTGACACTAGATGCTTCCGCTTCTGCCTGTGTTGGCATAAAGGCTTGCATAAATTCAGAGACAGGGACATCCAAATTGATATTAATACATAATAGACCAATAATACGTTGACGCTTATTGCGGATAGCAATCGTGACCGATTTCATTAATCCCTGATTTTTGGCACGTGTAAAATAAGGTTTTGACACGCTATCCGTTTGCATATTATGTAAAGATTTCAGTGCAAGATCCGTTAGCGGAGAGCCAATTTGCCGATTGGTATTATGCCCATTTGCAATACAGATAGTTGAATGTTCTAAATCTTCTAAAGAGTGCAATACAATTTCACAATGACGTCCAATTAATGCGCTGACACCATCTACTACCGCTCGATAAGAGTGTAAAATCGTTTTGTCTTCCTCTGTAAAAGGTTGTTTATCCGTTAACATTGCCTTACTCTCATTTATTCACAAAGACATGACCGCACTTGATGATTACTGACAAAGTGCGGTCGTTTTTTCATTACTTTTGTGTATCCGCTTTCACATCGATGACTTCAACATCAAAGTGTAAAGTCGCATTTGGTGGAATCTGTCCAGCCCCTTGCTCCCCATACGCCAATTCTGGTGGGAGAACGAGTTCGATTTTTCCACCTTTTTTAACAAGTTGTAAACCTTCTGTCCAACCCGGTACCACTTGGTTCAATTTAAAGGACACCGGTTTACCACGCGAACTGTCAAATACCTCGCCATTAGGGAGTTTGCCGGTATAATTAACAGTAACAGTGTCAGTTGGCTTAATCGTATTTCCTGTCCCTGCTTGTTCAATGCGATATAACAGACCAGATTGGGTTTTCTTCGCTCCCGCTTTTTTCTCAAATGCTTGGCGATATTGGTCGCCATCTTGTTTCGCTTGTTTTGCAATATCGGCGAGTAACTGAGCTTGCGCTTGTTGCATTTTCTCTTGTACGCGTTGTAATGTTTGTGCAATTTGTTCATTTGAATCAAGATCTACCTTACCATTTAATACATCTTGCACCCCTGCCAATAAACGCGTATTGTCATATTCAATAATGCCTTTTTGCGATTCTACAATTTGTTTAACATTTGATCCTAATAACACCCCTACTGCGTAAGATGCTTCATCGTTAAATTTAGCATCCGTATTCGCTAACGCATTGCCAGAAATAACCGCACTCACCACAAGGGTAATAAGAGAAAGCTTTTGAATTTTAAACATAAGATTGAATCCTTTATAATGAAAAAATGAATTATGATAGGTTAAAACGGAATGAATAATTTCACAACATTTATTTTTTTGGAGTTAAATGATGCAAAATAAAGAAACCCTCGAACAGCGAATTGCTGAGTTAGAAATGAAAACTACTTTTCAAGAAAAACTCTTAGATGAGTTAAACCAAGTGATTGTTGAACAACAATTTGCCATAGACAAAATCCATGTACAATTGCGTTATTTAGTCAATAAATTCAAAGATATGCAACCTTCCAACATTGCGAGCCAAGCCGAAGAAACTCCACCACCACATTATTGAGTCACACAAGAAAAAAGTGCGGTCAAGTTTACCGCACTTGTTCTGTTGATTTAAGCTTAAGCAAAATACTTTTCTAACTCTTCACTGCCACCGATGTATTTTCCACCGATAAAGACTTGAGGTACGCTTGTTTTCCCTGTAATCGCACGAACAGAAATCGTACTGGCATCACGTCCTAACACAATTTCTTCAAAGGTATAGTCTTTCGCTTTTAACAACGCTTTTGCTTTGGCACAATATGGGCAACCAGGTTTAGTGATCACTGAAACAGAAGGCTTAGCTTGCCATTCTGGTTTAAGATATTTAATCATCGTGTCTGCATCAGAGACTTTAAATGGATCACCGGGTTCTTGTGGCTCAACAAACATTTTCTCCACAATACCATTGCGCACTAACATCGAATAACGCCAAGAGCGTTTACCAAAGCCTAAATCTTCCTTACCGACGAGCATCCCCATACCTTCGGTAAATTCACCATTACCATCCGGAATGACAATCACATTTTCACATTCCTGATCCGCTTTCCACGCATTCATGACGAACGTATCATTCACTGACATACAAATGATACTGTCTACCCCTAATGCTTTAAATTCACAAGCTAATTCATTATAGCGAGGCAAATGAGTGGAAGAACAAGTGGGTGTAAATGCTCCCGGTAATGAGAAAAGTACAACAGTTTTATTATCAAATAATTCCGCACTGGTTACATCTACCCATTGATCGCCCTGACGAGTATGAAATGTCACTTGAGGTACTTTTTTTCCTTCCATTAATGTCATAAAAAATCTCCTTTAGACTAATTAATAAACAATAAAATCTATCTTACTCCTTTATGAATTCTAGTCAAATTTATGATATAGTTCTAAGCAATTGATTTAAAAATTTTAATTGTTTCTATCAATAACGAGGTCAAAATGAATATCCGCGACTTAGAATATCTCGTGGCGCTTGCGGAGCACAAACATTTTCGCCGTGCCGCCGATGCATGTCATGTCAGCCAACCCACATTAAGTGGTCAAATTCGCAAATTAGAAGATGAATTAGGGATTATTTTATTAGAACGCACTAGCCGCAAAGTGTTATTCACTCAATCAGGCTTACTCCTTGTCGATCAAGCAAAAAACGTCTTAAAAGAAGTCAAATTACTTAAAGAAATGGCAAGTAACCAAGGTAAAGATATGACGGGTCCTATACATATTGGCGTCATTCCCACAGTGGGACCTTACCTACTTCCTTATATCATGCCGGTACTCAAAGAAACCTTTCCTGATTTAGAACTTTTCTTATATGAAGCGCAGACTAATCAATTATTAGAACAATTAGAAACAGGTCACTTAGATTGTGCCATCGTCGCCTCTGTACGCGAAACAGAAGCTTTTATCGAGGTCCCCATCTTTCATGAAGCCATGCTATTAGCTGTCAGTGAAAATCACCCTTGGGCGAATGAACGTACTATTGCAATGAATAGATTAAATGGCTGTGAAATGTTAATGCTCGATGACGGGCACTGCTTGCGCGATCAAACGATTGGTTACTGCTTCAGTGCAGGAGCAAAAGAAAATGCGCATTTTCAAGCCACTAGTTTAGAAACGTTGCGCAACATGGTTGCTTCGAATACCGGCATCACACTGATGCCTAAACTTGCAGTGATCAATGAAGGAAATCGTACAGGGGTCAAATATATTCCTTGTCATTCACCCGCCCCTTCTCGTGCAATCACATTAGTTTATCGCCCGGGTTCTCCGTTACGAAATCGCTACGAGAAAATTGCACAGACCATTAGTCATTCAGTACAAGACGTATTGGATTAATTCTGAAGTCAGGAAAATATCAATATGGGTGTGAGAGCATTACAAAAAGAAAAAACCCGTCGCGCATTAATTGATGCCGCTTTTAATCAGCTGACCGCGGATAAAAGTTTTTCCAATTTAAGTTTGCGTGAAGTGGCGCGCGAAGCGGGTATCGCAGCCACTTCTTTTTACCGCCATTTTAGAGATATGGACGAGCTTGGTTTAACCATGGTTGATGAGGCAGGTTTAGTATTACGTCAGTTAATGCGTCAAGCTCGAAAACGCTTAGAAAAAGGCGGAAGTGTGATAGCCATTTCCGTCGAAACTTTTTTTGAATTTATCGCCAATAATCCCAACATGTTCCGTCTTTTACTCCGTGAAAGTTCAGGTACTTCACAAGCATTTCGCACGGCCACAGCACGCGAAATAAAACACTTTGTTGACGAACTAAGCGAATATATCGCACAACGTAATAGCCACTCACAATATGTGGCACAAGTACAAGCGGAAGGCATGGTCACCATTGTGTTTACTGCTGGCGCCAATGCTTTAGACATGGAAAAAACAGAGCGAGAACAGCTCAAACAAAGAGTCATTTTACAATTGCGTATGTTAGCTAAAGGGGCAGAATATACACATCACAAAGAGAGCTATTAGCTGTTAGAGCACGATAAAAGACATGAAGGGCTACTTGATTACTTGAAAATTAACGTCGGCAGTTTGTCGATGAATGCCGTTGGTGCGGGTTTATCACAAATCACAGTATCAAAAGCAGAAAGATCCGCAATATATGCCTGCTCAACTCGATTAAATTTAGAATGGTCCACCACTAAAAAGGCTTGTTGTGTTTTCTCCATAACACGCTGTTTTGCTTTCGCTTCATCAAAATTAAAACATGTCACGCCTTGTTGGATAGCCACACCTGCCGCAGAAATGAAGGCTTTATTGGTACAAATCATATCCAATTCACTATGACGCTGAATACGATTTAAAAACGCATTATGTCGAGAATACCGTCCCCCACATAGAATCAAATCACAATTGGGTTTTTCCTGTAAGGCTAAAAATGCATTAATTGAGCAACACAGTGCGGTAAATTTGATGTCATCATTAATTTGTGTCGCGATAAAAGGCACTGTTGAGCCACAATCAAAAAAAACAACATCGCCATCTTCAATCAGAGAAGCAGCGAGCTTTCCTAAATACATTTTCTCCGCGGTGTTTTTTTCTTGTTGTTCAAAGATCCGATAACCTTTCTGTGCATGAGTTTTTGGATCTTTAACGATATACCCACCTAATAAAATCACTGAGCTTGCACAGGAAACCAGATCCCGTCGAATCGTCATTTCAGACACATTCAACATTTCTGCCGCATCTCGCAGATGAATTTTGTCCATTTGCTTAAGTAGAAACTCCAATTTCTGAATGCGAGACGTCATTTTTTCCATAGCAAGCTCAGTGATTTATTAATAGGTACTGCTTACGTCCTGTAAACCATGGATAATCGCAATCCCTGCACTTGCACCGATACGGCTAGCCCCCGCATTAATCATCGCGATTGCGGTCTCCGTATCACGCACGCCGCCAGACGCTTTGACTCCAATATCGCCTACGGTTCGTTTCATCAAAGCAACATCTTCCTTTGTTGCCCCACCACGATTGAAACCAGTTGATGTTTTGACAAACGCCACATTGAGCGTTTTACAAATTTCACATGCTTTTACAATTTCTTCTTTACTTAATAAGCACGTTTCTAAAATGACTTTTAATGGTTTTCCTGCACAAGCAGCTAACACGGTCGCAATATCTTTTTCTACCGCATCCCATTTATTTGATTTAATCCAACCGACATTAATCACCATATCAATTTCATCTGCCCCGGCTTTGATCGCTTCTGTCGTTTCAAAGGCCTTAACCGTGCTTAGATTTGCACCCAATGGAAAACCCACTACAGTACAGATTTTGACTGGCGTCCCAGCTAATTTTTGTTTGGCTAACGGAATATAGGCAGAATTAATACAAACTGACCAAAACTGATGTGTAATGGCTTCATCACATAATTGAATAATATCTTGTTCCGTTTTCTCCGCGGTTAACGCAGTATGATCGATAAACTGTGCAATTTGCTTTGCATCCATACTTCTTTCCTCATTGACAATTTAACTATAGCTGAACGATATGCTCATATTATACACGAAAATAATACATAAAATGTGACAAAGTTAACAAAAAAATAATTTTTTGTGATAAAAATAACAATAATTTAATGAAATGACAAAAAAACTCCATTTTCCTAGATATCCGCCGACCCTATGCTGTTACAAATTAAGTTAAAATCTTCCGGCTACTCAAATTAGTAATTCTTCTTTGCTTTGGTTAAAACAAAGACTCACGCCTCGATACAACCCCTTGTTTTTCTTCACAATGTAAATGAAAGGTTTACAATCAAAATATTTCATCAATAATTGCATCAAAAGTCTCCTTGAGAATTTTCCAGCTAAAGAGAAAATACTTAAACACAACCCACTGAAAATCCATTACAATACCCGTAATATTAACCAACAGAGGACAAGCTTTATGATTATCGTAACTGGCGGTGCTGGCTTTATTGGAAGTAACATTGTAAAAGCCTTAAACGAATTAGGGCGTACGGATATTTTAGTGGTAGATAATTTAAAAGATGGTACAAAGTTCGCTAATTTAGTGGATTTAGATATTGCAGATTATTGTGACAAAGAAGATTTTATTGCCTCGATCATCGCTGGTGATGATTTAGGGGATATTGAAGTCATTTTCCACGAAGGCGCCTGTTCTGCTACTACTGAATGGGACGGCAAGTACATCATGCACAATAACTATGAATATTCCAAAGAGTTATTGCATTATTGTTTAGATCGTGAAATTCCGTTCTTTTATGCTTCATCTGCAGCAACTTATGGTGATAAAACTGAATTCCGTGAAGAACGCGAATTTGAAGCACCATTAAATGTTTACGGCTATTCCAAATTCTTATTTGATCAATATGTACGTGCTATTTTACCAGAAGCTAACTCACCTGTTTGTGGCTTCCGTTATTTCAACGTGTACGGTCCACGTGAGAATCACAAAGGCGCGATGGCAAGCGTGGCATTCCACTTAAATAACCAAATCTTAAAAGGGGAAAAACCAAAATTATTTGCAGGCAGTGAACATTTCCGCCGTGACTTTGTGTATGTGGGCGATGTGGCTGCTGTGAATATTTGGTGTTGGCAAAACAACATTTCTGGCATCTATAACTTAGGAACAGGAAATGCGGAATCTTTCCTTGAAGTAGCAAAAGCCGTCGTGAAGTTCCATGGTAAAACGGAAGCAGATATTGAAATCATTCCATTCCCAGAACATTTAAAAAGCCGTTACCAAGAATACACACAAGCCAATTTAGATAAATTACGCGCCACTGGCTATGACAAACCGTTTAAAACGGTCGCACAGGGTGTAGCAGAATATATGGCATGGTTAAACCGTAAATAATAAATAAGCGGCTTCATCACATAGCGTCCAACGTTGGGCGCTATTTTTTTGCCTAACTAAACGTATAAAACAGCAACAGCACTTCGAGTATGCCAACTCGGCTCATACTATTTCCTCACCAAACACCATAACCCATTGCTCACATAACCAAGTGCCAACTGAAAATCGGCTTTCCTAGCACGGCACTTTTGTGATCTATCTCACAAAAAAACCTTACTTTCGCAAAAACTAAGGATTATTCCTAGATCAATTAAAGCATCTTCTCACGCCAGCAGAACGTGATTTTCTTATAGTGACAACAATATTTTTTTATTTAATGAGGTAAAGCATGCTTAGCTTTTTACAAGAAGTTAGAAAACCGACGCTGGAACTGCCAGTGGAAGAACGTCGTAAACTGTGGTTTAAACCCTTTATGCAATCTTATTTGGTGGTATTCATCGGTTATATGGCGATGTATTTAATTCGCAAAAATTTCAACATCGCACAAAATGATTTAATCGAAACCTATGGATTAAGCAAAACCCAGCTCGGTATGATTGGCTTAGGCTTTTCCATTACTTACGGTGTCGGCAAAACGTTAGTCTCTTATTATGCGGATGGCAAAAACACGAAACAATTCGTACCGTTTATGCTGATTTTATCTGCCATTTGTATGCTCGGTTTTAGTGCCAGTATGGGTGGTGGCAGTGTCAGTTTATTCTTAATGATCGCCTTTTATGCGTTAAGCGGTTTTTTCCAAAGTACAGGTGGTCCTTCAAGCTACTCCACTATCACTAAATGGACTCCACGTAATAAACGCGGCACCTATTTAGGTTTTTGGAATTTATCTCACAATGTGGGTGGGGCTGCCGCGGCGGCTGTTGCCTTATTCGGCGCCAATGTGTTCTTTAATGGGCATGTGATCGGGATGTTCGTGTTCCCGTCAATCATTGCCTTAATTATTGGTTTCTGGGGCTTGCGTTATGGTAGTGATTCACCAGAAGCTTATGGTTTAGGAAAAGCAGAAGAATTATTTGGTGAGCCATTAAGTGAAGAAGATTTAGCGACTGAACAAAATCAATTAACCAAATGGCAAACTTTCGTACAGTATATTTTGAAAAATAAGGTGATTTGGCTGTTATGTTTTGCCAATATTTTCCTGTATATCGTGCGGATTGGGATCGACCAATGGTCACCGGTTTATGCTTACCAAGAATTAGGCTTTTCTAAAGACGCTGCGATTTCAGGTTTTGCCTTATTTGAAGTAGGGGCATTAGTTGGTACATTCTTATGGGGCTATTTATCCGATTTAGCCAATGGTCGCCGTGGCTTAACCGCTTGTGTGGCGTTAATTCTGATTGTCTTTACTTTAGAATTTTATCAATTCGCTACTAACGAAGTCATGTATTTATGTGCCTTGTTTGTATTAGGTTTCTTGGTGTTTGGTCCACAATTATTAATTGGGGTGGCGGCTGTGGGCTTTGTACCGAAAAAAGCCATTAGTGTGGCAGATGGTGTAAAAGGCACTTTTGCTTACCTTATCGGTGATAGCTTCGCTAAATTAGGCTTAGGCATGATTGCAGACGGTACACCAATCTTTGGTTTAACGGGTTGGGCAGGCACTTTTGCCGCACTCAATATCTCTGCAATCGTTTGCATGGTATTACTTGCCTTTGTTGCCATTGCAGAAGAGAAGAAAATCCGTAAAATAAAGGCTCAAGCTAGATAAACAGGTAAATAACATGACACAAAAGTGCGGTTAAATTGACCGCACTTTTTCATTTTTGAGGATAATAAAGATGATTAAAGTAGCGTTGATTGATGATCATATCATTGTCCGCTCAGGCTTTGCTCAATTGCTTGCGTTAGAAAATGATCTTCACGTTGTCGGTGAATTTAGTTCTGCTAAAGAAGCACGCCAACATCTGCCCAGTGTGCGTCCTGATGTGTGTATTATTGACATTTCAATGCCTGATGAAACCGGCTTAGCATTGCTCAAAGACATTCCCTCGGGTATCCACTGTATTATGCTCAGCGTGAATGATTCCGATATCATGGTACGCAAAGCCTTGGAATTGGGTGCCAAAGGCTATTTAAGTAAACGTTGCCACCCTGATGAACTGATTCAAGCCGTACATGCCGTATTTGCTGGTGGGCTTTACTTAATGCCTGAACTGACTTCAAAACTACTTAATCCTACCGCCTCTTATACCCAACAGCTCACACGAAGAGAAATGGAAGTATGTGAATTATTAACAACTGGCTTAGATGCAAAAGAAATTGCTCAACAGCTGAATGTAAGCTTTAAAACAGTGCACGTGCATCGTGCTAATGCCATGAGTAAGCTCAACCTAAAAAATAATGTGGAACTCACGAATTTCTTTCATCAAACATATTAACTTGAACAAGTTGTTCACCTTCATTTACAGTTGGTTTCTGCTCACCTGCTCCTATTTCTGCTTATGGGGCGTGGCAGATTATTTGTTACATGACTCGCGCTTAGCCTTTCTCTTTTTGCCTTTTGCATTGCGGCTTGGACTTTGTCTGCATCTTCGCCCCACATTGTGGTTGGCTCCACTGTTAGCCGAAATCAGCGTGCTCCTGTTGGTTTCTTGGGCAGAACACAGCGCAGCTTACTTGCCCTTACTCTTATTAAGTGCGGTCAGTTTTCCCATCGTATTATTTAGCCAATCCTATTATCAAGGCAAACAACGCTCCAAATTACGCCTACAAGGCATACTGGCATTGAGTATCAGCGTGCTCAATGGATTGGTGCTTGTTTGTTTGGATGCCCCTTTTGCTTACACGATGCTAGTCAGTTTTACTGGTGCGTTATTGTTGTTGCCGATGTGTTATTTATTACAAGATTTCTTATTTGCACGCCAGTGGATTCCACTTACTGCAAGCTTTATTCATCACCCGATCGCCCTGCGCAGCAAACACATTGTGGTTTATACACTGTTATTAATCTTAAACATTCTGATCCAAACCTATCTGCCCGATGAGTTTAACCGCTTTAGCCTGTTCTTTTTAGCAATTCCGATTATTTTATTAGCCTATTATTATGGCTGGCAGGGCGCCTTACTCGGCTCACTAATCAATAGTGTGGCATTAATTGCTTCCACACAGCACTTCTCCCATTTAGATCTGTCTGATTTACTCCTATCTCTGTGTGCACAAACCATAACAGGAATTTTTCTAGGACTCGCTATTCAACATCAACGCGAACTCAATCAGCATTTAGGCATGGAGCTCATGCGTAACCGCGCTTTAACACAGCAATTGATCAGCAGTGAAGAAAGCATTCGCCAAGAAATTGCCCGTGAATTACACGATCAAATCGGGCAAAACATTACCGCTATTCGCACCCAAGCCAGTATTCTGAAACGGCTCAATCCACACCCGCAAGAACAGAACAATGCCAATATGATCGAACACTTATCACTCAATATTTACGATACGGTCAAAGGACTATTAAACCGCTTACGTCCTCGCGTATTAGATGACTTACCATTACCACAAGTCCTCCAAAATGTATTAGACGAATTAGGTTTAACGCAACAGCACATACACTGTCAGTTTGACTGGCATAATCCTCAACAATTGCACCTCGATCCGCGCTTAGAAATCACCCTTTACCGCCTCTACCAAGAAGCCTTAAACAACATCATCAAGCATGCACAAGCCAGTCAAATTCACATTGCGATCCACATTGATCAGCAGGTCATCTTATCGATTCAAGATAATGGCAAAGGCTTTGATATTCATCAGCCAGTGACAGGATTAGGGCTACGTGGTATGCAAGAACGGGTTGCCTTACTCGGTGGCGAATTTCAGCTCTCTTCAAGCACGGCGAACATGCATTCCTCTTCAATTCAACCTTTGACACAAGGCACTTCCCTTGTGATCACTCTCCCTCGATTTTAATGATGCCAATACAAAATTTTTCGCAAATTGACCGCACTTATCGCTACTGGCGCATTCACTTGATGATTGCCATGTACGTAGGCTATGCCGGTTTTTACCTCAGCCGTAAAAGCTTGAATTATGCCATGCCCGCCTTAATCAGCGATTTGGCTATGGATAAAAATGCCATTGGACTCATGGCAACTTTGTTTTATCTCACCTATGGTTTATCCAAATTTTTCTCTGGACTTTTTTCTGATCAAGCCAACCCCCGTTACATTATGGCTATCGGCTTGATGATGACAGGGATCACGAATATTTTATTCGGTTTATCCAGTTCCGTGTTTCTGTTCACTTGCCTATGGGTCATCAATGCGTGGTTTCAGGGGTGGGGCTGGCCTGCGTGTTCTAAATATCTCACTACGTGGTATTCCCGTAGCGAGCGAGGTTTATGGTGGTCTATCTGGAATACTGCGCACAATGTGGGAGGCGCCTTAATTCCGCTAATTGTTGGCTATCTCACTTTACATTACAGCTGGCGACACGGCTTTATTGTGGCAGGCATAATCGTCATACTCATCAGTGTATTTTTACTGTGGCGTTTACCTAGCACGCCAGATGCAATGGGGTTGCCTAGTATTGGACAATGGCGTCATGATCCTTTGGAATTAGCGCAAGAAAAGGAAGGACAAGATTTACCATGGCGGCAAATCTTGCGTGATTATGTGTTCTACAATAAATATCTTTGGCTACTCGCAATGAGCTATGCATTGGTCTATCTCGTACGGACCGCCATTAATGACTGGGGTAATCTCTATCTAAGTGAACGTTATCACTATGACTTAGTCAGTGCGAACAGCGCACTCTCTTTATTTGAAATCGGTGGTTTTGTGGGCTCACTAGTCGCCGGTTGGGGATCAGATAAACTGTTTTCTAGCAATCGAGGACCTATGGCATTGGTGTTTGCCATTGGCATTTTCTTTTCGATTACCGCGCTTTGGCTGATGCCAAAAGAAAACATGCTATTACAGTCTGGCTTATTTTTCTGTGTCGGCTTTTTTGTGTTTGGTCCGCAAATGTTAATCGGCATGGCTGCTGCGGAATGTGCCCACAAAAAAACCGCAGGCACCGCCACGGGTTTTGTTGGCTTGTTTGCTTATCTGGGGGCAGCCCTCGCTGGCTACCCACTGGCACTCATCACACAAACGTTTCATTGGACCGGTTTTTTTGTCGTAATTTCTTGCTGTGCATTTGCTATTGCGTTACTGCTACTGCCTTTTTTAAAAGTACAGCCAAATCAATCGCCTTGTTGAATGAAAATGTGCGGTTAAAAAGTGTATGATGTTGAGCCCTGTTTTATTATTCCAAATTCAAAATCGCCTCTTTTGTCACGGCATAACCACTTTTTAAAATAAATAAACTCAGGATCAAACTGGCTACAGTATCAACCCACATCCAGCCCAAAAAGAAAATGCTTAATGCCGCGACAATCGCCACAATTGAGCCAAGTAAATCCGCCAATACATGCAAATATGCTGCGCGAAGATTTAAATTATGCAAATCACCTTTCAGCAGTAACCATGCCACTAAGGTGTTTACACATAGTCCTAATATGGCCACAACGAGCATTGGCAGCGATTGAATCATTTGCGGTGATTGCCAACGTTCAATTGCCTCCCAAATAATAAATAGCGCAACGACGATCAACGAAAATCCATTCAACACAGCAACACGACGTTGATTCTTTGGACTTAAATAAAGCGCAATCAACGCAACTAATAAGGCAAAACTGTCATTTGCCATATGCCCGGCGTCTGCAATGAGTGCTAAACTTTTAAAATAATAACCACTTAAAAACTCCACTAGCATAAATACACTAACAAGCGCAAAACTGATTGCTAATACGCTACGATTGCTTGTATGCGGATGTTGATGTGCCATAGTGTTTCCTTTTCATCAAGGATAAGGCGTGATGCCATTGAAGGGTAAAAGACAAGTCAATTTACCTCGCTAACTGAGACATAATAGACGTCATATCATGATATTTAACAATACATCTGCTCAAAACAGGGACAATCCAATTTATCATAGCAGTCTGTCGCGAGAAAGCACAGCGAAAGGAAAGATCATCTTCTCATCTTTCCTCTAGCATAAAACAAATCACATAAAAAAGCGGTTAAAATCTTAAAGACGTTAACCGCACATTCTAAAATCTTTCCGCCTATTTGATTTGGGTTTCAATAACCCCACCACCAAGACAGATCTCACCTTGATAGAAAACCGCAGATTGTCCCGGCGTCACAGCAATTTGTGGTTCATCAAACACCACCCGAATGGTTTCATCGTTAATCGGTTGAATCTCGCAGGGAATATCCTCTTGACGATAACGGGTTTTGACAGTGCAACGGACTGGCTGGCGAATCGGTTGACGATCTACCCAATGTAATTGGCTGGCGATTAAGCCTGAAGACAATAAAGCAGAATTATCATGCCCTTGTGCCACGACTAACACATTATTCACCAAATCTTTTTCTACTACATAGAACGGATCTTCGCCCATGCCTTTCACTCCACCAATGCCAAGCCCTTTACGTTGACCTAACGTGTGGTACATCAAGCCATCATGGCGCCCCACCACTTTTCCCTCAACCGTTCTAATCTCACCCGGCTGAGCAGGTAAATAACGAGCTAAAAAATCTTTGAATTTGCGTTCACCAATGAAACAAATCCCTGTGGAATCTTTTTTCTTCGCAGTGGCTAGACCTAAATCTTCCGCAATAGCACGTACAATCGGCTTTTCAATTTCCCCGACAGGGAATAAGCTCTGTGCCACCTGATCTTTGCTCAAGGTATATAAAAAATAACTTTGGTCTTTATTATTATCTAAACCGCGTAAAAGCTGGCATTGCCCGTCTTTCTCACCACGACGCACATAATGCCCCGTTGCAATATAATCGGCACCTAAATCTTCCGCGGCATAGTCTAAAAACGCTTTGAATTTAATTTCTTTGTTGCACAAAATATCAGGATTCGGCGTACGTCCGGCTTTGTATTCTTGTAAAAAATGCTCAAAGACATTATCCCAATATTCTGCGGCAAAATTAATTTTATGTAACTTGATGCCCAGTTTATCGCACACCGCTTGTGCATCGGCAAGATCGGCTGCCGCCGTACAATAATCAGTGTCGTCATCTTCTTCCCAGTTCTTCATAAACAAGCCTTCTACTTGATAGCCTTGTTGTTGCAAAATAAACGCAGAAACAGACGAATCCACCCCGCCAGACATGCCACAGATGACTTTTTTCTTGCGATTTTCCGCCAATTGCTCTGCACTTAATGGCGGGAAATGCGTTTCATAAGTTTTTGATTTCATATTACTTTCATATTTAGGTTAGTGTCGTGATCACGCCACAAAAGATGAGGTAAGGGCTTTGTATCTTATGCTACCGATACAAAGCCCCAAGTTTCATTGAGCCTTTCACCCAATGTTGATACTCACATGGATTACTTCACTTCATAAAAGTGCGGTTCATTTTTAGCAAATTTTGCGTTGTATTCTTGCTGGGCTTCTTCATCGCCCGCCTCTAGTTTTGCTTTGAGATTATCGCAAGGCTCTTCACAGTCACAGACTTTTTTCAAGCCTAATGCCGAAATGCCACCACAACTCCCGGCTATCGTTTTACGCTGAATAATATAACCAATCGCCATTCCTGCAATAATCAATAAAAAGATACCAAACGTGATTAAAAAAAGTTGCATGGATTTATCCTAATGTTGTTCATTTAATAATTTCTCAAATGCAGAGGACATTTTTGCCTCAAACCCTTTTTCGGTTTTGCTAATGAGATACACCAATAAATTGTATTTTTCCGCGACTTCTAAGGCTTTCTCTTCTCCGAGCACATAAAGACCTGTCGATAATCCATCTGCGGTCATGGTGGAATCCGCTAACACGGTGATTGAAGCCAATCGGTGTTCAATCGGGTAACCAGTTTTAGGATCGATTTCATGAGAGAAATGGCGACCATTTTCTTCAAAATAGTTACGATAATTGCCCGATGTTGCCATAGAAAAATCTTTCAGCCCAATAATTTGTGACACCGCGCGGCTCCCATCAAAATTCGGCTTTTCAATCGCGATTTGCCAATCTTTGCCTTCAATATTTTTTCCTTTCGCGTTAATCTCACCACCAATTTCCACCAAATAATTAGCAATGCCTTTTGTAGCTAAATGTGCAGCCACTTTATCGACACCAAACCCTTTGGCAATCGAAGAAAGGTCAATATATAACTGGGGAACTGTCTTAGCGAGATAAAACTTATCGCCTTGTTCGGTTAATTTCATTTTTTCAATCCCGACCCAAGCGCGACGTTTTTCCACTTGTTCTTCTAAGGTTTCATTCGGTTGACGCTTTTCAGGTCCAAACCCCCATAAATTCACAATTGGTCCCACAGTCACATCCAATGCTCCTTCTGTGACGCCATGTAAACGAATCGCTTCTTTTAAGACAAAGGCTAAATCAGCCGAAATTTCAACGGGCGTATCAATTTGTGTATTTTGATTAAATTGACTCAATTCAGATGTGGAAAGGTAAGTAGACATTTTATTGTTCACTTCTTTCAAAATCTCTTCAATTTGCCCGTGCATCTCAATCGGTTTAATCTTAATCTGACCATCATCAATGTATTTCACACTATACGTTGTCCCCATGGTCTTACCCGTGATCGTCACAACTTCAGGGGATTTATGACAAGCCAATAAACATAGTGAACAAAAGCCAATGATGATACTACTAAGAATGTGTTTTATTTTCACTGTAAATCCTTTCTATTTTAAAAAGTTTGCAAGTTTGGATTTTCCAATATGGATTGCAATATAAAAACCAAATTTTCAAATTTTCTGAAATGGAAGTGCGGTCAACCTTTACAAAATTCGTAAAATCCGACCGCACTTTAATCATGCTAAGAGCAAGCTGGCTTAACCACCAAAGTCATCTAATAAGATGTTTTCATCTTCCACACCAAGATCTTTTAACATCTTAATCACGGAAGCATTCATGATTGGCGGTCCACACATATAGTATTCACAATCCTCTGGCGCTTCATGATCTTTCAGATAGTTTTCATAAAGCACATTATGAATAAAGCCAGTGTAGCCGTCCCAATTATCACCCGGTTGTGGATCGGAAAGTGCCACATGCCATACGAAGTTATCATTTTCGGCTTGTAAGGTGTCAAAATCTTCCACATAGAACATTTCGCGTTTAGAACGTGCACCATACCAGAATGACATTTTACGTTTAGATTTCAAACGTTTTAATTGGTCAAAAATGTGTGAACGCATTGGCGCCATACCCGCACCACCGCCGACGAACACCATCTCGGCATCGGTTTCTTTCGCAAAGAATTCACCGAATGGACCAGAAATAGTCACTTTATCACCCGCTTTGAGTGACCAAATGTACGAGGACATTTGACCAGGAGGCGCGTCTGGGTTATTTGGTGGTGGCGTTGCAATACGCACGTTCAACATGATGATGCCTTTTTCTTCCGGATAAGAAGCCATGGAGTATGCACGAATAATATGCTCATCCACTTTAGACACATAACGCCATAAGTTATATTTATCCCAATCTTCATGATATTCTTCTGGGATATCAAAGTCTTTATAAGCGACAGTGTGCGGTTCTGCTTCAATCTGAATATAGCCACCTGCACGGAATGGTACTTCTTCCCCTTCAGGAATCGCTAATTTCAGTTCTTTGATGAAAGTCGCTTTGTTATCATTAGAAATAACGGTACATTCCCATTTTTTCACCCCAAAGACTTCTTCTGGCAATTCGACCTTCATGCTGTTTTTCACATTCACTTGGCAAGAAAGGCGATAACCTTCTTTTGCTTCACGTTTTGAAATATGTGAAAGTTCAGTCGGTAGAATATCGCCACCCCCTTCGGTGACTTTAACGATACATTGCCCACAAGAACCACCACCGCCACAAGCGGAAGAAACGAAGATGCCTTGACTCGCCAGCGCACCTAATAATTTGCCCCCCGCAGGCAAATGAATTGCTTTGCTTGGATCGTCATTAATTTCAATTGTAATGTCACCCGAATTAACCAATTTTGATTTAGCAAACAAGATAATGACTGCTAAAGCCAAAACGATAACGGTGAACATTGCAATACCAAGAGTAATTTCCATTCTGTATCCCCTTTCTTACAACTGAATACCTGAAAATGACATAAAACCAAGTGCCATCAGACCTACAGTGATAAAGGTAATGCCTAAACCACGTAACCCTGCTGGTACATCAGCATATTTCATTTTTTCCGTGATGCCTGCAAGCGCAACAATGGCTAACATCCAACCCGTCCCTGCGCCAATACCGTATACAACGGATTCAACAAAGGTATAATCACGTTGAACCATGAAGGATACCCCACCAAAAATCGCACAGTTTACGGTAATTAATGGTAAGAAGATCCCCAACGCGTTATAAAGTGCAGGGAAATACTTATCCAATACCATCTCAAGAATTTGAACTAATGCGGCAATCACACCGATAAAGGTAATGAAGTTTAAGAAACTGAGATCAATACCTTGAACTAATGCACTGTCTTTTAAGATAAAGCTATACACTAATTGGTTTACAGGTACCGCAATACCTAATACCACGATAACCGCAATCCCCAAACCAAATGCAGTAGACACTTTTTTCGATACAGCAAGGAAAGTACACATCCCTAAGAAGAAAGAAAGTGCCATGTTTTCGATAAAAACGGATTTAACGAAAAGGCTAATATAATGTTCCATAAACTACTTCTCCACCTGATTTGGTTTTAAGGTACGAATACCCCAAATAATAAAACCAATAATAAAGAACGCACTTGGTGCAAGTAGGAATAAACCATTGGTTTGATACCAACCACCATCTTGGATAGTTTGGAATACCGTCATACCAAATAATTTGCCTGAACCAATTAATTCACGGATAAAGGCAACTGACACTAAAATTGCGCCATAACCTAAGCCGTTACCAATCCCATCAACGAAACTTTCTAGTGGTTGTGATTTCATCGCAAAGGCTTCTGCTCGTCCCATAACGATACAGTTAGTAATAATCAAGCCCACGAAAACCGAAAGTTGTTTTGATAAACCATAGGCATAAGCACGTAAGATTTGGTCAACTAAGATAACCAACGAGGCGATAATCGCCATTTGCACGATAATACGTACACTGTTTGGAATATAGTTACGGATCAAAGAAATAAATAAGTTTGAGAATGCCGTAACGAAAATTACCGCAAACGTCATTACAATTGCCGTTTCTAATTTAGTTGTTACCGCTAACGCAGAACAAATCCCTAAAATTTGTAACGCAATCGGGTTGTTGTCCATCACAGGCGATAGCAACAAGCCTTTTAACTTTTTAGTATCAGCCATTGTTCAACACTCCTGCTTTCAGTTTTGCTAAGAAAGGACCAAAACCTTTTTGACCTAACCAGAATTTAAATGAATTGTTGACACCATTACTGGTTAATGTTGACCCTGAAATTGCATCAATCCCATGTTCAGCATTTGCTGAGGCACCTTTACCCACATATAAACCGACTTGGTTATCTGCGGTGTATAGTTTTTTACCTGGGAACTGTGCTTGCCATTTCGGGTTTTCGATTTCACCACCCAATCCCGGTGTTTCACCTTGATCATAGTAAGTGATGCCATTAACTGTGTTGCCATCTGGCTGAACGGACATAAAGCCATACATCATTGACCATAAGCCTTTACCGTAGAACGGTAAAACCACTTGTGTCACTTGACCCGCATCATTTTTGACCAGATACACTTCCGCGAAGTTAGCACGTACACGGATACCCGCTACATCATCTTCTGCGGAAAGTGCGGTACTTTCTGCTGGATTTTTCACTGCTTTTGCCGCATCAAAACCCGGTTGTGCAGGAGCAAAATCCCCCGTGTTTAAATCCACTAAACGGGCTTCAATATTGTTTGCATAAATCGTTTTGATTTCGCTATTTTTGGTTGTTGGCTGTAATAAACCGGCAACACTTAAAATATTTTTCTGCTTATCCAGTTCTTTTTGTTCGATTTGTGTTGGTTTCAGCAAAACGGCTGAACCTGCCACAATAATAGAACAAGCTAAGCTTAAAAGGATAATGACGAGAAGTGTTCCGCCAACGCTATCTTTATTCTTAAACATTGCGAGCTCTCCGACGTTTGATATTTGCTTGGACCACTAAATAATCGAATACTGGTGCAAACAAGTTAGCAAATAAAATAGCCAGCATCATACCTTCTGGATACGCTGGGTTCACCACACGGATTAATACCGCCATCGCACCAATTAAGATACCGTACCACCATTTTCCTTTGTTGGTGAATGCCGCAGAAACGGGGTCCGTTGCCATAAAGAACATCCCTAATGCGAAACCACCTAACACAAAGTGCCAATACCAAGGCATTGCAAATAATGGATTTGTGCTTGAACCAATAAGATTAAATAAGGCAGAAGTGGCAATCATGCCGATCATCACACCCGCAATGATGCGCCAAGAGGCAATACGTGCAAACACAATAATCGCCGCACCAATAATCAATGCTAGAGTCGATACTTCACCGATAGATCCCGGAATGTTACCAATGAAGGCATCCATCCAGGTGATTGGTTGACCTGTTACCACATGTTTCAAGCCAGCTTCACCACCCACAGCCCATTGTGAAAGCGCGGTTGCACCAGAAAAACCATCTGCGGCAACCCATACCGTATCACCTGAAATTTGTGCTGGATAAGCAAAGAATAAAAAGGCACGCGCAGCTAATGCAGGGTTCATGAAGTTTTTACCGACACCACCAAAAATTTCTTTTGCCACAACCACACCAAATGTCGTTGCTAACGCAGCTTGCCATAATGGCAAAGTTGGTGGAACGATAAGTGCTAACAGGATAGAGGTCACAAAGAAACCTTCGTTAATCTCATGCTTGCGTACCATCGCAAAAAGCACTTCCCAGAAACCACCCACTAAGAAAATAGTCAAGTAAATCGGTAAGAAGTAAGTTGCCCCTAACAACATCTTACTTGCCCAACCCGCTGACAGGGTCAAATCTGCACCTAACGCATGACTTAACGCATATTGCCAATGACCTGAAATGGCTTGTTGCAGAGTGCCTAACGCGTCTGTCGCCAAAATCGCTTGCGCACCCACGTTATACATACCGTAGAACATCGCAGGGAATAAAGATAACCACACTAACACCATCATGCGTTTCGAGTCTAACGCATCACGTACGTGAGAAGCTTTGTGCGTGACTGTCCCTGGGGTATATAAGAAGGTGGCGGTTGCTTCAAATAATGCATACCATTTCTCATATTTACCACCCGGTAAAAACGCAGGTTCAATTTTTTCAATAAAATGTTTTAAACCCATTTTTAACCTTCCTTCTCGATCTTATCTAAGGCTTGACGTAAGAGCGGACCATATTCATTTTTACCTGGGCAAACAAAGGTACAAAGGGCTAAATCTTCTTCATCTAGCTCTAAACACCCTAACGCCTGTGCAGAATCGGTATCGCCTGCTGCCAAATCACGCAGTAATAATGTTGGAATAATATCCAATGGCATCACACGCTCATAAGCACCGATAGGTACCATCGCACGCTCACCGCCATTAAGTGCGGTGGTAAAATTAAATAACTTTTTAGAGAAATGTCCTAACACCGTGCGTGAAAGTGAGTATTTATTCGCACCCGGCATGATCCAACCTAAAAATTCTTTCTCACGACCTTCTTCAAGTACTGAAACTTGCAATGCGTAACGACCTAAATAATCAACAGGACCTGCAGCTTTTGCACCACTTAATACTGAACCTGAAATCACGCGATTTTCACCGTCTTTCACTTCATTCTCTGTTAATTGGGAAAGGTTTGCACCTAATACGGTACGTACTAATCTTGGATTTTTCACTTGTGGACCAGCTAAGGACACTACGCGTGAAACATCTAATTCACCTGTGGTAAATAATTTACCCACCGCTATCACATCTTGGTAATTGATATACCAAACAAATTTGGTTGCACTCACAGGATCAATAAAGTGAATATGCGTACCACTTAACCCAGCTGGATGTGGACCTGCAAATTCTTTCACGTCAAGATTGGCAATGCTTGGGCTTGGAATGCTCGCATTCGCCGCTTTACACAGGTACACTTTCCCCTCATGTAAACGACTTAATACAGTCAGACCCGCTTCAAAAGCTTGCGCAGATTGTTGCACGATCACTTGTGGATCGGCACATAATGGATTGGTATCCATCGCATTCACGAAAATCGATACGGGTGTGGCATCGACGGCAGGCACTTTACTGAACGGCCGCGTACGAAGTGCGGTCCATAATCCAGAAGTTTGTAAATTTTGACGAACTTGCTCTGAAGTAAGTTGGTTTAATTGTTCTGTTGTATATTTTTCAAAAGTAATTTGTTCATTACCTTCAATTTTAATTACTACAGATTGTAAAACTCGCTTAGCACCACGATGAATCGCAGTTACAGTACCACTTGCAGGGGCTGTGAAAACCACACCAGGGTTCTTTTTATCTTCAAAAAGCACTTGGCCTTTTTTCACAACATCACCTTCACGCACCTTCATTGAAGGGCGCATTCCCACATACTCTTCACCAAGCAAAGCAACTTCAGTGATAGCATTGCCATCACGGATTACCTGCTCTGGGCTTCCCGAAATAGGAAGATTCAAGCCTTTTTTAATCGTAATCATATTGTTTGCACTACTTTTAGTCAGATTAAAAATATAGTTACAGTGACTAGCACTATAACCTCGTCTTGAGTAATGATTTCAGCAAGATCATGCAAACGCTTTCAAAGCAACTACAATCACTCACCTCATTTCACATAAATTAAAACTCAAATTCTGTTTGTCGTCCCTATTTTGAACGGTTTAGCCAAAGAAAATTGTTCAAAATACAAACGTTAAAATTTTGATAAAATAAAACGCCTTATTTTAACTAAATAATAACCTTGGTGCCACTTCCGCACCCTATTTTTCTGAATTTTTAGTAAAAAAAATCTTTTTTTTTGAAGAAGGTCAAGTTTTACTCTTAATGAGTACAAGTAATTTACTTATAAAGGGTTAGATAAGAAAAAAGAAGCGTTCAGATACATTTTGTTATCTCAACACACATTTTTCATGGAATACGCACGCTTTCGTTACCGATGAAAAGTAAAATTTGGCAAAATAAAAAAGCCTAGCTCACTGACATATCATTAGCTAGGCTGACAAATTTGTCTTTGCTGAACAAAACATTATTCTCTAAAAAATAACCGTTTCAAACGGCGTGTTGATACTTCGCCACGACGTAATTGATCTAAAAATACCGCTAAAATAATCACTAAACCAATAATCAAGCGTTGCAAATACGAGGTGACGTTCAATAACGTCAGCCCATTTTGTAACACCCCCATAATAAGCGCCCCAATAGAAGTACTGACGACTGAACCCACGCCACCCATCAAACTTGTCCCGCCTATCACTGTTGCAGCGATAGCATCTAATTCATAACCGTTTCCAGCGATAGGCTGTGCCGCATTTAAACGTCCAACTAAAATGATGGCACCAATTGCCGCTAATGCGCCATTAATCACATAAGCTTTAATTTCAAGTTTCTCAATATTAATACCGGACAATCGAACTGCTTCACGGTTTCCGCCTAACGCATAAATCTGTCGACCAAACATCGTTTGGGTTAGCACGTAAAAACTCACTAACACGACAAGTAACGCAATAATAACGGGTACCGGGAGCGCAAATGTTTCCGTCAGTGCAATACGCCCATTTCCTAAAAAACGCAATGTATCTGGAAAATTATAGATAGTTTTGCCATCTGATATGGTTAACGCAAGTCCTCTCGCAATACCCATCATGCCCAATGTTGTGATAAAAGGCGTCACTTTACCATACACAATCACTAATCCATTAACATAACCACAAAGGATACCAACAAAAATTGTTGCGATAATCGCGCTAATGACCATCATTAAGACAGAAAAGCTGGAAGGATTTTCACCTAACCAATCCATTCCCCAATGTGTAAAAACCCCTAAACAAACGGCACTGAGTGCGACAATAGAGCCAACTGACAGATCAATGCCACCGGTTAAAATGACATACGTCATACCAACAGAAATGACACAAATAATCGAAACCTGTAATAAGATATTGATAATATTATTCGTGGACAAAAACACATCGGAACTTAACGACATACCAATAATCATTAACAGTAAAATGATACCGATGCCTAATTTTGAGAAAATTTTTCTTAAATTTGTCATACAATACCTATTCATCTACACCAATCATTAAACGCATTAAATTCTCTTCTGTCATTTCTGCTTTATCTTTTACTTCGCGCACAATCTCACCTTGTCGCATCACGATAACACGATCTGACATCGTAATCAGTTCAGGCAGATCCGAAGAAACCATTACAATCGCCCCACCGTTATCGGTAAACTGTCGCATAAGATCATAAATTTCGGATTTCGCCCCCACGTCGATACCCCGTGTTGGCTCATCAAAAAACAGAATGTTAACACCACTTTCGAGCCAACGAGCAATAATCACTTTTTGTTGATTGCCTCCTGAAAGGGTTTGGCTGATTTGGTCTTGGCTATGTGAAACAATCCGGAGTTTTTGCCGATTTTCTTCTGCCACTAAGCGCTCTTGCTTTTTATTTAAAAATAAGCCATTCCAAAAGCGCTTTAAAATCGGTAATGTAATATTTTCTCGAATACTGAGTCCTAAAATTAAGCCTTGTTGCTTCCGGTCTTCGGTAATAAAACCTATTTTCTGTTTCACTGCATCTTCTGGCGAACGAATTTCCACCCGTTGCGCATTGAGATAAATCGCTCCGCTAGCCTCATCTGCACCAAAAATAGCTCGTAATAACTCTGTACGTCCAGCGCCCACTAATCCCGCAAAACCAAGTATTTCACCTTCATATAAAGAAAAAGAACTGCTTTTAATATGTTTATTCGTTAAACTCTCGACGCGCAAAACTTCTCGTGTTGGTAAATAATGACGATGATATTCAGCAAAATTAATTTCCCGCCCTACCATTAATTTGACGATTTCATCAGGAGAAGTGTCGCGATATGCCATGGTACCGGTTCGAATCCCATCTCTTAAAACCGTCACTTGATCCGCAATGTATTGAAATTCATCTAGACGGTGAGAGATATAAATCATTGCAACATTTTTTTCTTTTAATTGATGAATAATTTTAAACAGGGTTTGTGTATTTTTACGCGAAATTGAAGAGGTTGGTTCATCAAAAATAATCACTTTATATTCACTAAATACGGCTTTTGCAATCTCAACCATTTGTTGCTGTGCGATGGAGAGATCCGCTACTTTCGCATCAGGATCAATGTCTAACTCCAATTCACTAATGATTTGCTGCGTTTTATGACGCATCGTTTGCCAATCCATTTTTCCACAAAATACCGTTTTTTCATTCCCTAGAAAAATGTTTTCCAAGACGGATAACTGCGGCACTAACATCAATTCTTGATGAATAAATCCGATGCCTAAAGATTGCGCTTCTTTCACTGTTTTAGGAAAATAAGACTTTCCTTCATAAAACATTTCACCCTGCTCAAATGGATAAATACCTGCAATTATTTTACATAATGTGGATTTTCCTGCGCCATTTTCACCCACTAAACAGTGAACCTCACCCGCATAAATATCAAGATCCACGTTTTTCAATACCGGTACATCAAAAAAGCTTTTGCCGATATTTTTTAACTTTAAAATACAATCTCTCTGCGTCATAACGTCAATCCACATTCTTTACAGGTATTCCCACCCATAGCATAATTTAAACCCTGTCTAAAAAATGTGAATGACATCACAGTTTGATCATTTTAATCTGTCTATACTAAAGTTTCCTTATTTAACGCTGAGAGGAGAGAGATGATGATGTCAACATTTTTGAAGAAAACGATCACGGCAAGCGCCTTACTCATCGCCCTATCCGGTACTACGCTAGCTGCAGAAAAACCTCAAATTGCCTTACTCATGAAAACATTAAGTAATGAATATTTCATTACAATGCGACAAGGAGCGGAAGAAAAAGCAAAAGAGGTAAATATTGATTTAATTGTACAAGTTGCAGAAAAGGAAGATTCAACAGAACAGCTTGTGGGTCTAGTCGAAAACATGATTGCCAAAAAAGTGGATGGCATCATTGTTACCCCAAATGATTCTATCGCCTTTATTCCAGCATTTCAAAAAGCTGAAAAAGCCGGGATTCCGATTATCGATCTCGATGTTCGTTTAGATGAAAAAGCAACGAAGAAAGCTGGGTTAAAATTTAATTACGTTGGTGTCGATAACTTCCATGGTGGTTATTTGGCGGCTAAAAATCTAGCACAAGCCTTAAACGAAATGGGGGATGTTGCTATTTTAGAAGGGATTCCTGGTGTGGATAATGGCGAACAACGTAAAGCAGGTGCGCTCAAAGCATTTTCTGAATCACCAAATATCAAAGTTGTCGCTTCTCAGTCTGCAAACTGGGAAACAGAACAAGCACTTAATGTCACAACCAATATTTTAACCGCACATCCGAATATCAAAGGGATTTTTGCGGCGAACGATAATATGGCACTGGGTGCAGTCACCGCGATTGAAAATGCCGGATTAGCAGGGAAGGTCCTTGTTTCTGGTTACGACGGTATTCCCCTTGCGATTGAATACGTGAAAAAAGGTAAAATGCAAAATACCATCGACCAGCTCCCGAAAAAACAAGTTGCCGTGGCTATCGAAAGTATTTTGAAAAAATTAAACAAACAGGAACTGCCTGATTTTTATTACGTTGATCCGGTAGTCGTTGATAAACAGAAAGCACAAGAATATTAAATAACTTGTTCTACCAAAAACACCGCACTTTTCATCTATACTGAAAGTGCGGTTTTTGATTGCTTGAAATTAGTGTCCAATCCCGACACAATTCGTCGATTTCGGCATGCTTCCTTCTCGGTGGTTCCATTCCTCTTTGGTATAAAGATGTAATGCTAAAGCATGGATACCTTGTGCTAAGTCATCTGCCAAAAATTGATAAAGTTGACGGTGGCGAGCAACTTTGCTTAACCCATCGAAACGTTCACTGACTAACACAATCTTAAAATGAGAATTTGCGCCGCGTCCTGAACTATGCATGTGGCTTTCATTTTCTACGACCAAAAAATGTGGCTCAAATGCTTCCGTTAAGCGTGTAATCAATTCTTGTTGTTTTGACATCTTGTTCCTCACCATTTCAATAAATTTAGGGTATAAAGGCTATACATTCCTCATTAACTTTGCAAGAATAATATCTATCCACTTTTCTCCTTTGCTGTCCCCAAAAGGCAGCGACCGTTTATTTTATGAGGACATTATGAAACGACACCACACTCTTTCTCTTCTTACGATTCTCGCAGGAAGTCTGTTATTCGCAGGTTGTCAAACACAACCTTCTACTTTAACCTTCACCCCACCCGCACCGGTTGCGTCGATGGCAGTCAATCAAAGTGCGGTCGTGTTTGTCACTGTACGCGATAGCCGTCCACAAAGTGAGGTATCGAGTTATGTGGCTGACGGTCGATTAGTTAAACTGTCTGCCGTGCCGAGTGTCAGTGAGTTATTTCAACAAGTCCAACAACAGGATTTAATCAGTAAAGGATTCCGTATTGGCCATGCACAAAATGCTAATGTGTCTGTCACCGTGGACGTGAATCAATTTTACGCCAATGTAGAGCAAGGAAATTTACGCTATAACTTAGATAGTAAAGTACAAGTGACTGTACATGCTCAAAGTGCAAAAGGACATTTTAGTAAAAATATTAATGCCAGTCGCACTTATTCCGGTGCATTTTCCGCGAAAAACCCAGAAATTCAGCGTGTGTTAGGCGAAACCTTTAATGAAGTCGTGCGATCAATTTATCAGGATCGTGAAGTGGCGAATGCGATTACGACCTTAGCAACCCCATAAATTCACTATTTCCTCCCTAAAATCGATTCTGGTCCTGGTTGCGAGAATCGATTTTTCATTCTGAGTCTTTTTACTCCTTCAATAAAAGTATTGAATACGATTTCACCTTTTTCTATGATATCTTGATTATTTGAGAATTATTATCATTAAATAGGAGGTGTTATGTCTGACAAAATTTCACCCAATAAGATATCTGCGCTTTCTTCTACTTTATTAATCACTCTTTGGGCAAAAGCAGTTGAATATGATAAAGCCAATCCATTACTGAAAGATCGCGAAGCAGCAAGAATGAAAAAACAGATTGACTATGACTTTCAAAAGTTTGAATCTGCTCATTTATCACAAGTGGGATGTTGTGGACGCGCAAAATTATTTGATCAAGAAAGCTTAAAATTTCTTTCACAGCACCAAGACGCGGTTGTTGTGCAGCTTGGTGCGGGCTTAGATGCACGCTTTGAACGCTTAGGCAAACCACAAGTCAGTGCGTGGTATGATTTAGACTTACCTGAAGTCATCAATATACGTCGCCAACTTTTACCAGAAACGAGTAATCATTATTTGGCTGACTCACTTTTCAATACAGATTGGATGAAAACGGTTAGTCAACATAACAAACCCGTTTTATTAATTCTTGAAGGCGTATTGATGTTTTTTCCTAAAGAACAAGTCAAACAGTTTATTGCCTCTGTAGCTGAAAACTTACCTAACAGCACAATGATTTTCGATATTGTGCCCCCAATGGCAGTCGGTCGTAGTAAATACCACGATGCCCTCAAAAAATAGACAGTCAAGAACGCCCTGAATTTTCATGGACAATACAAGAGATCAAAGAAATTGAAGCATGGCATGCAGCAATTAGATTACACTCAGTCCATTACATAAGCGATGTCTGTCGGGATCGCTATCCTTGCTGGACAAGATTACTTTACGCTACTCGCTGGGGAAAACACAATTTAGACCCGCGTGTCGTCACAATAAGCTTTGTTACTTAACAAACAAAAAGAACTTGCTCTGCTCCTGAATAACCAATCTAGCAAAAGCGAAACCGAGCATACATTCTCTCCACCAAAAGCAACAACGTTTTTTGGTAACAACATGTCAATATCGCGGAAAATCAACAACGAAATAGGTTAAATGCAGGAATGAAAAAACCCGCTAATAAATTAGCGGGTTTTAAGAATTTGGCTCCTCCTGCTGGACTTGAACCAGCGACATACGGATTAACAGTCCGCCGTTCTACCGACTGAACTAAGGAGGAATCGTGGTGCCTCGAGGCGGAATCGAACCACCGACACGGGGATTTTCAATCCCCTGCTCTACCGACTGAGCTATCGAGGCAACTCATCAGTGGTGCGTATTAAACGTTTTTTTCTGGGTTAAGTCAACACCTAAATTCAAAAAAACTCATTTTTTTTATTCAGTTGGATATTTAACAAACGAAAAGCATAGAAATAACACAATTTCATACATTTTTTATGTTTTTTCATTAAAAATAAATAACAAAATGCTCGCTATTCTTTGGAATAAAGCGAGCATTTTTTCACCTTACTTATTAATTATCGTCTTACGCGATAACTTTTCTGTGCTTGATCCACTTTAAGTAAGTAATTTCTTGCTTGCGCAGATGGATGTTGAGTAGTCAAAATCCGATAAACCTGTTCAGGATAAAGACTATTGATCTTCGCAATCGCCGCATCACGATCTTGGTCAAAAACACGTAAAACCGCGCCTGCACCACTATTGTAAGCAGAAATCATGGCAAAACGTTTAGAGGTTGGATTAGTAATCCCGTCTAAATATTTATTTTGTAATAACCATAAATACGAGGTCCCCGCATCGATATTCTTTTCAGGATCAAATAAATAGGATTTGGACGGCTGTCCCCCTTTTCCTTTCATTTTGAAAATATCACGTCCAGCGGTTGTTGGCACAACTTGCATTAAACCAATCGCATTAGCATAACTAATCGCGTAAGGGTTAAAACTGGATTCTGTTTGCATGATGCCTAAAATCAAACTTTCATCCATATTGTAACGACGTGCCATTTTACGCACCAACGGTAAATATTTTTGTGCACGCACAGCAACGTGGTTGGCAATCATCGGGATCACCACATACTGTACAGTATGTCCATTACTTAAACGACGCGTTTGCAATTTATTCTGTAATAAATAATTCGCAAAGTTACCTGCTGTTGTGGTGTTAGTAATAGATCCTCCTAAATGATCGATCACTTGCCCCACTAAAAAAGGACGCGAGCTAATCGGCACATCACCCGAAGCAAACAGATCGATACCATTTGCATCAGACCCCATTAATAAAATATGTACAATCGCATTTTGTAAGTGACGTAAATCGCTTTGTGTTTCAACCGTAATCAACCCTTCATCAAAACTGACATGGCTACGCGTATAGAAACGATCGGTATATTTTACATAGTCTTTACGGCTCGCAACGAGTAATTCATTCACTCCCCAAATACGATCGATATTATGCGAAAACTGCCCTGTTAAAATATCTAATCCACGAGTATCTTTGGCGAATGCTTCATCAAATTGCGAACTGCGGTGTGTTTTCGTCCCACCACAAGCAAATAAAAAAGGGATTAATGCGTAAATTATGTACTTCTTCATCTTCATTTATTCCGTTGGGGGAACATAACCTTCAATATGAACATCTTTACCTTCAAACAAGAAGTTAACCATTTCTTGCTCAAGTAGTTGTCTATGATCCGCATTCATCATGTTTAACTTCTTCTCATTCACCAGCATAGTTTGTTTTTTCATCCATTCACGCCATGCTTGTTTGCTGATTGAGTCAAAAATACGCTTACCCAACTCGCCTGGATACAGCTGAAAGTCCAAGCCTTCAGATTCTTGTTTAAGGTATTCACAGAATACGGTTCTCGCCATAATAATTCCTTATAAATTGTGTTAATAAATTCTTTACTGGTGTTGCCAGTCCAATTTGTTCTGGATTTTGCGGATCATACCAATATTTGACCGCACTGAATACAGTTGATTCACTCTGTTCGGTCTTTTCTGAGACTTTTTTCCAATCGGTGCGATTTTGATCGAGTTGCGACCGTTGCAACTCAACATAAATAGGGTAAATATCTAAATGGAAATGACTAAACGTATGACGAAATGCGGTCCATTCTTGATAATAACCAATCCCTTGTGCCGCTAAAAATGCCAACAGCGCTGCTTTACTTTCAAACTGAGGAAAACAATAGAGCCCGCCCCAAAGCCCGTTATTTTCACGTTGCTCCAACGCAACTTTGCCATAGGCATTTAAAATCAAAAAATAACTTTCTCTTTCTGGCAGAACTTTTTTTGGTTTTTTGCCCGGATAAGCCTGCCAGTTTTGTTGTAAATATGCTTGGCAATGATGACGTAAAGGACAGAGATCACATTTAGGCTTTGTTCGAGTGCATACCATTGCCCCGAGATCCATCATCGCCTGATTAAAATTGGCGACCTGTTCAGTCGGCGTAACCTGTGCACTATATTGCCATAACTGTTCTTCGACTTTTTTCTCGCCCGCCCAACCAGACACCGCAAAATAACGAGAAAGCACGCGTTTCACATTACCATCTAGAATCGGATAAGGCGCATCAAGACAAGAGGAAAGTACCGCACCAGCAGTGCTTTTCCCCACGCCCGTCAGCGCCCACACCTGTTCAAAATCGGTCGGAAACTCACCCGCATATTGATCACGAATGGTTTGTGCCGCTTTATGTAAATTTCGTGCACGAGCATAGTAACCTAGCCCCGTCCATAAATGTAACACTTCATCTAATGGTGCATTCGCCAAGGCACAGATATTAGGAAATTTGTCGACAAACCGTTGAAAGTAAGGAATCACCGTCGCTACTTGAGTTTGTTGTAACATCACTTCGGACAACCAAACCCCGTATAACGTTTTATTCTGTTGCCAAGGCAAATGTTTACGCCCAAATTTGTCATACCAAGTTAACACGGCATGAGCAAAAGGGGCATGAGGAGAAGATTGAGCAAGTATCATCAATAAAAAAATCCGAAAACAGGTACGATCAAAGCATTTAAAAAAACCGACCGCACTTTGAAAATTCTCTGGTACAGGTTAATGTGGCGACATACTCTTTAACACATTATCTTTTAAGACAACATGATGAAATAGTGCTGCTAAGGCATGCACGCCTGACAACGCAATAAAGCTATTCGCCAAAATCACATGTGCCTTACCTAAAGAAATTTCAAGACTAAAATAAGGCAAGTTCATCCCAAATAACATAAAGTCATCCGCATCAGCAGTCAATGTAAAATACCCAGCAATAGGCGTCAGCAACAGACATAAATAAAGCAACATTTGCACAGAATGTGCGGCAATATGTTGCCAACGCGTTAGCTTATGTGCAGGCAATTGATTACGATAATGCCAACGTAACCCCACACGTAACAGCAACAACATGGCAAGACTTAGACCACTTGCTACATGTATCTCCCCCATCAAGCCATCCGCAGGCGGATAATCCCCTGTAAAATAAGCTATTAACACCAACAATAATGTGAGCCAATGAAGGATAATCATTGGCTTCGGGTATTTTTGAGACATATCACATTCCTTTCCAACCAAGTATAAAATGTCAATAAATACACAAGCCTGCTCGACAAGCTTGGTGTTTTCCAACAAAAACCGTATAATTCGCGGCAAATTAGCCTCATTATAAACAAAAATATGTCATTTAATAATCAAGAATCAGAGAATTTACCAACCTTTGCTGATCAAAAACGTAAAACTGTGGAAGTTGCCGAATTTACCGCAGAGGGGCGCTATAAACGCAAAGTTCGCAGTTTCGTATTACGTACAGGGCGTTTGAGTGAATTTCAAAAAAATGCCATGAATCAACATTGGGGGTTCTACGGTTTAGAGCATCAAAACCAGCCCTTTGATTTTCCTGCTATTTATGGAAACAATAATCCTGTGGTACTCGAAATTGGCTTTGGTATGGGACACTCTTTAGTTGACATGGCACTGCAAAACCCGGAGCGCAATTATTTAGGGATCGAAGTTCACACGCCTGGTGTCGGGGCTTGTATCGCCTATGCGGTGAAAAAAGGGGTAAAAAATTTACGTATCATTTGCCATGATGCCACCGAAATTTTACGTGATTGCATTGCGGACCACAGCTTAGGTGGTTTGCAATTATTCTTCCCGGATCCATGGCATAAAGCAAAGCACCACAAACGCCGCATCGTCCAACCGCAATTTGTGAATACCATTACACAAAAGTTGACAACAGGTGGTTTTATTCACATGGCCACCGACTGGGAAAACTATGCAGAGCATATGTTAGCCGTGTTGCAACAAGCCGAAGGTTTACAAAATACATCAGCGACCCATGATTACATTCCACGCCCGGATTTCCGTCCATTAACTAAATTTGAGCAACGTGGACATCGTTTAGGACATGGCGTGTGGGATCTCTACTACATCAAAAAATAAAAAAACAAGCCCGCACTTTTTGAACAAAAGTCTGGCATAATGTAAGACAAATTTTATCAGCCAACAGAGAGGAGAATCGAACATGGCGATTAAACGTAACAGAAGACAACGTAAAAAAATGCACCTTGCTGAATTCCAAGAACTAGGTTTCTTAGTGAATTGGCAATTTGCAGAAGGTACGGCCATCGAGAAAGTTGATGAAGTGGTTGATCGCTTTATTTGTGAGGTAATCCAGCCAAACGGTCTTGCTTATGAAGGCAGTGGTTACTTACATTGGGAAGGTTTAGTCTGCTTAGAAGCCCTAGGCAAATGTGATGAAAGCCATCGCACCTTAGTCAAAGAATGGTTAGAGCAAAACGGCTTACAACAAATCGAAATCAGCCCATTATTTGATATCTGGTGGGAATATCCAGCAAAAGATGCATAATCCTTTTATGCGAGGCGAACTGTTTAGTTCGCCTTTTTCATTTTGCCATGCATAAGAATTCCACATTAGTACGCATAAAACCTTGACGAAGCCAGTTTTCAAGCGTAACATTCGCCCCGATTTAGTAATATGAGGACACACACTTTGGACAGTCACAGTCGATACCGAATTGAGTTTTTACTGTAACTTTCGCCATTTCCTTAACATCGGCGAGGGTTCGCTGAGAGATCTTTTCTTCCACTGCTTTATTCGGCATCTTTTTTCGGTTATTGAAATATCAATCACCACTAGTCAAACGAATGAAAATTTAACCGCACTTTTATCGTTGAATTCTTTTTAACAAGATTTCGTTTGATCGCTTTTGTTCATAGCGTTGTTCATAATCCAATTAAGGAGTATGACAAAATGATTAATGCTTTCGCTCTCGAAGATGCACGCCTTGTCCGCATTGATGAAAATACCAATGCAGAATTAAATTCCGCCATTTGGCTCGATCTCATCGAACCAAGTAGTGAAGAACGCGAAATTTTACAAGAAGGCTTAGGTCAGAGCCTTGCTACGTTCCTTGAATTAGAAGATATCGAGGCATCGGCACGTTTCTTCGAAGATGAAGATGGTTTACACCTTCACTCTTTCTTTTATTGCGAAGACGAAGAAGATTATGCCGACTTAGCCAGCGTGGCATTTACTGTGCGTGACGGTCGTCTTTTCACACTCCGTGATCGTGAATTACCCGCTTTCCGTTTATATCGTATGCGCTCACGTAGTCAACGCTTGATTGAGTGTAACGCTTATGAAGTTTTACTTGATTTATTTGAAACCAAAATCGAGCAATTAGCCGACGTGATTGAAACCGTGTACTCAGATTTAGAAAAATTAAGTCGTGTCATTTTAGATGGCACACAAGGGGAAGCCTTTGACCAAGCACTCTCCACCTTAACGGAACAAGAAGACACCAGTTCCAAAGTACGTTTATGCTTAATGGATACACAACGTGCGTTAAGTTTCTTAGTGCGTAAAACACGCTTACCAGCAAACCAGTTAGAACAAGCGCGTGAAATCTTACGCGATATTGAATCTCTCCAACCTCACAACGAGTCACTGTTCCAACGTGTCAACTTTTTGATGCAAGCGGCAATGGGTTTCATCAGTATCGAACAAAACCGTATTATCAAGATCTTCTCGGTTGTGTCGGTGATTTTCCTCCCGCCAACACTGGTTGCCTCTAACTATGGTATGAACTTTGATATTATGCCAGAATTAGGCTTTAAATTTGGTTATCCTATAGCGTTAGGCTTAATGGCACTGGCGGCATTTGCACCTTATTGGTATTTCAAACGCAAAGGCTGGTTATAAATCTACAGGACGTTAATATGAATACATTACAATTACTCGTTTTTATCATTATTGATCTTTATGGTCTGATTTTAGTATTACGCGCGTGGTTCCAATTCAGTCGCGTGGATTTTTACAATCCAATTTCACAAAGCTTGGTTAAAATCACCCAACCGGTATTAAGTCCACTAACAACATTTATTCCAACTGTGAAAAATATCAACCTCGCCGCGTTACTACTGGCTTTTTTACTCTTTAGTCTAAAATTCCCACTTGCACATGTGGTAGGTAACTTATTCATCGGCAATGCGGATATCCTAGACTACGCCATTATCGGTATGCTCACTTTAGTCCGTACCGTTGGAAAAGCGATTTTTTACGTTTTATTAATTGGTGCAGTGATGAGTTGGTTTAACCGTGGTGCCACCCCACTCCAATTCATCTTAGCTCAACTCAGTGAACCACTCCTTCGCCCGATTCAACGTATTCTGCCGAATACCGGTATGATTGATTTTTCCCCAATGGTATTAGCCGTTATTCTTTTCCTATTAAATAGTTTATTAGGCGATCTCTTCGATGTGTACTGGGCATTAGCCAGTTACTAAAAAGTGCGGTCGATTGTTAGGAAATTTGCGTTGTGACACAGCTACCCGCAGTAGAAAAACAAGAAGAACACTTACGGTTGCGGATTTTTCTGCAACCGAAAGCCAGTAAAGATCAGATCGTCGGTTTACACGACAATGAACTCAAAATCACCATCACCGCCCCGCCGATTGACGGACAAGCTAACGCCCACTTACTCAAATTTTTAAGCAAAACCTTTAAAGTGCCGAAAAGTAGTATTGTCTTGGAAAAAGGTGAGCTAAATAGACATAAACAGATTCTGATTCCTAATCCGAAAGTGATCCCAACCGAAGTGAATGCCTTATTGAAGTGATTCTGTTTAGAAATCCGATCTCTAGTAGAGCGACACTGTAATAGGCTTGTAACCATGTAAAACGTACTGAAATTGAGCGTCAACGCTGCTTAACATGCTGTTGCATATTTTCTCCTGTTAAAAACAGGCTTATAAACTCAACTCAAAAATACTTTTCTTTGTATTCATTTTAAACCCCTCTGCTTCAAGCATTGCCTGTTGCTGTGGAGCTTGTTCTATCACTAAACGCGTCGATTGCGTATAACGCACAAATTCTTTTGCTTTTGCGATTAACGCAGCATAGATCTCAGTTTTATAAGGACAGGCTTGCACAAAAATATCGGTCAGTTGCCAATAACGTTGTAATTGCAAAGAGGAAAGACGTGGATAAAGCTGAATAAAACCTAACGCTTGGTGTGTGTCATCGACAGCAATAAAAAAAATACTTTCACTAAAACGAATACGATTCGTCAAAAAAGCCAAAGTGCGGTCAGGATTTTCCGACATGCCATGCGAAAGACGATATTGCTCAAAGAGCGGTAAAAGACTCTCTAAATTCCATTGTTCAGCTTTAAATATTTTCATTTTCATCACAAGCGTGCATTTTTTGTCTAATCCATACAGTGGATTGTAGCTTTTTAAAACAAAATAATCACCTTTTCACAAAAAATTTTTTTAAATTTGCCTAAAATCAACAGAATGGAGGAAAAAATTTGCTATAGTAATGCGGTTATTTTTTATTACTTTAATACGGAGAAAATTATGGCTCGTCGTCCTTTAGTTATGGGTAACTGGAAATTAAACGGTAGCAAAGCATTCACCAAAGCATTAATCGAAGACTTAAAAACAGAATTAGCGGGTGTTGAAGGCTGCGATGTGGCAATTGCCCCACCGGTGATGTATTTAGCAGAAGCAGAAGCTGCCTTAAAATGCAGTTGTAGTTGTGGCGGAAAAGCCATTGCCCTTGGTGCACAAAATGTCGATGTGAATGTACAAGGCGCCTTTACTGGCGATATTTCAACAGAAATGCTGAAAGATTTTGGTGCAAAATATATCATTATCGGTCACTCTGAGCGTCGTACTTATCATAAAGAAAGCGATGAATTCATCGCGAAAAAATTCGCAGCATTAAAACAAGCAGGCTTAGTGCCGGTATTGTGTATCGGTGAAAGTGAAGCCGAAAATGAAGCGGGCAAAACAGAAGAAGTATGCGCACGCCAAATTGATGCCGTATTAAATACATTAGGCGCTGAAGCCTTTAATGGTGCCGTTATCGCTTATGAGCCAATTTGGGCAATCGGTACCGGTAAATCAGCAACCCCTGCTCAAGCACAAGCAGTTCATGCCTTTATCCGCGGTCATATCGCGAAAAAAGACAACGCGGTGGCAGAACAAGTGATTATCCAATACGGTGGTTCAGTTAATGATGCGAATGCGGCTGAATTATTTACTCAACCCGATATCGACGGTGCATTAGTTGGTGGTGCCTCATTAAAAGCCCCTGCCTTTGCCGTGATCGTCAAAGCCGCAGCAAAAGCAAAAAACTAATTGATTCGTCAATGTAAAAAGCAGATCAATGATCTGCTTTTTTTATGTTTCAAGTGCGGTAGCTTAGACTATTTTTTCCAACTCACAAACGCCCATGTTTTGAACTCACCACGCGCTGAAGTAAGGTTAGGGTGTGTCGCGTAGTACGCTTTCAATTTTTGTATTTCTTGCTCCGTTAACTGACCAATTGACCACTGAACTGATTGAATAAAACTTTCTTCCGTCATTTTCTCCGGTTCGACTAAACCACAACTCGAAGTAATAAAATCGACACTGGCGTGGTAGCCTTTTTGATGTAGTAAATTGAGTGCGTACATATAATTAGGGAACCCCACAGAATCTCGACCAATATACTGTAGAATGTCACGTGCAATAAAATCTTTCTCTACAATCATGGTCATATACACTGCTTTCTTAGCTTTGGCATTGAGCTTATCAATTGCATCATCTAAATCCGCCACCATAGAAGAACGAGAAGACACGCAAATGTCGCATACAGGAACCTCTTCCCAGCTGTCATCCCACGATTTTTGTATCGCTTGAACGTGCTCAAAACCTAATTTGGTCGCACGTTGTTGTAACACGGATAACATCCCTTCGCTGTAATCTAAACCATATACTTGCTTAACCTGCGGTGCAATCGCAAGACAAATTGCGCCACCACCACAACCTACATCCAGTAAGCTTTCTACGTTGTTCAGATCCATCCGACTGACAAATGCCTGCACATAATGATTATTCAAATCAAACGCTGAATGTTGCATTTTTTCCGCTTTATGATCCCAATCTTGAGCAGTTTTGGGTTCTCTTGATGCCATCTGATAATGATTGCGGTAGAGTTCGGCAAAATCCACATCGCGTAAAGTTTGTTGCTTATTCATAAGATATCCTTAAATTTTTGCGTAATACGTCTTCGTCTAATTGATAAATCTTGGCTAAATTTTGTGTAGTCAGGGTTTGTTTTGGTGTACCGTTTGCAATAATACGACCTTGATGGAACAAGATAGTCCGATCAGCAACATGAAAGCTGTGCTCGGGTTGATGTGTAGTCATTAAAATTGACAAACCTGTTTGTTTTAGCTGTGTAATTTTTTCTAATACGCGAATTTGATTGCCAAAATCCAGATTAGACGTTGGTTCATCCATAATCAAAAAAGCAGGCTGTTGTGCTAAAGCACGAGCAATCAATACTAATTGACGCTCCCCACCACTAATTTCATGGTAAAAACGCTGACTCAAATGGGCGATGCCCAATGTCGAGAGACACTGCTCTGCAATCGCAATATCCTTTTGTTTAGGTGAACTGTACCAAGCAAGGTGGGCAGTCCTGCCCATCAGTACCACTTCTTGTACGGTAAAATGGAACAAATGATGTACTTGTGGCACATAACCAATAAATTGTGCCAATTCTTTTTGCGTCCAGATAAAGTGCGGTCGGTTTTGTAACAATATTTCTCCAGCAAGCGTAGGCAATAGACCTAACAACGTTTTGAGTAACGTGGTTTTGCCACAGCCATTCGCGCCGAGTAAACAGACCACCTGATTTGGCTCAAGCTGTAAATTAAGATCCGAAGCTAACACCTGTTTTTTATAGCCTATACTCACATGCTTCAAGGTGACCAAACTCATCGCTTCCCTCCTTGAATGAGTAAACTCAAAAAGAAGGGCGCACCGACCAGAGAGGTAATAATGCCTAAAGGGACTTCTATGGAGAAAATTGAACGGGCAATGGTATCAGTGAGTAGCAAAAAAGTAGCACCGATAAATAAACTCGTTGGCAATAAACGCCGGAAATCCGCACCAATCCATAAACGCGCAATATGCGGAATGATCAAGCCAACCCAACCAATAATCCCTGTAATAGACACCGCAGCTGAAGTCATGAGTGTTGCGGATAAGATAAAAATAAGCCGTGTACGTTTCGTATTAATACCCAATGTTTCAGCTTCCTCGTCATCTAAACTGAGTAAATTCATCCGCCAACGTAATAAAATTAAAGGAATCAAACTAGCACAAATTAAAGGGGCAACTAAAGCAAGATCATTTAAGGTTGCCATATTTAATCCGCCCATTAACCAAAAAGTGATCGTGGTTAATTGACTATAAGGATCCGATAAGATTTTTAATAACGAGATGCCCGCACTTAATAACGATGCAATCGCAATGCCTGCTAACACTAAGGCTAAGGTCGGTGAGTGATGAGGTGCCGTACGTGAGATTAAATAGACTAAAAATACTGCTAGTAATCCGCCTAAAAATGCAACGACTTGAATCGTGAATAACGAACCGCCAAAATAAATCGCCGTAACCGCCCCCAGTCCTGCGCCTGCTGTCACGCCTAAAATATCTGGGGAGACCAAGGGATTTTTAAACATCCCTTGGTAAGTTGCCCCTGCAACAGATAACGCCGCACCGACAATAATGGCGGTAAAAATACGCGGTAAACGAATATTCCATAAGACCGTTTCGGCATCGGTACGAGGATTATCCGCCGCAATATGTAACACCGCCTGCCACACATCGTGGAAGGCGATGTGATATTGCCCAATCAAACAAGCTGATATGGCGACCAACACTAATAATATCGGTGGTAGCCATAAACGAGCGGTCACATTCATAACGAATTATTTAATGCCAAACTTTGCCTGTGCTTTTTGATCTAATTGATGACTATAGAACAACGCAAAATAGTCATTAATTAACATCGCATACTGTTTCGCATCCACCTTCTCGGCGGCAAAATGATGAGCTAACCATACCGCACCCAATAAACGATTCACACTTGGTGGCTGATCTAACCAACCGAACGGTTCTGCCGGCACTAAATAAAATTGCTTATTTTTGACCGCACTTAATTGCTGCCACACATCTGCGGTTTTCAATAACTCATAGAAATTTTTATCGTGTGTCAAAATCACACTAGGTTGCCACTGTAAAAGTTGCTCCATCGACACACGTGCAATTTTCTTCTCACCTGCCACATCAGCAACATTTTTCATCCCCACCCAATCTAATACTTCACCGTGGATAGACCCAGCTAAACCAGTTTCTAACCCATCCGCGCCACGAGCAAAGTAAACGCTAACCGGCTGTTTCTCATTGCGTACACTATTTTCAGTCAGGGCGAGCACTTTCTCTGCATAGGTAGCGAGTTTTTCACCTTTTTCCTCACTACCAATTAATTTCGCCACTTCACGAATTTGCTGCGCAGTTTGTGGGAATTTACCATCCACTAACACAAAAGGCAGTTGGGTTTGTTGATTAACCCGTTCCGCTGTCGCCAGATAACTTTTACTCACACTACCAACATCTACAATAATATCCGGTTTCAACGCCACCAGTTTTTCCAATGGTGCGGTAGAACCTCGTCCTGCCAAGCGCCCTGTCACCTCGAATTTTTGGACTTGCTCAGAAAAATAAGGCATCCCTTTCTTCGGTAATTCACTGGATACACCTAATAGTTTTTCAGGCGCTAATGCAATCAACAACACATCTGCCACTTTGCCTGCACTTAACACTTTTTGGACCTTTTGCCCTTCCACCTCACCATATTTCCCTGCCACTAATGAGGATTCACTTTGTGCACTGACGACACCCGCAAATAAAGAAAGCACTAAAAGTGCGGTCGATTTTTTAATAAATTTCGTTAACATAGCCACTCCTTTCTGGTTAAGATTTCGCTATATACTATTATTTACATCGAAAGAAATAAATAACTTCACGTCAAACCAAGGAATTAAAAGTGTTTTTTGTGAGAAATGTCGCATAAAAAAGCACAAGGAAAATCCTTGTGCTACTCTCTGAACTTAAATTACTTTTTCGTCTGTGTTCTCACCCATAAGTCTGCATATTTGACAAAGGTCGAATGGGCGGAGAGGACGGCAAGGAGTAAGCCTTGTTTACCGTCAAGGAAACCCGCATTGAAAATATACATCTTAGCAAAACAGCCAATCGCATGAGTGAACGCAGCCAAAAGACTGCCTTTTTTGCCCGCTTTTTCCCGTTTTTCTGCCCAAGCTTTAGCATAACCCGCAGATTTCACTAAGTAGTGGTGCATATCTTTATAAGTGTAATGCTCTAAATCCCCAGCTAATTTTTCCACTTTTGCATGGCTCGGCACCATGACCTTTTCATGCACCGGTTCATCATTATATTGTGTCAGTGCCGTTGGATATAGGCGCAAGACAAAATCAGGATACCAGTTAGAGTGGCGAATTTTGCGTCCAAATACTTCACTTAAACGTGAAATTTTATACACCACATTTTTTTCATTTTTTGCGACCGCGCGTTGAATAGACTCACGCAATTCTGGCGTAACACGTTCATCCGCATCTAGCCATAAGACGTAATCAGTAGTCACATATTGTTGCGCGATTTGACGTTGGCGCCCAAAACCAGGCCACTCACAATGCGCATAGAACTTTGCACCATAACTTAACGCAATTTCTTTTGTGTTATCCGTACTCCCCGAATCTAAAATCACAATGTCATCCACCCAATCTTTCACTGTATCTAAACATTGTGCTAAATGCTCGGCTTCATTTTTAACAATCATCGCAACGCTAAGTGTTGGCATACTTTAATCCTTTATGTCTTGAGTGCAACAGTTTATACTAAGGGCAATGTCTGTCATTTTAACATAACCGAATATTTATGCTATGTTACGTTTCGTCTATACCGTCTTAATGTATTTGATTCAACCTTTGGTTGTCTTATTTATGCTAGGACGTAGCTTAAAAGCCCCAAATTACCGTAAACGCCTTAATGAACGTTATGGCTTTTATTGTGGTGTAGTGCCACCAAAAGCAAATGGTGTTGTCATCCATGCGGCTTCTGTGGGCGAGGTTATTGCAGCAACGCCACTGATTAAGCGTCTGCAAGCCCTTTATCCGACGTTACCTCTGACAGTCACCACGGTGACCCCCACCGGCTCTGATCGAGTGAAGGCCGCCTTTGGCGACAGTGTTACTCACTTTTACTTGCCTTACGATTTACCGGATGCCGTTAACCGTTTTATTGCCTTTGTGCAACCGAAAGTGTGTATTGTGATTGAAACTGAAATTTGGCCCAATTTAATTGTGCAACTCAAAAAACAAGCCATTCCGTTTATTATTGCTAATGCGCGTTTATCCACACGTTCAACACAGCGTTATCACTGGTTCAAAGGCGCACTACATCACATTTTTGACCACATCAGTCTAATTGCATCACAAGATAACGTCAGTGCTCAACGTTATTTATCGCTCGGTTATGATGCGCAACGTTTAAAATTAACCGGCAACATCAAATATGATTTAGTACTCAACGATACACTGATGCAACAAGTTGCGTCACTCAAACAGACTTGGGTTGACCAACGTCCGGTGTGGATCGCGGCAAGTACACATGAGGGAGAAGAAGATCTTATCTTAGAAACTCATCGTCTCTTACTACATAAATATCCAAATCTATTGTTAATTCTTGTCCCTCGTCATCCAGAACGCTTTAATATGGTGGCGGAATTAATTAAAAAACATAAATTGACTTACGTTCGTCGTAGCGATCATGTTACGCCCGATGGCTCAACTCAAGTTGTACTCGGTGATACCATGGGTGAGCTGATGTTGATGTATGGGCTTGCCGATATTGCCTTTGTGGGAGGCAGTTTGGTTAAGCATGGGGGACATAATCCACTCGAACCACTTGCCTTTAAATTACCTGTCATCAGTGGTAAATACACCTTTAACTTCCCTGAAGTGTTTACAAAACTGTTGCAAGTACAAGGCGTATTAGAAGTGAATGAAAACACCAAAGCCCTGACCAATGCAGTCGAAAAATTTTTAGATTCACAAGAATTACGTGAGCGTTATGGCAATGCGGGTTATGAAGTCCTGATTGAAAATCGTGGCGCCTTACAACGTTTGTTAGATTTATTAGATCCTTATTTAAGTAAAACAGTATGATTACGGTTATTTACCCTGGCACCTTTGATCCCATTACGAATGGACATCTGGATATTATTCAACGTACCGCACGTTTATTTCCCAATGTGTTAGTCGCCGTGGCGTCCAATCCGAATAAAAAGCCTTTGTTTGATTTAGCAACACGTGTGGAACTCGTCAAGCAAGCCGTCGCTCACTTACCGAATGTGACTGTCGTGGGTTTTTTAGATTTACTGGCGGATGTGGTCAAGGAACGAAATATCACAGCGATTATTCGTGGTGTACGCAGTGCAAGCGATTTTGACTATGAATTACAGCTTGCTCACTTAAATCGCTTATTAACCAATGGGGTAGAAAGTTTATTTTTCCCACCGTCTGAACGCTGGTCTTATGTGTCCTCCACCATGATTCGTGAAATCCATTTACATCATGGCGATGTAAGTCAACTCGTACCCGAAGTCGTTTTTCACGCCTTACAAAACTTAAAAAAATAGTTCACTACGATGAAAAAAGGGGAAATATGTTTTCCCCTTATGCTTGATATCCCGCTAACAAAGCTTGCCAGTCTTGTTCACTGAATTGAATTTTCATCCGCGTCACTTCTTTCATAAAAGAGCGGTGTAATCTGTTTAAATTTTCACTTTTCCAACGTTCACCAAGCTGATGTGCACATTTATCAAAATCAATTAACCAGAATTTACGCCCATCTTCTCGTTGTTGTACCAAAATATTGTGCGCATTTAAGTCGGTATGGCACACTTGCAAACTGTGTAATTGATGAATGAGTTGTCCGACTTTGTGCCAATCTTGTTCCGTCAGCTTACCTTGTTGTAAATAGACAGTGAGATCTTGTGCATGCTCAATTTTTTCTGTTAACAAATCAGCACGATAAAAACCAAATGCGACTTTTTCCACACAAGCGCCAAGAGGCTTTGGAACAGCGAGTCCTGCTTCATGAAGTTGTTTTAACAACGAAAACTCCGCAAAACTACGCGCATTAGATAAGGTTGAGAAACGATAATAATCTCGATTAATTTTGCCCCATAACCCGCCACGGTAATAATGTTTTAATGCTGCGTTGACACCAAACAAATCTTTTGTTTGTAAAAACCACGTTACGCCTCGTCCCTGTGCGGAACCAAGAATACGCGCTTGTTTTTTCCAAAATGAAGATCGAAAAAAGCACGCCTGCTGTGCTTTAGGTTGTTTAAAGTTAAACAAGAAAAACGTATTTTTGTGTTTAAATTCAAGCATATTTTTATTAGATGAAATCAGAGATAGCGAATGGCCACATTCTACTTTAAAATAGTTAAAATTCACACAAGATTTATTGGACGAGATAATGATGCCGCTGTTTAGTACGCCCCCCCACTCACTTTGTATTTTACGTTTATCAGCTATTGGTGATGTTTGTCACGCATTGGCTGCGGTACAACAAATTCAACGCCATTGGCCAGATACAAAAATCACGTGGATCGTCGGCAAAACAGAGGCGCAGTTACTGGCTGGTATTCCTGATGTTGAATTAATCAGTTACGATAAAAAAACTGGCTGGAAAGGCATCTTTGCCCTGTGGAAACAATTAAAATCACGCCATTTTGATGCGTTATTAAATATGCAAACGGCCTTACGCGCCTCCATGATTTCACTCGGGATCAATGCCACTTATAAAGTGGGTTTTGGCAAAAAACGAGCAAGAGAAGGACAAGGGTTGTTTACCAATCGGAAAATTCACGAGCCACAAAGTCCGCATGTGCTTGATGGTTTTATGGCATTTGTAGCCTATCTCGGCGTTCCTATCACTGCACCACAATGGCAACTTGCTATTAGCGATGCAGACCGCAATGCTGTCGCCCAATATGTGGATAAAACACGAAAAAATTTATTGATTTCACCTTGTTCCAGTAAAACTGAAAAAGATTGGTTGGTTGAACGTTATGCCGACATTGCCAATATCGCACATCAACACAACATTCATGTTATTTTTTGTGCTTCACCAGCAAAACGCGAAAAAGAAATGGTACAAAAAATCCTCGCCCAATGTAAGTTCACACCTACTGATTTATCTGGCAAAACTAACCTCAAACAACTTACTGCATTGATCGGTATGGTCGATGTCGTGCTTTCCCCCGACTCGGGACCTGCACATCTCGCCACCACGCAAGGTACCGATGTCATTGGTTTATATGCGTATCACAATCCCTTGCGTACAGGTCCTTACAACAATCTAGCCAATGTCGTGTCGGTCTATGAACAAAATGTACAAAAAGAGTTCGGTAAGCTGTCTAATCAATTACCTTGGGCAACTAAGTTAAAAGGGAAAAATCTGATGGCAGAAATTGAGGTTGCGGACGTTGTTGCCCAAATGAAAGCACTCAATCTGTTTTAAAGTGCGGTCTGTTTTTTATAAATTTTATGACGTTCAATGATGAACCTCGCAATGTTATAAAGGAATGCTTATGTTAGATAAGATTTTTACATGGTTTGAAAATCGGGTGAATCCTTATCCACCTGAGGCCCCCAAAACGGCACCCAAAACGCTGATCCGCTTTATTTGGGCAAATTTGGAGGGCATGCGCGGTTGGATCTTTTTATTAGCGTTCCTCACGATTGGTATCGGCATTGTGGAAGGGGTACTCTTTCGTTTTATGGGTATTCTGGTTGACTGGTTAACCGAATATACCCCGCTCACACTGTGGCAAGAAAAAGGACCATTACTATTGGCGATGGCAGGCTTGCTGCTGTTTAGTATTGTATGGGCATTCATCGCCTCCGCAGTCCGCTTACAAACCCTGCAAGGGGTCTTTCCAATGCGCTTACGTTGGAATTTCCATCGCTTGATGCTCGGTCAAAGTTTATCGTTCTATCAAGACGAATTTGCTGGCAGAGTGTCTGCTAAAGTGATGCAAACGGCACTGGCGGTACGTGATACGGTACTCACATTAGCGGATATGGTGGTGTATGTGTCGGTGTATTTTATTACTTCTGGTGTGGTGTTAGCCAGCCTAGACGGCTGGTTACTGTTACCCTTTGTACTTTGGTTAATCACTTTCGGCACGATTTTACGTATTCTTATCCCGAAACTGGCAAAAACCGCAGAGCGCCAAGCTGATGCACGTTCTCTGATGACTGGACGTATCACGGATGCCTACGCAAACATTACGACGGTAAAACTTTTCTCTCATGGCACACGAGAAGCCGCGTATGCGAAACGTTCAATGGAAGAATTTATGCTTACCGTACACGCACAAATGCGTTTAGGCACAGGTTTAGATATTCTGACCTACGCTGCCAATATCGCCTTGACATTGGGGACCGCAATATTAGGCATTTTTCTCTGGCAACAAGGAAGTATTGGCGTCGGTGCGATAGCCACGGCTGTAGCCATGGCGTTACGCGTCAATGGTCTATCCCATTGGATTATGTGGGAGTCTGCACGTTTATTTGAAAATATCGGTACGGTCAATGACGGTATGCAAACCCTCAGCAAACCCCATACGATCGTGGATAAACAAGACGCGAAACCCATTCAAATTCAGCAAGGAGAAATTCGCTTTCACAACGTACATTTCGCCTATTCGCCTGATAAACCGTTGCTCACCGACTTTAATTTAACCATTAAACCGGGTGAAAAAGTCGGACTCATTGGGCGTTCCGGCGCAGGCAAATCCACTATTGTCAATTTATTACTGCGTTTTTATGAAGCACAACAAGGGACAATTACCATTGATGGACAAAATGTATGTGATGTCTCGCAAGAAAGTTTACGTAGTCAAATCGGCTTAGTCACTCAAGATACCTCACTCCTACATCGCTCCGTGCGAGAGAACATTGTTTATGGGCGCCCTCATGCGACGGAAGAAGAAATGTACTGTGCAGCACAACGTGCTGAAGCAGCGGATTTTATTCCGCAACTTAGTGATGCCAAAGGTCGTACGGGCTATGATGCCCATGTGGGTGAACGAGGAGTCAAACTTTCAGGTGGACAACGCCAACGCATTGCGATCGCCCGCGTGATGTTAAAAGACGCCCCGATTTTATTACTTGATGAAGCCACCAGCGCTCTCGATTCTGAAGTCGAAGCCGCCATTCAAGAAAGCCTCGATAAAATGATGGAAAATAAAACCGTCATTGCTATTGCTCATCGCTTATCGACAATTGCTGCCATGGATCGCTTAGTAGTATTAGATAAAGGGCAAATTGTCGAACAAGGGACACACCATGAATTGCTTGCCCAAAATGGTTTATATGCCAAACTGTGGGTCCATCAAAGCGGTGGTTTTTTGACAGATACAGATCACTAAAACGTTTCTTTTCTTCAGTTCAAAAGTGCGGTAAATATTTTAGCGATGTTGACCGCACTTTAAAAACCTCTATCGTTATATTTATTTTTATATAATGATACTCTATAATCTGCGCTAAATTTATTCACTTTACTCACTCAAATTATGCAAAAATTCAGTGTTATTTATAAATTTAGTTTGACTATGCTGATGTTAATCAGCGTTTCTGCCATAATCTTGTCAGGGCTTTTTCTCTATTTTGGGATCAACTTCCCTGTTGCACTTTCTACTCACCTGATTTTTGCCCTTCTTTTCATTTGCAGTATTGTGCTGCATCTTATTCATCGACGTAGTAAATTAAAGAAAATCCATACTCAATTTTTTGATTGGCTTTATCACAGCAAATACCCCAGTTATTGTACTTTAGAGCGCTTAATTCAAACGTTTGAAAACCTGACTGTGCAACAACTCATCGAAGAATTTCAATTATCTGAACCGCACTTTTTGGACGAATTACGTCAAGTGCGAATTCAGGTGCTCAGCACTCGCCAAACCTTACGCCAAGCTTGCCATAACAATGATGAAAAAATCTTTTTGTGTATTGATATTGCAATGCGGCTTAAATTTTCCCCTAACTCTTAAAGGATCTCTTATGCAAAAAACTTTTCTTTATAGTGTAATTACGCTCGTTTGCGCATCAAGTTATGCACATGTCTTTCAACTTGGACAAATTGAAGTCATTGCGGATAACAGTAGCGATCTCACCACGACACGCCTTGAATACCAAGCGCTCGAGAAAAACAATATTACGAATGTTGCTAAAGTCGCCAAAATAACACCAGGAGTAAGTTTTGAACGTATTGGCGCACGCAGTGAGCAAAACATTAATGTACGAGGCTTTGATGCTCGTCGTGTCCCTATATACATTGATGGTATCCCTGTATATGTGCCTTATGATGGCAATATGGACTTAGGTCGTTTCAGCACTTTTGATCTCTCACGTATTGATATTTCTAAAGGCGCAAGCGCCGTGCTATATGGTCCAAATACGATGGGCGGGGCAATTAATTTAATCAGTCGTAAACCAACTAAACCACTAGAAGGTACACTTGGTTATGGCTTTCAAAAAGGACGCGATGCCAAAACAAGTACCAACCAAACTTATTTCAGCCTAGGTAGCAAGCAAGAACAATTTTATGCTCAGATCAACGGCAGCTTTGTTGAGCGACAAGGGTTACAACTTTCTCATCACTATAAACAGCAAGGTAAAAGCTTGGAAGACGGTGGACGAGCTGAGCAATCGGTGCATCGTGATAAAAAATTAAGTTTAAAACTGGCTTATACGCCAAATAATACCGATGAATATGCTTTCGTGCTAAGCACACAAAAAGCAAAAAAAGAACAGCCCTTCTATGCTGGCGAACACCAAAGTGCAGGGCGTTTTTGGCGTTGGAATGCATGGGATAAAGACAGCCTCTATTTCTTATCACATACTCAATTTGCCCCACATAATGCCTATATCAATAGCAAAGTATTCTATGATACTTTCAAAAATGACTTAGACATGTTTAAAGATGCGACTTTTACTACTGCTGATACTAGCTACTACCGCGATTATTCCTATGGCGCAGGTATTGAATTGGGCGCGGACTTAACCACACAACACACCTTAAAATTGGCACTAAACTATAAAGCAGATATACACCGAGAACATGACAACAATGATCCGGTGACAAAAAATAAAGATCAAACTTACAGTATTGGACTAGAACATACCTATCAATTAGCAAGCAATACGCAATTGATATCAGGGATCAGCTATGATTATCGTCAAGCCAATCGTGCTGAGAAGTTTGATGTAAAATCAAAAGGCAAAAATGCCCCAAAATCAATTAATCCATTCAAACTGGGTAATCAACACGCACTGAATTATCAAATCAAATTAAGCCATCGCTTTGATAAAAATGATGAGTTTGCTGCCAGCTTTGCGAAAAAGACACACCTACCCACAATGAAAGAACGCTATTCTCGTCGATTTGGTAGTGTAGAACCTAATCCATTCCTTGGACCTGAAACAGCCTATCACTATGAAGTAAGTTATTTACGTACTTTCAATGACTGGTTACGTTTAGAAGGCGCATTGTTCTATAGCGATGTTCATGATGCGATTGAAGAAGTAGTTATTCCTAATCATCCAGATAATTTAAAACAAAATCAGAATTATGGTAAAGAAATTCGCAAAGGGATTGAGTTGGCTGCCACAGCTTTTGTCACGGATAACCTGACTTTAGGGGCAAACTATACGTATTTACGGGCGAAAAACCGTACGCATAAAGAGATGATTATTCACCATATCCCAAGACATAAAGTCTTTGTATATGCCGATTGGAAAGTCTTACCAAACCTTTCACTTTATGTCAGTCAAGAAGCTGAAACTGGACGTTATAGTCTTGACCGTATCCCTAATAGACAAATCAAAGCGAATACAACCAAAGTGGCTGGATTTGGAGTAACCAATACTAAATTGACTTATCAAGCTACATCCAACTTTGTCATTGATGCAGGAATCAATAATATTTTTGATAAAAACTATTACTACACTTATGGTATGCCAGAAGAAGGTCGAGTGTACTTTGCTAATGTCAAATATATGTTCTAACTTGTTATAGAAAAGTAGCCACTTTGTTGGCTACTTTCTCACAATTTTTTGGTTATTTTGTGATCTATTTAACAAATCCATAACACTCATCTTGACATTCATAGCACAAGAAATAGGATCGCTATATATAATTTTATATATCGACCCTATTATTAATTGGAGTGAGCTATGAACAACAGACAATATCAACGAACTTACCTTTCCCTCTTCATTTCAACGTTTTTTCTGCCTTTCACAACTCACGCTGAATCAATGACACCGACATTACTAACAAATGATATAAACTCAGCTAAAAACTTTTACTTCTCTAGCGCACGTGCCATTTCTGGTGACGGTAACGTGATCGGCGGGATTGGCGAAGGTAGCCATGAGCGCGCAGGTGCTGCCGTCATTTGGCAAAATGGAACCATAAAAGAATTCATGAATTTTGGGAGAGCCTACTACGACGAAACAAAGGTACACCCAACATCCTATAAAGCAAATAATGCGGCCATTTGGGCAGTTAGCCACGATGGTTCAACTTATGCCGGTGAAGCACTGTATAGCTATCGAGGAAAAGCAGGTTTTACAACAAGGGATTTCAAAGCAAGATTTCCGGCTATTTGGTTAGCCGACAATGACAAACCAATTCGTCTAGCGACAATAAGACAAGGGGGGCTAGGTACCATCGGCAATCGAGCAGGTGACAATACAACCGTATCAGGCAAAGTCAATGCGCTCAGTGCAAATGGATCGATTGCGATAGGACAGAGTATTCCAGAAAAAGACAGCTACAATGAAAGTAGCACAACATTGGCGGTACTTTGGAAACGCGGAGAAAACGGTTGGATAACAGGTACGAAACCAGAAATATTGCCTACTCCTTATGAAAAAAGTGATTATTACGCCCCAAGTGCCAATGCCAATGCCATTAGTCATGCTGGAAATGTCATTGCTGGTAGCGCAGATTGGATTAAAGCGGTCAATAAAAATACGTCATTTAGTAAAGATCAACGCCCTACTATTTGGACAAGTGAAAATTTAAGCGATTGGAAAGTCACTCGTTTACCTGTTGAAGAGCATGATAATTTTAATGGCATGGCACATGCCATTAGCGCGGATGGCATCACCGTGGCAGGTTATACACAAACCACAACAGATGTAAAACGTAATCAAGCGGTCGTATGGAAAAATAACGGACAAGATAAATCCGTCAGTGAAAACTGGACTTTTACTTATTTAAAATCCCTCACACATCATCGTGCGGAAGAACATGATGCTGGTTCCAGTTTTGCTTATAGTTTAAATAAAGATGGTTCTATTGTCGGGGGAATTGCCACCACTGAACAAGATTGTGCCACAACTGAAAAACCAGATGATAACTGCATCGCACGTCCTGTTGTATGGTATAACACTACTAGCAAACCGCTAGAATTAAATACCTTAAAAGCGGATGGTTCGGGCAATGGTGCGGTCTATGCTCTCAATGATGATGGTACCATTGCAGTCGGTGTCGCTGATACTGATTTGACAGATGGCTATGCCAGAACACAAAAAGCCGTGGTATGGAAAATTACTTATCCCAAAACACCGCTCCCTGAAGCGCCAACATCACCTAAGCCGACGCAACCAGATACACCAAAGCTGAATACGTTACCATCAACACCTGAGCAAGCACCTATTACTTATACGGTCAGTTCGGTAGAAACTCCGACCTCAAGCGTCCCGGGCTATTCTTTTGCGATGACAATTTCTGGTGATGGACGCGTCATCGGCGGAATAGGTGAAAGCCGTACAGAACGCGGTGGTGCGGCAACCATTTGGAAAGAGGGGCAAACTATTGCGTTACGCAATTTTGAAGGCAACACAAACCATGCTGCTGTGTGGGCGATCAGCCATGATGGGCTCACTTATGGTGGTGAAGCACGCGGTCATTACTTCCGCAAAGCAGACAACCGAAAAGTGATTTCTAAGTACCCTGCAATTTGGCAAAACGGTAACGACCGCCCAATTCGCCTCGATACACTTGGGCTAAATGGGATGGGTGCGGTAAATAATCTGATTGATAATCCAACGCAAGTATCCGGGAAAGTGAGTGCATTAAGTGCTGATGGTGCCTTTGCTGTCGGACAAAGTATTGCCCCAATCGATTACACTTTTGATCCACGAGCGAAACAAGCCGTATTATGGAAACGAGAGGGAACACAATGGCAGGAAGGTAGTAAACCGATTCGCTTAGAAACACCTTTTAGCAATAGCACTTACTATACACCATCCGCTGATGCCCGAACCATTAGTCATAACGGTCAAGTGATTGCAGGCAGTGCCGATTTTATCGGCAAACGCTTAGAAAGAGCATCAATTAAAAATCAACGTCCTGCGATTTGGACAGATGATGGTTCTGAGGACTGGAAAGTCACGCGTTTAAACGTGGACACCCCACACAATTTTAATGGTGCCGTACATGCATTGAACGCAGATGGCTCAGTGGCAGTAGGTTATACACAAGTCAGTGCAAATGTGAAACAAAACCAAGCTGTCTTATGGAAAAATAATGGACAAGACAAAGGACAAAGCGAAAACTGGCATCATACCTATTTAAAATCCTTAACCAACTATACGTCCGATCAACATGATGCGGGTTCGAGTTTTGCTTATGCCTTGAATGCACAAGGAAATATTATTGGGGGTACCGCAGCCATTGATCAAGGTTGTGCAACCACAGATCGACCAGATGATAATTGTGTTAGTCGCCCAGTGATATGGTATGACAGTGCCCAAAAACCTGTTGCGCTCAGCACACTAAAAACGGAAGGCATCGGTGAAGGGGCAATTTACGGACTCAATCACGATGGAACAATTGCTGTTGGGGTGTCAGAAACAGACTTAACGGATGATTTTAATCGTCCAATTCAAAAAGCAACCGTGTGGAAACTTGATTATACACAGGCTATCCCTAAAGTGAGCGATCCAGTGTCAATTCAAGACACCAGAGAGACAATGGGACGGTTAGGTACTCGTGCATTGGCAACGATTTCTAGCCAAAACCGACTACTCAGTTCATTAACTGAGAGTTTTTCTGGCTTTGATGCAATAGATTCCAATGCTTATGCCTTAGCCGATTACAGTCGTATTGATTTCAGAAATACTTTCGTTGAAGCGAAAAGCACTTTACCAAGTCATCTCAATCGTCAAACTCAGCCAAGTAAATTGTACGCAGCAGGTCAGGCTGGGCGCATTTTTGTACGTACTAAAGCTACTGTCGATGCAGAGAAACAAGATCGTAGCTTGCTCACTCAGCTCAATATTGGTTATGTCATGAATGAAAATTTTGCACTTGGTACCGCACTTTTCCATACTCCATATAGTAAACAAGTCAATGGTTACAAACGGACAAGTGATAACTTAGGGATTGGTTTATATGCACAATGGAAACAAACAGTAGAAAACGGACATTGGTATCTCCGTGCGACAGGTGCAGTGAATCGTTATCAGGTTGAGATTGAGCGTCAGGCAATTGAGGGCACAGAACAAGCGAAGGGTAAAACAAACGTTTCTAGCCAATCTGTCGCATTACTCGCCGGTGCCAATGCCCATATTTTGAGTGGTGGTCATGCAGGTTTATACACAGGGTTAAAATATACGGAAGTAAAACAACATGGCTATCAAGAAGAAAGCGTGGCTTTTCCAGTTTCTTATGCACCACTTAAATTCCGCCATACAGCTGCCATGTTGGGTATAACAACGTCGATTCCGTTAACAAACCAACTCTTTTGGGAGCCTAAAGCCGAAATTGAATATGCGCTTTCATTAAAAAATCCACACTATCACGCTAAAGCTGATGGCATTGGTGATGTGAAAATGCAAGGCGATTTTAAACGGTTACATGGGGACATTAGCAGTACACTACGTTATAACATTAGCGCCAAAAGCAGTATTGATCTCACACCTTATGTAGGTCGTGGATTATCAGGAAATGCATACTGGGGTGGTAGTGTTGGGCTCAATGTCACGTTCTAAAATAAACACAAAAATAGCTGTGTAAAACACAGCTATTTTTTTATACATACCAAGCATTAAAACAGATAATACGCCCGGTCAATATTAAGCCAGTAAATGTTGAAGCAATGCCGTGTAGATATTCACACCAGTTAATAACTGTGTTTCATCAAAATCAAACTCAGCTTGATGATGTCCGGCAGTACGATCTGCACCAAGGATAAAATAAATGGCTTTACCCCCTTGCTCTTGTACACGACGTCCTAAAATCGTCGCATCTTCACTCGCATTAAAGGCATAATCTGCATTAACTTGTTTAATATCCGCTTGCTGTAATGCAATATTCTCGACAAGTTGAATAAGCTCTTCATCATTCACCATATCGACGGCTTCTCCCATGATTTCCGTGTCATAGCTAACATCAAAGCCGATCGCGATCCCCTTAGCCATTTGCATGACTTGCGCCACCATATATTCATTAATGGCTTTATTTTCGCCTCGCACTTCTAATTGAAGTTGTGCGGTTGCTGGGATAACGTTGCGTCCTTCACCCGCATTGAGCACGCCCACATTAATCCGTGTCATCCCTTCACCATGGCGTGCAATACCATGAAGCTGAGTGACTGTGTGTGCCGCAGCCAGTAACGCATTATGACCTACATGTGGCGCAGCGCCAGCATGTGCCGGCTTACCTTGATAACGAATGTCAATTTTAGTCGTCGATAAGAAATTTCTAGGATTTGAGATGACTGTCCCCGTATCCGCACAGAAACTAATATGTGAGCTAGCGAAATAATCCGCATCATCAATGATGCCACTCGCTGCAATCGCGGCAGCCCCCCGTACTCCTTCTTCAGCCGGCTGAAAAACAATTTTAATTTTACCACGCAGTTTATCTTTGTTTTCGGCTAACCATTTAGCCGTACCTAATCCAATGGTAATATGAGCATCATGTCCACAAGCATGCATAAAACCATCATTCAACGAAGCAAAACCATATTGATTTGGTATATGTTCAGGATGGGTGGTTTCGCTAACATTAACACAGTCAATATCAAAACGTAATGCGACTGTTTTACCCGGTTTGCCTGTATCTAATACTGCTACACACCCCGTATAACCTTTCATTTGGTCAAGCCATTTTGCTTTTGCGCCATACGCTATTGCTTTGGCTAACCCTGCTTCGACAACCGCTTGCTGGCGACCACGTACAAATTCAGGATTGATAATTTTATCACCCAATAAAATGTCAAATCCCATTTCCTCAAGATAATCTGCAATACGACTCGTCGTCCAAAACTCAGACCAACCAATCTCTGGAAAACGGTGAAATTCACGACGCCATTGGATGAGTTGTTCAAGTGTTATACTCATTGAATCGCTCCTCTTTATGATTACAACATAAACAATGCTAAAAATAAGATCGCGAGAATCATGCCTGGTGCAGTGCGTTTGACCATTTCAACCGGACTAACCATCGCTAAACCTGCACAGACAATTGTCACGCCAGCAATTGGAGAGGCTGTACGTCCAATTGCCCCCGCAATCGCGGCAGCCATACCTAAATTAACGTGGGTATAACCTAATTCGACTGCATGAGGCGTCACCGCGGTATTGAACGCAATCGCGGCAGCATCTCCCGATCCGGTCACAATGCCCATTAAGAATGGTCCAATGGTTGCTCCCCAACGCACAAATTCATTTGAATGTTTCAGGAATTCAATCGCGCTATCAATGGCTCCTGTTGATTTTAAACCCGCAACAAAGACGCTTGCCGCAATGATGATACCTAACACATTCGCATAAGAATTACCCATTCCATTAAAGAACTCATTTGTAATTTTGACCGGTGAAATGCGTGTCATCACAACAGCATATAATGAACCAATTAACATCGCTTGTGGTACACCCATTTTCGTCCATTCTAAACCCGGCATTTTTTGTAAAGATGTTCCACCAATAACTAAAATCACTAAAGGTACTAATGGTGCTAATGCATAAAAAATATTCACTTTCATATTTTCTGCATTTTGCTCACTCTCTTTATTTTCAAGTAAATACGCTTGACGGTGTTCTTCCCCATAATCTTTAAACACAATCGCTAAAATCGTTAACATCACGGCCCCGATCGCCCCTGCAATCATCGTATAAGGCGCATGAGATAAGTTAACTTGTGTCACCGTTAAACCTGACATTTCACTTAACATGGCTGAATGCGACGATCCCGGACTCATCATCGATCCAAACGTTCCCGCAAGAATTGCTGCTCCAGCTGTTGCTGGACGAACACCGGAACTTTTTAATACTGGAATGAGCGTCGCCCCCACGGCTGCCGCACAACCTGCTGCAGAAGGAATCGCAATGTTAATAAAGAAGGTAATGATTGTGGCGATAGGAATTAAGAAAAACTTCAAGCCACTTAATGGTTTTGTTAATAAATGGACTAAATGCGTATCGCATTGCGTATATTTCATCACATAAGCAAAGCCCATACTCGAACAAATTGCCATAATTAGCCCTGCCGATGTCATGCTTTTCGCAAATGCATCGAGTGCCCCCATTGGGTTAAGTGTTGCAATCGCCATGAACAACCCTACACCAATTAATACTGTGCGTGTTTCATATTTCTTTATTAATAAATAGACAGCAACAATAATGCCAGTAAGCGCAATAATTGCTTTCAATGCCACCATAATCAGCTCCTCAATGTCTTAAATGTTAACTACTGACCAAAACAAGATATTTTTTAATAATCTTGACACTTTACTATCAAAAAAATCTTGCACTCAGTATGCGTGGTTCAGCTTAATTTAGGAATTTAAAAATCATATTTTATTGATAGGGATCACGAAATAAAATGAGAAAAGAATCTTAAGCAAAGGAAAATGAACGCAAAGAGCGTAGAATGAAGGAGCTAAGCAAGGTTTAGTACTGATCACAACAGCCCATAGCAAGACATTAAGGCGATACCGCTGGATAATAAAATTTTATAAAAATAAACCGCACTTTTATGTGTAAGTAAGAAAAAAGGCTTGGATAACCAAGCCTTTCTTTTGGGAATTAATCGCCCAAACGCTCTTTGATACGAGCAGATTTACCTGAACGCTCACGTAAGTAGTAAAGTTTCGCTTGACGTACCGCACCTTTACGTTTCACTGTAATGCTATCAACGATTGGTGAATGTGTTTGGAAAACACGCTCAACACCGACACCGTTAGACACTTTACGTAATGTAAAGGCAGAGTGCAAGCCACGGTTACGAATTGCAATAACCACGCCTTCGAATGCTTGCAGACGACGTTTGCTCCCTTCTACTACCCATACTTTCACTTCTAACGTGTCACCAGGGCGGAAGCTCGGTAAGTTTTGTTTTAACTGTTCTTGTTCAAGTTGTTTAATGATGTTACTCATAATAATTAACCTTTCTAATCCTAGATTGAACTGATATTAACTGTGTTCTGCTTTAATTTGCTTCAACAGTTTACGTTGTTCGTCAGTCAGAGCTAGGCTTTCTAATAGCTCAGGGCGTCTTAACCATGTACGCTCAAGCGATTGTCTCAATCGCCATTTACGAATTTCTTCATGATTACCAGACATCAGCACAGGTGGTACAGCTAAACCATCTAACACTTCAGGACGCGTATAATGTGGACAATCAAGCAAGCCTTCAGCAAACGAATCTTTATCGGCTGAGGCTTGTTTACCAAGCACACCTGGGATAAATCGTGCTACTGCATCAATTAATGTCATAGCCGGCAATTCACCGCCAGTCAGTACATAATCACCGACTGACCATTCTTCATCCACTTCTGTTTCGATCAATCGCTCGTCAATGCCTTCGTAACGTCCACACAGTAAAATCAATTTCTGATGCTGTGCGAGTTCTTTTACGCCTGCTTGATCGAGTTTTCGTCCTTGTGGCGAAAGGTAAATAACTTTCGCCCCCTCTCCTACTTCAGCTTTTGCTGCTTGAATCGCATCCCGTAAAGGCTGCACCATCATCAGCATACCTGGACCACCGCCATAAGGGCGATCATCCACTGTTTTATGCTTATCGTGCGTAAAATCACGGGGATTCCAACAACGCACCTGTAAGAGATTCTGTTTGACAGCTCTACCTGTGACCCCAAATTCCGTAATGGCTTTGAACATTTCGGGGAACAAACTAATAATCCCAACTAACATAAGTGACCCTTATATCAAAATGCTACAGCCAAAGCTAAACGGCATACCTGAGGTTAGAAACCAGCGTCCCAATCCACGACAATTGTCTTCGTGTTGAGATCTACTCTTTTAACTACTTGTTCATACAAAAACGGAATTAACCGCTCTTGTTTTCCAAAAGCATCTTTGCTTTTTGCACGCACAACCAATACATCGTTAGATCCTGTTTCCATCATTTCGGTCACTGTGCCCATCGCATAGTTTTCAAGGTTAACCACATTACAGCCGATTAAATCATGCCAGTAATAATCCCCTTCTTCTAGCTCAGGGAAAACCGCCAAATCAACGCCAATTTCAATATTGGCTAAAGTTTGTGCGGTTTCTCGGTCGTCCACATGTTTCAATTTAACGATTAAATCGTTATTGTGGTAACGCCAACTCTCTAACGCTGTAGGCTGCCATTGCCCTTTAATTTTTAAAAACCAAGGTTGGTAATCAAAAATGCTTTCAGCATATTCTGTCGATGAATAAATACGTAACCAACCGCGAATGCCATAAGTTGAGCCTAATTTGCCAACTACTTCAATTCTTTGCTGTTCCATATTTACCACCTATCTCGTTTTACTACTGCTAATAAATTAGCGGAAATTACGCTGCTTTTTGCGCTTCTTTAACTAAAGCTGAAACGCGATCTGATAAAGATGCACCTTTCTCTACCCAAGCATTAACACGGTCTAAGTCTAAACGTAAACGTTCAGCATTGCCTGTTGCTAATGGGTTGAAAAAGCCTACGCGCTCAATAAAGCGACCGTCACGTGGTGAACGGCTATCTGCGACAACGATTTGATAGAATGGGCGTTTTTTAGCTCCGCCACGAGATAAACGAATGGTTACCATAACCTTCCTCTAAATGTTTGATTACAAAAAGAAAACCCTCAATTATCGAAGAAATCTTGAGAGTTAAACTTACTTTTTTCTCTGTATATATAGACAAAAAGCCTGTGGATCATACTCTTTTTTAAGAAAAAAGCAAGAAATAAGCGGTTTTCTCTCCAAGAGACCATCAACTGACAAAGGTAACATTTACAATTAAATTTTGTGCAGAAAAAGAGTAGAATATTGAAACATGTTCCCTTTAATTGAGAATAAAAAATGCAAAAATTGTTAGTCGTGCGCAACGATAAACTCGGCGATTTTATGTTAGCTTGGCCGGCATTTGCGATGCTTAAGCAATCGAATCCTAGCTTAAAACTGACCGCACTTGTACCGAACTATACCGCAGACCTTGCTCGTCTGTGTCCTTATTTAGATGACGTGATTATTGATGCGGGTAAGAAGGCAGATAAAGCCGACCAACTGAAAACCTTACAAGCCATTAAAGCTGTGAAATTTGATGCATCGATTAACTTTTTTTCAGATAAATACAATGCATTGTTAGTCTGGAAAGCAGGGATTCCTTTCCGTTTAGCGCCAGCCACCAAATTAATTCAATTTTTATACAATCATCGCGTCACGCAACGCCGTTCAAAATCGTTAAAACCTGAATTCGAATATAATTTGGATCTTGCTCGTGCATTTTTACAAAAAACGCACTGCCCAATCGTGGAACCAACACCGCCGTATTTAACCTTTGAGCAAAATGCCGTACAACATCAACGCGAAATGCTCAGTCAAACGCTTGGTCTAGCGTTAGAAAAAAAATGGATTTTTGTTCATAGTGGATCAGGCGGTTCAGCGACGAATTTATCGTTAGATCAATATGCACAACTCATTTTGGGTTTATTAAGTCAATTTGATTGCCAAATCGTGCTGACAGCAGGTCCTAATGAAAGTGAAAAAGCGCATGAACTCGCCTCATGCGTCAATCATAACAATGTGGTAGTGTATGATAAAAATGCGGGACTGGTAGATTTTGCTCACTCGTTAGCTTGCGCCGATCTGTTTATTGCTGGTTCCACAGGACCATTACACTTGAGTGCGGCCTTAAATATCCCCACCATTGGATTTTATCCGAGTCGTCGTTCTGCAACTCCTTTACGTTGGCAACCAATTAATGATCCCACTAAACATCTCGCTTTTTCCCCACAAACACAGGATAGAGAGAAACAAATGGATCTGAGTCTCATTGATATTGATCAGGTATTAACACAAGCGATTCCCTTTGTGAAGACAATGTGGAAGCTTGAGCAAGCACAGTAATGTGGCTTGCACGACCCAACCAATTGACACTGCAAACAGTACGGTGCCAATTCCCAGTTTGCCTCCTAATAGAAACCCCAATACGCAAACACTGACCTCCATTGTCGTGCGGACCATGCCAACTTTCAGCCGGAAACGTTGGCATAATCCCACCATTAATCCATCTCTTGGTCCTGCACCTTGATGACAGGTCAAATAAAACGCCGAGCCAATACCGAATAATAAAATGCCTACAGTCAAATAAAAATAGCGACTCAAAAGTGCGGTCGGTTTGGGCATAAATTCTACGCTTAAGCCTAAAAAGAGGGCAATCACCAGAATATTTAATACGGTGCCTAACCCTACGCGCAATCTCAATGGAAACCAAAATAGCATCACCACACAACTGATAAGGAAAGATGCCCAACCGACACTAAAATCGCCTTGAATAGCAACACCTTGCGAAAGCACCGTCCAAGGTGCCGATCCTAAATCAGACAATAAAATCAGCCCTTCACCCAGTCCAAGCGTCGCCAGTGAAATAAAAAGCACCCCCAATGGTTTCATTTCTACTGCCCATAAGGAAGACGCACTCCACGCAGTTTGAGGTAAGACATTAAATTTTTTTTGCATAAAAAGAAAACAATTCCGTGTATAACATTGCCTATCATAATAAAAAAATACGTTTACCCCAACAATATCGGGCAATGGGCTATTTTCATCCAAATTGAGAGCCATATCACATTTTAGCTAAAATTTAATACAATTTGCTTATTTATGCTCCAATAAAACAAGATTTTTCGTCTAAAACACAGTAGAATCAACAACTATCATTTCATTCTAACTTAGTAAAGGACTTTACAATTATGGGTACATTAATCAGTATTCTTGGTATTGTTGTATTGTTAGGGATTGCTTTCTTATTATCCAACAATCGCAAAGCCATTAACTTCCGCACAGTATTAGGTGCACTGGCAATTCAAATTGGTATTGGAGCATTAATTCTCTATGTACCCGCAGGACGCGATGCACTTGATTGGTTAGCGGGTGGTATTCAAAAAATCATTAACTATGGTAACGAAGGTATCAGCTTCTTATTCGGTGGTCTAGTCAGCGATAAAATGTTTGAAGTCTTTGGCGGTGGCGGTTTCGTCTTCGCAGTGCGTGTTTTACCGACTATCGTTTTCTTCTCTGCCTTAATTTCATTGCTTTATTACATCGGTGTGATGCAATGGATCATCAAAATCATCGGGGGCGGTTTACAAAAACTATTAGGTACTTCAAAAGCAGAGTCTATGTCTGCTGCGGCTAACATTTTCGTAGGTCAAACTGAAGCGCCTTTAATCGTCAAACCTTATATTAGCAAAATGACCGAATCTGAGCTTTTCGCCATCATGTGTGGTGGGTTAGCGTCAATTGCTGGTTCTGTCATGGCAGCATATGCGGGATTAGGTGTACCACTTCCTTATTTAATCGCGGCATCTTTCATGGCAGCGCCTGCGGGTTTACTCTTCGCTAAAATTCTTTACCCACAAACAGAAAAATTCAGTGATAATTTAGAACAAGTGGATGCGGAGAAACCGGCTAACATTCTTGATGCAGCTGCTGGTGGTGCTCTATCTGGTATGCAATTAGCCTTAAACGTCGGTGCGATGTTAGTCGCGTTCGTAGGCTTAATCGCATTATTAAACGGTATCTTAGGCGGTATTGGTGGGCTATTTAATATGCCTGAATTAACGCTCGGTATGCTGTTAGGTTGGATCTTCAAACCGCTTGCTTGGTTAGTGGGTGTGGAATGGTCAGAAGCCGAAATCGCTGGACGAATGATCGGTACAAAATTAGCGATTAACGAATTTGTGGCTTATTTAGATTTTGCAGCCTATTTAGGTGGTGAAGCCCCTGCTGTATTAAGTGAAAAAACCAAAGCGATTATTACTTTCGCACTCTGTGGTTTTGCTAACTTCAGCTCGATTGCAATTCTTATCGGTGGTTTAGGTGGAATGGCACCAAATCGTCGTGGTGATATCGCTCGCTTAGGTATCAAAGCCGTTATCGCGGGTTCATTATCTAACTTAATGAGTGCGACTATTGCCGGCTTATTTATTGGTTTAGGTGGTGTCGCGTTATAATGAAGCGTACAGCATCATGTCTTTAACTACGTTTGCTCAACACCACGACTTGTTCGTGGTGTTGTCGTCTAGGGTACAAGTAAACGTTTGCGTTTCACTTCATCATTTTAAGAGCAAAAGTGAAACACAACAGATAAATTTCAGATATAAGGTATAATGTCTTGTATCATCATTTCCCTTCACTATTAACAAAGAGGAATTCACTATGACTCCACATATTAACGCACCTGCCGGTGCATTTGCCGATGTTGTTTTAATGCCGGGTGACCCATTACGTGCCAAATACATCGCAGAAACCTTCTTACAAGATGTGAAAGAAATCACGAATGTCCGTAATATGCTTGGGTTCACGGGAACCTATAAAGGCCGCAAAATTTCTGTTATGGGACATGGTATGGGGATCCCATCTTGTTCGATTTACACAAAAGAATTGATTACGGAATATGGCGTGAAGAAAATTATCCGTGTTGGTTCTTGCGGTGCTGTCCGTATGGATGTCAAATTACGTGATGTGGTGATTGGATTTGGTGCCTGTACCGATTCCAAAGTTAACCGTATCCGTTTTAAAAACCATGACTTTGCTGCGATCGCGGACTTTGACATGACAATGGCGGCAGTGCAAGCGGCAAAAGCAAAAGGCTTAAATGTCCATGTTGGTAACTTATTCTCTGCAGACTTATTCTATACACCAGATGTGGAAATGTTTGATGTAATGGAAAAATATGGCATCTTAGGTGTTGAAATGGAAGCTGCGGGAATTTATGGTGTGGCCGCAGAATTTGGTGCCAAAGCCTTAACAATCTGTACTGTGTCTGATCACATTCGTACACACGAACAAACAACACCAGAAGAACGCCAATTAACATTTAATGATATGATTGAAATCGCATTAGAATCCGTTCTAATTGGCGATAAGGCGTAATTCTACGTATTAGACACATAAGAAAGTGCGGTCAGAATTTTCATTATTCTCACCGCACTTTTTCAATTCTTTAAATTAGTATTCCCATTTTTCTGGATCGATACCCAATTCGCGCATCACTTGCTTTGCTTGCTCAGGAATTTCGTCATGGCGCTCTTTCAATAAGTCTTCATCCGTTGGCAACGGTTGACCGGTAAAGGCATGCAAAAAGGCTTCACAGAGCAATTCACTGTTCGTTGCATGACGTAAATTACGAATTTGTCTGCGTGTCCGTTCATTGGTTAAAATTTCCAATACTTTAATCGGAATCGATACTGTAATTTTTTTGACTTGCTCACTCTTCTTGCCATGCTCTGCGTAAGGGCTAATATATTTACCGTCCCAATTTGCCATTTTTTGATCCTGTTAATAAATAGACATAATAATTATGGGGCATTTTAATGAAAAATAAGCACAATGACAATCTAGACGTTAAGATTGCTAGATATCCGTCACAATTTTTATAAATAGGGAAAAGAAAAGGCATCACCACAGTGATGCCCTTTCAAATAAACAGAGGAATTAAAAACTTTTGACGAGCTGTTGCAAATACGCTTTGAATTGCTGACCTAATTTATCATGCTGCAATCCATACTCCACAAACGCTTGCATATAACCAATTTTATCACCACAATCGAAAGATTTTCCTGTCATATGGAACGCTTCAACGACTTCTTTTTCAATTAACATATCAATCGCATCGGTTAATTGAATTTCATCGCCGACACCAATCGGAGTTTTTTCCAACAAGTCCCAAATTGCCGCTGAGAAAACGTAACGTCCAACCACCGCTAAATTAGAAGGGGCTTTGTCTAAACTCGGTTTCTCAACAATGCTATGAATTTTTGTACTTTCGCCACCTTTTAAATCAGCTCCGCCACAATCTACGATACCGTAGCTACTGACCTCTTTTTCAGCAACAGGCGCAACCATAATCTGGCTCGTTTGTGTTTCCTCAAAACGTTTGACCATTGCAGCCAGATTCTCACGTTTTTGATCCGCTGAAAAATCAGCCAATAGTACATCCGGTAGAATCACAGCAAATGGCTCATTTCCAACTAATGGTCTGCCACATAAAACGGCATGTCCTAAGCCTTTCGCATTACCTTGACGGACATGCATAATTGTCACATTTTTTGGACAAATCGAGCGAACCTCATCTAAAAGTTGACGTTTAACACGTTTTTCTAGCATTGTCTCCAATTCAAATGAGGTATCAAAATGGTTTTCAATGGCATTTTTTGAAGAATGTGTCACCAAGACAATTTCCTTCATACCAGCAGCCACGCATTCATTCACAACATATTGAATTAACGGCTTATCCACCAGCGTTAACATTTCTTTAGGAATCGCCTTTGTCGCGGGTAACATTCGTGTCCCTAAACCTGCGACGGGGATAATTGCTTTCATTTTTTTTCCTTCTTTAGTCTAGCCAACAAATACATTTTCTATTCTTTAGAAAAATGCGCTCAAGACTACTCTGTCTTTCATCGGTTTTGAATTATATCAATTCACATAGAACAACAACATAGAATAATCAGTTTAAACGGTAATCCAAAATGGGCTATTTAATTATTGTCAATAGCTCTTGCCAATAATCGAATACCTATAGGGTATTACTTTCCGCTAACGGCTCACCTAAATACGAATAACAACGAATCATCTCTAACATATTAACGAAACACTCACTCACCCACATGAGGTGCTTCTAATGCTTGTTTAATATGTTGATAAATTTCCTCTCTATGTACAGAAACGTCTTTAGGGGCTTTGATTCCAATTTTTACCTGATTTCCACGTATATTTAGAATCGTGATAGAAATATCATCACCGATAAGTAAGCTTTCGCCAACTTTACGGGTTAAGATTAGCATATGAACTCCTCACCTTTTTATCGTTTATGCAGAACGTCCCTATTCCCCTACAACATCCCTATCTCAAATTTGAAACTATTCACTCCACGCTATTGCACTCCAGACAATCGCGTGACGCCATGAATATGTGATATTACAAGTTTTCTTTTAACCACGTTGTGGCAAAAGATAAGGCATGATCAACATTCTCAATTTGTGTACCGCCAGCCATTGCCATGTCTGGACGACCACCACCTTTACCACCAACTTGTTGTGCTAACAGATTGACTAACTCACCCGCTTTCACTTTGCTCGTTAAATCACTTGTTACACCCACAATTAAATTGACTTTTTCCTCTACAACAGAGGCAAATACAATAACCGCAGAACTCAGCTGATTTTTTAAATCATCTACAACAACACGTAATGATTTTGTATCAACGCCATCAAGTTTTTGCACAATGACAGAAACATCATTGATTTTCACCGCACTTCTCGCCAAATCGGAACCCGCTTGCATCGCGCTTTTTTCCTTTAAGACTTGCAATTCTTTCTCGGCTTTTTTCGCTTTATCTTGTAGCTGTTGGATTTTTTCGACAATTGAATTCACATCAGATTTCAATAAATCGGCACTTTGCGCTAAAAGTGCTTGTTGGTGATGCAACCAAGACATCGCATTTTCACCGGTAATGGCTTCAATACGACGGATACCAGCAGCAATCGCCGTTTCCGTTGTAATTTTGCACAAACCAATATCACCGGTACGCTTCGCATGAATTCCCCCACACAACTCAATAGAGAAATCGCCCATCGTTAGCACACGAACTTGATCCGCATATTTTTCACCAAATAATGCCATTGCACCTTTGGCTTTCGCTGCCTCTAATTCCATTAACTCAGTCTGGATAAGATGGTTAGCGCGAATTTGTTGATTAACAAGGCATTCAATTTCAACTAATTGTGCCTTCGTAATCGCTTCATGGTGAGCAAAGTCAAAACGTAATGCCACGTCTGACACCAAAGACCCTTTCTGCACTACATGCTCGCCTAGCACTTGACGGAGTGCCGCATGTAATAAGTGCGTTGCTGAATGGTTCAATGAGGTATTATGACGACGTTTTACGTCCACTACTGCATTAACGGATTTCCCCACAGTTAAACTGCCACTCACCAACTCACCAATATGCCCAAACACTTGACCATATTTTTGTGTGTCTTTAACCTCAAATGAGAAACCTTGCCCATTTAAATACCCACTGTCACCGATTTGACCGCCTGACTCTGCATAAAATGGTGTATTTTCTAAAATCACCACCGCACTTTGACCGGCTTCAATACGTTCAACTGGTTTGCCATCGGCAAAAAGTGCGGTCACTTTTGCAAGTGATTCTGATGCCGTATAGCCCTCGAAAGTCGTGCAACCTTCAACACGAATTATATTATTGTAATCCATGCCGAATTGGCTCGCCGACTGAGCACGTAAACGTTGTGCTTCCATTTCACGATCAAAACCTACTTCATCGATCGTAATATTGCGTTCGCGGCAAACATCTGCCGTCAAATCCAATGGGAAACCATAAGTATCATAAAGTTTAAACGCCACTTCGCCTGACAATTCGCCGTTTTTCACGTTGGCTAATGCCTCATCTAATAGGGCTAACCCTCGCTCCAAGGTTCGCGCGAATTGTTCTTCTTCTAAACGTAACAATTTTTCAACGGTCGCTTGCTTTTCTTTTACGCCGATGCCGGCTTCCGCCATAACGTCAATAAGGGTTGGCACTAACTTATAGAAAAAGGCTTCTTTTGCCCCTAATAAGTTACCATGACGTACTGCGCGACGGATGATGCGACGTAAGACATAACCACGCCCTTCATTAGACGGAATCACACCATCTGCAATTAAATAAGCACATGAACGAATATGATCCGCAATCACACGCAAAGATTTATTGCTAAGATCTTTCTCACCGGTTAATTCCGCGACTTTCGCAATTAATTTTTGGAAAATATCGATTTCATAGTTGGAGTTAACATGCTGTAGTACCGCGCTGATACGCTCCAGCCCCATACCCGTATCAACTGACGGTTTTGGTAATGGCTCCATTGTTCCATCTGCGTGACGATTAAATTGCATGAAAACAATATTCCAGATCTCGATATAGCGATCACCGTCTTCTTCAGGTGATCCCGGCGGTCCACCCCAAATATGCTCACCATGATCATAGAAAATTTCAGTACAAGGACCACAAGGTCCTGTATCACCCATCGCCCAAAAATTATCAGATGCGTAAGGTGCACCTTTATTATCGCCAATACGGATAATACGCTCTGCTGGTACACCAACTTCTTTGTTCCAAATATCATAGGCTTCATCATCGGTTTCATACACGGTGACCCACAATTTTTCTGCCGGTAATCCTAACCATCTTGGTGACGTTAAATACTCCCAACCAAAATGGATGGCATCTTTTTTGAAATAATCGCCAAAACTGAAATTACCTAACATTTCAAAAAAAGTATGGTGACGCGCGGTGTAGCCGACATTTTCTAAGTCATTATGTTTTCCCCCAGCACGAACACAGCGCTGTGCCGTCGTTGCTCGGGAATAGGGACGTTTATCCATACCTAAAAAAACGTCTTTAAATTGGTTCATCCCTGCATTGGTAAATAATAAAGTTGGGTCATTCTCAGGTACTAAAGCACTACTTGCGACAATTTGGTGCCCTTTAGTATGGAAAAAATCAAGAAAAGATTGTCTAATTTCTGCTGTTGTTTTCATTTATATAAGCCTTGCTTTCCTATTTTTTGGTCACTCATAATACGATTAAAAGTTAGTCTACTTATTCTTGCATATTTTTGATATTTATAAAAAAGCTTTTTCGATTCACTGTGAAGATTTTCGCGCCTCTCACCTAAAGCCTACAAAAAAACCAACCGCACTTCAATGGGATAATCAAAGTGCGGTTCAAGCTTTACAAACCTTTTACAAAAGTTTAACTATCAATAAAAGGACGACGCTTATTCATCACGCAATGGCACGACTAACATATCAACGGCAATGTTATTCATCACTTGACGAGTCGATGACATTAGTTTACTCCAAAAGTCTTGATGATGACCAGTCACAAGCAAATCAACATCGTATTTTTCGATTGCATCGGCTAATACTTGACCTAAATCACCACTACCACTTAATTTTTCTGCTACTGGATAGCTTGAATTTTCGGCTAATTGCACCAAAGATTGTTGTGTTTCTGTGGAAATACGATCTTGCATTGACGCCATATTCACATCAATTAACCCTGTATAAAGATCAGAGAAGTTTACATCAACGTGAATAATTGACAACTTCGCTTCATTCCGTCTCGCTACGCCAGCTGCTTTTTCCAACAAAAATTGGCTTTCATCAGAAAGATCTACCGCTACTAATACGTGTTTATACATAATAAACTCCTTATCCGATCAGGGGGTTGATAACACTTTCGATTTATCATAGCACCACTCCATAAAAAAAAATATGCCTTAGATCACGTTTTAAAAAACTTTTCAATACACAAACACATTTCCATGGCGCAAAAGAAAATTATGCTATGATAAACCTCATTATTTTTTCTGTAGGAATCATCAACATGGCTTATGCAATCGACGATTTTATTCATCTCATCGCCCAGTTACGCAATCCAAATGGAGGATGCCCGTGGGATCTTAAACAAACGTATCACAGCATGATTCCCTGTCTAACGGAAGAAACCTACGAAGTGATTGAAGCCATCCAACAACAAAATATGCACGATCTGAAAGAAGAATTGGGTGATCTGTTATTACAAGTTATTTTCTTCAGCCAATTAGCAACCGAAGATCAACATTTCACCTTTAACGATGTCATCGCGACTGTCGCTGAAAAGATTATCCGTCGACACCCTCATGTTTTTGGTGAGAAGATCGCAAATAACGAACAAGAAGCGTTACAAAACTGGAACGCCATCAAAGCACAAGAACATAAAGAAAAAGGGCAACATTCTATTTTAGATAATGTACCACATGCTTTCCCTGCCCTGATGCGCGCGGAAAAACTGCAAAAACGCTGTGCTAAAGTCGGGTTCGACTGGGATGATAGCCAGCAAGTTATTGACAAAATCAAAGAAGAATTAACAGAAGTTCAACAAGAAATGGCAAAAGCTGACAAACAACAAGCCAAAATTGAAGAAGAAGTGGGTGATTTATTGTTTGCGGTGGTCAATCTGTGTCGCCATTTAAACTGCCAACCAGAAGAAAGTTTACGCAAAGCTAACCATAAATTTGAGCAACGTTTCCGCGCCGTTGAAAACAAACTCAAAGCTCATCATAAAACCCTTGAACAAAGTTCGTTAATGGAAATGGACTTATTATGGGATGAAGTCAAACGAGAAGAAAAAAATAAGGTGCTCTAAGCACCTTATTTTTAGACTATTTTTTCGCTTAATGAGAGGAAATACGTTTCATATCTGTCATATAACCACGTAATTCTTGCCCGATCAATTCAATTGGATGATTGCGAATCGCGTCATTCACATCACGTAGCGTAATATTATCAATCTCAACCGTAGGCGTAGGTTCACCTAAATCCCCTTTTTGTAAGGTCGGCATAATCTCTTTTGCCAAAATTGGCGTCGCCACATTAGCAAATAAGTAGTTACCATATTCTGCCGTATCAGAAATCACCACGTTCATTTCATATAAACGCTTACGCGCAATCGTATTAGCGATTAGTGGTAATTCATGCAATGACTCATAATAAGCTGACTCTTCATAAATCCCGCTCGCGACCATGGTATCAAAGGCTAACTCTACGCCCGCTTTCACCATTGCCACCATCAATACACCGTGATCAAAATACTCTTGCTCGCTGATTTTACCTTCATATTTTGGTGCATTTTCAAATGCCGTTTTGCCGGTTTCTTCACGCCATTTTAAAAGATTTGCATCACCGTTTGCCCAATCCGCCATCATCGTGGCAGAAAATTCGCCACTGATAATATCGTCCATGTGTTTTTCAAATAAGAACGTTAATTTCGCTTTGATTTGCTCTGAAAGTTCGAAAGCACGTAACTTCGCAGAATTGGATAAACGATCCATCATCAACGTAATCCCACCTTGTTTCAGCGCTTCAGTAATGGTTTCCCAACCGTACTGGATTAATTTACCGGCATACGCAGGATCTTTGCCGTCCGCCACAAGCTTGTCATAACAAACGATAGAACCCGCTTGTAACATACCACACAGAATGGTCTGTTCACCCATTAAATCCGATTTCACTTCTGCAACAAAAGACGACTCAAGCACGCCCGCACGATGACCACCCGTTGCTGCCGCCCAGGCTTTAGCAATTTCTAAACCATCACCATTTGGATCATTTTCTGGATGCACCGCGATCAAGGTCGGTACACCAAAGCCACGTTTATATTCTTCACGTACTTCCGTGCCCGGACATTTTGGTGCCACCATCACCACTGTAATATCTTTACGGATTTGTTCACCTACTTCCACGATATTTAAACCATGTGAATAACCGAGTGCGGCACCTTGTTTCATTAACGGCATGACATCTGCCACCACTTTCGAGTGCTGTTTGTCAGGGGTTAAATTCACCACTAAATCTGCACTTGGAATTAATTCATCATACGTCCCCACTTTAAAGCCATTTTCCGTCGCACGTTGGAAAGACGCGCGTTTTTCTGCAATGGCTTCTGCACGTAAGGCATAGCTAATATCTAGCCCCGAATCACGCATGTTCAAGCCCTGATTCAAGCCTTGTGCCCCGCAACCGACGATGACAATTTTTTTGCCTTTTAGGTAATCTGCTTCATTCGCAAATTCATTGCGATCCATAAAGCGACAACGCCCTAATTGATCTAATTGTTGGCGTAAATTTAATGTATTGAAATAGTTAGCCATGCTTGTGTCCTTAACATTGATGTTGTGTATTCATATGAGATTGTGTTTGCACATTATTTGTACTTTGTTCTGATTATAACGATTTTTATCATTGCGTAAATTGATATTATTGAAATTTTATGTTGCAATAAATGCAATATATATTTTGGATATTGTCATAAAGCGCTATAAATTTTTGAAAAATCGACCGCACTTTTTATTGAGTAAAACGCAAAGCTGAATGTGTCCACCACCCAAATAGGAAATCCCATTTTGAACTTCACTGATCTCAAACTCTTTCTCCACTTATGTGAAACGAAAAACTTCGCCAAAACGGCGGCACAAAATCACATGTCGCCCTCTACTCTCTCACGCCAAATTCAGCGTATGGAACAAGACGTAGGACAAATACTGTTTTTGCGTAACAATCGCCAAGTTGAATTAACCGATGCAGGTGAAAAATTGCTACCTTTTGCACAACAAAGCTGGATGCAATGGCAACAGTTCAAACAGCAACTGCGTGATGGTGCTCAGCAAGAACTCAACGGGGAATTAAAATTATTTTGCTCGGTCACCGCTGCTTATAGCCACTTACCAGCGATTTTGGAACGTTTTCGTACACGTTATCCGAAAGTAGAAATCCAGCTCACCACAGGTGACCCTTCGCTTGCCTTACAACTGGTAGAAACACAACAAGTGGACCTTGCACTAGCAGGGCAACCCAAAAATTTACCCAACCACATTGCATTTCACTATATTGACGATATCAGCCTGTCTCTAATTGCACCACGTATTGCCTGTTCTGCTACACAATTATTGCAGCAAACCCCAATCAATTGGCAACAAATCCCCTTTATTTTGCCGGTAGAAGGACCTGCGCGCCAACGCATTGACCAATGGTTTAAACAACAAAAAATCAAACACCCTAAAATCTATGCCACAGTCGCTGGACATGAGGCGATCATGCCAATGGTCGCACTCGGTTGTGGGGTCGCGATGTTACCCGATGTCGTCATTAAAAACAGCCCGATGAATAGCCAAGTTTCTATTTTGCATCTCAAAACCCCAATCACGCCCTTTGCTCTCGGAATTTGTGTGCAGAAAAAAAGCTTAACGCAACCATTAGTGCGAGCATTTTGGCAAATACTCCAATGATTAATTAAAAAAGGTGGTCAACAGAATGCGACCACCTTTACTGTACAAGATAACCTCACTTAGAACATCAATTTCACACCTAAACGTGCATTTCTACCAGGTAAAGGCGCAAGGAAACGTAAAGGTGAGTTATTCAATCTTGCTTCCCTATTCGTGAGATTTTGGATATTCAAAGATATCTCTAATGTTGCTCGAGTAAGCGGATAAACATAAGATAAACCTAAATCCACTAACGTAAATTTTTTTGCTGGTAATTCATCATCGACTTCTTTGGTCACTCGTTTTTGCTTAACGTAATGTGTCACAGAAGTAAATCCTCTCCAACGTTGCCACTGTACTGTCAAATCTCCCCCAATCCTAGACGTTGGAAGATGTGGTAAATAACCAATTCTTTTCGCATCAATATGATCTGGCGCTAATGTCAATTTGTGATGAACATAATCAGCAAAAAGATGCCATGTCAAATCACCAAAATGGGAAGTTTGATGTTGATAAGTTAAATCTAACTCTACACCATTCATTCGCAAAGGAGCTTGACGCCATTCTTTCACTGCCAAACCGGCGCGCGAAATCCCGGTATAGCCTAAATAATGAAAATTATCAAAATTACGTTGGAACCACGTTAATTCAGCATTAAACTGCTCAAGGTTAACACCTGTGGAGAGTTCCCAATTATCACTCTGCTCTTTTTTAAGGCGGCCATCACCATTTTCTTCAATGAGTAAAGCATAATGATTATTATCTGCATATAATTCATTAACTTCTGGTGCCCGTTCTTGCCAGCTACGCTGTAGTTTCAAATACCATGTATCGACGGGTTGAAATAAAAGACCTAAATGTGTATTTTGCACAAAGAAAGTTCTATTCTTTGAATAAGCACCACCTTTACCACGAGAAGAAATATGATTGGTCGTATCTACGACATATTTCACTTTGTCCCAACGTTGACCAAGCTCAACAACAAAAGGAGAGACATCTATTTTCTCAAGAATAAACAGCGATTTCGTATCCATATTAACATTTGGTAAATAACTATCTTTACCACTTGAAAATATTTTCTGTCTATTCCATTCAACACCAATGGTTCCTAATACGTGATGATTAAACAGTGGTTGATGCTCAAAAGAGGAGCGATAATAGTCATTGTATGTATGAAATGCATTAGATAAATGTGATCCTAGCCATTCTTTATCCCGACTTTTTTGGAAACCTAATTGAATTTCAACTTTTGAAATAGGCGTAAATAATGTATTTAATTGACTTTTTAAATTCAATCTATTGGTTTCATTCGTCACAGAAACGGGTAAATAACTTTTACGTTGTGATGCTGCTCGACTAGCCAAATAAGAAAATCCCGGCACGCCATAACGAGTATTAAAATGAGAAAAAGATGCTCCAGTATAGCCTTTATCATGAAGATAGCTAGCTCCAACAGTCAGCTGTTTTGTACTTGAATGCGCATTTGGAATACGACCATTTGGATAAGGTACATATTCTTCAAGAGGACCAAATTTTTCTGCATAATAAGGACTCCCCTCTACATATTCTGGGTTCAGTGGATTTTTACCTCCCGCTGACATATTGGTATATTGATCCCCTTCAGATAAGCCGTAGTCAGGATTTTTATAATGATCTAAATAGAACTGACTGATATATTTAAAATATTTCGGATTAATTGAAGAGAGTTTCTCAATATTTACCTGACATTGACTACGCAGTTTTGTATTGGTTTTCAAATATTCATAGTCATAACAAATCCCGTCTTTGCTACGTCCTGGAATCTTACGAGAAGAAATCTCACTTAAAGAAGCATCAAGATACCAAGCAAAATTTACTTGGTTGTTACCTTGTAATTGAACTTGGTAAGTATTGGGGGCATTCAATCCCGCTCGCCATTCAACTTCGCCACGAAATGCTTTTTCTGCTATGTGTTGAGGGATCGCATCATCAGTCAAATTTACTGCCCCACCAAGACTTTTCCCTCCATACAATACAGAAGCAACGCCACTTTTGATAATTTGAATTTCTTTTACTGAAGCCAGATTAGCTGATATGGCAAGATTACTCGAAACAGCGGCCATATCATGGATTGGCATATCATTTTGCATAATTTGGACACGTTGACCAGATAGTCCACGAATCATTGGACGCCCAGCATTCGGACCAAAATAATTATTTTGCACACCAGAAACGTTAGTTAATATTTCTCCGAGCGTTCCAGATTTAACATTATCTAATTTCTCCTTAGAAATGCGCACTTGAGAAGCTAATGCCGTTAAACTTGCTTTACCATTAACAACCGATTCTACAACATGAATTTCATCTAATTGTGTGTCTGCGAATACAACTTCTGAAATTAACAACAATAAACCCAAATGGTTAGGCTTACATAACATCATTACCACCTTACTTATTTTTCAATGAAAAAAAAAGATTCTATCTCAAAAAACGACATAAGAACAAAGAAATAATGAATTTCTTTTAAAAATAAGATAGGCTTTGACATTCATCTAACAACATTGCGATATTATTGGAGAAATAAAATGATAAAAGGCATCTTGCTTTCGTTATCAGCCTCAGTGCTGTTTGGTTATCTTTATTATTTCTCAACCCTTTTACAGCCACTTGGTGGGGAAGATATCTTCGGTTTTCGGATTATTTTTACGCTACCTTTTGTTATTGCAGCTGTCTTTCTCTTCAAACAAAAACAGGCTGTGGGTCAATATTTTGTGCGCATTAAACAACAACCCTTATTGATCTTTGGTTTCTTGTTTAACTCTGCCATGATGGGCATTCAAATTTGGCTATTTTTATGGGCGCCGAATAATGGCAGTGCATTAAGCGTGTCGTTTGGTTATTTGTTACTCCCTTTAACGATGGTACTTGTCGGGCGTCTGGTCTTTAAAGAACACATTTCTAGAGTGAAATTTCTTGCTGTAGTCATCGCTGCCATTGGCGTCTTTTCTAATATTCTGCTAAAAGGGGGACTTTCTTGGGAAGCGCTGTTAGTGAGCTTCGGTTACAGCACCTATTTCGCCACAAGAAAAATATTGAAAATTAACGATTTAGCCGGCTTTTGTTTGGAAATGTCATTATTATTGCCAGTATGTATTTACTTCGCATGGCAAGTGGATCTTCAGGCGGTACAACAAGCCAATGAAAATATTTTGCTGTTATTGGTGTTATTAGGCTTAATTAGTGGCGTAGCGTTGAATACCTATATCGTGGCAAGTAGCCTATTACCGATCAATGTCCTCGGCTTACTCGGCTATGCCGAGCCGATTATGATGTTGTTTGTGTCTTTTCTGATTGGCGAACAACTTGACAGCGAAACCATTCCCCTCTTTATTTGCTTAATGATCTCGATGCTTTTATTTATGAGTGAAGGCTTGGTGAGATTAAAGCGGCGTTATAAATAACATGATCTGCACCTAAAACTAGGTGCAGAAAAATACGCAAAACACTGATTAGCGACAGAGATGGGTCTTCCATTCTGATAACGTGGCATCTACATCTGCTTGGCTAAACAACGCACTACCCGAGACGACCCAATCAATCCCCAAAGGAAATAATTGGCTTGCCAGTGCTAAATTCATTGAGCCATCAACAGAAATCAATTTTTGATCGCGATGCTCCCCTAACATATTACTTATTCGCGTAATACGTTTAATGACGGCATCTGTTTCCGCTTTTACACCCGTTCTCGGATCAAGGGTCAGAATCTGAATTAAATCGATTTGCGTTAAATAAGGGGTTAACAAATCAATCTCTGTATCAGGACAAAGTGTCAGTCCGATAAGTAAATCGGCATAATGTTCCCGTAGATAACCTATCGTTTCAGCCAGACAGTCTGTCTGTTCCACTTGCAATGTAATGATATCCGCCCCCGCATCAGCACAGGCTTTAGCTACATGAAAAGGATCGTTTACCATTAAATGTACATCTTTAAGCCAAGGGGACGGGAATTGTTTCACCGCAAGCGCACCCACAGTAAAGAAAGGCGAAAATTGCCCATCTCCAATATCAAAGTGCAACAAACGCAAATGATGTCGCGATAAAGTCGTGAGTGTATCGGCGAATTTCAACCAATCAGAAGCCAAAATGCCCACGCTTATCGGTTGTGTTTTTAATTGTTGAATTAGCTGTTTTTTATCCACATTCATTCGTTAAGTTCTCAGGCATGACCCAATCAAACAGTTTTTTACTTCTCGCCCCCGTCATCAAAGGTTCTAATTCTGCGACACAACGATGGTAATGTGCCGTTTGACGATGCGCCTCTAAGGCTTGTTCATTGACGTACACTTCATAAGCATAAAAACGTGTTTTGATTTCAGGATCGCGTAATACATCAAAACGCAAGTTACCCGGTTCTTGTCTTGTACCAATATGGTTGCGTGCAAAAACCTCTAGGAATTCTTGTTCTTTACCTTCTTTAATATTGATTTCCACTAACATTGCAAACATAGTCGACTCCCTAACATAAAGAAAAACATCATGAAAAGAGCGGTTGGTTTTCACCGAATTTCAACCGCTCTTTGATAGGCTTATTCACGCGTTATTTTTCATCAAGGTAAAGTTGATAAGCTTTTTCTGCTGTTTCACCGCCATGTACCACAGCATGAACCGCTTTCAACATCGCAATCGGTGCTTCAGATTGGAAAATATTACGTCCCATATCCACACCTAATGCGCCCTGATCAATGGCTTGATAACACATTTCAAGTGCCTCGCGTTCTGGTAGTTTTTTACCACCTGCAATCACAATTGGCACTGGGCAACCCGCTGTAATACGCTCAAAACCTTTATCCACATAATAGGTTTTAATGATATGCGCCCCCATTTCGGCAGCAATTCGCGTCGCCAATGAGAAATAACGTTGATCACGCGCCATATCCTTACCCACGCCTGTTACTGCCATGGTTGGCATACCATAACGCGTACCTTGATCCACTAATTGAATAATGTTTTTAATGGATTGATGCTCGTGCTCAGAACCAATATACACCTGTGCCGCCATTGCTGACACATTCAGACGTAATGCATCTTCAACGGAGACAGCGACCGCTTCATTCGATAACTCTGTCAAGATCGAGTTTGCACCAGAGGCTCTTAACACAACTGGTTTACGGGTTTCTGGTGGCACAACACTACGCAAAATACCACGTGTACACATTAACACATCGGTGTACTCAAACAGCGGTGCAATATGTAAATCAATACGCTCTAATCCGGTCGTCGGACCTTGGAAATAACCATGATCAAATGCCAACATGATAGTTTTACCGGTCTTCGGATTAAAGATATCGGCTAAACGTGATTGCATGCCCCAATCCAGTGCGCCCGATCCCTTCAAATAAAACGCCTTATGTTGTTGCGGGCGATCTAATCCAAAATCTTTACCGTCTTTAATATCATCTAAATCTGCCATTGACTTCTCCTCAACTAGAAATTGTAATTATCGATATTTTCTTTCGTAAACACGACGCGCTCTGGTAATAAGATAATGCCATTACCTTTCGCCTCATATTCATAACCTTGTACTTTATTTGGTGACACTTCGACCGTACCAATACCTTGTACATCCACTTTATCACCGACATTCAATGCTTTGCCTTTTAATAACTCATTCGCCACTGCAATGGAAATTTTGCCTTGTTGGACCACATCCCATAAACCAAATTGTTTCACTGTGCCACGTTGCACGTAAGGGCGCATCACATTTGGTGTACTAAAGCCTACAATCACCACATTGTTCACTTTCAAATTTTCCGCTGCTTGCGCGGCGGCTGGCAATGCATTAGCATCTGGCGCGATAATTGCATCTAAATCTGGATAGGCTTTTAAAATACCTTCTGCTGTTTGTAAGGATTTAATCGCATCGTTATAACCAAATTGGGTCGTCACGATTTCCCATTCTGGATGATCTTTAGCGATCTTCGCTTTCGCTTCTTTTACCCATTGGTTTTGGTCAGTTACTGTTGGGCTAGAATAGAAGAAGGCAACTTTGGCTTTTGGTTTGCTCATTTGACTTGATGCCATGTCAACTAACATAGAACCTAACTGTTCTGGCGTACCTTGGTTAATATAGTGACTACGACATTCAGGTTTCGTATCGGAGTCCCAAGTTAATACTTTCACACCACGTTTCATCGCACGTTGTAAGGTAGAACACAACCCATCTGGTGATACCGCAGAAACAACAATGGCGTTATAACCTTGGTTCACAAAGTTATTGATTAATTGTACTTGGTTAGACACACTCGGTTCTGTTGGACCATCGTAAGTCACATCTACCCCTAATGTTTTGCCCATTTCTGTTGCACCTTGTCCACCACTGGTAAAAAATCCTACCCCGACGAGCTTTGGAATAAAGGCAATACGATCGGCGGCTTGCGCTGTCCCTAAAGCAGATAATCCAACAGCAATGGCAAGTGCGGTAGCTTTTAATTGATTTTTCATAGTTAATTCTCCTTCTTCGGATAGAAACATTAATGAGTTGACTCGCTTTTCGTTTTTCGATGAATCCATTGCACAATGGCACCGTAGTGCAAACTAATAGATTTTCCGATTAAAACAATAATGAGTAACGCACCTGATAATGCACTGGATATTTCATTTGAAACACCGACCATTTGTAGTCCTTGTTGCAAATACCCAATCAGAAGTGCGGCAATTGCTGTGCCAATGATAGAACCTGAACCACCATAAATATTCGCACCGCCCAGTACAACCGCCGTCAAGACGGGCATTAAGAGAGAACTGCCAAGATCAGAACGCGCAGAGCCAAAATAGGACACTAACAAAATCCCCACAAACGCTGCCACGACACCGATCGCTGAATAAATAATATACAATGTGCCTGTGATCGGCACGGCACTATAACGCGAAGTCCGTTCACTCTGCCCAATTAAGAAAATACTGCGTCCAATAATGGTTTTATGCATCAATAGCCAAAAGACCAGCGTCATCAATAAAAAGTAGATAATCGGGGTCGGAATACCAAATAGGGTTTGGTTGGCAAATTCTAATAAGCTTTCAGGAAAACCTCCGATGCCTTCATAACCAGTGGCACCTGCAAAACCAGACAATAATAATGCCCCGCCCCCAAATAAATACATGGTTCCTAATGTAATCACTAACGGGTTGACTTTGGTATAAAGAATCAGACTTGCATTCACTACCCCACATAAAATACCTACTAAGAAAGTTAATGGAATCGCCAAGCTGAGTGGGACATCCGATTTAAACAATACCCCCAAAAAGATCGCACATAACCCGACTGTTGAACCAAACGAAATATCCATCCCCCCTGACACAATAATCATGGTCAGCGGTAAAGCAAGCATACCGATATAAATAAAATCACTGGTACTATAGAGCAGCACATTGAGATCCAACATGCGCGGATTAAACATACCAAAGCCTAAAATTTCAATAATCACTAAGCAAAATAGGGCGATTTCCCAACTGTATTTTTTCATGTTAAACATCCTTTGCTTCCCCTTATTTCACCGCATCTTGATCGTCTTTTAAGAAACGGGCATAACGCTGAAGTTTAATATTATTGTTAATCATCACGCGAATACGTCCATCAAACACCAAGACCGCTAAGAGCACTAAACCTGCTACAAAGTTATTCCAATAAGCAGGCACTTTTAACAACACCAAAATAGAGTCAATTTGGATCAGGAAATAGGCACCTAAAACAGCACCAATAATGTTCCCCGCCCCACCAAGTAAGCTAATCCCACCTAATACACAAGCGGCAATCGCTTTCATTTCTAATCCATTCCCCGTTGAGTTAGGCACAAAGCCGATTTGTGAGGCAAACACAATACCGGCTAATGCCGCCATCGTACCGTTAATCGCAAATGCAGCGATGCGGACTTGATTCACGCGCACTCCCAGTTGTAATGCCCCTTGCAAATTGTCACCCACCGCGTAAAAATCACGCCCTGCTTTCATTTTGGTTAAAAAGAAATACGTTAAGCCAATCAAGCCTAAAAGTAGCCAACCGATCGGCGAAATGTGCAAAAATGCTGGCGCAGACAAGGTTTTTAAATCCTGTGGTAAGCCCTCAATCCATTTACCACCTGTAATTAGCAACATAATACCTTTATACAAGCCAAGTGTTCCTAAGGTCGCCACAATGGCAGGGATACGTAGTAGTGTGACTAAAATGCCATTAAATAAACCAGCCAACAGCCCACAACATAAAGTAATCACAAAAGCGCTCGCACCAAATCCGGCATTAAGTAAACTACCGGCAATGACGGCACATAAGCCCATCGTTGAACCCACCGACACATCAATATTGCGCGTCAAAATGACAAACGTGGCACCAATCGCCAGCAAAATCACAATTTGTGCCGAGTTAAAAATCATTGCCAACGTTTGTAAATGAAAGCCGCTGCCTCCAAGACTGAGTAAGGTAAACAGCAACCCGATCGCAAAGACAATGGTTAATTCACGGTTATCTTGTATAAATTTCCACATACCTTATGCCCCTTATGCCTTTGTCGCGCCAAATGCCATATTCATAATATTCGCTGTATTGATCGCCGATCCCACTAGCGATTCACTAAGCTGCCCATCATGCATCACTAGCACGCGATCAGACATTTTTTCAATTTCCTCCAGATCTGAAGAAATAAAAAGCACCGCCACATTTTGCTTCGCCACACTTTGAATTAATTGATAAATATCGGCACGCGCCCCCACATCTACACCACGTGTTGGTTCATCGACAATCAATAAAGCCGGATCGGCCTCTAAACACTTAGCAATTAACACTTTTTGTTGATTTCCACCCGATAACGTTCTCGCCGCTTGTTGTTCATTGCTAAACTTAATTCCGATAGCACGATGGTAACGTTCTAAAATGGCGCTTTCTCGTGCCGTATTAATCCACAATCCCATGTTGTTATAGGTTAAAGCACAAGCATTCCAGGTCAGTGGCGCATCTAAATAAAGACCAGATGCTTGTCTGTCTTCTGGTAAATAGACAATCCCTTCCTCCAATCGCTGCTTGATGCTCATTTGACTAATCTCTTGCTGGTTGAAAACAATTTCACCCGATTTTTTTTGGCGCAAACCATACAGGGTTTCAGCCAGCTCGGTACGTCCCGCCCCCACGACACCTGCTAACCCTAAAATTTCACCGGGATAAATTGAAAAGGAAACATGCTTAAACCCTTCGCCTGTCAGGTTCTCAACACGAAGAATGGGTTGATCTGTTGATTTAACCCGATGATGCCCCGGTAGCTCTAACCACAGTTTCTGTGCTTCCGTTAAGCGAGTCGATTTGGCTTTCGGCGTAATCGCACTGATAACCTCATCACGATTGAGTTCATCTGTTTTTCCAGCTAAGGCAATATAACCATCTCGCATCACACTAATACGATGTGAAATTTGCCAAACTTCGGGTAATTTATGAGAAATAAACACAATCCCCACACCTTTATTGAGTAATGAGTTAATTTTGCGAAAGAAGTTATTTGTTTCAGCCGGTGTCAACGACGCCGTAGGCTCATCCAAAATCAAAATCTCGGCATTACGCATTAAACCACGCATGATTTCCACAATTTGCTGATCCGCCACTTCAAGCAAACCGGCTTGCATATCTAATTTGAAATGTGAGTTCAATTCAGATAAAAGTGCGGTCAGTTTTTTCTCATTTTCCGCCGTGTTCGCCAGCCCAAATAAAATATTCTCTTTCACACTTAAATTTGGAAACAATAAAGGTTCCTGTGGTACTAAATAAATACCGAGTTGATGTGCTTTATTTGGTGAAAGCCCTGCCTGTCGTTTGCCTTTAATGAGCAATTCGCCACTATCTGGCGGCTGAATCCCAGCAATTATTTTCATTAAGGTGGACTTACCTGCCCCATTTCCACCTAATAAGGCATGCACTTCACCGGCATACAATGAAAAATCAATGGCTTTTAATACTTCTACACCGGAAAAAGACTTGCTGATATGACGCGCATCTAATAAGCATTTCGTTTCTAAATTGTCGGATTGCATAATGTTCTCTTCCCTACAAATTGAACAAATGATTTTTTAATTTATCATTTGTTAATTATCTTAATCACTAAATAGCAAGATTTCCGCGATCAAGATCACAAAAACAGATCAAAAGTTGTGATAAAATAGCGCAAAATTGCTTATTTATTATGAAAAAGTGATCTTCCTCACAATTAAATAAAAAAGTAAAATGAACAGTTGATAATAAAATTAAACAAATGAATAATGCATTAAGCTATTGAGAATATAACTATGACAGACAATAAATTTGAAACCCTTGATGCTAGCCAAACGATGAGTGAAGAGGAGCTACTTGCACGAATTGCGTGGTTCTATTACCACGATAATCTCACACAAGGGGAAATTGGTGATAAATTGGGTTTACCTCGTTTAAAAGTATCACGTTTATTAGAAAAAGGACGACAACAAGGCATTATTAAAGTCCAGATTAACTCACGTTTTACCGGTTGCCTTGAATTAGAAGAAGCACTGAAAGAACATTTTCAGTTAAAACACATACGTATTTTGCCGGCGTTAGAAAAAAACGAAATCAATGAACGTTTAGGGATTGGAGCATCACAAATGCTGATGTCGATGCTAAAGCCCAATCAGCGCTTAGCGATTGGTTTTGGTGAAACCATTATGCAAACAATTAAGCACAGTAATGAGTTTATTACACACAATCATCTGAAGTTGATTACGTTATCTGGTGGGGTGGGACCTTATATGAAAGGGATAGGTCAGTTGGATGGCTCTTGTTCCGTCAGTATTATTCCCGCACCTTTACGCGCGTCTTCGATTGAAGCAGCAAAGCTCTTTAAACGAGAAGCTTGTGTTAGAGATATTATGCTTGCGGCCTGTCATGCCGATGCTGCCATTGTTGGCATCGGCGCCACGCGCCAGAAAGGGCAAGCCACATTGCTGCGCACTGGTTACATTACCGAAGAAAAACAACGTTTAATACGTGAACAAGGTGCGGTAGGTGATATTCTCGGCTACTTTATGCAAAAAGACGGACAGCTCCAGCCGGATATGCCCTTACACGAAGAACTGATTAGCGTCACGCTCGATAATTTGAAAAAAATCCCAAATGTGATTGGCATTGCGGGTGGTGAAGACAAAGTCGAAGCCATCCTAAGTGCCTTATATGGACAACATATTAATTCATTAGTAACGGAAGAAAAAACAGCTCGAATGATGTTAGCCGCCTTAGTGTGATGCGATAAGAGCTCCTTTTACTTCCTTACAGCGAAAGGAGAAATCAATGAGCAATCAATATCTTATGGCACTTGATGCTGGGACCGGGAGTGTACGTGCGGTCATTTTTGACTTAGACGGGAATCAAATTGTCGCTGCCCAACGGGAATGGACGCACCTCGCTGATCCCAATATTCCCGGATCAATGGAATTTGATCTCAACACGAACTGGCAACTTGCTTGTGACTGCATCCAACAAGCACTCCAAAAATCCCAGATTCCAGCACAACAGATTGCCGCCATCTCAACCTGTTCCATGCGTGAAGGCATTGTGTTATATGATGAAAATAAACAACCGATTTGGGCTTGTGGTAATGTGGATGCCCGCGCCACAGAAGAAGTCAATGAATTAAAAGCACGCTGTGATCACCGCTTTGAAGAAAAATTGTATGCCATTTCAGGGCAAACCCTTGCCCTGAGTGCGGTCCCTCGTTTATTGTGGCTCGCCCACCATCGTCCTGATATTTATCAACAAACGAAAGCCATGACCATGATCAGTGACTGGCTTGGCTTTATGCTAAGTGGTGAACTTGCCGTAGAACCATCTAATGCAGGCACCACCGGCATACTCAATCTTAAAACACGACAATGGGCACCTGAACTACTGGCTATGGCAGGGCTCAATAGCGATATTTTAACTCCAGTAAAAGAAACCGGTGAGATCCTCGGCAACGTCAGCACGCTTGTCGCTCAACAAACCGGTTTACATGCTGGCACCCCTGTCGTAGTAGGTGGCGGTGATGTGCAATTAGGCTGCATTGGATTAGGCATTACAGAGCCATCTCAAGCTGCGGTCATTGGTGGAACATTCTGGCAACAAGTTGTCAATTTACCTGAACCCGTCACGGATCCTGAGATGAATGTCCGGATTAACCCCCATGTTGTCGCACCTTTAGTACAAGCAGAATCCATTAGTTTCTTTACTGGTTTAACGATGCGTTGGTTTAGAGATGCGTTTTGCCAAGAAGAGAAAATCCTAGCGGAACGCTTAGGCATTGATACCTACACTTTATTAGAACAAATGGCAGAACGTGTGCCTGTCGGCGCAAATGATGTCATTCCGATTTTCTCCGATGCCATGCACTTTAAATCTTGGTATCACGCGGCACCGTCTTTTGTGAATCTCTCCATTGATCCAGAAAAATGTAATAAACCAGTCTTATTCCGTGCGTTAGAAGAAAATGCCGCCATAGTGTCTTCTTACAACTTAGATCAAGTAGAAAAATTCTCGGGGGTCAACCTCACTTCCATCGTCTTCGCTGGCGGTGGATCAAAAGGCAAACTTTGGAGCCAAATTCTCGCCGATGTGACTGGCTTAGTAGTAAATATCCCAGTGGTCAAAGAAGCCACCGCACTGGGCTGTGCGATTGCTGCAGGTGTCGGGGTCGGACTCTACCCGTCACTCAGTGAAGCAGGCAAGAAATTAGTCAAATTTGAACGTCAACACCAACCGAATCCAGAGAATTATCAACTTTATCAGAAACATAAAGCAAAATGGGCTGATGTCTATGCCAAACAGTTACAGCTAGTTGATAGCGGATTAACCACTTCGCTGTGGAAAGCGCCGGGTCTCTAATCCTCGCTTGGCAATAAAAAAACCACCGCCTTTGTATAAAAGTGCGGTGGTTTTTTGCAGTTTTTTTAAAGCCACTCTTGTTCTAGCAACGCCTCAAATTCTGGCATCACCCCTCGCCATAAATGAAAAGCGTGAGCGGCTTGTGCCACCAACATACCAAAGCCATCGCTGACGTTTTGCTTGCCTAATTGTTTGCATAACGCCACAAACGGCGTATCGGCTTGTTTAGCATATTGCATATCGTAAAGTGCGGTGGCGTTTTGCAAAATTTCAGGGGTTATCTGCACCGTTTGCCCGTGCAAGCCTGATGAGGTGGCGTTGATGATTAAATCGAAGGATTGCACGGGGATATTATCCAGCTCAACCGCTTGGATTTGCCCATATTGCGCAAATTTTTGTGCCAAATCCTCTGCCTTACTTAAGGTACGGTTAGCCAACACAATATGTTGCTTGGCTTGTAATAAAGGTAACAACACACCTTTTGTCGCACCACCTGCGCCCAAAATCAAAATGGTCTGTTCTGGCTTAAGCCAGCCTAAACGTTGTAAATCACTGACTAAACCTGCTCCATCAGTGTTATCGGCATAGAGACGCCCGTCGTCTAATTTTTTCAAGGTATTACAGGCTTCCGCCGTCAAACAACGCTCGCTGTGAAGATCCGCTAACTGAAAAGCCCGTTCCTTAAACGGGGCGGTAATGTTGCAACCTTTGGCACCTTTTTCAAAGAAAACGCGCAATTGCTGTTCAAAATCTTGTTCATCTCCTAGCATTGCCACATATTCCATCTGTTGCTGAGTTTGATTGGCAAAGATTTGATGAATTTGTGGTGATTTACTTTGGGCGATTGGATTGCCCCATACCGCGTATTTATCCATGGTTTAACCTTGTCTAAACAGTTGATGAGTAAAAAGATCACGAATTTCAGAAGGATTGGTTGCCTCTCCTACAGGCAAATCCAATACCGGAAAATCCGCCCCGAATTGTGTTTTGACTTCTTCTGCCGTACGACAAGGTGGCAAAGTCGTCAAATTTGCACTGGTTGAAGTCAACGCAAAACCGGCTTGTTCACACAGCTGTTTCACTGCCGGGTGATCACATAAACGCACCGCAATGCTGTCAAACTGTCCTGTTAAAAATTTGGGCGTCGTCGTTTTCGCTGGCACAACCCACGTCGTAGGGCGATCATATTTAGCCTGTAAACGATCCCAATCGGCTTGGCTAAATGCTGTGGTGTCTATAAAGGGCAAGAAATAGTCCAAACAAGGCGCGACTAAAATCAGCCCTTTTTCGACGGGGCGTTGTTTCAACACCAATAATTTTTGCACCGCACTTTCGCTATTGGGATTACAACCTAAACCAAAGACCGCTTCGGTCGGATAGGCGACGACTTCATTTTGTTTAAGTTGTTCGACGATTTGTTGAATGTTCATTAAGATGCGATTTCCGAGTTAAAAATATGGCGACAACGTTTGTTCGCACATTGAAAAGTGCGCTGAGTGTCCGTTTCTTTTTTCAAGGTACAAACCGAACTCCCACACGCTGGACACGCGACCAAATAGGGCTTAGCCGCTAAGGTAAATTTGCAATGAGGAAAGCGATCACAGCCATAAAAGACTTTGCCCTGACGACCACGACGAGCCACCAATCCGCCTTGTTGGCAATCGGGACAAGGGATCGTTTCTTCCGCTTGTTCCTCGGGTTCGTCATGCACCACAAAATGGCATTCTGGATAGTGGCTACAACCAATAAACATGCCAAAATGCCCTTGTTTCAATACCAAAGGATGCCGGCATTCAGGACAGGTTTCCTCTAAGACTTTAATGATTTTACTTTCTGATTGAAATGAAAGTGGCTTAATATAATCACATGCTGGATACGCCGAACAGCCCAAAAACAACCCTTTTTTGCCTTGCTTCAGCTGTAATACAGCATCGCAACGAGGGCAATGTTCTTGTTGTTTTTTGTGTTGAAAAAGGCGTTCGCTCATGGTGTTCCTCAATGAAATTAAAACAATTCTACCCCAAAGGCTTTCAACAATGCCACCGTTTCACACACCGGCAACCCCATCACCCCGCTAAAACTGCCCTCAATGTGTTCAACAAAAACGCCACCAAGTTGTTGAATACCATAGGCACCAGCTTTATCCATCGGCTCACCAGTGGCTATGTAGCCTTGAATTTCCTTTTCCGTCAGCACTTTAAAACGCACGTGGCTCGTTTGTATCACCGTTTGCATTCGGTTTTCATCTGCCACACATACTGCTGTGATCACTTGATGTGTTCTCGCCGATAAGGCTCGCAACATCGCTCTCGCGTCAGCTTCATTTTTAGGTTTACCTAAAATTTTATCCCCTAAAATCACCGATGTGTCGGCGGAAAGGAAAGGCAAGTGAGGTCTATTTTGCGAAAATTTTGCCTGTTGCCACTGTTGGCGTGCGGCGTTGTTTTTTTCGATTGCCATACGCAATACATAATCAGCACCTTTTTCATCAGGCAACGGGGTTTCATCAATCTCGCAACAACACAAAGCAAAGCGAAAACCTAACTGTTGTAAAATTTGCGCTCGGCGTGGGCTGTTAGAGGCAAGATAAAATTGAAAATCTGTCATAAGATCACCGACTAAATAAAAAAGATTATAACCTGTTAGGATAAATCCACCAGATTCCTTTATACTTTAAACGCTAATTAACTTTCTTCAAAAAATGGTCAATCGCATGTCTGAACTCACTACCACACAATATTTGCTCATTATCGCTGTCCTTATCATCAGTTGCGTGGTGCTATTTTTTATCAGCGCGCGTCGTCAACGTGACAGCCAAGAGCTACAACAGGATCTCAATAAAACCATTGAGGATTTTAATCAATTATTAAGCAAATTTGAGGCGGTTCAACAAGCCAAAAATCAATTGGAACAACATGTGGTGAAATATCAAACCACCGCAGAAGGTTTACAAGTGCGTTTGATTGAGCGTGATGACAAATTAGCCTATTTGCAAAAAGAGTTAGATGAGGAACAAGCTCGCCATAATGACATTGCGGAAAAAATCACCGCACTCAAAGAACGCTTTGGGATTGCCTCTGCTCAAGCGGAAAGTTTGGCAAAACAACTTGAACATAGCCAAGCCAATTTCACCCGTAAAGAACAAGAAAATCAGGAATTAGTGGCAAAATTGACCGCACTTTCGCAAGAATTGACGGAACTCAAAACTACCTTAAGCGAAAAAGAAAAACACTTTGCTGAGCAACAACAACATATCGAACAAAGTAAGCAACAACTGAGCACCGAATTTCAAAACCTCGCTAACCGCATTTTAGACGAAAAAAGCCGTAGCTTTAGCCAAAGCAATCAAACTGCACTAGATAGCTTGCTTAAACCGTTCCGTGAACAAATCGAAGGGTTCCAAAAACGGGTCAATGAAATCCATTCTGAATCGGTGAAAGGCAATGCCGGCTTAGAAGCGGAAATCAAAAAAGTGTTAGAAATCGGCTTAAATATGTCGCAACAAGCAGATAACCTCACCTCAGCCTTAAAAGGTGAAAAGAAAACCTTAGGCAACTGGGGCGAGGTACAACTGGAACGTGCCTTGCAATTAGCGGGCTTATTAGAAGGAGAACATTACAGCGCCCAAGCGCATTTCAAAGACGGCGAGGGGAAACACAATTACCCCGATTTTGTGCTGAATTTACCTGATAACAAACATTTAATCATCGATAGCAAAATGTCGCTCGTTGCTTATGAAAGTGCGGTCAATGCAGAAGATGATCTCAAACGCCAAAATAAATTGCGAGAACATATTAAAGCGATCAAGACCCATATTGATGACCTTTCACGCAAGGATTACAGCAATTTAATTGGTATGCGTAGCCCGAATTTTGTACTGATGTTTATTGCCGTCGAACCTGCCTACATTGAAGCCATGAAAATGGATCCAACGTTGTTTAATTACGGTTATGAGAAAAACGTCATTTTAGTATCCCACACGACCCTTATGCCAATTTTACGCACCGTGGCAAACTTGTGGCGAATTGAGCGAGGCAATGCCGAAGCGAAAGAGATCAGCGCGCGGGCGGGTGATATTTACAACCAAATCTGTGTCATTGCTGAACGCTTAGGCAAACTGGGCAACACCCTGTCCTCTGCGAGCAGTCATTACAACAGCACCGTGACGGCATTGGTTGGGCAGCAAGGTCTGGTCGGTAAAGTCGAACGTTTTAAAGATCTTTCTGCTAAGGCCAACAAAACTATGCCCAATGTCGAACTGCTACACCATGCCGTAGAATCAGAACGTTTAGACGTGATTAAAGCCGATATCCCAGAGGCACAACCACAGAAAGACAACACCGCACAATAAACAAGCAACATAGGATTAATTCCGTGACAAAGATCACAATTTTTTAACAAAATTCTTCTCTTTTTGGCGAAAAAAGGTAGTCTTATTGCACTTTAGTCGGGGTGCTTTGTAACCAAATTGTACAAAGCTGAGATGATACCCGTGAACCTGATACAGCTAACACTGACGTAGGAAACTAATTATGCCAATAATCCGATCATATTTTTTCATTCTTCATTCCGATCTCATTTCATTTTTTCAACGCTAAGCGCTAACCTCTTGGTTTCTGCCCATGTCTGCCGTTGAGATCCGTGATTTACGCCTAAGCTATAATCAGCAACCTCTCTTTGCTGGTTTTAATTTCGTGTTACCTAAAGGGAAATGGACTACCCTATTAGGCGCATCAGGCATCGGAAAATCCACTTTAGTCCGTGCTATTGCTGGATTAGAAAATCACGCTATAACGGAAGGTGAAATTGTACTGTCACCCACACAACAGATTAGCTATATAGCGCAACAAGATGCGCTTTATCCTTGGTTATCCGTGCTTGACAATGTGCAATTGCATTTACACTTACAAGGAAAAAAAAATAAACAAAGTGAGGAAAAAGCCAAAGCCCTGCTCACCGCAGTCAAAATGGCAAATCACTGGCATAAACCTTGCTATCAGCTTTCTGGCGGTCAGCGTCAACGTGTCGCCTTAGCGCGCACGTTAATGCAAGACGCCAATACCATTTTAATGGATGAACCTTTTTCGGCATTGGACGCCGTCACCCGTATTCAATTACAAGATCTGGCTTGTGATCTACTCAAGCATAAAACGGTGTTGCTGATTACCCATGATCCGCAAGAAGCGATCCGTTTAAGCGACACGATTTATGTCCTGAAAAACCAACCAGCTCGCTTGTCTGAGCCTATCGAACTTAGCAGTGCGCCGCCAAGACAACTTGGTCAACAGGATCTTTGGCTATTACAAGAACAATTATTAGCACAACTGATTGAGGGGCAACATGAAAATTAAGCCGCTTATCCATGTTGTGCTATTAAGCTTGATGTTGTTAGCGCTATGGCAAAGTGCGGTGTTTTTTTTCGACATTCCACGCTACATGTTGCCACCACCGAATGATGTGCTTGCGCAATTACACAATCGCTATGATTTATTGTGGCAACACAGCCAAATTACCTTACTTGAAATTGGTTTAGGCTTATTCCTTGGCGTGTCTTTGGGGCTTATCTCCGCTCTGTTACTCAGCGCATCTGATTATTTATCTAAATTATTATTACCCCTGTTAGTCATTTCCCAAGCTATTCCAGTGTTTGCCATTGCGCCTTTGCTGGTGCTTTGGTTTGGCTATGGGTTAGCGTCTAAAATTGTGATGACGATTTTGATCATTTATTTCCCCGTGACAGCTGCCTGTTACGACGGCTTACGTAATACCTCGATGCAATGGTTGGAATTGGCAAAAACCATGCAGGTTTCAGCAAGCGCAATGTTATTTAAAGTGCGCCTTCCCGCCGCGCTACCTTCCTTTGCTTCTGGCTTACGTATTGCCGTTTCTGTGGCACCGATTGGCGCGATTGTCGGCGAATGGGTGGGGTCTTCACAAGGATTAGGGTATTTAATGTTACACGCTAACGCCAGAATGCAGGTGGATTTAATGTTCTCCGCCTTATTAATTTTGATGGTCATCAGCCTCGTCTTGTATTTCAGCGTGGATTATTTCCTCAGGAAGTGGCTACCTTGGGTGCAATACATTAAATAAAACACAGATCATGGCGATGCCAGATAAAGTGCGGTCTATTTGAAAAACGTTTTAGCAAGAAAAGGAAAAACCATGTCCACAACACAACAACTTATCAACAATTCAGGGCGCTATTGGCTGGATTATATCCACCACCCTTTTGTGCAACAGTTAGCCGACGGTACCTTGCCGAAAGCGTGTTTTCAGCACTATTTAAAACAAGATTATTTATTTTTATTTCAATATAACCGTGCTTTGTCCTTAGGGATTTACAAAGCAGACAACTTTGCACAAATGAAAGCCGCACAAGACGCCATTGGCGCTCTGTTACATGAAATTCAGCTACACATTCAATACTGTGAAAGCTGGGGTATTGATGAAAACACCTTATTTCGCACGGAAGAATCTGCCGCTTGTGTGGCTTACACCCGTTATGTCTTAGATGCGGGTATGACGGGCGGTTTAGCTGAACTTTATACCGCGCTAGCCCCTTGTGCGATTGGTTATGCCGTGATTGCAAAGCATATTGTAGAAAGTGGCAAAAGCCCAGCAAACAACCCTTACCAAGCATGGATTGATACCTATTCTGGCGAAGAATTCCAAAATGCAGCACAAAACGCAATCGCTACCTTAGATGCACTTTGTGCGGATCGCTCTGAAGCACAGCTTGCTAAATTACAACAGATTTTTAATACTGCCACACGCATGGAATCGGCGTTTTGGCAAATGGGATTGGATTTAAGTTAAAAAATAAAAAAGGAGACAAAAAATGCAAAAACTCGTGAAAAAAACCCTTACTGTCGCATTTGCCATGGGAGTAAGCCTGTCGGTATCCGCCAAAGAAAAACTCACCTTATTACTTGATTGGTTCGTCAACCCTGACCATGCAGCAATTATCGTAGCACAACAAAAAGGCTATTTTGCTCAACAGGGGTTAGACGTTGAAATTGTAGAGCCAGCTGATCCCTCTCTACCACCTAAATTAGTGGCTGCAGGAAAAGCGGATTTAGCGGTGGATTATCAACCCCAGTTACAAATTCAAGTGGCAGAAGATTTACCACTCACCCGTGTTGGCACCTTAGTGGCAACGCCGCTTAACAGCTTAATTGTGTTAGAAAAAAGTGCAATTAAAAGCCTTGCCGATTTAAAAGGCAAAAAAATTGGTTATTCCGTCAGTGGTTTCGAAGATTCCTTATTAAAAGCGATGTTAGGTTCGGCAAACTTAACGGATAAAGATATCGAAATGGTCAACGTTAACTGGTCACTTTCACCGTCATTAATAAGTGGTCAAGTGGATGCTGTAATCGGCGGTTTCCGTAACTTTGAATTAAACCAAATGAAATTAGAAAAACAACCGGGACGGGCGTTCTATCCGGAAGAACATGGCGTTCCAGTGTACGATGAGCTCATTTTGGTTGCGAATAAAAATACGATGCCGACAGAGAAAATCAGCAAATTTTTAACCGCACTTGAGCAAGCCACCATCTATACCTTAAATCACCCGCAAGCCGCGTGGGAGGCTTTTGTGGCTTACAAGGAAAAAGAATTAAACAATGATCTCAACCGTCTTGCGTGGACAGATACTTTACCCCGTTTAGCTTTACGTCCAAGAGCGTTAGATAGCCACCGCTATGAGCGCATGGCAGAATTCCTGAAAGCGAACGGGTTGACGAAAGTGGTGAAACCATTATCCGATTATGCGGTAGAGATTAAATGATTTCTTACTTTCTTTGCTTCGCCAAAGAAAGTAAGCAAAGAAAAGCGACCCGACTAAGTTGTTGGTCCTCATGTCAAAGCCATTTTTTTAACAGAAAATAAGTTGTCTTCACTTCGTTGCGCAACGTTATTTTCTTAAAAATGTCTTTTCCCTTCGGGCAACTTACACGGGGAAGTGGTTCACCCAAAAATAATCGAAAGTGCGGTGCATTTTTGGAAAGTTTCTGATTAAACACGTAACAAGACACTTTCCACCTGTACGCTGCCCATACGGTAGCATGATTGTTAGGAAAGTGGCACCAATGTAGTAGTACGTAGTCTGCTCACATTCTATGAATAAAATGAGGGTGAAATGAGGACCAGCCACTTAATCGGGGGTGCCTTTTTCTTTGCCTTCTTTCTTTTCGGCAAACAAAAGAAAGAAGGTCGCCCATCGGGCGAAACCCGATAAATAATACAAAAACCTAACCCAAAAGTAACAAACAACATGCTAAACCCAACATACTTACAACAAATCCGCTCCCAAAATCCCCTTATCCACAATATCACTAACGTGGTAGCGGCGAATTTTTCCGCTAACGGACTGTTAGCGATTGGTGCCTCACCGCTGATGTCTGCGGCAATGGAAGAAATGCACGAAGTACCTCGTCTTAGCCAAGCGCTAGTGATCAACATTGGCACCTTAATGAGCAAAGAAGTCGATGCCATGGTCTTAGCGGGTAAAACAGCCAATGAAGTAGGTATTCCCGTGGTGCTTGATCCGGTTGGTGTTGGCGCAACCACCTTCCGCAAACAAACGGTGGCAAAGCTACTAAAAGAAGTCAAATTTACCGCCATTCGTGGTAATGCTGGTGAGCTAGCGACAATCGCAGAGGTGAATTGGCAAGCGAAAGGAGTGGACGCGGGATCGGGCGAAGCCGATTTAGCACAGATTGCGCATATCGTGGCAAAAACATACCAATGCATTGCCATGATAAGCGGCGCGACTGATTATCTTAGTGATGGCGAACACCATGCGCAAATCCATAATGGTACGCCCTTATTTCCAAAAATCACCGCGTCAGGTTGCTTATTAAGTTCGGTGTGTGGTGCCTTTTTAGCGGTAGCGAAACCTGAACAGTATTTTGATGCCATGTTAGAAGCTTGCACTGCCTATGCCATTGCTGGTGAACTTGCTGCGCAAGGATTAAAAACAACACAACATGGACAATTTTATGTGGGCTTGCTGGATCAACTTGCCCACCTTTCACCTGAAACAATCAATCAATATGCAAGGATTTCTTATGAGTAACATTCCTATCGCCTTAACCATCGCTGGCTCAGATAATTGTGGTGGCGCAGGTTTCCAAGCGGATTTAAAAACTTTCCAGATGCAACGTGTTTTTGGCATGACCACCATTACTGCCATTCCCGTGCAAAATAGTCTTGGTGTATATGATATTCATCCGGTGCCATTGAATATTATTGAAGGGCAATTAAAAGCCATTGCAGACGATTACCAAGTGAATGCATTCAAAATCGGCATGTTAGGCAATACGGCGATTATCGAATGTATCGCTCACGCACTCAAAAAATATGATTTTGGCAGAATGGTATTGGATCCCGTCATGTACGCCAAAGGCGGTGCTGCCTTGTTAGAACCTGATGCCGTGGAGGCATTGCGCACCTTATTGGTGCCAAACGCTGAAGTCATCACACCCAATTTACCCGAAGCAGAAGCACTCACAGGCATCAACATTGTCGATGATAACACCGCCTGCGAAGCAGCAGAAAAATTACGCGCAATGGGTGTACGCCATGCGGTGATCAAGGGGGGACATAGTGAAAACTCACAAAGTGATGTCTGTCGTGATTGGTTGTTCACCCCAACGGAAATCTTGCATTTCGACAGTCCGCGCTTTAACACGCGCCATACTCACGGGACAGGTTGTACCTTCTCAGCCTGTATTGCCGCGGAATTAGCCAAAGGAGCACAAGTGGTGGATGCAGTAAAAACCGCGAAAGCCTTTATAACCGCTGCGATTAGTCATCCGCTCAATATCGGTCATGGTCATGGACCGACAAACCATTGGGCTTATGCTGAATGTAATCAAAAAAGCCGTTAAGGAGAAAAGATGAAACCAGTCCACGCCTTTATGCGCTTATATTTCATCGCTGGTACACAAGATTGTTTACATCTTGACGGTGATCCTGCCCAAAATTTACTCAACATTTTACAACAAGCGCTGCAAAGTGGTATTACTTGCTATCAATTCCGTGAGAAAGGCAAAAAAGCCCTACAAGACCCCGACAAAATCAAAGCATTAGCCATTCAATGTCGCGACCTTTGCCGTCAATATCAGGTGCCATTTGTGGTCAATGATGATGTGCAATTAGCCATTGACATTGGCGCAGATGGAATTCATGTGGGGCAGACGGATATGGCGGTGGCGGATGTTGCCGCACTTTGCCATAGTCATTGTTTTATTGGCACCTCCGTCAATACCCTTGAGCAAGGCATCGCAGCACAAGCCAATCCATTGATTGATTACTTTGGTACAGGTCCTATTTTTCCCACACAATCAAAAGAAGATCCTAAACCGGTGGTCGGTGTGGATTTTGTGTCAACTATTCGGGCACACGGCATTGACAAACCAATCGTGGCAATTGGCGGTGTGACGGCACAGACTGCCGAGGAATTACGCCAACGTGGCGCGAATGGCGTAGCGGTGATTTCTGCGATCACACAATCCGCCGATATAGCTAAAACTGTAAAGGAGTTACTGGGTAATGCGCAATAATCCACGTAATGTAGCCCTTGCCACAATGGTTGGAACCGCCATTGAGTATTTTGATAATTACATTTATGCCATGGCAGCAGTCTTGGTGTTTAACCAACAATTTTTCCATGGCGATGATCCTGTTTCCAATCAGTTAGCGGCACTTTCGACCTTGGCATTGGCGTTCTTTGCCCGCCCGATTGGCGCCTTATTATTTGGGCATTTTGGCGATAAAATTGGGCGTAAAAAAACCTTGATTGCCTCACTGGTCTTAATGGGCGTTTCGACAGTAGCAATTGGCTTACTGCCGACATATCAAAGCATTGGAATTTGGGCGACAGTGTTACTTTGCCTTTGCCGAATTGGGCAAGGTATTGGATTGGGAGGAGAATGGGGCGGTGCGGCCTTAGTGGCAATTGAGAATGCCCCCGCCGAAAAACGTGCAAGATATGGTATTTTCCCACAGCTCGGTGCGCCGATTGGCTTATTACTTGCCAATGCTGCATTTTATCTGGTTGGGCAACTGTTTGGACAAGCGGCATTGGTGGAATGGGCGTGGCGAATTCCTTTTATTGCGTCTGCAGTATTAATTGCGATTGGTTGGTATGTGCGCGCGAAAATTCACGAAAGTGCGGTATTTTTTCAAGTCGAAAAAGAAGGCAAAACGCATGCATTTCCGGTTCGTGTGGTGTTTCGCCAACATCTTAAACCTTTCCTAAGTGGAGTATTTTTAGCAACTGCAGGCTATGTGCTGTTTTATATCTTAGCTGCCTTTGCCCAAATTTATGCCAAAAGCCCAACCACATTATCACCCGCCGGGCATCCAATGGGATTAGGTTTACCAGCAAAAACCTTCACCGCTTTTTTATTAATTACTTCGGTGATCTTTGCCATTTCTATTGTTTTCTCGGGCATTTATGCGGATAAAATCGGACGCCGTCGCTTAATGCTGTGGGTCAGTTTCGCCACCTGCCTTTTTGGACTGGCATTACCCCTCTTTTTAAGCGAAGGAAGCGCAACAAGCGTTTTCATGTTCTTAGCTGTTGGTTTTATCATTATGGGGATGTCTTTTGGTCCAATGGCCGTATTACTCCCCGAACTGTTTCCGACGGAAGTGCGTTACTCTGGTGCCTCATTAGCCTATAACCTCGCGGGCATTTTAGGCGCCAGTGTCGCGACCATGGTGGCAATGAAAATCAATGCGCACGTTGGTTTGATTGGTGTGGGCATTTATTTAGCGCTCAATGCCCTAATCTCTTTCTTTGCAGTTATGCAAATCAAAGAAACGAAACATCTTTCTCTCAGCCACCACTGATCACCCGAAATGTGATTTACCTGCCTCAAGGTGAATCACATTTCATTTTGTGGCTAACACAAAAATTCGTTGAACTTTGGCTAAAAAACAGGTACTTTGCACACTTCTTTTGATTTAGCTGAAAAACGATAAATAAATATGGAACAACCTATTCAACCTTCACAACACAATACAAAACAAAAACGCCATAAGTCACGCCAACGCCAAGCTGCGCCAAATGTCATCAGCCAAATTATCTTTGCCAGTCGTTGGTTACAATTACCTATTTATTTAGGATTAATTGTCGTACAAGGTCTTTATGCCTATAAATTCATGAAATCTTTATGGGAATTAATGACTAATTTACAAAGTATGGACGCGAATATGATCATGTTAGCCGTACTGAACTTAATCGATGTAGTGATGATTGCTAACTTGCTAGTGATGGTGATCGTCGGGGGGTATGAAATTTTCGTCTCCAAGTTACGTACTAAAGATCACCCTGATGAACCAGAATGGCTTAGTCATGTAAATGCCTCGGTCCTCAAAGTGAAACTGTCGATGTCGATTATTAGTATTTCGTCAATCCATTTACTCCAAACTTTCGTCAATGCTGCCAATATGGACGAAAAAACCATGATGTGGCAATTATTCCTGCACCTCGGTTTCTTGGTTTCTGCGGTTGCCATGGCATATACCGATAAAATTTTGTATAGCACAAGCCATAAAGGACATTAAGGCATTACACTACCTGACTAAAAAGCAAAAACCTGTCAATACACACTGTGTTGACAGGTTTTTTACTTTTATGCGATTAACTCGGCATAACTGCACCCAATTCTTGTGAAATTGCTTGAGTCGTTTGTTTTAAATGGCGCAACAACGTGTCTTGACCAATTTGTTTCAAACGTGCGGTAGATAAGGAAATAGAAACCGAATAGGTGACATTGCCATGAATGTCAAACACAGGGCATGCTAAGCAAGTGACACCTCTTTCATTTTCTTCATTATCCATGGCGTAACCTAATTCGCGAATTTTCGCCAGTTCCAATGCCATTGCTTCTTGTGTCACAATCGTATTCACGGTCAGTTGCTGAATCGTCGCTTGATTCTTTTCCCAATAATCATCTAGCGCATGCCCTTTTTCATACGCCATAAAAATTTTGCCCATGGCAGAACAATAGAGTTCTAAACGCTGCCCAATATAGGCACGTGTACGTAACATACCTGTGGTCGGTTCTAACTTATAAATCATGACCGCATGGTGATGATCACGGGTCGATAAATTAACGGTTTCCCCTGTTTCTAAATTCAACTGCTCCAAATAAGGTGCGGTAAGATTCAAAATATTTAATGAACTCAGCGTTTTTTGCCCGAGAGTTAAACATTTTGTCGTTAAGCGATAAGCCCCTAGCGTATTTGCAGGTTTTACATAGCCACAAGACTGTAACGTTTGCAACATACGATGTGTGGTACTTTTATTCAAATTTGATAATTCTGATAATTTTGCGAGTGGGCAACCGTTTGGAAAATTACTCAAAATATCTATCAGGAGTAAGCCCCTAATCAGACTTTGATTACTGCCTGCTTTCTTCGTTTTATCCTCTTCTTTCATCACATCCATCCAAAAATTAATCGATTCTATCTTTCGCTATTCTAAATAGATATCGGAAAAATAAAAATGGGATCTTGATCACAAAACGCGCTAAAAATTCCTATCTCATTGATTTATATTATTTTTTATTCTGCTTTTTAATTTGCTAACCCGCATAAATCCGATTATAATTTTTTAAAACGTCGTTTCAATATGTGAAATAAAACACTGAATTGTGAGGATAATATGAAAGTCAGTTACGAAGCCCTTAAACAAGAATTTAAACGCGTATTACTCGCTCGAAATGTCCGTGAAGACATTGCGGAAGAATGTGCAACTATGTTTGCTGACACCACGGAGTCTGGTGTGTATTCACATGGTGTAAACCGCTTTCCACGTTTTATTTCTCAACTTGAAAAAGGCGATATTGTACCCGATGCAGAACCCACGAAAGTGCTGTCTTTAGGCGCAATTGAACAATGGGATGCGCATCAAGCAATTGGTAACTTGACGGCCAAAAAAATGATGGATCGTGCTATGGAAATTGCGGACCAATTTGGTATCGGTGTGGTCGCACTGAAAAACGCTAACCACTGGATGCGTGGTGGTGGATACGGCTGGCAAGCCGCCGAAAAAGGCTATATCGGCATCTGTTGGACAAACTCCATCGCAGTTATGCCACCTTGGGGCGCAAAAGAATGCCGTATTGGAACAAACCCCTTGATTATTGCGGTGCCGACAACCCCGATTACAATGGTCGATATGTCTTGCTCTATGTATTCCTATGGCATGTTAGAAGTACACCGTTTAGCAGGTCGCCAAACTTTTGTGGATGCCGGTTTTGATGATGAAGGGAACTTAACGCGTGATCCAGGCACCGTCGAAAAAAATCGTCGTTTACTTCCAATGGGCTTCTGGAAAGGCTCCGGATTATCCATTGTACTCGATATGATCGCGACTTTACTTTCTAATGGCTTGTCTGTTGCGGAAGTGACCGAAGAAAAAGACGATGAATACTGTGTCTCACAAATCTTTATTGCGATTGAAGTTGATCGCCTCATTGACGGTAACACCAAAGACGAAAAACTAAACAAAATTATGGATTACGTCAGAACCGCTGAACGCGCCGATCCCGATGTAGCTATTCGCTTACCAGGTCATGAATTCACAGCGATTCGGGCTGAAAACAAAGCCAATGGTATCCCTGTTGATGAAACGGTATGGGAAAAAATTAAATCGTTATAAGGAAAGAATATGTTTTTTGGTCATCTCTCTCAGGTTGACAAAAAGCAGTATCCTGAAGCAATCAATATTGCTTTAGATTATTTGTCAAACACTGACTTTAACCAGTTAGCGGCGGGACGTTATCCTATACGCGGTGATCGTATCTATGCCCAAGTTTTAGATTTAGAAACCCAAGAACCGTCGATGCTTTATCCCGAAGTCCATCGCCATTATATTGATGTGCAATATTTGCATTCTGGTTTCGAACGTATTGGCGTCGCCATTGATTTAGGTAACAACGACATTGCAAAGCCGTATGATGCAACGCGAGATATCCTGTTTTATCAGAATGTCGAAAATGAAGTACAGCTCATTATGCGTCCTGGTCATTTTGCTATCTTCTTTCCAAGTGATGTACACCGCCCGGCTTGCATTGATGGTCATTCCACGTCGATCCGTAAAGTTGTGGTGAAAATTGCGGTCAGTGAATTAGAGGTGTCACCATGAAATCACTCAGTATATACGTCACCAAACTCTTAGAAAGCCTAGTGGTCGTTATTTTAGCCACCATGTCTTGCCTTGTCTTTCTCAATGTTGTGTTGCGCTATGGCTTCAATAGCAGTATTAACATTACCGAAGAAGTGTCCCGTTATTTATTTGTCTGGCTAGCTTTTCTTGGCGCTATTTTGGCGTTTAATGAAAATCGTCATGTTAATGTCACGATCTTTACTTCTCGTCTATCTTTGGCTAAACAAAAAATACTACATTTAGTCACAGATAGTCTCATGTTATTTTGTTGCTGTCTGCTCATTCAAGGTAGTTGGGTCCAGTTCCAATTAAATCTCAATAATATGGCGCCTATCTCAGGGATACCGATGGGCATCACCTATTTAGCCAGTTTCATTGCAGGCTGTGCTATTGCACTACTACTTGTCATCCGACTTTTTTCCAATGCCAATAGATTGATTAAAGGAGAACAACAATGACCGTCGTTATTTTCCTTTCCGTCTTATTAGGTGCTATTTTATTAGGTATTCCCGTTGCGTTTGCCCTGTTATTGTGCGGTGTCGCATTAATGTTACATTTAGATTTATTTGATGCGCAAATTCTTGCTCAACAGCTCGTCAGTGGTGCAGACAGTTTCTCGTTAATGGCGATTCCTTTTTTCATTTTAGCTGGTGAAATTATGAATGAAGGGGGCTTATCAAAACGGATCATCGATCTGCCAATGAAATTGGTCGGACACAAACGGGGTGGCTTAGGCTTTGTTGCCATCCTTGCGGCAATGATCATGGCAAGTTTATCCGGTTCCGCCGTCGCAGACACCGCTGCAGTGGCCGCGATGTTACTGCCAATGATGAAAACCACGGGTTATCCGCTTGATCGCTCCGCAGGATTAATTGGGACAGCGGGCATCATCGCCCCGATCATTCCGCCTTCCATTCCTTTTATTATCTTTGGCGTCGCCAGCGGTGTGTCTATTACCAAGTTATTCTTAGCAGGTATCGCACCGGGCATTCTCATGGGGATTTGTTTAGGGGCGCTTTGGTGGTGGCAAGCGAAACGCTTAAATCTGATGACCTTTTCAAAAGCCACAAAAGAAGAGCTGTGTATTTCCTTTAAAAATAGTATTTGGGCGTTGTTACTGCCCGTCATTATCATTGGTGGATTCCGCTCCGGGATTTTCACGCCGACGGAAGCAGGGGCTGTCGCTGCATTTTATGCGCTAGTTGTGTCCTTATTTATCTATAAAGAGTTGAAATTCAGACAATTATATCGGGTCATTCTCGCTGCTGGGAAAACCACTGCCGTGGTCATGTTCTTGGTTGCGGCTGCACAGGTCACAGGTTGGCTCATCACTATTGCGGAATTACCGCAAATGATGACGGAATTACTTGAACCATTAATTGACACGCCAACCCTATTATTAATCGTGATTATGATCTCTGTCTTCGTCATCGGCATGGTGATGGATTTAACACCTACTGTATTGATTTTGACACCTGTGTTGATGCCATTAGTCGAAGAAGCCGGCATCGACCCTGTTTATTTTGGTGTGCTCTTTATTCTGAATACGTCAATTGGGCTTATTACACCGCCTGTCGGCAATGTATTAAATGTCATCACCGGTGTATCTAAGTTACCTTTTGATCAAGCGGCTAAAGGCATACTCCCGTATTTATTTATGATGATTATTTTGCTGTTTTCATTCATTTTCTTCCCATCATTGATTTTAACGCCACTTAGCTGGCTACAACCTTAAACTTTAACAGGAGAATATTATGAAACGCTTCAATCTTAAAATGCTCGCAGCTTTAGTGGCTGGTATGGCAGTATTCACCGCGTCAGCAAATGCCGCAACCACATTACGCTTTGGTTACGAGGCACCGCGCAGTGATACGCAACATGAAGCTGCAAAGAAATTCAATGAGCTTCTCAAAGAAAAAACCAAAGGCGAAATTAAACTCAGTCTTTTCCCTGACAGTACGTTAGGCAATGCACAAACTATGATCAGTGCGGTACGCGGTGGCACAATTGATTTAGAAATGTCAGGTTCACCAAACTTTTCAGGTTTAGTGCCTAAATTAAATGTGATTGATATTCCGTTTATTTTCCAAAATCGTGAGCATGCTTATGCAGTGTTAGACGGCGAAATTGGACAAGGCTTATTAAAAGAATTAGAAGCACAAGGCTTAAAAGGGTTAGCCTTCTGGGAAGTGGGTTTCCGTTCATTTACTAACTCAAAACATCCCGTGAAAACGCCAGATGACATTAAAGGATTGAAAGTACGTACTAATCAAAACCCAATGTATATTCAAGCGTTCTCTATCTTAGGGGCAAACCCTGTACCAATGCCACTTTCAGAGCTTTATACTGCGTTAGAAACACGTGCTGTTGATGCTCAAGAACACCCTGTCGGTATTGTTTGGTCTGCTAAATTGTATGAAGTACAAAAACACTTAAGCTTAACCAATCATGGATATACCCCACTTATCGTGGTGATGAATAAAGCCAAATTTGATGGGTTGTCACCAGCACTACAAAGCGCTATTCTTGAAGCCGCGAAAGAAGCCGGCGCCTATCAACGAAAACTCAATTTGGATAATGAAAAAGGCATTATTGAAAAAATGCAAAAAGCAGGCATCCAAGTGATTGAAACGGTTGATACCAAACCATTCAAAGCAGCAATCGAAAGTGAAGTACGTAAAGCTTTCATTGAGAAAAATGGTGATGACCTCGTCAAACAAATTGATGCGCTTGCTAAATAAGCGAAATTCGCGGTCGATTTAATATTTCATGCGGATCGACCGCACTTTTGCTCCTTCCTCATACCTCAGGAGGAAACATGGTGATAACTGAACAATCTCCAATTCTTAGCCTACAGAACATCGTCAAACGATTCGGTAGCCATACGGCAGTAAATCAGGTGAGCCTTGATATTCATCGGGGTGAAATCGTGGCTTTACTTGGTGAAAATGGTGCGGGAAAATCCACACTCATTAAGATTCTGGCGGGCATCTATCCCCGAGATGAAGGCGACATTACTTTTCATGGACAAAAAATCCAATCTGCCCAATCGCTCTCACATACCAATAAACAGCCCATTGCGTTTATCCATCAGGATTTAGGCTTGATTGAATGGATGACAATTGCAGAAAACATGGCATTTGTTATGGGATTTCCTCGTCGTTTTGGATTAATTGATTGGAAAAAAATCAATCAACAAGCACAAGAGGCATTAGACTTTGTCGGTATTCAATTGTCCGCTGAAACACGCGTCTTTGATCTGAGCCGAACAGAAAAAGCTTTACTGGCAATTGCCCGCGCGATCGCTGTCAATGCAGAAATTTTAGTCTTAGATGAACCTACCGCTTCGTTACCTGCTAGCGATGTGGAACACTTGTTTGTCGTGTTAAATCGCCTACGCTCGCAGGGGGTAGGGATGATTTATGTCACTCACCGTCTCGATGAAGTCATTACTATCTCTGATCGTATATTAGTCATGCGAGATGGTTATCCTGTCGCACAAGGTGAAACACAGCATTATGACGTCAAAGCATTAGTGAAAGCGATTGTGGGTGAAGAAACGCGCGGAAAACAAAGAGAACCATTGCCACACAATACACCAGAAGTATTGCAATTAAATCATATTGTTGTCGGCGATACCGGTCCTGTTTCCTTCAGGTTACATGAAGGTGAAATGATCGCGCTCGCAGGGTTACGTGGCGCAGGTCAAGAAGAAATTGGGCGCCTTCTCTTTGGTATGCGTGAATTAGAAAGCGGTAATATCCTTTTCAATAACCAAGACTATCATGCCACATCACCAAAAGAAGCCATTCAAAAAGGCATCGCTTTGGTTGCTGGTGATAGAGTAAAAGAAAGTCTCGTTATGTCCATGACAACATCTGAGAATTTATTTATTAATCCTGTCCTAAGTGGTCATTCACCACTGAAAAATTATGCGCGGAAACAAGAATGGGCTGAAAGTTGGTACAAATTCCAATTATTCGATATTCGTCCCAAAAATTTATTTATCGATGTCAGTGCGCTATCCGGTGGAAACCAACAAAAAATCGTGCTTGCCCGTTGGATGCACCTTAATACGCCCGTGCTGATTTTAGAAGATCCCACCGCTGGGGTAGATGTCGGCGCAAGGGCAGAAATTTATGATCTCTTAAATCAGGCGTTGAAAAAAGGGATAGCCATTATTGTGATTTCAAATGACTTCGAAGAAATTGCCCATTTATGTAATCGAGCTCTCGTCTTTAACCGTGGTGAGATCGCAGGTGAATTGTTCAATGAACAAGTCACGTTCGCCAACTTACTGGCACTCGCTTCAGATTCCAAGTCGAGCATCAATTAATTTTTGCATTTTAGACCGCACTTACACTCAATAGGAGCGCACTATGGCTCAAACAAATATCAAATCAACTGCACTAGAGCATCCCGTCTCTATTGCGCGTGATGGATTTGCCGCTTGGTTTTCCCAAATGCTCACCAGATACGGATTATTATGGTTGTGCTTTTTGCTTGTTATCATTTTCTCGTTAACCACCGACTCCTTTGCGTCGATGCTAACGTTAAATGCTATTTTAGAAAGTAAATCCAAAATTGCCTTACTTGCACTCGCTGCCACCACCACAATGATTGTGGGCAAAATCGATTTAAACGTCGGTTTCGGTATTGTCCTGTGGCATATTCTCGCCATTACATTACAAGTCCAGTTTGGTTTCTCTTGGCAAATGGCTACCGTAACCGTATTGATTGTCGCCGCCATTTACGGACTCCTTAATGGTATTCTGGTCGCACTGGCGGATATTGATAGTTTCGTGGCAACCTTAGGTTCAGGCACAGTCCTTTATGCGATTGCTTTATGGCATTCTGGTGGACGCCAAATTGTCGGTGACTTACCTGATGGTTTCATTGCCATTAACAGTACCGAAATCTTTGGCATTCCGATTTCCGCCTTTTATGTCCTCATTATTGCGATTGTGATGTGGCTAGTGACAGAACATACTCCAACAGGACGCTGTATGTATGCAGTGGGAGGCAATCCTACCGCTGCCCATCTCAATGGCATCTCCATAAAAAAATACACCATTGTCCCTTTCATTGTCTCCAGTTTAATCACTGGCTTTACTGGCGTGTTAATTGCCGCGCAACAAGGTGTTGGACAAGCGAGCGTAGGAATGGACTATTTATTGCCTGCACTTGTTGGCGCATTTTTAGGGAGTACTACCATCAAACCGGGGCGGATCAACGTATGGGGAACCGTGGTAGGGATTGCTATCCTTGCGATTGGTATCTCCGGTATCCAACAATTTGGTGGGGCATTCTGGGTGGAACCATTGTTCAATGGCGCAACACTTTTACTGTCCATTACGATTGCTGGCTATGCACAGCGCAAACGTTTATTAAATCAAAAAGCAGTACACAAAAGAGCAACAAAATAACTTTGTTGTTGATACTCATCTAATATCGAGGAGAACTTTATGAAACAGCAATTTCATCGTGGTTTAAGCGCACTCGCCGCGTTAGTCACACTCTCTTTTGCGACGCAAGCGCTCGCTAACGATCCTTTTGTGGCAGAAGCCAAACAACATGTCGCTGCCGCAACGGCACAACAAACGGTCTGGGACGGACCTACCACTGGACCTAAATTACAACCAAGTAAAAATGTGATTTTTGTTGCTTCCGACATGAAAAATGGCGGTGTACTTGGCGTGATTGATGGCATGAAAGAAGCCACTGCGGTCGCGGGTTGGAAATTTGATGTGCTTGATGGGGTGGGTTCTGTGAACAACCAACTTTCTGCCTTGAACCAAGCGATCGCACGTAAACCTGATGCGATTGTGATTGGCGGTTGGAACCCTAATGTAGCAAAAATTCCTTTAAGCAAAGCCAATAAAAATGGAATTACTCTTGTTGCTTGGCATGCAACACCAGAGCCAGGTCCAATTGATAAATATAATATTTTCTACAATGTGACATCAGACTCCGACCAGATTGCTAAACTCTCTGCACAACTTGCGGTCGCAAATTCAGATGGGAAAGCTAAAGTGGTTATTCTGACCGACTCGTTATATGAAATCGCGTTACGCAAAGCAAATGTGATGAAAGATGTCATTGAGCAATGCAAAGAATGTAAAGTATTGGAATTTATTGATACACCATTGGCAGACACCTCAAGCCGTATGCCGAGCTTGACCTTTAGCTTATTGCAAAAATATGGCGATGATCTGCAATACACCTTAGCGATCAACGACCTCTACTTTGATTTCATGGCGCCATCATTACGTTCTGCTAATAAAGGCGAGATGCCTTATAACATTTCGGCTGGCGACGGTTCGGTGACCGCTTACCAACGTATTCGTACCAACAATCATCAATTTGCAACCGTACCAGAACCGTTAAATTTACATGGCTGGCAGCTTGTCGATGAGCTAAATCGCGCCTTTGCCAAAGAGAAACCGTCTGGTTATATCACCCCAGCTCACCTCGTCATTAAAGACAACGTGGCATTTGACGGTGGTGAGAAAAATCTTTACGACCCACAAAATGGTTATAAAGATGCTTATAAACGCATTTGGGATGTGAAGTAATTCGTCATGGCGGTCGTGAAAATTTGTAAAAAACGACCGCACTTTCCTCATAAGGAGAGCTTATGTTACCCGCAAAAATTGAAATTTATGATCCACGTTTCTACGACTTCGTTGGCTCAAATTTACACATTGAAGAACTGTTTGATCAGGCTATTTGGGCTGAAGGACCGGTCTGGTTAGCGGAAGAAAATGCGGTGATTTTTAGTGATGTCAAAGGCAATACGATGTACCGCTGGACAGCAAACGAGGGAACACAAATTTTTCGTTCTCCCTCCTATTTTGCGAACGGGAATAGCGTCGATGCGATGGGCAACCTAATTACTTGTGAACATGAAATGCGTGGCATTAGCTTGACAGATAAACAAGGTCATCGTCGGTTACTGGTCGATAAACTCGAGCAAAAGCAACTTAATTCACCGAATGACGTGGTGGTGAAATCCGATGGTACAATCTGGTTTACCGATCCCCCCTATGGTATTTTAAGTGATGCTGAAGGGAAAAAAGCCGCCAGTGAAATCATCGGCTGTTATGTTTATTGCTATGACCCAGCCACAACAGCGCTACATGTGGCAAGCTTTCATGTTATGCGCCCAAATGGTTTGGCCTTTTCTGCCGATGAATCGCAATTGATTGTCGCAGACATGTCTGCCGTCGAGTTTGAAAAATCAGGTTTACACCATCTTGTTGCGTTTGATGTGGTGGGTAAACAACTTGAAAATAGACGCATCATTGCAGAAATCTCACCGGGGATTCCCGATGGTTTTTGTATTGATCAACAGAATGTGATTTATTGTAGCTGTGAAACGGGATTGGTCATTTTATTAATGGATGGCACCCTTTTAGGACGTGTCCTCCTAGATAAAACCACCTCAAATTGTACATTTGGTGCCGACCAAAAAACCTTATTCATTACAGCGACAAATAGTCTTTATCGGTTAACTTGTTATTAAGGATGGACTGTGAATTATTACTTAGGCATAGACTGTGGTGGGACGTTTATCAAAGCAGCACTCTTTGATAAAACGGGAAAAATGTTTAGTTGTGTCCGTGAAAATGTGCAAGTCATCAGTGAACAAGCGGGCTATGCTGAACGTGATATGGATGAGTTATGGCAAATTTGTGCTCGTGTCATTCGTCAAACGATTGAGCGTAGCCAAGTTTCCCCTCAACATATTAAAGGGATAGGAATCTCTGCACAGGGCAAAGGGGCTTTCCTATTAGATCAAGAAAATAAACCGCTTGGTCGAGGAATTTTATCTTCCGATCAGCGTGCGTTAACGCTTGTCAAACAATGGCAAGAACAAGGGATCCCTGAGCAATTATATCCACATACACGACAAACGCTCTGGACAGGTCATCCTGTTTCTATATTACGTTGGTTAAAAGAACATGAGCCGGAGCGTTATCAACGAATTGGTTCAATTCTGATGTCACATGATTACTTGCGTTTTTGTTTAACTGGTGAGCTACACTGTGAAGAAACCAATATATCTGAATCAAATCTCTACAATATTCATAGCGGTCAATACGATCCCAAACTTGCCGAGCTGCTCGGGTTAGAAGGCATTATTGCGAAGCTCCCACCGGTTATCGCGGCTAACCAAATTGCGGGATATGTCACGCCCAAAGCAGCTGAACTCACCGGATTGGCTGTAGGAACCGCTGTCGTCGGTGGTCTTTTTGATGTGGTATCAACCGCACTTTGTGCCGGTCTGGATGATGAAACCAAACTGAATGCTGTATTGGGCACTTGGTCGGTGGTGAGTGGGGTGACTCAACATATCGATCAGCAACAAACACTGCCTTTTGTTTATGGATGTTATGCGGAAGCTGGCAAATTCATAGTCCATGAAGCCAGCCCGACTTCCGCAGGAAATTTAGAATGGTTCGTCAAACAGTGGCATTTGGATTATGCACACATTAATCAGCATGTTGCATCCCTCGAACCTGCCTCAAGCTCTGTCTTATTTTTGCCATTCCTATACGGTTCCAATGCGGGACTAGGTATGCAAGCTTGTTTCTATGGTATGCAAGCTCACCATACCCAAGCACATCTACTCCAAGCCATTTACGAAGGGGTACTGTTCAGTTTAATGCATCATTTAGAGCGCATGCGAAAACGCTTCCCACAAGCAAACCTGTTGCGTGTCACAGGCGGACCAACCAAGTCCCCTATTTGGTTACAAATGTTGGCTGATTTCACAGGAATGCGATTAGAAATTCCACAAATCGAAGAAACCGGCTGCTTAGGGGCGGCATTAATGGCAATGCAAGGGGTAAATGAATCAGCAGATGTCTTTCAAGCACAATCTATGCTGCATGTGGAACCGAATCCGGCTTATTTTGCAGCCTACCAAGCTAAATATCAACGCTATCAACAACTTACTACTGCCTTAAAAGCAATGCTTTAATTGATAATGAGGAACAATATGGCAAAACCACTTATTCAACTTGCACTAGATTCGCTTGATTTAGAAAGCGCGGTTGTCACCGCAAAAAATGCGGCTGATTCTGTCGACATTATTGAAATCGGCACCATTCTTGCCTTTGCAGAAGGAATGCGCGCAGTCCGTACATTGCGTGCCTTGCACCCAGATCACATTTTAGTCTGTGATATGAAAACCACTGATGCAGGAGCAATTTTAGCGGAAATGGCATTCAAGGCAGGAGCAGACTGGCTCACCGTTTCTGCCGCGGCTCACATTGCTACTATTGCGAGCTGTAAAAAAATTGCGGATAGTTACAACAAAGAGATTCAAATTGAAATCTATGGTAACTGGACATTTGACGATGCAAAAGCGTGGGTTGATTTAGGCATCACACAAGCCATTTATCATCGTTCACGCGATGCGGAAGCAGCAGGCAAAGGTTGGAGCGAAGACGATCTGAACACGATGAAAAAACTGTCCGATATCGGTCTGGCGCTTTCTATTACAGGCGGCATTGTCCCTGAAGATATTCATTTATTTAAAGAAATCAATGCTAAAGCCTTCATTGCTGGCAGAGCCTTTACAGGTGAAGCGGGCAAATTAACTGCAGAAAAAGTGCGGTCAGAAATTAATAAATATTGGTGATAATACAGAAATACGGAGCAAATAGTGAGAAAACATAAAATAGGGATTTATGAAAAAGCCCTCCCTAAAAATATAAGCTGGCAAGATCGTCTCTCCATTGCCAAAGCCTGTGGCTTTGACTTTGTTGAAATTTCCATTGATGAAACTGATGAACGACTTGCACGCTTAGATTGGACAAAAAAAGAGCGCATTAAATTAGCAAAAACCATTATTTCAACAGGCATCACGATTCCTTCCATGTGCTTATCGGCTCATCGTCGCTTCCCATTTGGTAGCCGAGATGAAACCACGCGCCAAAAAGCTTATGAAGTGATGGAAAAAGCCATCCAACTTGCTGTTGATTTAGGTATTCGTACTATTCAAATCGCAGGTTACGATGTGTACTATGAAGAACAAGATGAAGGAACGATTGCCCGTTTTCAACAAGGGATGGAATGGGCGGTGGCACTTGCCGCTAGCAATCAAGTCACCCTTGCGGTCGAAATTATGGACACAAAATTCATGAGTTCGATTAGCCGTTGGAAAAAATGGGATGAGTTAATTCGCTCCCCGTGGTTTACCGTTTACCCTGATTTAGGCAATCTGTCGGCGTGGAATGATAATGTTGCAGAAGAACTGAAATTAGGTATTGACAAAATTTCGGCGATCCATTTAAAAGACACCTATAAAGTAACAGAAACCTGTCAAGGACAATTCCGTGATGTGCCATTTGGTGAAGGCTGTGTTGATTTTGCGCAATGTTTTAAAACACTAGCCGCGTTAAATTACCGTGGTGCTTTTTTAATTGAAATGTGGACGGAAAAAGCGGAAGAACCCATTGCTGAAATTATCAACGCACGTCGTTGGATCGAACAAAAAATGAAAGAAGGTGGTTTCCAATGTTAGAAGAATTGAAACAAAAAGTGTTTGAAGCCAATTTGGCATTACCCAAATACAAGTTAGTGACCTTTACTTGGGGTAACGTGAGTGGCATCGACAGAGAAAAAAATTTGGTTGTGATTAAGCCCTCCGGTGTAGAGTATGACACCATGACAGTGGAGGATATGGTAGTAGTTGATCTCTTTACAGGGCAAGTGGTGGAAGGCAACAAAAAACCTTCCTCAGATACCGCGACCCATTTAGAACTTTATCGTCAATTTCCAAGCTTAGGCGGGATTGTTCATACTCACTCACGCCACGCTACGATTTGGGCGCAAGCCGGTGAAGATTTGATTGCGGCGGGGACAACTCATGCTGATTATTTCTATGGTTCAATTCCTTGTACACGTAAAATGACCCCTGCCGAAATTCAAGGCGAATATGAGCTTGAAACCGGCAAAGTGATTGTGGAAACATTCCGTGTGAGAGGAATCGATCCGAAAGATGTACCAGCAGTATTAGTGCACTCTCATGGTCCTTTTGCTTGGGGTACCGATCCTGATAATGCCGTACATAATGCAGTAGTTCTGGAAGAGATTGGCTATATGAATTTATTTAGTCGTCAACTGCGTCCAAATTTAGCGTCGATGCAGCAAGAATTGCTAGATAAACACTACTTACGTAAACATGGGAAAAACGCGTATTACGGGCAATAAAACGCGCTAAGCAAAAGAGCTAAAGGAGGTACTTTAGCTCTTTATCCTTAAAAGGTGATTAGTCGAGAACGGTAGCAAGGACAGACGCGATTCCGTCTTCATCATTGCTCAACGTGATCAAATCCGCCTGTTGTTTAACCTCGTTTTCAGCATTGCCCATTGCGACACCGAGCCCTACAGCACTTAACATAGAGATATCGTTATGATTATCCCCGAACGCAATCACATGTTGAGGTGCAATGTGCCAGGAGTTCAGTAATTCTAATAGTCTGGCGCCTTTCGTGTTACCTGCATTGGCGATATCAACACGATCAACCCAAGACCATTCGCAACTAAACTCCGTTGGTGAAAGTGCTTGGACAGCCTTGAGCATTGTGTCACGTTCAGGATGACTGATCACGAATTTCCAGATAGTTTCCTTATCATCAAGCAACGCGTGGAAATCTGAAACCTGACATAAATGCGGGCGTACGTGAGGAGGACAATGTTGGACCCATTGAGAAAATTTTCTCATGTGTTCATTTAATACAGCGTAGTTCATAGCATCACGCGAATACATGAGTAAATGAAGCCCATACTTTTCAGCCAGTTGCACTACTGTTTTCGCTTGCGATAAAGAAAGCGGGTTTGCACTGAGCACTTGATCGGTTTGTGGTTGATAAACATAAGTCCCATTACAACAAATCATCGGCGTGGTTAAATTCAGTTCATGATAATAAGGGTATGCTGCAGTGTGGTGTCGCCCGGTCACGAGCATGACTTTGAGCCCTTTATCCAGACAATGCTGAATGATTTTTTTACTGGTGGGAAGAATTTGACCTTGGCGATTTAATAAGGTGCCATCAAGATCAAATGCAATGACTTGATATTTCATCTTTTTTCCTGTATTGAATATAAGTTACTTAATACAGTATAGAGTGTTTAATAAAAAAAGAAAATGAATCTTCAAGCCTCATAGACAAGCAAGAAATTCATTATCCTTTAGCAGTAAAATAGCGTAAAATACTGCTCAAATTTGAGTCTTAATTACTTAGGAGTAATCACTATGGCAACACGTAGAGAACTGGCAAATGCCATTCGTTTTTTAAGTATGGATGCAGTGCAAAAAGCAAAATCAGGGCATCCAGGCGCACCGATGGGGATGGCAGATATTGCAGAAGTCTTATGGCGTGACTTTTTAAAACATAACCCAAGCAATCCACACTGGGCCGATCGCGACCGTTTCATTTTATCCAATGGTCATGGTTCAATGCTGATTTACAGTTTATTACATTTAAGTGGTTATGACCTTTCTATTGAAGATTTAAAACAATTCCGTCAATTACATTCCAAAACACCGGGACACCCAGAATACGGTTATGCGCCGGGTGTTGAAACCACAACAGGACCATTAGGTCAAGGGATTACGAACGCAGTGGGTTTTGCGATTGCGGAGAAAACCCTTGCCCATCAATTTAACCGTCCAGGTCATGAAATTGTTGACCACCACACCTATGTGTTCTTAGGTGATGGTTGTTTAATGGAAGGGATTTCTCATGAAGCCTGTTCTTTAGCGGGTACTCTAGGGTTAGGTAAACTAATTGCCTTCTATGATGACAACAATATCTCAATTGATGGTCATGTGGATGGTTGGTTCACTGATGATACGCAAAAACGGTTTGAGGCCTATGGTTGGCATGTGATTCCTGCGGTGGATGGTCATAACCCAGAGCAGATTCTTGAGGCGGTGAAACAAGCCAAGCGGAGACAACCAAACCAACCTTAATTATTTGTAAAACCATTATCGGTTATGGTTCACCGAATAAAGCCAACTCACACGATTGTCATGGTGCTCCATTAGGTGATGATGAAATTGCGGCAGCACGTGAATTCTTAAAATGGGAGCATGCCCCGTTTGAAATTCCTGCGGAGATTTATGCACAATGGGATGCGAAAGAAAAAGGTCAAGTTGCTGAAAAAGCGTGGGAAGAAAAATTGGCAGCTTATGCCAAAGCTTACCCAGAATTAGCGGCAGAATTTACTCGTCGTGTGAATGCGGAACTCCCGGCAAACTGGGCGGCAGAATCGCAAGCCTTTATTGAACATTTACAAGCGAATCCGGCGAGCATTGCCAGCCGTAAAGCGTCACAAAATGCGATTGAAGCCTATGCTAAATTATTACCGGAGTTTTTAGGCGGGTCAGCGGATTTAGCCAGCTCAAACTTAACCCTCTGGTCAGGTTCCAAACCAATCCGTGCAGTAGAAAATGCCGATGGTAACTACATCAACTACGGTGTGCGTGAGTTTGGTATGTCGGCGATTATGAACGGTATCGCGTTACATGGTGGTTTCATTCCTTATGGTGCTACTTTCTTGATGTTTATGGAATATGCACATAATGCGGTGCGTATGGCGGCATTAATGAAACAACGCTCATTATTTGTTTACACCCACGACTCTATTGGGCTTGGTGAAGACGGTCCAACTCACCAACCGGTTGAACAAACGTCTGCTTTACGTTTAATTCCAAATTTGGAAACATGGCGTCCATGTGACCAAGTGGAATCGGCGGTGGCGTGGAAAGCGGCAGTGGAACGTAAAGAGGGACCTAGTGCGTTAATTTTTACTCGTCAAAATCTTGCGCAAATGGACCGCACTGCTGAGCAGTTAGCCAATGTGGCACGTGGTGGTTATGTTTTACGTCATTGCTGTGAAAACCAAACTTGCCCAGATTTAATCTTGATTGCGACGGGTTCCGAGGTGGAATTAGCGATGAAAGCGGCGGATGTTTTAGATGCAGAAGGTGTGAAAGTACGTGTTGTCTCTATGCCGAGCACCAATGTGTTTGATAAACAAGATGCGGCTTACCGTGAAAGCGTGTTACCAAGCAAAGTGACGAAACGTGTTGCGATTGAAGCGGGTATTGCGGACTTCTGGTACAAATATGTGGGCTTTGAGGGGCGTGTTGTGGGGATGAACAGTTTTGGTGAATCCGCACCAGCTGACCAATTGTTCAAACTCTTTGGTTTCACCGTTGAAAACGTGGTCGCGAAAGCCAAAGAAATTCTCTAATCTGTCTTTTAGCTCAACACACAATCTGCACATTAACATAGTTTAATGTGCAGATTTTTTATATGTATCCAACTAAAGATAGCGCTCATCCCTGACAGGTGCAGAAACAAAGCACCCCAAAAAATCCATTGATTGTATGCAATACGATGTTTACCCGACTTTTACTAAATATCCTTCAAAAAAATCAATGCGCTATTTACAAAAAGCAAAAAATCATTAACTTTGATTATTTTATAGATAAAAAGGCTTGCATTTATTGAAACGATCTTGTAATTAATTAGCTTTATTCAAACACAATATCATTCATATTTTTAGATAAGGAAAATTTTATGCAAAACGTTGGTTTTATCGGTTGGCGTGGGATGGTGGGGTCCGTCTTGATGGATCGTATGCAAGAAGAAAATGACTTTGCCAATATCAATCCTGTGTTTTTTACCACATCACAAGCGGGTCAAAACGCCCCCGTATTTGGTGGCAAGCAAGCAGGTGAGCTGAAAGATGCTTTTGATATCGCTGAATTACAAAAATTAGACATTATCGTGACCTGCCAAGGTGGTGATTATACCAACGAGGTGTATCCGAAATTACGTGCAGCAGGTTGGAAGGGATATTGGATTGATGCCGCGTCCACATTACGCATGGAAAAAGACGCGATCATTGTGCTTGATCCAGTAAACCAAAATGTCATCAGCGAAGGCTTAAAAAATGGCATTAAAACCTACGTTGGCGGTAACTGTACTGTGAGTTTAATGTTAATGGCGTTAGGCGGTTTATTTGAACGTGATTTAGTGGAATGGGTGTCTGTGGCAACATACCAAGCAGCAAGTGGTGCGGGTGCGAAAAACATGCGCGAATTATTGGTACAAATGGGTCAACTTGAAGACAGTGTGAAAGTGGATTTAGATAATCCAGCCTCCTCCATTTTAGACATTGAACGTAAAGTAACAGCAAAAATGCGCGGTGATTTACCGATTGAAAACTTTGGTGCACCACTGGCAGGGAGCTTAATTCCATGGATTGATAAACTCTGGGAAGATGGTCAAACCAAAGAAGAATGGAAAGGCTATGCGGAAACCAATAAAATTCTTGGCTTAGACGACAGTCCAATTCCTGTTGACGGTTTATGCGTGCGTATCGGCGCATTGCGTTGCCACAGCCAAGCTTTCACTATCAAAATGAAAAAAGATTTACCACTTGAGGAAATCGAACAAATTTTAGCAAGCCACAATGCCTGGGTGAAAGTCATTCCAAATGAAAAAGACGTGACCTTACGTGAACTGACGCCAACCAAAGTGACAGGGACTTTATCTGTGCCCGTTGGTCGTTTACGTAAACTCAAAATGGGACCGGAATATTTAGCCGCGTTCACAGTGGGCGACCAATTACTCTGGGGTGCCGCTGAGCCACTTCGCCGTATTTTAAAACAACTTGTGGCGTAATCCCCTTTCCTATCATAAAGAGCAGGCAACACGCCTGCTTTTTTCCTTTCTACGCCTCATCCTAACTGCCTGGCACATAGTCGGTAAACCGATTTTATGCTAGAATAATGCTCTTTCCACTCTCAATAATTGGTAAGTGCTATGATCCGTGAACCCCATTTTACTCACTTTGCCTTGGCTGAATTACATCCTTTTGCAGCACAATTTCCGTTGCAAGACGTACAAGGGAAAAAAGGGGTACGTATTACCTATCGGCATTTTGTACAAGACAATCCCGTACAGCGTAATTTGGTGATTTTAGTCAATGGACGTGCAGAAAACTTATTGAAATGGACTGAACTGGCTTATGATTTCTATCAACAAGGCTACGACGTCTTGGTATTTGATCATCGTGGGCAAGGCTATTCACAGCGTTTATTGCCAGATCATGAGAAAGGTTATATTGATGAGTTTCGTTTTTATGCGGACGATATGGCGATTTTATTAGCGAAAATCAGCGCACTTTATCCTTATGAAAATCAACATATTCTCGCCCATTCCTTAGGTGCATTGATTAGTACTTATTACCTTGCCAATTACGATCATCAGGTGAAAAGTGCGGTCTTTTCTGCGCCATTTTATGGCATTCCTCTCAAACATTCTTTCCGAGATGAGCTCATTATTAATCTAATGATGTTATTAGGTCAGGGTTCACGCTATGTGTTTGGCAAAGGACGTTATCAACCGGCGGATTTGGATAATAATGATTTAAGTTGTTGTCGAACTCGTATGCGCTGGATGAATCGAATTAATCGTCGGTATCCGCATATTCATTTAGGGGGACCGACCTTCCGTTGGGTGCATTTATGTTTTAGTGCCATTAAAAAATTACCGACTATTTTGCCGCGTATTGAGATTCCTGTGCTGATTCTACAATCGGAGAAAGAAAAGATTGTGGAAAATAAAAATCTGCGCAAACTCACCGCACTTTTACCACGAGGAGAGTTAACACAAATTGCGCAAAGTAAACACGAAATTTTATTTGAGCGTGATCTTATCCGCTCCGAGGCACTCAAGAAAATTAGCCAATTTTTTACTGCCAATAGCGCCAAATAAACACGCCTAAGGCAGTAAACAACAGACAACCTAATAGGTGACCTGAAGCAAGCATAAGACCTGCGAGCCATTTCTGTTGTATCAGGTTTTCAATCACTTCAGCAGAAAAGGTGGAAAACGTAGTCAAGCTCCCTAAAAAGCCTGTCACAAAAAATAAACGCCATTCAGCAGAACATTGTGGATATTGCCAAAAAAACGCTAAAAATACACCAATAATCAAACAACCAAGATAATTTGCTACCAGTGTACCTAATGAAAATGCGCTAAAAAGCGGATTCAGTAATAACCCCAATCCCCAACGTGACAACGCGCCCAGTGCAGCACCGCTGCTAATGAATATGATTTGTTGTCCGACACTTATCACACTTCGACTCCCAGCTATGTGGCAAAGGGGTACTCATTCAATATCAAATATAGTACGAATATAATTTGCCACTGATTCTTGTGCATTCATGCCAATTACTTCGAGATGTGGGCACGCCTCTTTTAATCGAGGATCGGCATTGCCCATTACACAACCTTTACCAACGCGACTGAGCATTTGCACATCGTTCATCCCATCACCAAAAGCCAAGCAATGTTGTAAGTCATAATCCCGATCGGCTAACACTTTTTCAAGTGCACTCGCTTTTGAGACATTTTTATTCATTATTTCTAAACACACCGGCGTGGAATAAGTAATACTGGTGGTATCCGCATAGTTAGCTTGTAAGTGTTGCTCTAAGCTGACAAGATCTTGCGGTTCACGTCCGATAAAAAAGACTTTCTCTGTTTCACGACCATGGTGCTGTGTAAAATCCACCACCTCATACATAAAGCCTGAATCTTGATGATATTTACGCAGTTGTGGCACATCAATATTAATAAACCAGTCATCCCCTTGATACGCACTGACACACACACGTTGGCGATCAAAATCCAAATTCATAATGTCAAAAGCAATTTGTTCAGGTAAATAATCACGCACTAACAAATTGCCTTGTAAATCCTGTGCTCTTGCGCCATTGGACGTAATCATTACCGCCTTTTCAATATTCACTTTTTTTAAAATTGGTAACAAATCCGTGTGGTTACGCCCCGTTGCCAACATAATATCGATCCCTTTGGCAGCAAGCTGTTGTAATGTTTGAATCGTAAAGTCACCGATCATATGGTGAGCATTTAATAAGGTACCATCTAAATCGGAAACAATGGCACGGAAAGGAAAAAATGACATATACCATCCTACTGTCTAACTGTTTTGCCTATCATACCATAACCTGAGTTGGCATTCTGGAAAAACACATAACGAAAACGTTTTCATATTTTTTAACATTTTGTAAAAAAAAAGTTTGCGCTAAAAAAAAAATATGATATGAATATAAAACACACAACAACATACTCAACGATTTGGAATTGACGTTATGGCATTACGCCCTGTACTTAGCATTATTATTAACCTCGTGGTGATTATTATCACTGCGGGGCGAGCGCGTTAATGTTTGACTGTCAATAAACAAAGAAGATCAAATTTAACCCTCGTCTGATAGCAGATGAGGGTTTTTTTTACTTACCAATTATGCAAGGGTGATAAAGATGAATGGGGCAAGATTAGTAACCGAGAGTTTGAAAACACATGGCGTAACCACCGTTTTTGGCTATCCCGGTGGGGCGATTATGCCAGTTTATGATGCGCTGTATGATGCGGGCATAGAACATTTATTGTGTCGTAATGAGCAAGGTGCAGCGATGGCAGCCATTGGCTATGCACGTTCAAGTGGCAAAGTTGGCGTGTGTATCGCCACTTCTGGTCCGGGTGCAGCAAACCTGATCACAGGCTTAGGGGATGCTTTAATGGATTCGATTCCGGTTGTTGCGATCACTGGGCAAGTGGCTTCTCCCTTGATCGGTACGGATGCGTTCCAAGAAGCAGATGTGCTCGGTTTATCTCTTGCTTGTACCAAACACAGCTTTTTAGTGCAAAGCATCGAAGAATTGCCAGACGTGATTGCTAAAGCCTTTGAAATTGCTGCCAGTGGACGTCCGGGTCCAGTTTTGATCGATATTCCAAAAGACATCCAAATTGCCCCAACCGATGTCACGCCGTTCACTTATTCTGTGGCAAAACCCACCGCACTTTCACAAGCGCATTTAACAGATGCACTTACGTTACTCAAACAAGCAAAACGCCCCGTGCTGTATGTCGGGGGCGGTGTAGGTATGGCGCAAGCCGTACCAGCGTTGCGTGAGTTTCTTGCAGTAACGCAAATGCCAAGTGTGTCCACCCTAAAAGGTTTAGGTTCAGTTCACCCGGATAATCCTTATTATATGGGCATGATTGGTATGCACGGCACCAAAGCCGCAAACTATGCGGTGCAAGAATGTGATTTATTATTGGCATTTGGTGCACGCTTTGATGATCGTGTAACAGGTAAGCTGGATACGTTTGCCCCCCATGCCAAAGTGATCCATGCCGATATTGATATGGCTGAAATCGGGAAATTACGTCGTCCAGATGTGGCATTGTGTGGGGATATTGTTCAGGCTTTCAATGCCCTAAGCGTCCCGTTGAACATTGCTGAGTGGCAAGCACATATCAAACAACTCAAGCAAACACACGATTTTTGTTACTCGACAAACCAAGGGGATACCTTTATTAATCCGTTATGGTTGCTGAATTCCTTATCAAAGAAGAAACCACAAAGTGCGGTGATTACCACCGATGTTGGACAGCATCAAATGTGGTCAGCCCAGCATATGCAACATTATGCTCCTGAAAACTACATTACCTCAGCCGGTTACGGCACCATGGGCTTTGGTTTGCCAGCAGCAATTGGCGCGAAAAAAGCCCGTCCTGACGATGAGGTGATCTTAATTTCTGGCGATGGCTCTATCATGATGAATATTCAAGAATTAGGCACCTTCAAACGCGGAAAAACACCGGTGAAAATTGTGTTGTTAGACAATCAACGTTTAGGCATGGTTCGTCAGTGGCAAGAGCTGTTCTTCAACGCCAGATTTAGTAATACGATTTTAGATGACAACCCCGATTTCGTGATGCTTGCCGCTGCGTTCGGTATTCAAGGCGAACGCATCACCAAAGGCGAAGAAGTGGAAGGTGCACTCGATCGTTTATTAGCGAGCAAAGAAGCGTATTTCTTACATGTGTGTATTTCTAGTAATGAAAACGTTTGGCCATTGGTACCACCGAATGCCTGCAACCTTGATATGGTTGAACAAATGTAAAGTGCGGTCTGTTTTGACGAAATTTTAAGGAAAGATTATGCAAACCTATCAATTCACCCTCGACGTTAATCAACGTCCTGAAACCCTAGAACGTATTTTACGTGTGATTCGTCATCGTGGTTTTTATGTCGTCGCGATGAATATGACTGCACAAGGCGAACAAGCCAACATTGATTTTACTGTGAAAAGTGACCGCGCTTTCGCTTTACTGACGAATCAATTAAGTAAAGTGTACGATGTGTTAGCTATTCATCAAGTACGTGCATAAAAATATAAGAGGACGAGCATGAAAACTCTCGGTATTATCGGCGGTATGTCGCCTGAAAGCACAGTGACTTATTACCGTTTAATCAACCAGTTAATTAACCAAGCCAAAAGTGGAAATCACAGCGCACCATTAGTGATGGTTAATGTGGAATTTGAACAAATTGTATGTTTACAGAAACAAGGTGAATGGCATAAGGCGGGGGAAATACTAGCCACTGCGGCAAAAAAATTGACACAAATAGGTGCCGAAGGGATTTTATTAGCCACCAATACTATGCACAAAGTTGCACCACAAATTATTGACGTAATTGATGTGCCTTTTCTCCATATTATTGATGCCACAGCAAAAGCCATTAAAGTAAAAAATTTGACGCAAGTCGCGTTATTAGGCACGCAATTTACAATGCAAGATCCGTTTTATCGTGATCTTTTACTGCATCATGGTATTACGCCTCTTGTGCCAAACCAGAAACAGCAACAAGAAATTCATCGTATTATTTTTACAGAACTTTGTGTCGGACAAATCAAATCTGAATCGAAACAATTTTATCTTGATGTCATTAATGACTTAGCCAAACAAGGTGCCCAAGGTGTGATTTTAGGTTGTACCGAAATTGGCTTATTGATTAATCAACAAGACGCAACACTGCCATTTTTCGATACAACAACATTACATGCACAGGCTGCAGCTGAATTTATTCTGACGGAATAATTTCTGATCAACCGAGCAAAGAGGACACATCGTTGCGCCTATAGAGAAAGTGATACACATTTTTTATTAATACTTAGTCAATATTGGTGGAATATTGATTTTGTTCGAGCTTTTTAGGATTTAACGATTTTAGCCCTTTATTTGAGGTCATTGAGCGCATAAAGACGCTTAAAGATAACTATTAACATACAACAGACAAATTGGCTCATTGTTACAGAAAGATGAGCCATCATACCTACTTACTGTACTTGGAGAGATTATGCCTAAATTACGTTCAGCGACCAGTACACAGGGTCGTAATATGGCGGGTGCCCGTGCCTTGTGGCGTGCCACGGGAATGAAAGAAAACGACTTTGGTAAACCGATTATTGCCGTCGTCAACTCCTTTACCCAATTTGTGCCCGGTCATGTGCATTTAAAAGACATGGGGCAACTTGTCGCCCGTGAAATTGAAAAAGCCGGTGGGGTGGCGAAAGAGTTTAATACCATTGCGGTGGATGATGGGATTGCCATGGGGCATGGTGGGATGCTCTATTCTTTACCAAGTCGTGATTTAATTGCCGATAGTGTGGAATATATGGTCAATGCACACTGTGCCGATGCCATGGTGTGTATTTCTAACTGCGACAAAATCACCCCAGGGATGCTCATGGCTGCGTTACGCTTGAATATTCCTTGTGTGTTTGTCTCGGGCGGACCGATGGAAGCGGGCAAAACGAAACTGTCTGATAAAATCATCAAACTGGATTTAGTAGATGCAATGATCCAAGGTGCCAACCCAAATGTATCAGACGAAGACAGCGCCCAGATCGAACGTTCTGCTTGTCCAACCTGTGGCTCTTGCTCGGGTATGTTTACCGCAAATTCAATGAACTGCTTAACAGAAGCCCTTGGCTTAAGTCTGCCGGGCAACGGATCCTGCCTTGCAACCCACGCAGATCGTAAACAACTGTTCCTTGATGCGGGGAAACAAGTGGTCGAATTGTGCAAACGTTATTATGAACAAGAGGATGACAGCGTCTTACCTCGTTCTATCGCCAACAAAAAGGCCTTTGAAAATGCCATGAGCTTAGATATTGCCATGGGCGGGTCAACCAATACCGTCTTGCATTTATTAGCCGCGGCACAAGAAGCGGAAGTGGATTTCACCATGGCCGATATTGATCGCCTATCACGTCAAGTGCCTTGTTTAAGCAAAGTCGCGCCAAATACACAAAAATACCACATGGAAGATGTACACCGTGCGGGAGGTATTATGGCAATTTTAGGGGAATTAGATCGTGCCAATTTATTACATAACGATACTCGCACAGTATTAGGCATGAGTCTCGCTGAGCAAATTGCCAAATATGACATTGTGCTCACTAAAGACGAAGCCGTACACAAATTCTTCCGTGCAGGCCCTGCGGGGATTCGTACGACCGAAGCTTTTTCACAAGATTGCCGTTGGGATACGGTGGATGATGATCGTGAAAATGGCTGTATTCGTAGTAAAACATTTGCCTATAGCCAAGATGGCGGGCTTGCCATGTTATCAGGCAACTTAGCGATGGACGGTTGTATTGTGAAAACCGCTGGGGTAGATGAGAGCATTTTAAAATTCACCGGTAATGCCATTGTGTTTGAAAGCCAAGAAGATGCGGTGGCAGGGATTTTAGGTGGCAAAGTACAAGCAGGTCATGTGGTCGTGATTCGCTACGAAGGACCAAAAGGCGGACCGGGTATGCAAGAAATGCTGTATCCCACCAGTTATTTAAAATCCATGGGCTTAGGTAAAGCCTGTGCCTTATTAACAGACGGGCGTTTCTCTGGCGGGACATCGGGGTTATCTATTGGGCATTGCTCACCAGAAGCCGCTGCGGGTGGATTAATTGGCTTAGTAAAAGACGGTGATAAGATTGAAATTGATATTCCAAATCGATCCATTCAATTGTGTGTCGCGGAAGAAGAACTCGCTCAGCGCCGAGCAGAACAAGACAAACTGGGTTGGCAACCTGTAAACCGACAACGTGAAGTGTCCTTTGCATTGAAAGTATATGGTCATTTTGCGACCTCGGCAGATAAAGGCGCGGTAAGAGATAAAACCAAAATTTAAATCTTTAAGTCGGGTGGGTAAGCTTGCCCACCGTTTTCTCATTGATAAATTGATTACGATTTTTTTCTTGCTGAAACAAGAAAATTTAAAAAAATAACGGACAACCTCTATGGTCAATAACCTCCATTCAGCTCACCCAACAGGTGCAGAATACCTCAAAGCCGTGTTGAGTTCTAAAGTCTATGACGTGGCGCAAGTAACTCCGCTTCAAGACATGGCAAAACTGTCTGAACGTTTAGGTAATAAAGTGTTTATCAAACGTGAAGATCGCCAACCCGTACACAGTTTCAAACTGCGTGGTGCGTATGCCATGATTGCTGGATTAAGTGCCGAACAAAAAGCCTCGGGCGTGATTGCCGCCTCAGCGGGAAACCATGCACAAGGCGTGGCGCTGTCTGCCAAACATCTTGGCTTGCGTGCCTTAATCGTGATGCCACAAAACACCCCAAGTATCAAAGTCGATGCCGTGCGTGGATTTGGTGGTGAAGTGCTATTACATGGCGCCAATTTCGATGAAGCCAAAGCCAAAGCGATTGAGCTGGCGGAAAGCAAAAATATGACATTCATTCCACCTTTTGATCACCCCGCGGTGATTGCAGGGCAAGGCTCGATTGCCATGGAATTGTTACAACAAAACAGCCAAATCGACCGCATTTTTGTCCCTGTTGGTGGCGGTGGCTTAGCCGCAGGCATTGCTGTATTAATTAAACAATTAATGCCCGAAATCAAAGTAATTGGGGTTGAGTCGAAAGATTCCGCGTGCTTGTATCGTGCTCTCAAAGCAGGTAAGCCCATTGATTTAGATCGCGTTGGCTTATTTGCTGACGGGGTCGCAGTGAAACGTATTGGCGATGAGACTTTCCGCGTTTGTCAGCAATATATTGATGATGTGGTGTTAGTAGATGGTGATGAAATCTGCGCTGCGGTCAAAGATATTTTTGAGAATGTGCGCGCCATTGCTGAACCGTCGGGGGCATTATCGCTTGCTGGTTTAAAAAAATACGTGAAAGAGCACAATATTCAAGGTGAAACCTTAGTGAATGTATTATCTGGTGCCAATTTAAATTTCCATACCTTACGTTATGTGTCAGAGCGTTGTGAAATTGGTGAACAGCACGAAGCCCTTTTAGCCGTGACCATTCCTGAACAACCAGGGAGTTTCTTAAAATTCTGCCATATTTTAGGTCATGTCCCTGTTACTGAATTTAAATACCGTTATGCCGACGACAAACAAGCTTGTATTTTCGTGGGGGTACGCATTACAGGGCAAGAAGAAAAACAAACGATCATCAATCAATTACAACAAAATGGTTATGATTTAATTGATTTGTCTAATGATGATATCGCCAAAACGCATGTACGCTATATGATTGGCGGACGTTCAAACAGTCCCTTAAAAGAGCGTTTATACAGTTTTGAATTCCCAGAACAAAAAGGTGCCTTATTAAAATTCCTCGAAACTTTGGGGCAAACACATTGGAATATTTCCGTGTTCCATTATCGTGCGCACGGGGCAGACTATGGTAACGTGCTTGCCGGCTTCCAATTAAATGATGAAGATCTCGACGCCTTTAATCAGCATTTGGAAAAACTGGGTTATGTCTATCAAGACGTGACTGAAAGCCCTGCCTATCGTTATTTCTTAGTGTAAACCAAGAAAAAAGTGCGGTTATTTTGACCGCACTTTTTAATACGCTTTGCAACCTTTGTTACATGTGTTATTTCACAAACCCACTAAACTCTAATTCGTAGTTATCCCCATCGCGATTATAGGAAATAAAACGTGGGAATTGTTCACCCGCCAATTTTTTGACCACGATATCTTTATCACCGGTTTTAAATTGATAAGTAATCTGTACGGCTTCTTGCTTATCCACTTTCACTTTTGCTTCGCTTTTCTTCACAAACACATTATGCATGGGATAAAGCTTTTTACCATTGGTGATTTGAAAATTGATCGGTAATTTATCGTAATAACTTAATTGAAATGCCATAGTAAACAAATCAAAAGTCGGCAATGCCAATGCTTTTTTCGTTAAACCATTTTTGACTTTGCCATATTCAATGCTATCGGCTTGAATTTTTGATGTGGCATAAGGCTTGCCATTCCGTATATCTTGATAGTCCACCATATTAAATTGCTTAGCATCTTGCGTGCCGGTAGATAAAAATTGAATATTATACAAAGGCACATTAATCTTCGCATCCACGGCATATTGCGCACCGTCTGCTTTAAAATGCACATAAGCTGGCATTAAATAGTTTGAACTGTATTTAATATTCAAATCCACATTCGCCCAAGCCGTGGGCAAATAACACAACACAGAACATAATAAAACGCTTAAAAATTTCACCGCACTTTCCTTTTTTAATATGAATAATCGTGGAAACTTAGATTAAGTTTAAGAAAAGAAGTTCCCTCTAGCGTACTCTAAAGGGAACTGAAATGAGATTACAAAGACACAAAACCCACAGCTTGGTAAACGGCATCTAAGGTGGCTTTAGCACGTTCACGTGCTTTTTGTGCACCTTCACGAGCAATGTCGTTAAGGAGTGCTTCGTTGTTGCGGAAGTGGTGGAAACGTTCTTGTAAGATGGTGAGCATCGCGGAGACTTCATCCGCCACAGTCCCTTTTAAATGCCCATACATTTTGCCTTCAAACTCCGCTTCTAATTCCGCGATAGATTTACCAGTGACACCAGAAAGAATATCTAACAAGTTCGATACGCCTGCTTTGTTTTGCACATCATAACGGACTACTGGAGGCTCATCAGAGTCAGTTACCGCACGTTTGATTTTCTTCGCGACAGCTTTCGGATCTTCCAATAAGCCGATCACGTTATTGCGGTTTTCATCTGATTTCGACATTTTCTTTTCAGGCTCAAGCAATGACATCACGCGCGCGCCTGCTTTAGGAATAAAGGGTTCTGGTACCGCAAATAAATCGCCATATAGTGCGTTAAAACGATTAGCGATATCACGAGTAATTTCCAAATGTTGTTTTTGGTCTTCCCCTACAGGCACTTGGTTAGCTTGATATAACAAAATATCTGCCGCCATCAACACGGGGTAAGTAAATAAGCCGACGTTGATATTTTCCGCATGGCGCGCCGATTTATCTTTAAATTGGGTCATGCGCCCCATTTCACCAAAATAGGTGTAACAGTTAAGCACCCAAGCCAGTTGTGTATGTTCTGGCACATGGGATTGGATAAAAATAGTGCTTTTTTCCGGATCAATGCCACAGGCTAAATATAACGCTAACACATCAAGGGTGGCTTTGCGTAAGCTTTCAGGATCTTGACGGACAGTAATAGCGTGTAAATCAACAATACAAAATAAGCATTCATAATCATCTTGCATCTTGACCCATTGGCGTAATGCGCCAAGATAATTGCCAATCGTCAGTTCGCCAGAAGGCTGTACGCCACTTAATACAACAGGTTTACTCATCGTTGTTCCTTATTCTAAAATCGTCAAAATCTGTGCAAAATCATCAAACACCCAATCTGGTTTGGATTCTGCTATGGGAATATTGTAGTTATAGCCGTAGGTTAAGCCAACCACAGCACAACCCGCAGTATGTGCGGCTAAAATATCATTTTTGGAATCCCCCACAAAGAGCACCTGTTTTGGGTATAAACCAAATTTACCACATAAATAATACAGCGGTGCGGGGTGAGGTTTAATCGCGGGCAGAGATTGTCCACCTAAAAGTTCGCTGAATAAGTGATCAATACCAAAGGCTTGCAAAACCGGTTGCACATGTTTGGTTGGCTTATTCGTCACCACTGCTAAAAGATAGCCTTTTTGTTTCAACGTTTCTAAAGTGGATTTAACATTTGGATACAGTACACTCAAGTTGCACAGGTTTTCACCATAATAAAACCCAAAACGTCGCTTAAGCGCTTTAATTTGTTCATCATTCAGGGTTTTCCCCGTTTGAGCCTTCGCCCATGCCAGAGCACGCGCAATTAAAATATCCGCACCGTTACCAATCCAAGTCAGCACCAAGTCTTCTGGTGCTTGGGGTAAATCAAACTCCGCAAAAGCAGAATTTACCGATAGCGCCAAGTCAGGCAAGCTGTTGACTAAGGTGCCATCGAGATCAAAACCAATGAGTTTAAACTGTGTCATTTTTATACCGCACTTTCTATTAAGTTAGTTATTATACTGTCGCCAATTGTTGACGCATTTCATCGATCACTTTTTGGTAATCTGGCTGATCAAAAATCGCCGATCCCGCCACAAACATATCCGCACCCGCTCTTGCGATATCCGCAATATTGCTAACTTTTACGCCACCGTCCACTTCTAAACGAATGTCAAAACCACTTTCGTCAATACGCTGACGAGCTTCGCGTAATTTATCTAAGGTGCTAGGAATAAAAGATTGTCCACCAAAACCCGGATTGACTGACATAAGTAAAATGACATCCACTTTATCCATTACATAGTCTAAATAGCTTAATGGCGTGGCTGGATTGAAGACTAAACCTGATTTACAACCACAATCCCGAATCAGTTGTAAAGAACGATCAATATGCTCCGTGGCTTCAGGATGAAAAGTAATATAGTTGGCACCGGCTTTCGCAAAATCAGGAATAAGACGATCCACTGGCTTGACCATTAAATGCACATCAATCGGTGCTGTAATACCATAATGACGTAATGCCTGACAAATGGCAGGACCAAAGGTTAAATTAGGCACATAATGATTATCCATTACATCAAAGTGAATCACATCTGCACCGCACGTTAATACTTGCTCAACATCTTCGCCTAAGCGGGCTAAATCCGCAGATAAGATTGAAGGGGCAATTAAATAGGGTTTCATCATTGACCTCACTGGTAAACAAGTTGTTAAATTAAACACTTGCAAAGAGAAAATATTGCGTTTAGTGTACTACTTTATGTTTGAATTATTAAGGAAATTCTTTATGGAACACCTTTTACAAGGCTTTTTTGTGACGGCAGGGTTGATTATCGCCATTGGGGCGCAAAATGCCTTTGTATTAAAACAGGGATTACTTAAACAGAATATTCTGGCTGTGATTTTAACCTGTTTTTTCTGCGATATTGTATTAATTTCCTTAGGGGTATTGGGATTAGGTTCCCTAATCAGCCAAAGCACTATGGCAACTGTCGCCTTAGCCTTTGTCGGAGGTGGTTTTTTATTGATTTATGGTTTAAAAGCCTTTTTATCTGCTTATCGAGGCAACGCGTCATTACAATTAGCAAAAGCGGATAAACAACCACAAACCACTTTACATGCGATCATTGCTACCCTACTGATTACGCTGTTAAATCCACATGTCTATTTAGATACTGTGGTCATTATTGGTGGTATTGCCGGCACACTTGCTTTTGACGAGAAGCTGTTTTTTCTGGTTGGTGCCTTGTTAGTATCGGCTCTTTGGTTTTTTAGCTTGGGCTATGGCGCACGCTTATTAAGCCGATTTTTCCAACGACCAGTAACATGGCGAATTTTGGATTTGGTGATTGGGGTAATTATGTGGGCAATCGCAATTAGCTTGATACATTATGGCATCACTTTATTCCCCACAGTGTAAAGATAAAACGCTTCAACTGATTGAATAAAACATTATTCAAGTAAAAAGAGCGTTTGGAAATAAGTTTAGCTTGAAATAACGATGACTCTGTAAAAATGACTGAAAAATTAACCGCACTTTGTCCTTGTCAATCGGGACAACCCTATCAAGCCTGTTGTCAACCATATCATCAACAGCAACAATTTCCTGCTAATGCGATGTTATTGATGCGTTCCCGTTATGCCGCGTATGCCTTGAAAAATATTGATTACATTGTGCAAACTACTGTGCCAAATCAACAAGCGTTGTTGCCCGTCGCCGCATTACAAGACTGGGCGGACAAGACAACTTGGGTGGGACTCGATATTTTGCAACATGTCTCCCTGTCTAAAACACATAGCCAAGTCGAATTTAAGGCTTTCTTTGTTCAACAAAATCAAACACAAGTGCATCATGAAATCTCTTTATTTGTGAACATTGCACAACGTTGGTATTTTGTCGATCCCACGGTGACATTACCGAATATGAAACAACCTTGCCTGTGTGGCTCAAATAAAAAATTTAAACATTGTTGTGGAGGTTTACTGTGAACAACGTTTTAAAAAACGCTGGACTTTTTTTAAGATTATTTTGGCTTCGTTTTCAACAAAACAAATTAAGCCAAGCAGCTGGCTACTTAACTTACAGCACTATGCTCGCCTTGGTTCCGTTAGTCATGGTCGTCTTTTCAGTCTTCTCCGCCTTTCCGGTTTTTAATGAAGTTACTGATGAATTAAAAGGTTTTATTTTCAATAACTTTGCACCACAAGCCAGTGATATGGTCGGACAATATATTGATGAGTTCGTGAGTAACTCTAAACAAATGAGCGCAGTTGGTGTGATCAGTTTGGTCGTGGTGGCATTAATGCTGATTAACTCCATTGATCGTACGCTCAATTCGATTTGGCATGATACGACTATTCGCCCCCTCGTTTTTTCATTTGCTATTTATTGGCTCATTTTGACTTTAGGTCCATTATTAATTGGGGCAAGTATCGGTGTAAGTTCTTACATTGCTGCTATGTTGAATGAAAATATTTCCTTGCCATTCGGTTTGAAAATATTGAGTTTTGTGCCGTTCTTTTTAACTTGGTTAATTTTCACCTTGATTTACACGGTCGTCCCGAATAAAAAAGTCAAAATTATGCACTCTGCCATCGGTGCACTCGTCGCAGCCGTATTCTTCACATTAGGGAAACAAGCTTTCCTTTGGTATGTCACCACCTTCCCGTCCTATCAACTGATTTATGGTGCAATGGCAACCTTACCCATCATGCTATTGTGGATTCAATTAAGCTGGGTCGTCATTCTAATTGGCGCACAATTAGCATCTGTGCTTGCCGATTACACCTTATGTACGCAAGGTAAAATCCGTGTTGAAGAGCTTGTCGCAGCAGATACACACGAACCCGCGTTACAACAAAAAATGGAAAAAACAGAACAAACACTCAAAACAGAAATAACTCAGCAAAAACAACGATTGGAGAAACAAGGATGATTGCATTAATTCAACGTGTCAGCCAAGCGAAAGTGGACGTGGATAAGCAAACAGTAGGCGAAATTGGGCATGGCTTATTGGTGCTACTGGGTGTGCAAAAAGACGATGACCACGTCAAAGCAGATCGCTTGATTGAGAAAATGCTGAATTATCGTGTGTTTAGCGATGCAGAAGGCAAAATGAATTTAAATGTGCAACAAGTCAAGGGACAAGTATTAGTCGTTTCACAATTTACCCTAGCAGCTGATACACAAAAAGGGTTGCGTCCAAGTTTTTCGCGTGGCGCAAGCCCTGATATGGCAGAAGCATTATACGACTATGTGGTCAAAAAGTGCGGTGAAAAAATTCCAACTTTCAGTGGGCAATTTGCCGCAGATATGCAAGTCAGCCTAACCAATGATGGTCCTGTCACGTTCTGGTTAGAAATATAAATAAAAAAAACTGCATCGGATATCCGATGCAGTTCTTCACTATTGTGACGTCAAAACGTCAGAGAATTAACGTTTTGGTAAATAACGGGTTGGATCAACTGATTTGCCTTTATAGCGAATTTCAAAGTGAAGTTTGACACTATTGGTACCAGAGCTACCCATTTTGGCAATCTGTTGACCCGCACGAACTTCTTGCTGATCTTTGACTAAAATACTTTCATTGTGAGCATAGGCACTTAAATAGTCATCATTGTGTTTAATGATAATTAAGTTGCCATAACCACGTAATGCATTACCCGCATAAACCACTCTGCCTGCGGCGGCGGCATTCACCGCTTGACCACGTGAGCCAGCAATATCAATCCCTTTATTACCACCGTCTGCGGTTGAAAAGCCTTGTACAATATTGCCTTTGGTTGGCCATTGCCAAGTTACATTCGAAACCATGTGTTTACTGCTCGTGCTTGGCACAGGTACAGACGTGCTTTCAACAGGCTTAACCACTGGTTCAGGTTGGGCTGGAACAGGGGCGGAACTGACACCTGATTTAATTGGTCCAATGATAGTACCATCCGAACCGTATTGTGTACCATGTGGACCCGGGGTATAGGTTACTTCATTGCTCTTCGGTTGTGAAACGGGTACCGTCACAGGTTGTGTCACTGGTTGTGAAGAGGTGCTTGCCACACGTCCATTCGACACACGTAAGGTTTGCCCAACACTTAGACGATAAGGTTCAGACATATTGTTTAATGATGCCAATTCTTTGACATCTAAGCCTGAAATATAGGCGATGAGGTACATTGTATCGCCTTTACGCACCGTGTAAGTTTCCCCTTTATAAAAACCTTTATCGATCTTGCTATAATCTGGGCGGTTATCCGCTGGATTACGCGGGATCTCAAAATGTTGTGTTGTCGGCTTTACATTTGTACCTACCTCTCCTACCGCGGTTGAAGGTGACATGGTAGAGGTTGTTGACACTTTATTCGACAGTTTTAACACTTGTCCCGTCGCTAAAGTATAAGGCTCTGATAGATTATTTAACGCGGCGATCTCTTTGATACTTAAACCGGAAATGTAAGAAATCAAATACATACTGTCGCCCTTACGCACCGTATAGCTTTCACCTTGATAAGAGCCTCTGGCAATTTTGCTGTAATCTGGTTCGCCGGTGACCGGTTTACGCGGAATATCGAAAGAAGATGATGTCGGTGGCGTTGGTTGATGGCTTACTGGCAAACTTGGTTGCGAGGTAGAAGGAGAATAGACGGACTGATCCATTCCCGCTGGCATGGTATTTTGTTGTTGAATTTGTGGCTCCCATGTGCCACCACTTGATGCATCAACGGGTTGCATCATCCCCGGCGATAAACTGCCATCTGCACTCTCTACCGGCGCAGGCGTATTTGAACTACAGGCAGCCAATACGGCAACACTGATTGGCAACAGTAAAAACGGCTTTTTCATTTGCTAGTTTCCTCTTTCTTATCTCTGAATACTTAAATTAATGTTTTATTATTTCAGGTAACCAACTGCCACCCTCAACAGCTCCAGTGCCAGCCACGGCCTCCATGATCCCCGGGCTTAATGCATTTTCATCTTGAATGTTTGTTGTACAAGCACTTAACACTAAAAGCATAGACAACAAGAAAAGTAATTTATTCATTTTTTACTTTACCTTATCTTAAAATTAAATACGCGATAACGGCAATCAGCACGACAGACCAACCAATCAATTCAATAGAACGGCGCAACTTATCCGCAAATTTTTCGCCACCCCATGCAGCAAGTTTTGCGACCAAAATAAAACGTGCTGCACGCGAAATAAATGCCGTCAGCACAAATGGGAGAAACAGCATTTGCATCACACCTGCACAAATGGTGAAAACCTTATAAGGAATCGGCGAAAAACCTGCCACAAAAACCACTAAGATACCCCATTTCTCAAACCATGAAATCGCAGTTTCCCAATGTTGTTGGTAACCAAATTGCTGAACATAATGTTGCACAAAATCAACGGCATAATAGCCTAAACCATAACCAATCACACCACCTAATACAGAAGCAACTGCCGTATAAAACGCCAGTTTCAAGGCACGTTGTGGTTGAGACATTGACATGGGAATCAACATCACATCCGGCGGAATCGGGAAAAAAATCGCCTCAATAAAACTCGTCAACGCTAAAAAAAATGTGGCATAACGATGCTTTGACCAAGCCATCGTTTTATCATACATCGCACCAAAAATTTTCAACGCGCACCTTCCTCATCATAAAGAATAAAAAACGGATTATTATTCACTTTCTAACCAATCTTGTAAAGATTGCAATGAATGATAAGCGGTCATATCTGCTTGAATTGGCGTAATCGCGACATAGCCATTTTTCACTGCATGAAAGTCTGTACCTTCTTGTTCATTTTCCGCTAAGCCCGCCGGTCCAACCCAATAAATCGCCTCACCTCGTGGATCTTGTTGCTTCACCACCTCTGCGGCAGCTGCACGATAACCTAAATGACACACTTTCACTCCTTTAATCTCTTCATAAGGAATATCCGGGACATTAATATTGAGAATTTCACGCCGTTGTAAAATTTGTCCATGCAATCGAGGAATTAACTCACAAACCACACGCGCCGCGCTCTCATAATGTTGACGTCCATCAAGAGAAACCGCAATCGCAGGCAACCCTAAATAACGCCCTTCTAATGCCGCAGCGACGGTGCCTGAATAAATCACATCATCCCCCAAATTCACGCCCGCATTGATCCCCGACACCACCAAATCCACTTGTCCAGATAAAAACCCATTTAATGCTAGATAGACGCAATCGGCGGGGGTGCCATTGAGGCAATAATCCCCATTCGGCAAGCGTAAGGGACGTAATGGTTCAACTAATGTTAAAGAACTGGACGCTGCACTGCGATTACGGTCAGGGGCGACAAGTGTGACATCAGCAAATTTACGTAACTCACGAGCCAGTATTTGAATGCCTTCAGCGTGAATCCCATCGTCGTTGCTGAGAAGAATTTTCATGGTGTTGTCCTTATTCTTTGTTATATGCTTTGAATGCGTTTGTTTAAAGTGCGGTGTTTTTTAGAAACGTTTTACTCCCAATCACACCCTTCTGGCAAACCCGCTTTGCAAGCTTGTTTAAAATACATTTTCGCTCTGTCCCAATCACGTTCGATTCCTTCGCCATTCGCATAGAGTGTACCTAAATTATAGAGCGCACGCGCATCGCCCTGTACGGCAGCTTGACTATACCATTTGTAGGCTTGTTTAAAGTCTTGTGCAATGCCGTCGCCTTCACTGTACATCAGCCCTAAATGATACTGTGCATCGGGGTGATTTTGCTCAGCGGATTTTTGATACCATTTCAAAGCTTGTTGCTTGTCTTGTTCAACACCGTCACCATCGTCGTACATTCTCCCCACATTAAATTGAGCGCTCATCTCCCCTTGCTCGGCTCGTGATAGCCAAAGTTTAAACGCAGTAGCATGATCACCGCGTTTATAGGCTTCAACACCTTGTTCAAAAACCGGGTCTTCTTCTCGTTGAGCGAAGACATTCATTGTACTCACAAGCAACATAATACTGAGCAGTGTTTTGATCCATCTTTGCATAGCCATTCCTTTTAAATGCTGGGTTGAAATTAATCTTCTTGCACATTCACCACTTCTCTCACCAAGGCAGTGGCATAACTGCCCGCGGGTAAGTAGAAGGCAAGTTTAAGTCCTTCTGTAACAAATGCCCATTGCAACGCTTGCGCTTGCATTAACATTGGGCGACGAGCAGCTTTCATACGTTCTTTCGCCATCAGGGTTAACAAGGCTTGATGTTGTTCAACCAATTGATTTTCGATGTCAGTGGCAGGAGGATTTTGCTCACCAATTAGCGGTGCCGTGAGTAAAATATCTTGTTGTTCTAAACGGGCTTGTAAGGCATTCAGATCTTCTTTTTCGTCGGCTTGAAACCAACTGTGTGAGCCTTGTAGTTGTAACATATCGCCACGTAGTACTTGTTGCGCAAGCTGTAATGCAATGCGTTCTGATACGACAAGATTGAAGACTTCACTGCGTGCAGCGGAAAGATAAAAACTGCGTTTTTTGCGATCTTTGACGTTAATTTCACCTTGTGCCCAACGTAAGGCTTGCGTCAGGTTATGCCCATCGCGCCCAAAACGCTGCTCGGTAAAATAGTTTGGAAAACCACATTGTTTAATATTGTTTAAACGCACGTTGAGTTCATCGGTCTCTTTTGCACCACGTAGCAAAATCTCAAAATGATTCCCCTCAAGACTCCCCGTACGGATTTTGCGATGATGGCGCGTCACTTCGAGGATATCGACCCCCTCTAACTGGAATGAGCGGAAATCAGGTGTGGGTTGCCCCGGCATGTGTAAGCAGAACCATTGCTCTGTCACGGCTTTGCGATCTTTTAAGCCCGCATAACCCATATTACGTTCAGAAATACCGACGAATTGGGCGAGTTTTTCACCGACAAACAGCGTGTTGCAATCCGTTTTGCGTACTTTTACCGCCACAAATTCTCCGTCACCAGACATTTCATAACCGAGGTTTTCTTTGACAATAAAATCCGCACATTCGGCTTTCAAACGTGCGTATTGCTCTGGACGAGTATGTAAATAAGCCAGTTCCATTAACTTTTCACCACTAACGCCACAGCTTCACAGGCAATGCCTTCACCGCGTCCGGTAAAGCCTAAACGTTCACTGGTGGTCGCTTTCACGTTCACTTGTTCAATATCACAGGCTAAATCTTCGGCAATTGCCGCTCGCATCGCATCAATATGCGGACGCATTTTCGGGGCTTGTGCGATGATAGTGACATCTACATTACTCACTTTGTAACCTTTGGCTTGCACTTGTGCGTAAGCTTCGCGCAATAACCCACGGCTATCTGCACCTTTGTATTGCATGTCAGTATCTGGGAACAGTTTGCCAATATCACCTAATGCGACCGCACCAAGTAGCGCATCGGTTAAAGCATGTAATGCCACATCACCATCAGAATGAGCAAGTAACCCCTTTTCATAAGGAATTGCCACGCCGCCAATAATGATTGGACCTTCGCCACCAAAGGCGTGTACATCAAAACCATGACCAATTCGTATCATCTTTTTTCCTATTTTGTTCTGCTTAAATAAAATTCTGCTAACGCGAAATCTTCTGGACGGGTCACTTTAATATTATCGCTACGCCCTGCTACTAAGTGCGGTCGGAATCCAGCAAATTCCATGGCAGAGGCTTCATCCGTCACCTGTAAACCTTGCACCAATGCCTGTTCTAAGGCTTGTGCTAAGGTTGCTATGGGAAAAAATTGTGGCGTCTGCGCTAGCCAAAGTTGCGAGCGATCTTCGGTATAATGAATTTGCTGATTGTGTAAAGCACGTTTAATGGTATCGGTGGCGGGAATAGCCAGAATCGCCCCGTTTTGATCTTCCACTTGCACCAATTTATCTAAATCTTGATGTGTTAAACAAGGGCGTGCCGCATCATGCACCATCACCCAAAAATCTTCACTATTTTGTACCGCACTTTTGACTGCGTTAAGCCCATTGAGCACCGAGTCAGCACGACTGCTGCCCCCTTCGACCAGCTGAATTTTCGGGTGTGTTAATAAAGGGCAAGTGGAAATATAGGGATCGTTTGCTGCCACCGCTAAAATAATTTTTTCAATTAACGGATAACCTAACAGCACAGATAAAGTATGTTCTAAGATCGTTTTGCCATGAATGTGCAGATACTGCTTCGGTTTATCCATTTGCATGCGGCTACCTATGCCCGCCGCAGGCACAACAGCAACAATACGACGTGTAGATTTAGCAATCGGCGTTGTCATTATTTCTGCTCTTTAACAATGTGATAAAAAATTTCATCGGGTTTCACCATATCATGCTGGAATCTGGCACGTTCTTCGATAGCTTCTACCCCTTGTTTTAAATCTTTAATTTCTGCTGCCACTACTTGATTACGTTGTGACAGTTTTTCGTTTTCTTGTTTATGTTGAGCAATTTGCTGTGCGGTTCGTTTGTAATCCAAATAGCCATTCTTACCAAACCAAAAATCATATTGGAATAGCAATAACACAGCGACTAATAAAAAAATAAATAAACGCATCGTAGTTCTGCCCGTTAATCATAAAGTCTTTAGTTTACCGTGAAATCAGAAAAAATACCGCACTTATCAGGCAAATTAAGGTAAATTTTTCCCCCGTAAAGAAAAGAAAACCCCATCATTCCGCAGAATCATGGGGAGATTTTATCAATGTAAGACTTACATATTCGCTACAATATCTTGAGCAAATTCCGAAGTGGAACGTAATGTGGCACCTTCTAACATTTCAGCAAAATCAAAGGTAACGGTTTTATCAGCAATGGTTTTCGATACTGCTTTGACCACTAAATCCGCCGCTTCCAACCAACCTAAGTGACGTAACATCATTTCACCACTCAAAATCAAAGAACCCGGATTACCTTTATCTTGTCCTGCAATTTTTGGTGCGGTGCCGTGGGTGGCTTCAAAAATCGCAGCTTCTGCACCAATATTCGCCCCCGGTGAAATCCCGATCCCCCCCACCTGCGCGGCTAACGCGTCAGAAATGTAATCCCCGTTTAGGTTTAAAGTCGCAATCACATCGTACTCCGTTGGGTGAAGCAGAATTTCTTGTAAAAACGCATCGGCAATGCTGTCTTTAATAATGATTTCTCTGCCTGTTTTTGGATTTTTTAATGTCATCCATGGACCACCATCTAGCAATTCGGCACCAAACTCTTGCGCCACTTGATAACCCCACTCTTTGAATGCGCCTTCGGTAAATTTCATGATGTTCCCTTTGTGCACTAGAGTAAGCGATTTGCGATCATTATCAATCACATATTGTAGTGCCGCACGAACTAAACGCTGCGTCCCTTGTTTAGAAACTGGTTTGATACCAATGCCACAATCTTCAGTGAAACGGATTTTTTTCACTCCCATTTCTTGTTGTAAAAACGCAATCACTTTATTCGCTTCGGCAGATCCTGCCACCCATTCTACACCCGCATAAATATCTTCGGAGTTTTCACGGAAAATCACCATGTCCACTAATTCAGGGTGTTTAACAGGACTTGGGGTACCGTCATAATAACGAATTGGACGTAAGCAATTATATAAATCTAAGCCTTGACGCATCGCCACATTCAAGGAACGAATGCCACCACCGACTGGCGTCATAAGCGGTCCTTTAATCGCCACATGATAATCACGGATAAATGTCATGGTTTCATCGGGTAACCAAGTATTTTCGCCATAGACCTCATTTGCTTTACCACCAGCATAGATTTCCATCCACGAAATTTTACGTTTGCCGCCATAGGCTTTTTCCACCGCCGCATCAATGACTGTGCGCATCGCGGGCGTAACGTCCACACCAATACCATCGCCTTCAATAAAGGGGATAATCGGATGATCAGGTACAATTAATGCTCCTTTGGCATCCAGTTGAATTTTTTCACCTTGTGGGATAACGACTTTTGATTGCATATCATTTCTTCCTTATTTTCTTGCCTGTGGTAGGATAGTTGTTCGACAGTAATCTACGTGATGACATGAGATTATCCTTACAAAACTATTGGAACTGGCGCAAGTTCGCAAGCATTTATTAAATTTTTGTTAAAAAATTTCTTTATTTTTCGATCTAGATCCCATTTTCAACTGACCACCTTTAACATATGAAACCAAACACCAAATTTAACCAAAAAACGAAACCACGTCCTTCGTCACTACGATCCGTGAATAAAAGAAAAGCAGCAGAAATTAAACCGAAAAAGCGTCCTTTATCCTTTCGTCAGAAAAAAACGGTGAATTTTGCCGAAACCCAAGTCATTTTGTTTAACAAGCCTTATGATGTATTGACACAATTTAGCGATGAGGAAGGACGTGCCACCTTAAAAGCGTTTATCCCGATTCCTCATGTCTATCCCGCTGGGCGTTTAGATCGCGATAGTGAAGGCTTAGTGTTACTGACCAATAACGGCGAAATCCAACATCGTTTGGCAGAACCCAAATTCAACACAGAAAAAACTTATTTCGCCCAAGTGGAAGGCATTCCGCAAGAGACGGATTTAGCACAACTGCGTCAAGGCGTGATCTTAAACGATGGTAAAACATTACCCGCCAAAGTGCGCTTAGTGCCTGAGCCAAACTGGTTGTGGCAACGCAATCCACCGATCCGTGAACGCAAGCAGATTCCGACCAGTTGGTTGGAAATTAAAATACATGAAGGGCGTAACCGCCAAGTGCGCCGCATGACGGCACATATTGGCTTTCCTACTTTGCGTTTAATTCGTTATCAAATGGCATTGTTTAATTTAGCCAATCTTGAACAAGGGCAATATCGCCAACTTTCTGAAGTAGAATTGACCGCACTTTATCAACAATTAAAGTTAAAAAAATAATAAGGACAGGCTATGCATAAACCCAACGTAACCCTTGCCTGTGTGGTGCATTGCAAAGGCAAATTTTTATTTGTAGAAGAACTGGAACACGGCAAACTGACCTTAAATCAACCCGCCGGACATTTAGAAGCGGACGAGAGCTTGCTTGAAGGGGCAAAACGTGAGCTCTTTGAAGAAACGGGTATCCACGCGGATATGCAAAGTTTGATTAAAATCTATCAATGGCACGCCCCTCGCAGTAAAACTGATTTTCTTCGTTTTACCTTTGCCGTCGAACTGGACGATTGGCTCCCAATTCAGCCCCAGGATCCTGACATCACTCGTGGCTTATGGCTGAGCTTAGAGGAATTTTATGACTACATTCAACAAGCGGGGCAATGTGAGCGTAGTCCGTTAGTAATTGAATCCGTGAAAGATTATTTAAAAGGCGAGTTTATTTCTGTACAATTATTGAAGGCTTTTTAATCACTCAAGGATGATCTTAAATGAAATATGCGTTTATTGATTATGAAAATATCCATTCGTTAGATAATATCAATTTAAAAGAGTACGAGAAAATATACTTATTCCTTGGTGCACAGCAGCAGTACATTAGTTTATCTGAGAAGTTTAATGATTTGCTGAATATTAACCTGATTACAATAAAAAATATTGCTAAAAATAACCTTGATTTTCATCTTGCTTATTTCTTAGGGAAAGTGGACCAAGAGGTTGATAAACAAATTGGCTTCGAGGTTATTTCTAAAGATAAAGGTTACCAAGGAATTTGTGATTATATTCAAAACCAAAAGTGTGCGAGAAAATGTAAACTTATCTCTATTACCTTGAATAATACAGAAAAAAATGTACCAACAGTAACAGAAAACAAGTCTGAGAAAACTGAACAAGAGATTGAAAAATATACAAATGAATATCAAGCATTTATGTTAAGAACAGCGATTCGAAACCTTCCAACAACAGTCGAGAAACTCTTTAAACATATTTGCTCCCAAACAAGTGTACAAAAACTACCACAAACGACAATCAACATCATTGTGCCTCAAATCATAGAACAATTATCAATAAAAAAACTTATCGTCATTAACAAAACAAAGATAACTTATGGCATAGCAGGTTCAGAAAAACTTTATACGCAATACGCCGCGTTCTTACTAAAAAGAGAAAAACTGAAAAGACCACAAACATTATCCAGTTTAAAAAATGAAATCGCGTCGAAATTAAATCTTCGGGGAAATACCGCTAAAATAAATGAAATTCTCGATTTGCTTAAAACAAATGACATGATTACCTATCAGGATAATACCGATAATCCTAAGTTAGTTTATAAAAAATAAGCCATCGATGAATAACAATATTCGTCTTTTTCAATCGGAAATATCATACAAAAGTAACATATCGTATCGAATCAATTCGATACGATAAAAAATGCGGTCAAAATTGACCGCACTTTTTCTATTTGTGCAACGTAAAATTAGAATTTTGCTAATAACATCGCTTCTAATTTTTCTTGGTCTGCCGCAAATTTACGGATACCATCAGCCAGTTTTTCCACTGCCATTGCATCGCTATTGTGTTGCCAATAGAATTCTGCTTCAGTTAATGGTTGTGGTTTTGCTTTCACTTCGCCCGTGTAGCTTAATTTACGCGCAAGTGGTGCGTTGTTTTCTTGTAACTCTTTCAACAAGGCTGGTGCAATGGTTAAGCGGTCACAGCCGGCTAATTCGGTAATTTCACCGACATTACGGAAACTTGCGCCCATGACGATCGTGTTATAGCCGTGTTGTTTGTAATAGTTATAGATTTTAGTCACGGAAATCACACCCGGATCTTCTGCCGGCGCATAGTCTTTTTTATCGCTGTTGGCTTTGTACCAGTCAAGAATTCGACCCACAAATGGCGAAATTAAGTAAACCCCGGCTTCCGCACAAGCACGCGCTTGCGCTTCAGAGAATAAAAGGGTTAAGTTACAGTTAATACCTTGTTTTTCTAATTCTTCTGCCGCACGAATCCCTTGCCAAGTTGAAGCAATTTTGATCAAGATACGATCGTTTGAGATACCAGCTTCGTTATAAAGTGCGATTAATTTTTTCGCTTTTTCGATTGTTGCTTGTGTATCATAAGAAAGACGAGCATCCACTTCTGTTGAAATGCGTCCCGGCACAATTTTCAAGATTTCCAAGCCGATGTTAACGGCTAATTTATCTTCTGCATCAATTAATTGTTGTTTTGAACAGTTGCTTTTTGATTTGGCATAAGCAATGGCTTCATCAATTAATGAGGCATATTGTGGCAAGGCAGACGCGCTGAGAATTAAAGATGGGTTCGTTGTTGCATCTTCAGGTTGGTATTTTTTGATGGCTTCAATGTCACCAGTATCAGCAACCACCACCGTCATATTACGTAGAGAATCAAGTTGTGTTGTCATAATTTCCCTCTATTTTGAATTACAATGTCTTCGTTGTGAACTTATATACAATAGCATATCAAAAGGAAAATGGAATGATCTTTTCTTGCACTGTTGCTAAGCAAACGCTTGCTTGAAAAGACAGAAAAAAGAGAGCGTACTGACAAAGGAGAAACACATGAAAACACGTTGCAGTTGGGTAGGTAATAGCACAATTTATCGTGATTATCACGATCACGAATGGGGCAAGCCAGAATATGATAGTCTCAAATTATTTGAAAAAATCTGCCTAGAAGGGCAGCAAGCTGGCTTATCTTGGCTGACAGTCTTAAAAAAACGTGAGAATTACCGCCACGCTTTTCATCAATTTAACCCAGAAAAAATCGCGAAGATGACCGCACTTGATGTGGATAAGTTAATGCAGGATCAAGGACTCATTCGTCATCGCAAAAAACTTGAAGCGATTATTACTAACGCCAAAGCGTATTTAGCCATGCAAAAGTGCGGTGAGAATTTTAGCTATTTTATTTGGTCGTTTGTCAATCACCAACCCCAGTTCAATGACGTCCCTAACTTAGCAAGCGTCCCCACGAAAACACCAACTTCCATTGCTATGTCTAACGCGTTGAAAAAACGGGGCTTTGTTTTTGTTGGAGAAACCACTTGTTATGCCTTTATGCAGTCGATGGGATTGGTCAATGATCACCTGAATGATTGTTGCTGTAAATAATATGCCTTTCCCCTGATTTTCCAGTATAATCAGGCTAATTTTTGATTATGTATGGTTTATCCGATGAAAAAGAATTCTTACACACGCCTTTCTATCGCTATCTTGAGTACCCTTTATAGTGTATCCAGTTTAGCTGACTTGAAATCACAATGTTTAGCTGGTGTCCCACATTTTACGGGCGAATTGGTCACGGGTAATCCAAATGACTTGCCTGTTTACATCGAAGCTGATCAGGCAAGATTAAACCAATCTGTTAGTGCCAGCTATGAAGGCAATGTAGAAATTCAACAAGGTAACCGCCAATTCCGTGCCCAACGTGCAGACATCAGTCAACAAAAACAGCCCAATGGATTACAGCGTTTAGCGCATGTCCGCGGAGGATTTGAGTATCAAGATCATCAAATCCAGCTAAAAGGTGAAGAAGCGCAAGTGCAGCTCAATACGAAAAACACTGATATCAAAAACGCAGATTACCAACTAGTCGATCGTCAAGGACGAGGCAAAGCAGAATCCATTGCGCTACGCGAAGATTATCGTCTCATGACAAATGCGGTGTTTACATCTTGCTTACCACAAGATAATGCATGGTCAATTGAAGCGAAAGAAATGCGACAACATATTCAAGAAGAATACGCGGAAATGTGGCATGCACGTTTTAAAGTGCATGGTGTACCGATTTTTTATACCCCTTATTTACAGCTACCGATTGGGGATCGCCGTCGTTCAGGTTTATTATTACCAAATTTTGGGACGTCAAATCGTGACGGTTATTTCTATGAGCAACCGTTTTATTGGAATATTGCCCCAAACCTTGATGCCACCATGACCCCAAAATATATGTCAAAACGTGGTTGGCAACTTAATGGTGAATTCCGCTATTTAAGCCCAATCGGGGAAGGAAAAATTGCAGGCGAATATTTAAAGCAAGATCGACTAACCGATTACCGCAATCGCGATCGTTCTCGCCACTTATTTTATTGGACACATCATTCCAGTTTCTTACAAAATTGGCGTTTAAATTTGGATTATACCCGTGTTAGCGATCAACGTTATTTTTCAGACTTTGATTCAGCTTATGGCTCAAGCACCGACGGCTATGCGGATCAAAAATTCCGTGTTGCCTATTACCAACCGCATTACAATATTGCGATTTCGGCTAAACAATTCCAAATTTTCAACGAAGTGGATATTGGTCCATACCGCGCTCTGCCGCAAGTCGATTTCAACTATTACCAAAATGCCCTGTTCGATAGCCCTTTGAATTTCAAACTCTTTTCACAAGCAGTTCACTTTGATAATAAAAGTCCATTAATGCCAAAAGCATGGCGTTTTCATGCTGAACCGAGCATCAATTTACCGCTATCGAATCGTTATGGTAGTTTAAACATTGAAACGAAACTCTATGCAACCCACTACCAACAAACGCAAGGGCGTGCGGCAGAAGCAGAACAAGTAGAACGAAAAATCAATCGTGTCTTGCCACAAGTCAAAGTGGACTTACAAACAGTTTTGGCTAGCCAGCAAACGTTTATTGAAGGTTACACACAAACTTTAGAACCTCATGTGCAATATTTATATCGCCCTTACAAAGACCAAAGCAATATTGGTTCAAAATTAAATAATGCCTACTTAGGTTTTGGTTATGACTCTTCTCTCTTACAGCAAGACTATTTCGGCTTATTCCGTGATCGTCGTTACAGTGGATTAGACCGCATCGCCTCCGCCAATCAATTCACGGTAGGTGGTACCACGCGTATTTATGATAAAAAAGGCAATGAACGCTTTAATTTCTCTGCGGGGCAAATTTACTATTTGCAAGACTCGCGCATTGATAACAGTAAAGAAAACAGCACCTATGGGCGCTCCTCCTCTTGGTCACTTGCCTCCAACTGGAAAATCAATGATCAATGGCGTTGGCAAGGCAGCTATCAATATGATACACGCCTAAATAAGTCCTCATTGGGCAACTTTACTCTAGAATATAACCCAACGGGAAATAATATTATTCAATTAAGTTACCGTTATGCAAGTCAACAATATATTGACCAAAACCTCACCTCAGCGGCAAACCGCTACGGACAAGACATAAAACAGCTTGGTCTAACTGTGGCATGGGCGCTCACGGATCAATGGGCGGTGGTAGCACGTCATTATCAAGATCTTGCGTTGAGAAAGCCTGTTGAGCAATATTTGGGACTAGAATACAGCACTTGCTGTTGGGCGATTAATGTTGGTGCCCGACGTAGTGTGACCAGCAAAGAAAACCAAACGGCGAATCAAATTTTTTATGACAAAAGTATTGGTATCAATATTGAGCTACGAGGCTTAGGTCGTGATGATCACAAAGGCAATATTGAGAAAATGCTACAACGAGGCAAACTACCGTATTTACAAGCGTTTAGTCTCTATTAATCTCATGAAACTGCCGTCTCGTGTCATATGAGATAATATACTGCAAGGACTGATGTTGATAGCCGTTTCAACACAGTCCTTTCTCATTTGTGGTTACTCTTTCCGTTATTTACGCTGATATAATCCATTTTCAGCAACAATCAAGTCTTGCAATTCCAAGGTTAAAAGCTGTACTAATAAAGTATCAATAGGTAGATTGACTTGTTGGGCTAATACATCAATACTGACGGGCATATAGCCAATTTTGGCATATAATTCCGGATGTTCTGGCGTTATCCGCGCAGTATTGATGGTTGATGTGTCTGTTACCTGTTGAGAAAAGGCGTTCTCCGTACGAGGCAACGCTGGCATGGCACAATGCGAATAAGGCGAGAGATGTTCTAAAATATCCTGAATACTTTCGACTAATATTGCCCCCTGTTTAATCAGTTTATGACAACCTTGGCTAAATCCATGCTGAATCTGCCCCGGTAACGCAAAAACATCTCGATTTTGCTCTAAAGCATAGCGGGCAGTAATTAAAGAACCACTGTGTTCTGAGGCTTCAATGACTAATGTCCCCAAAGATAAACCACTAATAATGCGATTACGACGTGGAAAATTTTCTGCCACAGGGGGTTGGAAAGGTAAAAATTCAGACACTAACGCACCTTGATGTTCAATAATTTTTTCGGCTAAACCTCGGTGTTTTTTCGGATAAATGACCTCTAAACCACTGCCTAATACTGCAATCGTCTTCCCGTGGATATCCACCACCGCTTGATGTGAGAAACCATCAATACCTAACGCTAAACCACTGGTCACCACAATATCGGCATAAGCCAGTTGGGTGGCGAAATAGTTTGCCCAGTATTCCCCATAACGTGAACAATGACGACTGCCCACGATCGCCACTTGCTGTGCAGATAGCGTAGCCACTTCCCCTTTCACAAACAAGACAAGTGGAGCCCCTTCTGTTTGCTTTAACAAGGGAGGATAATGAGGATCAAACCAATCCACAATATGTTGTTGTTCGTTTACCCAGGCTAACGTGGGATCAATATAACGGTTCTCAGGCGTAAACCAACGCTGAATCTGCTGTGTCGTCCAGCCTATCTGTTGAAAGGCTTTTGTATCATATTCCATTAATTCCGCTGGACTGACGTGCTCCAATAAACGCTGGATCGCCAGCGAACCCAAACGCGGAATTTGTAACAAACGTAATAAAAGAGGCAGATAAGATGACATAATCCCTCACAACAACACAAAAAGCAGCAAGATAGCGTGTAGCTGGCGTTGTATCCTACTTATCAGCGAAAAGGTTGTGAGGATGATCGTAAAAATAAAAAAATCTGCACCTGAATACGATGCAGATTTCCTGTGGGAGAACAAGAAAAGTGTTATTTTTGTTCCGTACTAAAACCCGACTCAACACCGCTCATATCCGGTAATTGGTGCGCAATCCCTTTGTGACAGTCAATACAGGTTTTTTCTTCTTTTATAGCAAGTGCATGCATTTTTTCCGCCACTGTTTTTTGCTGACTAAAATCCATATTCTCAAAGTTATGGCAGTTACGGCATTCCTGCGAGTTATTGGCTTTTAATCGTGCCCATTCACGTTCTGCCATATGCAAACGACGGGAGTTAAATTTATCAATGGTATCCGTATAACCCATAAGATGCGCATACACTTCTCGACTGGCTTGGACTTTACGGATCATTTTTGGAATAAATTCGTGCGGTACATGGCAATCAGGACAAGTGGCTTTTACCCCACTGCGATTTAAATAATGCGCCGTATGTAAATATTCTGGATACACATCATTACTGTGACAACTAACACAGAATTCCTCTGTATTGGTTTGCTCTAAGCCATAATTAAACCCAACCCAAGAGACAATACCTGCAATAAAAGCAAGGGTAATCAAGGTACCAACGGCAATACGACTGGGCGAGCGAAACCATTTCCAAAAGCGTTTAATTAAGTTCAACATAGTTCCGTCCTTAACTTATTTACCAAAACCAGCCATCGGTTTAAATTCATTTTGAATAATCGGCTCAACATCAGATTGAGAGACATGGCATTGTAAACAGAAGTAACGGCGAGGTGAGGTGCCTCCGACAATGTTACCATCACGATCCATAAAGTGGGTTGGACTGATGCGTGTTGCACCAGTAACACGTGAGGCTTCTGGGCTATGACAAGTTAAACATTGGTTGATATTTTTCGTCACCTGATAGTTTTTCGTCGCGTGTGGCACCATCGGTGGTTGGTTCACATAGTTTAACGGCGCCAAGCCACTTTCTTTTGGTGTATTGTGGAAGGCTGGCGCGATATTTTCAGGTGAATCTTGTAAACTTTTGCCCACTTTGACTTCATTGGCATTGACCGTGAAGGCAAAAAGTGCGGTCAAAATTAGCATTGTTTTTTTCATTTTGATCACTCCCCCGAATGATTAACTGAATGATTAAATCGTGTTGTAAAAATAAATACTTTTTCAGGGCAAACGTCGATACAACGTCCACAGCTGATACAATCTTTTGAAAGCACAAGTGGGCTTTCACTCTTTTTTGCATGTAATGGATCGCGTAACACTTGTGGTTCTGGACAGACGTTATAGCAATCCATGCAATTATCACATTGTTGGCGATGCTCAACTTTGATACGAAAAAGACCTTTCGCACCAATCACACCATAGGCTGCACCTATTGGGCATAAATGCCCACACCAACCATGCTCGACAATAAATAAATCAAATAAAAACACCGCAAGAACAAGCCAAACTGTCGCACCGAAACCGTAAATTAACGCACGACCTAGTGCTGCAACCGGATTGAGCCATTCCCAAAGTAATAACCCGCTTAGCGCACTGCCTAACAAAATCATCACTAAGATCGCATAGCGTAAACTTCGTGGGAGTTTTGCCGATTGACGAATTTCTAATTTACGTCTGAGCCAAGCGGACGCATCTGTCACGATGTTTAACGGACAAACCCAAGCACAGAAAACGCGACTCCCTAAAATGGCATAAAGCACCACCACAATCAGGGCACCCAACAACGCGGTCATGGTAGGCATAAAACCGGTCGCGAGACTTTCTGCCATAATCAAAGGATCCGTCATCGGGATCAAATCAAGCAAAAGACTACTACTGTAATTGCCTTTCAAGATCCATACCCCCAAATAAGGTCCGCTTAAAAACATGGCAAGAATACTCAGCTGGGTTAAACGTCGCCAGAACAAAAAGCGATTGGCGTACCACCAGCCTAACTTTTCTCGTGCTTCTTTACCCGCATATTTTGGTGAATTTGCCATTACAAGCTCTCCGGTAACCGAGTCGGGAGAGAAATAATGCCTTCTGGCGCAAGGGAATGCCCGGCTTTTTCTTTCTCTTCCCAACCTAAACGGTAATGTTTACCTAACATGCCTTTCGCTAATGCCATCGGTAACACTTTGATTGCCGCTTCTTCTAGAACGCAAGCTTCTTCACATTTGCCACATCCTGTACAGGCTTCGGAATGCACTGTTGGGATAAAGACGGCGTGCTTACCCGTACGCTCATTACGATGCATCACTAACGTAATCGCTTTATTAATCAGTGGACAGACGCGATAACACACATCACAGCGTAAACCTTGCCAGTTCAGACAAGTTTCATGATCTAGCAGGACAGCTAACCCCATACGTGCATTATCGATTTCTGTTGCTTGATTATCCAATGCACCGGTTGGGCAGGCTTTTGCACAAGGAATATCCACGCACATTTCACAGGGCTTATCGCGCGCAATGAAATACGGTGTACCTGCTTCCATCGGTGAAATCAGAGAGGCAAGATGCAACATCTCATGTGGACAGGCTTGTACACACTGACCACAACGAATGCACGCAGCAGAAAACGCTTTCTCATTCTCAAGGGCAAAAGGTGGGCGTAACGCCACGCCTTCGCGCGCAAGACTTTGCTTTTGTTGCAAACCAAGGAGCAAAGTCACCCCTGCCAACCCGCCTGCAGTGCGCGTAGCCTCTTTAAAAAATCGACGACGTTCAGGATTCACAACTGGTTTTTTCATTCGACTTTCCAACCGCACTTTACTGAAAGCAAAGTGCGGTCGTTCCTCATTAAATTTAACGTGTTACGCTTTTTCCACTTTGACCGCACATTTTTTGAAGTCCGTTTCTTTTGAAATTGGGTCTGTCGCATCTAAAGTGAGATAGTTTGCTAACTGACCTGCATCAAAGAAAGTGGTGTAAACTAAGCCTTGTGGGACTTTATTACGTCCACGGGTATCTAAGTGAGAAATCATTTCGCCACGACGTGAGCTGATCTTCACTTTATCACCATGACGTAAACCACGTTTTTTCGCATCTAATGGATGCATCCAAACCAAGTTATTTGGGAAGGAGCGATGGAGCTCTGGGACACGGCGTGTCATCGTACCCGTATGCCAATGTTCTAAGACCCGTCCCGTCGTTAACCACAAGTCATATTCCGCATTCGGTGCTTCTGCTGGTGGCTCATAAGGAACGGCAAGAATAATTGCTTTTTTGTCTGGATAGCCATAGAACGCCACCCCTTCGCCTTCTTTGACGTAAGGGTCATAACCTTCACGATAACGCCATAAGGTTTCTTTGCCATCCACCACTGGCCAGCGTAAGCCACGTGCTTTATGGTAAGTTTCAAAGTCTGCTAAATCATGACCATGTCCGCGACCAAACACAGCATACTCTTCAAACAAGCCTTTTTGTAAATAGAAGCCAAAATGTTCTGCTTCATCATTCATGTAACCTGGTTTATCCGTTGGTACTTGGAATTTATCCACTTGACCATTACGGAATAACACTTCATACAAGGTTTTACCTTTATATTCAGGGTTCGCCGCAAGTACTTCCGCTGGCCACATTTCATCGGTAGTGAAATATTTAGAAAACTCCACTAATTGCCACACGTCCGATTTTGACTCACCCGGTGCTTTAACTTGTTGATACCAGAATTGCGTACGGCGTTCTGCGTTACCATAAGCTCCTTCTTTTTCTACCCACATCGCTGTCGGTAAAATTAAGTCAGCGGCAAGAGCAGAAACCGTTGGATAAGGATCAGATACAATCACAAAGTTTTCTTCGTCACGCCAACCCGGGAAACGCTCTTGGTTGATGTTTGGACCGCCTTGCATGTTATTGGTACACATTTGCCATAACACATTCATTTTCTTATCTTTTAACGCACGGTCTTGTGCTACCGCGTGATAACCTACTTGAGTTTGAATCACGCCTTTTGGCAACTTCCACAGTTTCTCGGCTTTTTCAACGTGTTTAGGATTAGTGACCACCAAATCTGCGGGTAAACGGTGTGCAAAGGTGCCGACCTCACGTGCGGTACCACAGGCAGAAGGTTGACCCGTTAGCGAGAACGGTCCACACCCCGGTTTAGAGATTTTGCCGGTTAATAAATGAATGTTATAGATTAAGTGGTTTGCCCACACACCACGTGTATGTTGGTTGAAACCCATGGTCCAGAAAGACACGATATTCAGTTTTGGATCGGCATACATCTTAGCCAGTGCTTCAAGTTGTTCTTTCGGTACCCCTGAAATTTCATGGGCTTTTTCTAAGGTGTATGGTGCGACTAATTTTTTATATTCTTCGAAATCACTGTCGTGCATTTTGCCCGCAGTTTTCACGTTTTTCGCCGCTTTTTCTAATTCGTGGGTTTCACGCAAGCCATAACCGATATCTGTTTCGCCACGCTTGAATTTGGTGTGTTTTTGAATAAAGTCATGATCAATCGCATCATGTTGAATCAGGTAATTGGCAATGTAGTTCATGATCGCCAAATCAGATTGTGGCGTAAAAATGACACCCAAATCAGCTAATTCAAAAGAACGGTGCTCAAAGGTAGATAAGACAGCGACTTTCACATCTGGATGAGATAAACGGCGATCCGAAATACGCGACCACAAAATCGGGTGCATTTCTGCCATATTTGATCCCCACAACACAAATGCATCGGCTTTTTCGATGTCATCATAACAACCCATTGGTTCATCCATACCAAAAGTACGCATAAAGGCAACCGCTGCCGATGCCATACAGTGGCGCGCATTCGGGTCAATATTATTTGAACGGAGTCCCGCTTTAAACAATTTGGATTTGGCAATCCCTTCAAAAATGGTAGATTGTCCAGAAGTGAACATGCCGGCCCCATTTGGTCCTTTTTCTTTCAAGGCTTTTTTGAATTTTTCTGCCATGATCGTAAAGGCTTGATCCCAAGACACCGGAGTAAATTCGCCGTGTTTATCAAACTTACCGTTTGTCATCCGTAACATCGGAGAAGTTAAGCGGTCTTTACCGTACATGATTTTTGGTAAGAAATAACCTTTAATACAGTTCAACCCACGGTTCACATCCGCATCAGGATCTCCTTGCGAAGCAACAACGCGTCCATTTTGTGTCCCCACTAACACGCTACAACCCGTACCACAGAAACGGCAAGGCGCTTTATCCCATTTAATAATTTTATCTGGCGACGCTTCCACATTCTTAACTGGAATAGCCAAGCCAGCGACCGCTGCAGCTGCAACCGCCGCATTGGTTTTCATAAAGTCACGACGACTTAAATTCATCTTCATAGCGTTCCCCCACTATATTGAATTATGTGATGTTTTATTCGTTTTCGTCTTGTTGATGGTAAACCAAGGACACGTCAATGACGCCGTCAATATCGCGTGTCGCTTCCATTTGTTGATGTAAAAGATGTTGATCGTGCGATTGCATCACCACAACAAGCTTACCGGTTTCCGCGTCCAATGCAGGAATTTCCGTATACGGTATTGCTAAAAGTGCGGTCTGAATTGCTTCTAATTTTTGGGGATTCCCTTGAATCACAAGCCCACAGACATGCCAATTTTTCGCATTTTCCATTGTGATTTGTTCAGTCATTTATTTTTCTACTTGATGTTGTTGTCCCAATGACAAGGTAATCGCTGACACCGGACAACTGCGTAAACAGGCGCCACAGCCATTACAGTTTTCTAACGCTAATAGGGGTTGTGAAATGCCGCCAAGTTGGCGTTTAAAATAAATCGCACGCATTTCACAACTGTCTTCACAGCTTCGACACTCTACAGCTTTTGATGTTAAACATTGCTTGTTAATTGCAACTTTATGTGTCCAAGCCAGTTCACTGAGTGGTCTAAACACCGGTTGCTGACAAACATCCACGCATTTATGGCAAAAGGTGCATTCACCATGACGAAATTGCACTTCTGGAAAACCACCTTCTCCTTTGATAAGAATTTGTGTTTCACAGACAGCAATACAATCGCCACAGCGATCACAATCTTGGATAAAGCGCTGCTCATCAACACTCCAAGGAGGGCGAATCCCCTGAAAACCTTGGATTTTGACTTTTTCTGACTGTAAAGAAGTTAAAAACTGCCCGCGCAGAAAATGGCGACGAGATACGTTTTCAACAGTCATGCGCGATTCCTTCAATTTGCCTTTCTTTAGATCCGCCATTATGGAGAGAGAGGTCAAAATTCATACTACCCAAATTGAGTATTTAAACAGGAAATCCGCTTTTTCTTGTGCTAGATCAATTTTTATTTATCAGTAAAAAAATAGCGGTTTTTTTGCTACACTAGCTAAGTTATTTCTAAGCTGAAAAGGGACGCCGTGAAAATCAAGCACTCTGTTTCTACTAAAATCGCAAATTACCTCTTTATCATCATGATTTTTGCGGGCGTCATTACGAGTCTCAGCTTGATGATCATGGCTAGCAATAAATCTGATGCCGAATCCATTAACGTGTCCGGTTCATTACGTATGCAAAGCTATCGTTTATTACATGAGCTGGAACATCATCCCGAACTGGTCGAAACCGGTTTACGCCAATATCGCATCAGCTTACATTCCCCCGCCCTACTGGAAATTGATCAATGGTTTGTTCCTGACGAAGTCAAACAGTCCTACCATCAGCTGATTAAGCGCTGGGAACGCATGGAGCGTTATGCGAAACAACGTGAAATCAACGCCTATAAAAACGAAATTGCAAATTATGTGGCACAAGTCGATCAATTTGTCTTTACCCTACAACGCTTTGCAGAGAAGAAGTGGATTATCGCGGTCTTGATCATGTCATTATCCATGCTGTCGATTATTGCGATGGTGGCTTATGTGGTGTGGTATGCGCGTAAAGAAGTCGTTATGCCCCTTAAACAACTCACGCAAGCCAGTATTCAAGTGCAAATGCGCCAATTTAGCCATGTCAAAGTCGATACACAAAAAGAAGATGAATTGGGTAACTTAGCCCGGGCGTTTAGCCAAATGTCGAGTGAACTGGAAAAGCTCTATTCCTCATTAGAAGAGAGTGTGAATGAAAAAACCCAAAAGTTACGTCAAACAAACCGCTCTTTAACTATGCTGTATGAAAGTTCGCAACAGCTTACTACCACGAATGTGGATGAAAGTATCTTGCAGCACGTGTTAAAAAATATCTTTATTAGCGAGCATTTACGTTATATGGCATTAGTGGTCGAAGGGGCTGAGCACTGGAATATCCGTTTTGGGCAAAAACAAGCCAATCAAGATTGCCAAGAAGTGACATTACAAATTGAAGACGAAAAACTGGCAGTGCTGTATTGGCAAGCTGGATTTCCCTGTCCTGACCCACGGACCATGCGCAATATTGCACAAATTTTAAGCCGTACTCTGTATTTCCATAAAACTCAACGTCAACAACAACAATTGCTGTTAATGGAGGAACGCGCCATCATTGCACGGGAATTACACGATTCTTTAGCGCAAGTGTTAGCATTTTTGCAAATTCAGCTAACGTTGCTCAAACATAACATCAATCAAAAAAGTGAAGAAGCAGCTCAACAAAGCATCAATATTATTGCCAGTTTTGAACAAGCCTTGCGTGATGGCTATGTGCAACTGCGCGAATTGTTAGCCACTTTCCGTTTGACCGTACAAGAAGCCAATTTGAAATTAGCGCTCGAGCAAGTGGTTGACTCTTTACGAAATCAAACCGACATTCAAATGTGCGTGCAATGTTCACTGCCCGCACAAAGTTTTAATGCGAAGCAATTAGTCCACATTTTACAAATCGTACGTGAATCGGTCTTAAATGCGATTAAGCATTCAAAAGGCAACAGGATCGAGGTCATCGCTCACATCAATGAAGACGGTGAATATGAGTTTATTGTGCGCGACGATGGGATTGGTATCCCCAGTTTAGAAGAACCAGAAGGGCATTATGGTTTAAATATCATGCACGAACGTGCTACACAACTTAATGCACATTTACGCATTGCAAACCGCCCGTCTGGGGGAACTGAAATCAAACTGACATTACATCAAAATAGGAATCTGACATGAAGAAATTATTTTTAGCCTCTTCTTTTGCTGATGTCTTCGATCTCTTTCTTGATTTTGCGGGTAATATCCAAAATAAAAGCATCACGTTTATTCCCACAGCGAGCAAAGTCGAAGAGGTTAAGTTTTATGTTGATGATGCAAGAAATGCCTTCTTACAACAAGGTGCGTTCATTGATGAAGTTGATCTCTCGACAGCAAGCCTTTCCGAAATCACGGATAAATTAGCCAAAAACGAGATGATCTATGTCAGTGGCGGTAATACCTTCTTTTTACTGCAGGAATTAACACGCACAGGGGCAGCACAGCTCATTCAACAACACATTCAAGCTGGCAAAATGTATATTGGCGAATCCGCAGGTGCCATGATTACCGCACCAAATATCGACTACGTCAAATACATGGATAGCCTAGACCAAGCACCGATGTTACGTGATTTTACAGCACTTAATTTAGTCGATTTTTACGTTGTACCACACTATACCAATTTTCCTTTTGTCGAGGCAGCACAAAAGATCATTGACACTTATTCTACGACATTGCCGTTACAACCCATTGACAATCACCAAGCAATATTGGTCAATAACGAAACAAAAATCATCAGAGGAAACCATAAAGGATAACCTATGCAAAATCTCCAACCCTTTCATACTTTTTCTCTGCCCGTACAAGCACAGAAAATTATTGAAATTACCGATATTGAGCAACTGAAACAACAATGGGCTGCATGTCAGACCAATAAACTACCGGTGTTATTGTTAGGTCAAGGCAGTAATGTCCTTTTCTTACGCGATTTTCAAGGTGTTGTCTTGCTTAATCGCTTAATGGGCATTCAACATACACAAGATGCTGATTTTCATTATTTACATGTCAATGGAGGAGAAAATTGGCATCAATTGGTCGCGTGGTCAATACAGCAAGGCATCTTTGGGCTCGAAAATCTCGCACTGATTCCGGGTTGTGCAGGTTCAGCACCAATCCAAAACATCGGGGCTTATGGTGTGGAATTTAAAGATGTGTGTGACTATGTGGAAGTACTCAACTTACACACGAATGAAATCTTTCGCCTTAGTAATGAACAATGCCAATTTGGTTATCGCGACAGCATTTTTAAACACGCCTATGCCACGGGCTATGTAATCATTGCCGTAGGTTTGAAACTCAGCAAAAACTGGATACCCGTTTTAAAATATGGGTCACTGGCTAATTTGGAGAAAAGTGCGGTCAATGCCCAGCAAATTTTTGACGAAGTGTGCGCAATACGACGCAGTAAATTACCTGACCCTGCAGAATTCGGCAATGCCGGTAGTTTCTTCAAAAATCCGGTCATTAGTAAAGTGGATTTTGATCACTTACAGCAAGAATATCCTGACATACCGCATTTTCCGCAAGCTGACGGACGTGTCAAATTAGCCGCAGGTTGGCTCATTGATCAATGTGGTTTGAAAGGATATCAACTGGGTGGTGCAGCAGTCCACCAGCAACAAGCGCTGGTTCTGATCAACCAACAGGATGCAACGAGTAGTGACGTGGTAGAGTTAGCACACCACATTCGCCAAAAAGTCGCTCAACGCTTTGCTGTCTGGTTACAACCAGAAGTTCGCTTTATTGACGAAGACGGTGAAGTGGATAGTGAACAAGCCATTTGTTAAAGGAGCCATCAGATGAATTTCAATACGCTATTAAATACCTTGCCACCAATTGAAGACTTAGTTGGGCTTGCTATCATGGACGGTGAAACACAAATCCATTACATTCCTGCGATTGCGGGCAAATTAGGCTCTTTACGTGTCTATAATGCACTTGCCGAAGCCTTCCACGGCAGACTCGACCGCACCTCTGCGCAACAAGGCATACAATTATTTGCTGAGCATAGCGAAGATGCCAAACAACATCCCGGCAAACACCCAAACATTGATTTACTCTTCCAGATTATCGAGCAGGATCTGCATTACCAATTAGTGCCACAAAAATGATAGAACAAAAATCAAAACCGTTTCCGCTGCCGATAAACTATTTTGGGATAATCCTTGGGTTATCGGCATTAAGCCTCGCTTGGCGTTACGCCACCCCTTTGTGTGAAGGCGCTACCCTCGTGAGCGAAAGCCTTTTCGCTGTTTCTGCCATGATTTGGCTCGCGTTTATTGGTGCCTACGCTTACAAATGGTTTAAATCACATCAGCAATTGAAGTCCGATTTACAACATCCGCTGTTAGGCAATTTTGTCAGCCTCATTCCCATTACAACGATCTTAATCGGTATTGGGCTTGTGCCTTATAACATGCTATTCGGGATTGTACTCATCAGCCTAGGTATTGCGATACAGTTAGCCTTTGCTGCCTACTATATTCCCGCGATGTGGCGCGGCATTCATCAAGCAGAAATGACACTTCCTGCCATTTATCTCCCGACAGTTGCAACCAATTTTGTCAGTGCCACCGCACTTGGCGTGCTCGGTTACAGCGAATTAGGCATGGTGTTTTTAGGCGCCGGCTTTTTTTCTTGGCTAGTATTAGAGCCGATAGTATTACAACGTTTACGTACATTACAGCCCGTCCCCGAACCGTTGCGCCCCATGATAGGGATCCAACTTGCCCCTGCGTTTGTAGGTTGTTCAGCCTATTTAACTTTAAATGGGGGAAAACTCGACCTGTTCGCGCTAATGTTACTAGGTTACGGTGTATTACAGCTACTATTTTTAATCCGCTTATTGCCTTGGATTTTTGTTAACGGCTTTACGCCTGCCATGTGGGCATTCTCCTTTGGTTTAGCCTCCATGGCAAAAGTGGCATTACTCTTTTATCAAAATACTGCCGATAATTTGTTAGCCACGTTAAGCTTAGCGCTGTTTATTTTCGCGAATTTCAGTATTGGTCTGATGTTGTTGAACACGGGCTATTTGCTCTTAAAAGGACGATTTTTCATCAAATAATACACAAGGCGTTTTCAACAAATAGGAAAACGCTTTTTTGTTCTGCACTCATTGTACAATCACCTGCACAAAAAAGATGCAATTCATACCAGACAAGTTACAATGGCAAAAGCTTGAAATGATATTCATACCCGCGCGGAGTAATCGCATGTAAACATTGCTCTCGCACTCTCAAAAGGTAACTGACATGCTGATCGTGATTATCAAAAAACTGTTTCTTTTACTCGCCCTGATTCTGTTTAGCCTCGTGATACTTGCCCTCATAAGCTACCAACGATTACCCACATCCGATCGTCCAATCAGTACGCACCCTCCCCTTAATCCCAACGGGCTGTTAGCACGCCATATCTTGCCGCAAGTTGCCCAACATCCCAACTTAACGGGATTGTATCCTTTAGGCGATGGGAAAGATGCCTTTCTCGCTCGCTTGGCGCTCAGTGAACATGCCGAACATACACTCGACTTACAGTATTATATTTGGCATAACGATGTGTCTGGTCACTTACTCTTACAAAGCCTATATAAAGCTGCAGTCCGTGGAGTAAAAGTCCGTTTATTATTGGACGACAATAATACCAAAGGCATGGACACGATCTTGGCTTCACTCAATGCACACCCTAATATCCAAATCCGCTTATTCAATCCCTTTATGCAGCGTCAATATCGTTGGTTAGGCTTTTTGAGCGACTTTTTTAGGCTCAATCGTCGTATGCACAATAAGTCCTTCACCGCAGATGGCGTCATGAGTATTCTTGGCGGGCGTAATATTGGTGATGAATATTTTGATGTGGGTAATGGTGTATTATTTGCTGATCTTGATGTTGCCGCAACCGGCGCCGTCGTTACACACATTCAGACTGATTTTGATCGCTATTGGAATAGCCCATCAAGTTATCCTTTAGAAAGCATTATCATACGCGATCCTATTACGCCTTTTAATCCGTTGCCTGCATTAGATGATGAAACCCAAACTTATTTAAAACAACTCACTGAACTGCCCTTTGCTAAAAGCTTAAAAGCAGGCACCTTAGCTTTTACATGGGCAGAGGCAGAATTAATCAGCGATGATCCTAAAAAGGCACTAGGCAAATCATTGATTCAAGACAGTGTCTTAGCACATATTGCTCCCACAATGTTAAATGCGAAAAACAACTTAATCATTGTGTCGCCTTATTTTGTACCAACCCATGTTGGTGTGGATTTCTTAAGCCGTATCAGCCAGACTGGCACACAGGTTTCCATTCTAACCAATTCACTGGAAGCAACCGATGTTAGCATTGTACATTCTGGTTATGCTAAACACCGCAAAACATTGTTACAAAAGCAAATCCAACTGTATGAGCTGAAACCTCATGCAACCATTCAAATGGAATCCTCAGGGCATTTATTAAAAGGAGCCAGTAGCGCCAGTTTACATGCCAAAACATTTACTCTTGATAATCGCTATTTATTTGTTGGTTCCTTTAATATGGATCCGCGCTCTGCCATGTTGAATACGGAAATGGGATTACTCATTGACAGCCCTGAATTGGCTCGCTTACTCAGTGATGGACTGCAACAAAATCAAGCAAATTATGCTTTTTCGGTTAAGTTAAATGAGGCGCAAGCACTGTATTGGGAAACGCAAGAAAATGGGCAATGGATTCGCTATGAAAATGAGCCACACACCAGTTGGTTTAAGCGTTTTAGTGTGTGGTGTTTATCTTGGTTACCTGTTGAACATTTGCTATAACCTCATCTTTTCCAATGGACATCACATCGGCAAAAAAGATAACCATCATTTTTGGAAAAAATGATGAAAAAATACTCCAATTTTGGTTTAAAATACGTACTTTCTTTGAACAAGATCAGAAAATACGTTTTTATTTTTGATTACAATCAGATCGATTTTAATTCTATTTTAAGAGGTCAACTATGAAGTACTTACAAATAATAACAATGGTAAAAAGTAGGCGTTTCCTGTTTTTCTGTGTTTCTATCCTATTTGCTTTGCTGATGACAATCTTACTTTCGGATGCCAGTTTTACGAAAGTGCAAAACTATGTACTTTTCCTGCTTTTCTTTGCGATCAGTTTATGGGTCACTGAAGCCATTCCACCGTTTTCTGTCAGTATCTTAATTGTTGGCTTTTTAGTTTTTGTGATGGGTAAAAGTGAGGCTTATGATGCCATTCAGTACCTACAAACATGGTCTGATAGTGTGATTTGGCTATTTTTAGGGGGATTTTTCCTCGCTGAAGCCATGAAAAAAACCAAACTCGACCTTTTATTATTAAAAGCTGTCTTACCAAAATTTGGCAACAACCCGGTGTATGTACTTTGGGGATTGATGTTAGTCACAGCTATCATGTCCATGCTGATGAGTAACACCGCTACGACCGCCATGATGATCGCGACGATCAGTCCGCTCTTTACTCGTTTAAATGAAAGTTCAAACCTCTCCAAAGCACTCCTCCTTGGTATTCCAGCCGCCGCCTCTGTCGGTGGTATGGGGACAATTATTGGGTCAGCACCCAATGCGATTGCAGTCGGTGCACTGGAGAAATTAGGTCACCCAATTTCCTTCTTAGAATGGATGATGGTAGGTACCCCGTTAGCTTTAATCTTATTGTTCATTTTCTGGCGTGTTTTAGTGAAAAAATATGAGATTAATAAGACTGAAAGTTTAGATTTTAGTTTTTTACAAGAAACGCCTGCGATTCACTCCAACCGTGTCGAATTCTTACACAAAATCATTGTATTAGTGATTTTAGCTGTCACACTTTTCTGCTGGCTGATGTCTAAATGGATTGGCATCCCTGTGGCGGCGGCCTCTGGTATTCCAATCGTGGGATTAACCATTACTGGTGTGCTCAGTGAAAAAGATATTCGCCAATTACCTTGGGATACCTTAATGCTCGTTGCCGGAGGTTTAGCACTTGGTTTAGCCATTGAAGAACAGCGTATTGCCGCACACTTTGTCGAGCAAATTAGTCACATTCAGGTGAGTTTTATCATGTTACTCAGCCTATTTGGTTTCATTACAGTGATTCTGTCTAACTTCATGAGTAACACGGCAGCCACAACGATCTTGATCCCAATGGGCGTTTCTTTACTGGCAATGGTTGGAGGTAACGATATTCACCCAATGATTTTACCGTTAGTGATTGGATTAAGCGCATCCTGCGCGTTATTCTTACCAGTATCAACACCACCAAATGCGATTGCATTCAGTACGGGTTTAATTAAACAGTCTGAGTTCCGTTTAGGTGGGGTGATTATTGGTTTCCTAGGACCAATTCTCAGTATGTTGTGGATTTTAGCTATTTCTCCTCTACTCTAACAAAATTTAACGGTATCCACTTAAAACTCACCGCACAAGAAAAGTTAATGTGCGGTGAGTCCTTTCATTCAAAGGTATTAACATGCTTTTTTCGCAGCAAGATGGAACTTTATCCAGAATACCGAGTCCAAGTTCTGCCAACAGGAAAGCTCCATAATCATTGGCGCCAGTTGGATTTTTATGCTATAACTAGTTTGAGATGTTATCTTCATTTTTTAAGAAGGAAAGCAATGAACAAAGACACACAAACCATGATGTTGGTTCCACAAGGCAGTATCGAAGCTTATATTCGTGCGGCAAATGAATATCCTATGCTTACCGCTGAGGAAGAAAAGGAATTGGCGGAGCGTTTGTATTATCAAGAAGATTTGGAAGCAGCGAAAAAACTGATCCTTTCTCATCTTCGCTTTGTTATTCATGTCGCACGTGGCTATTCAGGCTATGGTCTTCCACAAGCCGATTTGATCCAAGAAGGCAATATTGGCTTAATGAAGGCGGTGAAACGTTTTAACCCAGAAGTAGGGGTACGTTTAGTGTCCTTTGCGGTGCATTGGATCAAAGCAGAAATTCATGAATACGTTCTGCGCAACTGGCGTATTGTGAAAGTAGCAACGACCAAAGCACAACGTAAATTATTCTTTAATCTACGCAAAACAAAACAACGTTTAGGCTGGTTTAACGAAAACGAAGTAGAAATGGTTGCTAATGAACTTGGTGTTTCGCCAGCAGATGTGATGGAAATGGAGTCCCGTATGACGGGTGCCGATGTGGCATTTGATTTGCCAACAGATGACAACGAAGAAACCTATTCACCATCTCTATATTTAGAAGACAAAGGTTCCAACTTCGCGGCGGAACTTGAAAATGAAAATTATGAAGCCCAAGCCACAGAACAATTAAGTGTGGCGCTTGAGGGACTGGATGAACGTAGTCTTGATATTATTAAAGCGCGTTGGTTAGATGAAAACAAAGCTACTTTGCAAGATTTAGCCGCCAAATACAATATTTCTGCTGAGCGTGTACGCCAATTAGAAACGAATGCACTGAAAAAACTCAAAAGTGCGGTCAATTTCTAATCCTGTTTTATCAAGTAAAAGCCAAAGTGATCGACTTTGGCTTTTTTGTTTTCATACAAATAGATTATAAAATATCAGCAAGAATGGTATAGTAATCCCTCTCTAATCTCGGCTTATTGGAGCAATTTATGCCTATCAATACATTTTGCAAAATCAGTTTATTCATCTGTGCGTTATTCTGTTCAACAGTAACCCTCGCTAATCCCAATGTTTATGTAGAAGGTCCCTCTATTGAAAATGTGATGCGTGCAAGCTCGTATGTTTCCTATACTTATCGCACAGAAGCAAAACGGCATCAATGGGTGGGAAATGATGACCTATTTTTTATTCGCTTATCGAGTATTGATACGTTTGGCGACCAACGCTCCGCCTTAATTGCAAGCCTCGCCCCACATAGCTACAGTATTGAACGCGTTAGCACAAACTGTAAAACTAAAGACACCATTATCAACACCCGAACCCGTTATGATGTTAACGGCAAAGTATTAGAATCCAATAAAGAAGAAGAGAAAATCGGACGACCTATTCCAGATAGTTATCTGGCTGAGGCCGTGATTGTGATGTGTGATGCCCTTGCCATTATCCCTGCTAATCCCAATGTAGATGGTGAAAAAATCACCGCCTCGGCGCCTTTTATGAATGTCATCAATGAGCATGTCCGCGCCAAAGGCGTGACTCGCCGTGCGATAACAGTAGAGCAAATTGAAGCACATTTCAAAACTACATTAAATCAACGAAAATAAACAAAAAAGGACGTGCCAATCCACGTCCTTTCCTGTTCCCACGTTTACTTACTCCAGTAGTCCTTCGAGTTCCTCTTGTAACGCGAGCCAATCCATTTCAAGCGTTTCTAAGTGTTTTTTATTGCTCACTTGCTCATTTAAAAGTGCGGTCAATTTTTCTTTATTTTCCGCTAAATACAAATCCGATTCGACCAGTTGCGCTTCGATTTGCCCTAAGTGGCTCGATACGGTTTCCATTTTTTGTTCAAGTTGCTGCAATTTTTTGCGTAACGGGGCAGTTTGTTGTCGCAATTCTGCCTCACGGCGTTTTTGTTCTTTGCGATTCGCACTGCTATTGGCATTATCAACCAGCGCATTGGTATCCGCTTTTTCTTCCGTATTGCGATTAACATCAGTTAACCATTTCTGGTAATCCTCTAAATCGCCACTGAAAGGCTCAACCTTTTTATCATGTACCAGATAAAATTCTTCCACTGTATTACGTAATAAATGGCGATCATGCGATACCACGACCAACGACCCTTGATAATCTACTAAGGCTTCCGTCAGCGCTTGGCGCATATCTAAATCTAAGTGGTTAGTCGGCTCATCGAGTAACAATAAGTTTGGACGCTGCCACACAATCAAGGCTAACACTAAACGGGCTTTCTCCCCACCAGAAAAGGACTTCACCGCCTCATTCACCTTATCGCCTTTGAACGCAAAACCGCCCAAATAATCCCGTAACTGCTGTTCTGTATGTTGCGGTGCTAGCTTTTGTAAATGCCAAAGTGGGCTTTCATCGAGACGTAACGTTTCTAATTGATGTTGAGCAAAATAGCCAAGCTGGACACCTTTCGCCAACTGAACCTGACCCGAAAGCGGCGTTAATTCACCTGCCAATAATTTAATCAGTGTCGATTTCCCCGCGCCATTTTTCCCTAATAGTCCAATCCGAGATCCTGGTACCAAGTTCAATTTGATTTTTTCTAAAATTTCGACCGCACTTTGTCCCTCTGCGCTCGGATAGCCTGCGCTTACTTGCTGCATAGTTAACAACGGATTCGGTAAAGACAAGGGTTCACGAAAGGTAAAATGAAACGGATTATCCACATAAGCTGGGGCGATTAATTCCATCCGTTCCAAGGCTTTCACCCGACTTTGCGCCTGTTTAGCTTTGGAAGCTTTTGCCTTGAAACGATCAATATATTTTTGTAAATGTGCGACTTTTTGTTGCTGTTGACGATAAAGTGCATTCTGCTGTGCCAGTTTCGTGGCGCGTTGAACTTCAAAGGAAGAATAATCACCGGTATATTCATTCAACTTCTGATGTTCAATATGGATAATTTTATTGACGATAGGATCCAGAAAATCACGATCGTGTGAAATTAACACTAAGGTGCCTTTGTATTGTACCAGCCAACGCTCTAACCACATGACCGTATCTAAATCTAAGTGGTTAGTCGGCTCATCCAATAATAATAAATCAGAAGGACAGAGTAATGCTTGTGCTAAATTTAAGCGCATACGCCAACCACCTGAAAAGGCTTTGACTGGCTGCTGTAATTCGCTTTGACTAAAGCCCAAACCGTGCAATAGTGCGGCAGCGCGTGCTTGAATTGTCCATGCATCAATCGCATCTAATTGCGCATGCAGATGAGCAATTTTATGTCCATCGCCTTGTTCATTGGCTAATACTAACTCACGTTGTAAGCGGCAATATTCCCGATCACCTTCAATCACATAATCGATTGCCGAGGTCATTAAGGCAGGCGTTTCTTGATTGACCCAAGATAACGTCCAATTGGCAGGAAAACTGACGTCACCGCCTTCTGCGTTAATCTCTTTTTTTAATAACGCCAATAAAGATGACTTGCCACACCCATTTTTTCCGACTAAGCCCACTTTTTGTCCGGGGTTAATTGCAACCGATGTATTTTCGAGCAACACGGATTGCCCGCGCTTTAATGTTAAATTTGTAAAAAAAAGCATGCGTTCTCGTATGTCTTGTTCAACTTTTATTATAGAATGAGCTATTCTCTACTTTTTTATCGGAGTTGCCAATGTTTGATTCGTTAATCGTGCAATTTGTTGTATTGTGGGCAGTAATCGACCCAATTGGATCCGTACCGGTTTATTTGACCAAAACCGTAGGGCTATCGCTAGAAGATAGACGTAAAATTGCCTTAAAAGCGGTAGTGATCGCAACGGGGATCTTAATGTTCTTTTTGATTCTAGGTCAGGGGCTATTAGAAGCGATGCAAATTCCGCTCACAGCGTTCCAAATTGCCGGGGGCTTAGTGTTACTGTTATTCGCCTTAACCATGATTTTTGGTGAAGGTAAGCCAGAACATGAAATGCGTATGACATCCAGTTTAAGTGAGCTGGCGGTTTATCCTCTTGCGGTGCCGTCCATTGCTTCACCGGGTGCGATGATGGCAATCGTATTATTGACCGATAATCATCGGTTCAGTTTTTTCGATCAAGTTATCACCACTGTGATTATGCTTTCCATTTTATTTATCACTTACCTGCTTTTCTTGATGGCAAACCGTATTCAACGTTTAATTGGTAACACTGGCGCTGCCGTAATAAGCCGGGTCATGGGGTTAATCCTTGCCGCCGTAGCGATCAATAATATGTTAGTGGGAATTCGTGACTTTTTTACGCAAGTGGTGTAATCACAAAAACGGCGAACATACGGTGAATTCATACCGATTTCCCCCTGCATTCCAACAACAAAAAGGCGATAGATAATCGCCTTTTTGTTTATGTACTCGCGTTACTGCAATGAAGGTCGACGGAAATTCAGCCATATCATGACCGCCACCACTGCGATACCAATCAAATCTGTCATTAGTTCTGGAATAATTAACATAAAGGAACCAATAGCTAATATTACGCGTTGCCAAATTGGCATTGCCTGTTTGAAATATCCTTCTGTGGCAGCTGATAAACCTAATACACCAATTGTCGAAGAAATCAACACACTGATAATGTCAACGATATGAGGGAGTGGGAACGTTTTTGCTGTCACCGCGACATTGCTCACATCAATCATCAGCATATTCGGGTTATACACAAACATAAACGGCACAATAAAACCCGCCACTGCCAAACGTAGCGATTGCCAGCCTGTTTTCATCGGATCGCCCTGTGCAATCCCCGCCCCCGCAAACGCAGCTAAGGCGACCGGAGGCGTAATATTGGCGAAAATACCAAAATAAAACACAAACATATGTGCCACTAACACAGGGACATTAAACGTGGCAAGTGCGGGTGCTGCCATAGTCGCCGTGATGATATACGCAGGAATAGACGGCAAGCCCATGCCTAAAATCATAGACGCAATCATGGTTAAAAATAAGGTGAATAATAACGAGCCTGCCCCCAAAGTTACAATAGACGAGGTAATTACTGTGCCAAAACTGGTTAAATTCACCACACCAATCACAATCCCGACGACCGCACAAGCCGCCATGACCGACAGTGATTGTTTCGCCCCATCTTCCAACGCAGCAATAATTTCCTTTATTCCCATACGTGTTTCTTTACGCAATTGGCTAATTAATACCGTAATCCCAATGGTATAAACCGCCGCATAACCAATCGGCACTGATTCAATCAAAAACCACACCAATGCAACAATCGGCAATAACATATGCCCACGCGCTTTCATGATCGCTTTAAACTGTGGTAATTGATCTTTTGACAATCCTTTCAAGTTTTGTTTACCCGCACGGAAATGCACTTGCGCAATCACTCCGAGATAATACAACACCGCAGGAAAAAGTGCGGCAAGTGCAATCGTGCCGTAACTCACGCCCGTTGTTTCCGCCATAATAAACGCACTCGCACCCATAATCGGTGGCAGAATTTGTCCACCTACCGAAGCACTTGCTTCTACTGCCCCGGCAAAATTGCGGTGATAGCCGATTTTTTTCATTAAAGGGATCGTAAACGCGCCCGTGCTGACCACATTTGCCACTGCCGCCCCATTAATACTGCCCATAAAGCCACTTGAAATCACCGCCACTTTCGCCGGTCCCCCTTGTTTATCGCCGGCAATGGCTAACGCGATGTCATTAAATAACTGTCCCATCCCCGATTTAGCGAGAAAGGCACCAAACAAAATAAACAAGAAAATGAACGTCACCGAGGCGCCGATTGCTGAGGAATATAACCCTTCGGTTTTGAGATAAAGTTGACCAAAAATATCCCCCACATCATAAGGGCGGGTCAGTAAACGGTCAGGAATAAAATCCATTGAACTCACAAAAGGATACGCGAGGAAAAGCAAAGCAAAAAGTACGAGAATCAGTCCGGTTATACGACGAGTGACTTCTAACACCGCCAATACCGTCAGAATAGCCACCATAATATCTGCCGTATTTGGAATCCCACCGCGAATCGTCATAATGTCGTTATACTGATGGACTAAATACCCCATGCCAAGGCTAGCAATCCCGACCCATAGCCAGTCATACCAAGCGACACCACCCTGCCGATGTTTTTGTGTCGCAGGATAAATTAAAAAAATCAAAATTGCCCCAACGCCAACATGAATCGCACGTTGTAATAAAGTCGGTAGAGGATAAAACGTAATGTAGAGATGAAATAAGGAATAGCACACGGCAATGACCGTAATGAGCCCTTTTTGCAAAGGATTGGTCTGTCGGGTCACCGATTCGCGATCATATTTTTCTAAGATCGCTTGTTCTCGGCTACCGAGATTAGTGGTATCTGTTTGGATTTTATCCGTCATTACATGCACTCCCTAACAAAAAAAGAATCAAAGGCGATTGTGTTGGTTTAATATTGACAGTGGAATAATCGGGTAAGGTTTGATAAATCGGGAAATGCCAATTCGCGCTATTAATGGTGCCTTCCATACGACGAGAAACCACCCAATCTAATTCCGCGAATGTAACCTGTTGTTCATAACCAATATAACCCGGCGGAACATTAACGAGAGAGGTTCCCTGAGAAGGCGTGCCAGCACCAAAGGTTTGTAACCACGTTTGGTACAAAAATAGCCTTTTGCCGTCATGCCGATAATGCTCCTGCCACAATTGGTGCTCTACAGAATGTCGCCATTGCAAACTAAATTCCGGTGCACGCAAATAGCAATGGGTCTGCGCTGTCGTCACCACCAAATAATTAACTGGCAATAACCCAGCAAGCAGTGTGAAAGCTGCTAATCCCCACATCAGCTTGCTGCATTTGCTCAACATAGGTTGATCTTATTTTTTACTCACTTCGTCATAATATTTTTGCGCACCAGGATGTAATGGTGCCACCAAGCCTTGCTGCGCCCCCTCTAAACTCACGGCCTTCGCAGCCTGATGTGCCGTTTGTAATTGCGCTAAACTGTCAAAGAAGGTTTTCGTCAATAAATACACATCCGCCTCACTCATATCTTTACGCACTACTAAGGCATTTTTAATTGCCGCGGTTGGAATCGGCTCTTCGTTACCATAAGTATTCGCAGGAATTTCCATCGCGTTAAAATACGGCTTAGACTCGGCGAGTTTTTGTACACCTTCTACTGGAATCGCCACCAATTGCAAATCAAAACTTTGTTGTAATTCAAGTAATGAGGAGTTTGGCAACCCACTGGTTAAGAATGCTGCGTCAATCGCTCCCGCTTTTAACGCATCCGCGGCTTCGGCATACCCTAAATAATCCACATTGATATCAGAATAAGTAATGCCAAAGCCCGCTAATAAATTGCGCGCATTCACTTCCACCCCTGAGTTTTGTGCGCCTGTGGCGACACGTTTTCCTTTTAAATCGGTAATGGTTTTAATGCCAGAACGTTTAGACGTGACAATTTGTACGTAATTAGGATATAACGCCGCCATTTGAGTGACATTTTCTAATTTCGCTGGAAAGCTCCCTGTCCCATTAAGTGCATCGTTTAAGGCATCACTCATCACAAATGCCATTTCCACTTTTTTCTGTGCCATTAAATTCAAGTTTTCCACTGAGGCACCTGTGGTTTGCGTTTTTGAATTGGTTTTTAAAGATTTGCTGTAAATATCTGATAACGTGGTCGCAATAATATTGTACGGTCCTGACGCACCACCTGTTGCAATTGTCACAAACTTACTTTGTACACTCACAGGGGTCTCTGTCGCGGTGGTTGGATTATTACTTGAAGCAGTCGAAACCGTTGCGGTCTTCTTGTCATCACAAGCAGAAAGTGAAAGCGCAAATAATGCTGTTGCTGCAATGCTGAGCGTAAATTTCATTTTTTTCATACGTGGCTCCTGTGTTGTTGGGAGAGGCAAGCGAAATGATGTCGTTGCAATTCATGATTTTCCATGTGCAAACGTTTGCTTTTTATCATGCTCCTGCTTTCTTGTAAAGAAATTGTTAAAGAACACATACCTCTTGCACTTAACAAAAAAATCCAAAAAAACACCGCACTTTTTGGCTTGTCCTAACGTCCTTTGTTCAGTTGACCAATCAAGGCACGGCTTTCTAAAATCAGGTCATTGGCATGTTCTTTCTGTTGCAAGATACCCATAAATAACAAGTCTGTTATTGCATGCTGTGCTGTTCGTGAAGCAATGGACGAACTACGAAACGTGGACTCATCGGCAACCGAATAGAGTAAATAATCCGCTAATTCATGCAATGGATTGGTCGTTAACGCCGTCAACGCGATTATTTTAATCTGGCGAGCTTTGGCATTCTCTGCCGCCAATAAAATTTCGCGGTGGCGTCCAGAAAACGAAATCAAAAAAAGAATATCTTGTGGCGTTAAACTCTGGCTCATTGCTAAAGAAGCATGAGTATCCGTTTCGGTCACAACGGGCAAACCAATTTTCGTTAATTTATAAAAGAAATCTTTAGCTACTAACGCAGAATTCCCAATGCCCATCAACTGAATACGTTTCGCCTGCATGAGCTGCTCAACTACACGCGCAACATAAGGAATCGCGTTCAAACTTAAACTTTCTTTCAATGCCTGTTGTTTTTCTACAAACAGTTTTTCTGCAATTTCACTTAAATCGTCTTTATCGGTAATACTGTCGTGTAAATGGACACGCGGTTCTGACTGTGTCTCTTGACGAATCAATGCCTCACTAATCGCCAGTTTGAAATCACTAAATTTATCCGCGCCTAACTTCTGGCTAAACTTAATGATCGCAGATTGGCTCACGGCAATTTGATTTGCTAACGCTTTTGATGAAGAAGATTTTACTTCGTGTGGGTGTTTTAAAATAAAGTCTGCAATTCGCTGTTCATTCGGGGAAAGCGAAGGATAAGTATGTTTCAGCTTAATTAAAAATCCCATAGGGCAGCTCCCGTATAAGAATAAAAAGTGAGCAAGCTCACAGAATGAATAAATAATCTCCATTATTGAGGTATTTTGGAATAAAATAATCCAAAGTAAAGTCATTGGAGGAATTTTTTATGCCAAATGCCATACATGCGCTCGTCACCGAAAGTCGGAATCCATTTAGTACACATATCGACCAGCTTTCAACTTTAGACATGTTAGCAGTTATTAATCAGGAAGACCAAAAAGTTCCTTTTGCTATCGAAAAAGTTTTACCAGAAATCGCCCAAGCGGTCGATGCCATTGCTGAAACCTTCATGAAAAATGGGCGGTTAATCTATTTAGGCGCGGGCACATCAGGACGCTTAGGCATTTTAGATGCAAGTGAATGCCCACCAACGTTTGGAACCCCCCATGAACAAGTTGTGGGACTCATCGCAGGTGGACAACAAGCCATTTTAAAAGCGGTTGAAAATGCCGAAGATGACCGTAGCGCCGGTGAGCAAGATCTACGTAACTTAGCGCTGAATGAAAAAGATGTGGTTGTTGGTATTGCCGCCAGTGGTCGCACCCCCTATGTCCTCGCTGGCATCGAATATGCAAATCACGTTGGCTGTGTCACTGTAGGCATTAGCTGTAATCCGGATTCCGCTTTAGGCGCGCTTGCTAACATTGCGATCACGCCTATTGTTGGTCCTGAAGTGATTACGGGTTCTTCACGAATGAAAGCAGGTACCGCACAAAAATTGATTCTCAATATGCTCACGACAGGGGCGATGATTAAAACAGGCAAAGTTTTTGGTAATTTAATGGTCGATGTAGTGGCAACCAACGAGAAATTAGTCGAGCGCCAAAAAAACATTGTCATGGAAGTGACGCAATGTGATCGCCAACAAGCGGAACAAGCCTTATTACAATCAAACGGACAATGTAAAGTGGCGATTGTCATGCTATTGCTGAATATGTCGGCAGAAGAAGCAAAAAACTGCTTGGCGCAAGCCAATGGTTTTATTCACCAAGCATTAACTTTGGTTAAATAAAGGAGAACGTTATGGCAACAATTGATAATGCGATGATCCACTCGCTCATCCAGCACCTAGGTGGAAAAAGCAACATCCAAAGTGTCACTAATTGTATGACACGTTTGCGTGTCACCTTGCACGATTCGTCCGTTGTTGATAAAGACGAGTTAAAAAAAATCCAAGGTGTGCTAGGTGTTGTCGAAGCGGATGAGCAACTCCAACTGATTCTTGGTCCAGGTAAAGCAACAAAAGCCGCGGAAATGATGAAAGCCAGCTTAGGAGATAACATGAGTTCGCCTTCTCTCCAAGAGATTGCACGCACCCAAAAACAACAAATTAAGTCTGCTCAAACGAGTAGTATCCATCAATTCTTTGCGAAGTTTGCTACTATTTTTACCCCGCTCATTCCGGGTTTTATTGGCGCAGGCTTACTCCTAGGCTTAGCAACCGTATTGCAACAAGCCTTTGTGGCTGGGGTAGAAAATCCAAATGCGTTTTTAGTGGATTTGATTGCGTACATGAAAGTGTTCAGTAAAGGCCTATTTAGCTTTTTAAGTATTCTGATTGGTTATAATGCAGCAAAAGCCTTTGGGGGTTCGGGTGTCAACGGCGCAATCCTTGCCTCTTTATTTATCTTGGGCTATAACCCAGAAGCGACCAAAGGGATTTATTCTGGATTAAGCAATTTCTTTGGCTTAACTATTGACCCACGCGGTAACATCATCGGGGTTTTAATCGCAGCAATTGTTGGGGCAAAAGTCGAACGTTGGGTCAGAAAATTCATTCCTGATAGCTTAGATATGGCATTAACTTCCACGGTTACGCTATTAATTATGGGCTGTTTTACCTTCTTATTTATCATGCCAATTGGGGTGTATCTCTTTAATGGAATGTCTTGGTTATTCTCTAACTTAAATGGCAATCCATTGGGTACCGCAGTTCTAGCAGGCTTATTCCTTATCTCCGTTATGCTCGGTATTCACCAAGGTTTTGTCCCGGTCTATTTTGCCTTAGTGGAAACACAAGGCTTTAACGCGCTCTTCCCAGTGCTTGCTATGGCAGGCGCAGGACAAGTGGGTGCCGCGTTAGCGCTTTACTTCAAAGCAAACAAAGGTGCCGTCTTGCGTGATCAAATTAAAGGGGCAATTATTCCGGGCTTTTTAGGTATCGGCGAACCGCTGATTTACGGGGTAACCTTACCGCGAGTAAAACCGTTTATTACAGCCTGTATCGGTGGTGCTGCGGGCGGCTTTACTATTGGGTTAATCGCCTACTTAGGTTTCCCAATGGGGTTAAATACAGTCTTTGGTCCATCTGGATTACTTGCGATCCCATTAATGACTTCGCCGAATGGTGTATTGCCGGCTATCGCTACCTATTTATTAGGTACCGTTGTCGCTTACGCAACAGGCTTTATCACAACCTATTTCTTTGCGACGAAAGATGTCGATTTAAGCTAAACATTTTTGCTAAGCCGTACTTTTTCTCATAGGAACATTATGGATATCTAAATTTGGGTGGCGCAGTCCACCCTTTTTTTATCGCTTTACTTTCCTTTCAGAATAAGAAAGAAAAAAGTGCGGTGGAAATTTTGCAAAAAACCACCGCACTTTTGGTTCAAGAGGGAAACAAATAACGATAATTAAAGAATATTATCAAACTGCTCCATCACCCATTTTGGCCACACACTGGATTGGACTTCACCAATGTGTTTTTTCTGTAATAGCAACATCACTAAGCGTGAGCGCCCAATCCCACCACCGATAGATAACGGTAAACGACCATTGACTAAATCTTGGTGCCAATCAAATTTTAAACGGTCTTCATTGTTGGTTAAAGCAAGCTGTTTACGTAATGCGGTTTCATCCACACGGATCCCCATGGAAGATAATTCAAAAGCACGTTCTAAAATTGGGTTCCAAACCAAAATATCCCCGTTTAATCCTTTGTATTCACCTTCTGATGGCGTTGTCCAGTCATCATAATCAGGTGCACGTACATCATGTGGTTTCCCATCAGATAATTTGCCACCAATCCCGATTAAGAACACCGCGCCATATTCTTTACAAATCGCATTTTCACGCTCTTTATCATTCATGTTCGGAAAACGTTGTACTAATTCTTCACTGTGTACAAACTGAATATCCTTTGGCAAAAAGGTGGCTAAACCGAATTTTTTACTTACCGCTTCTTCCGTTTCTAAAATCGCGGCATAAATAGCACGGACAGTTTCTTTCAAATAAGCAAGGTTACGTTGCTCTGCTGAAATCACTTTTTCCCAGTCCCATTGATCTACATACACAGAATGGGTTTGATCTAAAGAATCTTCATCTGGACGAAGTGCCGTCATATGCACAAATAACCCTTCACCTTGTGCAAAATTAAAGCGCGCAAGTGTATGACGTTTCCATTTGGCTAAAGAGTGAACAACCTCAAAGGTGGCATCTGTGATCTGTTTCACATTTACTTGCACCGCTTTCTCTGCACCTGAAAGATTATCTTGAATACCATTACCAACTTGGCTTAGGATAGGACCTTGAACTTCAACAATACCCAAATGTTCTGCTAATTTTTCTGTGAACGTGTTCTTCGCAAAACTAATTTCTTGTTGTTGTAAAATAAATGATTTCTTCATTTTCGATACCTTAAAATATATACTACATCAAATTCACTGAATATTATTTAATACAAAAGCCCTATAACTCAATACTTTTTTTGAAATAAGCGATATACTTTGAATTTTATACAATATAACGTATTTATTTTTGAAAAAATTCTAAAAAAGGTCAGCTATGCACAATATTGATAATCTTGATCAGCAAATATTGCGGGTTTTAACTAAAGATGCACGCACGCCTTATGCTGAAATGGCAAAAAATTTCGGTGTGAGCCCAGGAACTATCCATGTACGTGTGGAAAAAATGCGCCAAGCAGGCATCATAGAAGGCACAAAAGTGCGTATAAATGAACGTAAACTGGGCTACGATGTATGCTGTTTTATCGGGATCATTTTAAAAAGTGCAAAAGATTACGATAAAGTAATCAAAAAACTGGAGGGCTTTGATGAAGTTGTTGAGGCTTACTATACCACGGGAAATTACTCGATTTTTATTAAAGTGATGACCCACACAATCGCAGAGTTACATTCTGTATTAGCCTCAAAAATTCAGTTAATTGATGAAATTCAATCGACTGAGACCTTAATCTCAATGCAAAATCCAATTTTGCGTGATATTAAACCCTAGCATAATAAAATAAGGAGATATTATGTCAGAAGTATTCCATCTAGGTTTAACCAAAGCGATGTTAGAAGGCGCCACTTTAGCGATTACCCCAGGCGCCCCAGAACGTGTCGAAAAAATTGCCAAGCTTTTAGACCGTCCAAAATTTTTAGCATCGACCCGTGAATTCACCTCTTGGCTCGGTTATATCGGAGATAAAGCTGTTGTCGTCTGTTCCACAGGGATCGGTGGACCTTCAGTTTCTATCGCCGTTGAAGAACTGGCACAATTAGGTGTTCGCACCTTCTTACGCATTGGCACAACCGGCGCAATTCAACCACACATCAATGTTGGCGATATTCTTGTCACCACAGGCGCAGTACGCTTAGACGGCGCAAGTTTACACTTTGCCCCGATGGAGTACCCTGCGGTTGCTAATTTTGAATGTACTAATGCGCTTTACAAAGCTGCTACAGAATTAGCCAACCAAAAAGTATATGTGGGTATTACTGCTGCATCAGATACATTCTACCCAGGTCAAGAACGTTATGATACGTACAGTGGTAAAGTCTATCGCCACTTCCAAGGTTCATTAAAACAATGGCAAGATCTTAATGTCATGAACTTTGAAATGGAATCTGCCACTTTATTTACGATGTGTTCTGCGTTAGGTTTACGCGCTGGTATGGTAGCGGGTGCCATTGTTAACCGTACACAGCAAGAGATCCCAAATGAAGCCGCAGTGAAAGATATTGAAAAAAATGCAGTTGAAATTGTCGTCAAAGCCGCGGCGTATCTACTTTAATTTTTCATTCCCTTTACATAAAACGCTTAGCCATCGTCTAAGCGTTTTTTATTTCAAGAAATTGTCGAATTTCAGTGATTTTATCGCCACTCTTTGCTTTTTTTAGACTTTTTCTGCTCATTTCGTAGCCTTATCTAGATAAATTCTGTACAATAAAGAATTACTCGAATTTATTCCTTTTTTGAGATCTTTTTTATGACATCTTCTTTACCCAATATTGGTTTTATTAGTCTCGGTTGCCCTAAAAATTTAGTAGATTCTGAACGTATTCTGACAGAGTTACGTTCAGATGGTTACAATATTATTCCAAGTTATGAAAATGCAGATCTTGTCATTGTCAACACTTGTGGTTTTATTGACAGCGCAGTACAAGAATCCCTCGAGGCGATTGGCGAAGCGCTGGAAGAAAATGGCAAAGTGATTGTGACGGGTTGCTTAGGTGCCAAAGAAGATCGTATTCGCGAAGTCCACCCGAAAGTGTTGGAAGTAACAGGTCCACATAGTTACGAAGCTGTCATGCAGCAAGTGCATAAATATGTACCTAAGCCTGCCTATAATCCGTATGTCAATCTTGTACCCAAACAAGGTGTAAAACTGACGCCAAAACATTATGCCTATTTAAAAATCTCAGAAGGCTGTGATCATCGTTGTACCTTCTGCATTATTCCTTCCATGCGTGGTGACTTAGACAGTCGTTCCATTACACAAGTATTAGATGAAGCAAAACGCCTTGTTGAAGCGGGAGTAAAAGAAATCTTGGTCGTTTCACAAGATACTTCTGCCTATGCGTTAGATCGTAGCAAAGAAGAACAAAATAAAACGGTATTCTGGAATGGCATGCCAATTAAAAATAACTTAATTAGCCTCTGTGAGCAACTGGGTAAACTCGGTGTATGGGTACGCTTACATTATGTTTACCCTTACCCACATGTTGATCAATTAATTCCATTAATGGCGGAAGGTAAAATCCTGCCTTATTTAGATATTCCCTTACAACATGCTAGCCCTAAAATCTTAAAAGCCATGAAAAGACCCGGTTCAATTGAGCGAACCCTAGAACGGATCAAAAAATGGCGTGAAATCTGTCCTGATCTCACATTACGCTCAACCTTTATTGTCGGATTTCCGGGTGAAAGCGAAGAAGATTTTCAACTTCTTTTAGATTTCTTAAAAGAAGCCCAACTTGATCGTGTTGGCTGTTTCAAATTCAGCCCAGTAGAAGGAGCTATTGCAACAGAAATGCCCGATCAAGTCCCAGAAGAGGTGAAAGAAGCACGTTTTCACCGCTTTATGCAGTTACAACAAGAAATCTCTGCAGCGCGCCTACAACAAAAAGTAGGCAAGGTCCTCACTGTGCTCGTGGACGAAGTAGATGAAGAAGGCATCATTGCACGTTCCATGGCAGATGCACCAGAAATAGATGGTGTGGTTTACATTGATAATCCAAATCGAGTGGCTGTTAAAGCGGGACAATTTATTGAAGTCAAGATCACACGGGCTGACGCCTACGATCTTTACGCGTCGCTAATAAACTAGTTATTTCTTTTAATAACTTTACATTATAAGCATAGTGTTCACTTCGCCATCGTCGTAGAATTAGCAACCAATTTTTTTACGTCCTTGTTTCATAGCAGTATCCAAAAATGAGGATAGCAAACACCAGAACTGTCGCTCTTCTGACGTTCTACTTTTGAAATAAATAAGGAAAAAATAAATGAACAAAATCTATCGTACATTATGGAATGCAGCGACTCAAAGTTAGGTTGTGGTTTCAGAATTGGCAAAAGCGAGTGGCAAAAGCGCGTCAGGTAAATCAGCGTTAGTGAACAGCGTAAGTGGCTTTAGTTTTACATTAATCGCAGCGTCGGTTGTATTAGGTAGTGGACAAGTAAATGCTGCTGAGGTGACAGGTAATACTGGTGTGTCAGGAGACGGTAATTACTGCTTTTTTGATGCAAATAGTAAAACCGTTATTTGCGGAGATGTGACCACAAAAACTGAAGATAAAGCAGATAACAAGCCCGCTAAATCTGTTGTAATGGGTGTCGGGGCTACAAATAAAGGTGAATCAAATGTTGCTATAGGAGTTAATTCTAAGACAGAAAATGCTACTGCTGCGATCGCTGTTGGTTCTTCTGCGTCAGCTAAAGCCAATTATGCGATTGCTGTTGGTTTCGAGGCTGAAGGTAACAGTCAATGGGATATTTCCATCGGTCGCTTTGCAGGCAAAGGAGCCACAACTGAAAAAGGAGAAGGGAGAAATATTGCAATTGGCGATGGTGCATTAAAAAATGGTAAAAATGTCAATAACAATATTGCCTTAGGCACTGGTGCAGGAGACCAATTTGAAGGTACGCATAGCCTAATTATAGGTACTTATGCGAATACAAATCTTGCTGTAACATCAGCAATTACAGCGGGAACAAAAGAAAGCGAATTTGGTAATGGTATCATAAAAACCACCGATAACAATAAGGATACTTATCATGTAAAAGCAAATAATGTCGTCGCTCTTGGTCATCGCGCATTAGCCGCTAACCTAGCAGCTATTGCAATCGGCCAACAAGCAAAAGCATTTGGAAATCAATCTGTTGCAACTGGTAATGGAGCAAAGGCAAGTGGAGAGACCGCTATTGCAACGGGGAGTAATGCCTATGCGACTGGCGCTTCTGCAATCGCTATTGGTGGTTCGGTAAATGCTACAGATGCTGCAAGAACGTTTGCATCTGGCAATTTCTCAATTGCGATGGGACGCACTGCACAAGCAACCCAATCGGATACAATTGCATTTGGTCGTAATGCAACAGCAGCAGGAAACAATACAATCTCTATTGGTTATAACGCTGGAGTGACTAAAACAGCTAATGAAGCTCAAAGTGACCCTAATAATAAACTAGAACCAGCAACTGATGCTGTCTTTATTGGTAATAAGGCAGGTTATAAATCCAATCAGAACCGTATGCAAGTTTCTCTCGGTAAAGATTCTGGTGAAGGTGTTGTTGGTACAGAGAACGTAACTATCGGTAATAGTGCAGGTAAAAATACTAAAGGCAATACCAACGTGGCGATTTCAAGTCGCGCAGGACAAAATGTTGAAGGGCACGATAACTTTGCTGCATTAATTGAAGCAGGACAGAATATCAAGGGTAGCGATAATATTGCGATTGGTAAACATGCCGGACGTAGTGCAGATCCTAATACAAAATTAAATATCAATAATACGATTTCCCTCGGTAAAGAATCCGTTTCTTTAAAAAACTTTGGTATTGCGCAAGGTCATAAGGCTAAAACAGATGGTGTAGCCTCAATTGCCATCGGTCTTAATGCACAAGCAGTTGGTGGTGAAACAGCCAACATTGCTATTGGTGAAAATGCTAAAGCAGATGCAAGTGGCGCAATCGTCTTAGGTAAAGATGCAGAAGCGAGAAGCTTAAAAGTAGGTGATAAAAAATTGGGTGCTTACTCAGCTATCGTCATTGGTACTTCTGCCAAAGCGATTGCACAAGAAGGCAAAAATGAAAATCCAAAAGACGCTATCGCAATTGGTACTCAAGCCGAAGCACATTATGCAAGTACTATTGCATTAGGTTTTGGTGCGAAATCGGATACGAAAGCCCAAGCCGTTTCAATTGGCTACAATTCTAACGCGAAAGGTTACCAGGCTATTGCTTTCGGTTCTGAAGCAAAAACCACAGATAATGCAGGAAGCTCGATTGCATTTGGTACCAAAGCACAAACGAGAGCCTCAGCATCCATTGCTATTGGTATGGGCGCAGAAACAGGCTTTGATGGCGGAAATGCGCTTGATGGGGCTGATGCAGTTGCCATAGGTAAAGAAGCAAAAGCGAAAAAACAAAATGCATTAGCTTTAGGTAACGGTGCTATCGCAAACGACAAAGATGCCGTTGCCTTAGGTGCTGGTGCAGAAACTGCAGCAGCAGAAGGAACAAATGAAGCGACAGTAAATACATTTAAGTACAGTGGTTTTGCAGGTACTGCGCCTATCGCGACAGTCAGTGTTGGTAAAGCAGACGCAGAACGGACTATCACTAACGTCGCAGCTGGTCGTATTAATGCGACAAGCACCGACGCAATTAACGGTAGTCAATTATATTTAGCCTTAAATACGCTAGGTTATGTAGGTGACACCTTAGTGACCAATGTATTGGGTGGTGATGCCGCTATCGTCAAAGAAGGAGATAAAGCCGGAACCTTAACCATGTCAAATATTGGTGGCACCGGTAAAGGTACAATCCATGATGCGATTGAAGCTGTAAATAATACAGCTAAAGCTTCTAAAACCACTGTAGTTGCTGGTGATAATATGCAAGTTGACGAAGTTGTTGCCGCTGATGGTAGCAGAACTTACACTGTCGCCACCAAAAAAGATGTGAAATTTGACAGTGTTGTTGCAGGTGGAACAAAAATTGATGCAAATGGTTTAACTTTTGTTAATGACCAAGGCACTAAAATTGATAATACACCAAGTATCAGCAAAACCGGCATTGACGCAGGTAACCAAAAAGTGACCAATGTCCAAAATGGTACTGTGGAAAAAGACAGCAAAGATGCTGTAAATGGCGGACAATTATTTGCGCAAGGTGAAGGCGTGAAAAATATTATCGGTGGAGATACTACTTACAATCCAGAGACAGGAGAGTATGCCAATACAAATATTGGGGGTACAGGTGCCTCAACAATTGATGAAGCTATCAAAGCTGTCAATACAACAGCTAAAGCCGCCAAAACGGAAGTTGTTGAAGGTGATAATATTGTTGTAACATCTACAGATGGAGCTAATGGCAATAAAATATATAAAGTTGCAACGGCTAAAGAAGTGACGTTTGACAAAACCACAGTAGGTAGCGTGGTAACAGATAAAACTACCAATGATATTAAAGGGCTAAGTAACACAGCTCTAGGCGGAGATAACTTTGCTAAAAACGGCAGAGCGGCATCTGAAGAGCAGTTAAATGCCACACAAACCAATTTAGCAACGTTGTTAGGTGGTAATGCTCAAAATACCAATGGTAATGTGGCGATGACTGACATCGGCGGTACTGGCAAGAACAATATCAATGATGCAATTAAAGCAAGCCGTAACGAAGTGAAACAAGGCAAAAATATGGTCGTTACACCAACCACTGGTGCTAATGGACAAACGATCTATGAAGTAGCAACTGCCGATAAAGTGGCATTCGACGAAGTCAAAGTTGGCGGTATTACTATTGATGGTACAACCAATAAAATTAGCGGTATTGCGAAAGGAGAAGTGTCTGAAACCAGTACCGATGCGGTAAATGGTAGTCAGTTACATGAGTTGAGCAAACAAATCATGAACCAAAGTGGTCAAGGCTATAACATTCTAAATAACCGTATCAATAAAGTGGATAAAGATCTCCGTGCGGGTATTGCAGGCGCGAATGCAGCGGCTGGTTTACCACAAGCGTATATCCCTGGTAAGAGCATGGTTGCGGTTGCAGCGGGCACTTACAAAGGACAAAACGCAATTGCATTGGGTATGTCCCGTATTTCTGATAACGGCAAAGTCATCATCAAATTAACGGGTAACACAAACTCGCGTGGTGACTTTGGTGCAAGTATCGGTGCAGGTTATCAATGGTAATCCTTAGCGAAGGCTAAAAACATGTAACCTAAATTCGGCTCTATTCGATTTTATTGAATAGAGCCGAATTGTATTTTATTACGATAAAAATAATGTCAGGAAAAGGAAAGTAACATGACGATTCATCTTTTATTTGTTTGCTTAGGTAACATTTGTCGTTCACCTATGGCGGAGTTTCTGATGCGTGAGAAAATTAAGCAGGCTGGATTGGAAACGGTAATAAAAACCAGTAGTGCGGGAACATCTGGTTGGCATGACGGTGAAGATATGCATTGTGGAACGGCGGATATATTAGATCAATGTCATATTGATAGCACTGGCTTTCGTAGCAAAAAGGTTCAGCGCCAGCACTAGCAAGAATTTGATTATATTATCGCGATGGATAACAGTAATCTGCAAGACTTAGAGCGCCTTTTCGGTCATCATCCTGATAAGCTTTTCAAAATAACCGAGCTTTGTCCTGATTTAGGTTATGATCATATTCCTGACCCTTGGTATAGCAAAGATTTTAACCAAACCTATCAGCTACTCAATCCATGTTGCGATGCCCTGTTAGCGAGGCTACGTGAAAAACATCATCTATAAATTTGTGATCTCTAACACAGTAATTGAGAACGAATTTCGATAAGATAACAATGTGTATAGTTTTTATACTTTAACCTGATATGAAAGGAGCAACCTATGTTTCCAGAATTTCGTGATTTAATTTCTAAACTCAAACTCGAAGATGCACATTTTAATCGTTTATTCGAAAAACATAACGAACTTGATCATCGCATTAAAAATATTGAAGCCAATATTGAGCTCGGTACCCCGCAAGAAGTGGAAAACCTCAAAAAAGAAAAACTCCGCTTAAAAGATGAAATCTATGTGATATTAAAGAAACATAAATAAATATAAAAAAACCGCACTGTAAAGTGCGGTTCTTTTTTATCAAATTTCTAGAATTAGTGCTTACAGCCACCATTGCCACAACAGCCATCATGTGCATGATGCTCATGTTCATGATGGTGATGACTTCCACAGCCACAGCCATGTCCTTCTTCATCACTGTCGTGATGATGACCACCACAACATCCACCTTCTTGATGGATATGACCATGGGCGATTTCTTCTAATGTTGCTTCACGTGTCGCCACGACTTCAACACTAAATAGTAACTCTTGACCTGCTAACATATGGTTACCGTCCACAACAACATCGTTTTCTGCCACTTCGGTAATCACCACTGGTAATGGACCAATGTCTGTGTCCGCAATAAAACGCATGCCCACAACAAGCTCATCTACGCCTTGGAAAACGTCTTTTGGTACACGTTGTACCATGTTTTCGTTATATTCACCGTATGCTTCTTCTGGTTTAACGCGAACTTCAAATTTATCACCGACTGCTTTACCTTCGAGTGCATTTTCTAAACCAATCACTAAATTATTATGACCTTGTAAATATTCTAAAGGTTGGTTTACTGGCGCCTCATCAACTAATACACCGTCTTCTGTGCGCACTTGATAAGCAATGCTCACTACAACATTTTTTGCAATTTTCATTATTACTCCAATTTTTCGCGAATGAATTCGTGTATTGTATAAGAAATATCATTGCTTAGAAAGCTAATCGTTGATTAATTCAATTTTCGCTTGCACAACGGCTCTTAATTTTGTTTTGCCACCTTCAAGGGCCATTTCGTGATCGGCAGAAGAACTATAAAAAGCGTCTTTACTTTTCATCGATACCGCATAGCTTCTTGTTGAGCCCATCACATCATGAGGAGATAAATCCAATTCAATTAAACGATAACCTTTTGCTTTCATTAAAGACTGAATCAATTGTGCTTTTTGCTCAAACTTTTGCAATACAGCTTCGGTCATTTCTTTTTCCACACGCGCTAAACTTTCTTCAGACACGGTGGCATACATACCGCCAATTTTAAAATGCTCATTTAACTCTGCCACCAGTTTCGACAACATTGGCATATCTTGACTTTTCAGCACGATTTCAGCGCGATCAATCCAACCATTTTGTTTCCCCTCTTTTCCATAACGCACTTGCGTGTAACGTTGTTGAGAAACAACCTGTACTGTACTGTGTTTTTTCACGGCATCAAGCGCCTGATTCATACGTGCCACAATGAGTTGATTTAATGCGCTCGCATCTTTCCCTTCTTCTTGTAAATAAAGTGTTACTTGCAGCTCATCTTTATCAATTTCTTTGACCACTTCAGCACTGAACTGAACTTGATTATGTTGTAGTTTATTGTCTACAGGTTGCGCATTCAGCGCAATTGGTAACGCAAGGAATATCCAAGCAAGATGTTTTAATGTCATAACGTTTTTCCTATGATGTAAAGTCACTCTTTGTTAGGCAGAAAGTAAACAAAATAGTTCAAAATAAAACCGCACTTTCAACAGGTTGCCAAAAGTGCGGTCTTATTCTTAAATGTTTTTTAATGACGTTCGTTAAGCTCATCATCTAGCTCGTCGTCAAAGAACTCACCATCTTCACCGTATTCGTCATCCTCTGCATTTGGATCTTCAAAATAAGTTCCCCAACCATCATAGGTACCACCACATTTTTCAACTAACGGGAGTAATTCTTTTTGCTGTGCATCAATGATTTCAGGTGTCAATTTCACTTCGCTAATAATATCAAAGCAAAAAATAACATGACCTTTCTCATCTTCAAACTCTTCCGCTTCTGAGACTTCATAACCTAACTTAAACGCATCCAGCGCAATTTTCTCTAATTTATCAAAATCGTGGTGAACAATGTGATGCTCAATAATGTATAACGCATCGGGATCACTACCGTCATTTAAGAGATCGGTGATAATCTCTCTGGTTTCTGTTTTTAGCGCGTTGAAGTCGATCATGTTGGTTACCTCTAAGGAATAAAATTGACTGTATTGTAAAGGGTATAAATGGCTTATACAAGTTGCGACGATTGGAGCCCGGTTGAAATAAAAAAATCTTCCACTAGGGAAGATTTTTCGACGAGTCAAAACGATTATTTCTTCAATAAATCGCGAATTTCCGTTAATAGGACTTCTTCGTTTGATAGTTTTGGCTCTGCAGGTTCTTCTACTTTTGGCTCTTCACGTTTCAATTTATTTAACGCTTTGATCATCAAGAAAATCGCAAAGGCAATAATGACGAAGTCGAAGACTGTTTGGATAAATGCACCGTAATTTAACGTGACTGCAGGCACTTCACCCGCTGCTTCTTTCAACACAATACTTAAATCTTTGAAATCCACACCACCAGTTAAAATACCTAATACTGGCATCACCACATCACCAACTAAAGAACTGACAATTTTACCAAATGCACCACCGATGATCACACCGACTGCCATATCGACAACATTGCCTCGCATTGCAAATTCGCGAAACTCTTTAACAAAACTCATAAAAACTCCTAAATAAAATGTTAGCTAAAATCCTAGCCATTATAAGAACTTTTGATTTTTTGTACAGTTTATTTACGCTACTTTAAATAAAGAATACACTTGGCTGAAAAAGTTTCTCGATATCAGACACAAATTTCTTATCACTTAAATACACAATGACATGATCATTATCTTCAATCACGAGATTTTTCTTCGCCATAATCACCTCATTACCACGCAATATCGCTCCCACAATCGCCCCTTGTGGTAACTTCAATTCAGAAATTTTACGTCCAATCACAAGCGACGAACTTTCTTCGCCATGCACAATAATCTCTAACGCTTCAGCAACCCCGTGTCGTAAAGAGGCCACATTCACTGTATCACCTTTACGAACATGACTTAACAACGCAGAAATCGTCGTCTGTTGTGGTGAAACGGCAATATCAATGGTGCCACCTTGGATCAAGTTAATGTATGCCATACGTTGAATTAACACCAAGGCTTTCTTCGCCCCAAGTCGTTTTGCTAACAATGCTGACATGATATTCGCTTCATCATCACTGGTAAGCGATAAAAACACATCCACATTTTCGATTTGCTCTTCTAACAAAAAAGACTGATCAGAAGCATCACCACAGAAAATCAAAGTATTCGATAATTTTTCAGCCAATGCCGTCGCGCGTTCTGCATTACGTTCAATTAATTTGACGGAACATTTTCCTTCTAAATTCTTCGCAACACCAATGCCGACATTCCCTCCGCCTGCGATCATAATGCGCTTATACGGCTTCTCTAAACGCTGTAATTCACTCATCACAGCTTTAATATGAATGGTTTCACAGATAAAGGTAATCTCATCACCTGCCTCAATAATGGTCGATCCTTGCGGACGAATGACTTTATCTTGACGCAAAATAGACACAATACGACATTCAATATGTGGCATATGATCTTTCAAAGCAGAAATCGCATAGCCGACTAAAGGACCACCATAATAGGCTTTCACAACGACCAAACTAATACGACCATTCGCAAAATGTGCCACTTGTAACGCACCCGGATAATCAATCAAACGTGTAATTTCGTCAGTGACTAATTTCTCCGGTGAAATAATATGATCAATAGGTAACACATTGGTTTGGAATAATTTATCTTTTTCACGTAAATATTCCGCATTACGGATACGCGCAATTTTAGTGGGTGTATTAAAAAGCGTATAACTAATTTGACACGCTACCATATTGATTTCATCAGAGCTCGTAACCGCCACTAATAAATCCGCATCTTGCGCACCAGCTTCACGTAACACTCTTGGTGAAGAAGCAGAACCATTAACGACTCGTAAGTCATGCTTACTTTGTAAATTTTCTAATCGCAGTGATTGATTATCGACTAATGTAATGTCGTTATCTTCACTGACTAAATTCTCAGCAAGCGTTTTACCAACCTGCCCTGCACCAAGAATGATAATTTTCATTATTCTGTTCTCTCAATCACCAAAGGTTTAACACCCACCTCTTGTACATCCAATAGTTTCTTCAACTGTTCCACATGTTTACAAATATTCTCCGTGACTTGTTCTGCAACTTGAATATCGTTTGGTAAACTATTTTTCGGTTTTTTACCGAATAAAACAGCATCTAATAAACGTTCTGCTTTCATCCCTTCATGGCAATAATATAAAACACCAACATCTTCAAAAAGCGTTGCAACACGCCCTAATTTCACCACCGCTTCACCAAGTGCATTATCATCACCACCCAAACGGTTAAAGAGTGACTCTTGTGGAAAACCACCACATGCTAATAAAAATGCGCGACGAAACACAACGTTTCCCGCTAATGACATTTGCACAGTTTCCCAAGCGCTTTCAAAGTCGGGGTGTTCCGTATATTCTTCTGACAGACCAACTGGTTTCATAGCCAGTCTCACTAATACGGTTTCAGGACGGAAATGAAAAACGCAGCTAGCCACTTTAAGCGCTTCAGGCTCATAAGCATCATCCGCATCTAAGAACGCAATTAGCTCCGCATTACTTTGAACAGCACCCCAGTTTCTGGCTTTAGCAACACCACCATTACGAGAGAGTCGCTCAACAGTCACTTTTTCTGGAAAACGTGCAGCAATTTGATTGGCAAGCTTGAATGAATTGTCTGTAGAACAATCATCAATAATCCATAAATGATTCAGTAACTCTTGATTTAAGACGGAGTTTACCGCACGAATGAGCGTTTTCTCCGCGTTATAACAAGGAATCACAACATCGATTTTTGAAAATGACATTTTATTAAAGTTCATCATGAAACTACCTTCCTTAACTTAGCATAATAAAAACCGTCACCCCCATTCTCAGTTGGAAGAAACTGATACCCAACAGCCCCTTCTACAACCGTAAACGGGAGTGGCTCTAATTTCGCATCTACATTGTTCGTTAAAAATTGTTCAATTTGTAATGCATTTTCCTCTGGTAAAACCGAGCAAGTTGCATACAATAAAATTCCATTTGGTTTTAATACTGTCCAGAGCGCTTGTAAAATTTGTTTTTGTAGTGTCACTAATGCACTAATATCCGATGCTTGCCTTAACCACTTAATATCGGGATGGCGTCGAATCACGCCGGTTGCCGAACAAGGTGCATCCAATAAAATTCGGTCAAATTGTACCGCACTTTCACTTAGTTGCTTTAACCATTGTGCTGGCTGTGTGGCATCACCACAAATCACCGTTGCCTGCTGTTGCATTCGTGCTAAATTTTCATGCACACGTTTAAGGCGAGTAGCTTCAACATCTAGAGCAACCACATGCGCTTGTGGGGCTTGCTCTAAAATATGCGTTGTTTTCCCACCGGGTGCCGCACAGGCATCTAAAATGAATTCACCATTTTCTGGTGCCAATAACAAGGCTGACCATTGGGCATTCACATCTTGTACACTCACCGCACCTTCATGAAATGCTGGCAATTGAGATACTGCCACAGGTTGCAATAAACGTAATGCGCACGGATTATCTGCCTTTTCTGCCTCAATTCCTTGTTCTGCCAATAAAGTGCGGTACGTTTCTGTGCTATTTTTTTGCTGATTGACACGTAACCACATCGGCGGTTTGTGATTATTCGCTTCAACAATCTCACGCCAATTTGGATAAGCTTCTTTCAAACGATTAACTAACCAATCAGGGTGCAATGTGTGCCAATGTTTATCAACTTTCACCAATAAGGTTTCTTGTTCACGTAAAAAACGACGTAACACACCATTCACTAAACCACGGAAATGTTCCACTTTTAACGCGTTTGTTGCATTGACAACTTCATCAACTGCCGCGTGAGCAGGAATGCGAGTATAAAGGAGCTGATACAAGCCAACTAATAATAAGCAGTGGACAATGCGTGTTTTTCCTTTTAATGGCTTGTCCACAAGTTGCTTGATAATCAGTTCTAAACGAGGTAATACACGACATACCCCAAAACAAATTTCTTGTAATAAAGGTAAATCTTGTGTTTTAACTTGATGTTGTGTGTCTGGAATCAAGGTTGATAGCGATTTACCTTGATCCAGAACTTGTAAAATGATTTGTGCAGCAATGGCTCTTGTTGAAAGAAGTACAATTTGCTTTTTCACGTTTTTTACGAATTTCTGCATCATAAAACCTTACCGACAGGAAACCATTCTGCACGCCCATTCAGCAAGTCCCGCGCATCCATTGGCTTTTTCCCCGCGGGTTGTAATTGCAACAAATTTAATACACCTTCTGCAGTTGCAATTTGAATACCATTTTTATCCGCACTTAAAATCGTCCCAGCCACTTTATCAACATGAGGTAAAACAGCGGCTTTATAGACTTTTATCACCTGGGTATTGCCTTGGAGATCGCGTGTAGAAAAATAACTCACTGGCCAAGGATTAAACGCACGGATATGACGTTCTAACTGCTCTGCAGAGACATGCCAATTTAATTCTGCTTCTTCTTTAGACAATTTTTCTGCATAACATGATTCTATATCATCTTGTTTCTCAGATGCAAATTTTCCTTTATCTAATCCATCGAGGACATGTAATAAGGCGGGGGGGGCAATTTCCATCAATTTAGCATATAGACTAGAGGATGTTTCATCCTGCGCAATATCACAATACACTTTATACAACATATCACCCGTATCCAATCCTTCATCCATTTGCATAATAGTGATACCCGTTTGTTTATCCCCAGCCCAAATGGCACGTTGAATCGGCGCCGCCCCACGCCAACGCGGTAACAGCGATCCATGCACATTCAAACAACCTAAACGAGGCATAGCTAATACGGTCTGCGGTAAAATCAAACCATAAGCCACAACAACCATCACATCTGCATCAATGGCACGCATTTCTTCTTGTGCGTCTACTTTACGCAAGGATTTCGGTTGATAAACGGGAATATTATGCTGCTCTGCTAATTGTTTCACTGGACTGGCTTGTAACTTTTTGCCTCGCCCTGCAGGTTTGTCAGGTTGCGTGTAAACAGCAACCACTTGATGATGAGAATTCAATAAAGCTTGTAAATGCTGGGCAGCAAACGCTGGCGTACCCGCAAAGATAATTTTGAGTGATGTCATATAAAATAATGTTCTACGTTATGAATAAAACAACCCACGCTAACTGACGTGGGTATCAATAATTACTTCTGTCTTGCTAATTGTTTTTGGAGTTTCAGCAATTTTTCTTTCATACGTTGACGTTTCAACGGTGATAAATAATCAGCAAACACAATGCCATTTAAGTGATCGATTTCATGTTGAATACAGATCGCCAATAGCCCCTCCGCGCTCAACGTATATTCTTCGCCATGACGATCCAACGCTTTAATCGTGACTTTTTCTTTACGTGGCACAAAACCGCGGAATCCAGGTAAAGATAAACAGCCTTCCTCAATCCCTGTTTCACCACAGCTATCAATAATTTCAGGATTAATTAACACATACTGGTTTTCTTTCGTACCTTCCACATCAATCGTAATAATACGTTGATGAATATTAACCTGTGTTGCTGCTAATCCAATCCCTTCTTCAAGGTACATTGTTTCAAACATATTATCCACAATTTCACGAATTTCGTCATTTACCTCTACAACAGGTTTCGCAATGATTTTCAAACGTTCATCTGGATAAACAAGTACATTTAATCGCGCCATAATTTCTCTTTGTGTAAAATGCAATAAAAAAATTTTAATTATTCTACTCTTTTTTTGATTTTTTACAAAAACTTTCCCCAAACTAAAAATATCAAATATGCTACCAAATTAGCCTTGCTAAAAGGATTAAATCAGCTTTCTAGCTGACTTGAAGATGCAAAAAATAGAAAAAGCTATGTATTTTCACATTTCTCTCTTTCTCTGTATTGACTGTATTTGCTTTACTTGCTGTATTGATTGTAGTTAACTGACATGCTATCACTTTCAACAACAAACTCGTCACCTTATACAGCCAATCAATCGGATCTCATGCTTGATACCCCAATACACGGTAATCCTGATTTATGTCTAATTCCAACACAAAGCGACGACTCCCCCAAACAACCCGTCTGATTGCCTATTAACTGCTCATTAATTGCTGTGTCTTAATTGCTTCTTAGTTGCTTCTTAATTACTGTATTACTGCTTGGTGCTACTTGATTTTTGGTCATGACTATACTTCTTGTTATGCGAATGACACTCTCCCCATATCCTCACTCTCCCCAAACACAAAAAAACCTCAAGTATCTCTACTTGAGGTTTCTTCTCATTCAGACCTGGCGGTGTCCTACTCTCACATGGGGAAGCCCCACACTACCATCGGCGTTACAGCGTTTCACTTCTAAGTTCGGTATGGAGTTAGGTGGGTCCACTGCACTATCGCCGCCAAGATATTCGGTTGATGTCTTCTCTATTCTTCTGTTCTTCCTTCGTGCTTTCTTCACTCTCGCACTTTAATCAAAAACAAGCTGTCTAAAGTAATTTTCTCTTCTTCGTCTTTTCGTCTAACGTCTCACTCAACACCCAAAAACACTTGAGCGTTGTATAGTTAAGCCTCTCGGGCAATTAGTATTGGTTAGCTCAATGTATCACTACACTTACACACCCAACCTATCTACGTCGTAGTCTACAACAACCCTTACTGACTTAAAGTCAGGGATGACTCATCTCTTGGCAAGTTTCGTGCTTAGATGCTTTCAGCACTTATCTCTTCCGCATTTAGCTACTCAGCAATGCTCCTCTGGCGAGACAACTGGAACACCAGTGATGCGTCCACTCCGGTCCTCTCGTACTAGGAGCAGCCCCAATCAATCATCCAACGCCCACGGCAGATAGGGACCGAACTGTCTCACGACGTTCTAAACCCAGCTCGCGTACCACTTTAAATGGCGAACAGCCATACCCTTGGGACCTACTTCAGCCCCAGGATGTGATGAGCCGACATCGAGGTGCCAAACACCGCCGTCGATATGAACTCTTGGGCGGTATCAGCCTGTTATCCCCGGAGTACCTTTTATCCGTTGAGCGATGGCCCTTCCATTCAGAACCACCGGATCACTATGACCTGCTTTCGCACCTGCTCGACTTGTCTGTCTCGCAGTTAAGCTTGCTTATACCATTGCACTAACCTGACGATGTCCGACCGTCATTAGCAAACCTTCGTGCTCCTCCGTTACGCTTTGGGAGGAGACCGCCCCAGTCAAACTACCCACCAGACACTGTCCGAGTACCCGTTTCAGGCACTTCGTTAGAACATCAAACGTTAAAGGGTGGTATTTCAAGGTCGCCTCCACAATGACTGGCGTCACTGCTTCAAAGGCTCCCACCTATCCTACACATCAAAATTCAATGTTCAGTGTCAAGCTATAGTAAAGGTTCACGGGGTCTTTCCGTCTAGCCGCGGGTACACCGCATCTTCACGGCGATTTCAATTTCACTGAGTCTCGGGTGGAGACAGCCTGGCCATCATTATGCCATTCGTGCAGGTCGGAACTTACCCGACAAGGAATTTCGCTACCTTAGGACCGTTATAGTTACGGCCGCCGTTTACTGGGGCTTCGATCAGGAGCTTCTCTTTCGATAACACCATCAATTAACCTTCCAGCACCGGGCAGGCATCACACCCTATACGTCCACTTTCGTGTTTGCAGAGTGCTGTGTTTTTAATAAACAGTTGCAGCCAGCTGGTATCTTCGACTTACTTCACCTTCATCCGCAAGGGACTACAATTACTGTAAGCGCACCTTCTCCCGAAGTTACGGTGCTATTTTGCCTAGTTCCTTCACCCGAGTTCTCTCAAGCGCCTGAGTATTCTCTACCTGACCACCTGTGTCGGTTTTCAGTACGGTTTAGATAAACCTGAAGCTTAGTGGCTTTTCCTGGAAGCAGGGTATCAGTTACTTCAGTCCCTTAAGACCTCGTCATCAGCTCTCAGTGTTTATAAAGACCCGGATTTGCCTAAGTCTTCCACCTACCACCTTAAACAGACATCCAACAGTCTGCTAACCTAACCTTCTCCGTCCCCACATCGCAGTTTATCCAAGTACGGGAATATTAACCCGTTTCCCATCGACTACGCTTTTCAGCCTCGCCTTAGGGGCCGACTCACCCTGCCCCGATTAACGTTGGACAGGAACCCTTGGTCTTCCGGCGAACGAGTTTTTCACTCGTTTTATCGTTACTTATGTCAGCATTCGCACTTGTGATACGTCCAGCAACCCTCTCGAGCCACCTTCATCCGCTTACACAACGCTCCCCTACCCAACAGAATAAATTCTGATGCCGCAGCTTCGGTGCTATATTTGAGCCCCGTTACATCTTCCGCGCAGGCCGACTCGACTAGTGAGCTATTACGCTTTCTTTAAATGATGGCTGCTTCTAAGCCAACATCCTAGCTGTCTAAGCCTTCCCACTTCGTTTCCCACTTAATATAGACTTTGGGACCTTAGCTGGCGGTCTGGGTTGTTTCCCTCTCCACGACGAACGTTAGCACCCGCCGTGTGTCTCCTGAGTATCACTCTTCGGTATTCGCAGTTTGCATCGGGTTGGTAATCCGGGATGGACCCCTAGCCGAAACAGTGCTCTACCCCGAAGGTGTCCGCTCAAGGCTCTACCTAAATAGATTTCGGGAGAACCAGCTATCTCCCGGTTTGATTGGCCTTTCACCCCCAGCCACAAGTCATCCGCTAATTTTTCAACATTAGTCGGTTCGGTCCTCCAGTTAGTGTTACCCAACCTTCAACCTGCCCATGGCTAGATCACCGGGTTTCGGGTCTATACCTTGCAACTCAACGCCCAGTTAAGACTCGGTTTCCCTTCGGCTCCCTTATTCAGTTAACCTCGCTACAAAATATAAGTCGCTGACCCATTATACAAAAGGTACGCAGTCACAAGGTTGCCCTCGCTCCTACTGCTTGTACGTACAGGGTTTCAGGTTCTATTTCACTCCCCTCACCGGGGTTCTTTTCGCCTTTCCTTCACAGTACTGGTTCACTATCGGTCAATCAGGAGTATTTAGCCTTGGAGGATGGTCCCCCCATCTTCAAACAGGATTTCTCGTGTCCCGCCTTACTTATCGTAAGCTTAGTTCCACTAACATACTTTCGAGTACGGGATTATCACCCTCTTTGATTTGGCTTCCCAGCCAATTCCTCTAATATGCTAGCTAAAACTTACTGGCTCTTCCGCTTTCGCTCGCCGCTACTCACAGAATCTCGGTTGATTTCTTTTCCTCGGGGTACTTAGATGTTTCAGTTCTCCCGGTTCGCCTCAATAAACTATGTATTCATTTATTGATAGTAGATTCTTCATCTACTGGGTTTCCCCATTCGGATATCTTGGATTAAACGCCTCTTATCGACTCATCCAAGCTTTTCGCAGATTAGCACGTCCTTCATCGCCTCTGATTGCCAAGGCATCCGCCCTGTACGCTTAGTCACTTAACCATACAACCTCAAGTATTCTTACTTAATCTCAATTAATCCATTAACCTTTGCTAATGCATTAATCAAGTTTCATCACCTTGATGTTGTGTTTAAACGCTAAACACTTGCATGCCTTTTTCATGCAAGATTTTTCTACTCAGACTTTCTTTCGAAAATCTCTTCAGTTTTTCAGCTTGTTTCCAATTTTTTAAAGAACAGTAAAGACAAGTCAAAATGGCTTCGCCATTTTTCGCTCATCATTGCTAAATATTCTTAATGTAAGAACCATTAATCTATCCAGACTAATGCCATTTACACAAAACACTTAGCAATGATGATTTGGTGGAGATAAGCGGGATCGAACCGCTGACCTCCTGCGTGCAAGGCAGGCGCTCTCCCAGCTGAGCTATATCCCCATTCACATCATTACAATGCGCCGTCATCCCTTTTCGCTTCACTCTTTTGCTTTCGCTTGAGTGGTGGGTCTGAGTGGACTTGAACCACCGACCTCACCCTTATCAGGGGTGCGCTCTAACCACCTGAGCTACAGACCCAAAAGGATTTCGGTTTTTTGTCTCTTCATTGACACAATCTACCAAACAATCTGTGTGAACACTTGCAGTCGCTTCATTTTAGGTAAGGAGGTGATCCAACCGCAGGTTCCCCTACGGTTACCTTGTTACGACTTCACCCCAGTCATGAATCATACCGTGGTAAACGCCCCCCCGAAGGTTAAGCTATCTACTTCTGGTACAACCCACTCCCATGGTGTGACGGGCGGTGTGTACAAGGCCCGGGAACGTATTCACCGCAACATTCTGATTTGCGATTACTAGCGATTCCGACTTCATGGAGTCGAGTTGCAGACTCCAATCCGGACTTAGATGCACTTTCTGAGATTCGCTCAAGCTCGCACTCTCGCTGCCCTCTGTATGCACCATTGTAGCACGTGTGTAGCCCTACTCGTAAGGGCCATGATGACTTGACGTCATCCCCACCTTCCTCCAGTTTGTCACTGGCAGTCTCCTTTGAGTTCCCGACCGAATCGCTGGCAACAAAGGATAAGGGTTGCGCTCGTTGCGGGACTTAACCCAACATTTCACAACACGAGCTGACGACAGCCATGCAGCACCTGTCTCTAAGTTCCCGAAGGCACAAGCTCATCTCTGAGCTCTTCTTAGGATGTCAAGAGTAGGTAAGGTTCTTCGCGTTGCATCGAATTAAACCACATGCTCCACCGCTTGTGCGGGCCCCCGTCAATTCATTTGAGTTTTAACCTTGCGGCCGTACTCCCCAGGCGGTCGATTTATCACGTTAGCTTCGGGCACCAAGCATATAGCCCAATCCCCAAATCGACAGCGTTTACAGCGTGGACTACCAGGGTATCTAATCCTGTTTGCTCCCCACGCTTTCGCACATGAGCGTCAGTACATTCCCAAGGGGCTGCCTTCGCCTTCGGTATTCCTCCACATCTCTACGCATTTCACCGCTACACGTGGAATTCTACCCCTCCCTAAAGTACTCTAGACTCCCAGTCTGAAATGCAGTTCCCAAGTTAAGCTCGGGGATTTCACATCTCACTTAAAAGTCCGCCTGCGTGCCCTTTACGCCCAGTTATTCCGATTAACGCTCGCACCCTCCGTATTACCGCGGCTGCTGGCACGGAGTTAGCCGGTGCTTCTTCTGTAATTAACGTCAATGATGCTATCTATTTAACAACATCCCTTCCTCATTACCGAAAGAACTTTACAACCCGAAGGCCTTCTTCATTCACGCGGCATGGCTGCGTCAGGGTTCCCCCCATTGCGCAATATTCCCCACTGCTGCCTCCGTAGGAGTCTGGACCGTGTCTCAGTTCCAGTGTGGCTGGTCATCCTCTCAGACCAGCTAGAGATCGCAGGCTTGGTAGGCCTTTACCCCACCAACTACCTAATCCCACTTGGGCTCATCTTATGGCAGGTGGCCCTAAGGTCCCACCCTTTCCTCCTCAGAGAATACGCGGTATTAGCTGCAGTTTCCCACAGTTATCCCCCTCCATAAGCCAGATTCCCAAGCATTACTCACCCGTCCGCCACTCGTCAGCAAAGAAAGCAAGCTTTCTTCCTGCTACCGTTCGACTTGCATGTGTTAAGCCTGCCGCCAGCGTTCAATCTGAGCCATGATCAAACTCTTCAATTCAAAGTTCAATCGCTCAATAAACTGCTTAGCTAAAAGTTTACATTTACTTCAAAAGTATCATGAATTTTCAGTATTAAGCACCTATTAAGACTTCAATTTTAAAATTTTTTAAATGAAATCAATCAACAAGTGCCCACACAGATTGTCTGTTAGATTGTTAAAGAACGTTGCACTAAGCAAGGACGAAAATGATAATCAAATCTCTATTCTATGTCAAGCCATTTTATTTTAAAGACTGCTTACCTTTTAAAACAACAAAAAGCATTATGCTTTCCTTTCGCTTGCCTCCCTTGCGCTGCGGAGGTGCATTATAGGGATTTCAAATTTAGGATCAAGATCTTTTTTGATGTTTTTCTATTTTCTCGGATCAAGTGCTATTTTTTTAATCAAAAAAAGCAAATATGCTATGACTTGTTCACTGTTTATACATGTTATGTGTCAAAAAGTAAGCAGTAATATCCTTTGCCTCAATTTATTCCATCACCTTGCTTCATCAAATAATACATTATCATCTCATTTCTTTATGTGCAGGCATTACTCAATTGACCACAAAAACATCATGTTATTTATGCCTAATCATAATTTTTTTCTCAATAAAACAAAGATATGTTATAACGTTCATCGCTCAAGGTTATGAGCATGAGATACATTATTGTCAGCAATATAACTATAGGATGAGTTACTATGACGAAAACAGAAAAAGAAACATTAGAGATCCGAAAAATATTGAGTGAACTGATTGGAGAAGTAACAGCAAAAGGTTTATTTGCAAGCTACGGATTATTTCATGAAAAAATAATGTTCGGTTTGTATCAAAATAATGTGTTCTACCTGAAGGCAGAAGGAGACCTAGCCTTATTTTTAGAATCACAGGGGGCAGCAAGTTATTTAGCAAAACAAGCGTCTTCTAAATTAAACATATCCAGTTATTATCGCCTTCCTCGTAAAATTACCTCAGATAAATCCCTTTACAAACAAATCCTAGAGCAATCTCTCCGGCAAATAAAAGATCAAAAACGGGCTGAAGCACTGGCAAAGAAAAATCGCATTAAAGAGTTGCCTAACTTATCGATTAAACATGAACGATTATTAGAAAAAGTGGAAATTTATGATGTTGCCACTTTCCAGGCATTAGGTGCAAAGAATGCTTACATCCGTTTAAAAAAGAAAGGGATTACTGCCGATATTGGCATCTTCTGGGCATTTCATGCTGCACTAGAAAATAAAAATGTCAATTTAATCACTGTGGCAGAAAAACAACAGCTTTTAGTGCATTTTAATCTTGCTTTAGATGAAGCAGGATTACGCAAAATTAAACAAATCTAAATAAAGAAGGCTGGTTTGATAAGAAACCAGCCTTACTTCAAAGAATATCGCTCAGGATCAGTAGTAAGAATGTTCACCACGTTGATGCTCTGTAACATCTTTCGCACCTTGCAACTCTCCCGGGAATAAACTGAGTAATTGCTTTTCAATGCCATCTTTTAATGTCACATCCACCATAGAACAACCATTACAGCCACCACCAAATTGTAAAATGGCATAACCATCTTCAGTGATTTCAATTAATGTAATACGTCCGCCGTGTCCTGCAAGTTGTGGATTAATTTGTGTCTGAATCACATATTCAACTCGTTCAAGCAAAGGGGCATCATCAGCCACTTTACGCATTTTGGCATTCGGAGCTTTTAATGTTAACTGTGCGCCTAATTCTTCAGTGACATAGTCAATTTCTGCCTCATCTAAAAAAGGTAAGCTGATTTCATCCACAAAGGCTGAAAATGAAGCATATTGCATTTCCGTATCCGTTGCTTCTACTGCATTGGGCGGGCAATAAGACACACCACATTCAGCATTGGGGGTGCCTGGGTTAACCACAAAAATGCGAATGTGAGTTCCTTCTTCTTGCTGATCAAGCAAACGGCGAAAATGCGCTTGAGCCGCATCGGAAATCATAATTTTTTGCATAAACTATCCTAAAGAATGTGAATACTTGAGTAAGATTGTCAAGAATGATACTCCGAGTTCGTTTTTTTTTCTACCTTTTACAGTAATAAATCTTTCCTTACGTTTTTGCTAATCCCCAAACTTGAATATGCTCAACACCTGCTTTTCTTAATAAGAGTGCCAACTCATTCAACGTTGCACCTGTTGTAATTACATCATCAATTAATGCAACAGATTGATAGCGATGCGTTTGGCTTTTTGGATGAAGACGAAATGCGTGGCGTAAATTTTTTCTTCGTTCCGTTGCACTTAAACCACGTTGCGTATGAGTATGTTTAATACGTTGTAGAAAATCATGATCGCAGGGTATCTTTAGCCAATGCGCAAGATAGTTTGCAATCAACGCAGATTGATTATAACCACGTTGCCAATGGCGTAAACGATGTAAAGGCACCGGCAAAAGTATTTCTGGCCAAATAAGTCCATGAGTACGTCTTGCATGGTAGAGCGCTAATAACAGCAGGCGTGCTAAAGTACGGTCTAAAAAGAAGGCATGTTGGAATTTAAAACGGTGAATTAAACAAGATAAGGGATCGACATAGTGACCAACGATCACCATGCGATCCCAACTGGCTTTATGTTGTAAACAATGCCCACAACGTAGTGCATCTCGTGTTAATTCCTTACCACAATGGCCACAATAAGCAAAACGTCTGATTTGCTGATTACAGCGACTACATAATCCATGATGTGCAATGGCTAACGGTTGCTGGCAGTGAACACAACAAAAACCAAATCCCCGCATAGGTATCCTTTGCTTGACATAAAATGACTACAGACTAAAGCACAGGATATTAAAAGGGCAAAAGAATAAGTTACTTTTGCGACACGCATCGCAAAAGTAAAATAAATTTAGTCAATCAATTTAGCTTGTTTTAAGAAATACTCAATGCCATGTTCTTTGATCGGTAAGGTGACATGATCGGCTACTGTTTTTAGCTGATGATGTGCATTCCCCATTGCAACACCCACTCCTGCCGTGCTTAACATTTCAATATCATTCAAGCCATCACCAAATGCCATCACATTTTCCATTGCAAAGCCAAAATGTTGAATTGCACAAGCGATACCCGTAGCTTTTGAGATTTTTTCATCAAATAAATCAACCGAGTATTTATGCCAGCGTACCGATTGTAATCCTTTCAGTACACCAGAATCTTGGACAAATTGATCTTGCGTAGCATCATAAAAAGCCAGTATCTGAAAAACATCATGATGTTTAAAATAGTCTTTATCTACATGATAATGCCCTTTTAGCGGATCCAATGCATCACGAACTTGATCGGTTATCGCTGAAACTGCCGTATCTGTCGGTGACACTTGCGCATAAACAATCTGATGTTGATCACAAAAATCAACGAACTCTTGGATTTTTGCTTTAGATAAAGGATGCTTCCCGATTGGCTCATTCTGATAACTCACATATTGACCATTCATTGTTACAAACAAATTCATGTCCGTTTGCTCAATCAATCCTTTAATCTTAGGCGGAAAGTTAGACAAGGTACGCCCCGTTGCGATAGCAGGTACAATGCCATTTTCTTTTAATTTTCGAATAGCGGGGACCACCGTCGCAGGAATATAGTCTTCGTCTTTAACGAGTAATGTTTCATCAATATCAAAAAAGACAATTTTAATTTGGTCACGATAATTAGGAATGCGCATACTCTTCCTTCTAAATTGAATGAAAATACAGCTTCAGGAAAGTATTGTGGCGTGAAAGAAGATGAGTGGGACTTTATCGTTTGCTCTGTTCGCCCTGAACTTTCCTGCTCAACTTGTTCATCTGATTCACAGTATGAAACTTTTTTAAAAAGCACCGCACTTTTAAGATTCAGCATAAAAGTGCGGTATGATATCAGTAAATTTACTTACACATCATAAGTGGTCGATGCGGCATCACCACCACGACCTGTCCAATTAGTATGGAAGAACTCACCACGTGGTTTATCCGTACGTTCATAAGTATGTGCACCGAAATAGTCACGTTGTGCTTGGAGTAAGTTCGCTGGTAAACGTTCACTCGTATAGCTGTCTAAGAAAGTGATCGCAGACGCCATACAAGGCATTGGAATACCCACTTCGATCGACTTCGCCACCACTTTACGCCATTCGCCTAAGCTATTTTCTAAGATACCTTTGAAGTAGGCATCTGAACCTAAGAAAATCAGATCCGGATTGGCTTCATAAGCATCCCGGATATTACCTAAGAAACGGCTACGGATAATACAACCTTCACGCCATAATAATGCTGTACCGCCGTAGTTAATGTGCCAGCCAAAGTTTTCTGACGCTTCACGAATCAGCATAAAACCTTGAGCATAAGAAATAATTTTGGAGGCTAATAAGGCTTTACGCACCGCTTCAACCCAAGCTGCTTTGTCGCCTTCTACTTTGCCGACCACTTTATTGAATAAGCGAGAGGCTTGCACACGCTGTTCTTTGAAAGACGAGACGCAACGGGCAAAGACAGATTCCGTGATTAAAGTCAATGGAATGCCGAAATCAAGGGCATTAATCCCCGTCCATTTACCGGTTCCTTTTTGACCTGCGGTATCCAAAATTTTGTCGACTAAACGGCTGCCATCTTCATCTTTATAGCCAAGAATATCCGCCGTGATATCAATTAAATAGCTATCTAATTCGGTGTTACGCCACGCTTTGAAAGTTGCTTCTAATTCGTCATCAGATAAGCCTACGCCTTCTTTTAAGAATTGATACGCTTCGCAAATTAATTGCATATCGCCGTATTCAATCCCGTTATGCACCATTTTGACGAAATGCCCAGCACCATCACGACCAACCCAATCACAACAAGCTTCGCCTTTATCTGTTTTGGCTGAAATCGCTTGTAAAATTGGTTTCACGTGTTCCCATGCAGATTCATCACCGCCCGGCATAATAGAAGGTCCGAAACGTGCCCCTTCTTCACCACCAGATACGCCCGTTCCAATAAAACGGATCCCTTTTTCACGTAAATACGCGACACGGCGGTTTGTATCTGGGTAATTCGTGTTACCACCATCAATAATGATGTCGCCTTCTTCTAAGTGTGGTAATAATGCCTCAATGAATTGATCCACGACTTCACCGGCACGCACCATCAGCATCACTTTACGCGGTTTCTCCAATTTATTGGCAAGATCTTCCAACGAATACGCACCAATAATATTCGTGCCTTTTGCCGCACCTTGCAAAAACTCATCGACTTTCGAAGTCGTACGGTTAAATGCCACTACTTTAAAGCCGTGATCATTCATATTTAAAATTAAGTTTTGACCCATTACCGCTAAGCCGATAACGCCGATGTCACCTTTTACTGACATGTTGTTCTCCTGTAACCATAAGAATAATTAAAGTGCGGTCTGATTTTAAAACATTTTATTACGCAGACCGCTAATGTTTGTATATGACTATATTTTCGTCCAAGCACTTGGATGCTGTACAAAGCCAATATGTGGGTAATAATCCACGGCTTGTGGCGCAGCCAGTAAAATAATTTTACAAGTGGGCTCAAGCGCTTTTTGGGTCTCAAAAATGAGTTGTCTCCCGATCCCTTGTTTTTGCCACTGCTCACTAACGGCTAAGTCGCTCAAATAGCAACAGTAAGCGAAATCTGTCACCGAGCGAGCAAGTCCAACTAAAGTATCCTGATACCACGCTGTCACTAAAACGTCGGTTTGTTTTAGCATCATTTCAATTTGCTCAGGCTTATCAATAGGTCGTCTTTCACCTAAGCTCGTTTGTTTCAATAAATCGGTATATTGCTGTACTGAAATGAGTACGTTCGTTTTATATGTAATCATTTAATTACCACTAGACTGCTCTCGTCTTAAACGAGTGCCTTAAAATCTAACTCTCATCGGTGGACGAGAATACCCGCTCTATGGTGATTTTTATTTTTCGGTTATAAAGGAGAATCTTCAAGAGATTTTGCAAAATTTCAATATCAAGGCTTTTTGTCGAATCTTTGTTCAAAATTCGCTCTTTTACACCATTTTCCCCTTTAAAAGCACTATTTTTGTCAAAACGTTGAGAATCTCACCACTTGTTATTTATCATAGCCTATTCAATCTCAATAATCTGAGATTCACCTTTCTCTAAAGTATCAAGCCATTGCCAACGTTCTATACCGAGCAATTTACTTTGTTCGGTATATTGAAATAAGGTTACACAACGCCCAAAACGATTTTCCAGTTTCTTATTTAGATGTTGATAGGTAAATTCAATGTGGGTTTCATTTATCCATTTGCCAATCAAAAAGCCTTTCTCAATTTCACCGCCCCCATATTCTGCCCAAATCATTTTACCTTGCTGGAAATAGTGGAAACAGGTTTGTTGACTGACTTCACCATTCTCACTGTTTTGTAAAGCAATGAATTTTTTATTATTCAAATCAATCATTTAAACTCATCTTTTTTATCATTTTAACCTTAAACTACCTGTTTATGCTCGTCTCAGACCGCAACTTTATCATCTAGATTACCAGCAAGTAAGAATGCTCGCACTCAATAATGTTTTAGATGACAATCTGTAATCTTAAAAGTGCGGTAGTTTTTGAAAAAGTCTTGTAAAACTACCGCACATTTATAACGTAAGCCAAGTTTGGAAACTCGCTGAATTTACTAACATCTTCTGATATTCAAGCACTTGTGGGCTAAAATACTGATGCAACGCATAGGTTTCAATTCTTGCCATAACGGGCAGAAAAAAAGCATCTACTGCGGTAAAACGATCGCCCGCTAAAAACGCACCACCAAACGCGGTTAACCCTTCTTCTAATAATTGATTAAGCCTTGCTAGCTCTTGGCTTAACACAGCGGGTATTTCTTGTAACGGTTTGCGAGCTAAAGGGGCAAAATCACACATTTCACGCAAATTTTCAAAGCCAGAGTGCATTTCAGCACAAGCAGAACGTGACCACGCTCTTGTCGCCTTATCTTGCGCCCACACATGTGGATAACTTTCTGCCAAAAACTCAATAATCGCTAAACTGTCCCAAATGACAACACCATCAGCATGCAATACTGGGATTTTTGAAGTCGGCGAAAACGCCTTAAATTGTTGGCGTTGTTCACTTAAATCATCCAAATAACGTACAATTTTAGGCTCAAAAGGAATTGCCAGTTCTTTCAATAACACCCAAACGCGTAATGACCATGAAGATTTTGGTGGATTAAAATAGAGTTGATACATTCTTTTACCCTTTTGATAGCGCTGTCTGAGCGAACCTTAAGCTTGCCCACTAAATGGCGCCATTTTCAACGAGAGCCTTCATTTTCAGCACTCCTTGAAAACGAACGCTATGGTCTATTTTATTTCAAGTCTCTTTGCAAAAATGTTGAAAAATCTCACGATGCATTACAGTAACTTTGCCGCATCCTTATCCAAATACCATTCCGTCACCCCATGCTTCGCTTTGATTTTCGCAGCAGGATAAGGCAGTTGTTCTGCCGGCGTAGTTTGAATTTCTTTTAAGATCTCGGCTTTACTGCTACCTGTCACCAAATAGGTCACCCGCTTTGCTTGTTCAATCAATTTCGCTGTTTTTGAAATACGAATTTGCCCTGTTTCAGGGTGTTTAGCGATCACGGCGAAATGAGGGTCGTCAAAATCGGTTTGATGCGGGAATAATGAGGCGGTGTGCCCGTCCGTTCCCATGCCCAAAATAATCCAATCAAAAACTTGCCCAGGAATGACCGCACTTAGCGCTTGTTCAAAACGTTGAAGTTCACTCTCAACGGGGGCTTCACCACGAATACGGTGAATATTTTCTGCAGGGATCTGAATATGATCGAATAACAATTTTTGCACCTCGCCGTAATTACTTTCTGGATCGGTTGGTGGCACCATACGATCATCCCCCCACCAAAAATGCAAATTTTGCCATTGAATCTCGGTGTTATACGGTGCTTGAGCTAAAGTTTTAAATAACAATTTCGGCGTTGAGCCTCCGGATAAGGAAATATGCACAGGGCGACCTTCTAAGCTATACGCTAATAATTCTTGTGCAATTTTCTCTACGGCATGCTGTGCACTGTCAAAAATGATTGTATTCATGATCTTTCCTTACTCAATCTGCTCACACTAGCCCCTCGCATTTCTTACGAAAGGGGCGGACATTACACTTTCTTTTTCATTAATCCACTTGGTTTACGCCAAACACGACCCGTTTTCGCGATCAGTTTGTCGGCTTCTGTCGGTCCCCAAGTACCGGCTTCATACTCATAAACACGCCCATTTTGTGCTTTATATTGTAAAATCGGCTCCACAAACTGCCAACAGGCATGTACCGCATCAGTACGCGCAAACAAAGTGGCATCGCCTTTCATAGAATCCAATAATAAACGCTCATAAGCGGTCAGTAAGCTTGGTGAGGCAAGATCCGCATAACGGAAATCCATCGACACTTCTTTTGCTTCAAAACCTGCTCCCGGTTTTTTCAAACCAAAACGCATCGAAATCGCTTCATCGGGTTGAATACGGATAATTAATTTGTTTTCTGGTGCTTTTTGGCTAAATACCGGATGTGGTGTGGTTTTGAAATGAATCACAATTTCGGTCACTCGACTTGGTAACCGTTTCCCAGTACGCACATAAAATGGCACACCCGCCCAACGCCAGTTGTCAATTTCACAGCGTAATGCCATGTAAGTTTCCGTATTAGACTCCGCCGGCACACCTTTTTCCTGTAAGTAGCCCTTAACCGCTTCACCTTCAACTGTGCCTGCCGTATATTGCCCTAAGACTAAATGATTTTCTAAGTCATCCTCACTTAATGGATGTAAACAATACAAGACTTTTGCCACTTCATCACGCATCGAGTCGGCATTAATAATTGCTGGTGGCTCCATCGCAACCATGGCTAACACTTGCAACAAATGGTTTTGGAACATATCACGCATTGCGCCAGAATCATCGTAATAACCACCACGCTCTTCTACACCGATAGATTCTGCGCCCGTTATTTCAATATAATCAATGAAATTACGGTTCCAGAGTGGTTCAAACCATCCATTAGAAAAACGCAACACAAGCAGATTTTGAACCGTTTCTTTACCAAGATAGTGGTCAATACGATAAATTTGGTGTTCATCAAAGAAACGGTGAATTTGAACGTCCAATTCTTTTGCCGTGCGGATATCATAACCAAACGGTTTTTCCACAATTAACCGCTTCCAACCAAATTCTTCGGTATTCAGTCCGTGCGCAGCAAGACATTCTGGAATCACACCATAAAGACTTGGCGGCGTGGATAAATAGTAAAGTGTGTTACCACAGGTTTGATATTTATCATGTAAATCATCAAGACGAGGAATTAACTTGCCATAATCGGCAGCATCTGCGGTATTTAATGCCTGATAATAAAGGTGGCTACAAAATTGATCGAGTGTTTCGCCATTCGCTTTTTCACTTTTGATCAACGCTTGGCGCATTTTTTCACGGAAACCCTCATCACTTAATTCCGTTCTTGCCACACCTAACACGGAGAAATGCTCAGTCAAACGACCGATTTTATATAAGTTATACAGTGCAGGAATCAATTTACGATAAGTTAAATCACCTGATGCACCAAAAATTACAATACAATTGTTGTCTGCTTCAATTTTCATTTTTTTCCTGAAATCCGTTTGTTAAAAATAGAGGTCATAAGATATCGCATCTTATAATAAATAATGCCTAGTGCGAATGAAATTGAAAAATTTTCTGCCAATCAAATTCTGTATTCGCCACCATCACAAAATTGGGATTAATAAAACTTTCTCTCTGATTATAGCTAAGCGGTTGAAAAGCAAAGTCAAACACAGCACCTCCCATTTCACGTAAGAGGATTTCAGCCGCCCCAGTATCCCATTCACCCGTTTTTCCTACTCGAATATAGCAATCACAAGTGCCATCGGCCACTAAGCCGCCTTTTAAACCACTTGAACCATAAACCAAAAATTCATATTGATAAGCTGGATTTAACAAGGGCTGAATTTTCCGTTCAACGCCCCCGACTCCCACAGCAATTTTGATTTTTCGCTGCTCAGGTCGCGCTTGGTTGTTTAGCTTTTCTTGTTGATTGCCCTGCCTTCTGTAAGCACCAAAGCCCTGCATAGCATAATAGGTCGTTTGTAAAATAGGGGCATGGGTAATGCTTAAGACGGGTTGATTGTGTTGGACAAGTGTAATCAAAATGGAAAATTGATCGGTGCGATTAATAAATTGTTGGGTTCCATCGAGTGGGTCAATTAACCAATATTCTGCCCAATGTGAACGATCTTGTAAGGGAATTTTACAACTCTCTTCGGAAAGAATCGGGACCTCAGGTGTCAGTGCGGTCAATTTTTCAATTAAAAATTGACTCAAAAATAAATCCACGGCAGTCACTGGCGTGTTATCTTGTTTGGTTTGAATTGCTAACGCATTTTGCCCTGAGTCGGTATAAAATCGCGTTAAAAAATCCCCTGCTTGATCCGCGATTTCAAGTGTTTTTTCAAGTAATGATGGTGAAAGTGCTAACATAGATAACCTTTTTAAACAGACAAGCGCCAAACATAGTTTCCCGCTTCATGCTATGCAATACCTAAACTACTGTGTGAGAAGACGGCGTTTTTCTCATAAAATCGTTTGCTGCAAAGGAAAAACAGGCTATCAAATATCTTGATAGCCTGCAACAAAATCCATAATACCAAGACTTATTTTTCTACTTTCAATTGCATAATCGCTGCTTTATTGAAGAAATAATGCGTCCCACAACATTCACACTGCATATCAATGGTACCGTTATGCTCTGCCAAGACTTCATCCAATTCTTCATCAGAAATCAACAACAATGCGGCACCAGAACGCTCTTGTGAGCAGCCACAGAAAAATGAGATCGGCTGTGAAGGGAAAATTTCAACACGCTCTTCATGATATAAACGGTACAATAATTCTTCTGCTGTTAAACCAAATAGTTCTTCCTCTTTCACCGTCGCTGCCAATGTTGCTAAGTGTTCATAATCCTCTGGAGAACCTGAACCGTCCGGCATAATTTGTAACAACATACCGGCTGCCACAGGTTGTCCTTCAAATTCGCCAGCACGAATAATAAGCTGGGTTTGCAATTGTTCTGAACGCACAAAATAATCTTCAAGACAGGCAGTAATGGTTGGCTTATCTAACGCAATCACACCTTGGTAACGCTCGCCTTCTGTCGGTGCAATCGTAATCACTAATACCCCTTTCCCGACTAATTGCGCCAAACTCATATCATCACTGACATCCGCTTGTAAACGCGCTAATGCGCGAATTTGCTGCTGATGATTGCCATTAACTAATGCTAATTTTAACGGTCCATCACCTTGTACTTGAACAGTAATATCCCCTTCAAATTTTAACGTCGCCGTCAATAAACTGGTCGCCACCATCATTTCACCGAGCAAGTTTTGGATGACTTTCGGATATTGATGTGTATTTAACGTATCAGTAAACGTTTGGTTTAACCGTACCCATTCACCACGCACCGCGCGATCTTGGAAAAGGTAGCGATACAGTTTGTCATTGTCTGTGTTATCTGTCATAAAAAGCCTTTATTCAGGTTAAGGGCAAGCACACAGCTTCCCCATATTCCTTTCTTTAATAAGAAAAGTAGGTAAATCACATCATCAAGATGAAAAGCTATCTTGATGTTTAAATTTCAATAAATCACGCCGCTCTTTTTTATTCGGGCGACGATCAGGATGCGGCATCGTTAATGCATTAATCTTACGTGCAATCGCCATTTTCGCACGTTGTTCAATGCTTTTTTCTGTTTCTTGGTACAACAATTGTGCTTCTGGCGCCCCACGACGTTGCGTAGAAAGCGCAAGCACTTCCACTTCTTTTTCGTCATTACCTTGACGAAGTTTGATCACACCACCAATTTCAACCGTTTTATTGGGTTTCGTGCGCTGCCCATTATAATGCACTTTACCGCCATCAATCATGTCTTTTGCTAAAGTACGTGTTTTATAAAAACGGGCTGCCCAAAGCCATTTATCTAGGCGAACATCATCCTCTTTTTCATGCCCGTTATTCTTTTTCGCCATTGTTATTTACTCCACTAAAGTGCGGTAATTGTTGACTGAAAAATGTCGTTTGAACCGTTTGTCTGGCAAACTGCTGTCTGGATTTTCCACGCCAACTGTATAAGCAATACCAAATTGTTTCGCGCTATCCAATACGTTTTCGGTATCATCAATAAATAATGTCCGTGCGGGGTTAAAATAATGCTTTTGTTGTAAATTGTGCCACAGTGGTTGCTCAATTTTCGGGGCGCCAAAGTGATGACTTGACAGCAATAAATCAAATGTCGCAACAAAATCGCAATATTGTAACTTAAGCGCTAAACTAAATGGATTACTGTCCGTAAGTAATATCATTTGCTTGTTCATCTTACGCACAGCTTGTAAAAAGGGCGCCACATCTGACCGCACTTTCAGTGTTGGTCCTTGTGCCTGATATAACTCACGTAACGGCAAATCCAACGTTTTTGCCCAAAAATCTAAACAATACCAATCTTTACTGTGCTCAATCGCATCATAACGTTGTTTTAACAGCTGACGACTCGTGGCAAGATCCAAATTACATTTTTTCGCATACGCTTGTGGCACCACTGTTTTCCAAAAATGATGATCGAAATAGAGATCAATCAAAGTACCGTCTAAATCTAAAATTACCGTATCAATTTGTTGCCAATTCATGTCTATCATGCACATCACTTTCCTTTTGGTGTCATGCGGTTTATGGTATCGTTATTCCCTAATTTTGTAAAATTGCACTTATCCACGAGGTGAATATGCATAAAAAACCGGAAATCCTCTCTGTGTCAGTGGTTGCCAAATCACGTATTTTTGAGATTCAATCGGTCGAACTCCAATTTTCGAATGGGATTCAGCGTACTTATGAACGCTTTAAAGGGACTGGACGTGCTGCGGTCATGGTGCTACCCATTGAAAATGACCAATTACTGATGGTGCGAGAATATGCGATGGGCACAGAGCAATACGAACTGGGTTTCCCTAAAGGTTTAATGGATCCCAATGAAACACCTGAAGAAAGTGCTAATCGAGAACTCAAAGAAGAAGTGGGATTAGGTGCTAACGAATTCATTCATTTACGCACAGTCAATACCTCACCAAGTTACATGAATAGCGTGATGCATATCTTTTTAGCTCGGCACCTTTATCCCTGCAAACTGGAAGGCGACGAGCCTGAACCCCTAGAACAAATCAGATTCCCTCTCTGTCAATTAGACGACTTATTGCAAGATCCTACATTCCGTGAAGCACGTAATTTAGTTGCACTGTATGCACTACGTGACTTTTTAACAAAGAATAAACATCGTTAAAAAAATGAGTGGTCGATATCATCACATCTCTCTCAATTAAGCTGTCTTATTTTATGGATTCGCTTAATTTATATTAAAAAAACGTATTGTTTTAAATCAATAAATGATTCAGAAACAAACTGAACTCGATTGTTTTTTTAGTGCTAATAAGTATAATTCTCAGCCGTTTATCAACTAAAATGGAGTTTAAAATGCAAAAAATTATCTTAGGAATGCTTGTTGTTACAGCAAGTAATGCGATGGCACTAAACAATAATTTCAATGTGTACGGAAAAGTTGGGGTGGATCTCGTTTCTCGTTTTGATACCATTGCTATTACACGACATGATACTCAAGCCCCGAAAAACACAGCACGTTTCTCACCAAGTCTCTTTGCAGAAATCACATATAATGCAACACCTAAGACTGAAGTCGGATTAGGTTTAGGTTATATTCATCGTAAAAGCAGTCATCACATAATTAAACAAAAAACAGATAATGGAAATCGTGCATTAATTGATGTTATAGAAGAATATCCAGTTAATCGGTACAATTCCATACCACTTTATTTCCTTGTTAAACACAATTTTTATAGTCAATCGGATCTCCGCTCTTACCTCAAAGTTGACTTTGGTTATGCATTCAATAAAACAAAATCAACGCTCAATTTAACAGAATCAACTGATGCTGCTGGCAATAATCAGTATTATATTGAAAAACATAACATCTCGCTTAATGTAGAAAATGGTAACTACTACGGCATCGGATTTGGCGTTGAGTATAAGAATATCCTTGCTGAAATTGCTTATACACATACGGACTCACGTTTAACTTATTCATCTAAACTCATTCGAGGAGAATCAGAATATAAAAATGATGCCCTCCGCTTCTCAGTAGGTTATCGATTCTAACCTTATTACGTTGAAAACCGTTCTATTATCGAACGGTTTTTTTCTTTGACATAAATCATATAACGTTAAAAATTTTTCGCCATTTTTCAAAATTTTGATCAAGCTAACAGTTTTTAGGTAGAAATTTGATTAGAATGCTCGCATTATTTTTCAACATTTAAAACTTAACTCTATGAGGTAACGTATGACTGACTTAAATAAAGTAATCAATGAACTTGGTGCACTTGGTATTCATGATGTAAAAGAAATCGTTTATAACCCAAGTTATGAGCAATTGTTCGAAGAGGAAACCAAACCAGGTTTAGAAGGTTACGAAAAAGGTATCGTGACACAATCAGGCGCGGTGGCGGTTGATACCGGTATCTTTACAGGTCGTTCGCCAAAAGATAAATACATTGTGCTTGATGACAAAACCAAAGACACTGTTTGGTGGACAAGCGATGCGGCGAAAAACGATAACAAACCAATGACACAAGATACGTGGAAAAGCTTAAAAGGCTTAGTGACAGAACAACTTTCTGGCAAACGTTTATTTGTGATCGATGCATTCTGTGGTGCAAACGCTGACACCCGTTTATCAGTGCGTATCGTGACAGAAGTAGCATGGCAAGCACACTTTGTGAAAAACATGTTCATTCGTCCAACAGAAGCAGAATTAGTCGGCTTCAAACCAGATTTCGTGGTAATGAACGGTTCTAAAGTCACTAACCCGAACTGGAAAGAACAAGGTCTAAATTCTGAAAACTTTGTGGCATTTAACTTAACTGAAGGCGTGCAATTAATCGGTGGTACTTGGTACGGCGGTGAAATGAAAAAAGGTATGTTCTCAATGATGAACTACTTCTTACCATTAAAAGGCATCGCATCTATGCACTGTTCAGCCAACGTGGGTGAAAAAGGCGACGTTGCTGTGTTCTTCGGTTTATCAGGTACAGGTAAAACCACCCTTTCAACAGATCCAAAACGTCAATTAATCGGTGACGATGAGCACGGTTGGGATGATGATGGCGTATTCAACTACGAAGGTGGTTGCTATGCGAAAACGATCAAACTGTCTCCAGAAAACGAACCAGATATCTATAAAGCCATCAAACGTGATGCCTTATTAGAAAACGTTGTAGTACGTGCAGATGGTTCAGTGGATTACGATGATGGTTCAAAAACAGAAAACACCCGTGTTTCTTACCCAATTTACCACATCGACAACATCGTAACACCGGTATCAAAAGCAGGTCATGCGAAAAAAGTGATCTTCTTAACTGCGGACGCATTCGGTGTGTTACCACCAGTATCTAAATTAACGCCAGAACAAACCAAATACTACTTCTTATCTGGTTTCACCGCGAAATTAGCCGGTACTGAGCGTGGTATCACAGAACCAACACCAACGTTCTCTGCATGTTTCGGTGCAGCGTTCTTATCACTTCACCCAACACAATATGCGGAAGTGTTAGTGAAACGTATGGAAGCAGCGGGTGCGGAAGCTTACTTAGTGAACACAGGTTGGAACGGTACAGGTAAACGTATCTCAATCAAAGATACGCGCGGTATCATCGATGCAATCTTAGACGGTTCAATCGAAAAAGCAGAAATGGGCAAATTACCAATCTTTGATTTAGCGATCCCAACTGCATTACCAGGTGTTGACCCTGCAATCTTAGATCCACGTGATACTTATGCAGACAAAGCACAATGGCAAGCGAAAGCAGAAGACTTAGCTTCTCGTTTCGTGAAAAACTTCGAAAAATACACCACTAACGATGAAGGTAAAGCATTAGTGGCAGCAGGTCCAAAAGCGTAATTAAACGCTTAACGTGATAAATAACCAAACAGCTCGATGAAAATCGGGCTGTTTTTTATGCCGACCAACTTAACAAAACGTTGGTGAAAATGACCGCACTTTTACTCGTATCTTCACAAAATTGAATAACAAAAAAGCACAAGCAATCACTTGTGCTTTTTCATTTAATGCAAATTTACACTTTCAAGCAAAGGTATTTGATTTCTAAAAACTCGTCGATGCCGTAGCGGGAACCTTCGCGACCTAAGCCAGATTCTTTGACGCCACCAAAAGGTGCCATTTCATTGCTGATCAGACCTTCGTTGATACCGACAATACCGTATTCTAATGCTTCGGAAACTCGCCAGATGCGAGAAATATCTTGGGTGTAAAGATACGAGGCTAAGCCAAATTCAGTATCATTTGCCATCTCAATCACTTGCGCTTCGGTGTCAAATTTAAACACCGGTGCCAATGGGGCGAAGGTTTCGTCTTTTGCCACTAACATCGCTTGGGTCACATCTCGCAATACGGTCGGTTCAAAGAACGTACCGCCTCGCGTATGAGGCTTACCGCCGATCACCAAATTTGCCCCTTTTGCGGTGGCATCGTCGATATGTTCTTGGATTTTATTGACCGCACTTTGACTGATTAATGGTCCAATGTTGACACCGGCTTCATTGGCACTGCCCACTTTAAAGGCCGCCACTTTGGCGCTGAATTGCTCCACAAAACGGTCATAAATGCCGGCTTGCACATAAATACGGTTAGTACAGACGCAGGTTTGTCCACTGTTGCGGAATTTCGAGGCGATAATGCCCTCGATAGCATTCTCTAAATCCGCATCATCAAACACAATCGACGGGGCGTTGCCACCCAATTCTAATGACAATTTTTTCACTGTACTCGCCGATTGCGCCATCAGGATTTTGCCCACACGGGTCGAACCGGTAAAAGTCACTTTACGTACCGTTGGATGTTCGGTTAGCACTTTGCCAATTTCAACGGAGCGAGTTGAAGTAATCACATTAAATAGCCCCGCAGGTAAGCCCGCTTGGTGTGCCAGTTCTGCCAACGCTAATGCAGAAAGTGGGGTTTCCTGTGCGGGTTTTAATACCATTGCACAACCTGCCGCAAAGGCTGGCGCAGCTTTACGAGTAATCATCGCATTCGGGAAGTTCCACGGAGTAATTGCTGCCACCACCCCAATGCCTTGTTTAATCACTAATAAACGATGATTTTCTTTATCCTGTGGTAACACGTCGCCATAAATACGTTTGGCTTCTTCAGCGAACCATTCAATAAAACTGGCGCCATATAAAATCTCACCACGACTTTCGCTGATCGGTTTACCTTGTTCTAAACTCAGTAATTGGGCTAATTCTTCTTGGTTTTCAATGACTAAGTTATACCAACGGCGTAAGAGATTCGCACGTTCTTTCGGCGTGACTTTTTGCCATTTTTTCTGGGCTTGTGCCGCGCAAGCAATCGCATATTCGGTTTCTTCTGCGCTTAAATCTGGCAACTCACAAATGATTTGTTGGGTCGCTGGATTAGTAACCGCAAAGGTTTTGTGATCCTTTGCCTGTACATACTCGCCATTAATATAGGCTTTGGTTTTTAATAGGGAAAATTGTTGCATTGAAATACCTCCCAACAATTAATAAATTTGGTTCGCACTAGCTGTGTTTTCTAGTGCATTCGATGACTTAAACTTCTGTGAAAGATCGTTTAATGCACGCATTAACAAAGAGGTATCGACGCCTACCGCCACAAACGTACAGCCGAGTGCTAAATAGTGTTTTGCCATTTTTTCATCGGCATACAAAATACCGGCAGCTTTATCCGCAGCACAAATGGTGGCAATCGCTTGTTCAATCGCTTGTTGCACTTCTGGATGCGATGGATTGCCTAAATGCCCTAATGACGCACTCAGATCGGCAGGTCCAATAAAAACGCCATCGACCCCATCGACTTCAGCAATCTCTTTCAGGTTCTGTAAGCCGGTTTTGTTTTCCACTTGCACCAATAAACAGATTTCTTCATCCGCTTGTTGTAGATAATGAGGAATACTATTCCAACGCGACGCACGTGCTAAGGCACTGCCTACGCCACGCACACCTTTTGGTGGATAATGTATGGATTTCACCAATTCGCGCGCTTGTTCAGCGGTTTCCACCATCGGGACCAATAAGGTCTGCGCCCCAATATCAAGCAGTTGTTTAATGGTATGCGTTTGTCCAATCACGGGGCGAATAATCGGAGTAGTAGGATACGCGGCTAAGGTTTGGAGCTGATGTAACAGGGTGCGTAGATCATTCGGGGCATGCTCACCATCGAGCAATAACCAATCAAATCCGGCAGTGGCGGCAAGCTCACAAGCATAGCCATCCGCTAAGCCGACCCATAAGCCAATTTGCGGTTTTTTCTCTTTTAACGCTTGTTTAAAGTGATTTTTCAGTTGCATTGTACGCCTCACGTTGCCATTACACAAACTGCATCGAAATACTGCCTAATTCATGGTAATCCACATGGAATGTATCACCACGACGGGCAGCGACGGGGCGTGTAAAGGAACCGCCCAAAATAACTTCACCGGCTTTAAGCGTCACGCCATAAGGATGCAGTTTATTGGCTAACCACGCCACGCCCTTAATTGGGTTATTTAAAACTGCCGCAGACACACCGGATTCTTCCACCACACCATTGCGGTATAACACCGCCGCTACACGGCGTAAATCCACGTCCATCGGTTTAATTGCACGTCCGCCTAACACCACTCCAGCGTTAGCAGCATTATCTGAAATGGTATCAAATACACGACGCGGCACTTTAGTTTTACTGTCAAATTGTTCAATGCGCGCATCAATGATTTCTAACGCAGGGATCACATAATCGGTAGCATCCAACACATCAAAAATAGTGCAATTTGGTCCAGATAAGTCTTTTTTCAAAATAAAGGCTAATTCCACCTCAACGCGCGGCACGATAAAACGATCAAAAGGGATTTCACTGTTTTCCTCAAAAAACATATCATCCAGTAAGGCACCATAATCTGGTTCATTAATTTGTGAGCTATTTTGCATCGCTTTTGAGGTTAAGCCGATTTTATGCCCTTTCAACACGCGTCCTTCTGCAATTTTCATCGCCACCCACGCTTTTTGAATTTCATACGCATCTTCAATGGTAATCTCTGGATACGCTAACGAAAATTGTGAAATCTGCGTGCCTGTTTTTTCTGCTTCATTAAGACGTTGTGCCGCCTGTTGAATAATCGCTTCGGATAACATAGAAAATCCCTCTTTAAGATGAAATTGAATTTGGTTTTAACGTAATCATAAAGCCCACAATGGCAACACCTGCGCAAGTACTCATGACCCAAAGCATGGTTTGCGGACTGTTGTTAAAAAAGTAAGACAATGCGCCACTTGCCACAAAACCACCGGCAAACTGCATCGAAGCCACAAGTGCCATCGCCGCACCTGCTGCATGGCTATGCTGTTTTAATAAACTGGTCATCACATTAGGCGTGATCGCCCCCGTTAACCCGACAAAAATAAAAAGCGGTAACATTATGGCAAATAAGGAATCGGGGTCTGCCAGAAAAAACGCCATGCCAGCCAATGCCACTAAGCCCATTTCCGCCATTAACACACGCTGGACGGCATAACGTTTAACACAATAGTTATTAATTAAAGTTGCTAACACAATACCAGCCACATTGATGCCAAAGTAAAATCCGTAGTCCTGAGGCGGAATATGGAAATAATCAATGTAAACAAAGGGCGTACCGGCTACATAAGCAAACATGCCGCCAAACATGGCACTTAAACAAAGAATATTGCCGAAAGATTGTGGTTGTTTCAAAATCCCACAATATGCTTGAAAAAATGTGCCAAGATTTAACGGACGTTGATGGCGGTCTTGATTGGTTTCCGCTAAGAAAAAATAAGCAATTAACCAACAAACCACCCCAATTAACGCTAAAAGTAAGAACTGAGTTTCCCAGCCAAACCATAACAACACAATACCGCCGATAAAAGGCGCTAAGAGAGGGGCAAGCATCGTGACTAACTGCATCATAGAAAGCACGTGCGTAATACGCTGTGGCGGGAAACTATCACGCACAATCGCCCGCCCTAATACGGGACCTACCCCACCGCCAAAGGCTTGTAAAAAACGGGCGACTAACAGCTGTTCAATGCTAGTAGCAATACTGCACGCAATGCTCGCCACGATATAAATTGCCATGCCGATCAGCAAAATAATACGGCGCCCATATTTATCGGATAAGGGACCATAAAACAACATGCCCACACAAAACCCCGTCAGGAAGGTACTAACGGACAGTTGTACCCATTCAATACTGGTATGTAAAGCTTGCGCAATGGTCGGTAAAGATGGCAGATACATATCAATGGAAAGCGGTCCAAAGCCCACCAACGTGCCTAAGAAGCAGATAAGTGCGGTCTGATTCCACGTCGTATTGGTTGCTACTGGCATAATGACGCCTCCATGACACTCTGTTAAATCGCCTCAATTGGCTTATTTCTTAAATCTCAAATGCACATTGTTTTTCTTGAAATTTAAGGTCGGATGCAATTCCGCCATTTCAAATGACAGCGCAAAATAGCGTTTCTCAAATAGCGGTTGAAAGTAATTCGTTAACAGTGTAAACACCTGTTCGCCGACAGGTTTTAAACTGGCTTCATCACGTCCCGCACCAATCTTTAACGTGATATGCACAAAAGCATCATCTTCTATCCCATCCGCCATACGATACACATCCACCCAATGCACGCGACTGCGAATGCCGCCTAAAGGGAAAATACCGGTACTGGCAAGATAATCGTGCACCTGTTTAAATAATGGTTGCCAATCCACCTCATCACGCAAATTTTCGGTGGCTTCAACAATAAAGTGTGGCATGCATGTTTTCCTTTTTATGAAGAGAAAAGTGCGGTCTGTTTAGCAAAAAGTGTCAGAAACCAACCGCACTTGTGCGGATTACACCGGGAAGACGGCGTTAATTTGTCCCGTACCGGAACTTGGGAATAAATCCGTCAAGATTTCAACTGGCTTATCGTATTTATCCCAACCTAGCATACCGAGCAACATCACTGTATCGTGCATATTGCCCTCGCCGCGACAGAATTCCGCGTATTCCGGTAACATTTTGCAAAAGTCTTTGAAATTGCCTTTACGCCACATATCCACTACATGCAAATCAATTTGGCGTTCAAATTCACGGGTATAGCTGTTCATCCCGTCTTTGGCTAAATGATCGGGAATAAAGTAGTGTGATAACGAGCCGCTAGCTAACACGGCAACAATGCCATCGTATTCTTTAATGGCGTCTAATACCGCCTCACCGAGCTTGCGACTATCTTCGAATGAATGCGAGGTGCAGAATGCCGCAATGGAAATCACTTTAAAGGCTTTATCTTCGTTCATATAACGCATTGGAACCAACGTGCCGTATTCCAATTTCAAGCTATCAATCTCATGTGCCTGAGCGCGCACCCCTTTCGCCACCGCATGTTTGACGATCATGTGACCTAATTCAGGATTGCCTTCATAATTAAAAGTGATATCACGAATAAAGTGTGGGAGCTCATTACTGGTATAAACCCCTTCAAAATGCGAACAACAGTTCACATGATATGCACTATTCACCAGCCAATGTGTATCAAATACGATGATCGTATCGACCCCCAAATCACGACAACGTCGGCTAATTTCTTTGTGACCTTCAATGGCGGAAGCACGGCAACCATAATGTTTGCCCGGTTGTTCTGACAAATACATTGACGGAACATGTGTAATCTTGGCAGCTAAAGCGAGTTTACCCATATTGTTGCTCCTTTAATTTTATAATCCCCAGCGAGGAATTGGATGATCGTGCATTGAGATGCACACATTTTTCAATTCAGCAAAGACTTCAAAGCTGTATTCGCCGCCTTCGCGTCCAATACCTGAGGCTTTGATGCCACCGAACGGTTGACGTAAATCACGTACGTTTTGACTGTTGACGAAGACCATCCCCGCTTCAATGCCATTGGATAAACGCAATGCTTTCGCAATGTCTTTTGTCCAAATGTAAGAAGCCAGACCGTATTCCACGTCATTTGCCAAACGTAATGCCTCTGCTTCATCTTTAAATTTCATTAAACACACCACCGGACCAAAAATTTCCTCTTGTGCAATACGCATACGGTTATCGACATCGGCAAAGACCGTTGGTTGAATAAAGTGACCTTTTTGTAAATGTGCTGGTAAGTTTTGCGGACGTTCTAAACCGCCAGCAAGTAAGGTGGCGCCTTCTTCCAGACCAATACGGATATAACCTGTCACTTTGTCATAATGTTGACGGGTAATCATGGAACCTACTTGGGTATTGAAATCTTGCGGATCGCCCACGATTAACCGTTTTGCACGTGCTGCAAATTGTTTCACGAACTCGTCATACACTGTTTCTTGAATAAAAATCCGTGAACCCGCAGTACAACGCTCGCCATTGAGCGAGAAAATGGTGAACAATGCCGCATCTAAGGCGCGATCTAAATCCGCATCATCAAAAATCAACACTGGGGATTTGCCCCCTAACTCCATTGAATATTTTTTCAAACCGGCATGTTTTAAAATATGCTTACCTGTCGCCGTGCCACCGGTAAATGAAATCGCACGCACGTCATCGTGTGTGACTAACGCATGACCTGCTGTTGAACCGAAACCTTGCACTACATTGAAAACCCCTTCAGGAATACCTGCCTCCAAGGCTAAACGCCCTAATTCATTTGCGGTTAAAGGTGAAAGCTCGGACATTTTAAGTACCGCAGTATTGCCTAATGCCAAACAAGGTGCGGTTTTCCACGTTGCTGTCATAAATGGCACGTTCCATGGGGAAACCAAGCCACATACCCCAACCGGTTGATAAAGGGTATAGTTAAGCATTTTGTCATCGACTGGATAGCTATGCCCATTCATGCGCGTACAAACTTCCGCAAAGAAATCAAAGTTATGCGAGGCACGAGGAATGAGCACGTTTTTGGTTTGATGAATGGGTAAGCCCGTATCTAAAGTTTCCAATTCGGCCAATTTCGCCACATTTTGATCAATTAATTCACCTAACTTACGCATCAAACGGGCGCGTTCTTTGGCTGGTGTTTTTGACCATTTTGGGAACGCGTCTTTTGCTGCTTGAACTGCCGCATTAATTTCTTTTTCACCGCCAGAGGCAACCTGACAAATCACATCACCTGTTGCAGGATTAAAGTTGTCAAAGGTTTCCTCACTGGCGACTTCTTTACCATTTATCCAATGCTTAATCATAAGGTTGTCTCCTTTTATATTTATACGTTTTGCGCAAAAAAGGCCGTTTCACTCACAATGTAGTTCGTCAATTTGCCAATTTGCTCAATTTCAATTTCTACGCAATCACCCGGTTTCACATCCGCTAACCCTTTTGGTGTGCCTGTGGCGATCATATCGCCCGGTTGTAATGTAGTAATATGGGAGAGGTGTTCAATGAGGTACGCAATATCAAAGATCATGTCTTTGGTATTCCCTTCTTGACACAACTCGCCATTGACCCATGTTCTTAAAGTTAAGTTCATCGGATCTTTCACATCCGCTTTATCCACAATCCAAGGACCAACAGGGGTCGTGCCCACACGATTTTTCACGCGTAAATTTGGGCGATAATAGTTCTCCAAATAATCACGAATCGCATAATCATTACACAGGGTATAACCCGCCACATAATCCATCGCCTCATCCCGTTTTACATTTTTTGCTGTTTTACCAATCACCACTACCAGCTCACATTCATAATGCATATAGTCCACATTATCAGGGCGCCACGTGGTGCTGTTGTGACCGGTGTAAGTGTGATGGGTTTTCACAAACACAAGGGGCTTTTCAGGTGGCTTAAAATCTAATTCAGAGGCGTGATCGGCGTAATTTAACCCTAAGGCATACATCATGCCACTGGCTGGCGGTAACCAGGTTACCGCTTCACTCGGCAATAATTGTTGTTGATCGGTTAACAAGCCATTTGGTCGCACTTCTACGCTATGGATTTGATTTTGATACATCACTTTTGCATATTTACTCATAATCCTGCTTACCTCATTCAGTTACCGTATTGGTTAAACAACCCAGTTGAGCAAACTCAACGGATACCTGATCGCCAGCGCCCACAAGGAGTGGCATATCCTCTGTGCCGGTCAGCAAAATATCGCCCGCTTTAAAAGCAATAAATTGGCTTAAAAAACTGATCAACTCAGGAATCAAATGTTTCATGGCTAAATGCCCATAGCTTTTCTTCACAGAACCATTAACCGTAATATTGACTGTCAATTCCGCCGGATTTTGTACCGCACTTTTTAACACTTCTTGCCCTAAAACACAGAAGCCCTCTTGGCAACGCCCCTCAATATCGGGACGGTAATAGCTGTCATGGGGTAAAGAATAGAGTGCCACCGGCAGATACCCGGATACGTAGTGCATCGCCTGTTCCACACAAACTCGTGAGGTATCTCGACCAAACACCACCGCCAAGTGCGGTTCAATTCTGAGCTGTTTTTTCCCCGCAGGGAGCGACACGTTCGCCCCACTGCGATTATGTGTCGCTTCAGGCAACACATAAATAACTGGGGTTTTCGGTAACGCTTGATAAGGCGCTTGTTCAAACTGTGCTTGGCAACGTTGCAATAATTGAGTTGAGTTCAACGCAATGACAAACACCGTAGGTTTATGCGCAGTATTGAGTTGGGTAATCTGTTTAGCTAAAGAGACAGACATAATTTCCTCACTTAAAATAAATGGACGAGCCACAGCGCAATGCCCGGAACGCAGGCAATCACAGCAATACGAATAAGATCAGAGGCAATAAATGGCAACACCCATTTTGATGTGGCTAATAATGGGGTGTCTTTATCCATCTTATTGATAATAAATAAGTTCATGCCGACGGGTGGGGTGATTAAGCCAATTTCCACCACCATCAATGCCACAATGCCAAACCAAATGGTTTTATCTTGTGCTGACAGCCCCCAGAAATCTAAACCGAGAATAATTGGATAAAAAATCGGAATGGTTAACAAGATCATGGCAAGGGAGTCCATGACACAACCTAAAACCAAATAAATCATTAAGATACAAAACAACACCAACAACGGCGCATATTGCTGTTCAACCACCCAATTTGCTAATTGGGCTGGCATCTGAGTAAGGGCTAACGCAGAGTTCAATAAATCCGCGCCGATCAACACCATAAAAATCATCGCACTTGCCATGGCGGTCTGTAAGATACTGTCAACTAACCCTTTCCAAGTTAACCCACCAGAAAGCCAAGAAATAATGCCACAAGAGGCAGCGCCAATAGAGGCGGCTTCAGTTGGATTTGCCCAGCCACCATAAATACTGATAATCACCACCGCAAACACGATGAAAATTGGTAATACTTTGACTTGTGATTTTAAGGCTTGTAAAAAGGGGACTTTTTCCGACGTTGGACCTGCTTCAGGGTGTAAACTGACTAACACCTTGATCACAAACACATAGCCTAACAGCGCTAAAATTCCCGGGATAATCGCCGCCACGAACAGTTTCCCAATGGATTCTTGTGTTAGTACCGCATAAATAATAAGCGGTACGGAAGGTGGAATTAAAATCCCGAGTGTGCCGCCCGCAGCTAAGGTTGCTGTACTTAATTCACCGGAATAACGGCGTTTTTTCAATTCGGGAATGGCAACTTGTCCCATGGTTGCTGCGGTAGCTAAAGATGAACCACAAATCGCCCCAAATGCGGCACAACTGCCAACAGAAGCCATAGCGAGACCACCTCGCCAGTGACCAATAAAGCTACTCGCTGCTTGGAATAAGGCTTTCGACATCCCACCATGTGAAGCAAGTTGTCCCATAAAGATAAATAAAGGAACAACCGCTAAGTCGTAATTAGACAAACGTGCATAAGCTAAACCGTTTAAGGTGTACATCAGGGCATTCAGATCCCCTTGACCTAAATAGGCGTACAACCCGGCTGCCGCTAAAAACATCGCGATACTAATATGAATTCGAATTAATAAGAGGGTCAGTAAGATAAAAAAACCCACAATACCCATTTCTAAGCCACTCATCATAAGCTTAATCCTTTGAAGTTAAATGGATATAAAAATGGAAAAAAGCACACAATCCCATCACAATAAAACCCAACATGATGGCGGCATTGGGTATCCATGTTGGAAAAGAAAGCAAGGCCGTCACTTCTTCATATTCTTTTAACGTCTCACTTTGTAAGGCAATGCGCCAAACTAATAAAAAGGACACCAAACCAAGCAATAAATCAGCAAGTGCATCCATCTTATTGCGTAAGACAGGCGGAAATTTTGCAGTAAAAAAATCCACTTTTAAGTGCTCTGACATCAGGGTACAAAACGGGAGGAAAAGGGAGGCGGCGACCGCACATCCCATTTGCATGATTTCAATATCCCCAAGAACACCGCCATTACCTAATTTACGTCCCACTAAGGAATAGCACGACATCACGATCAAAGCGATGAATAAAAACCCACCCACAATCGCCATGCCTTTTGACACTTGGTATAACCCCATGCCAATCGCACTCTTCCTGACGTTTTCTGGCATCATGACAGCTTGAGTTGATCCGCTCATCGGTCGTCTCCTCGCAGATTATTGGTGTTTTTTCACCATTTCACGTAAATCATCAATTAATTGCTGACCGTTTTTACCTTGTTTATTCATGCTTTCGATCCAATCTTTGGTTAATGAATCCGTCATGGCTTTCATTTTTGCTGTATGTTTTGGACCAAACTCAGTAATCACACCACCATTGGCAAGCACTTTTTTACGCGCATTGTCTTCGGTTTTTTCCCATGCCACCGTAATACGTTCAAGTAAAGCGGGACCAGAATGTTTATCAAGAATCGCTTTTAAATCGGCAGGTAATGAATCGTATTTTTTCTGATTCATCACTAAAGCAAGTACGGTTACGGTTGGGAAAGGCTCACCCGCCGCAGGCATCACATGATATTTCGTCACTTCATCTAATTTAGTTGGTGGCACTACTTCCCACGCCCCCATCGCACCATCGACGACACCTTTTGAAATACTTTCAGCCACTTGTGAAGGGGCAATAGAAATCGCTGCACCACCTAAGGCTTGAATCACTTGGGAGGCTAAACGCGTTGGGGTACGTAATTTGTTATTTTTTAAATCCTCAACTTCATTTAAAGGCTTATTCGAATGGAAAGTCACCCCTCCATCACTTTGAATAGACAGCACTTTAAATTGCTTAAATTCGGTATCTTTGGCGTATTTTTCAAAAAACTCCCACGCCACTTTGTTGCCCACACGTACATTCGGTAATAAGAACGGGGTTTCTAACGCCTCAATGATTTTGAACCGACCCGGCGAATAACCTGGTGCAGTCCACACAATATCCGCCACCCCGTTACGCACCTGATCAATCAATTGACCTGCGGTCCCACCGAGTTGATTTGAAGGATATAATTGACATTCGATACGACCTTTTGATTCCGTATTCAGATCCTGACACCAAGGGACTAACACATCATTGTGCATGGTTGAAAGTGCGGGTAAGAAATGACCGATTTTTAATACGACTTTGTCATTTGCCATGACTGAGGCAGAAGCCGCTAAAGTTAAAGCGAGTAAGAGTTGACGTGTCTTCATAAAAAGTCTCCTTCACATTCGTTGGGAAAAGGCATTTAAGAACAAACAGCAGTCCAATGTAACCAAATTGTTAATAGGTTGTTACAGTTATAATGGAGTTAAACCGAGTTTTAAATGTACTTTTCAGGTGAAAAATTGTACTTTTCACAAAAAATCACGATGGATTCGAAGATATGTGATCTTGATCGCGAAATGCTTTTGGTGACAATTGCGTTTCTTTTTGGAAAAAACGCGAGAAATAGGCAGGATCTTTAAAACCGAGATCATAGGCGATTTGATAGATCGAATGCTGGGTAAATAATAGCTTCCGTTTCGCTTCTTGAATTTGGCGCTCAATAATAAGACGTTTTGGTGAGGTAGCTGAGAAATGCTGACAAATGGCATTCAATTTACTTTCGCTAATACATAAGCGATCTAAATAATCATTAATGCGCCAATTATTTTTAAAATTATCTTCAATCAGGAAGTTAAATTGATTAAATAAATACAACTCGTTGTTACGTGGACTGTACTTTTTCTCATTGCTTTTCGACAAACGATAAATTTCTAATAAAATTAATTTCGCACTTAAACGCAGTGCGGTCTGTTTTTCGTCCGTATGTTGACGGTATTCTCCCGCCAATAAATTAAATAAATATTCAAATTTAAAAATTTGTTGTGCTTCTTCTTGCGGAGATAACTCAATACACATGGGATAAAAATAATTGATATCGCGTTTTAACGATTCTAATAACTGCCAAACAAACTCTTGTGGAATGGTTAAAACGTGCCCATGCGTATCTAAGTCGGTGTAAAAGCCATGAGGAATAGAAGGCGGAGTAATAAAAAAACAAGGGGCATACAGGCGGTATTCATGTGCATCTAACTGTAATGCAATGCTTCCTTCAGTTAAGTAGTGCACTTGATAAAAGCGATCATGAAAATGCACCAACGATTTCCGTCCATAAAATAAGGCAAGATTATCAAAGGTTTCATAGTGGATGATGCTACTGCTTTCCTGTCCACCATAGGTTTTTTCAATATTAATATTTTGTGTTTCAAAGGATTGATCTCGCATAACCTCCCTCCAATTTACTTCCGCCTTATCCTTTTTGCTTGAATGTAAACTATGCTTTTTCGCCTGTATAGTTTTGATCCTTAAAACAGCGATAGAGATCACATTTTATTCATTTTTCCCGTCTAAATACGGAAAAGTACATTTTTTGACACGAAAATTGCATTTTCTCTTGCGCAGAGATCCACTATAAATTTAACAAATTCGCAACATGCCAGCGATTTTGCCCGAAATGCTATTCAACCCTTATTTATTCAAAAGGAGTAAATCATGACGCAAGCAGAAAAAAAACAGCACAAATTACCGGATGATTACCGCAAAGAAAAAAATCGTCCATTCACCGGTGAAGAATATTTAGCAAGTTTAAGAGATGGGCGCAAAGTCTATATTTATGGTGAGTTAGTCGATGACATGACAACCCACCCTGCATTTCGTAATGCCGCCGCCTCTGTGGCAAAACTCTATGATGCGTTACATGATCCCGCAACCAAAGACGAATTGTGTTGGGAAACAGATACTGGCAATGGCGGTTATACCCATAAATTCTTCCGTTATGCCCGTACCGCAGAAGAACTCAAAGCACAACGCGATGCTATCGCAGCTTGGTCACGTTTTAGCTATGGCTGGATGGGGCGTACTCCAGACTATAAAGCCGCATTTGGTAGCGCGTTAGGCGCCAATCCAGAATTTTATGGTAAGTTCGCCGATAATGCACGCAATTGGTATAAACGTATCCAAGAATCTTGCCTCTATTTCAACCACGCTATTGTTAATCCACCGATTGACCGCAATAAACCTATTGATCAAGTTAAAGATATCTACGTGAAAATCGAAGAAGAACGTGCTGACGGGATTATCGTGAGTGGCGCGAAAGTAGTGGCGACTAACTCAGCACTCACTCACTATAACTTTATTGGATTTGGTTCCGCACAAATTATTGGCGATAACGACGACTTTGCCTTGATGTTTATTGCACCCATGGATGCCGAAGGTGTCAAACTGATTTGCCGTCACTCTTATGAACTTGCCGCAGGCGCGACTGGTTCACCGTTTGACTTCCCACTTTCTACTCGTTTCGATGAAAACGATGCCATTTTGGTGTTAGACAACGTCTTTATTCCTTGGGAAAACATTTTAATCTATCGTGATCTAGAGCGTTGTCGTACTTGGGCACAATATGCCGGCTTTGCGACGCTTTTCCCAATGCAAGCTTGTACCCGTTTGGCGGTGAAATTAGATTTCATTACAGGTTTATTACATAAAGCATTACAATGTACCGGCGTGATTGAATTCCGTGGCGTCGCGGCGCAAATGGGCGAAGTGATGATGTATCGTAACCTCTTTTGGACACTTACTGATGCCATGGCGGGATCTTCTTATCAGTGGAAACATGGTTGCCAAATGCCAAGTGCACAAGCAATCCAAACTTATCGTGTGATGGCTCCAATGGCTTACCATACGGTGAAAAAAATCATTGAACAAACGGTAACAAGTGGGTTAATTTATTTGCCTTCACATATTCGCGATTTCAATAACCCTGAAATCGACCAATATTTAGAAAAATACGTGCGTGGTTCAAACAATATTGAATACCGTGATCGTATCAAAATTTTAAAACTTCTGTGGGATGCCATTGGCACGGAGTTCGGTGGTCGTCACGAACTTTACGAAATCAACTACGCCGGTAGCCAAGAAGAAGTGCGTTTACAAGTACTCGGGCAATCCACTGGTAACGGTACATTACAGCGTTGTTTCGATTTAGTGGATAAATGCTTGGCTGACTATGATGAAAAAGGTTGGAAAGTGCCACATCTGAATAACTCAGAAGACATTAATATTTTGCATAACCTCAACCGTTTTTCAAAATAACGTACGTCGTAAAACATAAGGAAAATCAATATGCTTACGCCAATTCAACAACACTTTCGTAATTCCATGGCAAAATTGACCGCTGGCGTGAATATTATTACGACCAATGGTATCGCTGGGAAATGTGGTATTACGGCGACGGCGGTCTGTTCCGTTACCGATACACCGCCAACGATCATGGTATGTATTAACAAAAACAGTGAAATGAATCCTGTCTTCCAGACCAATAAACGCCTTTGTGTCAATGTATTGAGTGCAGAACAACTCGAACTCGCACAACACTTTGCCGGTTTCATGGGCAGCTGTATGGATGAGCGTTTTGAGTGGGCTGTGTGGCATGAAAAACAAGACCCGGTGGCACCACTGAGTCTTAAGAATGCACTCGCCAATTTAACGGGCACCATTGTGGATAGTCGTGATATTGGCACGCATTCGATGTTTTTAGTGGAGCTTGAAGAAATTCAAGTCAATGAAGAACAAGAACACGCCTTAGTCTATTTCGCGCGTCAATTCCATACCGTCGGGACCTCAGCGTAAATGCATAAAATAAGAAAGGCAGATCAATCATTTGATCTGCCTTTTGTTTCTGCATAAAAAGTGCGGTCTATTTTTTTAATTTTTTCGCTCAAGCATTTTAATATGGCGAGTTGCCGCTAACCAAGCACCAAGGTAGCCCACCAATGTGCAAATGATCATCAGAAATGAAAACTCCGCCAGATTTACCCCGTTTAACTCAAAATGTACCGCAAAAATATCGGTCACATACTTGACGGCACTGGTGAAATAACCAATCACTAAACTACTTAACACACAGGCAAAAAAGCCGCCTAACAAGGCATAAATCATGCCCGTATATAAGAAAGGGCGTAACACAAATTGATCGGTGGCACCAAGCAGTTTCATCACTTCAATGGTCGCTTGGCTACTGTACACATCCGAGCGAATACTGTTACCAATTACCAAGAAAACCGCCAAGGTCATCAGTACCGCACAAAAGATCGCCACATGTGCCACTAACCAAGTCAGTGCGGTCAATTTTTCCAACCAATCATTGTCTAAACGCACTTCTTGTACACCTTTAATTTTATCTAAATTTTGGCGTAGCTCATTGCGCTTTTGCGATTCATTATATTCTTTCGTCGGTCTGATCATCACTACCGCAGGCAAAGGGTTATCATCTAACACATCTAACTCATTGCCAAAACCCGACCAATCACGAAACGCATTCAAACTCTCTTGACGTGAAATATAATTTAATGAGGCAACGCCGTTTTGTTGGCGAATTTTTTCCACCACCAAATTGGCATCTTCTTCACTCAAAGTTTTGTGTAAATACACCGTGAGCTCACTTTCCGGATAAAACTGGGTCGTAGCTTGGTGAATATTTTTCCACAATAAATAGCTTACTGTTGGAATAGTGAGGGAAACACTGATCACTAAAATTGTCAGTAAGGTGCCAAAACGGCGCTTTAATAAATCAGCCCATACAGCTTTTAACACATATTGTATTTGCACCCAAAATGGCGCATGCACACGGCGCGAACTCATCACAACTTTCCTCAGCGTAAGTAGCCTTGTTCAAGGACAAGACAAGGTTTTGGTTTTTGTTGAATAATATTGAGGTCATGTGTGGCAATCAGCACCGTCATCCCCATTTGATTTAATTCTTCAAACAAACTGAAAATTTCAAAAGACAAGCTATTATCCAAGTTACCTGTTGGCTCATCGGCAAGCAATAATTGCGGTTTATGCACAATCGCGCGGGCAATATCCACTCGCTGCTGCTCACCACCGGACAAATGCACAGGTAAATGATTGGCACGATCACGCAAGCCCACACGATCTAAGGTAGCGAGCGCTCGACTTTCCGCTTCGTTAGGATGCATCCCCGCAATAATCAGGGGTAACGCCACATTATCCACAATCGAACGATCTGCTAACAGACGGTAATCTTGGTGTACCATGCCAATTTGACGACGTAAGAACGGAATTTCATGTGCCGCTAAACGGGTAATATCATGCCCATTAAACCAAATCTGCCCACCATTTGCCCTTTCCATACCCATTATCAATTTCAACAGCGTACTTTTCCCTGCCCCAGAATGCCCAATGACATAGGTCATACTACCCACGGGCAAATGAAAACTGATATTTTGTAATGCAGGCTTACCACCGAGATAGGCTTTACTCACATTGGAAAATCTAATCATGTTATGCTACTTTTACTCTCTTTTTAGGCTCAGCCATCACTGAGCTCACTTTAATTTGCTACGCTGCTTTCGTCTTCATGCACAAATAACGCGTCAATAAATTCATCTGCATTAAATGGACGTAAATCTTCGATTTTTTCACCCACGCCAATATAACGAATCGGTAAATTGAATTGATCAGCAATCGCAAAAATCACACCGCCTTTTGCGGTACCGTCTAACTTGGTTAAGGTAATCCCCGTTAAGCCAACGGCTTCATGGAATAATTTCGCTTGGCTAATTGCATTTTGTCCCGTCCCGGCATCGAGCGTTAACATAATTTCATGTGGTGCTGTTTCATCATATTTTTTCATCACACGCACAATTTTTTTCAACTCGTCCATTAGATTATTTTTATTTTGTAAACGTCCTGCTGTATCTGCAATCAACACATCAACATGACGTGCGGCAGCAGACTGCATCGCATCAAAAATAACGGAAGCAGAATCGGATCCTGTGCTTTGTGCCACCACTGGAATACCATTACGCTCACCCCACACTTGCAATTGCTCAACCGCCGCCGCACGAAACGTATCGCCTGCCGCTAGCATTACTGATTTACCTTCATGTTGGAACTGACGCGCTAATTTACCAATGGTCGTGGTTTTTCCCACACCATTCACACCAACCATTAAAATCACATAAGGTTTTTTGCTTTGATCAATCACGAGTGGCTGGGCAACCGGTTTAAGAATCTCTGCCATTTCCACTTTTAGTTGTTGATACAACAAATCTGCCTCTTTTAATTGTTGGTGACTAGCATGTTGCGTTAAGTTATTGATGATTTTTGTCGCAGTCGGTACGCCTAAATCGGCGATGAGGAGCTGTTCTTCTAATTCCTCAAATAATGCATCATCAATTTTTTTACCAAAAAAGAAACTGCGAAAACCCGCACCAAGATTTTGTTTCGTTTTTAATAACCCTTTCACTAAACGGCTAAAAAACCCACCTTCACTCTTTTTTTCTTGTTCTTGAGGCTGGGAAGGTGTTGGCGCAGCCAGTTTGACGTCCTCATCAGATGTTAGCGCACTGGCAAAAGAATCCGTTTCTTCAAGGCAGTCTTCCGTTTTCATCTCCTCTTCAGCCTGCTGAAACAAACTCTGCACATCGTCACCCTCATCAGTCTTCACATGTTGCGCGTCTGTTTTGTCTAATGTTGGGGAGAATGCTACCGGTGTATCGGATGTGGTCGAAGATGATATTTCATCAGAAATCACCGCACTTTCTGTTTGCTCAATTTGGGGTTCAATCTCTGATTTGATTTCTTCGACTTGCTCAATATTGTCGGACGTTTCTGTACTCGGTAACGTCTTTGTCGCCTCTGGGGTTTCTTGCTTTTTTCCCAAACCAAGCCAAGACCAAAAGCCACCTTTTTTATTTTCCGTTGACATAATTTTTTCTCATTGCCTAAACATATTTTGAATTCAAAAATTGATTGCTCATTTTAACATTGAATACTTCAACGATGAAAAAAATCTCCTTGCTTTCCCTAAAATTTGCAAAATTTATACAAATTTAGCTGTATAAATAATAAAAACGTGTAAAATATACACATTTTTAATAAGGAAATAAGCAATCTGCTTATGGAACATGTATAGGGAATACACTATGAAAAAAGCAATCATCAAATTAACAACTGTCTTCGGATTATCTTGCCTTTTAATCGCTTGCGGTGGCGGTGGTGGCGGTGGTGGCAATGGCGGAAACAATGCGCCCCCACCAGTACAGCCGATTCAACCTGCACCACCAGCACCTCAACAACCAGATGCTGCACCAAATATACCGGCACCACCTAAAAACCAAGCACCAGATAATGGCGCAAAGGAAGCACCACCTCCACCAGCAAATGACAATATGGGGATGTCCCCTCCTCCTTCTTCTACACAAGAAAAGTGGGAAGGCGCTTGTGAGGCAAAATCATTCTGTACTGCAAAAAATGAAAATAAAAATCGTGTAACAGTTTATAAACTAGAACATGTGGAAAATGCAGATAAACACAGTGGTACACCTGATAAATACACTAAAAAAGAAGAGCATATCACTCTTAAATTAAAGGATACTTCAGGAGGTGAGTATAAATTTACTTTATTAGGGACTGAGGGGCATGAAGTCGGCTATTATGGTTATCGTCACAATGTTGATGATAGTCGCGCGCATAAAAATGTGGAATTACTTTATGCCATCAACACGGATTTTAAAAGCGCTGACCAATCTGCTCAATTCAAAGCTTATTATAGAAAAGAAAAAGGGTTTATTTATGCGCCTATTAGTAATACTGAATTATCTAATAATGGCTTAATAAATTATGGTGATGTGAATATTCTCTATGACAACGGTAATATATCAGGTTCTATTTATCGCTCTGAAAATGGCAATAGTCGAGAAACTAACAAAGAAGAAATCTTTAAAATAGAAAAAGGTAATAATGGTAGTTCAACTATTGAACCTGTCTTAGAAAATCTTCTTGGTACAATTAAAAAAGGCGATAAAACTAATCTGAATTATGTATTAGCGGATTCAAAAAAAGGAAATGGTGATCATAAATATCTTTTTGGTAACGCTAAAGCCGAAACATGGATTGGGGTATTAGCCGCTGAAAAATCAGATGAAAAACCAGCAGAAAATCCTACGGGTAAATAAAAGATAAAAGGCGTTTAAAAACGCCTTTTTTGTCTTTTCTTATTTAAAAAATACTCTCTGTTACGAAATAATATAATTCATAGACAATAACAGCATAAAAACCAAGCAAATAAAACGATCTTGTTTATTAAAAATAATAAATCCCTTCTTAACTGAGAAAAAAACGATAAAATAACACCGCATCATAAAGGATATGATGTGACCTATTTTTGATCTAGGCAGTACAAGGATAAATATGAAAAAAATCGTTTTAAAAACAAGCTTATTGATGACCCTCTCTTCATTATTAGTGGCATGTAGCGGTGGTGGCGGTAGCGCTGGAAATCGTGCTGACCGTGTAGAGGAAAAAGCACAACCGGTTCAATCAAATAGTGAGCCTTCTTCCACTCCAATCAAACATCCTATGACTAATAGTGCTACGAATACTTCTCTTCATGACAAACTTTCAATGTCTTCTCATGACACATCCAAAGAAAATAGTCAACAATCCTCCTTTCAAGCCCCTCTAGAACAAGAAAAAAACCAACCTGCACAAGAAAATCTTACTTGGACAGGTTATCATGTTTCAGAATGGGGAAATGCGAGTAATAATGTAGATAAAGATAATGTTACGGTATTCACTTTCGTAAAATATAATTCTCAATATAATGATGATCCAGTTTTTGATAAAACAAAAACACAAAGTAAAACGATATCATTAGTTGACGGAAAAAATGAAAATAAAGAGCATTATTATCACTTTACGCTAAAAGACGATTTATTTTATTATGGCAGTTATGGACAACCTTCATCAGATTATAAAAAAATAGAAGAAAACTATATTTATGCAATCAAACCAGATGCAATAAATAATGAGAACATCAATGCACTAACTGCAACTTACCATCAAGAAGATGGTTTTATATATTCCGTATTAAGTGATGTAAATCGAGTTGGTTCAGAATATATTCCTCAGTATGGCAATGTGAGTCTTACTATACAAAATGGTAAAATTTATGGTGAGATTTATAGGCATAACCGAGGGTACGATGATCTATTTAAGCTCTCTGGAGAAGGTCGGAATTTAATATTAACACCACATAAAAATAACCCTTATGATCTTTCCCCTACAGGACCCGACAACATGACAATGGAGCTGAATTTTATCAACGCAGAAAAGACTGATAAAAAATACGTTGTTGGTGTAGGAAAAGCTGAAAAATATTATGGGTTATTATTTGCTGAAAAAAGTCACCAAGCACAATAAACACATGATGATATGGTATTTTCGCATACTGCTATTTATTTTATAACCTTATGAAAAAACCAATACAAAAACTCAAATCTAGCACACCAAAAGGTGAAGTACGTATCATTGCAGGATTATGGCGCGGGCGGAAATTGCCCGTGCTTTCTGCGGATGGATTACGTCCAACAGGTGATCGGGTTAAAGAAACCTTATTCAATTGGCTCATGCCCTACATTGTCGATGCGACCTGCCTTGATTGCTTTGCTGGCAGTGGTGCATTAGGTTTTGAGGCACTTTCACGTCAGGCAAAACAGGTGACGTTTTTAGAGCTAGATAAAAATGTTGCGACACAACTCAGCAAAAATCTTGCTACGTTAAAATGCAATGCAAAACAGGCTAACGTCATCAATCAAAATAGCCTGCAATTTTTAAATCAACCACAAACTGCACCGCACTTTGACATTGTGTTTATTGATCCGCCTTTTCACTTCGGTCTAGCACAGCAAACAGTTGATTTATTAGCTCGACATAATTGGCTAAAACCTGACGCATTGGTTTATGTGGAAACAGAAAAAGACAAACCGATTATTGCCCCAGAGAACTGGACCATACTCAAAGAGAAAATAACCGGTCAAGTCAGTTACCGCTTGTATGCCATTGCAACGACTTAATCGCGAAAGCCCACACCCATAATAAACAGAATATCATAACTTTTTTCAGATGAACTTAATGATGAATTTAAAACCACTTACTTTTTTACCTTTTTTCGGTCTCCTTGTTTTTCTCTCTGGCGTTATTTATAACACCGCGTGGGCAAATACTGTGATTCCTGTAGATAATAGCCGACCAGATGAAACCTTTTCCCAGACGTCACCTAAACAGCATCTCTTTTCTCAAAAACCGAAACCGGCTGAACCCACATCAAGTGCAAGCAGTCAACAAATTTCATTGACTATTGAACAACTTGCTAGCAGACCTGATTTGGTGCTTCGTGCCTTAATCCCGGCGTTAAAAAATAATGATATGCGCGGTGTTGAAATCCTCTTACCTATTTATGCTAAACAATCACCGGATCCCTTCTTATTAAAATGGGCACAGGCAGTTGTCGCACGTAAACAAGGAAAATTAAATGAATCTGTGCGTTTATATCGCCAAATTATTGCAGAAAAGCCCAATTTACAACCTGCACGCTTACAACTCGCTATCGCCTTAACGCAAAATCGTGAAAATGAAGCTGCGAAAGCACAATTTAACCAACTGCGTTCAGAAAACTTACCTGCGCCTTTACTGACCCTCATTGATAGCTATATTGATGCGATTAACCAACGCGATAGTTGGAATGTTTATGGCGGAGTAAATTATTTGCATGAGAACAATGTCAATAATGCACCGCCTAAAGGCACCAAAGTGGAAGGGTTTACCCCGTCAAGCCAACCAGAAAAAGCACATGGTTTAAGTTATTTTATTAATTTCAGTAAAAATTGGTCATTAGCTCACGGCTTTTTCACAGAATTCAGTGCCGATATCAATGGAAAATATTATTGGGATAATCATAAGTATGATGAGTTTTCGACTCGCCTCAATCTAGGTGGTGGTTACCGTAATGCCAAAACAGAAGTGAAACTTATGCCTTTCGTGGAACAATTTTGGTATGTGGGCGGTGAAAATGCGACAAAGGATGCACGTACATTACACCGCTATTCTAAAAGCTCAGGTATCAACCTTGAGATGGATTATTGGTTGACACCCAATTGGAAAATGTCAACGGTTCTCGAATATACCGAACAACGCTATATCCAACCTCAACGGCAAAACTCAAATGGAAATAGCTATTCCGTTAGCAATACCCTGATATATATGCCAAATAGCCAACAATTTTGGTTTGTTGGACTCGATTATTATCAAAAAAATACTCAACTAAAAGCCTATGCCTTTGAACGTCAGGGAATACGTCTAGGTTGGGGACAGGAATGGTCGAAAGGCATTTCAACACGTTTACAAACAAGCTATGCCACACGCACTTATCAAGCACCTTCAGCAGAAAAGAATACGATTTTCGCACCAAGTTTCTTTAAAGTTGTGCAAAAAAATCGCGAATACGGTGTCAATTTTACGATTTGGCATCGTAGCGTTCACTGGCTGGGGATTACGCCTAAAATCACTTGGGCATATCAAAAAACCACCAGTAACAATCCTTTTTCCGAATATGACCGGAATCGGATTTATTTAACCTTCAGTAAGAATTTTTAAACGATAAAAAATGCTCAAGCTACAAGGTTGAGCATTTTATTTTGTTCACTATCATCAAGCGATTTTTTCTAACAGATTATGCTGATCAATAGACGAAATTTTCTTTAAACTTTCTTGAAACCTAGCATTGTTTTCAATTTCCCATAAGTCTAATTTCATTTGTAAATTTAACCAAAACTCAGGACTTGTATTAAATAGTTTTGCTAGTTTCAGTGCCATTTCTAAAGACAATTTAGTATTATTATTAACGAGTGCACTCGCTGTATTACGATGAACATCTAACATTGTAGCTAAATCTGCAATTTTCAAATTTAGTGGAACTAAATATTCATCTAATAAAATATCACCCACTGTTGATGGCTTTCTTTGTACTCTACTCATAATAAATCCTATGTTCTATGTTCTATGTTCTATGTTCTATGTTCTATGTTCTATGTTCTATGTTCTATGTTCTATGTTCTATGTTCTATGTTCTATGTTCCAAATAATTATAATCTATATTGATGTTTATCTAATCTCAACTCTGTTATTTTTGGAAAATTACTTTCTTTATATTTAAATATTAAACGATATTTCACATTCACTCTGATAGAATATAGCCCACTCGTTTTAGGCTCCAATTTTTCCAATTTATTACCTGGTTGACTTCGCAAATCGCTCAAAGTATTTGCGCTATCTAACATATCTAATTTATGCGCTAGCGTATTTTCTATATCACTTGGAATATTTTTATGCTTACTTCCATATAAAAAATACTCATACAGATACTTGTCTTGGAAGCTATCTTCCGTAAGATTAAATCGGACTCTGTCCATAGATGCCCCTTAAAAAATAAAATACGATTGTAATTGTAATACAAATGATTGCACTGTGCAACTGTGCACTCATAAATTCCCTCTCACGAATATCGCACGGTAACTGTGAGCAAAATATGCTAAAATCAGCCCACTTTTTCTTTTTTGTTAAAAAATTATGCTAGATATTGTTTTATACGAACCTGAAATCCCACAAAATACCGGCAATATTATTCGTTTATGTGCTAATACGGGTTTTCGCTTACACTTGATTGAACCACTGGGCTTTACTTGGGATGATAAGAAATTACGTCGTTCCGGCTTGGATTATCATGAATTTGCCGAAATCAAACGGCATAAAACCTTTGAGACATTTTTAGCCACTGAACAACCAAAACGTCTGTTTGCGTTAACCACGAAAGGATCACCAGCACACAGCCAAGTGCAATTTGAGTTAGGGGATTATTTGATGTTTGGTCCAGAAAGCCGAGGAATTCCAATGTCCATTTTAGACAGCTTGCCAATGACACAAAAAATTCGAATTCCGATGACGGAAAATAGTCGTAGCATGAACCTCTCTAATTCCGTTGCGGTCACCGTCTATGAAGCATGGCGACAACTAGGTTACGGCGGTGCGGTAAATCTCCCACGTTAAAAAATACGAAAAAACCACCGCACTTTCTAACAAAAAGGTCGCTTATTTGATTAAGCGACCTTTTCTCTTGGCATTAATGTTGCAATTTCTGCTTCATACTGGCTTGTAACTGTTCAAGCATCGCATAGCGCTTACGATACATAGAGCGTTTGTTACTTGGAATACTGTCCATGTCTTTCATCGCAAATTGCACTGGCAACTCCCAATAATCTTTCAGTTCGCCAGCAGATTCCGCAAAAATCGCATCATAATCCACCACATAGCGCTTACTTTGGACCAAGCGAGATTTATTTTGATACTTGTGTGGAATGCCTAATAATTTGTCATACCCCAAAGCATTCGTGAGCGCTTTCATCGCCTCCACCATCAAATAGGCTGGACGTAAACCATGACATTTTTTCGTCAACACTTTCACTAACTCTTTTGAACCCTCAAAGTTTGGACCTTGAATCACGGCAATAAGTAATGATTGCTCAACTTTACCAAAGGTTAATAAATAAATTAATTGCCCCGTCGGTTTATAACGCAGTTCTAATGCCCAATACCCTTCCATTGCCTGATGATAATTTAGACACAGATAAAGCTCAAAATCCTCAATAACCTCACCAAAGCACATTTCCTTTTCCCATAACTGAGGCAGACCAAGTGCGGTGAATTTTTCGGGTAAAAAACGTAAATTCTCACAAATTGCTGCAAAACGTTGTTTGGTGCTAAAACGCTTGTCTAAAAAACGGTGTGCCAACGGATAACTAAAGCTAGGACGGCTGTTTAATAACCCTGCTAAGGTAGGATGCTGATTAATAAACTGTTCAAAACGCTTAATATTGCCCTGATGCAATAACGAACGTAAATGGAAACGAAAACGTTTCAAACGATAGGATTTTTTGCCCTGATCAGGATATAAACGTATGGGATCAGGCCATTGATAAAAGTTATCTGTCATATAATTCAGCTAATTAGAAATAAAGAGCGCTTATTTTCGCATAAATTCGGCATTTTTTCATTTTTTTATGTGTGCTTATAAGGTATTCTAAGACACTTAAAGGAGCCTCTATGTCTGATATAAAACTGAATTATCATAAAACCCATTTTCTCACCAGTGCACCGGATATTCGTGCCTTGCCAGAAGACAGTGGCATTGAAATTGCTTTTGCGGGACGTTCAAATGCGGGAAAATCCACCGCACTGAATGCCTTAACCAACCAAAAAAGTTTAGCACGTACTTCAAAAACCCCCGGTCGCACCCAGTTAATCAACTTATTCGAAGTGGAACCCCAATGTCGTTTAGTGGATTTACCCGGTTATGGCTACGCCGCGGTGCCTGAACAAATGAAAATTCAATGGCAAAAAGCTCTCGGCGAGTACCTACAAAAACGTCAATGTTTAGCTGGCGTGGTGATCTTAATGGATATTCGTCATCCGTTGAAAGACTTAGACCAACAAATGATAGAATGGGCGGTCGCCTCTAAGTTGCCAGTTCTTCTTTTACTCACCAAAGCAGATAAACTGAGCCAAAGTGCCAGAAGTAAACAAGTAAAAATGGTACGTGAAGCCATTCTCCCTTTCCAAGGGGATGTGCAAGTTGAAGCCTTTTCCGCTTTAAATAAAACGGGCATTGATCGTCTTGCTGCAAAATTAGACAGTTGGTTTGCCCCTGTTTTGAGTGAATAGAAACATCGTTTCTGCGATCTAGATCGTAAAAAAGTGCGTTCTTCCTGCCAAAGGAAACGCACTTTTTTATTATCCAGCGGTTTTCTTTTTTTATCAGTGGAATGAACGATGTCACTTGCAATTGTTTATAGTCGCGCCTCAATGGGCGTACAAGCCCCTTTAGTCACCATTGAGGTGCATTTCAGTAATGGTAAACCGCAATTCAACTTAGTCGGCTTACCCGAAAAAACCGTCAAAGAAGCACAAGATCGCGTACGCAGTGCCTTGCTCAATGCCCAATTTAAATACCCAGCTAAACGGATCACCGTCAATCTCGCCCCCGCCGATTTACCCAAAGAGGGCGGACGTTTTGATTTACCGATCGCCATTGGTATGCTCGCCGCTTCTGGTCAAATTGACCCACAAAAGTTACAGCAATTTGAATTTGTGGGTGAGTTAGCGCTAACGGGTGATTTACGTGCAGTACATGGCGTCATCCCCGCGATCCTTGCTGCACAAAAAGCCAAGCGGAAATTGATTATCGCCAGTCAAAATGCCAATGAAGCTTCGTTAGTTTCCCACCAAGACACCTATTTTGCTCAACATTTACTAGAGGTCGTCAATTTCCTCAATGATCATACTACGTTACCTTTAGCCTCAGATCTGCCCACACAACATGATCCGGCCCTTTTAGCAACAACACAAAAAGATTTAACCGATATTATCGGACAATCCCATGCTAAACGCGCTTTAACCATTGCTGCCGCAGGGCAACATAATCTGCTTTTTTTGGGTCCGCCTGGTACAGGAAAGACCATGCTCGCCAGCCGATTAACTACCTTGTTACCGGAAATGAACGATCAAGAAGCCATTGAAACCGCCGCAGTGACAAGCCTTGTTCATCATGAATTGAATTTTCATAATTGGAAACAGCGCCCATTTCGTGCCCCTCATCACAGTGCTTCAACACCGGCTTTAGTAGGGGGCGGCACCATACCCAAACCCGGAGAAATTTCGCTCGCACACAATGGGGTGTTATTTCTTGATGAGTTACCGGAATTTGAACGCAAAGTATTGGATGCCTTACGCCAACCTTTGGAAAGTGGTGAAATTATCATTTCGCGTGCCAATGCAAAAATTCAATTCCCCGCTCGTTTTCAATTAATTGCCGCCATGAATCCTAGCCCAACGGGACATTATCAAGGTACTCACAATCGCACCTCACCACAACAAATCTTACGTTATCTCAATCGCTTATCCGGTCCATTTTTAGATCGGTTTGATTTGTCAATCGAAGTCCCTTTACTCCCCAAAGGCGCGTTACAACAGCAAACGGATCGGGGCGAAAGTAGCGCACAAGTGAGAGAAAAAGTATTAAAAGTACGCGACATACAACTGGCGCGCGCGGGAAAAATTAATGCTTATTTGACCAGTAAAGAAATTGAGCGAGACTGTAAGATCAGTGATCAAGATGCGTTATTTTTAGAGAATGCCTTAGCCAAATTGGGGTTATCCGTGCGCGCCTATCATCGTATTTTAAAAGTAGCACGCACCATTGCAGACTTAAATAATGAACGTCAAATTCAACAATGCCACCTCGCCGAAGCACTAGGTTATCGGGCGATGGATAGGTTGTTACAGAAGTTATCTGCGATATAGGCTCGTGCGGTGACAAAACAGCGTTAAAAAGCACCGCACTTGTTTTGAAAACGCTATTGGCACACAATATTCGTCAGTAACGTGACTTTTTCTTTTAAATTCATCTGTGCCACTCTCTCTCCATCTTGTTTCTCTAAAGCTTGGGTCATGGCAAGCGCTTTCGTGTCGACAATCGAAAACACCGGTGTATAAGCGAAATCGGTATGTTGCCCATTGTGTCGGATAATGGCATGAATAACGCTGACGTAATAGCCTTTATAGCTGTCATCGGTATAGTAATTTGTTGCCATTTTTAATGCGACACCGCGTTTTGATTTGAAATCCTGACAAAGTCCTGTTTTGGCGCTAAATACCGCGTGTGCAATACGTCCTTTGCCAAACTCATAGAAATCAAACTGGGTTGCTTTACTTAATTGAGCCATGTCTTGTGCATTATGCGGATTCAATGAGCGCTGCGTTTTCGTATCAAGGAAAATCACATTCATAGGTATATGATTCGCATCATAAATGTGGTAAATCTCGCCTAATGGCGTTGATGTCGCCAGATGAGTCAAATTATCACGTTGATAAACCGTCCCCTTAACATCAGAGGGAGAGTTAAACTGTTCTCTTGACCAGAAACTCACTTCTTTGACAGACTGATCAATATCTTTATATTGGATCCAATACTTGTTGCTTTCTGACATACTCCCGCAACCCGCTAGTGCCATTGAGGCAATAAAAAGATACTTTTGTTTCATGTAGTCTCCTGAATAAGAAATTATTGTGGTATGCCTCTCAACATCGGGATAGCCTGATAAGGCATGCTCGATGTTGGTGCTGGTATGGTATTAAAGAGAGAAATAAGCGGTTTCAGCGCCGTCCCTGTTTCACTACGCCACAAACTCCCCATGCCGACTAACTGTACATTATCGGGTAAGTGTTTTAATCCGGCTTGTAATACGGCCACCGTATTTTTACGTGGATGACCAATCGCGATTGCCGTACCGTGCTTTTGTGCATAATGCACTGCACGTTGAAACTGACGTTCAACATCCGCATAAGTGTCTTTGTCATCCAAAAAAATGTGGCGATCGAGGCTTTGTACCCCGTACTCTTTGGCTATTTTGCCTGCCACACTGCGTCCAATGGTACGACTATCAAGAAAGAACAAATCTTGCACTTTCAGTTCTTGCATTAATTTACGCATTAACTCCGCGTCAGCAGTCGCGGCACTGCCCATGTGATTATTCATGCCAATGGCATGAGATACAATCGCCTTGGCGGTTTGCACACGTTGTTGTACGTCCTCTTGGCGCATGCCAACATGTAATCCTCCCGCTTCAATGCGCTGATGACTTAACGGTTGCATGGGCATATGGATTAAAATATCACGACCTTGTTGATAGGCTTGTTCATTACGTTGGCGAGCATGTGGCGCAGACGGGATAATCGCCACCGAAATTTCTTTTGGTAGCGCATAAATTTGTGCGTCTTCTTTCTGGTGATACCCAATATCATCGATCACAATGGCTAACTTGGCAGGCTGTGCCAACGCCATGCTGATCCACAATCCCCCAAAAAGTAGCACACTTTTCACCTTTTTGACGCCAATTGTTTTCATTTCAACCAACCTATTGGATTCACTGCCACCCCTTTGCGACGAATTTCAAAATACAAGGAAGATTGTGATTGTCCACCACTACTACCAACTTCAGCAATTTTCTGACCGGCTTTGACAAATTGTCCCTCTTTGACAATCACAGACTGATTATAGCCATAAAGACTTAAATCATTTTCACCATGCTTGATAATCACCATGAGCCCGTAGCCTTGTAGCCAGTTTGCTAAAATTACGCGTCCATCTGCGATGCTCTTCACTGCAGTACCCGCATTCGCACCAATGACCATTCCTTTCCAGCGTAATTCGCCCATTTGGGTTGCACCAAAACTATTTAATAGTTTGCCTGAAACAGGGTAAGTGTATTGCTTATTCGGCTTACCCAAACCACTTGAACTTGCCATTAATTGCTTTTCTTGTGCTGTCGGCTGATACGGTTTTTGGGTTTTCTTTTCTTCCGCTTGCTTTTTTTGTGCGTAAGCTTCACGCTCACGCTGCTCCTGCTGGCGTGCCGCTTGTTCTGCGCGTTGAATCTCTTGGCGTAGGGCATTTTCATTCGCGCGTAGGGTTTCCAAGCGGGTTTCATCACGGGATAAATTTCGATTTAATTGTTTTAACGTGGACTGTCGCTCTTGTTGCACTTTTTGCAGATCTTGCTGCTGTTTTTTCTGTTGTGATAATTGGCTCTGTTGCGCTTTTTGTTGCGCAATCATCGTGGCTTTTTCTTGTGCTAATTGCGCTTGTGTTGCTTTGAGATCATCAATTAACGCCAAACGTGCTTGGTTCATATGCGCATAATACTGTTTAAGGCGATCAGCATTTTTTGCTTCCTCAGACAGCATGCGCTCTAGCGCAGAAGGATTAGCCGCCGAACGGTAAGCTGAGTCTAATTGTTCAGCCAATTTTTGTTTTTGTTCACGTTCTTGCTTCTCTAAACGCTGGATTTGCTTTTCTGTGTCGCTAATCATTTTGCGACTTTCTTTTAGCTCTGTTTCCGTTTGACGTAGCTGTGTTATGACTTGATTAATTTGGGTTTCTTGATTTTTTAAATGTGATTGTAATTTTTGCTGCGCTTTCTTTTGCTCCGCAATTTTTTGTTCTTGCTGTTTGATTTGTTGTTGAATTTTAGATAAATCATTAGCAAATACATTGACCGACATGCACAATAAGCCGCAACAAAGTGCGGTGAGTTTTCTTCGAGTTTTCACGTTATTCAATCTCAACCACATTGCAAAACCTTCCGTTAAAATCACGTTGATTAAATATAACATTATTTGAGCAAGGGCTCTAAATCTAATTTTTTATTAAATTTTTGCGACAGATCAGAAAAGCAAAGTATTTCCCTTTTAAAGCCGGCTGTTTTTTGCTATAACTTGCCATAGTTTTTTTATTAACATTGAGGAGATTTTTTATGGAATTGGTCTTTATTCGCCACGGTTTCAGTGAGTGGAATGCCAAAAACCTATTCACAGGTTGGCGTGATGTCAACTTAACAGAACGCGGTATTGAAGAAGCAAAATCAGCAGGCAAAAAATTACTCGAAGCCGGTTTTGAATTTGATATTGCTTTCACGTCTGTTTTAACGCGTGCAATCAAAACCTGTAACATTGTGTTAGAAGAATCTAACCAACTTTGGATCCCGCAAGTGAAAAATTGGCGTTTAAATGAACGTCATTACGGTGCATTACAAGGCTTAGATAAAAAAGCCACTGCAGAACAATATGGTGATGAGCAGGTCCATATTTGGCGCCGTTCTTACGATATTTCTCCTCCAGATTTAGATCCTCAAGATCCGCATTCTGCCCATAACGACCGTCGTTATGCTCACTTACCAAGCGATGTGGTACCTGATGCAGAAAATTTAAAAATCACCCTTGAGCGTGTTTTACCTTTCTGGGAAGACCAAATTGCCCCAGCTTTACTGGCAGGTAAACGTGTCCTTGTGACAGCACACGGCAACTCATTACGCGCACTGGCAAAACACATTGAAGGTATTTCTGATGCAGACATCATGGATTTAGAAATCCCAACCGGTCAGCCACTAGTGTACAAATTAGATGACAATTTAAAAGTCGTGGAAAAATACTACCTTTAATTGAAATCAAGAAAAAATCGGGGCAATTGTCCCGATTTTTTATGAAACTTAACCTAAAAAAGTGCGGTCCTTTTTACCGCACTTTTTTATCAACAGTCGATTACAGTAAACGTTGGTGTAAATCCTGTAACGAATACACTTCAGAATCAGCAAGGTATTCCACACTGCCCGCTAAGGCTTCCGCCCCCGCAAGGGTAGTTTGTAAAAATACTTTTTGTTGCAACGCACTGCGACGAATGGCGTGTCCATCCGTCACGGTTTCAGCTAACCCGCTCACTGTATTGATCACCATCGCAATTTCACCATTTTTAATCGCGTCAACAATATTCGGGCGACCTTCACGCACTTTATTAATAATTTGTACCGCAACACCGTGCTCACGCAGGAATTTTGCCGTACCTAAAGTCGCACATAAGCCATAACCTGATTCTTGTAATTGACGTGCAATAGGTAATAAACGTGGTTTATCAGCATCATTCACCGACAAAAACACTTTACCGGTTTTTGGAATACGTTCGTTGGCACCAAGCTGGGCTTTTAAGAACGCTTCAGCAAAAGTTGTCCCCACGCCCATCACTTCACCGGTTGAACGCATTTCAGGACCTAACACCGTATCAACGCCCGGGAATTTGATGAATGGAAATACGGCTTCTTTCACCGAATAGAATGGTGGAATCACTTCCCCTTGAATACCCTGTGCTTTCAGGCTTTCACCCGCCATCACACGTGCCGCAATTTTGGCAAGTGGGCGCCCTGTTGCTTTACTCACAAAAGGAACCGTACGACTTGCACGTGGATTGACTTCTAATACATAAATCACGCCGTCTTGTACCGCAAATTGTACGTTCATTAACCCTTTCACCCCTAACGCAAATGCCATCTCTGCCGTTTGGCGACGAATTTCATCTTGTACCTCTTGGCTTAAGGAATAAGGGGGTAACGAGCAAGCGGAATCCCCACTGTGAATACCCGCTTGTTCAATATGTTGCATAATCCCACCGATCACGACCTCCGCACCGTCACAGATACAATCCACATCCACTTCAATCGCATTATTTAAGAAGTGATCCAATAAAATTGGGCTGTCATTGGAGACTGATACCGCTTCACGCATATAACGTTTTAATTCTTCCACGTTATACACGATTTGCATCGCCCGCCCACCTAACACATAAGACGGACGCACCACCAACGGATAGCCTACTTCTTCAGCGAGTTTCACTGCTTCTTCCGCATTGCGTGCTGTGCGGTTGGTTGGTTGTTTCAGATTTAATTTATGCAAAATTTGTTGGAAACGTTCACGGTCTTCTGCCGCATCAATGCTGTCTGCGGATGTCCCAATAATGTTCACGCCATTGGCATGTAGATCATTGGCAAGTTTAAGTGGTGTTTGACCACCATAATGCACAATCACGCCATGTGGTTTTTCTACATGGATAATTTCAAGGACATCTTCTAGCGTCAATGGCTCAAAATAAAGACGATCAGAAGTATCAAAATCCGTCGATACGGTTTCTGGGTTACAGTTCACCATAATGGTTTCAAAGCCCGCTTCACGTAGCGCAAGTGAGGCGTGTACACAGCAATAATCGAATTCAATGCCTTGTCCAATCCGGTTCGGTCCCCCACCTAAAATCATGATTTTTTTCTTATCTGACGGACGGCTTTCACATTCTTCCTCGTAAGTGGAATATAAATAGGCGGTATCCGAGGTAAACTCACCCGCACAAGTATCCACTCGCTTATAAACAGGGTGTAAGTTTAAAGAAACGCGCTTATTTCTGACCGCACTTTCCGCTGATTTAGTCAGTTGTGCAATACGTTTATCTGAGAAACCTTTGCGCTTTAAACGGCGTAGTTCTGCATAATCCAACTCATCTAAGGTACGTTTCTCAAGGGCAAGCTCTTCTAGTACTAAATCTTGAATTTGGATCAAAAACCATGGGTCAATTTTACTGTAATGATGGACTTCGTCTAAAGTGAAGCCTGCACCAAACGCATCGGCAACATAAAGAATACGGATAGGTCCCGGATTACCCAATTCTTGACGAATTTTTTCCGGCTCTTCTGACATTAAATTAAAGCCACAAATACCCGTTTCTAAACCACGCAAGGCTTTTTGTAAGGATTCTTGGAACGTCCGTCCCATTGCCATCACTTCCCCCACTGATTTCATTTGTGTGGTTAAGCGATCATCCGCTTGTGGGAATTTCTCAAATGCAAAACGTGGGACTTTCGTCACAACATAGTCAATAGAAGGCTCAAAGGACGCAGGAATTAATCCTCCCGTAATATCATTACGGAGTTCGTTTAAAGTGTAACCGACGGCTAATTTCGCTGCTACCTTGGCAATCGGGAAACCGGTCGCTTTAGACGCAAGGGCGGAAGAACGGCTAACACGCGGGTTCATTTCAATCACGATCATTTCTCCATTTTCTGGATTAATCGCAAATTGGACGTTTGAGCCTCCCGTATCTACGCCGATTTCACGTAATACCGCAATCGAAGCGTTACGCATGATCTGGTATTCTTTATCGGTTAAGGTTTGTGCTGGTGCAACGGTGATCGAATCCCCTGTATGTACGCCCATTGGATCGAAATTTTCAATCGAACATACGATAATGCAGTTATCTGCTTTATCGCGTACTACTTCCATTTCATATTCTTTCCAGCCTAATACAGATTGTTCAATGAGTAATTCATGGGTCGGTGAAGCATCAAATCCTCGTTCACAAATGGCATAAAATTCATCTTTGTTATAGGCAATCCCACCACCAGAACCACCCATAGTAAAAGACGGACGAATCAAAGTCGGGAAACCCACTTCAGATTGTGCCGCCCACGCCTCTTCCAAGCTATGACAAACAAAGGATTTTGGTGTACTTAAACCGATTTTTTCCATTGCCTCTTTGAAACGCCCACGGTCCTCTGCTTTATCAATGGCATCTTCTTTCGCACCAATAAGTTCCACATTGTACTTTTTCAATACACCGTTTTTGGATAAATCCAACGCGCAGTTCAACGCGGTTTGTCCACCCATGGTGGGTAAAATGGCATCTGGACGCTCTTTCTCGATGATTTTTTCAACTGTTCGCCACTCTATCGGCTCAATATAGGTCACATCCGCCATATCGGGATCGGTCATGATGGTGGCAGGGTTAGAGTTCACCAATACCACTTTATAGCCTTCTTCACGCAACGCTTTACACGCCTGCGCCCCCGAATAGTCAAACTCACACGCTTGCCCAATCACAATCGGACCTGCGCCGATGATTAATATGGTGTTTATATCTGTACGTTTTGGCATCTTTTTCTCTCTCTGTAAAACGATTAAAAATTTAACCGCACTTTTGGATATACTGACATCACTTCAACTTGTTATGCTTTTGTCATGTTACTTTTAGCGGAATAACCATATAATGAAGCAAATTCATCTTTATTAGGATCAGCGTTCCAAATATATTCCGTTTGATTCGCTATCTGTTGTGCTAAACCTTGACTGTAATGATCACAAATAAAACCTAAAGTCATATCCATGCCAGCAGACACACCCGATGAAGTATAAAACTTACCATCTCTTACCCAACGAGCGACAGCTTTCCACTTCACATCTGGATTTACCTGACGAACCCATTCAAACGCTAATTTATTGGAAGTCGCCCATTTTCCGTCAAGTTGTTTCGTGGCAGCCAATAAAGCGGAGCCTGTACAAATACTCAGACAAAACTCAGCCTCATCCACAAGTTGGGTTAACCAAGTTAAAAACGGCATATCTTTGACCAGTTGTCGTGTCCCTTGCCCACCAGGAATCAGCAATATACTTTTTTCTGGCAAACATGTGATAGAAACTGTATCTGTTTTAAAGCCTTGATAACTTTTAATCAATCCACCTTGCTTGGAAATATAATGAAGTTGTATATTTGGAAGTCGAAACAAAAACTCAATCGGTCCCATTAAGTCCAGTGTTTCGTAATCATCAAATAATAAGCAATAAATATTCATTTTTTCGAGTTCCTCACTGTACACAAGCTTAACGACTTCCTTGACTTGGTTCACCCTCTCCACTCGGCACAAACAACTCTCCACATCCTACCGCAATCACTTTACCGCCCACATAAATGGTTTCAGATTCATCGACTTGTAAGGTTAAACGGTTCGGGCGTTGGATTTCATCACCTTGATAAATGCGCCAATTGAGTGGTTTTAAGCCGTTTTTAAGACATAAGCCCCCTAAATTTGCAGCCGCTGAACCCGTCCCAGGATCTTCGACAACCGCACCGTTTGAACCAAAAAAGAGTCGCACATTGGCTTGATTTTGTTCTACAAACCAAAGATAAAGTGCAGATTGTTTCACAATTTGATGAAAAAGTGCGGGATGAATTTGGCAAGTTTTAAGGGCGTTGAGAGAGGTCAATTGGATCAGTAATTGGCGACTGCCGGTATTAACCCACGCAATTTGAGCAATATCTGACTCGCTTAAACCTAATAATTGCGTATATTGAGGAAGATTGTCATCAATCATATCCACTTCAATATGGTTTTGTAAACCAAAACAAATTTGCTTCGCTTCATGAAACAACTTCACCAAGCCCGCCTGTGTTTGTAAAAGATAAGTTTCGGGTAGGTTTAACTGCTGATGTAACACAAACGCCGCACCAATTGTCGGATGTCCTGCAAAAGGTAATTCATAATCAGGGGTAAAAATACGTAATTTTCTTACCGCACTTTTTTCTGTTGTTTGATGGACAAAAACGGTTTCGGATAGGTTAAATTGACGTGCAATTAACTGCATTTGTTGATCAGTCAGTCCATCAGCTTGAGGAAAAACCGCTAACGGATTGCCGCCAAAATAGGTTTCGGCAAACACATTAACCAAGTGATATGCATAAGGGGTTAACATCATCGAGCCTCAAAAGTTGAATGAAAATGCGGTCATGATTTAATAAATAAGGCGTAGTACTACCTCAACCTACGCATAGCCTCACTAATGGTGCGCGACATAAGTCGATAACTGACTTAAATTTGCCTTGCGCATTTCATTAATAAATTTATCAAATAAATAAGCCACATCATTTGGACCTGGACTCGCCTCAGGGTGCCCTTGGAAAGAAAACGCAGACTGATCACTGAGTTCAATACCCTGTACAGAATTGTCAAATAATGAACGATGTGTCACACGCACATGACTTGGCAAGCTCGCTTCATCTACTTCAAAACCATGATTTTGACTCGTGATAAACACTTTTTGTGTATTCAAATCTTGTACGGGGTGATTAGCACCATGATGCCCAAATGCCATTTTTTTAGTTTTACCACCTGCGGCTAAACCTAATAACTGATGACCTAAACAAATACCAAAAATGGGTTTCTTTGAGGCTAATAAGGTTTGAATAGCGGAAATGGCATAATCACAAGGTTCCGGATCGCCTGGTCCATTAGACAAGAAAATGCCATCTGGATTTAATGCTAACACTTGCTCTGCACTGGTTTTTGCCGGTACGACGGTGATTTTACAACCACGCTCAGCGAGCATTCTTAAAATATTGTGTTTAACACCAAAGTCATAAGCCACCACATTAAATTCCGCTTGAGTTTGTTCAATAAACCCTTTACCCAATTGCCATTGACCGGATGTCCAAGTAAAAATTTCACCCGTACTCACTTCTTGTGCAAGATCTTTGCCCGCCATAGACCCAAAACTTTTCGCTAACTCAAGGGCTTTGGCTTCATCAATCTCACCGGTCATGATACAACCCGCTTGCGCACCTTTATCACGTAAAATACGGGTTAAACGGCGTGTGTCGATATCCGCAATAGCAACCACATTATGGGTTTGAAGATAATCACGCAAACTCATGGATGAACGGAAATTGCTGTGTAATAAGGGTAAATCGCGAATAATCAGTCCTGAGGCATAAACGTGATTCGCTTCGCAATCTTCTAGATTTGTACCGGTATTGCCAATGTGAGGATAAGTTAAGGTGACGATTTGTCGAAAATAAGAAGGGTCCGTTAGAATTTCCTGATAGCCTGTCATAGCGGTATTAAACACCACTTCGCCTACGGTGTGGCCTTTTGCTCCAATAGAGCTGCCATGGAAAACACTCCCATCAGCCAATACCAAAATTGCTGGTTCAGACATAAATTACTCCTAATTTGTTTTGGTTGAACACTTACGAATGTTCATTAACCACAATCTAGTAAAGTTTGCGAAAATTCACCGCGCTTTCGGGTTTCGCTGAGCAAACTAAATCGTGTCTGAAAATTAACTTGTGGAAGAAAATCCTTTGCCAAAAGTTAAACCTCGCAATTCTAATGGACAATACGTAATTATTCAAGCTATTTCGCAAATGTTAAAATGAATATTTATACAACAATATTGCATAAAAATACAAAAAAGTACACATTTTTTCCGCTACAATAAATTGTCTTGTAGTTATGCATTAACTTGCTAAAATGGTATTTCTTTTCATCTTATAGAGAGCGGATATGAAAAAAAACAAACGTCTCGTAACCTTGTTCTTAGCTGCCACAGTATTAAGTGGCTGTGCGACTATTGATTCAAAAACAGGTGAGCGTAAAGATCCATTAGAAGGCTTTAACCGCACAATGTGGGATTTTAACTATAAAGTAGTTGATCCTTATCTGTTAAAACCTGTTGCGACAGGTTGGAAAGAGTATGTTCCAACACCTGTAAAATCCGGTTTAACGAATGTTGCGAATAACCTAGATGAACCAGCCAGTTTTGTAAACCGCTTACTTTCAGGTGAATTTAAAAAAGCGATGACTCACTTCAATCGTTTTTGGATTAATACGGTATTTGGTATCGGTGGGTTAATTGATGTGGCAAGCTATAGCCCACCGTTAAGAGTAGAAAATCAAAGCCGTTTTGGTGATACACTCGGACGCTATGGGGTTGAAACTGGTTCTTATGTCATGCTACCACTTTATGGACCAGCCACACCACGCCAAGACATTGGTAATTTGGCGGATACCACCTACCCAATGTTATCTTTATTAGGACCTTGGTCACTCTTAAAATCTGGCGTACAAATTATTGACAGTCGCGCTAAAGCATTAGATAAAGATGCCTTATTAGAACAATCACAAGATCCGTATATTACTTTCCGTGAAGCTTATTTCCAAAACCTTGAATATCGAGTGAAAGACGGCAAAGTAAGCACACCAAAACAGGATCTCGCTCAAGATATCTTAAATGAAATTGATTAAAAGGAATACATTATGGAAATGACATCGACACAACGTTTAATCTTGGCCAACCAATATAAATTAATGGGCTTATTAGATAGTCAAAATGCACAAAAATATCAGCGCCTCGAAGCCATTGTAAAAGGCGGATTTGCCTTAGAACTCAAAGAATTAGATAAAGAATTTTCCGATGTGTCAGAACAGGAATGCCAAACTGTATTAGATACCTTAGAAATGTACAACGCCTTACAAACGTCTTACAACAACCTGAGTGATAAATCAGCTCTCACACCACATCGTTTACAATTTGCGGGTTATTGTGCCGTACGTGAGAAAAAATATTTAAATTATTTGCGTTTCATCACTGGTGTAGAAGGAAAATATCAAGAATTTATGCGTTGTGAACACGGTTGTGACTCACAAGTCCCAATGTGGGATAAATATATGCGTATGTTAGATGTTTGGCATGCTTGTCCACATGGTTACCACTTAAGTATGACTGAAATTCAAAATATCTTAAATGCATAGCATCAAACAACAACGTATTAAACAAAGGGGAAGCAATGGCTTCCCTTTTTTATCCACAAAAATGGATATATCAACACAGCGTACTTTTATAACATCTAAAAAATAAACGTTTTTGTTTAAAGAAAAAATGCATATACTTTCTATGATCCCATAATAAAAAAGGAGCATAATATGAAGTCAGTATATTTTTTCCTTCCATTCGTCTCTGCCAGCTTTTCTCTTAATGCCGCTAATACAAGTATTCCTATGTTGGATAAATCTTATCAGGAATCTTCTCAACAACAAGAAGACCCCATCTTTACTTGCAGAACAAATCAAGGAAAAATCATTCAATTAAACAAATATGATGAAGTCTATATCTATCGCTTTGGTGCAAATCTTAATAATCCAGAACTTACACTAACAAGTCATATTGAAAACATCACAAAAGGGGTTATCACGAAAGGCGCAATCGAAATAAAACGTTTCTACGAGCTAACAAGTGGTAATTATACGTATCATATTTTTTATACCAATCCTAAAGCTTATGATGAAAATGGTGTGGAAGTATTTAAAAATAACCAATCGGTAGCAAAAGTACTTTGTTCTGGTGGCATTGAGATTTATGAATAAAGTAAAAAGCGACGACTCCCCCAAACAGCCCGTCTGATTGCCTATTAACTGCTCATTAATTGCTGTGTCTTAATTGCTTCTTAGTTGCTTCTTAATTACTGTATTACTGCTTGGTGCTACTTGATTTTTGGTCATGACTATACTTCTTGTTATGCGAATGACACTCTCCCCATATCCTCACTCTCCCCAAACACAAAAAAACCTCAAGTATCTCTACTTGAGGTTTCTTCTCATTCAGACCTGGCGGTGTCCTACTCTCACATGGGGAAGCCCCACACTACCATCGGCGTTACAGCGTTTCACTTCTAAGTTCGGTATGGAGTTAGGTGGGTCCACTGCACTATCGCCGCCAAGATATTCGGTTGATGTCTTCTCTATTCTTCTGTTCTTCCTTCGTGCTTTCTTCACTCTCGCACTTTAATCAAAAACAAGCTGTCTAAAGTAATTTTCTCTTCTTCGTCTTTTCGTCTAACGTCTCACTCAACACCCAAAAACACTTGAGCGTTGTATAGTTAAGCCTCTCGGGCAATTAGTATTGGTTAGCTCAATGTATCACTACACTTACACACCCAACCTATCTACGTCGTAGTCTACAACAACCCTTACTGACTTAAAGTCAGGGATGACTCATCTCTTGGCAAGTTTCGTGCTTAGATGCTTTCAGCACTTATCTCTTCCGCATTTAGCTACCCAGCAATGCCTCTGGCGAGACAACTGGAACACCAGTGATGCGTCCACTCCGGTCCTCTCGTACTAGGAGCAGCCCCAATCAATCATCCAACGCCCACGGCAGATAGGGACCGAACTGTCTCACGACGTTCTAAACCCAGCTCGCGTACCACTTTAAATGGCGAACAGCCATACCCTTGGGACCTACTTCAGCCCCAGGATGTGATGAGCCGACATCGAGGTGCCAAACACCGCCGTCGATATGAACTCTTGGGCGGTATCAGCCTGTTATCCCCGGAGTACCTTTTATCCGTTGAGCGATGGCCCTTCCATTCAGAACCACCGGATCACTATGACCTGCTTTCGCACCTGCTCGACTTGTCTGTCTCGCAGTTAAGCTTGCTTATACCATTGCACTAACCTGACGATGTCCGACCGTCATTAGCAAACCTTCGTGCTCCTCCGTTACGCTTTGGGAGGAGACCGCCCCAGTCAAACTACCCACCAGACACTGTCCGAGTACCCGTTTCAGGCACTTCGTTAGAACATCAAACGTTAAAGGGTGGTATTTCAAGGTCGCCTCCACAATGACTGGCGTCACTGCTTCAAAGGCTCCCACCTATCCTACACATCAAAATTCAATGTTCAGTGTCAAGCTATAGTAAAGGTTCACGGGGTCTTTCCGTCTAGCCGCGGGTACACCGCATCTTCACGGCGATTTCAATTTCACTGAGTCTCGGGTGGAGACAGCCTGGCCATCATTATGCCATTCGTGCAGGTCGGAACTTACCCGACAAGGAATTTCGCTACCTTAGGACCGTTATAGTTACGGCCGCCGTTTACTGGGGCTTCGATCAGGAGCTTCTCTTTCGATAACACCATCAATTAACCTTCCAGCACCGGGCAGGCATCACACCCTATACGTCCACTTTCGTGTTTGCAGAGTGCTGTGTTTTTAATAAACAGTTGCAGCCAGCTGGTATCTTCGACTTACTTCACCTTCATCCGCAAGGGACTACAATTACTGTAAGCGCACCTTCTCCCGAAGTTACGGTGCTATTTTGCCTAGTTCCTTCACCCGAGTTCTCTCAAGCGCCTGAGTATTCTCTACCTGACCACCTGTGTCGGTTTTCAGTACGGTTTAGATAAACCTGAAGCTTAGTGGCTTTTCCTGGAAGCAGGGTATCAGTTACTTCAGTCCCTTAAGACCTCGTCATCAGCTCTCAGTGTTTATAAAGACCCGGATTTGCCTAAGTCTTCCACCTACCACCTTAAACAGACATCCAACAGTCTGCTAACCTAACCTTCTCCGTCCCCACATCGCAGTTTATCCAAGTACGGGAATATTAACCCGTTTCCCATCGACTACGCTTTTCAGCCTCGCCTTAGGGGCCGACTCACCCTGCCCCGATTAACGTTGGACAGGAACCCTTGGTCTTCCGGCGAACGAGTTTTTCACTCGTTTTATCGTTACTTATGTCAGCATTCGCACTTGTGATACGTCCAGCAACCCTCTCGAGCCACCTTCATCCGCTTACACAACGCTCCCCTACCCAACAGAATAAATTCTGATGCCGCAGCTTCGGTGCTATATTTGAGCCCCGTTACATCTTCCGCGCAGGCCGACTCGACTAGTGAGCTATTACGCTTTCTTTAAATGATGGCTGCTTCTAAGCCAACATCCTAGCTGTCTAAGCCTTCCCACTTCGTTTCCCACTTAATATAGACTTTGGGACCTTAGCTGGCGGTCTGGGTTGTTTCCCTCTCCACGACGAACGTTAGCACCCGCCGTGTGTCTCCTGAGTATCACTCTTCGGTATTCGCAGTTTGCATCGGGTTGGTAATCCGGGATGGACCCCTAGCCGAAACAGTGCTCTACCCCGAAGGTGTCCGCTCAAGGCTCTACCTAAATAGATTTCGGGAGAGCCAGCTATCTCCCGGTTTGATTGGCCTTTCACCCCCAGCCACAAGTCATCCGCTAATTTTTCAACATTAGTCGGTTCGGTCCTCCAGTTAGTGTTACCCAACCTTCAACCTGCCCATGGCTAGATCACCGGGTTTCGGGTCTATACCTTGCAACTCAACGCCCAGTTAAGACTCGGTTTCCCTTCGGCTCCCTTATTCAGTTAACCTCGCTACAAAATATAAGTCGCTGACCCATTATACAAAAGGTACGCAGTCACAAGGTTGCCCTCGCTCCTACTGCTTGTACGTACAGGGTTTCAGGTTCTATTTCACTCCCCTCACCGGGGTTCTTTTCGCCTTTCCTTCACAGTACTGGTTCACTATCGGTCAATCAGGAGTATTTAGCCTTGGAGGATGGTCCCCCCATCTTCAAACAGGATTTCTCGTGTCCCGCCTTACTTATCGTAAGCTTAGTTCCACTAACATACTTTCGAGTACGGGATTATCACCCTCTTTGATTTGGCTTCCCAGCCAATTCCTCTAATATGCTAGCTAAAACTTACTGGCTCTTCCGCTTTCGCTCGCCGCTACTCACAGAATCTCGGTTGATTTCTTTTCCTCGGGGTACTTAGATGTTTCAGTTCTCCCGGTTCGCCTCAATAAACTATGTATTCATTTATTGATAGTAGATTCTTCATCTACTGGGTTTCCCCATTCGGATATCTTGGATTAAACGCCTCTTATCGACTCATCCAAGCTTTTCGCAGATTAGCACGTCCTTCATCGCCTCTGATTGCCAAGGCATCCGCCCTGTACGCTTAGTCACTTAACCATACAACCTCAAGTATTCTTACTTAATCTCAATTAATCCATTAACCTTTGCTAATGCATTAATCAAGTTTCATCACCTTGATGTTGTGTTTAAACGCTAAACACTTGCATGCCTTTTTTCATGCAAGATTTTTCTACTCAGACTTTCTTTCGAAAATCTCTTCAGTTTTTCAGCTTGTTTCCAATTTTTTAAAGAACAGTAAAGACAACAAAAGTCATCTTTAAATGGCGTCCCCACGGGGATTCGAACCCCGGTTACCGCCGTGAAAGGGCGATGTCCTAGGCCTCTAGACGATGGGGACAACATGTAAAGATGCTCTCCACTTTGCCATATGTTTTATTCATACAATCTACCAAACAATCTGTGTGAACACTTGCAGTCGCTTCATTTTAGGTAAGGAGGTGATCCAACCGCAGGTTCCCCTACGGTTACCTTGTTACGACTTCACCCCAGTCATGAATCATACCGTGGTAAACGCCCCCCCGAAGGTTAAGCTATCTACTTCTGGTACAACCCACTCCCATGGTGTGACGGGCGGTGTGTACAAGGCCCGGGAACGTATTCACCGCAACATTCTGATTTGCGATTACTAGCGATTCCGACTTCATGGAGTCGAGTTGCAGACTCCAATCCGGACTTAGATGCACTTTCTGAGATTCGCTCAAGCTCGCACTCTCGCTGCCCTCTGTATGCACCATTGTAGCACGTGTGTAGCCCTACTCGTAAGGGCCATGATGACTTGACGTCATCCCCACCTTCCTCCAGTTTGTCACTGGCAGTCTCCTTTGAGTTCCCGACCGAATCGCTGGCAACAAAGGATAAGGGTTGCGCTCGTTGCGGGACTTAACCCAACATTTCACAACACGAGCTGACGACAGCCATGCAGCACCTGTCTCTAAGTTCCCGAAGGCACAAGCTCATCTCTGAGCTCTTCTTAGGATGTCAAGAGTAGGTAAGGTTCTTCGCGTTGCATCGAATTAAACCACATGCTCCACCGCTTGTGCGGGCCCCGTCAATTCATTTGAGTTTTAACCTTGCGGCCGTACTCCCCAGGCGGTCGATTTATCACGTTAGCTTCGGGCACCAAGCATATAGCCCAATCCCCAAATCGACAGCGTTTACAGCGTGGACTACCAGGGTATCTAATCCTGTTTGCTCCCCACGCTTTCGCACATGAGCGTCAGTACATTCCCAAGGGGCTGCCTTCGCCTTCGGTATTCCTCCACATCTCTACGCATTTCACCGCTACACGTGGAATTCTACCCCTCCCTAAAGTACTCTAGACTCCCAGTCTGAAATGCAGTTCCCAAGTTAAGCTCGGGGATTTCACATCTCACTTAAAAGTCCGCCTGCGTGCCCTTTACGCCCAGTTATTCCGATTAACGCTCGCACCCTCCGTATTACCGCGGCTGCTGGCACGGAGTTAGCCGGTGCTTCTTCTGTAATTAACGTCAATGATGCTATCTATTTAACAACATCCCTTCCTCATTACCGAAAGAACTTTACAACCCGAAGGCCTTCTTCATTCACGCGGCATGGCTGCGTCAGGGTTCCCCCCATTGCGCAATATTCCCCACTGCTGCCTCCCGTAGGAGTCTGGACCGTGTCTCAGTTCCAGTGTGGCTGGTCATCCTCTCAGACCAGCTAGAGATCGCAGGCTTGGTAGGCCTTTACCCCACCAACTACCTAATCCCACTTGGGCTCATCTTATGGCAGGTGGCCCTAAGGTCCCACCCTTTCCTCCTCAGAGAATACGCGGTATTAGCTGCAGTTTCCCACAGTTATCCCCCTCCATAAGCCAGATTCCCAAGCATTACTCACCCGTCCGCCACTCGTCAGCAAAGAAAGCAAGCTTTCTTCCTGCTACCGTTCGACTTGCATGTGTTAAGCCTGCCGCCAGCGTTCAATCTGAGCCATGATCAAACTCTTCAATTCAAAGTTCAATCGCTCAATAAACTGCTTAGCTAAAAGTTTACATTTACTTCAAAAGTATCATGAATTTTCAGTATTAAGCACCTATTAAGACTTCAATTTTAAAATTTTTTAAATGAAATCAATCAACAAGTGCCCACACAGATTGTCTGTTAGATTGTTAAAGAACGTTGCACTAAGCAAGGACGAAAATGATAATCAAATCTCTATTCTATGTCAAGCCATTTTATTTTAAAGACTGCTTACCTTTTAAAACAACAAAAAGCATTATGCTTTCCTTTCGCTTGCCTCCCTTGCGCTGCGGAGGTGCATTATAGGGATTTCAGATTTTCAAGCAAGCGCTTTTTTCATTTTTTTTACTAACAGCTCTTTTATTAACCAAAAATGATTTTTCCGCTATAAAAACAAACAAAACATGTACTTTATTTAAGCTTCTCAAATTGCTCTGTGAAAAATTCAACTTTCTGCCAATCAGTGTATTCAATTTCTTTGCTGGTATCTGTTTCTCCACCTGTGATTTTCATAATCAAGCGAATCATTGTACGATCAAAAAAAGAATAGCGTGGATAATATAATGCTCCAGCAAAAACCGCCGCTAAATGCGGTTGCCAATCAATACGCTGTAAAAATTTTCTGACATAGACATTCGTTTCTGGCGTATCTTTTCCAGCCTTGCGCGCAGTAAGATTAACTGCAAAAAATGCATTTGGCTTTTGGCTCAAAAGTGCGGTCTGTTTTTTCACAAATTTATCAAGTACTTTATCAAAATGCCCATAGCGAATGGAGGCACCTATTACGATGCGATCGGCTTTCGTAATATCTGTCTTTTCTGTCAAAGGTTGTGTTTGTACATCACCACTTAATTTCGAAGCAATAAATTCTGCGATTTTTTTCGTTTGCCCATCACGGCTTGAATAGAGAATCAGTGTTTTCATTATTCTTTCCAAAAAGTAGGAGTAAAGAGAACCAATAAAGAAAAAATTTCTAAACGGCCACAAATCATGGCAAATGCAAAAACAATCTTGGCGCTTTCAGGGACATTAAGAAAATCTTGGTGGATCACACCAAGCCCTGGACCCGCATTGGTTAATGTTGCAAAAACAGATCCCATAGCATCAAACACATCCATACCACAAAGAATCACGGCAAAAACACAGACCCAATACACCAAAATAAAAATCATAAGAAAAGCCCAAATACTTTCTAACATCCGAATAGGTAAAATATTTTGTCCTAGTTTTATTGGTTGAACTAAATTTGGGTGGACAAGACTACGTAATTCTCTTTTAACTTGTAGCCATAAAATTAAAACGCGGATAGTTTTTAAGCCACCTGTTGTTGAACCACCACATCCGCCGATGACACTAGCAATGACTAATAACATAGCAGAAAATGCAGGTAAGTTATTCATATCAAAAATACTATAACCTGCGGTCATTGACATTGATGTCAATTGTAATGAACCCTGAATAAAAGCATCACTTAAATTTGTGAGGACGTCATAAAAATATAAAGAGAGAGAAAATAATAAAATAAACAGTACTTGTATCGCTACGAAAAAACGAAATTCAGGATCTTTCCAATAATTTTTCCAAAGACTTTGTTTACCGAGATACGTCAGCGCGGAAATATGCAAATTAAAATTAACCCCCGCAATCAGCATAAAGAAGGTTGTAATCAAATAAATAGTCGCATTATTGAAATACCCCATACTTGCATCATGGGTTGAAAATCCACCATTCGCTACCGTAGAAAAACTGTGTCCAATGGCATCAAATGCATTCATGCCAGCAAACCAATACGCTATTGCACAAAGAACTGTTAGAGAGAAATATAAAATCCACAGAAGTTTTGCTACTTCAGCAATACGTGGGCGTAATTTTTGTTCTTTTAAAGGACCGGAGGACTCTGCACGATATAACTGTGTACCACCTATACCTAATAAAGGAATAATCGCTACCGCTAATACAATGATCCCCATCCCGCCTAGCCATTGGAGTAACTGTCGATAAAATAAAATCGCTTTTGGAAGTTGGTCTAAACCTTCGATGACAGTAGCACCCGTGGTAGTTAAGCCAGAAAATGACTCAAAAATTGCCGAGGAAAAAGACAGGTGCGGTTTCTCAAACAACATGAATGGAATGGCCCCGATGCTGCCGAGTACTAACCAAAATGCCACCACAATTAAAAAGCCATCTCGAGAACGTAATTCTTCTTTATGGTGATGACAAGGCCACCACAATAACATACCAACAATAGCACTCATTACAAAAGTCTGCATAAACGCTTTACCGCCTCCATCACCATAGAGTAATGCCACAAAAGCAGGTGCTAACATGGTGAGGGAAAAACACATCACAAGAATGCCAACAATACGGATAATGGATAATATTCTCAAAATTTACTCTCTTTCTAATTGTAACTGTCCACTAAAACGTTCAATTAAGGCTTGTTCAAATGCTGTCAGTTTATCATCTCTGATCCCTAACTCAAATGCTACACGATCAACAAAATGTTGATTTATGATTATCACATCCTGTTTTTCACAAAGCAGTTGTAACGCATTAATATGACTATAATCACAGTGCACTTTGTAAGATTGACGTTGCACTTTTACTGCGGTTTCTAATAACGTCAGTGCTTGTTGCACACCGTTGCCATAAGCACGGACTAACCCTCCCGTTCCCAATAAAATGCCGCCATAATAACGCACAACCACAGCACAAATTTCACCAATCTTACTGCCTTGTAAAGCAGACAACATCGGCTTACCCGCTGTACCAGCCGGTTCGCCATCATCGGAAAAACCAAATTGTTGTGAATCATTGGGCGCGCCAGCAATGGTTGCCCAACAATGATGACGTGCTTGAGGGTGTTGAGATTTGATTTGTTGCCAAAATGCCTTTGCTTGTGTTAGGTTTTCTACATGTTGAAGATAAGTGATGAAACGGCTTTTTTTGATTTCTTCTTCAAAAATGACCGCACTTTTTGGGATTTTATATTCAATCATTGTTTTATTGAACTTCTACGCAATTTGAGTTTGGTGTATTATACCGCCTAAATATAGCCAACCAATGATAAAAATCAATGAATGAGATTAGGGTAACACAAACATTAGATACATTAGGCCTACGCTGTCCTGAGCCAGTTATGCTGGTGAGAAAACACATCCGTTTTTTAGAGGAAGGCGATGTTTTATTAGTTATCGCGGATGATCCAGCAACAACAAGAGATATTCCCAGTTTTTGTCAATTTATGGAACACACACTGTTAAAAAGTGAGATTGAACATATTCCCTTTCAATATTGGGTAAAAAAAGGCAAATAAAATTGAAAAAGAAAGACCACATGATGTGGTCTTTTTGGTATTTAAAGTGCGGTCAAATTAGCGTTTATTTTTGACTAATTTTTCCGTTAATTCATAAGCACGGAGTTTCGCTAATTCTTTAGACAGTTTCGACGCCAACATTTCATAATTAGCATCGCCATGACGCGTACGAATATTTTCTTCTGCACGTTTTTTAGCAGCTAAAATACGATCGCCATCTAATTCATCACCACGAATCGCCGTATCCGCTAATACGGTAACCACATTGGGTTGAACTTCTAAAAAACCACCCGAGACATAGATCACTTCTTCTTTTCCGTCTTCAAGAGTTAATTTCACAATACCGGGTTTAATCGCCGTAAGGAGTGGGGTGTGACCAGCTAAAATACCCAGTTCACCCTCAATACCTGTTGCTTGAATACTCTCTACTTGACCAGAAAAAATCTGTTGCTCTGCACTTACTACGGTTAAGTTAAATACTGACATTTTTTCTCCTTCAAGCCTGATTAGTTGCTTTCAGAAGCAATTACAATTTTTTCGCTTTTTCTAATACTTCGTCGATGGTACCCGCCATATAGAACGCTTGTTCTGGGATATGGTCATATTCACCGTCTAAAATACCTTTAAAGCCGCGAATTGTTTCTTTTAATGGAACATATTTACCTGGCGTACCATTAAATACTTCCGCAACGAAGAACGGTTGTGATAAGAAACGTTCGATCTTACGTGCACGAGCAACCACTAATTTATCTTCTTCAGATAACTCATCCATACCAAGAATTGCAATAATATCTTTCAATTCTTTATAACGTTGTAAGGTTGTTTGTACACCACGTGCAACGTTGTAGTGTTCTTCACCCACGACTAATGGATCTAACTGACGAGAAGTTGATTCTAATGGATCCACTGCAGGATAAATACCTAATGACGCGATTTGACGACTTAATACTACAGTAGAGTCTAAGTGTGCAAAAGTTGTCGCTGGCGATGGGTCAGTCAAGTCATCAGCAGGCACGTAAACGGCTTGAACAGAAGTAATAGAACCTGTTTTGGTTGAAGTAATACGCTCTTGCAGAACACCCATTTCTTCTGTAAGGGTTGGTTGATAACCTACCGCAGATGGCATACGACCTAATAATGCAGAAACTTCTGTACCAGCAAGAGTATAACGATAAATATTATCAACGAAGAATAAGACATCACGACCTTCATCACGGAATTTTTCCGCCATGGTTAAGCCTGTTAATGCCACACGTAAACGGTTACCTGGTGGCTCGTTCATTTGACCATAAACAAGAGACACTTTATCTAATACGTTAGAGTCTTTCATCTCATGATAGAAGTCGTTACCTTCACGCGTACGCTCACCTACCCCCGCAAAGACAGAGTAACCTGAGTGCTCAATTGCGATGTTACGGATTAATTCCATCATATTGACGGTTTTACCAACACCCGCACCACCGAATAAACCTACTTTCCCCCCTTTCGCAAACGGACAAACTAAGTCGATAACTTTAATTCCCGTTTCTAAAAGTTCAGTACTGTTAGATTGTTCTTCATAACTTGGTGGCGCACGGTGAATAGACCAATTCTCTTCTGCACCGATTTCACCTTGCTCATCGATTGGTTCACCCAATACGTTCATGATACGACCCAATGTTTTCGTTCCCACTGGAACAGAAATTGGGTTATTCGTATTTGTTACGCTTAAACCGCGTTTTAATCCATCAGATGATCCCATTGCGATACAGCGAACTACACCACCACCTAATTGTTGTTGAACTTCAAGCACTAAACCTGTTTCAACATTTAAGGCATCATATACTTTTGGTACTGCATCTTGTGGGAATTCAACGTCAATAACCGCACCGATGATTTGTACAATTTTTCCAGTTGCCATTACCGATCCTCTATTTGTTAAATTGCTGCTGCACCGGCAACAATTTCATTTAATTCATTTGTAATACTTGCTTGACGAGCTTTGTTATAGACTAACTGTAACTCATTAATTAAGTTACCTGCGTTATCTGTTGCTGCTTTCATGGCGACCATTCGAGCGGCTTGCTCAGAAGCAAGGTTTTCAACTGCTGCTTGATAAACCTGAGATTCTAAATAACGAACCAATAAATTATCTAATAATACTTTCGCATCAGGTTCGTAAATATAATCCCAAACTTGTTTTCTTTCGCCTAATTCATCATTATCTAATTCTGGTAATGGAATTAATTTTTCCAATACTGGCTTTTGCGACATCGTGTTAATAAATTTGTTATAAACTAAATACACAACATCTACTTCCCCTTTTTTATAAGCATCAATCATAGAATTGACTGAACCAATTAACTGCTCAACAGAGGGAGTATCACCAATACCTGAATCTTGGGTTAAAATTTTAATTCCCAAAGATTGGAAAAAGTTGATAGATTTAGAACCGATTAAACTCAATTGAACAGAAACATCTTTTTCTTTCCATTCTTTCATTTCATTTAATACAGTTTTAAACAAGTTCACGTTTAAGCCACCACAAAGACCACGATCTGTGGACACAACAATCATGCCCACTTTTTTTACTTCGCGATCCACTAAAAATGGATGCTTGTAACCAATCGTTGCTTTGGAAACGTGGCTAATCACGTTACGTATTGTTTCTGAATAAGGGCGTGAAGAAGACATGCGTTCTTGCGTTTTACGCATTTTCGAGGCAGCAACCATTTCCATCGCTTTAGTAATTTTTTGTGTACTTTTTACACTCGCGATTTTGGTTCTTATCTCTTTAGCACCTGCCATTTTGTCTCTCCATTTAAAGTGTTAACTTACCACGCACTGTTTGCTTTGAAGCTATCCAAAATGCCTTTTAATGACTCTTTAATTTCATCATTGTAATTGCCAGATTGGGTTAACTCACGCATAAAATCAGCATAGTTATGGTTAGCATACTCTAAAAGTGCTGATTCAAATGAACCAATACGATCTAAGTCCACTTCTTCTAAGTAACCAAACTCTACTGCAAATAACACTAATGCTTGTTGTGCTACAGATAACGGAGAGTATTGTTTTTGTTTCAATAATTCAGTTACTTTTTGACCATGTGATAATTGCTTACGTGTTGCATCATCAAGATCCGAAGCGAACTGAGCAAATGCCGCTAATTCACGATATTGTGCAAGTGCAGTACGAATACCACCTGCTAATTTTTTAATTACTTTAGTTTGCGCTGAACCACCTACACGAGATACCGAAATACCTGGGTTTACCGCAGGGCGAATACCTGAGTTAAATAAATTAGATTCTAAGAAAATCTGACCATCAGTAATCGAAATCACGTTAGTTGGAACGAACGCAGAAACGTCACCCGCTTGAGTTTCAATAATTGGAAGTGCGGTTAAAGAACCCGTTTTTCCTTTTACTTCACCATTCGTGAAACGCTCAACATATTCTTCATTTACGCGAGAAGCACGCTCAAGTAAACGAGAGTGTAAATAGAAAACATCCCCTGGGAATGCTTCACGACCTGGTGGGCGACGTAATAATAATGAAATTTGACGATACGCAACGGCTTGTTTTGATAAATCATCATAAATGATTAATGCATCTTCACCACGATCACGGAAATATTCACCCATCGCACAACCAGAATATGGTGCTAAATATTGTAAAGCAGCAGATTCTGATGCTGATGCAACAACAACGATTGTATTTTGTAAGGCACCATGTTCTTCTAATTTACGTACTACGTTAGCAATAGTTGATGCTTTTTGACCAATTGCAACATAAATACATTTGATACCTGAATCACGTTGATTGATGATGGCGTCAATGGCTAATGCCGTTTTACCGGTTTGACGGTCACCGATAATTAATTCACGCTGACCACGACCGATTGGTACCATGGAGTCAACCGCTTTATAACCAGTTTGTACTGGCTGATCAACCGATTTACGATCGATAACACCTGGTGCGATCACTTCAACTGGTGAAAAACCATCGTTTTCGATCTCACCTTTTCCATCGATTGGCTCACCTAATGTATTGACGACACGACCTAGTAAGCCACGACCAACTGGGACTTCAAGAATACGACCTGTACATTGAACTTCCATTCCTTCAGCAAGATCTGCATAAGGTCCCATTACTACTGCACCCACAGAATCTCTCTCAAGGTTAAGCGCCATCGCATAGCGATTGCCTGGTAATGCAATCATTTCCCCTTGCATCACTTCACTTAAACCGTGAATACGGATAATTCCGTCACTCACAGAAACGATTGTCCCCGTATTACGAGCTTCACTCACAACATCGAATTGGGCAATGCGTTTTTTAATCAATTCACTAATTTCTGTAGAATTTAGTTGCATTTTTTATTCCTCTTATAATTGCAGCTCATTTGCTAGACGAGACAGTTGTCCGCGACTACTTCCATCGATAACAAAATCATCTGTACGAATAATTACACCTGCGATCAGTGAACTATCTAAGCTACAATTTAATTTAACTTTACGAGCCAATCTTTTTTCCATTGCGCTAGCAATTTTTTGCTCTTGCGTTGCATTTAATGGTTGTGCTGATATGACCTGAACTTCTGCTACTTTTTGGTGCTCTTCAACATAATGTTGAAATGCTTGATAGATAGCAGGAAGCACTTCCAAACGCTTATTTTCAGCCATTAACCGAATAAGATTTTGCCCATATTGATCAAGTTGTTCGCCACAAATTGAAATTACTGTATCGGCAAGTTTACTAGCAGAAAGCGAGCTTTTTAAAAAAGTTTGCATTGTTTCATCTTTGATTAATTCGGATGAAAAATGCAACATATTCGCCCATTTTTCTACTGTATTTTGCTCAATAGCAAAATCAAATGCTGCTTTGGCATAAGGGCGAGCTATTGTAGTTAATTCTGACATAAGCCCAACCTTCTTATAGTTCTGCAACTAATTTATCAATAATGTCACTGTTTGCCGCTTCATCAACTGTACGACCCACAATTTTCTCAGCACCCGCAATCGCAAGCGATGCAACTTTAACACGTAATTCTTCTTGAACACGTTTACGCTCTGCTTCTACTTCAGCATAACCTTGTTCAATAATTTTCGCTTTTGTTGCTTCAGCTTCTACTTTGACTTCTTCTAAAATTTCATTGCGACGTTTATTAGCTAAATCAATAATTTGCTGCGCTTGCATTTTGGCTTCAGTAATTTCTTGCTCAACTAAAGCTTTCGTATCTGCTTGCTCTTTTCTCGCCGCTTCTGCCGATGCTAACGCATTTGCAATTGAACGTTGACGCTCTTCAATCGCTTTAATAATTGGCGGCCAAACAAATTTCATACAGAACGCAACAAAAATTGCGAACGCGATAAGTTGACCAATTAGTGTTGCATTTAAATTCACAACCACTCCTCCTTATATAATCATTGTTTATATTACTCTGTAACAGAGTAATTATTTGCACCTATTCGCAAATCAATAATTATTTTAATAGGTCGATGAATGGGTTAGCAAAGATAAATAACAACGCAATACCTACAGCAATCATTGAAATCGCATCTAAAAGACCTGCAACAATAAACATTTTGATTTGTAAGCTGCTTGCTAATTCTGGCTGACGAGCTGATGACTCTAAGAATTTACCCCCTAAGATAGCAAAACCTAAAGCCGTTCCTAATGCTGCTACAGCAAGAAGAATTGCAGATGCGATGATTGTTGTAGTAATTACAGTTTCCATAATGTTCTCCATAAGATTGAAATTTAGACCCAAGGTCTGGTTTTGTTTATAAAAAATTAATGTTCTGCTTTGTTATAACCCATACTCAAATAAACCACTGTAAGCATCATAAAAATAAATGCTTGTAAGGTAATCACAAGAATATGGAAAATAGCCCAAGCCAAATGCATGAAAATGCCCATTGAATTAAGTGCAAAATTATTTGCCATGTACATCACTGCAATAAGAATAAAGATAAGTTCACCTGCATACATATTCCCGAAAAGACGGAACGCCAAAGAAACAGGTTTTGCTAATAATGTGACTGATTCAAGCGCTAAGTTAACCGGAATTAACAAAGGATGATTAAAAGGATGAAGCGTATATTCTTTAACAAAGCCACTCATACCTTTTGATTTGATTGTATAGAAAATAATTAAGAAGAAGACACCAATTGATAAGCCTAATGTTCCACTGATATCTGCTGTTGGAACAGCTCTTAAGTATTCAATACCAAATAAATGGGCTAATTGAGGTAGGAAATCCACTGGGATCAAATCGATAGCATTCATAATGAATACCCAGCAGAAAATAGTTAATGCTAATGGTCCAACAGCATGACGAGGACCATGGAAATTTTCTTTTACGATCCCATCAATCCAATCAACCATTATCTCAACAAAACATTGCATCTTGCTAGGCACACCCGGTGTTGCTTTTTTTGCAACTTTTGAAAAAACAAAAAGAAAAATTGCACCTGAAATAATTGAAAATAGAAGGGTATCTAAATGAACATGCCAGAAAGAATCCCCTGTTTTCAAGAATGCTAAATGGTGCCCAATATATCCCGCTGTTGTAAGCTCTGCTGCCATAACTAATCCTTTATTGATATTTATGAAAATGCTTTATATTTAAGTACTTACTTATAAAAAATGGAAGAATATTGTTTAAAACTATTGTTATAAAATATCCAACAAAAAATGCAATAAAATGCATTGAATTGAACAGTTTAAAAGCAAGTACAATCAAAAAAATTGTGGATATAAATTTAACGGCCTCTCCACCATAAAATGTTGTTAACTTATTCGAAAATTGTTGTTTTTTTGTAAAAAAAACGAACCAAACAAATAAACAATGTGGAATAAATATCGCCAATGACCCCAATATAAAAGATATCGCGACTTGCCATTGATAACCCAACAAACAAATCAAACTAGCTAACAATACGCCCAGTTCAATACCCAGTGCAATTTTATATTGCTTTTTAGCTTGATAGATTACTTTCGACATTACCTGTATTCACTGCATTGAAACAGTATAAATAAAAACAAAATTGCTGTGGATTATACGCTAGTTTTAATACTATTAGAAATTAAAATATGTGAACAAGATCACAAAATTATATTTTTTAAACATTCCTTTAAAGTTTACTTAACAATCACTAAATGTCTTTCTCCAATCAGCTCTGGCACTTGTAGTCGAATCACTTGTTGAATAGTAAACTTTTCACTTAATTCTTCCACTTCTTCTTGATGGTAAAGCCCTTTTAAGGCATAAAAATAACCATCTTGTTTTGGTAAATGTTGACACCAATCCGTCATATCTTTTAAAGAAGCAAAAGCACGACTTAATACACCATCAAATGGTTGTTCTGGATGATATTCTTCAACTCGGCTTAGTACGGTTTCAACATTATCTAAACCTAACTCACGAATCGCATTACGAATAAAACTAATTCGTTTACCCAAACTGTCTAAAAGTACAAAGTGTTTATTAGGATTAACAATAGCAAGCGGTAATCCCGGTAAGCCAGGACCTGTACCAACATCAATAAAATGTTTACCTTGTAAATGAGGGCTCACCACAACACTGTCTAAGATATGCTTTACCAACATTTCCATCGGATCACGTACAGAAGTGAGATTATAGGCTTTATTCCACTTATTTAATAATAAAACCAATTTTATTAACTGCTCTTTTTGTTGATCGGTTATCGAAAGTGCGGTCTGTTTTAATAAAATTTCTAATTTTTGGCTAAGTTGTTGCTCAAGGTTAGTCATTATTCACCACGCTTTAACATGCCTTGTTTTTTCAAGCTTACTAATAAAATTGAAATCGCCGCTGGAGTTACACCAGAAATACGCGAAGCTTGTCCAATCGAAACAGGGCGATGTTGCTCTAACTTAGCACGTACTTCATTGGATAAACCAGATACGACAGTATAATCAAAATGAGCAGGAATCGCGGTACTTTCATGCCGTTTTTGACGTGCAATTTCTTCTTGTTGATGTTCAATATAACCTTGATATTTAATCGCAATTTCTACTTGTTCTACCGCCTCTTGATCATCCATTGCTGGTTGGAATGGCGTTAATGAAGTTAAAATCTGATAATTCATTTCTGGGCGACGTAATAAATCTTCCCCACTGGCTTCACGCACTAATGGACTACCTAAGACCTTATTTGCTTCGTCTAAATATTCAGAACGTGGGTGGAGCCAAATTTGGCGTAAACGTTGTCTTTCTAATTCAATATTTTCCATTTTTTGATTGAATCTTGCCCAACGTTTTTCATCAATTAAACCTAATTGATGAGCAATTGGTGTTAAACGACTATCAGCATTATCTTCACGCAACAATAAGCGATATTCTGCACGAGACGTAAACACACGATAAGGTTCTTTCGTCCCTAAAGTACAAAGATCATCAACAAGAACACCGATATATGCTTGATCACGACGTGGGAACCAAGCTTCTTTTTCTTGTACAAATAACCCAGCATTAATTCCTGCCAGTAACCCTTGCCCTGCGGCTTCTTCATAACCTGTGGTTCCGTTAATTTGACCAGCAAAAAATAAACCACGGATCGATTTTGTTTCTAAAGTGGGTTTGAGATCTCTTGGATCAAAATAGTCGTATTCAATTGCATAACCTGGCTTGATAATGCGTGCTTTTTCCATCCCTTTCATTGAATTAACGATCTTCATTTGAACATCAAAAGGTAAACTAGTGGAGATCCCATTTGGATAGATCTCGTTACTGGTTAACCCTTCAGGTTCAAGGTAGATTTGATGAGAATTACGCTCAGAAAAACGCATTACTTTATCTTCAATAGAAGGGCAATAACGTGGACCGATCCCTTCAATGATCCCAGCATACATTGGGCTGCGATCTAAGTTATTACGGATCACTTCATGCGTTTGTTCATTTGTATGGGTAATAAAACATGGAATTTGACGTGGGTGTTGATCAACAGATCCCATGAAGGAAAAAACAGGTAATTTTTCATCGCCATGTTGTTTAGCCAGTACTGAGAAATCAATAGTACGTGCATCAATACGGGGCGGTGTACCCGTTTTTAAACGATCTACACGTAAATTCAGTTCTCTTAAACGATCGGCTAACATCACTGAAGCAGGATCACCTGCGCGTCCACCTGTATAATTTTCTAAACCAATGTGGATCTTACCAGAAAGGAAAGTACCGGCTGTTAAAATCACTGCTTTTGCGTGAAATTTTAAACCCATTTTAGTGACAACACCGCAGACGCGATCCTGATCTAAAATAATATCGGTCACTTCTTGTTGAAAAATATCTAAATTTTCTTGATTTTCTAATGCAATACGTACTGCTTGGCGGTATAAAACACGGTCAGCTTGCGCACGTGTAGCACGTACCGCCGGTCCTTTACTACTGTTTAAGGTACGAAATTGGATTCCTGCTTGGTCCGCAGCAGTTGCCATTAAACCGCCCATCGCATCAATTTCTCGGACTAAATGACCTTTACCAATCCCACCAATCGCAGGATTACAAGACATTTGCCCTAGTGTATCAACATTATGGGTCAATAATAGGGTCTTGAGTCCCATGCGTGCCGGTGCAAGTGCAGCTTCAGTGCCTGCGTGTCCGCCACCGATCACAATAACATCATAATTTTCAGTATAAAACATAGTAACCTTGTTAATTTATCTCGGATTTTATGGATCTTTTGATCCTTTTTGCTGGTTGGCTATTCTACTGAAATTTATGGATCCATGAAAGAAACATTTTTGATCGAGACTGTACGATGATCGTGAAAAAGATCGTGAGTTAATAAAGATAGGATCTTTTTATATAAAGAGATCTTATTATTATGATTATTAGGATCCTATAGTGCTGTGATTAAGATCCTTTTCTTTTTTTAAATGAATAACTTAGATCATTTTTTAAGTTGTTAAGATCTCAATTTGGCACCAGAAAAAACTGTGAATAACTTCTTTAGTTATCCACAGAATAAAAAACATTCAATCTTATTCAGGGAATAAAAACAGCTTTTATACAATTTTGATCTTAGTTATCCACAGAAAAAATATTGATTTGATTGGTTAAATATTATGCTTGATCGAGATGAAAAATGGCATATTTGATTTACATATGCCATTGTATAGGAAATAAATATTATAATTGACTGAGAAATTGTGGGAGCCATTGTTCGGCCGTGTGTTCAGGATCAGTAATAGTTAGCATATCCATTCTTAGCGATTCACACAGTTGTAAAGCATCTTTGCTTAGCAGTAATTGTTCCACATGATCCACTGCGTGACAGAAGGTATCATAATCCGAATTACCTAACCCGATCACTGCAAAGCGTAAGTCAGCTAACTGTTTTGGGTGAAATGCTAATTTTTCAAACAGAGGTTTAATATTATCCGGTAATTCACCTGCACCATGGGTAGAGGTGACAACAAGCCAACATTTTTCATCGATCACTTCTTCAAAATTTGGTCCATGTTCTAAACGTACAGGATAATCTTGTTGTTCTAATATTTCAGCAATATGTTCTGCAACATATTCTGCACCACCAAGCGTACTGCCAGTGATAATACAAATTTTTGCTTTCATTAATTTCTCCTAAAAAATAAGGCTTAGAAAAACTAAGCCTTAATAAGAAGTGAATTATACGTTATCAATTTTGCCTAATAATGAGCGTAAACGTTCTTGCCAGTTTTGGTGCTCACTCTTTAGTTGTTCATTTTCACTGCGTAATGCGTCATTTGCTTGTTGAGATTGGTTATTTTTTTCTTTTAATTCATCAATTTCCAATTGAAGTAATTGGATAGTTTCAACCGCTTGTTTAATTTTTTCTTCTAACTGATCTAAAATTTCTAAAGACATAAAAGGATTCCTCTACAATGTAATTAAGTGTGTCTATTTTACTCTAGTTAACAGGGATGTTAAACAGATGAGTATCATTTTGCTTGCCACCTTAACATAATTTCTTATTTGGTTCGAAAAAATTCTGTGCATTTTTGTATTTTTTCGTTACGCAATCGTTTGCTAGGTGCTAAAATAACGCGGAATTTTCATCAATCAACCCAAAGGATAATAAAATGAATAGAGCATTAGCGATTGAATTTTCAAGAGTCACTGAAGCTGCCGCCCTTGCAGGTTTTGCATGGTTAGGTCGTGGCGATAAAGAAGCCGCGGATAATGCTGCAGTACAAGCCATGCGTTTGATGTTAAATCAAGTTGAAATGGATGCCGAAGTCGTGATTGGTGAAGGTGAAATTGATGAAGCGCCTATGCTTTATATCGGTGAAAAAGTGGGAAATGGTAAAGGTGAACAAATTTCTATTGCAGTTGATCCTATTGAAGGCACAAGAATGACTGCCATGGGGCAGGCAAATGCCTTATCTGTTTTAGCTGCCGGTGGGAAAGAAACCTTTTTAAAAGCGCCTGATATGTATATGGAAAAATTAGTGGTGGGTCCTGAAGTCAAAGGTATGGTGGATCTCAATTTACCACTAGAACAAAATTTACGTCGAGTGGCATCAAAAATGGGGAAATTACTTTCTCAACTTACAGTGATTACTTTAGATAAACCCCGTCATCATGAGATGATCAAAAGAATGCAACAATTAGGTGTGAAAGTATTGGCTATACCAGATGGTGATGTAGCAGCCTCGATATTGTGTTGTTTACCAGATGGTGGGGTAGACATGCTATACGGTATTGGTGGTGCGCCTGAAGGCGTCATTGCAGCGGCGGCTGTGCGTGCTTTAGGTGGCGATATGCAAGCCCGTTTATTACCACGTGATCACGTAAAAGGAGATACACCTGAAAATCAAGCACTTGCTGCAGAGGAAATTCGTCGTTGCCAAGAAATGGGCATTGAAGTTAATCAAGTATTAAAACTAGAAGATCTGGTACGTGATGATAATTTAGTCTTTTCTGCCACAGGTATTACTAACGGGGATTTGTTGAAAGGGATTCACCGTAAAGGCAATCTTGCTACGACGGAAACACTACTTATTCGTGGTCGTTCTCGCACCATTCGTCGCATCCAATCAGTACATTATTTGGATAGAAAAGATACCGCACTTTATCGTATTATTGGTGCTTAATAAGAAAGAAACCCATTTTTGCACCTTAATTCAAAAGAGATTATTTTTAAGGTGCAAAAAAGTTATTTTTATTATTTATTTTATTGACAGAAGAATTTATGTAAGAGTTGCATAATTTCAAGCACTCTTGGATCGGCAATATAATATAATCTTTCACGATGGCGTTTTTCACAATCAATCAGTTTATTTTCTCGTAATAAAGCAAGTTGATTGGAAACAGAGGCTTGTGGTAATCCTGTAAGTTGTGTAATTTCAGTTACATTGCGTTTTTGATCTAAAATACAACATAAAATAATTAATCGATTTTGATTTGAAAAAGATTTTAAAAATTTCGTTGCTTCATCACATTTTGAAAATATTTCGTCCATTATTTTTTCCCAACAGATATTTATTTTAAATAAATTTTTATTTATATTTAATTAAAAATGTAAAATAAAAAGTAATAATTTAATTAAGAATAAGAAAATTTATAAAAACCAATTAAATAGTAAATGTTATCTAAAATTGACTTATGTACTTAAACGCATTCAGACAGGTATGATATGTCATTTTTGTTGATTTGCCTATTTTTTGATTAAATCGCTTATTTAGGCAGCATAAAAAGAAAGGCTCATTTTCATTATAGGACAAGAAAGGAAGTAGAAAATATTACTTTCTACTTCCAGCAAGTTGGTTATTGACGATTCCAAGGCATGAGAGCAAGTAAACGAGCCATACCACAGAATCCCGTCGCACCCGCGAGTAATAATCCCGCACCAACAAATGCACATAAACCATAGAATGCAGGTGAAACTAACCAACCTAAAAGCGCACCAATTAAGGTTAAACTTCCCGCGGCAATTTGGACTTGACGCATCATTTCTAAAGGTTGAGAACGATTTAAGCGAGTAGGTTGATGATTGGCTTTCCAACCGTCTAATCCACCTTCCAAAATAAACGCTTCTTTACCAACAGAAATCGCGGTTAATAATTCACTGGCTTGCTGTGTGCGGCGACCAGAACGGCAATGAAAAATAATAACATTTGCACTCACAGCATTGCCTTGTAACCCCTCTTTTTCAAGCTGTGCAAGTGGTTGTAGTTCTGCCCCTTCAATATTTTCTCTTAAATATTCATCAGGTTGACGAATATCAACTAAAATTGCCCCTTGCTTCAGTTTTTCACATACATCATTGACACAGATGGTTTGAATTGTCATAGCGCTTTCCCCTGTAAATTATGATTTAAATAAATTAATCGGCACTTTTAAATAGACTTGCCCATTTTCTTCTGCTGGCGGTAAATGTCCTGCTCGCATATTGACTTGTACCGAAGGAATGATCAATTTCGGCATAGATAATGTCGCATCACGCGATTGGCGCATTTGAACAAATTCTGCTTGCTTAACCCCGTGGTGAATATGAATATTTTGTTCTTTCTGTGCTTTAACAGTGGTTTCATAGCAATATTCTTGACGATGTTTAGGTAAATAATCGTGGCATAAGAACATCCGTGTTTCTTCAGGTAAAGCAAGTAATTTTTGTACAGATTGATATAACACATTGGCATCCCCGCCAGGAAAATCACAACGTGCAGTCCCATAATCTGGCATGAATAAAGTATCCCCTACGAAAACGGCATCTCCAATTAAATAACTGACACAAGCTGGAGTATGCCCAGGGGTATGAATGACTTTAACAGGAAGGCGACCGAGAGTGAATTCATCTCCATCATGAAACAAGCGATTAAATTGACTACCATCACGGGCAAATTCCGTACCGGCATTAAATGCCTTACCAAATACATTTTGTACAGTTGTGATATGTTGACCAATACCTGTTTTTCCACCTAATTTTTCTTGTAAATAAGGCGCAGCGGATAAATGATCGGCATGCACATGCGTTTCTAAAATCCACTCAACAGTCAATTGCTGTTGTTGAATATACGCAATAATGGCATCTGCAGATAAGGTGCTGATTTTTCCTGCCGCATAATCTAAATCCAAAACAGAATCAATAATAGCACAAGCTTGCGTATCAGGATCGTGAACAACATAACTGTATGTATTCGTTGGTTCATCAAAAAATGCTTTGATTTCAGGTATCGCAATTTTCATGATACTTTCCATTAAGTTAATTTTTTTGACAAGCACAACTTCTTGGTTTGACAAAGCCCATAATACTATAAAGTAGCATTGTGCTTGCTAAGAAACCACCAAAATAGGCTAAAACCACAAGAATCAGATCGATTGGTCCGCCTATGTCGCTAATTGATGCTTGTGAAATTGAAAACAAAAGATATAAAGCAAGTATGCCGCCTAATAATCCGACAAGACTACTGCCTTTTAAACGACAAGCAACAAGCCCCTTTTCTTTGACTAATAAGTAACAAAAAGCCGTGATTGTTAAAATTATGACGATTAAGGTAGGCCAGAAAAATGCCCCTAGCATGATTTGCATCACAGCCCATAAAGTGTCAAATTGAAATTCTTTCATTGTTAACGCTCCTTAAGCTAATCCACGTAACATACCTAAATAAGTGGGTTTTAAACCTAATGTTTTAATTGCCCATGTTGCCCACAGTTCTTCTAATGGCGCTATTACACCGGGGAAAGAAGGTGTTAAGTGGTTGTTATAATCAAATTCTACTAGCATCCCCTTTCCTAATTGAGTAATTAATGGACAAGATGTATAACCGTTGTAAATTTCATCACAAGGTTTGCCCTCTAATTCTGCGAGTAAATGTGCCACTGCAACAGGAACTTGCCATTTGACACTGGCAGCTGTTTTGCCTTTTGGGACCCCTGCCACATCACCCACAGCAAACACATTGGCATAACGACGGTGACGCAAGGTATGTTTTTCTACTTCAACCCAACCATCGTTAGCCCATTTTCCTTCTTGCCACGCGAGTGCTGATTGACGAACGGCATCAGGTGCTCGCATTGGGGGTACCACATTAATAAAATCATAAGGGACTTCTACAACTCCTTCTGGGCTATTAAAGGTCGCAATACGTTTACTCAGATCAATTGCTGTAAGGCTACGATCGTAATTGACTTGGATATTTTTTTCAGCAAACAGCATTTTGACTTTTGCATCAACGATAGGCACGCTGAATAAGGTTTTATTATGTGCGTTATAAAATAATCTTGATTTATCTAAGGTATGGCGTCTGAGCAAATAATCACGCACGATAAAGGTATATTTTAAAGGTGCACCTGCACATTTCATTTCTGTTGCAGGGCGTAGGAAGACCGCATCTCCGCCTTTGTTGGCAAATTGATCAAGCAATTGCCATGTTTTATAAGCACTGTCTGGGCTGTGATAAATGCTGCCTAAGCCATTTTGCCCTATCAAGTTAACATCCATGCCTTCAATAGCGTCATAATCAAGTTTTAGACCTGTTGCAACAAATAAATAATCGTAAGTGATGTGCTCACCCGTTGATGTCGTCAGGCGATTGCTATCGGGATCAAATTCATTTACAGCGGCTTTAATCCATTTCACATTGTCAGGTAAATATTCCTCAGTTTGTGAAACAACATAGTGTTTAGGTTTAATGCCAGCGGCCACGAGCGTAAACCCGGGTTGGTAATAATGCGCGATTCTTGAGTCAATTAAAATAATTTGTGCACTTGGTTCAAGCCGCGCAGCGAGTTGAGAAGCAATTGTAAGACCAGCCGCCCCGGCACCAGCAATCACAATTTTTGCTGAAGAACTGATTTTAGGTAATGCGGCAGTTGCTGTTTTAGGTAAGAAAAAACCAGATGTACCAATTGCCCCAGCTGCAATACTGGCTGCACCCGTACGCAGAAATTGGCGCTTACTTTGATTAATATAATTGGATTTACGCATTATTTTCTCCTTTATATTTTATCTTTTTTATATGTTATTTATTAAATATGAAATATATAGGATATAAATAATAAATCAACTGAAATGTAATAAAATTGTATAAAAATTGTTATAAATTTTATTAAGTGGAGAAAATCATCTGCTTTGCGTTACTTTTTTGGACTCAAAATTACGTAGTGGAAGGCACTTAAAACCGTTTTAGTTAGAAAAATATCAACCAAAATCGACCGCACTTATTCTTAGCCAATTCGCCAAAAATTTGCTATAATCTCAGCAATTTTTTATGGTTTAAAAAGAGAGATACGATGTCAAATAATACCCCTGAAAATTATGGTGCGAATAGTATTAAAGTCTTAAAAGGACTTGATGCCGTGCGTAAACGTCCTGGTATGTACATTGGGGATACGGATGATGGTACGGGTTTACATCACATGGTGTTCGAAGTGGTGGATAATTCCATTGACGAAGCTTTGGCGGGCTATGCTAAGGATATAACAGTCACTATTCACACCGACAATTCGGTGTCTGTACAAGATGATGGTCGTGGTATTCCTGTTGATATTCACCCAGAAGAAGGGGTTTCGGCTGCTGAAGTCATTATGACGGTATTACATGCAGGCGGTAAATTTGATGATAATTCGTACAAAGTCTCGGGCGGTTTACATGGTGTGGGGGTGTCAGTGGTTAATGCCCTTTCCGATAAATTGCAATTAACCATTCGTCGTCAAGGCAAAGTGCATGAACAAATTTACCATTTAGGTGAACCTCAAGCACCATTAGCCGCGATTGGTGAAACGGATCAAACCGGAACTGCCGTGCGTTTCTGGCCGAGTCCAACCATTTTCAATAACATCGAATTCGAATACGATATTTTGGCGAAACGCTTGCGTGAATTGTCTTTCTTAAATTCAGGTGTGTCGATTAAATTATTTGATAAGCGCAATGACAGACAAGATCATTTTCATTATGAAGGTGGCATTCAAGCGTTTGTAGAATACCTAAACCGTAACAAAAATCCGATTCATCAAAAACCTTTCTATTTTTCGACAGAAAAAGACGGCATTGGCGTGGAAGTGTCAATGCAGTGGAATGATAGCTTTAACGAAAACGTGTATTGTTTCACCAATAATATTCCACAACGTGACGGCGGTACGCACTTAGCGGGTTTCCGTGGTGCCTTAACTCGTAGTTTAAATAACTACATGGATAACGAAGGTCATAATAAAAAATCGAAAGTGGCGACTTCGGGTGACGATGCTCGAGAAGGTTTGGTAGCGATTATTTCGGTCAAAGTACCTGATCCTAAATTCTCCTCGCAAACGAAAGACAAATTAGTGTCTTCGGAAGTGAAAAGTGCGGTGGAATCGGTAATGAATGAATATTTACAACAATATTTATTAGAAAACCCGTCCGATGCCAAAATCATTGTTGGTAAAATCATTGATGCTGCCCGTGCGCGTGAAGCTGCGCGTAAAGCGCGTGAAATGACACGCCGTAAAGGGGCATTAGATTTAGGTGGCTTGCCGGGTAAACTTGCTGACTGCCAAGAGCGTGATCCTGCATTATCGGAATTATACCTCGTGGAGGGGGATTCTGCGGGCGGCTCAGCAAAACAAGGGCGTAATCGTAAAAACCAAGCCATTTTACCGTTAAAAGGGAAAATTCTGAACGTAGAAAAAGCCCGTTTTGACAAAATGCTTTCTTCTGCTGAAGTGGGGACATTAATCACCGCACTGGGTTGTGGGATTGGTCGTGATGAATATAATCCAGAAAAATTGCGTTATCACAGCATTATTATCATGACCGATGCGGATGTGGATGGTGCGCACATTCGAACCTTATTATTAACTTTCTTCTATCGTCAAATGCCAGAGTTGATTGAACGTGGTCATGTGTATATTGCGCAACCCCCACTTTACAAAGTGAAAAAAGGCAAACAAGAGCAATATATCAAAGACGATGAAGCCATGGTGCAATATGAAGTCGCACTTGCGTTAGAAAATGCGGCACTGTATGTCAATGAAAATGCCCCTGCTATGAGTGGCTTGGCGTTAGAAAGTTTAGTGTCAGAATATAATGCAGTACAAAAAATGATAGGTCGCTTAACTCGCTATTATCCAGAAGCGGTGTTAAAAGAATTGATTTATCATCCAGAGTTAACCAGTGAATTAATGGCGGACCAAAAAGAAGTGGAAAACTGGATTGCAACCCTCGTCGATAAACTGGTGGCAAAAGAAAGCAACGGTAACCATTATAGCTATCGTACTGTGTTTAACAGCGAACGTCATTTACATGAGGCGGTGTTAACGGTTCGCACACATGGGATTGATACGGATTATTTCCTTAACTTCCAATTTGCGACAGGCAGTGAATATGCCCGCATCGTGAAATTAGGCAAACAATTAACCGGTTTAATTGAAGAAGGCGCTTATATCATGCGTGGTGAGCGTAAACTGGAAGTGAGTTCATTTGAACAAGCGATTGAATGGTTAGTGAAAGAGTCGCGTCGTGGGTTAATGGTACAGCGCTATAAAGGATTGGGGGAAATGAATCCAGAACAGCTTTGGGAAACCACAATGGATCCGAATGCACGTCGTATGTTAAAAGTTTCGATTAAAGATGCGGTGGCGGCAGATTTACTGTTTACCACTTTAATGGGTGATGAAGTCGAGCCACGTCGTGAATTTATAGAAAGCAACGCATTACATGCAAATTTAGATATTTAGACAAAAAATCTGCTTTTCATTTCATCAAGTGCGGTTAAAATAAAGTTCATTTTAACCGCACTTTTTCTTTATAAATCCATGATATACCAAATTATTGCACTCTTTATTTGGGCAAGTTCTTTTGTTGCTGGGAAATATGCTTTTACAATGCTCGATCCAGTATTAACCGTTCAAACTCGCTTAATGATAATTGCGTTACTTGTTTTTCCACTCTTTTTACGTCATTGGAAAAAAGTGGATAAGAGGTTGCGTCCACAATTATGGTGGCTCGGCTTTTTTAATTATCCTGCAGTATTTTTATTACAGTTTGTTGGACTTCATTATACGTCCGCGGCAAGTGCTGCCACTATTATTGGTTTAGAACCTTTATTGATTGTTTTTGTGGGGCATTTTTTCTTTAAAGATAAAGCCAGTTGGTATCACTGGTTATTTGGTACATTCGCATTTATTGGTGTCGCAATTTTAATTGCTGGTGGAAGTCACGAAGGCGAAATCACCGTCCTTGGTTGTCTTTTAGTATTATTTGCAGGGATTTTATTTTCTGTTTGCTTACGTTGGACAAAAACCATGATTAATCAGATCACCGCCTCTGCTTATACTGCGATTTCTGTGGTGTTAGGGGCGATCACTTGTTTACCTTTCACTGCGTTATTAACTCAAAATTGGACTGTCAATTGGAACTGGCAAGGTGTAGCAGGATTACTTTATCTGGCTATTTTTTGCAGTTGGATTGCTTATTGGTTATGGAATAAAGGACTGAATGCCACCCATACCAACTTTACTGGGTTATTGACCGCACTTGAGCCTATATTTGGCGTAGGTCTAGCGATTTTATTATTAGGTGAAATGATTTCGCTTGTGTCTTGGCTAGGCATTTTTATCATCGTATCTTCTACGGTAATGGCCAGTATGATGCCAAAATTTACCGCGAAGGAATAGCTAGGGTTTCTTTGTCGCTACGGAATTTATAATTTTCCGTTGATACTTTAATAAATCTTATTCTCATTTGTGTTAAACTATCGCACTTGATAGTTAGATATGTTTTTTAAAGGATGACCCTTTTATGATGATCGATAAACGACTGATTAACACGGTAACCGATAGCAAAAAATGGGTAGCAAAAACAGTGCTTTGGAACTGGATTGCGCTTATTGCTAGTATTGTCAGTGCCGTGATTTTTGCCCTTTGTTTGGAACAAGCCTTTGAACAAACACTTACCTTGGGCACTTTGTTTAGCTATGCTATCAATTTAGTTGCCGCCCTTGCGGTACGTGCCATGGCAGGCAAAATGGCTGTGAAAGCCTCTTATCAAGCCAGTACGCATGTAAAACATAAACTACGTACCTTGATTTTTCAAAAATTGGCGTCGATGCCATTAAATCAAGTGAATCAACAATCCACCTCTTCTATTATTCAAGTGGCATCAGAAGGTGTGGAACAGCTTGAAATCTATTTTGGGCGCTATTTGCCACAACTGTTTTATAGCTTGCTGGCACCGCTCTCTCTCTTTGTGTTTTTAGTCTTTTTCAATGCACCGACTGCACTGATTCTCTTGATCTGTGTACCACTGATTCCTTTTTCTATTATTGCGGTCAATAAAATCGCTAAACGTTTATTACATAAGTATTGGTCGATCTATGTCGGGCTTGGTAGCAGCTTTTTGGATAATTTACAGGGCTTAATTACCTTGAAGATTTATCAAGATGATGCTTACAAAGCCAAACAAATGGATCAAGAAGCCGAGAAATTCCGTACTATCACCATGAAAGTGCTGACCATGCAGCTCAACTCAGTGTCAATCATGGATTTATTGGCATACGGTGGATCCGCTATCGGCATTTTGACTGCCCTTTTACAATACCAAGCAGGCAGTTTAAGTATTTTTGGCGTGATTTTATTTATTCTACTCGCCTCCGAATTTTTCATTCCATTACGCTTATTAGGTTCATTTTTCCATGTGGCAATGAATGGCAAAGCCGCTTCGGATAAGATTTTTACTTTGTTAGATACCCCTGTTGAAGTCAATCCAAATGCAGTGGCATTTCCAGTCGAAAACCAACTGCGTGTGGAAATTCAAGATCTCCACTTTGCCTATCAGGCTGAAAAACAAGCGATTAATGGTTTAACGCTCACAATTGAGCCGAAAAAACTCACGGTTTTTGTCGGTAAAAGTGGTTGTGGTAAATCGACTTTAGTGTCGCTTTTAATGGGCTTCCACAAAGCGCAGCAAGGCAAGATTTTATTTAACCAACAAGACATTCAAGATCTTGATCGTCATGCATTCTATCGTCATGTTTCACTGGTGAGCCACAGTTCTTATATTTTCAAAGGGAGCTTGCGTGAAAATATGCTAATGGCAAATTTAAGCGCAACCGATGAGCAGATTTATGCGGTGCTAGAACAAGTCAATCTTGCCAATTTCGTGCGTGAAAACGGCGGTCTAGACATGATGTTATTAAGCCGTGGTAGCAATTTATCCGGCGGACAAATTCAGCGTCTCGCGCTTGCCCGTGCTTTATTGCACAATGCGGATTGCTATATTTTTGACGAAGCGACCAGCAACATTGATGTGGAAAGTGAAGAAATTATTCTGCAATTTATTCAACGTTTAAAAGCAGAGAAAACCCTTGTGATGATTTCGCATCGTTTAGCCAATGCGGTGAAAGCCGATCAGATTTATGTTTTGCAGGCGGGACGTTTAGTTGAGCAGGGCAATCATGATAGCTTAATGGCTGAGCAGGGAATGTATGCTGAGATGTTTACGCAACAGAAAAATTTAGAAAATATCCGCCACGGAGGTGAGCATGCGTAAGAATGGTTTTGTGATTATGTGGCAATTATTGAAGTTAGTCACCCCTCTCGCGCATATTATGGCGTTTACCATTATCATGGGTGTACTTGGCTTTTTAGCCGCAATCTTTATTATGGTATTGGGTGCTATGGGCTTGGTGAACTTGCTCGATTTCCCTGTACACCTCAGTTTTTCACAAATTTTGACCGCACTCATTGTCTTGGCGGTGGCCCGTGGCATCTTGCGCTATCTTGAGCAAATGTCAGGGCATTATATTGCATTCAAATTACTCGCCCTTTTACGTGATAAAGTGTTTAGCGCATTGCGTAAATTAGCCTTTGTAAAACTGCAAGGTAAACAATCTGGGCAATTACTGTCGTTAGTTACCAACGATATTGAACTGCTTGAAGTGTTTTATGCCCATACCATTGCACCGATTATGATTGCCTTTTTAACTTCAAGCATTTTGCTGGCGGTGTTTGCCCATATTTCACCTTGGTTCACCTTAATTGGCTTATTGGCGTATCTCACTATTGGTGTGATTTTACCAATTTTCACCACCAAAATGGCACGAGAAGACGGGCGAGTGTATCGTGAACTGGTGGGCGAAATGAACGATTATTTCCTCGATAGCGTACGAGGCATGAAAGAGTTACAACTGTTTGGCAATGAGCAGGAACGCTTAGCCGGCATTCATCAACGCAGTGAGCAAATTGATAAAGCTTTCTTAAAAATCAAACAACAAGAAGGTAAAGTGCGTGCTTACACAGAAATTGCTGTTTCTGCATTTAATATTCTGATGTTAATGACGGGTGTTGCACTCTATTTAAATCAACAAGTTAACTTTGCTGGGCTATTAATTGCGGTGATTTTATTGATGTCGAGTTATGGTCCGGTGATTGCGTTGAGTAACTTGTCAAATAACCTACTACAAACTCTCGCCAGTGGTGAGCGTGTGCTAGGCTTACTCAGTGAAGAACCGCATCTCAAAGACGTGGTGAAAGGCGTGGATTTGCAAGATGTTGAAAACATAGAAGTCGAAAATTTAAGCTTTGCTTATGCAGATGAACAGATCCTGTCAAATCTTAATTTGCGCTTACAAAAAGGACAAATTCTCGGGATTCATGGTCGTAGTGGGAGTGGTAAAAGCACATTGTTAAAACTGATGATGCGTTTTTATGATCCACAAACGGGCGTAATCCGCATCAACGGTACTGATCTGAAGCAGATTAATACCCTCAGTTTGCGTGATCATATCGCTTACATCACCCAACAAACCTATATTTTCAACGAAACCATCTATGAAAATATTTTGATGGCAAATCGTACTGCTAGCAAAGCACAGGTGATCGAAGCGGCAAAAAAAGCCTCGATTCATGACTTTATCATGAGTCTTCCGGAAGGTTATGACACCCAAATCAATGAGCTTGGTAGTAATTTGTCCGACGGGGAAAAACAACGTATCGGTATTGCACGTGCATTCTTACACAATGCCCCGATTATCTTGCTTGATGAGCCAACCAGTAATTTAGACAGCTTAAACGAAGCGATTATTTTGCAATCGTTGTTAACGGTGAAAGCAGAAAAATTGATTGTGTTAGTCAGCCACCGTGCTTCGACCATGGCGATTTGTGATCAAGTGATCCAGATTGAAAATGGGCGTATGTCATAAATTTTCTGGATAAACGATTCTCGATCACCCAAACTTATGTGCGGTCTGTTTTTTAAAATTTTTAACAAACAGACCGCACTTTTTGCTTTCTCACACAAAATAGTAGCAATTTGTGTAGTTTGAAAAACCTAGGCTAAGGCTTGTTGTAAGTCATCTGCCGCAGCTTGTAGAATTTGATTAGCTGCTGGTGTTGGTTGACCATCAACAAAGTTGTCGTAATATTTTCCTATGCTATAAGCGCCAACCACCGTTGCACCATGAAATGGCGTGATATTTTTTAAATAGGTTTGTACTGTGAGTCCGCCACGTTCACCACCTGAAGTGGTTAAGATCAGTAGCTTACGTTGATTAAATAGAGTGGTCTCTTCTGCTTTTGCTGCACGTGTTCCCCAGTCGTATAAATTTTTGAAAATAGCTGGTGGTGCGCCATTATGCTCTGGACAAGCTAAAATAACAGCGTCATGTTTGTGTAAGAGTGCCACAAAATCTTTTGCTGCTTGTGGATAACCTTGCTCGTTTTCCGCATCTTCACTATAAAAAGGTAAATCAAAATCGAGACTGGATGCATAACACAGTTTGTGGGTGGATAATAAAGGGGTAATAGCGTTTAAGAGGTTTTGGTGGATAGAGCGAGAGCTATTGCTTGCGTTAAAAAGTAAAATAGTTGACATATTTATCTCCGAATAAATGGATTAATTAGGTAAGATGACAAAATCAGGTTATTTTTGTTATGTTACCAAACAGAATGTCATAATATATGCGATGTTTTCGCGAAACAAGTACGCACTTTTAAGTTATATACTCTCCTTAAGGAAAGCATGATGAATGAAAATGAAGACAGTTATTTAATTGATACTGGGGTAGAAATTAAGGATACCAACTTTGGCTATACATTAAGTTTGATTGGTGGGAAATGGAAAATGATGATTTTATATTGGTTATTTACGTACCCGCCAGCGATCCGTTTCAACGAATTAAAACGCTATCTTGGTTCCATTTCCTTTAAAACACTCAGTACCACATTAAAAGAATTAGAAAAAGATGGCTTGGTCCATCGTGAAGAATATCCTCAAATTCCACCTAAAGTAGAATACAGCTTAACTGCACGTGGACAATCACTGATGCCCGTTTTGCGAGCTATGTGTGAATGGGGAAGGAAACATAAAGAGACAGAATAATTTCTGTCAAAAGATGTTGATATTTTAACCATGAATGAAGGAGGAAGTGATGAAAGTGACCAGTTCAGCCATTAAAAATGGTGCATTTGAAGATAAATACGGCAAACGAGGCAAGCAATTTAGCCCAAATGGTATGCCGACCTATTCGATTCCTTTTGACATTAGCGAGGTGCCCGTAGGCACGAAATCTTTTGCGGTGGTATTGGAAGATAAAGATGCGATTACGGCCAGTGGGTTTGTCTGGATTCATTGGTTAATCGCAAATTTAGAACGTACCTCTGTGCAAGAAAACGAAAGTTTAACCGCAACGGATTATGTGCAAGGGGCAAATTCTTGGGCAAGTGTGTTGGGTAAATTTGATATTGCAGAAGCCTCTTTTTATGGGGGTATGGCACCACCTAACTGCTTACATCGTTATGAACTCATCGTATATGCATTAGATTGTAAGTTGGATCTCAGCGCAGGTTTTCGTTTTAACGACCTGCATTTTGCGATGCAAGGGCATATTTTGGATCAAGCCGTCATCATGGGCACTTATGATGTGTAGTGTGACCAATACACGTCATAGGTAAAGTTGTTTTAACGCGCGGTCTATTTTGACAAAATGTTAGTAAAATAGACCGCACTTTTTTGTGATGTTATGGGGCGAGATAAAACTCAATATAACCACCCTGATAAACATAGCCTTTTATGTCACCATGGACTTCATATTTGAAATCCATGTCACGAAAAATGAGCAATCCTCCTTCCCTTGTGGGTACTTGGGTCAGTTCTTTCGCTAACGGCAGTAACGTATCTTGTGAATATTTTTGGTGAATATCTAAACCTGCTGCTTTAAAAACCTCGACAAAATAGTGTTCATCAAAACTGTACTTGTTATGCTTATCAATCAGATCAAATTGACGTTGAAAGAGTGTGGATTGTTCTAGTGTCTCACGCTCATTTGGATCGCCACTATTAACATAGCCATTAATCAAATGTAGTGTCTGATAAGGTGCGATATCAATGGTATAGTTATCCTGTCGACGAGTATCGTAAGCATAAAAGGTGATCGAGGCTTCTTCATCTTGATATGGCGTATTATAAATAATCTGGTTGTAGTAAAAACCATGTAAATAATTGAGTTTTTCTTGACCATATTTGGCGACAGCCGCTGGATTGGTCTTGATATACCCCCCAATAATTTCTTCTAATTGTTTATATTTTTCGACTTGTTCACTGCTTAGTTGTTTAGCGAACTGACTGTCAAAGATGGTTGCGCTAATTTGTTGCTGTTCATCCAAGATATTCAGTTCACTGAGCAACCGTTCAAAACGTGCTAATTGATGTTGCTGTGCCAAATAATAGGGAGACGTGAGTATTGTGCTGATAAAAAGAAGCAAGCAGGCAGTAAGGCTAAATAAGCGATATTGTTGCAAGCGCTGCGTCATGGAAAATAAAATAAACAAGGTCATCATACTGGCGAGCACGACAAGCATAACGCGGATTTCGGTTAAACCATAAGTGGTAATACGCGTGTGGATGCCTACCCAAAGTAAAACCAGTGGCGCAATAGAGAGATAAGCAAAAATGCGATAGAATCCTGTCCATTTTGCGTCAATCAGCAGTAAGCGTAGTCCTTGACAACATAAGCCTAACGCGATGTATGGCATGATAATATACGCCACACCACCTTTCGGTAGTTCGAAATAAAACAGAATTTTAGCCAAATACAGGTACACGATCAGGGTATAAAGGATAACAACCGGTGAAAAAATAAAGTTGACGATCAATTCGATCACATAATGAAACCGTTCACCTTGAAAGTTTTGGGCTAAGCGCTGTTCAAAAATCAGAAAGAAAACCGGTGTAAAAAAGCACATGATAAAAAGGAGCGTTTTCGGCACGATACGGTAGCTTAATAGATTGATATTAAACAAGTATTCTATACTGTTCAAAACCAATACAGCACATATACAAATGATGCCTGCTAACACAATAGCCAGGGCAAGTTGAGTCAAACGTGACACCGTGTTATACACAAAAAGTCGGTTCTCTTTTGCCAGTGGATAGGTAACAAACAGCACAAAATGAATGAGCAATAGTCCCCAATAAGCGTCATTATCATAGATAGGTCGCTCAGCAAAATAAAAGGCAAGCGTAATAAGAATGGTATAAGCAATAGCAAGCCCATTCGCGTATTTGCGCTTGTTTAGCAGTAACACTGTGGAGAAATAGATCGGTAGCAATAAAACGACAATCATATCTCGGGAAATACTTTCATCTTGTATCCACGGAATAAATGCCGTACTGATGAAAATAAACGACATCGCGAGAGGGTATTGTTTGATTAAATCGCTTAATCTGTGCGTGAACGATTGTATGATATTCATGTTATTTCCTTCCCTTCCTTTAAATAAACAAGTAACACAAAATCACCTCATTTTAATGTTTTTATAAGTCGTTGAATAGCGCAAATAAAAAGCCATAATTCGCGGTATATTGACAGAATTCTGTTGTAAGAAAAATGAGTGTGGTGGCTGTACAACAAGTTCTTATGTTGTATTCAGCCGGTTTATTGCGTAATGAATGTGATTTTTTTCAATTAAAGTCGCGAAGCGTCAGTAACAGGTGTGTTTGATTTACATGCAATAAACTGGCACTTTTTATACATAATAGGCATCTACAACTTTGTTTTTTTTAATGATTCCCTTATTATGCTCAAACAAAAATCACATTGTTTACTGTTATATCCTATATATGATCGAAAAATACCCTTTAAACGAAAACAATATTCTCCCTTTTTTGACCACACAGATTGAGCAACAAAATGCCTTTACTTTGTTAAATGCCGCTTGTCAGTGGATGCGTGCCGGAGGCAAAAAAGAGGCAGCACAACGTTTTCATTACATCACGCAACTATTTTATGATGACAAGGTATTGGCGCAGAAAACCGCCAGTCTTTTGTGTCAATGGATTTGCCAACTTCGTTTATATCCCCTGTTTATTAGTTGTGGGATTTTAGGCAGAGAAGGCTTTGGACGCGAAATTCAAAAACGTTTATATGAACGTTTAAACCCCTCTTTCAAAGATTTAAACGATTTACGTGATATTTTCTTTGTCCTCTTTTGTGAAGAAAAGGATGCCGACTGGTTACAAGCAGTCGCCATTCAAGACTGGGTGAGGTTATTGGACGTATTACAACAGCACTGTACGGATCGTGATCGGGAAAATGTGCATAACCACTTGCGTTATGAGGGCTTGTTCGCCATTGAAATGCTTGCCATTTGGATTGCGGCGGAAGAATTAGAGCCTGAATTGATGCGCTTAGATCCTTCGTTATTGGATGCCGATTCGCCTTTCGTCGCATTACAACGCGAAGTATCACACTGGGTCAGCGCACGTCGTCAACACTGTCATTATGATGATGCACATTTACAAGTGATGTTTACACAATGTCGTGAACAAATCGATCGCTTACATAAGCGTGGTTCAAGTGCAGGATCCACCCTCGGTGTTGCCCATTTATTAACCCGTTTAGATCAAACGCTCGATCGTTTAGCTACACTGATGGATCTCTTTCAACAGGATCAGCTTCCGCCACGACGTATTTTGATGTTTACCGGTGAATTAGCCGTGGCATCGGCACAAACTCACAGTGCAGTGGATTTATGGAAACAAAGTGTCAAAATGCTCGCACGCAGTATTACGCAAAATAAAAGTGATCATGGCGAACACTATATTACGCGCGATGCAAAAGAATACCGTGCGATGTTTTTTTCGGCGGCTGGTGGGGGCATTTTAATTGCCTTAATGGCGTTATTTAAACTGTATTTAGGTGATCTGATTGAAGATCGTGTCTGGCGAGGTATTGCTGAAGGGCTGAATTACGGTATTGGTTTTACATTAATTTTTATGTTGCATTGTACTGTGGCGACTAAACAGCCCGCAATGACTGCAGCACGTTTTGCAGAAACGGTGGATAATGGACAAGGCAAATCCGTTAATTTGCAATTAGCTCAACTGCTGATCGATGTGTTTCGCTCGCAAACAGTGGCAGTTTTGGGTAATGTCACTTTAGCGATTTCTGTGGCTTGTTTGCTTGCGCTAGGCTATCAACATTATGTTGGTACACCTTTATTGAGTGAGGCGGAGATTGCCTACCAACAAAAATCCCTTGATCCGATGAAAGGGTCCTTATGGTTTGCCGCCATTGCGGGTTTCTGGTTATTCTTTTCTGGGATTATTTCTGGTTATTTTGATAATCGTAGTAATTATTTGAATCTAAAAATGCGACTACGCAATCACCCTATTTTACGCCGTCTGTTGACCCGTAATATGCGCTACAAATTTGCAGAATACTGGCATGATAATTACGGTTCGATTATGGGAAATCTGTGTTTTGGTTTATTGCTTGGTTTAACGGGGTTAGTCGGGTACTTGCTTAATTTACCGTTGGATATTCGCCATGTGGCGTTTTCTTCTGCGAATTTGGGCTATATGGCGATCAGTGGCGCGTTCACTTGGCAGATGTTCTTACAAGGTTTAGTGTTCGTGTTATTGATTGGTATTGTGAATTTGATTGTCAGTTTCTTTATCGCGTTATGGGTTGCGTTGCGTTCTTTAGAAACAGAAATTGAGAGCTGGTGTGATATCGCGCAATGTGTTTTGAAATTGATTAAACAACGTCCACTATCGTTGTTTTTCCCTTAGCACTGAAAAAGTAAGAAAAAATGACCGCACTGATTGGGTGCGGTTGTTGATTTTATTGAGGATAATGGTTGCGTAGTGCATGGATTGCCTGTGTCGGGAGCATGATCACCGATTTTAAACTGCTTTCAATCAGGCGAATGATACTTTCTCTTGGTCCATCACGCCAATCATCACTGGCATAAAAAGCATCGAGCTGCTGTTGCAATTTGGTTTCTGTCTCAAATGCACGGATTAAATAATAGCTGTCAATATCATGTAATGAATTTCCATACGCAATGACATCAATCCCATGTTGTTTATGGAGTGGAACACTGATCTCACACATAATTTGGTGAAACGTTTGTCCTGATTGTGGTTTTAAACGGTATTGTAGAATCTCGATGACTTGATTTTGCATAGTTTATTCTCTATCAGTAAAGGGCGTTTTTGGCTATCAATAGAAAAACGCCCAATAAAAATCACTTATCAACTTGCTTTGAAGAGAGCAAGTGAAAAGAGATTGTTTTGCTACGACTAAGATAAATGCAAGCTATTTATTAGGCTTTTACAGCGATTGCCTCGATTTCAATCCCCACATCTTTCGGCAAACGTGCCACTTCCACACATGAACGAGCAGGGAAGCTAGGGTGATTGTTCTCTTTAAAGAAACGTTCATATTCCGCATTGACCGCTGCAAAGTCATTTAAATCTTTCACAAACACCGTGGTTTTCACGATATTTGCGACTTGTAATCCCGCTTGTTCCACAATCGCTTTCACGTTTTCTAACGATTGACGTGCTTGTGCTACGATATCCGCTGGCACTTCACCGGTTTTTGGATTCACTGGAATTTGCCCAGAGGTTAACAGCATATTACCTAAATCTACTGCTTGTACATAAGGACCAATGGCGGCTGGTGCATTGTCAGTATGAATTACTTTCGTCATGTCGTTTATCTCCTTTTATCTGACTGAAAAAGTTGTTTTATTTTACGCTGTTCAAGGAAAATTTACAGCGGATTTAGTGCATTAATTAACCGAATTTCTTCAAATTGTGCGATCTCTTGCAATAAGATGGAACGGGCTTGAATTTTGCCTTTTTGTAATAACCAGGCTCGTTGTGTGCCGTAAAATAACGGGCTATCTGGGGTGAACCATTGCTCACCTTGGCGAAACACCAGATTACCAATACTGCAATCTGTCACCTTGCCGTGTTTGATAATCATAATCTCATCACAATCCCCACGCTGAGCAAATAACTGATTTAATAATGCCCGATCAGCATATTTCAGATCATAGTTAATTTCATCGCAAATGACAGGCTGAAAAGTGCGGTAAATTTTGCGTTGATAGGGAAAATAATGCACGTCACAGTCTTGCTGATTGTAATCAATCCGACAACGGATTATCGGCGCATGTTGAGTGTGTTCAAGTGCGGTCGGAATCTGAATAATTTTCGCAAGATCCTGTACTTTCGCTCCTTTCTCGCCGTAAAAGGTCGCCAAACTTGCCGCATAACGTTGTTGATGCAGGGAAAGGTGCTGAATTTCACCGTTCACAATAGCGATCGTCTCAAATAAAGGAAATGTCATCGCTTATCCTACTGGTGCATACACTTTTTGGATCAATTCTTGGTACTCGTCTTCTAGCTCGCTTAAGATCGTAATCCCGCCACCGCTGCGGAAAATCAATTTCTCGTCCACTTGCTCAATAAAACGAATTGCCACCGCACTTTGTAACGACTCACCATCGAACAGACCAAAAATCCCCGTGTAATAACCGCGTGGCTGCTGTTCTGCGGCGTGAATAATTTGCACGGTTTTTTCTTTCGGTGCCCCACTAATCGAGCCTGCAGGCAACAACGTGGCTAATATCGTGCCAATGCGGGCTTGCCAATTTTCCGCAAGATCGCCGCGAATTTCCGAACTTGTCTGCAAGATTGCCCCTTTTTGTGTCTGAATCTTTTCCACATAACGAAAGCGCGTCACTTCCACCTTCTCGGCGACCGTTGCCAAATCGTTGCGCATTAAATCCACAATAGTGTAATGTTCTTGCCGCTCTTTGTCAGAATCTAACAAGCGTTTTTCCGCCTCAGGCAACGTAGCATCAATGGTACCTTTCATCGGGTAAGTATAAATTTGATTGTGATGAATATTGACAAAGCATTCAGGCGAAAAGCACACAAAGCGATCCCGATAGTACAATTTATAGGGAGCTGTCGTTTGTTGAAAAACCTGTTCCAGACGCCAATTCATGTTAATTTCGGTCGGATAGGTGAGATTCAACAAATAAGAATTGCCTTTTTGTAGCTCTTTTTGCACTAAGTCAAAGCCACGCTGATAAGCTGCTTTTGAGATAGGAAATTTGTGCAGTTCAAAAGGCTTGTGAGGCATTTCAGTCTGCCAATTGACATTCTGCTGCCCTCGTATCGCAAAAAATAACCCTAATTCTGCCGCCTGAGCTAACGGACAAATAATCGGTTGCTGTTGTTCAAAATCAATCAAAAAGAAAAACGGCTGACGTTGTTCACCAAACTGATTCGCCTGTTGAATAAAAGCATGGAAGGACATAAGTTATCTACATTTGAAAAAAATTAGGGAAAGTTTAACGGAAAATGAAACAAAAATCCGCATTTTCCTTTATACTTTGCCTCTTTCTCCACAGAATATGGCGCAGATATGAAACGACTTCTTATCATCAATAATCAAGATTCTTTTACCTACAATTTAGTGGATATGATCCGCCGATTAGCGGTGCCTTTTGACGTGGTCAACGTGCAAGAATTGGATGTGGACGAGGTCGCTAATTACAGTCATATTCTGATTTCCCCTGGTCCTGATGTGCCACGCGCCTATCCGCAATTGTTTGCGATGTTGGAACGCTACCACCAATCAAAATCCATTTTAGGGGTATGTTTGGGTCATCAAACGCTGTGTGAATTTTTTGGCGGCGAATTATACAATTTAGACAAGGTACGTCATGGGCGTAGTCAACGCCTGCAAGTGCGCTCACCTTCTGTCCTATTTCGAGGACTACCCACCGAGTTTCAAATTGGGCTATACCATTCTTGGGCAATTCGTGAGCACAATTTCCCCGCAGCGCTCACTATTACCGCGCATTGTGCCGAAGAAGTAGTGATGGCATTTCAGCATAACCACCTACCCATTTACGGAGTGCAATTTCATCCAGAATCCTTTATGACGGAACATGGCGAACAGCTATTACGCAATTGGCTGGAAAATTAACTTCTTGAGAAAAACAAACCGCACTTTCTAGCGAGTATGATAGTGTAGAAGTTCGTATACATACTTCTCTGTATGTGATAGATCATGGTTACTTTTAGTTAGATTATGAAATTTAAGTTTCTTTAAGAGGAATCATTGATTTTATTGTTTTAATTGAGTATAAATATTGCTCAGTAATAAATATAATTATTTATTTAATAATTAGGATTTAAAAATGAGGGCATTTTTAAGTAGTTATCGAGAGTTAAAGTTTACGGAAAAGTTTTATTATACTTCAGCTTTTCTTTGGGTCTTACCAATTTTTATTTTTGCTTTTACCTTGCCTTCTTATCCAGATACGCCATTTTACTTTGCATTAAATGAATATTTAAACCAATTTCTTTTTGATGATATTTTTGTTCAGTCAAAAAAATTTCCGTTTGCTGCTAAAGTAATCGGGAATTATATGGGGTTAACCATTCCTATTGCCAATGTTATTTATATATTATTTTATATTCTATTTGATAAACGGCGTGTTGATTCTTTTTTTAAGTGTAATTTGAAAGGAATTTATGTAGTAACAGTATATTTAATGATTATGGCGTTTTTTTTATATAACGTTTATGTTCCTCAAGGTGTTAGTTCTGGGTTGAGTCAAAGATATGATAGTTTTAGATTAGGATATGCGATAATTGCATCAGGTGTTTATTATATACTAATATGTTCACCATCTTTCTTTATAGTACACTTAATAAATAAATTAAGAAATTTGATATCAGTTAATTAGTGAGCTTTAGTTTGTAATATAAAGTGAGATTCGTTATATAAATAATATTTGATTTAAGTGAGTGAATAAGAGGGATTTGTGGGTCATATAGAGTTAGGTGAAATTACTTGTATTATTGCAGATACTTCTAGTGGATGTTTGGATAGCTCTAAAAATAAAAAATAATCACTATGATTATTTAATTAATTACTCTCCTTTTTAAATAAAAAACAAGTTAACCCTCGACCTGACGAATGTGATTCCAATTTCTGATATCCTCTTATCTGACAAAAAACGGATAATTTTTCAAAGCTGACCACTCCAATCGTCATCCTTAACAAATGCTTGAAAAACCGCACTCGTGTGGACTCGAGCGTGATCGGAATTGATGATATCACCTTATCTAATACAAAAGCGGTCAATCTCTCAAAGTGCAAAACGTTTTTGAAATTGACCGCACTTTTCTGATTTTTCGGCTAGCTAGAGTAGTTGGCTAATGCCCACATTCACGAAAAATCCACCGATGACCAACCAGCATAGTACGAGTGCGCCCAAAATCAGTGGTTTGATGCCAGCCTGTTTAATGGCGCTGATATGTGTGGTTAAGCCTAGAGCGGTCATCGCGGCGATCAGTAATAAGCCGTCAATTTCCACAATCCAAGCGACGATATGGGCGGGGATGAGAGAAAAGGAATTGATCACCGCCATGAAAATAAATAAAAAGGCAAACCAGGGAATAGTGATTTTGCTATTTTGTGGATTGTCACTTTGCTTCGCCAGTAACCAAGACACCAATAGTAAGAATGGGGCGAGCATCATCACCCGGATCATTTTGGAAATCACGGCGGTATCTGCCACCGCAGGACTAATATTGCCACCCGCCGCGTACACTTGCGCCACTTCATGCACACTTGAACCAATATAAATGCCAAATTGATGTTCACTTAGCCAAGTAGTGAGATAAGGGTACATTAACGGGTACAAGAACATGGAAAGGGTGCCAAAAATCACAATGACGGCTACCGCAATCGACACATGATGGGATTCCGCTTTGGTGACCGGTTGCATGGACATAATCGCAGCAGCACCGCAAATGCTACAACCACCGGCAGTTAAATACACAATTTGTTTATCCATTTTTAAATAACGAATCCCTAGCCACAAGGTGAGCAAGAAAGTGCTAATCAGCATAATGGTATCCGTCGCAATAGCATTTATGCCAACGTTACTAATGTCTTGTAGCGTGAGGCGAAAGCCATACAAAATAATACCTAAGCGTAATAAGGTGCCTTTGGCAAAAATCACGCCTTGCGCGGTGTATTGAGAAATTTTGGGGTAAAAAGTGTTGCCGAATAAAATACCTAACAGAATCGCAATCGTCAGTGCACTGAGGTTGGCATTGAGAGCGAAAGGCGTTTTCGCCAAAAGATTCACTAGAAAAGTTAAGATGCCAATAAAAACTAAGCCAAGAAAGAGTGTATTTTTTTTCATCATCGTTATTTTTGATACAAGCTATGGGAGCTAAAAAGGATAAAGTGATTTTGGCGAGATGTAAAATAGATTGTGATAAGAAGCAGGATTTATATTTATGCAGGACGCGAACAAAGAATAGCCCACATTGAGCGCAGGCATCACATCCTATTTTCTTAGTTTTTTGCCTAACATTTATAGTGCTTTTTATCGATATGGTGTTTTTTCATACGCAAATAGAGTTTTTTACGTGGAATATTCAGATAAGTCGCCACATCATTAATTCGCCCTTGATAAAAAATTAACGCATCTTCAATGATTTGTTTTTCATATTCATTGATCTGTTCATCAAGCGGTTTGATATGCTCTGTTTTAAGGGCAAGGGGATTGCTCATTGGCGTTTGTTCTGCCAGTAAGCCAATCGCATATAACTCTGCCACATGGATAAGCTCTTTGACATTGCCTTGCCAAGTTTGTGTGAGTAAATGTTGTATTAATTTTTTATTGGGTTCGACGTACTCTTTATTTAATCTGGCGCAACTTTTATGCACATAATGGCAGAAGATAGGCAGAATATCGCTGGGGCGTTTTTTGAGTGGCAATAATTCAAATTGCGTATGTAAAAATAAATAATACAGTTCTGAGCAAATCCGTTGTTCTTGAATGAGCGTGAGCAGTGCGAAATCACTGATTAAGATCAGCCTAAAGGCGCATCCTTCCATATTTAAGGCTTTGGCTAAATGTTGTTGTTCCGTTTGTGCTAAATGGTGGATATTTTTTAACACCAGTGTGCCCTGCTGTACATCGTCTAGGCATTTGTCTAGGTTGCATTGTGCTTGCGGTAAACATTCATGATAAATAAACGGAGCGTTCTGACGGGCACTGAGTTTATGTAAGTAAGTAGCAGAAAGATAACGTCCGGTGCCCGTTTCTCCCCATAAAAAGAGGGGGACATCAATGTCGGCGAGTTTTTGTAGCTGGTGGCGCATAGCGATAATCCATTCACTTTGACCAATAAAGCTTTCGCTCAGCTTTTCTAATTGCCATTGACGATTTTCCATTAAGGCAGCGCGTTTTTCTAATGCTTGTGCGACTTGAATCAGTAAATTTTCTGCTGAGATGGGTTTTTCAAGAAAATTTGTGGCGCCTTTTTTGACAGCCTCCACTGCCATGGGAACATCACCGTGACCCGTGATCATAATCACAGGAATCTGTGCATCGCGTTGAATGATATCTTCTAAGATTTTTAAACCTGAAATATTGGGCAACAAGACATCACAAAGGATGACCCCAATCCAGTTTTCTGGAATTTGCGCCACAATATCTATCGGGTCTGCACAGGTGATCACTTGATAGCCTTCTTGTCGTAATAAATCCTGATAAGAATCGAGAATATCCATGTCGTCATCAATTAAGAGTACGTTATAGGCAGGATTAAACATGTTGAGCCACCTTAAATTTTAATATCACTAATGCATTATGGGTGAGAGTAGAGGCAATGGTCAATGATCCTTGACATTGTTCCATGATGGATTGACTAATGGACAGTCCTAAACCTAAATTGATCGATTTACTGCTCGAAAAAGGTTGCAATAACTTGTCAGTTAAGGGCCAACCTTGACCATTGTCGGTGATCCATAAACAGAGGTCTTCCGCATTATCGCTGTCAACGTCAATATGAATTTGGGGTGGTGTGTGTTCAATGGCTTCTAAAGCATTGAGGAAGAGATTGACAAACACTTGTTCGATAAGGACATCTTCACCTAATACGAGTGGTAAATCTGTGGGCGTGATGAGCTGACTTTGACGCGGTTTATGTTGTGATTCCAATAATTCCCACGCGCTTTGAATACAATCCATTAAATTGACAGCTTGTATTTTGCCGCTCCCTTGGCGTGAGAATTGCCGTAAACGTTTGACAATCAGCGCCGTGCGTTCAACTAAATGATTGATTTTATTTAAGTATTCAAGTGCTGCCTCACTGTTTTGTTTACTCACGGCTTTTTTCGCACTAAACAAATAAGCGTTCATGGCATTAAGTGGTTGTGTAATTTCATGGCTAATCGAAGTCAAGGTTTTACCGACAGCAGCCAGTTTTGCGGCTTGGGTTAGTTCATTTTGGGCATTTTCTAATGCGGTTTGTACTTCAATACGGTGTTCGATTTCCTCTAAGAGAACTTGATTACGCGATTTTAACTCTTCTGTTTTGTGATTCATTTCGAACAGAAATAAGCGCAATAATTTAGCAATCCGCCCTAATTCATCATTGCCATAAATGGCGATTTTGACGTTGGGCTCGCCATTGGTTAATTGAACTACGGCGTGGTTAAGTTGTTGAAAACGTTTTAAGAGACGTAAACGAATATAAAAGAAGTTAATACCGATGACAAAAATTCCCGCAAATAGCATCACCAATAAAATTAATGCGCCGTTGAATGTAGTACTTTTTTCGACAATATTATGCAGTAAATGTAATTGTTGTTTACTGTTACCAATTTGAGTACTGATTTGCTCGCGAAATGCCTCGAATATCTTATCACTTTGTTGAATCAGCTGTTCTCGTTGTTGGTTCAGTTCGGTACGGATTGCAAATAGGGCGGGGAGTGCTTGTGGGTTTAAGCCAAAGTTAATCAGTTCATCTAAAATTTGTTTAATGGTTGACGTGGAGGAATGAAGACCAAGCAACTGAATTCGGTTAGTAATTAATAACGATAAATAGCTCAAATAATTGTGTAGTCGAATGACATTGCTTTCAGTTGGCTCTGTTATCTGAGTGCGTAATTCCGTGATAATTTGCTCTTCATAAGTGGTGAAATCGTAAACTAACAATAATTCTTGTTGTAGTTTTTTTAATTGTTCGATTTTTTGTTTGTTGTGTGGCTGTTGAACAATATTGTTAGCCAGAGTAGATTGTTGCCAGCTCATTTCTTGCAAAAGTGCGGTGAATTCATTGTGAAAATCATTATGTAACCAGTTGATTTGAGAAATGGTTTTATTCAATTCATCGTTTAACGTAAGCGTACCTGTGATATTTTGTGATATTTGTTCTAAAAGTGAGGCTTGTTGCTGTAATAATGCCATCAAATCCTCATCTAAATTTTCGTCTAATTCAATGATCAGTTCCTTTAACGTCGAAAGCTGTTGCTTTGCATGGTTGTAGCGTTCGACTTTCTCATTGGTGTTTTTGACATTGACCAAATGGATAAAGGCATGATGGAGGATATTAATTTGTTCTTCTGTTTGAAACGCGGCTTGCACTTTAGGAAAATCTTTATCGAGTGCGAAATTGATTTCCGTGCGTTGTTGCTGCCAAGTATAAAGCCCCACGCCACCGACAAACAGACAAAGTAGCCCACTGATCAGAAAAGACAGTTGTAAGCCTGTGCTCAAATCTAAATGTTTCAACCATTTTTTCATTCTTGATTTTCCAATGCGTTAACGAAAGCAAGTTGCTGGGCAATAAAAAAATGTTGCCAATTAAGTAATTCTTGGCTGCGATTAAAATGGGTTAAGTAATCATCATTTTCTGCTTGTTCTGCGGATACTGGTAAGGCAGTGAGAATTTGGCGTAGCTCAGGAAGCGGTCGATTCAACGCGCGTTCTTTTTGGTGTAATAAATGCCAATGTTCTTTCAATAAACTTAAACGGTGAGTAATTTGTTGTTCAAATAATAATTTGACTAATTCTTGCCGCTTAATTAACAGATGATAGTTCAGTGGAGGTTGAGCGAAGAGTTGCTGTTGTAGTGCGGCTTGAGGATGACTTGCAGGCAGTGGGGTAATCGGGTATTTGCTCATCTGCGGATCGGTTAGGATTTGTTGACCTGTGGCACTGAGTAAAAAGCGAATAAAGCGGAATGCGTGTTGCTTTTTGCGACTTTCTGCTACGACAGCAATAAAGGTTGGCGAAATTGGAAAATCAGGAAAATAATGGAAAGCTAAATGTGATTGATCCTGTGTTGTTAAAATATGTGCATAGTTATCAATAGTAATGCCCACCGCGCCTAAATTCGCTTGCACTTTATCCACCACCCCAAAACTGCGTGATGAAATTGTCCCCACATTCAACATAATTTTTTCAATTAATTCCCACCCTTGTTGCCAACCATAGCGCTGTAATAGCGCTTCTACCATGATGTGATTTGTGTCTGATCGCGTAGGGCTACTGATAATCACGAGCCCTTGTAAATCCGGATGCGTAAGATCTTGCCAAGATTGCGGGAAAGGTAAGTGATTTTGTTGTAATAACGGGATATTAAAAAGCATGCCGTAACCTGACAGTGCAAAAGCAATCGTGGTCGGTTGCAGGAGATCGGGGAGGAAGCGTGTGTCATGCTCAATGTTAGGAGGTAAGGGGGCTAGCTTGTTTTTATGCTGTAAATTATAAAACAGCATCGGAGATGAACTCAGAATGAGATCAACTTCACGCGCTTTTTCAGTAGAAAGCAGCTGATTTAATGAGGCACTCGTGCGGTTTAAGGTAGTAATTGGGAAACTATCGGGTTGTTTATTCCATTCCTTGATGAGATGTTGCACACCCTCTAAAGCAAATGTTGTACCGATCACGAGCTCCTCTGCTTTTATTGGATGAATAAAAGCCAATAAGGTGACGACAAAGTATATGATGTAATTTTGTCTTTTGGAGCGCATAGTGATCACATCGATTAACCCATCTTACTGTGTCATCTTACCCAAAATAGTGGCGGAATAGGGGCTTTTTTTTGTGATCTATCTCAAAAAAAGAGAATTTATATTTTAAAGACTTATCGGATATTTTGAGTCATTTATAGGGCTTTTTTTCATAAATCATTGGAAGCGACGTATCGCTTGAGAAAATGTGTCAATTTTGACAGCCATATCATGTCAAAATGAGTTAAATTTGACTGATTTGTCGCACATTGACGAGACTTTTATTTTGTGTTTTTGGGGGGTATTGTAGGTTAAATTTCATACGATAGATGAAATCAGTTTAGTGGTAACTCCCCCTCATAATCATTCTCATACATCACAAAATAGGAAGGATCAGATCATGAAAAAAACATTCTCTTCAGCCCTGATTGCACTCGGATTAAGTATGACAATTGCAGGTGTTGCGCATGCAAATGAAAAACTCATTGTTTATACCTCGATGAAAGAATCGTTAATTGGTGCGTTAAAAACAAAATTTAACGAAAAGCATCCTGACATTGCGATGGATTATCAATCTGCTGGTGCAGGCAAACTCATGGCAAAAATTGCTGCAGAAAAAGAATCAGGACAAATTATGGCAGATGTCATTTGGACCAGTGAAGTACCGGATTTCTTTAAAATGAAAGCTAATGGCATGCTAGATGCGTATGTGTCACCTGAAGTTGAGCATATTGTGAACCCGATTCCAGATTTTGATGGTTCCTTTACGCCGATTCGTTTAGGTACCTTAGGCATTGCCTATAACACGCGTTTTGTGAAAGAGCCACCGACAAGCTGGGATGATATTACGGGCGCAAAATACAAAGGGGCTTTTGGTATTGCTAACCCGGCTTTATCGGGAACGGCGTATATGAGTGTTGCCTTGTTGAAATCGACTTTTGGCTGGGAGTTTTTTGAAAAAATCAAAGCTAATAAAGGTAAAGTGGGGAAAGGATCGGGTCAAGTCGTGGATGATACTGCCTCGGGTGACTTATTAGCGTCGTTAGCGGTGGATTATATTACCAACGACAAAATCAAAAAAGGTGCGCAGCTTAAATTGGTCTATCCAAAAGAAATGTTAGTGATTCCAAGCCCTGCTGCGATTTTCAAAGGCACCAAAAACCCAGCTGCGGCTAAAAAATTCATTGATTTCTTATTGTCTGAAGAAGCACAACACATTATTGCGCATGAAGGTACGTTACCAGTGAGAAAAGGTGTTGCAACCTTAGAAGGTATGCCAACAGTAGAAGATGCGATTAGTCGTGCTATTCCGATTGATTATCAAGCAATCTTGACGGAGAAAGAAGAGATTGTGAAGAAATTCACCCAAATCCTCCAAGGACGTCAATAAAACAGGAGTGCACTATGGCAACAATCACATTCGAAAAGGTCAGTAAAGCGTTTGGTTCGAATGAAGTGCTAAAAGATTTATCTCTTGTAGTGAAAGATGGTGAATGTTTTACCTTACTTGGACCATCTGGCTGTGGTAAAACGGTCTTACTTCGTTTGTTAGCCGGGTTTGACGTTCCTGATAGCGGACGCATTTTAATTGACGAACATGTGGTGTCTGATCCAGCAGAAGGCATTGATATCCCCCCTGATCAACGAAGTCTGGGGGTGGTATTTCAAGATTATGCGGTTTGGCCGCACATGACCGTTTTCGACAACATTGCGTATCCATTAAAGCTGAAGGATTTAGATAAAGCCTTAATTCAGCAACAAGTGATGGAAGTGGTTAATTTGGTCAATTTGACGGGATTGGAAAAACGTTTACCTTCCCAACTTTCCGGTGGACAGCAACAACGTGTCGCACTAGCACGTGCGTTAGTGGCGAAGCCCTCTTTGATGTTATTAGATGAACCATTAAATAATCTCGATGCGAATTTACGAGAAGAAATGCGTTTTGAAATCAAAGAGTTACAAAAGAAATTGGGTATTACGATTTTATATGTGACTCACGATCAAGAGATTGCCCTCGCGATTTCCGATCGTTTAGCCATTATGGATAAAAACGGTGATATTCAACAAATTGGCACCCCTTGGGAGATTTATGAAAAATCTGCTAATGAAATGGTGTTTAAATTCATGGGGTTAGCTAATTTTATCCATGTGCGCTATGAAGAAGGACAGCATTTCATTGGGCAAGGTAAGCAAGCATTACAGTGGCAAAATCTGCCTGCGGAATCCGGCAAATTAGGTTGTCGCCCTTCAGATATTATTTTGAGCAAATCTGGGGAAGGATTAAAAGGTAAAGTGGCGCGAGCCAGTTTTCTTGGCGCCGTAATGGATTACATGATTAATATTGACGGCGTGTCTTTACGAACAGAAATTTCCACCAATAAAGCATTGCAACATAATTTGATGTTCCAAGAGGGGGAAGACTGTTACGTTAATTTCCATGATTTGCTTTGGTTTACTGATAATCAACAACATGTTCAGCAAACAAGGGGGTAGCAATGGCCGCAGTGATTCAAAAAAGTCCATTTAATGTGGCGAATGCGATTTTAGCGTTATCAATTGGGATTTTGGTGATTGTGGTTGCTGTCCCGGTGTTATTGATTTTTATTAATTCCTTTTGGGTAAATGGGCAATTTAATGTTACCGATGTCGTCAATATTTTGAAACAGAAAGAAACCTACGAAGCCTTATTGAACTCATTATTCATTGCCGTTGGTGTGACGATCATGAGTACGATCGTGGGGACATTTTTTGCCTGGTTAGTGACACGTACCGATTTGCCTTATAAAGGGCTGATGAAAGTGATGTTTCTCGTGCCTTTTATGTTGCCGTCTTTTATTGGGGCGTTAGCTTGGAAAATGTTACTTTCCCCTCGTGCCGGCTATATTAACCGTTTCTTTATGGATACGTTTGGTTTAGAGGAACCGATTTTCAATATCTACAGTTATACGGGCATTATGGCGGTAGAAACCATGTATTTGTTCCCCTTCGTCTTTATTCAAGTATGTGGCGCACTTGAGCGTATGGACCCGACGTTAGAAGAATCAGCGCGTATTTCTGGTGCCAGTCTTTTTACCATTACACGTAAAATCACGATTCCATTAGTGATGCCGAGTATCGTGTCGGGTGCGTTATTGATTATGCTTTACTCTATGGCTCACTTTGGTACGGTGGCTGTATTAGGGGTGGAAAATGGGATTTTCAATATTCCGACCTTAATTTATGAACGTATCCATCAAAGTGCGGGGAGTTTTGAGGCAATTCGGACCGGAACAGTGTTAGCGACAGTATTAGTGGTGACGGCTGCGTTGATTATTTGGTTGCAAAATAAAATTCTTAATCGTGGACGTTTCCAAATTATTGCGGGTAAAAGTTTCCGTCCTGTTGAGGTGAAACTCAGAGGATTAAGAATGCCATTATTGTTTATTTGTGTGTTCTATATTGCGTTTACCATTGTGTTACCAACGGTCACGATTTTTATCGTGGGAGGGTTAAAAACTTATGGTCTGCCAATTACTTGGGAAAATCTCACCTTTGATAACTACAAATTTATCTTGTTTGACTGGCAGCTCACTAAAGATGCGATCCGTAATAGTGTGCTATTAGGTTTAGCCGCGGCGGTGATAACGATGTTTGCTGGGGTAATGATCTCTTATGTCATTGTGAAGATGCGAGTGAAAGGCAAAGGGATTCTTGAATTCTTGGGTATGTTGCCATTCTCAGTACCTGGCTCGGTGATTGCGTTAGGGGTTATTTTAGCGTGGAGCGGTAAATTTGGTATTAATTTATACAACACAGTATGGATTATTTTGATTGCCTATATTGCGCGTTACATGGCGTTCTCACTAAAAGCCAACTCCGCAGCGCTAGAACAAGTACATGACTCTTTAGTTGAAGCAGCACGTGCTTGTGGTGCAAGTATGTGGCAATCGCTGAAAGATATTGTCGTGCCGTTAGTGCGTCCGGGAATGATTGCTGCTTTCTTCCTCATTTTCTTACCGGCATTAAGAGAATTAACGGTTTCGGTAATGCTATATGGTCCGTCAACACGTACGATCGGGGTGGCGATTTATACCCTGAATGAAGATGGCGAAACGGTTTATTCTGCAGCATTAGCGGGTATTGCATTAATTATTATTGTGTTTGGGCAAACCGTGATTAAACGTTATGCCGAGAAGAAAACACAGAAATAGCCGAATATTAAGGAGAAAATGATGAGCTATATTCAACTTAATCATGTGATGAAAAAATTCGGCGATGTCATTGCCATTCCTGATCTGAGCCTCAGTATTGAAAAAGGGGAATGTTTTTCTATGTTAGGACCGTCTGGTTGCGGTAAAACCACGACATTACGTATGATCGCAGGATTTGAAGATTTAGACGGCGGAGAAATTCGTGTAGGCGATCGTTTACTTTCTTCCAAAATCACTAATTTCTATTTACCGCCAGAGAAGCGTAATTTTGGGATGGTGTTTCAGGCTTTTGCGGTCTGGCCGCATATGACGGTATATGACAATGTGGCATTTCCTCTCACCTTGAAAAATGTGTCAAGACAGGAAATCGAAAAGCGGACGAATGACGCGTTAAAACACACTAATTTGCTGAATGTTGCACAAAAAAGCCCAGATGATTTATCCGGCGGGGGAAAACAGCGTGTGGCATTAGCACGTGCTTTGGCGTTAAATCCAGATGTGATGCTACTTGACGAGCCGTTATCCAGTTTAGATCCCCATTTAAGGGAAGAGATGCGCTTTGAAATTAAAGCCCTGCAACGTAAATTTGGTTTTTCCATTATTTATGTGACTCACGACCAAGCCGAAGCAATGGCATTATCGGATCGGATTTTGGTGATGAGGAAAGGGCTCATTGAACAAATTGATGCGCCATTGAATGTGTACAATAACCCAAGCAATAAATTTGTGTTTAATTTTATTGGGTTATCGAATCAATTACAGGTCAATTTATCTCCCCAAGGGGTGTCTTTTGCAGGACTGGATGGTACTTTTCATATTCAACCTTCGCCTCCAATAGCACTGGTGCAACAAGGGAAAGCGATTTTAGCCACGCGCCCGTCAGAAATTGATTTTGTCAATGAAGGCGGCGTAGCAGGCGTTGTGAAACGGCGTTCTTATTTAGGCGAAGTAATTGATTACAATATTGTTGTGGGTGATCAGGAACTCCGTGTGCAGAAAGGGCGTCGAGATCCCGGACCAAAAGAGGGTGAAAGTTGCCAACTCGTATTTACTCGATTACATTGGTATCCCGTGGAGTAGCGGTTTGGACAAATAAAAGCGCTGTAAAGACAGCGCCTTTTTTCATTGCTTGAGTGAACGTGCTATCAAAACGTTTTCAGTATTGATCGCACTTCGGGGTTAAGAGGTAATTAGTATTGATTGGCATCATAACCATAGTAGGCATTGGTTAAGATCACCTCCATATCGCTTACTACAGGTAAACGTGGGTTGGCTGGCGAACATTGGTCTTCAAAGGCGAGTAACGCGACTTGGCGACGAGCGTCCATCCATTCTTTTTCATCAATACCTTGCTCTTTGAAGGACATCTTGATACCCACGCGAATGGCTAAGTCATAGCACGCTTGTGCAAAGGATTTCACCCCTTCTTCTGGTGTGGCACAAGGTAAACCGAGCATACGCGCGATATCTTGGTATTTCACATCCGCTTTGTAGTAATTGTATTTTGGCCACGTTGCCGTTTTTTGTGGACGTGTGCCGTTATAACGAATCACATGTGGCATTAAGACCGCATTGGTACGACCATGTGGAGTGTGGAAACGCCCGCCAATTTTGTGTGCAAGGGAGTGGTTCATGCCCAAGAAGGCGTTAGCAAATGCCATCCCTGCCATGGTGGACGCATTGTGCATTTTTTCACGCGCTTCGGGATCTTTGTCTTTCACGGAGCGTTCTAAATGTTCAAACACGAGCTTGATCGCTTGTAGGGCTAAACCGTCGGTAAAGTCGTTGGCGAGCACTGACACATAAGCTTCCGTGGCATGGGTTAACACGTCTAGTCCGGTATCCGCAGCGACATGTGCCGGCACACTCATCACAAAAGCCGGATCCACAATGGCGACTGTTGGGGTGAGCGAGTAGTCAGCGATAGGGTATTTTTTATCGCCTTCGGTGATGACCGCAAATGGCGTGACTTCTGAACCTGTGCCTGAAGTCGTTGGAATGCCGATAAAGCGCGCTTTGCGCCCTAATTGTGGGAATTTGAACGCCCGTTTGCGAATATCCATGAATTTTTGGACTAAATCACGGAAATCCACTTCAGGTTGTTCATAGAACAACCACATGACTTTTGCCGCATCCATTGCCGATCCACCACCTAACGCAATAATCGTATCGGGTTGGTAGTTGCGAATTAATGCTGCGCCACGGCGTACCGTTTCGATAGATGGATCAGGTTCTACATCAGCAAACAATTGGTAGGTCACATGGTTACCACGCGCGGTAATTTGTTTAGCAATTTTTTCCACAAAGCCTAGATCCACCATGGTTCTGTCAGTGACAATCACCACGCGTTCCATGCCTTTCATTGATTGTAAATATTGAATTGAATCGCGTTCAAAATAGATTTTTGAAGGCACTTTGAACCATTGCATGTTATTTCTCCGTCTTCCCACACGTTTAATATTTAATAAATTGGCTGCACTGACATTGTTACCGACGGAGTTTTTCCCGTAGGAACCACAACCGAGTGTGAGTGACGGGAGGAAGGCATTATACACATCGCCAATGCCCCCAAAGGTCGCAGGCGAGTTCCAGATCACACGAATGGCTTTCACGCGTTCGCCAAAGGCTTTGGCAATGCTTGCCTCTTTAGTATGAATGGCGGCGGAATGTCCTAAACCATGGAAATTCACCATGGCTTCAGATAACGCAAAGCCATGTTCTGTTGACGTGGATTTTAATATCGCGAGGACTGGGGAAAGTTTTTCACGGGTAAGGGGTTCGTTTTCGCCCACTTCTTGACAGGCTGCCACCAAAATATTGGTTTTTTCTGGCACTTTGAAGCCCGCTTGTTCGGCGATCCATGTGGCAGGTTTTCCCACAACCGCGGCATTTAATTTTGCGTTAGCACAATTTGTACTGTTGGCTTTGACGCCGAAAAGAAATGTTTCTAACAAGGCTTTTTCTTTTTTATTTACAAAGTAAGCACCATAAGACTGCATTTCTGCCACAAATTCATCGTACACCTCTTTATCGACAATGGCGGCTTGTTCAGAGGCACAAATCATGCCGTTATCAAAGGCTTTTGACATCACAATATCATGCGTAGCTTGTTTGATATTTGCGCTTTTTTCCACATAAGCAGGTACGTTACCCGCTCCTACGCCAAGAGCTGGTTTACCACAAGAATACGCCGCCTCAACCATCGCATTGCCGCCCGTAGCAAGAATGGTAGCAATGCCTGGGTGTTTCATCAGCGCAGCGGTGCCTTCCATCGACGGGGTTTCAATCCATTGAATACAATGTTCTGGCGCCCCCGCTGCAACGGCTGCCTCATAGACTACGCGTGCCGCATGAGCAGAACATTGTTGTGCGGAAGGATGGAATGCAAAGACGATGGGGTTACGGGTTTTTAGTGAGATAAGGGCTTTGAAAATGGTGGTGGACGTCGGGTTGGTCGTTGGGGTAATTCCACAAACCACGCCAACAGGGTCTGCAATTTCGGTGATCCCTGTGACATCATCCTCACTGATCACCCCCACGGTTTTCAAATTCCGCATATTGTTGACTACATATTCACAGGCAAACAGATTTTTGGTGGCTTTATCTTCAAATACCCCGCGCCCTGTTTCTTCATAAGCATGCATAGCAAGCACCCCATGTTGATCTAAAGCAGCTACTGAGGCTTTTGCCACAATGTAATCCACTTGCTGTTGATTAAGCTGACGGAATGCTTCTAATGCCAGCAATCCTTTTTCAACCAGTACATTCACTTCTGCTTGTGCTGGGCTGATTTCAATTTCAGCAGTATGACTCATCATAATTTCTCCTAATTTTCCAAATATAAATTATTTAAACTGAAAAAATTATATTCAATTAACTACCTGAAAAGTAGTAAATTTGGCAAAATCCGCCCAAAGTGTGATTTTGATCAACTTTTTTTGGTGTGCTTGTTTTCTGTACAATATTTTTTCTCTCCCCCCCTTTCTTTCTTGGCAAAGATCGAGGATACTATCGCCCCTTTTCATCAGCTTATTTTTATTTACATTTAAGGAAATTTTTTATGCCATCATCAAAAGATAAATACGCCAATCCGGGTCCATTAGGTTTATGTGGTTTCGCGTTAACAACCTGGTTACTGTGTTTAATTAACGGGGGCTTTTTTGATACACAAAGTATTGGTTTAGTGCTTGGTATGGCGTTTGCTTTTGGCGGTACGGCACAAATGATTGCAGGTATGTTTGAATATAAAAAAGGCAATACTTTTGGTTTTACTGCATTTATTAGCTATGGTGCATTTTGGTGGTCATGGGCACTATTTACGGTCTTCTTCAAAGGTAATACGCCAGCAACCTTTATCGGTTGGTATTTAGCCGTTTGGGGTACCTTCACACTCATGATGTTTTTCGCTACGTTTAGTAAACCGCGTGCATTACAAGCGATTTTCTTTTTCTTAACCTTAACTTTCTATGCGTTAGCCATTGGTGATGCAACTGGTAATCACAGTATCGTGAATATCGGCGGATATTTAGGGCTAATCACCGCACTTTGTGCCTTCTATTTAGCCGCTGCAGAAATGTTCATTGACTCTTACGGTCGTGAAATTTTACCTATCGGTGCGAAAAAATAAGATAACCAACTGAAGGGAGTAATTACTCCCTTTTTCTTTGTTCTTCTCATCAGACTAAACTTGATGATCACTTCCCTTTTCTGCTCTAATCCGCATCATTAAACTGTTTGCTTTCCCATTACTGTCGGACTATATTGATGATTGAGAATGTACGCCGTATCTCATTATTGGATGTCAATTCTTTAATAAGTAGAGGGTCGTATTTATGAAAAAATGGATACTCATTTCAAGTTTAAGTTTAGGGCTTTGTTATTCAGTTTCTGCGGTTGCATTTAGTGAAAAAAATGTGGAAGTCTATAGTCAGGCAATGAATAAAAATATTCCCGTCACGATTGTGTTACCGGAAGGTTATGCAAGCAGTAACAAATATAGCACCATTTATACCTTACACGGTTGGTCAGGGAATAATCGTAATTACCCCGAGAAAACCGGGCTTGGCGAGTTAGCAGATCAATACAATGTGATTTATGTGTCACCAGACGGCAATTATGACAGTTGGTATGTGGATAGCGAACTGAAAAAAGAGTCAAAATATTATACCTTCGTGTCAAAAGAATTAGTGGATTATGTCGATAAACACTACGCGACTCACACAGATAAAACACAACGCGCGATTACGGGATTGAGTATGGGCGGCTTCGGTGCCTTGTATATTGGGATTAAAAATCAAGATCGCTTTGGCAATATCGGCAGCATGAGTGGTGGCGTGAATATTGAACAGTATAAAAACAATTGGGGGATTAGTGCAGTCGTGAATAGCAATTGGCAAGATTACAATATCAAAGATCTCGCTCATGGTCTCATTTTTACCAAGAGCAATATCATTTTTGACTGCGGTGTCGATGATTTCTTTATTGAGCCAAACCGAGCATTACACCAAAAACTATTAGATTTGAATATTCCTCATCATTACACTGAGAAACCGGGCGGACATTCGTGGGTTTATTGGAAAGATTCTATTGCGTTACATACACATTTCTTTAGTCAGAAATTTGCACAAGCTAAAGAGAAATAAGTAAGTGAAAAAAGAGGCAGATTTCTGCCTCTTCTATTTTTCGTACCAAATTTGGTTGATATACAGTATCACCAAGCCGGAGGGCGTCTCGACTTTAATCTCATCATCAATAGATTTGCCAATTAAGGCACGTGCCACCGGTGAGTCAATCGAGATCCAATTTTTCGCGGGATCAAATTCATCACAGCCGACGATACGGTAGTGTTTTTCTTCTCCCGCTTCATTTTCGAGGGCGACCCACGCACCAAAAAAGACTTTGCCTTCTTGTTTAGGGTGATAATCGACGATTTGCAAGACTTCTAAGCGTTTGGTTAAAAAACGCACACGACGGTCGATTTCGCGTAAACGGCGTTTGCCATAAATATATTCCGCATTTTCACTACGATCGCCTAACGCCGCGGCATCTGACACCGCTTGGGTCACTTTCGGACGTTCATCTTTCCATAAGAATTTGAGTTCTTGATCTAAGGCATTCCAGCCAGAACGTGTGATGTAATTTGATTTTGCCATACTGTCCACCCATCTAAAAAGATAGGATTATTCTACCGCATTGGACGCCTTTGGGGTAAGTGCGCAGGCTATTTTTTATTTTCCGCTTTTCTGTATAATGACCCTTTTATGATAAGTAACGATTTGACAAGGAATCTGAATGAAACAATGCATTGCATTCATGGCAATTTTAGCCTTATCGCTCAGCGCAATCAGTGAGGCGAAAGGCAGTCGTGGAGTGCGTTCGAGTGGGTATTCTCGCCCCGTTGCGACAAAACCTGCGCCAGCACCGAAACAAACGCAAACCCAACAACAAAGCCAGCAACCTGATGCGACCTTTGGTCAACAAAATATGCAAAATACGGCGACGAATACACCAAACAACCCAAATAATCGTTTAGCTAGCTTTGCGACGGGGGCCGCAGCGGGTTACTTATTAAGTGAAGTGTTGTCACCAACAGAAGCCCAAGCGCAAATGGCAACAGATCAACCTTTACAACCGCTGAATGCACAGCCCAACCAGAGTGCTGTTGCCACCTTTAAAGCCTTGGATCAGAGTAATCCCGCTTGGGTTGGTATGGCGGGCGAACAAAATTTATTTTGCTTAAATGGCGCACTGTATTTGGTCAACAAAAATAACCATCAAATAGGTGCAGTCACGGATAATCAGGCACAAGCGATTGCTTGTCAGGTCACACAATAACCTATGCTAAAAGCGGGCAGCAGCTCGCTTTTCTTACTTTTATTTTCTGAGTGTTACATTATGCTTAATCAACAAATCAGCCAAATTATTGCCACAGAACTCACTGTTCAACCGCAACAAATTCTCGCCGCTATCCAATTAGTCGATGACGGCAACACCATTCCGTTCATTGCACGTTATCGTAAAGAGGTAACGGGGGGGTTAGACGATACCCAATTGCGCCATTTTGAAACCCGTTTAATTTATTTGCGTGAATTAGAAGATCGTCGCCAAACCATTTTGAAATCCATTGAAGAACAAGGCAAATTAACTGACGAGCTACGAAGCCAAATTCAACAAGTCCAAAGCAAAACCGAATTAGAAGATTTATATCTCCCCTACAAACCAAAACGCCGCACCAAAGGACAAATTGCCATTGAAGCGGGGCTAGAGCCTCTAGCGGATTTACTTTGGTCACAGCCTGAAAATGACCCAGAAACTACCGCACTTTCCTTTGTTGATGCCGAAAAAGGCGTGGCGGACAGCAAAGCCGCATTAGACGGGGCAAAATACATTTTAATGGAGCGTTTCGCCGAAGATGCAGCCTTACTCGCTAAAGTGCGTGCTTATTTACAACAAAGTGCGGTCATTTTTTCTAAAGTTCTGGAAGGCAAAGAAGCAGAAGGGGCAAAATTCCAAGACTATTTTGACCACCAAGAATTACTGAAAAATGTGCCGTCACATCGTGCCCTGGCGATGTTCCGTGGTCGTAACGAAGGCGTTTTACAATTAGGTTTAAATGCGGATCCAGAGCAAGAAGAAGGCGTACGCCAAAGTTATTGTGAAGAAATTATCCGTGACCATTTGGGCGTGCGTTTTAGCGGTCAACCTGCGGACAAATGGCGTGAACAAGTGATCGCTTGGACGTGGAAAATTAAAGTCGCCTTACATTTAGAAACCGAATTAATGGCAAGTTTGCGTGAAAAAGCGGAAGACGAAGCCATTGATGTGTTTGCTCGCAATCTGACCGCATTGTTAATGGCAGCACCGGCGGGAGCAAAAAATACCATGGGCTTGGACCCGGGCTTGCGTACTGGGGTGAAAGTTGCGGTTGTGGATAACACGGGGAAATTACTTTCTACCGACACAATTTATCCACACACTGGACAAATGGATAATGCAATGACCACCCTTTACCGTTTGATTAAAGCACATCAAGTAGAACTGATTGCAATCGGTAACGGCACCGCATCTCGTGAAACCGAACGCTTTGCCAAAGAGATGATTAAAGCCATTGAGGGCAACAAACCACAAACAGTGGTAGTGAGCGAGGCGGGGGCGTCTGTGTATTCTGCCTCTGAATTAGCGGCAGCGGAATTCCCTGAGCTCGATGTGTCCTTGCGTGGTGCAGTGTCCATTGCACGTCGCTTGCAAGATCCGTTAGCCGAATTAGTCAAAATCGAACCGAAAGCCATTGGCGTGGGGCAATATCAACATGATGTTAACCAAAGCCAATTAGCGCGCAAACTTGATGCGGTGGTGGAAGACTGTGTGAATGCCGTGGGTGTGGATTTAAACACAGCCTCTGCGCCATTATTGGCACGTGTGGCGGGGATGACCAAAACCTTGGCGCAAAATATCGTGGCATACCGTGATGAAAACGGGCGTTTCGACAGCCGAGATCAACTGAAAAAAGTGCCACGTTTAGGACCAAAAGCCTTTGAGCAATGCGCAGGCTTTATGCGAATTGCAGCAGGGAAAAATCCTCTCGATGCCTCGGGCGTACACCCTGAAGCCTATCCTGTGGTGGAAAAAATCCTCCAAGCCACCGAGCAATCTATCCACGATTTGATGGGCAATGCCAGCGCCGTGCGTCAGCTTGATGCGAAAAAATTTATTGATGACCAATTTGGTTTACCAACGGTACAGGATATTTTCAAAGAGCTTGAAAAACCGGGACGTGATCCACGTGGTGAATTTAAAACTGCTACCTTTATGGACGGCGTAGAAGATATCAACGACTTGAAAGTGGGGATGATTCTAGAGGGTACCGTGACTAATGTGACCAACTTTGGTGCTTTTGTGGATATCGGTGTGCATCAAGATGGCTTAGTGCATATCTCCTCACTTTCTGACAAATTCGTGGAAGACCCACACCAAGTGGTGAAAACCGGCGATATCGTCAAAGTGAAAGTGCTAGAGGTTGATGTCCCTCGTAAACGCATCGCCCTCACTATGCGTTTAGAGGAAAAGCCGGTGGATAAAAACGTGGCGAAAACCGACCGCACTTTATCCGCCAAACCTCGCAGCAATCCAGCAACCAAAGGGCGTGATCGCAACACCGCTAACAGCGCGATGGGTAATGCTTTTGCCGATGCGTTGAAGAATTGGAAGAAATAAGGGGATTATATGGATTCAAACAAAATCACCTTCTTCACCCGCTTTGAACAGGATATTCTGGCGGGTCGTAAAACTATCACCATTCGTGATAAATCTGAATCGTCTTTTCAGCCAAATCAAATCTTGGCAGTTTATACCAATGAAACGGATCGCTTTTTTGCCAATATCAAGGTGTTATCGGTGACCCCGATTCATTTCGAGTCGTTATCAGAGGCACACGCGCAACAGGAAAATATGACACTCCCCGAGCTTCGTCAGGTGATTAAGGAAATTTATCCACAAGAGGATTGCTTTTGGGTGATTGCGTTTGAGTTGGTAGATTAATACCCTATATAAACAAAGTGCGGTCAATTTTGTTAAAATATCGACCGCACTTTTTCACGATTAAGGCGTACTACTCTTCCTCTTTTTCCCATTCGAGCGCACGTTTGACTGCTTTTTTCCAGCCTTTATAACGGCGAGTGCGTTTGGCTTCATCTCCATCGGGAACAAAAGTTTTCTCGATGCTGGCTTTATCACGCAATTCACTGAGATCTTTCCAGAAACCCGTCGCAAGACCCGCAAGATAGGCGGCGCCTAATGCCGTGACTTCTTTCACTTTTGGTCTTTCTACTTTGGTGGCGAGGATATCCGCTTGGAACTGCATTAAGAAATTATTTTCCGTTGCTCCACCGTCCACGCGGAGCGCTTGCAGTGTTTGTCCTGAGTCAGATTGCATCGCCTCTAGCACATCGCGAGTTTGGTATGCAATGGATTCTAAGGTAGCGCGCACAATGTGGTTGCGATTTGCACCACGTGAGAGCCCAAAAATGGCACCGCGCGCATAGGGATCCCAATAAGGGGCACCTAATCCGGTAAAGGCAGGTACCACATAGACACCATTACAATCAGGTACTCGGGTGGCAAAATATTCTGAGTCATAGCTATCATGCACAATTTTGAGTTCATCGCGTAGCCATTGAATGGATGCCCCGCCCATGAAGATGGAGCCTTCGAGAGCATATGCAGGCTCACCTTTGGCATTACAGGCAATGGTGGTTAATAAGCCATTTTGTGATTGTACGGCTTTGTCGCCCGTATGCATTAACATGAAACAACCGGTACCATAAGTGTTTTTCGCTTGTCCCGCATTAACACAAAGATGACCATATAAGGCCGCTTGTTGATCCCCTGCCATACCGGCTACAGGAATACGTACGCCACCTTTGCCACCGATATTGGTTTGACCATATATTTCAGAAGAATTACGCACCTCAGGCAACATAGCACGTGGGATACCTAAAATCGCCAGTATGTTATCGTCCCATTGCAGAGTATGAATATTAAATAACATCGTCCGCGAGGCGTTAGTGTAATCGGTGACATGTGCACGCCCTTGAGTTAATTTCCATACTAGCCAAGTATCCACCGTACCAAAGAGTAATTCGCCACGTTCTGCTTGCTCCCGTGCCCCTTCCACGTTATCCAAAATCCATTTAATTTTGGTTCCAGAGAAGTAAGGATCTACCACTAAGCCTGTCGTTTGACGTATATAGTCTTCGTGACCATCTGCTTTCAGTTTATCGGTTATCTCAGTCGTACGCCGGCATTGCCACACAATCGCATTGTAAATTGGCTTACCGGTTTCTTTTTCCCATACAATCGTGGTTTCACGCTGATTAGTGATCCCAATTGCCGCGATTTGATCAGCAGTGATACCGGCTTTCGCGACCACTTCATTTAAGGTGGAACTTTGTGTTGCCCAAATCTCCATGGGATTATGTTCAACCCAGCCAGCCTGTGGATAAATTTGCGTAAATTCACGTTGGGCAATTTCAACAATATTCGCATCGTGATCAAGAAGAACCGCTCTTGAACTTGTTGTACCTTGATCTAGGGCAATGATATATTTTTTATCCGTCATCATGTTTTTCCTCTGTTTAAATGAACGTGAATTATTCGCAATGACAAGGTAAGTTTTTGCCGACGAATTTAGTGTAAATCCAACCACCAAAAAGCCCACCCAGGATTGGGGCGATAACCGGGATGAAAATATAAGGTATTTCTCTTCCCCCTGTCAGGGCGATTTCTCCCCAGCCGGCAAGTGAAGCAAAGACTTTGGGTCCCAAATCGCGCGCGGGGTTCATGGCAAAGCCAGTTAAAGGTCCCATCGCACCGCCAATGATAGCAATGAGAAAGCCAATTAATAATGGTGCGAGGGGGCCTCTTGGTAACCCATTACCATCATCCGTAAGGGCTAGAATTAATGCCATGAGTACAGCTGTAATCACAAATTCCACGATAAAGGCGTGTAACACGCTAATACTTGGATGGGGGTAGGTTGAGAAGGTGCTGGCGAGTGAAAGACTCTCCGGCGTACCACGTACCATTTGCTGGGCGATTTCAACATCAATGAAAAGGTTATGGTATAAAAAGTACACTAAAGCAGCGGAACAGAAGGCGCCTGCAAGTTGTGCTAAGATGTAAGGAACGACTTTTTTACCGTCAAAACAGGCAAACTGCCATAACGCGATCGTGACGGCGGGATTGAGATGTGCACCAGAAAGACCGGCGGAAGCGTAAACCGCGATTGCGACCCCTAACCCCCACATGATACTGATTTCCCACTGTCCAAAGTTTGCTCCCGCGACTTTTAATGCCGCGACACAACCTACACCAAAGAAGATAAGTAATGCGGTACCTAAGAATTCGCCAATACAGGCGGCTTTTAATGATTTATCCATGTTGATACTCCTAACAGGATTGTAGTAGAAAATAAATGTGAATGTATGAGATTGGTTAACGTTTTTATCATGTGAAAAGCGGTCATTTCCGACAATAAACAACATTGTGAAAATTGACCGCTCTTTGTACCTCCTTGTTTAATCAAGACAACGTATTCTTTGATTATTTGTTTCTTTTTAAGAACTCAACACCTGTATCTGGGAAGTCTGTGAAGACGCCTGTTGCACCAGCTTTATTTAACAGGGCATCGTACATTTGATCCACATCAGTGAAGAAGGCAGGTAACGCATCTTTACGGACGGTATAAGGATGTAATTCTAGCTTGTAGTTGGCAAGTTCTTTGACTAATGGGGTATAAACGATATTGCCCACTTTCGATTTTTCGTTGTCGATGAGCATATACCAGCCCGGTCCTACACCATCGGCATATTTGGCGACTTCCGCCATCGCACCCGGTTTGAACATCCAGTCATAATCATAGTTGACCCATTTACCTTGTGCATTTTTCTCTTCGGTTTCATGCCAATCAGTGTATGCGACTAACTGAACTAACTTGATATCCATGCCCATTTTTGGCAACAATTCAGTTTTAATCCGTTTTAGCTCATTAAAGTCGAAGGTTTGTAAATAAACCCGCGCGTCTTTTGTGTCATAGCCATATTTTTTCAGCACTTTTAAGGTTTCTGCCGCGATGTCTTTTCCTTCTTTATGGTGTAACCAAGGGGCTTTGATTTCAGGATAGATACCAATTTTTTTGCCAGTGGATTTTTCTAAACCTTGAATAAATTCAATTTCATCTTCAAAGGTGTGAATACGGAAATGGGATTGCCAAAGGGGGAAACGGTTTGGGTAAACTTGTACTTGTTTGCCGTTTTCAACTTTGAAGTTTTCTGTCATCTCTAAACTTTGGATTTCTTTTAAGGTGAAATCCACAACATAATAGCGTCCATCTTTTCTCGCTCGATTTGGGAATTTTTTTGCTACATCAGTTAAGCCGTCTAAGAAATGATCATGAATTACAATCAGGCGGTTGTCTTTCGTCATTGCGAGATCTTGTTCTAAATAATCAGCTTGTTGACCAAAAGCGAGGGCTTTGGATTCTAGAGTATGTTCGGGTAAGTAACCACTTGCACCACGGTGTGCAATAATCAATTTATCATCATTTTTCATCATGCTTGAGCTTGAACAGGCAGTTAAGGTCGATAGGGCTAATATTGCCACAAGGGTTTTTAGTTTCATAGAAGCATCCTTTTGAATGAGTGAATAGGCATCCTGTTGTGTCACCAGTACTGCTGTGTTAAACAGAATGAAGTGTAAAATGATTTCATTGCAATGCGATGAGAAAGAAAAAAAGGAAGAATAGTGATTCTTCCTTTTTATTCATTTTTTATTTGCCGTAATGATCTTCTAAACGGGCTTTATGTTTACTTTCTTCAATCATAGTGATGAACATTAATAAGATAGCGAGTACCCCACCTGCGATCATGACGTAGAAACCACCGTCCCAACCATAATATTCGGCAGCCCAACCCACTACGGCTGATGCAGATACAGTACCACCTAAGTAACCAAATAAACCGGTGAAACCTGCAGATGTTCCTGCCGCTTTTTTCGGCGCAAGCTCAAGCGCATGTAAACCGATAAGCATCACAGGACCGTAGATTAAGAAACCAATGGTTGTCATGAGAATGAAGTCCATTAACTGATATGGGTTTTCATACCATGCATGACCTGCATATTTAGCTAATTCAGCTTCTGGTGTTGCTGGGTTTAACCATAATGCTACGACGGCGGCAGTGGTTAAAATCATGAAAATGAAACCGGTTAAACCACGTTTACCTTTGAACACTTTATCAGAGACCCAACCACATAATAAAGTCCCCGGAACCGCGGCTAATTCATAAATAGTGTACGCCCAAGCAGTCCCTTTGATGTTGAAGTGTTTCACTTCGCCAAGGTACACTGGCGACCATTTTAAGACACCGTAGCGGATTAAATACACGAATACGTTAGCAATCGCGATATACCAAAGTAGGCGATTTTTTAAGACGTAAGTCACGAAAATATCTTTTGTGCTTAAATCATGCTCATAGGTTTTTTCGTTGTAATCGTCTGGGTAATCATTACGCCATTTTTCGATAGGAGGTAAACCACAAGATTGTGGTGTGTCTTTCATCATAAAATAAATTGGAATCGCCGCAATCATGGCTGCAATACCTGGATAATAAAGAGCTTGTTGCCAAACGTCTTTTGCGGTCGCTTCAACACCATGTGTGCTGAAGTAAACGGCACTGGCGAGTAACACCATCGCCCCTGGTACCATTCCCCCTAAGTTATGCGCGGTATTCCAAATTGACACGATCGAACCACGTTCAGATTTAGACCACCAATGCACCATTGTACGACCACATGGTGGCCAACCCATACCTTGGAACCAACCGTTTAAGAAAATCATGATGAACATCACGGCAATCCCTGAGGTTGCCCATGGCATGAGACCCATCATCGTCATACACAAACCAGATAAGAGCAAACCGAAAGGTAAAAAGACTTTTGGGTTTGAGCGATCGGAAATGGATGCCATAAAGAATTTAGATAAGCCGTATGCCAAACCCGCCCCTGTACCGATAATCCCAAGTTCAGCTTTGTTATACATACCAGCTTCAATCAAGCCTTTTTGTGCTAAATCGAAGTTTGCACGGACGAAATAATAAGCGGCGTAACCAAAAAAGATGCCAGCAAACACTTGCCAACGTAAGAAACGATAGCGTGCATCAATTTTATCCGCGGGAAGTTCCGCAATATGCGGTGCGGGTTTAAATGGACCAATCATACTCTTCTCCAATAGGGTTTAATTAAGATTTTTGACGTTGTTATACTGCGTTCTTTTTACAAGAATCTCGCATAAATAATAAGGGAAAAGAAAAAACTGAAAAGCGAAATTGTGCTAATTTGTGAGTGATTTCACAAAAAACATCGCTTATTTGAACTGATTAGAAAATAATTTGTGATATCTGTCACAATTAAACTTTCTTTTTCAATCAAATGATTGTTTGTTTGTGCGTGTTTAGCCTAAAATGACAGCAGAAGTAATGTTTTTTTGATTGTTTTTTGTTTATGTGGGAGAGGAAAGATGACAATATCACCTCAGATGTATAAAAGTACCGCAGATACAAGCCCGATGACGACGGATGTGATTATTATTGGTGGTGGTGCCACCGGTGCCGGGATTGCACGAGATTGCGCGCTGCGTGGTGTGAACTGTGTCTTATTAGAACGGCGGGATATTGCAACAGGCGCCACAGGACGGAATCATGGCTTGTTACACAGTGGCGCGAGATATGCGGTAAACGATCCAGAATCTGCCAAAGAATGTATTGAAGAGAATAAAATTTTACGTCGTATTGCCCGCCATTGTGTTGATGAAACAGAAGGCTTATTTATTACCCTCCCCGAAGATGATCTGTCTTACCAAAAGCAATTTATCCAAAGCTGTACGCAGGCTGGCATAGACGCCATTGCGATTGATCCTGATCTTGCGAAACATTTAGAACCTTCTGTTAATCCTGATTTAGTCGGTGCGGTCGTGGTACCAGACGGCTCTATTGATCCTTTTCGCTTAACGGCATCCAATATGCTCGATGCAACGGAAAATGGCGCGCGTATTTTTACCTACTGTGAAGTGAAAGACCTCATTCAAGAAGGCGGTCGTGTCATTGGTGTGAGCGTTTACGATCATAAATATAAAATTAATCGTCAGTTTTTTGCCCCAGTAGTGGTCAATGCCAGTGGGATTTGGGGACAAGGTATTGCCGCTTATGCAGATTTGAACATTCGTATGTTCCCAGCGAAAGGAGCACTACTGGTGATGGGGCACCGTATTAATAAAATGGTGATTAACCGCTGTCGTAAGCCTGCTGATGCGGATATTTTGGTGCCGGGTGATACCATTTGTGTGATCGGAACGACATCGAGCCGTATTCCTTATGATCAAATTGACAATATGGTGGTCACCCCTGAAGAAGTGGATATTTTATTCCGCGAAGGTGAAAAGTTGGCGCCTTCATTACGTCATACTCGTGTATTACGGGCTTATGCCGGAGTACGACCGCTCGTCGCCACCGATGACGATCCTTCTGGTCGTAACGTTAGCCGTGGCATTGTGTTGCTTGATCATGCAGAACGGGATGGGTTGGAAGGCTTTGTCACCATTACGGGTGGAAAACTGATGACTTATCGCTTAATGGCTGAATGGGCAACAGACTTGGTATGTAAAAAATTGAATAAACATGCTGAGTGTGTGACAGCAACCCAGCCCTTACCCGGCTCAAGTGAAAGCCGTTTAGAAACGAATAAACGGGTTATTTCATTACCGAGTACGATTCGCTATTCCGCGGTTTATCGACATGGCTCACGTGCAACGCGATTATTACACTCAGAACGTCTTGACCGCTCTTTAGTGTGCGAATGTGAGGCAGTGACCGCTGGGGAAGTGCGTTATGCGGTTGATGAACTGAGTGTCAATAATTTAGTCGATTTACGCCGCCGTACACGTGTGGGCATGGGGACTTGTCAGGCGGAGTTGTGTGCTTGTCGTGCAGCTGGCTTAATGGCACGTTTTGGGGTAGCGACACCACGTCAATCAACCACACAGCTTGCCTCTTTTATGGAAGAGCGTTGGCGTGGTATTGAACCAATTGCATGGGGCGAAGCCATGCGAGAAGCGGATTTTACCTCATGGGTGTATTACAGCTTACTCGGTTTAAATGATGTAAAACCGCTTGAACAACAAGCACAGCAAGGGACGGATGACAATGAATTTTGATGTCGTAATTATTGGCGGTGGTCTTGCAGGTTTAACATGTGGCATCGCGTTACAAACACAAGGCAAGCAGTGCGTGATCATTAACAATGGTCAGGCCGCGATTGATTTTTCCTCTGGATCGCTCGATTTATTGGGGCAGTTACCAAGTGGGCGTCAAATCCAACATTTTGAGCAAAACTATACAGCACTTTATCAACAAGCAGCACAGCATCCTTATGCCTTAGTGGGTAAGGATAAAGTGATTGAAAAAGCACGTCAGTTTGAACAACTCGCTCAAACCTTAAATTTAGGACTTGTGGGCACCTGTGATAAAAATCACTTTCGGGTGACGCCATTGGGGGGGCTACGTCCAACCTGGTTATCGCCCAACAGTGTACCGATTGTGACAAATGAAGAGATGTTTCCACATCGTAAGATTGCGGTACTTGGGATTGAGGGATATCACGATTTTCAACCACAATTGTTGGCAGAAAATTTAGTACAACATGCTCAGTTTGCCCATTGTGAGGTGACAACGGGTTATTTAAATATTCCAGAATTAGATCATCTTCGTCATCAATCACGGGAGTTTCGCAGCGTCAATATCGCGCAGTTACTGGAGCATAAATTAGCATTTAGTGATTTAGTGCGCGAAATTCGTGAAGCGGTCAACGGTGCATCTGCGGTGTTTTTGCCCGCGTGCTTTGGGTTAGAAACGCAAGAATTTTTTAGCGCACTTAAACAGGCTACGCAGCTTGAACTTTTTGAGCTCCCAACCCTACCACCTTCTTTATTAGGAATGCGTCAGCATAAGCAATTAACTCAGCATTTTAAACAGTTAGGCGGCTTGATGATGAACGGAGATAAGGTGATCGCAGCGGATGTACATCATCAGCGTGTGACACAGGTTTATACTCAGTTACACCAAGAGATCCCTATTCAGGCGAAAGACGTTGTATTAGCCAGTGGCAGTTTCTTCAGTAAAGGTCTTGTGGCGGAATTTGAGAAGATTCGTGAACCTATTTTTGCGTTAGATTTAGTGGAAAACGATCGTTTCAACTTACAAGATCGAATGACTTGGACGCATTCGCGTTTTTCTGCCCCTCAGCCTTACCAGCAGACCGGCGTTGTCATTGATGAGCATTGCCGCGCAAGAAAGAGCGGTCAATTTTTTGAAAATTTATATGCCATTGGCAATATTGTGGGCGGGTTCAATGGGATTGAGCTCGGTTGTGGTTCTGGTGTTGCGATAGTCACGGCACTTGTGGCGGCAGAACAGATTGGAGGTGAGAAATGAATCTTCAACGCTTGATTGATAACGCCAGACAAGATATGTCGGCTCCGCTCGTTCATCATATAGATGAGAGCTTTGAGAGTTGTATTAAATGTACGGCATGCACGGCAGTTTGCCCGGTTTCGCGTCAAAATCCCGTTTACCCGGGACCGAAACAAGCGGGACCGGATGGCGAACGTTTGCGGCTCAAAAGTGCAGAACTCTATGATGAAGCACTCAAATATTGTACGAATTGTAAACGCTGTGAAGTTGCCTGTCCGTCCGATGTAAAAATTGGTGATTTAATTGTACGTGCCAGAAATAACAATCTTGAACGGCAAAATAAGCCTTTGATGCATAAGTTGCGTGATGCAGTATTAAGCCATACCGATATCATGGGCAAAATGAACACCCCATTTGCACCGATTGTCAACACCATTACTGGCTTAAAAGCCACACGCTTTTTGTTAGAAAAAACCTTAAATGTCAGTAAACATCGTACGTTACCAAAATATTCCTTTGGTTCATTCCGAGGCTGGTATTTGAAAAAAGCCGCTGAACAACAGCAGCTTTATAAAGACAAAATTGCGTATTATCACGGCTGTTATGTGAATTATAACAACCCACAATTAGGCAAAGAATTAATTCAGGTATTTAATGCGTTAGATATTGGTGTGATGTTGTTGGAAAAAGAAAAATGTTGTGGTTTACCTTTATCAGTTAATGGTTTCCCGCAACGTGCCAAAAAACAAGCAGAGTTTAACCTTAAATACCTTGGTAAAACCATTGATGAACGGGGTTTAGAAGTCGTAGGCACATCCTCAAGCTGTACCATGAACCTACGTGATGAATATCATCATATTTTAGGAATGGATAACCAAAAAGTGCGACCGCATGTTCATATTGTGACTCGTTATCTTTATCAGCTTATTCAACAAGGACGCCAATTCCCGTTCAAAACGTTACCGCTTCGGATTGCGTATCATACTGCGTGCCATGTGGAAAAAGCCGGCTGGGCACCGTATACGTTGGCGGTGTTGAAACAGATTCCGGGGATTGAGATTGTTATGTTACCGTCACAATGTTGTGGTATTGCAGGAACCTACGGCTTTAAATCAGAAAATTATGATGTCGCACAAGCCATTGGTAATCCGTTATTCGATCTGATTAATCAAGGTGGCTTTGATTATATTGTTTCGGAGTGTGAAACCTGTAAATGGCAAATTGACATGTCAACCAATGTGACTTGCTTACATCCAATCAGTTTATTAGCTATGGCATTAGATGCGAACAAATAGGAACTATGCGCTCATGCAGAGCGCTTTTGGGGGGACATTGTCCCCCTTTTTTTATTGGCAAATATGTAATTTGACGTGGTTTGCTTTTAAGATTTCTAAGATCGGCTCAGGTGGCATTTGATCAGTAAAGACCTGCTCAATGTCCGCAATAGAGCCTAAACGCACCATGGCACGTCGTGAGAATTTTGAGTGATCCGTCACTAATAAGGTTTGGCGAGAACTTTCGATAATGGCGCGTTTGACCTGTACTTCATGGTAGTCGTAGTCTAACAGTGAGCCATCTAAGTCAATACCACTGATACCTAAAATACCAAAATCTAAACGGAATTGTGAAATAAAGGCAACGGTTGCCTCACCAATAATCCCCCCGTCTTGACGTAATGAACCACTCGCCAAAATAATATCAAAGGTTTCATTTTGCATTAGGATATAAGCGGCATTAATGTTATTGGTCACAATGCGTAATTTTTGATGATTTAAGAGTGCCTTCGCTACCGCTTCTGGTGTGGTACCAATATCAATAAACAAGGAAGCACCGTTTGGAATTAAGCTGGCAACTCGCTGAGCAATGCAGTTTTTCCCTTTCAAGAAGAAGTTTTTCCGATCTTCATAATCACTGTTTTCTGCCGTAGAAGGCGAGGCAGCGCCACCATGATGACGACGAATTAAATTTTTCTCAGCCAGCTCATTTAAATCACGACGAATAGTCGGGGGACTGACATCTAAGAGGCTAACCAGCTCTTCTGTACTGACGTAGCCTTTTTGTGTAACGAGATCAAGAATTTTTTGGTGGCGAATAGATTGTTTCATGTAGTGCCTTCATGTTGTGGCTAGTTTTGATTGCATTTTATGCTATTTTTATTTGCTGATCATCTTTTTAGTGTGGGCTTTATCGTTGCCCAACCGAGCAGTAAGCCGACAATTAAGCCAGTAATGTGGGCTGTATTACCCATTTCAACTCCAAAGAGTGGGCTGATAAATCCACTGACAATCCCGACAATCAGCATTAAGGAAAACCCGCTAGGGAGAGTGAAGTCCGCGTTTTTCCCCCACTTATCATAAATTAACACATAGCCTAAGACGGCATACACCACGCCAGATAAGCCAAAAAAGTAAGGTCCGGAGGCAATATTTTGCGCAAAACCACTAAGTAAACCAGCGATTAAGAAGAGCTGAAATAATTTTCCTGTACCAAAATGGTGTTCAATTGTATGACCAAACAACCACCACCATAACAAATTAAACAGAATATGCAGGGGAGAAAGATGCACGAAAGTATGTGATAAATAACGCCAAAATTGTGTATCTTGCTGTGTATTCTCAGGATAATGCATCAAGGTGAGAATACTGTCTTGATAGCCTGTCAGCTGGAAAATATAGATCACAAGGCAGAGCGTAGTAATAAAAAGGGTGAAAGGACCTGTACGCGATCGGCTACGTAATGCACTGAGGGTGAGTCCAGATTGCTGCAACATTCCTTTTAGTGAGGTCGTGGTTGACTGCGTATCTCCACGTTGCCAACTTGCCTGTTCATATTTGGTATGAAAAGGGTCTGCGAGAAAAAGCGGTACTTCCGCAAGGATAGCCTCAAAGTGCGGTGCATGTTGAGGTAAAAAAAGTTGAATTTGTTGACCGTTTTCGTCTTGTATCTCGCGCAGTTCTACTTCCACGTTAAATTGTGCACGAATATAATCTCGAAAACGAAAAGCCAATGTGGGGATTTCACTACCAAATAAATATCGCATTTGTTATATTCCATAGCTGTATTGAGATGTCATTATTGTAACGAGATGGAGTAAAGAATGGAAAGAGAAAATAAGCCAAAAGGATTTAGTGGGTTTAGTTGGGGGATTGCACTATTTTGTTTGCCAATTTTGCTGTGGCCGTTAGCCTTAACCATTTCACCGAATTTGTTGAAAAATCCTCGCCTGAGTGAAACGGAAACCACGTTGATGTCCGTTTTTTTATGGGCATATCCTTTTGGCTTAGCGTTAATCGCACGGCTTGCGTATCGTCTTAATCAACACAAACCACCTTTTGCACGCGGGTTGTTAGGGCTTAGTGCGGTGGCGTTTTATGGGATGCTGTACTATGTGGCAGGTGGGTTTCATTAACCTATGCGTTCAATTGGTAACCCATCTCGTTCCCAAGCCTCAAACCCGCCGGTTACACTGTACACTTGGGTGTAACCCTGTTCGATCAAATACATTGCTGCACCACGGCTACTGACGCCATGATAGCAAATGACAATGACGGGATGATCATCTTCATATTGCATCTCAAATTCGCCATAGGATTGATGACTCAAGTGAAATGCTTGGGCTGGATGAGCGAGAGCAAAGTGTGTTTCATTGCGGATATCTAACAAAGCAGCAGCGTGTTGTTGCACCAGTTGCCAAGCTTGTTGTGGTGAAATTTCAGAGAATGCAGACATAATGATTTTTCGTTGATGTTTAAAAGTTCGGCAATATAACATCTTTCTTGCGAAAGACAAAATGACAAGAGTGCACTCAATTTGTGAGTCATTCGTGATTTTTGCTTTTCACATTTTGACCCGCTTGTTTTTTTTCCTTATGATGAACCGATCATTTTTTGTTTAAGGGCAATTTTATGCAATATCTTTTATCGCAAACAGAACAAGGACAACAACTGGGGATCACCGCCAAAATGGCAAATCGACATGGTTTAATTGCGGGAGCAACCGGGACTGGGAAAACGGTTACCTTACGTACTATGGCAGAAGCTTTTAGTGATGACGGTGTGCCAGTCTTTTTAGTGGATGTCAAAGGCGATTTATCTGGTTTAGTCAAAGCCGGTCAATTTCAAGGAAAAATTGCTGAGCGTATTGAGCAATTTGGCTTGGGTGGCGAAGGCTACCTTAATGGCTATCCTGTTTCATTTTGGGATGTGTTTGGCGAAACGGGTATTCCGCTTCGTACTACAATTTCAGAAATGGGACCTTTACTGTTATCGCGTCTTTTAAATCTGAATGCCACGCAAGAAGGGCTATTGAATTTAGTGTTCCGTGTTGCAGATGATAAAGGGTTATTGCTGATAGATTTAAAAGATTTACGCGCGATATTGAAATATGTAGCAGACAATGCCAAAACGTTCCAATTGGAATACGGTAATGTTTCAGCTGCCAGTGTGGGGGCGATTCAGCGTGCCTTGCTTACCCTTGAAAATCAAGGGGCCGCAAATTTGTTTGGCGAGCCGGCTTTGAATTTAGAAGATTGGTTACAAACGCGAGATGGGCGTGGTGTCATCAATGTGCTGAATTCGGAAAAATTAATTAATTCACCAAAAATGTACAGTGCCTTTTTACTCTGGCTCATGTCAGAGTTATTCGAGACTTTACCTGAAGTCGGTGATCCGGAAAAGCCGAAATTTGTGATGTTCTTTGATGAAGCACATTTATTGTTTGATGGCGCACCCGCCGTGTTGGTGGATAAAGTGGAACAAGTGGTGCGTTTAATTCGTTCTAAAGGCGTTGGTGTGTATTTTGTGACGCAAAACCCGTTAGATTTGCCGGATACGGTGTTAGGTCAGCTTGGTAACCGTGTACAGCACGCCTTACGTGCCTTCACGCCACGAGATCAAAAAGCGGTAAAAGCTGCCGCCGAAACGTTCCGCACTAATCCAAAGATTAATGTAACGGAAACGATCACCAGTCTTGGTGTGGGACAAGCGTTGGTGTCTTTTTTGGATGAAAAAGGGATGCCGACCCCCGTCGAAGTAGCGTTTATTTTCCCGCCACGTAGCCAGCTAAAACCGATTGCACAAGAAGAACGCGATGCTTGGGTTAAAGACGATGATATTTATCCTTTTTACCGTGAATTGATTGATAATGAGTCTGCCTTTGAAGTGTTAAATCAACAAGCAGATCTTGCCGCTGTTGCGCAAAAGCAAGCAGAGCAAGCACAACAAGAAGAGGAAAGTGGTTTAATGGGCAGTTTAAGTCGCATGATTTTTGGTACGAAAAAACGCGGTGAGAAACTGACTGTGACGGAAGAAATTGTCAGTGGTGTGGCGAAATCAGTTGGACGTAGCATCCGTACTCAAGTGACCAAGCAAATCATGCGTGGTATTTTGGGGGCATTGAAGAAATAAAGTGCGGTCATTTTTAAGCAAGTTTTACGAGACTTGTTGAAGTCATCGACAAAAAAACGCGGTTTGATTCAATATCAAACCGCGTTTTTGTCTTCTAATGTTTACTTAAAGAATAAAATTGGCAAACAGTAAACCAAAACCTAAGCTAAATGCCATGCTTAATAGACCAGGGAGCATAAAGCTGTGGTTGAAAATGAATTTACCAATGCGTGTTGTTCCAGTGGTATCAAAATCAATAGAAGCAATGATTGGACCGTAGTTTGGAATAAAGAAATAACCGTTTACTGCCACAAAGGTACCAATCAAGATCGGTGCTGGGATACCTAATGCAATACCAAGTGGGAATAAGGTGGCGACTGTTGCCCCTTGGCTATTCACTAATACAGATAAGGCAAAGAGTGCAAATGCAAACGCCCATGGTGCCGTTTCAACGAGATATTTTACTGAATCTTTGACTTCCACAATATGGGCTTGCATAAGCGTATCACCTAGCCATGCGATACCGAAAATCGCAATGACAGCACGCATACCTGCATGGAAGACCGATCCTTTAGTCACCGCTGTGCCATCAGGTTTACACAATAACATAATGAGTGCACCTGCAGAAAGCATCACGATTTCAATGGTGTGTGCCATCCCCATTGCTTTGCCATCAAAGGTTGGGCGTAAGCTTGGGAACGTCCCCATTAATACTACTAATAATGCAGCAAACAAGAAGATACCTACAGATACTTTTGCTTTATCTGAGATGTCAGCTTCACCAATGGTAGATTGTGCTTGGCTTTCTTTAACGTATTCTGGATCTTGTAATTTGGCTAAATAAACAGGGTCTTCATGTAATTCTTTCCCCATTTTATTAACAAATAAACACGCCACAAAAAGTCCTAATACCGTGGCTGGAATGGTGACAGATAAGACATTCCCTAAGGTGATGCCCTGTGGCTCGAGAAAGTTCACTACAGCAACCACGGCTGCCGCGATAGGACTAGCCACAATGGCGAATTGTGAAGCAATCACAGCCATAGACAGTGGGCGTTCTGGGCGTACGCCATTATGGCGACTGACTTCCGCGATAACCGGTAGTACAGAATAAGCCACGTGTCCGGTACCCGCTAATACGGTGAAAGTCCAAGTGACAGCAGGTGCCATAAAAGTAATGTATTTAGGATTTTTACGTAAAATACGCGCCGCAATTTTGATCATATAATCTAAACCGCCTGACGCTTGCATCGCTGCGGCGGCAGAGACGACTGCCATGATCATAAACATAACGTCGATAGGTAAGCCGGCTGGTTTTAAACCAAACCCAAAGGAGAGAATAGCAAGTCCTAAGCCCCCCATAACTCCGAGCCCGATACCGCCAATACGTGCCCCGACTAAAATACATAGTAAAACTATGCCAAATTGAATGAAGAACATAATGTATCCTTATGTGATAAGTTTGAATGAAGATTGCAGAAAAGAAATGATCCGTTGCCTTCCTACTTTCGTAGAATCGGGATTAATATAGCAATAAATAGGTAGGCTATCTATAATGTAGATCAATTAAAATTTGAATACTTTGCTTTGAAAGATATTTAAAGTGCGGTTATACTTAAGCTCTTATTTTAAACTTAATCCTGAGAAAAAAATGCAAGAATTTATTCCAATGGCAAAAGCCTTTGCCCAAAATCATACTTTAATGGTACTTGCGTGGGTAATGGTCTTTTTTATGGTCATTTATACTTTTGTGAAAGATTTCACCTCAAAAGTCAAAGTGGTGACAAATGCGGAAGCGGTAAGCTTGATGAATAATGAAGATGCCGTTGTGGTGGATTTACGCTCTATTGATGAGTTTGAGCGTGGTCATATTATTAACAGTTTGAATATTTTACCCGCAGAAATCAAAAAGAATAATGTCGGTAAAATTCATCATCATAAAGACACGCCTGTGATTCTGGCTTGTGCAACCGGTATGAGTGCCGGTGCGTCTGCCGAGTTATTAAGTAAACAAGGATTTAACCGTGTTTATACCCTAAAAGAAGGCATTACAGGTTGGCGTTCTGCAAATTTACCTTTAATTAAAAAATAGATCATAAGGATTTAAACATGTCTGAAGAAAATCAAGTGAATGCGGCAGAGACACAAGCAACACAGCAACCAGTACTTCAAATCCAACGCATTTATGTGAAAGATGTGTCGTTTGAAGCACCTAATCTTCCACATATTTTCCAACAAGATTGGGAGCCAAAACTCAGTTTTGATTTAAGTACAGAAGCGAAACAAGTCGGTGATGATTTATACGAAGTTTGCTTAAATATTTCTGTGGAAACCACCATGGAAAGTTCAGGTGATGTTGCTTTTATCTGCGAAGTCAAACAAGCTGGGGTTTTCACCATTAGTGGTTTAGAAGAGATGCAAATGGCACATTGTTTAACTTCACAATGCCCAAATATGCTTTTCCCTTATGCGCGTGAATTAGTATCAAGCTTAGTGAATCGCGGTACATTCCCTGCATTGAATCTTTCCCCTGTGAATTTTGATGCGTTGTTTATGGACTATTTACAGCGTCAAGAACAAGCTGAACAAACCACAGAAGAAGAAAATAAAGACGTTCATTAATCTATCTCTTTTCGCTCTCGCTGTGAGAGCGAAATTTTATCACTTAATTTATTAAGATGATGTCCAATTGCCTCACTTAGTTTCATCATTTTTCGGGAGTATAACATGAATACGACTGTAGCCACTTCTCCAATTACGGTACTTGGTGCAGGTTCTTATGGTACCGCATTAGCGATTGCGTTTTCTCGAAATGGTTTCCCTACTTATCTTTGGGGACATGATCCTGTTCACATGCAACGCTTAAGTGAAGAACGTCAGAATAACGCCTTTTTGCCGAATATTGCTTTTCCAGATGCCTTGCATATTGAATTTGATTTAGCCAGTGCCTTAAGCCAATCACGTGATCTGTTAATTGTGGTGCCAAGTCATGTATTTGGGGAAGTGATTGATAAAATTAAGCCTTATTTACGCCCTGAACATCGCATTGCTTGGGCGACGAAAGGGTTAGAGCGCAATACGGGGCGTTTATTGCAAGAAGTGATTGAGGAAAAGCTCGGTACACAACACCCGTTAGCGGTATTATCTGGACCGACATTTGCGAAAGAGCTTGCTGCCGGTTTACCGACCGCAATTGCCCTAGCCTCCAATAATGAACAATTTGCTTTGGAATTCCAAGCTCGTATCCATTGCAGTAAACATTTCAGAGTTTATATTAATCAAGATATGATCGGTGTGCAGCTAGGTGGTGCGATTAAAAATGTGATTGCGATCAGTGCTGGGATGTCGGATGGTATGGGCTTTGGTGCTAATGCACGAACAGCCTTGATTACTCGTGGTATTGCGGAAATTAGCCGTTTAGGCGCCTCATTAGGCGCGAATCCAAATACTTTTATGGGCATGTCTGGCTTAGGTGATTTAGTGTTAACCTGTACTGACGATCAATCGCGTAACCGCCGATTTGGTATTATGCTCGGTCAGGGCTTTTCAGCCCAAACAGCAATGGACAATATCGGGCAAGTGGTAGAAGGCTTTTATAACGCGAAAGAAGCCTATTTATTAGCGCAACGTCAAGGGATAGAAATGCCGATCACAGAACAAGTTTATCAAGTTTTATTCTGTGGTAAAAATGCACAAGACGTGGCGGCAAGCCTACTCGGACGTGAGCGCAAAGGGGAATAATAAGGAAAACAGAACGAGGTAAGTAACATGCCATTAGCGGTTTGGACTGACATCCGTCAGGAAGCAAAAACCTTAGCAGAAAATGAGCCAATTTTGGCCAGTTTTTTTCACGCAACGATTTTGAAACATCATAATCTTGGTAATGCATTAAGCTATATTTTAGCCAACAAATTGGCAAATACGATTATGCCCGCCATTGCTTTGCGAGAAATTATTGAGGAAGCTTATCAGGCGGATCCTGACATCATTGCCAGTGCTGCCTGTGATATCCGTGCGGTGCGTCAACGCGATCCCGCGGTGGAATTATATTCTACGCCACTGTTATATTTAAAAGGTTTTCATGCCTTGCAAAGTTATCGGATTACCCATTATTTATGGCAACAAGAGCGGAAAGCCTTAGCTGTTTATTTACAAAACCAAATCTCGGTCGCCTTTGATGTGGATATCCATCCTGCTGCTAAAATTGGTTGTGGCATTATGTTTGACCATGCGACAGGCATCGTGGTGGGAGAAACCTCGGTGATTGAAAATGATGTGTCGATTTTACAAGGCGTCACCTTGGGGGGGACGGGTAAAGAGTGTGGTGATCGTCATCCTAAAGTACGCGAAGGTGTGATGATTGGCGCTGGGGCAAAAATCTTAGGTAACATTGAAGTGGGACGTTATGCCAAAATTGGGGCAAACTCGGTTGTTTTACAACCTGTCCCTGAATATACCACCGCAGCGGGGGTACCGGCACGTGTGATTGCTCGCGATCAAGCGGCGAAACCCGCTTTTGATATGAACCAATATTTTAATGACGATCATGCCTCTAAGGTGTAATTTAGCAGTGAGTTAAAAAGTGCGGTCATTTTCCGCACTTTTTTCTTACTGAAGACACGTGAGCACAAGGATATTTTATGATTAATAAAGAAACGCAGCTTTGTATTTCACTGGCGGGTAAACCGGGTAATTTTGGCACGGCGTTCCATAATTACTTATATCAAAAGCTAGGGCTAAACTATATTTATAAAGCGTTCACCACCTCCGATATTGAACATGCCGTAAAAGGAGTTCGTGCGCTCGGCATTCGGGGCTGTGCGGTATCCATGCCTTTTAAAGAAAGCTGTATGCCGTTTCTTGATGAAATATCCGAATCTGCGAAAGTCATTGAGTCAGTGAATACGATTGTCAATGAAAATGGTTATTTAAAAGCCTATAACACCGATTACATTGCGATCAGCAAATTGATTCAACAGTATCAACTTGATAAACATCACAAGGTGATTGTGCAGGGGAGCGGTGGTATGGCGAAAGCCGTTGTTGCAGCATTTAAACATGCGGGCTTTCACGATTTGAGTGTGTATGCACGTAATGCAACTACAGGGCAGTATTTAGCGAATCTATATGGATATCAATATATCAATCATTTAGAAGGCAATGAAGCATCGATTTTAGTGAATGCAACCCCGATTGGGATGTCTGGTGGAGAGGAAAATACGCTCGCTTTCCCTGAAAGTCTGATTGAGCAAGCCAGCAGCATATTTGATGTTGTTGCTTTGCCCGCAGAAACACCATTAATTCAATATGCGAAACAGCAAAATAAGCAGACCATTTCAGGTGCGGAAGTGATTGTCTTGCAAGCGGTCGAACAATTCGAACTCTACACGCATCAACGACCAAGCGAAACTTTGATTGCCGAAGCCGCTGAGTTTGCGCGTTCAATCCGTTAATTTTTACATTCTGATTCAATAGGGCACAGTATTGTGCCTTTTTTGTGCTTTTTAGCGAATAAAAAAGCAATCTGATTATCTTCCCTTTCCTTTCTTGTTTTAGGCTTGTAATATGATGAATCTTATTTTTTATTGAAAAATAAGATTCATCGCTTTAAGTAAAGTGATTTCCTTTGTTTTATCCTGAAATCGAGAAAGGAGTTCTATTTAAATGATTTCAAGAGGTTGTAAAGTAAATAAATTTTTTGCTGTTTTGATGATGTGTTGCATTCCGCAAGTAGTTTGGGCAAATACAGAAAAGAAGCAAATTGTTTTTTTAGATGAAATTAGTGTGGAGTCGAAAGGTGCTGCTTTTCGTAGCGATCCCCTTTCCGGCTTACCAAAACAAAATGACATTTTAGTCAGTAAGCAAAAATTAAAAACAGGCTCCAGTACATTAGGTAATGCGTTAGCGGGTGAACTCAGTGTACATAGTAATCAATTTGGTGGTGGATCCAGTGCACCTGTCGTTCGAGGACAGGAAGGCATGCGTTTAAAAATCTTACAAAATGGTTCTGATGTCATTGACATGTCTCAACTTTCTCCTGACCATGCGATTGGTGTCGATACGTTATTGGCAGAGCAAGTCGAAATTGTACGAGGTGCCTCAACATTGTTATATGCCAATGCGTCACCTGCTGGTGTGATTAATGTAGTAGATAAACGCATTCCAACACAGCTTCCTCAAAAGGGCTATGAAGTGGATTTCAATACGCGTTATAACACGAATAGTCATGAAAAATTGGTAACGGCTGCACTGACTTTCGGGTTAGGTAAGCACATTGCTTTACGGGTAGAAGAACTGTTACGTGGCTCAAATAATTACCATGTGCCAGCATTTAAGCTAGACAAAACATTAAATTATGTCCCCGATACTCAAAATAAAACGAAGTCAGGTAACTATGGGGTGGCTTTTATCGGTGAGCGAGGTTATGTCGGTTTTGCCTACAATCTTCGTCGTGAGAAATATGGGTTACCGGGACATAACCATAAGCTAGATAGTTGTGCTGCGCATATTTGGGGTGGCAATGTACGTAATGACTATTATTTAGGGCTTTATCCTCATTTAATGCATGATACGGATCTAGTAAATACGCATTTCCATTGTGGATCAAATCATGACATGGATGGAAAACACAGTCATAATCATCCTTACGGTCACGATCATGACCATTCTATTGCCGGTCCATTGATTGATTCTTATGCTAAACGTTATGACATACGTACTGAAGTCAAGCAGCCGATGAAAGCGATTGAGAAAATCAAACTCAGTTATTCGGAAACCCGTTATAAACACGATGAAAAAGATGGCAATATCTCCGTGAATTTATTTAAAAATAATGGATATAACCTGCGCGTAGAGATTTTCCATACGCCCATAGCGGGGTTGAGTGGCGTTATAGGGGCGCAGTATCAAACACAAACCAGCAGTGCGAATATTCCGCGTATTGCACCATGCTCAAATAATGCAAGCGATCCTTGTCATAAGAAAAAGCAACGCGATCCGTCCAAAATCACTAAGGGTGATCGTAAGTCATGGGCATTGATTGAAAATACTCAATCACAAATGAGTTTTTTTGCTATAGAACAATTGCGTTGGCAAGATTTTTTATTTGAAATTGGTGTACGTACGGAAAAACAACGCATTGATATTGAATATGATCGCGCTTGGCTGTTTAAAGTAAAGCGAAAGCTGGAAGGCTGTGATCCTAATTCGTTCTTTTATCGCCCATCAGGATGTCGTCAAGGCAGTTATCCAGCACCTGATTTTGCCTCTTATCATGATCGCGCGACCTCTTATTCTGGTGCTATCAGTTAGAATATGACACCTGACTACACCCTTTCTTTGACTTACTCACATAACGAACGTCACCCAACACCGATGGAATTGTATTACCACGGCAAACATTTAGCGACGGTGTCATTTGAACATGGTAATCGTAATCTGAAAAAAGAAGTTTCTGATAACTGGGAAGTCGGTCTTGCGTATCTTGGTGACAAGCTAAGTTATAAAGTGAATGTATATTACAATGATTTTAAAAATCGGATTTTTAATCAAACATTGAACAAATCCGGTAATTTATCTTTGAATCGTTATAATCAATCCAAAGCGAAATATTATGGTGTGGAAGGGCGTATTGACTATGCGTTGACACCTGAACTGCACATGGGACTTTTTGGTGATTATGTGCGTGGAAAACTGTATGATTTACCGCCAACGTACCGTGTCGATCATGTGGCGAATAGCTTAGAACCCGTTCCTCAGCCTGATCAAGACGCACCACGTGTCCCGCCAATGCGTTTAGGCTTTCGTGTGAATATGGAGATGACTGAGAGTTTAACAAGTTCACTCGAATACACTTACGTTTATCAACAAAAGAAAGTAGCGCCGTTAGAAAATCAAACGGCTGCATATAGTTTATTAAATATCGGAGTGGATTATTCACGCCAAATAGCTGGGGTAAATTATCAATTATTTGTTCAAGCAAATAATGTGTTAAACCGTAAAGTTTATTCTCATACTTCTTTTTTACCCTTTGTACCGCAGATGGGGCGTAATGTGACTTTAGGATTAAACATCCATTTCTAAATCAGCAGTTTGGTTTGCTAAAAAAGCACAGTATGCCAGTCCAGCTACTGTGCTTTTTCATATTTAACTCGGGAAATGCTTACCTCAATGCAAACATATCATGACTCTAAAGAGAGTGGCGGCTCATGTTGTGTGAGTACTTTTTTATGTTGTTGAATAATCTGCATAAAGGGTTGCGCAAAGCGTTCAAACTTAGTCGCCCCTACCCCATTGATTGCTAACATTTCCGCTTTGGTGGTGGGTTGATATTGTGCCATTTCTTGTAAGGTCGCATCATTAAATACAATATAAGCAGGGATATTTTCCTTGTCTGCGATTTGTTTACGTAAGAAGCGGAGTCGAGCAAATAAGTCTTTGTCATATTGTGCCATGGCGTAGCGTTGAGGCGCTACCACGGAGGTAAGTGATGAAATACGTGGCATCGCAAGGGATAAAGGTTGCTCACCGCGTAAAATCGGTTTGGCATTTTCGGTTAATTGCAACGTGGCATTAAAATGGTCAAACACTTGTTTGATAAAACCTAAATGAATGAGTTGACGGATAACAGATTGCCAATGTTCTTTGCTTTTGTCTTTACCAATGCCATAAACGCTTAATTGCTCGTGTTGATTGTCTTTGATTTTTTGACTACTTAAACCTCGTAGGACGGCAATCACATAATGCACACCAAAACGCTGACCAATGCGGTAAATGGTTGACATGACTTTTTGTGCATCAATTAAGCCATCATATTGTTTAGGTGGATCAAGGCAAATATCACAGTTCTGACAAGGTTTTTGTTGGTGTTCACCAAAATAATTGAGTAAGACTAAACGTCGGCAGGTTTGACTTTCGGCAAATTCGCCAATCGCTTGTAATTTCAATGCTTCGATTTGGCGCTGCGGTGATTCGGGTTTCTCTAATAGGATTTTATGTAGCCAAGCGTAATCTGCAGGTTCATAAAATAAAACCGCTTCCGCAGGCAAATCATCACGTCCCGCTCGTCCTGTTTCTTGATAGTAAGACTCAATACTGCGTGGCAAATCAAAATGCACGACAAAGCGCACATTGGATTTATTAATCCCCATACCAAATGCAATAGTCGCAACCACAACTTGGACATTATCGCGTTGAAAGGCGCGTTGAACTTGCTCACGTTGTGCAGTTTCTAGCCCTGCATGGTAGGCTTGTGCGGACACCCCTTTATTGCGCAAACTTTCTGCAATACGTTCTACTTTGCTACGGCTATTACAGTAGATAATGCCACTTTTGCCTTTTTGCCCCAAAACAAAACGACAAAGTTGCTCCATGGGTTTAAATTTTTCCACTAAAGTATAGCGGATATTCGGGCGATCAAAACTGCCAATATACACATGCGGGGATTGTAAGTTTAAGTGGCGTAAAATATCTTGTCGTGTGGCATGATCGGCAGTCGCCGTGAGCGCCATTATGGGGGCGTGTGGAAAACAGCTTTTTAAGCCACCAAGTTGGGTATATTCTGGACGGAAATCATGCCCCCATTGTGAAATACAATGAGCCTCATCAATGGCCACAAAACTCACTTTGCAGTGTGAGATCAAATGGAAAAAGCTGGTTGTCATCACTTTTTCTGGCGACACATAAAGTAATTTTAAGGTGCCAGACATCAGTTTATTTTGTACTTGTTGTTGCTCAGTAAAGGTTTGGCTAGAGTTGAGATAATCGGCTTCAATTCCATTCGCAAGCAGCTGGTCCACTTGATCTTTCATTAACGAGATCAGTGGTGATATGACCAAGGTAAGCCCCTCAAAACAGAGGGCTGGAATTTGGTAGCATAAAGATTTGCCATTCCCCGTCGCCATAATCACTAGGCTATCTTTGCCCATTAACGTCGCATCAATGACTTCCTCTTGCCCTTTACGGAAACTTTGGTAACCGAAAACAGCATGCAACACGTCAAGTGCGGTCTGTTTTAACGGAATTTCGTGAAAATCCACCGCACTTTTATTGTCTTTTGAGAGGAGAGAACTAGAAAACATTGTTCAAGGAAATGCCGATACCAATACGTTGGATACGTTGTTGATAATCAATTAAGGATTCACCATAGCCATTATAGTATTGAGTGTAGAAACGAATGTTTTTTGTGATTGGGTAACTATAACTTGCCTCTAATCCCCCTTTGTTTGAGATCGGATTATAGTGACCTGAAAGTTTAAATTGATGATCGCGATAGTAGTACCCCAACGCTATATCAAAATGACCGCGGTATTTAGTGATGTCTGGGTTATCATCATTTTTGGCTTTCTCAGGAATACGCCACCAAGGTTTGATTTCAACTGTCCAATTCTGTTTTATGGCAGAGGCACGCACATAGAGGCGATTCCAACTGCGAGAGAGTTTTTCCGCATCATCGCGCCCATTGGATTGATGATTTATCCCGGTTTCCACATCCTGTAATGTCCAGCCAAAAGGTAAGGAATATTGCGTTTTCCAAGCCAAAAATAGCTGAGGTTCGTAATTGGTTTCGCGGAAAGGAGAAGAATCATCAACATTACTTAGCTGAAACCAGGACTTTTGTGTATAAGAGGCGGCTAATACGGAATTATTGCCCAAAATACCCCGCCAAAGGGGAAGTGCTAAGCTAATTTTGAACTTAATCTCATCTTTTTGCGTTTTTTCGCGTTTAAGAAAATGCCTGTTTGAATAGGTCCCCATCAGATAGTTTTCTTCGTAGCCAAGTAAGCCGATGAAGGCATCAGATTTGGTTAATAAGACTTCTGCTTTACTTTTATAGGGACGCGCGTCACTTTCATTTGCCTGTGTACCATGGCTAACAAAGACGCCTAACACTGCTAAGATAAGGCATTTTTTGTACAGGTTAATTCCTTTTGCTTTGTACATTCTGATTACTTCCTTAACTAAAGTGAACAATTTCACCATGAGCGGCACAAGCTTCTTCTAAACACGCCCAAAAGTCTTTTCCATCATTGCTTGTCCAATTGTTATTTTGATAACGAAAATGGAAACCACCCACACGGCTTGCTAACCATAATTCTAATAAAGGTTCTTGTTTGTTGATCACCACTTGGCTACGATCTTGAAAGGTAATGCTGAATACCGAACCTTGTGTATCACAATCCACATCACAGTCTTGTGCTTCTAATTGTTCTTCGATTTTTGCCCATACCTGTTCAATATTTTGATGAAATTCTGTTACGTTCATAAAGGCCTCTTTATCGTCATCCTAAAATAAGGATTATAAAGATTTTCGCATTATTGTGATAGCACAAAGGCGGATTTAATGGTAAAAAGTGTTATCGAATTGAATGAGTAAGGATGATGGTATGAAAAAATGGGTTTCAATTTTCTTATTAGGGATGGTTTGTGCCTTAAGTGTGGCTTGTGGTGTGAAAGGTCCTTTGTATTTCCCTGAAAATGAGACAGTACAAAAAACACAATAATAGCAGGTAAGAAATGGATTATTTTCAATATCAACAAGCACAACTGATGGCAGAACAAGTGCCGGTAAAACACATTGCACAGCAATATGGTACCCCTTTGTATATTTATTCTCGTGCCACGTTAGAACGTCATTGGCATGCCTTTAATAACGCACTTGGCGATCATCCGCATTTGATTTGCTTTGCGGTGAAATCCAATCCTAACATCGCGATTTTGAATATTATGGCGCGGTTAGGTTCAGGTTTTGATATTGTGTCCCAAGGGGAATTGGAACGTGTCCTAGCGGCGGGTGGCGAGCCGAGTAAAATAGTGTTTTCTGGTGTGGCGAAAACAGAAACAGAAATTGCCCGAGCGTTAGAGGTGGGCATACGCTGTTTTAATGTGGAATCGGTTGCTGAGTTGTATCGCATTAATCAGGTAGCGGGTGAAATGGGGAAAACTGCGCCTATTTCATTGCGCGTTAATCCTGATGTGGATGCGCGCACGCATCCTTATATTTCAACTGGTTTAAAAGAAAATAAATTTGGTATTAGTGTGGCGGAAGCCCGTAACGTTTATCAATTAGCAAATCAATTACCTCATATTCAAATCACAGGTATGGATTGCCATATTGGGTCACAATTAACTGAATTACAACCTTTCTTAGATGCCACAGATCGTCTAATTGTGTTAATGGAACAGTTGAAACAAGATGGTATTCAGCTTAAACATTTAGATTTAGGCGGTGGTTTGGGTGTACCTTATACTAATGAAAACCCACCACATCCGAGTGAATATGCCAGTGCATTGTTAGATAAATTAAAGGCCTATCATGAACTTGAGATTATTCTTGAGCCGGGTCGTGCAATCACCGCGAATGCAGGGATTTTGGTCACTAAAGTGGAATATCTCAAACATAATGAAGATCGCCATTTTGCGATTGTTGACGCGGGGATGAATGATATGATTCGCCCAGCATTGTATCAGGCGTATATGAATATTATTGAAGTTGATCGCACGTTAACACGTGATAAAGCGGTTTATGACGTTGTAGGACCAATTTGTGAAACCTCGGATTTTCTCGGCAAACAACGGGAATTGGCGATTGCGGCTGGTGATTATTTGGCACAACGTTCCGCAGGGGCTTATGGCGCCAGTATGTCCTCCAACTATAATTCACGTTCGCGTACCGCGGAAGTGATGGTGGATGGAGATCAAGTGCATTTAATCCGCCGCCGTGAAACACTGGAAGAACTGTGGGCATTGGAACGACTCTTGCCATAAATACCATCACCTATCGCTGAGATGTAACATGAAAAGAAAAATCCTCGTTAGTATTATATCTAACGAGGATTTTTTATCGGAAAAGTGTGTTTTTATACCGCACTTTATCGGCATTTAGCCATTTACATGAGCGCAGAGACGTATTTCAACATCACACCTGCGGCAATGGCAGAACCAATCACACCTGCCACGTTAGGTCCCATTGCATGCATCAATAAGAAATTTTGGTGATCTTCTTCTAATCCGACTTTATTGGCAACACGTGCAGCCATAGGCACAGCCGATACCCCTGCAGCACCAATCAGTGGGTTAATTGGGTGTTTACAAATTTTATTCATAAATTTCGCCATGATGACCCCACTGGCAGTACCAATACAGAAGGCGACCACACCAAGCAATAAAATCCCTAAGGTTTGCGGTTGCAAGAATTTATCCGCGACCAATTTAGATCCCACTGCTAAACCTAAGAAAATGGTCACAATATTGATCAAAGCATTTTGTGCTGTATCATTGAGGCGTTCTACTACACCACTGGTACGCAGTAAGTTACCAAAACAGAACATCCCTAATAAAGGTGCGGCATCTGGTAAAAGCAAGGCGACTAAAGTGACTAACACGATAGGGAATAAAATTTTCTCACGATTACTGACATTGCGCAGTTGAACCATTTTAATTTTTCGTTCTGCTTGGGTGGTGAGAGCGCGCATAATTGGTGGCTGAATTAAAGGCACGAGCGCCATGTAAGAATATGCCGCAACAGCAATCGCACCCAATAACTCTGGCGCTAATTTACTGGAGAGATAAATCGCTGTTGGACCATCGGCGCCACCAATAATACCGATAGCAGCCGCTTGTGGCAGGGTAAAACTAATAATGCCTGTCCAGTTGAGGAGTAAGGCGCCAATAATCGTCGCAAAAATACCAAATTGTGCAGCAGCTCCCAACAACAAGGTTCGTGGATTCGCCAGCAATGGACCAAAGTCGGTCATGGCTCCTACGCCCATAAAGATGATAAGTGGTGCAACGCCGTAGCCAATGGCTACTTTATAAAACAGTGCCAAGACTCCCGCATTGTAGCCCATATCCCCCGCCATCACCTCAAGCTGATTTTGTACAGAAGGGACGGCATTAGCTAAAGCCTCTTTAATTGCAATAGGATCCGCGACTGTATTGAGCTTCGCGGCGATGATCGCAATTTGTTCAGCACTGCCTTGATGTAGTAGGCTTTCTAAGGCACTCATCGCTAGCCCTGCTTCTGGAATGTTGGATAATAATCCACCAAATCCAATGGGGAGAAGGAGCAAAGGCTCAAATTTTCTGGCGATGGCAAGCCACAAGAGGACAAGGCTTATTAGCATCATGAGAGCTTGACCCAACTCCAGATGCATGATGCCCATTCCTCTTAATAATGACAAAATACTTTCCATATTGACCTCGTTAGCTTAATGTCATTAAGGTATCGCCAACGGCAACAGTATCGCCGGCTTTTACATGAATACTTTGTACGGTACCTGCTTGGCTTGCACGAATTTCAGTTTCCATTTTCATGGCTTCTAAAATGAGTAACACATCCCCTTCTGCCACTTTTTGCCCTTCTTTTGCTACCACTTTCCAGATATTGCCAGACATTGGGGCGCTGACAGGTGTACCACTCGTAGATGCCGGGGCAGGTTGTGGCGCTGTTTGTGCAGTTGGTTGTGCTGCAGGGGCAATCTCACCGACTTCTCCCCCGTCTGTGACTTTCACTACAAAGGATTTGCCCTCTAATTCCACGGTGTAAACGGCAGGTCCTGAAACTGGTGTTTTCGCCACAGGTGCAGCTGGTTTTTCTGCCGGTTTTGCGGTTTCTAAGGTTGGTGCAGGTTCAAAGGCATCTGGGTTGCCACGATTTTCCAAGAATTTCCAACCGATTTGTGGGAATAACGCCACAATCAATACATCATCAATTTCATTTTCAGCCAGTTTAATGCCTTTTTCTTTGGCTTGTTGTTTGATTTCTGTGGCTAATTTTTCCATTTCTGGTGCAATATGATCGGCTGGACGATCAGTGATAGGTTGCCCACCGTCTAACACTTTGGCTTGTAATTCAGCATTGACCGGGGCAGGTGTACGACCGTACTCACCTTTCAAAATACCCGCTGTTTCTTTAGCAATGGTTTTATAACGCTCACCCATTAACACGTTAATCACGGCCTGTGTACCGACAATTTGTGAGGTAGGGGTAACTAATGGAATAAAGCCTAAATCTTCACGTACACGTGGAATTTCTTTCAATACCTCATCTAATTTATCCGACGCATTTTGTTGTTTGAGCTGGCTTTCAAGGTTCGTCAACATCCCACCTGGTACTTGTGCAACTAAGATACGGCTATCTGAACCACGTAATTGACCTTCAAATTTAGCGTATTTTTTACGTACTTCGCGGAAGTAGGCAGCAATATGTTCTAATTTATGGATATCTAAGCCGGTGTCATATTGTGTACCTTGTAAAGTCGCGACTAAGGCTTCAGTTGACGGGTGACCATAAGTGCCACTCATAGAGGAAATGGAGGTGTCAATGCCATCAATACCCGCTTCTACGGCTTTTAATAGCGCCATTTCTGCCATTCCCGTCGTGGCGTGGCAATGTAAATGGAGTTGAACATCGTAGCGTTTTTTAATTTCACTGACTAATTTGTAGGCTTCTACTGGGGTTAGAATCCCGGACATATCTTTAATCACCACGGAATCGACACCGATTTCTAATAATTGCTCAGTAATCTCCAACCAGGTTTCTAAGTTATGTACTGGGCTAGTGGTATAACTTAATGTCCCTTGGGCATGTCCACCGTTACGTTTTACGGCTTGCAAGGCTTGTTTCATATTACGCGGGTCGTTCATGGCATCGAAGACACGGAAAACGGACATCCCATTTTTCACGGAGCGTTCTACAAAGCGATCCACGACGTCATCCGCATAATGACGATAACCTAATAGGTTTTGACCGCGCAACAGCATTTGTAACGGCGTATTTGGCATGGCTTGTTTTAATTCACGTAAACGTACCCAAGGATCTTCCCCTAAAAAACGAATACACGCATCAAAAGTCGCGCCCCCCCAGGCTTCAAGCGACCAATAGCCAATTTGATCTAACTCATGTGCAATAGGCAACATGTCATCAAGGCGCATACGCGTGGCAAAGAGAGATTGATGAGCGTCACGTAACACAACATCAGTAATGGCAATTTTTTTGTTTTGAGTAGTCATTTCTAATTTCCTTTGTGAGTTATTTTAGCCCTTGTTGGCGGCAATGATGTGTAATCGCGGCAACGATAACGGGACGTAAACGTTCTAAGTCATGATTTTCAGTTTGAATCGGTTTGGTAGAAGGTGCTTTGACTGGTTCTGGAAAGTAAGTATTGACCAGCTTAGACATAAATTCGATAGCGTAGATAAGAATAAACAAAAATAGCATCACAAATCCAACGCCAGCAAACATTAAGTTGATGCCTTCCTGCAGAAGTTCTGCATTTGTCATTTTTAGCTCCTTTTTTTGCATAATAATGTGGGATATTACTTCTTTTCGGCTATAAAAAATTTGATATGAGTCACAAAAAAGAAGTGCGGTCGATTTAATCAACGTTTTCTTGGTCTAGGTCAAAATTTCTACTTCATTTGCCTAAAAGTAAGTCAGTATAACATTTAAGTATAACTCACCTGATTATTTATATCATTTTGAAATAAAAAGCATTTTCTCTTTATATACTATTTTAATATTAGAGTGAAATTTTTCTTTCTTTGGCGCTTATTTTTGTGATTCCACTCACAACTCTGGCATTTTCGAGGTGACAAATTCTGTACAGATGGTTACTTTATGTTCGAGAGCAATTCTCAAGCATAAGTTATTATCTCTTCTTACTTTAAAAAGGATAATTCTATGATGTCGATTTTATCTCCTAATCAAGTTTGGATTATTGTTGATCCAAAACTGTCATTCTTTTTTCCCATAATACGCTAATCCTTTACGTTTCAAACTCGAGATATTTTTTTATTTGGAATAAATCCTGATTTATTTCTTCCTCATCTTTTAGCTTACTTTTAAGGATTTTATTATGGAAAACTTCAAACATTTACCAGAGCCGTTTCGTATTCGTGTAATTGAGCCAGTGAGAAGAACCACACGTTCGTACCGTGAAGAAGCCATTTTAAAGGCGGGAATGAACCCATTTTTACTAGACAGTGAAGATGTGTTTATCGATCTCTTAACTGACAGTGGAACAGGTGCAGTAACACAGGAAATGCAAGCGGCGATGTTACGTGGCGATGAAGCATACAGTGGTAGTCGTAGCTATCATGCGTTAGCGAATGCGGTGAAAGAGATTTTTGGTTATGAATATACAATTCCAACTCACCAAGGTCGTGGTGCAGAACAAATTTATATTCCCGTATTAATTAAAAAGCGCGAGCAAGAAAAAGGCTTAGATCGTAGCAAAATGGTGGTGTTCTCTAACTATTTCTTCGATACCACACAAGGTCATAGCCAAATTAATGGTGCGACAGTGCGCAACGTTTATACAAAAGAAGCGTTTGATACCAGTGTTAACGCCGATTTCAAAGGGGATTTTGATCTTGAAAAATTAGAACAAGGGATTCAAGAAGTCGGTGCTGAAAACGTCCCATATATTGTTTGTACCATTACGTGTAACTCTGCGGGTGGTCAGCCTGTATCATTAGCCAATATGCGAGCGATGTATGAGATTGCGAAAAAATATGATATTCCAGTCGTTATGGATTCTGCCCGTTTTGCAGAAAATGCCTATTTCATCCAACAACGTGAACCTGGCTATAAAGAGTGGACGATCGAACAAATCACTTATGAAAGCTATAAATATGCTGATGCTTTAGCGATGTCTGCGAAAAAAGATGCGATGGTGCCAATGGGTGGCTTACTCTGCTTTAAAGATAAATCCATGGAAGACGTGTATAACGAGTGTCGTACACTTTGTGTCGTACAAGAAGGCTTCCCGACCTATGGCGGTTTAGAAGGGGGCGCAATGGAGCGTTTAGCAGTGGGGCTACGTGATGGTATGCGTCAAGATTGGTTAGCGTATCGTATTAATCAAATTGAGTATTTGGTGAATGGTTTAGAAGCGATTGGCGTCGTATGTCAACAACCTGGTGGTCACGCGGCATTCGTTGACGCAGGAAAATTGTTGCCACATATTCCAGCCGATCAATTCCCTGCGCAAGCCCTTGCTTGTGAACTTTATAAAGTGGCGGGAATTCGTGCAGTGGAAATCGGTTCGTTCTTATTAGGTCGTGATCCAAAAACCGGTAAACAATTGCCTTGTCCTGCGGAGTTATTACGTTTAACGATTCCTCGTGCAACTTATACTCAAACGCACATGGACTTCATTATTGAAGCATTTAAGCAAGTCAAAGAAAATGCAGAAAATATTAAAGGGTTAACCTTTACTTATGAGCCAAAAGTTTTACGTCACTTCACGGCACGCTTAAAAGAAGTATAACAAGCTTAATGCAGTTTCTGAGCGATCAGGAACTGCATTTTTTATTGATTTTATTTTGAAAGGAAATGCATTATGAAAAAGACGCCTTCAATTTTCGGTGGTGCCTGTATTATTGCCAGTGTGTGTGTCGGCGCGGGTATGTTAGGGTTACCAAGCTCGGGTGCCGGTGCTTGGACAATTTGGTCTATTTTGACGATCTGTTTTACGATGTTTACCATGACAATTTCAGGTTGGTTATTATTAGAAGCTTACAAGCATTATGATCTGCGTGCTTCGTTTAATACCGTGACCAAAAGCATGCTCGGGAATTCCGTCAATACGATCAATAATCTTGCAGTTTATTTTGTCGGGGGGATTTTATTGTATGCTTATACTACCGCGTCTGGGGGTATCTTAAGCGGACTTGCGGCACCGTATTTTGCCTTAGATTCACGGATTTGGTCAGTGATTTTTGTCTTTGTTTTTTCCTTCTTTGTTTGGCATTCAACGCGTATTGTTGACCGTGTTTCCGTTTTACTGATCATCTTTATGGCGCTTTCATTCCTTTTTAGTGTCTTTGGTTTAACTGTAAATATTGATTTAAGCACTTTATTTGATACGAAAGGTACAGAATCACATTATGCGATGTATGCAATGGGATTATTACCCGTGGCATTAACTTCCTTTGGCTATCATCATTCAGTTGCAACAATGCGAGCTTACTATGGTGATGAGCGTAAAGCGAAATATGCGATCCTTGGCGGTACCGGTATTGCGTTAACTCTTTATCTATTATGGGTAGTATCGATTTTTGGGAACTTACCACGCGATCAATTCGCGCCAGTGTTAGCCAGTGACGGAAATTTAGATGTATTACTTGGCGCTTTGGGTAATGTGATTGAGTCTGCTTCAGTCAAACAAGCGATTAATGCGTTTTCAATTGCGGCGATTTTATCTTCATTTATTGGTGTGGGATTAGGGGTGTTTGATTTCTTAGCAGATTTCTTTAAATTTGATAACAGCAAAGAAGGACGTGCGAAGTCTTGGGCAGTAACCTTCTTACCACCACTAATTCTTTCTGTCGCCTACCCACTCGGTTTCTTAAAAGCGATTGGTTATGCTGGCGCGGTAGCCACTATTTGGACTTGTATTATCCCTGCCTTATTAGCAAGAAAATCACGTAGCTTACCAAATGGACAAACGGGCTTTATGGTCGGTGGCGGCAATATTACGATTGTTGTGGTCATGGTATTTGGTATTGTGACTGCATTATTCCACTTCCTTGCCATGTTTGGCATGTTACCTGCATTTAAAGGGTAATTTGATAAAGATACTAAAAGGGGCGAGTAACGCCCCTTTTTGTTGATAAAGTGCGGTGTATTTTCAAAACATTTCAAAAAATGACCGCACTTTTGTCTATTTTATGCTTGTTTTTTAGTGTTAACTTGCTACAAAACTTAACGCTTTTTCGACCACTTCCAAGCCAGCTCCGGCTTTGTGCGCATTTTCGCTTAAATAACGGCGCCATTGGCGTGCCCCTTTACAGCTTTGGAATGCACCAAGCATATGGCGAACCACATGATTTAAATACACGCCTTGGCTCAGTTGTTGTTCGATATAAGGAAACATTTTTTCTACGGCTTCTCTTGGGGTAACCACAGGACAGGTTGGATCAAATAAGGCTTGATCAATATAGCCCAATAAGCTCGGATTTTGATAGGCTTCACGCCCCACCATGACGCCGTCCATATACTGCAAATGTTGTTGCATCTCTTCAAGGGTTTTAATGCCACCATTAATGCTCATGTGTAAATGCGGAAAATCCCGTTTGAGTTGATACACGCGTTCATAATCTAAGGGGGGAATTTCGCGGTTTTCTTTCGGGCTTAAGCCAGAAAGCCACGCTTTGCGGGCGTGAATGATAAATTCTTGGCAACCAGCTTCATGTACTTTCTGCACAAACTCACACAGGAATTCATAGCTGTCGAGATCATCAATACCAATGCGAGTTTTTACCGTGACGGGAATGCTGACTTCCGTTTGCATCGCACTGACACAGTCGGCGACTAAATCGGCTTTTGCCATTAAACAGGCACCGAACATGCCATTTTGCACCCGATCAGAAGGGCAACCAACATTGAGATTGATTTCTGTATAGCCTCGCTGTTGTGCGATTTTTGCACATTGGGCGAGTTGGGCAGGATCGCTTCCGCCTAATTGTAATGCTACGGGGTTTTCTGCTGGCGAAAATTCAAGATGGTCATACTTAGCATGAATAATCGCCCCTGTTGTCACCATTTCGGTATAGAGCAAGGCGTGTTGGCTAAATTGACGATGGAAATAGCGACAATGGCGAGTGGTCCAATCGAGCATTGGGGCAACGGAAAAGCGCCCACGGTAAAAGTGCGGTTGGTTTTGGATCATTTTTCTTGTTCTCTTGTGTCTTCTTGAATGCGTTGGCGAAAACGTCCAGCCGCAAAATGATAAAAGGGTTTTGGGTGAAATTGGCGTGAAATAATGGACGAAACCAAGCAACAAATCAATAACCAAAATAAGACAGGCTGACATCCCGTCATTTCCATCACGACTACGCTTGCTGTCACAGGCGATTGGGTCGCTCCGGCTAAAAAGCCCGCCATGCAGAGTAAAACCAGTAAGCGTTGATCAACGATACCGCCAGTCATTGCCCAAATTTGTGCACCAATCCCAGCGCCGGTAGTTAATGCTGGTGTAAAGATACCGCCAGCGATGCCCGTCCAATAAGTAGCGACAGTGGAGAGAAGTTTTAATAAACCAAATTCACTGCTTAAAGGTTGTCCATCTAACGCGTCTGCCACCACATAATAACCGGTACCATAGGTTTTGCCTTGGGTATAAGTCCCTAAGGCCGCGAGGAACAGCCCTAAAATGAATGCCACATAAATCGGATGACGGCGAATCCAACCGCGTATTTTGGACGGAGAAAGCCCCGCTAATCCTTTGACTAATAAACGCGCAAAGATCCCGCCAAAGAAACCACATACAACGCCACATAAACTGACCCATAAAAACAGATAAGGTACAGAGGTTTCACCATGGTATTGTGGAAAGTAAGGGTTGTTACCTTCAATCGCCACTAAAATAAAGCCGGCGGCTAACACACCCAATAAGACACGTCGTTCCCAGCGTAATAGCACGCCACGACCAAGTTCTTCGATGGCAAAGATCACGCCAGCCAAAGGCGCATTGAATGCTGCGGCTAGTCCGCCAGCGGCACCAGTCGCCATTAATTCATTAGCGCTGAGTCCGTTAAAGGCAATGCCTTTTTTGCGACAAAGATTACCCCAAGCGAGCATCACGGCGGCACCAACTTGCACGGAAGGACCTTCACGCCCTACGGATGCCCCAATCAGCATGGCAAGAAACGTGAGCGGAATTTTCCACAGAGTCTGCCAAAAGGCGACCAGACGACTCTTATTATTCCCATGTGGTAAACTTATCGCCGCGATAACTTGTGGAATGCCACTGCCTGCCACATAAGGGGTGTATTTTGCGGTAAACCACGCCAATAAAGCTAAGCCGCCCGGTAACACAAGCCAAACAGCAAGGGGATATTGTGCACTCCAGTGCGCATTCCACTCGAGACCGAGATCTGCCAATTTGGCAAAACCAAGAGAAAAAAGGGCGACGAGCGCTGCACCAATCAGGAGTGCGCTAAATTCTAAACTTTTACGAGAAATACGGTGTGTTTGGCGTAATTTTTTATGTAAAACATACCGCACTTTGCTATTCAATTGCGTTGGAAAAAACATAGATGCTTGATTGAGTCAGGAAGAGAGTGGCAAATTATAACGTAAAATCCTGTTTAGCTAAATATTCAGTAGACAATCAAGCGGATTTCTTTGATTTAGTGATCAAAAAAGACTTGCAAAGTGCGGTGCTTTTCAGTAAAATTCGCAAGCTTTCTCACAGAGAGCCGTTTAATGTAATCATTTATTAAACGAGTATTACAATAGGTAATACGTAAAATGTTTCCGATTGGGAAACTATAAACAGGTCAACTTGCACCCCTTTTCGTTTTTAGAAGTAAGAAAAGTGTTGGTGTTAGTTTTTTATTAGCTAAATTTTGATTGGAGCTCTGGTCTAATGCAGAACCAAAGAATCCGTATCCGCTTAAAAGCATTTGATCATCGTTTGATTGATCAATCTACTGCGGAGATCGTAGAAACAGCTAAACGTACTGGTGCACAAGTTCGTGGTCCAATTCCGTTACCAACTCGTAAAGAGCGTTTCACTGTGTTGATTTCTCCACACGTGAACAAAGACGCGCGTGATCAATACGAAATCCGTACTCACAAACGTTTGGTTGATATTGTTGAGCCAACAGAAAAAACTGTTGATGCATTAATGCGTTTAGATCTAGCTGCCGGCGTTGACGTGCAGATTAGCCTAGGTTAATTAAGAGGTTATTACAATGATTGGTTTAGTCGGTCGCAAAGTTGGTATGACTCGTATCTTCAATGAAGATGGCGTTTCAATTCCAGTTACCGTTATCGAAATCGAAGCCAACCGTGTTACTCAAGTTAAAACTGTAGAAACAGATGGCTATTCTGCAATTCAAGTTACTACTGGCTCTAAAAAAGCAAGTCGTGTAACTAAGCCAGAAGCGGGTCATTTCGTGAAAGCAGGTGTTGAAGCTGGTCGCGGTTTATGGGAATTTCGTACTACTGAAGGTGAAGAATTCACTTTAGGTCAAGAAATTAATGTTGACATCTTCGCTGATGTTAAAAAAGTTGATGTTACTGGTACATCTAAAGGTAAAGGTTTTGCTGGCGGTGTTAAACGCTGGAACTTCCGTACTCAAGATGCTACTCACGGTAACTCTTTATCACATCGTGTACTTGGTTCGATTGGTCAAAACCAAACGCCAGGTCGTGTGTTTAAAGGTAAAAAAATGGCAGGACACTTAGGTAATGAGCGTGTAACCGTTCAATCACTTGAAGTTGTTCGTGTTGATGCTGAGCGTAAATTACTATTAGTGAAAGGTGCTGTTCCAGGCGCAACTAATGGTGATGTTATCGTTAAACCAGCAGTTAAAGCATAAGTCAGGAGATAGAGATGGAATTACAAGTTGTAGGTGCAAACGCACTAACTGTTTCTGAAACTACCTTCGGACGTGAGTTCAACGAAGCATTGATTCACCAAGTTGTTGTTGCTTATGCAGCAGGTGCTCGTCAAGGTTCTCGTGCGCAAAAAACTCGTGCTGAAGTGTCTGGTTCAGGTAAAAAACCTTGGCGTCAAAAAGGTACTGGTCGTGCTCGTTCAGGTGATATCAAATCACCAATCTGGCGTTCAGGTGGTGTTACTTTCGCAGCGAAACCACAAGATCACAGCCAAAAAGTGAACAAGAAAATGTACCGTGGTGCAATCAAAAGCATTCTTTCTGAACTTGTTCGTCAAGACCGTTTAATCGTGGTTGAGAAGTTCGAAGTTGAAGCGCCAAAAACGAAAGTTTTAGTACAAAAATTAAAAGAATTAGCACTCGAAGATGTGTTAATTATCACAGCAAGCTTAGATGAAAATCTATTCTTAGCCGCACGTAACCTTTACAAAGTAGATGTACGTGATGTGCAAGGTATCGATCCAGTCAGCCTAATCGCATTTGATAAAGTTGTTGTCACTGTTGATGCTGTGAAACAAATTGAGGAGATGTTAGCATGATTCAACAAGAACGTTTGCTAAAAGTGTTAAAAGCACCACATGTCTCTGAAAAAGCAACAAATAACGCTGAGAAGTCTAACACAATCGTTTTCAAAGTGGCTTTAGATGCAAATAAAGTTGAAATTGCTAACGCTGTTGAGCAATTATTTGAAGTGAAAGTGGATTCTGTTCGCACTGTTGTGGTGAAAGGTAAAACTAAACGCCACGGTGCAAGAATGGGACGTCGCAGTGACTGGAAAAAAGCTTATGTAACTCTTCAAGAAGGTCAATCACTTGACTTCGTTGAAGGTGCAGAGTAATTCGGAGGAGTAGAAAATAATGGCTATCGTTAAATGTAAGCCGACCTCCGCTGGTCGTCGTCACGTTGTTAAAATCGTGAACCCTGAATTACACAAGGGTAAACCTTACGCACCACTTTTAGATACAAAATCTAAAACCGGTGGTCGTAACAATTTCGGACGTATTACTACTCGCCATATTGGTGGTGGTCATAAACAACATTACCGTTTAATCGATTTCAAACGTAACAAGTTAGATATTCCAGCGGTTGTTGAGCGTCTAGAATATGACCCTAACCGTTCTGCAAATATTGCTTTAGTGCTTTATAAAGATGGCGAACGCCGTTATATCTTAGCACCTAAAGGTTTGTCTGCAGGCGATACAATCCAATCTGGAGCGAATGCGCCAATTAAAGTTGGTAATGCGTTACCAATGCGTAATATTCCAGTTGGTTCGACTGTACATAACGTTGAATTAAAACCAGGTAAAGGCGGTCAAATCGCGCGTTCAGCTGGTGCTTATGTACAAATTATCGCTCGTGAAGGTAACTATGTTACTTTACGTCTTCGCTCAGGCGAAATGCGTAAAGTTTTAGCTGAGTGTACAGCGACCATTGGTGAAGTTGGTAACTCAGAACACATGCTTCGCGTATTGGGTAAAGCAGGTGCTAACCGCTGGAGAGGCATTCGCCCAACAGTTCGTGGTACAGCAATGAACCCAGTAGATCACCCACACGGTGGTGGTGAAGGTCGTAACTTTGGTAAACACCCAGTCACACCTTGGGGCGTTCAAACTAAAGGTAAGAAAACTCGCCATAACAAACGTACTGATAAATTCATCGTACGTCGTCGTGGTAAATAATATTAATTAATAAAGAGGATTAGCCATGCCACGTTCTCTCAAGAAGGGTCCTTTCCTTGACCTACACTTGTTGAAGAAGGTAGAGAAGGCGGTGGAAAGCGGGGATAAAAAACCAATTAAAACTTGGTCCCGTCGTTCAATGATCATTCCGTCAATGATCGGATTGACCATCGCAGTCCATAATGGTCGTCAGCACGTTCCTGTTTATGTATCTGATGAAATGATCGGTCATAAATTAGGTGAATTTGCACCGACTCGTACTTACCGCGGTCACGCTGCGGATAAGAAAGCTAAGAAGTAAGGGGTAAAAGATGGAAACTATTGCAAAACATCGTTACGCTCGCACTTCAGCGCAAAAAGCTCGCTTAGTTGCGGATTTAATCCGTGGTAAGAAAGTGAATCAAGCATTAGACATCTTAACTTACACTAACAAAAAAGCGGCAGCTTTAGTGAAGAAAGTGCTTGAATCAGCAATTGCTAACGCAGAGCACAATGACGGTGCAGATATCGATGATCTTAAAGTAGCGAAGATTTTCGTAGATGAAGGTCCTAGCATGAAACGTGTTATGCCACGTGCTAAAGGTCGTGCAGATCGTATTTTAAAACGTACTAGCCACATTACTGTGGTTGTGTCAGATCGTTAATAAGTAGAGGAATAGCAATGGGTCAAAAAGTACATCCACATGGTATTCGCCTAGGTATTGTTAAGCCTTGGAGCTCTACTTGGTTTGCGAATACACAAGATTTCGCTGATAATTTAGACGGCGATTTCAAAGTACGTAAATTCTTGAATAAAGAATTAGCGAATGCTTCAGTTTCACGTATCACTATTGAGCGTCCAGCGAAAAGCATCCGTGTCACAATTCACACAGCTCGCCCAGGTATCGTTATCGGTAAGAAAGGTGAAGATGTTGAAAAATTACGTAACGCAGTTGCGGCTATCGCAGGCGTTCCAGCTCAAATCAACATTGCTGAAGTGAAAAAACCTGAATTAGATGCAAAATTAGTTGCAGATAGTATCGCTTCTCAATTAGAACGCCGTGTTATGTTCCGCCGTGCTATGAAACGTGCAGTACAAAACGCAATGCGTTTAGGTGCTAAAGGTATCAAAGTTGAAGTAAGCGGTCGTTTAGGTGGTGCAGAAATTGCACGTTCTGAATGGTATCGTGAAGGTCGTGTACCTCTACATACATTACGTGCGGACATCGACTATAACACTGCTGAAGCCCATACTACATACGGTGTAATCGGTATTAAAGTATGGATCTTCAAAGGTGAAATCCTCGGTGGAATGGCTGCAATTGCGCAACCAGAACAACAACCTGCTGATAAGCCTAAAAAGGCACCACGCGGCAAAGGTCGTAAGTAAGGAGAATCGCTAGATGTTGCAACCAAAACGTACAAAATTCCGCAAAGTCCACAAAGGTCGTAACCGTGGTATTGCAGCGGGTACAGAAGTTAGCTTCGGTACCTTCGGTTTGAAAGCAGTTGGCCGTGGTCGTTTAACAGCTCGCCAAATTGAGGCAGCACGTCGTGCAATGACTCGTGCGGTTAAACGTCAAGGTAAAATCTGGATCCGTGTATTCCCAGATAAACCAATTACTGAGAAACCATTAGAAGTCCGTATGGGTAAAGGTAAAGGTAACGTTGAGTACTGGGTAGCCTTAATCCAACCGGGTAAAGTACTATATGAAATGGATGGTGTGTCTGAAGAGATCGCAAGAAACGCATTTGCATTAGCAGCGGCGAAATTGCCTATCAAGACCACTTTCGTAACTAAGACGGTGATGTAATGAAAGCTCAAGAACTACGTACAAAAAGTGTTGAAGAGCTGAATGCTGAATTGGTTAACTTGTTAGGTGAGCAATTCAAGTTGCGTATGCAAGCAGCCACCGGTCAGCTTCAACAAACCCATCAGTTAAAACAAGTGCGTCGTAGTATTGCACAAGTAAAAACTGTATTAACCGAAAAGGCGGGTGAGTAATGACTGATAAAATTCGTAGCGTGCAAGGTAAAGTTGTAAGCGACAAAATGGACAAATCGTTCGTTGTTGCGATTGAACGCAAGGTTAAACACCCACTTTATGGTAAGTTTATCCGTCGTACAACGAAATTACACGTGCATGACGAGAACAACGAAGCTAAATTAGGTGATGTCGTTGAAATTAAAGAGTGTCGTCCACTCTCTAAAACGAAATCATGGACTTTAGTTCGTGTAGTTGAAAAAGCAATCGCTTAATCAAAAATAAATTAAAACCCCCTAGTACCAATTCAGGGGGTTTTTGTTTTTTTATTTATATAAAGTGCGGTGGAGTGTTTTAAAATTCTAATCGCACTTTTATTATTATATCTACTAGATAGTATGTCTTATTGGTATGCGATTTCATTCCAGCGAAGCTCATTTTTGAGCTTAGTAAGCTGGGTATTTTTATTGATATGAATAAATTCAATGTCAAAGAACTCAGCAAAAATACGTAGCATTTCGGCATCAATATCTAAGCTGAAAACACTATGGTGAGCTCCACCAGCAAGAATCCATGCTTGTGTTCCAATATCAAAATTAGGCTGTAATTTCCAAAAAACATGTCCCACAGGTAAGTTTGGCATGACTTTTGGTTTTTCAATAGCATCAAGATCAGCAACAATCATACGGAAACGATTACCGATATCAACAATAGTGGTATTAATAGCGGCCCCTGTTTTACCCGTAAAAATTAATCTAGGCGGATCTTCTTTGCTTCCGATACTTAGAGGTTTAATATCTAAAATCGGTTTTTCCTGTGCAATTGATGGGCAAACTTCTAACATATGTGCTCCTAATACCACCTCATTATTCTCATCTAAGTTATAGGTGTAGTCTTCTATAAATGAAGTTCCTTTTGATAAACCGTAGCTCATCACTTTAAGGGCTCGAACCAACGCTGCTGTTTTCCAGTCGCCTTCTGCACCAAATCCATAACCTTGTTGCATTAAGCGTTGTACAGCTAAACCTGGAAGCTGTTTTAATCCGTTTAAATTTTCAAAAGTATCAGTAAAGGCATAAAAATCTCCATTTTGTAAAAAGGTCTTAAGTCCTAATTCAATTTTTGCACATTCAAAAAGTGCATTGCGTTTTTCTCCATTTTTTTGCAAACAATCTGCCAACTGGTATTCACACTCATATTCTTTTACTAAAGCATGAATATCTTCTTTTACTACTTGATTTATTTCTTCTACTATTTGATATACTCCATATCCGTTTACACTGTAACCAAATTTTATTTGTGCCTCAACTTTATCTCCTTCTGTAGAGGATACTTCACGCATATTGTCGCCAAAACGAGCAATTTGTAAATGTTTTTGATCATAAATGGCTGCAGTTACTCGCATCCACTTATTAATTTTTTGCTGTACAGCTAAGCTTTTCCAATGACCAACAATAATAGTTCTTGGTTTACGTAAACGGCTAACAAGATAACCAAATTCGCGATCACCATGGGCAGTTTGATGCAAATTCATATAATTCATATCAATATCATCCCAAGGAATATATTGATTAAACTGAGTATGTAATTGTAAAAGGGGTTTATTGAGTTGAGAAAGTCCTGCGATCCACATTTTTGCTGGTGAGAAAGTATGCATCCAAGCAATAATCCCAACGCATTTTTCTTCATTATTCGTAGCTTGACAAACTGATAAAATCTCATTGGGTGTAGTTGCTAGACTTTTCAGTTTGATTTGAATAAAGGGGGTTTGTTGGTTAAGGTAATTTACAATTTGCTCAGCATTGTTTTTAACTTGCTGTAATGTTTCCTGTCCATAAAGATGTTGACTACCAACTACAAACCAAATTTCCAGTTTTTTGATAAATTCCATCATATCCTCCCGATTTTTATTGCACAGTAGTCTGGACATTGACCGCTGTATTCACTACAGAAATATATTGCTGATAACGTTGCATAAATTGTTGATAACCTTGTACCATACTATTATTGGGCTCACTCACAGCAATGTCATTATGTTTGAAAATAATCTGGTCTAGATATTGTTCTAAAGACTGTGTTTGAGAAACCGCAAGATAACTTGCTAATATAGCAATTCCCCATGCACCACCTTCGCTGGCATTTTTCATCACAGCAACAGGTACATTTAATGCAGAAGCCAAGATAGAAGAAGCCACATTAGCAGTTTTAAATATGCCACCGTGAGCAAGAAGCTGTGTAATATGAACTTTTTCCTGCTGAAACAGAATATCCATGCCTAATTTCATTGCCGCAAAAGCTGAATAAAGATGTGTACGAATAAAATTTGCCAAGTTAAAATGACTATTAGTTGGGTGCAAGAACATTGGGTGGCCAGCAGATAGTCCAACGCTGTGCTCGCCAGAATAAAAACCATAGGAAAGTAACCCACCACAGTCGGTATCACCTTCCAGCGCTTTGTTGAAAAGCGTTTCATAAACCTCATCGGGGGTTGTGTTTAATCCAAAAATTTCTAAACATTCAATAAATAGTTTTATCCAAGCATTAATATCTGTAGTACAATTATTAGCGTGTGCCATTGCTACTAATTTCCCAGTTGGCGTTGTTACCATATCTAATTCTGGATAAACTTTAGATAAAGGATGCTCAAGCACAACCATGGAAAAGGCGGAAGTGCCAGCAGAAATATTACCTGTAGTTGACTTAATGCTATTAGTGGCGATCATCCCTGTTCCTGCATCACCTTCAGGTGGGCATAATGGACAACCAGCTTGCAATGTACCTGTTGGATCAATTAATCTCGCACCTTGCTCCGTTAAGTAGCCTGCATTCTCACCAGCAAGCAGAACTTTAGGTAAAATATTTTCAATTTGCCAAGGATAGTGTTTGTGTGTAATAAGTTGATTGAAATCGGCCAACATGAACGGCTCATAAGTTTGTTGCAGTAAATTGATTGGAAACATCCCTGAAGCATCGCCAATGCCGAGGACTTTTTGGTTAGTTAACCGCCAATGCACATATCCAGCCAGCGTAGTTAGATAGTTAATTTGTGAAATATGTTGTTCTTCATTTAAGATTGCTTGGTAAAGATGAGCAATACTCCAGCGTTGTGGTATATTATGCTGAAAAAGTGCAGTCAGTTTTTGGGAAGATTCTGAAGTGATATTGTTACGCCAGGTGCGGAAAGGAACAAGTAAATTCCCTTTATTATCAAATGGCATATAACCGTGCATCATCGCACTAATGCCAATTGCACTAACTTTTGTGATTTGAATCCCATATTTTTTCTGTACCTTATTATTTAACGCACAATAAGCTTGTTGTAAACCATACCAAATTAATTCTTGTGGGTAGGTCCAGATACCATCAATAAATTTATTTTCCCAATTAAATCCACCAGTAGCTAACATATTTCCTTGAGAATCAATTAGCACAGCTTTAATTCTAGTAGAGCCGAATTCTATGCCTAAACTAATATTTTCAAGAATGATATTATCTATATTCATATCTCCTCCAAGATTAAGATTTGCTAAATATTGTATGTTTTTGTAAAAATATGAATAAGATGAGTAATGCCCCCCATAATACCATTGTAATATAGCTACTCACTCCTAGCATATTTAATCCACTTTCAATTATTTGTAATAGAATTAGAGCGAGTATAATACCAAGAAAGCGACCTTTCCCTCCATCAGGATTAAATCCACCTAATACTGTAGCTAGTATAGATGTGAGTAAATAGGAATCTCCATAAGAAGCTTTAGCTGAGTTTAATTTAGACATCATAAGTAAGCCTGCAAAGACACAAAGAATTGCTGAAATTATGTAAACATAAATTAAAACTTTTTTTGTATTAATTCCTGAATAAAAAGTAGCTTTTTCATTATTACCAATAAAATAAATAGATTGCCCTAATGTGGTTTTTTCAAGAAAAATCCATATAAACAGAAATAGAATCAGGAAGATAATAATAGGTAATGGAATAAGGAAAAAAGTAGAAGCATTGATACTTAAAATAATGTCTGGATAATTTGCAATTGTTGAACCATTAGTTACTAAGATGTTTAGTCCATTTATTAATGTCATTGTTCCTAAAGTCGCTAGAATTGGAGATACTCTAATAATTGCAATTAATGTTCCATTAATTAACCCTATAAATAATGCGCATAATAGACTAATAATAAGACCTAGAATGATATAGCTATTATCATAAAATTGAGTCGAAAAATATGCGATTATTAAGGTGCAGGCATTCATTGTTGCAATAATAGATAAATTAATTCCTCCTGTTAATATTGTAATTGCCATGGCAAGAGTTAATATTCCTAATACAGGGATTTGTGAAGCCATTGATTGAAAATTAGAAATAGACCAAAAAATATCTGGTATCAAGATACTAAATGTAGCGATAGCTATAATAAATAAAATAAGTAAATATTTGATCGAATTATCAACAATATTTTTCATATTTACTCCTTAAGAAGAAAAACTTTTGCGGTTTGTTAATGCATTAAGACTAATGCTAAGAATAATAATGCAACCAGTGATAACCATTTGCCAATAAGATGAAACGTTTAGTAAGTTGAGCCCGTTTTGGATTATTGCTAATAATGCGACCCCCATAACTGTTCCTAATAATGTGCCTTTTCCACCTGTTAGACTGGTTCCCCCTAGTACAACAGCAGCTAATACGGTTAATTCATAACCAAGGAGTGAATCTGGCGCAACAGATTGGACAGTATAAGATTGAACAATGCCTGCTAATCCAGACATTAATCCCATATAGCCATAAGCAAATAAATGAAGTTTTAAAATGTTAAACCCTATACGAGAGGCTGCATCTTTGTTACCTCCAAGTGCATAGATTTGTCTTCCTATCGTTAATTTTTTGACGATAATACCAGTTAATAAAACTGCAAATAAGGCAATAATAATTTGGAAGGATAAACCATAAGTAGAGCCATCTTGAGCGACAGATTTAAAGAAAACTAATTCCTCTTGAAACCATTCGGGGTAATCATATAACCAAACACCTTTAGTAATATAAAGTAATGCCCCGTAGAATATATTAAGAGTAGAGATGGTTATGATAATCGAAGGAACATTTAATTTATTGACTAAGATGGCATTAGTAAACCCTAATAAAGTACCAACTACACTAGATATAAGAAAGACATTGATAAAACCAATATCATAATGAGAAATAAATGAAATCATAATATATTGCGAGATGATTGTCATGGCAGGGAATGATATATCGATTCCGCCAGATAATAAGACAATAAATAATCCACATGATAGGATCATAAGCATACTATAGTTGTTTGTAATATCATAAATATTTTCAATTGTAGCAAAGTGATCTGTATATATAGATAAAGTAATTGCTAATGTTGTAAGTATAATAAATAATATTTTATTACTAGTTGCTTTCATAAATAGCCTCCTCTATATCTTTTTCTGAACATTTGGCTGAATACAGCTCATGAGTAATTTCTCCTTTTTTCATAATTAATATTCTGTGGCTATTGTAATATGCTTCTTCAACTTCATCAGTAATAAAAATAACAGAAATACCCTGTGTAATCATGGCTCTAATTATATTAAAAATTTCTTCTTTATTAGCAATATCTACACCAATTGTAGGTGAATCTAAAATGATAATTTGAGGTGAAGTTGCTAGCCATTTTGCAATAGACACTCGTTGAGCGTTACCTCCTGACAGAGTATTAACAGGGAGATCAGAATTACTTAATTTAATTTTTAATGATTGAATAAGCTGATTGCTTTTTTGATATGCTCTGGTCTGATTAATTAAATTAATTTTATTTGATATTTTATCAAAAATAGTGGATATAATATTGTTATGGATACTTTCCTCCATAATTAAACCAGTATTAAGTCGATCTTCTGAAACGTAAGCAATTCCATTTTTTATTGCATGGCGGTTATTTTTAAGTTTTATTTTTTTTCCGTTTATTAATATTTCCCCCGTAGTGGGTTGAGTAATGCCAAATAAACTTAAGCATAGCTCGGTTCTGCCAGATCCTAATAGTCCAGTTAATGCAATAATTTCACCTTTCTTTAGAGAGAAATTAATATTTTTATATTGCGATGTTAGAGATAAATTTTTTACTTCTAAAACTGTAGGTTGATTTGAAAAGTTTATTTCAGCGAGCTTTTTAGGAGTAATTTCTAATCCTGTCATTAGAAAACCTAGTTTTTTTTCATCAACCTCAGTGATAGGATATTTCCCTACTATATTACCGTCTTTAAGAACAAGTATATTATCTGAAACTTTCATTACTTCCGCTAACTTATGACTAACAAAGATAATACTAATTCCTTTATTTTTAAGTTTGATGACGACATTGAGCAGATCTTTAACTTCTTTTGCTGTGAGAGAAGCTGTGGGTTCATCCATAATAAGTAATTTGGCATTTTGAGCGAGGGCTCGGCAGATAGCAACAAGTTGTTGTTGAGCAATAGGCAGAGTTTCTACTACAGCATCAAGATCTAAGTTTGCATTAATACTTTTAATAGCTAATTTTGCTTCTTCTTTTAACTTATGACGATTGATAAAGCCTAATTTCCGGTAAGCATTGATAGTGATATTTTCACTTACAGTTAAGTTGGGGAATAGAGCCAGATCCTGATAAATTACTTGTATTCCTTTACTTATTGATTGTTCTGGAGTAAGTTCATTGTATTGGCTTGCTCCAATCTGAATTTGAGCACCATCATCAGGTTGATAAACACCAGATAATATTTTAATTAATGTAGATTTTCCACATCCATTTTGTCCAGCTAAACAAAGCGCTTCACCATAATTTAGATCGAGAGTTACATTATTTAATGCTTTCACTCCATGGAAAGTTTTGCTAATACTATTCATTCTAATAAAAACCATACTGCCTCCTAAAAATAAAAGAGCTCACTACATGAGTAGTGAACTCTCCAACCTTTTATTAATAAAGACTATCAATGTTTTCTTTTGTTACTCTTAACACGTCATGAAATTGAAGTAATTTTTTCTCAGTATTTACTTTAGCTTTACCTACAGTTGGAATTTCTATTCCATCTTCAATTTTTTCTCCTTTTAGGAGTTTGGCTGCAACAGTGACGAGTGCATAGCCTGCACTGGCAGGATCATATGTAATTCCCATAGTGATATTGCCAGATTTGATTAAGGATGCTGCCTGTGATGGTATCATCATACCAAATACGTTTAATTTACCTTTTAAACGTTTTTCTTTTACAGCTAAGCCCGCTCCAATTGGACCTTGAGAACCAAATGAAATTACAGCTTTTAGATCAGGGTGAGCTTTGATGAGATCAATTGTTGTTCTGCGTGCATCATCAATATTTTCAGCAACAGGCATACGGCTTGTTACTTCATACATATCAGGGTAGTGTTTCTTTTGATATTGAATAAATAAATCTGACCATAGATTATGTTGAGGTACAGTCAAACCACCAACATAGATAACGTATCCTCCTTTACCATTGATGGCTTTTGCTACTTCTTCAACATAGTCAGCAGCAAATTGGGCATTATCAATAATTTCAATATCCCAATCTGCACTTGGTTGACCTACAGACTCATTGGTTAAAATTAAGATGCCGTTTTGTTTTGCTTTTTTGAGTACTGGCTCTAACGCATTCGCGTCATTTGGCACGATAGAAATTGCATCAACTTTTTTAGCAATTAAATCTTCAATAAGCTTGACCTGTTGTGGAGCATCAGTATTAGAAGGTCCCACTTGATAGGCATTCACATTATTATCTTTTCCGGCCTGAACAACACCTTCTCCCATTCGGTTAAACCAAGGCATTCCATCAATTTTAGAAATATTGACAATGTTTGTTGCTAATACGACAGAGGAACAGCTTAAAGCGAGAATTGTAGATAGGAGTAATCGTCTGAAAATTTGTGTTTTCATAATCTAATCCTTAGTTAAAGAGGTTATAATGTAAGGGCGTAAGCAGTTAATAGTACCTTACCTTAATAAGGTGTTTTTATCTTATTAACTGAATTTAAAAAAGAAAAGGTAGATTTTGGCTATTAAATATGGATAATTCTGCTATCGAATTAAAACTGAGAGATATATCACATTATACTAATTTGATATTTTTGCACTGTTGTCTAAATTTAGATGGGGATAAGCCAGTATGTTTTTTGAATACTTTAGAAAAATATAGAGGATCATTATAACCGAAACTCTTTGCTAAGGCAGTAATTGATCTATCAGAAAAATATAATAATCTCTTAATTTCTAATACACGTTGACGTTCTATCCACTGAATGATACTCATCCCTGTTGAATGAAAAAATAAATGAGATAATCTCGAAGCAGACAAATAAACCTGTTGAGCTAATTCAGTAATCGTCCAATTTTTAGATAAGTCCTGAGTAATGAGATTTTGAATAGCGATAATTCTGCTATCTATAGAAAATGTGTTTTGTTGTTTTTCAGCAGATATGCACTTAATTAGTAGGAATTCTAATAAGCTAAGAGCCATTTCCTCTTTGAATGTGTTAGCTGATTGAGATTCAGCTTCAATTTGAGAGAATAATTTGCTAATTTCATTAAAATATTTTTGGTCTTGAATCTTAATTTTTCCAATATGATGTCGAGTATCTGACCAGGTTAACCATTTCCCCCATCTAGAGTTAGGATAAAAATAAACCCACTTGTGAGTCCAAAATTTACTTTCTTTACTTCTGTGGTAGTGATGAATGGCTTGAGGGGAGAAAAGTAAGAGTTGCCCCTTAGTTGCATAAAAAAAGTCTTGACCATCAAATATCGTTCCTTTTCCTAAAGTAGTCAAATGAAGAATGTATCCGTTCATACCATGTGGTCGATTGATAGTAAAATCTAAATAATTTCCTTCTTCAATTTGCGTAATCCCTGCGACCAACTCAAGATTAAATGGATAATTTGGAAGAAGAGGATTTGTATTCTCTGACATTCTTTGTTAATTCTCTTTTTAGCCTATATAAACAATAGCACAATTTTTGTGCCTACCAATCCAATAAGGCATAGCAAATGCTTATGTATAATCACAATTGTTCTAGAACAGTTGTAATCCGTAGATATGATATAGTCTAATTTTGTCTTGGTCAAAATAAAGCTAATGATGGGGGATATGATGTCACTAAAGTGCGGTAATTTTTTAGAAAAAAAGTTTTATTAATTTTTGCCGCAGATTGGAATCTTGGTACGAGTAAACAGTTTTGGAGTAATGAGTTATAGTTGTATAAACCCCATTTCCTAAAAGTTGCACCCAAAAGAATGGCTCTTATAGTTGATTTTTAATATTGAGTTTGATAGACTCCGTCAGCTATTTACATCAAAGTGAATAGATTCGTCCCGAAAGGGTTTTATTAATTTTAGCGGAGTACTAAGATGATCCAAGAACAGACTATGCTGGACGTTGCTGATAACTCAGGCGCTCGCAGTGTAATGTGTATCAAGGTTCTAGGTGGATCGCACCGTCGTTACGCTGCTATTGGTGATATCATCAAAATTACTGTGAAAGAAGCAATTCCACGCGGTAAAGTGAAAAAAGGTGATGTATTAAAAGCAGTTGTTGTGCGCACCAAGAAGGGTGTTCGTCGCCCAGATGGATCAGTCATTCGCTTCGATGGTAATGCATGTGTCATTTTAAACAATAACACAGAGCAACCAATCGGTACTCGTATTTTTGGACCGGTGACTCGTGAACTTCGTTCAGAGAAGTTTATGAAAATCATCTCTTTGGCGCCAGAAGTACTGTAAGGGAGAAGTGACAAATGGCTGCAAAAATTCGTCAAAACGATGAAGTAATCGTGCTTGCTGGCAAAAGCAAAGGCAAGCGTGGTAAGGTAACTCAAGTGTTACCAAATGGTAAAGTGATTGTTGAAGGTGTAAATATCATCACTAAACATGAAAAACCGGTTCCTGCGTTAGGCAAAGAAGGTGGTTTAGTGAAGAAAGAAGCGGCAATTGATGTATCAAATGTTGCTATTTTTAACCCAAAAACAAATAAAGCTGACCGTGTAGGTTTTAGATTTGAAGACGGCAAAAAAGTCCGTTTCTTTAAATCTAACAATGAAATCATTTAACAAACTGGAGTAATGCGATGGCGAAACTGCATGATTACTACAGAGATCAAGTAGTTAATGAATTGAAAGATAAATTCAACTACAAATCTGTCATGCAAGTCCCACGAATCGAAAAGATAACCCTAAATATGGGTGTGGGTGAAGCATTGACCGATAAGAAATTGCTAGATAATGCAGTAGCAGATTTAGCAGCGATTAGCGGTCAGAAACCTTTGATTACAAAAGCACGCAAATCTGTTGCAGGCTTTAAAATCCGTCAGGGATATCCAATCGGTTGTAAAGTAACACTACGCGGTGAGCGTATGTGGGAGTTCTTTGAACGTTTAATTACAATTGCTGTTCCACGTATCCGTGACTTCCGCGGTTTAAGCGCGAAATCATTCGATGGTCGTGGCAATTACAGCATGGGTGTGCGTGAGCAAATCATCTTCCCTGAAATCGATTATGATAAAGTGGATCGTGTACGTGGTTTAGATATTACTATCACCACGACTGCGAAAAGTGATGAAGAAGGTCAAGCACTACTTGCTGCCTTTAATTTCCCATTCCGTAAATAAGGCAGGTTATCATGGCTAAACAATCAATGAAAGCACGTGATGTAAAACGTGTGAAACTCGCTGAAAAATTCTACGCAAAACGCGCTGAATTAAAACAGATCATTTCTGATGTAAATGCCTCTGACGAAGACCGTTGGAATGCTGTGTTAAAGCTACAAACTTTACCACGTGATTCTAGCCCAAGCCGTCAGCGTAACCGTTGCCGCCAAACTGGACGCCCACATGGTGTGCTTCGTAAGTTTGGTTTAAGCCGTATTAAGGTGCGTGAAGCTGCGATGCGCGGTGAAATCCCAGGCCTTAAGAAAGCTAGTTGGTAATTTACCACTTTATTTTGGAATCGGAGTAAAAATACAATGAGTATGCAAGATCCAATCGCAGATATGTTGACTCGCATTCGCAACGGTCAAGCTGCGAACAAAGTTGCGATCAGTATGCCTTCATCCAAGCTAAAAGTGGCGATTGCCAATGTATTAGCTGAAGAAGGTTATATTGAAAGCGTTAAAGTTTTAGATGGTGTTAAACCAGAGTTGGAAATTACATTAAAATATTTCCAAGGCAAACCAGTTGTAGAAAGCATCCAACGTGTTAGCCGCCCAGGTCTACGTATTTATAAACGTAAAGACGAGTTACCAAAAGTAATGGGTGGTTTAGGTGTTGCAGTAGTATCTACATCTAAAGGTGTGATGACTGACCGTGCAGCTCGCCAAGCGGGTTTAGGCGGTGAGATTATCTGTTACGTAGCTTAATAGAGAGGTAGGAAAATGTCTCGTGTTGCAAAAGCACCTGTTAGTATTCCTGCCGGCGTTGAGGTAAAACTTGACGGACAGCTACTAACAGTTAAAGGAAAAAATGGCGAGTTATCTCGTACCATTCATAACGCAGTCGAAGTTAAACAAGATAATAACGAATTAACTTTTTCTCCACGTGAAGGTATTGTTGGAGCAGATGCGCAAGCAGGAACTGCACGTGCATTAGTTAACGCAATGGTTATCGGTGTTACTGAAGGCTTCACTAAGAAGTTACAATTGGTGGGTGTAGGTTACAGAGCACAAATTAAAGGCAATGCAGTTGCTTTAAGCTTAGGCTTCTCTCACCCTGTGGAGCACGCTTTACCAGCAGGTATTACAGCTGAATGTCCATCTCAAACCGAAATCGTGTTGAAAGGTGCAGACAAGCAGTTAATCGGTCAAGTTGCTGCAGATATTCGTGCTTATCGCCGTCCTGAGCCTTATAAAGGTAAAGGGGTACGTTACGCTGATGAAGTGGTACGTATCAAAGAGGCTAAGAAAAAATAATTAAGGTAACACTATGGATAAGAAATCAGCTCGTATCCGTCGTGCAGCTCGTGCACGTCATATGATGAGAGAGCAAGGTGTAACGCGTTTAGTTATTCACCGTACTCCACGTCATATCTACGCACAAGTGATTGCACCGAACGGTTCAGAAGTTCTTGCCGCTGCTTCAACTGTTGAAAAAGTAATTAGTGAGCAAGTGAAATATACCGGAAATAAAGATGCAGCAGCAGTAGTTGGTAAAGTTGTTGCAGAAAGAGCATTAGCAAAAGGCGTTAAAGACGTTGCTTTTGATCGTTCTGGTTTTAAATATCATGGTCGTGTCCAAACGTTAGCGGACGCTGCCCGTGAAGCTGGTCTACAGTTCTAATAGAGGTAATTTGAGATGGCAAACATCGAAAAACAAGCTGGTGAACTGCAAGAGAAGCTAATCGCGGTAAACCGTGTATCAAAAACTGTTAAAGGTGGTCGTATTATGAGCTTTACTGCATTAACTGTAGTAGGTGATGGTAACGGTCGCGTAGGTTTTGGTTATGGTAAAGCGCGCGAAGTTCCGGCAGCGATCCAAAAGGCGATGGAAAAAGCACGTCGCAATATGATCAATGTAGCTTTAAATGAAGGTACATTACAACATCCAATTAAAGGGGCTCATACGGGTTCTCGCGTATTTATGCAACCAGCTAGTGAAGGTACAGGTATCATCGCGGGTGGTGCAATGCGTGCAGTATTAGAAGTCGCGGGTGTTCGTAACGTTCTTTCTAAAGCTTATGGTTCAACCAACCCAATTAACGTTGTTCGTGCAACTATTGATGCACTAGCAAATATGAAATCACCAGAAATGGTTGCTGCAAAACGTGGCAAAACCGTTGATGAAATCTTGGGGTAATTGATAATGGCTAAAACTATTAAAGTAACTCAAGTTCGTAGTTCTATTGCTCGTTTACCGAAGCATAAGGCTACATTGCGTGGTCTTGGTCTTCGCCATATGCATCATACTGTTGAGTTAATCGATACTCCAGCAGTACGTGGTATGATTAACCAAGTTTCATACATGGTTAAAGTGGAGGAGTAATCGAATGCGTTTAAATACTCTATCACCAGCTGAAGGCGCTAAGCATAGTGCTAAACGTTTAGGTCGCGGTATTGGTTCTGGTTTAGGTAAAACAGGTGGTCGTGGTCACAAAGGTCAAAAATCTCGTACTGGCGGTGGTGTTCGTCGTGGTTTCGAGGGTGGTCAGATGCCTTTATATCGTCGTTTACCAAAATTTGGTTTTACTTCAATGAAAGCTGCAGTAACTGCAGAAGTTCGTTTGAATGATTTGGCCAAAGTAGAAGGTGGCGTAGTAACTTTAGAATCATTAAAAGCAGCGAATGTCATCACCAAAGATATTCAATTTGTTAAAATCATTTTAGCAGGTGAAGTGAAAGGTGCAGTGGTTGTTCGTGGTTTACGCGTAACTAAAGGTGCGAAAGCAGCAATTGAAGCTGCTGGCGGTTCAGTTGAGGAATAATAAATAAATGGCTAAGCAACCAGGTTATCAAAGTAGAAGTACTCAAAGCGGTACAGGTGAACTTAAAAGCAGATTGTTATTTGTATTAGGCGCACTTATTGTGTTCCGCATTGGTTCTTTCATTCCGGTTCCTGGTATTGATGCGGCCGTGTTAGCTCAATTAATTGAACAACAAAAAGGCACCATCATTGATATGTTTAACATGTTCTCTGGTGGTGCATTGAGTCGTGCGTCAATTTTTGCGTTAGGTATTATGCCATATATCTCGGCATCGATTATCATCCAACTATTGACTACGGTTCATCCTGCACTTGCAGAATTAAAAAAAGAGGGTGAGGCTGGTCGTCGTAAAATCAGCAAATACACGCGTTATTCAACGTTAGTCCTTGCGACATTACAGGCGGTTGGTATTTCAACAGGCTTACCTAATATGCTACCTGGACTTGTCCCTAACGTAGGATTTAGTTTTTATCTTGCTGCAGTTATTAGCTTGGTCACAGGAACAATGTTCTTAATGTGGTTAGGTGAGCAAATAACAGAACGTGGTATTGGTAATGGTATCTCTTTAATTATTTTTGCGGGTATTGTTGCAGGGTTACCATCCGCGATTGGTCAAACGATTGAGCAAACTCGCCAAGGTCAAATGCATCTATTAGTTCTCTTATTGATCGCCGTTATTGTATTTGCTGTAACCTACTTTGTTGTCTTTGTTGAAAGAGGACAAAGAAGAATTAAAGTTGAATATGCTAAGCGTCAGCAAGGTCGTCAGATTCTAGGTGGACACTCAACGCACTTACCATTAAAAGTCAATATGGCAGGCGTTATTCCAGCAATTTTCGCATCAAGTATTATTTTATTCCCTGCGACATTAGCGCAGTGGCTTGGTGAGGGATCGAGCTTAGAATGGTTAACAGATTTATCAATGTTATTGCATCCAGGTCAACCACTCTATTTGCTTGTTTATGCCGTAGCGATCATCTTCTTTAGTTTTTTCTATACCGCAATGCAATATAATCCTCGTGATACAGCGGATAATTTGAAAAAATCTGGTGCATTTATACCAGGAATTAGACCAGGTGAACAAACATCACGTTATATTGACAAAATTATGACTCGCTTAACCTTAATTGGTGGCTTGTATATTACGTTCGTATGTTTGGTTCCTTACGTGATGACATCAGCATGGAATGTACAGTTCTACTTTGGTGGAACCTCTCTTCTGATTGTTGTCGTAGTAATTATGGATTTCATCGCTCAGGTTCAAAGTCATTTGATGTCGACGAAATATGAATCTGCGCTGAAGAAAGCAAACCTTAAAGGTTTCGGACAGTAATCTGTCCATTAAATAAAAGGGATAAGCAATGAAAGTTCGTGCTTCCGTGAAGAAATTATGTCGTAACTGTAAAATTGTTAAACGTGAAGGTGTCGTTCGTGTACTTTGTAGCGACCCTAAACATAAACAACGTCAAGGTTAATTGATATTTTTTCTTGCAAAGAACCAGTTGAGCAGTTATACTGCTCAGCTCATTTATGTCCTTGACACTTTGTTTGAGTATCCTGAAAACGGGCTTTTCAAGATCAAAGTGTCAACTTAGTTAAATAATAGGAGTGCATAGTGGCCCGTATTGCAGGCATTAACATTCCTGATCATAAACACACTGTAATCGCTTTAACTGCAATTTATGGTATCGGTAAGACTCGTGCACAAGAGATTTGTGCTGCAACAGGGATTGCCGAAGATGTTAAGATCAGCGAATTGTCTGAAGAGCAGATTGATAAACTGCGTGACGAAGTTGGTAAATTTACCGTTGAAGGTGACTTACGTCGTGAAGTAACACTAAACATCAAACGTCTATTAGACTTAGGTTGTTATCGTGGTTTACGTCATCGTCGTGGTTTACCGGTACGTGGTCAACGTACTAAAACTAATGCGCGTACCCGTAAGGGTCCTCGTAAGCCGATCAAGAAATAAGTCGGGGTAAGGTAAAATGGCTAAAACACCAGTTCGTGCACGTAAACGTGTAAAAAAACAAGTTGTAGATGGCGTAGCACATATCCACGCATCTTTCAATAATACAATCGTTACTATTACTGACCGCCAAGGCAATGCTCTCGCGTGGGCAACAGCAGGTGGTTCAGGTTTCCGTGGTTCTCGTAAATCTACCCCGTTTGCGGCGCAGGTTGCTGCTGAACGTTGTGCTGAAGTTGTTAAAGAATTCGGCTTAAAGAACTTGGAAGTTATGGTGAAAGGACCTGGTCCTGGTCGTGAGTCTACTATTCGTGCGTTAAACGCAGCGGGTTTCCGTATTACGAATATTACTGATGTGACTCCGATTCCTCATAACGGTTGTCGTCCACCGAAAAAACGTCGTGTTTAATGGCGTCATAGGATAGTTGGAGAAAGAAAATGGCAAGATATTTGGGTCCTAAGCTCAAGCTAAGCCGTCGTGAAGGCACTGACTTATTCCTTAAGTCAGGTGTGCGCGCGATTGAATCAAAATGTAAAATTGATACCGCCCCAGGTCAACACGGTGCTCGTAAGCCGCGTTTATCTGACTATGGTAGTCAATTACGTGAAAAACAAAAAGTTCGTCGTATTTACGGTATCTTAGAACGTCAATTCCGTAATTATTATAAAGAAGCAAACCGCTTAAAAGGTAATACTGGTGAAAACTTACTAGTATTATTGGAAGGTAGATTGGATAACGTTGTTTATCGCATGGGCTTTGCTGCAACTCGTGCTGAAGCTCGCCAATTGGTGAGTCACAAAGCGATTGTTGTAAATGGTCGTGTTGTTAATATCCCATCATTCCAAGTTTCAGTTAATGATGTAGTTGCTGTTCGTGAGAAATCTAAAAAACAAGCACGTATTAAAGCATCATTAGAATTAGCAGAACAAAGAGAAAAACCAACTTGGTTAGAAGTTGATGCTGCTAAAATGGAAGGTGTGTTCAAACGTGTTCCTGAACGTTCTGATTTATCAGCAGACATTAACGAACATCTGATCGTTGAGCTTTACTCTAAATAATAGTTAAAGCTTAGAAGCAAAGAGAGGATAAAATGCAGGGTTCTGTTACAGAATTTTTAAAGCCACGCTTAGTTGATATTGAGCAAATTAGCTCAACTCATGCTAAAGTGATCTTAGAACCGTTAGAGCGTGGATTCGGCCACACTTTAGGTAATGCATTGCGTCGTATTCTTCTATCTTCAATGCCAGGTTGTGCTGTAACTGAAGTAGAAATTGATGGCGTATTGCACGAATACAGCAGTAAAGAAGGGGTTCAGGAAGATATTCTTGAAGTACTTCTAAACTTAAAAGGCCTAGCGGTTAAAGTTCAGAATAAAGATGATGTATTTCTGACATTAAACAAATCTGGAATTGGCCCTGTTGTTGCAGCTGACATCACCCATGATGGAGATGTTGAGATCGTAAATCCTGAGCACGTTATCTGTCATTTGACTGACGAAAGCGCATCAATTAATATGCGCATTCGCGTTCAACGTGGTAGAGGTTATGTACCCGCATCAGCGCGTGTGCATGCTCAAGATGAAGAAAGACCAATTGGTCGTCTATTAGTAGATGCTTGTTACAGTCCAGTAGACCGTATTGCTTACAATGTGGAAGCAGCACGTGTTGAACAACGTACTGACTTAGATAAATTAGTTATTGAGTTGGAAACTAACGGCACTATTGATCCAGAAGAAGCAATTCGTCGTGCAGCAACAATTTTAGCAGAGCAACTAGATGCGTTCGTTGATTTGCGTGATGTTCGTCAACCAGAAGTTAAGGAAGAAAAACCAGAATTCGATCCAATTCTGTTGCGTCCTGTTGATGACTTAGAGTTGACAGTTCGTTCTGCTAACTGTTTGAAAGCAGAAACAATTCACTATATCGGTGATTTAGTACAGCGTACTGAAGTTGAATTATTAAAAACACCTAATCTTGGTAAGAAATCACTTACTGAAATTAAGGACGTTCTTGCTTCACGCGGCTTATCACTAGGTATGCGCCTTGAAAATTGGCCACCAGCAAGTATTGCTGAAGACTAGTTTGGTCATAGGTTAAAGATTTTTCTGAGAAGGATAAGGTCATGCGCCATCGTAAGAGTGGTCGTCAACTAAACCGTAATAGCAGCCATCGCCAAGCGATGTTCCGTAATATGGCAAGCTCTTTAGTTAGTCACGAAATTATCAAGACTACGTTGCCAAAAGCTAAAGAATTACGTCGTGTAGTTGAGCCGTTAATTACATTAGCAAAAGTAGATAGCGTTGCAAATCGTCGTTTAGCTTTTGCTCGTACTCGCAACATTGAAACTGTTGCTAAATTATTCAATGAATTAGGTCCACGTTTTGCTCAACGTGCAGGTGGTTACACTCGCATCTTGAAATGTGGTTTCCGTACTGGTGATAACGCGCCAATGGCATACATTGAGTTAGTTGATCGCCCAGAAGTTGCAGCTGAAGAAGCAACTGCGGAGTAATAACTTAAATTAAGTTAGATTGTTCTAACTTATACTCGAGATAAAACCCACTGATATGTATCAGTGGGTTTTCTTTTTTCTCCTCTTTTTATGAAACAGGGGTTTTACTTTTCCTTGAAGATAATCCTAATACTGGAATACTGCTGAGTTAGCTAGAAAAGAGAAAAAAGAAACCGCACTTTTCTCTTTTAATTCTCAGAGGCATAAGTGCGGTCTGTTTCTTTGATGTTTAATAGGGGAATGCAGCTCTTGTCATTTTACCGATCATCAACACCTAGCAGTAAATATTCTCCCTCAATGTTACATAAGCTACGAAAGCCAACATTCGTAATTTTAAACGCCTCTTCACTTAGCGTGTCATAATCAAAATTTTCATGATGATGGCCATGGAAAATATGTTTAACTTGCATTTTTTGTGCCAATGTATTGATCACAGCAAAACCACTAGGATGGGGTTTTGGTGCTTCATGGCAAATCAAAATATCGGCTTTTTGTTGTTCTAATGCTTCAATATCAGAGGGAAAAATAGAGGTCCTGTGGCGTAATGGTACACCACCTCGCCATATTTTTTCTTGTGAACAGTATTGGCAATAGTGAATAGGATCAAAAAATAAAGGTTTGTTTGGTGGCATCCAAATTTGTCCACGGAAAACGCCCCCTAGCCCTGCAATTTTTTTTCCTTGGATTTCTGTCACTTTGCCATGCAAGTTACGCGATTGCCATTCACTTTCCCAAATGGATTCAAAGGCATCGATTGTTTTACTGTCGTGGTTGCCATGAATAAACCAGAGATCGCAATATTGAGCGAGTTTTTCTAATTCACTGGCGGTAGTAAGTTGTAAGTCCCCTAAAATAATTAAAGCAACATCCTGTTTATCTTTGATGAAAGGATAAAGGTGATCAAAACTTCCATGCGGATCACCAGCAAATAAAATCATTCTTCTTCCTCAAAAATGGATGTTGTCCCATGATCATGCATTAAATTAGGAATTTCTTCTTCATTTAGGATTTTCTCGACAATCTGTTTGACCTGATTATAACGCTCTAAATAACTTGGCGATTCAATTTCAATATAAGGTACATTGTATTTATCGAGTAATTTTTTTAGTAAGAGTTGAAAACGTTGGCGTTGTTTATGATTACCTAAACTACGTAAACCATCATCCACCCATTTAGTGTTGTTATTTAATAAAATTGTGACATCGAATGGATATTCTTTGATCATGGAATCTAAGAAAGGATGTGCTTTTCCTTCGTATTGAATACAAAAAGCTTGTGTGGTGATGAAGTCTGTATCAATAATCGCCACTTTATGTGCATGACGTACTGCATAATCAATATAGCGTTGGTGCCCCAGTGCCATTTGTGGGTAATCAGAATATTGCATCGCTTGTTCATCTCCCCCTAATTTCTCGAAAACAAACTCGCGTCCATATTCCCAGGCGGAAGTAGTATTGAATACCGTAGCTAATTTATTGACCAGTACAGTTTTACCACTGCTTTCCCCACCTAAAATAGCGATAGTTTTGGCAAAGAACGGGCGTACTTCTTTTGGGATAAATTTCCAATAGTGAAATGGGTTATTGCGGATTTTTGTCGCAGAGACATTAAAAAATTGTCGCTCAGGATCGACTAAGGAAACTTCTAAACCAAGGTATTTTTCATAAGGTGCTTTATCTTGCACTTCGCTACTGAAAACCACGGTTGGATTGAAATGTTTTTCTTTAAAGAGGTTCTTGACTTGCAACGCCCACGCTTCCCAACCATTTGGGTAACTTGGAATTCCGTCTTCAACAAGATGATGAATAAAAATCTGGTTTTTTTGGTATTTAAAAATCTGTTGCATCCAACGTAAGCGATCTTGCACTGTCGGCATACGTTTCATTTTGCTGTCATAAAAGAGTTTTAAGTCACGTTCTGTATCACTACAGACAATGACGTGTATTTCATCCACTTTACTAAAGGCTTCATAGATCATATTAATATGACCGGTATGGACAGGATAAAATTTGCCAAAAATCACACCGACTTTCTTATTATTCGGTTCGGTGATCTGCAACACTTTATGTAATGCACTGAGCTTTGTTGCGCTTGGATTTTTGATTTTTCCACTCACGAGTTGATTAAAATACGCACGTGTAATATTGGCTTGTGCACAGATCTCATTAACTTTTAAATTCAGTTGTTTACGCTTTTGTTGTAAGTAGGCAAACGTGGACATGATGCTTTCCTTTTATTCAGAAATAGTAAAGTGAAGACCGCACTTTTCAGCGAGTGGCGCAAGGTTATGCTTGGTTTTGTTGTGCAAGTAATTCATCAACCCGTTTTTCTAACGCCACTAATTTTTCCCGAGTACGCATTAATACTTGTGTTTGTACATCAAACTCTTCACGCGTCACCAAATCAAGTTTTGCTAATTGCGCTTGCAATGTTTGTTTGAGTTTGGCTTCAGCATCTTGTCCCAAGTCTTTAATCCCTTGTGGAAGAGAGTCTTGGATTTGTTGTATAACTTGCTCTATTTTTTTCGGATTTAGCATAATCGCCTCATATTTTTTGAAATTTTATCTATTGTATGTAATCTTGCTACAAATAAAAACATTTTTTCGAGATTAAGTTTGCGTTATACTATTTGCGCATTCTCAGGGCAGGGTGAAATTCCCTACCGGTGGTAAATGTATAACATAAGCCCACGAGCGTTTACTATTTCATGTCACAAGAGATAGTAAAGTCAGCAGATTTGGTGAGAATCCAAAGCCGACAGTATAGTCTGGATGAAAGAGAATAAGCAGGTTTTGTGTGCAAAACCTGTATTTTTTGTTTGTTTAAGATTTTCTTAGCCACATACTTTTCTCATCAGCCCTGATTCTGGTATCTAAATATCTTTATATTTCAAGGAATTTACTATGAATCAGTCTATTTTATCTCCTTTCGGTCAGTCAGAAGAACGTGCTATTGCTGCAATTAGTGCGTTTAAACAGGGAAATGGTGTTTTAGTTCTTGATGATGAAGACCGTGAAAACGAAGGTGATCTCATTTTTCCTGCCGAAACCATTACGGTAGAACAAATGACAATGTTAATTCGTTATGGCAGCGGTATCGTTTGTTTATGTTTAAGCGATGAAATTTGCCAACAACTTGATCTGCCACCGATGGTCACTGAAAATACCAGTGTGAATAAGACGGCCTTTACGGTGACGATTGAGGCAGCCAAAGGCGTATTGACAGGCGTATCTGCCACTGATCGTGTGACAACCATTCGTGCTGCTGTTGCCGATAATGCCAAACCAAGCGATTTAAGCCGTCCGGGACATATTTTTCCATTACGTGCGATGACAGGTGGCGTGTTAAAACGCCGTGGGCATACTGAAGCTTCGGTTGATCTTGCTCGTTTAGCTGGTTATAAAGCCGCTGGTGTGATTTGTGAAATTACCAATGATGATGGTTCAATGGCTCGTGCGCCAGAAATTGTTACGTTTGCTCAGAAATTTGGTTTTCCAGTCGTCACGATTGAAGATTTAGTGGCGTATCGTCAAAAGTATGATGTGTAATATTTAGTGTGTATAAAAAAGTGCGGTCAAAATTTTATCTGACCGCACTTTTTGTATTAGGATAATTAATTCGTTTTCAGCTTGTTCCAATATTTTTCATAAATATCGACCGCTTTACCGACATCGCCTTGCATGATGCCTTTTTCTACTTCCTCTGCCGGTGGGAAAAGAACAGGATTGTTGACCATTTCAGGTGTGAGTAAGTGTTTTACACCTTCGTTTGGCATTGAAAATCCCATTCTTTCGATCACAATTTTGGCATTTTCAGGACGTAATAAAAAGTCGATAAATTGATATGCGCCCTCAACATTTTTTGCTTTTTTCGGGATAGCATAGTTATCCATCCAGAAAATCGCCCCTTCTTTTGGGTAAATAAACTGAATGTTGGAATTTTCTTTATTACCTAAGTAGGCGGAACCATTCCAAATCATGCCTAAAGCGACCTCACCTTGTACATAAGGGACCTCTGGTGAATCAGAATTAAATACCAAAACGTTTGGCATGAGTTTAACCAGTTTTTCATAAGCTTGTTTAATTTCAAGCTCTTTAGTGGTGTTGGGTGATTTGCCATTTAACAGTAAAGCAATATGAAATACTTCGCGTGCATCGCTAGTTAGTAACACTTTACCTTTATATTCTGGTTTCCATAAATCTGCCCAACTAGTAATTTTGCTAGGATCAATCTCTTCTGCATTAATACCAATACCAGTGAGTCCATAAATATAAGGCAGGGAATATTGGTTTTGTGGATCAAATTCTTTATTCAGCAAATGGGTTGGGATTTGATGTAAATTGGTTAATTTTGCGTGATCGAGTTTTTGTAGCATACCATCTTTGACCATTTTATTGATGTAATAACTCGATGGAAAAACCAGGTCATAACCGCTATTTTTAGAAAGTAATTTGAGTTTCGCGTACATCTCTTCATTACTCTCAAAGGTAGAATAGATGACCTCAATGCCCGTTTCTTTCGTAAAATCAGCAATTAAACTTGAAGGAATGTAATCCGTCCAGTTGTAAACGTAAAGCTTTTTGTTCGCCAAGGCGGAATGTGTGAAAAAGAAAAGGGAGGTGAAGACAAGTGATTTGATGACGTTAGCAAAAAGTCTTTTCAATTTTGAGTCCCTCAATGTCTAAAGACAATAAAGTGCGGTTAAAAATGAACGGATTTTGGTGAAGTAATCCGCATGAACGTTAAGTTTAAGAACTTCGGGCTGAGTATAGCAAACTTTATAAACTGATTGAATTAAATTGACATATTTACTCGTCGGGGTAAACTGCCAACTAGTGTTATTAGCGAGCGATTTTATGTTAACGTTTTCTCATCAAGAACATATCAAAACTTATTACTCCGACTCCCGTCATCTTCATTTCACTCTTCCGCCTTTACAACAACGAAAATCTGCTGATGTGTGTATCATCGGTGCGGGATTTTTTGGTCTATCGACCGCACTTGAATTAGCGGAACAAGGCAAAAAAGTGATTGTATTAGAAGGCGCTCGTGTAGGCTTTGGCGCCTCGGGGCGAAATGGTGGGCAGGCGATAAACGGTTTTGAAGAAGACATTGGTGATTATATTGAGGCCGTGGGATTTGATACTGCGCAGAAATTATGGCAAATGTCACTAGAAGCGTTAGCGATTATCGAAGAGCGGATTAAAAAATATCATATTCAATGTGATTGGCGTAGAGGTTACGCGACGTTAGCATTAAATTCACGTCGTATGGATGATTTAATTGCGATTGAGAAATCTTGTCGCGAATTTTTTGCTTATCCCCATATGCAATTATGGGATAAAGCCAAATTAGCTGAGAATCTAGGCAGTGAGATTTATACGGGCGCACTCTTTGATGCCAATTCTGGTCATTTACACCCTCTGAATTATTGTTTAGGTTTAGCGAAAGCCTGTTTAGCGTTAGGGGTGGAAATTTATGAACAGTCGCCAGCGGTTGATTTACGTATCGGTAAAGCAAAAGTCAAAGTGAAAACCGATCAAAGTTCGGTGATTGCAAAAGACTTGGTATTGGCCACCAATGCGTATATTCGGGTACTCCCTAAAAAGCTACATCGTGGCATTGCTCGCAAAATTTTGCCAGTAGAAAGTTTTATGATTGCCACTGAGCCGTTAAGTGATGCAATGGCGGAGAGTTTGATTCGCAACCGTATGTCAGTGTGTGACAATAATTATTTCTTAGATTATTACCGTTTAAGTGCCGACAATCGCTTGTTATTTGGCAGTGATTCGAGTCCGGGCTTGGATATGATGACGGTTATGCGCTGCAATATGTTGCACGTGTTTCCTCAGTTAGAAGATGTCAACATTGACTATGGTTGGGGCGGACCTATTGATATGACCTTGAATTCCAATCCACATTTTGGTCGAATTGCGCCGAATATTTATTTTGCGCAAGGGTATTCTGGGCATGGGGTGGCGTTAACTGGATTAGCGGGGCGTATTGTGGCTGAAGCTATTTTAGGTAACGATGAACGTTTACGCGTATTTGAGCAACTGAAAGTGCCGAGTGTGCATGGCGGTAAGTTACTGCAAAAAGCCACCTTATTTGTGGGCACTAAATACTATCGCTTTTTAGATAAATATCGTTGATATTCTAAGAGGAAAAGTCGTAAGAAAAAACTAGTTATTCCCCTTGTTTTGCTTTATTCTTGCAAACGTTTTTCTGTAATTGCGATGGGACAGAAAAAATAAAATATGGCGCGTTGGCGCTTGAATTTTTGACTCCTTTTAAGAGGTAAACTAAGACATTGGAACAGGTTACTTTAACGTCTGATGGCACTTCATCCGTGTTTGCTGAAAATACCGTACGTGAAGTGTGTAACATCAATTACTGGGGGATGCGTTATTATAACGTAGATGAAAAAGGGGACATTTTTGTTTGTCCTGATCCTGACAAACCACAAAATCGTGTGTCTTTGGCGGCGTTAGCAGAAAAAGTACAGCGAGAACAAGGCGCCCATTTACCGACGCTCTTCTGCTTTCCGCAAATTATTCAACACCGGTTACGCTCGATTAATCAAGCGTTTAAACGTGCCCGTGAAGATTTTGGTTATGAAGGGAATTATTTCCTCGTTTATCCAATCAAAGTGAATCAACATCGACGTATTGTCGAGTCATTAATTAGCTCAGGTCAGCCGCTTGGTTTAGAAGCTGGGTCAAAGGCGGAATTGATGGCGGTACTAGCACATGCAGGGATCACGCAAACGGTAATCGTCTGTAATGGCTATAAAGATCGGGAATATGTTCGTTTTGCCCTGATGGGTGAAAAACTCGGACATAAAGTGTATTTAGTGATTGAAAAGCTCTCTGAAATCCAGCTTGTTTTAGAGGAAGCAGCAAAACTGAATGTGAAGCCACGCTTAGGGGTACGTGCACGTTTAGCCTCACAGGGATCTGGTAAATGGCAATCTTCAGGTGGCGAAAAATCAAAATTTGGTTTATCTGCCTCACAAGTCTTGTCTTTAGTTCAGATGTTAAAAGAACATGACTGTCTCGATTGTTTACAGCTACTACATTTCCACTTGGGATCACAGCTTGGCAACATTCGTGATGTGGCGACAGGTGTGCGAGAAAGTGCTCGTTTTTATGTCGAATTGCATAAATTAGGCGTCAATATTCAGTGCTTTGATGTGGGTGGTGGCTTAGGTGTGGATTACGAAGGTAACCGCACACAATCCGATTGCTCAGTGAACTATGGTCTAAATGAATATGCCGATACGGTTGTGTGGGGCATTGGTCAAGCCTGCCGTGAGCATGGTTTACCACATCCTACCATTATCACCGAATCGGGTCGTGGTGTGACTGCACACCATGCCGTTTTAGTTTCTAATGTGATTGGTGTAGAACGTTATAAATTTGAAACCTTAGCGGCGCCAGCAAAAGACGCACCAAGTGTGTTGCATAGTATGTGGGAAACTTGGGTGGATATTCAGTCTTCACGTGAAAAACGGTCGTTACGCAGTTGGATTCATGAAAGCCAATTTGATTTATCAGATGTACATAATCAATACAATGTTGGGTTGCTGAATTTAGAACAGCGTGCATGGGCTGAGCAACTTTATCTGAATATTTGTCATGAAGTGGGGCAATTATTTAATGAAAAGCACCGTTCTCATCGTACAATTATTGATGAACTGCAAGAACGCTTTGCGGATAAATTGTATGTGAACTTTTCTTTGTTCCAATCCTTGCCTGATGCATGGGGCATTGATCAGCTTTTCCCGGTCTGTCCAATTTCGAATTTAAATCAACCGGTGAGCCGTCGTGCAGTATTATTAGATATTACCTGTGATTCAGATGGCACGATTGATCATTATATTGATGGGGATGGTATTACGACTACCATGCCGATGCCACATTATGAAGAAGACAATCCACCGTTATTAGGCTTTTTTATGGTGGGGGCATATCAAGAAATTTTAGGTAACATGCATAACCTATTTGGTGATACCAGTACAGTGGATGTGTTAGTTCATGAGCAGGATAAGGCTGATATTGTGGACTACGACGAAGGTAATACCGTAGCAGATATGTTGGAATATGTTTATCTCGATCCGAAAAAATTATTGGATCGCTATCGTGAACAAATTGAGCATTCAAACTTACCTGCGTCAGAAGCCATTCAGTTCTTAAATGAACTTGAGGTGGGCTTGAATGGTTATACCTATTTAGAAGATGAATAATCAGCAAAAGTGCGGTATGTTTTTCAGAAAATTGACCGCACTTTAAAATAACGGGATTCACTATGTACAATACCTTAAACAATAAAGAAGATATTTCATTAGTTTCAAATAATTTTGGTTTTCTACGCTTACCTGTTCACTTTAATCCCATCGAAACAGATGCGGAGTGGGTGATTACTGGCGTACCGTTTGATGCGTCGGTATCAGGTCGCGCAGGAACGCGTTTTGGTGCGGAAGCTATTCGTCGTGCGTCGGTGAATTTGGCGTGGGAACACTGCCGCTTTCCATGGGATTTTGATGTGCGTGAGCGTTTGAAGATCGTGGATTGTGGCGATTTGGTTTATTCCTTCGGTGATAACCAAAATTTCGTAGAAGAATTAGAAGCGCACGCAACCGCTTTATTAAAAGCGGGTAAGCGTTGCTTAACTTTTGGTGGTGATCATTTCATTACCTTGCCTTTATTACGTGCCCATGCAAAACATTTTGGTAAGTTGGCGATGATTCACTTTGATGCCCATACGGATACTTATGAAAATGGTAGTCGTTATGATCACGGTACCATGTTTTACCATGCGCCAAACGAAGGATTAATTGATGCAGCCCATTCGGTACAAATTGGTATTCGTACTGAATTTGATCGCAACTTACCATTTACGGTACTTTCTGCGCCACAAGTCAATGATGACTGCGTGGAAACTACGGTTGCAAAAATCAAAGAGGTGATCGGTGATTTACCGGTCTATTTAACCTTTGATATTGACTGTTTAGATCCCGCGTATGCACCGGGTACCGGTACGCCAGTCTGTGGTGGATTAAGTACAGACAAAGCATTGAAAATTTTACGTGCCTTGAAAGAGGTGAATATTGTGGGTATGGATTTGGTTGAAGTGTCTCCTGCCTATGATCAATCAGACATCACTGCCTTAGCAGGGGCAACCTTGGCACTAGAAATGCTGTATATGCAAGGGGCGAAAAAAGGCTAATATTCCTTTTTCTTGAGCAAGAAAAATCCACTTTTGTTAAGAAAGTGGATTTTTTTATGCTTGATAACTCAAAGTGCAGTGAGTTTCTGCTGCAATTCTACTTGTTTAAAGGGTTTGACAAGGACAGGGAATTGTTCTGCTTTTTCTCTTTGCTCAGTATGCCCTGTCATCAACAGGATCTTCACTTGCGGTAAGTGTGTTTTTACCCATTTTGCGACATCTACTCCGGTTAATTTGCCGGATAACATAATATCAGAGAGTAAATAATCAATCGTTAGTCCTTGTTCTAATAAGGCAAGGGCTTGTTCACCTGATTCACATAAAACGGGTTGGTAGCCCATTTCATGTAATTGTTCTGACAGAGTTTCGCGTACACTGGCTTTATCTTCCACTACCAGAATCTGGTATGTTGTATCACAGCTCAGACGAGGTTGGGATGTCAACGCTGATACATCTTGTATTTGTTGTGCGATTGGCAATTGCAAATGAATAGCGGTACCTTGATCAGGTTGGGACTCAATCAGTACACGTCCTTTTGACTGGCGGATAAACCCATAGACCATGGATAAGCCCAAGCCACTTCCGCGCCCATTTTGTTTGGTGGTGAAGAATGGTTCAAATACCCGTTTTTGTGTTTGCTCATCCATCCCACAACCGTCATCAATGATTGAGAGTTGCACCATCTCCTCTTGGCAATGAGTGCGTTGTACTGTTAATTGTGTGCTGCGAATGATGATATTACCTTCGTGATTGAGTGCATCTTTCGCATTGACAATTAAATTCGCTAAAGCGGTTTCGAGCTGGTTTTTATCAATATAGACTAAAGGCAAATATTCGCCCAATTCGAGTTGCACATTAATCGTTGGGGGAATGGTGTGTTTAATCAAATCATTAAACTCAATCACCAGTTGATTAATATCTAAAACTGTAGGGTGTAACGGTTGTTTTCGTGCATAGGCTAACAAGCGTTGTGTCAGCGTTGCACTCTTTTCTGCCGCTTTCAAGGCACGCTGTAGACGTTTGACTTGGCGTTCATCAAGCCCATGCGGATCAATTAAATCCAAATTACCAATAATCACAGCTAAGAAGTTATTGAAATCATGAGCAATTCCACCGGTGAGGTGACCGATGGCTCGCATTTTTTGACTGTGTGCAATTTCGTTTTCTAATTTTTTGCGTTGTGTACGATCAATTAAAAAGATGACTAGTCCATCTTTTAATGGACTAACCCGCCATTCCAGTACTTGCTGTGAATATTCAATTTCAAGGAAATCTTCCGCTTGCCGAATTTGTTTCAGTAAGGCGAGATCAATTGGTTGTTCCCAGCCGCTTACCTTAGCGTGTTTATGATTAAAGTAATCCACCAGTGTGTGTAAGCTTAATGGGGAGGTGTGCGTAAAAAAGTCACCTAGTAGTGTGTTAAATTGTGCGTTGTAAGACACTAAGTTAAGTTGTTGGTCAAAAATGGCGAGACCATCGCGCATGGCTAAAAACGTGTGTTCTAATAATTCACTCTTTTCTTTTAATAATGAGTCAGTTTGCTCTAAGGTCAGCACATTTTGGTGAAAAATATCAAAGGTCCGTGCTAAATCGCCAATTTCATCTTGGGTTTGTTGTTGCGGTACCGTCACGTTTTTATCGCCTTGTGATAAGCGTTTTAACGCATCAGTAATAGAATATAAGCGTTTGCCGATCAAGGAATAAATGTATTGTCCTAGGATAATAATCAATAAAATCGTAAATAACGAAAAGAGCAAAATAGACAAAGTAAGTGTGGATAATCGTTGTTGAATTTGTTCTGAATCAATATCCACGCTGTCCACTTTTTCTTTCGCCAATTGTGTATATTGTTGGCTAATTTGTTGCACCAAAGCATCAATCTGGAAGGTGAGGAATTGCACGCGTAAATTGATCTTTTCAAGGGCTTTAGCATTGTCAATCAACTGTGGGAAAATGGCTTTGAGCTTATCCAGTTCTTGGTTAATGTCGGTTAAGTAATCAACTGCAGGAAAGAGTAAAAAATTGGACTCAATGCTGATAAAAATCCCCGTCGAAAAATTACTTTTGGTGGCATCTTCAATTAATTTTTCCATACGGTTCAGCTGCGATAAAAAAGTGGCAGGGATCTGTTCTGGCAGTGCGGTATTTTTTTCCAGTCTTTTAATATGCTGAATGTGGAGCAACCCTTGGTTTAATTCACTAATGATTGTGGTGTTAAGGATATGACGTTGGTGGGTTTGTAATAATAAGTCCTGTACACTCTTTCCAAGTAAATCAATGTGATAGATGATATTGGCAAAGCGTTGGTCCTCTGGTGTAGACCGCTTCGCTTGAGTTAAGAGCATTTGTAATTGCTCAGCATGATGTGCCAAGGTCTTGGATTCTTCCTGATACTCTAACGCGCGTGTTGTTTGAGTAAGGCGTTTTGCATAAGTAGAAATTTGTGCGGTTTTTACCCCTAGGGTCATCGAGGAAAACATCTGATTTAATGAACTATCACGCAGATTGGATAAGGCGTTATAGGTGCTATTTAAGCCAATAATGGCGGTGCCACTAATAAAAATAATCAGGAAAATGGCGGTGATTAAAAAGATCACGAGCCGAAAGCGAACACTGTAGGGTTTTGGCAAGAAGGCGCTGGTAAAAAAACGTTTCATAAATGGACCGCACTTTATTTGTCATCTTGAATGGTACATCAAACATTGTACGGAGAATCAAGAAAAAATACAGGATAATTATGAAAAGGTTGTTCGAAAAGAAAACGACCTACACGGAGGTAGGTCGTTGGCATGTGATTAAACAGTAACCACACTCATTTTGGGACCAAAGGGTTCGAAAAGAAGATCACTCTCTGACCAACCTTGCTGTTTTAAGAGCGCAATGATGCCTTCCATAAAACCAATGGAACCACAGACATAGATGCTCGCCTCTTTTGGCAGATGCTGAGTGATAAATGTGGCATCAATACGGGGTTGCTCAGCAGTATAAATGAGGTGTTGCTGTGCATTTCCTGCTTGTTTGATTAAGCTCTCTACTTCATCTTTGAAAGCATGGTTATCGGCATGCCGGCAAGAATGTATCCAATGGATTTCACGTTGATGGTCAACATTGATTTGTTGTTCTAACATTGCGAGTAAGGGGGTAATCCCAATGCCACCGCTAATTAAAACTAATGGCTTATCGTCCTGTTTTAGTACAAAATCCCCTGCTGGGGCAGTTAAATCAAGGGTATCGCCAATCTGGATATGGTCATGCAAGTAGTGAGAAACCAAGCCTTTACACTCCCCCACGCCTTCGCGTTTTACAGCAAATTTTAACCCTTCTGTCGTGTTGATTGAGCAGAGGGAATAGTGACGCCAGGCGGTATTTTCTTCCCCTTCTGGTTTTACGCGTACGGTAATGTACTGTCCTGCTTGTAAGTCGGGTAATGAGAAATCAGGTTTGACGGTAAATTCGACGACTTGATCAGAAACAACACGTTTATTGACTACTTTGAACGGTTGGTAGCCCTCCCATGCTGCTTTATCATACATGGTTTGTTCTACCTGAATAAACACATCCGCAATCACACCATAGGCTTTACCCCATGCGTCTATAATCTCTGGTGTTGCGGCATCGCCTAAGACTTCTTTAATCGCTTTTAACAGATTTTCCCCCACAATTGGATAATGTTCCGGCTTGATTTCTAATGCACGGTGTTTATGTCCAATTTGAGTGATATGAGGGAGAATAGCCTCTAGATTATCAATATGTTTGGCAGCGGCCAGGACAGTACTGGCAAGTGCCATCGGTTGGCGACCTTGTTTTTGGTTGGTTTTATTGAACACGTCGAGAAGCTCTGGATGAGCAGTAAACATATTGTGATAAAAGGTTTGTGTAATCGTCGTTCCGTATTGTTCTAAAACGGGAATTGTTGCTTTGATAATATCGCGGGTATGTTGATCTAACATTTTTTCTTCCTTGATTTAGTAATAATAGTTGAGTGTTATACTCGGGTTTGTTCGCGTTTAATTTAGTGAAAACAAAGCAAGCTTTCTATACCTTATTCGAAGTAGAACGAGGAAAATTTTGATTTAAATCAAAGAGTAAAAATAAGTTTTGTGATCAATTTCACAGATTGAGAAAATCTTATCAATTATGACAATTATGAACGGGATTCAACATTTTCCATTCATATTGTTATGGTTAAATGCGATTATGTTTATTTTATCAAGGGATTTTTTCGGATGGAGCACGTTAATTCAACACCACCTGCTCGCCCTCTGTTAGAAATGAAAGGTATTGCCAAGCGCTTTGGTACCTTTTATGCGCTACAAGATGTGGACTTATCCATTTATCGTGGTGAAATCCATGCCTTAATGGGGGAAAATGGGGCGGGTAAAAGTACCTTAATGAAAATTCTCGCTGGAGCATATACCGCCTCTGCAGGTGAAATTTTAATTGATGGAGAACCCTTTTCTATTTCTTCGCCAAAAGATGCGATTAAAGCTGGTATTACCTTGATTTATCAAGAAATCCACCTTTCACCTAATTTAACTGTGGCAGAAAATATTTTTCTCGGTTGTGAGATTAAAACCTTGTTTGGTCTCGATCGTAAAACTATGGCAGAAGAGTCACAGAAAGTACTTGATCGTTTAGGCGCACAGTTTTTAGCCACGCAAAAAGTCTCATCTTTAACGATCGCAGAACAGCAACAAGTAGAAATTGCCCGTGCCTTATACCGAAAAAGTCGCATTCTTGTGATGGATGAGCCGACTGCGGCGTTGTCTTCTCGTGAAACGGAACGACTGTTTGCCTTAGTGAAAAAATTACGTGATGAAGGCATGGCGATCATTTATATCAGCCACCGTATGGCAGAAATTTATGAGCTTGCTGACCGTGTTAGCGTGCTACGCGATGGTAAATATGTCGGTTCTCTAACCCGTGATAATTTGGATTCCGCTACTCTCGTACAGATGATGGTAGGACGCCCGTTAACTGACTTATTTAATAAAGAGAAAGTGCCTGTTGGGGAAGAGGTTCTACGGGTAGAAAACTTATCTGATGGACACAAACTCAAAGATGCCTCTTTGGTTGTGCGTGCTGGTGAGATTGTCGGATTGTCCGGATTAGTGGGCGCGGGACGCTCTGAGCTCGCACATTTACTCTTCGGCGTGAAACGCGCAACGAAAGGCAAAATCTATTTGAGTGGCGGTGAAATCAGTTTTTCTTCACCACGAGAGGCGATCGCTCATCATGTAGCATTATTGCCAGAAAACCGTAAAGAAGAAGGCTTGTTTTTAGATCTCAATATTCTCAAAAATGTCACGATGGCGACTTTAGAGCGTGATGCCACGATGTTGGTGATCGATCAAGGTAAAGGCAAACAAACCACGCAAGCGGCGATTGAAGGATTGAAAATGCGTGTGCCGAGTGCGAATGTCAATGTCAGTGGCTTATCCGGTGGGAATCAACAAAAAGTCTTGTTATCACGCTGGGCGGCAATTGAACCGAAGCTATTCATCATGGACGAGCCAACGCGCGGTGTGGATGTCGGGGCGAAAAGTGAAATTTATCGCATGATGATTGAAATGGCGAAAAAAGGGGTCGCGATTTTAATGATTTCCAGTGAGTTGCCTGAAATTGTGGGTATGAGCGATCGCGTTTATGTCATGCGCGAGGGCTATACTGTGGGTGAATTAGAAGGCGATAACATTAATCAAGAGCGTATCATGGCATTGGCTTGTGGCGCACAATCATAATGAAAATATAAAAAGAACTCAGTTAGGAGAAGTAACCATGGGAACAACACAACCGGTTAAACCGGGTTTTAAAAAACTGGCAATTGCAGATGCGATGCAGGCAATGGGGATTTTGCCCATCTTGATTTTAATTGTGATCGTATTTTCGTTTGTGGCACCAAACTTTATGACCGAAGCCAATATGATGAATATTACGCGTCAGGCATCAATTAATATTGTGTTAGCCGCAGGGATGACATTTGTGATTTTAACGGGTGGGATTGACCTTTCCGTTGGTTCGATTTTAGGGGTGACGGCGGTGATTGGACTGGTTACCTCGCTCAATCCCGCATTGGCAGAATTTGCGGTCCCGTTAGCGTTACTCGCGGGTTTAGGTATGGGGGTATTTAATGGTTTATTGGTTGCGTATGCAGGTCTACCTCCATTTATTGTCACGCTAGGTACATATACTGCATTACGTGGCGCAGCCTATTTAGTAGCCGATGGGACAACGGTGATCAACTCTAAAATCTCATTCAGTTGGATAGGAAATGGTTATCTTGGCTCGGTACCTTGGCTAGTGATTATCGCCTTTGCCGTGATTGCCGTGTGCTGGTTTATTTTACGTCGCACGACGTTAGGCACCCATATTTATGCGGTTGGGGGTAACTTGCAAGCCGCACGTTTAACAGGTATCAAAGTCTCTTTAGTCTTAATCTTCGTTTACGCTGCCAGCGGATTATTATCTGGCTTAGGCGGCGTAATGAGTGCATCGCGTTTGTATAGCGCCAATGGTAATCTTGGTGTAGGCTATGAACTTGATGCAATCGCAGCCGTTATTTTAGGTGGCACGAGTTTCGTGGGCGGTATCGGAACCATTACGGGGACGCTCATCGGTGCATTAATTATTGCGACTTTAAATAATGGTATGACTTTAATGGGAGTGTCATATTTCTGGCAGCTCGTTATTAAAGGTGGGGTAATCATCGTGGCAGTATTGATCGACAAATACCGTACCCGTTCAGCTTAAACAACATCCAATATAGGAGAGGTTATAATGAAATTAAAAACATTAGCAGTATCTTTAATGTTAGCCATGGCACCTTTTGCACAAGCGAAAGAATTAAAATCGATCGGTGTGACCGTTGGTGATCTCGCTAACCCATTCTTCGTACAAATTGCGAAAGGGGCAGAGTTAAAAGCAAAAGAGCTTGCTGGCGACAAAGTAAACGTTGTTTCTGTATCCAGTGGTTACGATTTAGGTCAACAAGTGGCACAAATCGATAACTTCATCGCGGCAAAAACCGACATGATTATCCTTAACGCAGCGGATTCTAAAGGGATTGGACCTGCCGTAGAGCGTGCACGTAAAGCCGGTATTGTGGTGGTGGCAGTGGACGTTGCAGCGGATGGCGCGGACGCAACAGTCACTTCAAATAACTACCAAGCGGGTGAAATTGCCTGTCAAACTATCGTTGAAAAACTCAACGGTAAAGGTAATGTGGTGATCATCAATGGACCACCAGTATCTGCGGTACAAGATCGTGTACAAGGTTGCCAAGATGTATTTGCTAAACACGCTGACATCAAAGTGTTATCACATAACCAAAACGCGAAAGGTAGCCGTGAAGGTGGTTTAGAAGTGATGACTTCATTATTAATTGCACATCCGAAAATTGATGCGGTGTTCGCCATCAATGACCCAACGGCGATTGGTGCAGATTTAGCTGCAAAACAAGCACAACGTAATGAGTTTTTCATTATGGGTGTGGACGGCTCGCCAGATGGTGAAGAAGCCTTGAAATTATCAGATAGCTTATTCCGTGGTACACCAGCACAAGATCCACAAGTGATGGCAGCGGAAGTGGTGAAAATTGGTTACGATATTTTACAAGGCAAACCAGCACCGAAAGACCCCGTGTTAATTCCTGTACATTTAATTACACGTGATAACATTAAAGATTATAAAGGTTGGACTGTGAAGTAATTACCTGATTCCCCCTCCTGAGTTTGGGAGGGGGCTTATTATTTGTGGTTAAACATGCGACATTAACAGCGCTCAACCGCGACGGCAAATAAATAACCCATGCCGCGAACAGTTTGAATATAAGTTGGTGCCTTGGGGTTAGGCTCAATTTTTTTACGTAACCGCATAATGAGCACATCGACAGTGCGGTCAAAAATTTCTAAGCTTTCCGTGTGTGTCAGTTCAAGTAACTTTTCACGAGAAAGAACTTTTTGTGCATGAGAAACTAAGGCGTGTAATAAGGTGTATTCTCCTTGCGTCAGCTCAATATCCACTTTTTGTGGCGAATATAATTTCCGATTTTGTGTATCTAGCACCCAATGATGAAAAGTAAAACCTTGATGTGAGGCGCTAGTTGAAAAAGGTTGTGGCTGATGGCGACGTAACGCGACTTTCGCTCTTGCAACGACCACGCGAGGATAAAAGGGTTTGGAGATGTAGTCATCAGCACCCATTTCTAAGCCAACAACAATATCGGATTCAGAATCTAGCCCACTTAACATAATCACAGGGGCAGTGGTCAGGCTTTTTAAACGCTGTAAGAGAATTAATCCATTTACATCAGGCAGAATTAAATCAAGAAAAATTAATGAAAAGTGCGGAGTCGATTGCAACAAAGCTAACGCTTGCTGACCGGTTTGAGCCGTCATAACAGTATAGCCATGTTCCTCAAAAATATCGGTAAGCAATTCACAAACTTGAACATCATCATCAATGACAAGAAGAGAAGTATTTTGTTGCATTTGTATATCCATGCCTTAAATAGATTATTTTTTAAGTATATATAATTTCTAACAGAAAGAGTATTCATCAATAAACAAAATCTAAAACGATGAGGTAGTTATGCGTATTGGTATCGATCTGGGTGGCACGAAAATTGAAGTGATCGCCCTTTCTAATGAAGGCAAAGAGTTATTCAGAAAACGAGTACCTACACCAAGAGGGTCTTATGAAGCAACATTAGCTGCAATTAAAGGGCTGGTAGATGATGCGGAACAAGCAACGGGACAAACAGGTACGGTGGGTATTGGTATTCCGGGGACGATTTCGCCGTTTAGCCATAAAGTGAAAAATGCTAATTCCGTGTGGTTAAATGGTCAACCATTAGACAAAGATCTTTGTCGCTTATTGGGTCGCGAAGTCCGTATTGCCAATGACGCAAATTGCATGACAGTATCTGAAGCCACAGACGGTGCAGGGGCAGGAAGTGCGGTCGTGTTGGCGTTAATTTTAGGAACAGGATGCGGTTCAGGCATTGTGATTCATGGTAAACCACATCATGGTGGTAACGGTATCGGGGGAGAATGGGGACACAATCCTTTGCCTTGGATGGATGATGAAGAAAAAGCCGTTGCGCAACAAACACCATGTTATTGTGGTAAACACGGTTGTATTGAACAATTTGTGTCAGGCACAGGGCTGTGTGATGATTATGAGCGTCGTTCGGGAAAACGTTTGAAAGGAGATGAGATTCTTGCTTTAGCTGAGCAAGGCGATGCGCTAGCCGAACAATCCTTCCAAGCTTATGAACGTCGCTTGGCGAAAGCGTTGTCCTCTTATGTCAATATGCTCGATCCTGATGTGATTGTCTTCGCAGGCGGTGTATGTAATGTTGATAGACTTTACACCAATGTGCCTAAGCTGATGCCACAGTATATTTTTGGTCATGAGTTCCATACTCCTATTCGCAAAGCATTACATGGTGATTCCAGTGGCGTGCGTGGTGCGGCATGGCTATGGCCACTGGAAAAATAAAATTTCGTTAAATTGACCGCACTTTGATGGGGTTTCTTTAAGGGGGATAAGCGATGAAACGTTCTGAAATTAACCAAGTATTAGGCGAATTTAAGGCATTGATGCAACGTCATTGTTTTTATTTGCCCGAATTTGCAGATTACCGTTTGGCAGATTGGAAGCTCGCCGATTTAGTAAGCCAACAAGAAGTATTAGATGCGCGTCTTGGTTGGGATGTCACGGATTTCAATTTGAATGATTTTGCGAAATATGGTTTAACGTTATTTACCATTCGTAATCAATCCTCCACTAATCAGAAACCCTATGCGGAAAAAATTATGATGGTAAAAGAGGGGCAAGTCACTCCGATGCATTATCATTGGAAAAAAATGGAAGATATTATTAATCGAGGTGGTGGTACCTTGGTGATTCGTTTGTATCGACGTGATGAGCAAACGGATTTGTTAGATGAAAAATCGACTATTCAAGTGGCGGTGGATGGCAAACAGGTCACGGTCAATGCAGGTGGTTTAGTCAAACTTAAACCAGGACAAAGTATTTGTTTAACCCCTTTCTTGTATCATAGCTTTTGGGCTGAGGATGGTGTGGTATTAGCAGGGGAAGTGTCTATGGCAAATGACGATTTAACCGATAATCGTTTTTTAGCACCGTTGGGTCGTTTTTCACACATTGAGGAAGATGAACCCCCTCTTCATTTACTTTGTAGTGATTACCCTCAGTATTTAGCAGGAGCATAACATGGGATTATTGAACTTAAAGTCAATGCTTTCCGTCGCAAATCAACATCAATTTGCGGTCGGGGCATTTAATGCGATTGACTCAAATTTTATTGATGCAGTGTTTACTGCAGCACAACAAAATCAGTCACCGGTAATTATTAATGTGGCTGAAGTGCATTTAACGTATATTGATTTAGAATCCACCGCTGAATATATCAAGAAAAAAGCTATGTTAGCAGGCGTTCCCGTGTGCTTAAATTTAGATCATGGATTGACGTTTTCCACCGTTGAGCGTGCAATTAAATGTGGTTTTTCTTCCATTATGTTTGATGGCTCCTCACTTACTTACGCAGAAAATATTGCGCAAACTCGTAAAGTTGTCGAACTTTGTCAAAATTATGGCATTTCTGTTGAAGGTGAACTTGGTGCAGTGGGGGGAGATGAACATGGCGCGTTAGAAAGTTGTGCTGATGTGGCGCTTTATACCAATGTTGAACAGGCTGTGGAGTTTGTGCGCGAAACAGGCATTGATGCCCTCGCTGTTGTGATTGGGAATACCCATGGTAAATATAAAGGTGTGCCTAAGTTAGATTTTGAACGTCTGGCGCAAATTCACCAAGCGGTTTCTGTCCCGTTAGTATTACACGGAGGTTCGGGATTAAGCGCTGACGATTTCCGCAAAACGATTCAACGTGGCATTTGCAAAATTAATTTCTTTACAGGCATGTCACAAGCGGCGTTACAGTCACTTGAAAAAGATATGCAACACGCCGATCTCGAAACAAAATATCATTATTACCTCATTATGATGAACCGTATGCAACAGGCGATTTCTGACACGGTTGCAGAACAGATGAATATCTTTAACAGCATTAATAAGGCGCATTTATATGCAACAACGTAATGGCATTCTCGCCATCGGTAATTTATTAGTGGATCGTGCCCTACTGATTTCGGATTATCCACAAGAGTCCATGTTAGCCACGATTTCTAACATGGAGCTCCATTGTGGCGGCGGTTGTACCAATGTGTTATTTAATTTGGCAAAACTTGATCCACATTTACCGCTTTTTCTTGCCGGTGCCATTGGTCAAGATGGCGAAGGACAGTTGATTTTACAACAAGCTAAGCAGCATCATATTAATGTTGACAATGTAGTCCAGTTAGCTCTACCAACCTCATTTACTGATGTGATGATCAATTCACAGACTGGTGATCGTACGTTTTTCCATTACGTTGGCGCAATGGCGGAATATCAAGCTGCACATATTTTGCAAATTGATCATCCCGCGAAAATTGCCCACATCGCTTATTTACCGCTATTGCCTAAATTGCTTGATGTAGAGGTGTTAAAACACACGCTGACCAGTCTGCAACAAAAAGGCTTTCTCATTTCCATTGATTTAGTTTCCGTAGCGAATAAACAGATCTTTACTCAACAAATCCTACCAATTTTGCCTTATGTGGATTATGTGATTATTAATGATATTGAAGCCAAATGGTTGACCAATTCAGAGGCATTCGCATCGAGCAAAACTATGTTACAGCGCATGGCGGAGCAAATGATGGTATTGGGCGTGCGTGATACGGTGATCATTCATGAGCCTAAATGGGCTGTTGCAATGAATCAACAAGGTGAACAGGTTGCGATACCTTCGTACTGGGTAGAAAAACAAAATATCGTGAGTACCTTAGGGGCAGGTGATGCTTTCTGTACAGGGGTGCTTTATGGTTTACATCATGGCTTACCTTTAGTTGAGGTACTTAAACTCGGTCACGGGTTAGCGTACTTCAATTTATTCTCCATGTCCGCAACGGGCGGTGCAGTGAGTTATGGCGAACTGCAAACGTTTATCAAACAACAGCAATAAGCACTGAGGAGCAAGCAATGTATATTGGCATTGATTGTGGTACACAAGGTACTAAAGTCATCGTGGTAGATAGCCAGCAGAGACAGGTGATTGGTGTGGGCTATGCGTCGCATACGATCATTGAAAATAGTGAAGGTCGCCGTGAACAACAGCCTCAATGGTGGACGGACGCCTTAGTCAGCGCATATCAACAAGCGATAAAACTCGCCCAAATCGAACCGCACTTGATTAAAGGGATTGGGGTATCGGGGCAACAGCATGGTTTGGTGCTGTTAGATGACAATGATCAACCGTTATACAATGCAAAACTTTGGTGTGATACCGAAACTACGGCTGAAAATGCGGAATTTATCCGATTGTTGGGCGGTCAAGAAAAAGCGTTCTCACAGTTAGGTATCATGCCCCAAACAGGCTATACCGCCTCAAAAATTTTATGGTTTAGAAAGCAGTATCCTGAACAATATCGTCGTATAGCCAAAATCATGCTCCCACATGATTATTTGAATTATTGGCTAACGGGACATTTTTGTATGGAATATGGTGATGCCTCAGGGACAGGTTATTTTGATGTGGTGCAACGTCAGTGGCATCTCGAGGCGTTTAAATTACTGGCGCCAGAATTAGACCCACATCAAGTTTTACCGCCATTACGTTCTGCCCAACAAAAGATTGGTCAGGTACGTGCTGAAATTGCCGCCCTATTAGGCTTATCAGAAAATGTTATTGTGTCCACGGGTGGTGGCGATAATATGATGGGGGCGATTGGGACGGGCAATATTCAGCAAGGTATTGTAACGATGAGTTTAGGCACCTCTGGCACACTCTATTCTTATACCGATAAACCACTCACGGATTTACCGATGGAAATTGCCAATTTCTGTTCAAGTACAGACGGTTGGTTACCCTTGGTTTGTGTGATGAACATGACCTCTGCCAATAAAAATCTGATGGATTTATTACAGATTGATGTGGCTAAATTTAACGAACTCATTCAACAAAGCCCAATTGGCGCAGAAGGTATAACGATTCTGCCTTTCTTCAACGGTGAGCGTGTGCCTCCACTACCCCAAGCGAAAGCCAGTATCTTAGGTTTAGATGCTGCTAATTTTACCCAACCGAATTTATGCCGAGCGATGATGGAAGCTGCCAGTTTTACTTTACGTTACGGCTTAGATTTATTCCGTCAAGCCGGCTTATCGACTTCACAAATCCGTTTAATTGGCGGGGGAGCGAAAAGTGCGGTATGGCGTCAAATGATTGCGGATATCATGAATACTGAAGTGGTTTGTTTGAAAGAAGACGAAGCCGCTGCACTCGGTGGCGCAATCCAAGCCATGTGGGCGAATGGTGAAGGGGATTTAGCTGATTTATGTCACGCCTTTGTGCATCTTGATACGACATCTCTTGTACAACCTAATCCAAAAAGTGCGGTAGAATATGAGCGAGTTTATCAGCGTTATTTAGTACTTTTACAACAACATTATTAATTGTCTCGTAAAATCAAGTAATAGGTTAAGTGATACCTCTCATTTAACCTATTTTTATTGCCTTCTTTTTATCTGTTGAAAACAGAGTTATCCAAGGAGAAAAAAGTCGTATTCACAGGCGATTTCATTCTACATTTTTATGTGCAAATTTGCGTATAACTCTTTGTGCAAACCCCACACAGTGATAAACTAACGCACAATTTTTTCGATTTATAAACCGTTTTTCATTTATAGGTATCTCAATGCGTACAAGTCAATATTTATTCTCAACCTTAAAAGAAACGCCTGCTGAGGCGAGTATTGTTAGCCATCAATTAATGTTACGTGCGGGTATGATTCGTCCGTTAGCATCGGGGCTCTATACTTGGTTGCCGACCGGGTTGCGTGTCTTAAATAAAGTAGAAAAGATTATCCGTGAAGAAATGGATAAAAGCGGTGCGTTAGAAGTGAAAATGGCGGTCACGCAACCAGCAGAATTATGGCAAGAGTCTGGTCGTTGGGAAGAATATGGTCCTGAGTTATTGCGCTTTAAAGATCGTGGCGAGCGTGATTTTGTGATTGGACCAACCAATGAAGAAGTGATTACCGATTTAGTGCGCCGTGAATTGAGTTCTTATAAGCAGTTACCATTGAATTTATATCATATTCAAACCAAATTCCGTGATGAAGTTCGTCCACGTTTCGGCGTAATGCGTTCGCGTGAGTTTGTGATGAAAGATGCATACTCTTTCCATACTACTCATGAGTGTTTGCAAAAAACCTATGATGTGATGTATGAAACCTATTCGAATATTTTTAACCGCTTAGGGTTAGATTTTCGCGCAGTGCAAGCGGATACAGGTTCAATTGGTGGGAGTGCATCTCATGAATTCCAAGTGTTAGCACAAAGTGGTGAAGATGATGTAGTGTTTTCCACCGAGTCAGATTTTGCCGCAAACATTGAACTTGCCGAAGCGGTGGCATTAGGTGAACGTGGTGCGGCAACAGAAGAATTACGTGTCGTGGATACGCCTAATGCAAAAACCATTGCGGAATTGGTAGAACAATTCAATCAACCGATTGAAAAAACCGTCAAAACCTTAGTCGTCCACGCGACGGAAGAAAGTGGTCACAAGTTAGTGGCCTTGTTAGTACGTGGTGATCACGAACTGAATGAAATTAAAGCGGAAAAAGTCGATATTGTGGCAAGCCCATTACAATTCGCCACAGACGAAGAAATTCGTGCAGTAGTTGGCGCGGGGACGGGGTCATTAGGTCCAATCAATTTACCAATGCCGATTGTGATTGATCGCACGGTGGCAAATATGGATAACTTCTCAGCCGGTGCGAATCAAGATGGCAAACATTATTTTGGTATTAACTGGGAACGTGATTTACCTGTGCCACACATTGCCGATTTGCGTAATGTAGTGGAAGGCGATCCAAGTCCAGATGGTAAAGGTGTGCTACAAATCAAACGTGGTATCGAGGTTGGGCATATTTTCCAATTAGGCACCAAATATTCTGCGGCAATGAACGCCACTGTACAGGGTGAAGATGGTCGCCCGCAAACCATGATTATGGGCTGTTATGGGATTGGTGTCACCCGTGTGATTGCGGCTGCGATTGAACAGCATCATGATGAGCGTGGCATTATTTGGCCAGACAATATTGCCCCATTCAAAGTGGCGATTGTGCCGATGAATATGCATAAATCCGAAAGCGTGCAACAATTTGCGGAAGAATTATACCGCACGTTAACTGCCCAAGGCGTGGAAGTGATTTTTGATGATCGTAAAGAGCGTCCCGGAGTGATGTTTGCGGATATGGAATTGATCGGCGTGCCACATATGATCGTGATTGGTGAGAAAAATCTCGAGAAAGGCGAAATTGAATATAAATATCGTCGTTCTGGTGAAAAAGAAATGATTGCCAAAGATCAATTATTAGACGTCTTAAAGGCGAAATTCGCTAGCTAAGTCGAATAACAGACAACAAAAAATGCGAGTTAATTACTCGCATTTTTATTTGATAGGGTCATTACTTAATTTTGTCTAAAACTTCACGAACTAAACGTCCAATTTCTTCCCAATTTTTCTCTTGAATTAATTTTTTCTCTACAAACCAAGAACCACCACAAGCGACAACATTTGGGATTGCTAAATACTCTTGAATGTTATGTAAACCAATTCCCCCTGTTGGCATGATTTGTAATTGTGCATAAGGACCCAGTAAGGCTTTAATCATTCTTACGCCACCAGAAGCTTCGGCTGGAAAGAATTTTACTGCTGTAATGCCCATTTCAAGCGCTGCTTCAATCGACATTGGATTGTTTATACCTGGCGTAATAGGAAGTTGTAATGCTTGACAAAGTTTGACAATGTTAGGATTAAAACCTGGTGTAACAATAAAATCAGCACCTGCATTTTTAGCTTGGATGACTTGTTCTGATGTGAGTACCGTACCTGCCGCAATTAATATATCTGGGTAATGTTGACGAACTAAACGGATCGCTTGTTCTGCTGCTGCAGAGCGAAAAGTGATCTCTGCAACAGGTAAGCCATTTTTTGCTAAAGTCTCTACTAAGGGTAAAATTGCCTCTGCTTCTTCTACTGCAATAACTGGCACAATTTTAATCGTTCTTAACTTTTCAATAATTTGAGCAGTCTTATATTTCATAGAAATCCTTAAATATGATTAGTTGAATTTGTTTATTAGATGAGATGTCACAGATTTGTCGATAATTGCACCTCGGTGCTGGATGACGAGCCTTGCTAATTGATGACCTTGTTCACAGCAAGTATATAATGGTTTACCTTGTAAATAGCCATTAAGGAAACCTGCATTAAACGCATCGCCAGCGGAAGTTGTATCAACAATATTTTTGACTTCTTGTGTAGGCACTACGCATTGATTGCCATGGTGATCACTGAAAATTGCCCCAGATTTTCCTTGTTTGACGACGACGTCTTTGACTCCCATTTGTTTTAAACGATGGATAGTATCAATAGCATTTTTATCTTGCCAAATTGCGTGTTCGTCCTCGAATGTGACTAATGCTAGATCAACGATAGGTAAAAGTGCGGTATAAATTTCTTGTGTTTTTTCTCGTGATTCCCAAAGTGCAGGACGGTAATTACTATCAAAAGCAATTTTTACGCCTTGTTTTGCAAGTACAGTTAATTCTGCAAGCAATGATATTCTGTCATTATCAGGTAAAATGGCTAACGAAATGCCACTTAAGTAAATCATATCTACAGTTATTAGTGCTTCAAATACTTTTTTAATATCAATATGTTGTAACAAATAACGGGCAGCAGATTGATTACGCCAATATAAAAACGTTCGCTCACCTTGTGTATCTAGTTGAATTAAATAGAGACCTGCGTGCCGTTTCGGGTCACGCAGTACCCAATTGGTATTGATACCATCAGTTTGCCAATGCTCAATCATTTGTTGGCTAAGTTTATCTGTTCCCATTACTGAGATATACTGTACTTCAAGTGCTGTTGATGGTGTAATACGCGTTAAATAAGTTGCTGTATTTAGTGTATCTCCACCATAGGTTTGGTACATGTGACCAAATGCATCACCATTTAGCTCAATCATACATTCACCAATAATTGCTATTTTTTTCATGGATGTTCCTTATTTAAAATAGCGTTTTGCATTATTGAAGCAAATATTTTGAACCATATTACCTAACAATGTTAGGTCATTTGGCGCCTCTCCATTTTCAACCCAACATCCTAATTTTTCACATAAGATACGACGGAAATATTCATGGCGAGTATAAGAAAGAAAACTACGAGAATCCGTCAACATACCAACAAATTGACTTAATAATCCCAGTTGAGATAGTTGTTCTAATTGACGCTCCATGCCATCTTTTTGATCGTTAAACCACCAACCTGAGCCAAATTGAATTTTGCCGGCAATGCCATCACCTTGGAAATTACCTATCATACTACCAATTACTTCATTATCACGAGGATTTAAACAATATAAAATTGTTTTAGGTAATTGATTGGTTTTATCCATTGCATCTAATAGTTTTGAAAGTGGTTCTGCAAACATACGATCACCAATAGAATCAAAACCACTATCAGCACCTAATAGTCTAAACATTCTGCTGTTATTATTACGAATCGCACCAATATGAAATTGCATCACCCACTGACGTTTATGATATTCTTGTCCTAACCAAACTAAGATTGCGGTACTAAATTGCGCAATTTGTAGTTCTGTCAATGGTTGGTGTTGGCGACGGTGATGTAGGATTTTGTCTAGTTCTTGTTCTGTGGGGATGTCAGCAAAACGGACAATTTCAATACCATGATCGGCAGATTTACAACCATGTTGTTCAAAATGATCAAGCCTTTTTAAAATAGCTTGTTGTAATGTTGAAAAATTAGTAATTTCAATATCAGCGACTTCAGCAAGTTGTTGTATATAATCATTAAATGTTGGGAGTTCGATTTTAAAAATTTTGTCTGGTCGCCAACTTGGTACCACATCAATATCAAATGTTTTATCTTCAGCAATTACTTTATGGTAGTGTAAAGAATCAATGGGATCATCCGTCGTTCCTGCGAGTTTGACATTCATCTGCTGCATAATACCTCGTGCAGAAAACGCGGGTTGTTGCAACATTTCATTACATTCATGCCAAATTGTTACCGCATTTTCAGGATTAAAGAGCTTATTATGAATGCCAAACGGACGACGTAGTTCTAAATGTGTCCAGTGATAAATGGGGTTACCAATACAAAGGGGGACCGTTTTTGCCCAAGCTAAATATTTTTCATAATGAGTAGCTGAACCTGTAATGAAGTGTTCTTCAATGCCTGCAGTTCGCATTGCACGCCATTTATAGTGATCGCCTTCTAACCAAATTTCTGATAAATCTTTAAATTGTCGATTTTCAGCAATTTCTTTGGGATTGAGATGGCAATGATAATCAAAAATAGGCATATTTTCTGCATAGTCATGATACAGTTTTTCTGCAGTTCTTGTTGAAAGTAAGAAGTTTTCGCATAGAAAGGATTTCATCTTATTTCCTCCTTAAAATAACTTATTACACACCGCTATAAGCTGAGAAACCACCATCAATAGGCAAGACAACGCCGTTCACAAAGCTTGAATAGCGTTCATCAATTAAGAATAAAATGCCTCCCACTAACTCTTCTGCTTCTCCAAAACGCCCCATTGGCGTGTTGGTTAAAATTTTATGTGCTCGTGCTGTTGGACTGCCATCAGTATTAAATAACAAAGTACGATTTTGATTGCTTACTAAAAAACCTGGTGCGATCGCATTGCAACGAATACCAACATGAGAGAAATGTACAGCAAGCCATTGTGTAAAATTACTGATAGCAGCTTTCGCTCCTGAATAGGCAGGAATTTTAGTGAGTGGGGTAAATGCATTCATGCTAGAAATATTGATAATGCAACAGCCTTGTTTTCCTATCATTTCCTTCACAAAAACTTGAGTCGGAAGAAGTGTGCCAAGGTAATTGAGGTTGAAAACAAACTCGACACCACTTTTGTCTAAGTCAAAAAAAGATTTGGTTTTTTCAGGTAATTCAAATTCATGAAATTCATTATCTGTTGTGGCTTTAGGATTATTACCGCCAGCACCATTAATGAGGATATCGCAGGAACCAAAGTCCTGTTTAATTTGCTCATTTGTTGCTTGAATGCTACTGAGTTCTAACACATTAGTTTGATAACCTTTAGCAATACCTCCCGATTGATTGATCTCTTCTGCAAAATAGTTTGCCATTTCCAGGTTAATATCTAATAAGGCGATTTTAGCACCTGTTTTGGCGAGTTGCTTAGATAAGAAACCACATAATACGCCGCCAGCGCCAGTAATGACGATAACTTTGTCTTTAAATTGATGATTAAATGGAATTTGCATAATTTTTCCTTATTAATAATAGTATTCGATGTTTACCTAAACGATTTAATTACATTGGTGAATAATTAAGGAATAATTTAGGTAGCAATAAGCTGATATCAGGGATAAATGTCACCATTAATAAAGTAACAATGAGCGCAATGAAAAATGGCAGCATCGGTTTTAATACGCGATCAATGCTCACATGCCCTACTGAACAGCCAATAAATAAAGCGCTACCAACAGGTGGTGTACAGATACCAATACAGAGGTTAAATGTCATGATGATCCCGAAATGGACGGGATCGATACCTAATTCCATAGCAATAGGTAAGAAAATAGGTGTAAAAATCAACACCGCTGGCGTCATATCCATAAACGTACCCACGATTAGTAGGAGTACTGTGATAAATAACATAATAACGATTGGATTAGCAGAAACAGCGAGTAAAGCATCTTGAATCAAATAAGGAATATCCGCATTTGCCATTGCCCAAGACATACCAGATGAAGCGCCTATGAGTAATAGAACAATTGCCGTTGTTACACTTGATTCCAAGATTATCGCAGGGAGTTCTTTAATTTTTACTTCTTTATAGAATCCAACAGCAAGCACTAAAGTATAGATTACAGCAATCGCAGAAGCCTCTGTTGCAGTAAATATTCCAGCGATAATACCGCCAATGACAATGAAAATAAGTAATAAAGAAGGTAGCGCATCAATAGTTTTTAACATGACGTCTTTGCAACTTGGTCTTGGTTCAAGTGGATATTTTTTCTTTTTGGCAATAAAACCAGCTACAAGCATAATGCCTAATCCCATCAATATTCCTGGTAAATAGCCAGCTAGAAAGAGTGCTGAAATGGATGTACCACCTGAAACGAGAGAATAAACAATTAATGTGTTACTTGGTGGGATAAGTAATCCCGTTGGGCAAGATGCAATATTGACTGCGGCTGAAATTTCAGGATCATAACCTTCTTTCTTTTGTAAAGGTGACATAATCCCACCCATTGCAGCAGCTGAAGCAACAGCGGAGCCAGAAATTGAGCCAAATAACATATTCGCAAGTACATTACTGTGGAATAATGATCCCGGTAATCTAGCACCTAATGCTTTTGCTAATGCAATTAAACGGATGGCAATGCCACCACGATTCATGATATTGCCTGCTAAAATAAAAAAAGGAATTGCTAACAACGCAAAATTATCCAAACCAGATGCCATTTTTTGAGTGACAACAGTTAGGGCACTATCTAATGGTAAACTAATCATAATTGTAATTAATGTTGAAATCGCAATCGCAAAAGAAATTGGTACGGAAAGCACTAACATTAAAATGAAAGAACCAAAAAGGGCGAGAATACTTGTCCATTCCATAAGTAAATTGCTCCTTAATTAAGTTGTTGACCCGTTTTATCAAATTTTGAAACGAGGTCTATAAGAATATAGAACACCATAATTGCTCCAGAAACAGGTAAACAAAGGTAAATAATTCCCATGTCTATACCAAGTGATGGCGAAATTTGTCCAGATATATGCGTATCCCATGCAAGATTAGCGCCACCATAAACGAGAATAAATCCTGCAAAAAAGAGCATCACACAAGAAATGAAGATTTCAAGAATAGTCTTATTTTTCCCTTTACTTTTCATGAGTAATAAGTCAATCGCAAGGTGTCTTTTTAGCCCCGTTGCATAAGCTGCCCCGATAAGACCTACCCACATAAAGAGAAAACGAGCTAGTTCATCAGTCACAATACTTGCTGCATTGAGAATATAGCGAGAGATAACTTGCCAAATGACACAGGCTACGAGAACGGAGGAAAGCGATACTAAGAAATAGATTAATATTTGGTTCACCAATTTTAAAAATCTTTCCATAAAAAACCCCTTGAGTCTATAACATGAAACGAATTCTATAATGATTTTCTCATTTTAAATGAGATCATTGTCACATTTTTATAATTGGAATTCCAATTTTGTGTTTTTTTGTGATCTTTATCTCATTTTTTAATAAATTGTTTTGACTGAAATGCGAAAAAATACAAATATTGGTGTGCCAAATATTATTTTTTGGTCTGATGTGAATTTAATGATAAAGGGGATGAAGATGAAAAGATTCTTATTAAATACAGTGATTACGACAGTTGTTCTAGGATTGTCTTTTAATGCGTTAGCGAGCACTACGTTAAAATTAAGCCATAATCAAAATAGATCCCATCCAGTTCATGAAGCATTGCAATACATGGCTAAGCGTACTGAAACATTAACAGATGGAGCACTAAAAATCCGAGTCTACCCGGATGCTCAACTTGGTTCACAACGTGAATCTTTGGAACTTGTACAAAAAGGAGCTTTAGCATTAGCAAAATCGAATGCCGCTGAGCTAGAAGCGTTTAGTAAGCCATATGGCGTATATAATTTGCCTTATTTATTTAATAGTAAGGAACATTATTATAAAGTGATGGAAAGTCCGATTGGACAAAATATTTTACAGTCTTCAAAAGAAAATGGCTTTATTGGTTTAGCTTACTTAGATGCTGGCGCAAGAAGTTTTTATACATCAAAACCAATTAAAACACCTGAGGATTTAAAAGGTTTGAAAGTACGAGTCCAGCCTAGTCCGACAGCCGTAAATATGGTGCAATTCTTGGGGGGAAACCCAACACCATTAGCCTATGGTGAACTTTATACTGCGCTTCAGCAAGGAGTAGTTGATGCTGCTGAAAATAATATTCCATCTTATACATTGAGCCGTCATAGTGAAGTATCTAAATATTTTAGTTTAGATGAACACACAATGGTGCCTGATGTGTTAGTCATCTCAACAAAAATATGGGATGCTTTGAGTGAAAATGAACAACGAGCATTGAAACAAGCTGCTGATGAGGCTACTGCTAAAATGCAAGAGCTTTGGGTTGCTTCTGAAAATAAAGAAAGAGAATCTGCGATTAAGCAAGGCTCAACATTTGTAGAAGTAGATAAGTCGACATTCAAAGCTGCGGTTATCCCAATGTATGAAGAATTACAAAAAACAGATCCTGACACATATAAAATTGTAGAAGAGATCCGTAAACTGCAGTAGGTATGTTATATTAAATTATAATTTGTTATACCAATATTTAGATTGGTACTGTTATTGTTGGAATATTTGAGGCTTTTTAATTATGAGTGAAAACTATTCATTACGATCTTATAAGAAAATTGGTGAATTATTGAAAGATGAGCTCCGCAAAGGAATCTATACAATTGGCGAGCGATTACCTCCAGAACGTGATATTGCAGAACGTTTTGATGTCAGCCGTACTGTCGTCAGAGAAGCATTAATTATGTTGGAGCTAGAAAACTTAATTTCTGTTAGAAAGGGTTCTGGTGTCTATATCATTAATTTACCAAGCAGTAATGATAGTTTTGATTATTTAGATGTAGGACCATTTGAATTGTTGCAAGCTCGACAATTATTAGAAAGCAGTATTGCCGAATTTGCAGCAATTCAAGCGAACCGTAATGATATTGTACGATTGAAAGAAATTTTAAAGCGTGAATATGTTACGTTAGAGCAAGGTGGTAATGATGATTATTCTGAAGATGAAGAATTTCATACTGCGATTGCTGAAATAACGCAGAATGAAGTTTTAATTCAGATGCAAAAAGATCTATGGAAATATCGTTCGAATCCAATGTGGAAAGGGCTTCATTCGCATATTAAAGTGCATCATTATCGTCGCTTATGGTTAAAAGATCATGAGGCAATTCTCAATAGTATCCAACGAAAAGATCCTGCGCTTGCTAAAAAAGCCATGTGGCAGCATCTTGAAAATGTAAAACAGAAATTATTTGAATTATCTGATCTTGATGATCCTGATTTTGATGGTTATTTATTTAATCGGAATCCTGTTGTTGTTGGAATATGAACTTAAATCATCAAAGAACGTTTTTACAAAAGAATAATATTTACTACGTTAATCTAGTACGGTCTAGTAAATAATGAATTTATCGTTACTGCTTTTTCAAAAACTAATATTGATTGTTTTATTTATGATGAACTTAAATAGGGTGTGTTTAAGTGACACCAATTAAGTTATTAAGATTTCCATTTAATGGATATATAAGCCTCTGGAAAGTAATTAGCTATTTTCATATTACATCATATATAACTCTGTTAAGAATAATTTAAGGATTATTGTATTAATATGGAATGTACCCAGAATATATCATCAATAAATCTTATAAATCATAATCAATAAAATAGTTAGAAGAACTGATAAAAGTAAACTCACCTTAAAAAGGTAGCGAAAGAAAAGTATCAATGTTGATGGATGAGTGAGCATTATTTACAGGCCAAATAATCTTAAATGGAGAATTTTATGGAACAAACATGGCGTTGGTATGGCCCCCAAGATCCGGTTTCATTGGCAGACATTCGTCAAGCAGGTGCAACAGGAATCGTTACTGCGCTTCACCATATTCCAAATGGGCAAATTTGGTCAGTGGAAGAGATTGAGAAGCGTAAAGCAGATATTGAAAAAGCTGGTTTGGTTTGGTCAGTCGTGGAGAGTGTGCCTGTTCATGAAGAAATTAAAACACAAACAGGGCAATATCAACAATGGATCGAAAATTATAAACAGACGCTACGTCATCTTGCCAAATGTGGTATTGATACGGTGTGTTATAATTTTATGCCTGTATTAGATTGGACTCGGACAGATTTGGCATACCAAATGCCAGATGGTTCAAAAGCTTTACGATTCGACCATATCGCCTTTGCTGCCTTTGAATTATATATTTTAAAACGCCCAAATGCAGAGCAAAGTTATTCTGCTGAAGAGTGCTCGCAAGCAAAAACCTATTTTGAAAAAATGAGTAAGCAGGATATTCAACAATTGACGAATAATATTATTGCGGGTTTGCCTGGCGCGGAAGAAGGTTATACTTTAAGTGAATTTCAAGGGCAGCTAGATCGTTATCAAAATATCACGCCAGAGAAATTTCGTACGCATTTGGCGTATTTCTTAAATGAGATTATTCCTGTTGCAGAGGAAGTGGGGATTAAAATGGCAATTCATCCTGATGATCCTCCTCGTCCAATTTTAGGTCTCCCACGTATTGTTTCGACAATTGAGGATATGCAGTGGTTTGTCAAAACTCAACCATTAGCGGCGAATGGTTTTACAATGTGTACGGGATCTTATGGAGTTCGTTCAGATAATGACTTAGTGAAAATGACGGAACAATTCTCTGATCGCATTTACTTTGCACATTTACGTTCTACTTGTCGTGAAGAAAATCCACTGAGTTTTCACGAAGCGGCACATTTAGAAGGCGATGTGGATATGTTTAATGTTGTCAAAGCGCTCTTAACGGAAGAATACAGACGAAAAGCTAATGGAAATAGTCGTTTAATTCCAATGCGTCCTGATCATGGTCATCAAATGCTTGATGATTTGAATAAAAAAACAAATCCAGGTTATTCAGCAATTGGTCGGCTAAAAGGTTTAGCAGAATTTAGAGGCTTGGAGTTAGCTCTCAAAAAAGTTTATTTTGAAAGATAATAAACGCGTAAAACAAAAAATGCGAGTTAATTACTCGCATTTTTTATGTTTGAAAAGCGAAAATAACGACGTAATTATTTTCTGGCTAATGGTGGTACGAAGGTTAAACCTAAATCCCAAGGCTGTTCAATCCAAGTATTTTGTGGAATATCGATCACATAATCGTCAACTAATGCCGCACCGGCGGGTTTTGCGAATACTGTCACAAATTTAGCTTTTGGATACATGTCACGGATAGCACGTGCTGTATTGCCTGTATCCACTAAGTCATCCACTACGATGAAACCTTCGCCATCACCTTCGGCACGATGTAATACTTTTAATTCGCCTTGTTCAACATGATCGTGATAGCTGGCGATACAGACGGTTTCGATATGACGAATGCCCAGTTCACGTGCAAGTACTGCCGCAGGAAATAATCCACCACGGCTGACAGCAATAATGCCTTTCCATTGTGAAGCAGGAAGTAAGCGCTCCGATAATTTACGCGCGTGCATTTGGAACATGTCCCAGGTCACTACATATTTTTCGCTCATAAATACACCTTTTGACAAAGAGGGGGTAAAATTTACCCATAAATTAAAAAATTGCGTTAGGATAACGCGAAATCGCCTTTTATGCTATAATTTTACTGATTTTTTTCGTATTTTTTATGAGCAGAACAGGCGTACATATTTCTGAAGAGGAGACCACAATGTCAGAAATCAAAACACTACAACCAACATTATTATGGAAATGGTTTAGCCAAATTTGCGCTATTCCACATCCGTCTTATCATGAAGAGCAAATTGCACAATTCATTGTGCATTGGGCAAAAGGCAAAGGGTTTTATGCTGAGCGTGATGAAGTCGGCAATATTTTGATTCGTAAACCTGCCAGTGCGGGTATGGAAAACCATGTGCCGGTGGCATTACAAGCGCACTTAGACATGGTGCCTCAAGCGAATGAAGGTACCGTGCATGATTTTACCAAAGATCCTATTCAACCTTATATTGATGGTGAGTGGGTAAAAGCAAAAGGGACAACACTTGGTGCGGATAATGGAATTGGTATGGCGTCTGCGTTAGCGGTGTTAGATAGTGATGATTTGGTACATCCCCCTTTAGAAGTCTTATTGACTATGACAGAAGAGTCTGGCATGGAAGGTGCGATTGGGTTACGTCCAAATTGGTTACAAAGTGAAATCATGATCAACACCGATACGGAAGAAAACGGTGAAATCTACATTGGGTGTGCAGGCGGTGAAAATGCCAATATTACGTTGGAAATTGAGCGTAAACTGAATACTTTTGAACAAAGTTATCAGCTTATTTTAAAAGGGCTTGCTGGTGGACATTCTGGCGGAGATATTCATACTGGACGGGCAAATGCGATTAAAGTGCTTGCTCGCTTCTTAGCCAAACTCACTCAAGATAAGCCAGACTTCCAATTTGCGTTAAGTGATATTCGCGGTGGTTCAGTACGTAATGCGATTCCTCGCGAAGCCTTTGCAACACTTGCTTTTAATGAGGATTTAGCCACTTTACAACAAGCAGTCAGTGAGTTTGAGGGGATATTAAAACATGAGTTAGTGAAAGTTGAACCTAATCTGTCATTGACGCTGAAACCTGTTGAGAATGCGGATACGGTGTTTTCACAAAACACGACGCAAAAAGTCATTCATTTACTTAATGTACTGCCAAATGGGGTGATCCGTAATAGTGATGCGTTAGAGAATGTTGTGGAAAGTTCGTTAAGTATTGGTGTATTACGTACCGAAGAAAATGAAATTAAAGGGACGATTTTGATTCGTTCACTCATTCATAGTGGTAATCGCTATATTGGCAGTTTATTAAAATCATTGGCCGCGTTAACAGGCGCAGAAATGACGCTGAGTGGCTATTATCCTGGTTGGGAGCCACATAATGATGCGCCTATTGTCGGATTAACGGAAAAGGTCTATGCTGACGTCTTGGGCTATGCTCCGGTTGTAAAAGTGATCCATGCAGGCTTAGAATGTGGTTTACTGAAAAAGATTTATCCGGATATGGATATGGTATCAATTGGACCGACGATCCGTAATGCGCATTCGCCAGATGAAAAAGTGCATATTCCCGCGGTACAAACGTATTGGGCGCTACTGACGAAGTTGTTAGCTGCGATTCCAGCAAAATAAGCATTAAACGAGCATAACAATGCAGTGAATATGTCAACATATTCACTGCATTTTTTCTTACACTAACAAAAGTTCAATATCCATTTCTTTAATCTTTTCTTGCGCGTTGATGAGCAAAGCTTTATCGCAAATAATTTGATCTAATGTATCCAGAGCATAGAGTAAAAACGTCGCGACTTTGCCGTATTTTGAGGAATCTGTGACAAGGATATTCCGTCTGCTAGCTTGTACAATGGCACGTTTAACCGGTAATTTATTTTCATCTGGTGTCGTCAATCCTTGTAAATTCCATGAGGAAGTCGAAATAAAAGCGATATCAATAGAAATGTTCCGCAAAAATTGGGCAGATAATTCCCCCACAGAAGAACGATTTTCTTTACATACTCGCCCCCCAGTATGAATTAAGTCACAACGTCCATTGCTAATTAAATAATCCACAATGCCAAAATCATTGGTGATTACCAATAAGTCATCACGATCTGTAATCTGTTTGGCGATTTCTAAAGTGGTGGTGCCTGCATCTAAATAGATCGTTGCATTGGCAGGAATCAGATTTGCGGCGACTAAACCAATCGCTGATTTTTGTTGATGAAATAACAGCGATTTATCATCGCGAGTAGGCTCGGAAATTAACCTTTCTAATAGCTGTACTCCCCCCGAAACAGAAACGACTTTGCCCTTTTCTTCCAATTTTTGAATATCGCGACGAATGGTCATGTGGGAAACACCCATTAATTCGACCAGATTCGTAATGCGGACAATGCCTTGTTGATGAATTAAATTAAGGATTTTCTTTTGACGTTCTGCGGGGATTAACATGCTTTTACATCCATTTAACCAAAATTAAGGCAAATTATACGCTGATTTTTTTTATTCTGTGTAAGTTTTCTATTTTAAGGCTTAAAAATAAACGCATTTAACAAAATTTAACATTGATTTGTTAAATTTTGAGATCTCGATCGCAGATTTATTTTATAAAAGGAGGCAATATAGTGTTAGTCGAACACCCGTTAAAATCTGAGTGGAGGAACTTATGAATCAAAATATTTCAGTCGCCGTGATTGGCTTAGGTGCAATGGGAATGGGCGCCGCGCAATCTTGTATTCGAGCAGGATTAACAACTTACGGTGCAGATTTGAACCCGCTTGCCTTGGAGAAACTTAAAGCCGAGGGAGCAAAAGGCGTATCACAAAGTGCGGTGGATTTTGCACAAGAATTAGATGCGGTGTTGTTGTTAGTTGTCAATGCTAGCCAAGTGAATACAGTGCTATTTGGCGAGAAAGGCTTGGCAAGTCATTTAAAACCAGGTACTGCGGTGATGGTCTCTTCTACCATTTCTGCACAAGATGCGCAGCAGATTTCACAAAAATTAACAGAACTAGGGTTGGTGATGTTAGATGCGCCTGTTTCTGGAGGGGCAGCAAAAGCGGCGGCAGGCGAGATGACCGTGATGGCATCTGGTTCTCAACAAGCTTTTACGAAATTGCAACCAGTCTTAGATGCGGTGGCGGGTAAAGTGTATAACATCGGTGAAGAAATTGGCTTAGGGGCAACCGTGAAAATTATTCACCAATTACTCGCGGGGGTACATATTGCCGCGGGTGCAGAAGCCATGGCATTAGCGACTAGAGCTGGTATTCCACTCGATTTAATGTATGACGTGGTGACTCATGCTGCAGGGAATTCTTGGATGTTTGAAAATCGTATGAAGCACGTTGTAGAGGGTGACTATACCCCACTGTCTATGGTAGATATTTTTGTGAAAGATTTAGGTCTTGTCACGGATACTGCAAAAGCCTTGAAGTTCCCGTTACCGCTAGCAAGCACGGCGTTTAATATGTTTACGTCAGCCAGCAATGCGGGGTATGGCAAAGAAGATGATAGTGCGGTGATTAAGATTTTTAGTGGCATTGAATTACCACAGAAAAAAGGAGCGTGATTATGTTAGGTGTCATTGCAGATGATTTTACTGGTGCGAGTGATATTGCCAGTTTTCTAGTGGAAAATGGGCTTGCTACCGTACAGATGAATGGGGTGCCTAAGCAGTCGTTGACAGCGCCTGTGGATGCGATTGTGATCAGTTTAAAGTCACGTTCTAATCCCGTTGATGAAGCCATCGCTCAATCTTTACAAGCACTACATTGGTTACAACAACAGGGCTGTACTCAGTTCTATTTTAAATATTGTTCTACCTTTGATAGTACAGCAAAAGGCAATATTGGTCCTGTGACGGATGCATTATTGGATGCGTTAAACGCGGACTTCACGATTATTTGCCCAGCTTTACCGGTTAATGGTCGCACTATTTTTAATGGTTATCTGTTTGTTGGTGAGGTGCTGTTGAATGAATCCGGTATGCAAAATCACCCGATTACGCCGATGAAAGATGCCAATTTAGTGCGCTTGATGGATCAACAAGCGCGCGGGAAAACAGGACTTGTGCGCTATGCGGATCTGTTGAAAGGCAGTGACTATGTGAAATCGTGTTTTCGTACTTTACAACAACAAGGCTTCCGTTATGCAGTCGTGGATTCTGTCGATAATGATCAATTAGCTGTTTTGGCAGAAGCCATTACAGACTTGAAATTGGTGACGGGTGGATCGGGATTAGCTGCTTATATGGCGGCGCGTGCCAGTGGTGGTCAGCATGGCGACAATGCGTTATTGCCACCAAAAGGTAAAACGGTGGTGCTGTCAGGGTCTTGTTCTGTGATGACCAATAAACAAGTGGCGAAATATGCAGAAAAAGCACCGCACTTTTATTTGGATGTTGAACAGAGCCTATCAAATCTTGCGTATGCCGATGTGCTAGCAAAATGGGTTATTGCTCATTTAGATCACGATTTGGCGCCTATGGTGTATGCCACGGTATCACCCGATAAGCTCAAACAAATTCAAGCGGAATTTGGTGTGGAGAAAGCTAGCCAAGCGATCGAAAACACATTTGCACAGCTTGCGCAAAAACTGAAAGCCGCTGGGGTAGTGAACTTCATTACTGCGGGTGGAGAAACGTCAAGCATTGTGGTTCAGCAACTTGGTTTTACAGGCTTCGAAATCGGTAAACAAATTGCTCCCGGAGTGCCTTGGTTAAAAGCATTAGATGAAGATATTTATCTTGCTTTGAAATCAGGGAATTTCGGGACAGAAGACTTTTTTGCTTTCGCACAAGGAATGTTGATATGACAGAACTCGAACAAAAAAAAGAAATGGTGAATCTTGCGCGCTCATTATTTGAACGAGGCTATAGTGTGGGGGGCGCAGGAAATTTGTCTGTACGTTTAGATGAGAAACGTATTTTAGTCACGCCAACGGGCTCTTCTTTGGGGCGTTTAGAGGCGGACAGTCTCTCTGTATTGGATATGGAAGGCAACTTGTTATCGGGTAAGAAGCCCTCTAAGGAGTCTGTCTTTCATTTGGCGATGTATCACAAAAATCCGGCATGTCATGCCATTGTTCATTTACATTCAACTTATCTCACAGCCCTTTCGTGTTTAGAGGGGCTCAATCCAGATAATGCGATGAAAGCATTCACACCCTACTATGTGATGCGTGTCGGCAAGCTTCCGGTGATTCCTTATTATCGCCCCGGTGATACGAATATTGCGCGTGAACTGAGTGAGCGCGCATTACTGAGCAAAGCGTTTTTATTGGCCAATCACGGTGTGGTTGTAACGGGAACCGATTTGGTTGATGCCGTGGACAATACCGAAGAATTAGAGGAAACCGCAAAATTGTATTTCCTCTTAAAAGGCCAACAAGTTCGTTATCTGACCGATGACGAAGTGAAAGATCTCGAAAAGAGGGGAAAATAGTATGCCAAAATTTGCTGCAAATTTAACCATGATGTTTACTGAAGTGCCTTTTTTAGATCGTTTTGAAGCGGCGTCGAAAGCGGGCTTTAAATATGTGGAATATTTATGGCCTTATGACTATCCCGCCTCAGTGTTAAAAGAAAAATTGGTGCAATATGGGCTGAAGCAAGTGTTATTTAATACGGCTGCGGGAAATATTGAACAAGGGGAGTGGGGCGTGTCAGCGATTCCGGGACGCGAACAAGACAGTCATCGTGATATTGATTTAGCCCTGGAATATGCGTTAGCACTCGATTGCCCGAATGTTCATATTATGGCAGCGGTTGTACCAGAAGGTGCGGATCGTGAGCTGTATAAACGTACCTTTGTGCAGAATCTTCGTTACGCGGCAGAAAAATTCAAACCGCATGGTATTAAGATTCTACTCGAAGCCTTAAGTCCACAGGTGAAACCAAATTATTTGCTAAAAAGTCAATTTGATACATTAGACATTGTGAATTTAGTTGATCGGGATAATGTCTTTATCCAGCTTGATTATTTTCATGCCCAAAATGTCGATGGCAAGTTGTCACAGCTGACAGATTTGTTGAAAGACAAAGTGGCACATATTCAAATTGCCTCGGTACCAGATCGTCATGAGCCGAATGAAGGAGAAATTAACTACACTTATTTATTTGATAAGTTAGATCAAATTGGCTATCGCGGCTTTATTGGCTGTGAATATAAGCCAAAAATCGAAACTGTCGTCGGATTAGATTGGTTTGCGCTTTATAAAGACGCGTAAGTCAGGAGCGCTAAGATGAATTATCAATTACTGTCTTATCCGTTAGATATCAAGGATCCCGGGTTTCCCGGGGAGCCGACACTGACTTTCGAAAGTAGCACGAGCATTGCCGAAGGGGATGTTTATAACAGTGCCATTATTCATTTATTTAATCATTTTGGTACACATTTTGATGCGCCAAAACATTTCAATCCAAATGGCTTATCTATTTCAGAACTGCCATTGAGTACATTTATTTATGAAAAACCGTTGTTAGTCGATATTCCCAAAGCACCCGGTACATTAATTGAACCTGAAGATCTGGCGCCTTATTTGACACAAATGCAACAAGCGGACTCTCTTTTCATTCGTACGGGGTTAGAGCAGTTACGCCAAACCGACCCGCAACAATATGCTGCAAATGGCGGCGCTGTCAGTATCCAAGCCGCGAAATATTTGATTGATCATGCGAGCCATTTAAAAGCGATTGGTTTTGATTTTATTTCCTTGGCATCGCCGGCAAATCCCGAACATGGTGTGGAAGCACATCAAGTGATGCTTGGGATGTATAAGCCAGCCTTTATTTGCATTATTGAAGATATGAAATTATCTCAAGTGAACAGTGAAACGTTAATGCGGGTATTAGCGATGCCTTTATTAGTCAAAGGAATTGATAGCGCACAAGTGACTGTGCTTGCAGAGGAGAGATAAGATGCATTCAAGTAAACCTTATTTTTGGGGAAGTGTGTTTCTTTTGTTCACGTTTTTAGGTGCCTATCTTGCTTCGGCAATAGATCGCGATTTTGGTCGAATTGAGGTGAGCCATGTGAGTTTTATGACAGAAGAAATGCAACCGATGGTCGCGAAGCTATATCGTCCAGTTTCTGCTACGGCAGACACACCGAAGCCAGGACTTTTGGCATTGCATGGCTATCAAAGTGATAAAGAAGCAACCAGTACATTTGGTGCGTTGGAGCTGGCTAAGCGCGGTTTTGTGGTGCTAGCGATCGATCATTTTGGACATGGCTATTCTACTAAGTTACCCGCTTCAAATAAAAATATGAGTGGAGCGAATAATGGTTATCAATATTTAAAAACGTTGCCGTTTGTAGATAACACACGGTTAGGTCTCTTTGGTCACTCTACTGGCGCGTTAAATGCAATTCGCGTGGCAAAACTCAATCCAGATCACAAAGCTGTCAATGGATTAAGTAGCAATGGTGGTGAGATGACATTGAATAACTACTTATTGACACAAGGATTGTACGAAGAAATCGGTGGCTATCGTGAAAGAACCTTCCCTGTAAAAAGTTTGATTCATCATCCTAACCGCCTGAAAGCATTTGGGTTAGGCGAAAATGAAACTTTGCAGTGGGATCATACCTATGGTGACTTTAACACCGGTTCTGCACGTCGTGCGGCAATGGTCGATGGTACCCATCTTGGGGTGATGATTGCTGCCCAGAGTAATAAAGAAGCCATTCTTTGGTTTAATCAAGCATTGCAACATGGCGAAAAAGGTGCGGATTGGATTGATCCTGACCAACAAACCTATTGGTATAAAGAACTTACGGGGTTATTTGCCTTAGCTTGTGCTTTGCTTGCCACATTATGTTTTGCTAGCGGACTTTTAAAAACGACTTATTTTGGCGTGATGAATCAAGCCGTCACAGAAAAGACAGCAATTTCGAGCAAACAATGGTGGGGCTTTACGCTGATTAATATTGTGCTGACATTACTGCTCTATCCGCTATTTACCCAGTGGGGCGGTGCGAATGAACCGATTGCCGCGAAATTGAGTTTTATGCCACTTGAAATGGGAAATGGCATTATTTTATGGCTCGTTGTGAGTGGGCTTGTCGGTAGTCTTTTATTTGGCGTGTGGCAAAGAAAAGCACAGTTTTGTTGGGCGGAGTTTGGTGTGTTGAGCCAATCTGCTTCCTTGACAACGGCGCAACTGATTGGACGTTATTTATTACTCAGCTTATTGTTATTTGCCGGTTTATATTTCCTTGTCAGTCTGATTTATCAATATTTCCATGTTGAGTTACGTTTCTTATGGCCATTATTGAAGCCATTAACGGCAGAGCGGTTTAATTTATTTATCGTGTATTGGTTACCTATTTTGGTCTTTTTCTTCGTGTTCAACGGTTTGATCGTGTCAGTCCAAATGAAACAAAAAGTGGCGAGTTCGTTTACAGCAACATTGTTGATCTGGAGTTTCAAAACCGCACTTTTTGCTACTGGTGGTTTAATCATTTTATGGTTATTCCATTTTGTTCCCGGTTTTATGCAAATCGGTCCGGGATTTGATGTGGTGGGACTGCCACAATTTGGTGGACGTTGGATGATGATGTTAGCCGTTATTATTCCACAGTTTATTGTCTTCACCGTGATCAATCACTGGTGCTATTTAAAAACAGGCTATATTTATTTAGGGGTATTTTTCACCTCTCTGTTAATGACTTGGGTGTTAGTCGGAGGTCAAGTCATTGGGCGATTCTTAGCCTAAACCTTTATTTCGTCACAGTCGTATTGTTATTCATTCGGAAAATGCCCTGTTGTCAGTGGGTAGGGCATTTCTTACATAACAACCCTTAAACTGCATGAAATTTGAACAAAAGTGCGGTGAATTTTTGAGGAGAAAAAGATGAAAATTATCATTACGGGCGGGCAAGGATTCCTTGGACAGCGTTTAGCAAAAACCTTGTTATCCCATCCACATGTACAAGTCGATGAGCTGATTTTAATTGATGTGATTAAGCCTATCGCACCCAACCATGATCCCAGAGTACGTTGTATAGAAATGGACTTACGCCAACCAGAAGGATTGGATGAGATTATTGATCAGCAGACAGATGCCATTTTCCATTTAGCCGCGATTGTCAGTAGCCATGCGGAACAAGATCCTGATTTAGGCTATGAGATTAATTTCTTAGCAACGCGTCATTTACTCGAATGCTGCCGTCGTCGCAATCCGAAAATTCGTTTTATTTTTACCAGCTCATTAGCTGTCTATGGAGGAAAGCTACCTGACGTTATTGAGGATCATACTGCCGTCACACCACAATCCACATATGGTACACAAAAAGCCATGTGTGAGTTATTGATTAATGATTATAGCCGCAAAGGGTTTGTGGATGGCATTGTGCTTCGCTTGCCGACCATTTGTATTCGTCCGGGTAAACCGAATAAAGCCGCTTCTTCATTTGTGAGCAGTATTATTCGTGAGCCGTTGCATAACGAAATGGCGATTTGCCCGGTGTCTGTGCAATTAAAATTATGGCTATCAAGTCCAAATACAGTTGTGAATAATTTTATTCATGCACTTCAGCTACCTTCTCTCCCTGCAAGAGATTGGCATGTCATCAATTTACCTGGCTTTACTGTGACTGTGGAAAACATGTTGTCTGAGTTAGCTAAGGTAAAAGGGGATGCAATTTTACAGTATGTCAATGTGGCATTTGACGAAGGGATTAACAATATTGTTGCCAGTTGGCCTGCGGCAATTAACTGTTCACACGCACTTGGTTTAGGTTTCCATGCCGATCAACGTTTTGCGGATGTGATTCAACAATTCATTCAATATGATATGTAACGGGAGGCGTTATGTTTAGATTACCTATTCCAATAATCGGCTTATTAGTGGCCGTTTTTGTGCTCGTCTTTTTAGTGTTAAGAACGCGCGTTCATGCTTTTATTGCCATGTTAATTGCGGCAGCGATAGCAGGGCTTATTGGTGGGATGAATGTTGACCAAACACTGGGTGCAATTACCAAAGGCTTTGGAGGCACGTTAGGGGGGATTGGTATTGTAATTGGACTCGGTGTCATGATGGGAAGTATCCTTGAGGTTTCGGGTGCCGCAGAGAAAATGGCTTATAGCTTTATTAAGTTTTTAGGCAAGAAGAAGGAAGAATGGGCATTGGCTATTACTGGCTATATTGTGAGTATTCCAATCTTTGTGGATTCAGCCTTTGTGATTTTGTATCCAGTAGCAAAAGCGTTAGCTAAAAATGGGAAACGTTCTTTATTGACTTTAGGGGTAGCATTAGCAGGTGGCTTAGTCGTTACGCACCATACTGTTCCTCCAACACCCGGTCCATTAGGTGTAGCCGGCTTATTTAATGTTGATATTGGGGCAATGTTATTAGTCGGGATGTCGTTGGCCGTTTTACCTGTAGTTGGGATGGTGCTGTATGCTAAATGGTTAGACAAAAAGTATCCAACCTTTAATCAGGAAGTGTTTAGTCAAGAAGAATTAAAACAAAAGTATGATGATTATATTGAAAGCCGTGAGAAGAAAAACTTACCAAGTTTAGGTTTATCATTATTACCGATTGTTTTACCGATTGCGCTTATTTTCATTAAAGCCATTTTAGGTTTACTGGCTAAAAACACTCCTGAACTTGCACAAAACACCCTATACCAAGTGTTTAACTTTATTGGTCATCCGATGATTGCTCTTGCAATCAGTGTGTTAGTCGCTGTGTACACATTATTGCCTAAAGCCGATAAAACCACGACAGCACTGCATTTAGAAGAAGGGGTAAAAACGGCGGGCATTATTTTATTAGTAACGGGTGCTGGTGGTGCGCTCGGTGCGGTATTACGTGATAGTGGAGCGGGTAAAGAATTGGCAGAACAAGTTGCTGCCTTACCTATTTCACCTATCTTGATTCCGTTTATTGTTTCAACATTAGTACGCTTTATTCAGGGCTCAGGTACGGTAGCCATGATCACCGCAGCTTCGATTTCTGCGCCAATTCTAGCACAGATTCCGGGGGTGAATATGTTACTCGCGGCACAGGCTGCGACTATGGGCTCCTTGTTCTTCGGTTATTTTAATGACAGCTTGTTCTGGGTCGTGAACCGCATGATGGGCATTAATGATGTGAAGAAACAAATGATTGTTTGGTCTGTACCAACGACAATCGCATGGGCAATTGGTGGTAGCTCAGTGATTTTGGCGAACTTAGTTTGGGGCAACGATGGTTCGATTACAGACTTGGTGTTACCGCTCGGTGTGTTGGCGGGAATTCTGCTTTATGTCAATTTACAGAGTAAAAAACTCTAAAGGTTAAACAAAGATAGCAACAAGGCGAGGAGGGCTTGTTGCTATTTTTTTAGGGAGAGAAATTATGTTAAGACAAATTTTGATCTTAGCTTGTGTCAGTTTTCCATTCGTCAGTATAGCAATGACACAAATACCAGATGTAGCAAAACCACCGCAAGCGATCCAAGCAACATTATTGGCTGATGTCACTGAAAAAGGGGCGAAGATTACAGGGATTGCATTGGAATATGAGGCGAATATTTTGGCGGGCACCGATCTACGTCAACTTTACCAAATTCAGACCGCACTTGAGCAAACCACGAGTGAACCAAGAACACTCTTGAAGGCTTATGTTAATAATCAACCAAGTCGAACACATCGCCCACAAGCAGGAAAATTTGTGATCCTTGAACTCGATGAACGTGATAAAAATGCCGATTTTTATGCTTTGAAAGTGGAAAATAATCAGGCAATGAAATTTAAGGCAAAAGATAAAACGGGGCAAATGATTGAAGTCGAAAAGGTGCAGGCAAATCGTGTGCCGGAGTTTTATGGTGACAAATTAATATACAGTATTAAACAAACCGGTTTGTTAAAGTTGACCAATGGCACAACCCTGATGCCGAGTGAAATTAAGCAACCGGCAGTGCAAGAAAAGATCAACATCGCTTATCTAGATCACTTCTCAGCGCATCGGGTTTGGCATATACAGCAAGATAATCAACTTTTATATCGTTTTTATCAACCAGCGATCGATAGCGGGAAAAAATACCCATTAACCTTATTTTTACATGGTTCTGGACAGGTAGGAAAAGATAATTTAGCACATTTATTATCTAGTAAAGGTGCGATTGCCACATTACTTTATGAGGACGGTTTTGTTTTGGCACCTCAGTACGATGCGGTTTTTGATGCTTTCGATAAGACCGGTATCCATTGGCAAACCGACAATCGTCACCAACTCCTTTTCAAGCTGTTAGATGATGTGATTGCTAGCCACCCAAATATTGATACACAGCGGATCTATGTTATTGGGCTCTCGCGTGGGGCAGAAGGGGGATTATATTTATTACAAAAACGACCGCACTTTTTTGCGGGAGCGTTATTAATGAGTGGACGTGAGGCTAATACGCTTGAATGGATAGAGGGGAATGCGTCCGTACAACATTTATCGGCATTGAAAAATACCCCAATTTGGTTTTTCCACAGTATCGAAGATAAGGTTTCGCCGGTTGCAGGTTCGCGCATCAATTATGCGATTTTGAAAGATGAAGTGAAGTCAGACAAGGTGAAATATACTGAATTTACGATGCAACAAGCCGGAGATAATGGCATTGTGAATAACAATCCACATAACACGTGGGATGCGGTGTTTAACAGTCCTGAAGCGATTATGTGGTTGCTTAATCAACGTTTAACCAAATAATCAGCTATGTGAAAAGCTGAGGATCAACCTTGCCTTTTTATCTCTTTACTTTTTAAGTTAAGTGTTTGATAAACACAAAAGGCGTATCTTTCGATACGCCTTCTTTCGCATGTTAAGCCAAATTATTTGATAATTTTCGCTACAACACCCGCACCTACTGTACGACCACCTTCACGAATCGCAAAGCGTAAACCTTGGTCCATCGCGATTGGGTGAATCAAACTTACAGTCATCTTGATGTTATCACCAGGCATCACCATCTCAACACCTTCCGGTAATTCGATTGTACCTGTTACGTCCGTTGTACGGAAGTAGAACTGTGGACGGTAACCTTTGAAGAATGGTGTATGACGACCACCTTCCTCTTTTGATAACACGTAAACTTCTGATTCAAAATCAGTGTGTGGCGTGATTGAACCCGGTTTCGCTAACACTTGACCACGTTCGATTTCTTCACGTTTAGTACCACGTAATAAAGCACCAACGTTCTCACCCGCACGACCTTCGTCTAATAATTTACGGAACATCTCAACACCTGTTACTGTAGTCTTCGTTGTCGCTTTAATACCAACAATTTCAACCTCTTCACCTGTACGGATGATACCACGCTCAACACGACCTGTTACTACTGTACCACGACCAGAAATTGAGAACACGTCTTCAATCGGAAGAAGGAACGGTTGGTCGATTGCACGTTGTGGCTCTGGAATGTAAGTATCTAAGTGGTTAGCTAACTCAAGAATTTTCTCTTCCCACTCAGCTACACCGTTTAACGCTTGTAACGCTGAACCACGTACGATTGGTGTATCATCACCTGGGAAATCATATTGAGAAAGAAGTTCACGCACTTCCATTTCAACTAATTCTAATAATTCTTCATCATCCACCATGTCGCATTTGTTTAAGAATACGATGATGTAAGGAACACCTACTTGGCGACCTAAAAGGATGTGCTCACGTGTTTGTGGCATAGGACCGTCAGTTGCCGCAACAACTAAGATAGCACCGTCCATTTGAGCTGCACCGGTAATCATGTTTTTCACATAGTCCGCGTGTCCTGGACAGTCAACGTGTGCGTAGTGACGAGTTGGTGTATCGTATTCAACGTGTGATGTGTTGATGGTGATACCACGCGCTTTTTCTTCTGGCGCGTTATCGATTTGGTCGAATGCACGAGCTGCACCACCGTAGTGTTTTGCTAATACGGTTGTGATTGCTGCGGTTAAAGTTGTTTTACCATGGTCAACGTGGCCGATTGTACCCACGTTTACGTGCGGTTTTGTACGTTCAAATTTTTCTTTAGACATTGAGAGTCCCTCTAAACAAACACGGTTATGGATGGTTCAATATACCACATTAACCAAAATTCAAATTTGCTGTTAATTAAGGACAGGACAGAAAGGAAATACTAGGACTGGTGCTGATAGGCGGATTTGAACCGCCGACCTCACCCTTACCAAGGGTGCGCTCTACCAACTGAGCTATATCAGCGTTTGGAGCGGGCAGCGGGAATCGAACCCGCATCATCAGCTTGGAAGGCTGAGGTAATAGCCATTATACGATGCCCGCAGTCCTAAATTCATCTGACCCATCAGAACTAGTTTCATTTAAAAAATGGTGGAGGGAGAAGGATTCGAACCTTCGAAGGCTGAGCCGGCAGATTTACAGTCTGCTCCCTTTGGCCGCTCGGGAATCCCTCCGCGTTAAATGAACACTTGCCGAGAATGAATGGTGCCGACTACCGGAATCGAACTGGTGACCTACTGATTACAAGTCAGTTGCTCTACCTACTGAGCTAAGTCGGCATCTCGTAAGCAAGTGAGGCGTATTATAGGGAAATTTTCATCGCTGACAAGTGTTTTTTTGAAAAAAAATGATTTTTTTACTTGTTCGTCTATTTATCACTCAAAAAGCCCATCTTTTCTTATAAAGTAGCCAGTTTTGTAAAATTTTTATCCTTTTTTACCTATTTATAGGGTATATTTCATACTCAATTTATTGCAACGTGACAACTTAAACAGATTGTGGACTTAACAAATTCAACTTTTTTATCAAATCAATTAACCCCTTTTTTATCTTTTAGCCGCGAGCAGTGGGCTGAATTAAGAAAGTCTGTACCGTTAACCTTAACTGAACAGGATTTAAAACCCCTGCTTGGGATTAATGAAGAACTTTCTTTAGATGAAGTGCGAACTATTTATTTGCCGTTAGTACGTTTAATTAATTATTACATCGAAGAACGTATCCAGCGTCAGCAAGTGATGAATCGCTTTTTAGGCGTCAACCCTGACAAAGTACCTTATATTATTAGTATTGCAGGGAGTGTTGCCGTCGGAAAAAGCACTTCAGCACGTATTCTGCAATCGTTACTTTCCCAATGGCCAGAACGTCGTAAAGTGGATTTGATCACGACAGATGGTTTTTTATATCCGTTGGCTAAGTTGCAACAAGACAATCTTTTACATAAAAAAGGTTTTCCAGTTTCTTACGATACGGCGCGTTTAGTGCGTTTTTTAGCTGATATTAAATCAGGTAAACCAAAGGTGAGTGCGCCTGTTTATTCCCATTTAATTTATGATATCGTACTGGATCAATTTGATGTGGTGGATCAACCTGATATTCTCATTTTAGAAGGCTTAAATGTCCTACAAACAGGCGATCGTTCTAGTCAAACTTTCGTTTCTGATTTTGTTGATTTTTCTATTTATGTGGATGCAGATGAAGATCTCTTAAAAGCGTGGTATATCAGCCGTTTTTTGAAATTCCGTCAAAGCGCATTTAGCGATCCGAATTCGTATTTTAAACATTATGCTACTTTATCAGAACCTGAAGCGATCAGTACGGCAGGGCGGATTTGGGATGAAATTAACGGGTTAAATTTAAGAGAAAATATTTTACCGACAAGAGAACGTGCCAATTTAATTCTGACCAAAGGCACAGATCATGCCGTAGAGTTGGTGAAATTACGTAAATAGTTCTGCTTTCTATTGAAATCATACAAAAACAAACCGCACTTTATTGATTCAAATAAAGTGCGGTTTTACGTTAAGCAGGATTATAAAATGAAACGGCTTAAATCTTCGTTTTCTACTACATCGCCTAGTGCATCCATCACATAAGCTTCATCAATGCGTACTACTTGACCTTGCATGTCACTGGCATTAAAGGAAATTTTATCCATTAAGCGCTCCATCACCGTGTGTAAACGGCGCGCACCGATGTTTTCGGTTTTCTCATTAACGCGGAATGCCGCTTCAGCAATTTTCTTAATTGATTCGCCAGTAAACTCAATGTTCACCCCTTCTGTTGCCATCAAGGCTTTGTATTGTTCGGTTAATGAAGCATTAGGTTCGGTTAAAATTCTTTCAAAATCCACCGCACTTAAGGCAGATAATTCCACCCGAATTGGTAAACGTCCTTGCAATTCAGGGATTAAATCCGAAGGGCGAGCCACTTGGAATGCACCCGAAGCAATAAAGAGAATGTGGTCGGTTTTCACCATACCGTGCTTAGTACTGACCGTTGTGCCTTCCACTAATGGTAGCAAATCACGCTGCACCCCTTCACGCGAGACATCTGCACCGCTGTATTCACCTTTCTTACAGATTTTGTCGATTTCATCAATGAATACAATCCCGTTTTGTTCTACCGCATCAATGGCTTTTTGTTTGAGATCTTCAGGGTTAATCAGTTTTGCTGCTTCATCATCAATCAAGGTTTTTAACGCGTCTTTAATTTTCATTTTGCGTTTTTTGGTTTGTCCGCTTGAAAGATTTTGGAACATCGATTGCAATTGATTAGTCATTTCTTCCATGCCCGGCGGCGCCATAATTTCCACCCCCATAGACGGTGCAGCGACATCAATGTCGATTTCTTTGTCATCTAATTGCCCTTCACGCAATTTTTTGCGGAAGACTTGGCGAGTGGTATTATTGCTATCTGTTGTTTCAACTTGCCCCCACTGATTTTTGGCAGGTGGCAGTAAGGCATCTAAAATACGATCTTCTGCCGCTTCTTCGGCACGGAAGCGATTTTTTTCAATCTCCGTTTGACGCACTAGCTTCATCGCACTGTCGGTTAAGTCACGGATAATCGAATCCACCTCTTTCCCGACATAGCCCACTTCGGTAAATTTGGTGGCTTCCACTTTAATAAAAGGCGCATTGGCGAGTTTGGCTAAACGACGGGCAATTTCCGTTTTTCCCACCCCCGTTGGACCAATCATTAAAATATTTTTTGGCGTGACTTCATGACGAAGTGGCTCTTGTAATTGCATTCTTCGCCAACGATTACGCAACGCAATCGCCACCGCTCTTTTCGCATCGGCTTGACCGATAATATGTTGATCCAATTCAGAGACAATTTCTCTTGGGGTCATTTCAGACATGTTTACTCCTATGACCTAGCTATTAGGTAATTCTTCAATGGTAAAATGGGTATTGGTATAAACGCAGATATCACCTGCAATTTTTAAGGATTTTTCCACAATCTCACGTGCAGATAACTCCGTATTTTCCACTAACGCACGCGCTGCCGATAACGCAAAATTACCGCCTGAACCAATCGCCAAAATCTGGTCTGCTTCAGGTTGCACCACATCACCAATCCCCGTAATAATTAAACTTTCTTTTTCATCTGCCACGATCAACATCGCTTCTAACTTACGTAAGGCACGGTCAGTACGCCAATCTTTGGCTAATTCCACCGCACTTTTCAACAAATGCCCTTGATGCATTTCTAATTTACGTTCAAATAATTCAAATAACGTAAACGCGTCCGCCGTACCACCAGCAAATCCCGCTAACACTTTGCCATTATATAAACGACGCACTTTACGCGCATTGCCTTTCATCACGGTGTTGCCTAATGAAACCTGACCATCACCGCCGACCACAACTTGACCATTACGGCGAACACTTACAATCGTTGTCATTTTGTATCCTTTGTTATTGCAAAATCATAAGGCACTATATGGCGATGAAATGGGAAAGATCAAGGGCATGAGAGAGAAAAGCCGCTTAGTTATCTTAAACGACTTTTCAAATTAATAAAAAAGACCAAAGAGAAACGCCACAAATACCATTGCGCCAAAGTAGTTGTTATTTAAAAAGGCTTTGAAACAGGATTCTCGTTCACGATCTTTGATGAGCTTGCATTGATAGACAAATAACAAAGTGGCGAGGAAAAGCACCACAAAATAGCTGGTATGTAACTGGGAAAGATAACCAATTAGCCCTAAGAAAAACAGCGTGACGATTTGCAATAATGAGATGATTTTATTGTCATATTGGGCAAATAAAATGGCGGTGGATTTTACCCCAATGCGTAAATCATCATCGCGATCTACCATGGCGTATTGCGTGTCATAGGCGACTGTCCACGCTAAATTGGCGAAAAATAACAGCCAGCATTCGAGCGGTAAGGCTTCAATGGAGGCGCCATATGTCATGGGAATCGACCAGCCAAATGCCATGCCTAAAAACAGTTGTGGCAAATGGGTGTAGCGTTTCATAAAGGGGTAGATAAAGGCTAAAAAGACAGCAATAAATGACAAGACGATAGCATAAGTATTTAAAAAGAGTACTAATATGAATGAACAGAAGACCAGTAATACAAACAGCCATTTTGCTTCTTCAGGTGTGGCGGCTCCCGTTGCTAACGGTCGTTTTGAGGTGCGTTTGACGGCACCATCAATATGACGATCGGCATAGTCATTAATCACACAACCCGCGGCACGCATAAAAATCACGCCTAAGACAAAAATACTTAATATCGACAAGTCGGGCATGCCTTTGACGGATAGAAATAATGCCCAAAGGGTTGGCCAAAGTAAGAGTAAAGTGCCAATTGGCTTATCAAATCGCATCAGCTGTGCGTAGGCAATCCATTTTTGTTTAGAAATTGGCATAGTTTCCCAAAACGAGTTAAAAGTGCGGTCATTTTACTGCAAATTTTACTAAATTTCTTGACAAAATCGTTAGCAAAAAACATTTCATTTCTTTTCTTCTATGCAGCATTTCAAAGATAAATAAGGGGGATAAATCATAAATATGTGATTAACTTCACTATGTTAGGTTAAGAAACGCGGTAAACTAGTACAAATCATTGTGTGTGAAGAGGAGATCATTATGTTTAAGCAGCTTCAACAAATTGGTAAAGCGTTCATGTTACCAATTGCCATTCTACCTGCTGCAGGTTTGCTACTAGGGATTGGTGGTGCATTATCGAATAAAGCGACGGTACAGGCCTATCCTGTTTTAGATAACCCCGTGTTACAAGGCATTTTCCAAATTATGTCTGCCGCAGGCAGTGTGGTTTTTGCTAATCTGGCGTTATTACTTTGTATCGGTTTAGGCATTGGTCTGGCTAAACGTGATAAAGGGGTCGCTGCATTAGCGGCGGTAGTCGGTTATTTAATCATGACGGGCACCATTAATGCCTTAATCAGTATTTTTTCGCCAGAAGTGAAAGGGATTGATACGGGAGTGATTGGATCATTAGTGATGGGATTATTAACCGTGAAGTTACATAATCGTTACCATAATATCCAGTTACCCCAAATTCTAGGGTTCTTTGGTGGATCGCGATTTGTTCCTATTGTTACCGCGTTTGCGGCAATTTTTGTTGGTTTCCTCTTTTTCCTTATTTGGCCAACTTTCCAAGGTTGGTTAGTATCCGCGGGTGAGGGTATCGCCTCTATGGGCGCAATTGGGACGTTTTTTTACGGCTTTTTGATGCGTTTGAGTGGAGCGGTGGGATTACATCACATGATTTATCCGCTCTTTTGGTATACAGAGTTAGGGGGAACGGAAATTGTAAACGGTGAAACCATTATCGGGGCACAAAAAATCTTTTTTGCCCAATTAGCTGATCCGAACCATCAAGGGTTATTCACTGAAGGGACTCGCTTCTTCGCGGGGCGTTTCGATACCATGATGTTTGGCTTACCCGCCGCCTGTTTGGCAATGTATCACTGTGTACCTAAAGCACGTCGTGGTTTGATTGGTGGTTTATTTTTAGGGGCCGCCTTAACGTCGTTTATTACAGGCATCACAGAACCTATCGAATTTATGTTCTTATTTGTGGCACCTTGGTTGTATGTTTTCCATGCTTTCTTAGATGGTGTTTCATTCTTTATTGCCGATTTCTTGAATATTTCGATTGGTAATACTTTCTCGGGTGGCTTTATTGATTTCCTTTTATTTGGCATTTTACAGGGGAATGAAAACACAAACTGGATCCTCGTAGTCGTTGTCGGTGTGTTTTGGGCAATGTTATATTACTTTAGCTTCCGCTTTCTGATTACGAAATTTGATGTGATGACACCGGGCAGAGCTGAAGAACAGGAAGAAGTGGTTGAATCGACTAACTCTTCGTTAACTGAAAATGCACATCACATTATTGAGGCATTAGGCAAGGCTGAAAATATTGAACATGTGGATGCCTGTATTACACGTTTACGTGTGAATGTCAAAGACGTGAAAGCAGTAGATAAAGCACGTTTAAAAGCATTAGGGGCAATTGATGTTCTTGAAGTTGGTGGAGGTATTCAAGCGATTTTTGGGGCAAAAGCGGTGTTATACAAAAGCGAAGTTAACCAAATTTTAGGTAAAGAAGATTAATTTTATTGTCCAAGATAGCATGCCTCTAAAGTATTTTAGAGGCATTTTTGTTGCGTAGAAATATATTTTGAGATGCCTATGGACTTATCTTATGTCCTTGTTAGAATTGGGATAATATTGATTGATTTTAGTGCAGTAGATTTATGAAAATGTTAACAGATTTGTTCGATGCTTTTTTAGCCTCAACGCATTTTGCGATTTTAGCGAAAATGGCAATGGCAATGCTATTAGGCGGAATCATCGGCTTAGAGCGTGAATTAAAACGTAAAGCAGTAGGGGTGAAGACTTGCGTCATTATCGCGGTAACAACCTGTGTATTAACCATTGTGTCTATTCAAGCCGCTGAACATTATGCTCAAGTGTCAGAAAATATCCGTACCGATCCCATGCGTTTAGCCGCGCAAGTGATTAGTGGGATTGGCTTTTTAGGTGCGGGGGTGATTTTACGTAAAAGTAATGATGCGATTTCAGGCTTAACGACGGCTGCGATTATTTGGGCGGCTGCAGGTATTGGTATTGCCAGTGGCGCAGGCTTTTTCTTTGATGCGATTATTGCGACCGTGATGATTTTAATTGCTGTTCGTTTAAGTCCTTTAGTGCAAAGTTTAGTCCGTCGTAAAAATAATATTCGTAAAACGAAGATTACCATTCAGCTCAATACACCGAATGCGATTGGTAAAGTCACAGATATTTTAATCAGCAATAATTACCGTCTAGATAGCTTAAGTGTGAAAGACTTACCCAATACGGATGATGTGCGTTTAAATATGCGCTGTTTGATTACAGACAAAACCATGCTCCAAAATGTGTACTTGCTGCTAAAAAATGAGCCGGAAGTGGTGAGTGTGGATTTAGATAATTAAGCATGACATGAAACAGACCATGATGTGGTAATGAGTATCACATCATGGTCTTTTTTACGCCTATTCTAATTGAATGCTAATTATTATCATTTTTATAAGTGATTGATTTATATCATATAATATGGCTTATTTTTTGTCTTAAAAGATAAAAGTTGATCTATCTCATATTCCCTACCTCTTTTTGGTTGTTTAATAGAATAGATGTTTCTATGTCTGTTTATAGCATAACCATCGGGGGATACGTTATGGATAAATTGCTTGTCAATTCAAGATTGACCAGACGTTCTTTACTGCAAAGAACTTCAATTGGTGCAGCGCTCGCTGCGACCAATCTGTCATTACCTTTCAAAGCCGTCGCTAATGAAAAAAAAGCGACATCCTCATCAACAGAAAATCTGCAGGAAAAAGTGGTTTGGAGTGCTTGCACAGTGAACTGTGGTAGCCGTTGTCCACTGAGAATGCACGTGAAAGACAATAAAATTATCTATGTCGAAACTGACAACACGGGAACGGATACATATAACGTTGACCACCAAGTCAGAGCGTGTTTACGCGGACGTTCAATGCGCCGGCGTGTTTATAATCCAGACCGTTTGAAATACCCAATGAAGCGTGTGGGTAAACGCGGTGAAGGTAAGTTTAAGCGTATCAGTTGGGATGAAGCACTAAATGAGATTGCTACTTCACTACGTAAGAATATTGCGCAATATGGTAATGAATCGATTTATCTCAATTATGGTACGGGTACACTGGGTGGCACAATGACTAAGTCTTGGCCTCCGGGGTCAACTATGCTTGCCCGTTTTATGAACTGTTTAGGGGGTTATCTCAACCATTATGGTGATTACAGCACCGCACAAATTGCAGTCGGGTTGGATTATACCTATGGCGGTGGTTGGGCATTAGGAAATGGCTTAGCTGATATCGAAAATACGAAGTTGGTTGTCCTTTTTGGTAATAATCCAGCAGAAACACGCATGAGCGGTGGGGGATTGACGTATTGTATTGAACAAGCACGACAAAAATCGAATGCTAAAATGATCATTATTGATCCTCGTTATACTGATACCGCGGCTGGACGTGAGGATGAATGGATTCCAATTCGTCCAGGTACTGATGCCGCCTTAGTTTCGGCTTTAGCTTATGTGATGATTACAGAAGATTTAGTCGATCAAGCGTTCTTAGATACGTATTGTGTTGGCTATGATGAAAAAACCTTGCCTGAAGGCGCACCAAAAAATGGGCATTATAAAGCCTATATTTTGGGGGAAGGGGATGATGGAATTGTCAAAACACCGGAGTGGGCGGCGAAAATTACGGGAATTCCTGAACAACGTATTATTAAATTGGCTCGAGAAATTGCCGGAACGAAACCTGCTTATATTTCGCAAGGTTGGGGACCACAACGTCGCAGTAATGGTGAGCTAATTTCTCGTGCGATTGCTATGTTACCGATTCTGACCGGTAATGTGGGAATTAATGGGGGCAATACTGGAGCAAGGGAAAGCACTTATAAAGTCCCTTTTGTTCGTATGCCAACCTTAACAAACCCAGTGAAAGCCAGTATTCCGATGTTTTTATGGACAGATGCGATTTTTCGTGCGCACGAAATGACAGCATTAACGGATGGTATTCGTGGTGTGGAAAAACTCACCGCACCGATTAAAGTGATTTGGAATTATGCGAGTAACTGTTTGATTAACCAGCATTCCGACATCAATCGCACTCACGAAATTTTGCAAGATGAGACACAGTGTGAATTGATTATTACCATTGATAATCATATGACTTCAACCGCAAAATACAGTGATATTTTGTTACCAGATTGTACTGCGTCAGAGCAAATGGATTTTTGTACCGATGCCTTTGTCGCCAATATGAACTATGTGATCTTTGCAGATCAAGTGATCACCCCTTCTTTTGAGTGCCGTAATATTTATGACATGTTAACGGATTTAGCCGAGAAAATGGGGGTTAAGCAAGCATTCACTGAGGGGCGCACACAAGAAGAATGGCTCCGTCATATTTATCAACAATCCCGAGAAAACTTGCCAGAATTGCCGACCTTTGAAGAATTCAGACAGCAAGGCATCTTTAAAAAAGTCGATCCAAATGGCTTTTATGTGGCTTATAAGGCTTTCCGTGAAGATCCGCAAGCGAATCCTCTCAAAACACCATCCGGTAAAATTGAGATTTACTCTGAGCGCTTAGCGGAAATCGCCAAAACGTGGTCGCTAAAAGACGATGAAGTGATTCACCCATTGCCTGTACATGCTGACAGTTTTGAACACTATGGCGATAAATTAATGGAAAAATATCCGTTACAAATGACAGGTTTTCATTATAAAGCGCGTACACATTCAACTTACGGTAACGTGGACGTGATTAAGGCGGCGACCCCGCAAGAAGTGTGGATTAATCCGATTGATGCACAAGCACGCAATATTAAAAATGGCGATATGATTCGTATCTTTAATGATCGTGGTGAAGTGCAGATTCATGCCAAAGTGACACCTCGTATTATCCCCGGTGTAGTCGCGTTAAGTGAGGGTGCTTGGTATGCGCCAGACAGTCAAGGTGTGGATCATTCAGGTTGTGTGAACGTATTGACAACACAACGTCCATCGCCTCTCGCGAAGGGTAATCCACAGCATTCTAACTTAGTTCAAGTTGCGAAAGTGTAAGGAGTAAATGATGAGTGTTCAGTATGGCTTTTATTTTGACTCAGATCGTTGCACCGGCTGTAAGACTTGTGAATTAGCCTGCAAAGACTATAAAGACCTCGATACCAACGTGAATTTTCGTCGCATTTATGAATATGCAGGTGGTGACTGGCAACAGCAGGCAAATGGATGTTGGCAACATAATGTTTTTGCTTATTATTTATCGATTTCCTGTAATCACTGCGACAATCCTGCTTGTGTGTCAGTTTGTCCAACGGGTGCAATGCATAAAACAGAAGATGGCTTTGTCATCGTGAATGAAGCAATCTGTATTGGTTGTCGTTATTGTCATATGGCTTGTCCTTATGATGCACCACAATATGATGCAATGAAAGGGCATATGACTAAATGCGATGGCTGCCATTCACGTATATTGGAAGGGAAAAAACCGATTTGTGTTGATGCGTGTCCATTACGGGCTCTAGATTTTGCGCCCATTGATGAACTACGCAAAACCTATGGTGATTTAGCGGCGATTGCGCCATTACCCTCGCCAGAACATACTGCGCCAAATTTGGTGATTAAGACCAATAAAAATGCGCGTCCAACGGGGGATACAACCGGGTTTTTAGCGAATCCAAGGGAGGTGTAAGATGAACGGATTACACGAATTACCTTTAGTGATTTTCACTGTATTAGCACAATCAGCTGTGGGGGCTTTTTTACTCTTTGCTCTTGTTCTATTTACGACAGAAGACAAACACTATCGTGTTTATGTGCACAAAGCGATGTTTGTATTATTAGCGTTACTCGGTATAGGTTTTATTGCCTCTATCACGCATTTAGGCTCGCCATTGCGTGCATTTAACGCATTAAATCGAGTAGGTGAGTCTATGTTGAGTAACGAAATTGCCACCGGTGCGTTGTTCTTTGCGCTTGCGGGCATATATTGGTTATTTGCGATATTAGACAAGTTACCAAAGGCATTTGGACGCTTTTTATTGGTATGTGCCTCTGCGATGGGATTAATCTTTATGTATATGATGAATAAGGTTTATCACATTTCAACGGTGCCAACATGGCATACCAGTTTTACTACTTGGGGCTTTTATTTAACCATTATTTTGGCAGGTTTTACCCTCGGTTATGGTTTATTACATAGTGAACGACCAGATGCTAAAGTGGTTTCTTGGGTACCAACCCTTGTTTCTATTACAACGTTAGTAGCCGCAATCGTCATTATTTATCAAGGGTTCGCGTTATCCACAGTCGTCACGTCAGCACAAAAAGCGACAGCACTGGTACCAGATTTCGCCACCTTAAGTGCGTTACGTTTTGTGTTATTGGGTTTGGCAATAACCTGTTTATTCTATGTGCTCCATAAACCGGCTTCATGGATGAGTAAACTCTGTGCTGTGTTATTGGTGTTCGCCGCTGAAATTATCGGGCGGACGTTATTTTATGGATTGCATATGACGGTTGGGATGGCTGTCGGGGCATAGCAAACCTAACGGGGTAGCGCTCGCGCTGCCCTGAACAACACAAGTGCTAAGTGCGGTCTATTTTATGAGAATTTTGGGGATTCATGTTATGAATATGCCACAACGTCAATGGGTTTCCTTATCAGGGCGTTTATTAGGTGCTTTATTTTATTATGCACCGACTGAAGCACAGCTTGAATCCATTTTGGATTTTTTCCGTCAGCCTGATTGGCAACATGAATGGCAGCATGAAGTGGATGCAACGATCTTGCAGGCTATTCAGCAAGGTCTTGCAACCGAAGCATTAGATACAACATACCAAGAATTATTTATTGGTCCCGCTGCCTTGAGTGCGCCACCTTGGGGATCGGTTTATCTTGATCCCGAGTCAGTACTTTTTGGTGATTCTTTATTGAAATTACGCGAATTTTTACGCCAACACCGTGTTGAGTTTGTAACCACACAAAATGAACCGGAGGATCATATTGGGCTAATGTTGTTACTGTCTGCATATTTAGCGGAAAATCGCCCAGAATTATTGGTTATCTTTTTAAGTGAGCATGTCTTTACTTGGTCAACACGTTATTTACAACTTTTAGCGAATCAACAAACGTCTGTATTTTATCGAGGTCTTGCGTTATTGACGCAAGCGACGTTAAATCAATGGCAGCAACAGCTTGATATTCAAGTGAACAGCGTACGTCTTTATCGTTAAATCACATGAGGCAAAGCATGCACAATAATGACTCAACTCATCGGCACTGTCAGAAAGATGAACGTTATTATGAAGCCTATCTTTCTCACCATACTATTTCACGTCGTGGTTTATTGCGTGGTCTATTGGGGGGGAACACGAAACAGGAAAAACGTTTAAAAAATCGACCGCCCTTTGCGGCTAAAGAAGCCTTATTACTTCAAGTGTGTCATGGATGTGCGGATTGTATTGATGCCTGTCCTTATGGCTTGCTTCGCTTGGTGGAAGGAAAACCCGTGCTAGAAATTGATTTTTCAGCCTGTGATTTTTGTGGTAAATGTGCCGAAGCTTGTACTACAGGCGCCTTACATCGAGCATTTTCAGCAGACACGGAATTACGCCCAATCTTTAGCGAAAAATGTTTAATTACACAAGGGCAATCCTGTTCTGAGTGTCAGCAAAAATGCCCACAACATGCCTTGTCGATTCAACATAAACAACTTGTTGTTAGTCCAGCTTGTCATGGCTGTGGTCAATGCAAGATAAGTTGTATGCTGGGGGCAATTACCTTATCTCGCTGTTAAAACATCTTTATTCTTCTTAAGTGGGAAGCCAGAAAAAAAGGGCGTATAACGCCCCAACTAACCTAATTGTGCTTTTAAGACACCACATGATTCTTGATTTATTCGCATGAGTGACTCACGTTTTAACCTGTAATTTCGGCAACCTCAACTTTGCGGTTTTCATAGCGAGATTTGGTGCAGGCATCTGCGGTGGCAATGGCAGCTCTTGCAGCTTCCCCTGTGAGTAATTTCTCGAATTCTTCAGTCGGTTTCATACCATGTAAAATATCATTTAAGTATTTCATCTCTTTTTTCATAATAGAACTGAGCCACATTGGGGTACGCTTACCTGGTTTACCATATTGGATCGCGCCATCCATTTCGGTACTGGTATAGATACGCGTACGATCATCATCCTCCTCTTGTGTTTCATGAATTAAGAAATGGCTATCTTTGCCATCAACACGTAATGTGCCTTTACAGTGGTACATGTCTAATTTAATTGCGCCTTTTTCACCTTGGATAAGAACATAATGTTCACCCCAACGGAAAGCGGAGCCCCACTCTAATACGGCAAAACGACCGCCCTCAAATTCTAAATTGAGGAATAACATATCGTCCTCGTCACCAAATTTTTCACTTTGATGTGCCACATTACCTGCCGTCATCGTAACAGTTTTCGGCATACCTCCCATAATGAACTGAATACAATCTAGTTCATGAATATGGTGGTATAAATGCCCACCTGATTTTGCACGAATTTTTTTCCATGAAATACTTGGCTGTTCATCTTCCCAACCGTTTCGTGCAGAATGGCAATAGAGGACTTTACCAATCACCCCTTGTTTGATCAATTCTTTGGCATGATGTACACCATTAAAGAAATTCATGACATGACCTGCCATAAAGATGACGCCATTTTCTTCACAAGTTCTCACCATTTCATCGCAATCTTGGTAGTTAAGTGCGATAGGTTTTTCACAAAAAACATGTTTACCATGCTTAGCGGCTTCAATGACGGGTTCTTTGTGCAGATAATTTGGTGTAGCTACGATGACACAATCTACCTCTGGGCTACTGACCAATTGTTTCAGGCTCGTCGCGGCAATACATTGAAGTTCTTTAGCAATCGTTTCTCCATTTTCTGGATCATATACCATGGTCACTTTGGCATTTTCATTTTCGTTCATAAAACGTGCTAAATCCGCACCAAAGTAGCCTACACCCACAACACCATATTTCATCATTTTTATTCTCCTAATCTTACGATAAATAAATTCTATTTCACCGAACCTTCAGATAATCCACTAGCAATTTTGTTTTGAATAAAGCAAAAGAAGATAACAGAAGGGATAACCACCAGCACAGATGCGGCCATCATATCGCCCCAGTCAAGAATTTCTGCACCATTTAGGGAGCGTAAAGCGACCGCGACCGTCATTTTGCTTGTATCATTGACTAAAATGAGGGCATACAAAAATTCATTCCATGCATTGATAAAGGTATAGATCGCGGTGGCAACAATACCTGGTGCAACCAGAGGTAATACAATTTTGAAAAAGACAGTAAATTTATTGGCACCATCAATTTTAGCGGCTTCCTCAATTTCAATTGGCACAGTCTGGAAAAAACCTACTAAGAGCCATACTGCATAAGGCACACTAAAGGAAAGGTAAACCACAATAAGCCCTGTTGTCGTATTTGTTAAACCGACTTTTGCCATAGCAATCGAATAGGGAATAGCTAATAAAATAGGTGGGAAGATATACGTTGTTACCAATAACTTAGACATAATTGATCCCAGTTTTGGGAAGAAACGCACAATCCCATAAGCAGCCATAGATGAAATCGTAATGGCAATGACAGTCGTTACCAGTGAAATAAACAAACTATTTTTAATATTCACAATGAAATTCAGGTCATAAATGACGTGCTCAAAATAATCTAAGGTGAATACTTTTGGCCAGAAACGCGTTGGTTCACTTGTTAGTTCACCTTTACCTTTAATCGATGAAAGGAAAATCCATATCAGTGGAAAAACCGCAATAATGGTGGTAACCATCAGGAAAAGATGAGAAATAATGTCGCCCAATAGAGTAGATTTCTTTTTCATATTATTTCCCCTCTTTTTCCCAACGGTTAATGATTTTGAAGTAAATAAAGCAAACAGAGAGCAAGAAGATAAAGAGCAGCACGGTGACGGCGGATGAGCGTCCTAACAATTTACTTCCCCAGCCCATGTCATAGGCAAAAATTGGTAAAGTCATGGTGGCATTTGCAGGACCACCACCTGTAATGAGGTAAATGATGTCAAAGTTATTGAATACCCAAACTGTTCTTAATACCACCAATAATCCCACGACCACTTTAATATGCGGTAAAGTGATGTAACGGAAGATTTGCCAAGCGTTTGCGCCATCAATTTTGGCGGCTTCATATTGATCAGCGGGAACAGTCTGTAAGGCGGACAGTACATTTACCATAATCATCGGTGCGCCGAACCAGATGTTAATAAAAACAAGACATACAAACGCCCAAGTGCGGTCAGATAAGAAATTAGGTGCAATTTCCATTAAGCCAAGTTGGACTAACATATTAGGTAAATAGCCATATACACCGTTTAAAATCCATTGCCAAGAAAAGGCAATTACAATGGTCGGAAAGGCCCAAGGGATAATTAATAAAATTTTATAAAGCCATTTAAAATGTTTAACTCGATTTAACGCAAGCGCGAGAAAGAAACCCACTAATACTTGACCTGTTAAAGAAAAAATTGTCCATTTTAGAGAATTGAAAAATGACATCCAGAAATTTGGATCGGATAATACAGCTCGATAGTTCGCTAGGCCTACAAAACTGTAATGCGGCATAATCAAGTTTTTGTTGGTAAAACTATAAAAAATACTAGATAAAAATGGATAAATGAATAGTACGGATACGACTAATATTGCCGGTAAAACAAATATCCATCTTGTATAGTTATGATGTTTGTAATACATAAGGAGAACTCCTTATAAAATCCATAAGATATGCGACATTGTGAAATTTTAGACAAAGCCCCCCTAATACTTATTTACATAAGTAAATTGGCAAGATATTAAGGGGATTGGGTTGTTTTTATTTTGTGATAACAGCCTCTAATAAACTGTTTAGTTCTTTTTCTGCTTTTTGTGCAGCTACCATTGGATCAGTTCCATTAATCACAATGTCTTGGAACATTTTTTCAATGATATGTTGATTCGTTAAGATCCCAGCTTGTACACTTGGTCCATGTTCATAACCAATGGCTGTTCCAAGTTGAACGGCTTCTGTAATGACTTTTTCGGCATGTTCAAATTGCTTGATAATTGGTTCGTCTTTATAAGCCGGGTCGTCAGAAATGCCCTTGATAGCTGGTAACATACCTACTGGAACAGCTTTTAGGAAAGAAATATAACGCTCTTTCTCATAAAGTGTTTTCATAAAAGCTTTTGAGACATCTGGGTGTTTTGAGTTTTTCCAAATTACCATTGGAATATTGGCGGTTTCCAGGGCCGGTGTTGGATCATTTTCATTGATTTTTGGTACAGGGTAAGCATCAACAAACTCTAATAATTGTGGCGAATTTGCTTTTACGCCCCCGATTTGGAAACCAGAGTTAAAATCAAAGGCAGTTTTGCCTTGATAATAAAGCGTTGCTTGCTGTAGGACATTATAGTTTACGGAATCTTTTGGTGAGGTATCTTTATACATTTTCACCCAATACTTAATGCCTTCCTGTGCTAATGGATTCGTAAGATCGACTTTTAAATCTTTCGTCAGTAAGCTTCCACCCCCACTGCGCACATAAAGATTTAAGAAACGTGTTGCCATAAAATCATTGCTTCCCATCGGCACAGAGAGCCCATACACACCGTCTTGAGTTAATTTTTTAGCGGTTTCGTAAAGTTCATTCCATGTTTTTGGTACAGGTAATTGGTGTTTTTCCAAGAGATCTTTACGTATCCACATTACTTGGGCGTGTGAATAAAGCGGAATAGAATAGTTTTTCCCTTGTACGGTGCCTTCGCTAATGGCTGCCTCAGCGAATTTATCACGCCCAATACTATCAATCAGATCGCCTAAAGGCTGAAGCGCACCGAAGTTAATCATTTCGACAACTTGATTCGGTAAGGCTGTACTTAAATCCGGCACATTACCGGAAGAAAGCCCAGTCGTCCATTTGGTATAGAAATCATTCCAAGAAAAGGTTTCAATTTTAATTTTGACTTTAGGATTTTTTTGTTCAAATTCTTTTGCTGCTTGTTGGATAACTTCTAAGCGAGGACCTTGAGTAAATGAATGCCAAAAGGTGATATTACCTGCTAATTCTTGCCCCTCTTTAGGCATAGCCGTATTCGCTTGTGTGGTTTTATTTTCTTCGTTACAACCGGTTAATATGCTAGCACCAGCTATGATAGGTAATAAAACAGAAAAGAGTTTTTTCAATTTCATAGAGAGCATCTCCTATTCTTATTTAGAAAAGTTAAAATCATCAATTAAAGTTGCAATAATGATTTTTCTGTTTGAGGATCGAAAAAGTGAGCATATTTCATATCAAATGCGAGATTCACCACTTGTTCCATTTTTATGTTTTGACGAGAATGCACAATCGCTTTAATTTCTTGTCCATCAATATCCGTATGCAAAATATATTCTGCACCAAGTAATTCTGCGACATTGATATAAGCATGGATAATTGAATGTTGATAAACACCTAATAACATCGGATCATTAGAAATATTTTCTGGGCGAATACCTAAAATAATTTCTTTATTTTCAAACCCTTTTTCTTTAATGAGCTCATAATGATTTTCTGGGATAAGTAAAGAAGTACCTTTATGTGCAATAAATTGGCCGTTTTCAATTTTTCCGTGAATAAAATTCATAGTTGGTGCGCCAATAAAACCGGCAACAAAGAGATTATTTGGTGCATTATAAATTTGCTTTGGTGTGCCAATTTGCTGTACGACACCCGCTTTCATCACCACGATGCGATCGGCCATAGTCATGGCCTCGGTTTGATCATGAGTCACATAAATGGTTGTGGCATGAAGGCTTTTGTGAATTCGAATGATTTCAGCACGCATATTGCCGCGTAGTTTGGCATCTAAATTGGAAAGGGGTTCATCCATAAGGAAAACTTTTGGTGAACGAACAATGGTTCTGCCGAGTGCAACTCGTTGGCGTTGACCACCGGAAAGGGCTTTGGGTTTACGGCTGAGTAAACCATCTAAACCGAGGATTTTTGCGGCTTCTTTGACTTTTCGATCAATTTCTTCTTTAGGGAATTTACGTAATTTCAAAGCAAATGCCATATTGTCATATACGCTCATGTGTGGGTATAAGGCATAAGATTGAAACACCATTGCAATGTCCCGATCTTTGGCTTCCACATCATTTACTAAGCGTTCATCGATATAAAACTCACCACTTGAGATATCTTCTAGGCCTGCAATCATTCGTAGTAAAGTTGATTTTCCACATCCTGAAGGACCCACTAAGGCAATGAATTCTTGATCTTCAACGTTTAAATTAAAGTCTTGTACGGCATGAAAGCCATTATCATAACGTTTATTGATATTATTAAGTAATAACGTTGCCATATGTATCCACCTTAAAGTAATATATAGAAATATCGTTAATTTGGAAATTTTTAGAAACAACTTGTCATGTTAATTATTGTGTTATATCGGAATGAATAACATGATTATGCTTTAATTTAATTGAGACATATGATGTCTTATCTTTAATTAAAGATAAAGAGATCCAGATCACAAAAATGAGAAAACTATGGATAAATTAACAAAAAAAGCGGCTTCTCTGGCATTACAAGAGAAGATAAAAACATTAATTATTCGACGGAAAATGAAGTCGGGCGATCTGATGCCGACAGAAAATGAGCTCATTGATTTATTTGGAGTAAGTCGCTCTAGCTTACGAGAAGCGATTAAGTCGTTAGAAGCATTACATATTTTAGATATCCACCATGGTATAGGTACATTTGTCGGCACTTCTTCGCTTATTCCTATGATACGTGGCTTAACGTTTTATGCTCAGTTACATTTACAAGATAATTTAAAGAGTATTTTGGATATTCTGGATGTGAGGGAAATCCTACAATATGGTTTTGCCCCTATTGCACTGCAGAAAATCAATGCTGAAGAGGTGTTGCAATTACAAAGTTTGGTTCGTTTATTGGAAGAAAACGCACAACAAGGACGGTTTTCCATAAAAGAAGAGCAACAAATCCATTTATTAATGTATCAGTCTGTACAAAACCATTTATTGACTCAATATTTAGATGCATTTTGGCAAATTTATCAGCAGCTTGATGCGGAATTGCCCGCAATTTTAATTTCACCGACGGATCTTGCAATGCAATATCGTGAATTGGTTGATGCGATTGAAGCACGCGATTTAGAACGTGTACAACGCGCTGTTTTATATTATTTTCAGGCTATTAGACAACGTTTAACACAAGGAAAAGCACATGAGTAACATTAAAATCGCTTTGATTGGCTGTGGTTTTTTCGGACAGCAATTAGCATTAGGTTTCACAAAAGCTGGCGCAGACTTACTTGGTGTGACTGATCTTTCTATGGAGTTTGCAGAACGCTTGGCGGCTAAATTCAACACCAAAGCATACAGTGATATGGAAACCCTATTTCATGAAGTGACGCCTGATCTTGTGTTAATTGCTACACCAAATTATGCCCATAAAGTCCCCGCATTAACTGCATTAAAACATGGTTGCCACATTTTTATCGAAACACCGTTCAGTATTCATCAAACTGATTGTTCAGAAATTCTTACCCTGGCGAAACAGAAGAAGAAAAGTGTATTTATCGGTCATTTGTTGCGTACTTTGCCGGGGTTACTCAAGGCAAAAGAATTAATGATGCAAAATGTGCTAGGCAAAATTACCGTTGCTCGTGCTAGTCGACAACGTTGGATTGATGCTTTTCAAGATAAAAACTGGTGGAAGAATGATGTTAATTTAACTGGTGGAAAACTGTTTAATGAAATTCACGAACTGGATTTACTCTGTTGGTTATTGGGAGATGTAAGCTCTGTTTATGCGCAAGCAACGAATCGAGCACACACTGATACGCCAGATAACCATGATATTATTCAGTTATTACTGCAGTTTGAAAGTGGGGTTTTTGCATCATTAGAAATGGGGACGGCTTATCGACTGCACGAATGGGGGATCACGATCCATGGTGAGTTAGGGGCATTAATGGTGAATTTCTTTACCTCTACAATGACGTTAAGTTTTGCGGATGGTACTCGACAGCAATTTAATTTATATGATGAGTTTGAGGCCGATTTATCTTTACGCGAGAGTGGTAAAGCAACACAAAAATATAATTTACCTACAGCGTTATCTCCGCTTTGGTTAACTCGAGCCGTGGAAATTGAAGCAGATATGGTCGTGAAACATTTATTAGGGGTAACTGAGCATTGCATTTTGAGTCAATCGACAACAAAAGCGATTGCTGTGGCTTGTGCTGCCAAAAAATCAATTGAAACGCAACAACGGGTGGAGCTTGATACAGCATCTATGTAGTAAACGGTGAGCGTTTCACTCACCGTTTTTACAAATCAAATACGTCACTATCACGTAATACGTGAATATTTCCTTTGCGGCGCAAAAAACCGCAACGATCGAAATATTCAATCAGCTGTACAACCAATTTACGTCCGAATTGAAGCTCATCACGGAGTTGATTGACTGAAATCGCGCCGTGCTCTGCAACGAATCGTTTTACTAAACGTGAATAAGCGTAGAGCGTTTCTGTGAGGAAAAAACGATCTTTGACAATCGGTGTCAGGTAACCCAATTTCCCCGCTTTATAGAGAAAATTTCGCATTGCGCTTTCGTCTTGCCCTAACACATTGGCGAGATCACGCACCCAAAGGGGGTGCCCATGCTGTTGTTCAAATTGTTCCAGTACCGCTTGCCATAGTGCTTGTTCGTCCTCTGAAAATTGGATTTTGTGTTCAGGTAAATGTAGCCAGCCGCGTGTCTGTTGTAATTGCCCCTTAGCCAAACATGCTTCTAGGAAGTGATACATCAATTTTTCGGGTTGGTTCAGGGTTGCAATCCGATATAAACGAGCCTTACTGATACCCAGTTGGTCATTATGATTTTGGTGATATTGCGCAAGTGCGGTCAATAATTTCTCGGTTTGTTGTTGTTGATAATCTGCGTTAAAGATCCAATCCTGAAAACGCACTTGCTGATTGACCGCGACGATCTCAGCGAGCTGCTCTGCATTTAATTGCTCCGTCCACATCAACGTTTGAGCATCAACAGCTTTATTTTGTAGATAAAGTGTGGTGCGTTCAGTGGTAGTTTTGGCTTGCTGTAAAGCATATACGAAATTTAACCGTTGTTCAGTTCGCTTGTGGCGCTTGGGTGAATTAATCTCAATGACTTTCGCACCTGCAACTAGATGTTTGGCATCGCCACTACGTAAAATGAGTTTATCAGCATAAGCTAAGAACAATGGCTTTTCTAAAATGATTTCTGCTAAACCTTGTTGTGCTGGCAAAAGGGTTTTGTGTTGCAGTAAATTCAACTTACCCGTTGTTCGCGCACTGGCATGATAGAGATGGATAGGCTGACTTTCTTGTAAGGTAGTTTCCGCATTGAGCAGCACGGTGATACGTGATGTTGGTGGCAAGGGTTGTTGAGAAAGCAACCAATCTCCACGCTCAATGGTGATCCGATCTAAATCCACATTCAGATTTAATGCTAAGCGTTCCCCTGCGTTACCCACATTGGTTTGTTGATTTTGGCTATGAATATTTTTAATACGTACGGTCTGACCATTGGATAACAACAGTTCATCATCGATTTGTACACGTCCACTAAATGCAGTGCCGGTTACGACGGTACCTACCCCTTTTACGCTAAATACGCGATCGATAGCATAACGAAAGGGTTTATTGGAATCCGCTAAATTAGGTAACTTAGCAAGATAGTTACGTAATTCATCAATACCTTGTTCGGTTTTAGCCGAAGTGATAAAAACAGGTGAATTGGCTAAAATGGGATGATTCGCTTTTAATTGTTGTGAAAGTTGTTCAATTTGCGGTGATGTTGCGCGATCTGCTTTGGTGATAACGATAAGAATGTGCTCTAATTGCAATAAACGTAAAATTGCCAAGTGTTCTAGAGTTTGTGCTTGCACACCTTCATCTGCTGCCACAATGAGCATCGCATAATGAATACCACCTAAGCCAGCGAGCATATTAACGAGAAACTTTTCATGCCCCGGCACATCAATAAAGCCTAAAGTGCGGTCGATTTTTCCGTTTTTTTCTAAAGGCAAGTAAGCATAACCCAAGTCAATGGTCATACCGCGCTTTTTTTCTTCGGGTAAATGTGCGGTATGTGTGCCAGTGAGAGCTTGTAATAAAGCCGTTTTACCATGATCAACATGGCCTGATGTCACAATAATCATCTCTTATCCTCAATGCTTTTGTTTTTATTTTAGCATTTAGCGTTTAAATGAATAACTTTTTTCTGTTGCGCTCTTATGCCACCTCATGAGGCGGTACTTATGTTGTGATCTCATTCACAGTTTTGAGCTTAAAGGATTGTCCTCAAACCCAATTAGCTCTACGCTGAAGGAAAATTATTAAGATAAACAAGATGTTATTTTAAGTAGGAGAGGTATGGACATGAAAAAAATTATTCTAGATTGTGATCCAGGGCATGATGATGCCATTGCGATTCTGTTAGCGCATGGCAATCCAGAAATTGATCTGTTAGCAATCACGACTGTGGTGGGTAATCAAACGCTAGAAAAAGTCAGTCGTAATGCTTTAGCGGTAGCTGAAATAGCCAATATCCTTAACGTACCTATTGCCAAAGGTTGTGTGCGACCTTTAGTGCGAGAAGTAGAAGTTGCACCGAGTATCCATGGTGAATCGGGGATGGATGGACCTGTTTTGCCCGAACCCACACTGAGTTTAGATTCACGTCATGCCGTCGATTTAATTATTGAGTTAGTGATGACCCACCCGCCCAAAACAATTACGTTGGTGCCTACCGGTGGTTTAACGAATATTGCCATGGCGGTGAGAAAAGAACCTCGCATTGTGGAACGCGTGAAGGAAATTGTCTTAATGGGAGGAGGCTATCACACAGGCAATTGGAGTGCGGTTGCGGAATTTAATATTAAGATCGATCCTGAGGCGGCACATATTGTGTTCAATGAAAAATGGCCATTAACTATGGTGGGATTGGATCTGACCCATCAAGCTTTAGCCACAGAAGATGTGATTAAAAACATTGAAAAAATTCAAACAAAACCAGCTAAGTTTGTTCTCGAATTGTTGGCGTTTTTTCGCAAAATGTATAAGCAAGCACAAAATTTTGATTATCCGCCAGTACATGATCCTTGCGCTGTGGCTTATGTGATTGATCCGACGGTTTGTACGACGAAAGTGGTGCCCATCAATATTGAGTTAACAGGCACTCACACATTGGGGATGACGGTGGCAGATTTTCGTTATCCGATTCCTGAAAATTGTCACACACAGGTGGCAATGCAACTGGATAAAGCGAAATTTTGGGGCTTGATTTACGATGCTTTGCAACGTATTGGTTAACGCATCAAGCAAGGGGCATATGCCCCTTTTGCTTTTTATAGCTGCATGACTGTCTTGAGGAGACTATCTATATCCGCTAAACCACGTAAATCTAACCAAATTTTTTCTTTCTCTACTCGGCAAATGATCGGCTGTGGAAGAGCTTTAAAACGTTGTAAAAGTGCGGTCAGTTTTCCTGCTTTTTCAGTGGAAATGGTGACTGCGACAGAAGGAATGGTTGCCATGGGCTGTGAGCCACTGCCAATTTGTGCCACACTATTGGTGATAGCTACACTGTAATCTGTGGTTAACTTTGTCAGTAATACGGATTGGAGCTGTTTGGCTTGTTCATGTAATGCTTCTACTGGTTGTGTTAACAGGCGCAGTGTGGTTAAGTGTTGGCTTAATTTCTCTGGTTGCAAATATAAACGCAAGGTGGCTTCTAATCCTGCCAGAATGACTTTATCGCAGCGCAGTGCACGCTTAAGAGGATGTGTTTGTAAGCGATCAATCCAGGCTTTTTTGCCCACAATAATACCTGCTTGTGGTCCGCCCAGTAGTTTATCGCCAGAAAATGAAATCAAATCTACACCCTGTGCCCATTTTTCTTGCACGGTCGGTTCCTTCGGCAATCCATATTGTGCTAAATCGACTAATGCGCCACTGCCTAAATCAGTCATCACTGGTAGATTAAATTCTTTGGCTAATGTTACTAGTTCTGCCTCTGTTACTGACTTTGTGAAACCACAGATTTGATAATTACTGCTGTGCACTTTCATTAAAAAGGCAGTATTTTCGTTAATCGCGTGACGATAATCGCTTAAATGTGTACGATTGGTTGTGCCGACCTCCACCAATTTGCAACCGGCTTGTTGCATAATATCTGGAATACGAAAAGCACCGCCAATTTCAATTAATTCACCCCGAGAAATAATCACTTCTTTGCCTTGTGCAAAGGTCGCTAGCATAAGTAACACCGCTGCTGCATTATTATTGACGATACAGGCGGCTTCCGCCCCCGTTAATTGGCATAAGAGATCGCTAATATAATGATCACGATGACTCCGTTTGCCTTCCTCCAAATCGTATTCTAATGCCACATTGTGCGACATTGCGGTCAAGGCGGCGTGTTGGGCAGCATCTGACCATAAGGCACGCCCAAGATTGGTGTGTAGAATAGTACCGGTCAGATTATGGACGGATTGTATTTTCACTTGGCTTTGTGCGTGTAACTGGTGTTCAATTTCACGTAAAGTATCGCTTATATCTTGAAAAACGGGGAGCAGTTTATTTTCATTCTTGATGTATTCACGCCCTTGTTCAATCAATTGACGACAAATATTCACTACCGCAGTATGCCCAAATTCATGACTTAATCTAGCGCCTTCAGGCGTTTTTAACAATTTATCAATGGAAGGAAGAGAAGAGTAGAGCGACATTCGGATTCCTTTTTATTGCGCACAAAATTGATTTAATCATACTCGTTTTTCGCTGAAAATTCAGTATGCAATCAAAAAGAAAGCCCAATTTTGTGAGGCGGTTAAAAAAGTGCGGTCAATTTCTCCCGAGTTTTATTTACCTACTTGAATCCCTTGTGTATTTGCGTTAAAGTGCTCACCACTTCTAACACGGAAGATCGTCGTTTCCGGTGAAGCGGCAGGACTTCAAATCCTGTTGAGGTTGCCAGCAATCTCGGGTGGGTTCGACTCCCATGATCTTCCGCCAATCCATAAATTAATCTTCATCAACCCCCCTCGTAAATCCACATATTGATTATGTGTCACATATTAAAAAATTTGTGTATTTAATGCTTATAACATTATTTGGAAGAGAGACGATTAAATCTCTACTACTTTTTACTTTATCAACCGCTCCACTAACTCAATTTTTACAACCGCGAAATTAAAATTCTCAGATATAGGGAGGGGGTAAAAAGTTCAGGTAAAAAGCCCAAACTACTGCTCCTAAAAACTCCTTAAATCGCTATTCCAGTTTTTCGACCTTTTTTACTCTTTGAGGCGGATCACAAAACATATAATAGATATTTGTTTATATAACGCTATTGTCGTAGTATTAAAAATCAACTTGTTATAAAGGTGATTTTTTTGAATTTAGCGTGGCACTTGATAAACAAAGTCTTTTGGTGGTCTGTGCTTTGTGATTAGTGGATTTAACATAAGGAAAAAAATATGGCAAAAAAAAAATATAACAGAAAAAAAATCGAAACTGCTCAAGTCGTATTACGAGCCTTTAAAATTAACAATCCTAATGCAACAACAGATACGAGTCAGGTAAGAGAGAAACTTGAGGCCTTTTTAGAAAGTGATCATTCCGCTGAAAAACGCTGTTTGATATTAAATCCAGATGATACTGATAAAGAACAAGATCTTATCTCAGACTATAGCAGTAAAGGAAAGCAACAATCTCTATTTTGTACATTATTACGGATGAAATTAGGCAACGGTGTGCAACATATTACTGATGAGCTATTGAATGAACATAAATTCAGTATTAACGACTTGAAGAAGCGCACAATTTCGACAGCTGGTATATATCAACGTCATTACTATTTTTCTATCCTTGATGATTATCTTGTTACTGCCTGTATGCCATTAAATCAAACTATTAAGCAGTTACAAACATATTTGGCATGGCTACTCAATGATGAAATTTTAGAAATTACACCAATGATTTCTCCACCACCGGAATGTAAGCTCAGTGATTTGGTTTCAGCTACTTTTGTTGATCCAGAATTCAACAATATCCCACATTCGCAACCGGAACAACATGCGGATAGTCAGAAATCCCCAAACAACTACACTATGCAAACTACAGAAAATACCGGCACCAAACGTCATTGGCTTAGTAAGGTTTTTATCAAAGAGTTACTTCCTAAACTATTGAAAGAGGGTTCTGACTTTAAAGAAGTTGAAAATCTTGCTAAAATAATTTCCGCTGAATTAGTGGTTAAATTTAAAAAACCACGTAAAATGATTCAGGATGACTATGAAAAAATCCTTGGAGCTACCCTTAAGCCTGTGGGTGATATTGAGAATATAAAATTTAAAACCAAAGATAAAAAAAATATAGTCAGAGGAAAAGATTTGCTCAAAACAAAAACTGTTGAAATTGAAAAAACAGAAAGCGGATATCTTGTTGAAGAGCAACTAATACAGGCTATGGCACATTACCTACAAGAGATCAGGCAGTGAAAATTATAGCTCAATTAATCGTAGCTTTTTTTATTTCATTATTAATCTGCAATATTGGAACTTACCGCCCTAGCATATCTACATTAAACGTACTTTATACCGTGGCAGGCATTTTGTTTAGTGTTGGTCTTGGTCTGATTATTACGATCGTACCTAGTGGAGTTAAAAATCCATCTTATATTGCTGAAATCCGTCGTGCTATAAATAAAGTAAGGAATAGATTTTTTATTGAGTTTTTTTTGATTACTTTGGCTTATATTTCTTTTTCAGAACCAAAAAACTGGGAAGTTATTAAAATCGTACTTTACGAAGAAATAGCGTTAAAAATTGATCCTGTATTATACACAGAAATTTTTCTTATTCTCTCTCTACCTTATTTTATGTACAATTTTTTATCAATTCAAAAGTTGAACAACGATATTTTTGATAAAGTAAATCAAGAGAACAAGAATAAACCTAATCAATAACAACCGCCCAGAATCCCCCAAACCGCCACACTGGCGGTTTTCTCTACCCTCAATTCACTAGCCAATCAAATTTCCCCATTTTCGATACACAAATTTCTTATTTAATTCTCTGTGCTTAGCTTGCCATTTTAAAAACAACCCCATGTAAATGATCATTAATAACTAGTTTTTTATCCGTACTCATACGAAGATAATCTGTATTGTTATTGTCCGATATGTAAATTTGCACAACGCTTATTAGTAAATAGATAAGAGCTAAATATTTCACCGTTAGGAAAATTATTCTAACGTATATATGATAAGTATCAGCCAATGGCTGACACCCTTTTAACAAGTTTTAATTAGTCCTTTTTTATAATGCAAAGAAACTCATTTTTAGAGAGGGATATTAGGCAGAAATAAAGTATAAAAAACACTCAAAAATAGGGGTAGCAAACAAAAATAGTACTAGGAATAGTACTATATTTTAAGTTGTTAAAATTTAGTCTTTTAAAAATCAATATCTTATATGGTTAATTGGGCTCCCATGATCGCCTTGTATTTTAACGACGGAGACTCTGACCATCTTGGGCTTTTAAATAAGTGAGCACCCAAATCAAAATAAAACCAAAACAGGCAACACTTAAAAAGGTATAGCTGAATGATTGTTGAAGTTGTTCGCCCACTTCTCCGATGTGGTCGCGATAAATCCCAAGGATCACGGAGCAGACCGCAATGCCGATCCCAATCCCCATTTGTTGAGCAACGCTCAAAATAGTGGAGCCGGCACTGGCGTTTTGTTCGGATAATTCGCTGACCGCTAAGGTATTGGTCGCACTGAAAATCACAGACATACAAGCGCCATAAAATGCGAGGGCGAGTACTAATAACCAAATTGGTGTGTCAACAGTGACCAACGCCATGACAGCAATCGCCAGTGTGAGACAAATGGCAGTTAAAAGAAGGGTGGTTTTGTAGCCTAAACGGTGGAGAATAGGGCTAATTAAGGGTTTCATTAACACAGAACTGATGGCAATCGGAGCGAGGAGCCAGCCAGATAATTCCGCGCTGTAATGAAAAACAACTTGTAACATCAAAGGCAATAAAAAAGGAATCCCCGAACCACAAAGGCGAATAAATAAGTTGGCCACAATGCTGATCGTAAAGGTTCTGATCTTAAATAAGGACAGTGGCAAAAGGGAAATAGGGGATTTTTTCGCGTGGAAATAATAAGCACACAATAAGAGTAATCCCAACATTAATACACTAAACGCAATCCCTTTGTGACTACTTCGTTCAGCGATGAGATCTAAGCCCAATGTGAGTCCGACTAAACTACCAGCAAAGAGCATAAAGCCTTTCCAATCAAGTTTATTGACTTCAGCCGTGACATTTTGCATGTAGTTGCCTGCAATCAATACCCCGATAATACCAATCGGAATATTAATCAAGAATATCCAATGCCAAGTCGCATAGGTTACTAACCAGCCACCTAAAATCGGACCTAAAATCGGACCGAGCAAACCTGACATCGCCATTAAATTCCAAACGGATAATAAATGCTGTTTAGGCACGGTGCGAATAATGGCAAGCCGTGCTACTGGCATCATTAAGGCACCGCCAAAACCTTGTAATACACGCGCCAGAACAAGGGTATCAAGCGTGTTAGAGATGGCACAGGCAACAGAGCCGATAACAAAAATGCTGACAGCAATGCGAAAAATTTTTAAGGTGCCATATTTATCCGCGAGCCAACCACTGAGTGGGATAAACAATGCCACACTGAGTGCATAGCTGATAATCGCAAGTTGCATTTCTAACGGCGATTCATTTAAATCGCGTGAAATGGCGGGTAAGGCAGTGTTGAGAATGGTTGCATCAAGGGTTTGCATGAAAAGTGCCATTGCCGCAATCCAAGCTAACCCCCGATAACTTTCACGTTCGGTCATAAAACTTTCCTATTTTGCACCGCACTTTTGTTGATACCAATGCCGAATGAAAGTAGCGATTTGCGTGATATCATTGATGTCTAAAACAGGGACCGTTGATGAAAGTGGATAGTTGGTGGCTAACGCAATAACATATTGGTCGAGTTCTGGTCGCGGTTTTGTCATTTCTTGACGGTGTAATAATATTTTTTCAATCGGCTCATGTTTGAAACCTTCTACAAGGATAAGATCCGTTAAGTGAGGATCAAAATGTTGCGCTAAATAGGCTAGATTGGCGGGTTGCATTGGTGTTTCTGTCATCAATGCCCAACGATTATCGCAGGTCATCATCACCTGATTCGCCCCGGCTTCTTTCATGCGCCAGCTGTCTTTACCGACTTTATCTACTTGTGCATCATGGTGACTGTGTTTTATCACGGAAACCTTTATCCCATGTTGATTAAGAATTGGCACGAGCTGTTCAAGTAATGTGGTTTTGCCACTTCCACTATAGCCTGTAATACCTAACATAAACGGCATAAAATTATCCTATTTTTAAATTTCTGTGCATTATAAAGGATTCGTTAAGATTACAAAACTCTTAATAAAATAGGTTGGTAGTGGTGTTTCTTCTTTAACCTTTTACTGTATGTGCGAATGGCGAGAAAGGACAATGCTGTGCAAATAAAGATAAATAAAGCGCTGATTAATTCATGAGAGAACAGTTTTTCCGCGAGAAACGTGCTGACGAGAATAGTAAGTAGAGGAACAATATAAATGATGAGCGCGGAGAAAATTAACGAACGCTCTTCTAAACCAATTTCAACCCGTTGCCCCACTTTTAGTGGAGTAATGGTTTCAATCCAAAAAATGTGCTCTCCCTTTTCTCCAGTGAGTTCAGAGAGAGCGGAGGCGCCACAGGCGTTTTGTGCTGCACAAGCTCCACAAGCACTTTGTGATTGACATTTTACTTTTGCCATGCCGGATTGGTAGTCAATCACAATGGCTGTTTCTTTTAACATGTTATGCCTTACTTTTTGAACTGAATATCTTGCACGATACGTTTTGCGGTGGAAATCGGTAATTGACCAACAAAGGTAATTTCTTTGCCATTGATCATTTCACTGTAAATCGTATAAGTTCCTTGTTTCCACGTATTATCTAAATTGACCTCAGCAATCGGATCAGACACATAAAGCGTAAAAGAGAATAACCCGTCACTGTATAATTGGCTTTCAATATGGCGTTCATCGTCTAATCCCACAGCTTGATTTATCTTGACAAACCCCTGTGGTAACCAGCTGGTTTGCCAGTGGAATGTTGGCGTTGTCTCTTCTTTTTTATCAATCAGTAATGGTGGGAACACAATATTTTCGAGATATTCGGCTAAACCTTGTAAGCCATCGCCAATATACAGATTGACGACACGAAATTGATCTAATAAGTTACCATCGCGATCGAGAATGTCACTTTGTAGTAGCAAATGATTTTCTTCATCAATAAAGGCGACATATTGGTAACGGAAATCATCTTTTGGCAAAATACGAATTGTTTGCACAAGGCGGTTAGCAACACGATTGCGCCCCATTTTGACAAAATCATAGTATTTTTCTAACCGTTCAAAATTGGCATTCATCAGTGCCGGTAAACTGTCAATGATTTGGGCGCTATGAATCGTAAAAGGTTGGAAATTCGGCTGGAAATAGCTGACTAAATTATCCCTGAGCACAATTTCTTGTTGGACACCGTCTAGAGTCACTAACTGCGCATAGGATTTACCATCAATATGAAGATGACGATAACGTAAAGAATCCATATTGGCGGGTGTTGTTTTTACAAAAGCAATTTCATAGCTGAGTTTTTCGCGCGCTTCTGGCATTTTGAGTAGAATTTGTTTGGCCGACAGGCTTTCTTCTGCAAATGTGTTAAATGAGCAGAGCGCGAGCAAGAAAAAGGTGAGAGATTTTTGCAGTGCTTTAAACATAGTTGCCACCATAAAACAAATTCACCACCTATAAAGGTGGTGAAGGTGAATTAACGAAAAACATTATTTTTGTGTGTTTTGCTGATTTAAGATTAAAGAGTCAGCGTAAAGACGACGTTGTACTTCATAGTTTTGTAACATTGCACCAATGCGTTTATTTTTTTGTTCCAATTGCTCTGGTGTGACCACATCTTTAATCGGTGCATTATAACTTACTTGCTGTACGACATTATTAAACGGTAAGGTTTGTAAAATTGGCGCATCAACATTGTTTTGCGCTTCATTCTTAGCCGTAATCACAGATTGTGTGCCGAGCACCGCAACTAAGCAAACGCTCGCTGCCACAGCGACTTGTGCCAAGGGAGCAAAAAGACCTTTGAGTTTTTGCATAAATGGTAAGTGTTCTACTTCTTCTGGCAACGGTTGTGAAATCATCGGTGTGACGACTTTCATTTCCTCTGCTTCAATGAGCGCTTCCATTTTCGCGGTAAAATCTGCACCCAGTAATACTTCGCTTTCTTGACGCATGACTGCACGAATTGTATGAAAATTTGCCCAAGATTGCTGTAATTCGTCATCTTGGCATAATTTTTCAGTCAATTCAGCGCTGACTTGTTCACCATCAATATAGGCTGAAAGTAACTCTTTTTGCATTTGGACACTCCAACTTTTGCTTGGTTTTGGATTTTTTGTATTGTATTTAACGTTGCAACATAGGTTGCACTTTACTTTCGATAATTTCACGCGCACGGAAAATTCGAGAGCGAACAGTTCCAACTGGACAATCCATAATTTCTGCGATCTCTTCGTAGCTTAAGCCCTCAAGCTCGCGGAGTGTAATGGCCGTTCTTAAATCTTCTTGTAAACCGTTTATTGTATCAAATACAATTTTCTTTAATTCGCTGGATAACATTTCATTTTCCGGGGTATCCACATCCCGTAAGTTACTGCCCATTTCATAACTTTCAGCCTCTTCCGCTAAGATATCTTCATTAGGAGGGCGACGTCCTTGAGCAGTTAAATAATTCTTTGCCGTATTGACGGCGATTCGATATAGCCATGTGTAGAAAGCACTGTCACCACGAAAAGAATCAATCGAGCGATATGCTTTGATAAATGATTCTTGTACAACATCAGGAATGTCGTTTTGTGACACATAGCGAGTCAGCAAACCAGCCACTTTATTTTGATAACGAGAAACCAATAAATTAAAGGCCTTTTTATCTCCTTGCTGTACTCTTTCTACCAAAGCCTGATCTGTTAGCTGTTCAGCCATATAACCTCTTATATCACCTCTAACAAGCCTTAATATTCAAAGACAGCAAGCTCTTGCAAACAGTTAGACGGTGCCGAATAAAAAAAGTTCAATCTTTTTTGTAAAGACAAATTAATCTGTGAGTTTCAATGTTTTTTGAATGTAATCAACCATTTGTTGTAATTGAGGATCAGTTGCCGTACCTCGATTAAAGAACCAAGAAAAAAGCTGTAAATCGCTACACGCTAATAAACGAATAAAGGTGTCTTTTTGTGTGTCAGATAAGGCGTCAAAGTGCTGTCGATAAAATGGCATAATGACGTTATCCAGTTCGAGCATTCCTCGCCGACAATCCCATTCAATTCTCAGTTTGTTGTATTGGGTCATTTGATATCCTTAGAAGATGTAAACTGCGTAAATATAGCAAGGAAAGACAGGAAAATAAACTCAGTTACTCTTTTTGCCTGTTGGCGCGAAAAGAGGACTTTTGCGATTTTGAGGCATTTTTGTTATATTAATGGCGATTAGTTGTCTTAGTTAAGTGCAATACTATCTCATTTAAACTGTATTTTGCGCAGTTTTTTCCTTATTTTTCATGAATAGCATGAAATTTCCGTATGCCAATAGGTTATATCACATTATCTCGTCACTAAGGAGGCGTTTTGACATTTTTTAAGCAGTTACAACAACGTAGTACATTAAAAGCACCGATTTTCTTTCCCAGTCTTTTCTTCATCATTTTTGTCACTTTATATTGTTCTTTTTTTCCACAACATGCTCAGGGGACCTTAAACATCGTTAAGCAACAAATCTTTAGCCATTTCAGTTGGTTTTATGTGCTTGCGGTATCCATTTTTATTGTTTTCTTAGTGTTGCTTTGTACCAGTCGATTAGGCGATATTCGTTTAGGTTCGGATAATGAAGAACCAGAGTATCCATTCCTCTCTTGGATAGCGATGTTATTCGCGGCAGGAATGGGTATTGGTTTGATGTATTTTGGTGTGGCTGAGCCGATGTTGCATTATGCCAATCCATTACATCAGGGCATGACTGCAGCGGAAAAAACCAAAGAAGCCATGTTAATGACTTTTTATCACTGGGGGATTCATGCTTGGGCAATTTATGCGGTGATTGGTCTCGCACTGGCGTATTTCGGTTTTCGGTATAAGTTACCGCTCACCATCCGTTCAGGCTTTTATCCGTTATTAAAACAGCGTATTTCAGGTTTTTGGGGACATGTGATCGATGTCTGTGCCTTATGTAGTACGATTTTCGGTATCACGACGACCTTAGGTTATGGCGCCATGCAGTTAGATGCGGGATTAAATAGCTTGGGTTGGATTGACTCTCGGAGTTTTTCCACGCTTTCTCTGTTGATCATTTTGGTGATGTGTTTTGCAACGATTTCTGCCATTACGGGGGTTGCAAAGGGGGTGCGCCGTTTAAGTGAAATTAATTTATTTTTTGCGCTGATTCTAATGCTGTTTGTGATCGTGCTTGGACCGACATTGTTATTATTAACCAGCTTCACGGAAAATCTAGGTTATTATCTGAGTAATTTAGTGTCGTTAAGTTTCCGCACCTTTGCTTATGAGCCTGAAAATCAAGGTTGGTTTAGCGGTTGGACGGTGTTGTATTGGGCGTGGTGGGTGTCTTGGGCCCCGTTTGTCGGTCTTTTTATTGCCAAAATTTCTAAAGGGCGCACGATTCGCGAATTTATTTTAGGGGTGTTATTTATTCCTTCACTCTTTAATGCACTGTGGATGACCACTTTCGGCAATTCTGCGATTTGGCTAGATGGGGAAACTGCAGGAAATTTGACCGCACTTGCGGGCAACACGGAAGCGTTATTATTTGGTTTTTTTGATTTATTACCTTTTGGCAATATTGCTTCCTTTATTGCCATTGTGATTATCGCTTTATTCTTTATTACCTCGGCGGATTCTGGCATTTATGTGATTAACAGCATTGCTTCGCAAGGGGAAGAAAACAGTGTTAAATGGCAAAGTGTGTTTTGGGCAATATTATTGGCGGTACTGGCGATTGCCTTATTACGTTCAGACGGCTTGTCTGCCTTACAAACCATGACACTGGTCATCGCCTTACCTTTCACCATGATTATGTTGTTACTGTGTTTTGGTCTATGGAAAGGGTTGATGGTGGATAACCAATATTTCAGCAAAACTTTTTCACAGGGTAGCAGTAATTGGACGGGGAAACACTGGAAGTTGCGCTTAGAAAAAATTCTTTCGCAATCGAAACGTGCTGACGTGCGTAATTTTATTGATGAAATTGCTCAGCCTGCTTTTTATGAATTAGTGGCGGAGTTTGAAAAACACGGTTTAACCGCACAAGTTGACATGATTGCAGGGAAAAAACCAAAAATTGAATTTGTGGTGATGAAAGAAAATTTACGTAATTTCTTATATGGTATTGAATGTCAATTCCGTGAATTATCCACCTTAGTGGTGGAAGATGAAGCGATGCCAAATATTGATTCTAAACGTTCTTATGAGCCGATTACCTACTTTATTGATGGGCGAGAAGGTTATGATGTACAATATATGACTAAAGATGAATTAATTGCTGATGTATTAAAACAATATGAGCGTTATATGAATTTAGCGATGGATAAAACCAATGCTTTGATGACCTACGATGTAGCATAATTAAGTAATCAATAAGCAAAAACGGGATATTTTGTTATATCCTGTTTTTTTTGTTGGTGAATCAGCGATGTGATGAGAAATTTATTTTTTTTTTATATAAAACATTATATTACATTGATGTTTTTCTATTCTTATTGGCTATTTTTTACCAGTTTAACTCTTAAAAGATATCTAATTTGATCCTTCTCAATAAGGATTTCTCTTTCTTCTGTATAATCCGCGTTTCTTATAATCAAGCTTGGGAATCTATTTATGCTAAGACAACAAACACACTCAACCTTGAAAGATGTGATTAAAACGTTTTTCTTTGCCGGCATACTGTTGCCGATTTTAATGATGGGGAGCGTGGGAGCTTATGGCTTGATCGTTTGGTTATTACAAATGTTCGTCATTGGCTTACCAGGCGCGTAACGGGGTAGAT